>CAXXDU010000001.1:0-20684 GCA_963667535.2 Cloacimonadaceae bacterium (SeqCode)
TACACCTAAACCTGAAAGATTACAACATATATCATAAAAGTATCGATGTAATTGATTCTTTAAAATATTTTGATTAAACGCCTCCTTGTTCGAATTCAGAAAAATTATTTCATTAAACCAATCAAATGCTTTTTTCACAAACATCATATTATTCCCATATTCCCGACTTGCCACATCCTCGTGAATACTAATAAAGTCACTGGATATCTCCCCCAAATTATCACTTATATATTTCTCTCGAAGTTGCCTTGCAGAATAATTTTTAGAGATTCTTCCCATTTGAGTAACTTGATGTTCATGAACTCTATATAAATAGAGTATTTCAGGAATATTGGCTAACCTTGTACATTTTGCAAAACGAATCCATAAATCATAATCTTCGGCATGAATATAGTCATTTCGATAAAATAGATTATATTTATCAAAAATTTCCTTTCTTATAAAAACTGTTGGATGGGCTAAGATTGATGTAAAAATTAGCTCACTTCGCATTGATTCCATGTCTAGTGGGGGCTTCCAACATCCGGCTTTCTGATTTCCAAAATATCTTATCCATGTACCGCATACACCTATATCTAAATGGTGCTCCATGTATTCAACTTGTTTGTAAAATCGCGTTGGAAGGCTTATATCATCACAATCCATTCTAGCAATATATTTTCCATTTGCAATTTTTAGGCCATTGTTTAATGCTACAACTATTCCTTGATTGGTTTGATTAATTATTTTGATCCGTTTATCAATTTTTGCATAGCTTGCAATAATATTTCCAGATCCATCATTTGATCCATCGTTAATAACGATAAATTCAAAATCATTAAATGTTTGATCCAAAATACTTCCAATAGATTCTTTTAAGTACAATTCCCCATTATAAACTGGCATAACAACACTAATCGCTATTTGCTTTTTCATTTATAACAACAATTCTTTTATAAAATATACTAATTTTATACAACTTATTTATATGTTTGCATTATTTACGTAAGCCCAGTATATTTCGTAACACATTACTTTCTCTGTGTGTAGAAAACATTTCTTTTGCTCTATGATATCCTTTCAAGCTAAGTTGTTTTAAGCAATTACGATCATTTGCTAATCGCATAAGAGCTCTGCCTTGAGCATTCCAATCACCTTCAGGGAATAATAATCCTGTCACATTGTCAATTATAATTTCCCTAAAGGGGCCATGATCGGATGCAACCACAGCTCTATTCATAGCCATAGCTTCGACTAGGGATAAACCAAAGCCCTCAATTGAATTATCCATTGTGCGAATGGAATGCTGTGTTAAAATATGGCAATCTTTCAATTTACATAATACTTCATTATTTTCGAGAGATCCTAAGAAATACACATTGCATAATTTCTTCTCTGCAACAAAATTGCGACATTCGGACAATAATGGACCAGTTCCAATCATTATCAATTCTGCATCTAATCCAAGCCGCTGTGAAAATTCAAACGCCTTTAATGTTTCTAGTGGTCCTTTAATTTTAAAATAATTAGCAATATGAATTATTTTTAATTTCTTACAATCTGGTAACTTGTCAGGTTTTTCTGGTATAAATACTCCCATATATTTTAATTTAATCAAACTTTCAGGAATACCAATTTCAATTAACCGGCTTTGCGTACATTTCGAATTTGCAATAACTGTTTTTGATTTTTTGCAAATATCTATAATTGATTTTCTGTATTTCTCATCATTATATGCCTTTGTCACATCATGTCCATGAAAATGAACAACAAATGGAATACCTAGTGCATAACATTCGTAACCAAAAAGCGAACAATTTGTTCCATATTCAAATAACACAATGTTTGGCCTTGTTTTCCTTAAAATAAGATTATATATTTTTTTGTTTGCATAATAATCCTTCCCAATGAAATGAAATAACTTATTCAAAATCTTCAACAAATATGCATTGTATGAATTACAGATAGAATATGTAGCGCATTTTTCTTCTATTGCAGACGGCTTGTTTATTACTGTTACCAACGATCCTAGATCTTTTCCAATATATTCTTTATGGCGTTCTGTAAAGTATTCTCTCCAGGGAATACGCCAGTAACCAGTAAACAATTGAACATTTGACATCATATCATTCCTTATTATTTATATTAAACTCTCGCCTAAATATACAAAAATCAAAATCCATTCTACTCAATTAACAGGTTTAAATTTTTTGCTGAATTATTGTATTGTATGTATTTAATAAAGAATTCATAATTCTTTTATCAGAATGGCGGATTCTGGCCTTTTTACGTGCCTCCATTCCTATATTGATTGCCAAATCATCATTTTCAAATATTTCCTGTAAACACTCCGCTAACATCGCCGGTTCACTTGTGGGATAAAATAATCCATTTTGGTGGTTATCAATCAAACTTGGAATTCCGCCAACATAATTTGCTACACAAGGAAGACCTACAGCCATAGCTTCGCAAAGACTATTCGGGCTATTTTCTATATGTGAAGTAATTACAAATACATGGGATAAGCATAATTCTTTTACAATAGCATCTCCCCGAAGGGGACCCAAAAAATTTACTTGGTCCAACAAACCATTTCTCACGATTATATTTTTTAACAATTTTCCATACTGATCCTTTTCATTTATCCCACCAATGAGATTTAATTTAATATCTGTATACTTATGCTTTAATATTTTGACGGCTGCAAGCATTGTCTCTAAATTGTTTCTTATTCTTCTGGCATTAGTGAATATTATCTGATGACGTCTACATTGATGAATATTCCATATTTGATTAAGAAATATGGGCCGCAACATTTCATCAACATGAAAATATTTTGCCGATGGATTTATACTTTTTACATATGTTTCATCCCATTTAGTTCTTCCCATAAAGAACATGTTATCACGAAATATTTCTAATTCCTGATTTTTGCTTTTAATGATTCGCAAATAATCCCAAAACAAACCCCTAAATGTTAAAAAGCGTAAAATACCATGAGATTTTAATATATCAGCAAAAGAGAGATTTCCAAAAAAATGTTTTACATATAAACCTAATATGCCCTGAATAGAAATTACTAAGGGAGCCTTAATCATATTTCTTGCGGTTAATAAACCATAAAACCGCTCAGTACCATGTACATGGACAATATCAGGACACCATTCATTAACAATATTCGAACATTTTAATAGATATTTTTCACTCTCACTTATCTGGAAATTATATTTTGATTGTTTATAGGTTATATATTCTATATTATCTTCTATAAATGTCAGGTCATTACAGACAGGATAAACTGTTACCACTGCTATTTTTATACCTTCTAAATTCTTTAGATGATCTAACATCTCAGACATCCAATAACCGCCAATCAATTCAGGCAAACCAAACTTACGCATAACTGCAGGCATTGGTATATTAGTAAACCACAAGATTCTCATTGATATTACTCCCATATTATCTGTTTAGCACTCTTGCGACGTGTGCAGGAAACTGCGAAAAGCGCCGAAGGCCTTGTCGACAAAGCTGACCGCGCGCTGGGCACAATTCACCGCCACCAAGGCCAGAACTTCCCAGATGTGCGCCCCACTTTCGCTCTCGTTGCCCACCGACAACTTGCGGCTGATCTCCGCCGGATGCAACTGGCGCTCGGCCAGGTCGTTGGTCGCCTCCACCGCTGGCGCGTCCAAAAACGTTATCAGGTAGTCGCGTTGATTGTGCAGGCGACCAGGTGGTCACGTCCGGTGCGGACCATGGCGCGGCGCATCTTATGCAGCCAAGTCCAAGCAGTGTGATAGTTGCCCCAGTCCCAGGACGCATTGCAGGCCCAAGGCGCTGACGCCATTTTTCGGGCTGGTCACCCAGCACATAGTGCAAAACCACACCATCAGCGGTTTGCGCGTGTCCTGAAAGAGGGTGCCGACGGTAAACGAGGCCTAATAGGCGCAAACGAGAAAGACCAGCAGGTCTCTCATGGTGGACCAGCCATTACGGCCCTGGCAGCGTGGGCAAATGAAGTCTTCAATCCAGCGCAGCTTGAAGAGAGATTCGCGGCAGGCGTCCTCAACGGAGCACCATTTCTCAAAGTCCGCGAGAGTTTAGGGGTATTCGTCTGACTGGGCAGATACTATATCTTGTATCTACTTGAGTAAAAAGCATATCTAGGAAAAGAAATTCACCTATGAGTAAACCCAAAAGTTAACTCTATATATACGATATCTTAACGTCAATTAATATTTATTATTACACCTGCATTTTCACCCAGCCTTCTGGAATAATATCCTTTGCTTCTCTATAATTAGAGATTGCAAACCAACGATCAGGGGACACTACAATTTTTCCACTATAAGTGTTTAGCCATGCACCCCACCAAGAATAAGAACTGTTCGATAAAATATTATGTTTACACCGACTCATTAACACTATATCTTCAAAATCATTTTCTATTGAATTTGATTGATGCGATACCAGCATATGCGGAATATCAATCCTAATATTTTCCTTTACCCAATCTGGATCATCGCTAAATATATATATAAATGGATTACCTACATTTTGTTTAATATAATTAATCGAACTATAATAATAATTCGTATTACAAACACCATGTATTCTTCTACACCTTGCACTGGAGAAGTAATCACCACGCCGTATGTGCATACTAACGGAATTTGTGTTCAGTATTTGCTCACCAATATTTTCACTGCTAGAAGACAATTGCTTTCTTAATGTGTAATCTTTTCTTATTATATCTTCGATCGATGTAAAGTATTTTTCGCTCTGCCAATATCCATCTAAATAGATGGGCTCATGTAAATTCAATATATGTTTTTCGAATCCTAACTTTTTCTCTTTTATATGTTTTCTCGCAAGACGATTATAGCTCAACTTTTCCAATATTCTAAAAATAATTGATCGATGTTTCATCAAGCATATATCTTTTGTAGTCGCAAAATCTTCTAGAATATTAAATGCCGACAAAGAATATGATCTTTTTCTATCAAAAGCAAATCCAGAAACATCTAACTTTAAAGAAGTATTATTCAAAATAGATAAATGCCGTCCTAAGGCATATTGAAACATTTGATTTCCTATTCCACCCATCAATTTCACAATAATCATAATTATCCTCTACTACTCGAATTTAAGATAAACGGTATCATTGCTAAAAAAATCTCCTAAAAACAGCTGATTCAGACCGATTCCTGGACAAAGATCTATTCTTGGCTCTTCACTAGAACGTGTGGGTAACCCGGATGTCCAGTCGTCCGGCGGCACCAGCGATCAACCCCACTGGAGGCTTGACTGTGACACTGGAGACGGTTGGATGGAAGATCCGTCGGTGGGCCGAGTTCACCGCCCACCGCCATCGCACCTTGCCGACAGGAGACCACCCAATGAATGACGTCCAGCTTTTCCAAATGGCCTTGGGCCTGACCTCACCCTGGCAGGTGCGCGACTGCCGTTTCGATCCGGCCAAAAGCCAACTGGATATCGACCTGGATTTCCCCAAGGGCAGCCTGTTCGCAAGACAAGCAGTGGCGCCACCTTAACTTCTTCCAGCACACCTGTTACCTGCACGCCCGGCTGCCGCGCATCAAGTGCGACAAATGCGGCGTGCGCCAGGTCCAGATTCCCTGGGCTCGCCCAGGCAGCAGCTTCACTTTGCTCTTTGAGGCCTACGTGCTCACATTGCCGCCGCGTAATATGCCGGTGCTGGCCATGGCCCGCATGGTCGACGAGCACGACACGCGCCCGTGACGCCTGATCGATCACTGGGTCAACGACGCCCGCGAGCAGCGCGACGACAGCGCCATCACGCAGGTCGGCTCGGGCGGGACCTCCAGCAAGCGCGGCCACAACTATATCTCCGTTTTCGTCGACCTGAAGGAGCGACGTGTGCTGTTCGCCACGGCGGGCAAGGACACCGCCACCGTGGCGGCCTTCGCTGAGAACCTCAAAGCTTATGGGGGCGAGGCAGCCAAGATCAAGGAAGTGTGCAGCGACATGTCGGCGGCCATTATTGCCGGGGTGCGCGATCAACTTCCCAAGGCCGGCAGACCTCCGACAAGTTCCATCTGGTCAAGTTGGTCAATGAAGTTGTCGACCAGGTCCGTCGCGCCGAACAGGCCGAAGAGCCCGAGAGCCTGCTCCGCACGCACGATCTGTGGCTCAAGAATCACGACAACTTGAATAACACGTAGTTCAAGCAGCTCATGGGATTCTTGAACAGCGGTCACACCCTGAAGACGGCACGGGCGTACCGGCTCAGCTCTGCTTCCAGGCGCTCTTCGACCAAGGCCACGCCGGCGCCGGACGCTTCCTGAAGGAGTGGTATTTCTGGGTCACACACATAGCCGCCTGGAGCCGATGATCAAGGTGGCCAAAACGATCATGGCGCACAAGGTGGGTGTGTTACCCTGGTTCGGAATCCAAGGGGAACAACGGTTTGCTGGAAGGGATCAATAGCCTGATCCAGGCGACCAAGGCCAAGACGCGGGTCTATCGCTCGACACGCAACCTGATTACCATGGTCTACCTGATCGCAGTGCGACTGGACATCCGGGTTACCCACACGTTTTAGCGAGGAGCCCACCTGATTGCAGGTCAATTATCTTCAAAGCAATCAAGTGATATTAAATTATACTGAAGTTATCATGATATAACATTTCTTGATTTCCTTACGTAAACTTTTAACTCCCCACCATGTATATATGGTAGACAACAACATCCCAAAATGATATATCCAAAAAATCCTGCAGACATATTATTTGTAAGAGACATTGTTATGAGTATACATCCAAGCCCCCTTATTAAACTATCGAAGCCTTTTTCTATCCCATTAGATTTATTATTACCAAGATGTAAGTATTGCATTATACAAATCGATATAAGTAGTAACATACAAATACCAGCTGGAATACCATATGTTGCACCATAAAATAAAAAACATTGATGAGGTACAGCGCCAATCATGTCTACAATATTTTTTGGATTACCCGCACCAAAAATTGGGAACTGTAAAAAGATCTTATGAACATTTTGCATGGCAAGAATTCTGTATTTTACACCTGTGTCATTCGACAAGTCAGTAAAATGCCGATATACCAAATCATAACCAGACCAGTATTTTTCTGATAATATAAATACGATAAATATAATTAATGTATATATTAATAAACTATATTTAATTTTTTTGGTATTTGGCATTGCCACAAAATAGGAGCCTAATAACAAGCCCAACCAAATACCTCTCTGTATAGCGGATATTGATATCGCTATTCCCATCAGCAACAATAATAATCCAACAACTTGAATTGAGACTTTACTCGAAATTTTTAAAATATGAATTCCTATGAGAACACCGCTTCCAGCATAGAATGATAATTGTATAGCATTAAAGAATTGTCCACTTAATCGCTGTACATGTTGCTCGCCAACAAGCATTTTAATTTCATTGAGCTCGTCAGGATTAATAGCCTTAAGACTATCAAAAAAAGTTCCAGGAATTATTAAAATAAAAAATGCGACAAATAAATGAAACAACAAAGCAATCAGAATACATTTTCGTGCAAAATTATTATTATAATACCCTATCGCATATATTAGACCAAGCGCCCCAGATCTTACAATTATCAATAAAGCTTCAACTAGGTCTCCTGTATGGAAAAATACGGACAAGGACATCCAGAAAATAAAAATTATACCCAAGACTGTTATCTGGAATTTGCGTTTATTAATCAATCCAGAATTTCTCTTTTTATATAGTTCAAAAACTATAGGAATGGTGCCTAATAATATTCCGACTTGAAACCAATATGTTGTAAAACCAAAAGTTTTCTCAAATAAATCACCCACACCAAAAGCCTCAGATTTAGAAACTAAAACGTAGACCAATGCAATTGAACATGGATTAATGCTTATGCAAACCGAGAATACTATTATAATAATTAATATAATGAATAATTTTAACATATATTTCCAGCTACAATTTTTTATTATTTATGTTGTTATCAATTTTATTGGTCGCGCGGGTTGCCCACAAGCAATCCATCCCTTTGGTAGAGATTGATTGACAATACTGCCTGCACCCACAACGGCACCTTCACCTATTGTAACACCTTTGAGAACTGTAACACCTAATCCCAACCAGACATTATTTTCAATAATGATCGGTGCACATTTTCCACTTTCTCCGTCTTTACGCTTGTTTAGATCGATTGAATGCCAATCCGTATCAGTTATTGTTACATTTGCACCACATAAAACATTTTGACCAATTGTAATGGAATCCATTGCCGCGATTACTGTTGAACTAAAGCCGCAATTTTGACCGATATTTAATTCAGCTGTTTTTCTCAGAGTAGATATTATGCATTGACGATTTATGCCTATCAAATTAGCCCATTTTGCCGAAATAAAACGTGAATCATGACCTATCATTATTGTGCTACCAGGCGACCGACGAAAGATAGGAACTCCATAAAACTTGCAATTATTCCCTAGCTTAATCCCCCACCATTTTGCAAGGTAGATAGAAAGGATCGTATCAATTTTTCCCAAGCTCATATTTTGTACACATTGGATTAGATGTGGAATATTATCCCTATTAATTTTCATAAAGAAAAATAGCCCTTTTTAGACACCAGATAAATGCTAAGATAGTTTTTGATATTCTATACAAGGCATTAATTTCATAATTAATAAATCTGCAAAAAATTTGGTTGCCCAGTTAGGATAAATAAAAGCATCATAACCCACATAAATTGGATAAGAACCGGCTAATGCCCCGCTAATCCTATTATCCTTTTTATTCAGAACTTGAGTCTGCTTTAATGCACTAAGTATAGAATCGGAATATTCAGAGTATTTTTTTTCACCTGTAATTTGATTAAATCTTTGAAGAATTCCTGCTAATTGTGCATTACCTGTTAAGCAAGAATTTTCGTCGGAACTTTCCCACCTTTCATCAAGGTGACATGGAAGCATGCCTGTTATACCCCTGACTCTATATTTATCAATAATAAAACATATAGAATCTATCGCCATTTTTATTTCATCAAAATAATCTAGTTTACTATGAGGCCTTAGGTCACTAAGTAAGACAGAGGTTTCCATTATTCCCCTTATTGTGTATGCAATCACATGCGTGATCGGTAAATCCGACCCAAATCCACAATTATCAAACCAACCATTATAATGTTGCTGTCTTATAACCCATTCAATATGCTTTAATGCACTGTTTAGATATTTCATATCACCTGTAATTTGCGATAGCCGTGCTAATGCCCAATCAACACGGGAATAGTAAGTCTTTGCACCTGAATGTGAATCTTTTAGCCACGTTCCATTATCTTCCTGTTTATCGATAATATATGTCCCCGCTCTAATTGCGGCATCAATGAAACGAGATTCTCTTGTTTTTTCATAAATGGCACACCAACCCAATAGCACTTGACCAGTATTAAAAATCCTCAATGTGGGCTTACCCAATCTAGATAAAACACCTCCACTTGGATCCTGAATAAAAATTTCCCAGTCAGCCATCCGAATTGCGCGCTCTAAGTAATTTTTATCCCCACTCAGCATAAAGTATGCAATAAAAGTACCAATTATATATCCAGTAGTTTCTGGATAAGGAAGATCCCAACCCTTTTCAAAAGAATAAAAGCTTGATACTCCCCCATCCTTACATACATCTTGCGCCTGGCATAACCACTCCATAGCAGCAGCCAAGTGTTTTTCATCAGAATCAACTGTGAAAAGATTGCACGTAGCATAATCCCATAACAGATTTAGATTATGAGATTTTGCCGCATGCAAAAATTGCTTTAAAACAATAGCTCTCTTCTTAAAATTCAACTCCATAATTATGTTCCTTATTATGTATTTTTCTATTTACACCACTAGTGTAGTTACTAGATTACACTAATATAATATTACGTTGCCCAGTTCATACGGTCTCTCAATCGTTGTAGAATAATATCTGGTTGTTCGTTTTTGGGGAACATCTTTTTATTTGATGAAAAGCATGAACTAAATTACCAAGCCCAATCTGAAGCGTGGCGGCTCAAGCCTAATAGACAGCGTAATGATAATAGGGTCTGTACGCCAATAGGTCATGCAGACATATCCTGATAAAACCCAGGAGGATCATCGCCACGAAGCTCTCTGCCAGCTTCTCATAACGCGTGGCAATACGCCGGAATTCCTTGAGCCGGCCAAACAATCGCTCCACCACATTGCGCCGCCGGTAGGTCGGCTTGTCGAACCCCGCCGCTTCCGGCGGATAACTTCCATCCGGAAGCTTGCGATGCGGAATCACCGGCCGGGTGTGGCGCAAGCGGATCGCCGCACGCACCGCCCGGCTAGAGGATGCCATTGATCGCCTGGCGATGGCTGGTCCAGGGATGTCCACGCTTGTGCGGCCGCTCGGGCGGCAGCAGCGGTTCCAGCAGGGCATATTCGGCGTCGTTGAGATCATGGCGATCGGGTCGTTGTTGTTGATTCATCGAAGCAGTCCCCCCAAACACAGACTGCTTCCAGTATATCAAAATCCCGGCAAACCCGTTAGTGGGTTTGCCGTACAGAGCCTAGCGGGACTTTATGTCGGCATCACGTCAAAGCTGGTTTCTTAGGCTATTTACTAATCCGAAACCGAAAATGGTGACAGTCTATCAACCGATATGATAGACTGAATTTATTATGGAAATCCAAGATGCCAGAACTCTGAGCGCCGACGCTCAGGAAGCCATTCGTCGGCGAGCGGTCCAGGCCGTGCGCGAAGGCATGACCCAAGGCAAGGCCGCGCATCTGTTCGGCGTGGCCCGCCCGACGGTCAATCGCTGGCTCCGCCAATACCACGCCGCCGGCGACAAGGGCCTGGCGGCCCACCCGCAAGGCCGACCCCAAGGGCAAGGGCTGCTGCGCCCGGACCAGGTCGGCCTGCTCCTGGCGAAGATCACCCGCCGCGCCCCCGACCAATTGGGCCTGCCGTTTGTCTTGTGGACCCGCCAGGCTGTCGCCGCCCTGGTGGAGCGTCTCTTTGGCGTGCGCGTCTCGCTGGTCAGCGTGGGTAAGTGGCTGCGCCACTGGGGCCTGACGCCGCAGAAACCGGTGCGCAAGGCGTGGGAGCAAGATCCCAAGGAAGTTGAGCATTGGCTCAAGACGCAATATCCCGCGATTCGCCAGGAGGCCCTGGAGGAAAAGGCCGAAATCCATTGGGGCGACGAGATGGGGCTGCGCAGCGATCATCAGGCCGGGACCAGCTATGGCCGCAAGGGTAAGACGCCGGTGATCGCCGGCACGGGCCAACGCTGGCGGCTTAACGTCATCTCCTCGCTCACCAATCGCGGAACCTTGCGCTTCATGATTTTCTCGCGCTCCTTTTCGTCCGCCGTGTTCATCGAGTTCATGCGTCGCCTGGTGCGGGGCGCCCGGCGCCGGGTCTATCTGATCGTCGACGGCCATCCAGTGCATCACTCGGCGCAGGTGCGGCAATGGGCGCAGAAGCATCGCGAGCAAATCCGACTGATCCCGCTGCCGGCCTACAGCCCCGAACTGAATCCGGACGAGTTTTTGAACCACGACGTCAAACAGAACGCAGTGGGGCGGCGCCGGGCCAAGAGCGGCCAGCAGATGCAGGCCGATGTCCGGGGATATTTGCGTTCCACGCAGCAGCAACCGGAAATTGTCAAACGCTTCTTTCATGCGCCCTCGGTGCAGTATGCCATGGCGTAAAGTTAAGGCCATTATGTGTCATCATTTTCGGTTCCGGAGTAATAATTAATATGACCTTATTTATGACTGTATTTCATTTCACTGCTTCGAGAAAAAACATTTGCTCTGGACGATTATCAATATCTGATATTTCGCTTAAACGACTATGCCTATATGGTAAATTTTCAATTATTGAGAATCCAGCACTGTTGAATAAAACATGCAAGGATTCATAATCATAAAAATACTTATTGCAACCTCCTGCCGTCTTATTACCATAGAACCATGAGACAAATTTATCCCCGATTGTTTCTCCTTCAAATCGGTCTTTTCCATTTTGTAGCTTTTGGAAATAGAATTCCACATCATTATTTAAATACTTATTTGCCAAACTTCTCATATCTTGTACACCAAATCGCGCAACCCCTCCTGGTCGGAGGACACGAAAAGTCTCTTTTACTATTTCCAATGCTCGTTTTCTTGTAAAATAGTTTATAGCTGACATACAGACAACAACATCCATACTATTATCACGAAATGGCAACTTGTTTCTTGACAAGTCCAAATATATGTCTGTATGATAATGTATATCAATACCGCAATATTCAGGTATTTTTGTAACTCCACAACAAATATTTAATTTTTTCCATTTGTTTGATAATAAATAATAACATATATACGGCCTTACAAATCTTACTATTACGGCATGTAAGTATTTTTTCATCCTTATCTTCATTTGCCACCACCTTTTTATAATCTTACATTAATTAGTCTCATTTTTTAAAATACCTATCTAAATGTCATCCCTAACGCTTCATCAGAAATATTATTTTATTGCCATCACATTCAAAGAAATTGGTTTATTATCAATCTTAGCATATGCAGCATCACGAAAAGGTGCAAAGGTAAGAGTTTCGCGATTAAATAAATGTATTTCTCGGAAACCAGCAGACAATAACAAGGATTTTAAGGTAGGGAAAGAGTATCCATGGTAATGAGTATCGTATGCATTTGATTGGCCTCCAAATATTACTTCACATACCAAATTTATAATATCATGGTTCGCATTTGACTCATAGCTCTTCAATTCTTCTTGATAGATCTTAAATAATTGTTCAATATCCGGAACTGCAATAAACAACG
This sequence comes from Cloacimonadaceae bacterium (SeqCode), assembly GCA_963667535.2. Classification (GTDB taxonomy): domain Bacteria; phylum Cloacimonadota; class Cloacimonadia; order Cloacimonadales; family Cloacimonadaceae; genus UBA5614. Next base: position 12,844 of record CAXXDU010000001.1, read on the forward strand.
TTCCATCTGGCTGAAGTACACGGTACCATTCTTTCAAAGAATCCATAATACTATATCGAGGAATATGTTCCAATACATGACATGCATAGATTGAATGAACAGAGCCATTCGAAAATTTAAGTCGATATATGCTAGAGATTATATCGCATGGAGAGGTATGTTGCGCATCGATATTAATAAAACCATTTATAATTGTACTCCCACACCCAAGATGAAGGCCTTCGATCTTCCTGCAGAATATCTTGTATACCATAAGGTGATAAGCAAGAGTCCTAATGTTCTTGGCGGGATTAAGAGCATGCCGCCATCCGGATAAAATTCGTACCAATTTGCACCTGATAATATCTATATAGTTATTATTTTTCATAATAATGAATACCCATTAAGTTTAGCTATTTCATTGTCAGTACGTAGTTATTTTCAGCATTAAATATTAATATATTTATTTATCAGAAATAGACGCATAGCAAAACAAACGACCCCACACTAAATCGTGTGAGTGACCCGATGTCCAACCGTTCGCGGCGTCATCAACCAACGCCCATTGGAGGCTTGACGGTGGCATCTGAGACGGTAAGATGGAAGGTTGCCAGCGCGCCATGTTCACCACCGACCGCCACCGCATCTTGCATACACGCAACCACACCATAAACTATATTCAGATTTTTAAATGGCGCTGGGCCTGCCCCTACCCTGTTAGATGCGCCACTACCGTTTCGCCCCCGCCCAAAGCCAGTTGAATATCAACCCGCATTTCCCCAAGGGTAGCCTGTTCGCCTGTCCCGAGTACAACACCCAGGCCAAGGCCTACGACATCGAAGACAAGCAGTGACGCCACCTCAACTTCTTTCAGCACACCTACTACCCGCACGCACACCGTGGGTCAAGTGCGACGTGCGCCAGATCCCGGATCCCTAGGCTGCCCGGCAGCTGCTTAACACTGCTGTTCGGGGCCTTCGTTCTTTCACTGGCGCGCAACATGTCGGGCTTTGGCGGTGGCTCAGGTCGTCGGCGAGTACAACACGCGCCAGTGGCGCCTATTGGGTCAATGGGTGAATAAGGCCCGCGATGAGCGCGACGACAGTGCCGTCAAGGAGGGCAGCGTCGAAGAGACGCACGATCTCCAGCACCACGTTAAGCTTCTCCTTCACCCAGCCCACCAGTTCGCCTGCGTAGATCGCGTCAGACAAGATGCGCGCCAGGCCCGTCAGGCCCTCGACCATGCGTTCCAGTAACCGCTCCAGCACCAATCGGGCGCCGTCGCGGTCCTGGACATCGGCCGATGGGACCACCACCATCCAGACCAGCCCCAGCGTATCCACCAGCAGGTGGCGTTTGGGCCCGCTGATTTTCCTTGCCCGCGCCATAGCCGCGCTCGCCGCCGCCCCGGTTGATGGTTTTGACGCTCTGGCTGTCCAGGATGGTGGCGCTGGGGGGTGGGCTGGGCGGCCCGCCCCCACACGCACCTGTTCGCGCAAAGCGGCGTGAATCTTCTCACATGTGCCGTCCTTGCGCCACTTCATGGAGTAGCCGTGCACGGTGGGCAAGGGCAGCAGATCGTGGGGCCGCATGCGCCAGGCGATGCCACCGCGCTCGATTCACCGGATGCCCTTGAGCACTTTGCGCAGGTCCACCTCGCGCGGCCGGACGCCGGGTTTGGCCGGTGGAATCAGCGGCGCAAGGATGGACCATTGGGCGTCGGAAAGGTCACTGGGATAAGGTGTGCGGCTCATGGATGTTTTTCTCCCCATAGGCCATCGGTGGGAAAGGCCACAGCCTTCTCCTGCACCGTGGTGTCCACGTTGGGAAAGGTCACCGCCTTCTCCTGCACCGTGGTGTCCACGTTGACCTTGTCCAGGCTGGTCGGCTTGATCGTCTGGGTCTTGAGCCCGGCGGCGATGGACTGGGCCAAGAGCTGCTCGGCACCCTTTTCGCCGATCAGCTTGCGCCAGCGCGTCATCGAACTGGAGTCGATGGGCAGGGTGTGTTCGAAGAAGCGCATGCCGCAGAAATACTGCCAGTAAGGGTTCTCCACCCAGCGCAGCACGGTCTGCTCATCGCTAAGATTGTAAACGTGCTTCAGATAATGCAGGCCCACCATCAGGTGCACGGGCTTGGCCGGGGCACCGCTCAATTCGCAGAAATGAGCGCCGAGGGTCTGCTCGAAGAAACTCCAGTTGATCTGGCCGGCCAGGCGCACCAGCTGGTGGTCGGGGGCGATGATGGCTTCCAGTTCCACTTTGAACAGGTCGCCCTGGAGATCGGTGTTGCTGCTGGGACGGGGCTTCATCAGTTTGCCGGCTTTCTGGGTGATTCGAATTGTTTTACGGCAAACCATTATACCCATGCAGGCCCATTTTTCAGCGTTTTTATTGGGCTTTTCGCATTTTTCAGGGTCGACTATTTAGCCAGGAACCAGAATACACTAAATGAATTGCACTTAATCACCTTAGCATCCATATTCGGTGCAGGTCTTACCATAAATAAATTGGTGCTATTATGAAATCAATGACATATCTGATTTAACGTCAGAAATAAATTGCTTAGCAAAAGATTCCTTGGTAAATGGTGAAAATTTATCTGATCCAAAGAAATCTTTCCCGGCACGACGGTATATTTCGCGATCTTCATCAGATTGAGAATTTAACAATTGAAGTAATTTCTTAAAGGAGCCTATTCGGCGAAAATTTATGAAACATTCCTGAGGCACGTAACTTTCTATATTGGGAGCACCTAGATAAATCGGAACAGTACCAGCCATCAAACAATCAAAAATCTTTTCCGATATAAAAGATTCAATTCCCATACTCTCAAAGCAAAGCGCATATTGATAATTTGCGAGAGTTGAATACTTCATATTTTCACAGGGTGAACACAAACATTTTTTCAAAGCATTTTTTGCCGATAAAAAAATGGTCAATGCACGCAAACGAGATAGGTTTCCATGCTTAATAGCACTCAAATACATTCGGCACCATTCCATTGGCTTACGAGTGATGATTGAATCCCAGCGATATCCATAAAGATCTATTGAGTCAAATTTACTAAAATATGATAAAGCCTTTATTCGTTTTGAGTAATATTCTCGCCCATAAAGAGGGGAACTGTTGCAAGAATTGATCATGACCAAAAATTTTCTGTTTTTTTGAGACCAGTAAGGTTCAATTACTTTATCATACGGCTGCGGGTAGTGGAAAATCTTTGTTGAAGCTGGTATCAATATTCGATAACATTGTTCTATAGCTTTAACAGGAGATGTTGTGTATACACGTCGAAAGAGGCTCGCCAGTTCAGGTATATGATAGTAAGGATCATGCTCATGAGAGATTACACCAATTGGAGGTTCGAATAGATACATCGAGCCTAACACAATATCCTTCCTGGAAGCATATCTTTGATATCCTAATACTTGGCCAAAAGCGTAATATATGATGGATTTTAATGTTTGCTCTCGCTCAGGGATAAAATCAGCGGTCCTGAGAGAAATACCTTCATTCATGCATACCCTTTGTAAATAGGCCCAAGGAGACAACACCTCGTCTCTATTGCCAAGACGGGGTGTGTTATCAAATAAACCATCATTAAGTAGATCGACAGACCATGGATCAATATAAACTGTTACCATATTTTACAGGCCTTTGTAGAGCAACCATATTTCATATTTGTTCACATCGTATAAGTAAAAGGTAATATTATTATTTATATCCCGATACTGCTTTATTGATTGACACTTTAGTAAAATAGATGATACGCAAAGTTATTCGGGAACCAAAGGCTTTGAACAAATTGTCCACTCGGGGATAACGTGAACAACAGCAGCGTGCAACGCCAATGGACGAAAGACGCAACGCCCCCCTTCTGCCACTTGAAATTGCATAACATCACGAGCATAATCGAGAGTCTGATTATCGCCCGTTGCAAGCCAAAGTTCATCGATTACATAGGATCCTGGATAAAGGGCTAAATTGGAAAAAACGGCATTTATGATAACCTCACCCTCCAAATTAGAGAGCTCGAACTCTGCATCCTTCGTAACACAATGATAGATGTTGGCACCAGATGTAGCTCGAATATTAAAAGAAATTTGAACCGTTCTTACTACTTTAGAAAAATTACATCCAATCTGAAGGCGCATTGTGTCACCAATAAAAAAAGTGCTAGTAATATCACCAACATCATTCTTTATTCGTATATATTTTAGCATTGCAATATCATTGGATTTATTTTCATTCCCGATTTGAACCGTTCCTGTGCCCGAAAAAGTACTCTCAGCATAAGCTCGCAGAGCATCATCCACAGGTCCGACAAAGCTTACTCCTCCATGCACTAAAACAACACCACGATCACATAGCTGACTTACTGCGCCCATGTTATGGCTTACGAAAATAACCGTTCGACCACCACGGGCGACCTCTGCCATTTTTCCCAAACATTTGCGTTGGAACTGGGCATCACCGACTGCCAAAACTTCATCTACCACTAAAATCTCTGGTTCCAAATGGGCAGCCACAGCGAAAGCTAATCTCACGTACATGCCACTTGAGTAGCGTTTTACTGGCGTATTTAGAAATTTCTCAATCTCAGAGAACGCAATGATCTCCTCCATTTTCTTGCGAACCTCAGCTCGAGTCATACCGAGGATTGTACCATTTAGAAAAATATTCTCCATACCTGTTAGCTCCGGATGAAAACCGGTACCTACCTCCAACAAGCTAGCAACTCGACCTCGACAAGTTATTCGGCCTTCTGTTGGCGGTGTAATTTGACTTAGTATTTTGAGTAATGTACTTTTTCCGGCTCCATTACGTCCAATAATTCCAACTGTCTCGCCTGGCTGTACACTAAAATTCACATCCTTAAGAGCCCAAAATACATTCTTAGCCTCTTTGGCGCGTCGTGCAAAAAATGATAAACGTTTAACGATTTCATCACGAAGTGATAGATACCGTTCCCGTTGACCACCAATCTGATATTGTTTACCTATATTTTTAATTTCTATAATCGGTTTCAACATAATATTATACAATATCCGCAAAATAACGTTCTGTGTTTCGGAAGTAAAATAAACCGAAGACAAATAATAGAGAGCTCATTATAAATGAAATACCAAAAACTCCCCAATCAATAGGACTATTGCCTAATAAACTCGCTCTCGCGGTGTCAATCAGACCCGATATCGGATTCATCCATAACATTAGCGCTTTTATAAAAGGATGATTATCTAACATCCTGATCGGGTAAATTACAGGCGTAACATACATAAAAATCTGAATAAAAAAAGGAAGAGCGTAACGAACATCACGATATTTTATATTGAGCGAAGCAAAAAACAAACCTATTCCCATTGTGCAAAGAACGGTACAAAAAAGAATTAATGGCAAAATAAGCAATCCTAATAAATGGGGATAATACCCATAGAATAGCATCATAACACCTAGAATGGTAGCAGCAATTACCATATCAACAAGACCAGTAATAGCCGTTGAAGCGGGAATGATTAGACGAGGGAAATACACTTTTTGAATAATATTAGCATTAGAGACCATTGATTCACTAGCCTTGGTCAACGTTCCAGAGTAATATTGCCAAATCAACAATCCTACATATAGAAATATTGGATATGGGGTGTTATCTCCACTCTCAATTTTTGCCATCCGATTGAAAATAAAAGTAAAAACAATCATCGTAATGAGCGGCTGAAAAAGGGCCCACATAATTCCCAAGACGGTTTGTTTATAACGTACCGAGATTTCACGCCATGAAAAAACGATAAACAAATCTCGGTATCGCCACAATTCACGCCAATCGATTCGTAAAAAATGCTTTGGAGGTTTAATTATAAATTCGTAGTTATATTTCATTAAAGTCTTTCTTGAATAACCATGCTGAAGTCCAATTAATAGAAAATGTGATAAGCAACATTTTCTACTCGGCACTAGCGCCACATTTTATTATTTTCATTTGTGTAATTAATATAATGATTATCATCAAAGCTATTTTTCGCTATCCAAAGGATCTTCTATTGGATTGATTTCCCACATGTTCACCGGAAAGCGATATTCATCAATTTTTGCAGATTCTATTTTTCCCGAAGAAAAAATGAGAAGAATCGAATCGACACTCAGAAAATTGCATCCTGTGGCGTAAGCCATTGGTATATAAAGAAGCTGGGGTTTAGTTGCTGACAGCAAAAAATACTCTACCGGTAGATTTTTAGTTGGCAAATCCCAATTATCCGGCTTAACGACCGCAATCCGCACAGTTCCATGGATGACATGAAACCACTTCTGCTCCCGCCGATGTCCAATCCAACCACGTGGCTCATTGGGTCTATGACCTCGAATTGTATAAAAACGATCAACCCCCTTAAAATCAAAATTATTAACAAAGGACACCGTACCGCGATTGTCAACGTACAAGCCTCCATCAATTGAATGAGGTTTGGAATCCGTGTGCATCGTTATCGTTTTTGATTCTCCTTCAAAAAACAATCGGATTTTATTCAGGGTCACAAGGGACTGATGTCTTCTGCCAAATGACTCGATTTATATAATGCGTGTAGCTCAGGATGATCCGAACAATTTTTTCTGAGACATTGGGCACATTATAGTCATGCACAATCTGTGATGACCGAGAATATCGAGACGTTTGACTCATCAGAATATTTAATCCTTCCATCACACAATCAAGTTCTAAGCCAGTCATCATTACCGCCCCTTCTTCCATACCTTCTGGTCTTTCATGGGCATTGCGAATATTGAGTGCCGGAAAATTCATTATTGAAGCCTCTTCCGTAATTGTACCACTATCGGATAACGTTGCAATAGCATGTAGTTGAAGGTGTACATAGTCGCATAAGCCCAGCGGTTTGAGTAACTCCACCGCGGGACGTAATGTCACACCCATGGCATCTATCTTCCTACGTGTGCGTGGGTGCGTTGAGACGATGATTCGCTTGCCATAACGGTCCGCGAGTGCATTTAAGACAGACACAAGCTTTGAAAACTGATCAAGGGCGTCTATATTTTCTTCACGATGCGAACTGACGACAAAATAATCCTGACTTTGAAGGCCCAATCGGCTCAACACGTCAGATTTTTCAATCTTGGGTAGGTAATGGTGAAGCACCTCATACATTGGGCTACCCGTCTTGATTACTCGGTCAGGCGATAGCCCCTCGCGCAATAAATACTCGCGAGAGATAGAACTGTAGGGCATATTGATGTCACTGATGTGATCAACGATCTTGCGATTGATCTCCTCTGGGACGCGCTGGTCGAAGCACCGGTTGCCAGCTTCCATGTGGAAAATAGGTATCTTACGGCGTTTGGCCGAAATCGATGCTAAGCAACTGTTAGTGTCACCCAGAATAAGCACTGCATCGGGTCGAATTTCGGCCAGTGCCGCGTCGGAACGCGCAATTACATGCCCAATTGTCTCGGCGGCATTCGTTCCCGCCGCATCCAAGAAAAAGTCCGGCTTACGAATCTCCAAGTCCTCAAAAAATATTTGATTCAATTCGTAATCATAATTCTGACCCGTATGGATAATTACATGTTTGACGTAGCGGTCCAGAGCTGCCATGACCCGCGACAACCGGATAATTTCCGGCCGAGTACCGACGATGGTTGCGACTTTCATTGGTGATTAACTTTCAATCATGTATTTCTTTTTGTGTTAGTTCAGACTTCTAGAAAGTAGGTATCAGGGCAGTCCGGGTTGAAAACTTCACTGGCCCAAAACAGGGTAATCATTTCGCAATCGCCCACATTCTGGATGGAGTGGGTATGCCCCGGCGGGATGTCCACGATACGATAATCTTCCCCTTTCACGTGATACTC
>CAXXDU010000002.1:0-3436226 GCA_963667535.2 Cloacimonadaceae bacterium (SeqCode)
TAATAGCACGCTGATTCACCTAATCACTTAATCACGTATTTACTTTTCGCGCTTCCTAAACACATACCACAGTAGCAACACAATCACAAATCCCGTGGCAACCATCCCCACGAGAACGTAATTATTCACTTTATACTGTTTTGAGCACATACTCAGCAGACCTAAATAAAGCACTAACATAGCCAGTAACCCATAATAAAAGTATCTCATCATTCCTCCCCGAATAAACGATAAATCATGCTTACCTTATTGACTCTCTCATGTCAAGCAAAACATGATTTCACAATTTTTGTTGTATGTAGTACCGCCTTCAGGCGGTTTTGTTACAAAAGATAGAGATTTTATCCAGAGACTCAGAGTTCAATGTTATAAAGTAAATCACTTAGGTTTATTTATCGAACCGTCATTACTTTCAATTGGATATTTGATTGCATTCATGACTAATTTGCGCTGTACTGCAGATTCAATATCTATCTTGAGACCATACGAAAGGTAGAACAGGTATATAAACACATCGGCTATTTCTTCTGATATTTCGGTCAGCTTGTCTTCAGCAAAGTTATTAATCTGTTCTTTTTCCACCCACAGGAAATGCTCAAGAAGTTCACTTGCTTCTATAGACAGTGCTATTGCCAGATTCTTAGGGTCGTGTGGCAGTTCCCAGTTCCTGTCATTTCTAAACTTCAGCATGTCAGTTTTTAACTTTTCAAAATCCATTATTCCTCCGGTGTACTATTTAACGCTTAGACGCAGAATATGTAACCCATTCTTTAGAATGGAACTCTCCTAAGATAGCAATGTTCTTTTAGTGTCATTCTTGCTCAGGTAGGGTTCCATGCTGCTTAATTAAGTTTTACATTGACATATAAACCAATAACCTGTCAATAGCATAATGACAGATGTCCATAATAAAGAAACCAGAAGCTATAACATGAGTTGTATTAAGGGAAAGAATACCAAACCTGAAATGATTGTCAGAAAGTACCTTTTCTCTCAGGGTTTCCGATACAGACTTCATGTTAAGAACCTACCAGGGAAACCAGATATTGTCTTACCAAAATATAATACTGTTATATTCGTGCACGGTTGCTTCTGGCACGGACATGAAGGGTGCAAGTACTTTATACTACCCCAAACAAGAGCTGAATGGTGGAAAGACAAAATTGAGAAAACTATTCAAAATGACACAGATAAGCAAACCTTGCTGATCAATATGGGTTACATAGTTCTATCTATTTGGGAATGCAATATCAAGAACGGAACCTATAAGGATGAACTACTCAGATATCTAGTTAACTAATTAATAATTACTTCCAGATAATCATCATGCTTTTCCATTTTGTCGAAAAGACGCTGTATTTGATTAGTCTCTCCTGAGTTTTATTTTCATATTTGTAACAAACACAAAATCTGGCTTTCCAAGTAATTGTCTATACCTTATACTATTTGCCCATAAAGCTCTTCTGGCTATTATTCTGGCTTGACCCTCTATTCTTACTGTGGGAAATATTGAAGCTTCGTTGATCTAAACTGTGAACACGATATCAATTTACAAAAGATTTATCATCTCTACGATTGGTTGGCCTTGACGTGCATAGTAGGATGAAAATCTAGACAGAATGTCTTTTACAAACGGATATGATATTTGTAACTTAGGATCACTGAAATTTTGCTTTAACTCTTTTAAAGTATATGATTGTACTTTTCGAAAATTAGCGACCCCGCCTTCAAAGTAAGTTGTTTTTGGTAGCCAATGATGATTGTTAGAATAAGAGTTCTGCATTAATCTTTTTGCTTTTTCTTCAGTATCATCTGGTTTTTTCTTAAACATTGTTATCAAGTTATCAATTTTATCAATTGAAACTACAAGAAATCTATCTGTTTTATAGTTTCCATTCTTATATGAGACATCACAAGCAGGACTAAGAATGATAAAATAGTCGATAACATCTCCTTCCTCCTTTTTTAATATGCTTCCAGTTCTATATAAATCGGTTAAAGGAGGAGTTATATAAAATTCTTCTCTGAAATATTCTTCATTATCATCATCAAGAAGATGAATTAGATGATTTATTGTATGCCTTAATAAAGCCTTTTCGGTTCTTTCAGGATTATCATTTCCGTAATTACACCAAACCCCAAGGTAAGGAATTATATTCTTTTCAAAAACAAAACTTAACGTTTCCTCCATTTTGCCCTTACCACCAAGAATTTTCGTAATACCTGTATTATATATTGATACAAATTTTTCAATTACATCTGCATAAGTCTTATCTGCTTTAGCATAAACATCTACAATAGGTGCTTTCTTATCAACAAGACCAGGGTTACCAGTAAAAATGATTATAGGTATTTTAAAGCCCATTTCAAGTATTTTTTCTACAACGTTGTTTCCATCCTCTTCAAATTCTTCTATTTCTTGTCCTTTTGAGAGAGTTGAAATAACTTTAGCGCTATTTTCTTGCCTTGATAATAGCCTAATATCTATTATTGCACCGTCTAACATATTACTAAGATTGGATTTTGCTTCATTAAGATTCGAACATGCAATTAAATTAATCACTATGTTATTTTTTTTTGCAATATCTTCAGAAGCTTCAATAAAATCCTGTTGTTGCATTTCATTATCTTCGACAAGTAATAAATTCATATAGCCATCAATCCTTATTTATTTCCAAAGGTTTTATCCTAAAATATGCTCCAGAATCAGATTCTAATGCATGTAATTCTAAGCCGTTCCTATTGGCAGCCTCACCAGCGATAGTCAATCCCAATCCCATACCATCAGGTTTTGTAGTAAACTCAGGTTCAAAAATTACTCCACTTTTTAATAAATATGGTTCTATACCAGGACCAGTGTCTGAATAATCTATACATAATAATCTATCGTTATCAGTTTTGATATCTATTGATATTTTTTTTGTTTTACTCAGTTTATTAACCATCCAATAAATACTATTGTCAAGCAGGTTTACGAATATAGCATATAAATCCTGTTCCCAAATAGGGAAGTCAAAGTTGGGTTTACCGTATATGTTTATATCAATTTCATTTGTCTTAGCTGTTTCTTCGAAAACACTTTTAATTCTGAGCATAAAATCATACAAGTGTATGTATGGTTTTTTCCCTTTTTTTCGTATAGAAAGCGGTTCAATACGGTTAAACAACTTAACTAAAATGTCGGAATTAATCAGAGTGCTATCAGCTATTTTAAGTATCTTTTTTTGTAGTAAGTAATCATGATTGCTAAAATATGTTTCATGCATTTTCATGAAATCTGGAATCTTACTCTTAAAAAATAGTAATGGACCTCGACCTTCATGAAATACTACATTGATAATTTTCCCTAATGTAGCTTGCCCTTGATATATTGCTACTGCTCTTCTAATTTGTTCTGAAGCCTCATTTTTTCTTGCTTCGTCTTCACTAATTAGACTAATGATTTCCTCAGTAGTTTGTGTATCAACACCACCCTTTTTAAGCCTATTCCTTATTTCCTTTTTAACCTCTTCAAATGAAAATAGTTTTTCAAGTTCTCGTTCTACTTTCAAGATTTGTCTACTTAAACCTGTTCTTTGCCTAAATTCAAATCGTCTTGCTTCTAAGATACTTATGACTATTTTTGATATGTTTTTTAAACTTGTAAAAGAATTGTTGTCTTTTAATCCATCTCTTGCGCTTTTTTCGATTAAACCCGATCTATCTTCTGATTGTATATGTACATAACCAATTACTTGGTCACTCCCAATTCTTAATGATGGATTTTGAACTCTTGATTTATTTAGCTCTAACCAGTCATTATCAGGGTCTCCCATGGGTCTAATGCGAAATCCATTTCTATACACCCCAATACCGTTATATTGATTAAGAATTTGACGAGCCTCTAAGTTGCTCACGTAGTTACCATCATCAGTTTTTAATCCTCTTTCAATCAACATATTAATTGATTCTGGTTCTCTATCATATACTCTAATATCAAATTTTAAGTCACCGCAATCTGTTGGTTTTCCCAAATCAAGCTCAATTATCTCACTCGAAACATTTCTTGCTTTTTGCACAGAGTAAATAAATCTACCTTTTCCAGTTTGATATAGGCTTCCATAAACCCGATAATCAAACAAATCAAATATTGGAAAAGGTTGAATGTTGTCCCTAACTGTTTTCTTTTTTCCCGATATATCTTCTTCTGTTATAAGCTCAATATTAAAAACATCATTTGTATTATCACTGATATCATTTTCTAATTGACTAATTTCGACTATCTGAGGAGGGATAAGTTTCTTCAATTCGTATTTCAACTTAATTATTTTGTTTGAACTCCAGATAAAATTATAATCCTTGTCACTTGTAATCATCAAAGAAGTAGAAGGACTGTCCAGCGTATCTTCAGTATCAACTAATATTTCTACATCATCCAGGTATTGTGAAGTTTCAAAGCTACTCCATTCAACATAAACGGTTGTTTTTTGCCCTTCAGGAGAAACTGTCTCTAATAGAATATCTTTGCCAAGTATTGATGCTGCATACCTTCCTATGCCCTTTCTTCCTTGCATAATCCTACCATTGGGGCTATATTTTCTAATCTCCTTATCATTTGTTGAAGGAACCAACCATTTATTTATAACAGTATCTCTTGACATCCCATGACCGTGATCTTTGATAGTAATTGTAAATCCTTGCCCAGTATGTCTACCTAATATTGATATTTCTATATCAGGAGAATCTGCATCATATGCATTTTTGACTAATTCTGCAATAGCTGCAAATTCATCCTTAATTAAATCTCTGCCAATTGTTAATAAATGTCTTCCTGCAGGTCTAATTCGGAATACTTCTGAACTCATAAATCCTCCTTAACTGCTTTTGCAATCTCATATGCCAACATAACAGGAACAGCATTTCCAATTTGCCTGAATGATGATACCAATGTTGGTTTGTCGTTCTTAGATTCAAAATAATAATTATCAGGAAATGTTTGTAACCTCGCTGCTTCTCGAGGAGTTAATGATCTGTTTTGTTTGATATCCGGATGTATATAATAATGCCCGTCTTTTGCTAAATGTGCTAAAACAGTATGTGAATGTTGGGCATTTCCATCAACAACCTTAAATCTGTCTTTAAATTTGTCTCTGTTTTTATGAGTTTTTAATCTTTCCGGTAAATTGTCATATTCCAGTCTTACGTTATTCTTATTCCAGATATCAACAGCTATTCTATATATTTCCAAATCCTGAGAGGAATTGTATCTTGATACATGTTGGGTTATTGGACAACCAGATTCTGCAATATCTTTATCAACTAAATACTTTGACGGTTTACAAATTGTTTTACAAGACTCCCATTTACCTTCGTTTGCATTAAGTGGAGGCAAGTCAGCAAGTATGTCTTTAACTAAGTATTGCTGTTCTTTTTTAGAAATCCTATCGAAGAAATTCTGTTTATCGCCTTTCGAACCAATGATAATTACTCTTTTCCTGTGCTGAGGAATTCCATAATCGCTTGCTACTATAGTCTTATGCTCTACAGTATATCCTTTTTGTTCAAATAAGGAACACATATTATCCAGGTGTTTTGAACCATCAGGAGCTTTAGCTGAAAGAAGACCTGTGACATTCTCAAAAACAAACATTTTAGGTTGATATCTATCCAAGAATTGAGCATAGAATTTATACAGATAATTCCTGTCATCCAAAAGCATTCTGTTTTTGTCTTTTGACCGACCAACCAACGAATAAGCCTGACAGGGAGGTCCACCTATTATTACGTCTATGTGCTTTTGTTTTAAAAGAGAATCTATCTTGTGAAAAATCAAGCTCAAATTCTGTTTATTGATTTCCATGTTAATAACAGAAGTTAATACTGAATCTGCTACTGAGGAATAGAGCTCATTACGAGATATTTTTTGATTGAGATAATCATGATAGATTTTTATTTTGCCATTTTTCGATAGCCAGTGGTATGCCATTCTTGTTTTTAGCGTATTGCAGGCTGCTAATTCAGATTCAACATGGGCAACTGGAGTGAATCCAGCTCTTATAAATCCTTCAGATAAGCCACCTGCTCCAGCGAATAAATCTATAAAAACAGGATTTCTCATACTTACGTTTTCAGCAATTGTATTGCCATACACATAATCAATATGATCTTTTTTAGTACGCATTTCTCTAATTTTGTAATAAAATGTGGATTTCTTGCTCAAGGGCAATGGCTATCTTTTCCAAATTGACTAAACCAATGTTTTTTTCGCCACGTTCAATCTGACCTATGTATGCTCTGTGCAAATCTGCTGCAAAAGCTAAATCTTCCTGAGTCCAGCCTTTTTCTTCCCGAAGTCTTCTGATCTTGAGTCCGACTTTGTGATTAATGTTATTGCTTCTGACAACCATATCCACGCCACTCTCCTTTACACTTTTAAGAAGTTTGCTGAAGCATTAATTACAAATTTTCATTACATTATTTCATTTAAACGCATAAACAACCTGAGGTAATTTAGTCCACTACCTATAGGTAGCATTGTTTGAGTTAGTTATGATAAGGGCTTAATTGGCATTAGTTGTAATTACGATATACTCGTATCAACCGAACTTAAAAAGCATTCAACAACATTGTATTACGATAAGTACTTCGGACACTTAGCTGGTATCAAGCTCAGACAACCTGTGGAGTATTATCCCAATAAGGACTTTCTTCAGTATCATTTGGATACATTCTTCCTGGGATAGAAACCGGGATTTGTTTCGGTCACGTGAGGCACGTAACCTACGATTTTAGACTTGCCAATATCATTTGCATACATTCTTCCTGGGATAGAAACCGGGATTTGTTTCGGTCACGTGAGGCACGTAACCTACGATTTTAGACTTTCTGCAATATCATTTAGATAATATATTCATAGGATAAAACAGCATGTCCTTCGACAGGCTCAGGATGATTCTCTTTTCTCTTCTTTACTCTGTGTCTCTGTGGGTAGAAGATAGAAATTAAGGGTTTCTTTTGCTGCATCTTATCGCTGTACTGCGTTTCGCTATATATGGTACTGGATTCCCGCCGGAGTTTATCCTGATGTATAGAAGGGCGGGAACGACATCCTTCGGCAAGCTCAGGATGACATAGATACTTTTTTCTGATCTTGTTGAATGTTGGGTAGCTGTATGGTAGACCCCTGGACTTTCCTTACTCAGGTAACTAAGGAACCCGGCAGCAGCGTGCCAACGATTAGTAAACAGACAAAAAGGGCAGAACTGTAGCTTGCTATATTAAACCTCTAGATTGAGGATTTACAATTCGACCTTTCAAGTTGGTATAGAAAAAAGCAACCAGGGAGGTTCGGATGAAGAATATTAAAAGAAAAGGTGGGATAGATAGCATCAATCCCGAATGTATGTTGGTGGGGATTGATATCGGTAAACACCGGCAATGGGTTTACATGACAGATGCCAGTAATACACGAGATAGGAAGCCTTTTTATATCAACAATGATTTAAGTGGTTATCAACGCTTGATAGGTGAAGCCGAGAAGCAAAAACAAGTCTGGCAACTTAACAGGATAATCTTTGGCTTAGAGCCTACCGGCTCATACGGTACTCCTCTATTGCATTATTTAACTAATTGTGGTTATCAGGTTAAGACAATCAATCCCATGCATACAAAGCGGATGAAAGACGTTGAAGATAATGCACCTGGTAAAAGCGATCAGAAAGACCCTAAGATTATAGTTACCCTAATGCGCCTGGACAAGAGTATCAGCCACAGAATACCGGATGGGGTATATGCTGAGTTAAGGAATCTTTCTAAGTATTACTTGTCTCTAACAGAGCAGTTGAACAGGCTGTACAATTATGTAGAGTCGTATTATGCTGAGTATTTTCCGGAACTAACCAGTTATGCGAGTTTAAACAGCAAGACATTGTTATATACCTTGGAAAGTTTTCCCTTACCCGGTGACATCTCTCAACTTGATTATGCGGAATATTATAGCATAATGAAAGATAAGAGCCGCCATAGCTTAAGACCGGTCAAGCTGGAGAGCATATATGCGGCATCTGCTAACAGTATCGGCATAACCAAGGGTACAGACAGTGTAAGAGATATCTTGCGGTACTTAGGTGCAGATATACGGTTAAAATTAGAGCAAAAGAAAGCTACAGATGGTAAGATACGAGAATGCGTAGATCGCATTCCATATGGCGGGCTACTCTGTAGTATCCCTGGGTTGAGTAAACTATCGGTTGGTTTGATTTTGGCAGAGACAGGAGATATAAGGCATTATAATCATGCCAGAGAGTTAATCAAGCTGTCTGGTCTTAATCTGACCAATTATCAATCAGGTCGCTATATGGGCAGATACCACATATCTAAAGTAGGCAGACCACGCTTAAGAAATCTATTATACTTACTATGTGTCGAAATGATAAGCAATAATCCAATCTTGTCACAAGTATATTGGTATCAAGTGAACGAACGCAATTCAAACAAGGTAAAGACTATTGTGGGAATGTGTCGTAAATTGCTTGAGATGATGTACTCAATGGTTAAATATGATGTTGAGTATGATGTAGAGCGTCGTAAGTATTATGCCGGGGCATAATCAGACCGGCAAGTAAGGCATTACATTGCGAATAACCGTCAAAAAAAAGATAGACAAAGTAATAAGAGGTGAAAAAATATAGTCATCTCGCCGGATGATGTAGTTCCTATGTTTAGAGGCTTGAAAGAAAGACCTCGTTATGTAGCTTAATAATAACACACCGGCGAGTATCTTCTCAGATAGTATTAGGCAAGAGTAGGATACCATAATGGGTAATCCAGCATATCAGCAGTGATCGGGAAGTCAGACGATAGAGAAAGAGATAACCAAAAGAATAACCTGAAAGATTTTTGTTTGGATAAGCGGATTTGACGCTCCGGTACCCTCCGCGTCAAATCCGCTTATCCAAACGATACGGAATGAGATATTAGATTAAATATTATATAATATTCTATATCAACATAGCTTGGCAAGCTGTTGTACAGTAGGGTTGGTTACCCAAACGAGATAAATTGCGTTGCACCCAGCAGGTTTTTCCCAGAGTTAGCCACCTTTAAGGTACCTGATTCCAGCCGGAGTTTATCCTGATGTATAGAAGGGCTGGAATGACGTTGGATACCATCCTTTGTTACTTATTTCTTCCTTATGTAATCCATTGGATCAGGGGCAGTGATATACGGGTCATATACGGGTGCGACCCGTATATGACCCGTCCATCTCCTGTGTATCACTTGTGGAACTAATAAGGGATAAATAAGGTGGAAAGGTGGAGCAGCGATGCTGCTAATTATAAATTATGAATTATAAATTTTGAATTGGTTTTAGTTGTATCTTATCGCTACACTGCGTTTCGCTTTGTAAGGAAGTGGATCCCCGCCTTCGCAGGGACGACAAAAACGGTGGAACAGTGGAATAGTGGAAAAGAGCGTAAGCCTTGGAAAGGCGGTATATCATAGCCTGGGGTGGCAACCCCAGGGTGGATGACATAAAACTATAGAACCCTTTATGGGTGACATAAGGAGATAATTATCAGGATTAGAATGTCACCCGCAAGGGGTTTAAATGTGTATTCAATTCTGTCCCTGGGGTTGCCACCCCAGGCTATGTTATGTCTTCACTACATGAATAGTATTGTGTGTCGTCCTACGGACTTTCTTTTTATTCTGTTATTTCTGTGGTTAGAATTATAGATCGATATCTTTCGTGTATTTAGTGTATTTCGTGGTTAAACAAAAAAAGATAAAACAGCATGGATTCCTTTCTGCAAAGGAATGACTTCTCCCGGGTATAGATAAGTCTTTTTAAATCTATATCCATTATAACACAACCGCCTAAAGGCGGGACTACATACTATGCAAAATGGAAAATTGAGAATGAAAATAACTCTCCATCTCTGCAAGTCTGTTTCTCTGCATTAAAGACTTTTCTCTGTTCTCCCTTTTATCTCTGTGTCTCTGTGGGTAGTCTTTTTAAATCGATATCCATAACAACAAAACCGCGTAAACGCGGGACTACATACTTTATTCTGTTATTTCTGTGGTAAAAATTCTTGCCAATAATGTGTACTAAATTGATAAGTAATTTATGAAAGAGGATATCCTTTTACAAAGAATCAGAGCTGAATTTCCAGATATTAAGTGGAAACAGTACAAGTATATCAATCACGGGTGGGATCATGATATTGTCATTCTGGATAGCAGAATTGTTTTCAGGATTCCCAAAGAGACAGAATACATAAATAAACTGAAGCATGAGATAAAGCTCCTGAATTATCTTAGCCCACAGCTAAACATTGATATACCTGATTATCAATACATCGCCAAAGATAAATCTTTTGCAGGATATCATATTGTGAAAGGCAAAGAGCTTTATCCCAAGCGGTATGACAGGCTTTCTACCCCTGATAAAAAGAACGCTGCAAAACAATTTGCAGTATTTATCAGCACCCTGCATTCAACTCCAAAAACTATTATATCAGACTGCCGGATTGAAACAGAAAACCTCATGATGCATAATGAAGAGCTTTTCCAAAAAGTAGAAAGATTAGTATATCCATTACTGACTCAACCAGAAATTCGCAGGATAAAAGATTACTATGTTGAGCTACAGCAAATGAGCACTTACGACTTTCCAAAAACACTAGTGCACAGAGATTTGACAGAAGAACATATCTTGTGGGATGATAAACAGAAACAAATCAATATCATAGATTTTTCCGATTGCGCATTGGGTGACCCCGCAATAGATTTTTCCGGTATCCTGATTTATGGCGAAGAGTTTTTTGAGCTTGTCTGCGCATTGTATACCGGCTCAATGGATACTTCCCTGAAACAGAGAGCAAGACTATCTTTTCAAAGAATTCCACTCTATATAATGATGGATTCACAATCAGGCTTTCCCTGCACTTTCGAAGAAGGGTATAAGTTGTTTAAAGAGAGATTTTCAATCACGTGATAAAGTGATTAGGTGATGCTGTATCTTATCGCTACACTGCGTTTCGCTTTGTAAGGAAGTGGATCCCGCCTTCGCGAGGACGACAAAAACGGTGGAACAGTGGAATAGTGGAAAAGAGCGTAAGCCTTGGAAAGGCGACATATCATAGCCTGGGGTGGCAACCCCAGGGAGGATAATAAAAAAAGAACCCTTTATGGGTGACATAAGGAGATAATTATCAGGATTTGTATGTCACCCGCAAGGGGTTTAAATGTGTATTCAATTCTGTCCCTGGGGTTGCCACCCCAGGCTATGTTATGTCTTCATTACATGAATAGTATTGTGTGTCGTCCTACCGGACTCTATGTGTTTTTTTATGTAATCTCCACAGCAATGAATTGCCGGGCTATATAATGTCGTCCTTTGGACTTTCTTTTTATTCTGTTATTTCTGTGGGTAGACTTAAGGAACTGGATCCCCGATCAGGTCGAGGATGACAATCACGGTGGAACAGTGGAATAGTTCGTAGAACGAAACTTTGTAACACGGCACGTGAGTGCCGTGAAAGAAGTCTGATATAACTTTGAGTCCGGTAGGACGGTACAACGACAATATTATGATGATAGTGCCGTCCTGCCGGACTCCAGATGAGGCGGTTGCAGTATCGTCCTACGAACTTTCTGCTTATTCTGTTGTTTCTGTGGTTAGAATTATAAATCGATTTCTTTAAATACAGACCTGCATAAATGCAGAACTACATTCAATATAGTATTCTGGAAAAAATCTCTTTTCTCTTTTCTCTCTGTGTCTCTGTGGGTAGAATTAAGGAACTGGATCCCCGATCAGAGCCTGCCCCTGCGAAGGCAGGGGTCGAGGATGACAAAAACGCGGGACTACATACTTTTTTTTGTGTATTTAGTGTATTTCGTGGTTAATAAATCAATACTTTACTGTGATGGATTCCAGAGGGCTGTTATACCAGTCATCATCGATTGTGAAGTCCCATTGGGATGTCTTTTTATCAACGTGAGTTTCCACCATGGCATCGGATTCTTTGATGTCAGAGGGGGCATGCAAAATCAGACTGAAGCTGATAGTATACCAGATTAGTTCTGTCAGTTGTCTTTCCAGTTCGCTTTTGGCAATCATAGACATGCCGGGAGGACGCATAATGACACTGCCGCCCTTCTTTTCTTTTTTATACTCGAAAGCGGTTGAATCTTTTATAGCCATTACTTTATTCAGCGTTGCCATTTTGTCGAATTTGAATTCCACCTGATAGGTGACTGCTTTAAAATCATCACCGGTATTATCAATAATATCCTGACTGATGAGTGTAGCGCCTTTGGTCTTGCCAATAATCTCCAGATAGTCTTTGAGAGCATTTTCCCGGAAAAGATTAGCAGTATCGGTTGATTCATCTACCTTTTCATACTCCACATAAGCAGAAATCAAAGCTTTACCGGAAGTATCTTTATTGAGCCAGACCTCGTTTTTGAGGTCAATCTTGCAGGCAGCCAGAAACAGTAAGACTGTTATGAGTAACAGTGAAGGAAAGCGGTTTTTTACAAAATGGGTAAATCTATGCATAAGTCACTCCTCAGAGTTTGTGATAAAAAGAATAGTACTTGATAGGGGTTGGATTTGTCAAGCAAAATGAAGGAATCTGAGTGGATACTATACGGCTATTTATTCCTGCGTTTGATTCTGCGGTCAAAGAACTTCTGGAGTTCCTGTACATAAGGCTCGTTGGTCCTGAGTGAGAGTAAATCCACTCTGGCCTGGGTCATGCGTTTATCCAGCAGTTCCTGCTCTACCTGGATGAATTTGCGGTATTGCATACGCAGCTTTTTATCGGAGAGATTCACAATGTCTGATTCACCGGTTTCGGGATTGAATACTCTAACCAGACCGCCTTGAGGCAAATCTCTTTCTGCCGGGTCGACAATCTGCAGAGCGATGACATCATGTTTATTGGAAAGCAATTGGATGGATTTTTGATAATCATGAGCCAGAAAATCTGACACTATAAAAATGATGCTGCGTTTCTTTAATAATCTGGATGTGTAGGATAAAGCTCCTGCCAGGTCTGTTCCCTTGCCATGAGGCTCATGATAGAGGATATCGCGCAGGATTTGCAGGGTATATTTGCGTCCTTTTCTGGGGGGCAGGTATTTCTCAATCTCATCAGTAAAAAGCAAAAGCCCCACCTTATCCTGATTACTGAGTGCGGAAAAGGAAAGCACCGCTGTGATTTCTGCAATGAATTCAGCTTTGAGCTGTCCCTGTGTACCAAACTGATTGGAAGCGCTGAGGTCAACGATGAAAAGAACGTTGAGTTCACGGGTTTCCTTAAATTTCTTGATATATGGATGTCCAAAACGGGCAGAGACGTTCCAGTCGATATCACGGTAACTGTCTCCGGGCTGGTATTCACGCACTTCGCTGAATTCGAGACCCTGCCCTTTGAACATGGAATGATATTCACCTGTGAAGACCTCTTCCACCAGATTGCGGGTCTTGATTTCTATGCGTTTGATACGCTTAAGGATTTCAGCCGGAGATTGAACCATATTGCATATTCCTGATAGATTTTAAGGTAGCTTTGATATGTTTTGCCTTGAAAAACAGATTGTGTTTTTTCAGAAAATCAATCGCATAATTTTTCAGACCGGGATTAAAAGGATAATCAAGCAGTTCTTTCCACATAAGCTCTATCATTTTGTGGTGAAAATCATAGGTATGAGCTTCTGTGTGATACTCTTTTGCCACAGAAAAGAAATTCAGATAGAATCTTCTGCAATTGGAAGGGCTGATATCTTCTATGGAAATATCCTGTTCAGCAGCCGTAGTGCCGTTTTGGTTACCCAAGAAAACTTCCCAGAAGTACAAATCCGAGATGTCAAATCTATCCTTAGGAAAAGCAGACTCTGTGCTATCAATCCAGCTTTGCAGCCACTTTAAAACAAAGGGGGTATGAGGCTGATGATAAGCATCAGCAAGATGCAGGGCATCGGTCTTGCCAAGACGGTCAAAATAGACTTTGAAAGCCGGCATGGTATGTTCTGAGACATTCATATAATCAGCAAATTTCTGATAATAGTGATAGTAGAGCGGATTGGTAATAAAGCGCGGGAACATTGTACTCTTATCCACTGCATCTGAAAAGGCAGCATCTTCTGTTTCCGTATTCTCTATAATATGAAATGGTATTGATACGTCTTTGAACATTTTGGCAGGGACAGCAATATCAGGATGATTAGCTGCCATGTTATTAAACCTGTAGATATAGAAGTAAACTGAGTCTGATATCTTTTTGCAGGCAGATAATAGCACCCTGCTGTCACATCCGGCTGTGCATGCCACCATGAGTTTATATCTGTTGCGGGCTGCCAGCATGATGTTTGATATAATCCGGCAATTCTCACGCAGTGCCTGATGCATAGGCAATACAGATGGAGTGAAATTGAGCATAAAGCGCCTGACCACAGACTGTCTCAAATCCAGATAATGATTGGGCAGTAAGTGTCTGATACCCTCAAAAGGACTATAATCTGTCGTCCAGTTTGTGTTTAAAGCAATAATATTCTCTCTGGTAAAAAAGCTAATCATGTCAGGATTATCTACAGGCGCGATATTCAGATATTTTGCCATCATATGCGGTTGCGAGCCACACCAGGAGACTCCGCTAACTTGAGTATAATATACATCTCTGAATCCGGTCACATCGTTAAAGATAAATGATGAAGCCTGGCTGGCATAAATCAGTATCCATCTGCCTGAGAGTAATTCTGTCTTTTGAACCAAAGCATCTATGTTATCGTTATCAGAGTGAATCCTGCTTAATATTTCTGTATCTGTTGCTTCCGGATGGTCTGCATCCAGCATAAAACCAAGCAAAGTAAGAGTTGATTCAGGATTAATGGATTGGATAACGTTTAAATCCGGATGAGCAGTCAGAATCAGACCGAAATTTAGCTGAAAGTGCTTCCAGTTGTCTATCTCAATCGGTTTATCGCCCAATAGGTATTGTCTTCTGTATAAGAGTAAATTGCTATCCACGATACTGATTCTATTATGGTACTTCTATTTCATCAAAGATACGGTTTACTATGTCCTCAGCCGTAAGCTGTTCTGCCTCTGCCTCGTAGGAAAGGATGATGCGGTGTCGCAAAACGTCTTTGCCGATAGCTTTGATATCATCAGGAATTACATATCCGCGGTGTTCCATATAAGCATGAGCTTTGGCAGCGCGAGCCAGATAAATCGAGGCTCTGGGAGAAGCACCGCACTCAATTAATCCCTGCAGGGAAGAAAGACGCGGATAGCGCTCCGGATGTCTGGTGGAAAAAACCAGATGCAGGATATAATCATTGAGTTTATCTTCCATGTGGATTTCCTTGATGACTTCACGCATGCTTTCCACTGATTCAGGTGTCAGGATAGGATTAACTTTGATAACTTCATCTTTAACCATGCGGTTGACAATCAGTTTCTCAGCATTGAAATCAGGATATGATATCCGCAGCTTTAGCATAAAACGGTCAACCTGCGCTTCCGGCAAAGGATATGTGCCTTCCTGTTCCAGTGGGTTTTGTGTCGCCATCACCAAAAAAGGTTTGGGCAATTCAAAAGTGGTGTCGCCAATGGTAACTTGCCTTTCCTGCATTGCCTCGAGCAAAGCCGATTGTACTTTGCTGGGTGCACGGTTGATTTCATCAGCCAGAATGAAATTGGCAAAGAGCGGTCCTTTCTTGGAATAGAAAACGCCTTCTTTCTGGTTATAAATCATGGTGCCGGTTATATCAGCAGGAAGCAAATCGGGAGTGAATTGAATACGTTTAAAACTAGCCTGCATTGCCTGAGCCAGAGTACTGATGATGAGCGTTTTGGCAAGTCCCGGCACACCTTCCAGCAGAACGTGTCCGTTACATAAAAGACCGATTAAGAGACGCTCAATAATCTCTTCCTGACCCACGATGACCTTGGCTATTTCCTGTCTGACATCATCGAGCACTGTGCTTGTGTCCAAAACCCGTCTGTGGATTTCCTCTATTTGCATATTAACCTCTATGTTTTATACTGATAATTGGTTCTGCGCCTGCATGATATTCAGGCAATTGTCTCCAATGTGTTCAAGGTACTTTACCAAGTCAAGGAAAAGTAATTCACCCCGTACATCAGAACCCTTTTGCATACGTGAACGTGCTTCTTTGTGGATACTGCGGCGCAGCTCATTGATTACATCTTCCTGAAGCACACCACTCTGTAAATTATCTGTGGTTATATTGCTGACAGTATTGGCACGCATGTGTTCAAGGAAGGTTTTTGTCAGATTAGTCAGCTTACTGATATCTTCGATAGCTTGTGAATTCATCAGTATTTGTTTGTCATATTTATGCTGGATAGCTTTGGAAATATTATAATTACAATCGCCAATATTCTCCAGTTCATGTACAATACGCATCAGGAAATTGAGATTATTATAGTTGGTTTCACTGAGGTTTTCCTTGGCACATTGCTGGAGGAAACGGGTGATTTCCACCTGCATCTGGTCTGTTAGTTCTTCCGTTTCTTTTATCTTTTCTACTTTGTTGCCCAGCTTCTTATCAGGATTATGGAATACATCCATGGTATCAATAAACATTTCTTCCACTATCAGAGCCATTTTCTCTATCTCTTTCTTAGCTTCGATAATGTTCATATCTGCCGTATCCTGCAAAGGTGCAGAGATATATTGCAATTTGTAGCTGGTATCTTTATCTCTTGATGAAGGCTTGACAATCCTGTTTACCACCCAGGCAAATTGTGGTACAAACCAGACCAAAATGAGAGTGTTAAAGAAATTAAACAGCGTGTGAAACAAGGCCAGATTCAAAGGGAAATTTGACCTTAGATTCCAGTCCCATGGTGCTATCCATGACAAAAACTTCATGTAATAGCTAAACACAAAGCTCATCCAGATTACACCAATGACATTAAACAACGTATGAGCTCTGGCAGCCCTGCGGGCATTTACATTTGTGCCGATGGAAGCAAGGTAGGCAGTGATAGTGGTTCCGATATTTTCACCCAGACACAAAGCAGCAGCGCTTGGCAAATCCAGCCAGCCCTTGTATGCCATAGCCACAGTAACCGTCATCATAGCACTGGAAGACTGGATGATACAAGTCAGGATAGTTCCGGCAGCTACATAAAGCAGATATGACCAGATACCATTATTTGACAGATTACTCAGGAACTGTTGTGTACTCGGATACTGTGTGATGTCCGGAACGCAATTCTTGAGCAGACCAAGTCCGATAAAGAGCAGACCAAAGCCAATCAGGAAATCACCAAAGTCACGGAATTTCTTCTGCTTTGAAAACATAAAGGGAAGTCCGAAACCAACGATTGGAACAGCAATGACAGCAATATCCACTTTGAACCCAAGATATGACACTATCCAGGTTGTTACGGTAGTTCCGATATTTGCACCCATGATAGTGCTGATAGCTTGCGTCAAAGATAAAAGTCCGGCGTTAACAAAGCTGACCACCATAACTGTTGTGGCTGAAGAAGATTGAATAATCCCGGTTACAATAAAACCGGTCATCACACCCATAAATCTGTTCTGGGTCATGAAGTTGAGTACGGATTGGAGTTTCTGTCCGGCAGACTTTTGCAAGCCATCACTCATTACTTTCATGCCATAGAGAAAGACTCCGAGTGAGCCAACTATCTGCAATAGCATCAAAATCATACAATTTCCCCCTTGTTAGAAATTATTAAAATAAAAGGACTTTGGAATTCCAAAGTCCTTTTATCATAGCAAGTTAATCTTCTACTTTGAGACTGGTAAATGACCTCACTACAAATAACATAGAAAGGCAGAAAAAGATAATGGTTAATATTGTATTTGTTGTCCTGCTCAGCTCTAAAGCCAGTTCTAACGCCAATAATCCGAACAGGGTTGTAAATTTGATTACAGGATTCATAGAAACAGAAGAAGTATCCTTAAACGGGTCACCCACTGTATCGCCAATAACTGCTGCTTCGTGCAACGGAGTATTACGTTCATCCAGGTCAACTTCAACTATCTTTTTAGCATTATCCCAGGCTCCACCTGCATTAGCCATAAAGATTGCCTGATATAGCCCAAACAGTGCAATGGATATCAGATATCCGACAAAGAAGAATGGCTCCAGACAAGCAAAGGCTAATGTACTGAAGAAGATTGCCAGGAAGATATTAATCATACCTTTCTGAGCATATTTTGTGCATATCTCCACTACCTTTTTACTGTCTTCGGTTGAAGCTTTTGTGCTTCCATCCAGTCTTATAGTTTTTTTAATGAATTCTACCGCACGATAAGCACCACTGGTTACAGCATGATTAGTCGCACCCGAAAACCAGTATATAACAGCTCCGCCGGTGACTAATCCCAGAAAGAATGGAGACCACAACAGAGACAAATGGTCCAGGTTCTCGGTCAAACCACGTGTAAGAACCATGATAATGGAAAAAATCATCGTCGTAGCACCAACGACAGCAGTCCCGATTAATACCGGTTTAGCCGTTGCTTTAAACGTATTCCCGCAGCCATCATTTTCTTCCAGGAAGTGCTTCGCTATTTTAAACTGAGGAATAAATCCAAAGTCCTTCTCAATTTCTTTTTCAATACCCGGTATATCCTCAATCTGCGATAGTTCATAGATCGATTGTGCATTATCAGTAACAGGACCATAGGAATCAACAGCTATTGTAACAGGTCCCATACTAAGAAAACCAAAAGCAACCAGACCAAAAGCAAAGACAGCCGGAGCCAGCATTAAAACTGCAAGTCCATGCATTGAAACCCAAAAGCCGATACCCATCAGGAACACGATGACAAGTCCCAACCAATAAGCGCTATAGTTTCCTGCTACAAGTCCTGACAGGATATTCAATGAAGCGCCGCCATGACGTGATGAGGTAATAATATTCTTCACAAATTTGGAATGAACAGAGGTGAATATCTTAACAATTTCAGGTATAACAGCACCTGCTAAAGTACCGCAGGAAATTATCAATGATAGCTTCCACCAGATTGTGCCATCCCCTAATTTGTTTAACATAAGGTATGAAATAATAAAACAAAGACCTATCGACATAAGCGAAGTCAGCCAGACTAATTCTGTTAAAGGGCTTTCAAAATTGATAGTCTTTTTATCCTGATATCTATATTTACAGATAACGTCATTGATGTAATAAGCTGCTCCACTGGAAATCAGCATAACAATACGCATGACAAATATCCAAACCAGCAAACTAACCTGAATCAATGGATTGGGAACGGCTAACAGAATAAAGGTAATCAGGGCTACACCCGTAACGCCGTATGTTTCAAAACCATCAGCTGTTGGTCCTACTGAATCACCGGCATTGTCACCGGTACAATCTGCGATAACTCCGGGATTGCGGGCATCATCTTCTTTTATGTTGAATTCAATCTTCATGAGATCACTGCCGATATCAGCTATCTTAGTGAATATACCACCGGCAATACGCAAAACAGATGCACCCAGTGATTCACCAATGGCAAAGCCTATGAAACATGCTCCGGAATATGAGTTCTTTACAAACAACAAAATCGCCAGCATTATCAGCAGTTCAATACTAATCAGCATCATTCCTATGCTAATACCTGCTTTTAAAGGAATATGATATGCGTCATAAGGTTTTCCCCGCAATGAAGAGAAGGCTGTGCGGCTGTTTGCCAGTGTATTGACTCTCATGCCATACCAGGCTACTCCGTAGCTGCCAAGGATCCCAATAACGCTGCAAAGCAGTATCATGAGGACTTTCAAAATACCCAGATGTTGTAATAGTCCAAAGTAAATGCCTATGATTGTTCCAATCAGTACTTCGAGAATTAGTAAAAACTTCCCCTGTGTTATCAGATAGGTTTTACAGGTTTGGAAAATTAGTTCCGAAACTTCAGACATTGATTTATGAACAGGAAGTCTGTAGATATAAGCATACTGCAGGAAACCGAATATAATCCCCGCTACACAGATAAGCATACCCCAGGTGAGGAGATACTTTCCGTCATAACCCATAATCACTACATTTCTCAGGTTGGGCAGGAGCAAACTTACTTCACTGCAAAAGCCAAACACCGGAATTGCTAAAAATACTAAAGTCAAAAGCCAGTAGATTTTCCTTATCATTATCACCTCATAAAGTCCGCTTCAGTAGCGGTATTCATAGCAAATTGTCAAGTTTATTAGCTACTTGTATTGCCTTTGTTTAAATGTCAAATAAAATATTTGTTTGGGGATAATTGCAAGTACAAAAATGAAAAAGGGAGTAGGATATCACCCCTACTCCCTGTATAACATTAGTTCAATTATTCTTTAATTAATCTTGTAAGCCGGCTTCAAACGGATTGGCAACGACTGCTGAATCCGCCGGTACTGTTTGTTGTTCAGGACTCACCCATTCAACTGAGTTTTGTTTAGTAGTATCAAGTTTGACATTGGAAAAAGGCGGGTTGATGCTCTCTACATGTAGTGAATAACCCACAATCAAACCTGCAAAGACGATAGATACCATGCTCATCAATTTAACGAGGATGTTCATGCAGGGACCTGCTGTGTCTTTGAAGGGGTCTCCCACCGTATCACCCACTACTGTAGCTTTATGAATCGGGGAACCCTTGCCTCCACCAAATCCGGACTCAACGTATTTCTTAGCATTATCCCAGGCTCCACCTGCATTATTCATCATCACAGCCAAAACAAATCCGGCTGCCAACGCTCCGACTAGTACGCCCAAAACACCTGCTACACCAAGAATCAGACCTATTGCTACCGGAGTTAGAATTCCAATCAATGCCGGCAATACCATCTCATGTTGTGCTCCCACAGTGGAAATCTTTACACATCTGGCATAATCAGGTTTGCCTGTGCCTTCCATGATACCGGGAATTTCCTTGAATTGTCTTCTGACTTCAGCCACCATTTTACCCGCTGCTCTTCCCACTGCTTTGATTGTCAGCGATGAAAAGACATAGGTAACCATAGAACCGATAAATATCCCAAGCAGGAATTTGGGATTCAAGACATTTATTTGATAAAATGCAATAAAGTCTGCAATCGATGCTTTTGCTGCGGGTATTTTTGCAGTTAGATTAGCGCTATAGTGGATATTTAATATTGCTACCTGATGAAGCTTCAAACCCAATAAATGGAAACCATTACGTACTTCTTCCAGATAAGCAGCAAGCAACGCCATCGCTGTCAAAGCAGCAGAACCAATAGCGAAACCTTTACCTGTGGCGGCTGTTGTGTTACCAACAGAATCCAGATTATCTGTCATTTCCCTGACATTTTCCGGTAAATCAGCCATTTGAGCATTACCACCGGCATTATCAGCTATCGGACCATAAGCATCCATTGCCAGAGTTACACCCAGAGTTGCCAGCATTCCTACAGCTCCAAAACCTATACCATAAAGTCCCATTTCTATAGATTCGTAACCATGGCTGCAGATGAACGCTGTCAGTATACCAACTACTATTGTAATTACCGGCGCAGCTGTGGAGCGCATGCCCACTGCCAGTCCTTCCAATATTACAGTAGCCGGACCATATTCGCCTTGTTTGGCTATCGCTCTTGTTGCTTTATAGCTATGTGAAGTATCAAGCTCAGTAAACCACCCAATCAACACCCCGGCAACCAATCCTACAACAGCTGATATAAATACCCCAAAATAGTAATCCGGTGGTAACATCATCTTAGTAACAAAGTAGGCTGCTATAGCTATCAGGATTGAACTACCATAGACCCCTTTATTCAATGCCAGCATCAGCTCTTTTGTGCCTGCACCTTCTTTGGTGGAAACCATGAATATACCGATAATAGAAAGCAAAGCACCCACTCCGGCAAGAACCATCGGGGCAGTGATAAATTTAATCAACCAGGGAGCCATGCTTGGTCCCATTTGAGTAACTGCCGACATGCCCAGTGCAGCAGTAGCAAGGATAGAACCTGCATAAGACTCATACAGGTCAGCACCCATTCCGGCTACGTCTCCAACGTTGTCACCAACATTATCAGCTATAGTAGCAGGATTACGCGGATCATCTTCAGGAATATTAGATTCAACTTTCCCAACCAGGTCAGCTCCGACATCAGCGGCTTTGGTAAAGATTCCTCCACCTAATCTGGCAAATAATGCCTGAGTGGAAGCACCCATTCCGAAACTTAGCATGATCACAGTTATTCTTTCCAGAGGAAACTTAAGCCAGTTGAGCACATAAAACCAGGCAGAGATATCAATCAAAGCGAGTCCCACAACGGTCAAACCCATCACACTTCCGGCTCGGAAAGCCACTGTAAGTCCTTTATTCAGGCTTTTGGTGCATGCTTGAGTTGTACGGTTTGATGCCAGGGTTGCCATATTCATACCAATGTAACCGGCAAGTCCGCTAAAGAAACCACCTGTTAAAAATGCCCAGGGTATCAGCCAATGTAAAACTCCCAATCCCCAAGCCATATATTGAAACACAAAAAAAGCGACTATAAAAAATATACTTACGCCTTTGTACTGCTGTTTCAGATAAGCAAAAGCTCCCTCTCTGACATGCCCTGCAATTTCTTGCATGCGGGCAGTTCCGGGGTCTTCTTTTTTTACCTGTTGAAAGAAAATGTAAGCAAAAATCAAAGCTAAGGTTGCTCCAATTGGTGCCACATACCAGATTACCGGTACTAAGTTCATAATTGAACCTCCATCTTAGTATATGTTTATTAGTGATATTAAGTTACATATTTGAAATGCTATGTTCCCGAATTGTTCATATTTCTGTCAATGGATATTTTAATTATGGCAAGCTATCCCATAATCCTTCATACATTTGCCAGCTGTTATCCTGGTCGTTACGGACTAGTGTTATTGTCCTGTTCTGTAAAGATGGTACCTGTTTAACAAGATCTAGAAATACAGGATAAACCTGATAATCAAAATCCTGCGCTTTACCTTCAGCTGAACCTATTACTACAAAATTTTTGCCTGCTGCTTTTAGTTTTGCTGCCATCCTAATGGTATTCTCACGTGAATAATTTCCCAAAATTGCATAACCCAAGCCTTGTTTATCTAGTTCTGCCATGATGGGTTTGAGAAAGTCCTCGGCTAAAAGCCATTTACGGTGGTAAAAATCTAACTGCATATTAATATTCTCAACTGGTTTTCCATCTGATGTTAAAGGTTTGAGGTAGTATACTGTCAGACTGTCACTATTCCTGTACCCGATTTGAGTATAAAACATCCCCTTAACAGGTACTTTTGCTTCGAAGACACCATTGCCTTTGTAATCAGGCTGCTCATTTGTCGGGAAGAACTGTCCCTCTTTCAGAAAGCAAATCTGCACCTGCTCAGGACTGAGTGCTACTGGCTGATTCAGTTCATCAGTGAAGCTGAAAGACATGGTTCTGCTCTTTTCCTCATTGCTTTGCTCCATTTCATAGAAATCGTTTTTGCTGAGGTCAAAGTATTTCCAGGTACTGTCCACAAAGACTGAAACCACATAAGGTATACGGGTATAATTGGCGGGAATCAGATTGGCTCTCAGATAATTGCATGCCAATATCTTATATTGATATCCCATCAGGTTTTTCTGAGATAAAGCAAGATCCATCGGAATTAAACCTGCCATTGCTTTTTCAGTCTTGATTGCATGCTTTTTCCTGAAGAAGGTAATAACCTGCTGAGGAGAGGGTTTTAAAGTTTTCTTAATGACCATGCTGCCGGGATAAATGTCTGTTTGCTTTTCGTTAAAACCTCTGTATGACATCCAGGGCAAGCTTTCATAAAGGACTGTCGGATCAAACAGATTTTGCATTTCTGCTCTTGGTAACATAGTTACCCGGGGGTAGTTTCTGATAAACCAGACATACATGTACATAAATAGCCTGGAATCTGCTTGCCAGAGGTCTTTCTCATCATTTTCCAGAAGTAGTGAAAGCCATTGCTGTCTGTAATCATATAGGTCCAATAGTCTTTCACTGTATAAGTCCCAGGGCAGCAATTCTGCGCTGGAAATAGCAAAGTCCCAGAAAGCCTGATAATTGAGCCGGCATTTCTTTATAACTTGTATCAGCAAGCTATCCTGTTCTAATGATAGATTACTTGAGATAGTGCCTGCTTCATCAATTCTGTTTTGCCATTTGTCTTTTGCCAGCTTTACATCATCTTTCCAGCTTTGAGGTGCATCCTTAAAGTTGGCATGATTGGAGGGATACTCCATAATTGCCTGTATTTCAGGTAATTTTGTGCTATTCAGGGTTAATGTATACGTGAGTTCTTTTGATGTCTCAGATGGAACGAATTGTATAGCAATCAGACTATCTTTGACAGCCATCAGAAAGAAAGCGCCCATTCCTACAGTTATTGTCTTTTCGCCTTTATCATCTGTCTGGATATAAGTCTGGGGTCTGAGTGAAAAGAAATTGTAAACATCAATCGCAATCGGGCATTTGGCAACGGCTTTTCCATTAATATCCACAACTTTCAGTTTCAGAGTTCGGGTGTAATCACCGGCATAATATTTGATGCTGTTGATGGAGGCTCCGAATTCGTCCTGAGAAAGCACTTCATCATCTTTAGCCGGCAAGGTGCCATCAGCCACAATTACCACCATTTTATTGGCAAGTCCCGAAAACCAGGTCTGGTCAGGCCAATAGCCTCCATCGGAATCACCACTATAATGCCAGGCGCCATCCAGATAGACTTCTGCCCAGGCATGATTATCATCCTGATGTGCCCACCAGGGTGTACTGGCTGGTCTGGCAGGTATCCCCACCGTTCTGCACAAAGCCACAAACAAAATCTGCGATTCCTCGCATCTGCCGTACAGAGATTTCTCTGCAACTTCTAAAGGTGATTCGTCTCTGCCGGAAGTTGGTTTATACATCAGGAGTTCTGTGCTTTTCAAACACATCTGCCTATATAGTTCCAACGGGTCTTTTACTCTCTGCCGGAGCTCTTTCAAGCCCAAACCCGTGAAAGCAAAGCTGCTGTCCTTTACCGGTTGCTCTTCAAATCTGCTGCGATAATCAGTGATAGCTTCATCAGAAACAGTACATTTGGCAACATAGGAGAGGAAGAATTCATCAGGTTGTGTGATACCTTGTTCACGCATCAAATCTGCTACTGAATAATAATGGCTCTCTATGATTAACGGATTAGTGGCTGCCAGCCTGCCGTTTTCTTCATAACCCAGCAAGAATGCCATCACTCTGTCAGGATGTTTATTCAGAAGCCTTTCATAATCACATTTGATATTTGGAGGCATATTCTTAAGATTACTTACTGCTTGTTTGTGCAGCATGACGTACAGAGAATCTGTCTGGACAGCGCTTAGTCCTGTGCCCAAAGCAAATAATACCAAAAGTAGAAAAGCCATAATCTTACATCTGCACATTAGTGAACCCCTTATAAAATACTTAATGCTATTGTTTATACCTGTAAAATACATCAGGTATATCGTATGCCTCAAATGGCTTCAGAACGCTAATTTTCCAGTCTTTACCCAGTATACAAAGGTTTTGTCCACCTTCGTTATTCTCAATTGCCTGTGAAAATATCAATCTGCTGTCATCAGTCCAGACAAAGCAATCGTCATCATTGATACCTGCCGGAGAAGTAAGAAACTGTTGATGAATACCGTCTATTGAAACAGCGCAGGTATAGGCATAATCTCCACCCGGATCACTGTAGTAGTAATAATAGCAGTAAACAATAACACTGTCATTGGGAGAAACCATAAAGTCAACAGGTTTTTCATGCAGATTTATATTGTCCTGGGGAGCTCCGTATTTTGTCAATCTGGTAAATTCGCCATTCTTCTGCTGAGATTTATTTACAAAGAGCTCATAATGCTTGGATGCATATTCTTCAATAATCTGGTTTTTAATGAAATAACCTTCTGTAACAACCGGTTTCAGCTTTTTTATCTGTAAAAGCTCAGGTTCTTTTTTATTGTTTTTAGGAAGACTGATGAATTGCTTGGTAACGATGTTATAGTAAGAATTGATTGTACTATCATAAAAAGCTTGTTCACGTTCTTCATCATAACCATGATTTTTGCCGATTACATAAACGTTGTTATCCGCTCCCAGTGCAATTTCTACATCGATAACGGTATTGCCATCAATTATGGTGGACATCAGCCTTGTCTCTTCCAAAGAAGGCAGTGATATCTGAAAAAGCTCAAATTCGTCCCGATAGCTATCATAATCTTTATTATAAAAAGTCCGGTACAAAACCTTGCCGTCCTTACTCCAAATCACATTGTTAACTTCATTGGCAGTTGTTATCTGGATTTCGTTGCCCGTGTTTACGTCCATCAGAAACAGACCTGCGTCACAGTTATAGGCAATCACATCGCGGCTTTTCAGAATATCTTCCGCGCTGGCGCTCCATAATGCTGCCAGAGATATGGTCAATAGCATCAAAACTATTACTCGTTTCATTCATCACTCCTAAACAAACAACAAGATTAACCATTTATCATCTGTCAATTCCTTTAAACCAGCTGATGTTTCCGGGAGCTCCAATTTCCGACATAAGGCAAAAGTTTATATATAGCTTCAAGGGTCGAATGTCTATGTAAAGCAGGAGGTTTTGTTCTGACTACTGTTACTTGTGTTCCATCAAAAACAGGCATCATATAAACTATTCTTTGGTTAATCATTAAAAACATGAATTTGAAAGCAAATAAAAAGGTTGACGTCAATTTGAACTGTGAAATTTGATGCTATCTATAAGAAAATGCGAATATGAAGAGAATAATAATTGCAATAGATGGTCCCGCAGCTTCGGGTAAAAGCACTACAGCACAACTATTGGCAAAAAAAATGGGCTATGTTTACCTTGATACGGGAGCTATGTACAGAGCTTGCGCTCTGGCAGCTATAAATGCCGGCATCGGATTTGATGATACCGCCGGGATTGACAGGATGTTGCAGAATATCGATATCCGGATTGAATACGGTCCGGAAGGCAACCATGTTCTTTTAGACAATATAGATGTGACGAAACGTATCAGGGAAGAGGATATGTCCAGATTAGCTTCGGATATTTCCACCCTGAAAGCAGTTCGGGATAAGATGGTGGCTTTACAACGCAGGATGGGTGAGAAAGGTGGTGTTGTCATGGACGGCAGGGATATCGGGACAGTTGTTTTTCCCAAGGCAGACCTGAAGTTCTTTATGATTGCTACTGCTGAAGAAAGAGCCCGCAGACGGTGTGAAGAGCTGAAAGCGAAAGGCAGGAATGTTGATTTTGCGATTGTGCTAAGAGAGATGATAGAGCGGGACAAGCAGGACAGCACCAGGGCATTAGCACCTTTGAAACCGGCTGATGATGCAATAGAGATTGATACAACCAGTCTTAGCATTGAACAGCAGGTGGAAAAGCTCTATGCTTGCATTTCCGCTAAACTGAGCCATAAGGAAGCCTGATTTGGAAATATTACTGGCTCAACATTCCGGGTTTTGTTTTGGAGTAAAACGCGCCATCCAAATGGCAGAGGATGCTTCTCATCAAAATCAGCCGATTTATACCTTTGGTCCTTTGATTCACAATCCACAGATGGTCTCGGATTTGAAGAAACAAGGTATACTCGTGGCAGAACAGCCGGAAAGTCTGCATGATGCAATTGTGATAATCAGATCGCACGGTATTTCCAAACATGAAAGAGAAATACTTGCCGGAAACGGTAACACGATAATAGATGCCACCTGCCCTTATGTGAGTAAAGCGCAAGACTTTGTAAAGCTGCTTTGCAACGAAGGATATTCACTTATAATTATGGGAGATCAAGCCCATCCGGAAGTCACTGCAATGCTTTCCTACTGTGATGATGAAACTATAGTGGTTGGCAGCGCTGATGAACTTCCTGAGAAAACCTGGCAAAAGCTGGGGGTGATATCTCAGACAACGAAAAATATGGCTGCACTCCAGATTATAGTGCAGAAACTGGTGCCTAATGTCAAAGAACTGCGGTTATTTAATACAATCTGCTCAGCTACAACGCTGAGACAGGAAGCTACAACCGCATTGGCAAAGAAGAGTGACCTGATGATTATCATCGGGGGTCACAATAGTTCAAATACACGCATGCTGGCTACTCTGTGCGCCGGCATTACTGGAACGGTACATGTTGAAACTGCTGCCGAAATTGGCTTAGAGCAGGTAAGTGGCAAACAAAGAATCGGTCTCACAGCCGGAGCTTCCACGCCTGACTATTTAATTGTCGATGTATATAATCGAATAAATGTACTCACGGGGGATCGGACTACCGTGACAAGTGTCGAAGATATTCCCGTCAATAAGGAGGAATCATGTTAACACATGACCAAAACATGGAACAAGACGAAGTCAAAAACGAAATGACAGATGATGTATCTGCTGTCGACGAAAAACAAGTAACAGAAGAGTCCAATGAAGTCCAGGAAACTGTGGAACAAGAGGAAGTAATCGCTGAAGAAACTCCTGCTCCCGAAGCAAACGCAGACGAACCTGCACAAACAGACGAACCGGTAGAAGAACCCGCTCCAGTAGTTGAAGAACCTTTTCAGGAAGTTGTTGTCGAACAGGAAGAGGAAGTCATTCCAGAACCCGTTCAGACACCGGAACCTGTTGTAGAGCCTGAAGAAGTTGTAGCTACAGTTGCTGAACCGGTTGTAGAAGAAAAGCAAAAACCCAAAGCCAAAACTCCCAAGCCAAAAGCTGAAGTAGCCAGTGAAGACCAGAATGAAATGATGCAACTCCTGGAAGAATCAGATTCTAACCTTAAAAAAGGGCAGATTGTTGATGGTTTGGTTGTCGGGGTAAACGACAAAGAAGTTATGGTAGATATCGGCTACAAGTCTGAAGGTGTAATTTCTATATCTGAATTTGCCTATTCCGGAATTCCAGAACGAAACGCAAAGATTAAAGTTCACATCAGCGAAATGGAGGACGGTGAAGGAAAACTACGCCTGTCTAAAAAGCGTGCAGATTTTATCCTTAATATTCAAATCATTAAAGAGACATTCGAAAAAGAAACCACAGTTCAGGGCTTTATCCGCCGTAGAGTTAAGGGTGGTATGATTGTTGATGTACTCGGCATAGAAGCGTTCTTGCCCGGTTCGCAGATGTCTCTCAAACCGATTCCCAATCTTGACCAGTTTATCGGCAAAGAAATGACTTTTAAAATAGTCAGTCTTGATGAAGAAAGACGCAATATCATTCTTTCCAGAAAGAAAGTGCTCGAAGAAGAAATGTCCAGCAAACGGCATGAACTTCTTACTCATATTGAAATCGGTGCTGAACTGGATGGCGAAGTCAAGAATATCACCCAATATGGTGCGTTCATTGACTTAGGTGGTATTGATGGACTGCTTCATCTTTCTGATATGTCCTGGGGTAAGATCAATCACCCGGCAGAAATGCTCAATATCGGTGATAAACTCAAAGTTAAAGTCATCCATTATGATGCAGATAACGGTAAGATATCCCTTGGTTTGAAACAACTCGTTCCTCATCCATGGGAACACATAGAAATCAAATATCCTGAAGGTACAAGAGTTACAGGCAAAGTCGTAAGCGTAAAATCTTATGGTGCCTTTGTGGAAATCGAACCAGGTGTGGAAGGTCTTGTCCATATTTCTGAAATGTCCTGGACCAAGAAAATCACAGATGCTCGCCGTGTCCTCAAAACCAATGACACAGTGAATGCCATCGTGCTTGAACTGGACAAGGAAAACAAGCGCATTTCTCTCGGTATGAAGCAGATGGAAGCCAATCCATGGCTCACAATTGAAGACAGATATCCTCTGGGAACAGTGCTTCAACGTAAGGTGAAGAGCCTGACTACGTTTGGTGCCTTTGTCGAAATCGAAGAAGGTATTGACGGTCTGATTCACATTTCAGATATCAGTTGGACTAAGCGAATCTATCATCCCAAAGAGATATTCAGAAAGGGTCAGGATGTGGAAGCTATTGTTCTTTCCATAGACCGCGCCCTGCATCGGATTGCTCTTGGTATAAAACAACTGAAAAGCGACCCATGGGAAACCTTGCCAACTACACTTCCGGTTAACTCCGAAGTCAAAGGCAAAGTCAGTAAACTCATTCCCAAGGGACTTTTGGTTGATGTATTATTGGGTGACGATATTGTTGAGGGCTTTGTGCCGATTTCTCATCTGGCTATTCCCAAGCTGGAGCATTCTGAAGATGCATTCCATATTGGAGAAGAACTGCCACTTAAGGTCATCGAGCTTGATACTGACAACCGTCGTTTAATCATGTCTGTTAAAGCTTTCTTCTTCTCACGTGATGCCAAATTGCAGGATGAATACATCGTACTGCACGAACAGTATATTCGTGACAGAATTTCCCGCATGCAAAAGAAAAAAGCGGAAAAAGATGCCAAGCAACGTGAAAAAGGAACCAGCGACAATGCTAATGCAGTCCTAGGCGCTCACGAACAGGAACATGACGAATTTGAAGATGAGATGGATGAAGAATCAGTTCCTGAAATGGAAACTCTCGTGGACAAACCTGTAGAAGAGCCGACAGCAACAGATATGCCTGCTGAAGAGCAAACACCAGTTGTAGAACCGGAAGTTGAAGATTCTCCCGTTTTGGTTGACGAAGTCAAACCTGAACCCGAATCTGATGAACCTGTAGAAGAACAGGAAGAAACACTTCCCATAGTTGAACACGCTGTTGAGCACACTGATGAGCCTACTGAAGAAGTGGTAGCTGAAAAGAAAACCGCTCCCAAGAAAGCTAAATCAACTGAACCCAAAGCCGAAAAAGTAAAGAAGCCTGCTGCAGAGAAGAAACCCGTAAAAGAAAAGAAGCCTGCTGCAGAGAAAAAGACAGCTAAAACAGAGACAATCACAGAATAAATTAAAATTCGACCTTGATGAATAAAAACAATATGTCCGATATGACGGTTCGCAAGAACCGTCATTTTTTCTTTTTCTCAGATGTAGTAATCCCGATATTGTTATTTGTTTTAAGTGCCTTCATTTTCCGCAATACAAAGCTAGACATGACAATTCAATCAATGTTTTACAGCCCTCCATCCGGATGGTTTCTAAACGATAATCCACTAGTTCAGGCTATTTACCATTTTGGTAATATACCTGCACTTTTGTTATCCTTAGCCGGTTTGGTACTCTTTGGACTTAGCTTTCAGACAATGAAGTGGGTAAAGTGGAGAAAGGTCGGACTTTTCCTTGTTCTTGCCATGCTACTCGGTCCCGGGTTAATTATTAATGTGGTGCTCAAAGATAATTGGGGTAGACCCAGACCACGTAATATAACGGAGTTTGGAGGAAAGTATGCCTTTGAAAAGGTTCTTTCCATTGATAAGACCAGTCCCGGTCTATCTTTTCCCTGCGGACACGCTTCTATGGGCTTCTTTTTATTTGTTCCCTGGTTTGTTCTCCGTAAGAAACACAAAGGACTGGCAGCTCTAAGCTTAACCGTCGGAATATCCTATGGACTGGCTATCGGGATAGTTCGAATTGCTCAGGGCGGGCATTATGCCAGTGATGTAATTATATCAGGGATTCTGACATATCTGATTGGTACAGGAATATTCTATGCTCTGAGATTAAACCGGGCAGTCTGGTATTATCCCAAGCATGAAAATATTAACAGCAAGCAGCGAGTAATGGTCACAGTAACTGTTTCTATCCTGTTTTTCTTTCTGATAATAGGTGTGGTGCTGGCAACTCCTTACTCTCAAAAAAAGTCATACACATCAGCACTAAGCTCACAACAACCTCAAAAAGTCACTGATTTAACACTTAAACTTTATTCTGCTGAACTGAAGCTGATACCTTCGGATTCTCTGAAAGTATCCTATAATACTCAGGGATTTGGCTTTCCACGCAGCAGTCTGATTACACGTTTTACTGAGCAAATAGTTACTGATACTTTGCAAATAGGTTTTACTCAGACTAAAAAAGGATTCTTTACCGAACTGGACAACGAACTTAACGCATTTTTTAACTATCATGGCAGTAACAAGATAAATGTGACGTTAAACAAAGGAACCGCTACGATTGTTTTACCCGATAGTCTGGATAGCCTTATTTTGAACCTCGAGATAAATGAGGGGAAACTTGATTTAGATTTACCATCAGGTTTCAAGCCCAGAATCAAGCTATTAGGTGGCTTTAAGCTTACGGATAAAACCGGTTTCAATTCAGGAGACAATATCTATGTGAATCAGAACTTTAAGGTAAATATCATTGTCAGAGAAGGCGAAGTTATCCTCCACTAACCGATTTTTCTTTACATCAAATATATAGCTGTACAATGTGTACAAATATTAGCCTTATTAGAAGGAGTTAGAATGAAAAAAGGAATTATAATACTGATAGTCGTTGTCGTACTGATATTTATGTTGGTAGGCTGGGTTGTAGGCAAATACAATATGATGCAGAAAGCCAATGTCGATGTACAAAATCAGTTTGCCCAGGTGCAGGCTGCCTATCAGAGAAGAGCCGACCTTGTTCCAAATCTGGTTAACACGGTAAAAGGTGCTGCCAATTTTGAGAAATCAACCTTAACGGCAGTAGTGGAAGCCCGTGCTAAAATGGGCGGATCAATTCAATTACCCAAAGAAGCAATCAATGACCCCAATGCTTTTGCAAATTTACAGAAGAATGCTGATGGATTAAGTTCTGCTTTGTCTCGTTTAATGGTTGTGGTAGAAAAATATCCCGATCTCAAAGCAAACCAGAATTTCTTAAACCTGCAGTCTCAGCTTGAAGGTACCGAAAACCGCATCAATCAGGAACGCCGCGTGTATAATGATACAGCAGCCACATTCAACAAAATGGTGATTACCTTCCCCAATGTGTTCTTTGCCAGAATGTTCAATATCAAAGCAGCAGAACTGTTTAAAGCAACTGACTCTGCTCAGAGTGCACCGACCGTAAACTTTAATTAATCAATCAACTATTTTAGACTATATAGCCCGGTACGTTATGGCCGGGCATTTTTTTTACACAGAAATCGTGTGTGATAACCCTTTATGATTGTATTTGTCTGGTCCGCGTTTATCTTTTAATCTTAGCAGGAATATCTTTGGGTCTGGCTTCGGGATACAGAATCCCTCTGACCAGGTTTGTATCGTAATTAAGATAGGTTTTGGCTGTTTTCTGCATCTTCTTAAGGTTCAAATCGTTTATTAGTTTCTCATCAGACAGAATGCTATTGAGAGGATAGTTATTCTGCAGAACCTTATAGATTCTCTCTTTCCACCAGTTATTGTCCTTAAGGTCTGTTTCCAGTTGTTTCTGTTTGGTAGTTTTGACCACATTAACATACTTTTCACTAATCAATCCTGCTTTCAGGCTATCCAGAGTGCCGATGACAGCGATAGAAAGTTCTTCTGCTTTATCGGGAGCACATTGCATAAAGATTGTATATAAATATGACGGGATAGGATACTTAGTTTCATAGTCCCAGGCATAAATAGCATAAACTCCTCCTCTGGCTTCTCTGATATTATCCATCAGTTTCTCATTAAGCAGGGAAGATAAACTTTTACATTCAAAATCCGTCCGGGCATTCACTTTACAAGAACCATTAAAGTAAAACTCAACCGTACTTTTCTCATCCTGTCCTTTATACACTTTTATCTCATTTATGTCTTGAGCGTAACGCATTCCGGTATCAATCATCTTTTCTTTCCGGTTTTTAGAAGGTAGGTTTGCCAGGTATTTCTCACAATAGTCTTTCAGGATTTTCTCATCAAAATTGCCCACGATAACAAAGGTAAAATCACTAAAGTCGCTGAATCTATCCTGATAAATCTCCAGCATACGTCTCCATTCAATTTTTTCCAGGTCCTGCACCTTCATCTCTCGGGCTCTGGGATGATGGTTATACAGAGTGGCTGTAACTGAGTCATTAAAACAAGACCGGGGGTTGAGCGCTGTGTTATCAAGCCAGGATTTAGTACGCGCTTTCCAACTGGTGAAACTCTCTTCATCCAATCTGGGTGACGTTGCATACAGATAAATCAATTGAAACATCGTCTCTAAATCAAGCTTGGAACAATTCCCGGTAAAACCTTCTTCAGAATCATAAATATATGGGGTAATATCAGCAATTTTACCAGTCAGTTTTTTAACGAGAGTTGTTGCATCAAAAATACCTACTCCACTATCTTTGACAGCTTCTGCTGCACTTGATGCGGTAAATTTATCTTCCAATGAATACAAGTTATAACCTCCGGGACTATAAGCCTGTAGCAAAACTTCATCATTCATAAAATCAGTCTGCTTCAGCAGAACTTTGACTCCATTGCTGAGCTTCCATTCTTTTAGCCCAAGGTTTTTATATTGTTTTTCGGATTTTGCAAAACGGGGTTTGAGATTAACATCAAACAGGTTTTCGGTTCTGACCCTGTCATCATATGAGATGAGTTCTTCCCGGGCAGCCAGATTTATTGCTGTCAATATCTCTGCTTCAGTCGGATACTGCAATTCCTGTTTATCCGGTCCCGAAACAGTAACAACCAGATTATTATCGGTAATCAATTCACGGCAAACCTGATTGATATCATCCATGCTAATTGAATCAATGATAACATTGTATAAGGATATTGTCTGTTCTATATCAATCAAGGGACCTTCGTTTGAAAAGTTCTCTATATAATTCCAGACCAGATTGCCTGATTCCTGTTTATCTTTTTCTGCTAATATTTGCTCTGCTTCCCGCATAATATTCTGCTTTGCACGACCCAATTCAGCCTGTGTAAAGCTATAACGCTTTGCTTTTTGAGCCTCTGTCATTAAAGCAGTTACAGCTTTGAGAACACCTTTTTCCGGTATAAAAGCTGCCATAATGTAATTCGATTTGCTCCTCAGAGCATTGTAATCGTAATTATACACATAGGAAAAGGGTGGGTCGGGTAGTTTTGATAGCTCCTCCAAACGTTTATCAAGCATATTTGTAAACAGATAGACTAAAGCGCTTTGACGAAAATCACTCAGTGTTTTGTTATTGATTCTGTCGTGTTTCCAATTAAGTGCCACCTGAGAATAGCTTGCTTCTTTATCTGTTGCTATCACAACTTTTACTGAATCATGATCTGGTATCTCGTAAGTAATAACGGGACGTGGATTCTCAACTTTGGGTATTGACCCAAAGCTATCCTTTATCATTTGCTCCATCTGTTTGGCATCAAAATCACCCACTGCCACTACAGCCTGCAGGTCAGGACGATACCAATCATGATAGAAACGCTTAATAATATCCGGTTTAAAGCTCTGTAACACTTCCACCTTACCAATGGGCATTCGTTTTGCATATTGTGAACCTGCAAAAAGAACCGCACGCTGTTTATCGAAAATGCGTTGCTGAGCTCCCTGCCCTCCACGCCATTCTTCTACTAATACACCGCGCTCTATTTCCAATATATCTGTTTCAAAGCTGATTCCGCTTGCCCAGTCACTTAGAATCCGGAGAGCTTTGCGTAAGTGCTCCTGATTTTCTGTTGGAAATTGAAACATATACGCTGTTTGGTCAAAGGTTGTATAGCCATTTAATTCATTGCCAAAGCCCATACCGAGTGAATCAAGAAAGTCTGTCATTGCCATTTTGGGGAAATGAGTTGTTCCCCTGAAAGCCATATGTTCGGTAAAGTGTGCCAAACCTTGTTGGTCTGCGTCTTCCTGTACCGACCCGACATTTTCCACCAGACGTAATTCTGCTCTGTGTTCCGGTTTGTGATTTTCTTTGATGTAATAAGTCAAGCCATTCGGCAATTTACCGATTACTAAATCCGGGTCTACCGGCATGGGAGCGTTGTAATCAATTGTAGTCTGAGCAAATATTAGCCCGCAAATAAGTAGAAAAAGCATCGCACTTGTTATTTTCATCATGATCAGCCCCTTATCTTCTCTCATCGAGTCTTGAACTTTGAGCATTAATTAACGATAAATATCATAATTATTCATTTTAATTATCTTTCATTATTCGTCAACACCTTAAAATTAGGTATCTCTTTTACAAACCCGCATAAATGCAGAACTACAACTCATGAGCAGCTTAAGTGGAAAAGTTGTGCGATGTAGCATAACCATCATGGTTGTTAGTTACTGATGGCATCTTGCCATCAGATTTTGCAGAAGTCAATGCAATATGAGCAACCAGGATGGTTGCTAAAACGTACAAGCAAGATGCTTATGCTACAAGTAAGCTTCAAGTAATCAGACTTACTATTATCTTAGTAGTCGCCTGCTTGTTCCTTAGTGATTTCATTAAGCATCACCCGGGTGGATACCGGGAGGATAGTAAGACTGATTACTTGAAGGTTTATGGAAGGTTTATCTTGATATCTTTAACGTCAGAGTATTTCTCCAGATGCTCTTTGATTTCTTCCACTACGTTATTGCGCCAGGTGTCAAAGGCAGCGATATTGAGGTCAATGATGACTTCGCCATTGGTAAAGCCGACATATTTGACCATCTTGAGAGTGACGATGTCTTCTCCGACTTGCGGATAGATGATTTTCTTCAGTTCTTCAACAATAGTATCTTTGGTGAAATTGGGAACTTCTTTCAGACCTTTGGCTATTTCATAATTGGAGATGGCCGTTTGCAGCGTATCAGCAGCCAGTACAGAGCAAT
Organism: Cloacimonadaceae bacterium (SeqCode); assembly: GCA_963667535.2. Classification (GTDB taxonomy): domain Bacteria; phylum Cloacimonadota; class Cloacimonadia; order Cloacimonadales; family Cloacimonadaceae; genus UBA5614. The sequence continues at coordinate 36,634 of CAXXDU010000002.1, forward strand.
GTACCTTGACCGGGGGCAGACCGTCCAGAGCTTCCATCGCATCTTTCCAGGTAATCTGTTTGGCTTCGTCCAAAGTCTTGCCTTTGGCTAAATCCGTAATGATAGACGCTGTGGCAATATTGGACGCACAGCCATAAGAAAGAAAGCTTACGTCTTCTATTGTCCTGGTCTTTTCATCAACTTTGAGATAAACTGTTACCTGGTCTCCACAGGCAGGGCTTCCTTCTGTAGCTGATGCATCGGGATTTTCCATCTTGCCGACGTTGTGCGGGTGCATAAAGTGGTCTAAAACCTTTTGTGAGTATTCCATTTATAACTCCTGATTAATATATTTTTCACCACAAAGGCACAAAGGACACAAAGGTACACAAAGAAAAGACATTTCTTATTATGTCATTTCTGACATGATATTGGTTTGTTAAAGAAATCTTCAGTCTATTCCCTGGCATGTAAACACTTATACTTCTAAATTGATGCAACCAATCATTTAGCTTTCTTTCTTTCTGAATAGTCTTAGTGTTTCTTAGTGTGCTTTGTGCCTTTGTGGTGAAAAACATTCTTTATTGCTCTTTAAATAACGGACTGCGCTTACGCAATTCTATCGTAATTTCTGCGAGTTTTTCCACAACATAGTCAATGTCTTCTTTGGTTGTATAGCGTGACACCGTGAATTTAAGCGAACCGTGTGACTGCATGTGGTTCTTGCCAATCGCCATCAATACGTAGTTGGGAGTCAAGCCTTGTGAAGCACAAGCTGAACCTGTGGCAACCGTAATGCCTTGTAAATCAAGCATCATAGTGAGCGCTTCACCTTCGATATAATCAACTGTTACATTGATATTATGCGCAGCACGCTTGCGTCCACGCGGACCGTTAAGCTCCACATGCGGTATCTTTGCTTCTATGGAAGAAAGCAGGTATTCGGAAAGAGTATAGAGCTTTTCAATCTGACCTTGTAAATCAGCAAAGTTCAACTCCACAGCTTTGGCAAAACCTGCCAACAGAGCTATGTTGACTCCACCGGTCTGCAGATTATCAACTCTGCTCACGCCATGAATCAATTGACCAAGCTTGGTGCCTGTTTTGACGTATAAAGCTCCAACTCCCTGCGGTCCGTGTATCTTGTGTGCTGAGATGGAAAGTGTATCCACTCCCAGCGTGTTCACATCCAGAGGCATTTTGCCATAAGCTTGTCCGGCATCGGCATGGAAATATATCTTGTGGTCAGCGCTTTCCAGTATCTGTTTGATTTCTTTCATAGGCTGGATAGTGCCGATTACGTGATTGACGATAGTAGTCATAAAGAGTATCGTTTCGGGTCTGATGGCTGCTTTCAGTTCATCAAGATTAATAAAACCATCTTTATCTGCGCTCAGATAGGTAACGTCAAAGCCGTTCTGTTCAAAATAGGCTGCATTAGTCAGAATATCGGGATAATCCACAGCCGAGCAGATAATATGCGTACCCTTTTCCACATTCTCAGTGATGAGTCCCTTGATGGCAATGTTATTTGCCATGGTGCCGCCGGAAGTGAAGTGAATTTCATTCGGCTTGGCATTCAGGCTTTGGGCTATCGTGTTTTTAAATGAGGTGAGGGCTGTATTGATGGCTTCTCCCGTGCTGATAAAGGAACCGGGATACCAGAATTTCTCGGTCAGATATGGTTGCATAGCTTCCAGCACTTCTGGAGCAGGCTGAGTTGTCATGCAATTATCAAGGTAAATCATTCCGCTTTTCATCTTACTTGCCTCCGTCACTTTCGCAATGGTTAAGTTCCATCATTTCGTCTATGCGCTGAAGAGAATATCCTTCCAGAATCGTCTTCATGTTGCTGTATAAATCGTCCCAGACCAGATGCAGTCCGCAATCTTTGCCGATACAATGTTCAGGTGGATTGGAAACACAGCTCATTTCCCAGGAATGGTCTTCTACTGCCTGCATAACCTGTAAAAGATTGATGTCTTCCGTCTTTTTTGCCAGAACATAACCACCTTTAGCACCGGAAAGGCTTTCCACCAGACCGGCAGTCTTCATATTGCCCAGCAACCGCTCAATATACTTCTTGGGAAGATGCTGTCTTTCACAAATCTCTCTGGCTGAGATAGGATTATTATCTTGCTTTGTCATCTCCAGAAGAGCCCTGAGGGCATATTCAGTACGTGTGCTTATCTGCATGTTATCCTTCTTTAAAGTCGCTTTATATAATACATACTAATCGGGTGGGAGATATTGTCAAGTGGAAAGTCTATCTTTTTTGTAGGAAATGCTTGATTTTTATACTTGACACGTTTCCAGTATGTCTATTAATTGACGACATATTGGAAACGAGGCTCACATGCTTAAGGATATGACTTTACCATTTGATTATCTTTATCTGGTTAATCAATTCAAGGAACTGGCAAGTCCCCGGGATAAGATTACGCGCTTACTCACCAGTGGAGAGATTATCAGGATCAAAAAGGGATTATACGTAAATAAGACAGCTCAGAATGAATACCTTCGGGAAATACTGTCCGGTATGCTGTATGGTCCGTCATATATATCTCTTGAATATGCTTTGGCTTATTATCAGATGATTCCAGAGCAGATTAAGACTATTACCTGCATTACTACCCAAAAGCCTAAACTATATAATACTCCCTTGGGCAGTTTTCGATATCAACATATCCGTCAGGAGTTATTTCATTTGGGCTTATCATATATAGCCATAGGGCAAAGTGGTTATTGGCTTGCTTCACCGGAAAAAGCAATCTATGATTTGGTTTATTATCAGGACAGGAACTTCACAGTATCTGAAATAGAAGAATTCCTGATTGATAATATGCGGATTGACCTGGCTGAATTGAAGAAGTTGAATAATAGAAAGACTACCCGGTGGCTGGCTATTTATCATAAGTCTGCGATAAACAGTCTGGCATTATATCTCAAGGAGGTATCATTATGAATATTTTAGATATGCTGAAAGAGCGTTTTAATCCTCAAAATAAAGCTGAATATGTTATTGCTATCAAGACACTGATTCAGGAAATGGCATTAATTGGCTTAGGCAGGGCAAAGTTTTTTGAGCATGCTGCCTTTTATGGCGGAACAGCGCTTAGGATTGTGTATCAATTGCCACGTTTCTCAGAGGATTTGGATTTTACTTTGCTTAAACCTCAGCCCGATTATACGTTACAGTCCTATTTCCAATCTATAATAACCGAACTATCTGCTTTCGGTTTTCAGGTGGAAGTGGTTCCTGAAGATAAGATTGTTGAAAGTAATATTGAATCTGCTTTTATTAAAGCTAATACTAAATTGCATTTGCTCAGAATAGGCGTCCCTGATATTCTGGCAAAAGCTGCAGCCAATGAAGTAATCAAGGTTAAATTTGAAATAGATATAAATCCTCCCCATAACTTTGATACTGATGTGAAGTATCTCCTGCATCCGATACCCTATAGTATAAAAGTTGTAAGCCTCCCACAGATGTTTGCGGGTAAGCTGCATGCAATCCTTTGCAGAAATTGGAAGACCCGTGTAAAAGGCAGGGATTGGTATGATTTGGTCTGGTTTGTTAGTAAGCAAATAAGATGTCCTCTGGCTTGCTTAGAAAGCAGGATGCGTCAAAGTAAACATTGGACTAAGAGTGAGCCTTTGACTGTGCAGGTTGTAACTGAGTTATTGATAGATTTGATAGAACGCTTTGATATTAAGGCAGCCAAACAGGAAGCTCTTCTCTTTATTGATAATAAGGCAGAAGTGGAAATCTGGTCCCGTGACTTCTTTTTGCATTGCATTAATGAGATAGTCTGGATAAAAACAACAGCTAAATGTGATTATATCGTTACTGAGAATCTATCTAATTTATTAGCAGACTAAGGAGAAACTCATGGAATCGAGCACAAAGATACCTAAAAAAGGTAAAGCAAAATTGCTTTCAACTGTATGGATATTTGTAACGTTCAATTATCTATATTGTGATTTAATCGGGATGATGGATAATACGTTTTTAAAGCAGTACCTGGCCGGAACTGTGGGCAATATGAAAATTACTCAGGGGTTTTTGCTCGGTGCATCTGTTCTGATGGAGATACCGATAGCTATGATTCTGTTATCCAGGATTTTGAAATATAAAGCAAACAGATGGGCTAATATCGTTGCCGGAACGATCGTGACTCTTTCACAGGTTGCCAGTCTCACTGTTGCCAAGCCAACAATCTACTATGCCTTCTTTAGTATCATAGAAATTGCGACAACTTTATTTATCGTCTGGACAGCCTGGAAATGGACTATGCCTCAGGAATAGTATCAAGAAAAAGTGTAATTTGGGGAATGCACTCCCCAAATATCACAATATTCAGGGAGTGTAATCCCCAAAATCAAATAATAGCTGGTTTGAATTGATCTATATTTTATACGGCTGATATTAGTAGAATTGTCCTAAACAATTTTCTTAAGCAGCCATGCCATGTTTTGTCCCGGGACTTTATATCTACTTCTAAATGTGTGATTTATTATTAAACTAAATGACCGGCTTGGAATGGTGAAATCATACTACTTAAGATACTTCAGAATCTCCTGAGCAATCTGATGTGGTGTTTTGTGTGCAGTATAAACTGTTATTGTGGCAAGAGATTCATTGGAAGGGTTTTGCAGGATATCCCGGTTGATATTTCTACCTGTTCTTTTACACCCGGTTCTTTTGTTTAGGAAGGTTAAGGATTTATTAACATTTGGATAAGGCAGAAGCAAAACTACCGGAGACCGTTTAAATGCTTTTTTTAACCTCTGCAGATCTTCAGGAAAAACACAATATGTACTACCTCCACCCATATCGAGGATATGACCCGGAAAGTCTTGTACAAAGCGTTCTACTGAATAAGCATCAAAAACTTTCCAATAGTGCATCACACCACTCCAACCCTCTTCCTCAAGTATCCGTGTCTTAAACTCGTCATCATACCCCAGTTCACGATAATAAGCTAATCTGTATTCATCAATCTTTACTACCGGCATTCCAATTAGATTTGCTAATTGAATTGACACAGTGCTTTTCCCTACTGCAACAGGTCCGATGATAATAATATTTTTCATCTTACTCGATCCCTTGATATTAGTCAATTTTCAAACACTCTCTATGTATTGGAGTTCTTATAGTTTCTGCAACATCAATTCCTATATTACTGATACTTATTTTAACAGCAAGACCTTCTGGGTTTGGGATTGTCTTCCGGTCTGAGCCCGGAGGAGATAAACGCCGGTTGGTGCAGGAGTACCGTTGTCGTAGCAGCCATCCCAGACCAGATTATGCTTGCCCTTTGGTAGAGTCTGAACCTCCAGCTTACGTACCAGTTCCCCTTTCAGATTAAAGATATCAAGAGTTACCATGGTAGATTTAGCTAAGTTCAGGCTAATATTTGCTTTTATCTTAAAGGGATTGGGATAGACACTCAGTATATTTACAGCTAAGGGAAGGGTATTGTCATCACCTGAAACGTAATGCACAATAACGCTTTGGTCATGGGAATAACTCTGACCGTTGATAGTCACGGTAAGGGTGGTATTATAAGTCCCGGGACCGGGGAAAGTATGTCTGGGGTCGCGCTCTACGCTATCGATTGTGCCATCTGATTCAAAATCCCAGGCAAAGGAGGTGGCAACTCCTACTGACCCTTCGATAAAACGAACATAATCCGCTTGTGTAATCAAGTTTGATAAATAGGCAAAATCAGCAGCCGGCTGTTGATAGTTCATTTCAAAAGACGACATATTGTGCCAGAGATTCCACTGAAGGTCTTTATTTCTTTCGGTCAGTCTCCAGCGGTAAGTGTTTCCTTCCTGCAGAATCCCATCCGGAACTGCATAACGCCACAGGTCAATACTGGCATTCAAATCAACCGGTGTCCAGAATGGGTTGCCACTGTCACCATATATATTGGTGTATGACCTTGTTACATCATGGATAATATTATTAAAATCTGTATCTGTGGCGATTTGTAATCTGGTTGAATGCAAGATTGCATCATCACAATCAGAAAGAGCTGTTAGTCTCATGGGTCCACCTGTGACGGCATTATTGATACCCAGATAGGATAGTATGCCGTTGGGGCTGGGGTTTATCACAGTCCATTCATCCATAACTTCGTTGTTCCTGGGTAGTTCGGGATTGCCCAGGCTATACATCTTTGCAGAATAACTCCGGTTTTCCATGTCCACATCCACCAGAATCCAGTGGTATTGGTCCATAGACTTGATAGTATTGAGATAGTCCTGTTGATTGTTATACATTCCCCATCTGTCCAGGGTTCCTCCCGCTCCGCCACTGATTAGGGTGGTGAGTTTACCGGTGGGAGATACTCCTCTTTCATAGTTATGGGAATGTCCGCTAGCCAGAATAGCTGCTTTATCAGAAGCTGAAAGAGCCGGAATCACAGTATTCTGAGCCCATGTATCATTACCATCGGGCCAGATTTCGCTCCAGGCAGGCATGTGAGAAAAGGTAAATATCCAGTCTTTATTCTCATCATCCTGAGCTTCAGTAATTTTTGTTTGCAGCCAGGTGCTTTCAGTAGTTGTGCTAATATTGGGATTGAGAAATAGGAACCGCATCGGACCAAGGTCGAAATGATAGTATTTCTCACCTTCCTGACCGCCGATATCTTCATACTTTTTGTAATTATAATAGTAAGTGCTTTCCACTTCGTGATTGCCAATAGCTTCCATAATCGGGATTTTGGCTGTCAAGGGGCTAAAGGGTATAAAGTGCTCTGTGATGTAGGAATTGAGATTTATACCATTGGCTACTGCATCGCCAACATGGCAAAGCAATTGTACCTCATTTTGCCAGTTTAAGCCGTATAATTCAGTTAGTTTGAGGTTCACATGATTTACGATATTAGCACTAACACCTGCATTGGATTGGCTATCGCCCATAATCAGAAAACGGAAGTGCCCTTCCCTGCTTCCAATAGAAGGAGAAGTGCGGAAAGAACTGATGCTGGAAGTTTGGGTGCCGGTATGGCATTGATAGAAATATTCTGTAGCGGGTGTGAGGTTTTCCAGCTTGACGCTGTGCCATTTTGTTGTGGAATTGAATGTATATACTGTGCCGGTTTGAGACATCCCCAAATTTGAAGTAGTACCGTATTCCACTCTGGATTCATCGGCACTCGCACCATGCCAGCAAACATACATAGAAGTCGGGGCGGGTGTCTGTAAATATGGCAGCATTTCAGCACTAGGAGGCAAAATACTGTGTCCATAGCCACCCAGAGCTGTTACTTGTGTGGATGTGAGGCAGCCGTTGTACATAGCACAATAGGCAACATTGATAGGATTATCTTCCGCATTTTCATCTGCAAAGAACAGAAATGGCTCAGCGGGATTGGCAGGATAAACACTGAATCTGCCATCTACTGTCTGCACTCCACCATCCTGAAGCAATTGTCCGTCCAGGTAGTACTTATAGGAAGAGCCCAGGTCTATGGCAATTACCAGCCTGTACCATTCATTGGGCAACACAGAATAAGCTGAATAACCGGTAGCAGCCACCCCAATCTGACCGGAAGGATTGATAAAAGCATCGCCGTCATTGGTGTTGGGATAGTATGTCTGCATGAAAGTGTACCACTGTCCGAGTGAAGCTATTTTGAAATCTATCACCACAGAATACTCGTTTACCATTGTTCCCCCGCCATTGGCAGGGATACCGTGGTTGGCCTTATAGTAGCTTCCCACTCCGATATTTACAGCCCCGTCATTGGTATCCGGTCCCGGTACTACCGTTTGGGTACCCACCAGTTCCAAATCATTACCAACTGTGGCATTGAGTAAATCCGCAGGATTGTCAAAACTCCATTGCCCTACTATGGTCTGGGCAAAACTGAGCAAAGGAAACACTAGCATCAGAAACATCAGAGGGAAGAGCAAAGCATACTTTTTCATAACTACTCCGTAAACAGATATTTATGATTTTAACTGCACTTGGTTTTCGTCAAGTAAAAATGTACCTTCTTTAGTGTCATTGAAATTGCGACAATGATATGTACGGTTTGTAATTCTACTTGACTTGTAAATAGTGTTTCTATATAATGCTAAACAGAAAGCATAGGGAGCATTATAAATGTCTGACAAACAGCAAGATAAGCCACCTTTCGATTGGATCAGGTTTCTGGTTAATGCTGCATTTGTGCTGATATTGACTGTATTGTTTTCTACGCGTGTATCTATGTATTTTAGTGTAGGTTATCATCCATTCCATTTGATTGCTAATGCGATTGTACTTATACTGGCTATTCTCCTTATCTATTGGCTGAATAAACAGGATTCAATCTACCGCCGATAAACTGAGTCTCTTTTTTTCAGTAAATAGTAGACAGCTGTAGATACCAATAAATCTAAAAATAATCCGATTATGATTATCAGCGCATTGTGATATATCCAGGTAAATCGTAAAAAAAGGGGAGCCAAACAACCCGTTATAACCAGGATAAAGAAGACATCAATCAGGAAATTTGACCAGTTAAAACCGGTTTCTTTGTCAGGTTTATCTTGCATAAACACAATCCTAACTTATTTTTCTTTAACATTTTATTGTATATAGCAGGACTGTCAAGCAGAAAGCAGAGTATTTTATTTATTTATTGTTCATTGCTTAATAGTTCCAACAGTGATTGTACAGAGATGCTAGGGTGATCTAAGGGTCGGAGCCTTAGATCACCCTAGCATCTCCCTTTAATCTCCATAAGATTGTTTATTGAACAAGAGGGAGATAAAAGGGATGGTAACATAGAATGATATTCTGTTGTAACCTAAGGTTGACTACCTCAGAGAAAAAAAAGTGATATCTGATCCGGCAAAGCCAACCATAATTCTTTTATGGTGTCGGAAACCATCCGACACCTACAACAGCTTGACAAGCTATGTTACACAACCTTATCACTTAATCACTGCGAAGCAAAAATCATAATCCACAATTCTTAATTCGTAACTGAAACGAACTTTGCTCTTTCTCTGCCCTTGCTCTAATCTCATATATTGATATAATACCTATGATTAGCTTCTTATACGCAAACACAGGTATTGCCCGGGCATTATTAGGGAGGCATTAAAGACCAGCCTAAGGTCAGAACAGGATTATAACTGGACAGAAAGAGAGAATGAGCAATTGATAATCTCTCTCTGTCTCTGGGTTATCCCTTATATCCTCCTTATTAGATCCGCTGGATTAGGGGCAATGATATACGGCTCATATACGGGTCGCACCCGTATATGAGCCGTCCATCTCCTGTGCATCTCCAATGGATTATATAAGGAATAAAAGAGGAAGAAACAGGTATCAAGAAAAAATGACATGCGGTACTACAAAATTGTAATGCACTTGGTCAGTCGAGGCGGTTAACTTACATTTTTCTGCCCTTGTTGTATGCTGAATCATTGTTAGTACGACGGGTAGAAGCGAGGGCAGCTTGCAAAAAGAAATTGACGGGAATGATACAATACAAGACTATGTATTTGGTTTTTGACGATATATAGGTTGTAAGGAATAATACTGCAAGCATTTTATCCAATAAACTGAATAACAATGAGTTGGGAAGCGCCAACTTTTGGGACTCAGCTAAATACGCTCCTTGAGCCTTCATATTAGTTCAACTTGTCAGGACCGAAAATACCGAATTATCTAATTTAAAATGAAAAGTATAAAAAAAAAGACCCACAAGGAGTGTCTGCCGTGAAAAAGTTCTTCTTCATCCTCTTAATCTTGCTGCCGGGCATTATCAGCCTTGCCTTTGCCACAGATTTAGCAATCTCACCATCAACATCTGCACCTGACCCTTCCCGTACAGATTACACCGCACCTTATACCCAGAACTTTAATGGAAGCTGGCCTCCCGCTGATTGGGGTACACCAACAACTGTTTTCGAATGGGGCACGGGGTTCTTTGTTGAAATCAATTTTTTCCAATCACACTCTCAGGCCTGTGCTCCCCTTTATTGGGGCACCGCTGGATCCCCGCTCAATCTGTGGTCGCCGTTAATCAATGTACCGGGTCCTATGTACCGCCTGAAATTCAAATGGTCTCACGGTCAGTTGGCCACCTACAACCTCGATCATGGGGCTGTGTATGTAAACGAGACCAAGGTATGGCAGCGTGAGGGAACGGAGTTTAACTCCAACGACGGTTACACAATTAATCCTGATAATGGCGTCGGAATTCCCGGCAGCGGTGTAATGGAAAGCATAGATCTGAGTCCCTGGGCCGGTCACCCAATTTACGTAAGGTTCGAGGGTACAGCCAGCTTCGGTCCTGAGTGGTATATAGACGATTTTGCCGTGGAATATGTGGATAGCAGCATCAGCACTTTTCCCAATACCCAAACCTTTAGCACCACCACCTTTCCACCCCAGTACTGGAGTACTCCCAATAGCTGGGAACCGGAACGATGGTGGATCAGAAGCACCGCCAATGCCTATGGAGCCACAGGTACCGGCAGCGCCCTTTGTTCCTTTGAAAGCTATGCTGCCGGCAAAAATGTTGATTTACGCACCCAACAACTGAATCTTGGTCCTTATGGTGGAAAGATGAGCTATGATTACGCTTATTCACCCTATCTGGCTGCCAATGCCGATGAAAGCCTGAGCATCGAATATTCATTCAACTGGGGAGCAACCTTCGCTTATCCCATGGCAACTTACTATGCCGCTCCCTCGAGTAGCTTGATTACTGCAGCTCCTCATAACAGTTATGGATGGACTCCCTCTGCTACTGACTGGGCTACCAATACTTTAGCACTACCCATCGGAGTAAACGCAGTGCGCTTCCGGGGCACCAGTGCTCAAAACGGCAGACTCTTTATTGATAACGTGAAGTTTGAAAAAAACTACTTTGTTTCCGGAGATGGAACTGAAGGCAATCCCTATATTGTGAGCACCGCTGCAGAGCTTAATCTGATGCGCAACTACCTGGGCAGTGCCTCTGCACGTGTATACTTTAAACTTGGTAACAATATTGACCTCACAGCTTATCTGGCTCCCGGTGGTGAAGGATACATAGCCTGGGGCACCAATGGCTGGCTACCCATCGGCAACGGCACAACCCCCTTCTATGGTGGTCTGGATGGCAATGGACACAGCATTTCAGGTTTACGAATGGCATATTATGGCACCTATCATGGCCTCATTGGCTACGCTGCAACGGGAAGTGTGATTAAAAACCTGTCTATGGGCAGCGATTGCAATATTCTGGGCGATGCACATACAAGCTCAATCGTGGGATTTAATGCCGGTACAATCGATAACTGCAGTTCGGCAGCCACGGTCAAGCTCGGAAATGCTCAAAACGGGGGTGGCATAGTAGGAACCAACGATACAGGTTCTATCTCCAATTGCACTTTTACCGGCTCTGTTACCAGATCCGCCGATGGGGTTAATGCCAATGCTCTGGGTGGAATTGTGGGCAACAACGGAACTACCGGTACTGTCACCAGATGCAAATCCAATGCCACCATAAACGGCAGTTTATGGACCGGCGGGATTGCAGGCTGGAATTACGGCACCATCTCTCTGTGCAAGTCCACCGGAAATATATCAGCTTACAGTAATTCAAACGGTGGAGTGGTGGGTCAAAACAACGGAAACATCACTAATTCATACTCCAGGTGCAATATTACCGGAGCGCAAAACATCGGCGGTTTGGTAGGCAATCACGGCAGCGGAACCATCAGTAATTGCTATTCTACCGGTACCGTTTCGGGAAGTCCACGTGGTGGTCTGATCGGTGCCCGGAGCGGAACTGTGAATGGCTCATATTGGGATACACAGACCAGCGGTATTGGTACATCCTCCGGCGGAACAGGCAAAACCACAGTTGAGATGCGAAGCCAGACCACCTTCACAGGTTGGGACTTTGTGGCGGAAACTGCCAATGGAACTGCTGACTATTGGGGCATCACCTCCACAGACAACAATGGCTATCCCTTCCTTGCCTGGGAAGTGGCTAATGAACAGCGTTCTCCCATCCTGATATCGCCTGCTGATCTGGCGACAGGTATGCCTGAGACAGGTTTTGAACTCGCATGGACAGCCAATCCGGTGGGAATACTTCCCAGTACCTATAACATTTACATGATGCGCTACACCAGTCCCGGAGTGATGGAAGAACATTTATTACCCGTGGTGTCAGGCACTACCTTTAATCCGGTCACTCAGGGAGGTATCACTTTTAATTACGGACAGACCTGGTATTGGAGTGTGATTGGTTATACTGCAACGGGTGCAGAGTTTCCAAATTCAACTACCAGAAGCTTCACCATAGAGAAGGATCCTTTTGTAACAGAGAGCTTTGAAACAGGAAATACGAATGGTTCAGCCGTAATTTCTGATTGGCCCCAGGCACTGGGTTCGGGCAGTAACTACTGGACTGTAAATAATATAGATAACGGTTACAATACAACCCCCAGGACTGATTCTTTTAACGTAATTCTTAATTACTCCGGAGGAACAAACACCTGGATGTTCCGTTCAGTGCCCCTAACCGGAGGGGTATCCTACGATGTAGAATTGTATGCCCGCCAGTTTACTTCTGCACCTGCAAACGCCAATATCGGCATTTATTACGGAACAGCAGGAACGATTGCCGGAATGACCAATACTGTGGTTGCTCAGAGCAGCTTAACGAGTGGTTCATATCAGCGTATCAGCAGCTCTTTCACTCCAGCCACGACAGATACGTATTACCTCGGCATCAGAACCGTTATAGCGGGAACTACCCCAAATTATGTCAGTCTGGATGATATCACAATCAGCCTGACTCCTCCCATTCTGAGTTATACACCCCATACGATTGATTTCGATGTAACCGCCCTGAACTTACCAACTGCTTATCAGAATGTAACCATTACCAATACAGGTGGGCTTACGCTGAACCTGGAAGCTTCAAACATCATTCTCACAGGTACAGACTCTACCCAATTCAGCTTTACCACTACCGGATTCCCGGCAGCATTGACAGTGGGTCAATCGGTTGCCATTCCGGTCAGGTTCAATCCCACAAGTCAGGGAGTGAAAACAGCGACCTTGAGCATCACCCATAATACTGACATTTATGATGTGTCACTTACCGGGACTTCGCAAGCAGCTAACGCATTGCTTGAGAGTTTTGAAGGCAGCTTTGCGCCACAGGGCTGGACCCGGGATAATAACTGGAATCAGACAAGCTATCAGGTTTATCACGGTGTCAAATCCGCTTATCGCCCCACTGATTCTTCTACTTCTATCACTTTATCTACTCCTGTGCTGACGCTCACAGGCGCGAGTATTCTGAATTTTAAAACCTATGTTCCGGTATCCACGTATCAGAATATACAGCCGGCTTATTATAATCCATCCACTTCTGCCTGGATAAATATCGGGTCTGCCATCAGCCTGAGCCCGGATACCTGGCAAAGTCATAGTGTTGCACTTACCGGTATTACTGGAAACTACAAATTAGGCTTTGCCGCGTATTACAGCGCAGGTGGAAGCAGTTCCCAGGTTTACCTGGATTTAGTATATGGTCCTGAAATCACACCACCAGGTGCTCCAACCCTTGCTCTGCCTATAACAGATGCAACTGATGTAAACTTATTGCCTGCCTTTACCTGGGAGGCACCCGCATCAGGTGGCTTCGTCACTGGTTATCGGGTGTTTTGTGATCAAAATGCCAACCCAACCACCCAAATAACATCTTCACTCTTAACCGGTCTTACTTTTACTGCTACGGCAGCTTTGAACTATTCTGCCGATTACTACTGGAAAGTCGTAGCTTATGGGACAGGGATTGACAGTACATCCAGCACTATCCGTAAATTCACAACGAATCCTGATCCACAGATCGTGGCTTTCCCGTATCTTCAGGATTTCTCAAGCCTAACCTTCCCTCCGTATGGATGGTCAAAGAATAGCGGTTTTTCATGGAACAGGAATGAATACTTCGGAATCGGCGGCTGGGGAGATGGCTGTGCTCAAGCGGACTTCTTTTATCAAACCGGGGTGATTGACCTGGATACTCCTTTTATCAACCTGGGAGGAAATCGGGGTATATTAGCATTTGCGCATGCCTATGCTCCTAATAGCAACAGACCTACAAACATAGATCAATTGGAGATACTGTATTCCACTGATGGTGGAAGTAATTATACAAGCCTCATATTATATTCGGGAGGAGAAAGCGGACTACTCACCACTGCTTCGGCAACTTCCAATTGTTTTGCTCCAGATGTTACTGATTGGGCATTCAAATCTGTGGCATTACCTATGGGTACCAATAAAGTGAGATTCCGTGGAATTGGGGCTAACGGGAATGCCCTATATCTGGATAACATCAATATTTCCAAAGCTCCTTTTGCCGGTGGTATTGGAACAGAAGCTGATCCATTCCGGATTACCGATGCAGCCGAGTTTGATTATGTACATTCTTACGTTGGTGATACACATGCAGATAAATACTTCAAACTCATGAATGATATTGACCTGGCTGCCTACCTGGCACCCGGTGGAGCAGGCTATGCTGCCTGGGGTACCAATGGCTGGTTGCCAATAGGCAACCCGACAACACCTTTTTATGGTAATTTTGACGGCAATAACTTTACGGTTTCCAATCTCAGAACTCAATATTATGGTTTTTATCACGGCACCTTCGGAACTCTGGGAACAGGGGGAGTTATCAGGAATCTGGTACTTGCCGCTAACTGTTACGTTCTTGGCGACCGGGAAACCGGCTCCATTGCAGGTCGAAATTCCGGCACTGTTCAAAACTGCCGTTCTGCAGCTACTGTCAATATTGGCAATAATCAAGCCGGTGGTGGCCTGGTGGGTTACAATACAGGTACGATTATCGGCAGCAGTTTCTCCGGTACCATTACGAGGTCCGGCACCGGGGTAACCAGTACTAAAATCGGCGGAATTTGCGGAAACAGTGAGACGGGGTCTTTCATTACCGACTGCTCTTCTACAGGTAGTATTTCCGGCAATAACTGGTGTGGCGGATTAGTCGGCTGGAATCAAGGCACCATAAACAGATGCTACACATCCGGAAGCATCAATTCTGCTGGCAATAGCGTTGGCGGTCTGGTTGGTGAACACAGGGGAACTATCAATAATTCTTATTCAAGAGCAACCGTCTCCGGTGCCAGCTATGTTGGTGGTTTGGTCGGTTACAATAACAGTAGTACGATAACGAATAGTTATTCCACCGGTACTGTTGCCGGGAGTCAAAGAGGCGGCTTGTGCGGACAATCCGGCGCTGTGGTTACAAATTCTTATTGGGACACACAGACCAGTGGCATAGCCACTTCCTACGGCGGTATTGGCAAGACCACAGTGCAAATGCACACCCAATCCTCTTTCGATAGTTGGGATTTTGTAAGCACGTGGTTCACTAATTCTGCTTATAATGACGGCTATCCTCAATTGATGTGGACAACAAGCGAGATACCGGTTGCTGCTACCCCCATTAATCTTGGCATTCAACCGGGAACAGTATCCGGAACAATAATCCTTACCTGGGATAATATGAACGCAAACTGGTATGGAGTGTATAGCGGTTCAACACCATCTAACCTGACATATCTTGGCTGGGTAGGTACAAATTGTATTACTGTTCAGGCTGATAATCTTGGGTTCTTCCAAATCACATCCGGTTCAGGAACACCGACATCACCGGAAATAATCCAGGAGCAAAGAATTAAGAACTAATTAATAAAACCTCTTGATAGTAGTAGGGATAGACCCATGTGTCTATCCCTCTGCCTTATAAATCAATTATAAACGGACACTCCAAACTGCTGGGTGTGACAGAACGCAGACAGGTCCGAAAGTAATGACCTTATATTCCTGGTTTTCATAGCCCCGATAATGGAATGAGCATACATGATATTGCCTACGATTTCATCGTCGATAACAGCCACAAAGTCCAGCTCCGGAATAAAATCCGGAGATTGCCTTAAAACATGAGTGAGATAATGCTCATCACAACCCGGAACATGCAGGTTCCAAAAGGCTTCACGGGTAATAGATTCCACTACTCTATAATCTACCTCAGTTTCAAGCCTGAGCGTCACATTGTCATTACCAGGCATCCAATCCCCAGGCTTAGTGGTTTTTAAGGTGTAATAGGATATTTTGCAGTATCATGGTCTATCGTCCATGAACCGGCTATCTCATGAAAGAGAAAGTCTGCGGATTTTGTTCGTTCCTGCTTGGAACCGGGTTTATAGGTAAACTTTATATTCACAGTTGCAGATTTGGCTTTTTCATCAGCTCTGATGCTTCCGACTTCTGTACCCACAAGACGCCAATAGTTGCTGTTATTAACATTCGCTCCATGTACTTCATTCCAAACCTGTTGAAATTCACTGATTATTCTTCGCTTGGTTGGCTGATAGCCTTCTGCCTGGTCATCTGATTCTGCCTGATTATCAACTGTTGCTTTGGATTTGGAGGTTTGTTCTGCTTTGCTCTTACAGCCTGAGACAGCAAAAGAAAAAACCATGACAGTACAAATGACTAAAACAATTGTTTTCATAGATACTCCTATCATGTATAATGTACGAAAGCCTGACCTATAAAAGTACGTTAAGTCAGGAGGCTTGTCATGCATTATTACACCCCGAACTGATTTTCAATACAAATAATTGCATATAAACTGACTGTCAAGCCAAATTGTACATCTGATCAGTATAATCATTTAAAGGATTAGGTAATTATCAAGCTAAAGAGAGAAGTCATTATCAGGAAAAGATTACACATGGTCTTAAAAGTACTTTCTTATGAAATCCTGCTGCTTTTCCTCATAGGCTTTCTTACCTTTTTCCGTAATAAACTGATTGGTCAGGAATAAATTCATCTGCAGATATTCAATTTCCATGTCTCTGGTCAGTTCGGCAACTTTCCCCACTTTCAGTTCTTTATTCATTAGCCAGAATTCACCCAGAAACCATAATACTGATACCAGGTTCGGAATCGCATCCGGGTCATAACGAAAGTCCATCATTTCCTGTTCTTCGAGCATTTGGAAATACTTACATAATTCGTTCTGGCGTTGAGTTGTGACCTCGATAAAGCGTTCTCTGAGCTTAGCATCATTGTTTGCCAAAGCACTCATGTGATTTAATAGAAATCTGTATTTAAAGAATATGCGCAGATTGTTGGTGATTCTCTCCGAAGCATTAAAATCCGGTTTGAGCATTTCTTCAATATTCCAGTTTTCCCGGTATTCCACGACCATTTGTTCATATATTTCGAGGAGGATTTCCTCTTTGCTATGGTAGTAGTAATATAAGTTACCGGGACTTATCTTTAGCGTCTTGAAAATCTGCACAGTGGATACATTATCAGGACCCAGATCATTAAACATGTCCAGCGAGGTCTTGATAATTCTGCTTTTGGTATCGTCGCTTTTACTCATTATCTCTTCATCCCTGTTCAGTGATTTTACTAAAGGAATTGATGATTCCTGTCATCATGTGCTTTGAATAAATCTCCTTCCTGATTTTGGGGAATCTTGCTAGAAAAGTAAAGAAATTATTCATCAAAAGAGTCTTAACGTCTTTTTGCGGGAAATCAAAGTTGCCCCTTTCTTTGTAGCTCTGATAATCCTTAACAAAGGGGAATCTCAGCCTGATGTAGAGTTCATCCCTGAAAAGCTTCTTGCCGGCTACACCCAAAAAGCTCATGGGTGCGACATACTCCTGCTCAGCCATTGCAGCCAGTTTCACCGCCAGGTTGTAAAGTCCTGTTTCAACAATAGAGGAATCCTCATAGTCATCAGAGACTATTCCTGTCAGATTTACATGCAGCACTTCGAAGTAGTTCTGGAAGAGATTTTTCAGATTGTCCATCTGTCTGAACGGACCGGATATTACCATAGCGACTTGCTTGCCGTTCAGCATGGGAGTATGATTATGAAAGAACGAACGATCAAAGAATTGTTTCCATTTTGCGGAAAGGTATCTATCCCTGATAGTGCCGGCATAGATAATGATGTCTGCCGTGATTATTTTGGTTTCATAAACTTTTCGGTAGTCATCCTGACCATCATATACGCAGTTGAAATCATATCCGCAGCGAATACAGCCCAGGCATCCCCCGTTGACTTTTGTGTCGTGCAGATTTACTATTTCCGCTTGTGAACCAAACAGCTTCTTCAGGTATGATGTCATGTGACGGAGATTATGATTAGTTTCCTGTTCATCTGTGAGAATTACCACTTTTTTAGATGTTGGTACAGTTTTGGAAGGTGAATGCGAGAAATCCAACTCAGCCGGTTTGTACTGGAGAGGCATGCTTTGACGAGGGTTTTGCGCTCCTGATTGAATGAAGCTCACAAAGTTGGCTGCGAATAGGTTCAATCGGGTTCTTTCTTTTTCATTATTCAGGTCCATCATATCAGCAGCATAGTAATCAAAGAAATTCATTCCCAGGTCTTCTGAAACTTCTTTGATATAATTTAAGGCATAGTTGTCGCAGAAATGTATGGAAGTGGATATGGCTGCTGTGGGTTTGGACCGGAAAGCAGCTTCGCTATTGCGTTCATAAACCAGCTCGATAAAGCGCTTTAATTGAGAAGATACGAGCAGGTAGTAAAGCGGGAACCCCCAGATTATACCGTCGGATGCCTTTATGGCTGCAATAGTCTCTTCAAATTGCTGAGTATTGCTCTCAAGAGCTTTGATTTTATTGGCTATATTTAATATGACAAATTCTGCCTGAGGCAGCCTTTTTTGCAGGTACTTAATGTATTGCATTGTTACACTGGAACTGTCACTTTTGGGACTTCCATTAATTACGATGATTCTCATTTCACTTCTCCTTAAGAGTAAATATAGAATACATATTCTAAACAGTCCCCAATCTGTCAAGCAGAAAATAGTATATATATTCTATTGTGCCCTTGAAGTGTCCTACACAAAAGACAGTAAACACATATACAACAAGAAGTATCGTAATTGTATAAACCTAATCACCTAATTCATAATTCATAATTCATAATTAATCTCTCTTTCATTCATTCTTAAATGTTCATAGTTTGCAGATACGATTCCCTCGTGACTCCTTAGTGACTCCGCCGTGAGCACGGGGGAATCACTGAAGTAACACGGCTTTGTCACCCACGTATTTTATGCACACAATAAGCACAATTAAAGAATGATTAATGATGAGGAAAGAATAGGTGTTTTAGAGTCAGCAGTTAGTTTGTCTGGGTCTGTCAATCCATATGGTAATATCTGACTTCTTTGTCACGATACTTTTTATCTCCTGTTATAATTCTAATATCTTTTCCATCAGGAGACATCCAAAGGTCAGTCAAAGTAGTCCTTCTTGGTAAATCAATCCTACCCAGGCATCTTAGGTTTTTATAATCAATTATCGATAATTTCGATTTGTGAGACGATATCATTATGCCATATTGTTGATTGGAAAGATCCCCAAATGTACCCATATGATTAATGCTAAAGATGGTTTTACCTGATGAGGTTTCAATAATTTCGCAGGTTTCGCCATAAACAAACATACACAATTTGCCATCTTCGGACAATTTAGTCAAGTTTCCATGTATATATTTTTTCCCAAGCTTCTGGTAGATTACATTACCATCCATATTAATAAGAGCGTAACCAGTCCTCCAATTAGAATCGTGGTAACTATAAGTAAGCAATGTTGCCTGTTTGTCTATGGCACTTGGATAACAATGATAGTGATCTCTGGGAAGTAATACTTGTTTGAGAATGACACCGGTTGTGTCGGTGATAAGAACACCACTTTCGCCGTAAAAATACAAGGTATCTGCCCAGACATTTTGCCATTGATCATATTTAGAGCCTTCATCTTCGTAGAATAGCCAGAATTTATCAAAGAACTTACCGAGACTGTAAAATGTCCCGGTATACATAGGTAAGGGATATTCCTTACCAGATTTATTTATTATAATGGTTCTTTTCCAATCTTCACTAATAAATGCAGAAGACCCATCATTTTCTACCAGGTGGCTTGCCACATTATAGTCATCACCAAAAAGACATGAGAAAAGATGCCAGCCTATTCTTAAGTTTTTGGTCCATAAAATCCTCTTTGAATCATCTAATAACTGAACCTGACCAGAAGTCCATAAATCATTAATTTTAAAAGGGTTTTGCTGATTGAAATATTCGTCATAAGGAATGGTTTTATAGCATGTCCATGAATGCAAATCGTCGGTAATCAGTTTACTTTTTACGGATATAGAAACATCATGCGCAATAAGAGGTAATAATGCTAAAGCAAGCAGAATACTTGTTATGATACTTTTCATAATTCAATCCTTAAGATTTGATGGCAACTCTGAGCTTAATGCCCTACCGTTATTGCCACACCGCCTTTTTTATGTCCGGTTTCCACGTATCTATGTGCTTCCATCATTTGTTCCAGAGGATACGTTTTGTCGATAACCGGCTTAATATGTCCCGCTTCTGTTATCTTGGTTATTTTATCCAGTCTGTTTGAATCCAGTTTAAGGGTTTCATCATCGATTGAGGCATATTTACCTCCCGGTGTAAGTGCTTTTCTGCAGGATTGTTTGAGCTTTGAGGTTTTGGCTTTTCCCACTGCATCAAGGATAAAATCATATTGCTCACCGGTATCAATTGAATCTTGTTTTGTGTAATCAATTACTTTGTCTGCACCCAGAGACTTGACTAATTCCAGATTGGCAGTGCTGCATACACCGGTTACTTCTGCACCCATGTATTTGGCAAGTTGCACTGCCATGGTTCCAGTTGTACCAGAAGCTCCGTAGATCAGCACTTTATGTCCGGGTTGAATATTGCCTTTTTCCATAAACTGCAGTGCCAGCAGTCCTCCGTAAACAACTACTGTGGCTTCTTCAAAGGAAATATTGGCAGGTTTCTGAGCCAGACATCCGTATACCGAGTCCTTTTCTTTCATGCATTTATACTGCGCATAAGCACCTATGCCAAATCCTGTGAAACCATAGACTTTATCGCCGGGTTTAAATCTCTTTACGTCTTTGCCGACAGATTCAATTTCTCCAGCCAGCACTTCGCCAAGAATAAACTTTCTCGGCCTGAATAAACCCATTGCCAACCGAAAAGGAAGCCACACTCTTGGTGATACTTTGGAGCTGCGGATAAAGATATCACTATTTGTTACAGCTGTAGCCATTACTTTGACGCATACTTCATTGTCCTTGGGGATAGGTTTTGCAATCTCAGCCAGCTGCATAACTTCCGGAGGTCCGTACTTTTTATAGATTATGGCTTTCATATTTTACACTATTCTAAAGAATGGGACACATCCTACTGGATTATCAAACTTGGTCTGACCACTCCTGCCCTGATTTGAGTAGTAGGGAAAAGGACTCCGTGTTTGCCGGTGCAGTCCTTGAGGGCATTAGTCAGGATGGCAGGGAAGTTATGATTACCAAATCCATCGGTCAAAACTATACTGAAAGGCAGGTTTTCACCACCTGTAATACCTACGCCGAGTTCATAACCAAGTAAATGCACAATATCTTCCTCAGACATCGATGGCATAATAAGTCCGGCAACCTGATTGCGTGCTACTATTTCCATTTGCTTTCTATCCAGAGCAAAGGGAAAGACAGCAATGAAACCTTGTTTCAAATCTGCTTCCACAAACTTGTCATTCCAGACTACAGGTCCGTCCACAATCTTGCCAAAACCGATTTTACCAAAGATGGAAGTGCCTTCATATTCCAGCTCAATAAAACGTTGTTTGGCAACAGAAGAGACTTTGGCATTGAGGCAGGCTTTGAGGCGCAGGTCTTTTTTAATATACTGGATAGTAACGGTTCCCCTGGAAGTATTAACATCGGTAATCGTGCCTGTGGCAGGTGAATGGATAATCTGCTCATGTCTGGATAAGTTTTTAGCTCCGAGAATTTCTCCATTGGTGATAAAATCGCCTTTTCTCTTGGGCATAGAGGAACGGATGTATTGGGGTCGGATGCCGAGTTGTTCAGACAGCTTGATAATAACCGGTTCAAAAGAATAATCCTGTATTTCACGCAAGATTAGAGTGCCATTGTGCCAGTCTATCTTTTCCACTTTACCACGTACCGGAGAATAGTAGTTGAAATTGGCCGAATTCATAAAGCTGTCAATGAAGGATAACTGTTCACTATAGACAAGCTGGTTGCTTTTGACTTCATCACCGACTGAGAAGCGCATATTCTTGCGGAAATTCTCAGGATTATACAGAGATTCACTTCCCCGGAATACTTGCAGCACAAATATACGTGGAGGTTCATACAGGTTTTCTCCCAATACTGTATCAGGTGCAACTATGTCTCCAACGCTGACATGAACTTTACCGGCATAAGGAAGAGAAAACAGGTGTTTTTGGTTCCCTTTTGTAATGAAATTAGTATCTTCTGTTGGATTGGGCTGAGCATTTGATAAAACTGTAACGGATAAATCAGAGTACAGATTCAGGGCTTGATTGAGTGAGTCAAAGCTAAAGGCACCTGCTATCCGGGTGTCTATCAGAATAGGCAGGGTTGTTGCCTTATCCAGTTCTTTTATTTCATAAGCAAGATGAACTGAGCCAATGCTTTTGATATGCAGCTTTGCCGGTTCGCTATTCTTTATGAATAAAAGGCGGTTGCCTTCTACGGTGATGGTCTGTTTGCCTTTGGAGGTTTCCATTTCGATAGACAGTGCAGGTTTACCGGCTTTCAGTTTATGAGACAGGGGTCTGATGCATAGGCAAAGCGGTTCCAGACATTCAGTTTTGAGTAAGTGAATAGCAGCTTCTTTATCTATCTGTGATAGCTTGCCCAGATGAGGAGAGATGAAATGCCTGTCACGCCAGATTTCAGTAGCACCACGCGGTTGCAAACCGTCTATGAGCATCAAGGCAGCCTGTTCCGGTTTGGGAGCATGAGAGATTACTCCACCAGCTCCGATAATCATATCAAAATCCTGAAGACGGAATTCTGCCTGTTCATTCAGTTTATCGCGGTAAAACTGCTCATGAAAGGGGTCAAGCTCGTCATTCTTCATCTTGATAAAGTGTCCCACCTGACTTACTGAAAAGTTCATCTGCAAATGCTGTTGTAATGATAGTTGTAAAGCAATGCGGGACAATGCCTGTTCAATATGCAGCGAAGCATCTTCAGAAGGAATTTGGGTTGGATTGAGCATTTTATTGCCCAGATAATTACGCAAATCTGCTTCACTGAGCGAGGGATGAAGCCATTGCTTAAGCTGTTCTCTGTCTGCTTTGGCAAAGACATTACACAGATTGTAGCTCATCCCATAATTTGCGCTGACAGTTCTATAAAAGTTTGTAAAGATATTGGAATAGACATCTGTGGTTGCACCACCAATATCAACAGCCAGAATGTTTTTATTCTGAACTTCCGCAACCAGTTTAAGTGCATACATCACACCCAGCGGGGTGGGGATAATGGCATCTGATACCTGACTGCTGAGAGCTTTGTAACCCGGAGCCTGCTGCATCACCTTATTCAGAAAGAGTTCATGCACCAGTTCTGTGACATTCTCTGTTCGCTCCATTGTTTCATTAGGACGAATATTGGGCAAAACATGCACTTCGTAATTATCCTGTAAAATGAACGATACAGCCTGAGATGCATCTGCATTACCGGCATAAATCAGAGGTATTTTATCTTTTAGGGAGTATTTGGGTTTGATTTCGCAGTAGGAGATTATCTCCGCCTGACGCAGTACGGAAGCATAAGCGCCACCTTCATAACCACCACTCATGAGGATAATATCAGGCTGTTTATCTTCGATGGCGTGCATCTGTTCCACAACAGATCTACCATCATCAATAGCGATGGTATCAAGCAAAACACCACCCACACCATAAGCAGCACGTTGTGCACTGGCAGCAGACTCCACTTTAGTCAAACCAATCACCAGGATTTGCAGACCACCGCCTGCACTGCTGGTGGAAAGCCATTTTAGTTCAGGATTGATTTGCTTTGCTTTTGTTTGCGGATTTACGGTTATAAGTTCAAAACCTGCCTGTCGGGGGAGAAGGTTAACAGCATTGACAACGCCTGTCATCACATCTTCATAGGGTTTTTCCACAGTGGTGGGAGCATTGGCTAAAGCTTTTAACTGCCACTGCCCGTCCTCAAACACTATCAGAATAGCTTTTGTAGTGGTACTGCCGATATCGGTAATCAGCATAGTTCTTTCCATATTGACCTCCCGGCTTCATCTGAGCCGTTTAGTTTAATGTTTCCTGAACTGAAATCCCGTTACCGGCAGTATTTATTCAAGCCCCGCGTTTTTGTCAAATAATAACATTCATGATGTTTATTTTAGTAAGACCATTTTCCTGGTATGATTAGTGTTACCACTGGATAGACGATACATATAAACACCGGAAGCAACTGATTTATCATTATCGTCTTTACCATTCCAGGTGAAGCTATGTGCGCCTTTATCCAGCAGGCCGTCATGTATGGTTCTGACCTTTTGTCCTTTTTGATTGTAGATGGTCAGGGTCGCAGATGATTTTGACTTTAGACTAAAGCTGATATTAGTAGTGGGATTAAAGGGATTGGGATAGTTTTGCTCAAGTCTGACTGCCACAGGAGTCTCTGTTTCATCGTCATTAGCAACAAACTCATTGGAAAACCTTTGGACATATAAAGAATAGGTTTGGGGATATTCGTCTTCGCATCTGTTTTGTTCTTTATATAAATCAGAAGCTGCCCAAAAAACATAGGCATCATTACCGGTTGAGACAATACTGGGATAAGCTTCGTCATCAGGCTCATTGGCAAGAGGAAATGCAGTGGAAACAAGTGTTCCATCAGGATTGATATACTGCCCATATATATCACTCATATAAGGATAATCCGAGTTTCTGTTATTCCTGCTCCAAACTGCGAGCATGCCATTATTGTCAAACTTTGTCATACGCACATTACCATCAAATATTCCCGCAACCGGTTGTGTAAGATTGATCCCGCTCTCCGTCCAGAGTGGCATCCCGGTATCAGATAGATTCTGTAATTTGAGATTGCAATACAGGGAATCGACATTCATATAACCATATATCTTTGTGCCTTCTAGTAATTGACTGATCTGGTCACGGTCACTATCCAGACTTAAAACCAGACCTGCGGGATTCCATAATCTTTGCCCCTGAGGTGATATTAACTGTCCAAATTTCGATTGTTCGTCAACATCGTAATAATTCATCCATAGGATGCAAAGACCGCTGTTTGTCAGGCTGGATTGAAGATAGTACTGGTTATTTTCCGGCATCAATATTGCAACTGATAATCCGGTTTCAGGCCACCCGGCTGCTGTTGTTCCGTCACTGTTAAGCAGTTTGATAAAGACGTCTCTGGAATAATTACTTTCATTATCATTGATCCAGATAAAATACCTGCCGATCAATTGTTCAGGATGACAATTAAAGTACTGATTATCTGGCGTATAATGAGATATCAGAATCCCGTTTTCACCCCACATTTTGGTATTGTTTTCAATTTTTTGTCCATACAGATAACGACAATTTACCGGATATTGTGGTAACTGTACCGTTACATTCTGTGCCCAGGAGATATAGATTGCTCCCTCGGAGTAACTAATTTTAGCAGATTCATAGGAATAGCCCGCATCTTGTGATATCAGCATACCATCATCACCCCAAAGCCTGCTGCCATTTACATCTATTAGCTGAGTTTTTACTGAAGCTCCTTCAATCCATACTATAGCTATTTTTCCATCAGGAAGAGTTATTGCAGAGGGATATTGTTGATTATCTACAGGGGGATTAGTGATTGGACTGCCATTCTCTTCCAGAATAGTTCCACCATAAGGATTGATTACCTGGTAATATAGTCTGATATCACGATAACTCTTCCGAAAATCTTCCCAGATAATGACTACATCATTGTTTCTTCTTAGTGTTATGGGTGAACTAACGTCACCATCATTGCCCTCAAATAGTCTTTCTCCTCCAACAGGATTATAGGAGTTGCCGGCAGGGAATAGCATTTTATAATAAATCTCCATTGACCCGCTTCTTTCGTCCTGCCAGGCAATAAATATTTGATTGTTAGTCAATTTTATCAATGGATATAGATGCCTGCCATCTACATTACAAACAGGAGTTCCACCGGTTATCCAGTCAGCTATTCCAATGCTGTTTATGTGCTGAGCATATATATCCCTGTTATCATCACCACCATCCCGCGCATCACACCAGGCTATGTAACATCCTCCGTTGGTATCAGGTGTCATTCTGATTTCACCCTGGTAGCTTTCATTGATGCATACAGGGATGCCTGTAGAATACCATAATTTACTACCTGCTAAATCGAGTTTCTGGGCATAGATATCAGTTTGAAGTCCACTCCTATCATCTTCCCAGGCTATGATTACTGAGGTGCTATCAGCAACTATCATTCTGTAATCCAAGTAATTCCTCGTCTGCAAAGTCTGGCTATCAGAATTTATTGTAATAGGAGAATCCCATAATGCGCTACCGGATAAGCTGATCCTTTGAGCTTTAATATATGAGACCGGGTTATTTTCGTCTGCAGTATAGCCATGCCAGGTTACTATAAATGATGTTCTATCCGGAGATGATACCATTACCTGATGGATGTAATTTGATACAGAATTTTCGACTGTGTAGCTCCAATCTTGCAGGCCACCGGGCAATATCCGACTCACATTGACTTCTTTCTGAGTGTAATCTCCGATAACATATGAACAAATTAAACCACCCAGATTATCTGTAACAGTTGAAACCTCACTCACTTCAGTTGATATCGTTATTCCATTAACCTGCCAGGCAAAGCTGCCATTACTGTTGATTTTCTGGGCATAAAGATTTGCTATTCCGGAAGCATTATATACCCAGGTGATATATGCACCCCCGTTATTATCGGATATGATATCTACAGATTCATAATGTTGCACTACCGAAGATACTGTTATTCCATTATTCTGCCAAAGCAGTTGTCCAGAACTACTTATTTTTTGAGCTTTAAGTATTAATTGCTCATAATCATGATATTCCAGATATGTGATGATAAAATTGCCATCCGAGGTCTTTGTAATCATTGGAGATACATGGTAATACGGACTGGAGTCTATATTTAAAGATTGAGTCCAGGCATGAGTACCTGTCCACCATACTTTTTCAGCAAATATGCATCTTTTACCCAGATGACTATCCGACCATGCATAAATCATCCCACCGTCGTTAGTTTCTGCACCACATCTGTTCCAGTTTGCATTGGTCACTTTTGTTAATTGAACCGGATTTTCCCATAATTGGGCAGCAAATAAACCAATAGTTATACTAATTATCAGAACGAATAATAGGAATTTCTTCATCATTTCCTCCAGTTTAATAAAAAAAAGTTATTCAGTAACTGTGCTCCAATATTCTATGTTACTATACTGCGCACTACTTCAATAAGACCATCTTCCTGGTCTGAGTGGTATTTCCACTGGATAGACGATACATATAAACACCGGAAGCAACTGACTTATTGTTGTTGTCTTTACCATTCCAGGTGAAGCTATGTGTGCCTTTATCCAGCAGACCGTCATGTATGGTTCTGACCTTTTGTCCTTTTTGATTGTAAATGGTCAGGGTTGCAGATGATTTTGAATTTAAACTAAAGCTGATATTAGTAGTGGGATTAAAGGGATTGGGATAGTTTTGTTCAAGTCTTACTGCTGCAGGAGTCTGAGTTTCATCATCAATTGCCACAAACTCATTAGACAGCTTTTGTGCATACAAGCTATAGTATTCATAAGGCTCTTCATCACATCTTGTAGAATTGGAATAATAGTCAGAATCAATCCAAAACAGATAAGCTTCATTGCCAACCACAGCCAATCTTGGTTGTGCCTGGAGGTCAATATCGGAGTTCAGACAAATACCCGAATTACTCCCTGTTAAGCTTCCATTGGGATTGATATAACGATAATATATATCCTTCTGTGACCAATAGCTGGTAGATGAATCCAAAGATGATTGTTCCCATGCAGCCAGCATACTGCCATCGGCGAATTTCACAGGATAAAGATAATTGGCTGATAATGAACTTGTCTGTAAAGAAACAGGATACCCTGATTCTCCCAAAAGCACTTCTCCGTTCAAATCAATTTTCTGAATCTTGTTAAAAGAGGTTAATGAGGAGGAACGCTCTGTCCAAAAAATCGTAATCTCATCATTTTCATTTATTAGAGATATGGCATCAGCTTCGTAAACTGAATCTGAAAGAGCCAATCCGGCGGAATTCCACTGCACCCCACCCTGAGATGAAATTAACTGGGCATAAACAGTTTTTACATAATCTATGCGCAAATCAAGCCAGGCGACAAACAAACCAGCGCTGGTCTTTATGGATTGTGGAATATATTGTTTTGTGCTCCAATCCCAGTGGTTTGAAACGCGGATTCCTTCATTTAGCCATCCGGCTGCAGTTGAGCCGTCAGCATTGACAAGCTTGGCTGCGAGGGTTTGATATGAGAAAGTATCGGGATCAAGACTATACTGAGACCAAACATAATATCTGCCTGCCAGGTTTTCCAATTCAAGTTCTACTAATTCACCTTCACCGGGGTTGCAAACAGAAATCATCATACCATCTGCTCCCCATTGTTTTTGGTTATCAATAATTTTTTGCCCGAATACACGCATAAACTGCCTTGCACCATTAGGAGTAGAAACAGACTCAATTTGTGTCCATCCTATGTAAAAGGCTCCATCTTCATAACTAATTTTGGGTGATTTTTGTAAAATGGGAACACTTTCAGTAACGTACATGCCATAGTCACCCCATAGTCTATTGCCGTTCGCATCAATTAACTGGGCTTTTACGCGGGAGAAACTCTCATCCCAGACTATAGCAATTTTATCGTCAGGGGTGACAACTGCTGAGAAATTGTTTTGCCAGTATCCAGTACCGGAAAGCAGTGCTACTTGCTTGCCATTGGCTTCAAGGTCACAAGTGCCGTCAGGATTAAGAAACTGAAAGTAAATCAGGACACCCGATTGTGGATTACGATAGTCTGACCATAAGACCACGGTATCATTGGACCTTGCCAAGGTGATAGTTGAGCTGTAATCTATACCTCCACCCAAACCCTGATAAATCAGCTTTCCATTCACAGTCAATAAGGGATTACCCAAGGCATTCAGAACCTGATAATACATACCGGGCGAGCCGTTGCGCTCATCAATCCAGCCTACAAATATATTGTTGTTGATTATGCGAATCATCGGAGCAGATTGCGAATTTGGAGCTACACAGATAGGTTTGCCCTGCAATTCCCAAAGCGCAGAACCGGTTGAGGAAAAGTGTTGAGCATAGATATCGGTATATAAGGTATCTCTGCCATCATCCCAGACAATGTAGCATCCACCGGTATTATCAGAGACAAGGCGTAGATTACTTTGACCCAACATTTCTGTACATACAGGAGCACCATCATTATTCCACAGCAAAGTGCCGTCAGCACTCACTTTTTGTGCATATATATCAGGATAGCTTGTACCGTCCCTGTAATCGCTCCAGGCTATGATTACGCTATTATCACCCGAAGCTGTAATGCGTGGATCTATTTGCGTGCTGGAATTAATATTACCACTATCAGCATAAACACAGACAGGAGATGCCCATTTGAAGTTACCATTTACATCAAACCGCTGAACAAAAATGTCAGGGTCATTATTTCCTGAATCAGGATATTCTGACCAGGTAATCACAAATGAACTGTCATCAATTGCACACATCTGAAGAGGTTGGTTGTTATCATTGAGTCCTATTGCAAGAGGTTCAGACCATGCAGTCTGACCACTGGATAAAATTCTTTTCAGACTAATAGTATATGTGCCAGTAGTAAATTTACTTGCTAAGATTAACCCTCCGGACATATCAGGATTCATCGTAAATAACCCGGATTCACCCGCTAGAGACATACCGTCTGCTAACCAGAGGGCATTGCCAAAGCCGTCCAGATGCTGTCCATAAATATGATAATCTGCATTTCTGCTGTCAACCCAAACAAGATAAGCGCCATTATTGTTATCAGCCAATATCTCGTACGAAAACACTATCTGGGCGACATTACAGACAGGTATTCCCCCTGCAGACCAGAGTATTTGACCGTTGGAAGTAATTTTTTGTGCTCTGATATTCATCTCACCACTTGGTATTATTTCCAACCAGGCGATGACAAAATTATTATCTGTAGTTCTGGTTATCACAGGATGAGTTTGGGGAAAAGGTTTATTTTCGACAACAATAGGTTGCTGCCAGAGTAATGTTCCGGAGGCAGTTACTTTCTGGGCATAAATATCACAATCTCCACGCTTCGTGCTAGTCCAGACGTAAATCATGTTTCCATCAGCAGTTACTGCACCACAACGATTCCAGTCAACCTGATCATTCTGACGTATTCCCACAGGGTCTTCCCATAATGGAACAGCAAATAAACTAAAAATCATACAACATACAATTGCTAATAAAATGAATTGTTTCATCGTTTTCTCCAGTTTTGTGCTAAACGTTTTACAGATTGTCCCTGCAACAAATCAATTCGCAGCAGAACTAAAACACATATACTTATTCAATTGCTATTTAAAAAGAAAATATATAGCACGCCGTGTTCCATATTACACTTTATTTGACTTCAGGGTTCTAGCGTATGTTCAATTGATTTTCATTCTTTCATTCTTCTTTTGTTCCTCATTTGTTCCTCATTTATCCCTTATCCAATCCGCGGGAGATACACAGGAGATGGACGGGTCATATACGGGTGCGACCCGTATATGACCCGTATATCATTGGTTCTGCTCTTGTGGATCTGTTAAGGAAAATATAGGGAATGAGCAGGATAGTAAAAATGGGAGAGGAGTCGTTTTCAATTGACAGGGTAGGGACAATGTTAAAAATCGGCTTTGGAGTATGGGAATGATTGAGTTTAAAGATGTTTGCAGCGGATATGACCGGAAAGATGTTTTAAAGGATGTTTCGCTTTCCATTGCAGATAGTGATTTCACTGTAATACTGGGTCCTAACGGAGCAGGAAAATCCACTCTTTTATATACTCTGATTGGCTATTTACCCTTGCGGAAAGGCAGTATTTTAATCAAAGGCAAAGCTCTGGAGCAGTGGCACAAGAAAGAACTGGCAAAAGTCATAGCGCTTATTCCACAGGAAACAGCCATGCCTTTTGACTATACAGTTGAAGAAATGGTTTTAATGGGGCGTTATCCCTGGCTGGAACTGATGCAAAGCTGGTCAAAGCAAGACAGGGACATTGTGAAAGAAATCATAGATAAACTTGATTTGACAGAGCTTACTAACCGGTACTTTTCCCAACTCAGTGGTGGAGAAAAGCAGCGTGTATTATTAGCCAGAGCATTAGCACAACAAACGGAAGTTATTCTGCTGGACGAATCCCTTTCCCAACTGGACATCAATCATCAGATAGAAATGATGCAGTTATTGTCCGAAATCAATCGTGATGAGGGGAAGACAATAATTCTTATCTCGCATCATATCAATCTGGCAGCGAATGTAGCTTCGCACCTTATCTTTCTTAAAGATGGAAAGCTCCTGGCAAACGGCAGTCCTGACGAAGTGCTCACTCAAATGCAATTGAAGAAACTCTTTGGGGTTGATTTGACCTTGCAGACCAATCCTTTATCAAACAGACCCAATCTGGTATTTCCGGGGATAAATCCCGCACCTTAATGAGACACATTTACACTCCGCTACTCTTTATTGCCATCATAGTTTTCTTGGCACCAAGCTTATCAGCTATTAAAATAAATGCTCAGATTCTCAATAGCAAAGCTCAACCCATTGCAGATGTTACAGTTACTGACGGGCATAAACGCGTGTTTTCCAATACCAGAGGTTACTTTGCCATCACCACGGAGTCAGACTCCATTATTGTTTCCAAGCTGGGATATGCCCGGCAGACGCTCCTGGTGAAGCAAATCAATCCTACCATTACTCTGACAGAAAAACAGATAGTGCTTGCACCGGTAAAAGTGACGGAAAGCTATGCTACAGACATTAACGCTTTAGACAAGACTACCCTGAACACAGTCGCAACTGGAAGCGTTTCTCTGTCATCAGAACTACTACTCAAAGACAGCTCGGTTCATTCCAGTGCAACTAAGCTTTTGGGTGAAAATCAGACTCTATCCCTTCTGGGAAATCTGAGTCGCCACACTCTCGTCATGCTGGATAATGTGCCGTTAAATACCAATGGCGAAGCATTTGACCTGTCTTCACTGGCATGGGATACAATCAAACGTATCGAAATTGTCAAAGGTAATGCCTCTCTATATGGCGGAGCATCTGCTATCGGTGGCATCATCTATCTTTATACAAACGATGTGAACATACCCAGTCCGCTTAAATTTGAGCGGCAAACATCTTATGGCTCATTCAGCCAAATCAGACGGTTTTACATTTATGAACAAAAGTCTCCCATATTTAACTTTCGGGTCTCGATGAATAAACAATCCGCTAAGAATAATTTTACTTATGAACCTCGTCCCTGGTGGAATATCCACGGCAAACTCACCCGCCATAATAACAGCAAAAAACAGCAAGGCGTGGCTTTTCAGATGAACTCAATAATCAACAAGATTAATTGGAACTACAATCTTGATACAGAGCAGATTTATCGGGAGCTTCCCGGTCCAGTGAACTTTCTGGATATCTATAAACAAGCCTTTCTGACCGGGCAAAATTATAGGCAAAATCTGAATCTCAACTACCAGACAGACAGACTAAACAATTCTCTCATCCTCTGGCAGAATGAAGACAATACAGGATATAATAATACTCATGCCCCTAATCCGGTTTACCTGACTCATTACAGGCAAAAACAAGTGTCAATAGGTTTAAAAGACCAAGCTGTTTATAGTTTTGATCCTGCAGACGTGAGTCTGGGGCTGGAGCTTTCACGGCAAAGCTATGAACGCAGGGATTTACTCTTTCCCAGTCTTTCCATCGGGAAAACGAGCAGACAACAAGCAGCTATATCAGTAAAATCAAGTTTAGAAAGCAATGGACAGTTTCTGAGTAATAACTTGCAGGCAGGCATTCGTCTTGATGATGTGACTGAATTTGGCACATTTGCTTCCTGGCGGATAGAAGAACTGGTCAATACTGATACAGAAGTAGAACTTCAGGCAGGAGTAACTCTTGGCAACAGCTTTAGTTTACCTTCGTTTTATGACCTCTACTGGAAGGGTGATGCCCAGTCTCTGGGCAATCCTGACCTGGAGCCGGAAACATCTCTGGGTGGCAGCATCTGGGCAAAGGCTGGATATACCGGATATTCCATCAAAGCTGCTTATTATCAAAGTGAAGTAAAAAAACTTATCCAATGGCGTCAGACTTATCTGTATGGTACTGCCTGGAAACCCATCAACATCGGAAAAGCTGCTCTCAATAACTGGGAATTGGAAGCTAAAGCCAAGCCCTTTGATTGGATAAATCTGGATAGTTCACTTACCTTAACACAAGCAAAAGATAAAACTAATGACAGCAAACATAACCTAACCTATACTCCTGATATCAGATGGATATCAGAAGCAGAGATTACCATTCATGATTTCAGGTTCAAACTAAATCTTGATTATACCGGTAAACAGTGGACAACTCCTGATAATCTGATTGACCCGGTACCGGCTGTTACCCTTGTAAATTCTGACATGGTTTACAAGTACGTATATAAACACTTATCATCTGATATCTATCTGCAATTAAACAATCTGTTTGACAAGCAGTACGAAACCTATGCCTATGTTCCACAACCGGGATTTAACCTGATGTATGGAATAACATTCAGATATGAGATGTAAAGTCTTGAGAGGTTAATATGAGACACAGAATATTTCTCTGCATACTGCTAACGATTTTAGCTACAATGTGTTTGATTTCAACTGGTTGCGAAAAGAATGGGAAAATCCGCATTGCCAATCGCACTTCTTATCCCTTATACGCAGTAGTTCTGGATACACCATATACAATTGCCCCGGGTTCTGATAGAAAGATAAATGTTACAACAGAAACACAATATCCTTTCACTAATGATGTGGGTAAATATGTAAGAGTCAGTTTGCAGGGTGAAACTTATCAAATCTGGGATGATTATTTGAGCAGGTATGTTGATAGTACATATGTTTGGGTCAATGCCGGTAAAACTACCAGTATTTATACTATGCCAAACCGTGCGAGTGTCAAAGTCAAAAATCAATCCGGACTGCATATCAAGCGTGTCATTGTAAGAAGAGTTGCCAGCCAGAATACAATAACAGATAACTATGAAGTGGATTTGGATAACGGAGAAAGTTGGTATAAAGCTATTCCATTTGCAACAACAGGATATAACTTCTATTTAACTGCACAGGTAGTTTTTGATGACAACTCAATGCAATCTTATGGCAATCAGCAGACAATTATGCATGTGGATGAACAGTTTTTGATAGAAGTTTTGCCGTTACCTGAAGGAGAAAAATAGCGTAGTTTTGATTTGGTTGTAATGCCGGGCTATTTAAACCGGCACTAAAATGAGATAATTGAAATCTGTTTTATATCCCATTCTCTTGTAAACCGGTTCTCCCATGGCTGTAGCTTGCAGAATAACCCTTTTATGTCCTTTTTTGAAACACCACTGTTCTGCTTCTTTAGTGATTAAAGCTCCCAAGCTGTGTCTGCGGTATTCAGCCTTGACGTAAACCAGGTAGATTCCGCCACCAACAGATGCGTTAAATGCCATTGATGTAGCTGCCGGAATATCATTTATATAAGCGATGAAAAGTTTGAGTTTATCATTATCCTTGTAGATAGCCTCATAAATATCATGCAGAGGTTTGCTTACATCAACTTTATCACTCCAAAAACCATTTCCGAGCAGATTTGACCAATCAGCCAATCCCTGCTCATTACTTACCTGCCTTATAGATAAATCCCAGTCCTGTGGAAGAAGACACTCTATTTTATCTTTGTTTAATCCGATAGATAAAGCCGGAAACTCCCGGAGAACTTTAAAACCTTTTCGAATGAAATGGTCTATATTACTCTTTTGCTTTCCATCCAGTCTGAACTGGATTTCGCTAGGATATTCATTTGTGATGATTTTATCTGCAATTTCGTCAATTATTACATCCGGTAGGTTAGGAGTAATATCGTATATCCGGTTAGGCCAGATGAGTATTTTATCCTTATCTTTGACCCAATGGTAGTGCTCAAGCTGTCGCCCTGTTTTAAATGGATTTAAAGACATGTAATCAAACAACTGCCAGGCATTTTCATGTGGATTCAAAATATCCTCCTGAGAGATTAGACAATCTATAATTATTTATTATCTTTTTGTGCTTTATTTGTCAAGAATTTTCAATGCATTTATTATCCTGAGCATAGAATAATACTAAGCCATTTAAATTACGTACGCATCAACCGGATGATACATTCGTTTTTGAAAATTTGACATCAATAAGGGTATTGATGAGTGGACATAACATATTGATTGACATAAAAGAACTGCTTTCTTAATACAGGTTTTGATAATGAGTATTTATCCAAATACTGGAATACAGAGGCCGTAATTTGGTGAGGATTATTAATGTTAAGCTTTGACACTTATTCCTGGCTATTGTTTTTTACAGCGTTTTTATCGTTGGTGATAGCGGTAGATGTTCAGAATAAGAAATTTACTAACGGCAAGATTCCGTTTGTCTCACTGATGATGATGATAGCTTTTTGGGCGCTGGCCGGAGCTTTGGAGAATGCCTTCTTAACTCAAGGCACAAAAATACTATTTACTAAGATTGAATATATCGGCTCACGTTGCACTCCGCTACTGTTTCTCATGTTTGTCATGGGTTTTACAAAATCTAAAAGACTTGATAAGTATCTGCTTTCTTTGTGGATTCTACCGATATTAGTGATTATTTTAGCCTTTACCAATGAATATCACGGGTTAGTATGGCGCAGCATCAAAATGAGTGATTTTGTAAACAATAAGCTTGTGTATGTCTATGGATTTGCACATATGGTTGCCTCACTTTACACAACTCTGCTTTTAATAATCAGTGTAATTTTACTAGTCGAATCCATACAGATATCACCAGAGTATTTTAGTAAACAGCTAAAGTTCATTCTGGCTGTGTCTTCCATTCCTCTTATTGTTACATTTATTTTCACATCAAATATCCTCCCATTTCAATGGCACGATATCAGACCCATGGGCTATATGATATCGGGTTTAATCCTGCTGTTGGGTATCTATAGGTATAACCTGTTTAGTTTAACACCTATTGCCCGGGATGTTTTAGTTGAACGTATGCAGGGCTGCGTTTTAGTACTGGATAAACACAGGCATGTAATTGATGCAAATCCTGCAGCTTTGAGATTATTGAAGATTGAGGATGATTGGCTTTGGAAGAAACTGGACCAACTCTTTCCATCTTTGGATAACTTATTATCCACTCCGGTAGATGATAAAGTAAAAGCATTTGATATATATCTTGGCGAACCTATAAATGTCTGGTTTGATGTATCAATTTCGGAACTTAAGTCTAAGCATAATCATGTTTTTGGCTATTTACTTATTCTGCGGGATATCACAGCTAAAAAAATGTATGAGAAAGTGCTGGAAAACTTTAATGCCAAGTTAACTGCCTCTGAAAGGGAATTGAGAGAGCTAAATCTCCAAAAAAACAAGCTGCTCTCAATTATCGGTCATGATTTACGTAACCCCTTTCATCAAATCCTGGGATTGTCACAATTAATCGCTCAGGCTGATGATTCTTTGGATAAAGCTGAATTAAAATCTATGGGTGAAATGTTGTACCAAAGCGCTCGTAAGGGAGATTACATCCTTAAAAACCTGCTTGAGTGGTCTCAATTGCAGGCAAAAGGTATTCAATTTAATCCCATTGAAGCTGATTTGAATAAAATCGTAGCTGATGCAATCTCCATGGTAGATTTAATTGCCAAAGAAAAGAAGATTAGTCTTGAATTTGAATGCAAAAAAGAATATAAGGCAAGGATAGATAAGCATATGATGCTTACTGTTATCCGCAATCTATTAACTAATGCCGTCAAGTTTTCCCATGAAAACAGTATTATCAAAGTATCCATAGACAGGGATGCAGACCACTACATCATAACTGTGGCAGATCAGGGTGTAGGTATTAAACCTGAAGACATTCCAAAATTATTCAGATATGATGAAAAATTTTCATTAGCCGGAACTTCCGGAGAACAGGGAACCGGTTTGGGCCTCAGTCTGTGTAAAGATTTTGTAGATAAGCATAAAGGGGAAATCAGGGTTGAGAGTATTCTCAACCAGGGAAGCAAGTTTATTATCAGCCTGCCTATGTTCTAAAGCTCTCCTATCCAGCTTTCAACACCTAATTATATAAACAGATTTATATTTGCCTGCTCTGCTTCGGAAAGATAGGTAGCTACACCGCCTATTTTGACAGTATCCAGTAACTCTTCTTTAGTTACACCCATAATATCCATCGACATCTGGCAGCCAATCATTTCTACACCTGCGTGGATAGCCTGCTGTATCATCAGTTCCAAAGAATCAACTCCCTTTTGTTTCATGCGAAATCGCATAAGTTTAGCACCGATACCCCAGAAGTTAATCTGTGAGAGTCCCAGTCCAAGACTGCTACCCGGTAGCATCATGCCAAACATCTTGCCCATCAGGTCTTTCTGGGCTGAAGGCTTGTGTTGTTTTTTTATTACGTTCAACCCCCAGAAGGTGAAGAACATAGTAACTTTCTTACCGGTTGTGGCAGCGCCATTGGCTATGACAAAAGAAGCCAGAGCTCTGTCCAGATCATCGCTGAAGACAACTATTGTTTTATTCTTGCCTGCAGACATGGCAAAATGTTCATTAGTCTCTTTGGCTTTCTGAATCTCTGCGACAATAGTGCCTACACCTTCTTCCAGTTTAATCAGCTTGTTTCCGGTCATTTTACACCAGGCGGGCACGTCTTTGGCAAAACCAGCATCGGAAGATGTTATACGAATTATGTCGCCGTATTCAACCTTATCTATCTCTTTTTTGAGACGCATGATGGGTCCGGGACATTGCAATCCGCAGGCATCAACAATAATTACTTTATTCTCTGTGTGCGGTTTATCGGGGTTATATTGGTAGAGATTATCATCTTTGCCAATTGTATCATTTTCAAAGATATCCTCGTTGCTTTGTTTCTGGGTGGCGTGCTCATAGGTTTTGTAACCACCGGTGAGATTATATACTTCGCTAAAGCCTGACTGCATCAGAATGCGCGAAGCTAAATAGCCACGATGTCCGGCTGCGCAGTAGATTACTATTGTCTTGTCTTGGGGCAGTTCACTCATCCTGGCTCTCAAATCATCTACGGGAATATTGATGGATGGTCTTATATTGCCAAGCTGAAACTCTTCGTCAGTGCGAACATCAACCAATACAGTGTTGCTGTAATTGAGTTTTTCGATTTCCCACCAATGTACTATCTTCACCAGACCGTTAATGATATTCTCTGCTACAAATCCTGCTATATTGACCGGGTCTTTGGCAGATGAAAATGGAGGTGCATAGGCGTGCTCGATTTTTTCCAAATCAAAGATTGTCTCGTTATGTTTTATACTGGCTGCAATCAAATCTATACGTTTATCTACTCCTTCATAACCAACAATCTGTGCTCCGAAAAGCTTTCCGGTAACCGGAGCAAAGATAATCTTGATTGTCATAGGCAGGGAATTGGGATAATATCCAGCATGGGAAGCAGCATGAATTATTGAAGAAAGGTAGGGTATCCCTTCTGCTTTAAGTACTTTTTCTGAAGCTCCGGTCGAAGCTACGGTAATATCAAACACCTTGGCTATACCTGTTCCGATGGAGCCTTCATATTGACGTATATTGCCTTTAGCTATGTTATCAGCACAAATCCTGCCTTGCTTATTGGCGGGTCCTGCCAGATAATGTGTCATCGGCTTGCCGGTAATCGGACTCAAGAAACTGATAGCATCACCAACAGCATAAATATCCTTATCTGCTGTTTGCATATATTCATTTACCACAATGCTTTTATTGACTCCCAGTTCCAGTCCTGCATCGCCGGCAAGATGACTATCGGGACGTACTCCGATAGAGAGAAGTACCATATCTGCTTTGAGTTCTTTTCCGCTTTGTAATTTCACCAGTAGCGCTTCTCCATCTCTGGAAAAAGAATTGACTGCATCTTTTAGATAAAACTCAACTTGCTTGGTCTTCAAATGCTGATGCACTTCCGCAGCCATTTCATAATCCATAAAAATCATCATCTGGTCTGCCAGTTCAACTATCGTCACGAAGATACCCAGATGCCGAAGGTTTTCAGCCATTTCCAGCCCAATATATCCTGCTCCGACTATTATAACCCGGCGGACCTTATGTGTATCCAGATAGTCCTTGATGGCATCGGTGTCAGGCACACTACGCAGAGTAAAAATGGCTTTGTCATTGATACCGGAAATAGGTGGTCTGAGTGGTTCTGCCCCCGGAGAGAGTACCAATTTATCATAACTTTCAGTATATTCGATATTCTTCTTCCAGTCTTTGATGAGGATGGTCTTTTCTTTACGGTTGATTTTAATTACTTCCTGCCCGATACGTACTTCTACATTCAGCCTTTGTTTAAATGATTCAGGAGTCTGAACAAATAGTCTGTCCCGCTCAGATATCACTCCGCCGATGTAATATGGTAACCCGCAATTGGCATAGGATATATACTTTCCTTTTTCAAAGATGATAATCTCAGCTTTTTCATCAAGTCTTCTAAGCCTGGCAGCGGTTGTTGCTCCGCCTGCCACTCCGCCTACTATTAGATATTTAGACATATTTTCTCCAGTCTAGTGTTTGTTTCTTATTACATAATAAATGAAATAAACTGCCAGGCAAATGTTGATTTATTAAACAGAATTATATATAATCTTTCTCCATGCAGTTATCCATGTCCTGCAATTATTTGAGGATGAGGATTTTTCTGGATTGGTGAAATGATTGCGAATCCAGCTTCAGGTAGTATACGCCAGATGCAATAGTCCTCCCTTCGTTGTCTAGACCATTCCAAACAATATTTTTTTCACTCTTTGCATCGATTATCCAGTCTGTCAGCTTTTGTCCTTTGCTGTTATAGACCTTTAAAGTAAGAGATTCTAATGAAGGATTGGAGATTTTAATATTAGTTGCTGTCATACAGGGATTGGGAAACACGCTAAATAGAGGTTTCGGAATAAGGTTATAATTGTCCTCATTGGCTGTGGAATCATAGACCGTAACCATAAAGACATCATTCACAATATGAAAGTAATCATCTGTGCACTGTAAAAAACATGCCGTTGTGCCTGTCCACCCCTGAACCGGAATTAAACTAAGCAGACCATTTTGGATTGAACCGTTGATGTGTCCGGGTGCATTATGAAATGATAAGGTTAGTACATCATTATCAGCATCAAGAAAGACATCGTTCACGTTTATGGTGTAACATGTAGTATCCATGCTGAAGCTCAAATCAGGAATGGGGTTGATAATTTGCGGAGGGTTATCATCAACGGTGATACAATTATTAACCGTATAAGTATGTGTTCTGCCGCTTTTTGTAACTGTTAAAGATACTGGATATTGTGCATGAAAAGTAAAAGTCCATTCGGGATTCTGCAAATTACTGTCTGTAACTCCGTCGTTATTAAAATCCCACGCCCAACCAGTGGGATTACCCAATGAGTATTCTGTAAAAGACACATCCAAAGGACCATAACCATTTGGGGGTGTTGCCTGAAAGTAGGCTCTGAGTCCCACTCCCGAATTAAGTAAAAGTGAATGTGTCCAAATGAAGTCAGGTGCTCCGTTTACGTACCAGTCATAATCAGCTATTGTATATCCATTCCCTGGCCATGGATCCATTAAATAAAGATTATTGTGGTCATATCCATAACAGTCGATAAAATGTCCACCGCCATCACTCCAGCCAATCCTGGTAACAAAGGGCTGCAGAGAATCTATCTCAGTAGCTACTTGTGACATAGTCAGAGCGTTAACTGTTTCTCCAAAGACTGATTGCAATCCGGCAAAATGGTCTAAAATCAAATTTATCCCATTACGGGTAGGTAATACATCGTAACCCCAAAGATAATTCCAGGTATTACTACCTTCTGTTCCATACCAGGCAATTTCATTTTGAGTAACCGGCAAATTATAATAATGAAAGATAGATTGCGTTGCCCCGGCCCAGCACCATTGGTCATGCTCCTGAACACTGAGAGGAAAGTTTAACACGGTAGAACTTAAACAAAGCCAGCAGGTGACGAAAAGCAAAATAAGCATCAGTTTAGTTTTCATGATTTGCCCCTGTACTGCTATCTTTATCTAGAGATATGTACATTTCATTCAACGCATCTTGCATTGAAGTCAGATTTATATAATTTACCGGCTTGCTGTTCTGATTGAATTGAATCCGCGTACAATTGTCAAATGATGCATTGGATACAGAGAAGTAGTATCTCTGCAAGGGAAGAACCCGGATAATTCTGACATCATTACCGCTCCAGGTTTGCCTGATTAGGTCAATTTGTTGAGCCAAATCACGGTAACCGATGGAGACGGCTTTCCATTCTCCTTTGGTAAAATCAACAGCAAGCATGCATTTGTAATGATTATTTACCGACAGAGGGTAAAGATGCAGGCTATCAGGGCTTAATAAATCATTAAACTGCTGCTTGTCATACCATTGTTTTATTCTGCTTTCGGATAATGAAAACATCCGGAAACATGGTTCTATTTTAACCTGCTCCGGTTCAGTTGCATTACTAAATCCAAAATCTTCTAATTGGCTTGTAGGTATACTTTGTATAAACTGATTAAGCTTTTCTTGTGCTGCCTGATCAGGTGTAGAAAGACTAAAAAGCAGAATGACAGTATGTAAAAAAACAATAATGAACATGACTTTTTTCATATCATCTCCCAAATATCTCGAAAGTAGACAATCTTACAATCACCATAGAGTCAAGAAAAATCCTTATACCTGGTCTGGCGGGATTAATCAAACAAGCAAAGTGACACCCATGATTAAGATGAGTGTCACTTTTCAATATTATTCGCGAAAGATTATCGCTATATACTGCTATAGGGTTATTCTGAATCACCTGCTATGATGCGGTAGAACTTTTTGCTCCCGGTCTGACCGCTCAATATCGCCGTGGGATTTGTAGTTGAAAGCATATAGGAAGAAGAGTCGATTGGGAAATCAGGGCTGTCACCGCCATAGATTTTATAGGTGATACGATTAACCTCCGGATAAGAATTTCCCTCCCAATATCCTTCTGTGACACGATTCCAGTTGAGCCGGAACTGGTTAAGTGCTGTATTTGCCAGCAGTACACGCTCTGCCGGTGCAGGAGGGATATTGTCAACAGTGTATCCCCACATAGGCATGGAAGTCCAGAATCCAAGGCTGTTTTGATAGATAACCATGTAATTCGCCTCATGAGTTCCGGTTGAAGAGGAATCCCTCAGGGTAGGAACTATCAGTCCGTAATCTTCAAAATTATAAGCAGGTAGTTGGTTCAGATAATACCATGTCCGGGTCCCGTCTCTCCAGCCGATGTCACTACTGCGGGCAATCAAATCCACATTTAAGAGTGTGGGATCATTTATATAGAGAGTGTTATCATTGCGGGACGTTTCGCCCAGACGCCAAACTGTGTAGAAAGCGCCGGGAGAGAAAGTGATATCAAGCGGTGACCTTGTCCATTTGAGGTCAAGCTGATGTCCCTGGTCAGGAGAATAATCTATTGCTCTGGTTATAACTGGATTCACCAACGTGTAATATATGCCCATGTCTGAATAGCTGCCATCCGGGTCATATTCACCATGATAGCCGGTATTGATGCAGGGAGAAAGTGGTTGTAGATGCCAATCACCGGTAAGTACATCCACTCCGAGTGTAGTTATAGGTGCCACAAACAGAGGGTTGCTGGCTATATTTGCGACATAGTTAGCAGGTTGGATGCCATTGGTGACGCCCAGCATTCCGTTCTGGATACAGCTATTACCAATCTGCAAAGTAGTTGGGTATGTAACGTCAATAATGGAATTGGTCGCATTACCCCACAAAATCGAACTTGAGACATGTACTAAACCGAATCGATACAAGCCATAACCGTTATTATAAACAACATCACAATGGTCAATTACACAAAAGGAATCACCGATGAAAGCTATCCCTGTTCCATCATTACCGGCGACCAGATTGCGCTGGAAAGACCCGCTGCAATCGATCATATATACGGCTTTAAGGGTGCCCGGAGAACCGACAGCATTATTATTGGCGATGATATTATCATGGATAAGATTCAAGTTGCAGCCAACTAAAAAAAATGCATCTCCCAATGCATAAGTGGAGCTATTGTATTGCATTGTGCAATTACTGACTGTAAGCCGATCGCCATAGCAGTAAACCGCTGCTCCA
Organism: Cloacimonadaceae bacterium (SeqCode); assembly: GCA_963667535.2. Taxonomy (GTDB): domain Bacteria; phylum Cloacimonadota; class Cloacimonadia; order Cloacimonadales; family Cloacimonadaceae; genus UBA5614. The sequence goes on from CAXXDU010000002.1 coordinate 80,174, forward strand.
TGACCAGAGGATTGATTTCCGATAATGGTGGAATTCTCCAGGATAACAGACCCTCCAAGCAAGCATACACCACCGTGCTCATTGTCCTGAATCAGACAGTTACTGATACGGATATTCTCACTGGTGGCTGTCGTTATCCCTGCTAATGAGGATTTGGTGATAGTGGCATGATTTACTATGCAGGAATCAGCCCACATACTAATTTGCGAGAAAAATATTCCTCTCCAGGGCATATCAACCACAGCTTCCGTAAATAAAACCGGTTGTGCGGCAGTGCCATTCACCAGCAATCTTCCTTCTACTTCCATCTTATTATCCACTCCGAAATAAAGATTGGAGCCTGCTGCAATCTGTAACGTCTGACCCAAAGGAACCAACAAATCACCTTCAATATTGTAGTCACCGGTAGTCCAGGAACTACAACCTAAGGTATTTTCATGAGTGAGTTGGACATCGTCAATATACCAGTAGTTTAACGCATACCAAGGATTTCCCGTTAAAAAAAAGGATATATAGGTGGTTTCAGACATACCAAGTGTATAGGGTATTGATATCGTACGTTGTTCGGCAGGGATGCTTGCTGAGGAGACTTCAGTTGACCAAAGAGTTGTCCAGGTTGTCAGGTTTGTGCTGATCTGGACTCCTATAGTATATGTGGAATCAACGCTTGCAAAATCATCCAGCATGTGCCTAAAACTAAGGCTCATATCATGCGCTTTGCTGGTGTTTATGGCAGGAGTAATCATGCGGTATGTGGCGTTAACATCAGAATAATAATCCAACCGTAGTTCTCCGGCTGGAGTTCCTCCTGCATTATTAGAATTGACAACAGACCACGATGTCGTCCCTGGACCGGCGGTTGTCCAGCCTGTGGGGATAGTAGGGGGAGTGGAAAAAAATTCAGTGAGAAGTGTGGCAGCACCGAGAAACGAAAAACAAAAAGATAAAATAAACAGACTAAGTATGGTTTTCATATTGTACTCCTTTTCTAATAAAGCTTTGCCATATTGTAGATTAACACTTGTATGATAAAATAAAACTAGAATAAGCAGACTATAGTGTCAAGTTTTATTTTCGGAATAATGGTTCCATCTGAAACTATAACACGTATCAAAAACAACTCCAATACTATTTGATGAGTTATCTTGTTGGCAGTTAATATTGCTGGCACTATAAAAACCTTACGACAATCTGGTCATGGTACTGAATGTATGAGTGTCATATTGCTGAAGCTGAATCACCCCCTTTGGCTGGAAAATTGCTTGACTAATATACTGTATATAGATTTTAGGAATTGATTGATTATCAATGCAATATAGATGATTTATGCATCTTAACAACAGAAAAGATGAGGATATGAACCCTTTTAAAGTACAACGAAACTGGAGAGTCACTTATCAATTCGGAATTGATGGCATTAGACGTGAGTTTAATCTTTCTAACGCCATTTTGGTTATTGTTTTAGCCATTTTCCTGAGTCTGTTTTTACTATCTTCTCTTTATTTTATCAGTCTACGCAATTGGAATCAATCTCAGAAAGCTCTTACCAAAGTTCAGAAAGAAAATATCCTGCTCCGTCAAAAGCTGGACTATTATTCTGAAGTGATAGACAGCATTTATCAGAAGCTTGATACTATGCAATTATCCAAGCCTTTATCCAAAACAACCGACCAATACTACCCATATTTCAGAAATGATAAATCCAATAAAATTGAAGACAATACCTTTGTTTATGACTCATATCTCGATGCCAGAGTTAATTCAATTGAGCAGCAAATCAAGAAGATTTCCACAGGATTCAGTATGAATTACAGTAGTGACAGTTCTGTTGCCACTGTAGCTACCAATGATATGCTCAGAATTGACAATGGTCCTTCCATATTCCCTACATTTGGCAGATGGTCAGACGGTTGGGGAACCAGACTACATCCTTTTTATAACAGATTGTGTTTCCACTATGGTGTGGATATTGCCAATAAAATGGGCACACCGATATACGCAACCAGTGATGGCGTAGTGATTGAAACAACCTGGGATAATGAATATGGTAAATATATTAAAATAAAGCATGCTAATGGTTTTGAAACACGTTACGGTCATCTGTACAACTTCCAGATTGCAAAGGGCGACCAGGTCAGAAAAGGCCAGATTATTGCCATGATGGGCAGTACCGGAATGTCTACAGGGCCACACGTTCATTATGAAGTCCTGGTCAATGGCGCTAAAGTCAATCCAGCTTATTATCTGAATAGGATTGACGATACTGTATATTACGCAAAACACTGAATATGAAACTTCCTCGCGCCTGGCTGATAACTAATTTCTCTCCCGAACAAATCGTTACTAACTATGACTCTATCCAACCTGATGATGTGATTATTGCAGTAGATGCCGGGTTAAAGAGATGCCTGGAATTAAAGCTTAATCCTGATGTCCTGATTGGTGATTTTGATTCTATTGAGCCAGAATTGATTGCTCAAATACCCGCGACCTGTCATAAACTGACCTTTCCCGGTATAAAAAACGAAACAGATACTCAGCTTGCTCTGGAATACTGCATTATGCAGAAAATCCCTGAAGTTTTGATTTGCAATGATTTAACAGGCAGAATAGATCATGCGCTGGCGCTAATCCAAAACCTTATGCATGCTCATAAATATGGTGTGAAGGCAACTATTATCAGCAGCACTCAAATTCTCACACTTTTAGAAAAACATACCTCCTACTCCTATCCCGTAAATTCTCCCCTTTCTTTGATTTCGTTGTCAGATACCAGTATCTTCACTTCTTCACGTGGATTAAAATATCCACTTGATAGCGTAATCCTCTATAACTGGCAATCCAAAGGCATCAGTAACGAAGTTACAGAACCAGCACAGGAAATCATTCTCGCATCAGGACTTGTTCTGAGTATAGCCACACCTTCCAGTTCTGAATAAAATACGCTATTCAAACTTCCTGCAAAAAAAAACCATGCCCCTTTCGGGACATGGTAAATTGTTTTCAGACATTGATTTCTATAATATTGTCTGTTTCTTTCTTTTGAATATCTGGATGAGAATAGTTATCACAGCAAACATTATCAGAATATGTATCAGACCACCCATAGTGTAAGCTGAGACCATTCCAATGAACCAGAGTATTATAAATCCGTAAGCTATTGTCCAAAGCATGTTATCCTCTTACTTTATTGAAGTGCTTCAATTTCAATCCGTCGATTCTGGGCTCTGCCCTCACTGGTATCGTTTGAAGCTATCGGTTCAGCTTCGCCTTTTCCGATTACTCTTATACGTGTTGCACTGATGCCGTTACCTGTCAGCCAATCCTTGACTGCCTGTGCTCTTCTTACAGATAAACTGCGGTTGCTGTCATCATTTCCTACGCTGTCAGTGTGACCGGATATCAGAACAGTTACTTCAGGATATTCCTGTAAAGAAGCTAATACCTTTTGTAAGGGTTGTTCAGACTCAGGTAAGATAGTAGCCTTATTAGTTGCGAATTTAATACCTTCTAAAATCATCTTTTTCTCAATCTTAGCCACATCGTCTTTAGAGTCTAAAGGATTCTTATTAGCTTTGATTTCTGCACCATCATTCATACCGCCACCATCGCTATCGATATTAACAGGGTCAGTCCTGTGTGTTGTTACTTCTGCATAATCGTTAAGCCCGTCATTATCTGTATCAGCTTTAGTTGGGTCTGTCTTATTTATACTGACTTCTTTACCATCTGTAAGTCCATCGTTATCAGTATCAGGTTTTAACGGATCGCTACGGTACTTGATGACTTCGTCGCCATCAGAGAGTCCGTCCATGTCTGTATCCATTTTAGTAGGGTCAGTTTTGTATTTACTGGTTTCTTCGAAATCCATCAGACCGTCACTGTCGGTATCAATCTTATTAGTATCAATCTTTGGTGCCGCAGGCTTCACAACTGCCGGGATATCGTCTTTTGAGTCCAAAGGATTCTTCTTAGCCTGAATTTCTGCACCATCGTTCATGCTGCCACCATCTGTATCTATTTTCAACGGATCCGTATTGTGAACATTAACTTCAGCATAATCATTGAGACCGTCACTATCTGTATCAGCTTTGTTAGGATCGGTCTTGTGTTTTAAAACTTCAGCACCATCTGATAGACCATCCATATCTGAGTCAGCTTTATTGAAGTCTGTGCGGTATTTGCCTGTTTCTTCTACATCCATCAGTCCATCACCATCAGTATCAATCGTCAAGGGGTCAATCTTTGGCTCTTCAACTTCAACTTTCTTTACCCTTTTCTCAAACGGATTGGTTACTGCAAATCCAAGCATTATAGTAAAGAAACCATCATTTTTCTTATTAGTAAAACGATTCAGGTCGTCATCACTGCGGATAATGCCATCAAATTTGTCAGATAACACTAAATTATAACCACCATGGAGGTCTAACGCGAATTTGCTTCCTATAGATGTCTGGATGCCCAAACCCGCGGGTATCACCGGAAGAATATCGGAGCTTCCTCCTGACATATCCTTTGTTGCTCCAAATCCGGCATAAAGGTAAGGAGCTAAAACCGTTATTTGAATTGGTCTGAATAGAAAACGGATATCTCCCATAATTGTTTTGGTTTTGTATTGGTTAAGATTATCTTCATTTGATTTGATTGGTAAGTAGCTTACTCCCACTTGAGTATGTAATTGTTTAAAAAGACTTAACTGCATAAATCCACGTCCTGCCGGTACCCACAATTCATCAGTTCCAGCATTATCGCCGACAGCAACACCCCCTTCTATGCCATATCCCCAAATTGAACCAACTGACTCTGCATAGAGTAAAGAAAAAGTAAATAATGCCAAAATAAGCATTGTAATACAAATCATTGTTTTCATATTATTCTCCCGTTTTGTGAGTTCCCAAAAAATGTTCAAAAACTCAAATGTTTCTTTTAGTATCCCCTCAATTTGTCTCTTTAAGAGGATTTAATGTTGAAAGCTTATGCAAAAGTGTGTCTATTCAGACTTAGTGGATAAGTAGAGTCTTCATTTTGTGTTATTGAAAATTGCAATATCTTTTGACACTGTCAACTGACATAATAACTTATTTTTCGTATTAAGCAACTGTTATATCGGATAAGTGGTACAAGGGCTGAAATCTTGCTATGCCCTTTGGCTAGTCACACCTACTGGCATGAAAATCCTGGTTTGATACCTAATCACAAACATAGGGATTGTTAGGGCGACATAAGGGAGGCATAACTGACCAGCCTAAGGTCAGAGAAGGATTAATTAACGACTACCTATTGACAAATCTATGTATAACTATATCTGATGATTTAATTGTTTTATTAGAAATCACTTTCCCGAGTGTGGATGGATTTTACTATTCTGCTGATTTTCAGTATTGGACATATGGTAATTGATTTGGCAAGCGGTATGACCAGTTATGGGCAGATAGGGTATTTATTTCCCTATAACATTTATTATAACACTAACATTCCTGCCAAAAAGAATACCAGGTTACAGCAAGCAGTTAACAACATCGCTTTCTTCAACGGGATATGCAGGAATTTTCGATATATCATGCCTTCAATTATCATGGTAAACGCAAACGAAACTATTAATTTCACTATAACAAAGTTCTGTACAAACGGTACTAAAAACCAGACTGCCGATAAAGTGATGACCACTCCTCCTAAACATGGATAAAACAGCTTATACTTATTATCCCATCCTGATACTTGGCAGATAGTTTGGTACATGACAAGCAGGACGAGATATTTCATAGCCAGAGATAAGATTAAAACGACTAAGAAATTGATTATAAATGGTACCCATCTGGTATGATTATATCCTTCTGAGAGAGCTATAACATCAGTATGAAGGTTAGCTACCTTCTCTCCATCGGGTTCTTTGAGTTTAATAACAAAATCATCTTTGGTTTTAGCCAGTTCCGGAAGTTGACTTACTACTTCAAATTGATGCACTTCAGAAGTCTTTTCATCTTTAATCAGATAGGTCGGAATCTCAACTAATGGCTCTTCATTTCTGTTTTTGGGATGCAAGGTGGCTTTATAGTGTTTATATTCTTTAGAGTTCAGGTCAAACAAGACACCCTTCTTTTCCCTCCCCCAGTATTGAGACCTTGTGATATATGCTCTTTCATCACTATCAAGCTTAACCTTGATGATATTTCCACGAATTACTCTGCAGATTAAACCATCCTCACCCACAATCAGTAGGTGGAATCTTCCCACCGAGACATTCTCAAATCCGGTTACATTTAATTTTAATATGCCATGCGGTTTGTCATAATTGTTGGATTGTTCATTGTCCTGACTATGAGCAGGTTTTTTTCTGAGAATGACCAGCCTGTTTATATTGGTGCTCTTCAGAGAATCGGCATAGGCTCTAATAGTCTTTGCTTCTTCTTTGGTAAGAACAAATCCCGGTATTTTTTCAGGTTGATGTGTCAGCTTATCAATTAAAACCTGCATTTCATGGAATTTATCTGTGATGGTGATTTGGTCTGAACCACCGGAATAGACACGTTTAGTGATATTCAAGCCAAATTCTTTATTACCGCTGTTTGTGGAAGATTGACCATGCCTGTTTAAACTGAAGTAACTTGTAATATGACTGATTTTACGGCAGGAAGGATAGAAAGGAACCTCTAGCGCTTTAGGTTTATAATCATTTCTATAAAGACGGAGATATTGAATGATGCCGGGATTTTCCTCTCCTGATAATTCAACTCCCTGCTGAAGAGTTGATAATGAAGTGTCCCATGATATATAATGCATATACCCGCCACCATCTGATTGAAACGAGATTGCATCACCTTTGATTCGACTTACAAAGATTCTGCGCACGGATTTTGCATATACATGGTAAAATACTGTATTCGGATATTTACTGAAGCCTTGTATTTGGACTGTCTCATTACTTAGCGGGTAAGCAGAATCCTGTTTTCCCTTACCATCGGAAGCTTTCGACACTCCCCATAGTGAGATGGTAAATACCATCAGCATTGATACAAGTATCTTTCGTACCATCATAATTCTAACCTCTATATAATTAGTGAAAACAAAAGTCTTCCTCTTGAATAGGATACCAGATTGCATGTAGCAGACAGAAACATCTCTTTAACCACAGAAATACTAAATACTTTAGCATTATCCTCACTTCTTTTGGTAAACCATTACTTCAGTAACAGTAGTTTCGCAATAGCTGCTTTTCCTTTGCTGTCAATTCTGGCAAAATACATACATGAGGCTACAGGTTGGTTATTTTTATCCATGCCATTCCATTGGATTCTATGTTCACCTGAGCTTACCTGTCCGTTCATCAGGCTGGTCACAATTTGTCCTTTTGTATTGTAGATGTCCAGCTTCACATAATCAGATTTCTGCAAGGAAAAGCATATTGTTGTATTGGGATTGAAAGGATTGGGGTAATTAGTCAAATCAAGCTGTGATGAAGGGATTACCTCTTCATCCGTCACAGGCACAATGCCATTCAGGTCAAAAATTTTTAGTCCCCTAAAATCACTTGCCACATAGAGTTTCCCGTTATCTTCCCATAAGCCATAAGCCCTGCAATTCCAGGCATAAGTATAAATCAGATTGGGCATACTACTGTTACTAACATCATATATCCTAATCTCATTCCAACCCTCATCAGAAGTGTAAAGCAAGTTGTCTTTGAGAAAGGTCTTGCGTATTGTACTGGTGGGATATGGTTTAATAGTACCCAGTCTGGCGGGAACAGTTGGAATAGTTACATCAATGATTACCACTCCTTCCTCTGTATCAGTCAGATAAACTGTGTTTCCTGTCAACTGAACCGTCTGGCAATATCCATCTGTATCCAGAGACCCCAGATATACCGGAGTCAAAGGATTGGAAACATCAATAACCTGCAAACCGCTATATCCATCTGCTACATAAGCAATATTTCCAGATACAATAACCGACCAGGCATATCCCGGTGTATTACAAACTCCCGTCACAGTTGGATTTTGAACATCAGATACATCAAAAATCTGCAAACCAAGCTCTGCGCTCGCACTATAAAGCGTGTTGCCATCCACATACAGTCCATACGGTGTTGTCTGTCGGTAAGTGCTTAATAGTTGCGGAGTTTCAGGATTTGTTATATCCAGGATTTGCAGCCCCATGCTTGTTGCAAGATACGCTCTGTTACCCTGCACACAGGACATCCAGAAACAATCAAAATATATATCTCCATTACCGAAACTACCTAATAATTGTGGATTCTGTGAATCGGAAATATCCAGTATTTTGTAACCTCCACCCCAGGTGGAAAGATATGCTATATTGCCTACGGTATTGACTGAAAATGACCTATGCGCCGGATTATATTCTCCCAGTATCTGAGAATTTGTCAGATCTGAGATGTCCAAAATCTGCAAACCACTAAATAAATCAACAACATAAGCAACATCTCCCTGCACTGCTACAGAACTTGCAAAATTCTCTACATCATACGACCCGATGATTTCCAGATTATACGGATTGGAGATATCAATCATACTAAAAGATGCCAATGTTGCCATATAAGCTATATTATTCTTCAGAACTATATCCTCAGCATTCATATTGAGATTATTGATAAAAGTTGGATTTATCGGGTCAGACACATCATACAGGTACAGACCGCCATTTTGTCCGGCTACATAGGCTATACTGTCTCTCACAACAACAGTATTAATAATCTCTTCGTCAAATGCCAGGGTAGATAACAACTGCATGTTTGTGGGATCAATAATATTTACTATCTTCAAAAACTCACCACCGGCTGCATAAGCAATATTTTGATTAAAGTCAATCCAGATACTGCTTACGTATCCGATGCTGCTATCTGAATTCAAGAGCAAAGGAAAAGCCGGATTCGATATATCCAGAATAGTAATGCCGCCGGAATAATCAGCGATATAAGCTTTATTGTGTCCTATGAACACGTCATCTGCATTTCCGGGAGTATCATAAGTGCTGAGCAATATTGGGGCTTGAGGATTTGCTACATCGAGAATAATCAGTCCCGGTTCTCCATCGGCAATGTAAGCTATCTGATTCTTCACAACAACTGCATTTGCCTCACCGGGAGTATTATAGCTTCCCAATAATGCAGGACTCTGTGGAATGGAAACATCAAGTATCTGCAGACCTGCTGTGTAATCAGCAATGTAAACCGTATCACCACAGACAACCACTGATCTCGGATATTCAGGTGTATAGTAATCGCCCAATTTGTGAATAACTGAAAACATGGGAAGACAAACCAACATAATGATAATCAACAGAAAACAGGCTTTCATATACCCTCCGGTGTTCTGAGTTTCATAAAATATTAATGCATATAATGACTTCTTTATGTCAAGTAAAATGTTTACACTATTTGCCTTGCTAACGGAAAACTTTCACGGTTATGCTTTGAGGTGTTATTTAATTTATGTTTTAGCTGAAGTTCTAAATCCCTTCTTCTTGCTGCATAATACTGCTTATCTGTTGCCTATATATTTAGTGCTTGACGCAGGGAGTCATCAGGGAGTCTGCAGGGAGTTTGCAGGGAGTTTAGTCCCCGATGACTTCCTGTAGATTCTCTTTTGAGTCTTTGAAAAATCCACTGGTCAGTTAAGGTATAAACAGGAGATTAACAAGGGATAATAAGCACGTAAGGATAGAGAAAGAGATAGAGATAGAGATAGTGATAGAATATGTATGTAATAATCAGCTATGAGCATCTATATGTTAATCCCGGAGGGATGAAACGTATTAACGACGGGCTTTAGCCCGGCGCATATCCCCCAAACTTGAGTGCCGTAGGTACGAAACATCATAGCCTCTTATCTGGTATTGAATTGTGCCGTCCCGGTTGTCAGTTATTGATGGCATCTTGCCATCAGAAGAAACAGATTCGAAGATATTTTTAGCAACCAGGATGGTTTGTTAGCGATTGTTTGAATATTACATAGGTTACAAAGTAAACCAGGCACATAGGTTACACTATTACTTATTTATCCAAGCTTCATTCTTGGCAAGTTCAATCTTTAATTCCTTGTTACTTTGGGGCGCTGTGGAGCGTAGCGGAACAGCGCCCCAAAGTGGCTTCGAAGTCTTGCGGTAGTACTTACCACCATTCATATTAATCCTTGCTACTAGTACATCATAATAGTACACTTCCATAAATCCATCTTTCGTTTCTCTTATGCCTATGTACTTACCCTCTAACAATTGGCAAATATAATAGAAGCCATTTCGGTGAGAGAACTCACCGGAACGCTTTACTTTTCTGACTATTAAGTCTGAGTCGTATACAGGTTGTTTTCTCCGCAAAGGATACTTTCTGGTGCTCTTAATATACAACTCTGATGGTGTTATTTGCCCTAGAGACTCATGAGGACGCTCTTCATTATACTCTTGCCTGTATCTCTCGAACTCTTGTTGCTGTTCATATATGTTACTCTTAGGAGGCTTCGTTGCCTCATCTTTAAGTGTGCGATGAAAACGTTCCAGACGCCCATTCTGCTCAGGATGCCCTTTATCTATGCGCTCATGCTTGATACCCAGACTTATCCAATCAATTGTTAAACGACTCAGACCGGTTAAACTAGCCACAGCAAATGGAACCCCATTATCTGACCTGATTGCTTCGGGTAACCCATACTCCTGAAAAGCCCAATCTACCCATCTTTTAGTGTCTTCATAATTGGGACTGATAAGACTCTTGCAGAGTAACAGGCACCTGCTATAGTTATCTATTATCGTTAGAGGATAACAATACAATCCGTCCTTAGTTTTAAACTGCCCCTTGTAATCAATACTCCAGGATGCATTTGATTTATTGCTCCCCTTGAAAGGCTCTGTATAGGGTGGTACGGTTCTTCTGGGTTTACGCTTTTTCACTAAACCATTCCTCTTTAACCATGTCTGAGCTGTGCTGGCACATGGAAATTCCAAGGTAGGATGCTTCTTTGATAATACAGATACAAGCTTTTTTGGACCCCATTTGAGATGCTCAAGCTTAAAATCTATTAGCAACTTCAATACTTCTTGAGATGTTTGATTGGGATGACTCAAAGGTGCTCTGCTTTGATCCTTTAATCCATCAACGCTATACTTTTGATAGCGCCCTATCCACTTATATATTGTCTTTCTGCTGATCTGATATGATTCAGCTAACTCTGTTATCTTGTAGTTACCGCTTAACCAGTCTGATATAAGCTTCAATTTCTCGTCCATAGGTTTAATCTCTCTCCAGGGCATGGCATATTCCTCCATGCCGCTTCACTTATTAAAGTGTTACCTATGTGACAAGTTTACTTTGTATACCATCTCCCAAATCTATACCGATTCTGGATTCCTGCCTGCGCAGGAATGACGAGATGCTTATGCTACAAGTAAGCTTCAAGTAATCAGTCTTATCATCATCCAGGTATTAACTTGCTTGATGCTTAGTGATTGTAGTAAGCATCACCCGGGTGGACCCCGGGAGGATAGTAAGACTGATTACTTGAAGGATTGGAAAGGATAACTAAAAGAGACATGTTTGCACATCTGTGAGTTTTTCTTGACAATGTTTTATATATCTATAAATATGTGTTAGCTGGTTTGCCGTAAGATTTACGAAATTAACAAGATAGGCACAAAGCAATTACAGAGTGATACAAGATGAAGTAATGCGAGGAGGATTAATGAATTGCAAACGCTTTACACAGCTATTAGTCTTTTCTGTGGCTTTTATTATGCTCTTCTGCACCTTGCCTGCCAAAGCGCAAAAGTACGGTCTGGAAATTCCCAGGCTCAAGAGTGGTGAAGTACTCATCCGGCATACAGGTTTTTCTTTGGTATATTCTGAAGATGATGAACAAGCCAAATGGGTGGGGTATACACTCACCAAAGAACATGCTGCGATGAAGGCTACAGAGCGCGATTCAGCTGATTTCAAGGTTGACCCTTTGATTGAAACAGGTTCCGCTGATGACAAGGATTATTACAAATCCGGCTATGACAGAGGGCACCTCTGTCCGGCAAATGACAATACCTGGTCTGCGCAAGCCATGTCTGATTGCTTTTACTACTCCAATATGTCACCTCAAAATCATTCCTTCAATGCCGGAATCTGGAAAAAACTGGAAATGGATATTCACAAAATGGCTTTGCAATATGACACCCTCTATATCGTAACCGGACCGGTGCTCCAGGTCAAATACAAATATACCACCATCGGACCCAATGAAGTAAGCATCCCCAAGTACTTTTTCAAAGTCATCATGGCTTATGGCACAGAACCCAAAGCCATCGGCTACCTTATTCCCCAAACCGGCTTCAATCCCAACTACAGAGAATATGCCTGCACGGTAGACCTGATAGAAAGAGTGACAGGACTGGACTTTTATTGGGGTTTGAAAGATTCCATTGAAAAGAAAATAGAGAAAACGTATCCTTCCCAGATGCCATAACACAGTATTTTTAAAGAACTTACGCTTACCTGATCAGCCGACCTACGTGCAATAAATATGTATGCATTTGATAAGACCGTCTGAAGACGGGACTACATACTTCTCTCCATCTCTCTCTTTATCCTCACTGTCTCTGTGGGCATAAAATTCAAAAATAATCATGGATTTGAGGGAATAACGCTCTTTAAAGCAAAAAAAAGGTTGACAAAAAGGCTGTTATATATATACTTAAATTTGATTTATACTGGGAGTAATGTATAATATGGCAGATGAAAAGAAAGATAAAGAACTCAAGTTTGAGCAGGCTTTAAAAAAGCTGGAGAGCATTGCTGAAAGGCTCAATTCCGGTAATGAAGACCTGGATGAATTGCTCAAGCTGTATGAAGAAGGTATTCATTATCTCAAAATCTGCCGTGAAAAGCTGGCAGAAGCAGAGATGAAAGTCCAGATACTCACCGATCGGCTGAATAAAGAGTTACCTGAGGAGGAAGAGAATGGATAATCGCGTCATGTTTAAACGCGACATGAAAGAAAAGCAAGAGCTTGTTAATATCATTCTCGACCGCTTTTTACCACGCAAAGATGAGTATCCCAAGGAGATTCACAAAGCAGTGAGATACAGCCTGTTTGCAGGTGGAAAGAGACTCAGACCTTATCTGGCAATGCTAGCCTGGCAGCTTTTCAAAGAAGACCCGGACCCGATTACTTATGTAGCTGCTGCCATAGAAATGCTGCATACCTACACATTGATTCATGACGATTTACCGGATATTGATAACGATGAATACCGTCGTGGTAAGAAATCATGTCATGCTGTCTTTGGTGATGAAGTCGCCCTGCTGGCAGGAGATGCACTGCTGATCAGTGCTTTTGAACTGATTACCTGGGCACCGCTGCCGGAAGATATCAAAAAGAACCTGGTCTTTGAAATGGCGGTGGAATGCGGAGTGAGAGGTCTGATTGCCGGACAGATGACAGACATTCAATCCGAAGGTAAAAAGCCTGATAAAAAGACACTCGAATTTATTCATAAAAACAAGACTGCCCGGCTTATCAATATGTCTCTGCGTTTCGGAGCTAAAGCAGCCGGAGCCAAAGCTAATGACCTGAAGGTTCTGGAAGATTTTGGTAATTCCATCGGCATGGCATTTCAGATAGTGGATGACCTGCTGGATATTGAAGGAACTCAGGACGAGCTTGGTAAGACGATTGGTAAAGACGCAGAAAAAGAAAAACTAACCTTTCCGTCTGTCTATGGTATTGAGCAATCACGCCAGATGGCGGATGAATATAAAAACGAAGCTAAAAAAGCTTTGAAACACTTCGGCGATAAGGCTCTATTCCTGGAAATGCTGGCAGACTTTATCATCGACAGAACAAATTAATATGCTTAGTGTCCAATTCAAAAGGCTGTCGGCTCTCGCTCAGACACCACAACTCATGACATCTCATGCAGCAGGTTATGACCTCTCTGCTGCCATAGAAACCGATATAGTCATACCACCCATGGGCAGATCTTGCGTTCCCACCGGCATTGCCATTGCTTTACCTATCGGCACAGAAGCACAAATCCGTCCACGCAGCGGTCTTTCCTTTAAATACGGCATAGGCATTCTCAATAGTCCCGGCACCATTGATGCAGATTACCGCGGAGAAATACAAGTCATTCTCTTTAATGCCGGTACCGAGCCTTTCACCGTTAAACCCGGAATGCGCATTGCCCAGATGATCATAGCTACTCTGCCCCACATCGAACTCGTGGAAGTTCAGCTTCTGAATGAAACTGAGCGGAATAGCGGTGGATTTGGACACACTGGCGACTAACTTTTGGAGATTACGCAATAATGTTAAATGACATGCAACAAGAGATTATCAGGCTTAAAAAAGAAAAGAATGCCGTAATCCTGGCACATAATTATCAGGCTGTGGAGATTCAGGATATTGCTGATTTTACAGGTGATTCACTGCAATTATCTTTACAGGCAAAACAGACAGATGCTCCGTTAATCGTCTTTTGCGGAGTGAGATTTATGGCAGAAACTGCTGCCATCCTCAATCCTAAATCCAGAGTACTGCTCCCCGAACCTGATGCAGGCTGCCCCATGGCTGATATGATAACAGCCTCGCAATTGAAAGAATTTAAGCTCAACCATCCCGGAGCAATGGTAATCTGTTATGTTAATTCTTCTGTGGAAGTCAAAGCTGAGAGCGATATCTGCTGCACTTCTTCCAATGCTGTCAAAATCATGCAATCACTGCCTTCATTTATGGAAATCCTGTTTGTGCCTGACCAGAATCTGGGTACCTGGGCTGCCGCTCAAACCAGCCGCAATGTAACAGTATGGCATGGCTATTGCCCTGTTCATCAATGGGGGTTTACACTTAAAGATGTAGAAACTATGAGGGCTGAGCATCCCGATTATACATTGCTGGCACATCCCGAATGTACGTGGGATGTGAGCACAAAGGCTGACCTGGTTATGTCTACCAGCGGAATAATGAAATATGCCGAGGAACATGACAAGCTGGTAATTGCCACTGAACAAGGTTTGATTGATTTGCTTAATGCCCGTTATCCTGACAAAAGCATCATTCCGCTCAGTGCCAATGCTGTCTGCCAGAATATGAAAAAAACTACCTTGGTCAAAGTACTGGATGCTTTGAAAGATGACCAATATGAGATAAAAGTAGAACCTGCGATTGCCAATAAAGCAGTTGCATGTCTGGACAGGATGTTAACTCTTTCCAGATGAACAAGCTAAATGTAAAGCTACCCTTTAGCGAGATTGAAATAGAACAGCTTCCCGATGGGCAACCTGTAACGGATGCAACTAACTTTTTACAGGAAACTATCATCGCCAATACACACAGAAACAGCCTGAGAGGCTTGGAACTGGGCTCAGGAAATGGTGTTGTGAGCCTTATGCTGGCTTTACAAAAGCCGGAGTGGCATTTGACAGGTCTTGAGTTACAAAGAGAATTGGCAGAACTGGCACAGTCAAATAATGCCAGGCTTGGCTTAGCTTGCAGCTTTACTTGTGGAGATTTGCGGGATTACCGGCAACTATTGCAATATCAGGGTTATGATTTAATTTATGCAAATCCGCCCTGGATAAAAGTTAGTAGCGGCAAGGTGAGTCCCATCCCCAACCGTGCGATCAGCAGACAGGAAGTTTGCTGCACAATGAAAGATGTCCTGTTGTGTGTGGATTGGTGTCTGGAACCCAAAGGTTTCGGCTGGATTATCTATCCTGTCGACCGCAAAACAGACCTGGGAAGAGATATTATCCAGACAGAACTGGAAGTCTGCAACGTCTTTGAATCAGAACAAAGCCCGCGTTCTTTCATAGCCAAGCTGAGAAAGAAAACCGGAATAGAAAAATGGTAAACGTACCTTAATACGAGGCATAGAATTATGAAGAAGCAATTTATTATCCTGATAGTGACCGGTGTCCTGCTTATCATGGGCTGGACGATTGTTGAATACTTACTGCAAAGCCAGATTCAATATCAGTATCAGCAGATATCCACCTATCCCCTGATGGTATATTCCTGGGATGAGGAATTGATGGTAACCCTGCAAACTGACCTCAGGCAATATGACTTTATCGATAGTCTGGAATTTAAGACCAGTGATGAAGCAGCAACTGAAATAATCCGTAAATATAATCTGGACGGAGCAGACGAAATCCTGCAACAGAAGACATTACCAAACCTTTTGATAGTCTATATCAAAGGCAATGCTGCCGCCAGAATGCACAAACTCACCTTGAAGGATTATCTGGAAAATTCACCCCAGAAAGGCAGAATGATGATTGAGTATCAGAATGATGTCTGGGATAGCACCTTCCGCCGCATAGACCAGTTCAATCAAATCCGCTGGATAGTGCTTTGCTTTATAGCTCTGGTAATCTTCCTGGTCTTTCTGCTTAAGCGGATGCACTATGAGCATCATCTGGCAAGGATTAAACACTTCATGCTCAAGAATCCGAACGAGCAGATTCATGTACATGAACACTTCTGGATTAATTCGCTGATTCTATGCGTAGCACCTGTGGCTTTGAGCCTTGTGCTTTATGAGATTTTCTATTACAGTGACTGGCTTTTATATAGCATTGCCTGGTATTTTTTCTTTATTCAACTGGCAGTAGTGTCTGCCGCCACTTTGGCTGCCTATCCGTTTATGCTGAAGTATGAGCATGAAATTCCCTCCGCAAAGGACGACGACTGATGAAGTTTTTACCTAATGCCCTTACTATCTTGCGGATTGTTTTAACTCCCGTTTTTATCGTACTGGCTATTTATATTCATAGCACGCCTGCGCTTTACTGGGCATGGATTGTGTTTGTAGTAGCGGCTCTGACTGATTGGCTGGATGGCGCATTAGCCAGAAAACTGAATGTTATATCCAATTTCGGCAAGATATGGGACCCTCTGGCAGACAAGTTTATTGTCCTTTCCGCTTTGGCTGCTTTGGTCTGGAAGGCTCCTTTTCACTTACACTGGATTATCTTTGCCATCGTGTTTCTGAGAGAAGTGGCAGTCACTATCATGCGTGAAGTCTATGCCAAAAAACAGATAATTATCCCTGCTGACAAATGGGGAAAACTAAAGACTGTACTCCAGATGGTAGGTATTGTCTTGTGTCTGGGTCTATGGGCACTGAATATAGTCCCGCCATTCGTTATAACCGGAAGCCAGGTCTGGTTTTGGGTAGTGGCTGCGGTAACGGTTTTCAGTGGCTTGAATTATCTGCGTGTTAAGCGCTGAACTGCTGATAAATCTTTATAATTAAAGAAGGTAAAACCATGAAAAACAGCTTTCTTTCACCAATAGTCAAAGTTATTATCTTAATTACTCTGGTTAGCTTAGCCTTAATCATAACCGCTTGTGGCAAGAGCGCTCCCAAAACTGATAAATACAGCTTTTATGAAACGGTTATTGATACTACCAAGCCTATAGCCTGGGGTGAAGACAGAGATATCTATGTGCTCTGTGACGAAGCTAATTGGACTGATATCCAGGACTCGCTGAAAAGCAGTCTGGAACGAGAAGTAGCTGTAGTAGTAAAAGAGCGCTATTTCAACCTGATCAGAAAGGACCTCAAAGATATCGACCAACTTACTAAATATAAGAATCTGCTGTTTATGGGCGACCTTGAATCCAAAACTCCTGTTTCTGAACACATTAAAGCCACTATGCCTCCACGCCTGGTGGATAGAGTCAAGAATACAGGTGCCGACATTTTTGTTGCCAAGAACCGCTGGGTTACAGACCAGATTGTTATTTATATGGTGGGGAGCAATCGGGAGAATCTGTTAAACCTGAATATCGTGCAAAAAGACAGGTTGTTTACAGAGTTTCTCAACCGTTTGGGAGAAAGACTTGCGTATCAGGCATATTTGACCAAGGTAATACCCGAAGACTTTTATAAACCATATCCCTATACACTAAAACTTCCCACTAATTACAGGTTGTATGTTAATGATGAGAAGAATCATTTCCTGAGCTTTCTGTGCCGTATTGGTAGCGAATCCAGAGACTTTCCTGATAAATATATATCCGTCTACTATGAAGATATAAAAACAGACAGCCTTGCTCTTGATTGGGCGCTAAATAAACGCAAGGGATTTGCTGCTAAGTATTATGATAAAGACGAATTTGACCCCAAGCTGCTGCATTCCAAAAAGATTGCTTTTGCCGGTTACACTGCCTGGCAGATAATCGGACCCTGGAAAAACATGAAGCATGATATTGGCGGAGGTTTCCAAACCTTTGCAATTTTTGATGCCAAGCAAAAGAGAGCCTACCTCATTGATAATGTAGTCTATTATCCGGCAGGTGATAAGCTGCCTGTCTTGCTTGAATTGGAAAAACTCTCTGCTACATTCAGGATAAAGTAATCTCTTTTGAAAATTAGTAACTTCTTTCTTTTTGCCATAGTATCGGTTAGCTTTGTAGTATTGTTTACTGTTACAGGCTGCGCTCAGAATAAGCCGGTTTTAGCAACGCCTGATGGCTCACAACCTAATGAATATTCAGCGTATCTCTATTCAGCCGGTAATGTTTTAAAATCTAATGGTGATTTTGCAGGTGCAGAAAGTGTCTTCAGGCTGGCATCTCTTTATGACCCGCATTCTACTGAAATCAAAAAAGCTATTTTTAGTGTGTTAATGATCAGAGCTGAGGATAAGGAAATACCTCTCACTTATCTGGAAGGTTATGTAGATTCACTCCTGGTTCAGAAAGCTATGGATAAGACCATGCTGGAAGAGGCGTATAATATCTTTGCCAGAGCTGATAACAATCTCAAAGCCAAAGAGCTTCTGGATATTTACCTTAAAAAATACTCCACTGCCAGAGCCTATACTTCTCTGTTTTATCTTGAACAAATCCTTTATAACAAATCCCGGCTGGAACTATTGGATAAAGCATATAAACATGCCGGAACCGATGCCTCTTTCCTGAACTCTTTGGGCTATCTGTATCTTGCATATGATTCCACTAAAGCTGAAACCATCTGGAATAATGCCCGTAAGTTTGATACCACCACCCAATCTGCTCAATTCCTTTGGGCATTGTATTCAAAACAAAACAACACTGTGAAACTGCATAAACTCTGGAATTCTTTCCGTCTGCCGGATGAGAAGGAAAAGCTCTCAGAGATGCTCAACCGCTCATTTGAAGAGGCTGATTTTCTTCCGATAACCATGCTAAGCGATGTGATTCTTAATTCCAATGAACCACAATTTATCCTGTATCTTTTACAATCAAGCTGGTACTTAAACAAGAATGAGTTGTTTGAACAAAGCTGGAACAAATTGCAGAAGATGCAGCTAAACACTCTGGATAGTCAATTAGCCTATTTCTATGCTGCTCTGTATTATCTCAAAAATGACGATTATCCTGCTGCCCTAAATTGGATTTCCAGACTTAATGGTAAAAATGCACTGGATGAACTGGTCAGCATTTACAGAGCCACAAGCCTGATGGGAACAACTGAAACTGACACTACCAAGGTTTATCTTATCAAACAAAAGCTCATAAAAACGATAGAACCATCTATGGAAGGTATGCTTGCAGCACCGGTTAAACGATATTTACTGGCTGTAGCCGATAGTCTGGGATACAATAATGAAATCAGCGTTGCTGATTCTATAACCTGGAATTGTGTGGAATGGTTTTATAAAAACAGACCTCATACTTATGATACATATTATTGGTTAGCTTTGTATTATACCAAAACAAAGCAGGATACACTCTCAAAAGCAATCCTCAGAGAAGCACTGGATGAATATCCCGAGGATGCGGCATTACTCAATTGGCTCGGTTACAGCTATGTTTTGTCCGGTGACAATCTGGATGAGGCGGAAGTATTGATTCGCAGAGCATTACAGCTTGCACCCGATAATCCCTATTATCTGGATAGCCTGGGCTGGCTGTGTTTCCTGAAAGGAGATTTTAAGCAAGCCGGAGAATTGATGGAAATTCCGGCTACTCTGGAACAAATGCCTTCTGAAATTGCTTTTCATCTTGGTTCTGTCTATAACTCCCTCAAGGATACTGAACGAGCTACCCGATATCTGAAACTTGCAATAGAGGTTAATGATGACCCTGAGGCAGTTGCCAAAGCTAAGACTTTGCTGGATAGCATTAAGCCTTAGTTATTAACTGCCGGACCGTTACACTTTACACTATATCGAATCTAACTCCTGAAACTAATGATTAACTTGACATCAAACGGATGCATTTATTAGTATATTTTTTATTGAGATTACTCGATTCTTCGACATTAATCTTAGGTTTAGGTGGTTAGAAAATGCAACATAATAAAAAGCTATTCATCGTTATTGTATTTGTATTTATCACACTTTGGGGAGTCAGCCTTTTACAGGCAAAAATAAAAAACCCATATAGCTATTTATCAAAACCTCCGCTTTACATTAGCTCAGCTATTTCTCCGGATAAATCAGTATATAACCGTGGTGAGATAATCAATTTTGTCGTGGTAGCAAATCTCGATACTCTGAGATGTGACCCTGTAAGCAATTACCTGGTATATATTGGCAATCTAAGCAGTTTATTAACTCAAAGCGAACTGGTAGGCTCATCTGTGCAGGAGAGTTACATGTTAAACAGAAAAATTCATGCAGTCAAGATTTCCTTCAAAGTCCGGATGCTAAATAAATACTCTCCTCCTGTGATTGCCGTCAGAACTGTCAGAATTGCTCAGGAAAATTCAACCAATAAAAAGCCTTTCCTGAATATTGCCATCGATGAATTTGCAACATATTATCTGACTTCACCGGCATACTCTAAAGTCCGCAACAGTGATTACGGCAGCACGGATTACTAACTAAAGACACGTATTCCGACTGTCCATTCTGGTAAAGTAACATCCAATAAATAGAGAAGAAGGAACTAATAGTGAACTCGGGCACGATTGAAACAGAAACAACTGAGCTGAGCAGAATTCTGGAGTATGTGAATCAAATCAGTCTGGAACTCGCCACTATCCCGCAAGGTCAGGACATCTATAGCTTGATTACGAAAAAGCTAATGGACGCTACCGGTGCGATAGGAGTGACATTCGGAGATTATGATTCTGATGAGCAGGAAGTTGTCTTGAAGCATCTTGAAACTGATAGCAACTTGTTAAATATTGCCAATAAAGTGCTGGGATATTCTTTAATGAATGTTAAAGCCAGTGTCACTGAAGAGATGTATAATAACATGGTTACAAAGCAGGTGAGTTATAGAGCAAATCTGACTGAAGCTACTTTTGGTGAAATCTCCCCTACAGTAAGTACACTATTTATGAAAACTCTGAATATTGGATACTTTGAAGGTATGGCTTATGTCGTGGAAGGCAAACTATACGGGACATCAGTGCTTGCCTTCAAATCTAATTTCCCCGTACCTTCAACCCATCTCCTCAAAACATTATGCAACGTCATTGCAGTTGCTCTGAGCAGGCATAAAACAGAAATTGATTTGCGGCACTCAATCAAAGCTCTGCAGATTAGTGAAGAGAGATTCAGAAACATTGCCGAGCAATTGAGAGATGCGATTTTTCTCACTGATTCACGCGGAACAATACTATATCTTTCACCTTCCACAAAACAACTCTTCGGATATGAACCCGGTGAAATGCTGGGAAAAAACTTCATTTTGTATCTTCATAAGTCAGACTTGAAAAAAGCCTTGAGCCGCTTTCAGATGGCTATCAACATTAGTGAAAGCAGAGAACCCCTTATCCTGAGAATGATCCGTAAAAACGGAGAAGAATTCTTTGGTGAATTAGTCTCAAGCAATGTTCATGAAGATGGTAGAGTCAGTGGTACAATTGGTCTAATCAGAGATATCTCAGAACGAATCAAAGCCGAAACAGAGATTAAATCACTGAATGCTGATTTGGAAACACGTGTACAGAACAGAACCGTGGAGCTCAAAGAGGCAAACAAAGAATTGGAAGCTTTTTGCTATTCTATTTCCCATGACTTGAGAAGTCCGCTCCGAACTATTTCCGGTTTCAGCTCCATTTTGATTGAGGACAATCATCATCAGCTAAATGAAGAGGGCAAGGTCAATTTGAACAGGATCGTCAATGCCACTCAATATATGGGGCAATTGATCGATGATTTACTCAATCTGTCACGTTTATACAAAGCTGGAATTCATGCTGTTGACGTAGATATCAGCAAACTCGTCCGGAGTGAATTTGATTCACTGATAATGATGGAACCGGATAGAGAAATTGAATTGGACATTCAGGATAACATCATAGTCAGAGCTGATAAAAACCTGATTCATAACGCTATTCAAAACCTGGTTAATAATGCCTGGAAATTTACATCCACCCAAAAGAAAGCAAAAATCACACTCGGCACCACTATTAAGGATAACCAGACAATATACTTCCTCAAAGATAATGGCGTCGGTTTTGATATGAATTATTATCACAAACTTTTTCATCCTTTTCAAAGACTCCACGGACGCAACGACTTTCCCGGCACCGGTATAGGCTTAGCCTCCGTAAAGAGAATTATCAATAAACATAATGGCGAAATATGGGCAGAGTCCCAACCCGGCAAAGGTGCAACTTTCTATTTCTCGCTTGGAACTTAACACATTGTAAAATCCTTTGACAATATCATTCCCTTGCCAATTGTGGATATACTATAATTGTGAGGTGACTTTTCTTATGAAAGAACAAAAGAAAGACCGTTTGGGTCTGTCCTCCGGCAACTACATTATTATGCTTGTTGCTATAGCTATAATGACAGCAGGCTATCTCATCATGGCTGGCAATGATATCACAATTTCCCCGGTTTTACTTGTCATTGCTTATGTCTTTGTAATCCCTCTTTCTCTGCTATTTAAATTCAAGAAAAAAGACTAACCCCGCTGTAGATGGCAAATCTTTTATCCGACGAAACTATCGCCAGGCTGATGCGTTTTCAGCTCACGGCTCAGCAGATTGTGGAAGGCTTTCTGGTTGGTCTGCACAAATCACCTTATCATGGCTTCAGCGTGGAATTCAGCGACCACAGGCAGTATAATCAGGGTGACCCCTTAAAGAATATCGACTGGAAAGTTGTAGCACGTACAGAACGCTATTACGTTAAACGATTCGAAGAAGAAACCAATCTGCGCTGCTATATCCTGTTTGACCATAGCAAATCTATGTTCTACAAATCAGGTGAGACAACCAAGATTGAATACGCACGTCAACTGGCAGGAGCGCTTGCCTGGCTGATGATGAGCCAGAAAGATGCCGTAGGACTATTTACTTTTACCAATAAAATCACCCAATCCTTTATGCCCAAAGCAGTCAGAAGTTATCTGGCTCAAATGTTTACTGCCCTACTCACCACAGAAGCTCAGGACGTTACAGATATCCAGCCTGTTCTGCATAAAATGGCAGAAACAATCAAGAAACGCAGCCTGATAATCGTTATCAGTGACCTGCTGGACGAACCGGAGAAAATCCTCAACGGACTTAAACACTTCCGTAACCGCCAACACGAAGTAATCGTTTTCCATATCCAGGACCCGCAGGAAGAACACTTTAAGTTTAAACGTGAAACAGAATTTGTCGATTCAGAAACAGGTGAGAAAATCAAGGTCACTCCCTGGCAAATCAGAGGCTCCTACCTTGAGTCCTATAATAACTATATCGAAACCCTCAAAACCGGCTGCCACCAGGCCCGGATAGAATACAATCCCGTTACCACAGCTACTCCTTTTAACGACCTGCTGGTTAAATATCTGATTAAAAGACGAAAAGGATAGGGAAAATGGATTTACAAAATTGGAATGTAATAGATAAAATGTTTGATGATGAGATTGAGCTTCTACCTTCCGTAACTGAACTTTTTGAATTGCAATTAGCATATTTAGAATATAACACATTACCAATAGCCGATTTCTATGAACGTAGTGCATATTTCAAAAGCAGAAAAGGCAAACTTACTAAGCATTTTTCTCTTTATTCTAATGTAACTGAAGCATTGATTGATGAGCGTTCTAATGAGACAAAGCAGTATTTTGAACAAGGTAACTTCTCTACTGGTTACGCAACACATGGTCTTTTTCCATATAGAGGAAAATTTCATCCCCAGCTTATAAAAGCTCTTCTAAACATTATTGGAATAAAGAAGAGTGAGACAATATTAGACCCGATGTGTGGAAGTGGAACGTTAAATATTGAAGCAGCACTAAATGGCATTAATTCTTATGCTACTGATGTCAGCCCATTTTGTAGGTTTATGACTAAAGTTAAATATGATAGCCTAACTTTGAACTCAGTTGATATTTCTAATATACTGACTAAAAAGGATGATATTTTTGATATGTTCTCCAATCCAGAGGGTTTATCAAGACTGCGTAACATTACTGACCCAATTAAGAGGAAAGTTGGAGAGCTATGTTTACTGGCATATTTAGATGCTTTGGGTTATTCAAAAAGAGTCAAAATGAATGACCACAAGACACTATTTAGAAAAGTATTAAGTCGATATGTGGGAGTTCTTCAAGATAGTATCACTAAAATAGTTCCAAACATCTCTTTAGGAAATGTCAAAATATTAGATGATTCTACAGCACAGAAACTTGACTTACCAGATAATTCAATTGATGGAATAATTACATCCCCACCTTATTCATTTGCAATAGACTATGCAGAAAATGATGCTCCCCACATTGAGTATTTGGGTTATAGTGTTGCTCAAATCCGAAACAATATGATTGGATTAAAAGGCAAGAGTATTCAAGATAAATTGGAATCCTATTTCACAGATATGAATTCTGTTGTTAGAGAAGCTTCAAGAGTACTCAAACCTGATAAAACAATGGTTATTATTATTGGTTCGAATACTAACCAAACTAAAGGTGTCCGATTAGAAGATAATATTATCATTGCATGTGGTACAGTAGGGTTAAATCTGTACTTAACTATCAATAAACCGATTAAAGGCATGAGAAATACTATGAAAGAAGAACTAATATTGTTTTTCAAAAAGGAGTAATTATGGCTTTGTCAAAACTTGATATTGTACTACAAAAGAACACATATTACTTTTTTAATTCTTCTTGTGAAGAAGATTACGATGGGAGAATTAAGCAAATATCAGATAGCTTGGTATTGTTAAAAGCAGATTTAATTGGTAAGAATCTTGATCAGATTAAAGCTTTATTAGATATTTTTCTACTTGCAAATCCTCTCGGGCTTGAGTCTTTATTAGCTTTAACAGGTTTTTCGAATGAGAGCTTAAAAAGACTAGTCACATATATTAGAGTTTCTGATTTTGATGATTTGAATCAAAAGTTATATAGAGACAAATGGGCTAAATTTAATGGGGACTTGACCAAAATAGATGTTTGGTCAGACGATGATATAAATTTAGCAATAAAGGATAATGATTTTTTCCGCAAAGGTATAGTTAATCTCTTGCTTGAAGGATCGACCTTAGATTCACTTTGTAAAATTCTGCCTTTGTTTGAATTAAAGAAACTAAGTATAACTAAGATGTCATTCCATATAGAATCTCTTTTAGATACTTTAGTGCGGTATAAAATTAAAGGTACTTACTCAGCTGATAAACAGAATAACCCAGAGATTGTTATCGAACAAATTCTCAATCAGAATGAAGTTAAGTTTGAACGAGGAAATCTCCCACTACTTACCAAAGATAATAAAAATACTAAAAGAATGATGGACTTTATTATTCCTGACAAAAAAAATCCCAAACTTATAATTGAATCATCATTTCTCGTAACAACTTCATCTGGTCAAGGTGATAAAGCGAAGGCTGAAATTCAAATGTCAGCATTGCTTAAGTATAATTATCCTGATGCTAAATTTATAGGCTTTGTCGATGGGATAGGGTGGTTAGTCAGGAAGAGTGATTTAATAAAAATAGTAAGTGCTTTCGAAGATGTTTTTACTTTCCGAGAAGATGAACTAAATAGATTTGATAATCTTATTAAAGAGTTGTTTTGTAATGGATAATTTAATGTTATTTGATAATATTATACATGGTGATTGTCTAGAAGTCATTACTACTATTCCAGATAACAGCATTGACATTGCTTTTGCTGATCCTCCCTTCAATCTAAAAAAGAAGTACAATGGTTATTATGACAATTTGAGTTTGAAAGCCTATATTGATTGGTGCGAGCAATGGATAAACGAAATGGTTAGAATTACCAAACCAACAGGTTCTATATTTATTCATAATATCCCCAAGTGGTTGACATATTATGCTACGATTTTAAATGAAAAAGCTGTCTTTAAGCATTGGATAGCATGGGATGCTCCGACAGCTCCAATGGGGCATAGCTTACAACCTTCTCACTATGGAATATTGTATTATGCTAAAGATCAAAAACTCAACAAGTTCTACGAGATTAGAGGGCAACATAAAAGATGCAGAAAATGTAATTACCTTTTAAAAGATTATGGTGGAAAAAAGGAAAGCCTTCATCCTTTTGGTCCATTGTTATCAGATGTATGGAACGATATACATAGGATAAGACATAAGAAAAATAGAGACGACCATCCTTGTCAGTTACCAGTTCATCTACTCGAAAGGATAATTTTAATGTGCTCAGATGAAGGCGATATTGTTTTCGACCCCTTTATGGGAACAGGTACTACAGCGATTGCAGCAAAAAAGCTTGGAAGGCATTACTTAGGATTTGATCAAAATAGTGAATATGTAAATTTGGCAAAAGACAAATTAGAACAGGTAAATTCTGATTCAAAAATAGATGATGTTTGGGTAAGTTTTTATCTTAGCAAAGTTCTAACTATTCGAGATGTTGATTGGTCAGCTATCAAAGGTAGCTTTGAAATTCCAGAGAATATTAAATCAATAGACAACAAATCTGTCAAATTAATAAAGAATAAAGATAACCCGCAAATTGAAATCGATGTTATTGAACTATATGATAACGACATTAAGCAGGTTGATAATGGCAACATCAATCTGAGCAAAATAAGTGCTAAATCTCATCGTAATAATATTTAATTGAGGCAATATGTCTTGTTCAAACCAATCTGAGAATGCCAAAAAATGCAATTGTTCCTATCCTTGTTCCCGCAAAGGGAATTGCTGCGAATGCCTAAGATATCATCGTAGCAGCGGTGAATTGCCTGCTTGTTATTTCACTACGGAATTCGAAAAGACTTATGACAGAACTATCTCTAATTACCTCACAATGCAGGGCAGGAAATAGACAGATTTTATGCGCAGTTTGGATATTGCCTTTGTTAAAACAGAAGTCAAAGCCGGACTGGCACTACTCGGCACGCATATCGATCCTAAGGTTGAACAAGCAATCCAGCAAGCTCTCACACTCGAAACCTCTGATATTGCTAAAGACATCCTTTCCACGCTTTTAGAAAATTACCAAATCGCCAAAACCGATAATCTGCCTATCTGTCAGGATACGGGTACTGTGATTTTCTTTATTGAATTAGGGGAAGAACTTTGCCTGACGGGTGGAAGCCTGACTGATGCACTCAATGAAGCTGTAAGAGAAGTTTGGCAGGAGCAGTATTATCGTGCATCAATAGTGCATGACCCTCTTTTCGACAGAATAAATACCAAAGACAATACGCCTGCTATCATACATCTTGAACCGGTCAAAGGCGATAAACTAACTATCCGTATTGCTCTCAAAGGCGGTGGCGCTGAGAATATGTCTACGCTCAAGATGCTCAAACCATCTGATGGAAAGGAAGGCATCAAAGCTTTTGTCTTGGATACTGTCACAAAAGCCGGAGGTAATCCCTGTCCTCCCATCATTGTCGGTATTGGCATCGGCGGTAATTTTGAGACTTGTGCTTATCTTGCCAAGAAGGCTCTATTCAGAGAATTCGGTACTCCCCATCCTGATAAACAGTGGTCAGAATTCGAAGCGGAACTTTTGCAAGCCATCAATGCAACAGGCATAGGTCCGCAAGGTATGGGTGGCAAGACCACTGCTCTGGCTGTGCAAATCGAGACAGCATCCTGCCATATAGCAGCTTTACCTGTGGCTGTTAACTTAAACTGTCATGCCCATAGGCATAGTGAAATAGTTTTTTGAACCACAAAGACACGAAGACACAAAGAAAGTAGATTGGGATTATGCAAGTACATAAACTGCAGTTACCATTAAACGAAGCAGACAGACTATCACTTAAAACCTCTGATAAGGTGCTGCTCAGCGGAGTCATATTTACTGCCCGCGACGCAGCGCACAAACGAATAGTGGAATATTTACAGGCAGGGAAGGAATTACCTTTTGAGTTAACAGATGCTGCCATTTTTTATGCCGGACCAACCCCTGCAAAACCTGGTGCAGTCTGCGGTGTAATCGGTCCCACGACCAGTGCCAGAATGGATAAATATACTCCCGAACTGCTCAAAGCCGGAGTAAAAGTTCTCATCGGTAAAGGTGAACGCAGTTCTGAAGTTATAGCTGCCATACAGAAATACAAAGCTGTTTATCTTGTAGCAGTAGGCGGAGCAGCAGCCTTGCTCTCCAAATGTGTCATCTCTTGTGAAGCTATTGCCTGGCAGGATTTGGGACCGGAAGCCATCTATAAATTAACCGTTAAAGACCTGCCTTGTTATGTATCAAATCTGTAATAAGCAAGCCTCAAACAAGTTTAAAAACGCCGAAGCCACGCGGGTCCCTCTCGGGAAAAACCCCCGGGTGGTACCCGCGTGGCTTCGGCGTTTTTATTATGAAATGAAGTGTGCTTTCCTTATGATGATAACCATGATACTTTATGAAGCAAGATATCTAAGATTGATAAATAAGGGATAAAGAATGAATGAACTAAAACTATCTCTGGAGAATCTGAGAGACAGCTTTCCGGCACATTTTTCTGATGAGCAGAAAGCCAAAGCACAGACGTTATTCTTGAAAAAACTGTCACTGGCGATGCACACTTTTTATCAGGGTAAGATGCAAACCATTCCCAAAGCCGGAATCTGGGGTTTTAACTGGTTCAATGTCTGGTACACACCCGGTGTTTCGGCAGTTTCAACTACCATCAGGGATAATAACGAAGCCTCTTTCCAACTGAGTAACCGCAGCAACCTGGTGGCGGTAGTCAGTGATTCCACCCGCGTGTTGGGTGATGGTGATTGCACACCCTCCGGCGGACTAGGTGTTATGGAAGGCAAAGCCATGCTGATGAAGCATTTGGGCGGCATCGATGCGATTGCTTTGTGTGTAAACAACCGTGATACAAATGGCAAACCTGACCCTGACAAGATAATTGACTTTGTTAAGATGCTGGAACCCAGTGTAGGTGCAGTTAATCTGGAAGATATATCACAACCCAATTGTTACAAGGTTTTGGATACGCTGCGTGAGCAATGCAATATTCCTGTCTGGCATGATGATGCTCAGGGCACAGCCTGCGTTACTCTGGCAGGACTCATCAATGCCCTCAAACTTGTAAATAAGAAGATAGATAGTATCAGGACAGTTTTAAACGGTGCAGGCGCTTCCAATACAACTATAGCCAGTTTTCTCTTACAAAGCGGATTAAAACCGGAAAACCTGATTATGTTTGATAGTAAAAGCGGACTTCATAAAAACCGCAAAGACCTGGAGAATAATCCTGATGAATATAAAAAGTGGAATCTGGCAAAGCTAACCAATCCTGCTTGTATAGAAAAGATAGAAGATGCAATGATGGGTGCTGATGTATTGATTGCGCTATCCACTCCGGGACCTGATACGATTAAGCCGGATTGGATAAAAAGCATGAATGCTAAAGCAATTGTCTTTGCCTGTGCTAATCCTGTTCCCGAGATTTATCCCTATGCAGCTAAGGAAGCGGGAGCCTATATTGTTGCCACAGGCAGAGGTGATTTTCCCAATCAGGTAAACAATTCTTTGGGCTTTCCCGGTATCCTGAAAGGTGCGCTTCTGGTCAAAGCCAGAAAGATAACAGACAGCATGGCAATCAGGGCTGCACACTCGCTGGCAGATTTCGCAGAAAAAAGAGGTATTGACACAGAGAGCATTATTCCCACAATGGATGAAAGTGAAGTTTTCTGCGTGGAAGCTGCTGATGTGGCTATGCAGGCAATCGCTGACGGAGTTGCCAGAATAGAGCTGACCTGGCAGGAAGCCTATGATTATGCCAGGAAAGATATTGAAGGTGCAAGAGCGGCTACTGCTCTGCTAATGAAAGAAGGTTTAATCAAAGCACCCCCGGGGGAATTGGTTAACAGCATCTTTATGGAAGTATTAAAAGAGGTTTAAGACACCTATTGTGATGATTTTATGAGTATTAAATCGACATTCAGACAGCTAAGTATAAATTTCGGCTTCTGGCTCTATATCAGTGCCTGTTTGCTGTATGTATTCAATCATTTTGGTGAGATGAATAAACCATGGTGGTGGACTCTGCTTTTAGCTTTCTTGATGGCTGCGCTGAATTTATTAGCAAAAAGTGACATGGGAAAGCATCTTGCCAAAGATAAGCCGGGTCCGATAACTTCCAAGCATCTGAATAATGACAAAACTATAGTTCCCATAAGATGGTATAAAGCACTTTGGGGTTGGCAGATAGCCCTGGTTCTCATCCTGACCTTTGTCACAGGTTGGCTGGTTGTGGATATCAATCCCGGAAAGTTCTTTATGCAATTTAAGAACGCCACCGGCATTGTGACAGGTATATTTAATCCCGATACTACAGCATTGATGCCGATGATCAGAGCATTGATGGAGACCATCTTTCTGGCATTGATGAGCACTATCTTTGCTATTCCCTTTGCCTTCTTTATCAGCTTCTTTGCTGCCCGTAACCTAATGCCCAAGACGTTTCTGGGCAATTCTGTTTATGTGCTGATCCGTACTCTTGCCACGATTGTGCGTTCCATTGAGGCAATTGTATGGGCAATAATTTTTTGCGTATGGGTTGGCATCGGTCCTTTTGCAGGTATGCTGGCATTGTGGGTGCATAGCATTGCTGCCTTGATAAAGCTATATTCAGAGCAGGTAGAAAGCATTGACCAGGGTCCGGTGGAAGCAATTAAAGCAACCGGCGCTGCTACACTACAGGTCTGGCGTTATGCTGTGATTCCGCAAATCCTGTCTCCTTATCTGGCGTTCACCATATACAGGTGGGATATTAATGTCCGCATGGCTACAATTGTTGGTTTTGTAGGTGGTGGCGGTATAGGACTGGCTTTGCAACAGCAGCAGCAAATGCTCAATTGGCGAAGTGTAGGACTGATTATGTGGCTGATTGCACTGGTAGTCTGGGTCATGGATATGATATCCGGAGCTGTGCGTCAGAGTCTGACAGAGATTTAGTAGTAATATATACTATGTAGTACCGCATTCATGCGGATTTTTAAATAAAGTAGCCTGCATTGAGTTATTGTCCCGTCCTTCGACAAACTCAGGAAGACACAAGCGGGACAACAGAGTGATAAAAACATAAAATGAGGAAACAATGAACCCAGTGGAACTTATTCTTAAGAAACGTAACGGCTATATTTTAACTGCCGAAGAGATAAACTATTTTATCAATTCATATTTGAGTGGTGAGATTACAGAATATCAGATGTCTGCCTTTCTGATGGCAGTCTATTTTCAAGGTCTGATGCCGGAAGAAATCAGCGCTTTGACTAAATGTTATATAGATTCTGGTAAACATATAGAGTTTCCTGAAGGTCTGATAACTGCCGATAAACATTCAACCGGTGGAGTGGGTGACAAAATCAGCCTGATGCTGGCACCCATTGCAGCAGCTTTGGGACTTTATGTGCCCATGATTTCGGGCAGAGGACTGGGTCATACAGGCGGTACTCTGGATAAACTGGAAGCGATACATGGCTTTCAAACCCAATTCAGTATGGAAGATTTTCGGGATTTTACGATCAGGCACAAAGTCTGTATGGTAGGTCAATCTGCTGAGCTTGTTCCCGCGGATAAACGCATCTATGCACTGCGTGATGTGACCGCCACAGTGGAAAGCCCGGGACTCATTACAGCCAGTATCATGAGCAAGAAGATTGCTGAAGGTGCCAAGCATCTGGTGATAGATTTAAAGGTTGGCAGTGGTGCCTTTATGCCCACAATTCAAAGAGCAAAAGAACTGGCAGCGCTACTGATACAAACAGGTCACGATTTTGGTCAGAAAGTCACAGTGGTCTTCACCAATATGAATGCTCCCCTGGGTACGCATATTGGAAACGCACTGGAAGTTATCGAAGCAATAAATTATCTCAAAGGTATCTATCAACCGGATACGCAAATGATCACTGAAACACTGGTTACAGAGATGCTGCTCAGTGCTGAGCTAGTTAAGAATCAGGAAGAAGCGGTTCAGAAGATTAGAGAAGTGGTGCAAAATGGAGCTGCTTTAGCCAGGTTTAAAGAGATGATTACAGCTCAGGGTGGCGATGCCTCAGTATGTGATGACTACTCCCGGTTTGACCAGGCAAAGCATCAGATACCCATCATCGCTGAACAGACAGGATTTGTGCAGAGTATTGACTCACGCAATATCGGTTATGCTTTGATTGGAGTAAAAGCCGGCAGAACGAGTGTGGCTGATATGATTGAGTATGGAACCGGAGCAATACTGCATCCCAAAGTGGGAGATAAAGTTAATAAATGCGAACCTATCGGAACTCTCTTTACCAATGATAGTCAAAATAGTCAGGCCATCTTACAGAGGATTATCTCCAGCTATAAACTCAGTCCTGACCCTGTTGTTCAAGAAGATATTATTATTGGTAAGATGACTATTGCAGATGTAGGTGATTGATTATTTAGAAGTATCTGATTCTCATATAGAACATAGATATAATTAGATTTATTATTGTTAGCAGAGCACCATATTTAGTAAAGCCCCAGAAAGTTATTTTATAACCGTTTTTATTTGCTATTCCAGCCGATACTATATTTGCGGAGGCGCCAACCAATGTGCCATTACCACCTAAACAAGCTCCTAATGAAAGTGCCCACCACAAAGGTTTTATCATTTCATGTCCGTTTGTCCCAAGACCAACGCCAATGCCTTTAATCAATGGAATCATAGTAGCAACAAAGGGAATATTATCTACAAGAGCTGAGAGAATTCCCGATGCCCAGACAATGATATCAGAAGTCATCCGCATATTGCCATTGGTAAGACCTACAACCTTGTTTGCCATAATGCCGATAAATCCGGTTTCTACCAGACCGCCAACCACCATAAACAACCCGATAAAGAAAAAGATGCTTCCCCATTCTATATCTTCTGCCAGAATCTTTTCCACATTAGTTGTTTTACTCACTAAAAGCATAATTACTGCAAAACCAAGTGCTATGGCAGCAGTATCAATTTTTAAGACTCCCTGAAAGAGAAAACACACTATCATGCCAACAATAACGACGATGGATTTTATCATTAATGGGCGGTCGGTAATCAGTTTAGTATCATCAAATTCACGGATACGTGCCATCTTTTCATTGGAGACTGTCATGGATCTGTGGAATATTAAGTATATGACACCCAGATTGACAATAACCATTAGAGTTATTATAAGTGTTAGATTATTAACAAAATCCATAAAGTTCAGACCGGTGGCGCTACCTATCATCACATTGGGTGGGTCACCAATCAGGGTTGCAGTTCCACCGAGATTTGATGCTATCGCCTGAGTTATGATGTAAGGCACGGCATTCACTCCCAGTTCAGAACAAATCAGGATGGTAACAGGCAGAATTATCATGATGGTAGTAACATTGGGAAGAAATGCAGAAATGAAAGCTGTAACGATAAACATCAGAAGCATAATCCTGATAGGTTTGCCCTTGGCTATCTTCGCTGTTTTGATAGCTAAATACTGGTACATCCCTGAAGATTTGGTGCAGGCAATGATAATCATCATCCCGATTAACAAGAAAAGAACATCCCAGTCGATATAGGAAAAAGCTGTCTTTTCATTCATTATCCCGAGAAAGACCATCAAGATACCGCCACCCACTGCGGCGATTATTTTATCAATCCACTCTGTAGAAATAAACAAATACACCACAAAGAGTATTGAAGCTGCTATTATCATATTGACAGACATACATTTACCTCAATTTATACGGAAAAATATAACCTTAACCTATTCCTTTGCATTTTGTCAATCTCGGTAAATACTAACAGCATTAAGACATACATATAAAAGCGGACAAAAAAGAAAGGCTGCTCATTGCTGAGCAGCCTTATTGAAAGTGGTAAATGCAAACTATTTAGTAGTCGCGTCTGCCATATCCTCTGTTTGAATTTCTTTGTTGCTTACGAGCTTTACGGCAGTCTGGGCAACGCATTGGTTCGTTTTGTAAACCTTTTTCTTGGTAGAAAGTCTGTTCGCCTTCTGTGAAAATAAATTCTTTGCTGCAATCTTTGCATACTAATGTTTTGTCGGCCATGATGGTCTCCTTGGTTTAATTTCGGGATTTAAGCACTCTGTCTTGGGCATCCCTAATTAAACGGGAACCGAGTCATGGAATGTTAAATCGCAATAAATCACTATTTCTCTGATAGTTATATTCTGTCAATTTATTTCTTTGATAATGGCAATATATTTTTTATTGGCGAAGAAATTGTTGTATGCGCAAGCGACTTAAAGCGTTATGCTAAGAGGAAGTATCTGAGGTAAATATAAATTGTGGAAATCACCAGCGAGATGAAAGTAATGATCACACTCGCCTTGATAAAAGTCCCAAATGATATCGGGTAACCACTTCTTTTGGAGATTCCTGCTGATATAATATTGGCACTGGCACCTATCAATGTGGCATTTCCACCCAGACAACTACCCAAAGCCAATGACCACCAGAGCGGGTCTATGGAAACGTTGCCAAAACTGCCCTGCATATCTTTGATCAGAGGTATCATCGTTGCAACAAAAGGAACGTTGTCTATTACAGCCGAGAGAATACCTGAAAACCAGATAATGGAAAGAGAAGTCACCTGCAAATCATTATGCGTTACCTTAAGAATGAATCTGGCGACTATACTCAGTACCCCTGTTTCTTTGAGACCACCGACAATCATAAACAAGCCGATGAAGAAGAAGAGGGAAACCCAGTCTACATCTTTGGTCAGTATACTTTCAACTTCTTTGCGGTTGCTCATGATCAACATCACCAGAGCGGCAGTCATTGCGACGGTTGCTGAAGATAAACCGACAAATTCCTGCACAAAAAAACCTGCTAATAGCAATCCCATAACAATTCCGGCACGTTTGAGCAGACTCTTGTTTGTGATTAGATGGCTGTCATCAAACTCAAGCAGTCGGGCTTTGCGTTCGTTGGTTACAACCATTTTACCCTTGAACTTGAAATAGATGAATAGCAGGCTGGCAAGCACTACTATTGCAATTACCGGAGTCAGATGAAAGAAGAAATCTATAAAAGAAAGTTTTGTAGCACTACCAATCAGAATATTGGGGGGATCACCTATCAACGTAGCTGTTCCACCAATATTGGAAGCCACTGCAGCGGATATTACAAAAGGAATCGGAGAAATATTGAGCTCGTTGCTGATTAAAATCGTTACCGGTATAATAATCATTACAGTAGTGACGTTATCCAGAAATGCTGAAATTGTGGCTGTAACCAAAAACATCAATAACATAATCCGAAGCGGACTGCCTTTGGCTAATTTAGCTGTTTTAATGGCGATATACTGAAATACCCCCGTTTCCCTGAGTACCCCCATGATAATCATCATGCCAATCAGAAGAAATATTACGTTCCAGTCGATATATGACATTGCAACGTCCTGAGTCATAATCCCGCATAAAACTATCAGGAAGCCACCCAGCAGGGCAATGGTCATTTTGTTTATCCATTCTGTAATGATAATGATATACGTAGCTGCAAAAATCAGCAGTACAAGAATCATATTGAACAT
The DNA here is from genome assembly GCA_963667535.2 of Cloacimonadaceae bacterium (SeqCode). Classification (GTDB taxonomy): domain Bacteria; phylum Cloacimonadota; class Cloacimonadia; order Cloacimonadales; family Cloacimonadaceae; genus UBA5614. The sequence goes on from CAXXDU010000002.1 coordinate 116,060, forward strand.
CAGGCGCGAATCACCTTGCGGAATATATCCATAGCTGTTACTATGCCTACCACTTTTTTGCCCTGAGTAATTGTGAAAAACCGTTTTTTTGCTTGAATCATCTGAAACACTGCTTCAATAATTGAAGCATCCGGATTAATAGATGGTTCTTCCTTTGTCATAATATCTTTGACTTTGACCTTCTCTTCTTGCTCAAAAAGGTGTTCAAAAGGTTCATAGGAACGCAAAAAATTAAGATTATTCATCATCATCAGATAGTCAGGAACGCCAACCTTTAAAAATTGCAGGATACTTACTTCCCCGACAAAGCGACCTGTATTATCTACTACAGGAACGATAGTGATATTCGTCTCACTTAATAAATCCCCTAGTTGTTTTAACGTAGCATTTTCGTTAATTGTAACGGGTTCACTATTCATGATATCCTTAATAGTCAGGTCTTCTTTGACTATTATATTGGCATGTTTAAGGATTTGGAAGACATCATTGCCATCTTTTTCATGTAGTATCTGATTAAACATTTCCGTATTTTTGGATAACCTTACCAAGTCAGCTACAATATTTAGATACAACTTGGCAGAGCTATTGTCAGTGATAATCAGAACTATGAGTTTAATTGCTTGTCCATCGTCCATAATGGGTTTTCGTGGAATGCATATTCCGATCACAGTGTCATTAAAATCATCCATTCTGATGTGTGGAATTGCAAGACCGGTGGGATATACTGTGGTTGCCTCAGCTTCACGTTTCATTATAAGTTCATAAAGATTGGGACCACAGTCCGGAAGCTTATAAAACGAACAAATCTTTGACACAAGTTTCTTATATACTTCGTCTTTAGTCAGGTTTTGTTCTTCGAAATAAATTAGCTTGGAATCAAGTAAACTGATTAACTGCATTGTTCACCTCACATAAAAAACACAACTATGTCAATTAAACTATTTTCTCTGTGAAGTCAATAAAAAAATCCCGCTTTCCTTTTTTCGCTTGACGTAAGCAATATCTTTTCAATTAATGCATTTGAAATAGTCTATAAACACATAGTTTTGGGGAGGTATGTTGTTAAAATTAAACTTGAGTAATGAGCTGATAATCAGAGCCAGAAAAGCAGCCGGTGAAATAGTTTGTTCCTTTAATTGGCTGTTTGAAGATTATAGTTCTGTAACCATTGAAAGAACGATACTCAGGTTAATGGGCATTGATGGTGCCACAAAAGACGGCAAACCGCTACCCAACGTTATAGTCGATGATTTAAAGGCAAGAAATGCTCTGGGCAAAGGTGCAGCCTGGTGGATAGCCAATGCATGCGTAGCTCAAAGCAAGACACCTCTTGAGGTTGCCATGCTAATTGCGGAAGGCAACCTGGATTTAACAAAAGTACCCATCCAACCTCCTAACAAAATAGACAAAATTCTTGATAAATATGCCAATAATATGCTATCTCATATCAGCAAACAAAAGGAATACCGTGAACAGCAATTCCGGTGTTTAGGACCCAGAAGAGTACCTGCAATGTACGTCATTGTCGCAACCGGCAATATTTACGAAGATGTAACGCAGGCAAAAGCTGCCGCCCGTGAAGGTGCGGATATTATTGCCGTTATCCGTTCCACTGCCCAATCCCTTTTGGATTATGTACCATACGGAGCAACAACTGTTGGTTTCGGGGGTACATATGCCACTCAGGAAAACTTCCGGATTATGCGCAAAGCTCTGGATGAAGTTAGTGAAGAAGAGGGAAGATATATCAGTCTGACCAATTACGCATCAGGACTCTGCATGCCTGAAATAGCTGCCATGGGAGCTATAGAGCGACTGGACCTGATGCTCAACGATGCAATGTATGGTATTCTGTTTAGAGATATCAACCCCAGAAGAACTCTGCTAGACCAGTACTTTTCACGAATAATTAATGCTTATGCAGGTATCGAAATTCAGACCGGTGAAGATAATTATCTGACAACTTCTGATGCTGTGGAAAAGGCATATACAGTTACAGCTTCACAGCTTATTAACGAACAGTTTGCCCTGCTAAGCGGTGTTACAAAGGAGAAAATGGGACTTGGTCATGCCTTTGAGATTGACCCCGAAATGGAAAATGGTTTTCTTTATGAACTGGCACATGCACTGCTAACTAAAGAGCTATTTCCCGATTCCCCTGTAAAGTACATGCCTCCCACGAAGTTCGCTTCCGGTAATGTCTTTAAGACCCATTTGATGGATGCAATGTTCAATTTCATCGGTCAACTTACAGGCCAGGGTGTTCAACTCCTTGGCATGATGACGGAAGCTATTCATACCCCGCATCTGGCTGACAGGTCATTGGCTATAGAAAATGCTCATTATGTCTTTAATACCATCAAAGATTTAGGCAATGAATTGAATCTCGACCCTGATGGCTTTATAAATCGAAGAGCTGATTCTGTCTTGGAGGAAGCTACTCTCTTTTTGGAAAAGGTTGCGGCTGAGGGTCTTTTTAATGCTATGGCAAAGGGTGATTTTGCAGAAATAAAACGTCCTGAGCTTGGTGGTAAAGGCTTTGATGGTGTCTTCCTTAAAGAAGAAGACTATAGAAATCCCTTCCTTGAAAAGATGAAAGCGGAATTGATGGCAGATTGATATGAACAAAATGAAAGACACCTTTATCAAGCCCTATGGCGATACTCTTAACGATGGCAAAATGCAACTATCCTTTTCCCTGCCGGTTAGTCCTGACGAAAAAGGTAAGGAAGCTGCCCGTTTATTATTAAAAAAGATTGGTTTTGATGATATCGATATTTGCGGAACGCGAAATCTGACCGGGGGTTTCACCCATTTTATTGCTTACGCCAGCACAAATGCCAGCGTGGATTTTAGCAAAATAGTCGTGAAAACGGTTGAAACACCTGTAATGACCATGGAAGAAACCGATGAGTATATACAAAACAGAATTGGCAGACCTTTGACAGTTATTGGAGCTTGCATTGAAAGTGATGCTCACACTGTGGGCATTGACGCTATAATGAATATGAAAGGCTATAATCATCGTTTTGGTTTAGAAAGATATAGATTTTTTAATGCAATCAATCTTGGCGCACAAGTGCCATGTGAAGACTTACTGCACAGAGCCAGACTGGAAAAAGCCGATGCTATACTTGTTTCGCAAATTGTTACTCAAAAGAATATACATATTAAGAATCTGACGAGATTAATTGAAATGGCTGAATCTGAAGGATTGAGAGATAAAATGCTCTTTATCTGCGGAGGACCACGAATTAATCATGAACTGGCAATCGAACTTGGCTATGATGCCGGTTTTGGAGTCGGCAGTTATGCAACTGATGTTGCAAGCTACATTTCTATTACTTTAGCTGAACAAAAACAATAATGCAGGATAACCCAATGGACTTAAAAGAAACTCTTCTTAATGTACTGAGTGAAGCAAAGAAACGTTTTCAACCACACAATCTGCTCTATCCTCAGTTACTAAACTTTCCTATCAATAGATCAATCCACATATTTGCGCTGGGAAAAGCAGCTTTTCAAATGACTGAAGCAGTATTAGAGTTTGCCAAGACTGATCCGTTTATCCGGATTGATGATGGTTTAATCATCACCAGATATGGCTATGCTAATGGGACACTACCCAGGATGACTGTGATTGAATCAGGCCATCCCGTACCCGACGAAAACAGTATTAAAGCCGCCGATGCAGCAATTGAGTATCTGAAAAAAATGAATGAAAATGACATCCTACTGATTCTGTTGTCAGGTGGCGGATCTGCTCTGATGGAGAAACCTAACGATGGCTTGACTCTAGAAGACATTATTAGCAGAACTCAGGAACTGCTCAGGAACGGTTCAAATATTGAAGCAATCAACGATGAGCGCAAAAAACTCTCCGCAGTGAAGGGCGGTAAGATGTTTCAGTATATTAAACCAAAGATGCTCTATATCTTTGCTATGTCAGATGTTCCCGGCGATAAACTTAAATACATTGCTTCCAATCCGTTTTTACCTGATGCTGAAAAATCTGATGATTCCCTGGGAAGTAACTTTCATCGATTTGATAGCCTTACTGCAAAAAGATTCAGACCCAATGAAAAAACCATCACATTTAAGATTATTGGCAATAACCGCACTTTTTGTGACACAATAAAGCAGGTTGCCCAGGATATCGTCCCTACTTTACAGTCAGACAGGATTCATATTGTTTCTACAGATATGATTGGACCGGCAGTTAAGGCTGGTGCTGAAGTTGCCTCCATGGCAACTTTCATTAATAAGCAAAGAGGTAAGGGATTTTCTGCATTTAGAACTCCCTGCCTGCTCATCTTCGGTGGCGAAACTTCCGTAGTTGTTACCGGTACCGGGATTGGGGGCAGAAGTACAGAGCTGGCTTTATCTGCTGCTGAAGGTCTTTCAGTTTTAAAAGATTGTGCCATTATTACCTATGCGACAGATGGTTGCGATGGAATATCTGATGCAGCCGGAGCCATTATCGATTGTAATACCAAAAAACTTCTTGAGGAAAAGGGCATTAGTGTTGAAGAATACCTTGCCAATAACGATAGTTACACTGCTTTGAAAGCAATTGATGCAATAATTCCCGGAGAACTCACAGGCATCAATGTAAACGATATCGTTATGCTATATGTGCAGTAGAGATTCTATATTATAAGGTTTTCTCTACATCTACCATTTCACTGTGCAAATCTGTGGTAATATTAAATCCATGCTTCTTAAAAACATTTATCATGCGTTGATTATCAGTCGTAGTTTGAGCTACCACCTTTTTTAATCTCCACCCCGCAGAGATATCCATGCAAAAGTCTGTCAGTAAGCTTCCAAGCTTTTTATTTTGCCAGGCTTCCGGCACCAACACAGCATATTCCACTGTTTCATGGTCAGGGTCTGCTACTATTCTTCCCACACCTATCAGTTGCTTTTGTCCTTTAATAACAACCTCTGCCACAATAGCAATTTCCCTGCTGTAATCAATGAAGCAATACCTGATGGCAACTTCATGAGAATTCCAGAAAAAGAAATAACGGAACCGCTGGTATATTGTCTCACGTGAACAATTTCCCAGCATTTCGAGCCAGAGAGTTTCGTCCTCCGGTTTAATCGGGCGTAATGTAACCTCGGTACCATCATTTAACTTAACATGTTTGACATATTCTTCCGGATAAGGACGTAAAGCCAGATGATGATACGGTTCTGCCTCGGGCAATTCCGGATTAATCACAACTCTGCCATCCAGAGCGATGATACCTTGGGGAGTTGCCAATAAAGGATTGATATCAAGCTCAATTATTTCCGGATAATCTGCTGCCAGATAGGACAATCTGATTAATACTTCCAGCAATTTATCAATATCAATGGGAGGCTTTCCCCGATATCCCTGGAGCAAAGGATAAATTTTGAGCTTTTCCAGCATGCGCCTGGCCAGCTTTTCGTTCAAAGGGGGCAATTCAAGGGTTCTGTCACGGAATAGCTCTGCATATATCCCGCCTGTTCCAATCATCAATACAGCTCCGAATACAGGGTCTTGCTTGATACCAAGGATTAGCTCCACCCCATTCTCCATGTTTATCATGGGTTGCACAGTAACGCCTTCAATATCAGCGTCAGGTCTCAGAGTTGTAGCGTTTGTGACAATCTGCTTAAATGCTTTGCCCACTGCTTCTGCATCTGCAAGATTGAGGACGACACCGCCAACATCAGTTTTATGTGTAATCTGGGGTGAGAGTATCTTTAGCACAACGGGATATCCAATCTTTTCTGCAAGCATGATTGCTTCTTCAGAAGTGTGAGCTGATTGAGGTAATGTTGTTGGTATTCCGTAAGACTCAAGCAGATACTTAGATGTTGCTTCTGAGAGCGTCTTATTACCTTGCTTGATAATATCGTCAAATTTCTTCCGGAACGCTATCCTGTCCAATGAAAATTCAACAGGGATATCTTTGGGTGTTTCATAGAGAGCTCGCAGATTCTTACCATATTCCACCAGAGTCATAAAAGCGCCAATCGCTTGTTCAGGTGTATCATATGCCGGTATTCCTGCTTCTGAAAGAATGCTCTCGCCTTCTCTCATACTACCGCCGCCCACCCAGGCTGCCAATATCGGTTTTTGAGTATTTTCAGTCAGCTTACAAATCTCTTTTGCTGTTCCGCTGGGATTTGTCATAGCCTGCGGTGTAAGGATTACCAGGACTGCATCAACATTGGGGTCTTCCAGGACAAAAGAAACTGCCTTGGCGTAGCGTTTGGGTCTGGCATCTCCCAGTACATCAACAGGATTGGCATGCGACCAAAAGGGAGGCAGGTTTAGATTGAGCTGCTCCATGGTCGGCTCTGTCAACTTAGCTAATTCCCCGTTTAGCGCAATAAGGGCATCAGTTGCCATAACTCCGGGACCTCCGGCATTAGTGACAATGGCTAATCTGGGTCCTTCGGGAACTTTCTTGCGTCCGATTAATTCAGCTACATCGAATATCTTACCGATATCGTATATGCGCACAATGCCTGCTCTTTGGAAAGCTGCATCATAAACATTGTCAGCAGCAGCCAGTGCTCCGGTGTGTGAAGCTGCCACTTCTGCTGATTCAGGAAAACGTCCTGCCTTATAGGCAATGATTGGTTTGGAACGGGCAAAAGCACGGCTGGCAATCATGAATTGCCGCGCATCAGTAATGGACTCTATATAGAGGATGATTGATTTTGTTTCTTCATCTTCTCCCAGATAATCTATTAAATCGCCAAAATCAACGTCTAACGTATTGCCGATGGAAACCAGATATGAAAAGCCTATCTTTTGCTCAATAGCCCAGTCTAAAACAGAGGTACACAATGCTCCGGACTGTGAGACAAAGGCAATGTTCCCCTTTTTGGGCATTCCATTACCAAAACTCACATTCAGTTTATTCGATGGGGAGATGTATCCCAGGCAATTGGGTCCCATAATCCGCATTCCCGGAAAACGTTGCCGGATTTCTTCAACCTGTTTCTCCAGTTCCCTGCCCTTTTCACCGGCTTCTTTAAAGCCGGCTGAAACAATAATTATGCCCAGTATCCCGGCTTCTCCGCTCTGCATCAGCAGGTTAGGCACCTCGACAGGATCAGAACATATTACAGCCAAATCGGGCCGGTTTGGTAGTGAATTAACATCGGGATAGCATTGAATTCCCATTACTGCTTCCAGAGTCGGATTAACGGGATATACTACTCCGGTGAAGCCACCTGTAACCAGATTACTCAGAATTCTGCCACCCACGCTCTGTGGATTGGAGCTAATTCCCAGTAGAGCAATTCGTTTCGGTTTAAAGATATTATCCAGATTGTGAACGTTCACGCCTAACCTCTTCTGTTTTTTCCACAAAGATTCGTTCCTCTTTGTACTCGTCAAGAAAAAACCGACCCCAATTTTTTAAGATTGAAGTCGGCTATCAATGCTAGTCAGCGATAATTTATTCAAACTTCATGATAACGTATTTATAGGCTTTGTTTCTATCCTGCACATAGAGCATAATAGCTTTTTTACCTGATTTATCCATTTTATCTTTTGCAGCGTTGAGTTCTTTATAGAAATCGGCAGGATTATTGATTTCCTGTCTCTCAATTTCCAGAATCAAATCACCCACGGCCAGATCGCTTTTGGAAGCTGGACTTCCGCTATCTATTTTACTGATGACAACACCTTTGTCTGAGGTTATGTTTGCTCGCTTGGCAAACTGGCTGTCATTGGCTTCCACACTGATACCTGAAGCCATGGAACTTTTGGTATCCACTTCTTTACCTGCTGCTGCCATATCTTCAGGATAAGGGTCAAGTTTAACTTTAAACATCATTTCCTTATTATCCCTGAACAACTTGACCGGCGTATCCACACCAATTTTTGCTGTGGCAACTGCAATGCGGAATTTGGAGACATTGGGTACTTTTTCACTATTGAATTCAACAATAACATCACCTTTTTGAATTCCGGATTTATCTGCAGGACTGTCTTTTTCAACTTTGGTAATCAGAACACCGGCAACTTCTTTTAAATTGAGGCTTTCCAGCATATCTCCGGTAATTTCCTGAGGTGTGATCCCCATATAAGCACGCACCACTTTCCCTGAAGAAATCAAATCATCAACCACACGTTTGGCAAGATTGATAGGAATGGCAAAGCCGATTCCGATATTGCCACCGCTTGTACTGGTGATGGCTGCATTAACCCCGATGACTTCAGCTTTCATATTAATCAGTGGACCACCGCTATTGCCGGGATTAATGGCTGCATCAGTCTGAATATAATCCTGATATTGCGGACTGCCTTCTCCAAAGTTTAAATTTGCTCTGCCTATGGCTGAAATGACACCCACTGTTACTGTACGGTCCAGACCCGCATCTCCAAAAGGATTGCCGATAGCAATTGCCCAGTCACCAATATCCAGATTACCGCTGTCACCAAGCTTGGCGATGGTTAATTTCTCATCTGCACTTGGTTTAATTTTTATAACAGCAATATCTGTATTAGGGTCATTACCTACGATTGTGGCTGTATAAGTAACTTTATCTGCCAGAGTAACGGTTATTGTCCCGTCTTTACCTTTCTCTACCACGTGATTATTTGTTATTATCAGCGCTTCGTTATTCTCTTTATTGTATTCAAAGAGAAAACCACTGCCCATTGCAGTATATGGACGTTCCTGCTGGGGTTGATTGAAGAAATACTTAAAGAAGGGGTCATCACCAAAGGGATTTTGCTGCTGTTGAGCTACCATTTTGGCTTCGACTTTGATTTGAACTACGGCTTCCCGTACTTGCTTGACAACATCTACAAACGGGCTTTTCCCATTTTCATTGACTACGGGAGGAATGGCAAGAACAGGCAATGCTATCATCAGACTTAGCATTGCAAATACAATGTGCTTCCACTTCATTTTTTTAATACTCCTTTACAGTTAAGAATTCGAATTTAATAATAAAGATAAAAAACTATGGAGTACATCCTATTTCTATGAACACCTCGTATGCTCAAATCCCAAATTCTGCAATTTTCGTCAAGAATTTTTACTTATCTGACCCCTGAATCATGAATATCACAATCAGATATATGCAGACCTATACTGTAATTCCATTTATATTACAATGCCCTTTCAGTTTTACTGCAATTTAATTCCACTCTATATGACGATAAAGATCAAGGGGCAGGATAAATCCCACCCCTTCCATTTGTCATTCCTGCCTCGTAGGATACGTGCCGCACGTGTCCAAATCAAAAGTATCAACGAGTTTTTATTCCTCGCTTGACGGGGAATCTTTGCAATAAGAAAAAGAGCCGGTTAGAAATAGCCGGCTCCTGATGTTATTAACCCAATATATGGGTACTATTTTACATCCCTCTTTTATTCCTAAAACAATCCTATAAATATAAAAGAGAGATGTAAGGGGTATCTGAGGGGAAAGCCCTTAGATACCCCTTAGAAACTAGTACAATATCTGTAAGATTTATTAAGGGATAAGTAAGGAGTGAGTTGTGTATTTGCTTCGCTTCTTTGCGGCATTGCGACTTTGCGTAAAAAAATAGAATAAGAACTAATTATGAATTTCGAATTATATATCTGCCTCAGACACAAGAAAAACAATAAAAGAAAGGCGCGGTCCACGCGGATGCCTCCCCGGCTTTTCTCCGGGTGGGACCCGCGTGGGTACGGCGTTTCTATTCTTGTCAATTTAGGTTTAATCTTATATCGATGAATGTTAAAGTGCGATTATGTGATTAGGTTGGCTGCATCTTGTTGTATCCTGAGGTTTGTTACATCAGGGAAAGATTGGAAAAGGGAATTTCGAACTTCAGCTAAACCCTTTACAGACAACGCATTCCGAAGTCCGATTTGCCCCAACACAAAGATGTGTGCTAAAAGCTATAAGGGGCAAATTGAACTCCGTCAATGCTCTTCTTTTGGTATTTTCGCACAGACTCCTAGCGTAGATTGTGCAAAGGCATTGACAGCATCAATAGATTAAATTATCATGCAAATGGTGTAATTATTGCTATTTAAGTAATATTTGAGATGTATAGCATACATTTTTTCAAAATTGCTTACAGGCATGAATTAAGGAGACAGCAAAATGGATGAGACAACATTAAAACCAAAAATTATAACTTCTGACCCGGATGTTTTACATAAAATAAAATTCATGCAATTCCGCAGACAGGTAATACCCCTGATTGTAGTAGTTCTGTTTATGGTTGTAAATATTTTTCTTGCCTTGAAGATAGTATTGTATATGAGTATTGCAGCATTTGGCTGGTATCTTTTGGAAAGGGTAATGTTTAGAACCAAGAACAAGATAGCTGCACCTGAAGCTGACTCTTTTGTATCTCCTGTAGATGGGAAAGTGTTATTAGTCCGTAAAGGTCTGGAAGCAACGCTGATTACAATCAGCAAAACGTTTTTTGACGTGGTGGAGCTTCGTTTACCTTATCCTGATTTGCAGACAGAAATAGTCAATAACTGGAATTTTGAAACACTTAAGGGGCGGGTAATAGTCAAAGTTAAATCAGAGAAAGCTAAGTATTTCGACAATCACAATATACCCGGTTCTGTGATTGGAGTACTTCCCGGTAATGCTATAATTACAGTTCAGGTTCCTGCCGGTATAAAAATACTCGTAAGTGAAAAGCAAAATGTATTTGGTGGGGAGAGTGTACTTTTCTCGCTTGCTATAGATGCTGAAACAGTACCTGTATACAAATCAATCCTGGTGGAAGAATAACAATAAACAAGATATAGTCATGTGTTTAAAGCACTAATTATATTTATGGTCTCTTTCCTGTTCGCGCTCCATGTCTCTATTCTGGAGCGTTTCTCTTTTGTCATACTGTCTTTTGCCTTTAGCCAGAGCAAGCTTTAATTTACAAATTCCTATTTCATTAATATATACTTCCAGTGGAACAAGGGTCATGCCTTGTTCATCTACTTTTACTTTCAGTTTTTTTATCTCACTCTTATTCAAAAGTAGTTTGCGTTTGCGTTCCGGTTCATGGTTAAAGAAAGAAGCTGTTTCCCATGGACTGATATGGAAATTCATCAGCCAGCACTCACCATTTTCAAGCTTGGCATAACTGTCCTTGAAATTAAGTTTACCGGCCCGAACGGACTTTATCTCTGTTCCTGTAAGCACTATTCCTACTTCCAGAGTTTGTACAATGAAGTATTCGTGCTCAGCTTTGCGGTTTTTGATTGATTTCATAATATTAGTTCTTTCCTGATAAGGTTTGTGTACATTTTAGCTTTGGCAATGATTTCCTGCTCATCAACATTGCTTAGTTTTTTATTGCGTAACACAGTTTTGCCGTTAATCACAACGTCTCTGACAGCTCTGCCACCCAGAGCATATATGACCTGTGAATATGGATTATGCATGGGCTGCCCTTCAATAGTGTTGCAATCAAGAATAACGATATCTGCTTTTTTCCCGGTTTCCAGAGAGCCCAGTTCATGAAAACGGTGCAGGGCTTTAGCGCCTTCAACTGTAGCCATAGCAAGCACCTGTTCTGCCGGAAGAAAGGTCGGGTCATGATTTATTGTTTTATGCAGCTTGGCAGTAAAATCCATTTCTGCCAAAAGGTCGAGATTGTTATTACTGGCTACACCGTCTGTGCCAAAGCAGCAACGGACCTTGTGTTTGAAATAAGCTTTCAAAGGCACTATCCCATTGGCAAGCTTGAGATTGCTCTCTGTGCAGATTGCCACAGAAGTATTGTTTTCTGCCAGAAGTTCCATTTCCTCTTCAGATACCCAGATGCCATGTGCAATAACCAGTTTAGTCTTGAGCATACCAATTTCATTTAAATACTGAACCGGTAATTTACCATTAACATCCATACAATCTTCTACTTCATTTTCAGATTCAGAAAGATGTATCTGAATCATCAGGTCATTATCCAATGCTATACGGATACACTTTTCCAGCATTAAAGTGGAACAGGTGTAAATCGCATGAGGTGAAAGGTCAAAGTTTATCAAAGGATTGTCTTTGTATGCTTTTTCCATCTGCACAGAAAAAGTGCCCAAATGCTCAATTCCACCGTTTTGCTCCAGGATAAAGCCGATGATTGCTTCTCCAATCATACCACGCATTCCCACTTTAGTCAGAGCATCTGCTATGCTCTTACCTTGAAAATACATGTCCTGAGTCAGAGTAATGCCGTTTTTAATCATTTCCGCAGCCCCATGCAAAGAAGCATCATAGACAAAAGACGGATTGATAAATTTCTTTTCCAAAGGCCAGATATACTTTTGCAGCCATGTTGCCAGAGGCAGGTCATCGGCAACACCTCTGAAATATGTCATGGGAATATGTGAATGAGCATTGATGAGTCCCGGAATGACAATGCAATTATCTGCATTTATAAGCTCGTCTGAGTTATATTTCTGCAGGATGGTATCAGTAGCACCAATAGCGATAATTGCGTCTCCCTGAATAGCTATGGCGCCGTTTTCAATGATTCTATGCTCTGCATCCATAGTCAGAATGGTAGCATGTGTTATTATTGTGCTGATTATCTGCTTTTCATTCATAACATCTGCCTTCTCTTAAAGATGTATCTTTTGGGCTGCTTCTTTGGGCTTAAAAATGCCTTTGCATGTGATAAATGCAGTAATAAACTTGGCAGGAGTAACATCAAAGGCAGGATTAAACGCATCGCTACCCGGATTGGCAATCAGGTTACCGTTCAGATGTGTGATTTCTACTGCAGAACGTTCTTCAATCGGAATATCGCGTCCGTTCATACAGGCAAGGTCAAAAGTAGTCTGCGGAGCTGCCACATAAAAGGAGATTTTGTGTTCTTTAGCCAGTAAAGCCAGGCTATATGTTCCGATTTTATTTGCCATATCACCATTGAGACACACACGGTCTGTTCCTGTAATGACGATATCAATTTTTCCCTGCTGCATATAATATCCGGCAGCGCTATCCACAATAACTGCATGCGGAATGCCTTCCTCTCTGAGTTCAAAGGCTGTCAGGCGTGAACCTTGCAGCTTGGGACGGGTTTCATCTACATAAACAAATATTTTCTTACCTTTACGGTGTGCCATGCGGATAACAGACAGAGCCGTACCCCAATCCACAGTCGCCAGAGCGCCTGCATTGCAATGAGTGAGAATTCTCATACCGTCTTCTATCAGTTCCTGTCCTACTTCACCAATCAGACGGCAATCTTCAGCACTTTTCTGAGCAAATTCAAGAGCAGACTGAGAAGCCACTATCCGCGCATGAGCCAGATCGGGAATCCATTGCAAGGCTTGTTCATATACATAACGTACACCGTTATTCAAATCAATAGCTGTTGGTCTGGAAGCTAAGAGCACATCTCTGTCTTTGCGGAACTGGTTACGGAAGTTACCGTCAGTTGCTGACATTGCGGCTAACGCCATGCCATAAGCACCAGCAGCTCCGATAGCCGGAGCGCCTCTGACAGTCATATTATGGATTGCTTCTGCCACTTCATCGCAGGTGTGGCAGGTTACTATCTCAAATTCAAAAGGCAGTTTGGTCTGGTCTATCATGTGAACTTTGTTATCCTGCATCCAGACACTTTGATATTCTTTTCCGTTAATAATCATAGTTTATTTCACAAATTCCTTTACTTCACCATCAGGTATCTTCTTGATTTTTCCGTTATCATTAATGTCACGGCAAGGTCCGGCTTCAATCTCAGCATTATCGGTATATCCTCTTTTTTCCCAGTAACCGGGAATGTATTTATCCAATAGCTCAATTTTAATAACACTCTTGGCAGATTTGTATCCCCAAAGATAAGGTACAAACGCCCGAACCGGTCCGCCATAATCTTCTGTTAAAAGCTCTCCGTCAAATTCCCAGGCAAGCAGAGTCTTTGCTTTGAGAGCAGTTTCAATCGGAATGGAAGTATCATACTTCATATCATGGGACCAGAAACGTATGTATTTGACCTTAGGACTGGCTTTGACATAAGCTAAAACATCCGATAGTTTTACTCCGCCCCATTCTCCACCTACAGACCATCTGGTAACACTTGTCAGTCTGCCATAGACAACGGATTTGGGCAGAGTATGCAAATCCTGCCAGGTAAGTGTAGTGGGATTATCGCAAAGTCCGGTAACCTTAATATTCCAATGTGCTCTATCCAGACTTCCGGGGTGTCCTTCTGCCCAGAAAACAGGCGTATTAAGCTTTGCCAGCTTATGCATAGGTTTCTCCTTCCCTTTGTTTCGTAATGTCTTCGCGGTTAAACTTCCCGAAAAGATTAATGCTGTCATAATAAACAGGATGATTAGACCATCTTTACTCTTCATCTTCCTCATCATCCAACTCCTCATACTTAAATAAATTATCAAGAATTTCTGTTGGAGTGATAGACATTGTTTCTTGAGTATCTGCCAAAAGCTCAGCTGTCAAGCCTAAATAGTATGCAGCCATACCGGCAGCATTGGCAGGGCTCATCTTTTGAGCAAGAAATCCCGCAATTAGTCCGGATAGCACATCTCCGCTGCCCCCGGTAGACAGTCCATCATTTCCTGAGGTATTAATATATGTAATCTCTGAATCATAATAGACGCTTGTAGCGCTCTTAAGCAGCACTTTGGTCTTGTATGTATTGACAAATTGTCTGAGTTGCAACAGGCTATCCTGATACAGTAAATCCATTGAGATGTCTGCCAAACGGCAAAATTCTCCCCAATGCGGAGTCAAAATGATAGATTTCTCTGCCAGAAGAGCATACAGTTCCGGATGTTGAGCCAGAGTATTGAGCCCATCGGCATCAATAACAGCCGGTTTATACCAGTTATTAAGTATAAAATTAAGGGTCTGTAAGGTAAAGTCTGATACTGAGCAACCCGGACCGAAGAGAATAACATCATAATTATCCAGGGCTGTTTCTAAAGCTGTTATATCAATTCTGTCATTGGAGCAGGGAATTTCCCGCACCATGACTTCATAGGGTTTATTGTCATAAATCCGGATTTGTCCAGGATGGCAAAAGATGGTTACCAGGCCTGCACCTGCTTTTATAGCTGCAAGAGAAGCTAAAAAGGCAGCGCCCGAGAAACCCTGAGAGCCGGCAAAGACAGCAATCCTGCCATAATCTCCTTTGTGAGAAAATTTATTCCTATCGGGTAGTAATTCGACTGATTCATCCAAAAGTACGGCAGCTTCCACTTCATCCCAGTAAATATCCGGAATACCAATGGGCAGAATCTCCACCAAACCGCAATAAAGCCTTCCCTCTCCAAGCAGATGTCCATATTTCAGAGATTCCAGCGTAAGGGTCAAATCTGCTTTGAAAGCCAATTCAGTATAACCGGTATCCGCATTGATTCCTGAAGGGATATCGATTGCCACCTTAAAGACCTCAATCATATTAACAATTTTTATCAAGTCAGCTAGTTCAGGGTCCAGGTTTCCCTTGAATCCGATTCCATAGATAGCATCTATAATAACCCCGGAATGATATAGAGCCTGCATAGCCCGCTCAATATTATCATCAGAATTATAATCAAGAATTTCCATTTCCAGCTTCTGACATAATTCCCTGTTCGCAATAGTTTCAGGACTGCTTTTTCCTTCGCCGACTGTGATTATGGTTACATCATAGCCAAAATAATCCAGCCAGCGGGCAACTACATAGCCATCCCCGCCATTATTGCCATTTCCGCAAATTATGCTTACACTGAGTAATAACTCATCATCAAACATTGAGCGCAGAAAGTCTGCGCATCCTTTGCCGGCATTCTCCATCAGAACCCGGGATGGTATTCCGAATTCGTTTATGGTTCTGCTGTCGAGTTCTTTCATCTGTCCGGAAGAGATAATAGTATTCATAATATTTCCTTAGTCATCGTGTTGGGTATGCAGCATTATCTCGAAAGTAGCGCCTTCACCGGGTATGCTTTCTAAAACCTTTATCTTGCCTAAATGATACTCTACAATAATTCTTTTGGCAAGGCTCAATCCCAAACCCCAGCCTCTGTTTTTAGTGGTAGTGCCGGGGTCGAATATCTTCTTCCACATAGAGCGTGGAATGCCTTTTCCTTCATCCCTGATATGGATATAAACCCAGGGTTTCTTTTCAAAGGTTGTTATAATGATGTTACCACCCTTTTTACCGATGGCATCTATGCAGTTTTTAATCAGGTTTTCCAGAGTCCATTTGATTAAATCTACGTCCACCGGCACTTTATCATTCTGTAATTTACTGATAAAGCTTATCTCAATCTTTGAGCTCTGATGCGGAAGTCTGTCTTTGAAGTAATCAATTACCTCAGAGATGATTAGATTTAAATCTGAAGGTATCAGCTTTACAGTAGAACCTACTTTTCCAAAGCGAGATGCCACTGTTTTCAGTTTATCCAGGTCAACGGTCATCCACTCTATAAACTGAGCATATTCTTCTTCAGATTTAAATCCGGCAGGATGTGATTTCAGATAATCCACCCAGCCCATCAGCGACGTAATGGGAGTACCGAATTGATGTGCTGTTTCCTTGGCAAGTCCTACCCACAGTGAATCCTTTTCTGTACGCTTCAGCAGCATCAAACCATACAAACCAAACAGTACAATAAAGACCATGAGCAGCAATTCCAGATATACCAGATATTTGATTCTGGATAGCGATGTGGAAGTAGCAAAGTATGCATATCCCAGACTATCAGATTCATTGGTAATGGGAATCTCATACATACTCAATGTACGCTGATTGATTTGCTTCTGTTCGGCAGAACTTAGCTCAGAATAGGCTTTATCTTCTGGCAGATTGATGTTTCTCCAGTAAAGAGGTATCTTGCTCCTGTCCGTTACGATAATGGAGTAGTCTATCTTTTTGATAAATTGTTGAAAAGAAACAGGCTTTTGAAAATGTGCATATCCCAGAATCTGACCTTTATATGTGATAGGTATGGAAGTCATAGCATTCAGCCTTTCGGCCAGACTTTCTTTGGATTTTCTGTCAAGCGCTTCATAGGGTATGCTGTCCGGAACTCCTACATGGTACCAACTGGTAGGTTTATTGGTGTTATCTGTGATAATAATCGGGATTTTCATCTTAACAATGAATTCCGTATTCAGATAATTCCACATCAATTCCTGATAATTTGTTTCTCCTGCTGATTGTAAGTACTCCACCAATACTTCAGTGAGTAACTGAGTGCTTTTTTCGGCGCCTCTCAGGTAACTATCTGTGTAGGCAATATATTGTGCAAATAAACGTGGAACAAACTTAGCGTCCCGTTTGGCATTCTGAATCAATACCTGTGTATATATACCAAAGAACAGCAGTAGACAACAACTGCCCAGAATCAGATACAGTCTTAATACAAGGTACCGGTTATATGTTCTTCGCCTTTTCCCAGACGGCGTCGAGCTCTTCAAGGCTGGCAGCATGAATATCCTCTCCTTTTGTTCGGTAATGTTCTTCTATATATTGAAATCTCCTGGTAAACTTACGGGTAGTTTCTTTGACCACTGTTTCAGAGTCAATGTGCAACTTCCGGGATAAATTTACTATTGTAAAAAGCAAGTCACCTACTTCCTCTCTGATTTTATCAGGATCATCCAGTTCCAAAGCTTCATTGAGCTCTGCTATTTCTTCATGCAGCTTATCTATGACAGGCTTATGGTCCTGCCAGTCAAAACCGACTGACGCAGCCTTTTCCTGTGTCCTTTGTGCATAGATTAATCCCGGCAATGCTCTGGGTATTCCCTCTAAAACGGATATTCTTTCCTGCTTTTCTGCTTTCTTGATGCGTTCCCAATTCATCTTTACAGAATCTGCATCTGTCAAATCTATATCTCCAAAGACATGCGGATGCCTGCGTACCAGTTTGCTGTTGATATTGTGCAAAACGTTTTCGATATTGAATCTCTGCTCTTCAGTTGCAATCTGACACTGAAATACTATGTGCAGCATCAGGTCACCCAGCTCTTCGCTCAGAGCATTATAGTCCTCTTCTTCTATTGCTTCCACACATTCATAAAGCTCTTCAATAAAATTGGGAATCAGGGATAACGGGGTTTGCTTCAAATCCCAGGGACATCCTGTAACAGGGTCCCTCAAACGGTTCAGTATCTCCACAAGTTGGTCAAATGACTGCATATTTATTTACCTGCCATATATTGTAACTCAGGCACCCTTGCCTGTGCCGATTATCGCTAATCAATAAAAGTCTTATACAAAAAATGCCTTCTTTTGACAAGCATATTCTTTACTCTCATTTGTAAAGCTACTTTGATATATCATTCCCGAAATTTTACTTTACATCATAGCAACAGCAGTTTAAATGTGTATCAAATATCCTGAAGGCGGTCAAGATGAAGTTTCACTGGATTATCTGGATTCCACGCACATTAATGATTATACTCGCAGTGTTTATGCTGATGTTTTCTTTAGATGTATTTGAAATGGATGGCAGTATATGGCAAAAGATTGCAGGTTTCTGTATGCATAGTATTCCCTCATTCCTGATGCTGATAACGCTGATTGTAACCTGGAAAAAGCCTTTCTTTGGTGGTATCTTCTTCTTTGTCTTTTGCATACTGATGACGGTTTTCTTCCAATTTTATCTTTATTGGGACAGGCTGCTGATTTTTACTTTGCCATTATTGCTGGGTGGAATCCTGTTTATGCTGGCGCATTACTTAAAGCCAAAACAATTGACAGAGAATCAAATTAAGCAAGAGGACACTACTCAGGCATAACCTTATAAAAAAACCCCTGCCGGGCAGGGGTTAAATTCACATCTATGAAACGGTCTTGTGAAATTTTACTTAGTAATAACTCTGATATTGCCAAGACCTACTTTGTTTTCATTGGAAAGGACTATATAGCCTTCAGGAGCTTTGGTTAAATCAACAACCTTTGCCATAATCCAGACTCCGGTGCGTTTTTCTTCATCAGTTTGTGGTCCTCTCATAATGCCATCATCTCCCTTGCTTTCAAAGTAAATAACGACAGAACCTGGCTTCAAAGCAGCAAGTTTACCGATTTTTGTGGAGAAATAGTTCTTTGTCCAAATCTGGGTTCCTTCTCCTGTCAACATGAACTGACCCTGCATCTTACTGGCTTGAGTCGGAGGATTTATCAATTTTGCAGTTTTTACAATCATGAAGGGATTATCTCCCAAAGCTACTTCACTGACAAAGAAATCATCATCTTCAATGTAATGCAGGTCTGTTGCTTGTCCCAATGAAGCTCTGGCAAGGATGTTTTCAGTAGCGTCCTGACCTTCTTCAAATATAGTTTTAATCTGTTCTGACGGTATTTGGATTACTACTCCCTCATCCTGAATAACCACACGGTTTTCCTGCGCGCTGAGCAAATCACCTCTGAATACTCTCCCGTCTTTCAGAGTGATATCAACTGCAAATGCTGCATACACAGCAAGCAATACTGCCAAAATTAACACTATCTTTTTCATTTACTCTCCTATACTGGTCTCTATGTAATATTATATACAATTATGTTATACTGTTACTGTATAACAATCATAGTGAGTTACAAATTGTTTCTGTCGCCTATCTTGTCAAATGGAAAACACATTTCCTGTTGTGACATTCTACATGTTTGTCCTCTGATATGACAAAATTATAGCTCCGGTGCGAATTACATTGTGTTGAACAACTATATTTTAAGAACTATTAATTGGAAGCAAGCCCCGGACAAGTGAAAAAGAAAGATGATAATGAGGGAAAAACTCACTGTGTAAGCTTCTATAATCTCTTGTAATACAATGCATTATTTTGCTTGACATACAACTTAAGATGTTGATAATGCATTCAAATAAAAATCAAATCAATGGAGACAGACTATCGAATGATTTAAATTAATGCCGGGAGGCTCATCATGAGTAAATCCATTTGCATTTTTATTGTCTTTTCAGTTTTATGCTGCTGTTTGATTGCGGGAAATCCTTTACAAGAAAAACTACCATCTCCCAACCAGATAAAAGTCATTACTTCTGGCCCAATTAGTAACAACCCTCTGCTTTATCCTGAAAAATCCAAACCCTATGCTTTGAAACCAATAACCCCACAATCCGGTGGAGTAAACAGAGCAGCAGGCGGACCTGATAGCTTTGGCTATACTTACAAAGATAATAATGAATCCGGTGGTCCTGCCTACAATTGGGAAGATATTTCGCTAACAGGTAATCCTGTTTCCTTTGTCGGCGGTAGTGATGACGGTTTATCAGATGCTATTTCCATCGGATTTTCCTTTAGTTATTATGGTAATACATACACTACATTTAAGGTAAGCTCCAACGGCTTTTTGACGGTGGGTAGTGACAATACCGATAATGCTTACAATAATCTTTATCTTCCAAATACTTCAGCGCCCTTCAATATACTGGCTCCTTTCTGGGATGACCTGATTTCTAATAACGTCAGGTATGAATACTTGCCCGGCAGGACAGTTATCTCCTGGTTAAATTCCACCCGTTGGAATGATGGCAGTTCCACCTATACCTTCCAGGTGATTATCTATAATGATGGGAAAATCAGATTCAATTATAACCAGATGGGAATCACCCTGACCAGTTGTACTGTAGGTATGCAAAACTATAACGGTACCGACGGTCTGCAGGTAATCTGGAATGATTTCTATCTCAGTAATTCATTATGTGTTGAATTTCAATATCCTCAGCATATGTTTCTGACCTCGCCTAATGGTGGAGAAGACTGGACTGCCGGAACGCAGCATTATATCACCTGGACTTATGCAGCCGATCCGGTTTGTGTGCTATCTTATTCTACTGATAATGGTTTGAACTGGATTAATATTGATCAGGGTAATGATATGAGCCCTCTATCTTCTCCCTACTTATGGACAGTACCAAGTATAAGCACTTCCACTCAATGTCTGATTCTGATTGCAAATTGCGGGGTTTCAGAATCAGATATCAGCGATAATGTCTTTACCATTACAGGCATACATCTGACCTCGCCCAATGGTGGAGAGAACTGGACAGCCGGAACGCAGCATAATATTACCTGGACTGCTCCTTGTGATCCGGTTGCCTATTTAGATTATTCTGTAGATAATGGTGTGAGCTGGACTGAAATTGATTATGGTGGTGCTCCCCCCACTGGGCTAACATCACCTTACTCGTGGACGATACCAAGTATAAGCACATCCACTCAGTGTCTGATCCGGATTGCAAATTACGGAGGTTCGGAATCAGATATCAGCGATAATGTCTTTACCATCACAGGTATGCAACTAACCTCGCCCAATGGTGGAGAGAACTGGACAGCCGGGACTCAACACAATATTACCTGGACTGCTCCTTGTGATCCGGTTGCCTATTTAGATTATTCTGTAGATAATGGTGTGAGCTGGACTGAAATTGATTATGGTGGTGCTCCCCCCACTGGGCTAACATCACCTTACTCGTGGACGATACCAAGTATAAGCACATCCACTCAGTGTCTGATCCGGATTGCAAATTACGGAGGTTCGGAATCAGATATCAGCGATAATGTCTTTACCATCACAGGCATGCATCTGACCTCACCCGATGGAGGAGAAAACTGGACTGCCGGAACTCAACACAATATTACATGGACAGCTCCCGGTGACCATGTTTGTAATCTGGCTTATTCTACTGATAATGGCTCGAACTGGACTAATATTGAGCAGACTAATGATTTGATCCCTCTATCTTCTCCCTACTTATGGACAGTACCGGGAATAAGCACTTCCATTCAATGTCTGATTCGGATTGCAAGTTATGGAGGTACTGAAGTAGATATCAGCGATAATGTCTTTACCATCACAGGTATGCATCTGACTTCACCTGATGGAGGAGAGAACTGGACAGCCGGAACTCAACACAATATTACCTGGACAGCTCCCTTTGACCCGGTTTGTTATCTGGCATATTCTACTGATATTGGCATGAGTTGGACTATTATTGAGGAAACTAATGATTTGAATCCTCTATCTTCTCCCTACTTATGGACATTACCGTGGATAAGCACATCCGCTCAATGTCTGATTCGGATTGCAAGTTATGGCGGTACGGAATCAGATATCAGTGACAATGTCTTTACCATCACAGGCATGCAACTAACCTCGCCCAATGGTGGAGAGAACTGGACAGCCGGAACCCAGCATAATATTATCTGGACTGCTCCTTGTGATCCGGTTGCCTATTTAGATTATTCTGTAGATAATGGCATGAGCTGGACTGAAATTGATTATGGTGGTGCTCCCCCCACTGGGCTAACATCACCTTACTTATGGACGATACCCGGGTTTATTGCTTCTAATCAATGCCTGATTCGGATTGCAAATTATGGAGGTACGGAAACTGATATTTGCAACAATGTCTTTACCATTTCAGCCCCTCCGACCATTTCTCTCACCTATCCAAATGGGGGTGAGACCATATATGTAACCAGTTCGCAGGATATCAACTGGAATGTCAGCAACGGAGCAGTAGTCAACCGGATTGAACTTACCATTAATGGTGGGACAAGCTGGGCTACTTTGATTGAATCTCCCACACCCCTCACACCTACCTGGACCTGGACAGTGGGCAATACGCCCTCCTCAAACTGTAAAATCCGTCTCAGCAATACTGACCGTTCTGTATACAACAACCCTGTTAACACCTTTACCATTTTACCTAATCCTTTGTATCTATCCTACCCCAATGGTGGCGACCTTTTTTATGCCGGACAGCAAATTCAAATTAATTTTTCCAATAGCCTGCCACAGGGAACAGTCTTATCCTACTCAACTGATAATGGTGCAGGCTGGACATATATCACCACAACTACACAAGGAACTTCTTTCCTGCTCTGGACTGTTCCTGATGTGCAGTCCGACCAGTGTTTGATACGTGTAGCCGGTGCGATAGACGGTTCCCTGAAAGATGTATCTGATACACCCTTCTCTATCTGGAATACGGGAATCAAAGTGTTGACCCCTAATGGAGGAGAAACCTGGGAAGCTGGAACTCAACATCAGTTACGCTACTTCCTTGCAGATACAAGTCGAACGCTGCTACTAATACATTTATATTATTCTTATGATAATGGTGTGAATTGGGTGAACTATGGAGGTGATATATGGAATCTCCCGGGGATACAAACTATGGATTGGTTTGTTCCCAACATACCTTGTACCACAGTGAAGTACAAAATAACCATGGGAGAACTATCTGATACAAGCGACAATTTCTTTACTATAACACCGCCATCTCTTCCCTTGATAACCATAACTGCTCCCAATGGAGGTGAAACATTAACGCCGGGCAGCCAGGTTGATATAACCTGGTCTCATAGGCTTCACGAAGACTGCGGAGTACTTGCGCTGTCTTACTCAACCAATAACGGAACTTCCTGGACACAAATTTCAACTAGTGTACAACTTTATGATACTCACTACTTATGGACAGTCCCCAATGTCCAATCTGAGAATTGCCTGATAAAACTTGAGATAAATCAAAGTTGCTTGAATTATCTTGATGTCAGTGATGCCGTCTTTACAATCACAAATAATCCATTTATTTCTCTCACCTATCCCAATGGCGGTGAAACTCTCTATGCAAGCAGTTGGCGGAATATCACCTGGAATACTTATAACGGCGCAGTGGTCAGCCGCATTGAGCTAACCACCGATGGCGGAACTAACTGGACTAATATCTTAGAATCAACCAGTCCCATCGTGTCTCCCTGTTCCTGGTGTGTGGACAATACTCCCTCCTCCAACTGTAAAATCCGTCTTAGCAATACATACCGCACTGTAATTGATGTCAGCGATAGCCCATTTACCATTGCACCCAAACCTTTGCACGTTATCAGTCCTGATGGCGGAGAATTATACTATGCCGGTCAGCAGATTACTATTCAGTTTTCCAATGCCCTGGCGATGGGAACGACCGTTTCCTACTCTGTGAATAGCGGCTCAAGTTTTACACTGATAGACAATGTTGGACAAGGTGTTTCACAACTGCTCTGGACAGTACCCAATGTCCAATGCGACGAATGCTTTATCAGGGTAGGTGATGCTATAGACGCTTCCCTGTATGATGACTCCGATGCGCCTTTCTCTATCTGGAATACCGGCTATAAGCTGTTGACCCCCAGTGGTGGTGAACAATGGGAAGCCGGAACAGTGCAGCAGGTATCAATCCTATCCGCTGAACCTAACATTTACACTGTCGAAATCTTTTATTCACTTGACGATGGTTTGACCTGGACTTATACTGCAGGTGGTATTGATATATCTTTCAGGGGAATCTTCACCGGTATTACGCTTGTACCCAATACCCCCAGTTCAACAGTCATGGTAAAAGCAGTAGACCCTAGGTTTGGGAGCAGCACCTGTAGTAATTATATCACCATCCTGCCTCCGTCACTACCTCTTGTCACGGTCACATATCCCAACGGGGGAGAAATATTCACTCCCGGCAGCCAGATTGATATTATATGGACACACCACCTAATTGGATTGCACAGCGTACTCAATTTATATTACTCAACCAATAACGGAACTACCTGGACACAAATAGCAACAAATATACCACAGACCGCAACTCACTACTTATGGACTGTACCGGATATCCAATCGGATAATTGCCTGATTAAGCTGGGTGCTGCGAATGACCCTTACAGTAATGATGTCAGTGATGCTGCTTTTTCTATTATGAACAGTGGGGTAAGAGTACTGTCTCCCAACGGTGGAGAATCTTGGGAGGCAGGTTCAATTCAGCATGTACAATATTTCATGGCGACTTTGGATGAGCAGCCTCATCTGGTACAAATATCCTATTCTTTTGATGGTGGAACGAGTTTTGCCCATTTGATAGATGATTTAGGGGATCAGGGACCGAATGAATTACCAACCTGGATTGTACCGGATACTCCCACTACCATGGGAAAACTCAAGGTAACCTTGGGAGAATTTTCTGATGCCAGTGACAATTTCTTTACTATCGTTCCGTCAACGCTTCCATTAATAACTATAACAGCTCCCAATGGCGGTGAAGTTCTGACTCCCGGCAGCCCGGTCAATATAGCCTGGACTCATAATCTAAACACAATAATAGACTCGCTTAATCTTTATTACTCCACAAACAACGGTGTTAACTGGACATATATTGATAACGTGTTAAAGAATTCATCGCCCTATGTATGGACTGTACCGAATGTTAATTCCGGACAGTGTCTGGTCAAAGCAGAAGTTAATGCTGAGAAATCAATCTGTGACGTCAGTGACTCTGTCTTTACGATAGGAACTCCCACTCCACCTGATGCACCTACTGATTTGAGTATTGCCATTGATAATGAAACAGGAGATGTAACCCTTACCTGGACGGCTGCAACCGGAAATCCCACCGGGTATAAACTTTATCGATCGATTGACCCCACTTTCCCACCTGAATCAACGGATGTAATAGATATAACGACACCATCCCAGACCAGCTATATAGACATAGGAGCAGCCGGTAACGTATATAGATATTTCTACCGGATAACAGCAGTAAAGTAGCAAAGTAACCATAAAGTCTTTTTCAGTGGAATGATGAAATAGTGATACAGTGGAAATGTGAAACGGTGTCATTCCTGCGGTTTTGTTAACAAGGATACGTTATTATCTGACGTAATGTAGAATGGAACGCCATATTCATATGGCAGGAAGACACATGAGTTCGGAGAACGACATTATGTAGCCCAGCAATTCATTGCTGGGAAGAAGATAAAAAACATACAGAGTCCGGCAGGACGGCATAATATAATCCCGTAATAGCATCCCGGAGACCTTTATGATTACAGATTACAAATATAGACTCAATGAGGTGAATTAACTACCACTCTGAGTCCGATAACAGTATTGAGCCAATTTGAATAATATGGTCCTCTTCTGGCAATTCTGCTGTCAAATTCTATCCAGCGCCAGCTTCCGCCTCTCAGAGCTTTACGGTGGTCTATTAGTACGGGTGGACCGGTGGGATTAATCTGAGGTTCAAGATTGTAATCTCCCCAATTGTCCCAGCACCATTCAGCCATATTACCGCTCATATCAAATAATCCAATGGCGTTAGGTTTCTTTTCTCCAACCGGATGTACTATGCCTGAAGAATTGATACTATACCAGGAAACTGCATTGATACTATCGCTACCGGCATAATAGTAATCAGGTGTATTGGAAGCCCCACGGGCTGCATATTCCCATTCAGCCTCAGTTGGTAAACGGTAGCCATTAGCAGCCCAGTTGCAACTGATTGTATCTGGACAGTTACCCTCCGGCCAGTTATCCGGATTAGTTCCATATCCCGGCAGAAAGTAACATGGAGTCAGGCTGTCGGCGATGCTTCGCTTATTGCAGTATACTATACATTTACACCATATAATATTGTTTACCGGAAGATTCAGATTGCCGGTAAAATATGAAGGATTGGTTCCCATCACAGACAGCCATTCAGCCTGAGTTACCTCGAAATTACTTATGTAAAAGGGAGACAGCGTTACCTGATGCAAGGGTGCGGGCAAATATCCTTCTGTAGAATATGTAGCTCCCATTGTAAAAGTCCCTCCGGGTACTAAAACAAATTCAGATAGAAGAGACTTCACCCGGTAAAACTGGTGAGGTTGCGTCGCAGATTGTGACCATGACATAGTACTATCCTGCATTGTGAAACTTCCCCGGTATGAGATATTGGAGAAACCGCTATTTGTACTGTCTGACCCTTCAACAATGTAGCTGACAGCGTTTGGCACCTCTGTCCACGATAGTATCATATTGCCGTTTATATTGTGGATTGATACATCATCCGGAGGAATTATCAGAGGTCTGCCGGCATGATAGAACAGCCGGGATTCCGATGTAACTGCATTTTGTCCGGAGGAATAGCCCTGAAAGTTCTTCTTTGTTTCCGGAATTGTCTCGGCAAAAAAGATTACTATCTGAGATAGAAACACACATATTAAAAGACTTCTAATGCCATATCTCATGTTATACTCCTCTGGTAAAGAGTAACACATTCACATAGCTTTGGAAAGCTATGCTACTTTAATAATATCATTTTACCTGTAAGTAGATAGTTTCCGATAGTTATTGTATAGAAGTAAGTGCCACTGGAAACTACCTTACCCTGATTGTCTTTCCCGTCCCACAGGACTTCGTACATACCTTTTTTGTTGATACGGATTGCCAGAGATTTAACAACTTGCCCTTTGATATTGTAGATCTGGATAAAGGCAGGTGCTTTCATGTCTTTAAAAACCTGGAATCTTATCCTTGTTTCGGGATTGAATGGATTGGGATAATTACCCAGCAGGATAATATCTGCTGCAGGTGTGTCGGCAATTTCATCTTCATCAGGTGTATCAGGACCGGTAAAACTGGTAAACACACAGACAACCCCGTAGGATTGGCTCAGTTCAATGATTTGCTGTTTCAGTAGCATTGCCTGTTGTGAATCTGATGGGAACGAATAGTATTGAATCAGCAGTTGGTCAATTTTCTTGCTTGCCCAAATCTTGGGAATGAACTGATATAAAGTGTCAATTTCTTCTGACAAACTGGCATTATACTGAGAATTTACAGGCTCACCGCCGATATCTCCCGATAACTGTATCTGGATATTCTGGGGTGTGGTATATCTACCCGAAATTATCAATTGGGATTCATTATACAGGTCAGGAGTCGGCGAAGGATAGATTTCCGTTATAGCGCCTTGAGGTTGAACAGTGATATCAATATTTTGCATGGCAGGTTGGTTTATCATATTGAAAAAGCTGGTGATTGTTTCATAGATTTCATTTGTACCCAAAAAGATTGCCGTTCCGTTATTATGCTCAGACAGCAAGGTTAATAACTGGTAATTCACATCCGTGCCGATTCCGAAATCAAAAAGCTTGATGTTAGCCTCTGTCTGGTCTATCTGTGTGTCTACAGCGTTTACTAATTGATATGTATCCAGTATTCCCACAGTGGGTTGTCCGTCTGTAATCAGGATAATGATGTTGTTATATGTATCAGGAGCATTAACATACTGATTTATGGCAAATTGCAGAGTCCCGGAGATATTTGTGCCATTGAGTTCAATTGCGGAAATGCCATTGATAAAGTTATGAGCAGCCTGCCGGTTACTTGGGTTGTTGTCATGAAGATTACCCCAAAGATTTACTACAAGATGGTCATAGGTTACAACATTAAACATGTCGAATTCCCCTAAGTGGTCAACGACATAATTGCAGGCGCTTTTTGCCTGCTCTATTTTGTTCTCAAATTGCATACTGCCGGAATGGTCTATCAGCAAAGTAATTTTATTGGGAAGCTCACTGCTTATACCACCGGAAGTGGGCTCTATGATAAAGGAAAAGAACCCGTTACCAAAATTATCCGGGATTGAGTCTCTCATTGTGCTCATCGCCTGAAAGCCAATGGTGGTTTGCGACAGAGAATATAACAGAGAGTAATTGGTATTGGCAATGGCATTTGACATTTGCAGATGTGCCGTAGCAGTATGCCAGTTATTGGTAATTGTTGCATTAGGCATGTTCAGGTTGAAGGAATTGATGGTTCTGTCTGAAGACAAAGTAATATCCAGTTGTTGAGATTGCAATGGGTACGTCTGGATTGCTGTATAATCGTTGCGCAGAATCAGATTTATATTCCCGAAGGCATAGGGTAAAAGTTGGGCATAGGTAACTTCCATGATAAGTGTATCTTCCGGTTGAAGCTGCTCACTAATGTCAAAGACCAGAGGCATCAAACTGATATAAACCACAAAGTAATCAGGAATATATGATGGTCCGCCTTGAGGATTTTGGGGAGAAGCCGCTATCGATGCCGAATGCCATGCTCCATTGATAAACCACCTGAGCTGAGTAGCACTGGCACCCCGGGGTAATGGAAAGTAGTAACGGGGTGATATAGAATTCACACCGGCATTATAAAATGTTTCCGCAATAGTTACAGCCGCAACCTGATTCTGGATATCTACGTCATAATGACAACTAGTTAGCCTGACCGGCAGGAATGATGTTGTATTACTATTGATTAAAACACCGGTGGCAAAAGCAAGATGGCAAACAAGAAGTAATACTAAAGATAGAAAAAGTCTTTTCATGATACCTCCCAAATACTTCAACAGATAAGGGAAATGGTATAATTAATAAAGAACTCCCGTTAACGAATTATAAAGCATAAATTATTCCCTTTTCAGCTAAATTATTAAAGCATTTTTTCACCGCTAAGACCGCAAAGGTCATTCCTGCGTATGCGGGAATCTTAATCTTAACCACGAAATACACGAAACACACGGAAAACGTAGGATACGTGCCTCACGTGTCCAAATAACACCGTAGGATACGTGCCTCACGTGTCCAAAAAGTAGGATAGCTTTCCAAAGCTGTCCCAAGCTGTAGGTTATGCGCCTCGCTTGACCAAACGTAGGATACGTGCCTCACGTGTCAAAAACGTAGGATAGCTTTCCAAAGCTGTCCCAAGCTGTAGGTTATGCGCCTCGCTTGACCAAACGTAGGATACGTGCCTCACGTGTCAAAAACGTAGGATAGCTTTCCAAAGTTGTCCCAAGCTGTAGGTTATGCGCCTCACTTGACCAAACGTAGGATAGCTTTCCAAAGCTGTCCAAAAAGTAGGGACATGCCTTGTGCTTGTCCTTTTTTTTAACGCAAAGGACGCAAAGCGTCATTCCTGCGCAGGCAGGTTGTCATCCTGAGCTTGTCGAAGGACATGCTGTTTTTCTTAATCACCTAATCACTTAAGCACCTAATCACGTTTTTATAATTTAACGCTAAAGACGCTAAGCCCGCAATTCATCCTTCACGTATCCTTCAAGTAATCAGTCTTACTATCCTCCCGGGGTCCACCCGGGTGATGCTTACTGCAATCATTAAGCATCAAGCAAGTTAATACCTGGATGATGATAAGACTGATTACTTGCATATTACTTGTAGCATAAGCATCTCGTCATTCCTGCGCAGGCAGGAATCCAGAACCGCTAACAAACCATCCTGGTTGCTAACAATGCTTTTAATCAATATGTTTGATGGCAGGATGCCATCAATAACTGACAACCAAGGGTGGTTGTGTTACGTACACACAGGCTCCCAGCCTGTTACAAATCTACACTCAATTTCTGATTGTTCAATGAATGCCTTTTGTCTTGTTTTTACGTGCCTCATAGCTGCTGGGTAGACCCCCGGACTTTCCTTAGACCCCTGACTAAGGAACTCGGCAACAGCGTCCATACAGCAACGCAATATACATTAAGATCAGCTAAAGGCTAGTAAAGCTCACATAGTCCGGAAGAATGAGAATGTAAGCCCGGTAATTCTTGGTGTAATTATAAATAACCTTCCCTGCGAGTCCGAAGGACGATATTATATAACCCAGCAATTCATTGCTGGGGATAAAAGAGAAGAATATTGAGTCCTTTAGGACGACACAAAAAAAATGTTGATATCCCGAATAAGATTGATGTGCCGTCCTTCCGGACTCGAAGATGTATTTTGCATTCTACCCAGCAATGAAATTGCTGGGCTACATAATACCAACCTCCGGTCTGTTTCTCCATTTTCAATTTCAAATGTATGTAGTTCTGCATTTATGCAGGTTTGTATACGAGACATCTAACTTTAAAACGCATAGCTACTAAGATACAAAGACCGCAAAGCTTAATTTCTCCACATCATTACTCATTGATATGTCATATCGTTCGTGCTTGACTCAGAGAATTTACAGGGATTCTGAAAGGTATCATCCGGGACTAAAGTCCCTGTAGACTCCCTGATGACTCCCTGATGACCCCGACTCTCAGATAATATATAAATGAGAAATAAATGACCGTAGGATACGTGCCTCACTTGTCCAAAAAATAACAACCTCCGACGTTTAATATAAAAAACCCATTCACGCAGCTTTGGAAAGCTACGCTACAAATTAAATCACAAATTCCACCTAATCCTGAATACTAAAGAGATGTTTACTTTATATCCTAATTTGCTTGACAATTAATTAAGCACAACAATACTTACCTTAATATATATTTCACATTTTCAATAAGTTATTGTAGATTGTCTTTCCCGAGGAACCGGGAATCCATGCTGTTTTAATGACATATACTGTGGAAAAGTGCAAAGGAGATTGCTGCATCTTACCGCTTCTCTTCGTTCCGCTATTTAAGGAACTGGATCCCTGCTTTAGCGTCCTTTGCGTTGGTAAATACATTGAATGGTGAAAAGGTGTTATTTACGAAAACAAATCAAGGAGCCGTCATGAAGAGTGTACCATTGATAGTAACAGTAGCCTGTCTTCTGATATGCGTTGGTTGCACACAGAACATCCTGATGTCCAGCAGTATTGATGCATCTGTCTTGATGAATGCCAAAACTTCCGATCAGAGAGAAGTAAATCTTTCCTTCACCTCGAATATCAAAGGTACTGCCTTGCCTGTTTATGGAAAAAATAATGAACCGGACAACTCTGGTAACGATAGGTATGTATGTGATGAGAATTCTACCTTGAGGAGTAGTTGGCAGAGTATCTTCAAACCAAGTTTGTGGAAATAGATAATTCATCTTCCTTATCCATCGATGTCAAACTTAATAATTTCTACGTAAAGAACATTTGTACAGACGGCTTAGGAAAACAAACACTCGGGCTTTTAACTGAAGCTACATCAGACTTAACCTATCAATGTACAGCCCATATCTCGTTAGATGTAAAACTAGTTAAAGACGGAATAGAAATTAATAAAAAAATCAAAGCAAATGCAGACACAATAGCTCCCTCCGAAATCACCAATGCAATGATAGGCAATAGCATTCATCAAGCCAATAATTAAGCGCTAATCCTTCTCAATGCCTTTCTCGAAGAAAATGAACTCTAACTTGGAGGATAATTGATTTATCACAACTTATTCAAAGCGTTCTCATCTACTTCATTCTATTGCTCTAGTCAAATCTGCTGGTTCCAAAGTATGGCTTTGATATACAAAACTCAAAAAAGGGGAGGAAAAAATCCAAACCACCGACTTTTCCCTGGGTTATTCCGAAATGGACTTCATTATCAAATGGGCTGAAGCATATCCCAGACAGTTTGGGCAATTTAGGAAGTGATTAGGAAAGATCTTTGAGTTGGTCTATATAGAACTTTTAAAAAAACAGTTAAACCTCATACTCATAAATAAAGTATGATTTTTGAACTTGAGATATTGAACCTACATTAGATCTGGTTCGTAAAGTAAATGGGGGTATCCAAGATGCTGAATGAAAATTTCTTGACATCAAACAAGGTCATATATAATATTAATTCATTGGAGATAAGATGAGAAATGCAATTCTTGTGACCATTTTTTATTGTCTTGTTTGTTTTCTTATATCACAGAATGTCAGCGGTTCCTTAATGATGCGTGGTTCTTTATGCGGTGGTGAGCCTGAGGGTAATATCGAAAAAGTTATCGCTACACCATTCTCCAGCTTTTTACTCGATTCTAATGGTTGTGTATCTGTTTGGGGTAATAATGCACTTGATTTAGAAGAGATAAACAATTATAGTTATGTTGATATAGATGCTTATAGTTCATCATATCTTGTGGCAATCAAAGCTGATAGTTCTCTTGTTTTATATGGAGGCTTTCAACCCACAAATTGCCCTTTGGGCAACAATTATAAATCAATAACTGCAGGAAATGGATTTTATGTAGCGCTGAAATCTGATGGCAGTCTTACTGCCTGGGGTTACACTAATGACTGGGAGCAGTGTAATATTCCTTCAGGAAATAGTTTTACAGCAGTTTCTGCTGGTGAAGTATTTTGTGTTGCACTGAAAAGCGATGGTTCACTTGTTGGGTGGGGACACAACGGATCCGGCGAATGTAATGTGCCATCTGGTAACAACTTTGCGAAAATATCAGCAGGTAGTTATCACACTCTGGCTTTAAGGAATAATGGGACAATAGTTGCCTGGGGGAGTAATACTAGCGGGCAATGTTTAACTCCTCAAGGGAGTGACTTTATTGATATTAGTGCAGGTGGTGATTTCTCTGTGGCATTGCGTTCTGATGGAAGCCTGGTAGCATGGGGATATAATCAGTATGGACAGTGTAATGTTCCCTCAGGCAACGATTTTGTATCCATATCGGCTGGACAAGGATACAGTTTAGCAGTCAAACATGATTTTACTGTATCGGGCTGGGGCAGGATCAATTATTGCCAGGCTGGATTGCCTGCCGGAACTGATTTCATTGATGTGGCAGTTGGGGGTCTTTATGATAGTGATTATTATAGTGAGAGTTATGGTACATTTGGATTGGCTCTTAGATACAACCGTTCATTGGTTGCATGGGGTCCTGAAGGATTAAGCATACTTAATACTCCTTCCGGCAATAATTTCATTAAAATATCAGCTGGTGGATCTCATTGTCTGGCTTTGAAAAATAACGGCACACTAATTGCGTGGGGAGAAAATGATTTTGGGCAGTGTAATGTACCTGCTGGGAACGATTTTATAGCGATTTCGGCTGGAAGATATCATAATCTTGCTCTCAAATCAAATGGTACGGTTGTAGCCTGGGGGGAAAACTCATGTGGACAATGCAATGTACCTATTGATGGAGTATATATAGATATTTCTGCAGGTTTGGAACACAGTTTGGCTCTAAGAAGCGATGGTTTGGTATCGGTATGGGGCAGAAACTCTGAGGGTCAATGCAATATGCCTCAGGGGATCAGTTGTTTAGCTATTGCAGCGGGTGCTTTACACAGTGTAGCAATCACTGAATCAAATAGTCTTGTAGCCTGGGGATCGAATCTTGACAATGCCTGCTTAGTTCCGGAAGGCAATAATTACTGGAAGATTGCAGCAAGCGGATATCATTATTATGAACCACAATGGGAAGGTCCTGATATTAATCGTTATAACACTTACACATTAGCAATAACCTCGGATAGAGATTTAGTCGGATGGGGGAGTAACAATTTCAGTCAATATTCTTATTCGCCAAACTATGATTTTATTGCCATATCAGCGGGTGAAACTGCATCAGTAGCAATTGTCATAAACTCTGGCACAGAAGTTTCAGATTACACAAATACAATAAATGATCGGATATCAACTGCATACCCTAATCCTTACAGATATAACGGGTTTATAACGATTAAAGCCATTACTCGCTCCAAGGAAAACGGAACAGTGTCAATCTACAATGCAAAAGGACAACTTATCAAAACTCTAAATATCAGGTCAGGACAAGATTGTATTCTATGGGATGGAAGGGATATAAAAGGAAAGTATTGTGCGGCAGGTGTGTATTTTTATAGATTAAAAACAAATCTGCATTGTGAAATAAGAAAGTTAATGCTGATCAAATAGAAAATGAGAGTGATATGAAAGCAGGCAATAAGTTCATAAATATTGGGAATATCAGGTTAGCAATTCTTTTATTAGTATTTTTTTCTTTGCAGGTTTCAATTATCTCAGCACAAACAATAGGTGGATCTATATATATATGGGGAGACATTATCAACCGTCCAGTTGGTAACGATATAATAGGAATATCATCCGGATCTGTACATAGTTGTGCGTTAAAATCTGATGGAACGCTTATTAGCTGGGGAATTAATTATAATAATGCATGTGAACCACCTGAAGAACATGATTTTGTTAAAACAGCTTGTGGCACTTATCTGACATTAGCACTTAGAAATAATGGTTCTTTAGCTGCCTGGGGTTGGAATCAATATGGTCAATGCAATGTGCCTGCAGGAAATGATTTTATTGCAATCGCAGCAGGATATGCTCATGGGCTGGCGTTGAAAACTGACGGTTCAATTGTTGGGTGGGGAAGTGATGAATTTGGTCAATGTGATGCCCCAACAGGATATTTTTATACAAAAATAGCAGCAAATGCTGGATATTCTTTGGCTTTAACTTCAGGAGGAAATATTATCGAATGGCCAGCAGATTATTATGGATATGAAACACCGCCAACAGGTAGTTTTGTTGACATTTCTGCAGGCGGGCATTGTTTGGCTATCAGCACTGATGGTAGTATAGCTGCCTGGGGAAATAATGATTGTGGACAATGCAATGTACCGGCAGGGAATAATTATGTTTCTGTAGCAGCGGGTAGATTTCACAGTATAGCAATAAGGACTGATGGATCATTGATTGCCTGGGGAAGAAATGATTATGGACAATGTAATGTACCCACAGGGAACGATTTTATCGCTATTTCTGCAGGATCTGAATTCAGCGTTGCATTAAAGTCTGATGGAACAGTAATTTGCTGGGGAATTAGCGACTCTGGACAACTGAATTGTTTACAGGATAATGATTTTGTTTCTGTGTGCATAAACAGTTTTTTAGGAAATTTTAGGGGGATTGCTTTAAAATCTGATGGGGTTTTAGCAGCTTGGGGTGACAATACAGAGGATATATGCAATATACCTGCAGGTAATGGTTATGTTAAAATTGCTCTTGGAACATATTTCGCTGCAGCATTAAAATCAGACGGGCAATTGGTAGCTTGGGGAACAACATATAACTGGAATCATCAGATCCCTAACGGAACTTATATTGACTTTGATGTTTCATATGGTTGGGGAGCAGCAGTCAAATCTGATCATACCCTGGTAGTTTTTGGAGAATGCAACATTCAGCCCCCGGCAGGCAATGACTACATCAAAGTATCATTGGATAAAAGCGGGGGTGGAGGTGTTGCCATAAAATCGGATGGCTCGTTGGTTCGTATAGGGGCTTATGCTTTACCAACAGGTTACTCTGATATATCTGATATAGATATTGGAGATACTTATACTATTGCATTACATAATGACGGAAGTTTGGTAGTTTTTAATTTTCCTCTTGTTATACCAGATAATAATAATTTTGTCGATGTCGCTACAGGAGGAAATCATTTTATTGCACTTAAGTCAAATGGCTCTATGATCTCTTGGGGAGAAGATTATTATGGAGTTCCAAATTTTACACAAGGAAAGTACTTTTCGTACATATATGCATATGGTTGTAGGACAGCATCTATTGCACATGATAACCCGGTAATTAATAATGAGTCGATCCATGATTTCGCAAAACAAGACTTATTGATATATCCCAATCCATTAAACTTAAGCACGAATTCTAAGGTAATGTTTGAATTTGCAACTAATGACAAAATAGTAAAAACCCCCATATTAAAGATATATAACATCAAAGGACAATTGATCAAATACTGTACAATGACAAAACTGGATATCAAAGAACGATCGCATGGATCTCAATTATTCAATATAACAGTCGATTATAGAAAAGGAATTGATAGCATGATCGAACAAGGTATTTATATAGCTTGCTTAGAATCTGCAGGAAAGAAATACACAAGCAAATTCACTATTTTAAAGTGAGTTATCTTTCTCAGGAAAGCCTTTCCAATCCAATCTTCCGTATGACCAGATAGATGAAATTAAGGATGTTCAGGTTGGCGTCAAAGGAGCGAATGCATTACAAGCTGCAAGATAAGAAAGCAATGTAAAAAATCTGGAAGCAAAGAGAAAAGCAGCTTGATAGGGTATTACTAAACACACGTAGTTTCATAGGTTCAATCAAAGGAATTGCCGGTATAACAGTGCAGGAAATAAAACAGATTGAGGTTGATGAAAATCCTCTGGAAGAGGTGGAGTAGCGGAGTTGCTAATTATGAATTTAGCTTCGCAGTGATAAAGTGATTAGGTGATTAGGTAAAGCAGCGTTGCTGCATCGTATCGCTACACTGCGTTTCGCTTTCTAAGGAACTGGATCACAAA
Organism: Cloacimonadaceae bacterium (SeqCode); assembly: GCA_963667535.2. Taxonomy (GTDB): domain Bacteria; phylum Cloacimonadota; class Cloacimonadia; order Cloacimonadales; family Cloacimonadaceae; genus UBA5614. The sequence goes on from CAXXDU010000002.1 coordinate 152,864, forward strand.
CTAAATTTGGGACGACATCCTTCGGGTTGGAATGACACTTTGCGGGTTTAGCGTCTTTGGCGTTAAAAATAAGTGAAACAGTGGAATGGTGGTATTGCATCTTACCGCTACACTGCGTTTCGCTATTTATTGAACTGGATCCCAAACTAAATTTGGGACGACATCCTTCGGGTTGGATTGACACTTTGTGTCTTAGTGCCTTTGTGGTGAAAGGCATCTTTTGTGTGTTTTGAGTATTTCGTGGTTACATCCCTTTTCCGTGTGTTTCGTGTATTCCGTGGTTAAATAACGGACTAAAGATTTGATTGACATTTCGTCAGGCTGGGGAAAAGGATGAATCCATTGAGTTTCAGAGGGAAATATTCTCTCATTCTTTCTAAAGGCAGGTAGTGAACGTGAAAAAGACAGGTTTTGTTATTTTGTTATTGTCCTTGTATGTAGGCATCTTCGCCCTTACCGGGCTGTACAATCTCTCTTTCGGAGAAAAGTACAAAGTTACTAATACCCAGTTAAAAAAGCAGGGATTACAGAGCCCCAATGGAAGTCCAGTGAAGGCTTTAACAAAGCAAAGCAACGTATCGGTTGTCTATTATCCCAAATCCGGTAACAGTTCGGAACTCCAGCTTTCCCGCATTGTGCTTTATTATGAAAATAGCAGCCCGTTACTGGACAGTTGGTTGGGATATTATGTCTTTCCCCAAACCGAGAAGTCTGATAAGATTATGCTGGAGAAAGTTACAAATCTTCACGGAGATGATTACTTCCGCGACAAGGATGCTTTCTATTGGACTCTTGATGAAAACCACTACGTGACCATGGGCTATGTGAGCGACTCCTATTTCATCTATTACGTGACCGGAAAACATCAGCGCCCATAATACTTCGTTGGCAATGTTAGAAGTGATTAGGTGATTAAGTGATTAGGTTGCTGCATCGTATCGCTACATTGCATTCCGCTATATTTGGAACTGGATCCCAAACTAAATTTGGGACGACATCCTTCGGGTTGGAATGACGCTTTGCGGTATTAGCGTCTTTGGCGTCCTTTGCGTTGAAAAAAAAACTTTATTCGGTGTTTGTGTCGTCCTGACGGACTCTATATCCATGGGGGTCTGTTCCCGGCACTAACGTACCGGGTTACATAGTTTCGTCCTACGGACTCATAATGTTATTGGTATTTATCCCCAGCAATAAATTGCTGGGCTACATAATATCGTTTTCCAGACTCAGATGTGCCCTACCGGAATAATAGGAGATACTCTCTGCAACTCTCACTCTCTGCTTCTCTGCATTAAAGTTCCTTTTCTGTGTATTTCTGTTCATTCTGTGGTTAAATTTACTTTGTATCTTAGTGTCTTTGTGGTGAAAAAATATCTTTCGTGGTTAGAACATAAAAGTCGCTTTGAGGTATGGTAGGGCAAGGAGTTCTCCCATGTCTTCATTAAGGGGACGAATAGCGCCAAGGTCCCAACTCATGCGGTTGCCTTTGAATCTGATGCCGAGGACGAGAGTATTGATATAATTGGTATTGACCATCTCGCTTGCATTATGAATATCATTATCCGCAAAGAAGATTAATTCCGCAATTCCGGCTGTACGAGTCGAGAAGTTCTTTATTCCGCCTAACGCAGCTAAAACACTGCCTTGTTTTTCCTTAAATGTATAGACAAACGCTCCGGCACAGTGTATGCTGCCTTGGGGATTTCCGTAACTGCATACATTTCCGAGGGTGAGGATTTGTGCGTCCGCTGTATATGAAGTCCATGCCGCAGACTGAAGTTTTCCCTGTTTCAGATAGTTGATTTTGCCTCCCACGCTAAAGGTTTTAATCAACTCCTTCGTAATCGGAAATGCTGTTGCTGCTGTGAGATGAATCCTGTCTGTAGCTGCATAGCTATATTGCAGAAGAATGATTTCAAAGTCAGTCAGAGCTGATTGCCCTTTAGGCATTGTATAGGCTGTCGGCATAATCAGCAATGACTGGTCTGCAGCCAGAAAAAGGGAATCGGCAGAACCGGCTGCCAGCATGCTTATCATCACTATAATCCACAGGGATAATATCAGTTTTTTCATTGTCTCTCCTCATTATAACAATGTAAACCTCTGAAAGCTTTTGTCAATACATTAAACACTGCAACAAAGGTGAAATGGTGGAACAGTGGTGATTAAGTGATTAGGTTGCTGTATCTTATCGCTACACTGCGTTTCGCTTTCAAAGGAACTGGATCCCCGATCAGGTCGAGGATGACGCCTTTCGGATTGGGAATGACTTTTCCGTGTGTTTCGTGTATTCCGTGGTTAGAATGGTTAAGGTTACTATACTGTTATTCCATTCCACTGTTCCACCATTCCACCATTCCACTATGTCAAGGCATAACTCCATATAAAGTAGGGCAATTACCAAATCTGATTTAATCCAATCTGATAGATTTACCATCTTAACAAAATTATCCTTTACAAGATTAAGGAAATCTGAGATATTGAATAACTGGAAGTATTTTCGTTAGTATGGGTAATTATATCTATAAAAGATAGCGAGATATGTAAAGGTAGTAATTGCTGTTGGTGTCTATCCTTCGACAGGCTCAGGATGACCTATTGATAAAGCAGGAATGACAAACGAGTGAATAAAATTTAGATAAATAAAGGCAGGAAGATGGAGAAGCAGTGGGAAACACCCATTCCGCTCAATAAGGAAGAACTGGATAAGGTAAAGACAATCTCTCAGGAGTTGAAGTGTCCTTTGCTTATTTCGGAGCTTCTGTTTAGAAAGGGTTACAAGACCAGGGAAGATATCCACGAGTTCTTTTATCCGTCTTTATCCAAGCTGCATGACCCTTTTCTGTTTAATGAAATGGATAAAGCTGTGCAGCGCATCATGCAGGCGATTGAGACTAAAGAGCAGATTACCATTTATGGCGATTATGATGTAGATGGCACGACTGCTACTGCTTTGCTTTATCTTGGTTTAAAGAGAATCGGCGGGCAGGTAGATTTCTACATTCCGCACCGGATGATTGATGGATACGGACTTTCACTGAATAGCTTAGACCAGCTCAAAGCTTCGGGAGCACAACTCATTATCAGTGTGGACTGCGGAGTGAATGCGATTGAAGAAATAGCTGCCATTAATGAAATGGGCATGGAAATCATCATTACAGACCATCACAATCCCAAGGATGAACTGCCTGTGGCATATGCTATCATCAATCCCAAGCTGATAGATTCCACATATCCCTTTCAGCATCTGGCGGGAGTGGGTGTAGCCTATAAGCTTTTAATGGCAATCTATCACCATCTGGGAATTGATACACATGAAAATATCCTCAAATACATGGATTTGGTCGCGGTCGGCACTATTGCTGATATCGTACCTTTGACTGATGAGAACAGGGTCTTTGCCAGTATTGGCTTGCAGCATCTGATTGATAAAAAGAATTTGGGCTTGAATGCTCTGACGCAAATCAGTAATCTCAATCAAAAGAATCTGGATACGACAGATATAGTCTTTGGCATTGCTCCGCGCATTAATGCGGCAGGCAGAATGGGCAGCGCTGCTGTGGCAGTGGAATTGCTCATCTCTACTGAAGAAGATAAAAGCATGGAACTGGCAGAAGTGATTGAAAGGCAGAATTCACTGCGTCAGCAGGAAGACCAGAAGACGTTTATCGAAGCCTGTGACATTATCGATAAGAAATACAAAGACATGGGTAATACTTCCTGTATGATTATCAGTTCGGACGATTGGCATCCGGGTGTAATAGGCATCGTGGCATCCAAGCTGGTGGAAAAATACTACCGTCCCGTAATCATGATATCTTTCAAAGATGGCTTTGGTTGCGGCTCAGGACGCAGTGTGGCTGATTTTGATTTGTTTGGAGCGCTGAAATATACCGAACACAATCTGCATAGTTTTGGCGGACATAAATATGCAGTGGGACTGACTATCTATCAGGAATATATTGATAGATTTGAAAATGAATTGAGCCGCTATATTGCAGACAATCTTAAATTGGAGCAGATAAAACCACCGCTGAAGATTGACCATGAAATAGAGCTCTATGATGCCAATGATTCTCTGATGGAATGGATGGAAAGATTTGCACCTTTTGGACCTGATAATCATCATCCTGTATTTTTGACCAAGGGAGTCAATGTATCCAGCTATCCCTATAATGTGGGACGCAATCATCTGAAGCTCAAGGTCATCAAGAATGGAGTTTACCTTGATTTAATCGGGTATAATATGGGTGATTTTCTCACATTATTAAAGAAAAATACCCTGATAGACATTGCTTACACTTTGGAATATAACAGGTTTGGCAATAAAACCACAATACAAGGCAAATTGAAGGATATTCGCATCCTGACAACACAATAATTATGAATTATAAGTTACGGGTTACAAGTAAAAGGTTGGCTGCATCTTATCGCTCCACTACGTTACGCTTTCTATGGAACTGGATCCCTGCCTCCGCAGGGACGACTTCGTCTGTTACAGATTTTATCATGATAAGATTCATTTCAATCCTGATATCATTTTGTATCTTGCTTATGATATTATCCGGCTGCGCAGGCATTGATACAGGCAGGACAATAATTCCGGTTAAATTGCAGATTACAGATAATCTGGTGCTTCCCTTTAAAGCAGATAAATGCCTGTTTGACCAAAGCACAGCAACCTACTATATCACAGAACTGGGCAGACCCAATATATACCTGTACCGTAATCAAAAGCAGATTAATCAGATAGGAGGCCTGGGACTTGATAAATCCAGCTTTCAGAAACTGAGCGACATAGCCATTGACCCGGATGGGAACTTACTGGCTCTGGATGAATTTGCCAGGCTAATACGTAAATTCAGTCCCGATGGTAAATGGGTGGCGGATATCGATATATCTTCCTTTAATCAACCTTCACGGTTTTGTTCAACTCCTGAAAGCGACTTGATTATTTATGATAATGCTACCAAAGAATTGCAAAGAATATCTTCTTTTGATGGGAAGACAATGTTCACTTTCGGCAGATTTCAGGTAGAAAGTGTTTCAGGGATAACTGCCAGCCGGGACATGGTAGCGGTGGTTTCTGAAAATAAAGATAAGACAGTGTTATTTACCGGGATGGGTTTGTTTTTAAAGGAATTGCCTTCACAGATTGTGGTTGACCGGTTTCAAAATCAATATTGCTATGTGGATGGTGCTGTAAAGCTGCTGGGCAGTGATTTACTGATACCCTTTGGCAAGCCGGATGCAGAAGTAAAACTATGTGCTACAGCTCAGAGCATACTTCTGGTCAGAGATGATAGCATTACGCATATTCTACCTGCATATCAGGGTAACTGAGTATGAAAAAAACACCGGGAATAGTATTAGTAGTCCTTAGCGCTGTGATGCTCGGTGTATCACGCCTGCCTGTCTATTGCGGATGGTTGGGATTCGTCAGTCTGATACCGTTACTATACTATTTTGACAGCGGCAGAAAGAAGGGATTTGAGCTATACAGGGATGCCTTTATCTTTAGCGCTATCAGTTTTGTAATCTGGATGCACTGGATGTGGGGCGTCACCTCCGGTGGGTTTATCGGCATTATCTTACTCTATTCCATTTATTACTTTGTTACTTTCCAGCTTATCCGGTTTATCTGGCATAAGCTTCCAGGGCTGAGGTATATCGGCTTTATTCTGATATTCCTGTGTTTGGAGTATCTGGAAAACTTTGGAGAATTCCGCTTTCCCTGGATGAATCTGGGCTATGCTCTGGCAGATTACACAGTGCTTATCCAGGCTGCCGATATCGGTGGAGTAACACTATTATCATTATTCCTGCTACTTATCAATGTCTTTATTTATCTGGCCATGCACAAGAAAAGACAATATCTGGCAGGGATTGCCGTTATTCTCGTTTTATGGATTGGCTATGGTATCTGGTGTATGAAGACTATTCAACTGAGTAAAACAGAAGAGCATATTGCCATTATGCAGCCGAGTATTCCACAGGAAGAGAAGTGGGAATCTCAGCATTTTGATGAGCTATATACCAGATATCAGGATTTGACTATAAAAGCAGCCAAAGATTCCGTACAACTACTTATCTGGCCTGAAGCTGCTATGCCTATCTACCTGTTGAGAGATACAGAGCATCTGCCATTGGTACAAGACCTCTGTGATGACAACAGAATTGAAATATTCACAGGTTTTCCTGATGTCTTGCCTGCTCCTGCCGATTATCCCGGTGGAGCATATTATTACAATGCAGCTACTCTATTCAGACCATTTAAGCATTACGAGGAACCATATTACAAGATGATTCTTGTCCCGGTTGGCGAGAGAATACCGCTACTCAGATATCTTCCCTTTTTGTGGAAGCTGCAGTTTGGGCAGGCGAACTGGGAATATGGGACCAAATGCCGTTACTACCAAAGCGGACATGTAACCTACGCTCCTCAAATCTGTTTCGAAATTGCTTTTTCCGAGTTGAACAGAAAGATGGCTTTCCGCAATCTGGGAGAAGGTAAACAGGGCAAACCGGAGAAGATAGATTTTTTGGTTAATATTACTAATGACGCCTGGTATGGCAGGTCTTCAGGACCCTGGATTCATGCTATGCTGACTAAGTTTCGGGCAGTGGAAAACCGCATTCAGATTTACAGAAGTGCCAATACAGGCATCTCCATAGCAGTGGACCCGCTGGGCAGAATAATAACTAAGACAAAGCTCTTTGATATCACGCTTTTGAAAAGCCCTGTATACCGCAGCACAAAGATTCCTCTTTATTATTGGCTGTACGGTTGGATGCGCATAGTCTGCTTATTGACTTTCGTGCTTTTATTGTATGCATTATTTAAAAGAAATACAACAATCCTCAAACCAAGAGGACAACTATGAAGAAGTTCTATTATACTATCGGTGAAGTAAGCAATCTACTGGAGCTAAAGCCTTATGTCATCCGCTTTTGGGAGACTGAGTTTACTCAATTAAAACCACGCAAAGACCATGGCCGTAACCGTCAGTTTACAGAAGAGCATATTGAATTACTCAAGAAAATCAAGGATATGCTCTATAATCAAAAATTCACTATCGACGGAGCACGCCAAAAGCTGAAACAGGAAAGGAAAGCACCGGACCAGATAGAAATTGACCTGTTTGCTTCTCCCCCGGCAGCAGAAACAACCCATTTATCAGCAACTGAAAAGAAAAAGCTGCTAAACGATTTGACAGATATGAAAAAGAAAATTACCAGCATTATACAAATCCTCAATCAAGCTAAACGGAGCGATAAATGACCTTTCAAAATATTATCCTTACATTGCAACAGTATTGGGCAAAACAAGGTTGCAATCTTGTGCAGCCCTATGATGTGGAAATGGGAGCCGGAACATTTCATCCCGCTACCTTTTTCGGAGCTTTGGGCAAGAATCCTGTGTCCGTTGCTTATCCTCAAGCCTGCCGCCGTCCCAAAGACGGACGGTATGGTGAAAATCCTAACCGTTTGCAGCATTATTATCAGTTTCAGGTAATCATCAAGCCTTCTCCTGACGATATTCAAAACCTGTATCTGAATAGTCTGATTGCCATCGGGGTTGAAATTGAAAAGCATGATGTCCGCTTTGTGGAAGACGATTGGGAATCACCTACTTTAGGAGCCTGGGGACTGGGCTGGGAAGTTTGGCTGGACGGCATGGAAATCAGTCAGTTCACCTATTTCCAGCAAGTGGGAAGCGTTGATGTTTTTCCCATCAGCGTTGAACTTACTTATGGTCTGGAACGTCTTGCCATGTATATCCAGAATGTAGATGATTACCGTCAGCTACAATGGAATGACACGACCAAATATGAAGAACTTTTCTTCAATAAGGAAGTGGAATATTCGCACTACAATTTTGAAGGAGCCAATACAACGATGCTCTTTGATAAATTTCAAAAAGATGAACAAGAATGCAAAGACCTGATAAACCAAAAGCTGGTCTATCCTGCGTATGATGAATTGCTCAAATGCTCGCACTCTTTTAATCTGTTAGACGCCAGAGGCGTTATCAGTGTAACAGAGAGAGCTGCTTATATCGGACGTATCAGAAATATGGCAAGACAATGTGCCATAGTTTATATGGAAAAATACGGTTCGTAAATGACTACGACTTTTCCAAAGGAGTCAATATGAAACAGACAAATTGGCAACTGGTTGCTTCCCAGACAAGGGAGTTGTTCCCGAATGTGGTTCAGATAGCAGCTTATAGCCGAAACAGGTGGTTACTGGTATTTGAGGAAGAACCGGATAGCTTTCTCAATACCTTTCATCCACTGACAAGAATCATTGAAAAGCTCAAACTTACAGTGCCTCTGATAGTCAGTAAACAATTTATCCAAAACTCTCTGGATAGTTACCCGCTTGAGTTTTTGGATATCCAGAGTGACTATACAAATCTCTATTTTATAGAAGATGTGATTGCAGACCTTCAGTTTGATAAAAACGATGTACGCTTGCAAGTAGAAAGAGAGCTCAGGAGTAAATGGCTTTTGACCAGATTGGCTACTATTCAGTATAAACGGCATAATCACAACTTGTTTGGGGTATTATTGGAGTCATTCCGGGCATTACTTCCTGTTTTCAAAGGTTTTTGCTTTCTGAATGGAATCACCCCACCCGGTCAAACAGATAAAATCCTTGATAATCTGGAAGAAATCTTACACTCTGACCTTAAAGTATTCAGGTATCTGGCTGGTCAGAAGAAGGCTCCATCCGCTAATTTAGTAAATAACCTGTTTAATGACTACATCAGACTGCTAAATCTTTGTATCGATAAGATTGACGGCTGGAATATATAGTGATAAATAGCTTTGTTGAACTATTGGATGAGCAAACCCCGCTATTAGCATTAGCTATTCATAACGGACATGATATGCATCCGGAATTGCTGAGAGTTTGCGGAATCAGTGAAGCGGACAGATTGAGGGAAGAAGACCCTTATACAGAGGTTTTTGCTGAACCATATCCTAACAAAATAATCGTTAACACCAGTAGATTTACAGTTGATTTAAACCGCACCCGGGAAAAAGCTATCTACTTAAACCCGGAAGACTGTTGGGGGTTACCGGTAAGGACTACCAGACTTTCAGAAGAATTGGTTACAGAGCTTGGACATGATTATGGTCAATGGTATTCGCTCCTGACTTTCACTATCCAAAGATTATTAGCTAAAAACAACTTCCTGATAGTTTTGGATTTGCATTCATACAACCACCGGAGGAAGGGTCCAGACGAGGCTTTTGATTCTCAGCTGGATAATCCGGATATTATTCTGGGAAGAAACAATATGCCGAAAAAGTACTATCCGTGGGTAGATAAAGTTTGTTCAGAATTAAACAATAAAGTTGTTATGGGACATACTCTGGATTGCAGAATTGATGTAAAATTTACCGGAGGTTGGCTTTCCAGGTGGTTGCATCAGACTTTCCCTGAGCAAGTGCTTTGTCTGGCAGTCGAATTTAAGAAGATTTTTATGGACGAATGGACAGGAAAAGTAAATAATGAGTTTCAGGTGGAATTAAGCCAAAGTCTTTATTTGGCGATAGAAGAATGCCGGCAATATTAATAACTATGAAGATTAACAAAGGGTAGAGTTGAAAAAGAGCAGACAAAAGCGAACTTTATTCGGTTATTTTGTAATAGCATATTTAGTCGTTGTTATACTATTTACGATTTTCCGCTATTATGATGAAAGCTCAAAATGGGACGATATCATTCGCACCAGGCTGCGTACAGGTGCTGCAATGGTTAAGTACATCCTGCCCGGTGATTACTTTGACAGAGCTATCGACATGAATTCAATCTCCAATACCGAACATAGAAAGAACATCATTACTCTGAGCCAGGCATCCTGGGAAGGACAATTTGAATATCTGTATGCTCTGAAAGAAATGAACGGTAAATTCTTTTTTATTGCTTCCAGCCAAACCCGAAAAGAAATCAAAGACAATATTTACGAATCTTACTGGCTTGAATACACAGAAGCTCCTCCTGCTCTGGCAAGAGCTTTCAAGTCGCATAAGACTGTTTATGCAAAAGTTCAAGACAGATGGGGAACTTTTTATTCCGTGTTTTATCCGGAATACTCTCCGAATGGACAGTATTATATTGCAGGTGCTGACTATGACTTTAACTATCTGAAAAAAACTTTACAGAGCATTCTCCTCAGTGCAAGTCTGCAAGCCATTATTTTACTGATATTACTTTTTTTGATATATATCACCCTCAGCCGCTTACAAAAACATTACGTGCGCAGACTTCAATACAGTAATTCTGTAAATGAAGCTGCACCCATAGGAGTAATGAGCATTCAGCCGGAAGGTCAGATAGATTATGTTAATCCTGTTTTCGCTAATCTACTTGGTTTATCCATTAGCAACATAGATGGGTTAAACATACACGACGATTTGGGTTTTGGCAAGAACGATGAACTGATAAACCGAATTCGAATCTGCCTGAACCGACAGATTTCCTGGCAGGGAGAGTTTCTGAATGTTTCCTTAACAGGAAAAGAGTATTGGGTTAATGCTATTATTAACTACATCTTGCCAGAACAGGACGGCAAGGCAATGCTTAATGTCTTTGCAGAAGATGTCACAACTCCTATGCAGTCAAGAATATCTCTGGGGCAGCACAATAAGGTTTTAAACTTTCTTTCTCAGGCAATACACAATCTTTTGGCAAATCCAGACCTGGACAGCACATTACCTGACGTATTGGAACAGTATGCGATAAACCTCAATAAAAGCCAGGTTTCAATTCTCAAATCATCTTCCAACAGTTATGAAATTGTCGCATCATGGGTAAATGCTGTTTCGACAGATACTGCCATGCCCATCAATATGTTTTCACAAATACACAAATCACTACAAACCAACTGGGAAACCAACCTGGAAAGCGGTCAGATTGTTAATGGTGAATCCTATGACTTTCCCATATCATTGATTACGATGTCCAGAATACCCAATCCGGGAATACTGCATTTGTGTCCGATTTTTTGTGACGAGAGATATTGGGGATTCATCATTTCTCTGCAAACTCAAAGAGAAGATACTATAGACGATGAACTGGAACATACTGTAATGCTATCCATTGCAGACAGCATTGGAAGTGCATTAAAAAGACATAAAGTTGAATTGGCTCTCAGGAAATCCATTGATGCCAAGACTAGCTTCCTGAGCTCGATGAGCCATGAAATCAGGACACCTTTAAACGGTGTAATCGGCATGATTAATTTAATGGAGTCTACTTCTCTTACCGATGACCAGAAAGAATATGTCGATGCCATCAGAGTATCAGGAAGGCTGCTTTTAAATCTGATAAATAATATTCTGGATATTTCACGAATTGAAGCAGGTAAAACTCTGCTACGCAGTAATCCAATCGGTCTTACATCTTGTGTGCAGGCTGCTATCAACATTGTCAATTATGAGCTCAAAGAAAAAAAGCTTACTTTGGAACTATCTCTGGATTCAAAACTGCCCAGGATTATTCAGGGAGATGAGACTCGCTTAAAGCAGATTATCGTCAATCTGCTTCACAATTCAATCAAGTTTACTGATCGTGGAGTAATCAGGGTTGCTGTAGAAAGAGTTAATAAAAAAATTATCCAGTTTATGGTTTCTGACACAGGGATAGGAATGACTCCTGAGCAGGTTAAAAACATCTTTGAGCCTTTCTATCAAGCCGGTTCTATTTCCCAGAAACTCAAAGGCACTGGTCTCGGATTGGCAATATCCAAACAGCTTGTCGAGATTATGAATGGTGAAATCACAGTCGAAAGTGAGCCGGGACAAGGCACTTCTATTGCTTTTACAGTTGAACTGCCAATTCTGGAAGATAGCGTTGATTATAACGAACAATCACAAATCACGGAACAAGATGCTGTCGAACACTCTAACAATGAGCATATGCCCATAAACATCGCTTATCTGCTGGGTGACGATTTGGATGATAAGATCTTGCTGAATTTCTTAGAGAGCCGGGGCTACAAGCTTGCTGTCGCTGAAAACTGGAAAAGCATGCAGAATAAACTTGAAATTAAAGAAATCAAACTGGCAATAGCAAATATATCCTTGAAAAATCAAGCTAAGGCGTCTCTCATTAATAGTTTACAGAAATCATTTCTGGACTTTCCCCATATCTTTTGGTTAATTCTGGCTGATGAAGCTTGTAAAAATTTGTATGTAAACAACCCTCTTCCTGATAATGTGCTATGCTTGCCTAAGCCTCTTGATTTAGATAAAATAGTAATCTTCGTAAAAGAATCTCTGGAAAAGAATCCATCAGATTTATCGAATAGTAAATCCGGGATGAAATTGGAGAAACACTGATTCTTTTAGTTTAGCAACAATAGTTTAGATACCATCCTCTGTCCATTGATGCCTTTTGTCATAAGTAAATATATCCCTGCACTGAATTCTTCATTGCCGGCAGTATGCGTTATCAATTTAAACTCACCTTTTTCTGAGTGAATAATGGCTATCTTCTGTCCTTTGAGATTGTATACTTCCAAAGAAGCAACTATTCTGGTCTTGCTACTAATCTTAACTGTAGAATTAAGCTGAGCAGGATTGGGATACACATTCAGCCCTATGGGTTGGAGTGCAGATGTTTCATCTTGATTGGAATTTGGTAATGAAAACAATTCAGTTCTGTTTAATATACTCATTTCATTTTGAAAGGCAGGCTGAGAAAGAGTAGCAGTTGACCAGAGCAATCTTCCGCTTGAAGGTTCATACTGCATAGACATCATATTGTTTTGCAGTCCGGCAGCCCCGATTAACAGGCTCAGTTGTCTCTTTGCAGATATTACAGGATTGGTAGTAAGAGAATCTACTATGTTGCCATATCTGGTGCAGCAGACAGGAGGATTTAACAGTCTGAAATGATTGGTAGCTACCAGATGTGTTCCCGGCGGGAGGTTGTCATTCTGAGCTGAGGTACGCATCACGGTTCCAAGATTATTATTGGCTTCAATGATTCCGGTCATCGTAACCGGGTTTTCGGAAACAGCATGTACAAGCGTTCCCGATAAAGAAAGCTGATCATCGATTGCCTGATATATATCAGTGATGTTATCTGCACCATCATTGTTATAATCCTGAGCTTCAATACCGTTTCTAATGCTGAGTAAAATCGGATGTAATCCGTTCAAGTTATTGGTATCGTGGATGTTGCCTGTATTTAAAAAAGCTGCTTTCCCTGATGCGCTAATGGCTGATAATGCGCCAATCATCCCCGGATATGTAAAAGAAATCCAATCCTGTTCACCGGCTTCTGTGGGATGAGAAACCATCAGAAGTGGGTTAGCAATCAATGACCCGTCCTGATTCCAGTCCATAAATCTGGTTATGACAACATTGCCCTGTAAAAAAGCATCAGCTTGCGTAGAACTTCCCCAGCTTGATATAGATGCACAGTTAAGTTCAAGATTACTGCTTCCTGTTATCTGGCTTTGGTAGAAATATAAGTCAACCAGACAGTTAGCTGTTAAAATATCCGCACTGTTAATGTTTCTCTGCAACCCGGCAAGATAGATATTTGTCCCTGAAGCAGCGAGTCCATTTATTATCCCGGTAGCTTCCTGTTGATATTTCGTCTCCACTTCAAAATGTGACAGATAGAAATTTAGCAAATCATTGTATACGGCTGAATCACTCATTGCAACTGTCTGGTACATATAAGTATTAATAATTTGCATAATCGGCTGGCTGAGAAGATATCCTTGCGCATATCCTCTCTCCTGATGGGTTCCCCAGGTCTTTAAAATCCACTTTCCATTGTTTTGAGTCAGAATACCGTTTACCTGTGCATTTAATCCAATCACAAAACATAAAAGCAACACTACGAGATATATCATTCTTTTCATAAATCCACTAAAAACCTGATTGCAATAATAGTAAAGTAATAATTAAACTTGAGCAATTCCTGATATGCTTTTACTGTGTAACAAGCTCGATTGTAGGGACTTACAGATATATCACTTTATAGCCAACAGTTCAAAACACCATGCCTTCTCATTTCACATAATTACGCTGTTGAGTAAACATAACAAATAGCATGTCTGTTTATTTCAATGAGAATATCGAACAAAACTCTGTTATTTTTCCTTCATACCTCTTTCATTCATTATTAATCTTTCTTTAAGTGATGTTAGATTGTGCATAATATCCGTGGGTGCTGCGCCTGTGCTGCTCCAGTGATTCCCCTATGTTCATATGGGTGTCATGTGGGTGTCATATGGGTGTCATGTGGGTGTCATATGGGTGTCTTAAGGGCAAGCTAAGTTCACTGAAAGATAAATGAAAGCAGGATGAATAATGAAGAGGTAAGAAATAATAAGAAATAAGAGCAGAATGAAGAAGCATTAGTGAAGCGCTGTGAAATAGTATTCCAGACATAAGAATGCCATTGGAATAGATATTGCAAAAAGTAGAATAGCAGTAATGTAAAATAATTCTTGCCAAGAATACGAGTATATTTCTTAATTACTAAAATTCTTAGATTGGGATTAAATGATTTTGGACATGGGGATTAAATGATTGTATTAATCATGGCAACCATAGCACTGATAATAAACTGGACGATTGAATATTTTCGCCACCAGAGTAATGTAAACTCTATAAGGATACGCGTTCATGTCAATGGTACCAGGGGAAAATCGAGCCTGACACGTCTGATAGCAGCCGGATTCCGCGCCGGGAAACTAAAGACAGTGGCAAAAACCACCGGAACTTTACCAAGGTTTATTCTGGCGGACGGGCGGGAATCAGCTATTGTGCGTTTGATGGGTGCCAACATTATAGAACAAAAGTATATATTCAGAACCGCTGCCAAGCTGAAGCCTGATGCAATAATAATGGAATGCATGGCTGTCAATCCGGTGTTTCAGTGGATTACAGAAAGGCAATTTGTGCGGTCAACGATTGGGGTTATTACCAATTGCCGGCTTGATCATTTGGATTTGATGGGTTCAACCATACAGAGCGTTACTATGAGTCTGAGCAATACGATTCCCAAAAACGGAGTTTGCTATACGGCTGAGAATGAGCACTTTGGCATCCTTAAAAAAATTGCTGATAAGCGTCATACAAAATTGTATAAAATCAGACCAACAGATATTACTCAGGAAGAACTGGATAAATTCCGTTATATTGAGCATGCAGAAAATGTGCAGCTTGCTTTGGCAATCTGTGCAGAAGCAGGAGTGCCTAGAGACGTAGCTCTGAAGGGAATGCAGGAAAGCCGTCCTGACCCGGGTGCTTTGAAGAAATATAAAATTGAATTAAAAGATAAAACTGTTACTTTCTATAACGTGTTTGCCGCCAATGACCCTGATTCCTCAGCCAGAATTATCAAAATGGTGACAGGACATTTGCAGGGTGTTGAGAAAATTATCATCATCAATAGCCGTTCTGACCGGTTTTTCCGTTCACAGCAATTAGTTGATGCGGTTAAAGAATTAGAGTTTTCTTATCTGTTTTTGACGGGAGAAATTCCTGATAAGATTGAGAGTTATGCTCTGCATCAGGGCATCCCCAAGAATAAAATTGTAGCTTTGGGGCAGCCTCTGACAGATGTGGTATATCAGAAAGTACTGGAATTGACTGACACAGAATCGCACGTTATCGGAATAGGCAACATTGCCGGCGAAGTTAAGTATGGCGCCCAACTCGTTGCCCATTTCAAACATAAGATGCAGCAGTCACAGAAAGCCTGCCTGCATCTTGAAAAAAAGTAAGGAGCCGAAGAGTGATTGAAGCAGCAGTTGGCTTGGGTGTAATCATAAGCCTCATCTTTTCAGAAATGCTGGGTGCATCAGCCGGTGGTATTGTTGTACCAGGCTATATAGCTCTGTATTTAGATAAACCTTTGCAAATTTTGGGAACACTGATAGTCAGCTTATTAACGTGGTTAATAATCAGGATAATTGGTTCATTCACTTTACTATTTGGTAAAAGACGAATGGTTCTGAGCATATTGATAGGTTTTATTCTGGGATGGGCTTCCCGCAATCTGATTTTTCATAATGTTACGATATACGATTTGCAAATGCAGTCAATCGGCTACATAGTTCCCGGTTTGATTGCCAATTGGTTTGAACGTCAGGGCTTTTTGAAGACCTTATCGACAATGACGATTGCAGCAGTTTTGGTGAGGCTTGTCCTCATGGTAATCTTTGTCGGGGAGGTATAGATTATGTATCGACCATCGTTAAAATCAGTTAAGTCCCTGGTAGCCTTGTTTATTCTGAGCTTAGTTCTGTTTGTAATTGCAGATAATAGCTACAAATCTATACGAGCTGACTTCTTTGAGGAAAAAATTGAAGCTGCAAAACTGATGAATACTTATCTAAGTACCATTAGAAATGATTTGAAAAGCGCTGACTTTAAATTTGACCCGATTGATGACCCATTAATGACAGGTCTTATCGGCATCAAGCTAAGTCCTGTTACCACCTCCAGAGGTTTGCTTTCTGAAAAACAAACCACTCTTAATCCCAATCTGGCAGCAGCTTTTGTGCAAAGTTTAGAAAAAGCCGGACTCAAACCAGGTGATTATGTAGCAGTAGGTCTTACCGGTTCAAATCCCGGCGCTAATCTGGCTTTATATGCTGCAATGTCCGTCCTTAAGTTAAAACCTGTTATTATCACTGCCTTAAGTTCCTCAACTTATGGGGCAAACAGGGAAAACATGACCTGGCTGGAATACGAAAGTATCTTAAAGAAACACAACCTGATAGATTTTACTACTTCATACGCCTCATTCGGGGGCAGAGATGACCTGGGAGTAGGACTTTCTGATAGCGGGATTCAATACCTGAGAGATGCGATGGTGAGGAATAAGGTTCCTTTGTTATCGGGAAATAGTTTGCAGGACAATATCGACCTCAGAATGAAAGCTTATCAGGAAATGCTGCCGCAGGATGCACGCTACAAGCTATTTATCAATCTGGGCGGTGCTCTTGCCAATGTGGGAAGCAATGTGAATGCACGCCTGGTCAGGGAAGGAATGAACCGTAAACTGGCTGAGAAAGACTTTGAACAACCCGGCGTAATGATGCTTTTTGCCAAAAAGAACGTTCCTGTCCTGCATTTTTTACGCTTTCTTGATTTCGCTAAAGATAATGCTCTTCCCATTGCCCCGGATTATATGCCTAAACCCGGTGAAGGAAAAGTTTTCAGCAGCAGAATACACAACATTCTGATAACATCTATATGCCTGTTTTTACTATTGGCAGCTATCATAGCTGTAATAACTTTTGACCGTTATGACCGACGATTTATGGCTAATCTGGTAGATCCTGACGAAGAACTATAATTGTGGAGAACTTAATGACAAAATATAGACCCAGACTAATATTAACCTTGCTTGCTCTTGCCATATCTTTACTGTTTATGGGACAAACAAGCGTTCGCTGGAAAACAATGATGTTTGGTAATCCCGGCTCAAAACGCCTGCTTAAAACGGAAAAGAGCAGTGTTTTCTATTACCGTTCTTTGCCTGAAAAAGGTATGCTTCTGGATGTTCAAGATGTTCAGGCGATAGAAATCAGAGCAATTGCTAAAAGTAAGGTCGATAGACCGCAGTTTGTGCTTAAATATAATGATAAGAAAACAACATATGATTTGAAGCTTTTTTCTGCATCAGTAAATTATCAGGTTTACGAGCCTGTTAGAATATCTCTTATGCCCGGAGTCAAACAAGTGGAACTCATTTGTTATGACCGAAATGTTTATTTCCGCGCTTTTAAACCAATAACCATTCAAAAGAAGAACAAGTATGTTCCTTCTTTACAGATTTTAAAACATGCGGGGCAGATATTCCTGTCCAGCAGCACAAGTAAAAAACAATACTATACATTTAAAGAGAATACACCTCTCACCTATCAGATTAATAAGGGCAAGGCTTTTTCACTGTTTGTCAGAGCACAGTTGGTCGAAAAGAAACCGGCAGTATTTGGCATATACAGAGATGGAGAACTGATTAATAAAGTCACTTTGTCAACGAAAAGGACAAAGACATATACCTCGGAAGGTATCACACATTTGACAATAGGCAAAAAAATTGATTACCCGGCTATGGATAAAATTGCAAAGTATGAAATCCGTGCTTTGACAGATAATTTATTCATTGCCAAACCGGTAATAAGGAAAACAAAGTAGGGCAAATTATGAATTCAATTACACCCGGAGCATTCAAAACATCCGATGACGCACTTCATGATACTGAAGATGAGTTTAATTCCATACCGGATAAAATCACTATTCCGGTCAATTCCGAACAAGAACTGGTTATCAATACTAAAAAGGTAAATACAGGACGAACAGCATATAGAAAGTCCAAACCCTTTCAGCCGATTATCATGATAACCGCTTTTTTTATTATGTGGCTGGCTATTCCTTTGACAGCACAAATGTCAACATCCGTTGAGCTGGGCTCAACCTACACAGACAATGCTTTTCAGCTTTCTGAATATGACATAAACAGATTTGAAACTGACAATCCTGAGCTTAAATTTATCAAAGCATCTGATGATGTAATTATCAATGCAAAGATTTTCGGAGCTTATGACATGCAGTGGCATTGGTGGCAGATACAACCATCATTGCAAGTCAATGGAGCCAGGAATATTCTAAATCCTGATAAACAGAAAATTGATGTTACTACCGGGCTTAAGATTAGCAGAAAATTAGGTGAATTTGGCATATTTTATGGATATTATCCCAATGTGTATCTCCGGGACTATATTGATACCGGGGGAACAAACCAGCTACAAGCATTTGAATATGCCAAGAATCAGTATAAAGCAAATCTGAAGCTGAAACCATTTAAAAAAAGCACAGCGTCACTGGAATTCAAACGGGAAGACTATTTCTACAATAAGTACTTTACCGAGTTTGACGGCGCTGTTGATACATGGTCTTTGGGCTGGCAGCAATCACTTCCCACGTTTTATCTTGATGCTGAGTATGCCTACCGGGTTTATGAGACAGATTCAGGCTCAATTATTAACAATTCCGAAGACGCATCTTACGAAAGCAATGTATACAGCTTTGGACTGCTGATGAAGAAAATGCCTGTTGACTCCCAATACCCGGAATTGCTTTGGCGTCCTGAGCTTAAACTGGGATATGAACAGAGATATTTTCAGGGTTCTGATAGCTGGCATGCCGGAAGAACTGACATTATAAACAATACAGATGCATCATTACAATTCTATTTTGGAGAAAACTGGAATTTTAATCTTGACTACTCTCATATCTTTCGCAATGTTGATGCTGTAAGCTCAAGTGTCCGTAAATATAAGGAATACAGCGAAAACAGATATGGGATTTCTGCCAGATATCAGTTTTAATATTCCTTATTCTTGTATAACAGAGGCTTTATGAAAAGGAGTGAAACATGACATTCCGTCAGGAAAATGACCCGATAAAACTGAGAGAGTTTCTCGACATGGTGGAAAACAGCAAGATTGAAATTCATCGCTATAAAAGTCCTGTGATAACCTGGGCGGTGAAAGAAGGGACAGTCTATTATTCATTCTGGGAACAGGATATGCTGGACCGCTTTGGAATTATTAATGTAGACGGTTGGGATTATGAAGAAGACCTGCTGTTTTGTCCCGACTGGGTGAGTGATTCTGAAGACATGTGGGATGATGATATTGATGATGATGACGATGATTTTAGTGATTTAGAAGATTTTATCAATAGTGAAAAAGACTGAATTTGCCATTCTCGGCGGGG
The DNA here is from genome assembly GCA_963667535.2 of Cloacimonadaceae bacterium (SeqCode). Lineage (GTDB taxonomy): Bacteria > Cloacimonadota > Cloacimonadia > Cloacimonadales > Cloacimonadaceae > UBA5614. The sequence continues at coordinate 172,639 of CAXXDU010000002.1, forward strand.
GTGCCTGGGGATTAGCGCTTGCGAAATTACTGACAGAGAATAACCACAATGTAAGTATCTGGGAATTTAACAAAGAATATGCAGAGCTTATACGTACCACTCATGCCAATCCGGCTTTGCTTAAAGATGTAATTTTACCCGATAACATAAAAATATCCAATTCACTCAAAGATATCCTCAATATTGAAACTGAACATATTATCTTTGCCACTCCGTCTCAGTTTCTAAGACAAACAATCAAAAATGCTGCACCAATCATAGCAGAACTATCCAATATAAAATCTATCGTTAACGTAGCCAAGGGCATAGAAGAAGATACAATGAAACGTATGTCCGAAGTTCTATGTGATGAACTCCCCATTTCCCTGCATAACAAAATCGTTTGTCTATCCGGACCTTCTCATGCAGAAGAAGTAGCCAGACAAATTCCAACTGCTGTTGTCATCGCTGGCAAAAATGATGAATTGCTGCAAATACTGCAAGCTCTTTTGAGCAACGCCTTCTTCCGTGTCTATAGATCAAATGATTTGGTTGGCGTGGAGGTAGGCGGAGCAGTCAAAAATATTATCGCAATTGCTGCCGGCATCATTGATGGAATAAACTATGGAGACAATACTAAAGGTGCTCTGTTGACCAGAGGAATAGTTGAAATACAGCGTTTGGGAATAGTAATGGGAGCACAGGCTGAGACCTTTTACGGTTTATCAGGTCTTGGTGATTTGGTTACAACAGCCATTAGCCAGCATAGCCGGAACCGGTACGTAGGTTTTGAAATCGGCAAAGGAATCAAGTTACCCGATATTCTTGCCAACATGAAAGCTGTTGCAGAGGGCGTGGCTACCACAAGGTCAGTACATGCTCTCAGTCAAAAATTACAGATAGAAATGCCTATCACAGACCAAATCTACGAGGTACTTTTCAAAGGTAAATCCCCCAAACAGGCAATCGTAGATTTGATGACCCGCAGTCCCAAATCTGAATAATCTTTTGATAAAAAAACGCCGGACAAAATGTCCGGCGTTTTTTGTTATATTACACTGTCTTTTATTTCATTAATATCATCTTCTTAATAGAAGTATAGTTATCAGATTTCATTTGGTAGAAATAAACACCGGCTGATACTGGAGTACCGTTACTGTCGGTTCCGTTCCATGTCACTGTATGATTACCCTGGGCTTTGGTTTCATTGACCAGGGTTTTCACTTTCTGTCCTTTGATATTATAGATATCTACTATAACAGGAGAAGGTGTTTTTACTGAGTAAGTGATTGTTGTTTCGGGATTGAAGGGGTTGGGATAATTACCAGTCAAAGCAGTAGCTATAACGGGAATAGTATGGTCAGTATTGGGTGTAATTTGATAATTATTACCGTTGCGGCTGTTATTACCCATCCAAAGAGGCCATGAATAACTGGTGGCATTTCTTTTCAAATCAATCACGAAGAAAGAAGCATCATTAGGGACGACTATTTCCATGTCATTGTCATTATCCAGATTGCCGAGAGCTGCAGAAACCTTGATATTACCATTGATAGTAATAGGGAAATTGGGAGATTCGGTTCCGTCGCTACGGTACGAATGCAGCTTGCCGTTTGTATCGCCAAAGACTATTTGAGATAAATTAATACCATCAAACTTAGCTATAACAGGAGTACTTTCCACAGTTTGCCCGATATTCAGCGGGAAACCGGGAAGGTTTACACCGGCATTGTTCATGATGTATAAATCACCATTATAAGCTGCCAGTATAATTTCCTGGATACTGTCATTATTTACATCAGAAACAACAGCACCACCCTTAACCTGCTGACCGATATTCTTTTGGAAAAGCTGACTTCCATCATGATTGATGGCAAAGAGCTGACTATTGGAAAATGTCGGGATTAATATCTCGGGTTGGGCATCAGCATCAAGATTAGCTATAGTAGGTTGGTTGCGGGAACCCGAACCCAGATTAAACGGGAAGTTTGCCATTTCTTGTCCTGAGGCAGAGTTTAAAGCATGAAGTTTACCGGTTAGGGTAGAAACGATAATTTCCAATTGATTATCACCATTAAGGTCTGCAACTACACCCGGGGCTAACATTGCGCCTTCAATCTGGACAGGAAAATTCGGGTAGGTCGTGCCATCACTATTTAAAGCAACAACATACCTGCTTTGTGTAAAGGCAACAATTTCGGGATTGCCTGTTCCATTGAGGTTAGCAATAATAGGATTTCCAACCAGATTACCTCCGGCAGGAGCAGTCCACAGCAATTGACCTGTTCTGCTGACACAAATGATAGAACTTGGACTCACATTGGCAATTATCTCATTAAAGTTGTCTGCGTTAACATCTGCCATAGCCAATGAACCGATAATACCTGCTGTTGCCTGATAAGGGAAACCTTCAATTTCAGTACCGTTAGGTTTCATTGCATGAATTTTACCGTTCTGATCTCCAAAGAGAGTTTCTTTATCAGGAGTGCTGTCAATATTGATAAGGCAGGCAGAAGACTGAGAAGCTCCATTCAGACTTATTGGCCATCCCTGTTGTATCAGAGAGAGATTAACATCAAAATATCTATCTGCAGTATAAGGATATTCAGAAGTAGGATTCGCCGTTAGATGAAGTTTAAAAGTTATTGGTGTTGAAGGTAAGGTTGAAACAGTCTGAAATGTAAAGGGATCGTTAGTATTCCAGTTGGAAGCGCCACTACCAAGGACTCCAAAAGATGCCTCGGAATCAACTACACTAACGCCGGGCATTTCACAACTAAGTGTGGCTAAGACATTTTCAGCCGTTGTCCACATTAATCCGGTATTGGGGTCCATCAGGTTACTAAGCTGAATATTCAGACGAACAAGTTCACCGGGATTAGGTATACCATCACCATCACCGGTAATTTCTGTTAGTGTCTGATCTTCAATAGACAGATATGGAATTTTATCATACATGGTAGCTGTAAAAGCATTAACTCTTCCGGTTCCCAGCATTGGGGGAGTAGCATAGGTAGGATTAATGTCATAAATCCAGTCAGCTGTGTCCATTAATCTTTGTCTGATTTGCAGAGGAGTAAGCTCAGGATTAACTGCTTTTACCAAAGCTGCAACACCGGCAACTAAAGGAGAAGCCATTGAAGTACCATCTAAAGCTGCATAACCGTTTCCTGCAATGATTGTACTAAGGATACCCTGTCCAGGGGCACAAACATCAATGGTAGAGCCATAATCAGAAAAGTCGGTCTTTACGTCCAGACTGTTGGTTGCTGCAACACAGAGAGCGTTTGTGGCATCCGAAGGAGCATCCATATAACCATTTCCATGTTCTAAACTACCATTTCCGGCGGCTGTTACAAACAAAGCGCCAAGATTCAGGGCATAATTCACTACCTGATTTGGATAATTCAAGCTGGTAGCCGGTCCGCCCCATGAAGCATTAATTACGGAAGCACCGTTTTCAGCACAGTACTTTATCATATCATACCCAAAGGCTATTCCTGAAGATGCAGATGTATTGGAAGCACCTTTACAACAAATGATGGAAACTATCGGGCATGTACCGGAACCTCCGGCGGAATTATTGAATGAAGCGCCTGCGCAACCGGCAACGTGGGTTCCGTGTTCATTTGCTTCAAAATTCTGATAAGGATTGTTATCACTATTGAAAAAATCCCAGCCCATCAGGTCATCTATTTTACCGTTTGTCGGGCTATTATCATCGATACCGTTTGCACCTGAATAGGTACCTGCATCCCAGTTAATAGTCATTCCGGGAGCTTCCTGAGGATTTATCCAGATATTTTCACGTAAATCCGGATGATTCCATTTTACACCTGAGTCTGTGATGCCGATGAGAACTTCTTCATCGCCTGTCACATAATCCCAGGCTTCATACACATGCATTATATCCAGAGCATATTGTTGGGTAATCATTGGGTCGTTGGGTGTTAAATAGCTTCTATTTATAGTCTCAAATTCTGCATAAAGCACATTAGGATCTTTGGAAAGTGCAGCAAGAGCAGCATCCATTTGTTTGTCCTCAGCCAGCATCACTCTGTAAACACATTGCAGGTATCTGCCTTCTTCGTTCCAGGTGGGAACTTTTACGTATTCATGTGCCTGTTTCAGGTCAACAATACCATATTCTTTTGCCAACAGATTTACAGACTGCATATTAGTACGAACAACGTCGCCGTCTTTTGTGAATTCTATTTTGCCATCAAAACGTCCGATTGATTCCATCTTGAAACATGTCATGATAGTTTTGGATTGAAACCAGTCAGAGTCGAAACTTAGAGCTGCTAAGAGTGAAAACCCACAGAGCAGCGTAAAGGTGAGGATAAAAGCCAACCTTTTCATTGATTACCTCTAATTGTTGATTTATTTCCTTTGAAATTCAAAGGACATTATAAGTCAATAAGAAATTTCCATTCCAATCAGTTTAATATAACATCATGGATTCACGTTTTGAATAGATTTGGCGAAAGTGAAGATTAATCATCTTATGTTCAGGTTTGGTAAAGGCAAAATCATCATCTATCATCTCAAAGGCATCGTTACGCGCAAGTTTTAAAATATGCTGGTCACGGACAAGATTGGCAAAACGGAAGCGAGGCATCCCACTTTGCTCTGTGCCAAAGAACTCACCTGGACCCCTTAGCTCCAAATCCTTTTCTGCAATAATGAATCCATCTGTTGTGCCGGTCATTGCTGCAAGCCTTTCCCTGCCTATGGAAGATATGGGAAAATGTTCGATCAGGAAGCAATAAGACTGTTCTGCTCCTCTGCCTACTCTGCCTCTGAGCTGATGTAACTGCGCCAGCCCAAAACGTTCAGCATGCTCAATCAGCATCACAGTAGCATTGGGTACGTCCACACCCACTTCGATCACTGTAGTGGAAACAAGTACTTTTGTTTCTCCCTGCTTAAAGGCGTGCATGATTTTTTCTTTGTCAGCAGCTTTCATTTTACCATGCAGCAGAGCAGATGTAAATTCAGGGAAAACCTTGTCATTTATGTGTTTAAAAAGAGTCTCTGCTGAAAGCAAATCCAGCTTCTCCGATTCCTCTATCAAGGGGCAAACAATGTAAACCTGTCTACCTTTGATCAGTTCTTTGCGTATTTCCGTGTACACTATATCAAGTTTGGCAGAACTGCGGACAAATGTACTGACAGGCTTACGGTTAGGCGGGAGTTCATCCAGAACACTCACTTCCAGATCACCATAAACTGTCATGGCTAGTGAACGAGGTATTGGAGTCGCGCTTAAATATAACATATCCGGATGTGAATCTCTTTTTGCCAGTTTGGCACGCTGCTCCACCCCGAATCTATGCTGCTCATCCACAGTGATAAAACCCAGTTCTTTATATTGTACATCGTCTTGCAAAAGTGCATGAGTGCCGATAATGAGATTGATTTCACCTGAAGCAATCTGCTCCTTCATCTCTTTTTTGCCTTTATATTGTCCGCCTTTGAGCAGGCAGACCTTGATATCCTGTAGCTGTGACAATCCTGTCGCAGTATCCATTACTTTTGGCTCGGACACTCTTGTCCGAGAAATAGGTTGTGCCTGTGACAATCCTGTCGCCAGTCCGTCATTCCTGCGCAGGCAGGAATCCATGCTGTTTTCCTTTGATTCTTTCAATGACAAGATTGTCCCGGTTACTATCTTTTCACGGACAGGAGTGTCCGTGCCACTTTTCTTTTCACGGACAGGAGTGTCCGTGCCACTTTTCTTTTCACAGACAGGAGTGTCCGTGCCACTGTTCTTTTCACAGACAGGAGTGTCTGTGTTACTACCAAGGAGCTTGCATATATTCTGATAATGTTGTTCCGCCAGGATTTCTGTCGGCGCCATTATCACAGCCTGATAGCCGTTTTCTATTGCCAGTAACATCCCAAAGAGTGTAACAATGGTCTTACCGCTACCTACATCACCTTGAATCATGCGATTCATCTGCTTAGGCGATGTCATATCTGCAAAGATATCTTTCAGAATACGCTTCTGTGCAGAAGTCAACTGGAAAGGCAGGGTGTCATACATCTTGCGGGTCAACAGTTTCTTGTTTTCAAAGGCTATGCCATGCACTTCTTCTTTGTGAAAACGGTTATGCCTTGCCCACATGAGTTGTTGGTAATAGAATTCCTCATAGATAAAACGGCGTCTGATAGCTTCAACTGCATCAGGTTTAGTAGTAAAATGCATCATCTGCAAGGCTGACTTGCGCGGTTCGAAGTGATGTTTGGTAATGATTTCATCCGGCAGGTTTTCTTCGACGTGATTGGCATAATGGGAAAAAGCCTGCAAAACAGCATTACGGAATACCTTTTGAGTGAGATTGCCTGACAGAGGATAAACAGGTAGAACAGGTCTTTCTTTCCAGAAGTCTGATTCTGTGTCTTCATCCAATATCTCATAATCCGGATGAATGAGCTGATGCATGCTTTGATACTCACTGACAGTGCCACTAAACCAGGCTGTACCCCCCGGCTTGAGTGTCTCCTCCAGTCCGGGATAAAACTTGAACCAGGTGCAGACCATAGCGCTTTTGCCATCAGAGATACCGATATTAATCTGAGGCTGATTTTTCTTGGTCATGCGTTTATCAACCCAGCAAATCTGAGCCGTGAAAGCCACTTGCTGCCCTACTTGAAACAGAGACATGGGAGTATTCATCGCTCTTTGAATATATGCCCGCGGAAACAGCTCCATCAAATCCATTACAGTAGTAACTCCCAGCTTTGCCAGCCAGCGTGAGCGTGCCTCTCCAATCCCCTTCAAATACTTTATGGGTGTGTGAATACCTGGTTCATACTGCTGAGATTTCTTAGATTTTTCCATTATGAGAAAAGAAATTGAGTATGAGAATTTGGGCAAGGAAATTCCCTTCATGTGACAATAAATAGAGTTTTAGTTATCGTTAGTTGTCGTAATTCTAACCACCTAAATATTAGCTAATCAGGGAGTCCATTCCCTGATTTGCATAAACACCAACTATAACAAAATATTTCGGTCTATATAGTGTAGTCTTGTAACATATTTGAGATTTACAACCGGGTAGTTTTCTCTAAACTTCTGATATTTACTTTCCATGATTTGTTTACCATTCCATTTCACTTCATAAGCTCTTTTGCCGTCCAGGATAAAGTCAACTTCCTGTCCGGATTGGGTGCGCCAATAGTTTATCTCGGATTGGGGAAATGTATCTGCCAAGTAGCGATAGATATAGTTCTCATAGAGCTTGCCGACATCGTCTCTATCGGGGAGAGGATTATAGTTCTTGAGAATGGCATTACGTAAACCCAAATCCATCAGATAAACTTTGGGCATTTTACGTAACTCTTTGGGATGTCCGTTATAGAAAGGTCTGATCAGGGTTAAGTGAAACGTGGTTTGGAAGGTATTTAGCATATTCTCCAAAACAGATTTGGCAATGCCGATTTCCGTTGCCAGCTTGTTTTTATTCAGTTCACTGCCAATTTGCCAAGCCAGTAGTTTCAACAGATGATAGGCTTTATCGGTTTGAGTGATACCGCTTTCCAGAAAGTCTCGTTTCAGGTATGAAGTAAACAAATCATAAAGGATTTCCTGTTTGTCTGCAAGCGTGGGAGCCAGTACAACTGCCGGATATCCACCATAAATCAAGTATTCGTTTGATAGATTGATTATCTCCCGGCTTTGCTGAATTGTAAGCTTTTGCAGGTCCGGCTCTTCAGGATTTAGAAAATCAAGAGCTTTAGCCAAATCAGAACGGTCTTTAAACACCAGAAACTCTTTTAACCCCAGGGTAGGCAAATGGAAGATTCTTTTTCTGCCGGCTAAAGAATCATTGAATTGCTTATCAAGATAAAAAGCAGAAGAACCGGTAACAATCAATTTCAGTTTATCAAGATTAACATCATAATGGTATTTAAGAAAGTGAGACGGATTAGCCAGATACTGAATCTCATCAATCAAAACTATCTGGCGCTCTTTATTGTTGGGATGAATAATCTGCCAGATACGGTCAGGATGTTCATTCAATAGCCTGAGATATTCCGGGTCTTCCAGAGTCAGGTAATATACATCTTTACCGGCTTTCTTGAGTTTATCATGGATTTGCTTCAAGGCTGTAGTCTTGCCTGTCTGTCTTGCACCTGTAATTAAAAGCACTTCAGGCGTTTCCACCTTGCTTATTATTGTTGAGACTATCTGTCGTTCAAACATAACACTCCGGATAATTATTACTTACAATAATACAAATAATCGGATTAAAATATCTTGTCAAGTAATTTATATCCATCATTCGATTTGCTTTGTTATTGTTACCTCGTCATGTTTGTTCATCTCTTATTCCTTTATCCTGCTTAATAGATCCAAGAGAGAGCCTCCTCTTTCAAAATATGAGTTCAAAGACGGAACCTGTTGAGAACCTGTTGGGAACTTCCTGGGCTAACCCCAAGAGGAACCCAAGAGGTTCTTTTCAGGAATAGTTGTTTATTCCATATTGGGAAAGAGGAGGCAACAATGAATAACCTTAACAATGAACGTGGGGCAACGAATAATGACAGGATAGATAATTGAAATTTTACTATGTATATATAAAACATTTTGTAAGTCAGAATGCAAATATATTGACAATTTTGGGTATAGCAATTTCCTCATGAATATTAATTATCATAGTTGGAGTATTTATGTCTAAACCGCGTTTTCCATTCATGGCAATCATGGGTCAGGAAGAACTTAGTCTGGCACTGATTCTAAATCTCATCAATCCTCAGATTGGGGGAGTATTGATTCGTGGTACCAAAGGCACCGGCAAAAGCACTGCCGTCTATGGTTTACCGCAAATAACTCCTATGATCAAAGTACACTCGTCCTGTAGTTATAATTGTTCTCCGGATGAACCCGATAGTTGGTGCTCATGGTGCAAAGAACAACAGACTCATGATATCATCGAAAAGGAAATTGAAGTAGTGAATCTGCCCATGAATATCTCGGAAGAGAACTTATTTGGCAAGATTGATATTGAGAAACTGCTCAAAACTGCTGAAAAAGCTTTTGTGCCGGGTCTCATTGCCAAAGCACACAGGCAAATTCTTTATATTGATGAAGTAAATTTAATCCCTGACCACATTACTGACAGTTTGCTTGATGTGGTAGCAAGCGGAGTTAATATTGTTGAGCGTGAAGGTTTTTCCGTCACTCATCCCGGTAAATTTCTCCTGATTGGAACGATGAATGGTGAAGAAGGTGAGCTCAGACCACAGATTCTTGACCGTTTCCCTCTATCAGTAACAATCTTCACTGTTAACAATATGGAAGATAGAGAAGAGATTATCCGGCGTAATTTTGCCTATGAAGAGAACCCAACAGGTTTTGCTGAAGGTTTTCGAGAAATCAATGATTTAATGAAAAACTCCATCCTGCAAGCCAGGAAGCTGTTCCCTGAAACCACAATCTCCCGGGAACTTGTGCACAAGATTCTTCAGTTCTGTATTCAATTTGCCATAGATGGACACCGTTCAGAGATTGTCATTGTTAAAACGGCAAGAACATATGCTGCTTTTGAATTGAAGCAGCAAGTCGAAATTAAGCACATTAAAATGGCTATGAAACTTACTCTCCTCCATCGGACCCGGGAAGGCGGACTCAAGAAACCCGTTACCTGGTCTGATATCGAAAATTGGTTTAACGATGTAAAAGAAGAAAGTGAAACTGACCAGACCTTCTCTCTGGAGTATAATCCAGAGAACATCTCATTGTTAAAGGGAGGCTTTGTTTCTCCATCAAAAAAATCAGAGAAAGCCTCGCTAACCTAAATTTATTTTTTGGTGACGGGGCAAACGAGGACTACATCGACAGACGTAGTCTGGTCAAATTGATACTCAAGCAGGTTCAGGGAAAAGAATTAACTGAGTTAGAGCTAATCCTGCTTAAAAGGAATGAAAAAGTCTGGCATGATTATGAAAAGCAGCCTGAGACGTTAGAAATTCTGCAGGGAATATTCTTTTTGTTATCTCATCCTGATTTAAAAATCATAGAATTTGGTACACTCTTCAGTGACCCCATAAGTCTGAGAAATGTGATTAGAATTGCCAAGAACTTTGTGAAGCTCAGATTAGTCGAAGGTAACTCATTAAAATCAATAATCAAAGGCGTTACTAATCACAAACAAGAGCCAGCTTCGAAATTTGATGTGGAACTCAAGGAGAATGAGTTCAAAAAGATATCCTTCAAACGTAAAAAAATAACCTCCTACAAACATGGCAGTTCTGATAGTTCAGCCGGATTGCCAATCGTCTCGTGGACACAAAGTCAGGATTTAAACAGTAAACCGCATATCTATCAGACGGTTAAAGCTGCAATTCTGGATGGCTCTTTTGACCGGAACCCTTTTCATATCCATATCAAAAACCGTCATTTCCGTTATCCCGTCTATCAGCAAAAACAGAATTTCAATATCATGTTGGTGCTGGATATTAGCAATTCTGTGAAGTGGATTCTCAAATTCATGGCTAAGATTATTTCCATGTTAACAGCTCAGGCCAGCGCTTCTAAAGATAAACTGGGATTGATTATCTTCAATGATGACCGTGCGCAGATTATGCACTATCCCACTACCAATATCAGGCATGTTATCGGTACAATCAATACACTTGCTCCCACCGGGGCAACACCTTTGGCAGAAGGTATAAAACTTGCCATGCAGACACTTGAACACAGCAGATTTCAGGTCACAGGTATGTCCAATGCCATTGTGCTTCTTTCTGATTGTTTCCCCGAACCTATCACCGGAGAGCATAAAGACCCACTGGATGAACCCATCTGCCAGCAACTTCTGCATGTCTGTGATAAAATTGCTGAGAACAAAATCAAGCTGCTCGTTTTAAATCCCAGCATTAGCAATATGACTCATTATGAGCAACAAATTGGTTATAAATTGGGCTTAAAAGCTGCCGAGCATGCTAATGGCAACTTTCTGAATCTTGTAGCACAACCCTGTGGTTCTACTTTATCCTATGAAGAGAATTACGTGATACCGGATCAAATGCTTAAAAAATTCGTAGATAAAATAGGTGACTTTAGAATGGACAACAAAATTTGAACAGAATTTGCTTATTCCTCTCTTATACTTTAATAGATCCAACTGAGATTGAACAGAGATGCTAGGGTCATCTAAGGGTCGGAGCCTTAGATGACCCTAGCATCTCCCTTTAATCTCCAAAAGATCGCTTAAGAAATGAACAATGAATAATGGAAAGATAAAAATAGCCTCCAAAAGCAGAACTACATTCAAATAGCTCGTTGAGGAAACTTCCCATAAAACCACAAGAAACCCTAAGTGCTTGTATATGAGTATCTTCTTGCTTGTTGCTTAGTGAAAGCACTAAGCACGTCTACCCAACAGCTACCAAACACAATTTAAGATGAGAGAAGGATAATTGACGATTCTCATATACTTCTCTATTTCCGTGTCAAAGAATTCAATCTGCCGGAAGTAAAAAAGTGAGTAGAAGACCAGATGGTTCATTATTCTTCTTGACTAAAAATCGCTATTATCTTTAGTATAAAAAATGGAGACTGCTCCGTTAAGATTGTTGAAAAAAAAAAGAATTGTCATATTATAAAAGGATTGGAACCAATGAAGAAATTAGCAGCAGTCTTGGTGTGCTTAGTCATATTAATCGGTTGCAGCAAGTCATCCACAGATGATTCCTCATTTAAGTATCCATTTAGTGTACTACTATTATTACCAGGACCTACTGTTGAACAGAGCCTTGATAAAAGAGCAAGTGATGCCATGCAAAAAATAGGAAAAGAATTAAAAGTAAATATTATTTGCATGGAAAATGTTGAACCTACTCAAGTTAAGCAAATTGTAGCAGAAGCAGTAAACAAGAAAATCGATTTTGTTGTTGGAATGGGTGAACAATTAACTTCGCCTTTGACACAGGCAGCCCTCAAATATCCGTATGTAAAATTTGCTGTTGTAGGCAGGTATTCCGGTAATTTTCGCAATTTTGGTTCTTTATCTTATCAAACGAGTTATTTTTATTTAGCAGGATCAGTAGCTGCACTAAAAAGTAAAAGCGGAAAAATCGGGTCTCTGGTTGATGATAACCAAATGACAACCAAGGAAGAAGTGGACGCCTTTATATCAGGTGCAAAACGTGTTAACCCCCAGATAGAGATGTACAATGTAATCCTGGACAATAATGATACAGACAACTTAGCGCTTAAATGTACTGAAGCATTCAAGAAGCAAAACGTTGATGTTATTTATGTAAACTGCAATCAGTCCGGAGTATTGGTTCATAAATGGGCAGCGGAAAACCGAATATTTACAATCGGTTATTTGGATGACCAGTACAAGCTTGCCCCCAAAGCAGTATTAACCTCAGTTGTCATTGATATGCATAAGCTCTTGTCTTTTGGAACAGAACAGGCAATGATTGGAAAATGGCAGGGACGGGCATATAGATTTGGCATGACAGATAACATCTCCAGTCTGGCAATTCTCAGGGGTGTATTGGATACCAAACAGGAAGGGGTTTTTGAAGGTATTTACCGGGAATTGGTTGCTCAAAGAGGAGAATTTCCGGGCATGGTAAATTGATATGAAATTGTTTCGCAAGTTCCTTTCATTACCACTTATGAGGCAATTGTATGTTGGTGTTATTGCCATTACCATCTTTAGTATTGCTTTAACAGGATGCCTGGTTGGATTATTCTTTTGGAATTCATTCATAATACAAGTTCAGGATAGTCAGAATCTCAGGATTCATACGACTTCACAAGATGTTGACAATTGGATGAATGAATTGATGGATAACCTTCGATTCTATTCCACCTTGTTCAATAACACAAATTTGACCTATGGTGAGCAAGTATTGATGGGCAAAGCTCTGCTTAAAAACAATGGAGCTATCCACAGCATTACTATGTTTGCGACACAAAATACCACTACCTTTGAATTGTATCAGTTTAAGACTGATGAACAGAGAATCCCCATAGATACTGAAGCGTATAATCTGGCAAAAAACCGCAAGGAAGAATTTATTGGTAAAGTATTTGATCTTGACGGTCAGCCAATGTTGGCAATATCCTTACCGGCAATCAATGAAAGCAATGAAACAGTTGGAGTTATCAGAGCAATTGTCAATTTACGTTATATGCAACATCTCTTTGCAGTGATTTCACATGAAAAATTTGGCTACTCATACATTCTGGACGAAACGAATAGAATACTGGCAAACAACTTTGATGATCTGCTTTTAAAAAAGCAACTAAAAATACCTTACGATTACTTCTATATTATGACCCATAACATGTTCAAACTATACAAAGGCATTGACGGACAATTTGTCATCGGAAGTAAAAATGCAATACAAACAACACAGTGGTATATGGTTATCGAATACCCATTATCATTCATTGTTTCCAGGCTCGGATTCAATCTATTGCTAATGTTAATTGCATTCTTAGGCTCTGCCATAATAGGACTTTTGGGAGCTCATCTTTTATATAAGAACATTTCTGAACCCTTAATAGATTTAACCGCTGCAGCTCACAAAATCAGCAGAGGAGATTTTGAAATATCCTTGAAAACAGAAGCACCACATGAACTCGGAAAAGTTGCTGTGGCATTCAATACTATGAGTAGTCGGTTAAGTGGTTTATTTAACGATCTGGAATACAGTCTGGAAAGCGAAAGGTTGATATCTGACATTGCATTTACTTTTATTCATTCAAATGGTAATACAATGAGAGAGAATATCCAGCAGAACCTGCAAAAAATAGGTAAAACCACAAAGGCTAATCTAATCTGGATTTTCTACACTGAATCGGGAGGCACTGTCTTTGCCAATCGTCTGCAATGGTATTCTTCCGATAAATTTGCCAGTATCCCGGAACATTGCCGTCAAATTAAAATGGATGATTATCCATGGCTGACATATCATCTTAGTCACCTACTACCTTTTATAATTAACGATTCAATGCTAAATGATGTAATCTGTGACCACATCAATAAATCTGAAGATGCTCCCCAATGGTCTGAGTTAAAAGTTTCAGATTCAAACGAATTCCAGAATTGCAAAGCTATGAATCTAAAGAGCCAAATTTGTATGCCTCTGGTTGATGATAGCAATGTAATCGGATTTATGATGCTGGGCTTTGAATCCGAAAAAGAATTTTCTGAATCTGAAAAGTATTTGCTGTTAACGCTGACTAATGTTATAGGAACCGGAATACTCAAAACCCGTAATAGCCGGTTGCTTTCTGAAGAAAAAGAAAGATTGGCTATTACATTAAAGAGTATTGGTGATGCAGTGATTTCCACCAATACGGATGGGATTGTTTTGACCATGAATCCTATTGCTGAGCAATTAACCGGATGGAATTCCGCTAATGCAAATGGGTTTATACTATCCGAAGTCCTTAATATTGTTTGTACTGATACATCCGAACCCGCAATCAATCCCGTTGAAGAGGTAATCGCCAAAAAGAACATTTGCAATTATAAGACTAACCTGACCTTATTGAATAAAAACGGGATAGGGTACGAGATTGAACTTAGCGCAGCTCCGATAAAGACCAATGACAATATCATCGTGGGCACGGTATTGGTCTTCAGGGATATTACAAACAAATTGAAAACAGAAAGAGAGTATTTTAACATACAAAAACTGGAAGCAGTAAGCTATTTATCTGCTGGCCTGGCACATGATTTTAATAATCTTTTGTTTGTTGTAGCAGGAAACATCGATCTGGCAATGGATGATATTCCGGAAGACAGTAAAGCTGCCAAGCTGCTTAACAGAGCTCAGGAATCAACCATGAAGGGCAAAGATATCACCAATCAATTACTTACATTTGCCAAACAAGGTGTGCTGATTACCGGTACTACAGATATAATTAATCGTATAGAGCATACAATTGAATTATTTGTTAGCAAGTCGAGAGCAAATGTAACATACAATATTGAAAGGAATCTGCCTTTAATCAATATGGCTGATGGCATTGTGCATCAGATAATCACAAACATCGTCATTAATGCCATGCAGTCAATAAAAGACAAATACGGTCAATTAACGATAAATGCAGAATTGATTCATATCACAGAAAATGAGTGCCTGCCTCTCGAAAACGGCAATTATATATCGATGCATATCATCGATAATGGAGAAGGTATAAGCCCTGAAAACCTGCCGAAGCTCTTTATCCCATATTATACCACCAAGGAAACCGGAACAGGCTTGGGTCTGCCAACCGTTTATTCACTGTTAACGAGATACAATGGTTATATAAGAGTTACATCCAAAGTGGGAACCGGAACAGATGTTGAACTGTTTTTCCCGGTAGTCGAACCATCAGATGATAATTCAGATACAGGTAAATCACAAGAAAGTTTATAAAGTATATTTATCTGATAATCTAAATCTCTCTATTATTTTGTTCTTGTCCATTCGCTGGTTTTGCCGATAAGGCTGACGCCGATATAACCACGCAGCTTCAAGACATTACCTTCCAATTCTGCCTGACAGGAATAGGTTTTACCTGATTTGGGGTCGTAAATCTTGCCTTTTTCATACTTTGTTCCGCTTTTGTAAGCAAGGTCAGTGAGAACGATTAAGCCAAGTCTGGGGCGGCTTTGTAACTTTGGGTCTGGATTTTCGATATCTGTTTTGGGCTTTCTATTCTTATCCAGTGGATTTTGGAGCCAAATAACTTTGCCGAAGAATTTGTTTCCAACTTTATAAACATCAATTTTAGCATCTTTTTCAGCATTAAACCAAACACCAAGAATGGCATCACCGGCTACAGCCTTTTGGGCAAAAGATACCATTGGCAGGATGAGAAGGGCTAGCAAGCAAATAGTTATAATGATGTTCTTCATGAGTAACTCCTTATAATTAGATTATACTGCATCTATGCAGAATGAAATCAACATTACGCAGATACCTTTCGTAGCTAAAGATATCGAGTATTTGCTGTTGAGAAAGGACTTTGGTAATGTCTTCATCTTTCAGTATCAAATCTATAAATGGCTGTCCGTTTTTCCAGCAAGCCATAGCATTGCGCTGAACCAGATTATAGGCTATCTCCCGGCTAATGCCGGTTTGAGTGAGATGTAAAAGCAGAGCCTGCGAAAAAACTAAGCCGTTAGTTTTCTCAATGTTGAGAAGCATATTTTCAGGATAGACCAGCAGGTTTTCCATCAGGTCGATTGTCTTACCCAGCATGTAATGAATCAAAATGCATGAATCCGGTAGAATGATGCGTTCTACAGAAGAATGGGAAATATCTCTTTCATGCCAGAGCGCATTGTTTTCCAGAGCTGCCATGGCATTGCTACGGATAACTCTTGCCAAACCGCAAAGCTGTTCGCTTACGATTGGATTGCGTTTATGTGGCATTGCAGAAGAACCTTTTTGTCCGGAAGAAAAATTCTCTTCAGCCTCCAGGACTTCTGTACGCTGAAGGTGCCGGATTTCCAAAGCTATCTTTTCTATCGTGGAAGCAATAATCGCCAGGATTGAAAGAAAAAAGGCGTGACGGTCTCGCTGTATCACTTGAGTGGAAACATTGACTGGTTTAAGCTCCATATACTTACAGGCTATGACTTCTACCTGAGGGTCCAAATGAGCATAATTGCCGACTGCTCCTGATAGCTGCCCCACGCTGATAGTTTCAATTGCGTCTAGCAACCGTTCGATATTACGCTGTGTTTCATCATACCACAGGGCAAACTTCAGCCCGAATGAAGTAGGCTCAGCATGAATACCATGTGAACGTCCCATACAAAGGGTCTGCCGATAAGCTTTTGCCTTTAGTTTTAGCACTTCACTGAGACGATGCAGTTCGGAGAGGATAAGGAGTCCTGATTGTTTTAATTGAAGGGCTGTAGCTGTGTCCAATACATCTGAAGAAGTCATACCGTAATGAATCCAACGTGATGACGGACCTACATATTCAGCGACATTGGTCAGAAAAGCTATCACATCGTGTTTAGTAGTTAACTCAATCTCCTCTATCCGGTCAGCATCAAAGTCAGCCTTTTCCAGAATTTGTTCTAAATCTTCCTGGGGTATGATGCCTAATTCATTCATAGCACGGCAAGCAGCCAGTTCAACTTCCAACCAGCATTCATACCGGTTGTCAGACGTCCAGATGCGTTCCATTTCTGCCCTGGTATAGCGTTTAATCATCTTTACTCCAATCTATCAGGATTATCAGGTGTTGGGCTGTTAACATCAGACTTATTCTGAATCTGCTCCAATGGTACTATTTCAATGCTATTATATTCACGGTCAGTGATTTGCAATTCCGTCAATGGTTCACCTGCATATGTAATAGAAATTGTAGTCGGCTGGTTATTTCTATTGTATAACACTTTTGCTTCAAAACCTATATCAGTGTTTTTTATGAGTGACAGGCGGTACTTCTTGTCGTATTGGAATATTGTTTTACCTGATTTAAATTTATGGCTTGATAGTATCTCTTCTTGCTTTGATAGAAGAGAATCAGAGAAGTGCACCAATCGTCCGATAGCATTCTTCGGGAAAAACCAGTTGGGGTCAATACCTTCTAGTTGTTTAACAGAAGGTGCATTTAGGATAATTGAGTCCTTAATATAGAGAGAAACCAGCGGTTGCGCAGTTAATCCTATAATTCCGCTATCCAGAATGTCCAGACGCATTGCTTCTTTGTTTTTACTTAAAACAAAATACTTCCGCATGGCAAAAGCGGAGGACTGAACCTGAATTATACCTTCCCAGTGGAATTGCTCCCAGATAGAGATGTTCTTTTGCAACTGTTTGGAGGAGCTTTGCTTGGAATAAAGCAGCGAGTTCATGCCCAAAAGCATGATAATGAAAAGAAGCAGGAGTCTGCGCATTGCTTACTCCGGATGAACTGTTTTGTTCTTTTTATATAAGTAGATAATACCGGCGACTGCCGAAAGTATCATAAGAAAACTCAATACCATCCCCATAGTAATGAACCCAAAGAAGAGTCCGTGCTTGTACAGGTCTATGTTATCTGGTTCCCGGAAAAACTCAATAAATATACGAAAGATACCATAAGTCCCGATAAAAGCCCAGAAACCCATACCTTCTATTTTAGTTTTACGATATACATATTGGCATATCAGAGTAAGAACAATTCCTTCCAAAAAGAGTTCATAAAGCTGAGTAGGATGTCTCGGTTGTCCGTCTGATTCCGGAAATACCATAGCCCAAGGGACAGAAGTAACTCTGCCATAAAGCTCACCATTAATAAAGTTACCAAGTCTACCCAAGCCAAGACCGATGGCTACTAAAGGCATGGCCGGATCGGATAACTGCCAGAAATTGAGCTTATTGCGTTTAAGATAGATTGCACCGGCAATGATTACACCTATCGCCCCACCATGAAAAGACATGCCGCCTTCCCATACCGCAAAAATCTCCAATGGATGTTGCAGATAAAAGATGAGGTTATAGAATATTACGTATCCCAATCTACCACCCAATATTACACCCAGCATAATCGAGAATATCAACCCCTCATATTGGTCTCTGGGAAGAGTAACATTTCTAAATTTTAGATTGATGCGATAAAAGATAAATCCAATCAGGAAGCCGATTACATATAGCAATCCATACCAGCGAATTTGCAATGGCATTCCCAGTAAACTGAATCTTACGATGTCCGGACTAAACTGAGGATATGCTAGCATAGCTCTACTTAGTCAGATTATTCAGGGTTTGGATAATCTTTTCAACTGCCTGCTCAGGATCACCCTCAAACTTCTCTGTAAGTTTATCGTGCCTGGGAGTAAATATATGCATCACCTGAGTGGGAGAGCCATTTAGCCCTACCAGCTTTTCGTCCAGACCAAGGTCAATACAGTTCCATACTTTCAATTCAACTGACTTTGATTTCATCTTTCCACGTAATGATGGTAGTCTTGGAGTATTAATCTCTTTGACAACACTAATAAGGGCAGGCATATTCATCTCGACTTTATCGTTTCCATCTTCCATTAAACGTTGAACTGTCATTTTTTTACAATCCAGACTTTCAATCTTGCGGACAAAGCAGGTCTGAGGAATCTTCAAATGAGCTGCAATTCCAGGACCGACCTGAGCAGTGTCACCATCAATAGCTTGTTGCCCCGTAATGATCAGATTATACTCGCCGAGTTTCTTTATAGCAGCAGAAAGAGTGTAACTCGTTGCCCAGGTGTCTGCACCGGCAAATTTACGGTCAGAAAGCAGAATTATCTCATCCACACCCAGTGATACTGCTTCTCTGAGCGCACTCTCCACCTGTGGCGGACCCATGCTGATAGCAACGACAGTTCCACCATGTTGCTCTTTTAGTTTCACAGCTTCTTCAATAGCGTAAGTGTCAAAAGGATTGAGTATACTTTCCACACCTTCTCTGACTAAAGTATTGGTCACCGGGTCAATTTTAATTTCTGTAGTATTTGGAACTTGTTTGATACAAACGATAATCTTCATATTATCTGCTGACTCCTATTGATAAAAAGCCCTGATGCTTTCAATAACATAATCTTGCTGCTCAATGCTAAGCTCAGAATAAACAGGAATAGATAGCACTTTATCTGCCATTGTTTCTGAGACTGGGAAGTCACCTTTTTTACCGCCTAACTTTGCAAAACACTCTTGCAGATGCAATGGAAGCGGATAATAAACAGCACAGCCTATCTCTTTTTCTCCCAGATACTTCATCAGGGCATCCCTGTTTTCTGCGACGAGAGTAAACTGATTATATATAGTCCATGCTTTAGGATGAATATAAGGTAGTTTTATCTGAGGAACATCCAGCAGATTTTGATAATAATACTCAGCATTTTTTCTCCGGGCTTCAGACCAATTTTGCAAATAATCTAATTTAACAGATAAGATTGCTGCCTGCAAAGTATCCAGACGGCTGTTTAAGCCAACCCATTTATGATAATACTTGGGGTTTTCGCCATGTACTCTGAGTTGTTTTAATTTTGCTGCCAAATCGTCACTACTGGTCATGCACATCCCTGCATCACCCATCGCTCCCAGATTCTTACTCGGGAAGAAGGAAAGAGTCCCTATGTCTCCTATTGAACAAGCCATCTTGCCATCCCATTTTGCACCGATACCCTGAGCATTGTCTTCAATCACATAGAGATTATGCTTTTGGGCAATAGCCATGATTGCGTCCATATCACAAGGTTGCCCAAACAAATGTACAGGCATTATTGCTTTGGTTTGGGGTGTAATAGCTTTTTCAATTAAGGCGGGATTCAGATTAAAAGTCTGAGCATCTATATCAACAAATACAGGTTTTGCATTATTGCGCCAGATGGAACTTGCAGTTGCGAAAAAGGTAAAGGGAGTAGTTATTACCTCTGCTCCTGATCCTATTTCCAGTGCTTTAAGAGCAAGCACAAGTGCATCTGTTCCGGAAGCGCAGCCTATAGCATGCTTGATGCCAAGATAATTTGCCATTTTGTCTTCAAATGCTTTGACTTGTGGACCCATTATATAATGATGATTTGAAAGCACATCTTCAATTACTTGTTTCAACTTTGGAAGAATGGGTTCATACTGTGCATGTAAATCCAGCAAAGGCACTTTCATTGATACTCCTAAGTGATTTTTTATCTATTAAAATGTTCTGAGTGCAATTAATACAGTCAAGAGCTGGGAAGTAATGAGAATTGCTTCCTTGATGTCGTCCCAAAGGTAACGTTCCTGTTTATCGGGAACAAAGATGGTGTCGCCGGGAAACAACTTTAATGATTTAGTCGGCTTAACCCAATTCCCAGAACTGTATCGGATTATTCTAATTCCTTGCATCTTACGATTGTTTGCGTAGCCCCCTGCAGCAGAAAGATAATCTTCCCAGTTCATATCTTCAGTCCAGTTTATCAAACCGGGATGCCTTACTTGTCCCGCAACCCAGACACCGTTAATCATTTCAGGGATAACAACCACGTCACCGTTTTTGAGGACTAAATTAGCTTCAGAACCTTTAGATTGCCAGCATTTCAATATATCCACCGAATACTTGCCTTTCAATTGTCTTGTTTTGGTTCTGAGATACGAGTATTCCAGCCAGGTCATCTGCAGCATCGAGTAGGTGCTCAACCTGGTAAAATCAGGGTCAAAGCTCTCGCTTACAAGCTTGTTATATGCATATGAGCTATATAAATCTGCTTCTTGGGACGGACCACCACACATGGTCAAAAGCTCGTAAATACTCGTTTTATCATTTACATAGTAAGTACCTGGCATCTTGACCTTACCAAGTATTTCCACCTTGTATGCTTTGCGGAATTCAGAATTAGCTGGAATCAGAATCCGATCGCCTGGTTGGAGTTTTTGTTTTACAAAGTTGTCAGCATTATCCTGGTATCCACTCAAATCCAGACTGATTCTTTCAAAGTCAATAAAGTCAGTTTTATACCGATATAGATTTGCATGTTTGAGGTCAGCATCTTCAGTAACTCCCATAGCAAGATTCAGAATATCTTCTATTGTATCACCTTCTCTGTATTCGTAGTCACCGGGCTTGCGAACAGAACCTTCAATCGTCACCGTTGAGCGAACCGAATTAACGATAATTACATCGCCATCTTTGAGAAACGGGTTTTGGCTAATCTCTCCAAGAATAAGGTATTTTTGTAAATCCAGAATTTGTTTTTGTCCCGATCTGTTCAGGGTTATATTGCGATGGTTATAAGTCTTTACTAAAGAAGTATCCGGTTGCGCAAGTAATCTCACTCTGGGAATGCTGATACCCTGTGGAATAAGAGATTGATTTTTTAAGACCTGAGATTGAACAGGTTGATAATCCGCCATGGAGATAGCTTCTGACAATCGGTTCATATTAGTCAGGGTATAAACACCCGGTTGTTGAACATCTCCTGTTACACTAACGGACACAGGAATGATATCTTGAGCAGTACTTTCCAAGGCTTGAAGACTAATACAAGTAATTAAAATTAGAAATACCAGCCCCTTTAATGGTTCAATTTTCATAGTATTCAATCATCCGCTTGATTATTTCGACTAATTGAATTTTGGGCTCGAAACTAATAAACTCTTTGATCTTTGCCAAATCCGGCATTCTGTGCATCATATCTTCAAAGCCTTCTTCATAAGCGTCTTCATATGCCATGTACTCTATTTTTGACTTACTGCCGCACATATCTTTCACTTTTTTTGCAAGCTCTTCAATCGATATTGCTTCTTTGGTTCCAACATTGAAGATTTCGCCTTCGCACTTTTTCTCTTTCATTAGAGAGATTAAAGCTTCTACTACATCAAGGACATCGGCAAAGCATCTGGTTTGTTTCCCGCTACCATAGATAATAATTGGTTGGTCTAGCAGCGCAGCTTTAATAAACTTTGGTAAAACCATCCCATATTGTCCGGTTTGACGCGGTCCCACAGTGTTAAAACATCTGGCTATTACTACCGGAAGTTTCTTCTCTCTGAAAAATGCCAAACCATAAAACTCATCGACTGCTTTTGAGGTAGCATATCCCCATCTGCTGATTTGAGTGGGACCCATTAGTCTATCAGCTGTTTCATTGAATGGGAGTTTATCGCTTTTTCCATATACTTCAGAAGTGGAGGTTATTAGTACTTTGCATTTGTATTTATTTGCCAGTTCCAGGACTATGTCTGTTCCGAGTATATTAGTCTTTAATGAGAGAAGGGGATTCTCAATAATGTATTTAACTCCAACCGCTGCAGCGAGGTGATATATCTGGTCGCACTTGGAAACAAGTTGTTCCATCAGTTCCCTGTTCAGAATTGTACCGATTATATAGTGAAATTTAGGGTGATCTTTAAATGTTTCAATATTCTCAAGTTTACCAGTAGACAGATTGTCTATGATTTGGACTGAATGTCCATCATGCAACAATTTCTCTGCTAAGTGTGAGCCGATAAATCCAGCCCCGCCAGTTATTAATATACGCATAAAACCTCTATATTCTTCCATAAAAGTTGTTTTCTGAGCTATGAAATCATCAACCCGGATTCATTCTTTTATTAGCAGTTACTGTTTTTTTCATCAGTTAATCTGTCAACAAAAAACACCCTTTTATGGTGCAAAACTACCTATCTTTCAAGGTAATAGAAATGTCTATGTCCATTCATAATATTTTAGAAGTGTTAATTGCTAATATAAATGGATATTGGGACTAAAAGATGTAGCACGGTGGATTGATGTTGTCCTACTTGGAATCAACCGGGAAACGGAGCTCTACCATTGTACCCTGGTTGGGTTTACTGTTGATGCGAATTACTCCGTTCATTTGAATCAGAAGATTTCGTGCAATACTCAACCCGAGTCCTATGCCTCCAAATCTACGTGTATAAGTTTCATCAACTTGCGTAAAAGGGTCCATTATTAAGTGCAGCTTATCTTCGGGTATTCCGATTCCAGTATCTGAAATCCGAACAAGCAACTCTGCTTTACCAGAGGCATGTCTTATCAAATCTATCATTAGTTCAATTTTACCATCTTGTGTAAATTTGACTGCATTATCCAAAACTATACGAATGATTTTTTGAAACCAATCAGAATCGAGAAAAACCAATGCAGATGGTTGAAATTCATTATACTCAAAAGCAATCTGTTTGCTGGCAATTTTGATTTGAAATTCAGTAATAATAGGCTCGAGTAAACTTCTCAAAACATACCATTGGGGAACTGAGCCGATACTTCCTTTTAAGATATTGAGAAAGTCATGTATTTGCTGGAGAATTTGCTTCAGGTGCATTGCTGATTCTGTAATGGCAGAAAGCGAGGATTTTTGCTCTTCATTTAAGTTTTTATCACTGATTTTCCGAGCCAGTCCAATCAGTGCATTGAGAGGAGAATTTATTTCAACTGAGATACTTGTAAGAAAAATGTCTTTTGTATTGATGGCTACTTGTGCGTCAGAATGTCGTTTAAAGAGTTCTGATTCAAATACTTTTTGCCTGGTAACATCAAGCAGATAACCGTAAAAATGATAGATGTTTGTTACTTCGTCAGGCAAGACAACAGTATAATCGAATATCCATCTGATTTGAACCATATTGACATTTGCCAGAGCACTATTGCGATCATGCCATGTATTTATTACATTTTTTGAAACATCGTCACCTTCTTGGGGTGGACAGATAATTCTGTATATTTGGAAATATATAAACTCCCGCTTTTCCAGGTGTTGCTGGCGTTGTTGTAATATCCACTCCAAATCGTCCGGGTGTATGATACTGCGATACTGAATTTTGCCAATCAGAACAGCGTTTGGATCATAACCTAAAACTGACATGTTATCTGAGATTGAATCAAACATTTCGCGTTTTGAATCATTCCATTTAAGAAATATTATCGGGCCAGTAACAAACAATTTATGCCGTTGGTTAAACTCCTTTTCATAATTATTGCGTTCTGCAATTTGTAATGCCAGATAATCCCTTTGTTGGCGTATACGCTTAATCAGAGATATGATAACGATCCCGATTAAAAATAGTCCAAAAATTATAATAAAAATCATGAATTTGTAGTATTTTGTGTGCTTTTCCAGGGTTGTTTCCTGATCATACATACCCAGCCATTTATTCTGACTGGTTCTCATTTGAAAATTGTTACTCAACCTTGAAAGACTTTGATTAATTTCCCGGCACAAATCTTCATATCCCAAGGGCAGAGCAAAACAATATGGTAATGCCTCTCCGATACTACTTACTTCCATCAGATTATCCCACTTGTATTGAGCTATGTATTGATACCCTTGTATTTTTGGCATTATCACTGCATCCCCTCCTCCATATGAGAGCTTTTCCATTGCATCCTTAAAGCTGGAAGCAAACAAAAGTTTTGCTGATAAGCCTTTCTCCTGGATAATCTCTTCAATTACATTGCCTGACTCAATCAGAATTCTTTTATTGTTTAGATCACTCCATCTTGAGATTAACTGATAATCCCTTCGAACAAAGATTGAATAATAGATGTATGAGTGGGGATTGGAAAAGAGATATCTTTTCTCCCTCAGAGGTGTTTTTACAAAGCCGGACAGAATCTGCACTTTTCCTTTATCAAAATCTTCGCGGATAACGTTCCAGTCATCACTGACAAACTTAAAATGTAAATTTGAATCTTTCCCTATAGCATCAAGGATATCAATATTTGAACCGATAATGTGGTTTTTATGATCAAGAAATTCATAAGGCGGAAACTGGCTGTTAACTCCGACAACAAAGTGCCTTGAGTGTTTCGCCGAAACAACAGCAAAACTACACAACAGGACAATCAGAGTGACCCGCTTGGTTAGAGAAAACATCAGGATTTTTGCGGCTTAATCTTTTTTAGTATTTGATACAGATGATCAATGTCAATCGGTTTAGCAATATAATCATCCATTCCTGCTTCCAGAAATCTCTCTCTGTCTCCGGCCATTGCTGCTGCTGTAAAGGCTATAATCGGAACATGAATATCTGTGCCAATTTCGCGTTCCCTGATCACACCGGTTGCTGTTACGCCATCCATTTCCGGCATCTGGATATCCATAAGAACACAGTCGAATCTATAATCAAGCATTAATTCTGTTGCTTCTCTCCCATTACCGGCAATCCTGACATTTAGATTCCAGCGTTCTAATTGCTTTCTGGTAACTAGCTGATTTATCGGTTCATCCTCTACAAGGAGTATATTCAGTTTACTAAGTGGTTCTCTGGCTTTTTCAGGCTCTTCCAGTTGTTGCTCAAAGCGTGGACGGTCTGATACTTTGGTTTTAAAAGACAGGATAAAGAAGAAGTTACTACCTTTTTGAGGCTCGCTTTCCACCCAGATAAAGCCTCCCATAATTGAAACGAGCTTCTTAACAATAGACAGACCCAGACCGGTACCACCATATTTCCTTGTGATTGCAGGATCAGCCTGAATAAAGTTTTCAAAGATATCTCTCTGTTTCATGGGGTCTATACCGATACCTGTATCGCGCACTGAAAACAAAAGACGTATATCATCATCAAACTGGTTATACACATCTGCAGTAATCTCAACAAAACCTGTTTCTGTAAATTTGAGAGCATTCTGCATCAGATTAATCATGATTTGCCTCAAGCGCATCATATCACCATAGATAATTGTTGGCAATTGGTCGCTGACTCTCATCCGCAGGTCGACGTTGCGCGATGTAGAACCTACAGAATATGACTTGATTACATCTTCTATCAGATACTTGGGATTAAAATCTGTTATAATTAAATCTAGTTTCCCTGACTCCATTTTTGAAAAATCAAGAATGTCATTTACAATTTTCATCAGATTCTTACCTGATGAATTGATTAAGTCCATGTAATCTTTTTGCTCAGGATTGAGATTTGTATTCAATAAGACCTGAATAAAGCCGATAATACCATTCAGAGGTGTTCGGATTTCATGGCTTATGTTAGATAAAAAATGCCCCTTGGCAATATTGGCGGTTTCAGCTTTTTCTTTGGCTTCCAACAGCTCTGCTTCCAGAGTCTTTTGAGCTGTGATATCAAGCATGTAGCCATAAAACCATACTGAATCATCAAATTCCCTTACAATCAGCGTATAGTCAAACACCCAGCAAATCTGACCATTTGCAGTAATAATCCGATATTGCTTAGCACTGAATTCATTACCCTCTTCCATGTCCTGAATAAAATGATTGATTACTCTTTCCTGGTCTTCAGAAAAGATTAGATCCTTGAAATATTTATTCTGCAGAATAAGGTCTTTAGGGTCATATCCAAATTGGCGGACATTCTCCGAAATATAAGACACAATGTTTGGGTCACTGGTTAGTTTATAAACTATAACAGGACCATTTACAAACATCTTGTATTCCCGGTTCAGTTCGCTCTCATATTTAAGCCTGCCTTCCAGTTCGCGTTGCAGATCTTTGGTTTTTTTGCTTATCTGACGTCGTAAAAACCAAACCCAGGAAAAAGCAATTATTAATACCAGGAATAACGGAATGATAATATAGAGCACCTTTTTAATGAACAAACGATGTGAGATTGTCTCAAGATTATAATCACTTAACCATTTCTCCTGAATCTCATCATATTTACCACTCTGCTTTATTATAGCAAGACCGGTATTAAACTCATTAATCAGCATCGTATTGGGTCGGCGGGCTGCAAAACAGTAAAACTTAGGCGCAAAAGGTTCTTCTATTGGCTTGATATTATTGAGTTTTCTGCTTTTTGCAACGTACATCCCATGCCGGAAAGTTACAATTGCAGCATCAAATTTACCTGAGGATAATAAATCTAAGGCATCTTCCTGAGAAGGAACAAAGAACTTTTGACCCTTAAACTTAATTGAATTTAGATATTCAGTGGAGATATCCCCTTCCTGAAGCACTATTTTGGCATCAATCAGGTCTTTTAAGGATTTTATTTTCGAATCTTTCCTGATAAAGAAGCAACGCCATGTTTCTGAGTGAGGTAATGAGAATTCGTATTGCTTTGTACGGTCGATGGAAAAAGCCATTCCTTCTATTATGTCTATCTCACCCTTTTCCAACCAGTTTTTTACTTTTGACCATTTGCCCAACCTGAATTCAACATTAAAGCCCATGGCTTCGGCAATAGCCTTGGTCAAATCAACATTGTATCCTGTAGGGTTCTGATTTTCATCCCTGAACTCGTAAGGGGGAAAATTATAATCTCCTCCTACAATAATGGTGCGTTTAGGAGTTTCTTTTTTCTGAGCATATACTGGCAGGATGATTATCAATAATATAAAACAAACAACCAAAAAGTGGCGTAATCGCATCAATCCTCCATCATTTAGAGTCTCTCAATTCTATTCAGATATGCCGGCATATCAAATTTTCGGATTAGACCCGAATCTGTCATTGTTCTGACATTACCCATAACGGGAAAGCTTGTCCAGGGACGGTCATGTTTCCCAAAGCACCAGGCTACACCTGCAAAACCGTTGGGGTCTCTGCCATCCAACTCAAACTTATTATTCAGATAGAGTGCAGTTTGGTACGCATCCTCGGGGCGCTTACTCCATTCAATAATTTTCTTACCCCAATACATGCGCATATAGCCATGCATTTTACCAGTCAGGCACATTTCCTTCTGAGCTGCATTCCAGTATTTATCATGCGTTTCAGCTTTTTCAAACAAGAAAAGCGAGTACGTATACTTTCTTTTATCTATGGCATGTGCAGTTAAAGTCGTCTGTGCCCAGGTGGGAAGAGCAGAATAACTGTCATATTCATCGTTGAAATGACAATAATTTATGCTCAGTTCTCTTCTGACCACAGCTTCCTCAAACAACTCCAGGGCACTGTTTATACTCATATCCTGATGTTCTCCGGGTTTAGTCGATATTACTAAACTGAAGAATTCCCGGCTTGTCAAGCCCAGAGATTCTATTACTTTGTTTAATATTTCTCTTACCGATATCTGCCCAAAATGAAGATATGGACTCATTCCGCTTTGCCAATCTACACCGGGATTACTTCTTCTCTCAAAAAAACTATTCATTATCTTGTCAATGAAATATGTCAAATGCCCACTAGCTGCAATGTGCCCGCCACAATAAAATCTGGCAGGTAAAACTGAATAATCTAAATTGATAAATTGGGCTTTGACTCGCTCAGTAAAATTTTGTAAATTATATACATTATCCTCTGTGAAGATTACCAGTTCTGCCAGTGTTTTTTTCAAATCTGTATTAATTTGCTCAGGTAGAATGTTCTTAACTGTTGGCAGATTGGAGATGCTAATATCAAAATCCGGTAAGAGCTTATATATCCTGCTTCGGATTGATCTGGCATTATATGCTTCAGAATTCATCACTCTCTCAACCGGAAATATTACATCTCCCTCAACTTCTATCATTGGGCAGTCTACCAATGCTGCTACCTCTGCACGCCATAATCTTTGTATTTTGAGATAGCCCTTATCAGTGATTACCAACGCCGCATTAATCGAGCAACGGGAAACAACCTTAATCACATTTCCCATCACAACTAAACCATGCACATTACAGGAAGATAACTTATGCAGTGTTTCATAAATGCCTTCCAGCATGAATTGATAATGCCTCAGATTAGCTTCCGGAAACTCATTTGTGATTACAAATAGTGTTATTATCGGTAAGTGCATTTCATTGGCTCTGAGTATTGCATAATTGAGGGCAGGATTGTCATCTACTCTTTGAGACTGCTGCATCCAGTAAAGCACATATTTCCCATGACTGAGTTCTTTCTCATTCAGTTTGAAAATACGCTCAGAGAGTAATTCCATAATCCTTCCTGTTTTTGTGTAGCCAATTATCAATCAAATTTATGGCGCAATTTTCTTTTATAATATACCAGAGTTTAGCCGTCAACTCTTTTTTTTTACCACCATTTCAATCCTCTTATTCAGACATATCATACTCAGTATAACATCATTTCATACCGTGCTGCCAACTCCATTGCGGAGATACAGAACCGCAGAGAGTTAATTTTCCATCGCCAATTTTGACTCCACCGTTCCTCATAGATATTTCCACAGAGTCTAATTTAGTATTGCACAATCTGTTTTCCCCCCTCCCCATATCCTTACCAACATATTCATTCATTATTAATCATTCTTTAAGTGAACTTAAAATGCGCTTAATATACGTGGGTGCTGCGCCTTTGATACGCCTGTGATTCCCCTATGTTCATTGGGGAGTCATTTGGGTGTCATATGGGTGTCATATGGGTGTCTTAAGCGTAAGCTAAGTCCACTTAGAAAGAAATGAATGAGAGATAAATAAGCAATGACAAAGAGCAAAAAGCAATAGCAGGCAATGTCTATTACTTGTCACAAAGTTATTTTTCTACATCACCGCAATAAAATTGAAAAATAGTTAAAGCACCCGATATTTTATTCTTGCCATAAATTCGAATTTATTATATAGTGTAAGTAAGCTAGAGTAGTGTCCTCAAAAATCTTGAGTGAACATTGAGATAATATTAGGTTAACGTAATCTGCTAAAAGGGTTTTGGCACGGAACTTACAACTGTAAGAAAAGTGACAAATGGAAAAATAGTGTGTTACAATCAACTATGTATAAATTAAAAATCGTAAGACCGATGGAGGAATTATGAAAAAATTACTATTTGTGCTATTTATTATGATGGCATTAGGATCACTGTTTGCATCAATCCTGCTGACAGATGATTTCACAGGAACAGTCGGAACTCTGTTAACCGCTCCGGAAAATGGTTGGACAGCCCATAGCGGTGCCGGTTCAGGGCCAATGTCAATAGCTGCTCCCGGATTATCTTATCCAAGCTTTGTTGGGTCGGGGATTGGCAATGCAACATCAGCTTCAGGAAATAGTGAAGACGTAAATAAGGCTTTTACCTCTACTAATTCAGGAAGTTTGTACTATGCTTTTTTAATTAATACAACCATAACTACTACCACGGCAGGATACTGTATGAGTTTTTATCAAAATTCATCTACTTTCCATGGTAGATTCTGGGTAAAATTAGTTTCGGGAAATGTGAATTTCGGATTGGCTAAAACTACTGCTGCCGCTGTTTATGATCCGACTAATTATGCAACGGGCACAACTTATTTAGTTGTTCTAAAATATACTTTTAATACAGGTTCAACTACGGACGATGCAGTTTATATGTGGATTAACCCAGCCGCTGGCAGTAGCGAACCAACTCCAAATGTATCAATCACGACAGATACAGCTGTTGACGCTACATCAATATCTGCTGTTCAAATCAGGCAGTACACTACTAACACTAATTGCCGATTTGATGGAGTACGTGTAGCCACCGCCTGGACAGATTTATTTACTTTAAGCACTCCTGTTATAAGTGAAACCGGTGCTTTATCAACTTTTACAACTGTATATCCTACTGTTCCGGCCTCACAACATTATGTTGTATCAGGCACAGAGCTGTCAGCAGATATCAAAGTTAAAGCTCCTGCTGCCTTTAAAGTCTCCTTAGATAATGCGACCTGGGTTGATTCCGTTTTTGTTACACAAACAGGCGGAGCTGCCAGTGATACTGTTTATGTAAGATTTAATCCTGCTTTACCCGGAAATTACGGACCATCTAATATTGTTCACACATCAGCAGGTGCCACCACTGTTAATAAATCAGTAAGCGGCGTAGCATATGCAGGAACCATAGATGTTACTCAGGCTTTGATTCCTTTTACTGGAGCAATAGTTGGTACACCCACTGCTGCTCAGACTTATCACGTTACAGGAACAGGTTTAACATCTTCATATCTTCAAATCAGAACAACAGGACCTTTCCAAATCATGGATACAACTAATCCCAGTCCTACCTGGGAAGATACTTTACAGGTCTTACCCAATTTTGATGGAGATGTAGATGTAAGATACAATCCGATTTATGCCGGAACACAATCCGGACATATCATTCATTCTGTACCGGATGGTGAAGCTGCCAATGTTGACGTTACCTTAAGCGGTACAGCAGCCGACCCCGCCCCTGTACTTTCTGTAAATAAAACCAATATGCTTTTCTCTGCTCCCTTTGGTTCAAGTTCTGCTGCACAGACCGTTACGATTACAAGCGCAAACCTGACCTCATTAATCAATATTGCCTCAACCGGAGCATATACTTTTAGCGCAACCGAAGGTGGCACATATACCAATCCTTATCAGATTACAACCGGTTATAACGGAACCAATGGATTTTGGGTAAAGTTTACACCACCTTCCATTGATACTTTCAATAATTCTATAATTATTTCCAGCGGCGCAGTCGGTGACACCATAATTACTCAAGGCTACGGTCTTGACCCCGACGCTACTTATGCTACAGATTTATTCTTCTCTGAATACATAGAAGGATTGAGCAATAATAAGGCTCTGGAAATATTTAACGGCACAGGCCATTCTGTTGACTTATCCGATTACACTGTTTATTTGTACGCTAATGGTTCTCCCACTCCAAGTAACACACTTGCCATGACAGGTATTTTAGCAGACAATGATACATATGTTATCGTCAATTCATCTGCTAATGCAGGGATACTTGCTTTGGGTGACATTACCAGCACTGTAACATATTTTAATGGTGATGACGCTGTTGGACTTTATAAAGAATCAACCGCATCTCATGTTGATATTATCGGCGTTATAGGTAATGATCCAGGAACCGAGTGGACTGGTACTGGTGGTTATTCAACTCTTAATAAAACTATCGTCAGAAAGGCTTCCATTTATAGTGGAGTTTCTGTTAATCCATCCGGAACAGGTCCAACAGCCTTTACTACTTTAACCACTGAGTGGGATTTGTACGTTGTCGATACGTATTCCAATTTGGGAATTCATACTTTTGCTCCGGGAGCAACTCCTGCTGCCGAGCCTGTAATTCTTCCTGCTGCAGGCATAAAAACAGGTCCGATTACAGTTAGTATGACAACTTCAACCCCTTCAGGTCAAATCTGGTACACCACAGATGGCAGCGACCCTACGAATGCTGCTCCGGCTACTTTGTACAGCGGAACATTCCAGGTAACTACAACAACAACAGTTAAAGCCAGAACTTACAAAATAGGTTATGCACCCAGCGCAATAGTCTCTGCTGCCTATATCTACCCCACTGTTGTTGCCAATATTGCTGCCTTAAGAGCAATCACTCTTCCGACTACCGGAAAGTATATGATTTCAGGTGAAGTGGTACTTACTCTTAAATCCACTATCCGTAATTCAAAATATATCCAGGATGCAACCGGCGCTGTCCTTATTGATGACCCAACCGGAATCATTACAACTTCTTACAATCTTGGTGATGGCATTACAGGAATAGCTGGAACCATAGCTAAATATACCGGAATGCTTCAATTTACTCCAGTCGCAAACCCCGGTGCAGCAACATCAACAGGTAATGTTGTTGCTCCGACAGTTGTGACTTTAGCTGCAATAGACTCAACCTATCAAGGCAAGCTTGTTACTGTTCAGGGAGTAACTTTCCCCGGAGCAACAGGCAACTTTGGAATACCTGCAGCTAATTACCAGGTTCAGGATGCCAGCGGTTTTGGTTGGTGCAGAGATCATTATACTGATTTAGATTATGTTGGAACCCCCATACCTATAACTGTTAAAAACATTACAGGTGTTATCCTCCAATATACTACAACATCTACAATGTATCAATTAGTTCCCCGCAGTCTTGCAGATATCGCAGATGGCGCTGCACCTGATGCTCCTATTGAAGTCGTAGTGAGTGTATCCGGTACTGACATACTGCTAAACTGGGCTGATGATGCCACAGTCACAAGTTGGGCTGTCTGGGCGTCAGATGTCTCTCCTGATTCAGGATTCGGAATTGAACCTGTTGCTATAGTAAATACAAATTCCTGTACGTTTGTCGATGAAAGTTCGTCCTATGGTAAACGCTTCTATTACGTTACAGCCCGTAGGTAATTGTACAAAGGTAATACACTCAATTATACAAGACGCCGGTATTAATATACCGGCGTCTTTTTTAATATCAATATGACTTTATTTTACCTTCTCGTTATCAAACAAAACAAACATTCTTGACAAATATCTCCCATTTGAATTATTATGCTTGATGGCATAAATTGAGCTTAAGTTCTTATCTTTATCTATTTTTAACATTGCGAGTAGGAGTTTTAGAGGGGCTTGTCCTTTTCTGAAAAAGCCTGATGGAATAAATTGTGCTTAATATTAAGAGGTAAGATTATTATGCCTTGTTGGGAAATGATTGCCAGAGGAAGAGTTCAAGGTGTCGGATTGAGGTGGTTTGTAAAAGATTGTGCAATAAGATACGGTGTTAAAGGTTATGTAAAGAACCTATCCGATGGTACAGTTCAGATAATTGCAAGCGGAGTTAGTGAGGTTTTGTCATTACTTGCTGAAGAGATAAAGCAAGGCAACAGCCACTCTCAGATTCAGCAACTTACAATTAGTGAGCTTACACACTATACAGAATATAAGGATTTTTTCATTGTATAAAATAAAAAGACTGTTAGCAATATCATTCATAAGCATGTTTTGTTTGGGAATCTCCACCCTGGGTGCTGTAGATTATCAGATTCATAAGGTGAGAAAGGGTGACACACTATATTCTCTCAGTAAAAAATATGGTGTTACTGTAGATAACCTTTTAAAAATTAACAATTTAAGCTCAAGCAAACTATCAATAGACCAGAAGCTAAAAATCAAGCCTAAAGAGAATTTACCAAAACCAAAACCACAGCCAAAGCCTCTTCCCAAACCAACCCCCACGACAGAGAATAAACCAAAAACGCAAACACAGGAAATTACTAATACACCTGAGACTATTAATGAGACTGCATATCAGGAAATTCCATCCGATTTACCAGCAGAATATTTCCATGTCACACTTCCCAAAGAGAATTTGTATCGTATAGCCTTGAACGCAAATATAACATTGGTGGAGCTTTTAAAATTTAACAATTTCCCGGATGCGCACGTCATTATCAAACCAGGGCAGAAGCTGGTAATTAAAGATCCTGCCTTATTCAAGACAAGTGCAGCGCCTCAATCGTCGCTTTCAGATACAGATAATCTTAATCAAGAAGTAGATAATCAGCAAGCGAATGGCGATTCTGTAGTAATAGAAAAAGTATATATTGTTCAACGAAAGGACACCCTCTTTAAAATTGCCAGAGAAAATAATATGACCGTTGAAGAACTGAAACGCTTAAACAATATAACCGATAACTCAATCAAGACTGGTCAGAAACTCTATATTATTGCCCCCAAAGGAGAAATTACCTCCGAACCAGTGCCTGTTATCGTAACACAAGAGGAACTAAAATCTAAAGTTAAGATTAGAACCGATCTTGTTATGCCGGTAGACGGCAAAGTCATTTCCGAATATGGCATACGCAATGGAAGACCGCATAAAGGTACAGATATTGGTGCCTCCAATGGAATGCCGATTTATGCAGTGCTTGATGGAACAGTAGTTTATGCAGGACTTCAGGGAAACTATGGAAACGTTGTTGTTATTGAGCATCCTGATTTCATCATGACTGTCTATGGACATAATGAAAAGAATCTGGTTGCTGTCGGCGATGTCGTAAAACAAGGACAGATAATTGCCACAATAGGGTCTACCGGAAATGCAACCTGCCCGCATGTTCATTTTGAGTATCGCATCAAAGGTAAAGCAATTAATCCCCGAAAGGTTCTTCCCATCGGGCAATAGTGCACAGAAAATAAACTATGCAGCAAAAAAGAAAAGAGTCCGTTTTTGCAGACAAAGCTCTACAGAATTACTTGAATGAGATTTCCAAATATAAAGCTCTCCCTCGTGAACTTGAACATGAGATGGCGATTAAAGCACGCGATGGCGACCAGGAAGCCCTTAATAAACTCATCC
Source organism: Cloacimonadaceae bacterium (SeqCode) (assembly GCA_963667535.2). Taxonomy (GTDB): domain Bacteria; phylum Cloacimonadota; class Cloacimonadia; order Cloacimonadales; family Cloacimonadaceae; genus UBA5614. Next base: position 208,008 of record CAXXDU010000002.1, read on the forward strand.
AGTCAAACTTAAAATTTGTTGTGAAGATTGCTACCCGATATCAAAATAGAGGTCTTTCTTTGTCAGAATTGATAAGTGAAGGCAACATCGGGTTGATAAAAGCTATTGAAAAATTTGACCCTGAAAAGGATATTAAACTGATCTCCTATGCCATCTGGTGGATAAAACAGAGAATCATGCTGGCAGTATCAGAAAAAAGCTCACTGATTAGAGTACCTATGGGCAAAAGCAGCCAGGCTAATAAGCTCAAAGCTATTTCAGATCGTATGTTCTCCATCTCGGGTCACAGCCCTTCTGATTCTGAACTCAGCGAAATAATGGAAATAGACAAAAAAATGATTGACCAGCTACGCAGTAACATGATAGATACGTTGTCAATCGATGAGATGACCACTACATCAAACAATCAGGAAGTTAATATCAGTGATAACCTTGAGGACAAAGATACTCTCAATCCTCAGACACTATACTATAAAAACCGGATTCATAAAAAGCTGGAAAACGCCATAAACAATCTGGAGAAACGGGAAGCACAAATCATTAGAACCTATTATGGTATAAATAAGCAAGAACAAACCAAGAATTTTGCTCAAATCGCGGAAGATATGGGGCTGTCCAGAGAAAGGGTTCGTCAGATCCAGAAAGAAGCTCTCAAAAAAATTCTCAGTGATATGCAACCCGAGGAAGAGAAACTAGTTGATGCCTTTATTGATGAATATGATTATCTTTAATGCATATACAACAAGGAGATGACAATGCATGACTTTAATGAAATGCTTGAAAAAGTTCGCACAAAAGAACGGAAAAAGGCTATAATTGCAGCTGCTCAGACAGAGTCAGTTTTGGATGCAGCTATCCTGGCATATCGGGAAGGAATAGCTGATAGTATTTTAGTTGGAAATGCCGAAATTATAAGAGAAATGCTACAAAGCATGGCATCTGACCTGATTGACAAGTTTGAGATAGTAGATTGCGGCAGTGATTTGGCTAAAGCAGCCCGGATATCAGTAGAACTTGCCCAAACAGGAAAAGGGCACATAATCCTCAAGGGTAAAACTGATACTGCAGTGCTGCTCAAAGCCGTACTGGACAAGGAAAAAGGCTTGCGCACCAGTGATGTAATATCCGATGTTCTGGCTTATGAACATCCCGATGGTCTGAAACTAATGAGTGACGGTGGAATAAATATTCTGCCGGATTTAAATGAAAAAATTGCAATTATCCGCAATTCTGTCCAGGTTGCTCATGCACTTGGTAATCCGAATCCCAAAGTGGCTTTGCTCTCAGCCGTTGAAGCAGTGAATCCCAAAATGCCTTCAACTATGGATGCTTCAATGATAGCGATGATGAACCACCGTGGTCAAATCACCGGATGCCAGATTGAAGGTCCTTTGGCTTTTGATAATGCAATAGATCTTGAAGCAGCAAAGATTAAAGGAATTATTTCCCCTGTTGCAGGTAAAGCAGATATCCTGATTGTACCTAATATTGAAGCTGGAAATATCTTTGGTAAAACTCTTACATATTATTGTCATTATCGCGTTGCTCATGTAGTAATGGGTACAAAAGTTCCCATCTTAATACCATCCAGAGCAGATGATGGTGAAACCAAGATGCTTTGTATGGCGATGGGGTTAATCTGCATGTAAACTATGGCAGTTAAAATAATCTGTCTCGGTAAAACCAGAGAGTCCTGGATACAACAAGGGATTGATGAATACCAGAAAAGATTGAAACTTCCATGGAATATCAACTGGGTAGAACTAAAAGATGTCTCTTTGAAAGAAGCGGGAAACATTGAGCTTGTTAAAAGTAAGGAAGCTATAATCATCAAGAAAGCGATTTCAGCTTCTGATTATCTTGTAGCGTTGGACGAGAGGGGCATTAGTTATGATTCTATCGTCTTTTCCAGCCAGCTTAGTAATCTTATTACCAGTCAAAACGTGGTTTTCATTATCGGAGGCGTGTATGGTCTGGATGTTTCTATCCTGAAAAGTGTTAATCTCTCACTCAGCTTCTCAGCTTTTACATTTCCTCATCAGCTTATTCGTCTTATTTTAATTGAACAAATCTACCGGGCATGGACCATCAGCGTCGGCAAAACATATCACTATTAAAAAGGATATCAAATGAATGCACCTTTTTCAACTGAAGCTCTTTCCACTTTTATCCAGTCCCTCTTAGTCATGATAGAAGGAATGACAGGTATTTTTATCTTTATGATTATATTCTATGGCTTGATTACCCTTTTAACTTATTTTATTAAAGAGAGGACAGAAAGAGAATTATGAAAAAGATAATATTATTATTCCTCATAGTAATGACCCTTATAGTTTTAAATGCAAAAACAGAGGTGACCACTCAGAGCGGAAATACCATACACATCAAATGGACAATGCCTGAATGGCAGCTTAGCAAACAGGGTGATTACGTATATATTAATGCAGTTGGATTAGCTACTTCCACTGAAACAGGTGCTCCATTCATTCCTTTTGATGAGAGTAAGGTTGCTATCCCGTTTTCAGGAACTATCAGTGTTTCTATAACTAAACAGGAATCCAAAGATATTATTCTGGAAAAAAGACTCCAGCCTATCCCAAAAATAGTCAGAGGTTCTGAAACTGATGTTTATCTTTATGTTCCTGATGAGAAGTTATATGCAGCTTCAAATCAGAATTTAATTACTGTTTTATCTGCCCAGCGCTTTCGTAAGCTGTCTTTTATCCCCATACAGATAAACCCCTTCATTTACGATGGCAAAAATAACCTTAAAGCATACAGAGTCATTGAATTTACCGTTACAATTGATGGCGATGTCAGTCAGAAAAGCAACCAACCTTTGGATGACTTGACAGCCCTTATGGCAACACAGCTGATTAATCCGGTTCAGGCATCAGATTGGCAGGTCTCTGAAAGACCTCTGGTCAATTATGCAGATTTTAATAGTTCTGATCATTGGGTCAGGATTGAAACTGATAAAGATGGGATGTTTAAAATCTCTCAAAGTCAACTCAGTATGTTTCCGGTAAGTGATATAGACCCCAGAACATTAAAGCTCTACACAACTGGCGGTGAAGTTCAACCTGATTATCCAAACTTTAACGGACCTTTATTCGCAGAAGTACCGATATATGTATCAGGAGAAAGTGACGGTAATTTTGATAGCTCAGATTATATACTCTTTTATGGAAGGGACAGAGATGGTTTAGAAATGAACCAAAATATCGCAGGTAGCCAATACATGAATCCTTATTCCAAAAACGTCTGCTATTGGCTTACCTTTGGCGGTTCTGTTTCAGAAAGAAGAATCAAAATGGCTAACGCTTTGACAACATGGAGCACTACTGCAACAACATCTCCTGAAACTGTTAGAATTGAAAACGAAATATATCAAAGAAGACCCTTAGGATTTGATTGGTATATGGGTAAATTCTTTGGAAACTCCTCCGCTGAGTATGGACCATATTCCATCGACCTTGAAGATATTGAAACATCACAACCTCAGACCCTGACTATTGGTATGTTGCAAGAGTTTATAGAAAAAGGTTCCACTCTTATTCATAAAGTAAGGCTTAAAGTTAATAACACTCAGCTTCTTACAACTCAAGGCCAGATTCAGGAATGGTCATGGACAGGCTTAAATCCGGTAACCATAAGCCACACCGGTCAAACATTTACCAATGGAACCAATAATATTTTGATAAACTTACTTCGTTCACGCGCTGATAATCAGTTCTTTAACTATTATCAGGTTGCTTACCAGAAAAAGCTTATAAAGAGAGCTAAGCAGTATATGATATCTGTCACAAGCAGTCTGGATTCTCAAACAATAAAGTATGATTTTACCGGTAGTAATACAAATGTTCGTGTCTTCAAGGCTGTCGTCACCTCCGGTAGTTATGAAATTAATGAAATACCTCTTAGTACAGTAGAAGGGGGGTTTAGCTTTATCAACAGCGGAAACACCATTACCAGGTATATTGTTGCGCAACCAAGTGACTTTTATGCACCTGCAATTATACAGGATGAATCCCCGATAGACCTGACACAAGAAACGCAGTCATATGACAATCTGATTATCACACCATCAGATTTTAGTCAGCAAGCACATAGCTTAATAAGTCTATATAGCCAAAAGTGGCATAAGAAGAGCAAAGTTGTACTTTTACAAGATATCTTTAACCAGTTTAACGGAGGTATGCCGGACCCCGGTGCTATACGTTTATTCCTCAAGCATTGTGTGGGAAATTATCCGGAACCGGCAATAACTACTGTTACACTCCTGGGCTCAGGTACGTGTGACTGGAGAAATAATTCCGGACAGTCTGCAGCAAAAAACAAGTTTATTGTTTTTCAAAAAGACACCTCTACTTCTGATGATTTCTTTGGTATGTTAAATACGATACAATATCCGGAACTGGCAATCGGCAGATATCCTGTTAAAACGCAAAATGAAATGAATATCATGCTTAGTAATCTGGATAATTACATAAACAACCCGCAGCCGGGAATCTGGAATAACAGTTTAGTATTTCTTTCTGATGATGAATATAATGGAGATACACCCATTGAATATTCTCATTCTGAACAACTGCAGGCTACTTCCAGACTAATAAACCGCAGCGTACTGATAGATAAGATATTCGCCATTGATTATGACTTTGATGAATTCCAAAACAAACCACAGGCTCGTGAAGATATGTTTAAAGCTATCAATGATGGAAAGCTGATATGGTATTATATTGGTCATGGTTCATTTGATACCCTCGGAGCTGAAGACTATTTCAAAGGCTCATCGGATATGAGCAGGTTCAATAATCCCGGCAAACTTCCCTTATTTATTGCCGCATCCTGCGATGTTGCTCAATATGATAGTTTCTCTTTTGATTGCGCTGCAGAGAAGGTTTTGTTTGCAGATGACAGAGGAGCTATCGCTTCAATCGCCGCTACCCGAGAATGTAATGGGTCCAGCAATGTTGCCTTGATACAACATTACTTTAATTACTCGTTAAACTTGCGCAATCCGGTTGGTTATTCACTGCTTATGGCAAAAACTGTATATAATGAATATAATGCCAATGACGAAAAGTACAATCTCTTGGGTGACCCACTATTATTGGTAACAACCCCGGAAAGAGACAGCACTTTAACAATTACAACTCCTGCTAAGGATGGTATCTTTAATTCTCGTGAACAAGTTTCTTTCCATGGAGAATTTTCCCAATCGGGGATTAACGATACAACACAGGTGCTGGTCTATGGCACGGAATTATTAAAAAAAATGCCCAACGACTCAACCTACTCATTCAGAGGCAAGCTTATTTACAATGGAAACTCATCTGTTACCAATTCTCAATACAATGCCGGATTCATTGTCCCTGATGATGTATCTAACGGACCTTCCGGATTTATTATTGCTTATCTTTGGGATTCTACTGTGCAGAAAAGCTATGTAAATTATCTGAGTTATGTTACGTTTAATAATCAGGCAGTTGTTGCAGACAGTATTGATGTTCCAGAAATTAAGCTATATATTGACAGTATGGAGTTTCAGACTGGAGATTTAGTGGGTTCCAATCCAACTCTGATTGCTAAAATCTCTGACCGAAATGGTATTAACATCACTAATGCTCCCGGTCACGGTATAATGTTGATATTTGACCAAACCGTTAGTATAACCAATGTCACCAGTTATTTTATCTATGATACTGATTCCTATACAAGTGGTACAATTCAATATCCGCTAACCGGGTTGAGCAATGGACCACATACACTGCAATTGATTGCCTTTGATAACTTTAACAATCCTTCAGTAGCCACTACTAACTTTGTAATTAGTAAAAGCAACGCTTTTTCCATTAAGGAATTTATGCCTTATCCCAATCCTATGAAGAAAGACGGTTACTTTACTTTTGTCCTTTCAGAAGCAGCTGATGTTAAACTTACTCTATACACTATCAGGGGCAGAAAAATCAAAACAATTACATCCTCTGCAGCCAAAGGCTACAATCAGATATTCTGGGATGGCAAAGACGCAGATGGTGACTTTTTGGCAAACAACACTTACTTCATAAAGATAACAGCAAAGTCGTTAACCGAAAAAGCAAAAGCAGAAAAGACTGAAAAACTCGTTATCTACAATTAATCATGTCTTTCAAATATCTTTAAAAAGTAAGGGCAGCCAAACGGCTGCCCTTATTGTCATATAGATTTATCTTATTTAGTTTACTTTATACTTTACATCACCTTTTTCAAAGAAATCGATGATTTGTTTAGCTGCGGCTACGCCGGCATTGGTATTGGCTTCTTCTGTCTGAGCACCCATTTTCTTGGGAGTGAAATAAACCTTATCAGCGAAGTTCTGTTTTAGAAAAGCTACATTATCTGACTCCACATCTGATACATATTTGAAGCCTTTCAGTTCTGTAAAAGCTCTTACAAGGTCATCTTCATTTATGACTTCCTTGCGGGCTGTATTAATCAGAGTTGCGCCTTTTTTCATCAAACTCAGCAGACTCCAGTTAATGGATTTTTTTGTATCGGCATTAGCCGGAATGTGCAGGGAGATATAATCGCCCTTACTAAAGATGTCTTCAATTGTGGTCAGGCGCGTCACACCCGCATTAGAAAACGCTTCATCTTTAAGATAAGGGTCAAAAGCCAGGACTTTCATTCCAATGCCTTTGGCAATCTTGGCTACATAACGAGCCACCCAGCCAAATCCATACAGAGTAAGGCTTTTATCAGACAGTTCTGTGCCTGATTTGCCGTTGAACTTACCACGTGCCATGTAAATCATCATACCGATGGCAAGCTCTGCAACTGCATTCGAATTCTGACCGGGAGTATTCATAGCAACCACATTATGGGCAGTTGCACTCTTAAGGTCAATATTGTCATATCCGGCACCTGCACGCACAACAATCTTCAGCTTTTTGGCAGCATCAAGCACTTTCTCATCAACAATATCACTACGGATAATCACAGCTTCTGCATCTGCCACAGCTTTGTAAAAGTCATTCAGGTCAGTGTAGTTTTCCAACCATTCATGCTGATATTTAGCAGCATCCAGTTCGGCTTTGATTCTTTGTACCGCTTCAGCGGCAAAGGCTTTCTCGGTGGCGATTAAGACTTTTGGCATAGTGTACTCCTTAGTTACTTTTTTTATAAAGCATGTTTGCCGCCCTGTGATTTCCTTGTCAATAGAATAATTGTCAGGCTGACTCATCTGAAAAAGTGCTTGCCAGAAAAATAAGAGTGGAGTTTATATGTCTTGATTGTAATAGATTATATATAAAAAGATAGGAGATAAAATTATGCGTTACTTAATTACCTTGATTCTATTGTCTTTGAGCTTTGTCTTAACGGCTCAGGTGGGAATGAATGTAAACACACCGGAAGGTTCTGTAAACATGTCAATTACCGGTATGCCAACCGGACCTCAACCCGGGGCGCCTGCCAATCAGAGCACGATTGATTTGATAGTGGAAAAACTGGAAAAGCTGGAAAAGGAAGTCCACGTCAAACTCACCAAGCTGGACCAGAAAAAAGCTGAAAAAATCCTGTCAGAAGTATATGATTTGCTAGGAACATTACAAGGTTCTGCTCCTGCTGAACCAGTTCCTGCCTCAGCTTCTGCCTCAGCTTCTGCCTCGAGTAGCAGCAGTTCATCTTCATCCAGTTCAGGAACAGCCAATATAAACATCAATATCAGCGGTATGGAAAATCAGAATCCACCACCCAAACCTCATCACGATGAGAATGAAAACCCACAGGTACACAATAATCCTCCTCAACATCAGGATGCTGCAACACCAAAGCCAATGCCTGATTCAGATTTTTCAAATCTTATCAGTAAAATCAAAGCTGAGAGTTTTAGTGATAACCAGATGCGGGTATTGCGTACTGCTGCTAAGAACTATAACTTCTCTTGCAGTCAGATTATTCGCCTTATTGATTGCTTTACCTATTCAGATGACAAAATCACAAGCCTGAGCATTACATATCCCAAAGTAACAGACCCTAATAATAACTTCAACATTCTGGATTCTTTTACTTATTCAGGTGATAAAGAACAAGCTGAAGACATTATGAATTAGCCGGTGTTATGCAAGTATCAGAAATTCTTGCTTTACTAAATAAGCTAGCCCCCCAGGGACTGGCTTCTTCCTGGGACAATGTCGGACTGCAGGTTGGAATACCGGATTGGGAAACAGATAAAATTTTACTTACACTGGATGTAACAACTGCCGTCATAAACTATGCGATTGAAAAAGAATTCAGTCTTATCATCAGTCATCACCCGTTTATATTTAAGCCGATAAGCTCAGTTACAAGACCTGATATTTTGGCTCTGATTGAGCATAAGATAGCTGTTATTGCCATGCATACCAATCTCGATGTAGTTCCACAGGGAGTAAACTTTGCTTTAGCAGAAACTCTGGGGCTGAAGGTAACCGGTTACCTTAGCAGTGAAACAGGTAGCAATTGGTATCACGGTTCTGTAACAGTGCCACCTCTTTATCTGGACAAGCTGTCAGCCGCAATCCACGCAGCTGGAGCCGGCAGGATAGGCTATTATGACAATTGCTCAACCCGTCATGATGTAGCCGGTACATTTAGGGCTGTCACTGGTAGCAGCCCTTTCACTGGAAAGCAGGGAGAACTGGAAAAGGTTGATGAAATTGAGCTAGAGTTTATGGTAGATAGTTTTAACCTAAACGCAGTCAAAAAAGCAATAACCTTGAATCATCCATATGAAACCCCGGCGGTGTATTTCGTTGCCGTGGAAAATGATAACCCCGCATATGGTCTGGGTTTGATTGGAGAGCTTGAGCAAAGCATAACACTTTCTGATTTTACAGAACTGACTAAAATCAACCTCAATGCACCTTTTGTTCAGCTTTGGAAGGCAGGAAAAGATTTGTCTACACCCGTTAAGAAAGTAGCAATCTGCGGTGGTGCGGGCGGTAGCCTTATTAATAAAGCAGCAAGCGTAGCTGATGTTTTCGTAACTGGAGATATAAACTACCATGCCATGCTGGAAAGCAGAATCCCATTGATTAATGCAGGTCACTTCTATACTGAAAGCCCTGTTTTGACCAAACTCGGTGTCTTGTTAAATAAAGAAAATATACCAACAGCGATTTTCCCGCAGGAATTGCACGAAGTAAATCAGAATATACTGTTATAAACCACTTGTTTTGGCTATAACCCGATAAAACTTCTGAGGATATGTCTCCGGAGCTTCCCAGGAAGTCTCTGCAACTGTTGTTTCCAATGTGAAACCACTATACGGATTTTCTGAGGATTCTATTCTATAACTTAGTGCATTGGGTACAGCATCCCAGCTAAGAGAAACTGTATCAGAAACATATTCTATTGTAACCTCGGGAGTGCACAGCATCAAATTTCCAGAAGCACCAAAATCATGCATTATCCTCACTATCAGGCTATCTCTTGTACTTGGCGAAGCTGAATCATTCAATTCAGCTAAGGTGTAAGAAAACACGAATGATTTCTGATCATAACTTCCATAATTCTGAATCGCCACATTACCATAACCTGATTCGATAAAAGCAACTCCTCCACTTGATGCCGGAGTGTATTTATCAATTGAATTTAGCTTTGTTTGAGCAGTTGACGTAAAAGACAGTCCGTTCGTAAGAGCTAAAGGCTGTCCTGCCAGACCATTGATAGTGTTGGAAGAGCCGTCTGAAGCAGTGGATATGCCCAGCAATGGCCAAAGCGTTTGAGCACCGGATAAGCCGTCTCCTACATCGGGCAGATAAAATCCTATGTCAAAACCAACGGCGTCATTACCTTCAATATATAGCCTGCCGCCTTCCATCAGATAGTCTTTTACCGCCTGAACCATGCTGACTTTATCAAATCTTGTAACGTTATTACCACTGGTGCTTACCATTCCAAAGCTGAGAAAAACTGCAGAATATCCATGAAATGAAGCTGGAAAGACCTTATCATAAAATACTGAATATCCATGACTTGTCAAAGTATCCCGAATTTTTCTACCGCTATAGCCTGCTTCTGCTCTGCCTTCCCAGATAAAGATTCCACCTCCGTTAATCAGGACAGAAAAGCTCTGCAAAGAATCTATTGCTACCGGCAAATCTGCTGTCATATTCAGCGTAAAAGTAGCATTATGAGTTGTCGCGTAATTAGAAACCCTGCACTGAAAAGCATTGGAAAGTATGGAATATCCGTCTGATACTACGGTGCCGATGGCTGTATCATTCAAAATAGTTATCGTTGTATCAGTTGTAGAAAGCGTAAAAGTAACGTTATTGGAGCTTACGCCATGCGTATAGTTCCTGATTTTAAGATTGAGCGAAAACTCCTCTCCTCTTTCTATGGCATTATTGGCGTTGGCATCACTGGACTGCAATGCTTCAAACACAATTAATCGTAGCTCCTGGTGTACCAGTGGATTAACCTGGCTCAAAGCCTGATAAGCATTGATCCGGCCATCACCTATTTTGTTTAAATATGTGGGATTACTTGCATCGATATTATCACAAGTTGCAATTAATTGGTTTACAACCTGGTCATTGGACCAGTCATGATGTGCTGATTTGATCAAACCCGATAACCCGGTAGCAATTGGTGACACATACGATGTGAAACCAGTTCTTTCAATCAGAGTATCAGACATGGTAGTAGTCCATAAATGCTGAGACGGAGCAGAAACATCCACGAATGAACCATAACTTGTTCCGGCAATGTGTACTCCGGCATTACTCACAGAACCAACAGCCACTACTTTGGGATAAGCAGCGGGAAATAATGGTTCACGGAAATTACTATTACCGGCAGCAGCACAGATAATGCTTCCTCTTCCATAAGCATTAGCGATAACATCTTCATTTGCCTGTGACCATGATTTGATTCCACCCCATGAACAATTGATAACGTCAGCACCATTCTCAGAAGCATACACAATTCCTCTATAGCCGTTAGTAACTTCACCACCATAACCCATTGAGAGGGGCATTAGTTTTACATTCCAGGGTATGCTGGCAACTCCGGTTGCATTATTAGTCCTGGCATTGGCAATTCCTGCCGTATTTGTACCATGCCCACCGCCATCTGTCGGGTCATTACGCTGTCCATGCGAAGAATTAGCTTCAAAATCCCACCCGATTAAATCATCTATATATCCATTATGGTCATCATCAACGCCATTTACATCTCCCGGATCCCAAACCCAGGCAGAGCCATTGTAATATACCGTTGTCCCATCATGATCAGCATCTTCTCCCGGGTTATTCCAGATGTTATCTATTAAATCGGGATGTGTCCATTTGACTCCGGTATCCACATGCCCGAGGACAACTCCGATCGTATCATTTTCACCTTTGAAGATATCCCAGGCACTCGGGGCTTGCATCGTTGTCAGATATGTGCTGAGAGCATATTTCGTATCATCGGGTGTTGCCAGTGGTTCATCAATAAAAGCCGGCTCAGCATACTCCAGATACTTATATTGCATCAGCATCACTGCCACTGCATAGGGACTGACGTTCTTTTTATAATCTATCAGGTAGATTAGTGATAAATCAGGCAGGTCTGCTCTGAATTTCTTTGGATTGGGATGAAAACGTGAATCTATCCCGGTAATATCTATTTGGGAAAGAGCTCTGTCCAAATCGGATAGACCAAAGCCAGCCCTGTGATAATTCTGCACCTGAGCTTTGTATTCCGGTTTAAATTTAACAACAATCCTATTGGGTTCATAATTGGTAATCTTATCCTGAATCTCCATTGAAAACAATAGACTTCCGAGTAGGAGTAATAACGTCAGAGACAACAAATGTTTGCTTTCTTTCATCCTATCTCCTTTATCTGTATGCCTATAATATAAGCAGTTTATCGTATTGTTGCAACTATAACCATGGTCATCCAGAGCCTTTTGAAAGACGATTCAATATCTGATTACATGATAAATCACCTGATGAAATGATGTCAATAGAAGTCTGAATTTGTTATTCAATCATTAACATACGAAAATACATTGGACTTGTAGCATAAGCATCTTGCTTGTTTGTTTTGGCAACCATCTTGGTTGCCGTTATTTTCATTCGATTCATTTTGTCCTAATGGCAAGATGCCATCAGTAACGAACAACCAGGATGGTTATGCTACAGCCATTTTCAAATCCACTTAAATTGCCCTTAAATTGTGCATGGTAGCTGTATGGTAGACCCCTGGACTTTCCTTAGTCTGATAACTAAGGAACCCGGCAGAAACGAGTATACTGCTGGCAAGCACTCAAAAAGGCAATATAGGTTTACCGCTTATTGCTTTCTTGTTTATTAAATAATCCTAAAGAGATTGTACAGAGATACTAGGGTCATCTAAGGGTCGGACCCTTAGATGACCCTAGCATCTCCCTTTAATCTCCCGCAGATTGTATAAGACACATAAGAGAGAGTAAAATAGTGAAAAGGTGGAAACTGTGAAACGGAGGAAGGGTGTAAATACACTCGCTTCTATTGTATCTCAACAGACGAGGCGTCTGTTACTACAAGTAATCTCCAGGAAATCGTAAGTGCTTATAAGTGAATATCCTCTGAGTAGATACTTACTAAAAGTAGTAAGTATCTCGGCAGTATCTACTAAGATAGTAGTAAGACTGATTACCTGGAGGATAGTGAGATATGTGTTGTAGTTCTGCCTTCAGACAGAGCTACTTCACCGTTCCACCGTTTCATTGTTACTCCTTTCCACTGTTCCACTCACGAACTAAATTCCTTGACTGAAAGCACATTATAACGAAGTTATCAAAACATGGATTTTGAAAAGTTTCTGACCGACCCTGAGAGCTTTGGAGATGACATCCGCAAGATGATTCACAAGGCTTTGCTGGGTGCTGTTAAGGGTGAATTCTCTGTCCATAAAGACTATCCTGTCTATTGCACCAAACAGAAATACCGTCAGACAACTATGACCGATGGATTGCCTATCCTGATTCCCCATATCCCCGATGTAATCTTGAGTTATGCAGGTATTGAAGACAAGACTATCACGCATGATGACCTGCTGATTCTGGATTTGGAGACAACGGGATTACGCAGAGGCGGTGGCATGATTGCTTTCATGATAGGCATCGGCTATTACGAAAATGACAACTACATTGTGGAACAATACTTCCTGCCGGAACCTGATGCGGAAATCAATGCTTTTGACCTGATTCTGCCTCATCTGGAGAAGAAAGCAGTGCTGGTCACCTTTAATGGCAAGACGTTTGACCTGCCGGTATTGGAAAGCAGATTTCTGCATAACCAACTCTGGATTGACCTGCGCAGTAAATCGCATATAGACCTGCTACACCTCGCCAGACGCCTGTGGAAAAGGAAAGTGCCGTCCTGTGCGCTTGAGACGCTGGAATACTACATTTTGGGACATATCAGGGATAAAGAACTGGATATCGAAGGCAGCGTTATTCCGCAGACATATTTCCAATTCCTGATTAATGGTGACCCTGAACTTCTGAAGCGGATATTTATCCATAATCAGACAGACGTTTTGCATACTGCCGCGCTGCTTGCCATGATTTGTGAACAGATAGATTTTCCCTTGCCTCTGGACAGAGACATCCGCATCGACTATCACGCTGTGGGTAAGCTCTACCAATCACAGGGCCAAAAAGACGAAGCGAAGCTAATCCTGACCGCTTTGGCAGACGAGAACTATATCACTCCTGAGCTTGTTTATGACCTTGGTCTCATGCATAAGAAGGATAAAAACTGGTCAGAAGCGGAGCAATTCTTTCGTCAGGGAACAGACCTTGTGCATCATCCCAGTATGCTGGAACTCTGCCTGATTCTTGAGCAGAAAAACAAAGACTTTGAATCTGCCCTGCTCATAGCAGAAGCTCTGTCATTCAATTTACTCGCAGACCCGTATGGCAATGAGAAGAAATTGATAGATTTGGAAAAGAGAATAGCCAGATTGAAAGATAAAATGAGTAAACCACGAAAGAAACAGAAGAAATTGAAAATTGAGAATTGAAAATTGAGAATGAACTTAAACCCTGCGACTCCGTGTCTCTAAATAGCAAAAAACAGGAGAATGTTATAATGCGCAAAGTAACAATCACACGTAACTATATGCACTATGCAGAGGGCAGTTGCCTTATTGCTTTCGGCAATACAAAGGTAATCTGCACAGCCTCTGTGGAAAAGAAAGTTCCGCCACATATTGATGAGACCAAGGCAGGCTGGCTGACGGCAGAATATGCTATGCTGCCACGCAGTACAAATACCCGCAACAGAAGAGACGGCATAGGTAAAGTAAACAGCCGTGGCATAGAGATTCAGCGCTTAATCGGGCGTAGTCTCAGGCAGGCAGTTGATTTAACTAAGATGCCGGGTTATACCATCACTATCGACTGCGATGTCCTGCAAGCGGATGGCGGAACCAGAACAGCTTCTACTACAGGCGGGTGCATTGCTTTGTATGATGCCATCCAGACTATGCTAAAGAAAAACATGATTACAGAATCGCCCTTTAAGCAATGGATAGCTGCTATCAGTGTGGGAATAGTTGATGGCAAGCCTGAAGTTGATTTGGATTATGTTAAAGATTCAAATGCAGAAGTTGATATGAATGTTGTCATGACAGAACGCGGTGAGTTTGTGGAAATTCAGGGCACCGGAGAGCAAGGTTCATTTACTCAGAAGCAATTGAATACACTTATCTCATTATCAAAGAAAGCAATAGCAAAGCTGATTACGAAACAGAAATTAGCAGTCGGATGTTGAATAGTAGAGTAGGTTTCCAAACCTGCTCAAGATACCCGCATTCGCAGGTATGACACCTTTCCTCTTCATCACGTTTGAACAGCATCGGAATGCTATTCTACTTTGTTAAAAGTGTTTTATATAGCTTGGTTATCTCAATCAGTAGTGTGGGAGGCACCATTCCCTGAATCCCCTGTCCACTGGAAAGTCTTGCCCGGATATTGGTAGAAGAGATATCCATCGGCTTGCAATTCAGATAGCCAAAGTCCTTGAGTTGGGCAGTAATCGATGGGTCGGGGCTATACCCGGGGCGGATGGAAATCATGAAACGAACATTATCCTTCAGCCAGTTAAAATTGAACCATTGGGGTAGCTGACTGAGGTTATCCATGCCTATCAGGAAGGAGAAATTGTGTTTAGGATAGGTACTTTTGAGGCGTTGCATGATATCATAAGTTGTGCCATCACCTATACCAGCTTTATCAATTTCCAGACATTTAAACCGGGGTTCAGAAGCTATTGCTCTTTGGATCAGGCTGATTCTGGTATCAAAATCCAGTAGAATAATGCTCTGTTTAAATCTGTGATTACCGGAAGGGATAAACCACACTTCCTGAGCTGCTCCCATTTGCAAAACCTGGCTGGCAATATGCAGATGACCCAGATGCACAGGGTCAAAACTGCCACCCAGAATTGCTACTTTCAGAGGTTGTCCTGAGGGATTATTCATACTTATCAAAGCCGGTTTTAGAAATGACGCGCCAGTCTTTTAGTTTCTTTACTATCGGGATATGATGTTCTCAGTTTTTGCCATGCTTCATTCGCAGCAGCATCATTCTTTTGGGCAATGTGAATTTTCACTGAATAGTATAGTGATTTGCGGTCCAGTTCATCCTGATTACCAAGGTCTGTAATTTCTTTAAAATACATCAGGGCAGAGCTGTAGTCTTTCATTCTATAGTAAATAAAGCCATTAAAGTACTTTTTTTCCAACAGTTTATTCTGTCCTTTACGGATATAGTCCACAGCTTCGCCAAACATAGGACTGGTAGGGAATTTATCTACAAAAACACGGAATGCTTCTATGCTTTGAATAGTCTCAACCTGGTCATATTGCGGGGGTAGAGATTCTTCATAATAGCAGACCCCGATACGGAAAAAGGCTGTCTGGATATCAGTAAAATCGGGATAACTGGTAGTCATTTGGATATATTTAAGACGGGCATCAGTAAACTTATGCAATTCAAAATTGCACTCTGCCAGTCTCATCAAAGCCACTGCGCTGCTGGAACTCTTCTTCTCAAAAGATATATCATCATAAAGCAATGCAGCTCTGGCATACTTTTTTTGGCTAAAGAGTTCGTTGGCTTTTGCCAGTTTATTATCGAGGCTGAGTTCAACTTTATTTCTGGCACAACCAGCCAGTAGCAGTACCAGTAGTATCCACGATATTCTTTTCAACATAATAATCCTCAAAATTTTACTTTAGTGTCCAGAGCATTAGGATCAAAGAGCCCAAAACTGCACTGGCGATAATGGGTTCATACCATTTCATGGCAAGAAGACTGCCGGGATTCTCAATTTCAGGGCTTCCCGTCAGTTTAAATTCTTTTAAAGCAATCAGTTTTTGTTCAGGAAGAGCAATTTGCCTGATTTCAAATCGATATACAGGTGTATTATACCGGGCATAAGAAAAGACATTACGCTTTTCCCCGGTCTCTATCGTCTGTTCAAGATTTATCTCCAACAGGTCAGCTTTAGGTAATTTGAGCTTCTCCAATAATTGCTTCCCTGTGGAGAAATCTCCGGCTTCTTTAACTATCTCATCAGTATTGTCATCCACCAAACCAATACTGGTTTCACGCAGGTCAATCCCTATGGCAAGCAATTTCAGCCTCATTTCTCTATCCAGAGCAGGTGTCCATTCTCCACAACGAATATCGAGAATTACAGGATTAGCAAACACCAGCGAATCCACCAAACCGGATACAATTTCAGGAGTCTTCTGCTCGATGTTCAGCGCCTGGATATTCATCCACAACGAGGTTATAAACAGTATTGCAACCGTTAATATCCATCTAGTAGCTGAACTCAAGCGATTGATATACATAAAATAATCTACTTCAGACCCGATAAATAGTTATTTACCTGATTCATTTGTTCGTAATTGGGATATTGACGGTTGACCTTTTCCAGTTCTTGTCTAGCCTGAAGTTTATTGCCTTGTTGCAGATAGGACAATCCCAGTTTAAACTGAGCATCGGGAGCTTTGCCTGAATCAGGATATTTCCAGGTAACCTTTTCAAATTCCCCAATTGCTTTGTTGTATTCTTCCATTGAATAATATGATTCGCCCAACCAATATCTGGCATTGGCTGCCAGTTCATGCAGGGGATACTTCTCTAAGAAACTTCTGAACATGCCTGATGCTTCTTCATAGTCACCACTATCATAGATGACTTTTGCATTATCGTAAGCAAGCTGAGCTTCAGGATTATTGGGTTCTTCAACCGTTAGCTTAGCTATCTGCTTTGGTTTCTTTTCTTTAATCACAGGCTTTTCAGTAGTAACACTACCTATGTTTGGATTAATCTTTTGAAAATACTCTTTGATTTCCGTTAGTTCCTTTTCCATCTGTGCAATTTGTTCCTGATAGGAAATCGTATTAAAATGGAATGATGAAGTATACAATGAATCGGATATATAGGAATTTAGCATAGTTTTAAGATCAGTGAGTTTCTGTTTTTGTAGTCGGATAGTTTGTTGTATCAGAGAATCTGCCTGGGCTTCTTCATTTAGCTCTTTAGGTCCTGTTTGTGAGCTATTCTGACGAAGCTCTATCAGTTCTAATTCTGTAATTGCTTTTAACAATGCCTGTCTGTAAAATACAATATCCCGTTCTACCTGAGCCATCTTTACACTGGTTTCTTGCTGGAACTGCTTAATCATGTTCAGCATTTCCAGGTGTTCTTTCTGAGCATTTCTGTCCTGTTTGTATCCTGCATTTGAGCTGCAAGCTGCCAACATCAAGACCAGAAGAACGAGACTGATGTACTTCATCATAGTTTTACTCCGATATACCGGTTTCTAAAACTTTAGTCTGCTAATAACAATGCCTTATAAGCACGGAATGTTTCATACAGGTCAGCTTTGCTGCACAGCTCATACAGAGAATGCATACCCATTAAACCTGTTCCGCAGTCTATAACTTCAGCGCCAAGCTCGGCTAAAATACCGGCAATCGTTCCTCCGCCGCCTTCGTCAACCTTGCCAAGCTCACCCATCTGCCAGAAAATCCCGGCTTTGCTTAATGTGTGAACGACCTTAGCTGTGAATTCTGCATTAGCATCATTGCAGCCATATTTTCCACCGGAACCTGTAAACTTGGATAAGCCTACACCGTAGTTCATCATTACCGCATTCTGTTTTTCATGCACACCGGGATAATTGGGGTCAATTGCCGCTGTCACATCACCTGAGATGATATGGCTATTCATGAATGTCTTGCGCAGATTATCACTGCCATTATCTTCACTATTGGTTTTGAGCAGATTTGCCATAAAGTCCTGGATAAAGATAGAGTGAGCGCCTGTGTTTCCCGTACTGCCTATTTCTTCTTTATCAGAGAAATAAACCACCAGAGTCCTATCAGGTTTCTCATTCATAGCTTCTAAAAGCGCCATCAACCCTGCATAGGCACATATCCTGTCGTCTTGTCCATAACCCACCACCATGCTTTTATCCAAGCCACCATCGCGGGCAAAAGAAGCAGGAACTAATTCCAGTTCTGCTGAGATAAAATCATGCTCAGTAATTCCGTATTTATCATGCAGTAACTGTAAAGCATAAAGCTTGACAGCATCTTTATCATCATTGCCGATTTCCATTCTGGAGGAGAAGACCAGATTCATTTTACTGGCATCAACTGCATCCGATAAATTCTTACTGTATTGTTCTTTGCGTGCAAGATGAGGTAAAAGGTCAGGAATCACAAATACAGGTTCTGCCAAATCCTCACCGATGCAGATATTGACTGTCTTGCCATCAGCTTTTACGACAAAACCATGTAAAGCAAGAGGAGTAGAAACCCACTGGTATTTTTTTATGCCACCGTAGTAATGAGTTCTCATCACTGCCAGCGTTGTATTACTGTCTTCATAAAGTGGATTTTGTTTCAAATCAACTCTGGGTGCATCAATGTGAGCAGCAATCATATTAACACCGCTACTGACAGGGTTTTTACCAATTACAGCGAATGCCATAGTCTTGTTACGAAAGACCTGATATGATTTTTTAATGCCTTTTTTCCCATCCAGAGGCTTGAATTGCTTCTTAGTCAGCACGTTTAATGCATATGTAACAGTTTCTCTTTCGGTTTTAGCATGATTGAGAAAGTCTTTATAGCTTTCTGCAAAGGTAAAAGCGGAGTCTTGTAAGGCTTTGTCTGCACTTTTCCAAAAGTTTAAACGCTCGTATAAAAGGGGATTCTTAGGTTTATTGCTACTTTTTTTGGGCATTGTTACTCCCTTCCCGCTTCTGAGATTATTAGAAGTCTCAGAGCTTTTTTATCTATTATTTTGTAATTTTTATAAGGGATATATTATTTGATTTCAAGTATTTCCAGTTTGCGCTGACCCATAGGTGCCTTGATTAAAGCAATCTCTCCGAGCTTCTTGCCCAGCAGCCCGTTACCAATCGGAGAGGCTATAGACACTGCCATTATGCCCTCAGCTTCCGGAAAGTTTATTTCATCTACTCCGACTACATGAAACCATTGCTCTTCACCGGTATCAGTATCTTTGGTGTGACAGTAAAGCCCGAAGCGAACAACATCTTTGGGGAAGACAGTTGTATCAATAACTTTAAGCTGTGCGCTTCGACGTCTGAGATGATCGATTTCGTTGTCAATTGCTCGTTGTCTTTCTTTAGCAGCCTTATATTCGGCATTTTCACTCAAATCACCAAATTCTCTGGCAATGGCAACAGCTTTTATGACTTCCGGTCTTTCATTGTTCATTAAATGACCTATTCGTCTCTGAATGCTGTCCATTCCGGGTTTTGTTATATATAAGCTAAAATCCATGCCTGACCTTTAAGCTTTCTTTTTTTGAAGTATTTTATAGGCTGCTGTTGCAGCTTTTTTGAGCCTTGCATTGCCGCTATGAGTCCAGTTTTCCACATATGGTACCAATTCCGGCTGGTAATCTGAGATAGCACCGCATAGTATTTCCACTGTCTGCGGGTCACGGGTGGTATGATATTCTTTAAATATCTGCAGCATTGCATCAGGATTGAGCTTCCATATCGCTTTGAGAATTGTGACATTAATCAGAACACCGTCAACTATGGTATAAACCCAACGGTTTTGCTGATGCTTAATAACTGCAGGAATAATCTCAGGTTTGCATTTCAGCATCTTGATCAGGAAAGCTGTAGCTTGCTTGCGAAGCGGTTCGTAATTGTTTTCCAGCCAGGCATATACCTGTGTAAGATAGGGTTCTGTCTGTTTCTTAAACAGCGGAAGAAATATCTTTTCAAAGATAACGCTGATATCATGCGCACTGGCTTTGAGCATGGCTTTTTCTATGATTGGCAGATATACGGCAGGCTTTTTGGTAAGAAAGATAGACATAAAATTGATAAAAGCCATCTTACCGTTCTCGCCTTTCTTATCCCAGAGGTATTGATAAAAAGGAATATACTGTTCGTGCAATTTACCAATTTTGTGTGCCATCACCTTTGTTACCAATTGGATAACTTCATTCGGAATGCGGCCGTTAACCCTCTCAGGATACCAGTTAAAGATTATTTCAAAGTCATAGTCCTGTTTGGGAAGCTTATTATCCAAATAATACTGTGTATCTTTGGTCAGCCGTTCTTTCCAATCAATGGTAATCATGGTTCTGCTCCTTTTTATCTGCGCACAATTCAACTGTTTACATAGATTATCATTAACTCCCACAAAGGCTTTACTGTCAAGTGAAATATCGTTTCAGAGCTTTATCCCTTAACCTATTCTTCCTTTTTCCCTTTTTGATATAACAGAAACGAATACAAG
Source organism: Cloacimonadaceae bacterium (SeqCode) (assembly GCA_963667535.2). Lineage (GTDB taxonomy): Bacteria > Cloacimonadota > Cloacimonadia > Cloacimonadales > Cloacimonadaceae > UBA5614. Next base: position 228,828 of record CAXXDU010000002.1, read on the forward strand.
GTCGGAAATCCGATTAAAATCACCAGCATCACAATATCAACCTTATTCATCCAGGCCACAGTGATATTAAAGATTCCTCTGATTAACATGAGCAAACCGAATAGTGCAAAACAATAGCCTCCCATTCTGGAGGTTTTGCGCCAAATCTCATCCGAATAAATGGTCCAGGGAGTCTTGATACCGGCAATGAAATTACGCGGCATTTTGGGCAGGATATTCCCTAAAAATAAGAATAAAGCGCCTATCAGGAGAAATATCATCTGCACCTTGCCCTGCCACTGAGGATAATGTCCCAAAAGCAGCATATAGATATGAAACAACGCAAAGAAAAAGACCATTCCCATTGTCATCAGGGGAGTTATTGCATCATATCTCTCTTTGTTCTGCTTAAAAACAGGGGATAACTTACCAGAAAACATCATCAGCAAAAACAAACCCAGATTAAATAACCAGAAGGGAATTATCGCCGCATCCCGGGAAGCATAACCATCAATGTGATTCTGGATATTCCAGTGAATCGGTATCTTTGTCCACGGCACCAATGTGTACCCCAAAAACAGAACAACACACAATTGAATTACCAATATACCTATGGCAATTTTAAAATACTTATGCATTTTCATTTTGTTTCTCCTCGTTTTTATCTTTTACATTTAATAAATCAAACAGCAAAGCCGTAATCTCCTGCATAACAGTAGCATTGAGCTGATATAAAACAAACTGCCCCTGCTTTTCCGCATAAACAAGACCTGCATTGCGTAATATCTTCAGATGGTCACTGATAGCAGGCTTGGATATGGTAAACTGCTCTGCAATATCTCCGGCTGACATGGAATCGTTTTTACTCAGAAGCCTGAGTATCTTCCTGCGGTTAGCATCAGCCAAAGCCTTGAATAAATCATCTTGTCCCATAATAGCTCCTTATATATTTAACCATTTACTTAAATAACTAAATACTGTCAAGTGCTTTCTGGCAATATGATATTGTTTGTAATGTATATAAAGAGACAACTAAAACTGCAAATAAGGACACGAAAACTGCAAATCGGGATTTTTAGGCTAATTTTGGCAGTTCATAGCGACTGACCCTCCTCGCCAAAACGGACACCGTAAACTGCAAAAAAGGACACCATTTCTGCAAAAACGGTCACGAAAACTGCAAATTTGCTTTACCATTTTATAACGCTCCTGTTTGCAATACGATAAGAATTTAGAAAGTACTCCATCATAGTGACCTAAACACTGACCAGCAGAGGCTTTTAGACCAGTTTTCGGGGTATTCAGATAACTGCTGCTTTTTTGTATTATGAGGTATAATAGTAAGGCAGATCCATTCAGAACTGCCTCACTAATCGTTTTATAATTGAACATCAATCCCGGGTCATGAATGGATATGCGAAGTGAGTTGCCGGACTGAACGTTTCTTTTATAGTGCGGGGACTGATCCAACGCATCAGATTAAGCGGTCCGCCTGCTTTGTCATTAGTGCCGGAACCTCGTGCCCCACCAAAGGGCTGCATACCTACCATCGCTCCAGTTGGTTTGTCATTTAAGTAGAAGTTACCTGCTGCATAACGAAGCATCTGACAAGCTTTCACAAAGGCATATCTGTCTCTGGAGAACACAGCACCTGTTAAAGCGTAGGGAGATGTCTTGTCACAGAGTTCAAGTGTTTCTTCAAACTTGTCATCATCGTATAAGAACACAGTCATCACAGGTCCAAAGATTTCCTCTTCCATTGTGATGAAGTGAGGATTTGAGGTCAGAATAACGGTTGGCTTTACGAAATAACCAACCGATTTATCGCCTGTGCCACCAAAGATAACTTCTGCATCAGGAGCAGCTTTGGCTTTATCAATATAGCTCATTATGTTATCAAAGGAAGCTTCGTCAATCACCGCATTGTGAAAACTACTAAAATCAAGCACATCTCCGGTCTTCATTTCGCTTAGCATCACACCAATCTTGTCCCTGACGTCAGTCCATAAAGAGCGGGGAATATAGGCACGGGAAGCGGCTGAGCATTTCTGCCCCTGATATTCAAAAGCACCCCGGACTATGCCTGTAGCAACTTCAGTAGGATCAGAGGAGTTATGTACAAAGATAAAGTCTTTACCACCGGTTTCTCCTACCAGCCTGGGATAAGTGCTGAGTTTACTTAGATTGTCGCTGACAGTTTTCCAGATATGATTAAATGTACTGTTTGAACCAGTAAAATGCACTCCGGAAAGCTCATGATGAGTCAGGCAGATATCTCCAATCAAAGCTCCGCTGCCCGGCACAAAGTTAATCACACCATCCGGCAGTCCTGCTTCCTGATAAATCTTCAGCAGATAGTAGTTGGATAGGAGAGCGGTGGTTGCTGGTTTCCAAACAGTAGTGTTGCCCATTAAAACCACAGCCATATTGAGGTTTGAACCGATAGCAGTGAAGTTGAAAGGTGATACTGTGAGAACGAAGCCTTCCAGAGGACGGTATTCCATCCTGTTAAGCTGGTCAAAACCAGACTTTGGCTGATCTGAGTAAATCTGAGAAGCGAAATAGGCATTGTAGCGTAGGAAGTCGATAGTCTCAGCAGCAGCATCAATCTCAGCCTGATAAGCATTCTTGCCTTGCCCCAGCATAGTAGCTGCATTTAGCAACCAGCGATACTTTGTGGAGAGCAAGTGAGCGGCTTTAAGAGTGATAGATGCCCTCTCCACCCAAGACATGGTCTGCCAAAGTTGCTTAGCTTCCAGTGCAGATTTAATGGCTAACTGCACTTCAGCTTCACCAGCTTTGTGATATGTAGCCAGAACATGCTGATGGTCGCAAGGCATAACTACTTTGCCGATGTTCCCTGTGCGGACTTCCTTGCCATTGATAATCAAGGGAATCTCGATTTGCAGGGATGACTGGCGTTCAAGTTCCTGTTTCAGGAGGATGCGTTCCTGTGTTCCCGGTGCATAGGTAAGCAACGGCTCATTCTGAGGAATGTCGAATTGAAATACGGTATTGTTCAAGTAACCTCCAAAAAGTTATGATTTTTTGAAGGCAAGAGATCACACTCTCGCCTTTCCAAAGGGAGGCGAAGCAGTTTCCCGCATCACCCTATCGGCATATTACCCATGCATCGAAATTGATGTTTAGGGAGACATGCTCGGCGATACGGACATCCTTTATTGGTATGGCTTCGTGTCAAGGATGTTCATATTTTAGTATCTCAAAGTCTTTTCTATTGAAGGTTTGAGTGATTATAGGGATTGCTAATACACTGGAATGGAAGCAACTACTTTTTCACATTTCCAATTTGATGCCTAACATATATCTTTCATATTCTTAACGTAATGGTTGGAAAGGACTTGACCACCGTTGCCAATGAATTATGTATCACCATATTAATCATCAGTCGGTACTACCGGCATGGGAGATACAAATGACTAAGAAGATCGAAGAGTCCAAGACAGACAAAAAAGGTCCAAACCTCTTTAATACACAGTATAATCTGGTTATCCTGAGAGATGAAGATGAACAGCAGAACGCGGTTGATGCGCCTAATCCGTTCACAGATGATTTCAACTATGACAACTGGTGGAATCGCTACCGGGCAGCCTGGCTCAAGTCCGAGACTATGACCGATGAGGAAATCAAAACCCGGGTCGATGAGGCATGGGAGTGTTCAGACTATAAGGAAGCCATTCAACTAATGGCAGAGATGATTTGTAGGCTGCAGAAGTAATCATTAAGAGATTATAACAAGATTAACCCGGTTATGCCGGGTTTCTCTCGTGGGTCGAGTTTCAATTCGTATTTCAATTCAAAGCAACACTCGAGTATGACCAGCTATTGTAGTTGAGAATTTCTTGTTGACTTTTCAATAGTATCAGCAGTATGTCCCATTAGGAGATGTGATAAGTCATGGATTCAGAAACAAATGAAACAAAACTCAAGGAAGAATTAGCAAAAGCGATTGAAGAGATTAAAGTTCTCAAGGAAGAGAACTCTAATCTTAAGGCTCAGATCGCAGAGTCAGGCTCACAATACGGTTTAGCTTCTGAGTCGCAATCTGTAATTATTGATAAAGAAAACGTCATACACAGAGACAGTATTATGCAGGATGCGTCTGACTTTTACCAGGTAGATAACCAGTCCTCACCCGAAGCGAAAATCGCTTTATTCAGAAGTCTGTTCAAAGGTCGGGAGGATGTGTTTGCCCTCAGGTGGTCTGGTAAAGGTGGCAAATCAGGATATTCTCCTGCATGTTCAAATGACTGGAAACCAGCAATATGTGGGAAATTTAACAAGACATCATGTTCAAATTGCGACAGCAGAGAATTGATACCTATTACTGATGACTTTATCTTTAAGCACCTGAAAGGAGATATCGTCATAGGTGTATATCCATTATTAACAGATGATACTTGCTACTTTCTGGCGTTGGATTTTGATAAAAAAGAATGGCAGACAGATGTAATAGCTTTTCATGAGACTTGCCTTGAATTAGGTATTCCAGATTATGTTGAAAGATCACGATCAGGGAAAGGAGCGCATGTTTGGGTATTCTTTGAGCAATCCATTCCGGCTCGAGTAGCAAGAAATATGGGTTGTGCTTTATTGACTGCAACCATGGAGAAACGTCATCAGGTTGGATTGGATTCATACGACCGACTGTTTCCCAATCAGGACACAATGCCAAAGGGTGGTTTTGGAAATTTAATCGCCCTCCCGATGCAAAAAGATGCTCGTAAAAATGGCAATAGCGTATTTGTTATTGGTCAGCTACAGCCTTATGAAGACCAATGGGCGTTTTTATCAAAAGTGAAAAAGCTCTCAATGGATAAGGTTAACAAGTTTATTTCAATTTTGACTAAAGAAAACCCACCCATTGGCAGCTTAAGAATTACAAATGATGAAGATACATTGCCATGGGAACAAATATCCAGAAATGAACTTGAGTATTGTGACCTACCATCACAAGTAAATGTGTTCCTCAGCAACATGGTCTATGTAGAAAAAGAAGGATTACCTCAGAAACTAATAATCAGTATTATTCGGTTAGCTGCCTTTCTCAATCCCGACTATTACCGAACTCAGGCTTTGCGCCTCCCTTTATATAACAAACCCAGAATTATAAATCTCTCATCGGAAAGCACAAATCATATAGGTATTCCCAGAGGTTGCTTAGATGAACTGTTGAAGCTAATCCAGCAGTTAGAAATAGAGGCGATAATACATGACAAAACAAATTCTGGAATTGAGCAGGATTTTGAGTTTCATGGTAAGCTATATGATGAACAGCTGAAGGCAGGTAAAGAACTGCTCTGTTTCGACAACGGCATTTTATCGGCATCTACAGCATTTGGCAAAACAGTAGTAGCTCTCTGGTTGGTAGCTCAAAGGAAGACAAGCACACTGGTAATTGTGCATCGCAGGCAATTGCTCCAGCAATGGAAAGAACGCATTGCCAGTTTCTTAAACATTCCCCTTAAGGATATTGGAGAAATAGGAGCAGGCAAAGACAAGCGAACTATGAAAATCGATGTCGCTATCATACAAAGCTTGTATCACGATAAAGAAGTGAAAGAATTTGTGAAAGATTATGGCTTGGTGATAGTAGATGAATGCCATCACATCTCTGCTTTCTCATTTGAACAGGTTCTCAAAGAAGTTAAAGCTAAGTATGTTTATGGGCTAACAGCTACACCGATTAGAAAGGATGGTCAGCATCCTATAGTCATTATGCAGTGCGGACTTATCAGAGTGAAGATTGATGCACGTAATCAGGCAAATTCCAGAGCTTTCAGTCATTCAGTAATCGTCAGGCATACAACATTTCGATTGCCAGATAGTCTGGTTTGTATTGATCCTAAAATTACCGATATCTATCAGGCATTAGTGGATGATAAAGAGCGGAATGATTTGATCATTGATGATATTATCTCTTCGATTGAAGCTGGCAGAAGTCCTTTGATTCTCACTGAACGCACTGCTCATGTGGACTTCTTCATGGAGAAGCTGACAGGTTTTGCGAAAAATATCATTGTCCTCAAAGGCGGTATGAGTAGAAAGCAACTCAAAGCAGTTATGGAAAGACTTCACTCCATACCCGAAAATGAGGAAAGAGTGATTATTGCCACAGGTAAATACATCGGTGAAGGTTTTGATGATAGTAGACTGGATACCTTGTTTCTCACCATGCCCATCTCCTGGAAAGGAACTCTCCAACAATATGCCGGTAGATTGAACAGGGTATATGATTCGAAGACTGAGGTCATCATCTATGATTATGTGGATCAAGAAGTTCCTGTTTTGGCTGCTATGTATTCAAAGCGTGTGAAAGGCTATGCATCAATAGGACACAGTATCACAGATAAGCAATGATCAATCAGCAGTCGACAAATATCTGCAACCTATACCTGTAATTGTACTAACTCCACCTGCCTGAGGGATTACTTGGATTTGATTTGTGATACGTTCTTTGATTGCTGGTACATGTGATATGATGCCGATTAGTTTCCCTTCATTGTTTAATGCGGCAAGATTTTCCAGAGCTATTTCTAAGCTGTCCTCATCCAATGAACCGAATCCTTCATCCAGAAACAGAGAGTCGATCCTTACTTTCTGGCTGGACATCGCTGATAAGCCGAGAGCAAGGGATAAGCTGACAATGAAGCTTTCTCCACCAGATAAATTCTTGATAGTTCGAATCTCTCCGCCTTGATAATTGTCGATGATGTTCAGTTCCAGGGGATCACACTCACTATTGATTAACAGATAGCGATCTGAAAGTTTCTGTAATTGGACATTGGCATGCGCTATGAGCATTTCAAAAGTAATACCCTGAACAAAACCGCGGTACTTCTTTCCATCGGCTGAGCCTATAAGTTCGCTTAATTTTTCCCAGCGTAACAATTCTCGATTCTGGGCTTGAACAAGTAGGAGTTGTTCCGCTTGAGCAGCTTTTTTCTTTTGATCTTCTTTCATTACAGCATCAATCGAGCCAATTTCTTGTGTTACCTCTTTCATTGTATTCATATGTGATTCATACTCTTTTTTCAATATACTGATATCTTTCTCAGTAAGCTGTTTATCAAGTTCAGCTACACGTGCATCACTTTTGTCCTTTATTATTGACTGATGGTTACTTTTTGCAGTTCGTAGTTTCTCAGCCTTCTGGCTTAGTTCTTCGAAGGCTTCCTGAGATAAGATAGCCTCTTCATAGTTCTGTATCGTAGAAAAGCCAACCTGACTAATGGAATTTTCAAATTTTTGCATCTCATTTTGGTACTTACCTGATACAGCACTAATCTGTTCTTCTATTTTCGAGATGTTTTTTTCAATTCCGATTAGATCGGCTTTTTGTTTTTCTTTAGCTACCAATAAATCATTTAGTCTTGATTTTTGGTCTGAAAGATACTTCTGCCAAAGGTCTTGCTCCGTAGAAACATCGTTCCCCTCGAACAAATCATGTCGTAGTACATTCCATGTGTTAAGTTGTTTCTCAGCAACAATCAATTTATCACCAAGTTCTTCTTGAAGCTTTTTACGCTCCTTTTCTAAGGATTTTTGAGACAAAAGTGAGTTATTTAGGGTAACAAGTTCTGATGTAAGCAGGCTCTCACTGGCTTTGTGTGTTAACCACTCATCTCTTGCATTTTTAAGCTTCGTTATTAATGGTTGTGCTTTATCAAGGTCTGCCAATTCGACATTATAGGGTTTGAGCTTCTGGAGCAACACTCGCTTTGATTCAAATATAGTATCATGCAATTGATTTACAGAGGCAAAATAGCGATCATAATCTGCTTGAATAATTTGAATATCATGTTGTAACTTTAGCTTTTTTTGTTGTAAGTCAGCGAGAGTCTTTTGCCCTTTACTATATGCTTGCTGCTCATTACTGATCTTTATTGTAAGCTCATCAATTTGAGAGATTAACGTATCAATTCGGTGCAATTCAAGCACATTATCTGAGATCATCGCCTCAACTTTATCTTCAGAAAGTTCTATTGTTTTGATACTGAGTTCAATAGATAATGAACTTATATTATTCTGAGTTGCCACACATTTGACAGTCGTTTCTTCTAATTGCTGTGTATAAATCTTCAGTTTTGTAAGTGCTTCTATGCATTTACTTTCTTTAGTATTTAGCTCTTTTTGCAATGCCTTCAACCTTGTTTCCAATGCTTTAAGGGTTTGTTCAAATTCATTAATTTCAGGCAAATTAGTGTCAGCAAAAGGATGATGTATGGCTCCGCAAAGAGGGCAAGCTTCATTTTCTTTCAATAGTTTTCGCTCTGAATCCAAACTGATGATTTTAAGAGATATGTCATATTTATCTCTTTCTTCTGTCTGGATTTGTTCTGTAGCAGAGATATTGCCCTTCAGAGTAGCAATTTCTTCGTTAAATAGTTTAACTTGAGCATTAGTTTCATCTATAGATTTTTGTAATAAATCGAGTGATGACTGGTATGTGTTTTGTGATTGAATGAGATTTTTAAGGTCACTTAACTTACTCCCGGTGGCATTAATATCTTGTAAGGCTTTTCGGTAATGATAAATATCTTTATCTGCCAAGATACCCTTCCGAGCAGTCTCAAGTGATGCAATTGTGGATTTAAGCTCATTTAATTCATCTTCAGACTGTTTGGCTTCCGTAGTAGTTTCTTGTAATATCTTTTTTTGAGCCACGCTGTCACAGGCGTTCTGCTTAACTTGAGTATCTATCAACTCTTTTGTGAGAACTTGAAGCTGATTTAGTTGAATCTCGTAACCCTGTAAAGATTCCACCAAACTTGCATCATTAGAGCGTTCCTTCATGTAGTGATTTATTGTATTAAGTTCCAGCTCTGATCTACTGATGTTTGTTTGAATATCCACAATATCAGAGGCGATTTGTTGACAAGCTAAGTCAAGTGGTCGCTTCTCTTCTATTAGTGCTTTCACAGTCGTAGTCTGCTCTCTGATTTGGATATCTAATTCTCTGACCTTATTATACAATTCTTGTTTTTGTTTATCTTGCAGTTCTGCTTGATCTATTAAATCCTGCTGTTGACTCCAGTCTTTTGAAACAGTCTGAATTGCAGCCTCAATTGTTTCCTTTTGAGCTTGGTAACCCAATTGGTCAGTTTTAAGAGCGGTAAGTTGCTTTGATTGAGATTCCAGAATTCGATATACTGGAAGGAAGAATTGGGCTTGGTGCGCTTTATCCAGTATCTGTTGATTTGCAGCAAAATCGACTATTTGCTCTTCTACAAGCCCAAGACTCACTGTATTCTCAGTGATTTCCTGATTCAACCGCTCGATATTCTCCTTCCAAGAAATCAGAGATATACAAGTGGACAGGTCTTTCCTAATGCTCAACTCTTGTTTTCCCAACTCGGTAAGCTTGGATTGCATCTCTATTACTTCATCTAAACTTAACAGAGCATAAGCATTTACAAGCTCTTGCATGCGATTCAGGGTTTCCCGCTCTTTATTCTTGCGCAGAAAAACTTCAACCGAAATTTTACTATATATATCAGTTCCTGTGATTTGCTCCAGAATGGATGCACGTTCATTAATATCAGCTTTCAAGAAAACATCAAACCCACCTTGCGCCAAGAGCATGGAGCGGGTAAAACGTTTGAAGTCCATGCCGGTGACTTCCTCTACCTTATCCTTCACAGTGACAAGTGTACTGGCTATGATAGTAATTTCTTCTGCAACCAATGCAATTTCATGGCTGGGGTTTTGCAACTTTCCATCTACTTTGTTTCGAGCCTTTTTTTGACTCCAATAGCATAAATAGCTTCCTTGACTTGTCTCAAATTGAACTTCTGCAAAACAACTTGCCGTCTTGCGAGACATTATATCATTTCCTGATTGATTTACTCGTTTCAGACGCGGTGTCTCTGCATAAAGGGCAAGACAAATTGCATCCAATATAGTAGATTTACCAGCTCCAGTAGGTCCGATTATTGCAAATATTCCATTATTGACAAAGCTGGTATTAGTAAAATCTATCTCCCATTCTCCCTCCAAGGAATTCAAGTTTTGAAATCTCAGCTTTTGTATTCTCATTTTGCTTCCTCCGCGTTGGGATCACTCTCTGATAGCATTTGCATAATTTCGTTATAGCAGTTTCGCAGTTCTAATGATTGAGGTTCATCAATCCCATGCTTTTGAAGGCAGCGTTCAAAAACTTGAATCGTACTGAGATCATCCAAACTCTCATTCAAAGCAGTAGCTGAAAGTGCCCTACGCATTATACGTTCATTTTTCAAACGTAAAAGCTCAACATCAGTACCAGAAATAATAGACTCAATATCTTCTTTGAGAGATGGTAGAATTTCATCGCCTGTATAGTAGACTTCAAGCCAACATGGTTCACCTTGTTCAACAATCAAATTTAGCTCACTTAAAATTGCGTCCCAGTTACCTTCTATGCTCAAAAGTCTATTATTCTGTGGGATAGTAATCGGATTGACTGTGGTTTGGGTATCAGAAATATCAATAATTAGCACCTGTTTTTCGTGATCAGCTTCCTTAAAACTTAGAGGAAGAGGTGAACCGCTATAACGCAGATTATCCCTACCTTTGATTATTTGCTGTGAATGCAAATGCCCCAATGCGACATAATTGATCTCTGCGGGGAAAAGGTCTGCCGGGACATACAACAGATTTCCAATATATAGCTCTCTGACGGCTTCCCCTTCTTGTAAGCAGCCTCCAGAAGCAAAGAGATGCCCCAATGCAACGATCGGTGGATGGTTTTTGTCTTTTGCTTGAACATCAAACGCTATACTAAAGACATCTTGATAATGTTTAGTGATCCCTGCAAGTAACTTCTGTTCTTTTTGCTCAATGGATTCATAGGCTTCTATACTACGGATATCGCGTTCTCGGAGGTATGGTACCGCACAAACAATCAAAACACATTTGCCTTCTGCATTCTTTATCAGCAAAACCTCATCCGAGGGGTTTTCAGTCTTACTTCCTACTACGTGAATTCCCAAGTGCTTAAGCAACCCGCCAGGGGCATTTAAAAAAGTGGGAGAATCGTGATTGCCACCGATTATGACAATATTTTGACAAGAAGTTTGTTTCATCTGCCACAAGAACTCGTAATACAACTCTTGAGCCCTGCTTCCCGGCAACGCAGAATCAAACACATCACCAGATACCAAGAGCACTTCTATCTGCTCAGTATTAATTGTCCTAACTAACCAAGATAAGAACTCACGCTGTTCTGCATAGCGTTTGTGTCCCATCAAACTGATGCCCAGATGCCAGTCAGATGTATGTAGAATTCTCATAAACACGCCTAAGGTTGCAAAACTCTAATTTCATTATATAGCTTGATCAGGCTTTCAATCGAAAGATCAAGTATAGGTTCGTACATAAATGAGTTAAGATGGATGTTTGAGCTAACCGTAACGCTTACCCTATCCAAAGTAGAACGTTCAGGAAAGTTAGTATCTAATGCTTTTAGCTCTTCATAAAGATTACTAAATTGATTCATGTCCTGACACCAGTATGCTGGGTCATTTTTCTTGAGTCTAATTCTTTCGGTTATAAACTTTTCTGCTCTAATACGTATTGCAACAGACATAAGCACTTTGTTTTCAAGGTTCAAACCTTCAATGGTAGTTGTGTTGCAGATATCGGTTGCTTTACGAAAGAGCACATCAACCATAGATTCATTTCGAGTATTTGGGTGAGTTGTACCGAAAAATCTATTGTAAATATCTAAATAACTACCCACAGTTATCGAATTTGTGTCACTTTTCCAATGCAGTAAACTTGTTAATGTTAAGTAATCTGGATCATCTTCTCCTTTTGCGTATTCGATTAAATTCCTTGTAAAGGGTACTGTAGCATACAGAATTGTGTCATTCCTGAAGACTTGACCTTTCCATTTTTTTATAAATATGTTGTTAATCCCCTCTGCTGGAGAAAGAGATATTAATCCAATACACTTATTAGCCATTAGACATCTTTCCCTAGAAACAAATCCTTGGCTGATAGCACGGTAAAAATCGAAATTATGCGACAAGATAATTTGATGGAAGAAATCAGTTTTGCAGAGGTCTTTAAGGTATAATATAATTGCATGCTTGTTTTTGTAATCGAATGAGTCTGCTACATCATCAATTACAAATAGGGTTTCCTGTTGTGTGCGTTTTCTATCTTCAACTTCAAATATGAAGTAAAGTAGATTTACTGCACGGGCTTCTCCTAAGCTAAGAGTCTTCATTTTCGGATCATCTCTTAAGCACTCTACAGTATTGTTACCGTCGGTAAATCTGAACGATAGTTTAGCGCTTTCTCTTCCAATGGCAGCGTCGGCTTGATTAGCGATTGAAAGAGAAAATGGCATATCCACAAACCGATTGTTGAACAAGTCTACAATTCTTAACCATTCCGGAGCGCTCTGTGCGGCATCCCTTTCGATTAGGGACAATTCCGTTTCGCTTACATTGAATGATGTCAAATATTCAGTTGCTTCAGTACAGTTATGAACATTAAAAGTCCATAACTCTTTACGGAATTTTGCTTGGTTCTCTGGGTTAAGTTTTTCGAGAAGAAACCCAACGTCAGTAGGAGGCAGGTTTTCTATTAAATCTATCAATGCTTGAGTTTGAGCATTTTTTGACAGATTTTTTCGGATTTGTTTCAGTTGGTCATCTCCATCAATAAGAGCATTCACTTCCTTGAGCTTATTTTCTAGCTCTTCCTTATCTATTGATTTTTCATCTCCTTGTAGATGTACCCGATGACCTACAGTAAAGAATCCCTGTTTCTTAAGTGTATCGAATGCAGTATCTGCTTTCGTGGGATTGAAGACGCCTTTTTGATAGATTGTTCCTGCATTTTTGAAGAGCTCTTGATAACGAGTGGTGAACTTGTTTGCATTTGCTATAAAATCTCGATTTTCAATTACTTCCATTGCTTTTGAATCGAATATTGTTGAGTATTGAAAACTACTAAGATCCATTTCTATCTCTTCCGATAGTAATTGTGAAATACATTCCGGTAGGGTATTTGCACTACAATCATGCTTTATTTGTTCTTCAATGTCCTTTTTACTCAATTTCGTTTTTTTCTGCAGTGCATTTATTAACTTGTCTTTCTTTTCATTGATATCAATAATCAACTCATCATATCTGGCTTTATACTGCGGATTGATTAGAATATTAGTAATTGCTACACTGTCCGCTCTTTTATCTTCCTCTGCCCTCAACACATAAATCACCTCTGGTGATAGAGAGTTTCCATCTTTAATAACAGAACAAATTGATGGTAACCCGAAGCGTTCATCTCTTGGGGAATCACCTGGTTTTGACAATGCCTCGAATGTCTTTGCAAAAGAAGACTTCATCATTCCATTAGGTGCATAAATTGCATAGGCTCGTGCTTTGTTGTTAGTTCCCGCTCTGAAATCGAATTCATGGCTAAGTGATTGTATCCCCCAGCAATATGTAAGATTTACATTTAGTGTATCCATCATTGACCTCCCATTACTAGTACTTTCTAATGCTATACTATTTATTCGCAATATCAGTTATTTTTTATTAGCAGGGATCTGTTGCTATATTGGCTAAATGGACATTCTTTTTCGTTCGATCCAACTAATCACTCCACCAGTGCTTTCATCAGTGCGTCTCTTGAATCTGCATAGAACTGGATATCTATCTTAGTTGCCATGTCATCTGATAAATCAATTAACTGTTTTCGGGTTGCTACAGGAATCAGGAGCTTAGATGCACCCTTTTCAATTGCTGCTTCTACAATGCTCACAGGGTTATGGATGGGTTCTATTGACCCTCCAAGATTGACTTCACCTACGACAATGATACCACCTTTAACACTCTTTCTGAGTAGTGCAGAGCATAGAGCAATTAATGAAGCAACTCCAAGCTTAGCACCAGACTTTGATGCATCAAAAGCACGTAATTGTGCTGTAAACTCATGCTGTCGAGGGTCTTTGTCTCCCACCAACTGTGATGCTCTTGAATAGAGATTTTGCTCAGCATAACTCATGCTTTCCTTAAATGCCGGAGGTACTGGTTTGTTGAGAATCTTAACGCCTGAACCTGTACCTTCATTTATTTCAATGCGATATAATCCAATGTTCTCATCCATGCCTCCCGGACTGATAGTCCAGATTTGACCGGGTTCAAGAGGGTCACCACCTATGCTATTTTCGCTATGAAGCTCTGGAGTTGAAACAAATTTCTCTACACCTTCTGTTCCCATTACATAACTGAAGTGAGTGTTGCGGAATTCAGCAGAGCCAATCCGCTTTTGTTGCTCTTTTACTCTTCTTCTGGTTTCCATTGCCAACCGAACTGCCCATTCCAAATCCTCCTCGGCTATTGCCATCTCGGGATCAGGATATAGCAATTTCAATAAAGCACTGACAGATTTATTGACTGCATTAGTATCACGTCCGGACAACGCTCCGCCATAGAAGACCTTATTCTGGAGAAAGCCAACCCGGCTTTGGATTCTGAGTTGAGTCCAGCATTCAGATAGGAAATCACTCACTAACCCAAAGTGATCAGTAAGCAAGTCTTTATTGATCTTGGGGATATCCCAGCCAGGTAAATAGGCATGGATTCTATCCATAAAAGCTGTATCATCTCGCATTTCAGGTGGCAAGGGGCCAAACAAATGTCCGATTCTCTGTTGATGCTCCACATCCACTTCAAAATTACCTACCATGACAATGCTGCCATCTGCCCGGATGCTTTCTTTGCCTCTGCTGAATTCACCAGACTCCATGTATCCCTTCATAATGTTCACACCATCTTTCTGATCAAAAGAGATACCGGATATCTCATCAAAACAGACTACATCATATTGGCAAACCAGTCCTCGCTGTCCGTTAGAGTTGTTAACAAACATCTGTGCCACGGTTGCTTTTCCGCCTGAAATCAGGTGAGCATAGGGTGATATCTGCTGGAATAAGTGACTCTTTCCTGTCCCTCTTGGACCTAATTCCACCATGTTGTAGTTTCGCTCCACGAATGGTGCCATTCTCAACAAGAGAGAATTTTTCTGTCTTTCGCTTAGCTTATCTGGTTCAAGCCCAATCGAACGAAATAGGAGTGTCTTCCACTCCTCAGTAGTCATCAACTTACGCACATCATTTAACGTATTGAGCACTTCACGATTACTAAGCTGAATTTCTCTAATTGATTCAATTCCAAATGGGCGTCCGTTCTTTTCTTGAGCGATTACAGCATCATAGACAAGAGTAATTTCCGCATAAAAGCCACCTGTAAGCATTCTTTCATGACGACTGACAAGCTCTGCATCTATTCTGGCATCTTTTAACCTCAAACTCGGAAGTGTAGCGAGATACGAATCTGTTTTAGCATCAAGTCTTGCAGTAATGAGATCGATTATTTTAACTGATCCTTTTTCTCTTGCCCGTGATTTGAACAGTTCCTCATCTCCTGCTTTTACAGTCCTGTCTTTAAGCTGCCGTTCAACGATTTCTATACCTTCATTGATTTCATCTGGGTCAATGCTGGCACAGTATCTACCTAATAGGAATTCAACTACATAAGTGGGTACCGGGAATTGACGACTAAAGGTACACACCAGATCTTTTCTAACTAAATACCCTTCTAAGATTGAAGCTGCTTTTTTATCAATATCATCGAGTTGAATCATTTTCTCCTCCGCTGATAATAGTATGTATTTGAGAAACAATGGCATCTGTCGAGTCAATCAGAACTATATAGGCACCAGTCCCTTCCAGACTTTCATCTTCAATAACTACAGATGCTGTGATATTGTTCTTTATGGGATTTACTTTCAGGACAATACTTGATAGTGAATCTGCCGCAGAGGTTCTGATATCCATAAGCAAACCATCTGCTTCACCTTCTACAGCTATGGTACACCGTAATCCAGTCCACTTAATGTCGGTTATGTTAATGAACGATCTGGAGTTTGTTGGTGTGTTTGAAGTAACCTCCAAATCCAGAAGCAGGCACTCTTGAATACTGAGACCACCGTGTGTGAATTCTTCTCCATTGCGATAACAGCTAATTCCATCCGCTATGGCAAATTGCTGATGGGAATCCCAAAACCAAGGGAATACTTGTTCTGTCGTAGATGCGCCAGATTTGATTGTCGCAAAACGTGCCCATTTACTTTCGGCAAGTTGAGGTGACAACTCTGATTTGGGAAGTCCTCCGGGTAATAGTAACCAACCATGATCGCTAACAATTCTTACGTTACTCCATCCTGCGTTAAGAATAGATTTAACCAGTGTCCTTAGCTCGTTCAGTATCGAATCGAGATGCTTGCTAAGCTTCCAGCCTTGTGAATGCCCAAGTTGATCAAGATTGCCTAATTCTATCCATAATCTCTTCTCTATGTGATTCCCATTTCTAATGGGAGATGGGATCGCTTCTCCACTGCTGAGAACTACCCAATTATCAGTTTCCATACTTTTTTTGAGTCCATACGAACTCACCGCTTCGAATTTGCTTGGGTCAGATTCATTACCGTTAAAGCTATTTAGACTTTCTTTGAGAATCATGGGTTTACAAGTGGCTGTAATGGTAGGCAATCCTGCCCATCGGTGGCTTTCTTTTACTTCAAAAGCATCTTCCCGAAGCCATACTGCAAGCTGTTTAGCACAGTCGAAACGTAAACCATCAACAAAAATAACAGCTTCTGTCTTAGAAGTATCATATCCCACTGTTCTTTCTCTAACTGGAGAACACAAATCTTTTTGAATATACCGGGCAGAGTTATCCAACCACGGTGAATACAGAATATTTAAGATGCTTTTAATAATGTTTGTATCATCATTGGCTTCAATTAATGATAATACTCGGAGGATTGCCAAATCAGCTTGCCATTGCCCTTCAGAATACTTGATTTCAATCTCTTCGAGAGTGCCAACATCCATTCCTTGTTCAGTTTGATGTGCAATGATATCCAATTGTTTGATAATATGTGCGTATCTTGATTCACCCAATTCTGTCCAGATCAGATCACGTCTTCGTCCATGTTGTTTTTCAAGCTCCATTATCCTGATTCTTGCTGCTTTTATTTGAAGATTTGAGACTGCTATTAGGTCTTTGCGTAGCTTATCTTCCATCTCATCATTCCATTGAGGATATCGATCATAAGCTCCGTCGTTTTGAATCCAGAATATGGTATCGTTTGGAACCTGCAATTTGCGAATCTTGTCAGGGGTTGAAGTATATCTTTTGGGGGATTCACAATAGCGTTCCCATACTTTCTGCCAAGCTATGTCAATACCAGCACCTGATGCTTTGATTGGAGGTGTGACCAATTTCTGAATCGCACTGAGTAACCCATCTTTGTCTGGATCAATACCAAAATGTGACTTACAAATATCGGTGAAAGCACTCCACTCTTCATTGCTTCGATTACTCTTGAACACTTCATCCTGATCCAGCCATTGTAAAATATCTCGCACAGGATCACCACCTGTGAGCAAAGAATTGAAGAAGTCTTTATCCAGTCGCTTTCCCTTTAGGTTCTCGATTTCTTCATTAAGCAAAGGTATCAGGGCATTCTGCATGGCTTTTCTGGTTTCATTATCTTGTGCAACATCCAAACCAAGACCACCCTTGTCAGAAATGAGAAAGGACATAATAGTCCAATCTTTGCCGTTGTATTGTGACCAGATATCCCCACGAAATTGCAACTCAATCAATTGCTTAAGATACTCAGGACAGCTATCCACTGCCCGTAAATCCTGCCTGCTGATACCAGGCAAATAGACGATGGGGATCCTGTCTTTGGGAATTTCGATACCAGTTATCTTTCCTGCAATTGCACAGCGAAGCCAGATAGCAGGTCCGATTCTTTGTTCAGGATGGTAGTCCCCAAATACAAGTAATTCCGGTAGTTCTTGCTGCAGAGGTGAAATGGTTTTTTCCCATTGCTTATCCTTGTCTGTCCAGAGAATGCAGTGAGGAGATTTCTCTGATTCTCCATTATGATTGAATTGAGATAAAAGACTTTTCAGTAAAAATTGGCAAACATCCATCATATATCTTGCCTTAATCTAGTTCCATACAGGAATTCAATTAGTTCACTTTTAATTTGTTCATCGCGGGTGATAATCGCCTGTTTAATGTCTATTATTGAGCCATTTTCTGGTGAAGTTAGTACATCGGTCATAGACATAGAATCTTGCCAATCCCCTCTCAAGACTATTTTCTGCTTAAACTCATGAATTTTTTGTAAGAACGACCACATCGGGGCTTTGCTTTTTGATATATTAAAATTCTTCTCTAACAATGAGCAATTACCCAATTTGTTAATAAATTCCACTGCCTCTTCCTTAGATGAAAATCCATCAGGAATGATATCATTTACATCTATTGCAGTTTTGGATATTAAATTATCTTCAACCATATTCTCCCACCAATTAGCTGATACTGTATGATCAACTTCCCATTTTGGGGCTGCCTTTCCTAAACGAAGTTGAATTGAAGAGTTTTTCCACCGGGTTGAATCTAATCTGTGCCAAATCCATAATAATGATTTGTAAAGATATACCTTTTTTCTGTCATTCTCACTTGATGTTTTGACGTATGTGTCTGCTTTTTCCAGAATAAAATTCAACAACTCATCTGAAGCCTTTTGATAACAAAATAGGATATTGTCTATTCTTCTTTCAGAGAGAATCTCATTCCTATGTTTATATATGATTTCGGCAAACTTCGGGAAATTAGTGATATCCGCCCAAGCATTAGCCCATTCAGACCCCAATATCCATCTATCAATGAAGCTATTAAATATCTCATCAGCACGCTTTGATGCGTTATCCTTTTCTATCTCTGTCATCTGAATAGGATCAAAATTTGTATGGAAGAGGTCGTATAAAGCAATCGCTACAATTATTGCATTGAAAGAACCTAAAATGTTATTAAAATTACGTACTTCTATTAATCCAATCGCATGTGAAATACATTTCATCAACCTGTTCCAATCTTCAGATAGATTTACAGCCATCGGTCTAATAACATCACCTTTCAAGAGATCTTTAGCATCCAGTAGCTTGCCTCCTCTGTAGGAAATCGACCACAAGAAAGATACTAATCTGACAACTTCATCAGTGTCTAAAGCTTCTTTTAGAACAACAAGAGTTTCCTTTAATTCATCGAAACAGTTTCCAGCAGAGCGATTGCCGGTTTTGGAGGGTAACCAACCCACTTTTAACCAGGCTAAAGTAATCTCCTCACGAGTAAGTGCGCGTCCAGCGGTGTTAAGCCTTGTGAAGATGTTAACAATAGCCTCATTATAATCATCTTTACTGCATTGCTTGTCATCAAAAGGTGCTATTTCTAAAGTCTCAATGTTAGTGGACAGCTTGATTTTTTCGATTATCTTCAAAAATTCAGCAAGGGGTATTAAGAGTTGTTTGATTTTATCATCGTCCATGGGTATTTGAGTAAGAAGAGTCGATAGTTTCTCTCTATAAACTCTCTCTGTTTGATCATTTGAAACTAAATTCCAAAGTCTCCAAAATCTGATAAATCGGTCTTTATGATCTTTGTAGAATTCAAGCGGATGAATATATGTAGCTGGTTTTGACCCGGGTGAAACGTCGGTTGTGACATCAGTAATTACCCATTTCAAGAGATTGCTTACTTCTATATTTGACACATTGTAATTGTGTTTGTTGAGTTCAACAAGGAAAGAATCAAAGTCGAAATACAATGCAGCCTTAGACCAGTGCTTTCCTCTTCTCATTCTTCTGCCGTCATGCAAGTCCGAAGCCCAGTCATGATCATAGAGTTTAAACCCCCAGTTATCACCCCCCAAAGCTAAGAGTAAGCTCTGTAATCGCTGTTGTCCATCCAATATCATAAAGTACTCTGCAGGTTGTGCCATATGTAATACTTCATTACCTTCGTTATCAATAGTCCTATCAACTATATTCCAAAAAGTCCTGAAAGGAATGCCATCATTTTCGCCATAAGTGCCACTACCGACTTTCCAAACTAACAACGAGCCAAAGGGCCAACCACGAAATATCGAATCCATTAATAATATCACTTGTTGAGGTGTCCAAACATAGGGACGTTGCAAATCTGGAATTAAAAAAGTCGCATCATTTGATGACTTGGCTATTATCTCACTGATGCTCCATGATTGTGGTCTGTAGTTAATGTTCATTACAGCTCCATTGTATAATTTTCATCGTCTATAAGTTTACTGCTTATATAGTTAACCATTCTCCACCCCTTTTTGCACCAACACGCTTGATCAATTTCCCATCCTTCAACTTCTGAATCGTCCTTTTAATCGTTGCTTTGCTCTTTGTAGTTGCTGAAGCAAGGTCATCATAAGAGATTTTGGGGTTTTTCCTGATTAGTGTCAGGATTTGCTCTTCAATGTTTTGATTAGGGTCACCTTTAAGGTCATGCTCGTTATTATTAGGGTCATCTTGATTGTTTTTAGGGTCAGTATTAGGTCTTCCTTGTATATTTTTTAGGTCATTAGGGTCAATTAGAGCACCTGTTGAATATAGAATCGTCTTCAGATAATCATCTGTAGCTTCAAAGAATGGTTCGGTGCCATTGAATCCCTTCATAATCGGAATTACTTTTGTACGTATTCCCATACCTCTGGCATCCACATATTGGTAGTCTCTCAGTACTTCCATGATGATTGTATTTCTGGGAGTTCGTCTGCCACCGATCATTTTCTCGACAGTCATCGAATTTGGTAAGGCTCCGGGGCTGATGATTTCCAGACGGTCTTTATAACGGCAGATCTCAATATCGGTACTACGTGTCCAATCCCGATGAGCCAGTGCATTAAGAATGAGTTCTCTGATTGCGTTCCAAGGATATAGCCACCTCATTTCTCTACGAAAGTTCCTGTCGATGGTATCGGATTCTACAGACAGGAAAGGGTAAAGTGCTGCAGAGGCTTTTTCAACCAGTCCATCATCAATAATGTCAAGTGCGCCATGCTGGCTTATAGCCCACCGTCCCACCATAGGACCATCTAAGACTGTATCCAAAAGTGCTTTGTATTCCTTATCTATGGAATCGAAGACCATTAGCCTGAGTCCTGATTGTTTTAGATAACGGCGTGGGTTGATTCCAAAAAGCACCAGACCGGCAATTGTACATACTTTCCCTTGGTCGGAGCTATCAGCTAAAAATCCCATATCTTCAAGGCGTTCTACCCATTCTTCTTCACTATTGGGAAGAGAAGGTTCAGACAGAATATCTCTGAAGTAATTTTCCAGTCTTGCTTTATCCAAGCTTTTCAGAGAGGTTCTGGGTATGGGCATGGTTTCTACATGCAACATCCCACCAGACGCTGACAATCGCACGATTTGCTCTCTGGTTGCCAATTTGCTGGTAGAGCCTACCCTGATGTAGAAATCTTCCCTGTCATTGTGTCGAACGACATACGGTTTAGAACTTCCCATCAGAACGCTAATTACAGCTATACGTTTCCCTTGATCCACTTGTATCTCTTCATACTTCGGGATGATGACAGGATGAATGTAACGACCACAGACTGTGTCCATAATCCAATGTTCCAGATCGGTTCGCTGAATGCCTGAGATTGAGCCATCATCTTCAATTCCTACAAAGAGCTTGCCTCCATAAGTATTAGCAAAGGCAACAATCTCTTTGGCAAGCTGTTCTGGTCTGATATCGTCCCGCTTGAACTCAACTTCCGAATTCTCACCGTTGGCAATTACTTCCAAGAGCTCATTCTTCAGCATGATTACCTCTTGCATTTTTCTTTTGTTCAAGTTTTATGTGCCTATCGTTTATCCGATCACCCTTGTCAAGATGATACCAAGGGGCAGTGGATACATCCTTCCCCCTGTCTTTTTCCCAGTTAATGTTAAGGATTGGCTTCTTATAAAATCTCAGAACTTCAGCGGTGACAAAAGGTCGGATATTCATTCGTACTCCATCGTTGAGATCAGGATTCCATCCGATAGCTTGTTTTTCCAGAGTTTTCCAGCGCACAAAAATATCGTATGGCTCTTCTCCCAACAAGATAAGTTCCAGTTTCTTCTTCAGGGTTTCTGCTGCTGCAAGTTTTTCCAGCGTTCCCTCGATCCCACTCTCGATGTCATGCTTCTGCTTGGCAATCCAATCGCCCAAATACGTGTAAATGAGCGTTTGTAGAGCTTTAAAGTCGAACTTATGGTAATTTACCAATACAGAGAAACCATCGCTTAGTCCGTCCCAAATGTGCCAAATAAACGGTCTGTGATGAAAGAGCTTACAATGCTGGGCAAAGAATTTATCTCTAAGCCAGCTTTCCAGGCTTTTCCCTGCATGGTCAGCATTTCTCAGTAATTCATCCAGAATACCATTTGACCATTCATCTCCATACGAAGCAGCTAAAAGTCTGATTATTCGATCAGCAGCAGATTCTTCTCCGCGTACGGATGGGATGCTGACAATGCCATCCTCATCGGCTAATGAAAGTAACTCTGAGGATTTCTGTACCCATTGCCTGGATTCATCTGAAAGCTCCATCTGGGTGTCAGTTTCTGTCGGCCACTGATAACCGAGAAGTCTTGCTACAGCAATCTGCAGAACTGTATTATCTGTTCTCAATCTGCCACGCTCAAGCTTCTTTGTCTCCTCATTCCACATAATACTTCCACATGGATGTCCATGAAAAATCCACTGAGTGGGATCGTCTGAATAAGGTTTAGGTAGTCCATTAGGGTATTTCTCTTCAGCTACTTTTGTCCAGTAATCGAGGTCGAAGGGGACTTTTTTTATTGTCGAATTAGTCACACTCAGTTTTTGATCAAGTATTCGCACATTAGTCTTAAATTCTGGTGATGTTGTATAGCAACCAATAGGTAGCAATTGTGCCATACAGATCGGTATTACAACATTAATATTACTATCTTGAATTACACCTGTATATAAAGACCAAGGCATTAAACTCATTTGGCTAATAGCTATACCTCTTTTTCCCCAAGCATACTCCCCTTGCCTTCTTGCTAAATTAGAACCATCATTATCCCAACGAATAATATATTCCAAACCAGAATAGTAGGTCAACTCTTCAGTACTGGGCGTACTTTGATATAGTTTCCACCCATACATTTTGGATAGCTCCCAATTCATAAAACGGAATCTGTTATCATCTCCTGATTTGATCCCCTGTGGAACCTCTGAATAATCCCCTAAAAGCCTATTTATCATTGACATAGATAATAATACCCTTGCATCAGGATTAGATAATTGCTGCTTTTGGTTTACAGTATTTACTTCGGTAGTAATCAAATTTGTATCTTTGTCATGTGCTGACCGTATTTCAGATACATCAATGCCTGTAATAGTATTTGATTGATTGTCATTATAACCCAGTGGGAAACTTTGGTCATCTTGACTACGGCTTATGGACAACAAGATTGCTTTAACTACTTCGCCACTGATAGTTTCGAATGCACCTGGTCCTAATCTGGCAATCAAATGCCATGCATCATTGATTAGAAGTTTCTCTCTAAATTTCTTATAGCTGGTAAGAAATAGCCAATTTTGGGGTAACACTATACTTGCATTTCCACCTTTCTTACATAGCTGAAGACAGCGATCCAGAAAGACGGTTGCCAAGTCATTCTTAGCTGCTGGGAAGTAATTTTCACAATGCTCCAGAAGTTTCTTCTCCTGTTTTCCCCTTGCCAGATAAGGTACATTGGTAATTATCAGATCATAGGAATTCAGAAGTATCTGAGTTGCATCCAGGAGTCCTTTGGCAGCAAGTCCCGCTTCTTTCTCTTCATCGGGTCTTACTTTGTCGAGTAATTTATCAAATGAAAATTCAGGGAAGTTAATTCTTAGATGTGCTCCATCTTTATCAGCTTTGGGATTGAGTAACGAACCTAAAACAGGAGCATCTTTATAAAAATCATGCAGCCAGCCTAAGGCTTTGCGCATAAGAGTGTTGCCATTGGCAAGTTTTTCCCATTCCTCTTTGGCTACTCCAACCGAGAGACCACAGCAGGCGATGTTCATCTGGGGTAATTTGCTGTAACTACCAAATGGGGGATAAGTCCAGGCTACCAGAGCTAAGGCAAAAACAGCTATTTCAACACAACGTTTATCTATCTCCAACCCATAGATGTTTTCCTTCAGTACTCTTTCAATAGCTTCTTTTGCTGAGATTCCTTCCAATTTCATATACATCGGCACTAGCATCAGTAAAGTGGAAACCAAGAAGTGACCGGAACCACAGCAGGGATCAAGAATCCGGAGCTTGCTGATTTCCTGATTCCATTTTTCATACCAGCCCCCAGCGGGCTTCCAACGGTTATCATCTGATTTGATGAATCGTAAGTACTTAAGCGGTACACCGAGTATTGCAGCCTTTTCTCTTAGTTCTTCTTCTGTTTCAGCGCTTTTTAAGTCATCATCGTTGAGTACCTTCGCAGCCCACCAAGCACCCAGTGAATTATCCAGCAGGAAGCTCACCATATAGGGTTCAGTAAATAGCTGAGTTACAGCAGGCAGTTCTCTGGCACCGATTTTAACTGCGGATTTATTAACATCTTCCTTTTTCTTTGCCTGCCAATACTGATAAACCCAACCCAAAGCATCGGAAGCATGGAATGTATCTGGGGGAAGTCCGTTCAGCAACTTCTCAAGATTTTGTTGTTGATTAGGTGGAAAAGTAATCTGAAATACAGGAGAGTCAGGTCTGAATATCTGAGGCAGCATCCTGGCTGCATAACGGGAAGCAAGCTCCCAACCGTTTGTAACTCCCTTTTCTAAAGCCAACTCCTCGCACTCTTCCAAGCTGATAGCTACAGGAGTATCAGGATCATCATCCATAAGCAGGTTATTCTCAGCCAAGAATCGAGCAAAGAGCATTCTGTGCCAATGTTCATACGCAATCTCATCAGTCAGAAGCTCTATGGATTGAGTACCATACTCTTCATTACGGGTATCACCCAATTGACGACCGTGAACCCTTAGCTTGCGGCGAAGCTCTTTTTCTGCATCACTCAGGAAAGGATAAGGTTGTGAATTACCCACTCCCATTTGCTCCAAAGCAGCTTTAGCTCCAGCTTCGGCAAATTCTCTGGCATCTTTTACCGTTTTTTCCAGCTTATTTCTAAGGCTTTTATCAAGAGGTAGCATTAGCATTCCTTATTGTAAAATTATTGGACCCCGATCCAATGCTTTCTTAAGCATCGTACCAGTCTCTTCCAGCCAGGTATCTATCTCGTCAGCGGTTTTCAGAGTTTTTCTTTTAAGGTTGATTACCTGAGTTTTAGGTTCTAATCGCTTAGCAGCATCAGAAAGGGCTGCAGAGAACTTCACAGGCAGAGCTGCAATCATATCCCGAATTGCCGAAAGAGGTGATTTCTCCAGAGTGTTAATGATGCTTTGGGGTGATTGGACATTAATCAAAAATCTGCTTTGGGTATCAATCAGATGAGAAGTAAGAATCTCCTCTTGTTGTTCTGTTACAAGCTGTTGCCAATTGGAATCTGATTTCAGACTCAAAAGCCCGGTATCATACTTTTCATCATATTCTTGTTTGAGTTTATTCAGTTCGTCACGGAAGCTCTGGCTAAGATTGCTCAAGGTCGGCATCACGGGGTCAGGTTCATCCAAAAGCAAGCGTTTATCCTCTATCTGCTGGATTTGCTTACTCATAATATCGATATCCGAAAGACAATTTGAATATTTAAGCAGTTGTTTCAGTAGAGTCCAGTTAGGTAAACGTTCAGAGATTTTATCAGCTTGCTTCTTCCATATATCGATTTGGCTCGATAGCTCATCACTGGCATTATATATCACCAGAAGTCTTTCATTGCCCGTACTAAGTCTTATTTCGTCTATCCTACTTGTATCAGGTGAGGCAGGCAGGGGTGGATTACCTCCAGCTTTTTCTACCAAACCTGTCACTTGATATATGAAATCTCCTGAGGATAAGTACTCTTCACCTGCTTTTGTATCAACACCCAATTTTTGAAACAGTTTACGTATTTTTATCCGCTGGCTTGCTGTTACAACTGCGGATTCTACCTTGATTGTAGCTTTACCGATAGCTTTACGTTCCAAAGATTTCGGTTCAATGATTTTACTCCGCTCATCCAAAGCCTTGATGATTCCAGTTACCAATAATACTTGTATGCCACCATCAATAGCATCCCTCGACCACCCATAAGGAGGATTGTCAAAATGCTTACGGATATCGTCACCCTTTTTACCGTTACCGATGATAGATAAAAGTGCTTTACATACCGGGTTGTTACTCGGTTCACCATCAAAATCGATTGCTTTTAAAGCATCTGGTGCACCTTGCTTTGCCTTGTCATAGACCTTGCTCCATCTGCTTTCATCAGCAATATCAAACTGCTGGTAAAGCCTGGAGAGAGAGTTTTTTAGCGCATTTAACAAACAGTTCTTTAGATCGGTTGAATTGATTTCACTACCACCGGCTTGAAATACCTTGGCTTCGTCAAAAAGTTCTTTGAATAGTTCTTTTAGCTTTAATTCCGCTGTGTTTTTTATCGTCTCAATTGCAGCTTTTGCCTCGACACCTTCTGAATTAGTAGGATTTCCCCTCATCTGTAGGGTAGCAACTGCTGCTTTATATTCAATGAGATAATGCCGAATCGTGTCAGCGTTCTTTTTGGCTACAAATACGGTAAGCAAAGGAGAATCATTGCCAAGCTGCTTAGCATCGACCAGTGCAGAATTCTCCTCAATACTCCAACCGTTTCTGAGCCATATATAAATCTTTGTTTTGTGATCCTGTGGGATGGAACTACCAGAATATTGATGAATTTCTCTCGGAACCTTGGAATTGCCTTGGGTTATATTCAACCCTTTAATGAGAGTTTGGTAGTATTGCTTTATTCTCTCCTCTCTTTCGGAGTCGATTAATTGAGACGAACTGCTAAGATAGTGCTTTTGACTTTGAAATTCATCATTCCAGGCAACGCTTTCTTCAGTTTGGATGCGGTACTCGGATTCCACTTTCATCAGCAAGGGACAGCCATCTAATAGTTTTGGTAACCTGTTTCGTAGGTCGCTGCTATCCGAAGTGATGTCATCCAGCATCAGATCAGCTATTGTCTCAGTAACTGCTTTTATCCCGATGTCTTTATTATATGCGTTGAGTTTACTTATCAAAAAGATCAGTCCACAAGCTCTGGCTGTAAGTCGCTTCTCTTCATTATTCCCATTATTCCAGGTAATAGTCTGTTCATATATTTTTCTGGGTAATAGCCGGGCTTGCAGCAGCTTGTCAGCAGAATCAAAATAGAGATAATCTGCAGGAATGATATTCCCCACTGGTCTGTCGATATTAGTCTGGATTGCCTTATGAACTGTGCTTAACTGGTTACGCAGTTGGCTCTCGGTACCTGTTTGATCCAATACTCTTAGTGCAGCTTCCCAAAACCTTCTACGCACTGGAAGGATTGGGTAATCCTGTGCAAAGGTCTTTTCATCATCGGTTTGGTGACATAGCACTGTGCCCGATAAGTGACGAGAAATCTCTCCAATATTAGCTTTTAGAAGGTTATCTAATAGCTCTTTATTCTCAGGCTTCTTAGCAAGGAACACCCTGCGGATAACAGTATCCACATCGCTATCGGATAGCTCAATCCTGATGGTAAATCTCCCTTCCAACTTCTTCAAATTAGCAGTACCTGTTATAGCAGTCTGTCCGGTTGCTACAATCAGAAGTTTGCCACCGATGTTTTTTACACATGCCTCAACGGTCTCCTGCACATCTCTGGAGCGTTCACTGCTATCACCAATGTATTGCTGCATTTCATCGAGAATAATGGCTGTAAGGGGAAACTTACCATCTTTTGTCAGGGCTTGCTTAATAGCTTGCACCATTTCATTTATGCTGATGTCTTCTGTATTGGGATAGAGATTGTTCAAAGTCTCCATGCACACTTCATGGGAGATGAAAACGTTTGGTTTCAACTTTATCAAACCTTCATGCAGCACTTCCGCAACATAAAAGTTATCGATTTCCATCTGCCAATCTTCGCCTTTTGCTTGGACAAATTCTTTGAGAGGTTCATAGAGTTGCTCGTGCTTTAACCACATCACAAAGCGTGCTTTTTGGTATTGCTCAGGTAAATCGCAAGATTTAAAGATAATCCCCAACAGAGCCAAGCGAACATTTCCACTTATCCCAGACCCCAGTGTTCCTGAGGCTGCATGAAGCCAACCGTGTCGTTTCGCTTGAGTTGATAGTTCTTTCAATAGTTCTTTAGTGGTATTGGGTAAATTAGCAGTTCCTCTGGTAGTAGCCCCATCTTCAAATACAGTATCTACCCACAGAGCACGAAGCATCTTTGCCAGATGAGATTTGCCGGAACCATAAAACCCGCTGATCCAGACTGAGGGCTGCTGAGCCTGATTGATATTCTTTAAGTATGTTTCGAGTATATGGTTAATACCTTTCTCATATTGTCCGTCACACACGAAGGTTTCCACTTCATAACGCAGGACTGATAGTGCTTGAGTAGTCTTTTCATCATTGACATTAGCTACACCTTCATTGACTAATTTTATTTGAGTAGGGTCTTTCAAGTATATATCTCGATTCAGCATTAGCTATCCCCTTATAATTCCTTGTCAGCAGTTATCGGAACTGCCAGATAATTCCAGCCATCGTATCCGTCTAATAGGCGGTAATTGTTATTTTCATAGCTACCTGGAAAGAAAATGAGCAATCTTCCCTTTATCATTGGAGCAATTTTCTCTATGAGATTCTTTACTTTGAGCAAACCGAATAAAGACCCAACTCCCTGTAGGGCAAACACTGTGTTTTCATCTGTCTTTTTAGCTTCGGTACATGCATATATGGAATCGATTAAGTAATTAGAATAATTGGGAATAATTGTGTTGAGCAGTTTGGGGTTTTTATAGTAACTTTCAGCATATTTATGAGATGAAAGCCACTGGGCAAATGTATCAGTGAGGTCATAAAGCTGCCACTGGTAACCGCTTTGATTTGTAACAAGTTCGAATTCTTCAATCTTTGCCCGGAGTTGTAACTCATCCTTCTCGCTGTAAACGCAGAATATTACTCTTTGCATGGCAGCAGCATCTCTCCAAGGTATCTTGATATAGCTCTGATAGGACTCTAACAGCGAATCGATCTTACTCATTGATTAATTCCAGTTCTTTCTCAGTTAAAAGCTTATCGAAATTGATCTCAACAACATCGCCTAATCTCTTCATGTAAATCCATCCTTTTCGGGAAGCTTCTTCTGCGAGATTGAACAGTACAGCCTTTGGACTATCGAGTAATGACATATATTCAGTTTCAAACAGTGCCATACCCTTGAATCCTGAAAGGTATCCTAATATTAAAGCATATGTGACTGCAGCGGGAGTTGGAGATATTTTTTCTCTAACCTTTTTTACTCTGCCACTTAAATAGCCTACTTGAGTCCATGTAGCATTTATGTTCTGACTTGTTGAGCAAAGAGTTCTTGGGCTAAATCTATCAGGATAACGTTTCGTTATATTGTTCTCAACTGCTTCCCTTGAAACAGTTTCACCAATTGAGTATCTAAGCACAAAGGGAGTGGTTTCTCTAAGCAGACTATCTCTACAGATAGCGCAAAGAAATGCCAATAAAGGCAGGGAATGGGGTTCATTCAGCCATAAGTCCTTGAGTATCCTAAAAAGAGCAATGCCATCATCTAAACCATATAGGGTTTTCAGATCCCTTAAAGTCAATTCTCGATTCTTGTCTGAGCGTTTATGCAGACAATTATCATCAATTACAGCTTTTTGATAATCATGATATATTGACTTGTTTTGATTGACTTGAGTTAGTAATAGCTCCAGCTCATCCAGCATTATAGTTCTGGATGTATGAGATCCGGCTGATAGCAAGCGAAAACCAAAATGAGTTAGATTATTTTGTCTCTTGTCTTCCTGAGTCACTCTTCACCTCATTAGCACTGCCTTTGCGAAGCCATTCATCTACTTCACTGGTTTTGAATTTCCAGAGCTTACCAAGTCTGTGTGCTGGCATTCCTTTATCTCTGACCCATTTATAGACAGAATCCTTTGTTATCCCTAAATATAGACTTATTTCTCCGACGGAAAGCCATCTGTCGTCCAATTTAATCTCCTTTAAAACAATGTTGAACAGCGTATTATGTGATTTGATACGAGAGTTCATCAAACACGTTCAAACCATGTTAAACATATAAGACTACACTAATAATAGGTATTAGATTGTGTCAAAGCATTATTTTACATCAAGCGTTGATTAACTTTGAATTCGTAACAGGTAACATGGAGTCTATCTCTGTTTATTTGTAAGGAATTAGTCTATGCCCTCCGAGCTTATTCAAATTCCTTAGTTCTCTCAATACTCCTTTTCTGATCTTGGTGCCGACGTAAGGTGCTTTATCGCGGTTGGTGACCACATACTTGAAGTTACGCAGGTCGACCGCTCCTAAAGATGCCAATGCTTCCAAGTAGATATAGACCCACTGCCTGGACTTGCCGATGGCTTTGGCAAGTGGTCTAATGCCATAATAATTACCATTCTCAATGATATCCATAAGCTGATAAGCCGAGGTGACATTGAAAGTCCAACCTGTGATGGTGCTGCACTGACTGGTGTCATAACGGTTAGCCCGGACATAGATGCCACCTTCACTCTCAGAGATGCGCTTGACCTGTTTTTTCTGCACCAGTTCTGCTATTATGGGAGCGACTGCCTCTGTCGATAGACCCACGAGACTCGCAGTCGATTCCACATTGAAAGGTCGGTTGTATTGGCTTATGAAGTTGCTGACCAGTTCCAATTCTGTCATCTTGGTCTCCATCAATGCAATCCGAGATTGTCTAAGGTAAGTTCACTTAAGTTCAGTTGGATGGCAGACTGCTCCATACCAAAAATCATCTTCATTGCTTTGCGTAAGTTACCGCAGGAGTGAAAGTGGAGATGCTCCACCACATCAGGATTGACTTTGACATCGAGTATCTCTTGGGTCAGGATAGTCAGGTCTTGTTTGGTCGCAGGTTGGAACTCATAGTAGATATTGCATCTGTCGAAGTAATACTCGTTAATCTGCAGGAGTTTGTCTTTGGCTGTCTGCATGCCTACCAGTATAACGATTGCCAGTGTCTCATCCACGATATCCCGCAGGGCACCCAGCAGTTGCGGATGCCGGAAAGCATAATCTATCTCATCGATTACGATAACCGTGTCATCATGCTCATGCAGGATAGCCTTGCATTTATCAAACAGGGCATTAGAAGTGCCGTATGGCAGGTAGCTGCCCATGCCGAAGCGTTTATAGAGAGCCGACAGCAGTTGCTGAGCGAAGGACTTGGGAGTGGAAGTGGCTTCCAGTCTCAGATACAGATAGCCTTTGCTGAATGCCATTCTGCTGGCATAGGTGGTCTTGCCGAGTCCCGGCTTGCCGTATAACAGTCCCAGACCCACCATCTCTATTTTGGGTCGCTTGAGCAGATAATCAATACAGACATCTGCTTCGATTACATTGGTCGTTTGAACTAAACATCCTTGTTTCATGTCTCTCTCCTATTTTATCCCGACCCGCTTCATCATCTCTGAGAAGGTCATGGTTTTAGCTAAATTGGTAACTCCATCCTCTGATTGCTCTTCAGGTGGCATTATGTGGTTGATGGGGTGTTCTATCACATGTGATTCTGTTTGATTATCGTGATTTGCATTATTGGCTCTGATGTTGTCTATGACCTGTCTGTCCAACTGCTCGATGGCTTTCTCATGATTGAGTTTAGGATCAGGTGCCATTATCGCCGGGGGTTGGATAAACAATGGATTGTTCTGTCTGGTAATCATTATCGGCATCGGCTTAATAAGTCGGTCGACATTTTCCTGAGTCTGCTTGACCAGCTTCTTGGTGCGTTGCTCTGTCTGCTTTCTCAGGTTCTTATTCTG
Source organism: Cloacimonadaceae bacterium (SeqCode) (assembly GCA_963667535.2). Lineage (GTDB taxonomy): Bacteria > Cloacimonadota > Cloacimonadia > Cloacimonadales > Cloacimonadaceae > UBA5614. Next base: position 260,736 of record CAXXDU010000002.1, read on the forward strand.
CCGGTATTCCCGCTCCAGTTCCTTATGAGCAATCGGATTGTCTTTATCCAGTTCGATAAAGGGATGTTGCGCTCTTCTCAGCTCTGCCTGGCAGATAAATACATCCTGCTGGCTATAGACCAATATCCAGCGTGCATCGCTGTAATCGTATCTAATGACGCAGGGTTGGGCGATATGGTCGATTAGGTCAGGATGCCAGTACAGCATCTTGTTCAGTCTAATGCCTTCGCTTCTGATGCGTTTACGCTCTGCGGTCAGCATCAGGAAGTTGAGCTTTGAAGATTCAATCTGTCTGTCTTCCGGCACCGGAGCCTGAGAGAATACTTCATAAGGCTTCTTGTTTCCGATTCCGGAATGCGGAGTATTGCCATAGATGTATCTGATGTAGAAGGCAATCATCTGCATGGTCTCTTCCACTGTGGGTGCCGTGCGTTCAAATAGCTTGCGTGCCCATTTCTCATTCCGCATCAGAGTGGCAGGTTTATCTGCGACTGATGCTCCTCTGAAGGTGGAGATAAAGCGTTCAAACTGCTCTTGGAAGGTTCTGAAGAACCGCTCGATGACCTTTGACCTGGCATTGTAGCTTTCAGCGAAGACTACTCCGATCCCCAGTCTGGGGAAGATGCCACCTAATTCCAAAGACAGGTCATGCTCTTCCCACTGCTCATTAAATAGCTTGGACTTGAAGGCTCTCCCGTTATCGAGATAAACATACTGAGGTTTGCCACCATAGTGCAGGAAGGCATTGCGGAAGGCTGTGCTGATATGTGCGCTGTCTTCAGTGACTGCCAGAGAAGCTCCCACCGGATATCTGCTTGCCCAGTCAAAAATCATGATCATGGTCATGCGTTGCGCTCTGCCGGTGGCAGGATTGATAATATCGAAGGCTAAGGTATGTCCATCTGCCACCCAGACCTGACCCACTTCCAAAATGCCGTCATCCCGGATAATCGATTTGATGATATGCTCCGAGACAAACTTACTGCCTTCTCTCGCCTGATACCACTCAGCAGGATGGGTCTTTTCCCATTCATCGCACCAGCGTACCAGAGTTTTTACACTGGAGGGAGACTCTATCATTTCCAAAGCCTGCATCTGCTTGAGCAGTGTAATAGCTGAACCTGTCTTAATACGTTTAGGACTCAACAGCAGGTTGAGCAGATAGTTCTGTTCGGCATAAGTGACTTTACGTCCTCTGACCTCGTTCTTGCGTTTATGAATCAAGGCAAACATGTCACAGCCACTTTGCAGATAAGTCTCCACCCAGATACGCAGAGTGCGTTCACTCCGCTGTCCTTTGAGGTTATATAGTTCAGGCAGCATGCGTTTGCTATTGTAATTTTCGGTGATACGTTTCCACTCCACCACCTTGGACTTGCAGTCTGCCAGTCGGTTCAGGGTATCCAGACAGAACTTGGCAAATAGTTTTGCTTCCGGTTCGAAGCTGAGAGGTAACGATTCATTGGGTACAAGAGTGAGTTCATGATTAGGTTCAAATACCGTCAATCCATTGCCATTTTGGTCTTGGACTGTGACACGGACTGTGCCACATTTTGTCACAGTCCGAAGTGCTTTTTTTCCTGGACTGTGCCATTTTTCACTAATATACGCGCTATCTCTTGCAGTATAGAAGATTAACTGCTTTTTCCCTTGTTCAGGTTGGACTGTGCCATTTTGCTTGGCACAGTCGGTGGCACAGCCCGTGTCGCAGTCCAACCTTTTTGTAGGTTCGTAACTTATCGCTTTCATAAGCGCCTCCCTCTAGTGTAGTATTGGGTGCTAACCTACATACAGGCAATACCTTGGGAAGGGCTTTCTGCGCTGAATACACACTTTCTGCAACTATTCAAATCAGTCTGAAAACCTATGTCCGGCTATTGCAATTTTGACATAACGAGATGATTGCAATAGTGTGCTTTATGCTCTCCTGAAGCCAGTTTGATTGCTATAAGCTCAGATAAATAGAACCAGCGTTCTAACTTGTGATTTTCGGTTTCTGAACCCGAAATTGTGAAGATTTACTTATCCTGAGAGGAGGTGATTAGAAATATCTGATGAAGTGCGAACCCCGATTGGATCGGGTTTAAGATGATTCAGACTGATAGCTGACGATCCCAAATTTCAAGACTTTAATGCGCTTCAGACTTTTCAGGTCTTAATATAGACTGAGGTTGGACTTTCGATTTTTGGCAAAACGCCCCCGTCATGCTTCAATTGCGAGTTCTCAGATTTGCACTTAACTCATTGAATAACTGCAATATCCAAAACCAGTCCATAACCAGTCCAAATTTGCAGTTTTCGTGTCCTAAATGATGCCAAAACAGTCCAAATCGGACTGTGACACAGTCTAAAACATATCTTATCTATCTCTCCACCACATAAAGCCTTATCCCCACTTGGCGCAGTCCACTGCATTTGCAGTTTACGGTGTCTGTATAAAATGTATGTGATAAAAAGAGTCCTTGAAATATTCTATTCCATTCACCGATAGCTTCAAATCTGGTTTCTGAGAAATTCATCGGATATCAGGAGCCCGGATCCGATAGCAATTTCCAAGTGCGTGCTAATTGAAGCTTGGGGTTAGGGCTTATTTCTGGCAGGAGTGTGCTCAAAACCAAGCACATTTACATATAAATAGTTGACATAAATTACTTTCAAGCTAACCTTGCCTTATATGCAAAATACATATAGGGGATTATATAATATCAAGAGGTTTCTTCTTTTCTATGTCAGGTTATTACTTCGCGGTGTTAAGTAGAGATTAAGTATTATCCAGGCAGACTAACTGAAGTATTACACTACTGCTCATTAGGTTATACGGAGTAGGTATATTATAAGCATTCCACGCACTGTACTATAGTTACTAATATTCAAAATACAGATTTTGGGGCTTTGATATGAAGATGATATGGCTTATCCTTTTACTGGCACTTCCCTCTTTGATTTTTGGCACTATGTTTAGAGTGGCTTTGGATGGTTCCCAGCAATACACTCATATCCAGGATGCTATCAATGCTGCTACCTGGACAGACTCCATTCTTGTCTATCCGGGAAGGTATTATGAAAACCTGACATGTAATTCCAGAGTTATAATCAACAGCAATTACATTTTGGCAGCAGATACTTCATTTATCTCCACTACCATTATTGATGGCAATCTCTCAACCAGTGTTTTTGCATATTCCTCTGCCAATCTGGAAATGAAGGGATTTACCATTGTCAATGATGAAGCACATACCAGACCTGTGTATGATGAAGATGACGATTCCAACTGGTTAGGTGGTGGTATCCGCATGATTGGCTCTGCCCGGGTTATACTCAAACACTGCATTATCCGCAACTGCTGGGCAGGTTATGGAGGGGGAGTTTTATTGAAGGATAGTGCCACACTCACCCTATCTGATACTAAGATATATGACAACCGGGCTGATAATTTAGGTGGTGGTATCTATGCCCAAACGGGTAATGTGATTTTTGATTCTGTCCACCGTTGCTCGGTCTTTGACAATACATCGGCTAGGGGAGGCATGGATATGTATTTCTATAACTGTTCTTCCCCGATTTTGGCAAATCTGCACACCGCCAGCAAGATTCAGTCTGAACCGGATGGGTATTTTATCACCGGTGATAATTGTGATGTTGATGTTAATGTGATTGCAGCTTCCTGCCCTGATATCAATCATGACCTGTATATCAGCCCTAATGGTTCTGATACAAACAGCGGGGTACTACACTCTTCGCCATTGAAATCCATAACACAAGCCATGCGCAGGATAGGAGCACGCGTTGAACAACCCCGGAAAATATATTTGCTGGAGGGAACATACTGCTCTGATTTGTTGAATGACGTATTCCCGATTTGTTTGCGTTCATATGTGAGCATCCGGGGTAACGGTTTGGAAAGTACAAACATTGATTGCGAACTGGATTGGAATCCCTTTTCCGGTAGCCACATCACCCAAATCGGAATTCATGATCTCACTGTTACTGAGTCCAGAATGAGTTGCCCTGTTGTACTCTACAACACAAATGATGCCAGCTTTAGCGGACTGGATTTTATAAATTGTAGCGGTAACACTTCAAACCCCATGCAAAATGTCAAAGGATGCGGTATTTTCCTCTCTCACGGTAGCAATGTGCTGATAGATCATGTAGCATCCCGATATGCGATACACAGATATAACATGAGCGGAGTGGATATCCGCGATTGTGATAATGTAGTCGTTAATCAGTTTAATTACACAATGAACCACAACTCAGGATGGGATGAGTATTCCTTAGGACTGTCATTTGAGGATAGCGATGTTGTGGTCAGAAACTGCAGCATTACAGGTAATTCAGCAGAACAAGCAGATTTATTTTTCTATGCTAATGATCAGGGGGATAGTTCGTACCGGCTGCATATGTCTAATACCCTGATTGCCGGCAATCATGTAGATTGGCCTAATGATTTCTATGAGCCCATACTAATCTATAACTACGCAGGTCCATCGTATATATACAATTGCACTATAGCTAATAATACCGGTATGCAGAGAACTGTCATGCGGATACTTTCTGAAACGGACTTAGTCAACAACATCATATACAATCCCCAATATCAGCATAATGTGAAAATTGAAAACGGAAATGGTTTTTTTATGCGTGTTAAGAATAATTTGTTTAGTGATAGTACACTCTGTTATCAAAATACTGTCGGACTAACTGCAGAAGATAATATCTTTGCATGTAATCCGCTTTTTGCAGGTGGCGATGATGATACGCTTATTCCTTACTACAGACTTACCTCTACTTCACCCTGTGTGAATACAGGTATTGCCAACACACTTGGTATGAACCTGCCACTTATGGATTTGGAGGGTAACTGCCGAATATCTGACAACAATATTGATATGGGTGCCATTGAATATGACTCTCTTCCCTATGTGGGGATAATGCCACAGGATATCCCTGAACCACAGGAAAATGGTTTAAATGTACATGTGTTTCCAAATCCTGTCAGCCTTTCCGGCTGTCAGGGTGCTTATACATTCATTGAATTTTCCTTGCCCGATAAGAAGAGTAAACCTGAGGTAGATATATTTAACATCAAAGGGCAGAAAGTGAGAAGCATGCATATCAGTAACCTGCCGGGTATAACAGAGGCAGGAAAGTCTACGGTATGGGATTGCAGGGACGATAACGGCAAAAAGGTGAGCTCGGGCATATACTTTTTACGTGTAAAGAACGGAGTTTATCAGACAACCAAGAAAATGATGGTGATAAAGTAAAGAAGGTATAGCAGATTTCATCTGTTTATACTTAGATGATTAGCTTATAGATTGAGCTCTTCCTTTTGTATATGATTTACTTTCTTGATCAAATCGCCATGTGTGGTAATGATATTCTCAATTGCAGAGCTGTCTTTCGCTTCCTGTAAAGAAAGGGTATTGATCAAGATCAATTGATTGGGTATGCTGGTTGAAATACTCTTCAACTCTGCCAGGAATCTGTGAGCCGAGAATGCTTTACGAAGAATGGCATTTGCTATACACTTCAAGAACAATATGTATAGAAAATCACTTTTTCCTATATATATTGACCCCCATATGTATAAAATCCGGCAAAAAAATATACATGGATAATCATGTCTCGACATCCGTCGGTGTGACACGCTTTTTGTTATTGACAATTTGGGTGTCACATTGTATTATCCGTTCTTTGTGATTTGTAGTCAATCCTGCCTTCCCTTATTGTTTATTCCTCTTTCATTCTTCTTTCATGTATCTCTAAGTGAACATAGATTGCCCTTAAGACACCCACATGACACCCACATGACACCCAAATGACTCCCAAATGAACATAGGTGAATCATTGGAGTAGCACAAGTGCAGCACCCACGTATATTACGCACAATCTAACATCACTTAAAGAAAGATTAACAATGAACAAAAGATGAATGAAAGAAAGATTAATAGTGAATGAAAGATAAATGAAAGAATTACCCCTGCTTTAGAGCCATATTTAGCAAACTGCAAAAATCTATTGACAGAACAAAGGATATTTCTACTATTTCATTATTGCTCAAAATTAAAAAAAATCCGGCAATAATATCGTATTGGAATTCTTGCCAAAAACCTGATAGGAGGTATCAATGGTACTTAGTGAAATACGTAGTGAAGCCAGATCTACTATGCAAGGAATGTGGGGAACCTGTGTCCCTATATGGTTGATTTATTTACTCATTACAATGGTGCCCGGATTTGTCATCAAGTCTTATCCGGTTCAGTTTGTCATCTCAATTCTGATAGGTGGACCACTTTCATATAGTATTGCCAGGATATTCCTGCGGATTTATCATCATGAACCTGTGGATATCGGGCAATTGTTTGAAGGGTTTAGTTATTTTACCCGCACTTTTATAGCCAATGCCCTGATTATGGTGTATGTCGTGCTCTGGTCGCTGCTTCTGATTATACCCGGTATAATTGCAGCTCTGGGCTATAGCATGACCTTCTTTATTATGGCGGAAGACTCCAATATTGCTCCTGCTGATGCTATGCGTAAAAGCAAAGCTATGATGATGGGACACAAGAATGAATTATGCTTACTGGGCTTGTCTTTTCTGGGCTGGGGGATATTGAGTATATTAACATTGGGAATCGGTTTGCTTTGGCTACAAAGCTATACAACTACTTCTACTGTAATCTTTTACAATAAGATAAAAGGACGTGAGGAAGAAATCATCCGGCATTCCTCTGAGACAATCATTCGCAAGGAAGAACCTGTAATCAATGAAACTGAAACTATCGTACCGGTTGAAGAAGAAACAACGAATTAAAGACTATCGCAAATAATATAGCTACAGATTGCATATCTGCCTGAGCAAATGCTCCGGACCACAGATATGCAGTCTGGACTTTTCCTTTTTTACTAAAACGCGACACAAAGCGAGGGACGATGTATTGTATCAATTGTGGAAAGGAAATATCTGAAATCACAACTATATGTCCTCATTGTAAAAACAATTGTACTCATGTAAAAGAAGAAAGCGGTTCTATCGGGGCTTTGTCCATTGTATGCTTCTTCATTCCCTTAGCAGGAATCATTCTGTATCTGGATTGGGGTGATATTAATCTAAAAAAAGCCCGAAGAGCAGGCAACTGGGCAATCATCGGCATACTCTTTTATGCAATTATTATTGCCTCAGGCTTTATGTGTTACACGATGTTCCCGGGGTTGTTTCATAATCCTGATAATGCTTATGCAGATGAGCAGTATTACAACCAGGATGCCTTAAAACCTGTCTCTAATGATGCTTATCAAGCCGCCCAACGGGAAAACTACAAACGGGCTTTGGATTATACTAAATCCATGCTTAAGGGAGATATGGAATCCTATGCGGACAGATTGTTCAGAAGTTATCAAGCAGTCATCTACCGATCTGAAAACAAAAAGATAAACTTTTATACCCGGGACTTAAACGATACAGACAAGGAATTTATGTCCAAAGACTGGATGGCAGAATGCCTGGGCTTCAGAGGAGATAATACATCTCTTAAAAATCAGAATGGTGAATACCGTTTAATCTCTCTCAATAAAAACATTGTTGTAATCAAAGGTTTAAGCCGGCCATTTCAGGGTGCACACCAGATAATGGTCAAAGCAGTAATCAACGTTAAAACAGGACAGATATCGACAGAATTACTTCAGCAAAGCCAGTTCTAGACTTCGTTTTGATAGAGATTAATTCCCTGATACAATTTCAATTATTAACAAAATAATCCCAACACTTCTTTCATCTCATACGTTAGATAGTTAGAAAAACATTGGAGACGGTGTGAATATTTTAGAGGAATTGGTATTAAAGCATGGAAAAGCGCTGCATAACTTCGGGTATAGCCTCACAAATTCAGAGGAAGAAACGGAGGATTTGATGCAGGATACGTGGATTAAGTGCATTAATTACCAAACCCTGCTAATGACAATGGCTGAAGCAAAACAAAGAAGCTGGCTGTTTTCAGTGCTGAAAAACCGCTTTCTGGATATCAGGCGGAAACAAAAGCTGCAAAGGAATATTCTGTCTCAAGCCATATCCGGATGTTATTCAAGTACAGATAATCAAAATTGGGAACAATATCTGAGTCTGCTCGAGCCTCTGGAAAAAAATATTGTTCTCCACCGTTATTGGTTAGGTCTGAATAGCCGGCAAATCAGCGAGAAGCTTCAAATCCCGGAAGGAACAGTTCGTTGGCGCTTAAAAGCCGCTCTCCAAAAAATCAAAACTAACATATCACAGAGTATGAAGGAGGAAGAATGTCTACTCTGATTAGAAACATTGGAATCCTGGATGCCAGAAAGGCAACTGTTGAACAATTCAAAGAAATAGCCAAGATGATGAATATTGGCAGTGTAGTAATCAGACCTGAGCTTAAAGCAGAAATGCTCAAAGTAAGCATGCTAAATATCGGCAATATACTGGAACTTAGCGATGAATATAAGCTATACGTGGGTCAGACCACCATCTCCAGACAAATGCTGGAAGATGCTGAAAACGGAGTATATCTTTGCACTGTCGGACAGATAACAGTGGATGAAGATATTCCCCTTGAGCTATTGAAAGAGAAGCTGAAAAGTATCTATATCATAGGACAGATTTCTGTACCACAAAATCTGCATGGTACCCTGATGAATGCTATTGGTAAAATAACCGGACAAGTCAGGATAGCATCAGAAACCTCCAAAATGATACATGGAGAGATAATCCTTAGCGACGGATACCTGCAGAGTCTGGAGGATGATTCTGAGCTTTCCATTATGGGTACTGTAACCTTAACCGAAAAGATTGATGCCGGCTTGTTTAAACAAAAGATAAAAAAGCTCAATGTAATAGGACTCATCACAGTATCGTCTGAATATGAAACGCTATTGCGTTCTGTATTAGTTGAAAATGCTACTCTCAACGTTAAGGTGGTCAAAGCAGATTATCACTATCTGCCGGGTGGAACCAAGCTGGATGCCTTTACTCTGATGACTATAAACAAACATATCATCTCCTGCTCAGGTCAGTTGTTTTTGGATGAAGAAATCACTTCAGACCTGATCAAAGAAAAAGACCTCACGTTCATAGCTTCAGACGTGGTGTATTTTCCCAAGAGTGTGATGGCTGAGATAGCCAAACGCCTGGGAGAAGATACAAAAGGCGCTGCTTTTGAACCGGGCAAACTGATAATCGTATCAGGTGAACAGATTTTTACTAATGCCAGACTGGAACAGATGCCTGATAACTGCACTCTGGTTGTTTTGGGAGAACTTACTATCGATAAGACAGTCTCGATTGAATTGTTATCAGGAAAGATAGCTGTGCTGGATAATTACGGTCAGATTGAGACAACCAAAGATATCTCAAGCATCCTGCAAAGCAAGCTGCGCCACAATGAAGGCAGCATGGATAATGATGAAGATGAGTGTGATAACGATAAAGAAGATAATCCTTATGACCATATCATAGAAAACGCCGGTTCATACACATTATAACCTTTACACCTCCAGTTAATGAGAGAATCTCTGTATATCAGGGGTTCTCTTTTTTTGCTGGGTATCGGGACCAATTATAATCCGTCTTTGCTTAATCTGCGCTATTCTTAAGTTGGATTAGTTCTCCCAGGATGCTGATAGCGATTTCATAAGGGGTATGAGAATGGATGGGAAGTCCGATGGGAGCATGGACTTTACTGACATCATCATCAGTAAACCCATTGGATTTGACCCGTTCGAGGGTCTCAGCTACTTTCTTTTTACTACCTATCATACCCAGATAGCGGAAAGGGTGTTTTAGACAATATTCCAAGACCTGGCGGTCGTGCACATGTCCATAGGTCATGATAACAATAAAGGCATTGGCATTGAAGTTAACCGCTTTATCGATTGATTCATAATCGTTATAAATCAGCTTGCATTCAGATGGGAAAGCGTCTGCCTGTAGTAAATCCTGCCGGTTATCTATCACAGTAACCTGAAAGTCTGTCTTTACGGCAAATTCAGCCAGAGCTCTGCCACAATGTCCTGCTCCGATGATATACAGCGGATGCGGTGAAAAGAGCGGCTCAATCAGGACTTCGGCCTTGCCGCCGCAAATCATTTTGGTTTGTTTAAGATTCCCGCTTTCGCAGGAATGACTGTCGTTAGTGAATGTCTTGCCTTGTTCATCCAGATTATAGGTCCATTTTACAATGGCACGTGGTTGTTCTTTGCGGATTGTATTGATAACCAGATATTCCATTTCACCGCCACCCAGATTACCAAATGCATCACCTGAAAGTGGAACTGCCAGCTTCATCCCCACTCTTGCCGGAGTGGAGCCGTCCGTTTCTACAATACTTGCCTGCCAGAGGGGATTGCCTGCTTCAATGGCAGTGTAGAGTTTCTTGTAATATTGGCTGAGGTCAGACATATTTCACATCCTCAGGAGTATTAATATTTACCAGGATACCGGGGTCATCCACTTCAACAAAATGTACCGGTAAATGAGAAAGCATGATTATCTCTTTCAAGCCATTAGCGGGAGCAATATCAGGAATTGCCAAGGAAGCGGGAATAATAATGGGATGCCCGTTTTTACTGTCGTGACGAGGAATGATAATACTGTTGTTACGTGCAGAAAAGATTTTAAGCATAAACCTGACAGTATCAGGTTTAACGGTGGGATGGTCAACAGGCCAGATAAGCCAGCCATCGGGATGAATGTTTTGGGACTGGAATGTTTTCATCCCGAGTTTAAGGCTGGCAAACATATCGGGAGTTTCTACATCCCGTATGACCAAACTATCTATATGACCCAATTCCTGCAAGGTATTTAATATAGCCTGAGAAAAAGTGATGCCATTATACATAGCATCAACCTTTGGCATACCAAAACGGCTGCCTTTACCTGCTGCAGGAATGAGTGCCACTATCTGCATAATGTCTTATGTAGTTCTGCATTTATGCAGATCTTTATCAAATAACAACTTGTCCCGGATAGAAACCTGCCTGAAGGCAGTACTACATACATATTACTTTTACCTTAAGCAGCATTGGAATGCTACTCAACTTTACTTTATGCAGCATTGGAATGCTACACTACTTAGTAACCAATGCGTTGAATTCTTCGATTAAAGCATCAAGTTGTTCAACGTTATGTTCAAAGATATCTGTCCAGTATTCCGGATGCCATTGTTCCAGTATTTCTTCATAGGTCTTGCCTTGCTGCTCAACCCAGGTATAGTACTTGAGATTATGGATACGCTTTTTGTCCTGGAAGCTGAGTTCAAGGAAATTATCATAACTTTGGGCTTTGAGACAGGTATCAAAATCTATGGCAGACTGGAGTTCTGAATAAGCGCCATGTTCTTCATTCTGTTCAGTTAATCTGGAGCCATACATCTCAGCCGAATCGGTAAAGATAGTGAAGATGACGTCATTCTCGTCCAGTTCGAAGTATTTGGCAGTCTTGATAGCAGCCAGCAGATTACAGATGGAGGAAATTCCCATTAAAGAAAGCTTTGATACCGTATCAGATTTGATACCAAGCTTGGTCAGGAATGCTTTGCCGGCTTTATCATTGAATAATCTGAATAGGCGCATGCAGTCTTCATCACGGATAGCAGCTACTGCATCAGTATTGCGTACGTTATGCACCCAGGGCACATGCTTATCGCCAATACCTTCAATGCGATGTCCGCCAAAGCCGTTATTGAGCAACGTCGGGCATTCGGCAGCTTCTGTAGCTACAACTTTTATATGCGGATAAAGCTTTCTGAGGTAATCTCCGGCACCGATAGTTCCGGCAGAACCTGTAGCAGATATGTATCCGGCAAACTTCTTTTTGGGATTATCAATTGAATTAAAAACTTCTTCCATAGCAGGCGCTGTGACATGATAATGCCAAAGCGGATTACCGAATTCAGCAAACTGGTTCAGAATCAGGTTATTGGGGTCAAGGCTGAGTTCATGGCATTTATCATAAATCTCTTTTACATTGGATTCACAACCCGGAGTTGCTATCACTTCTGCCCCGATTTCTTTTAACCAGGTGAAGCGTTCCTGACTCATTTCTTCCGGCAGAATAGCTACGGCATGCACACCCAGCAGCGCACTGTCAAAGGCACCGCCCCGGCAATAGTTACCAGTGCTGGGCCAGACTGCTTTATGTTTATCAATATCAAATTCACCTGTTACCAGCCTCGGAACGAGACAACCATAAGCAGCTCCGACTTTATGAGCACCGGTGGGGAAATACTTGCCGACAATGCCAAACACTCTGGCTTTGATACCGGTTATTTCCTTTGGGATTTCCAGATAATTTACATCGCCATACAGACCTGTTTCGGTATTATTCTTCCAGGTGATGCGGTATAAGTTTAAAGGATTGATATCCCAAAATCCGATAGGTTTAAGTTTATCCTTGATATCCTGAGGGATTAGCTCCGGATGTGCAAGTTGTTTGAAAGTAGGCAGGGTGATATTGCGCTCTTTGCAGCGTTTAACTGTTCTGCTGCGTACTTCTTCGTTTATTTTACCAATTATTTTAGACATTAAATCTCCTTATTTTTTCACCACTAAGACACAAAGGCTCGAAGAGAATACTCAAAAGGTTATTCTTTGTGTCTTAGTGTCTTTGTGGTTATAAATTAAAACCTGTAAGTTTCTGGGCGGGATTGGCTACCTTGGACATGAAAATCATAGCGGCTATGACAAAAGGTTTGAAACCTGCTTCCTGATAAGTATGATTACGGTACTTTTCAAAGACGCTCTTGGAGACTTCACCTTGCTTGCAGCTTACATCTGTGATATCAGCAGGCAGACAGTGTTCGTATAAAGCGTTTCCACCCCTGGTCAGCTTCATCATAGAGTCATTGCATTCCCAGTCTGTGTGTTCAGCGTTTTGAGCCAGACAGGCTTTTTCCAATTCAACCAAGCCGACCTTATCGCCATTATGCAGCAACTTCGTGCGTTCCTGCATCACGACCATAGGAGCCCAGCTCTTGGGATAAACAATGTCAGCATTCTTAAAGGCATCCTGCATATCATTGGTCATGCGGAAACTTCCACCTGATTTGCCGGCAAAGTCTTTGGCTGTTACCAGTGTATCCGGTAGTAAATCATATCCTTCGGGATGTGCCAGAACAACTTCCATGCCGAAACGGGTCATCAGATTGATTACGCCCTGTGGAACAGACAGAGGCTTGCCATAACTGGGTGAATATGCCCAACTCATAGCAATCTTCTTGCCTTTGAGATTATCCAGACCACCGAAGTAGTCTTTGAGTTTAAGCAAATCAGCCAGACTCTGAGTGGGATGGTCCAAATCGCATTGCAGATTTACCAAAGCGGGACGGGAAGGCAGCAGACCATCTTTGAATCCTTGTTCTACGGCTTCTGCCACTTCCAGCATATAAGTATGTCCCTCACCGGGATACATATCGTCACGAATGCCGATAACTTCTGTCAAAAAGGAAATCATATTGGCTGTTTCACGCACTGTCTCACCATGGGCAATCTGGCTCTTTACTTCATCCAAATCGGACAGTGTAAGCCCCAAAGCACTGGCAGCGGAAGCAAAACTAAATCTTGTACGGGTGCTGTTATCTCTGAAGATGGAAATCGCCAGACCATGGTCAAAAGCCTTCATGGACTTACCCTGCCAATGCAGAGCTTGCAGGATTTCAGCAGTAAGCATAACAGCCTTGAGCTCTTCCTGAGTCTTATCCCAGGTTAAAAGAAAATCATTACCATACAGGTTTGTTTTGAATTGCCCAAGTTGTTGAATCAAAGAATTGATGTCTTTATGACGTGGAGTGTTCATAATTTATACCTCACAACTAATAATCAAATAAGAAGATGCATTTTGTATCTCTATCGGTATTTGTCAAGGTTTACGTAATTTTAGGCAAACCGCATATGATTTACATGTAGAACCTAAGAACAAGCCATTAATCCAAAATAAACAGCTGACAATGAACAAACCACATGATGTTTATCGTGAAGTTGTCAGTGAACAAACCACGCAGTGGTTTTCTATTCGATAGCCCATGAGTTTACTCATGGGTATAAGTAGTCTAGGTCATAACCCCCTCGGGGTTTCTTATCGTAAAATGCAATTGTCGGATGGTTTAAATCATCCTGTTTCTTTAAAACCCCGATGGGGTTGATATTCATTTCATCTCTACCAGTGAATAAATTCACTGGCTATCAAATATTAAATCCCGATGGGATTCTCTGTTACAAAACTCAGATAGAATTACTTCACACAGGCTTTTTCTTATATCCCTTTCTAATTCCTTAAGGGATCTTATGGAGATTAAAGGGAGATGCTAGGCTCATCTAAGGGTCGGAGCCTTAGATCACCCTTAGATGTCTGTTCAATCTCAGTAGGATTGTTTAAGTAATAAAAGAGTAAGCTTAAAGTGACAAGCAAGAGCCGAGTAATCTCCAAGAAATTGTAACTGTTTATAAATGAGTATCCTCTGAGTAGTTGCTTAGTGAAAGCACTAAGGAACAAGCAGGCAACTAGTAAGATAGTAGTAAGACTGATTACTTGGAAGTTACTTAGAATGATGAATAACGGTATGTAGTTCTACATTTATGCAGGTCTTAAGCTAATACATCGATGTCATTAATACAAACCCGCATAAATGCGGAACTACATAATTCAATAACTTGGGGTTATTTTATCAGACCAGTTGCATCATGCCGAAGAAGTGACAGACACTGCCGCCCAGGACAAAGAGATGCCAGATAGGGTGATGATAAGGCAGCTTTTTCCAGACATAAAAAATGATACCTACTAAGTAACATGCACCGCCAATCAGCATCCAGGTCAGCAGACCGTGAGGAGCTTTCACCATCAGAGGTTTGACTGCAATGATAATCAGACCGCCCATCAGAGCATAAATCAGCGTACCAATCCATTTTAGCTTATGCATGGCAAAGATTTGCAGGTTGATTACGATAATCGTCAGACCCCAGATTAAACCAAACAGAGTCCAGCCCCATCCACCCCGCATAACGCCTATTGTTACAGGTGTATATGTTCCGGCTATCAGCAGGCAAATGGAAGAGTGGTCCAGAATTCTAAAGAATCTTTTGACCATAGGTTGGGGGAAAGCATGATAAAGTGTGGATGAAAGATACATGACAATCAGCATAGCACCATAGATGCTAAAACCGACCACCTTATATGCATCACCCAGTTTAGCCGCATAGACAACTAATATGACCAGGGCTGCAATGCTTAAACCCACCCCGGTACCGTGTGTGATGCTATTGGCTATTTCTTCTCCCAGGCTTTGTTTAGGACTGAGAGGTATACGCTCCAGAAAGCGTGGTTTACTTTTTACGTTACTATTCATAGGCACAAAATAATAATGTGACCTATGTAGTCAACGATATTTATCTATGCTATTTGCAGCAGGTCATTTGTTTGGCGAGCTTAGCTATGTGTTCTCCCTGATAACGGGCACCGTCGAGTTCATTGGCAGAAGGCATACGGCTGCCGTCTCCACCAGTAATGGTAGAAGCTCCGTAGGGTGTACCGCCGGTAACTTCGTCCGTTCTGGAAATACCTGTAAACGAAAAAGGCAAACCGGCAATGAGCATACCGTGATGCAGCAGAACAGTATGGAAATTGAGAATTGTACTTTCCTGCCCGCCATGCGGAGTTCCTGTACTGGTAAAGACGCTGCCAATCTTGCCAATCAGCGCACCCTTTGCCCAAAGACCACCTGTAGCATCCAGAAATGCTTTCATTTGAGCCGGCATCATGCCGAAGCGGGTCGGCACTCCAAAGATAATGGCATCATAATTTGCGAGTTCTGCTGTTTCCAAAACAGGGATATGGGCAAAGGCTTTTTGTGCCTGCAGAGCACCCATCTTTTCCAGAACATCATCCGGCAGCGTTTCAGGAACTCTGCCTATTACAACTTCCGCACCTTCCACTTTCTTTGCACCTTCGGCAATGGCGTTTGCCATCTGATATATGTGTCCATAAGTTGAGTAAAACAAAACGAGTAATTTCATTGGTATTCTCCTATTATTAAATTGCTGTTTTTGTTTATTAGTTTCATAATTATATGATACTCGGGAATTCCTTTTGAACCAAGACTTCTTTGGTGGGAATTCTATCTTACTTGACAGTAAACGCTTATATAAAAGAACTGTGCACGTGAAAAAAATGAATTTGGTTCAGAGAATAATCCATCCACTCTTCAGGATAGAGGCCCAGAGGCATTTGCTGTATGGAAAAAGGCACAGGGCTCTAGCTTTGTTCAACGTACTGTACAAGTGGTCACCCTCACCGGAGAATCAATTTAATCTTGCCTTGTGCAAAATGAATCTGCGTGAATATGAGCAAGCGATTGAGCTCTTGGAACCCATTCATAAACAAATACCTGATCAGCTTTTTGCCGGAATCACTTATGCTCAGTGCCTGATGCTGGCAAAGCACTTTCCCGAAGCAGAGGAAGTCTATCTGCATCTGGCTTCACTTAATCCGGATAACAGCCTCTTGAAACTACTTGTGACTTTGGTGCAGGACCCGATTGGCAGAGATAAATTTGTTACTTCCCTGGATTATCAGTATCAGTCCTCGCTTCTGCAAGAGGAAAAACACCTGACCGAGGCACTTGAACTCTTAAAGAAAGCAACAGACCTTACTCCTGAAGATGCCGCTTTGCATAATAATCTGGGTGCGCTGATGCTGAAACTGAAATACCCCAAACCAGATGTAATGGCTGCATTTTCCAGAGCTATGCAATTAAGCCCGACTAATGACCGCTACAAACGTAACTACCGTAAAGTATGGCAAAGAAAACAAAACTAAAGAAAAACCTGCTCAGGCTCATATTACTGTTTCTGATAGTGATTATTTTGTTTTATAATCCTGTTTCGTTACGTCTGATGACACTTGGTTTTGCCATCTATTACAAGCTTGACCCCGGTAAGTTTTACAGATTGGTAGGAGCTGAAAGTTCCTTTCGCAGCTTTGCTGTATCCTCTAAACAAGCAATCGGTCTGGGTCAGGTCAAAGAAGACACTGCAGGATATATTTACCAACGTCATAAACGTGGAATGCTATTCCTGCCATTTTATAATCTGAAAATCACTGCTCTATACCTGAAATACTTACTCAGCCGATACAACAACAACTGGAGCCTGTCACTGGCTGCGTACAACTGGGGTGAAACCAATGTGGACAGACGCATCAGGGGCAGAGAGCTATTGCCTGATAAAAACTATTCAAACCTCTTTTCCGATATCCCTGAAACACGACGGTTTATCTCTAAGATCATCCGCTAACCTTTCTATTCAACATACGCTTTTATAAAGTAAAACGCCTTTGGATACACAATTATCGATTCATCAGATGTAGTGGTCATATCTGTAGTTCCGACCTCTTCCGCACTATCAATGTCTTCATAAGATAAAGCACGGTAAATTCTATATCCTGTTACTCCCGGTACCGGGTCCCAGGTCAGAACTGCTGCGTTATTGCTATAACTAATCCTGAGATTTGCAGGTGCAGCCGGTGGTGTCAGAGCTCCCCAGATGATGTTGCCATTAGGATTATAATCAAAAGTGCCTCCTGAAAAAGCACCACCATAGTTCCTGAAAGTGATTGTTCCAATGGTTTGTGTTCTGGAAACGTTATAAATCCCGCTCCATGTATTGGCTGGGAAAGTTGCACCCCAGATAGTCAGGTTTTGCTGACCATTGAGCTGCAGCAAAGTACCGTTTGTTGCTCCGCTTTGGAAATAACAGCCATTGAAGCAATGCGTAGTATCAACCAGGCTTCCGGAAATGAGATTTATGCCATTGGCATTCATTTTTTCAAAGACAGTGTAATCAGCAGCAATGATAGCACCTGAATTGACATTAAAGCCATAATACCCTGTGCTGCTCGTTACATGAGCCAGACTAAAACCTGTTCCTATGCTGGCAAATTGTCCACCTGAATTAATAGACAGAGATGAAGCACTACCCAGGTTTAGGACAGAAGCTGGAGTCAGATTGACTTTTCCGGCTGAACCGACGGACATTGTCCCTTTAAAGTTGAATGTGTATCCATTCAGATTTACGGTTCCGGAAGTCAAAGTAAAGGTTATGGAACGTGCAATCGTTACGTTTCCGGTCATAGTTATAGTAGGGGTTACTGTACCTTTGTTAACGGAAATATTGCCGAATCTGGCAGTTCCAAGGATTTTCAGACTAACGTTACTGGTACCTGCAAAAGTTGTAGTAGCGGTGCTATCGCTAAAATTACCGCCTGCCTCTACGATGACATCTCCGTTAAATGTTTTACTTTTTCCTGAAACCGCATAAGACCATTCGCCATTAAACAGAGTGAAATTGCCATTGAAAATCAATTGATTGGAGTGCAAGACTTTTCCACCTGATTTATTTACATAAACATGACCAAAGTACATCCTCGAATAGTTGCCATAAAGGGTCTGATCTGCGCTGCCGTCAATCTGGAGGGTAGAGGTGTTTCCTGTATAAAATCCTGTAACTGTATTGGCAACAGTGTTATTGTCCGTAAGGTTTCCTGCCATACGCATAGTATTGCTTCCGGTGGCAGAATACAGGCTAAGGGCTGCCCCACTCTGAATAATTATGTTACTATTGGCATCCAGAATGGAGTTTTCACCCAATTGCAGACATCCGGAGGTAATAGTGAGTAATCCGCTGGCAGTGAGAGTAGAGCCTGCACTTACGGTGATAACATTACCGGACGATGCTGTTTTATTGATATTAACAATGTTAAACGACTCTGTGGAAATAGTGGCAATCTGGGCAGAGATGAAGTTAACTGTGTTATTGGTTTCAATGAATCCATTTGTACCAAAGGTGTTTGACCAGTTTCTGCCAATGTTGATTACATCTGCAACGTTGTTTGCTGTAAGTCTGCCACCACTGATAGACATATCTCTGCTCACATTGAGTGTGTGACCCATCAGAATCGGATTTCCACCTTGCACAAACATATCATTATTCACAGTAATATCCGTCATGATTAAAACCTGATAACTAATCCCCGGTTTATTGAATATAACATCATTAAAGTAGTTACCATTGTTGCATTCGAGAGTGGAAGTCCTTGCACCAATAAATTCAACAGTACCCTGGCTGGGCTGAAAGACATTGGCTGCTATTGCTTTGAACCCGCCTCCAAATCTGAGTGTACCTCCATTATGGTGAAACTGAGTGCCTGCTCCGAACTGAATACCATCATTAGTAATCTGGAAAGCTCCGCCGTTTAAATTGGTTATTCCGGCAAAATTAAAATACCCACCGGTGTAAGGGGAATCTATTACGAAACAGCCGGAGGTAATAGTAAGAGCGCCGGTTGTCTGTTGTGTAAAACTGTGGCTGACACTTACAGTAGCGTCGGTCATTGTCATTGTATCCACCAGGTTTAGATTATAACTGTTCGCAGTGCAACCTGCACCAAAACTGGTAGAACCACTTATCGTCAAAGTTCCGCTAATCACTGCTGTTGAATTCCTGAAATTAAAGGAGTTTCCTGTATTTACTGTGAGGTTGCCTGCCACTTTGAGATACTGAGTATCTGAATTTACCAGAACAGAATTGGTAGTTTTATTAATAACTATATTCCCGAAGGAAGCATTTTCATCAGCGAGACTAAGAAATGTAGTAGACGTTCCAATAAAATTAACTGTATTGCCAGTGGTCATAAGCAGAGTAATGCCGCTTTGATTAGTCCAGTTTCCTTTAACGTTTATAGTTCCTGCTGTTATGTTCCCTGTCGAGCCTGTATACCAAAAGATATCACTGTTGGCGTTCAGAACTGCTGCTGATTGAGTTATGCCCAGTGTCCCATAAACCTTGACTAATCCTGCAACGGTGCAAGTATATGTACCCAGGTTTAGAGTTCCGGAGGTTACAATCAAATCTGTATCTAATGATATATTGCTGGCTAAAGTAACTGCAAAATAGCGGGTAGGATTATTCCTGCTCCTGCCGGTATCTTTGTTAATATTCAGGATATCAAAAGCACTAGCGCTATGTATTGCTACAGTTGCATCATTTTCTCCATACATCTCATAAGTACCGCCAAAGGCAAAGATATTGGGTCTGTTGATGGAAAGAGAACCACAGGTACGAATAGTACCACCGGTAAAAATCATATTCAGTGTGTGTCCGTTATCTGTCATTCCGATACCGTTAGAAGCAAAGTCCAATGTGCCACCGCTAATATTTACTGTAATCTCATGTGTATATGCCCAATCGCTGGGGAAGTTTGTGCCTCCGTTAATTAAGAATTCACCACCGGTGATGGTGATATCTGCATCCAGGTCAACATAGTGCTCGCTATCCTGCGTAAGATAAATATGTCCTCCGTTCAGGATGTATTTCCCATCGATATTGACTGCTTCCATATCATAAACGGTGAAAGTTCCGTTTGTGACTTCTACCGTCCCGCTGACATAGTCGAAGACATTAGCTCTGACAGCAACACCTGATGCAATCAAGAGCTTATTGGTAGTATTGTTGAGCCGGAGAATATTAAAGTTTGCAGTTGTTATACTCTGATCACCAGCCCAGCCATCAAAGATAACAGTTGAAC
This sequence comes from Cloacimonadaceae bacterium (SeqCode), assembly GCA_963667535.2. GTDB lineage: Bacteria > Cloacimonadota > Cloacimonadia > Cloacimonadales > Cloacimonadaceae > UBA5614. The sequence goes on from CAXXDU010000002.1 coordinate 281,341, forward strand.
CAGTGTATGTGAATCTGTTTACATATTGCTGACGCCAGTTACCACCTACTCTGATGGTGCGGTCAGTTGCAATCAAAGTTCCATTATAGAAATCAATAGCTCCTGAAGCAGTCAGATTTGATAACAGTGTGACAATGTTGCTATTAATAATCATGAAATTGTTTACAAAACTACCGGTGCTCAGATTAACCTGTGAGGTTGTTCCGCACATCTTAAGCGTTCCTACGTACAGATTCAAATCTCCAGTGGCAGTCACATTACCATAGCAATCAATATCGCAATATCCTGAGATAGCTGTCAGAGACCCGGACGTTACAGTAAAGTTTCCATCAATTCTTAGATTTCCTGAGCTTAGATTAGAAATGTAAGCGGTTGAACCTGCTTTTTGTATGTCCAGATTCTTTAATCTCACCGTGGGTGAGTTTATGACAAAGCTGGTTCCGCTGGAGCCTTTGAGAATTAAAGTTCCATTTTGCATCTGGAACTGAGATAAATTGTTTATAACACAGTTACCATGTACCTGCACTTCCTGAGCAGCAGAAGTTCCAGCCAATGTTGCAGTACTGTTAAATGATAAATCACCATAGCAAATCAATTTGGGAGTGGAGTTGGCTAAAACCAAAGTCCCGTTGATTGTGCAGTATCTGTATGTATATAAAGTATTGTTATCAATAGTCAAAGTAGCTCCATTATCCAGAATCAAATCACGGCATGAGGCGTTGGAGGTCAGGAGAGACGGATTAAAGTGAGTTCCGGCCGGAATGATAACATCCTTACTTGCGTCTGGTACCCAGCCATTTCGCCAGTTTGAAACATTGAACCAATCTGTTGAGACTATTCCTGTCCATTTACTGGTAGTGGCGGGAAAAGTAACTTTCTGCAGAGAAAAAGAATCTAGATAAATGTTGTTGCCGGCTGCTGAGATTGCTTTGAAAACAATATGGTAAAAGCCAATAGCCGGAGGGCTTACATTGAAACTATACTCATACCACCCGGTGGATAATGCAGAGGGGGAAAGTGTGGTTGAGCGGTGTATTGTTCCGAGCAGGATGGGGTTTCCCACCATTCCGGAGGTAATATTAGCATATACTTCTATTCTGTCTGCCTTGGTAGTTTGCCCGTTATCTCGATACATCCGGAAAGACACATTGTAATCATAGTTGGTAATATCTGTAACTGCAAATCTGGGAGTAGAGATAACCGCAGCGTCACCACTGGCGGCAAGGTTACTGGGATATCTCAGCATCCAGTTCCCCGCATAGGGGCTAGCCGTTGGATTGGGTGAAGATGTTACATGCTCAAAAGAGAAATTGCCACTCTCTTTGTATTTTAACCAGTTTACCGGTGGACAGGAACTGTTTTCGAACCCCTCTGTATAAGGATTGGTGCTAAAATCAATGGTAATTCCCGCCGGAGAGCCTTTCGTAAATGACATTGTTGCATCAGTGCCACCGATATTATATAGGGAAAGCCCACCCGCTGAACCGTCAGAAAGGAAGGGGGTCGGATTAGTCGTTTGATCAATTGCCATTCTACCTGAGTTAGAACTAAAATTAGCTAAATCAATGCTGCCGTTTACGGTGGTTGTTCCATCAGGACGATAGAGGTAAACTTCGTCAGGTGGTCCATCAGCATTACCGTTACCGCAATTAGTCTTGATTCTCCATACTAAGAGACCGGAACCTGGTAAGCTGCTTTCAAAAGTACCACTCTTTTTTCGGTATTCCACAACAAAGTATTCATCAGAGCTAAAGGGAGAATTAATGCGATAGGCATTACCCGTAGCTGTTGTAAGCGGATTTAAGGTATAAGCCTGGTCCAGTGTGATAATAGGAATGTCATCAATCCAGTCTCCGTATTTCCATTTCATAAAAGCACTCATATGTTCTGGTGGATTTGGGTTAGTATCCATTATATCCCAGGAACCTGCAGGTGAATAAATCCAATCTTCAGCATAATGATACAAATCCGGTGCACCCAGAGTATGAAAGAACTCATGGCATAAAACGCCGACACTGCTCCCGGCAAGATTGTCCTGCACCTGCAGATTATATCCATTAACCTGTTTTCCGTTAAGAAAGATTTCCCTGTCCTGCACTGACCATTTATGTGGCCACAAAATGGAACCCCAGTCAGTTGTTGCTCCCCTCACAATAAAGACAATGTTATCTATGGAGCCGTTATTATTAATATCATAATCATAAATAGTCGGGATTGAGGGACCGACCGCAGCAATTGCGTTTTCAATTAATCCCCATTCTCTTGAGGAAAGTTCATCATCGTCATGATAGCCACCGGGATTAGTAGTAGAATTATACGGACAGTAATAACCACGATTATGACCGCTTTGATAACTGACAACCATTCCATTATTAGCAGCAGGATACATATAAGTATAAACAGTCAGAGCATTATAGGAAGCTTCCAGAAAATAATTGTGAAGAGAGTTTGTGTTTGAGTTAAGCCAACCATCATAAACAGATACATTCTCGCCAAATTCGGTCTGGTCTGCAAAACGGATAAAAACAACTAGATTTGTTATTGTTCCACTAGTAAGAGTATTACGTGTAGGGGCTTCCTGTCTGCGAGCACGTCTTTCTTTATAAAGTCTGTCCGAAATATTGACACCCGGTCTTAAACTAAAGCGCTGGGCATCATCACGACCTACTATCAATTCACTAGCTTTTACATTTTCCCCATCTTTTTCAGCATAAGTATAATATCCTGTTTTGGGAGACTGGATAATGGTATAGTTGTCTGCATCATGTACCCAGTTGTGATATTCATCACCTGTGGAAAAACACTCTATGACTTTGCCATCCGGTTGAGTGATTTTTACTGGCATCTTGCTTATCCAGGCTCCCATCAAAGGGGTGGAAATAAATGCTAAAACAACAATCAATATCATATGACAAAAACTCAAAATGCTTTTAACTTTCATGATTACTCCATTCACAGGTTTATCAAACCTGCACATTCTTTATTATTCTATTTAATTGTTCGAGATGATAGGGAAGCTGAAGCGAAGTAAAAGTCCCTTGCCTGATATTGTCGATTTTAGCACAAAAGCCGGCATCCGATGTAACAACCACTTTTACCTGGGGATAGGTGGTATTGATGTAGCGGATTACTGCAAAATCATCCAGACCGGACACATTGTAAAGCACTGCATCAATTGAGTTTTGAGCCAGCACCTGATAAACGAGCTTCTGCTCCGTAGCGATAAATACTTCACAGGCGTTGCTTTGAAAATACTCCAAAAGTTCTGTTACTTCACTCGGGTTGGGTTGAGCTATCAAAATCTTCACTTCATACCTCTACTCACAAGTATATCAATTAGTATTCCAATGCTGCATATTGCTGTTATATAGCTATTTAGCCGTTTCTATAGTGTTTTAATGATTGATGATTTATCCGTTATCGGATAATGAAGTAACCATTGAATTGTTCTATCTGTATGCTAATAATAATGTTATGTGCAAGTATCCATTTTCGGATAACTATCCGTTCATGGATATAAAAGAGGTCGGTATTATTGAAATAAGCTAATATATAACAACTTGATAAATCAATAGATAATTCCTACAAAATCATAATACTGACTTTGAACACCTCTTTTCTGCCCTCTTTCCAAATATGGGATAAACAACTATTCCTGAAAAGAACCTCATGGGTTCCTCTTGGGCTTAGCCCAGGAAGTTCTCAACAGGTTCTCAACAAGTTCCATCTTTGAACTCATATTTCGAGCATTGAGGGAAGCAGAAGTAAAAGATTACTGATTACATTACCTACTAAAAAACTGATGAAAAACACTTTGGAAAACAGAAAGGGCTTATTTGATATTGTATTTGCTTAGCCTGCGTTGCAGCGATTGCCAGGTGATGTTTAGCAGTTTAGCTGCCTGGAGGTGGTTGTTGCCTGTTTTGGCAAGAGCTTTGGCAATAGTATTTTTTTCGATTAGCTCGAGGTCATATAACTCATCTGTCTGGTCATTTACTGTCGAGATTTTTTCCTGAGAGAAGGCATCTGTATTAAAGTGTTTAAAGGTAAGTTTGGAATTTTGGCAGAGGATTATTGCCCGTTCGAGCATGTTTTTAAGCTCTCGGACATTACCCGGATAGGGATAGGCAATCAAACTATCCATCAGAGTTGATTCAATGCCGGTGATTGTCTTTCCGGTTTTGGCAGCGAAAAAACTGATGAAGTGTTCTGTCAGGACCGGAATATCTTCCTTGCGTTCTCTCAGAGGTGGGATTTTAATCTGAAAAGTATTAATCCGATGATACAAATCACGGCGAAAACTTCCTGAGTCTACCAATTGCTCAATATCTCGGTTGGTGGCAGTGATAATCCTGACATTAACCGGGATGTCATGATTGGAGCCGAGTCTGCGCACTTTACCGTCTTCTGTGATACGGAGCAGTTTTGCCTGCATCAGAGCTTGCATATCGCCGATTTCATCCAAAAAAAGCGTGCCATTATTGGCAATTTCAAACCACCCGGGTTTATGGGTAATAGCTCCGGTGAAAGCTCCTTTTTCATAGCCGAAGAATTCACTTTCAAACAGGTTTTCCGGGATTGCAGCACAGTTGACAGCATAAAAATAATTGCTTTTACGTGCACTGAGATAATGGACGCTGCGCGCCACCAGTTCCTTACCTGTTCCGCTTTCACCACTGACCATTACAGCCAGGTCAGGATGCGATGCTGCGATTGTAATATCCTGCATTACTTTACGGATAAGCTGGCTGGTTCCGATGATTTGCAATCCCATGTTCTCCTGCATCTCTTGCAGCAGACGGTTATAGTTTTGGCTGACGTTGTTAAACTGTCGGGATAGATTGATGTATCGTTTTGTACGTTCAATCGCTTGCAGGACTTCGCCCAGTCGGATTGGTTTGTTAAAAAAGTCTGCTGCTCCCAATCGCATAGCTGTAATAGCCTTATCCATATCCCCCTGTCCTGTAATGATAAGAATCTCTATGTCATTATTGATAGCTTTGATTTCTTTGAGTACGGTAAGACCGTCCTTTTCGGGTAAATTAATGTCAATAATAGCAATATCGATAGTAGTCTTGCCGATAATTTTGAACGCTTCGGAAGGAGTGGCAGCTTCAAATACGACAAATTCATTATCAGTTAAAAAGTCGCTTAGCTCTTCCCTGATGCGCTTTTCATCATCCAAAATCAGAATATTCAGATTACTCATAAAGACTCCTCTGGCGTGTGGTTATTATGGATTCCCGACATCGCGGGAGAGATTGAGAGTTGGTAATGAAACCGTGAAAGTAGTGGACTTGCCCGGCGTGCTTTCCGCAGTGATATTTCCGTTCATATCACGGATGATACCATAGCTGATAGAAAGCCCCAGACCTGTTCCCTTATCCGGATTTTTGGTAGTATAGAATGGGTCAAAAATTTTACTCAGTGATTCAGGCGGAATACCGCAACCGGTGTCGGAAACTGCTATCAGAGCGTTTTCACACTTTAGAGTGGTGTTGACGCTGATGATGCGTGGAATGACTACATCAGGTGATAAAGCTGCCTTTTCCAGAATAGCGTCCTTGGCATTGGAAAACAGATTCAGGAGCACCTGTTCCAGCTTAAACCGGTTACCGATGACCAGGAGAGTCTTTTCACAAAGGGCAACCTCATAGCATATTCCCTGTTTGGCAAACACCGGCTCTGTGATAGCAAGAGAATTTTTTATTGTATCATTTACGTCTATCTGTTCCATAGCACTATCTTTCTGGTCTCGGGAAAACAGTCTCACGTGCTCAATAATTTGCCGGATACGTTCAATATCCCCCTGGATATTTTGGCATTTTGTATCAAGATATTGAGCCGTTGCTATACCGCGTTGCGATTTATTGATGATGTTGTCCAGACTCATGGAGATGGCGGAAAGCGGTTGATTTATCTCGTGTGCAATGCCGGCAGCCAGATTGCCGAGGGACTCTAGCTTGGACTTTTGGACGATAATCTGTTGCTGTTGGTCATACTTTGCCACTTCTTGCAATACCCGTTCTTCCAGTTCATGGTTCAGGTTTTCCAGCTCAAGCTGTACTGCTCTTCTTTTTCTCACTTCACCTTGTTTAAGGCGGTATAGAATAAAAATTGTAAAGGCAATCACCAATCCGATGATAGATAAAATAATAAAGCCCCACTTTTCACGGGCTGTCTTTGCCAGCTTGATATTTTGAATCTGATGCGTTGATTTGAGCTCAGAAATCTCTTTATTCTTTTCATGTACGTCAAAGCGTGCCATCATTTCTGCCAGAACACTCTGACCTTCTTTGCGATAAATCTCGGTATCCAGGTCTACAAATTCCAGAAGCGTCAGATAGCCATTTTTGTAGTCTTTCATAGCTCCATAGATGTTGCTTTTCTGAAGATAATTACCATGCAGCAAAACTCTGTCTTTTAACTGTTTGCCCAACTGGATTGAAGCATTGGTATGCTGCAAGGCAAGGGTATATTCACCCATTAAAAAGTACATTTGTCCCATGTTTTTATAGGTGATTGCCATTCCCTCTCTGTCCTGCAAATCTCTCTTGATATTCAAAGATTCTTTGTAATAATCCAGAGCCTGGGAGTTGTTGCCCTGCGCATGATACAGATTTCCGATGTTGTTTAGCGTTTTAGCAATTTCCTGTTGCATTCCCTTTTTTTTGAAGTACAAAAGGGCAGTTTGATAGTGTTCCAGAGACTTGCTATAGTTATTCAAAGCTGTGTAGATAACACCCAGGTTTCTTTCAATTACTTCTATTCTGTCATTATCACCCAATTCCCGGTAAATACTAAGAGCTGTGTTATAATGCTCTAAAGCCTTTGTGTATTCTCTGGTAGTGTAGAACAGGTTCCCGATATTTACATTTGCAGCTGCTATTTCGGCCGGGGTTCCATACAATTCTTTCAGATTGAGAGATTTAATATAAGCATCCAGGGCTTTGGAAGAATTTCCCAGTTTTACGTATGCATTACCCAGGTTGTTATAGCTCACTGACGCAAGCTTAGGGTTTGTCGAAGCATTAAAAAACTTGATTGCCTCATTATATTGTTCTGCTGCTTTCAAGTAACTTTGCTTTTGCCAATACATCATCCCAAGATTATTTATGGATGATATTTCATCATCCCGGGTGGATAATTTCCGACGGTGAATCAGGGCTGTTTGGAGATGTTCTTCTGCTTTTTGGTAATCCTTTATCTGAGTATTAGCCTGTCCCAGATTATTATAAATATCACCCAGCAGTTCATGGTCGGAAGTTTTCAAGGCAGGAATCAGTGCAGAACTATAGAGCTCAATTGCTTTCAGGTAGTCTTTTTTTTGGTAATAATAGTTACCCTGCTGCTTTCTGGCTGTGGCAGCTTCCGGGTATAGATTATATTTCAATGCCTTTATTTCAGCCTGAATTGCGTATGCATAGGCTTTTTCAGGCTCTGTTTGTGCCAAAGCATCATATAGCTGGATAAGGATTTGAGATTGATGCTCTTCAGCAGTTTTTGCCAGATCCTGCTGAAGGTTTTGCACGGCTGTAGAACCTAACACCAAACCTGCGACAAGAACAAATACAATTAAAAAGCTAACAAATCTCATAAAAAACTAATACAAATATCTCCTCTTTCTGTCAAGACAGCTATTTATATATTCTCTAAGCTTACTCTTGTTTCAGGACATAAAACTTCACAGGTTCGGTTTTACCCCTTACAGACACCACACCATGTTCCTGAAACAGTTTACTGTTCACAAGACTCAGTCTGGACAGGGTTGCTTCAGAAATCAATACACGGTTATTCGGTGCTGCTTTTTCGATTCTGGACGCAGTATTGACTGTATCTCCGATGATAGTAAGGTCTTTTCTGTCCAGAGAACCTATATCTCCCTGCAACACAGGACCGCTATTAATACCTATTCTGACTGAGATGGTCTGCAAACCTTTTTCTTTTCTGGCTTCATTCATTGTCCTCAATCCATTGTTTATTATGTTAATAGCACTATTAACAGCGTCATTCGCATCTGCAAAAACAGCCATCATGGCATCACCAATAAATTTATCAATATCACCATAGTTCTCAGTTGTTATTACTTCACAAATTCCGAATAAATCATTAAGCATATTTACAATTTCTTCCGAACTGGTGTTTTCACTGTATCCTGTGAAATTTACCATATCAAGATATAGCACACTCATATCCAGAATACGTGGCTGATTGATCTGATTTTGAATTTTTACCCTTGATAGTATATCATCATAGGTTGTTGTGGAAACGTACTTTTTTATTAAGGTATTAAACTTTTCCTGCAAAATGCGGTAATCTTCAGTAGCAGATATATCACGAAAAACTTCTATACTACCGATAATTATACCCTCTTCGTTCCTGATGACACCGATATGTGTTTCTGTGGGAAAACGGTGACCGTCTTTGTGCTTAGGAAAAATTTTAGCGTTTGCATTGACACCGGTCTGCAGAGAGCGCTTCAATGGACAAGCAGTACGACACAAAAGCACTCCATTTTCATCGATATGATTGAGAATATTGTCTCCACACCAACGCCCGATAACATCCTGTTTTAAATGACCTGTAATAGTTTCCGCACCTTTATTCCAATAGATTATATGCCGGTCATTGTCAACAATATAAACACCATCAAAAATACTATCCAGGAGTAATGCACTTGTTTCCCTGTTTTCCTCAAACCATTGCATTATGTCTTTTACCATTTATCATCTCCAGTATTGTTCAAACTATTCTTCAGTTGATACAGCTTTGTGTTCCTTAAGAATGGGGTACCTGGCTATAAATCTTGACATATGCATAAGTCCCAATGCCAAAATGACAGACCCCATAATTAAAAATATTCCGGTAATACTAAGTATCTTTCCCGGAAGAGTTTTAGTTATGATAATCAAGGCAGCGATTAGTCCGCTATAAAGATAATATCTAAAGGACAGGTAGGATATTCCGATTCCAAGGATCAAAGCTGAAAATCCAATGCCCGCGACAATAGTATTGTTTTCAATAACAATTTGTTTCAGCCAGTCCGCAAAAGGTGGAATGTATGTGGCTAGCAGAAAATAAGCAAAGAAGACCAAGCCCATTTCCGCCAGAAAACTATGCGCTACCTTACTTGATCTGTGCATCACAAAACCATGCGACTCTGCTTTTTCTGAAAAAACTCTCCAGAATATAACAACCATAAGTAACAACACTATCACAATCATCAAAGACATGCCAAACCAGATACCATATTGAAACTGTAACACTATCATCGGGATAGCCAGATAGATACCATACAGATAAAATCTCTGGTCTCTGGAAATCCCCCCCAAAATTATCATTCCCGATATTAAAACCCCCATCACATTAAAAAGAGGATGGTCTATTCTAATACTTTTGGGATAGATGTTTATCATTGTAAAGCCAATCAGAATCACCACCAGTAAGGAGAGAATAAGATAGTTGCCACTCTGATGCTTTTCAGGTTGCGATTCTACAGACACTTCCATGGGTATGCGTGGATATATCTTACTGCGCCAAATCCCTTTTATCAGAATAATAAATGCCCCTGACAATACTACAACTACCCCTGGATTGTGCAGCTTAACACCCAGAGCTATAACAAGCATCACAAACCCAAGCAATATGTCTATTATCCCTGATTCAGCTTGTTGCTGGTGTATGTTGTATTTGTTAAGTAACTCAGTTTCACTTTGATTTTTCATCCGGACCTCTGATGATGTACGTTAATTGATTATTGTACAAAACATAATCTCAATAATATTACTTATCTGTCAATCTCATTTATTGACAATTACTCCTGACTTATTGATGAAATCTGGTCATCAGTTCTTTCCGGAACCGGATGCTCCCTGATAAACCTCTCCAATTCAAACAATCTATAAATCATGACAGATATTCCGAACAGCATAAACAAGCTTATGAAGTAATACCTGGACATGATATGCAGGCTCCAGATAATCGTTAGAATCACGATTGCTCCTGAATACCAGAAGAAGCTTTTTATCCTGTAGGCATAGGCAATCAAGAAAATTACCCCGGCAACCAGAATTCCTCTAAATACATTTGCATTGGCAAAAATTATAGTTTCCATCGCCTTTATCAATTCCGGATTAAAATGATTAACAATGATGTAAGCCATAAAGAAAACTGCAGTAAAGCCTACCAAAAAATGTCCGACGATTCCGGGTCTTTGCTGTGCCTGGTCCAATCCGCTCCAGTCATAGACAAATAGTTTCAAAAGCACGTATGCAATAGCGAGAGCCAAACCTGTAACTGCAATAATTATAACTGGATTGGGAAAATACAGTCCCAATATAATGGGAATATAGACAGCACCTCCATAGATGTATAAAAGCGTCCTTCTCAGAAATCCACCCAGTGCAATTATCAAGGTGCACATTACACTTAAGTATAACGTTAAGGATTGCGGATTTAATCCAAGATCTGTTCCGGCTTTGAGTTTGATCAGATATACCGGCACTCCCGTCATAAAGAAAAGATACGCAAGAATTATTAAGAATAGTCTGTCTTGCTTCTTTGCTTTCTTATCAAATTCTACCCTGCCCAATCTCGGGAAGATGTATTTTTTCTGAGCCTGATTAACTGAGAAGAAAATTATACCATAGAAAATAGCAAAGGCATAATTATTGTGCATACTTACAGAGATGGCATATACAATAATCATCAGTCCCAAAGGTAAATCCCAGATGCACAAAGCTCGTTGATATTCAATCCTGGTCTTTTCTTTCAATTGTTCTATCATATCTGTCTCAATCATGTTAACTCCTACTTCAAAAGCTTTATGATAGTTTCTTTGTATCCCGCAAAAGCTGCACGACCATACTCTGTCAGCGACAAAAAGGTGTGCGGAATTTTCTCTATAAATTCCTTTCCTATTTCAATATACCCGGCTTCTTCCAGCTTACTAAGATGCGAGGACAAATTACCTTTGGACAAGCCCGTCTGTTTCATCAGATAGATAAAATCAGCCTTTTCAACAATATACAGATGCAGGAGAATCATCAACCTGCCAGGCTCGTGGATTATCTTGTCAATATCGTCAAATTGAACTGATGCCTCACATTTCTCAGGACACATCGCTTACCTTCTCCAGAACAGGATAACGCTGTATAAAACGCAAAAACAATATCAACCCAATTATCATAATCAGAAAACCAATAATGCCAAACATCATGCGCCGGGGTATAATATTCAGCGTAAACACTCTGGCTGCAAATACGGAAAGACTGAAAAGAACCGCATACAAATAATACCTTACTACTTTAAATGATATCCCTACTCCGATGACTGCCAAAGCTGCTACATTACCAATGACTAAAGTCTCATGTGCAAAACCCCACATAATAACTGATTCTGAAAAGTCTGAAAAATAGGTTGCCAGAATGAAATAGGCAAAACAGAGCAAACCCACTTCCATCAAGTAACAATGCATCACATAACTAATGCGTTGCACTGCATTGTCATCATCTTCCGTCTTTCCTTTGGATACCCGCCACATGATTAATCCCAACAAGAATACAATAATCAGCATCATCAGGCTCATCCCTATCCATAATCCTTTACTGAACTGCAATCCTATTACAGGTATCATCAGAACAACACTCATGAAATAGAAACTGTGCTTATGAGAGATTCCACCCAGGATTACTAACCCCGAAATCAATACACCAATTGTATTGAATAGTGGGTGTGTAAATCTGACATAACCTTGCAGATTATTAAAAAATAGATAGATTGCCAATCCGATGCTCAATACAAGTGCAACCAGCAGAGTTTTCTTAATAGGATTCTGCTTCACCTTTCCAGCAAATACAGCAATCCCAACTCTCGGATAAATGTACTTCTTTCTAAGTTCTTGGGTAATCTTGGTAAACCCAAAGATACATAGCCATAAAAACAAAGGATTATTAATATATAGTCCAAAACCAATCAGCACCAAAGCAAAACCAAATGTCATATCCCACAAACCGTTTTCCAACTTGTGAACCTGATAAGTCCCCGTCTGTAGCTCGATAATTTTGTCATCTTGTTTCATAATCTCTCTCCCAATACCCCCAGCGACTAGTTTGCCATACAAACCAATAATTATCACCAACCGTTTGCCTGTCAAGAACTTTTTTCAATGTCATCTTTCTTCAGCTATTCTCTCCCCTATTAACGATAAATCAGGACGTAATAGTTTTTTATTGACTCAAAGTAAAGCAGGTGATAAATAGTCTTTCTTTAAATAAATGATGATTAGGAGCAGTACAATGAGTAAACTCGTTATTTTATTAATAGTCCTAATGGGCTTCATTATGCTTTTCACAACTGCCTGCGGAAACGGAGACAGTAATAACAACAATAATACTATCACTACACCTATTGGAATCGAAGATTTAACTCCGGGAGTAGCTGAATGGGCGATTATGCTTCTCGGCGGAGATTTTAAGTCAACATATCAAGTCAGTGTCGTTTGGATAGGCGGAACAACACTTCCCCAGATTGGTGACAATGCTGTATTGCTAATCAATAACAACAACGTTACCCTGCAGAGTTATTCACCGGGAGTTTTATTTGGAAGTTGTGAAGCTACACAGGGTGCAGATGCTACCATAAAATTTGTATATAATGACGTAACCAAAATTGATTCAACCATTAAACCTGTAACAGTAATTAATGGTGCGGACTTCCCGACAAGCTATAATCCTACCCAGTCTTCAACCTTTACCTGGACTTTACCGACGAATAACCAGCATCAGGTAGCAGGTGTCTCTGCTTATAAAGATAATTATCCTGCAGAAAGCTGGTCCGGCGAAAACATGAAAGAAATAGAGATCGGAGCACGTAGTTATACAGTGCCTGCCAATCCGATTGCCAATGTACCTGAAGGAGCCGCTTATACTCTGGGCGTTTCCGAAGTTAATTACAAAATAGTGAATAAAATCGCTTTATTATCAATAAACGGTGCCTGGTCTGACCAGTATATGAAAAATGCCAGCCCCAATAGAATGAGTGCTTTTGCCAGAAACATGCTGAATACCCTTACCAAGTAAAACTTTACATTCAACAAACATTTTTAAATTGAAACCCTGTGTACGTTATGCACAGGGTTTTTTTATCTTTTGGTTTTCATAGGATTAAAACTCGAAAAATACTACTGTTTTTGTTGACAAAAGCTTTCTAACAGATTAACTGGTAATAAGAAAAACTCTGAATTGGCGGTAAAAACTCTGGTTAAGAAAGTCTTTCACTGTGAGATAAAACGAAACAAACCCATCACACCACAGCTATGTGCTATATGCCCACGCATAGAAAGGTGCAGGGGGTTTCGTCTCTACTATCGCCAAAACGCAATTGAATACATCGATTTTGTTACTAAAATAGTTGAAAAATTCCCAGATAAATACACAATGGAGGTTCTCTTCATGGCTGAAAAACAATCATTTGTTCAAATCGTTGACCGGGCTACCGGCAATGTGGAACGAGTCGCCGATCTGAAAGAAATCGAAGCCTTGTCCGTTGAGGATAAGTTGGCTTTGGCTCGCAGTAAGACCTTATACGTGGTTTCACACAAACTGGAACCTGTAATTAAGGTGGAAATGCGTAAAGTAAGTATTACTGCCCCTGTATCTTACAAAGAACAACCAGTAGAACAACCCAAACAGGAAAAGCAAGAACAACAATCAGAAATCGTGATCAAGCCGACAGGCAAAGGAAGACCCAAAAAGTAAGCAGAACTAATTAGCGAAAGTATAATTATCAACAGGAAAGGAAAAAAAATCCTTTTCAGAAATTGCCTATATATATTAATGGCAAAATCATGATAATAATGCAGTTAATGAAACTATCGTCCAGATATTATGCTGTTGGCAGTTTCAAAGAAAACCGAAGCAGAAAAGGAGAGATGAAATGTTTACATTAGAAGAACAACACCTTGAAGAAGCAAAAAAAATTGCTCTTAAACACCGCAAGAAAAAGAGTTGTGACCATTGCTACGACCGTGGCTGGATAGGCGTGAATGACCAGAATTTGTTAATTCTCTGCACCAGATGCGTTGATATGGAGCCGGCAATGGAAGATTGGAAGACCTATGTAAGCGGGCATGAAGACCTCAAAGAACATTTCAGTGAGTTGTTTGAAGAACACCCTGCCGAAGAAATCGAAAAAGAACATGAGAAAACCATGCCACATGATTTGAAGAAAATGGGCAACGTCCCTGTGAAAAAGACATTTGTTCCCGGTCAGAAACGTACCGGGCTTAAAAAAGTATAACCTTTACTAACCACAAAGACACTAAGACACAAAGATAGTGCTGAAAGTGTATTTGTGTAATGCTATCATTAACCACTTAGATAAATGAAACTGATTTTAAAAAGATTTTTTGAGTCTTAGTGTCTATGTGGTAAAATAAAAGAACAGGAACAAGAATGTACAAACCTTTAGACCTCAAAGAAAGTCCCGCACATCTGGAAGAAAGACTCCGTAAATATTGGAAAGAACATGATCTGATCAGGAAAAGTGAAGATTTCCGGGCTGGAAGTCCGCGCTTTGTGTTCTATGAAGGGCCTCCAACAGCTAATGGTAAACCAGGTGTTCACCATGTGATGTCACGTACTCTTAAAGATACAGTTTGCCGTTTAAAAACTATGCAGGGCTTTCAGGTAAAACGCAAAGCCGGCTGGGATACGCATGGCTTACCAGTGGAAATTGAAGTGGAAAAACTCCTCGGACTGGAAGACAAGAAGGGTATTGAAGAGTATGGCGTAGAGCCATTTTGCAAGAAATGCAAAGAGTCTGTCTTTACCTACGAAAAGCTTTGGCGAGAAATGACTGAAGTGATGGGTTACTGGATAGACCTTGACCACCCCTATATCACGCTGACCAATGATTATATCGAATCTGTCTGGTGGATACTAAAAAACTTCCACGACCGTGACTTGATTTATCAGGGATATAAAATTGTACCTTATTGCCCCAGTTGTGGAACCCCCCTGTCTTCACACGAAGTAGCTCAGGGCTATAAAGATGTGGAAGACCCGTCTGTATTTGTCCGTTTCAAGGCAAAAGATGAAGAGAACCTCTATTACCTTGCCTGGACAACCACACCCTGGACGCTGATCAGCAATGTAGCACTGGCAGTAAATCCTGACGAAACCTATGTAAAAGTACTTTATAAAGAACAAAATCTGATATTGGCTAAAGAACGCCTGGCGGTTCTGGATGATGAATATTCAATTCTGGAAGAGTTCAAAGGCAAAACACTGGAAAAGAAAGAATATGAGCCCCTATTCCGGTTTGTAGAACCTGAAAAACCAGCCTGGTATATCGGCCTGGCGGATTATGTTACAATGACTGACGGTACGGGTATTGTGCATACTGCTCCGGCATTCGGACAGGATGACTTTACTCTGGCACAGAAGTATGACCTCCCATTTGTTCAGCCTGTGGATGGAGCAGGAAAATTCACTGAAGTAGTAACTCCGTGGGCAGGACAATTTGTCAAATCAGCCGATAAAGACATTATCAGAGCCTTAAAAGAAAGTGGTGCTCTCTTTAGAAGAGAACAGGTTAAACACAGTTATCCTCATTGCTGGAGATGTGAGAGTCCATTGATTTATTATGCACGTGAAAGCTGGTTTATCAGAACTACCCAGTTCAAAGACAAATTGGTGGAAGAGAATAAAAAGATAAAATGGTATCCCTCATTTGTGGGAGAAAAGCGCTTTGGTGACTGGTTGGAAAACAACATAGACTGGGCGCTGTCCAGAGATAGATTTTGGGGAACACCTCTGAATATCTGGCTTTGTGACCATTGCGAACATCAAAGCTCAATCGGCTCTATAGAAGAGCTGCTGAAACAAGGAAAACTTGAGGATGGAAGTCCCGTTCCAATAGATATAGAATTACATAAGCCTTATGTGGATGGAGTGGTACTTACATGTCCGCATTGCTCAGGAAAAATGCACAGGACCAGTGAAGTTATTGATTGCTGGTTTGACAGTGGAGCCATGCCCTTTGCACAATGGCATTATCCCTTTGAGAATAGAGACATTTTTGAAAGTGAATTGTTTCCTGCTGATTTTATCTCAGAAGGCATAGACCAAACCCGTGGCTGGTTCAATTCCATGCTGTCAATTTCCACCATTCTGATGGGAAAGAGCAGCTACAAGACTTGCCTGGTCAATGACATGATTCTGGATAAGAATGGTCAGAAAATGAGTAAAAGCAAGGGTAACAGCGTTGAGCCTATGGAACTAATGGCTTCTTTTGGCGCTGATGCTATCCGCTGGTATTTGCTGGAAGTAAGCCCTGCCTGGGTGCCGACCAAATTCAATGTGGATGAAGTTAAAGAAGTTGTGGGAAAATTTATCGGCACGCTAAAGAACGTATATTCATTCTTCAGCACTTATGCCAATATCGACAGCTTTGATGTTTCAGATTATCCGGTTACCTGGCAAAAAACAGCAGAGATTGACCGTTGGATAGTCTCACGTTTGCAATCACTGATCAAGAAAGTCAATGAATGGAACGAGGTCTTTGAGTTTACCCGCAGTGTACGGGCAATCCAGGATTTTGTTATAGACGAAGTATCCAATTGGTATGTGCGCCGCAGCAGACGCCGGTTCTGGTCAATGGAGCTTACACCTGATAAGATTGATGCTTATCTGACTCTACATCAGGTTATGACGGAACTCTCCAAACTCATGGCACCTTATGCACCATATTTGTCTGATTTGCTTTATCAAAACCTGACAGGGATGGAAAGCGTACATTTTGCAAATTATCCCGTTTCAGCAGAACAGTATATAGAGCCGGTTCTGGAAGAAGAAATGCAGACCATCATAGATATCGTTTCTTTGGGCAGAGCTGCTCGTAATGATTGTCAGATCAAAGTGCGTCAGCCTCTTTCTGCCTTATATGTTCCTGAAAAGGTAAAGCCTATTTGTGAAAGAATGTTTGACCTGATACAGGAAGAAATAAACATCCATGAAATCAAGTATGTTTCGGAAAATGACGGCTTTGTCCAATATGAGCTAAAGCCTGATTTCAAAGTTATGGGTCCTAAGTACGGTAAGCATGTGAAAGCGCTTAGTTCTCTGTTATTGCAGATCGATGGGATTGATGCCTTGAATTCCTTTAATAGTAAAGGATTTTTTGAAATAACCGTTGATGGCGAGCTTCTGAAACTGACTTCTGATGATTTACAGGTCACTATAAAGCCCAAAGAAGGCTTTGTCTTTCAGGCAAACCGCAAGCTTTTTATCGCTTTGGATATTACTATGACTCCTGAATTGATAAGTGAAGGCTTTGCCCGTGAAATGGTTAATAAAATTCAATACACGCGTAAGGAACAGAACTTTGAGATAATGGACAAAATCTTTGTTACGTGGTTTGGAGACGAGGATATTGCCTGTGCAATAGCAAGTTTTTCAGACTATATAAAGACTGAGACGCTTAGCAATGAGCTTAAACGGGAACCGGATATCAAGAGTGAAATGAAACAATACGATATAAACGGAAAAGAAGTCTGGTTTTCAGTAATCAGAAAATGATAAAAAATCAAAAGCAGAGAGCATTGTCTCTCTGCTTTTTTAGTATAACAGGGAGTTTTTTTGATTTTTAACCAGTGGAGTTCAGATGCCTTATTGCGCTAATTGTGGTTGTAAGTTATCAGAAAACTGTAATTTCTGCCCGCAATGTGGTCAAAGTATTAAACAAGAAAGACAAGAACCGGAATCAATAGCTCCTCCTGAAGAAAACATCCCACCCAGAACAACTGCACTACCTCTTCATAAAAAAGACCATACCTTTACACTCCTTGACTCCGGAGAAGTTTTCAACAAAGTATACAAAATTGAAAAAGTCATTGGCAAAGACAATGACGGTATCAGCTATCTGGCATTTGATGAACGCAATGGTAACCGATGCTCTCTCAAGCTTTTCTTCCAGTCTTATTTTGATAATGTGGATAAGCTCTTTGGTGCTATTGTCAGGATGTCCAAGATTAAAGCTGTTAAACATCCCAATATTGCCAAAGTATACGAAGTTAATCAAACACACAAACCTGCATTTATCGTATCTGAATACATTGATGGACTTACTTTGCAGGAAGTAAAAGACCAGTTTCCTGAATTGTTTACTGAAGAATATGTCAGAGTTATTGCCGGACAGATAGTGAGCGCCTCTCTTGCTATAAGGAAGGCAGGTCTTGCCGTACGTACCCTGGGGTTGCAAAATATTGTCCGCACTGAAGAAGGCAATATCATCATTCTTTCTACCGGCATAAACTATGATGTCAGAGATGAAAGCGAAGATATCTTCACAATAGGAATCGTACTCGCCAAGTTATTCACCAAATCTACCTTCTATGAGACTATATATGTACCGCTCAAATTGCTTAGCAAAAAATTCGACTATATCTCAGGAATAACCATCGGGGTAAATGAAATCCTCGCAGAATGTTTACACAGAAAAGCTGAACAGAGATATGCCAGCTTTGACGAATTGGCAAAAGCTTTAGACAAGCTCAAACCAATACAGCAAAATGATATTTATGTTTCTGCAGATGAAGGTGTAACCCCTTTTATTGACCAGAACGAAATGACCTTACCAACAAAGAAACTGGATATCTATTTCTGGGGAATTATTATTTTTATCCTGGTATTTATATGCATTGCTTTAACTACTAATTTATTAGATGCTGTGTTCGGCAACAAAAACGCTCCTTTGAAATTCACTGGATTTATGACAGGGCTTACTGATTCAACAGCAGAATTGTCATCTATTGCAGATGATAACTATAGAGATATCAAAACCGAGTCTAAAACATACAGCAGAAAGAAATCCACTTTGTCATCAAACCCCACCGTTACTACAGTTTATGTTAACCCGAATGTAACGATTCCGGCTGCTCAGTCTGCTATCAACACTTCCGGCGACATTCAGAATACAAATGTTATCAAAAATCAAACCCCTTCTCAAAAGAGACAGGTTACTCCAGACAATCTCGTTTATATTTATGGTGATACATATGCCTATGGAACTTTGCATAAAAATGTCAGAGAAAATGCTTCACTAAACGGATTTTATATGTCTATAAATGAAGTTACTCAGGCTGAATGGACCAAATATATGAGACGTGTCACCTGCAGCAACATTGGTGACAATCTGCCTGTTGACAATATCTCATGGTTTGATGCAATCATATACTGCAACAGCAGGAGTGAAGCAGAAGGCCTTGCTCCTTGTTATAAAATTATGGGATTCGGTGCATCCAGAATTGTTACATGTAACTTCAAGGTTAATGGTTACCGTCTTCCTACTGAAGCTGAATGGGAATATGCCGCCAGAGGTAACAAATATTCTCCATATAGCGGAGCTGATTCTCCCGACCTTGTAGGTTGGTATAAAGATAATGCCAGCGCTCACATTCATCCTGTTAAGTTTAAAACAGCCAATGCATTCGGATTGTATGATATGACAGGTAATGTTGCTGAATGGTGTTGGGATTGGTATGATGCCAATTATCCCAAGAGCATGCCCTTTATCAATCCTACAGGTCCGGAATTAGGTAATCTCAAGGTTATCAGAGGCGGTAGCATTGAATCTGCCAAAGGCAGCAGTCTGGAAGTAATCTATCGTAATAAAGGTGTGCCTTTTAAATCCTACAAATTTGTTGGCTTCAGAGTTGTCAGAGGCAAATAGTCAATAAAACACTAACAGATTATATGGAAAACGTATATCTAAAACCGGGTCGCTCCACTCCATTTAACAATCAACACCCATGGCTTTTTTCCGGTGCCCTTGCCGATAATAAAATCAATCCACTCCCGGGTGACAGCGTGAAGGTCTGCGACGATAAAGGCACTTTCATCGCCTATGGTTTGTTTAATCCTCACAGTCAAATCAGAATAAGGCTATATTCTTTTCTGGAAAGTGAACTGCTCAATAAAACCTTCTGGCAAAACAAAATTAAACAAGCTATTCATTTGAGAGAAGGTATCCTGGGTTTTGAGCCACATCCTGAATCTGCCTATCGTCTGATCAATAGTGAAGGTGATGGTCTTTCCGGCTTGACTGTTGACCGTTTTGGTGACTATCTTTCCCTCCAGTTCACTTCTCTGGCGCTATACAAGTACAAAGATGTAGTTTTAGACTGCCTGATTGACTGTTGCCGTCCCAAAGCCATCATTCTGCGGACTGAACAGGACATTCTGGCTGAAGAAGGACTGGAACTCAAAGATGGTATTATCTATGGACAGATACCGCAAACACCATTAATTATCAGAGAAAACGGTATCAGCTTTGAACTCAATCTGACCACGGGACAAAAGACCGGCTTTTATCTCGACCAAAAAGCCAATAGATTACTGCTGGAAAGCTATGTAAAAGACAAAACAGTGCTCGATTTGTGCACATATTCAGGTGGCTTTGCTTTGCATGCTGCAAGTTCAGACGCATCAAGCGTTACAGCCGTAGATGTTTCCGCTAATGCTCTGGACCTGGCGTGGCGCAATGCTGAATTGAACAGCTTTTCTCATATCTCCTTCATCAAATCAGATATGTTTAAGTATCTGGCTCAATGTATTGAAACAGGCACTAAATATGACCTGATTATCCTCGACCCACCCAAGATGACTCATTCCAAAGGCTCGGTCAATAATGCTCTGGATGGTTATTTCAAACTGAATGCATCAGCATTAAAATGTCTTAATTCCGGTGGTATACTATTCACCTGCTCCTGTTCCGGCAGGATTAGCAGAGATGACTTTATCCAAACTTTACACCGGGCAGCAATATCAACAAACAGGTCATTACGTATTATTGAAGTCAAGGGTGCTGATAATGACCATCCTGTATCAGTGAATTGTCCGGAATCTGAATACTTAAAATGTGTGGTATGTTATGCAGAATGAAGAAGTTATTATCCATGCCTCCCAAGATAAAGAGCTTTATCTGAAACTAGTGCGGCGCTGGAGATTTGTTGCCTGCCTATCCAAAGTAAAGGTGCACTTAAATGGTGTTTGGGTTGGCTCGCTTGCCAATGGCTCATCTTTGCTGATTGGATTAAAAGACGATAATGATGTAGTTCTGGAAATTGAAACCCAGGCTTGGCGCAATATCTTTACACTTCAGATACGTGGAGATATGCTCTTTGAATTTGGTTATAGCTGGAATGGTTCCGGCACACTGGCACGGTACAACAATATTAAACCGTTTAAGGTATTGGGTGGCAGGATAATTAATACAGAATTGCTTACAACTCAGTTGCAACGAACAGAAAACTGGATTAGCGGTATAGCTATTGGGATTTGTTTGATTTCTATGATAATAATTCAACTGGCGCGATGCCATTTCCATATTAATTGGTAGGTTTACAGAATAAACTGGCATCCCGTAGGGGAATTGAACCCCTGTTGCCTGACTGAGAATCAGGAGTCCTAGGCCACTAGACGAACAGGACACTATAATCGACGCTATAGTTTCGCCAAAAAATTAATGGCGACCCCTAGGGGAGTCGAACCCCTCTTGCAAGAATGAAAATCTTGAGTCCTAACCGATAGACGAAGGGGTCGCAAAACTGGTGATCCAGGATGGACTCGAACCATCGACTCTCTACTTAAAAGGCAGATACTCTACCACTGAGTTACTGGACCGCCGTTTATATCGGTCTAGCCAAACAATTTGCATAGCAGTATTCGTCAAGCAAAAACTATATATTCCATTCTATACATTCCATTTAACCATGTAAATCATAGATTATTCAAAAATGAATTTTCCTATCAGGTAAACTTAAAACTCAGGAAAGCCTATCTTCTGACCAGCCACTTATTCTTGCTTACATATTCATTCATTATTAATCTTTCTTTAAGTGATGTTAGATTGTGCATAATATGCGTGGGTGCTGCGCCTTTGCTGCTCCAATGATTCCCCTATGTTCATTTGGGAGTCATTGGGGTGTCATACGGGTGTCATACGGGTGTCTTAAGGACAATCTATGTGCACTTAAAGATAAATGAAAGATGAATAAAGTGGATAGACACAGAGATAAGTGAAGAAAAATAAAGAAAAAAGCAATTTTATGAATGATAAACGAACGAATGGATAACTCTATGGATTGATAAAGAATCCATAATTGAGCATTACTTGACCTGATAAATGAAAGAGAAGAAATTATTTATGAAACTTGCGGATAAATTCCTCTACTTCCGGGATACCACCCTGGAATATCAAATAGCCGTTATAGGGTTCTCCATCTGTAATATCTCCGGCAATGGGAGTTAACATCAGTCTGCGGACTTCTTCCCTGTCATTGGATTGTCCCAGCGCCCAGCCGAGTTTGATGTAAGCAACTTCGGGCAGCAGATTTTCTCCGGGAGTGATGCCCATACTCATCAGATCACGTCCTGTGTCATAGACAAACATGTGGACAAAGCCCCAAAGAGTCTGCACTGTCATAAAGATATGCACACCTTTTTCGATGGCACGTTTAATGGCTGGATAGACAGGTTTATTAATATGACCCAGACCTGTTCCGGCGATGATTATACCTTTATAACCATTATCTGTCAGAGAATCAATAATATCAGGATGCATATTGGGATAGTAATAAACAATAGCAACTCTCTCTTCAAAAAATGGCAGGACAGTTACATTGCGGTCAGTACGGCGTTTATTATAATCAGTTTTAATCGGAGTTATTTTATCTCTGGATACCATGGCAATCGGAGTATCACCTATCGTGCGGAAAGTGCTCCGATAAGAAGAATGCATTTTTCTTACTCTGGTGCCCTGATGCAAAAGTCCATATTCATCGCTGGTGGGACCAAACATACAGACCATGACTTCTGCAATATCACTATGTCCGGCTGTCTTAGCTGCATGCATTAGGTTTAAAGCAGCATCGGAAGAAGGCCTGTCACTGGAACGCTGGGAACCAACCATGACAACAGGTATAGGCAGATTCTGCAGCATGAAAGACATAGCAGCAGCCGTGTGATGCATGGTATCAGTACCGTGCCCGATTATAATGCCTTGTGTGCCTTTTTTTACTTCCTCACCAATAGAGATAGCCAGTTTTTTATACTGGTCAGGACCCATATTCTCAGAGAAGACAGCAAAGAGTTTTTCCGTTTCCAGATTACAGATATCAGCCAGCTCAGGCACTGCGCCATACAATTCACCGGGTGAGAAAGCCGGAATAACTGCTCCGGTGCGATAATCCAGTCGGGAAGCAATTGTACCGCCTGTGCCCAATAGCTTAACTTTGGGCAGACCGGGTGTAGTGGGAAATTCACGTTCGGGTATTTTATAATGAGCTTCTTTATAGCCTGTTTCTTTCATATCGAGAATAGTATCGACATCAATACCGACGTTGTATCCTGTAATAAGTTTAATGACAATATGTTTGTCGTCATCATTTTCAGAACGGGGCAAGATGATGCCCTGAAATTTTCCTCTGGTTGTTTCGACGGTTGTATCACCCCAGACTCTGGCTTTGAAGCTCTTCAGAGTGTCGAGTGCTTTTCCTTTGTAACCTTTAAATAAATCAAGCATCGGGCACCTCTCCACAGACAGCTTCTACAACTGTGGCATTAAGCTCCTTAAGAGGAATAATGCCCAACGCAGGTTTATGCAGTCTACCCATAATCCAGCGCACTTCTGCCTGACAATCCGATTTGTGGGCAAGCTTGGCAAACATCGCCCTGAGTACCGGAATCTGCTCATAAATGGTTTCCGGCTCTACAGGCTGATAATTTATCATGGAAAGCACTGAAGAGAACTGGATATTGGGGTTTTTATACAGAACTTCCAGCATACCCGGCAGGATATCCATAGTCAGATTACGTTTTCTGATAAAAGTAAAAATATCGCTGATGCGGTCATGTCCAAAGGGAAGCGGATCTCTGCCCTGCATACTCTTCAGCTTGTGAGCATAGACCAAAGCAATAAATTTGGGATGGAGATTGTGTTCAGAAGACAATTTCTCAATCACAGGCATCAGATTATTACGCAAAACATAGGCATAAGCATCGAGCGGAACTCCCCAGGCTGCAAGCTGATTGAGCCGTTCCTGTAAATCCACCGGCAATATCCTGCGCGCAGCTTCGATAGTCTCATCTTTTATAGGTATTGGAGCTGAGTCTGTATCGGGATACATTCTGTCGGCACCCGGAAGCACTCTTTCAAAGATGGTTGTGCCATTGTCCATAGCTTTGCGTGTTTCATTGGGAACACCTGAGAATGCCATTCTGCAACGCTCTGCAATTGTCTCCAGAGCTGTCTTCATATCTTCATCAGGAGTCCAGAACAGGATTTGAGCATCGGTCTTTTCTGCTTTCAAAGCCACCGCTATCTTGTCCCATTCAGCTTCTGAAAGACAAGGTTTCAGTTCTTCGGAATGGAACATATTGGGTTTTTCCAGACAAGCAATGACTTTGAGCCTATCAGCAATTTCATCAGCAAAAGTACGTCCCGGCTGTGTAAAGAAGGAAAGTATCTCGGCAAAGCCGGGCAAATTAACCGCTACCAGTTTCCAGTTTTCGGCAGATGATTTCTTGAGCAATGGAATGTGTTTCCAGTCATCAGCAGGTAAGACTTTGGAACTGATATCCCAGTCTTTTTGCTTGGGTATTTTAGTAGATAAGTCTGCTTTAATCTGTAGTAGAGCATATTGGCGAAAAGCTTCTGTATGTGTGAGCTTTGGTATCCAGGTAATGTGGGAAACACCTTTGATTTCAATACGTGTACCGCCTGTAACGCTTACATTCACGTCCTGACGGGCAGCGCCAATACCAACCCGCACTTTACCGCTGCTGCGTGCCAGAAAACGTATGTATTGTCCGGCTTCAGCTGCTTCCTGCGGAGTGAGCATTTCGGGATAAGTAACCGTTTCTATCAATGGCATGCCCAGCCTGTCTGCGTAATAAACACGCGTATGGCGGATATCGGAAACCTCGCGACAACTGTCTTCTTCAATACTAAACTGAATCAGCTTGATTTTCTTATTGGAAATAGGGATTTCGCCTTCGATACCCAGGATAGTGGTTCTCTGAAATCCTGTGGGAATACTGCCATCGAGATATTGCTTACGGGTGATATGCAATTCGCCCACGATATTCATTTTGAGCAACAGGGCAATCTGCATGGCATGGGAAAGGGCTTCCTGATTAAAGGCAAAAGGAGGAGTATCATCCACTTCGTAGGTGCAGGCTGTATCATTCTTGATGCGGTAAACTATCTTTTTACGGGTCTTGAATTCCATCAAAGCTGTGCCGTCATATTCACCCAATTCGGATAAAGTCGGGCGCATGTGTCTCACTATTTCTGCATCATAATTATCAAAGTCGTGATAAATACCTGCTGTACAGCGGCAGAACAGCTTCTTCTGCGTAAGTAGTTGCTGATGTACTTCCAGCCCGCATTTGAAGCCAAGCTTGCTATATGTTTCAGGAATAGCTGTTTTTAATTCAACCCAGCCGACCCTTTCACGAGTGGATAACCAATTGTCTTGCCAACGTTTGCACATGCTCAAAACCCCTTTGTCTCAAGGACACTATACGGATATTTATGCACGTTTGTCTGATATGGAGTAATCGTCAACCAGATTATCAGAAAAGACATTTACAATTTTATAACCATTATTGCTGCTTACTATACTTAACGCAAATCTGTTGTAGATCTCCCTGTAATCCCCCCCATTAGCCAAGATGCATCTCGGGGTAATCTATTTTTTTATATAATGGAGTTAAAAAAGGGAGATGTATATCTTTTATACTTTATGGTGTCTTGTTATACTCTTCCACAGCAAGCTGCAGGTACTTGGGAGCAGCTGTTGCAGTTCCAAAAGCTAATGATCCAGCTATCAACCCACCCCACAAAATGTTATCATGCTCTCCAGGTTTATAATTTTCATTGCTTCGCTGATTAATTACGACGGCACCTATGATTAGGGTAGCAATAGCCGCATAAGAAACAACTTTACAAGCAACGTATTTATTTAAATTTATTGTTGACTTTGGATGATTTTCCAAAATCGGACTGAGATTTGAATAATCCAATTTGTAAAGCTTATCGTTACCGGCAGTGAAGAACTTCTTGTTATTATATAGGGATATTTTACCTTCACTTACCCGTGTTGCAAAATCATATTGATCGTAACTATTTTTATAGATCAGGTTATAACCTTTAGAGTCAACAAAAGCCCTAACACTATCTATTGGAACAATCATACTATTATTTAGAGTAAAGTATCTTCCCTTAAGCAAGGGTTTATGCAATTGGGGGCTCCCTTTGTGAAAAGTCCCATCGTTGTAATAGATACCGTGTTCTGTTTCTCCGGCCAGGCAAATAGTAACAACCAGCAACGATACGGCTATAAGAAAGATTCGCTTCAATTTCTCTCCCTCAGTTCCTCAAGGTTTTTCCTGGATGGTGGTACTTCATTCATAAACTGAGTAATCATATCGCAGGCAAAGTCAGGACATTCTGCGCAATTGCTCAGTCCTTTGGCAAGTACACAAGCTCTGATGTCACATTTTCTGCTATGGATAAACAGCACTCCCGGTTCCATACAACCCGTACAATTAATATCCTCTGCCTTTAAGCCTGCACCGTATTCATCTGCCCAGTTGACTGCAACGGATGCTCTTTTCTTACCATCATCAGCAAGTGTGGCAATTCTGGCGTCACAATCACTGCAGTCAATGCCACAAGCTGCCAATAGTTTACTCAAACAGTCCTACTTTCTGAGTACGTCTAAATTTGCTTTTGCTTCCGGGACATGTTCCAGGAATTGTTCCATCTCTTCACAGGGATATTCTTCGCATTCAGCACAGTTATTGATTTCCATATCCTTTACACATTCACGGATTTCGCATTCTTTGCAGTGAGCAAATTTTACACCTTCTTCCATACAACCGGTGCAATTGATGCTTTCGATTGACAGGTCTGTTTCATAAGCTTTGGACCACTGCTCAGCAACCTCTTTTCGTTTTACATCATCGTTGTCGATAGTAGCTTGTCTGGCTCCGCAATCTGCACAATTGATTCCACATGCTGCAATTAGCTTTTTCATAGTTTTCTCCTATTTTTATTAACCCACAGAGACACAGAGGTAAAGAGAGAAAAGAGATAATAAATAGTCAACTCTTATTCTCTGAGACTCTGCTTCTCTGCGTTAAAAAAAAACAAATATCTGTATCTCAATTTTTGTGTGTTTGAATATCTGTGTCCGTCATTCCTGCGGAGACAGGAATCCACATCCTTAGAAAGCGGAACAACATGTAGCGATAAGATGCAGCACCCATTACATCATTTCGCTTTTCCATTCTTCCAGGTCTTTTATGGAACGGCTTACGTATCCTGCTTTCTTTTCGCTTTTATGTACACCTATCAGTTCTGGCATCAGTCCAAAATTAGCATTCACCGGTGTAAATCTTTGCTCCGAAGGAGTAATCAGCCTGCGCCAGAATTGTCCCATAATCGTGCTTTCCGGCAAAGTACAACAGACACTCCTGTCTGTTTCACTTGTACTACATTCACTCTTGTCTGTTCCCATCTCTTTATCTATTATAATCGAAACCAGTAGTCCCATGGCAATGGATTCCGTATAGCCTTCCACACCGCTGAACTGACCAGCCAGACAGACAGTGGGCATAGCTTTGAGGGAAAGGTTTTTATTTAAAAGCTCAGGTGAATTCAGATAAGCATTACGGTGAATGGAACCATACCGCAGGAATTCTACCTTTTCCATACCGGGTATGAGCCTGAAGATTTCCTTTTGAACGCCATATTTAAGCATGGTTTGACATCCAACCAGATTAAAAGCTGTTCTGTCTTTATTTTCTGCTCTCAGTTGCATCACTGCATATGGTCTTCTGCCGGTTCGAGGGTCATCCAAACCAACCGGTCTGAGTACTCCGAAGCGCAGTGTATCTATTCCTCTGCGTGCCAGCTCTTCTATGGGCATACAGTTTTCATAAAAGCGGAAGTTTAGTTCATGAAAGAACTCATTCTCAAATTCATGAGCAGTGTGTTTTTCGCCTTGCTGCAAAGCTGTGACGAAAGCTATATATTCTTCTTTATTAAACGGACAATTCAGATAATCTGCTTCGCCTTTATCATAACGGCTCTTATCAAAGATAATGCTTCTGTCCAGAGAATCAGCGCTCACAATAGGGGCAATTGCATCAAAGAAATAGAGGTGCTCCTCTCCCAGTTTTTGTATCAGGTCATGCATCAAAGCGTCAGAAGTCAGAGGTCCGCCTGCTAAAATAACAATGCCCTCAGGAATAGTAGTGATTTCTTCCCGGATCAGCTCGATATGGGGATTTTCTTCCAATAAGGAAGTCACCTGTTCAGCAAAGGCATCTCTGTTTACTGCCAGGGCATGTCCGGCAGGAACAGAATTCTCAAAAGCTATGTTGAGCAGCTTACAATCCAAAAGCTTCATTTCTGCTTTCAATAGCCCGGCAGCCGTATCTGTACGAGTGGATTTGAGGGAATTACTGCAAACCAGTTCTGCACATTTATCGGTCTGATGAGCAGGTGTCATCTTACCCGGACGCATCTCGTAAAGCTTCACTTTCCAGCCTTTCTCAGCAAGTTGTAAAGCAGCTTCACTGCCGGCAAGTCCTGCTCCGATTATAGTTATTTTTTTAATTATTCCGCCTTTAATAGGTGTTCTTGTTCTTTTATTGCCATGAGTTTGGGTAATCCGCCAATCAATCTGTCCAGGTTTCTTTGCTCTTTAGATGCCTGATATTCCTGAACCGTATTCCAGGCAATTTGTTTTAATGCTGTAGCTGTCAGAGTATCCATTCCGGCAGGGACATATGCAGTTTGAGAGGGATTATAATTCCAGATAGATGCATAAAACACACAGGATGCCAGAAACGTACCCAGCAAGCTGGGATGGTAATTATCGGAAGCATACAAGCTAAGCGTTGAATCTGCCTGCAGAGCATTGTGAAAGGCTATCCCGCAAGGTGCAACCAAAGCTTGCAATTCAGCTCCGATTGTGTTGTATGCAATTGTAACAGGTTCATACATCTCCGGATTGTTTTTCCATGCCCACGTCATATAAAAGCCTGTTCTGGCTCCACTTCCACGAACAACTGTATCCAGCTTTGTCGCATATTCATAAAACAAATCGGGGTCGTTAACGGGTGTACTGCTTGCTTCCTGCAGAATGACCAAATCCCAGTCACCTTGCTGTATCGTGATAATTGTGCCGGGGTCATTGAAATGATTCTGGAGCGTATATCCACCCTCTGTAAAGGATGATACTATCGGCCCGAAACAACCTGAAATCAGTTGCAGCAAATGATAATCAACTCCCTGATTGTAATAAGTATGGCTATTACCAACAAATAGTACTTTGTTATATATTTGTGCCGACATCTCAGGTTCTATCAGAACTGTTGCGTCTTCACCTTCTGTGATAACACTCGTATTCGAACCTAAAGCTACCTGAACCGAATCAGAATAGATATTTACAACCACATAGTAAGAACCGGCTTCCAGATTGGGAATCACACCTGTGGCAAAAGTACTGTCGACAATAAGCTCATAAACCTCTTTGCTATCAGGTACAACTGCCTGAACCGTAACCCTGGTTACCGGCAGATAATGATGCAAAACAGGTTGCAGATTTACTATGACAGTCAAATCGCTAAGCTCTTGATTTTCTGTCGTATTCCTTTTATCACAGCTCATCAGTAACAACAAAGATACAAAAAGTACCAAAACAAACCTGATTTTCATCATCATAACCTCAGATTTATGATAAAATCCTGAGACTAATCCTGTCAAGAGACAAAGCATGATGCTTTTAACTTTTTAAATGTTGTAGCTTTTTAAAGGCAGGATTATTGGCTGCAAAATTGCTTCTTTACAATTTCCCCTTATTTTATTATGTGGAAAAAAGATAACTACTCAGTACATTGAGGTTGTGAAGTATGAAAATTATAATGACTTTTCTATTATTGTGTCTGGCTTTGATTAGCTTAAATGCAGTAACAATTTATGAGATACAATATACAACAGAATCCGGAGATGGCACTTATCCCTCGCCATTGGCAGGACAAACAGTGACCACACAAGGAATCGTGACAGCCACAGGTTATGCCGGAAGTCATGGCTTCTATATTTCCATGCCTGAAGGTGGCGCCTGGAAAGGTATTCTGATTTATAATAATACAAACTCTCCCACCGTAGGCAGTCTTGTAGAAGTTACAGGACAAGCCTGGGAATATTACGGTCTGACAGAAATAAGAAATGTGACTGCTTATCAGTTAATCAGCGCCGGTAATCCTATCCCTCCTGCCGCAGTAATCAGTACAGCTATGGCTTCTACAGAAGCTTATGAAGGTGTGCTAATGGAAGTTCAGGATGCTACCGTAACAGAAGCGCTGAATAATTACAGTGAATGGGAAGTTTCTGATGGCAGCGGTAGTGTAGTGATTGCAGATGCTTTCTTTGACCAGGAAGTTCTGGGTTCATTAGTCACTGTCGGAGCTAATTTTGAAAGTATCAGAGGAATCGGGAATTATGGTTATAGCACTCATAGTCTCAATCCGCGTTCACAGGCAGATGTCCTGATTAATTCACAGGCAGTAGTGATTACATTGCCTTCACTACAGGTACCCACCGGACCTCAGTTTACAGTACCGATTACTGTATCCAATCTGACCTTGACTCAGGGATTTGGAGATTATCACTTTATGCTCAGCTATAATCCCAATGTAATAAACTATGTGGATTACAGCACCACAGGCACGCTTTCTTCTATCGGAACTGTGAATGCAACTGCGAATGCCGGAAACCTGACTGTGAACTTTATGACTAATGGCATTCTGCAAGGACAAGGGAATCTTTTGAATCTGATTTTCACTGCTGCTCATGATGGTGTTTCTCCTCTTACTGCCAGTAACTTTGCCTTTGACGATACCCCTGTAATGATAATCAATCAGGGCTTGGCTACAGTGGGTGTTTCAGGTGGAGAAACCATAGATACCCTAACAGTTATCCAGAGACCACTGCTCAATATCCCGGCAATAGTAATACCCGGTGAAAACCTTAATATTCAGTGCGTTGCACCGGAAACTACAACAAACTGGGCTGCTCAGTTAAAACGTGGCAATCTTACTGCTAATCTGACTATAACAGATACAGAATATCAAAGCTCTCCTCCACTCTGGAATATTACGGCAACCGTACCCAATGTCAGTGTTTTTGAGATGTATGACCTCAGAGTGACTGCTTCCGGCGGCATTGATGATAAGACCAGACATTCAGTGCAAGTGCTCCCTACCCGTAAAACTAATTATTACTTTGCTCAGGTAACAGATGTTCACATGCCTTCACATATCTTTTATCCCGATGCAGGTTATGATACCGATTCCACTGAAACGGTAGACTTTCGTGAAGTCATCAAAGACATTAATATTATCAGACCTGAGTTTATCCTGTTAACGGGTGATCTGGTCAATCAGGGAGAGCTGGAAGAATATCAGAATATGCGTGTCTATTCAAAAGCAAAACGGCTTTTGGGAGAATTGGAAGTACCATGCTACCTGGTTACCGGTAATCATGATATTGGCGGATGGACAGGAACGCCTCCTCCGGCGGGTTCATCCCGTAAGTTCTGGTGGAAAAACTTCGGCTGGAGTTGGCTGAATAATCCTTCCACAAGCTGGACCTATCATACTCAGGATTATAGTTTTGATTATGGTCCTGTACACTTTACCGGACTGGAAGCTTATGATAACTATGATAATTACCTGACCAGTGTCTATGGCGGTAATAGCTTTACAGCCACTCAGATGCAATGGCTACAGGCTGATTTAACTGCTTCTGATGCAGAAACGAAAGTCCTGTTTCACCACTTTGATTTTGATGAAGAATTGAATCTGACAACTCTGGGAGTCGATATGGCTTTATGGGGACATATCCATTACAATAGCGGTTCAACATCAACAACCCCATATAATCTTGCCACCCAAAGCGTTTGTGATGGCAACCGTGCCTACCGTATTGTACGGGTAAACGGCACTTCCTTGCAGCCTTATGGCACGTTAAATGCAGGCAGCAGCGGTAGTCAGATAAATATCGCTTTTACTCCCAATAATTATGGTGTGGCAGACAGCGTCTACGCCATGGTGACAAATAATAATACTTTGAGTTTCGACAATGCTGTTGTGAGATTCATTATGCCTTCCAGTAGTACTGAATATACCGTTACAGGCGGAGTTTTGGAACAAGTGGATAGAAGTGGCGCTCAGAATGTTTGTTATGTGCGGGTGAATCTAACTTCTTACGGGGCAATACCTGTTACAATCAAGGCTAATACTACAGCTACTGACGATAACACAGCAAGTGTCTATCCCTTGCAGATAAGCTCTATCTTCCCGAATCCCTTCACAAGTAACGCCTCCATCAGTGTCAACAATGCAAAAGCCGGCTCTCTGACCGTAAGGATTTATAATCTGAAGGGAGAGATAGTAAGAACTATCTTCCAGGGAAAACAAGCTTCCGGTATCCATAATTATAACTGGGACAGCAAAGACTCTCAGGGTAATCAATGCCCGGCAGGGATGTATTTTATTAATCTGACCGACGGTAATTCCTCGGTATCTCAAAAAGTAATTCTTATCAAATAGACAAACATAAATTAGCAGCCTAAAATTGTGTTGAAGCAGATAAAGAGGTAATAGTGAACTGGTATATTCAGGCAGTAACAAACCACCCCATCATCATGGCAGTCATACAGTTTGCCATTCTTGGCACTTTGGGAGAAGTAATCTCCAAAATGATTGCTCTCAAGAGCAAAACATATCCCTTTAGCATTAGAATAACTCTGTGGAAAATGCTCGTATGGAGTATTCTCGCTGTGTATATCAAGTTTGCTTTCCATTGGGTTGATGACATAGTTACAACCCTGATACAACATGGTATCCTACCGCAAATGGCGCATGGAAGCATTGGCTTTGCCTTTGCTAAATCAATCCTGGCAAATATTCCCTTCGGAGTAATTCTGGTTATCTTTCACCGCTGGCTGGACAATCTTGTCCTCAAGAGCAAGAATTGGAAAAACCTCGATAAAAGCATGATGTCGTTAATCTGGTTCTGGATTCCGGCTCATACTGTCACTTTTAGTCTTGATAAGGTTTACCAAATCGGATTGGCTGCTTTGTGGTCTGTTGTTTTGGGCTTCATACTCGGCTCATTTATCAAAGATAGCCTATAAAAAAGAAATATGGCAGAGCTGACTAAACCCTCTTTGCCAAGCCCTTTTCTGATTCCCACAATCAGTTGGTGTGCAGGTATCGGTCTTGCCACCATCTTGCATTTACCAATATTGTTAATAGTACTCACCGGTATTCTGAGTATTCTTTTGGCAGTAATCTTCCGCTTCAAATTACCTTTCCCGGCAATAATATTCCTGCTTGCAGGCTGCCTGAGACTAACTCTTTCTATCGATAAACC
This sequence comes from Cloacimonadaceae bacterium (SeqCode), assembly GCA_963667535.2. Taxonomy (GTDB): domain Bacteria; phylum Cloacimonadota; class Cloacimonadia; order Cloacimonadales; family Cloacimonadaceae; genus UBA5614. Next base: position 314,857 of record CAXXDU010000002.1, read on the forward strand.
ACCCACACCTTTACAGCAAATCCTGGTTCAGAGGGAAAGTATAACTCAATCCTGCACAGGCAAAGTAATCAAAATTCTGAATAGCCGTTACGGCACATATCTGGTCAGACTCTCCTCTATCCGCAAAATCCCTGTCCACGATAAAGCCATTATGTACTATGATAAAGAGCTGCTACCCGGCGATACATTTGATACAATCGGCAAAATTACCATCCTCAAACCTGACCCTGTTTTGGATGCAACTTCGTTCTATATATCAAATAGAAACACACAAACGCAATTTGTTCTTACTCCTGTCTACAAACTGACAAAGATAACCCAAGGTAAAGAGATAAGCTTTGAACGCCTGCGCTATCATCTGCTGCATAGCATCGATACCAGACTAGGTGACTCAGCCCCCTTTGCCAAGGCACTGTTGTTAAATGACAGGACAGAAGACAGAGATTGGATTCAGCAGCTAATCCAGGGAGGATTATTACATCTGATTGCTATTAGCGGATTGCATGTCTTGCTCTTTTACTTTTTATTCGTAACGCTGCTAAATGTGTTTCTGCCGAGAAGAGTATCGGAGCTGATATTCCTGCTTTTAATGATTGTATATGCCGGACTGTGCCAGTGGTCAGCGCCGATTATGAGGGCTATTGTTATGATTCTGCTGTTTGTCATTGCCCGAATTGCACAAAGAAAAGTATCTCCGCTACAGATTATCTGCCTTAGCTTATTTATCATCACACTGATTGACCCGGTTCAGCTCTTTTCAATAGGGCTTCAGCTATCTTATCTCTGCGTGATTATTCTGGCTTATGCTATACCAGGAATTAAATATGACAATACCAATCAGCCCATGTGGAAACGTAAGCTCAATAAAGCCGCCTTTTATACACTGGATATGGTCATAGTATCTGTCATTATCACTCTGGCACTATTGCCTCTGACTATGTTTTATTTCCAGAGAGGCAGCTTCAACGGTATTATCGGCAACCTCCTGGGCATCCCATTCATGAGTTTATTGCTTCCTTTGACATTGTTAATAGTAATTATCCCTGTTAAATGGTTAATCTTCCATTGGCTGAAGGCAGCTTTTGATTTGCTCTATGTTATTTTTCAGAAGTGGGTAGTATTTACAGCCGGATTACCTTTTTACGTAGATGCTGTAAATCTGTCTCTTGCCTGGCTAATTGTAGTCTATCTGGTCGTCGCAGTTATTGTAATCAGGGTAAAAAGCGGATTAACTTACAGAAAGCTGACTTATGCCATGTTGATACTGGCATTACTAGTAACCGTCTATTCACAGATTCCGAGACATAAACCCTTTACGCTGACTGTCTTTAATGCAGGACTGGGAGATTGCAGTCTGGTGCAATATCCCAAGGGGCAAACCCTGATGATAGACACAGGTCCAAAGCGATTTACCCAAGACAATAATGACTCAGGCTGGTTTGGCTATAAACCCCGTAATTGGTTTTCTAAAAACAAGATAACCACGCTGGACCTTTTGGTCTTATCACATCTTGATGATGACCACAGAGGCGGATTAAGCGATGTCTTCCACAACCTGAAAGTACGCCGTATCATCATCAGCAGGCATGATGCAGAATCCACGCTTTGGCAGCAACTGAAGCAATCAATAGACATGAGAGAAGCTAAGCTGACTGTCATTTCGGATACTATGTCTTTTGTCTTTGCCAATTCCGGAATATCTTTCCTGCATCCCGATAAAGACTATCAGGGCAATTCTGAAAACGATAACTCGCTCGTGATGAGATTGGATTATAAAGGCTTTTCTGCTCTCTTTCCCGGAGATATTTCTGCTAGTGCAGAAGAGCGCCTTGTTGAGGAATATCCTGCTAAACTGGACTGTGACTTTCTCAAAGTACCTCATCATGGCAGCAGATACTCCAGTTCAGTTGATTTTATCCGTGCTGTTTCTCCCGGGCAAGCCTGCATCACAGCTCCTCTGCATAACCGCTTTCACTTTCCTGACCGGGAAACCATGACACGCTTCCGCAGTTACGGCATTGAACCACAACTAACAGGCAACGGCTCAGTTGTAATAAGTATCCGTTAATCCCTTTTCATCTTCATAATTGACAGTATTCATCACTTATTTTACCTTGAAATATGAGTAAGCTTATAGCTGGAGTTCAAAATTCCCTCGTCAGATGAAATATAAATAGCATTGTAAAAGGGAATTTCGGACTTCAGCTAAAAAGCACAGCCTATAAATACGGAACTATAGACGTAAATGTATTTGGGAGTTACTATGGACAAAGCCGTGAATAGCACTCTGCAATTTGATGTATTGCTTAATATGATTATTCCTGTGGGAGAATCAGGCAGGCATTTCAAACACCATCTTCCTATCTGGAAATCGGGGCAGGAAGCTTTACTCCGTAAGGAATTTCTGCGTCTGGAAGCAATGATTTCAATGCTTAAAAAACATAAACCGGCAGTAGAGCAATTCAGAAACGCTTTGGCAGATATTCCCTGGCTTCCACAAACCCTGAAAGCTATGCCGGAAAGACCATTGCATTTACATGAATGCTTTGAGCTAAAGAAGCTTGTATACTATGCCCTGCAGCTAAAAGAGCTTTGCAGTAAGCATAATCTGACCAGACTGTATCCCTTTCCTGATTTGGAGAAACCCTACGCTCTGCTTGACCCGGAGCACAGGCATAGTCCGTCCTTTGCGCTTTCTTCTGCTTTTGACCCCAAACTGGCTCAATATCTTGCTCAATTGCAAGACCTGCAGCTTACTAAACGTCAGACTGAGCATCAGCTCATGAAGACCGCCCAAAAGAGCTTGCACCTTAGCCAGACAACAGCCACAATCGTTATCTCACGTCTGCAAACCGCCAAACTTAAAAGCCTGAGCCAATCACCCTACTATCAATTGGCTGATGAAAACTTTGCCAATCTCACTTTCAAGCTCAAAGACTCCAAACAGTTAATCACTTTGAAAAAGCAGATATCACTTCTGACTACCAGACTCTCCAAAACTGAAGAGGTTGTCTTGAAAAGCCTCAGTAAAAAGCTGAAATCCCATGCCAAAGCCATAAACCGTACTGCTGAACTGATATGTAAACTTGATTGGGATTATGCTAAAGCGATATTTGCCATTCAGCATAACTGCGTTATCCCCATACTGAGCAGTAAGATACAACTCCGGATTCCCCAAGCTGTTAATCTGCCGTTAAAGCAGCATCTTACAGCCTCCGGCAGAAACTATCAACCGATAGACTTGCTTTTTTCTTCCGGATTAAATGTGCTGACCGGTCCCAATATGGGCGGCAAAACTACTGCTTTGATAACAGCAGGTCAGATCTGCCTCATGGCGAAATATGCCATTCCTATTCCTGCCGGAGAAGCAGAACTATGTCTGTTTGATAATGTCTGGTTTAACCGTGATAGTACCCATGAGGAAAACCTGAGCAGCTTTGGCAGGGAAATTGTCTCTTTGTCCAATATTCTGAAGAAAAAAGGCAGAAACCTGCTGCTGATGGATGAACTTGCCAAAGGCACCAATCCCGCTGAAGGAGAAGTGATTCTGATTGCAGTGCTGGACTATGCCAAAAAATTACCTTGCCTGACTCTGGCTGCCACCCACTTTGATAAACCTGCCTATCTGAAATCCGCAGCACATTATGCAATCAAAGGCATTGATTTAAAAACCCTCTCAAAACTTATCACACCTACTGAAAATAACCTGAAAGAACAACTCAATCTGCTCAATACTCTGATGGATTATAGCCTGATAAAACTATCCAAATCAACCAAACCACCTCAAAATGCTATCCCCATCGCTCAGGCTTTGGGCTTACCGGAAGAGATTATTCAAAAGGCTTTACATCTGATTAAGTAATTTGTTGATTAAATTACTCCCCGTTTAATCAGCTACCGGTAATACAATACGTATAAGTTGACTATAAGATGCAAGCCGTTGTTTCTTTTCGTGTCATTGCGTTATGAATTGATAATCTTTCTTCTTTCACTCATTATTCATCTTTCTTTAATCTTTCTTTAAGTGATGTTAATATGTACATAATATACGTGGGTGCTGCGCCTTTGTTGCTCCAATGATTCCCCTATGTCCATTTGAGAGTCATTTAAGTGTCATATGGGTGTCATATGGGTGTCTTATGGACATTCTATGTTCACTTAGAAATAAATGAAAGATATATGAAAGAAGAATAAGATGGAGTGGAAAGATGTTATATGCATCATAATAAGAGCTCAGTGCTCTGATATAGTTTGTTTTGTGTTATCATAAATCCTTGACATAAATATCAATTACAAAAATCATATAATTATAGATTTCTCATGAACAAGGGGCTGAATGTGAAGTATGTATTTGTAGGACTAATCATCATTCTGATTTCAGTTAGTTTATCTGCTCAAACTGAAACCGGCTCTATTTTGACAACAGGTGGTATGGTTGGCGGGCTTTATCCTGATGGCATCAATAGTATTGCCGCAGGAGGAAGGCATAATCTTGCTTTGAAATCTGACGGAACATTATATGCCTGGGGACACAATACCTACGAACAGTGTAATTTCCCAGCCGGGAATAACTTTGTATCGGTCACATGCGGAAGATATCACAGTGTAGCTTTAAAAATTGATGGTTCTGTAGCAGTGTGGGGCAATAGCTTTTATGGGGAAGGGCACGTTCCATTCAATACATATTTTCGATATATAACAGCAGGATATTATCATAATGTAGGCATCAGAATGGATAGTACTCTTTATGCCTGGGGTAGAAATGGCGATAATCAGTGTAATGTTCCACCCGGGAATAATTATATAGCTGTTGCGGCGGGACTAATGCACAGTTTAGCCTTAAAATCAGACGGAACTCTTATTGCCTGGGGTTCCAATGACTTCGGACAATGCGATGTTCCAACCGATAGTAATTTTATCAAAATTACTTGTGGAGAATCCTTCTGTCTGGCGTTAACAGTAAATAATACCCTGGTTGCCTGGGGCTCGAATACATACGGCGTATGTAACGTACCCGCCGGTGATGATTTTGTTGATATTTCAGCAGGTAAAAACCATGCCATAGCCTTGAAAGAAGACGGGTCAATTGTGGTATGGGGTGATAATAATTTCGGGCAGTGGAATATACCATCAGGCTTTAATGCAATCAAAGTTGCTGCAGGTGAAAACCATAATGTAGCTCTGAGTTCTACCGGAGAAGTAAAATGCTGGGGACATAATTATTACGGACAATGCAATGTTCCGGCTGGTGTATGCTATACTTCCATAGCAGCCGGAAGTTATTGCAACGCAGTAAATACAGAACACAATATTGTTTCGTGGGGTTATTTTGGTAATATCCCGGACACTTATCCTGATAGCAGCAACTATATTTCAGTAAGTGGGATGGGATATCATTGTCTTGCTATGAAGCAAGATAACTCTTTATTTGCCTGGGGTATGAGTGTTTGGGGTCAATGTAATATTCCTGCAGAGAACAGTTTTTCAGCCTATTCCGGAGGAGGGTATCACAGCCTGGGTTTGAAGCAGGATGGGACTTTGATAAGCTGGGGATGTAATGAACAAGGTCAATGTAGTATCCCACCCGGAAACTTATTCATCGCAGCATCAGCAGGTGGAATTCACAGCGCAGCAATCAAAACTGACGGCTCTCTGCTTTGTTGGGGAGATAACTACTATTGGCAGTGTAATCCTCCCCCGGGAAATGATTATGTGACTGTTTCAGCAGGAGGTAATCATAATCTTGCTTTGAAATCAGATGGCTCTCTAATTGCATGGGGAGATAACAGTTATGGACAATGTATAGTCCCGGATGGTAACAACTTCGTGGCGATTTCAGCAGGCTGGTATCATAGTCTGGCATTGAGATCAGACGGGACTGTCGCAGCCTGGGGATTAAATTCTTTTGGAGAATGCAATATTCCGCAACGTAATGATTATATCGCTATTTCAGCAGGAAGTTCTGTATCTCTGCTGTTATATAGAAATGAACTTGTTTCCAACCATGATGAAGCTGATTCCCCGCAAACTGCAGCATTCATCAAAGCCTATCCCAATCCCTGCGGTAAATCAGAGATAATTACCTTTGAGACTAAGCTGAAGACAAATCATAAGGCTTCACTTGATATCTATAATCTAAAAGGACAAAGAGTTAAAACATATAAATTGTCCTCACCCGGTGTTATCAAATGGGACAAAACAGATGAGAATAACCATCTGGTAGGACAGGGTGTATACTTATGGAAATTGAAATATGATAATGAGCTGAAATATGGAAAAATTGTGATATTGAAATAGCATTTATTTAATCCGGGAGGAATTCTATGAAAACGGCGTGTATGGCAACAATCTTTCTTTTATTGACAATTTGTTTAGCTGCTCAGACTGAAAGCGGCTATCTGATTACCTGGGGAAGTCAGGTAGGCGGACCTTTCCCTGATAATATTATTAAAATCTCATCTAGTTACTATCATAGTCTTGCTTTATTAGCCGACGGTTCGCTGGCAGTTTGGGGTGATGCGGAAGCCAGGAATTACTATTATGACACTCGACAATATGACAGATGTAATATCCCTCCGGGGAATGATTTTATTGATGTAGCAGCCGGACCTTATGGCAGTCTTGCAGTTAAGTCAAATGGAGCTATTGTTTGTATGGGACCAGACATGATAACGCCTCCGGGAAACGATTACAAAGCTGTTGCTGCAAGCGGAGAAATGGCTTATGTAGCATTACGGACTGATGGTTCGATTTATTGCTGGTATAAAGGTTATGATTGGAGTGACTTATCGTACTTGCTTACTGATAATGTCTATACTGCTATAGCTGCCGGAGATGAGCATTTTGTTGCTTTAAAAGCTGATGGCTCATTAAAAGCATGGGGACCGGAATCTGATAGCGTCAATTATGTAAGCAGCATATATGTTGTACCGCAGGGTAATGATTTTATTGCAATTGATGCCGGTTATATGCATAGTATTGCCTTGAGATCTGATGGCTCCATCGTTGCCTGGGGCAGCAATGACTATGGTGAATGCGATGTACCGGCAGGAAATGATTTTGTCGCTATTGCTGCCGGAGGAATTCACAATGTTGCTTTGAAAGCTGATGGTTCATTAGTTGCCTGGGGTTATAACGAACACGGTGAATGTAATGTGCCTACCGGAAATAACTTTATTTCAGTTTATGCAGGTGGGCGCTTATATTATGATTCGAGTCAATTTGAACATTATGAATGTAACAGCTTTGCTATAAAATCAAATGGCGAGGTGGTAACCTGGGGCAGCAACACCTTTGGACAATTGAATATACCTCAGGGCAATGATTTTATAAAGGTCAAAACCGGATATTACTTCAATCTGGCATTGAGGGCAGACAGCACCTTAGTTTCCTGGGGTTCTAATAATGAGGAATACAATGCTCCTGCCGGGCATAATTATATCGATTTCGGAGTAGGAGATAGCTATGGAATTGCTCTCAAGGCTGATGGCTCTTTGATTGCCTGGTGGTCATCCGGCTTTATAGGATTCAATGTGCCTACAGATAATGATTTTATTGCTCTATCTGTTCAAGGCGTGGATAATCTGGCACTAAAGTCAGATGGCTCTGTCATCTGTTGGGGTTTAGACATAATAGGGTTTGTTACATATCAACCAACCGGTAGTCTCTATACAGCTATTCAGGCAAGTAATCAGTATTACAGCGGATTTGCCGGATATGCCCTAACAGCAGACGGTGCAGTTTATAAGCTGCAGAATGGTAATTCTATTCTGATTGGAACCGGGTTTAAAGCTATTTCAGAGAATTATGCCCTCCGAACAGACGGTTCAATCTATTCTTTTTGCGGGAATGATTATTCTGATATTCCCCGAGAGCGTGACTTTATCAAGGTTGTCGGTAGTGAGGTTTTTGGTCTGGCTATCAAGTCTGATGGGTCTGCTTTAGGCTGGGGAGCAAACAACTATCATATATGTGATGTTCCTACCAGTAATGATTATCTTGATATTACAGCAAGTTGTGTAGCAATTGTTGGAAGCAAAGACTATCATTATATTACCCCGAAAGAAATCTCACTAATTAAAGCATATCCCAATCCCGCCATGAGCAGAGGTTATGTGACTTTTGAAACCGAACCAATCAAATACACTAAAAGTGAACTTAGTATATATAACATAAAAGGACAGAAGGTCAGAACCTTTAAGACGTATGAAGGTCCGATGCATATGATCTGGGATTGCAAAGATGAAAAGAACCGCCCTGTTCCGGCAGGAGTATATGTGTACAAATTATCGATGAATACATTTGTTCATTGGGTAAAAGGCAGCACAAATAAATCCGGTAATGACAAATCCCGGTCAACGCATTATAGTGAAACAGGGAAGCTGATTGTATTGAAATAATGATTATGCCAAAATAAATCCTTCTTTAGCTTGCTTGCCTTTCAGCATTTTCAACAAAGCATAACGGTGATAATATCCGCAAAGGGCAACAATGCTTTTGTTCTCATATTGCTTATTATATTGCAGAATATTCTTTGCCATTGCTTTGTTTACCTTTTCTTCGTAGCGTTCCCGTTTGAGCCAGGCTGCTTTATGCGGAGCAAGAATCGGCACCAAATCAAAGATTGCCACCATGCAGGCATTGCGTATTTTGTGAAATGCTTCCGCAGCTATATCGCATCCTTTGCTGTTCATTTCCTGCAATGAGACTTTGTCCCAGGGGCCGTAAGCTGCTTTAGCCTTGTCAATCATACATTTATAGGTTAACGCCGTTTTGTCGGGTTGTTTTGTTTTGAAGTACTTACGGTAAGCCGCATCAAATGCATCTTCCCTGGCAAAATAGCTCTTGGTGTAATAATCATTCCTGCTCTGCTTATCGAAAGGTTTGACCTCCACTTCATAAGATTCCAGGTAACGTTTAAGGGCAATACCTTCCAAGCCATTAAATGTCTTAATATAATCATCTAACCAATCCATAATATTGGTTTCATCCGCAGGCATCTCAAAAAGCACTACATCCGGCTTCATTTCGCACAGCTTTTGATACAATACGTCTTCGGAAAAAAACTCAGACTTGCAATGCACCGTTCCGATAATAGTAATAGTGTTACGCATTTATCTCCTCCAAAGTGACAACAAATAATGTATCGAAATAAAGTTTATTGTAAGGTAAACCCTTCCTTAGCTTGTTTCCCTTTCAAAAGGTTAATAAGAGCATAGCGGTGATAAAAGCCGCAGAGGACTACGATAGATTTGTTCTCATATTGTTTGTTATAGTCCAGGATATTCTTTACCATAGCTTTGTTTCTCTTAACTTCATAACTTTGCTTTCTTAGATGCCCCGCTTTGTAAGGAGTAAGCTCCGGCACTAAATCCAGAACAGCTAAAAAAGCAGTATGGCTGATGTTTAAGTAGGTTCCCGTAACTATGTCGCAAGCGGAGCTGTTTATCTCTGATAATGATTTTTTATCCCATTCTCGCTGAATCCTGCCGTTCTTGCGCAATAGTTTTTTGTATGCAACAGCCGATGGATTGGGGTTTGGTGTTTTGAAATATGCATCAAAGGCATTACTAAGCTGTTCTTCCTTTTCAAAGTATCTGGTTTTCATGTAGTAGTTGTTTCTGCCCTCAATGTCATAGGGTTTAATCATGACATCATGGGTAGCTGCGAATTTCTCAAAGGCTACAGACTCCACGTTCCCGGTTTTTACCCCGTAACTAATGCGGGCTTGCCAATCCTTTTCCCACTCCATGGGAAATTCAAACAAGACGATATCAGGTTCTATCTCACACAGCTTCTGGTACAAATCATCTGCTGTATAGTTTTTGGTGGCTTCATGAACAGAGCCGATTACAGTAATTGTATTATTAATTTATTCCCTCCAGGGTAAATCCCTCTTTTACCTGTTTACTTTTTAACATCTTGATAAGGGCATAACGATGAAAATAACCGCAGATTACAACGATAGTTTTATTGTCAGATTGCCGGTTGTAATCAAGGATGTTGGTCAGCATTGCTTTGTCTCTGTCTGCATGGAATTTAATAATACCCCAAAAGTCCTTTTGATATTGGGCAAACTCAGGCACAAGGTCAAAAATAGCCCGGTTGATTTGTTTATTTACAGCGATAAAGGTCTCTACTTCCACGTCACATTTGAGGCTATTGATGTCTGAAAGCGTGTGTTTGTCTTTAAAGTCGTAAAAACCAAGCTTCCTTTGCATATTGTTTATGAGTTTATTCAGATACAAAGCAGTCGGATTTGCTGTCGGCTGTTTGAAATAGTCAGCGTAGACTTTATTAAAGGCTTGTTCTTTTTCAAAATACTTCTTTTTCCTATAATATTCATTCCTGTTTTTTATATCATAAGGCAGGACCTGCGCTTGATGGTCTTCCAGATAATGCAGAATTGCTGCACTTTCTCCACCGCCGCGTTTCTTATAATAATTGGCGCATGCCTTGAGCCAGTCCATGATATTAACGTTTTCATCTATTGCTGATTCGTTGAGGATAATATCGGGTTTAAGCTCGCAAAGCAGGTTATAAAGGTCATCTGTTTTAAATCCCAATGTATCGCCATGGCAGGTTCCGACGACAATAATCCTATTGTTCATAGCATCTCCATATAAAAAAACAGCCGATTACCATGAACCGGCTGTTTTTTGTATTAATTTCTTTGATAGTCCTATTTATTTATTATGAGTCTATGACTTCTACATTAGCACGGGGCAGACGCATAATCTTGCCATCTTCAAACTGAGCTTCCAGTACGCGAACCATCGTCTCTGATTCTACTTTAGTCAGCTCTTCCGGCATTCCCACCACCTTGGCTATCTTGCCAAAATTGGGCTGACGGATAATACGGATAAGCGTTCCCGGCTCCAGAATAGGCAGCTTGACTTCAGGAATAACCAGTTCATCAGCCTGAAATTCCAAAGGAATGATAATCTCAGGACGGATAACGCCGGCACGGATTTGAGTTCTGCCATGGATACTGGTTTTAAAGCCTTCAAATTTCTTAAGCAAATCAAAAGTCTTTTGCGCCATGGTGATTTTACCAAAACCTTCAGTACAGACCAGGGTAATACCTACGTTTTCATGTCCGGTAATAGCAACACCGAGGTCATAACCAAGTATTTTCTTGATATCCTGGTCATCCACACCACCAGTAATGATAGCTTTCACGCCAACCTTGCGGGCTTTATCGATTGCTTCCAATCGGATAAAAGCTCCTGCCACAATAATCATATCCTTGCAGCTTTCGTCTATCTTGTCTGCCAAAAGCTCTTCATCAGGGCTTTTAGCCAATACTTTAATCTTGCCGATAGTCTCTCCGCCAATACCAAAGATACCCTGGATATAGGCAGATTTATTTTCAATAATGACACCTTCATTGGGAATCACTTCAGAAATCACACCATCCATAAAGGCTTTGACCTGAACCGGAATACGCGGCTCACGCAGAAGAATCTGCCCTGTATGAGCAGATACTGATTCCACTTCTCCATCTGTGGGAGAGGCAACTGAGTTTTTCATAAAGCCCATACCAAACAGACCTTTATTCTCAGCCAAAATCGTTCCTTTGGATATCTGATCTCCGTTTTTGACCTTTACAAAAGCCAAAAGCTGTGCAGGAGTTACACCAAGTTTATTGGCAAGATTGAGCGGAATGACTTTTCCCGGCAGCAGAGTTTCTGCCACTACGTCTTCAGCTTTGACCTTGTCGCCTTTCTTAACGAGAACTTCACCCTTGAGAGGAAGCAAACGGTCTTTGCGTAATACTATGCTGTCAGTAACGGTTAATCCGGCGGAATATGCTTGTCCCATTTCTTACCTCCTATTTCAGAATTTCTTCCGGGTATGCTTTAAGCTCCTGCATCCACTTCTTGAGCAGTGGCACACGAAGATTAGCATCTGCCGGTAATTCAAAGGGTTGACGACCGCGTGTATCAAGCACTATGCCGACCACGCCACCATGTAAATCCACTTCGAGTTCTTTGTTTTTATCTTTATCCAAAACTGTTCCGCCATGTGATTTCAATACAGCATGAGCTGTTTCACCCACACCACAAGGCAATAGCCTGACTTCACCATAAGGAATATCTTCTTCAAAGACAGTGCCATTGGGAAGAGTAATCTTTGCACTCAGAGCAGGTTTACCGATTTTATTCCTTCCCACCGGAGCTACGCAAGAGCCAAGATAGACCAGACAGTCTTTATTAAATACTTCAGTAGCTGCTTTGGTGCTGATTTCTGAAAGTACACCCAGATGCGGCATCATAAAGATACTATCCACAGCCAGACGGGTTATCCCTTCCGGCAGGAAAGCGTCAATCATCATCATCACAGACTGGTTTCTGCGCGGAGCATGAGAAAGCACTCCACCGCTGCCGACCAGTAAGCCCAGAGTCATCATATTAACAATGGTAGCGCCTGATGTGGATTGACTGAAAGCTTCAGAGATGTCTCTTTGTCTTTGCGTTCCTTTCAGGGTTACGGCAAATTCTTTATGCTGCTCAAATGCCAGTCTCAGAGCTTCTTTGGCAATAGCCTGTTCGAGAACAAGTTCTTCCAAAAGACTGGGAATCGTAGTTGGACGTATCATCTTGTTTTTAATCATATTGCGGAGTTCACTTTCGTCGATATGGAAAGGTACCCAGCGCATGATATTGGGCAATCCTGCAGAAGCAAGAACATTGGAAATACTATAGCTCATACCCAGATTGGCGCTCACAGTTCTGTTAAAAACAAATTCTTCTGTAAAGACAGAGAAGATATCTGTAGTAGCACCGCCGATATCCACACCGACAACTTCGATATTCTCGGCTTTGGCTACCGCTTGCATGATGTTACCCACTGCTGCCGGGGTAGGCATAATAGGCACACTTTCATGGTCAGGTCCCATCGTCCAGGTCATCAGTTTATTATACCCGGGAGCCTGCTGCATAACGTGCTCCATAAAGATATCATGGATTTTATCACGGGCAGGTCCGAGGTTTTCTATTTCCAGTTTGGGACGGATGTTATCTGCAATCATCAGATGTACTTTTTTACCCAGCGTCTCTTCGATTTCGGGAATGGCTTCTTTATTACCTGCAAAGATAACGGGAAGCTTGTATCCGGCTCCGAGACGTGGTTTGGGGTCTGCGGCAGAAACAAGCTCAGCCATTTCCACTATATGCTTGATGGTTCCCCCGTCTTCTCCGCCCGCCATGAGAATCATATCGGGTCTGAGCTGACGAATACGTTCAATCTTTTCATGGTTCATACGCTTGTCGTTACTGGCAATAATATCCATCACGATAGCGCCTGCACCCAAAGCAGCACGAGCTGCGCTTTCACCGGTCATGCTGGCAACCACACCGGTTACCATCATTTGCAGACCGCCACCGGCTGAGGATGTACTCACATAAGCATCCACTCCGATATCGCCTTTTCTGGGAATGATGAATTCACCATTTTCCATAAACTTGATATTGGGGTTGTTATACTTCAGACGTGCCAGTTCTTCCAATTCATTCACAGAATTGATAACTCCCTTGGTTACGTCGTTGAGCGGTGCTTCCACAGTAGTGGGAGCTTCTCCGCGAATGGTCTGACGGTATTCACCGTCTACCCATTCAATGAGGATTGCCTTGGTGGTCGTACTGCCGCAATCTGTTGCAGCGATACGCGTCAGGCGTTTTTCATCATATTGCATATATTCCTCCGTCTTTCCAAATCAGATATTCCATACCGCAAAGCCTTATTTTATATCTTTGTGCTTTTGCGGTTTAAAAATACCGTGGAAGAACGCTTTTATTTTTTTATTTCTTCCCTGTCTGAGCAGTTTAGCCTTTGCTCGTCTGTCTCTGTTTAGCTCTTCATCCAGCTCATCCATGCGGGTAATCAGCTCTTTTATATAATTTTCGTTCTCTAGGAGTAAAGCAAATTGCTGATACTTCTTTGAGTCAAACAAAATCTCAGCAAAAGGCAAAATAAAATACATAAACTGACTGCCTATGCCATGTAAAGGTCTGAGAGACTCTGTCACAAGTATCCCTGCTGAAGCCATCCCACGTTCCGCAACAAAGCGCGCAACTCTGTCTATCATCTGATGTGCTTCCTGTTCTGTTATCGTTACCTGTAAATCATTCATCCTATATACCGTGACATGCCGTCAAGACATAAATGTTTTTTGCTCCCTGAGTAATCAGGATTTTTGCTGCTTCATTAACCGTTGTACCGGTCGTAAAGACATCATCTATAATCAGGATGCTCTTACCGTTTGGACTAATCCTGCCCGGCTTGAAAGCATCGCTCATGTTCTTTTTTCTGGAAACTCTGTTTAGCAGAGTCTGAGACATTGTATTTGCCGTTCTTTTGAGCAAAGCATCCGAATACGTTATCTGTAATTGATTCGCCAATGCTCTGGCTATCAGTTCAGATTGGTTAAAACCACGTTCCCGCTTTTTCACTCTGTGCAAAGGTATCGCCGTCACATACTCAACCTCCGGCAAAGGCATTTCGTTCAGAACTGTCTTATACATCTGATTGGCAAACCACCCGGCAATATTCGTGAAGTTATCATACTTCAGCTCATGAACCAATGACTTAGCCGGTCCGTCAAACATAAAAACAGACTTTGCCTGAGTAAATGCATAGTGATTTTCCGCACAGTTTGAGCATTCACTCTCTTCTGTGGGATATCCGCATTTGGGACAATGCTGCTCAGGAACATAACTCAGCTTGTCATAACAGCTTCCGCATAACCACATATCCTGTTCACTTATTCGTGTATGACAATGCAGACACACAGTCGGCAAACAGACACTGCCAATGCTCCCGGCAATCTTACGAAAAGACTTGTGAACAGCTTTGGAAAGCTGTTCTACTTTCTCTTTGTCCATATCACTCTATGTTGTAGTGTAGCATTCCAATGCTACAAAAATTAAATGATGCAGCTTTGTAAAGCTGCTCTACAAGCCATTACTCTGAGCAAAAATATGCCTCAATCGCTTCAATAATTTTCCATCCGTCCCGGGAAACGACTACTTCGCTGGCAGCCCGTTCCGGATGAGGCATCATACCCAGCACGTTTCTATCAATATTGCATATCCCGGCTATATTGTCAAGCGCGCCATTGGGATTACTTTCCAGGGTGGCATTGCCGTCTTTATCACAATAACGGAATACAATCTGGCCGTTATCCTGCAAGGCTTTGAGTCCGGCTGCATCAATGTAATAATTCCCTTCTTTATGGGCAATGGGAATATCCAGCACTGTGCCGGGCGCAATCCCTTTTGTAAAAGGCGTAGTCTTGCTTTCCGCTTTGATAAACTGATGCCGGCAGATGAACTGCATGGATTTATTCATCATCAGGGTTCCGGGCAGTAAACCGCACTCTGTAAGAATCTGAAAGCCGTTGCAGATACCCAGTAAGAGTTTACCCTGCTGTGCATGTTTAATAACTTCCGGCATGATGGGAGAGAACTTCGCAATAGAGCCGCAGCGCAGATAATCACCGTAGGAAAAACCTCCCGGCAATATTACCAGGTCAGGATTTCCAAGGTCGTGGTCTTTGTGCCAGACTTGCTTTACCTGATGTCCTCTTGTGGAAAAAGCTTCCATTGCATCATGATCACAATTAGAGCCTGGAAAAGTAATAACGCTGACCTTCATCAGTCTTTCATTTGCTCCAGTTCAAAGGAGTATTTCTCAGTATTAGGGTTTGCCAGCAGCTTATCACAGATTGCATGCACCTGTTCACCAACCTTCGTTTCGTCATTATCCTCAAAGATGATTTCAATATATTTACTGATGCGTGTTTCTTTTACGGTATCATATCCCAAAGAATGCAAAGAATTGGTTACCACCTGCCCTTGCGGGTCAAGTACGCTGGGCTTGAGAAAGACATGAATCTTAGCTTTTAACATTAATATTCCTATCTGCTTTTGATTAGAGTATTCATTACTGTATGAAAAACAAGAATCTTACAGACATGCTTTTGGTCAATAGATTTTATATAACTGCTTCCACCACAAAGGCACTAAGACACAAAGATAGAATTGAGAGACTTATCGCCCCTGAGGAGGCAGGGATCCATTTCCGCTAAAAGCGAAACACCGTGCAGCTATAAGATGCAGCCCTTTAGTTCCACCATATCACATTTCCATTTTTTTAACTTTGATAAGTAGGTAGTCCCGCTTTCAAGTGGTTTGTCACACAAGATAGAGTTTTTATCCAGAGAAACAGAGAGATAGTAAATCAGTAAAAGGAATTCAGAATGCAGGCTGCTATCTTAACAGCAGGCATTTAGTTGTTTTACTGATTCCGCCATTATTTATTCTGACAAAGTATACCCCGTTACCCACTTTACTGCCATTATCACCGCATCCGTTCCAGTTGAATTCGTGCAATCCCTTGTGTAGTGCACTATTTGCAATATCTGCTACTTTTTGACCTTTGATATTGTAAATACTGACGCTGGTTTCACCTGTTTTAGCCAAATCAACCTTGATGTTAGCAGAGCTGTAAACCGGATTGGGAAACACCTGTATACTTATATCCGGAGTGAGTGTGTTATCCTCTGCATGGCTAAGAGTTACGTCAAATAAATAAACCCCGTTAAACCTTGTTCCTACCCAAATCCTGTTTTGGTTGTCACAGGCTAAAGCAGTAATTTCTTCACTATAATTTATGGAATTATTCAGATGATAAACAGACCAGCCGGTACCATCATATTTCATTAATCCATCATCAGTTCCAAACCACATATTGCCCAGATTATCTTTGGTTATCGCTGTTATGTTATCAAAAGGAATATCTCCATCTTCCTGCTGAAAGAGAGTCCAGTTTGTTCCGTCATATTTTGCCAGACACGTTTCTGCAGTATTACCGGAATTACCAATACAGCCAATCCAGACATTTCCAAAGCTATCTGTTCCCATAGTATTAAACCTGTTTGTGGGCAAACCAGAATTGCTCGTATTATACCTTATCCAGCTATTGCCAACAAGATTTACCAAATTATTGGTAAAATCCAACCAGAGGCTGCCATCTGAATCTACACACATATGTTCTATCACATATGAAGGTACCGGTGAATTAGCATGATTATAGAAAACCCAGCTTTGCCCGTTATATTTTGCCAATCCTCCGTAAAATCCTACCCAGATGTTATCTTGAAGGTCGATTGCCATACAAAACAATTGTATATTGGCTAAGCTCGGTTCAAACTGTATGTCACACACTGACCAGTTTACTCCGTCATATTTGCATACAACGCCCCATAAACCACTGGTCTCAGCCCACACATTAGTACTATCAGTTACAATTGCTTTTATCTCATCTCCCATTAATGCATTGTCTGCGATATTATCATCAAACCAGTTTGTGCCGTCAAAATGGCTCAAGCCTCTGCTTGTTCCAATCCAGGCATTTTGCTGATTGTCAATATCAAGCGCTGTTATGTCATTTGATTTAATCCTGGTGGGTGAAAAATCTGCAGAAGACCAGTTCTCATTAGTTAAATTATATAAGCCTTTTGAATCAGTTCCCAACCATACAATATCATCCTCATCAACATAAAGCGAAGTTAAGGTTGTATAATAATCATTACCAAAGTCAGGATTATTCTGAAGAGTCCAGGTAGTACCATTATAAAGGGATATTCTACTATCTGACGCAAGCCAAAGATTTCCATTTGAATCAACCGCCATAAAATAATCCCAAGCAAAGTAAATATGGGTCTGCGTTTCATAAAATTCAACCCAACTTTGACCATTCCAATAAGCTGCTCCGGTATAATCAGGTGACCAATTTAAAACAACCCATACATTGCCTTCTACACATCTTACACAGCGCATCGCTGCAGTTTCATTATTAGAATATATATAGTAATCGACCTCAAAACCATTAAAACTAATCAAGCCATGTCCCTCGGTTGAAAACCAGAGCAATCCATCGCTATCAATATCCATATCTGTAACTGAACCAAAGGGAATATCTGTGTCCGATTCCGTATATTCTGTCCAGTTTGAGCCATCATACATAACCAAACCTTCATAGGTTAAAAACCAGATATTGCCTGATGCATCATGTTTTATGCTATAAACACCATGTGCTAATATTGTGTCCTGTTGAGCAAAAGACGTCCATTCTGTTCCGTCAAACCTGCTTAATTCATGATGCCCTATGCCCGTATTGCTGACCCAGATATTGCCTGACCCATCAAGATGAAGAGCAATGATATTATTGTACTTTAATCCTGAATTTGAACAATTGAAATATTCTTTTTGCAGCGTAACTGTATTATACTTTACCAATCCTCCGGTTGTGCCTACCCAGAGGATATCTCCGCTCTTTTGAGTACAGGTGATTTCTTTTGTACTGGTATAATTTGTCCAACCACTATTCTGAGCGTGAAGATAGAAACATGACCAAATCAAGAGCAGTAGTAAATTTATCTTTTTCATCGTTGCCTCTCTTAATCTCAAATATTTGCTTATAGAATTTTATGTCAAGAAATTCTCCTTCACTTTGGGATAGTACGTATCTTATGATTATAACCTGCTTCCACCAAGATAACAGAAACTGACAAAGCATCATATCCCACCCTACATTTTATCCTCTGTATCTCTGCATTAAGACCCTATTCTGTGTTTTCTGTGGTTTCTGTGGTTTCTGTGGTTAAATTACTATCTTTTTTTTTCGTGTATTTTGTGTTTTTCGTGGTTGAGCTTAATTATCTTGCGGACAAGCGCAAGGCATGTCCCTACATTTTATCCTCTGCGCCTCTGCATTAATGACTCTATTCTGTGTGTTCTGCGTTTTCTGTGGTTAAATTGCAGTCTTTTTTTTTCGTGTATTTTGTGTTTTTCGTGGTTGAGCTTAACTATCTTGCGGACAAGCGCAAGGCATGTCCCTACATTTTATCCTCTGCGTCTCTGTATCTCTGCATTAAAGACCCTATTCTGTGTTTTCTGTGTTTTCCGTGGTAATATCACAGTCTTTTTTTTCGTGTATTTTGTGTTTTTCGTGGTTATCATGATCAGTAGTTTCCCGGTTCTCTGCACTCTTTATATTTACTCTGTATTACAATTGTGCATTTTCTGTGTTTTCTGCGGTTTCTGTGGTTAAATTACTATCTTTTTTTTTCGTGTATTTTGTGTTTTTCGTGGTTAGAATTTCTTCTTTTTTTTACAATATTCATATCTCCTTATCATGCTATGATGTTACCTCGATAAGCTTATAATCTGCAATTACCCGATGAGGTGCGTAATTGTCATAACAATAATATGATAGAGAGCATTATTTTTTATTGACAAACTATTTACACTCCAATTACATTGCAAAATAAAGTTCTAGGTCAATGTATCACATCAAAATCTAAGGTTAAAGGAGTTACTATGAATGCAAAGCCAACAGTAAAGCCCAAAGCTAAACCAGTAGAGAAACCAAAGGCTAAACCGGTTGCAAAACCCAAAGCCAAACCAACTGCTAAACCTGCAGCAAAACCGGTTTCCAAGCCAAAAGCTAAACCTGTGGTAAAACCAAAGGCAAAGCCAGTAGCAAAACCGGCAGCTAAACCAACTGCAAAAACCACTGTAAAACCAAAAGCTAAACCGGTTGTAAAGCCGAAAGCCAAACCAGTGGTAAAACCAAAGGCAAAGCCGGTTGTAAAGCCAAAAGCTAAACCTGTGGTAAAACCAAAGGCAAAGCCGGTAGCAAAACCGGCAGCCAAACCAACTGCTAAAACCACTGTAAAACCAAAAGCTAAACCGGTCGTAAAACCGAAAGCCAAACCAGTGGTAAAACCAAAGGCAAAGCCTGTTGTAAAGCCAAAAGCTAAACCGGTTGCTAAACCGAAGGCTAAACCTGTAGCAAAACCTAAGGCAAAGAAATAGTTTAGAGCTATTTGTTTTATATGCTGAAAGCCCTCCACATGAGGGCTTTTTTTTTCGATTGATATATCTGATCCGGTATGTGTTTAATCTGAAATCCATCATCCTGAGCCTGTCGAAGGACGAAGCATGTCAACTTGTGGCACGGACACTCTTGTCCGTTGAAACTAAACGCATGTCAACTTGTGGCACGGACACTCTTGTCCGTGGAAATTCAACTCACGGACAGGAGTGTCCATGCCACTAATCGGAGTAGCACAAGGCATGTAACCTCTTGTTTGGACACGTGAGGCACGTAACCTACGATTTTGGTCACGTGAGGCACGTATCCTACGATTTTTGTTTGGTCAAGCGAGGCGCATATCCTACTTTGACAAGCACAAAACCTTACATCTCAGAGTGATATAACCACAAAAAAAGCTTTTACTGTTTATGATGATATGAAGCAAGTGACATGCTTATAATCTTATTCTTTTTAAAATAGGGTTGTGTAATCATATTTGCTTATTTCTTCGGATAGTACAAACAAGCTGTTGACCATATTTAGAAAAAACCGTACTATTAATATAGGGGGTTATTACTATATGGATATTTTATGGAATAAAACACAACCTATGCACATTGTCGGCATATAGGGAGGAATATGACACACTATTCGCATGTAGGATTTACTGCCGGTAGCAGCGTCTTCTATCGTAGCTTAGCATTCCAGTGCTGAGTAAACCCGAAGTAGCTTAGCATTCCAATGCTGAGTAGAACCGATGTAGTTTAGCATAACGAGCATGCTCTTTAGAAAAGTTACAATGCTGAGTCACACAGAAATTATTGAAGTGCGTTGCCAACAGTCTGCCAGATGTGCAGACAATTTCAAAGTAAAAACTTCATAGCAGGTTATGATAGTTGCTTCTCGCAATTATCGAAACGCACCAATAACAACTCTTTTAACCTATAGGAGAATTCCATGAAAAAGACCCTACTCTTCCTCTTCGGAGCTTTGCTCCTGTCGTTTTTAACTGCGACTCCCGTTTCACAAGCAAATATACTTTTGACTGCGGAGGCATGGCTTGAACAGATGTCAACAATTGACTATTCAGTGAACTATTTCGAGGTAGTTTCAGATAGTCTTGGCATACCCTGCCTTTACAAAGTTAACTTTAATCCAAGTGGTTTTGTTGTAATTGCTGCTGATGATAGGTGTTATCCAATACTTGGATATGGAGTAACCGGCTCCATATCCAATGATAATCCTGCATTGATCGATTTAATAGGACAATATAAACGTGCAATTAGCAACATAGTAGAAGAAAATTTATCTAATGAACAAACTCAGGAGACATGGTCTTCAATATCTGAAAATCTGACATCAACTAGAAATCCACATACTATATCAAGTTTAGCACCGGAATGGAACCAAGATTCTCCTTATAATGATTTGTGCCCGTCTTTCGATAATCAGAGAAGTAAGGTAGGATGCGTAGCAACAGCATTTGCACAGATAGTAAATTATTATAAAAAATGGAAATATGAATTCAGTGACGAAGACGATTATTATTCAATATACAATCCTCAAAATAGTAGCGATTTGTATTATGCATGGATTGATGATTATTCAACTGAATGTTGTTTCCCCACATTTCCACAACTAAATTCTGACATGGTATCAGTAAGGAATAAATTCACATTAAACAATGAGCTTACAAACACTGACAAAGCAGCATTGTGTTTTGCAAGCGGTATTTTGTTGCATATGCAGTATCATCCTGTAGCATCTGGTGCTGAAACATTAGTTGATGGGTCAAGAGCATATGGCTCATTAGATTATGAATTCGATACTGCTAGTAAATCAGGTCACACAGACAATTATTGGAATCAGCTTTTGACATCTTCTTTAGATTTAAACAGACCTGTACAATACGCAGCAGGACATCACTCATTCATTGTTTATGGATATGATATAACAGATGAAGGATATTTTTATAATATTAATTGGGGTTGGAATCAGACACAGTCTACGAATTGGTGGAAGTTGAATCATTTTAATCCAACTTATGATAGCGAAACACAAAATTTGAATTCAAGTGTAAAAATGATTTACAATATAAGGCCAATTGCTCATGTAAATCAAATTGTTCGATTATGTAATAATACAAGTCCCGGAATTCTTATAATGGCACTAACAAAAACGAATTCAACTTATCCTGAAGACTCAGAGTTCTTTTATTCTAATATCGAGGGACTATTCGATTTTAACACGGAATTAGGAACTTACGATGTTATAATCAGCCGTTATAGCGGAAATTATCTTCCTTATTCTCAGAACAATGTCTCGTTTGATGTTGGACAAAATTTTGTTCAACCAAGCCCAATTATTTTGTACAATGGCGTTATCGAAGGTCAAGTAGCTCTTTCCAACCAGAATCTATCCACAGCAAGTGTTGCAATTGAATTACTCAATAATTATGGATCACTGATTGCCACGAGACAACCAGATAATTCAGGTTACTTTCAGGTTAATGTTAGCAATGGTCAATATAAGGTCAGGTACAAAGTAATTAGTTCGACTAACAACATAGTCTATTATGCCTATACAACGGAAACTCTGACAATTAATCAGGGTTCTCAGAGTATAAATTTACCTCTTGTTACACTCTCTCCTATAACCTTAACCCAGTTAATGGTCAAGCCCAATGGAATTGGTGATAGCTTTCAAACGATTGGTGAGGCCATCCAATATGCACAAACAACAGCTTCATCATCCACATATAGTGGCAACCCCATCACGATTAACGTCTATGCCGGTGAGTATGACTGGCCCGAAATCAGTTATGGGGAAAATGGCTTTAACTTCTCGTATAATAATGCTCAGCAGGATAGCATTAATATCAAAATAAGAAAGTATGGGAATGGTAATGTCACCGTAAAGCCCAATTCCACTTCGCAGGTTAATGTTATGATTACAAATACTAATTTGGCATTCGAAGGTATTCATTTTAACCAGAGTATCTTCTATGATGATCGGTGCATCTATAATATGCAAGGTGCGGGGCATTCATCCTTCCTGTTTTATAACTGCATCTTTGGTGATACAGGTACCGAATCTCAATACAGGAAACTGAGATTTTCCGATACCTCAAATATCAAGTTTTCCGGTTGTTATTTCCAACGTTGTAGTGCAACAGTTGAATATGGTCAGTTGCCGAGTACCTGGACAACTAATTGTGGTATCCTAGAGTTTGAAAGCTGTAACAACATTGATATTAGTTACTGCAACTTTACCCCCTATAATAGTGCAGTGAAAAGTGTAGTTTATGCCAGCAATGTTAATGGATTAAAGATTAGAAATTCTAATCTCTTCATTAACCAATTTGGTGCGAATAATTGTGAGACCGGGGCAGTTTTCGTAACACAAGGTCAGAATATTACTCTGAACGATAATAAATTCATCGGTAATGTATCTTATGGTGGTAATGCTACCGCGATTAACTTAACGGAATCAATAGATTTCGTGATTACAGGCAATTTGTTTACAGCTAATGATGTCAATCAAGTGGGATTAACCCAAAATATGAGTGAAATTCTGTTTAAGAATTGCTCCCTAAAGAACACTGACGTTTTCAGCCGTAACATCTTTGATGATCAAAACAGTGGTAATAATGACCCTGTGCGGTTTATCAATATTGATTCTTCGATTGAAAGTTATTTGAATATCAATAATTGTGATTTTCTGGTACATAACGTATCCGGTAAAAGAATACTGTCAGTTTATCCATTTGCAGAGAATAACCCAAATAGCGTGACTCTGAATAACTGTGTGTTCAGCACCGAAAATGTGAATGACAATGTGGAATTTGATTGCGCAGCCAGTAATCAGATAACTGTAGCAAAATCTATCTTTGACTCATCATATGATGGGTCTATTGTAGCATTTAACAATCAATACAATACAAATCCTTTATTAGACGGAGATTACATTCCTTATTGGTCTGATGGGATTAAATCACCATGTATTGATAAGGGAAATCTGAATTCTGATTCCATCCATCCCTGGTATGAAACGAATATAAACTATGACACTGATAATAGCAGACTGGATATTGGAGCAAAACCCTTTGTAGCAGAAAAACATAGAAACGGACTCATAGCTCTAGAAAAAAGCGAACAGTGGAACTGGATTTCCATTCCGGCTATCGATTATCCCGATAATGCAGATAGCACAGATCATGAATACTATGCATTCCACACTTACGAGGATAATGGATTGTTTGAAAGTTCTCAGACCGGAAGAATTTTAGATGACATTAGATGGTTATATAATGATGACAGTGGAAGAACATGGTGGGATGATGGTTTTTTTGTTTTTCCGGCAGATGTGCATCACGTAAAATCGCAATATGGATATAAAGTTAAGCTGAATGATGGCGTTAATGTTCCCCAAATCAAACGGATTGAATACAGCGGTTTCCTGCCGGGTTGTGATGGTAATGATATCGACTATCTGGAAATACAACCACCTGACCAAACTCCTGAGAATCTAAATCCTCTTACAAACACCTATGAAAGAGAAACCTGGCTGGGATACTATCTGGAAGAGAGCTTGGCTCCACAGGATGCTCTGGCTCCTATACTGAATAATATAGTTTCTATCAAAGCCCAAGACTGGTCAATGAATAGGGTTATCGTAAATGGACAATATACCGATGATTGGGAAGGACGTGCTCCCTCCTGCGGTATCGCCATCAATTACGGTGAAATGGTGGCTGTCAGATACATTGGAACAGAAACGGTTCAATTCCAATGGGGAAATACACTGCCACTTCCGGAAGGATTACCTCAATACGAAAGACCGGAACCAGAACATTTTACCTTTAATAAAGAAGATGACTACTTGCCTATTTATGCAACTATCGATTTATCCAGCTATGTGCCCGGCTCTGGACCCACGGAAATTGCTGTGTATAAAGATAATGTTTGCATCGGAGCAGAGAAAATCTCCGGAGAGGAATTACAATTAAAAGCTTATCTAGAAGGCGAATATAATTATGATGAAGAAGTGTTTGAGTTCAAATTCCATTTCCCCTCCAAGTCAGGTAATGATGAGGTAGTCGAGAATTTTGCAGTGCTCAATCCACTGACTAGCAGATACGAAGTTCGCAATTCTATCCCATTTTATTGCAAGAATTATATGAAGGTGTCGCTAAAACCGCTGGATATTGCTGATGCCCAAATACCTGCTATGACAAGGCTGGAAAATAATTATCCAAATCCCTTCAATCCTGAAACAACTATCAGATTTGATTTAGCCAAATCAGGCAAAATGAAACTGGAGATCTTCAATGTGAAAGGACAAGCAGTAAAAACCCTGCTTAATGGAGACATTGAAGCAGGTTATCATTCCATCAAATGGAATGGGAAAGACGATAACGGTAAGCAAACAACCTCAGGAGTTTATTTCTACAGACTAACTGCTGATGGAAAAAGCTTGACCAATAAAATGCTTATGCTAAAATAACATATTAATAAAAGATTCCTGCTTTTGCAGGAATGACTGTTGAATCGGGATGGAGATATCTTCCATCCCGAAACTTTAAGGATGGCAATGAAAAAGCTAACATTGATTTTAACAATGTGGATAATGATAATGACATGCTGTATATTCGGGGTAACCCATACAGTGGCGATAGACGGGTCACAACAATATACGAGTATCCAGACAGCAATAGATAATTCCTCCAATGGCGATATCGTGCTGGTCTATCCCGGAGAGTATTTTGAAGCTTTAAACACCAATGGCAGAAGCATTTCTATCCAAAGCACCTATCCCCTTACCCAATCAGAAGAGACGATTGATAACACTATTATACATGCCAGCGTACCTTTTTCCTGTCTGGAAGTGAAATGGGGAGAAACCGTTACCATCAATGGCTTCACAATGATGAATAACTATCCTTTAAATCTTGCGGTTAATACTCAAAGCCCAGATGGGCTCTTTGGGGGGGGGGTTGAAGTATACAACCTGGCAAGCATACAAATCCTTAATTGCGTTATCAAAAACTGCATAGCTCAAGGCTCTGGAGGTGTTTATTTTGGAGGTGTAGATTTTTTTATGTCCAATACAAAGATATTCGATAATTATGGCATTGAAGTAGCTGGAGGAATAACTATTGAAGGGGCTAATTTGAACTTAGTAACCTTTGATAGTATATATCCCAATAGCATTTATAATAATACGAGCAGAGGGGGAATGGATATTCTGTTTATTGAGTATGCAAATCCAATCCACATTATCTTACATACCTTCAGCACAATATTGACAGAGCCGGATAACTTCTTTTTTAAAGACCTCAGAAATGCCGGAATAACAATAACTGTTCAGAATGCCTATTTTAACCTGATAAATCATGATTTGTATGTTGCTCCTAATGGCAATAATGCCAACACCGGTATAACACCGGATTCTCCATTGCAGACTATTGCTTATGCTGTAAAGCTTATTCAACCGGACAGCCTCAATCCCAAGACCATTCATCTGGCTCCCGGAGTGTATAACTTTACCGATTCCAATCAATACTATCCCTTTACCATAAAAGCTCACACCCGTTTGGTTGGGGATGATATGGATACGACCATTTTAGACAACGGACAAACACTAAGAAATTACTTCGGCTTCTATAAACAAGACGACATACACATTGAGAAAATTAGTTTCTCTCCATACATATCTCACGATAATCCTTTTGGATTTTCTAACTCAGAAAACATAGTGCTCAGAAATCTCAAATTTGACGGAACCTTTGGTGATGATAGAATAAAGATGTCGTACAATAACGACGTTGTATGTGAGAATATTATCATAGGTAATTCATACATTCATAATGATGACAATCTTGGTTTTCTTATGTCCTATTGCAACAATGTAATCATGAATAATGTGATTATCGATAATATGGACTCCAGTGGTCTTGATGGCAACGCAATTGGCATAGAATGTTGGGAATCTGATGTGACCATTAGAAATAGTATCATTTCCAATTGTGATACTTATGATGCCTCTATGTTTATGTATCAGACCATCGGAGAAGACCAGAACAGCTATAACCTGGATATGTCCAATCTGCTGTTTATCAATAACAACACAGAAAATGAGTATTGGGGCAGAGCGCCTATGTATATCCAGAACAGGTTTCAAGCCA
Source organism: Cloacimonadaceae bacterium (SeqCode) (assembly GCA_963667535.2). Classification (GTDB taxonomy): domain Bacteria; phylum Cloacimonadota; class Cloacimonadia; order Cloacimonadales; family Cloacimonadaceae; genus UBA5614. Next base: position 341,927 of record CAXXDU010000002.1, read on the forward strand.
TGAAGATTAATAACTGTACCTTTGCCAATAATCATGGAGCAGGTTTTAAAGTAATCTATGTTTTTGGTGATTGCGATATTAGCAATTCCATCTTCTATAATCCCGGTAATAGTTGCGATCTTGCTTTTCGTAACGTGTTTGATGTATATTCTTTCTATCCCTCTATTAGCTATAGTCTGCTTAATAGTCCCTATTCCGCTACGGATAGTTCACAAGTCAGCATAAATAGTGTTTTTGTTAATGAGAATCCCTTGTTTCTGGGAGCCAATAATCCTGACTATGACATCTCAATGCCGGAGTATTATAAGTTAAGCTCCCGTTCCCCCTGTATTGATGCTGGAACAAGAGATACCTTGGGAATGAATATACCTCCGATGGATTTAGCCGGGAACTATAGAATCTGGGATAACTGTATAGATATGGGCTGCTTTGAATATGGCTCTGCTCCTGTAGCCAATGATAATCCCGAGTATCCAGCATTGCCGGATCGAATTGTATTGAGCACCTATCCAAATCCTGTTTATCTGAATGGCAGCAAGGGAGCATTTACGTTTATTGAGTTTACTTTACCGGAAAAAGCCATAGATAAACCTGTGGTGGAGATATATAACCTGAAAGGACAGAAGGTAAGGACGATGCGAGTGGGTGAAAGTTTTGGTAGTATGGCAAGGAAGGCTGGGTTAAATAATTATGAATTAAAAATTATGGAATATGAATTGGCATGTAACACAGGCACCCTTGCCTGTGAAAGAAAACTGATAAGCACAAGGCATGTCCCTACAAACAAAATTGAAACAGACAATAGTGTTTGTAGTACTACGACAGGCAAGGATGCCTGTGTTACTAAAAACGGTACTTTCTATTCCACTGTCTGGGATTGCAGAGATGAGCATAGTCAAAAGCTGGCATCAGGCATATACATTGTAAAAGTCACCTCCGGCAGGCATCAGACCTCCGGTAAGATGACTATACTGAAGTAAGCACTAAATTCTTTTAACCACGGAATACACGAAACACACGGAAAAGTACGATTTTATGAATCACGGACAGGAGTGTCCATGCCACTAATCTGAGAAGCGTGAGGTTTGTATCCCACGTTTTATGAATCACGGACAGGAGTGTCCATGCCACTAATCTGAGAAGCGTGAGGCACGTATCCTACGATTTTATGAATCACGGACAGGAGTGTCCATGCCACTAATCTGAGAGGTGTGAGGCGCATAACCTACGATGCAGGAATGACTAGGGTGATAAAGAAGTTTCTTTGCGTGGTTTTTGTGTTTTTTGTGGTGGTTAAATTACTTGCCGATGCAGAAGGAGGAGAAAATGCGGTCGAGCATATCGTCAGTGGTGACGGCTCCCGTGATTTCAGACAGGGCTGTTACTGCTTCTATCAGGTCAAAGGCGATGAATTCATAGCCCATGTCTTCTGCAATAGCTTGTTTGGCGTGTGATAAAGCAGAAAGTGAACGTTCAATGGCAGCGAGATGTCTGGTATTGGTTATGAGGACAGAGCTCAATTGACTATCAGGCAGGCTGATGCGGGCAAGAATCTGTCTTCTTATCATTTCAATTCCATCAGAGATGACAGTTGAACAGGGATAAATCTCACGGTTTTCATTATGGGCAAAGCTGAATCTGGAGCCACTCAGATAGCTTATCCATTCTGTCATGGAAGGCAGTTTGTCAAAACCCAGCAAGTCTATTTTATTCAGAATCAGGATGGTATTATGGGGTATGGTACTCTGGGCAATTAAATCAGGTGTAAGGGTTTCAGGGTCGGTCAGCAGGATATTTAAGTCAGCTTTGCTCAGCAAGGCTTTGGTCTTGTCTATGCCAATCTGTTCAATTTCGTTATCTGTTTCTCTCAATCCGGCAGTATCAATCAGTTTTATGGGATATCCATGCAGTGAAAGCCATTCTTCCAGATAATCACGCGTAGTGCCGGGCTGGGCTGTAACAATGGCTCTGTTTTCCTGCAAAAACAAATTGAAGACAGAGGATTTTCCTACGTTGGGAGCACCGGTCAGGCACACTGTAAAACCATCCCGCAGTATTTTGCCCTGATTACCGTTATGATACATATCCTTAAGCTTGAGCAGGATATCATCAAGTTTGGTTTTGACATTATGCAAATCAATTTCAGGTAAATCCTGATCAGCAAAATCAATGGAAAGCTCAAACTGAATCCTGCATTCGGTAATGTCTGCGACAATCGTCCTGATTTCATTCGAAACGCTGCCTTTGAGTTGATTTAAGGCTGCGCTTTCAGCTTTGGCAGTCTGAGCCTGAATCAGGTCACTCACCGCTTCAGCCTGAGCCAAATCGAGCTTATGGTTCATGAATGCTCTCAAGGTAAATTCTCCCGGTTCTGCCAGACGGCAGGTCCTGAGGAGTAATTGCAGTATTTTATTTACGAGGTCAGGATTACCATGCCCGCTGATTTCGACCATATCCTCGCCTGTAAAGCTATGCGGATTGCGGAAAACCAGGCAGATTACTTCGTCTATAAGCTCTTCTTCTGCTTTGATATAGCCATATACCGCCTGATAGGAAGAGGCATTGGTAATTTTATCCGGCTGTGAAAAGATGGTGCTGACTATCCGGATGGCGTCACTGCCGCTGACTCTGATGATTGCCAGGGCAGAAGTGCCCGGTGGAGTGGCTATGGCTGTGATGGTATCGGTCAGATTAAAATGCATATCAGTTCAGCTATCCGTTCGGGGGTCAGGCCAATTGAATCATTTAGCTCCTCTACTTTGCCATGAGTGATAAAGTTATCCGGATAACCGAAGGAAGTAACAATGGTTTTGCTTTCTGAAAGATAATCACGCAGAGCTGTGCCAAATCCACCCATAATTGCATTATGTTCAATGGTAAAGATGCGTTTGCAGTGCTTTCCGAGTTTGGTAAAAAGCTCTGTATCGAGAGGTTTGATGCTGCGCACATTTATCAGCCAGGGTTTTATATTTTTTGCCTTGAGCTCATTAACCACATCCACAGCCAAAGGAAAAGTATCACCCACAGATACGATGGCAATGTCTTTACCGGTTGTCACAGTTTCAGCTTTTCCGGGTTCAAAAGGTACAATATCTTTGCCAAGGCAATAAGCTGTGCCGCGCGGATAACGGATAGCGACAGGACCTGCTTTGTAATCAGCAGCCCATATCAGCATGGCATCCAGCTCTTCGGCATTGGAAGGAGCAAGGATTACCAGATTGGGAATAAAATTGAGGAAGGAAATATCAAAAGCACCATGATGCGTGGCGCCATCTTCTCCGACAAAGCCTGAGCGGTCTATACAAAAGACAACCGGCAGTTTTTGCAGGGCAACATCATGGATAATCTGGTCCAAAGCACGTTGTAAAAAGGTAGAATAGACAGCAAAGAAAGGCTTTAGCCCTTTGACAGCCAGTCCTGCTGCAAAGGTTACAGCATGCTGTTCTGCAATGCCCACATCAAAAAAGCGGTCTGGATATTTGGTTTCAAAGCCGGAGAGTCCTGTTCCGGCAGACATAGCAGCAGTGATAGCGACCACATCTTTATGTGTTTCAGCAATTCTGCATAAGCTTTTACCAAATACTTCAGCCCATGATTCTGGTCCGCTGCAGACGACTTTGCCGTCTTTGGCATCAAAGGGTCCTACCCCGTGATACAGGGATGAATTCTTTTCTGCCGGAGCATAGCCTTTGCCCTTGCGGGTAACCAGATGCACAAGCACAGGACCGACCATATTGTTTTTTACACGTTGGAAGATATCCAGCATTTGGGTGATATTGTGTCCGTCAATAGGGCCGACATATTTAAAACCGAGGTCTTCAAAAATGATATTGGGTACGATGATATTCATCAAGCTTTCCTCCAGTTTCTGAGCGCCATAGATAAACTTGCTGCGTATGTTTTTGGGCAGGCTGGAGCTAAGGTCCCAGACCTGTTTCTTTAAAGCATTGTAAGGTCTGCTGACCAGCATTCTTGCCATGTATTTCTGCAGACCACCCACATTGTGGGATATCGACATTTCATTATCATTGAGAATTACGACGAACTTATTCTTCTGAAGATGTCCGGAATGATTCAAAGCTTCAAAAGACATGCCCCCTGTTAAAGCTCCGTCACCGATTACAGCAATGCAATGTCCCTTTTCATCATTCAGGTCTCTGCCACAGGCAATACCCAATGCTGCTGAAACAGAAGTGCTGCTATGCCCTGTACCGAATACGTCATAAGGGCTTTCCTCACGCTTGGTAAAACCGCTTAAGCCGCCAAACGTGCGGATGGTGTCAAATTGTTCATTCCGTCCGGTCAGGATTTTCCAGGCATAAGCCTGATGACTTACATCCCAGACCAGTTTATCTTGCGGAAAAGTGAATACATTCATTAAAGCGATGGTAAAATCGACCGTTCCCAGGCTGGGAGCCAGATGTCCACCGTTTTTGGAGATTACGTTTACAATGCGGCTGCGTACTTCAAAAGCCAGCAGTTTAAGCTCTTCAGGAGTGAGTTTCTTCACATCCTGAGGTTTGGTTATCTTTTCCAGGTACATATATTATCTCCCTGATTAAATCAGGATTGTTCTTTGATTTTCTTCCATTCTTCGCTTTTTACCAGCAGAATCTCCAACAAGAACAGCAGCACAACTGCGAGCAGACAATATTTCCAGATATCGTGCCCGAGTCTGGAAAGAAATAGCTGTTTCTGCCAGTTGTTCCCTAAGACATGATAATTGTTATTCTTGGGTAAAACAAGAGGTTTATAATCACTTTCTTTGTAATCGGGTTGAACGGCAATACTTTGGCTATTGCTTCCGCGCCAGTCAATGGAATAAATTCCAGGTTCATTAGTCTTGTATGGATTGCCGTTGAGTTCTTGTTTATCGCCATTAGGCAGGACTATTCCGTCAGCAGTCAGAAGCTGACCTACAGAGTATTTATCTGTTTCAAACCGGCTATTGGACAGAAACTGCATACTGCGGAAAGCAAAAACAGGAAAAGCCGGTTCCAGATAGAAACGGCTCTTGGCAGCAGCAGGGTCAAACAGCCAGAGAATACTATTATCAGAAGCCAAAGCAAGGGGGGAATTATCAGAAGACAGCAGGATATTGGCAGAGCCTGTATTCTGTGCAGTCCAGAAGTCTGCTATGGATGTTCTTTTAATCTGCCTGGTATCTATCAGGGCAGTGATGGCATGGTATGGGTTTACATACGTAAAGGGCTTGGAAGTAGTGGTAAATTCCTTAATCTGCACGCCAAAAAGCTGAGTGAAATATGATTTCCAGCTTGCTTTTAAACCTGCATCAGCACAAAATAGTATCCCTTTGCGTGCTTTATTGTAATCCTGTAAAAATTCCCTTAAGCCGGGAGAAAGCTCTCCGCTATCATAAACAACCAGCAGTGTATAATCTTTGAGCTGCTGAAAGTTCACCTGCGAAGGAGATATCAGCTTGATAGAACCCTGAGGTGTGGCAAAAACAGAAAACACAGATTGCATAATCAAAGGCAATGATGTTCTTTGTGTAATGACTCCGATATTGGGATGCATTTCAAAAGGAAAAGCAAACCAACTGCGGTTATCTGCATTAAGCTTTTCATCCAGAACTTCCACGTATCCGCTTTGCCAGCCGGAAGAAGCAATCTGCACAGGTAACGTCTCAGTTAGTCTCTGTCCGGGTTCCAGGGTTACAAATTTCTCAGCCGCTTTGACTCCATTAAAGTCAAGCCTGATTAGCACATCTCTGCGCAAGGAATTGCCATGATTGATTACATCAAACTGAATGGTCTGGCTTTGTTGCTTATTGGTAAGCTGCATGACCGGTTTGGCGTTTTCTAAGCTGAGATTGTTCCATGGTACTGGTTTGGGGAGCGGAATTATCATGATAGGAATATCCGGCTTGGGTGGTAAAGCTTGAGCCTGTCCGTCCGTAATTACATATACTTCACGATTGCCAAGCTGACTTTCTCTGAGCTTCTTTTCAGCAAAGGTGAGCATACTTTCCAGAGGAAGCGGCTGCCAGGTGGTTTTAACTGAATTTATCAGATTATCCGGCAGTTTACCTGCCTGAAGCTGAGAATGCATACTATTCCACGCTTCATCAGAAGAAACAAGAACCAGTAAATCAGATGTATTTGCCCTTTTATTGATTTCCATTATTGCTGCTTTGGCTTTTTCCAGGCTTGATTTACTATCTGCTGTATAATCCATACTGAAAGATGTGTCCAACAGGATGGCAATTGCTGTGGGCGGATGTTTCTTTGAAGGCTTGAGATTGGGTATCTGCAATGAAGGTCTGGCTGCTGCCAGCACAATCAGCAGGATTATCAGCATTCGGATAATCAGAAGCAGGATATTCTTGATTTGAGTGCGGTTCTTTTGCTCTTTTTCTGTGTGTTTGATAAAGCGGATAGTGCTAAAGATGATTTGGGGCGGCTTTTTCTTGGATAGCAGCCAGATAATGAGCGGTAGGATAGTCGCTGCTGCGAAAAAGAGTAATCCTGCATTGAGAAACGATAGATTAAACATGTTTATTGGATACCCACACCGATAGAAAACAGGTATTGACTGTCTTTGAGCTGCATTCCGTCATTAGTCAACGCAAAGTCTACGCGGAACATATTGTAGTTGTAACCGGAACCCAGAGTATAGTTTATATTCTTTGTTCCATTGAAATCTTTACTGAACAGACCTGAACGGATAATCAGGTTTTGTTCCACAGGCTTGCCGTTTGGACCGCTATCCTGTGTCCAGGTCCAGTTTTTAATCAGACCGAAGTGGTAAGTGGTTTCCGAAGTTTTTGCAAGTTTGCCTTGTACCGAACCCATCAGAGCCAGATTATCCATATTGTATTGTATCCCCATTGCTGCTCTGCGTTGCAGACTCTTTGAATCATAACTTTCCCACCAAAGCCTGGATAAAAAGTCATACGCACACAAACCAAGGACAACCTTATCTTCCTGCCAGGTAAAGCCGATATCTCCGGATACACCTTTGACCTTGTTATCAATAAATTTTTCCCGTATCATGTTGCTGCCGCTCAGTCTTTCCTGCAGATAAACCAGTCTGCCCGTCAGATACTTCAAGCTTAATCCGCCGGCAAGATGTGTGTAATTTTCATCTTTGGCAGCAATGGAAAGTTCCAGCTTATCGAGCTGATAATCATAATACTTACTGGAAGTACCGTTTATCTCACTTACATGAACACTGGAAACGGGTTGATATGTCCAGGCAGAGCTTTTGGCAATCAGGGTATAATACATAAACTGTTTGTCTTTGAGCAGGTTACTGGATTGCATCAAATCGGTAAAAGACATATCTTCTTTGTTCTTTAAAAGGAATGAAGTGGCAATGGCAGTGCCTTCGTTATCTGCCAGAAGGGCAGGATTATCATAAGACGAAAAATAATCTGCTCCATTGGTTACATTAACCCCACCCATGCCCAATGTGATGGGTGAAACAATATTTGCAGGTATGTGATAATCATATTCCTGCACCGGCAGTGAAGGGATAGATTGTGCAGTCAGAAATGCACAGGCAGCAAAAAATAGCACTACAGACAAAGTGAATTTAGTTCTCATCGTTATTCTCCGATAATCGTTTATATACTTTCTGAGCCAGCCAAAAGCCCAGAAATCCGGTAATAATACCAAATACAGCATCAATAAACCAATGATAATGACAATAAACCGTCGCTATTGCCAGGAAAAAAGTGATACATAAAAAGACATATCCCACTGCTCTGAAGTGGCGCCAGGCCATTAATGAAAGTGTGAGCGCAACGGCAATATGTGAGCTGGGAAAAGCACCGCCCAGATGAGGAGATTGCGTATAAATGTATGCCATCAGCGCTGTGAATACACCGCCATCTGCCTGTTCTGTCCATTGCATGGCAATGGGTACAAATCTGCCGCCTATGACCGGCAGCCAGGAAAAGATAAAATAACAGATGTAAAAGACAAAAGACAACACAAACACCATTTCATCCAAAGCTTTCCTATTTTTAAAATAGAAAAGCACAGGCAGACCCACTATCATGGGATAATAGCAGAAATAAGCAAAATGCAGCAGTTCCTTTATCCAGATACTGTCAAATCTCATCCCCCATTCCATTGAAGGCAGATAGCCAAACAAAGCATAGTCTATATTCATAAAGAAGGGATCGAGCCAGTCATGAAAGAAAGCCCTGTTTGTCAAAGCCACAGATTCAAAGAAGTAGAGATATAACAGAATGGGATAATAGCTTCTGATAAAGACAAGCAGATTGTAAGCGCGGGGACGCATTAACCGGCATACACCGTTGTGGCAGTTTTCTTTTTTTGCAATATCTTTCAGGAATTCAGTCAGCCAGATTAGAACAAGAATACCTGTAATAATGGATAGATAAGTAACAAACAGAGATAATGGATTCTCTATATGTGCTTTGCCCAGTGCTGTCAGTATCAGCATCCAGGTGCAGAATATCAGAGTTATCCGGTCTATGCCCTTTAGCCTGATGGAAATTATGCTTTTACCGTTCATATTATAGCTTTATCATACAGCCTGTAAGTTTTATAGATATGAGCATCCAGCATTTCTGCTTCGCGCATCATCATCACGTTATTATCCAGTACCCAGGAGAATTCTCCTCTGAAAAAGCCTTTGGGTAAACCGTTTTTGTATGAATAATAATGAAATACTATGTCTATGCCCCGATTCTGATATTCCTTGATAACACCCATGGTGATAACTCTGGCAGAACCTATATGTTTTGATTTGAAATATGCTTTGAGTAATGTATAGGGATTTGACCTGCCATGCATAACCATCAGCACTTCATTGTAATTGGGCAGAGCCAGGGAAAAACCAACCGGTACGCCATCTACTTCAGCAATAAAGACCATATCAGGGTCAATAATCGGCAGCAGGTTTTTGGCAAGATGATTAAATTCACCCTCAGTAATCGGAACAAAGCCCCAATTATATTCCCAGGCTTTACGGTAAACCTTGAAGGCGGTCTGGATGTCTTCCCTTAATTGTTCTTTTTCTCGGGAAAGGCTTCTGATGGTAAATTTATTACGTTTTAAAAGCAGCTTTGCTGCTCTTTCAATCTTTTCAGGCATCACGCTGCGTTCGGAAAGATAGGCATACAAATCTCTGGCTTTGGTGAAGCCTGCATTTTCCAATAACTTCTGATAATAAGGCAAGTGATGCGTCATCATGATAAAGGGAGGTGTGTTAAACCCATCTACCAATAATCCGCATTCCTCATTAGTGGAAAAATTCATCGGACCACGTACTGTATCCATGCCTTTGGTTTTATTCCATTCGAGAGTTTTGTTTAGCAGAGCGTTGGCTGCTTCCTGATTGTCGGTACATTCAAAAAACCCGAAGAAACCAACTTTGTCTTTGTGTTCAATATTGTGCTGCGTATTAGTATGTGCTGTTATCCGCCCGATAGCTTTGCCATTTTCCCAGGCTATAAACAACTCAACTTCCGAATGGTCATAATATGGGTTTTCTTTAGGATTGAAAAACTCCCACTGTTCTTTAATCAAGGGAGCTACCCAGTTCGGGTCATTCTTGTACAATGAAAAAGGCAACATGATAAATGCTTTGAGGTCTTTCTTGCCAAGGACTGTCCTGATTTCAATCATTAGAACTCCGGAAAATTAAAATTCACCTAGTTTCTTGGAAACAATAAAGTTTAGGGCTCCCATTATTACAGCAATCCCCAAGAGTTTAGTTGTATATAATGCCACCATATTGTGGGAGATGCTGATTGGTGCAAAGATTTGGAAAGATGTGAAGATTTGAGTCAGTAATATCGGAAAAAGCACGATTGTATATTGAGCAAATCTCACTTGTCTAAAGATAAAGACAATCAGCAAAACCACTACTCCGGTAATAATCGTAGGAAAAAAAGTGAAATAGGCTATCAGCCCCATATATGTGAAGATTCCTCTCCCTCCCCTCAGGTGATTGGTCAGAGGCAGACAGTGCCCGATCAGCATGGCAATGCCATATAGCATCATCAAATCGGTTGAATAGAGCACATTCAGATTCGGAGGTATCCCCATTTTATCCATGGCAGTCAAAAGCATGCTGAGAAAGTACAAATAGGCGTAGCTCTTTGTTACATCCAAAGCACCAGCCATTACTCCCAGTGGCTTGCTGATGTTCATGTAGATGTTTTCCGTATCTGCAAAACCTGTGCCCACTTTGTAAATATTGAGTGATTTTACACTTTTTGCCAATACCCTGGCAGTGGAAAAACAACCGTATAAGTAGGACAGAAGGATGAGCAGAATTGCGACAATTATCATTTATATTCTCCAGTCAATAATCAACTAATAAACCTAAAACTAAACTGTATAATGTCTTTCGCCAAAGATAGCACTCCCGATTCTAACCAGATTGGCACCTTCTTCGATAGCGATTTCAAAATCATTTGTCATTCCCATTGAAAGCCAATTAATGTCAAGCTTTGGAATATTTGCCATGCTCAATTCATCCGCGAGAGATTTTAAAAGCTGGAAATCCCGGCGCGAATTTTCGGGATTATCACTAATCCTGCCTATCGTCATTAAACCCTTTATCCGTATGCGCGGAAGTATAGCAATTTCTTTAGCTGCCTGAAATAGCTGCTGCGGCTCAATCCCATGCTTACTGTTCTCTCCGGAAGTGTTTACCTGAAGGAGTATTTCCTGAATTCTGTCCTGACCTTCCAAAGCTGAAGAAAGAGTCATCGCCAGATGAAAGCTATCCACAGAATGAATCAGACAAGGTTTAAGCTTGAGCAGAGCTTTGATTTTATTAGTCTGTAAATGCCCGATAAAGTGAAATCCTCTGTAAGCTTCCGTAACATGGGAAAGCTTTTTTTCTGCTTCCTGTACTTTGTTTTCACCAAAATCAGTAATCCCGACTTTCAACACCTGATTGACTATCTCAGCAGTTTGAGTCTTAGTAACAGCAACCAGCAATATTCTATCAGAATTTATGCCCTTTCTCTTTGCCACAGCTTCAATTCTGTCCCGGACTGCCCTGACGTTATTCTCAATCGCTGTCATGTATATCCTTTTTTTGCCTGTAACTTATTCATATAAAGAACGTTTCATGTATTATCCGCAATAGCATGATGTCAAGCAGAAAGTGAAAAACCCAAAAAAGTAGCATTGCATTCCAATGCTGTGTCAACTTATTATCAAATGTAGGTTTGGAAACCTACACTACTCATTAAATATTGAAACAGGGCAGGAATAATCCTGCCCTGCATGGAGGAGATGAAAGTTCCACTTCGACGTTAGGGTTTATTCAGGTTTCTTTTCCAGGTGTTTCAACAGGATACCTGTCATCAGTTCAAGAACCTTTGCTACTACTAGCTCAAAGAACAGTCTTTCCTGCTCTTCGTTCAGGAAAGGTATATTAACCTTACCATTGATTTGACTTGCCAATTCCTTGGCTATGACTTGAATTGCCGGGTTCATATATTTTTACCTCCGAATTTGTTATTTGAACCGCTCTGTGTCATGGTGAGCTAAGCCTGCCCTCGACCTGATCGGGGGAACCACGGTTCAAATTGGCTTTGTCCTTCGACCTTGCTCAGGATGACACGGAGCGAAGCCAATTTGCCCTTCAACTTTTTCACCATTCCACCGTTTCGCCTGGTTTATTGAATCCCTGCAGTCAGGTCTGCATAGACTTCCACTCTGTGCAGAAAGCCGGCATCGACCGCACGCTTAATCGTTCTGACCGGCGCATCCAGAGCAACGATATCTGCCAACGTTACAGCGGATAGGTTGACGTGTTCCGGGTCACTTTCCAGCCAGGCATACATCATCTTGAGGAAAAGCGAGAAGGCGGTTGGAATGACTTTGTCTTTGGGGACGTTATCCTGCCCGTTTCTGAGAGCATACTTTTTCAAGTCCTGCAAGTAGGTAGGACTGATGTTGCGATAAACGCTTGCCAGGTTTTGCATCGTGCTGCCCAGAGCGTGGTTATTCTCAGTCAGTGTGGGATAGACAAACTCCCTGCCGAGACAGAGCTCATCTTTGCGATAGGAACCATAGACCATTTCGTCAATCAGACCGGAATAGGTCTTAATACCGTACTTGAATTTGACCTTCATTTTGAAAGTCCTCCTATGTTTATTGAGCGCAATGTAGCAGTGGAACGCTGGCTTTGTCATTCCTGCGCAGGCAGGAACGGCTTGTATCCGGTTTATGTGCAATCGCAAACTGAACCGCTCTGTGTCATGGTTAGCTTGTCGAACCACGGTTCAGTTTGGGCTTCGTCCTTCGACCATGCTCAGGATGACACTGAGCGAAGCCATTCCACCGTTACACTGTTCCACTCTATTTGCCTCTATAAGTATACGGAGGACTCAGCAAAACATTAGATATCAACTACTTATAATACACACTAAAACATAAACAACTATTACATGATTTCATTTGACAAGAAAATTGATTATATCTTTTTTGCATCCAGTTCTTTATAGCAAAGCCTGACGACGGGGGTGATTTAGTCTGTCAGATTAGGTGAACATACTGTGAAACAAAAAGAAGGTATAATGCCTCAAACAGCAAACATCAATCCCGCTATTCGCGATTTCTTGCTTAACCACAGCGATTGGTGGGGCTCCAAAGTCGTATTTCTGTTACAGTCCAAACCGGATGAACCAATTCATGTAATCAGGCTGTCTCATATGATTGAACCGCCTGAATTTCCTGCTCAGCAATATGAAAGCTTCACCCGGATATATGAAAGCTGCTGTGGTATTCCCCAAACGGATACCCGGACGATTAAGGAAATTGACAAGTGCCTAGAAAAATTGATTATCAAAAAGGCAGCTCTGGTGGCTAACAACCTGGATTTTACTCATCTTGAAGCTGAAATGCAGTCTTTAATTAAGTACAGAAAAGAGACCACCAAACCCAATGGTAAAATCAAGAAATTCCGGCAGGAAACATTTAAAGAACTTCAAAGGCATCGCAAAGCATTTATCAGGTTGCTTGACCAAGCCTTGATAGAATGCCCCGAAGCGTACTATCATTTCAAAGCACATGTGCAGACAGGTCAGTTTTATACCTGGATTTCTTTCCCGGATGAGATACCTGTCTCTCTCAAAAAGAAGAAACAACGGGAACAAAAGAAGAAAAGAAAAACCCGTTACAGAACAATCAGGAGATGTTGATTAATCTTGCAGTAGTTAAAAGGCGTTTGTAGTAAAAATCGAAAAGGACCATACTATAAGTATTTATTATAAAAGTATTCCCATCCCGCTTGTGTCATGCTGAGCATAGTCGAAGTACGGGAAAGGAACCCATACTGTTTTAAAGACCTTACAACCCGTAGTGCGTCATCCCGTACTTGATACGGGATCCAGTTCCATTATAAACAAGCCTGCTTCACCCTCCAGGCTTTTTTCGTCATACCGTTGAAAAACGGTATCCAGGTCTTTCATTCTTTTCGTCATACCGTTGAAGAACGGTATCCGGTTGCCTTTCACCATTCCACCTATCCACACTGCGAAGCATCATTTTTCCATACTACACATTTAGCTTTTCTTCTGTTTGGGTAGCTTGCTTGATTGTTTTTCAACCCTTTTACTATCTGACTTTACTCTTCTTTCAAGCTTGAGAATATCTTCTTCAGGTGGAAGTTCTTCAGGTTTGATACCTCTACCTTCCAGCATCTTTCTAACGCTTTGATTATTTTGGATATGCTCATTTGTAATTGCTGATTCACCATGTAAATCTTCTTTGTCAACATTGAAATTAGTAATCTCTGTTGCGAGATTCTTAGCAACAATAGTTAGAGTAGGTAAGAAGTCAGCCAGAGGACGGGTTTGTATAATTCCATACAAAAGTTTCATATCCAAAGTGGTTTTACCACCAAATAAAGCTGCATCACCTTTGGAGCGTATTCTTCCAAAGCCGGCTTCATCAACTCCTCTCTCATAGATGTTTTTGGAAAGAACCTTTTCTGATTCTCTGAGTTTCAGTCTGGCTTCCAGACGTTCCTGCAGTTTTATCCGCTCCTCTACAAGTTCTTGTTTACGAGTTTGCAGAGCGAAATAACTTTGAGCAAAGGCAATAGGTTCTTTGCGTGAATCACCGTTCTGGGCTATGAGATAGCACGCATAACGGGTAAGCATAAAGTCTTCAATTGGTCTTTCAGCCTCACTCCCAATAGACACCATTTTCGTGACGTTACGAAAATGGTCATCAGGATTATTGCCGGTTGTTTCACATGATGTAATAGCCCGTTTGATTACGGCAGAGAAATTCTCCCATCTTTGGTAACCCAAGGGTTCCATTAATTCCCGGGCAAACCAGAATTCAATCTCTTCATCAGGAAGTGCATGTACTATATTGTTAAACTGTTTTTGCATTTGAGTCATAAAATCTTTTGTCATGTCTATCACCTATTGTTATCCCGTCGAATTCGACGGAATTATCTTTTTCTTGTACCCATTCATAATTTAGCAGCATCGCTGCTCTGCCTTATCACCTAATCACCTAATTACTTTTGGGGGGGGAAGTGTCCATTTTACTAGCTTCATCTATTACTTTTTTGTTATTTTTCATTTCAAAGCAGGTGGCAATAAAACTAATAAAAGTGAAGACATAAATTATTGTATGACTTCTGTTTTTACTGAGAAGCAATACAGGAATCAAGTATGCAATTAAGATGCCGTTTATCAATAACCACATATTCATCATTTTTGCCTTTAGGTCAGAGGATTTTTTTGCTTTGAGCAGGTATCCTATAATCCAGAAAGTGTCTGTTACATATAGACAAAGTAATATATGCAAAAAAGATACAACATGCCCATCTATATAAAAAGGGGGTTGAGTATCAATTGTCCCAGCCAATAGCATTAACAGAATTACCTGCACGATTATAATGTTCAAATCGATGTACCAACCTTTGAAGATACCCATATAATCCTTAATCTTTATCAGGACCACGTTTCCAATCAGGAATCTGAAACAATTCAGAATAAAAAGGATAACTAAGCAGACTGTAATCCAATCCAACTTATCATTAATTAGTTTGGATTGTATACTATCATACATTACTTTAAAAGCTACACCTACCATAAAGGTCATAAATGTGAACATAACGGTATTTGTAAGATTACTTTCTTTATTGATATTATCATTTGCCTGTAACACATCTTGAACTTTAGTTTGTTTTGCTTGGACTTGTTCTGTCATATTCAACTCCTTTGGTTTCTCTCCAAAATACTCACTATAACCCCATAGGTTCAGATAGTTGTCCCCGATGTCTGCTTTCATGTCTTTATACTTCTTTTTTAGCCTATATACCACCGAGATGAAATAGACAAAGATACCTTCGAAAACTAAGGAAAGAAGAACGAGCATCCAGAATTGTGCACCTGAGATGCTAATCCAAAGATCTGTCTGGTAAGTCGTTAACACAAGCGAATCGATGCCAAGAACAGGAAGATAACTCAAAGGATAGACTACAGTAAAGAAGAGACCTGCCATAAGGATAAATAATACTATTAGTGTTTGATTAAAGCCAGCTTGCTTATCCTGGATTTCTTCATTGAGTATTTGAAAGTTATTAATTAAACTCTCTGCTTCTATTCTATGCTTATCTATGTTCAATGCATCACTGAATAATCTTTCATAATATTCTGGATAATTATGATGTGTTTGGCCATCCAACCAAATATCTGCACCAATCAATTGGACTTCATTGAATCTTCTTTTTGTATTTCTTACAGCAGTGATAAACAAATCTAGAATCTTACGATTTGAAGAATGCCTGTATAGATATGGAATTCCCAAATCATGTAAAAGGTTTTCTTTTTCTTCTTCAGTTTTGTTTTCGATCTGTTCGTTTATAATTAACTCACTTAGCTCATATGATGAAAAAATAACCTTTTGATTATGAAGCCCAATATCAAGTAATTCAATCCGTTTTCTTATCTCAGTGTATTGTGCTTTAAGCTTCTTTAACTGATTTTGATATGAGTCTGCTTTTTCGCTTTCATTGAGTAGTTTAGATATAATAAACGCAGCTATAATTCCTATTAAAGCAGCTCCACACTGCGCTAAAGACGAGAAAAACCAATTCCAGTCCATTATTTATCTAGCTCTATATAATTTCTATTAATAGTAATTATCCCTCATGAAGTTATCAACTGAATTATTGAAAAATGGCCTATTATTAATTAAGTTATAGCAAACTACATCTCTATGCTACCAAGGCAAGTTTACCGATTTCTCAGTTCTTAGTGGAAATCGTTCTCCTATTACTGGATTCAATACTCTTGCAAGATATGCTTCAACTCCATCAACGCTTCTGCCATCTACTGCAGCCCAAGTTACATATAACTCACTGTCGGGTAAATTATATTTTGTTATGTCTTCATTAAGTCTATGAGTATTCAATCTGTCTTTGATTATCCCTTGACCCAATCTAATAGTGCGGGGAATATTGTTAACATCGTACTTCCATATGATATAAACACCATTCAAATCTTTAAACGTTTCATGATTAAGATTGACCGTCATCAATTTACACCACACATTTCCAGTGCAGAATCTCCAATTTATAGTCATATCATTCATCATATTCTCCTTTGATTATTATTCCTTTGTTGCTTTTAATAATTTAACTAAAACCTTCATTAAATCTATTATCCAGAATATCGAAAATGCAAATAGTAATATGAACACGCTCAGGACAAAGACTCCAATAACATAATTCAGCTGGTTATTTGTGTAGATAATCTTCGATGCAGTTCCCTTTAAACCTACCTTACAAATGAATCCAAGAACAGCTATAGTAGCAAAAGTAATAATCGCAACATAGAAGTTATCTAACAGCCGGGGATATAGTTTTGATTTTTCTAATTCGTCATACCATTCTTTTACAGAAAGTAAGGATAACATTGAAAGTGCAGTTATTGTGAAACCAAGTAACGAGAAACCAACTTGTATAGCTGTGTCGAATATTATTTCCAAGATTTGCGTCATTCTGATTTCCAACCAAAACAACGGCACTAAAAATATCAACAGCAATACAAGAGATTTAGCTAAAGGTCCTTTTATATCAACAAATTTCACGTTATACATAATCAATACATTTACGAATTACAGTTTGTTTACTCTTATATTCACTCATCAGACTATTAAACACATCTTGATGTGGCATATACTTCTTTGTGTAATCAATCATAGAGTTTAATACGTAATCTTCGCCAAGCAAATCTATTACTCTTGAATCTTCATCAAGCACATCTGCTCTTGTTACAATATCTCTATTCTCTCTTGCAAAGGAAATCCAATTTTTTAATCTCTTCCCGGGTAAATCATTCGAACGACCTGCAAGGAATTCGATATTTTGTGTTTTTACCCATTTAAGATTATTGACAAATATGTCAGTCTCACTATTTAAAGGTAAATCTATAGTACTCTTATCATAGTTCTTTGGACGGACTAAGCGCATATTATATTTCTTTATGGTAGACTTTTTTACCAAATCTTCAATATTTATGGAATTTATTATGAGATTCAATTCGCAAAGATACTCTTTTTTGCCTGACTTTAGTATATTCAAGGTAGTATTATTTCTCAATTCAAGGATTTTTTCATTCAGATAGTTTTGAAAAGATTTGTGACCACCTACAAATTGATTCGCTGTATAAATTACTACTCCGTTGTTTTTATCTATGATAAAGTATGAGACTTCTGCCATACCATTTATCTCAAGAATTTGACTTACTTTTCCATTTACATCTTCTTTATAAGGCCACTTAGATGTTCTGGACTTTACAAATAATCCTTGGATAAACCCGCTTTTTTCAGGTATACCACTATCATCAGCGTGGAGCAATATCCACTTTGGCTCTGATCCAGTTAAGGTAAAAAACCTATTTAATTTGCTTTTCTTTCTAAGGGGCATGTTGTCGATAATACCAGTAAAAATATCATCAAATTCATTTGTTGATACTTTTACAACCTTGGGAGTTGTTGTCGAATCAGATTCTTCCCTTTTGCTTAAGACCAGATAATAGACTTTTAATTGTGTTGTGCTCATGATAACCTCTTTCTTTTATTTAATAAATTGTCTTGTACTAGGCTTGAGTTTATTAAATTCATTCATTTCTCAATTATGCAGAGCTTCCCTTAGGGTACTTTGCAGAAGCTGGTCATTGAGGTCTTTGCTGTGCTCTATACTTGCTTTCATTTCATCACAGGTTTGCATTAGGCTATTGAGCTTTTCTACTATTCGTTGTTGCTCCGGCAAGGGTGGAAGGGGAATTAACAATTTCTGTAAATCCTCATCATTTATTGCAGGATATGCCATTCCTCTCATCTTATCGGCTGTTAAGCTAGTCCAAATTGGACTATGCAAATAATAGTAAAGGTATAAATTACTGATTCCATCATATGGGCTCAGAACTGCAAAAGCTGTGCTTACAATTATCTCTGTTTTTCCAGCATAATCAATCAATGCAATGTTTTGCAGATATGGCCTAACAGTAGAATATATTACACATTCTTTATCTACAATTTTTCTTGCCCTTGATGGAGCATTTTCTGGGTTAATCATTTTTACAGCTTCCCAGTTAATGACTTTTAGTTTATTTACACTTGTTACATCAATATATAAAAATTCTTTATCAGGTCTTTTCTGTCCCAAGTTATGACATGTATCCCCCAATCTGCACCATGTCCAGTTTTTTGGGAGGGGATAAGGTATTTCTTCCTGTTTTAGAGTTGGGAGTTCTTTACCTTTGGGGATTTTCTTTTCTTTTATTAGTTTGTCTTTTTCGGCTTTGATACGTTTTAGCAGTTCACTTGCCGGCTCATCTTTCGGGTCTTGCGGAACAAGCTTACATTGCATCGCTAGGCTAAAAATAAAATTCCTGATATGCTCGACGGCCGTTGAATTTTGAACAAGATTATTTGAGTTCGCAAGAAGATAATCTACATAATTATTTTTTCTTTCGAGCTTTCTATAAAGTGAATTTAACAAATTACTTAAAACACGTTTAGTCAGCTCAAATTCATCTTTCAATTTATCAAATTCTACAATATCTAATTCTTGAGAGTTAGGATTTTTAAAGTCTAAATCAAAACCCTTATCTCTAATAGTCGTAATATCCACTTTCCAACAAAGGTCGCTGACCTGTCTATTGTTCCACCAGTCTTTAATGGGATTTAATTCTTCCAGGCGAATCAGCTTTTTCTTGCTGTATGACTTTTGTCCTACCGGCAGACGATGCTCATAATACCATATCTCTTCGGTTGGTTTTCCTTTATCAAAAAACAACAGATTTGTCGGCACATTAGCATATGGTTGAAACACACTATTGGGAAGGCGGATAATCGTATGCAGATTGCATTCTTCCAGTAGCTTTTGCCGTACTCTCCGCTTGATGCCATCTCCGGTCAGCGAGCTATCGGGCAGCACTATGCCTGCTCTGCCACCTTGCTTAAGCAGATGTATCATCAGAATCAGGAAGAGGTCGGCGCTTTCTTTGGTTCGGAAGTTCAGGGGGAAATTCTTTTCATTGTTATTGGCAACAATCCCGCCGAAGGGAGGATTTGCCAGGATTACATCCACTCTGTCTTTTTCTTTGTAAAAGGTAAGAGGTTGGTCTAACGCATCCCTAAAGGTGATATTGGGCACTTCTATATCATGCAGAATCAGGTTGGTTGTAGCCAGCAGATATGGCAGGGGTTTATATTCCCATCCGCTGATGTCACCTTGCAAGGCTTGACGCTGCTCAACGTTATTAGCTTGCTTTTTCAAGTGTTCAATGGCACAGGTGAGAAAGCCACCAGTTCCGCAAGCCGGGTCCATTACCTTTTCACCCAAAATCGGGTTAACCATATCGGTAATGAACTGTGTAATCGCTCTGGGAGTATAAAACTCTCCACTTTTACCGGCGCTTTGCAGTTCTTTGAGGATGCCTTCGTAGATTTCTCCAAAGGCATGACGGTCTTTGGCAATATTAAAGTCAATTTCATTGAGTTTATTGAGCACTTTGCGTATGTTAATGCCGCTTTTCATGTAGTTATTATTACCGTCAAAGACTTCACGCACAATCAAAGCACGCTTATTTCCCGTGCTCACATCCAGATTACGCAGATCAGGAAAGAGCTTGCGGTCAACAAATTCCACCAGTTCATCACCTGTCATGCCTTCATCATCACCAGCCCAGTTGCCTTTTTTCAATTCCCAGTGGTATTTATCCGGAATAGGTGATGTATAGGTGTCGTCCAGCAGTTCCAGTTCCCTGTCTTTATCAGAGAATATTTTCAGGAACAGCATCCAGCCGAGTTGCTCCACCCTTTGGGCATCACCGTTCAAGCCGGTATCCTGCCACATGATGTCACGGATGGATTTGATAATGCCTTGGATGTTACTCATGTTGTCCTTAGTTTGTTAGTTGTCTGTAGGATTTGATATATTTACTTTTAGGATTGTTACACCTATCTAAATTCTCCAAATCCCATTCTTTCTTGACATACCTTCCCAACATTGGATTTATCCGCCTATCTGTATATAGTTCAACTATTCTTTCATATTCTGCTGAGTATTGTTTTTCCAATTCCAGAAAAAACAGGTCTGTTATGTTGGGAGGGCATTTGGACACGTGTTTTTTTAAGGTCGTGTTCATAATGCTATGAATGAATCCTTTTAGCATTATTTTGTCATCGTCATCCATTGGCAACATAATAACTCCTTTGTGTCTCTATTTTACTTAGGGCTGGGTCTGATTATACTGAGTGCGACAGGCTTGTAGCATAGGATAGCATCCTGTTGTAACCTGAGGTTTGTTACCTCAGGAACTATAATTGGGTTAAGTAACCAACCTAACCCTACAACAGCTTAACAAGCTATGTTACATTTATCCTGTTCTATACAATTCATGTTCTAATTCTTTGATGGCTTCCAGGTACTTCTTTTTACTGCCAAATTCTTTGATTATCTCGGTGGGTGTACCGAACATATCGGGAAAGGGTTTCACCTTGAGCACGTCAATGCTTTCAATGTTTTCTATGCCTTCATCAGCGTATTTATCCAATAAGGCTTCCAGCACTATCTTGCATTGCTCGCCATATTTGGTGAAGTAATTGCGTTTCCTGACGTTTTCTGCTCTTTCCTTGCGGGTCAAAGGTGGTTGGTCATAAACTACATGACATATTAAATCAAACAAATCCACCTTTCTATCAATGGCATCAACCAGATCATTAACCAATACACCCTGCTCCTGCAATTCTTTGATAATGGCTTCCTTGCGTTCGGTGGAATTCCACTTTTGCAGAAACTCTCCAAGGGTGGCATATTGTCCTTTAACTATTTCTTTGGTATGGTCTTTGAGGCTTACTGTAATAGGCTTGCCGTTTTGGTCAAAATACATTTCGCGTGAAACCAAAACAGATACATCAATCCCATTCACAAAGACTTTTTCCCTGCGTGTTTTGGGTGGAACATCTTCCGTGTCTTCCGGAACAGAGCGAACCTCCGGCGGAGTGAATTCTATTTCCTCACCTGTTACATCATCGATCACTGCAGATGTATCTTGTTCTTCCTCAATCACAGCATTGGTCAAATCAACATCCTGGGAAACAGGCTTTATTCTAATGGGTTCACCATCAAAGGCTTTGTCAGCAAAGAGGTCTGTGGCATTCCTGAAATCCAGAATGGTAAAGAAGAGTTTATTATATTCCTCGGCAATGCGGGTGCCTCTGCCGATGATTTGCTTGAACTTGGTCATAGACTTAATATTGCTATCAAGCACGATAACCTTGCAGGTCTGAGCATCAACTCCGGTGGTCATCAGTTCTGAAGTAGTGGCAATGACGGGATAAGTCTCTTCGGGATTGATAAAATTATCCAGTTCTCTTTTGCCTTCATCATTATCGCCGGTGATTTGCATGACATATTTGGGATTGGCTTTTGCCAGTTCGGGATTATGATTGAGCAGTGCAGAACGCATCCTTTCCGCATGGTTAATATCAACACAGAATACAATGGTCTTGGCAAAGGAATCATAACCTGTGAGAAATTCCGTTATCTTCTTGGCAACTGTATTCGTCCGCTCTTCTATGACCAGATTACGTTCAAAATCCTTGCGGTTATAGATGCGGTCTTCCACGGGGTTGCCTTCTGTATCCGTTTTTCCTGTTTCAGGTCGCCAGCCTTCAAGGTCAACATTCAGACCTATTCTGATAACCCGGTAAGTAGCCAGGAAACCATCATCTATGCCTTGCTTGAGTGAATAGGTATAAATCGGTTCCTGAAAGTATTCAATATTGCTGGCGGTATTTGTCTCTTTGGGAGTGGCAGTCAAGCCAATCTGAGCAGCTTTATTGAAATACTGCAAAATCTCACGCCAGGCGCTATCCTCTTCCGCACTGCCACGATGACACTCATCCACCACTATCAGGTCAAAGAATTCTCTGCTGAACTGTTTATAGATATTACGGGATTCTTCAGTGCCGGTCAAGCCCTGATATAACGCCAGATAGATTTCGTAGCTTTTGTCCACCTGATGGTTTTTGACCACGGTCATTTTGTCTTTGAAATGCTTAAAATCACCCCTGCGAGTTTGGTCTATCAGGTTGTTTCTATCTGCCAGAAACAGGATACGTTTTTTAACTCCGGCTTTCCAGAGACGGTAGATAATCTGGAAGGCGGTATAGGTCTTACCGGTACCGGTTGCCATGACCAGCAGGATTCTGTCCTGTCCATTGGCAATAGCTTCTACGCTTCTATTGATAGCAACCTGTTGATAATAACGTGGCTTTCTACCGCTTCCGTCAAAGTAATAATCCTGACTGGCGATTCTTTCCACCTGGGGGCTATTGATGTTTTTATAGGCTTTGTATTTCTTCCAAAGCTCTTCCGGAGAGGGAAACTCATCCAGGCTGAGTTCTGATTCTACTTTTCCGTCAGTAGCTGTCCTGTCATGAAAGAGAAAGCCATCACCATTACTGCTGAATACGCAGGGAATATCGAGAATGGTAGCATAATCCAGAGCTTGCTGAATACCGGAGCGCACTGTGTGATTATTGTCTTTAGCTTCGATAATAGCAATCGGGATATTAGGTTTGTAATAAAGGATATAATCTGCTTTCTTGGCTTTACCACGGGCAACCATTCTGCCACGTACGTAAATCCTGCCATCAGTGAAATAAACTTCTTCCAGAAAATGCGTAGTTTTGTCCCATCCGGCTTTCTCAATAGCAGGTGTGATATACTTTGTGCAGATGTCTCTTTCGGATAAGCTTTTTTTATTAATCACTTAGTTATATGGAATCATTACTAAATATACTGTCAAGCAATATCGTTGTCAAACACACATTTTACATATTGAACATGCCCGTAGAGATGCATACAATATAGTTCATGCAATTACCTTTTAAAGCCACATATTTTATAAAACATGGAATGCTTTGTGCTATAATATTATTATGTCTTCTTTATATGGACAAATTCATTTAAAGGGGGTAAAAATGATAAGCACTATTACTAACTGTCTGACAAATGTTACCACTATCAACAATGCTATCCATTTTCATCTACGGGAATAGTCTGTGGTTAATAATCACAAACGGAAAACCAAAATCATATCAATGTATTAATGAAAAAAGCGAGGAAAAATGAAACGCAAACTATGTGTAATGCTACTTTTAGTAGCGCCTTATCTGATGGAATCAACCGAATTAATTGATTATAGCGGAGATAATTATACCGCTAAGGACTATGAATTATTCGCGATAGGGAGGATAACATGAAGCATAGGACGAGTTCGATAATGCTCATACTACGAAACGCTCCTAAAGAGTTAGAAATTTTTGTCGGAGCGATTAATTGCATTTCTCGAGGATTTGCAAATATTCGCATGCAATATTTAACAGGATGGGTTTTTATAACTGGAGGTCACAATGTTAAATACATTGAAGACATATCGCCGCCCATATCACGAAATCTTTTATGAGTATGTATTCAAAAGATATTGTGAATGGATAGCGAACCAAACAATAGCGTTCTATTGCTAATTCTTGGCTCAAGACAGGGAGTGAGCCGAAATAAACTCCCAGGATTTATGATTAAAAGATGATGATGGTACCTATGAAAAAATTATAGGAGAGTTCTCCTGGAAAAGAACTCTCCATTTTATTATCCGGACTAATTAGCAAATAAATGTCACTTGTCGATCAGACTTTCAAGCTTAATTTACCTTTATCTTGTTTGTTGTTATTGAATATCCAATAAGTAAACAATGTTCACACATAGTCAGACTATTTTAACATAACGCCATGCGAGTTTTTAAATTTACCTAAACCTTAAACTTCTGAAATATAGCGCAATTGATTTTTCGTAACCGATTTAGGTAGTATAGAAAGATAACGCCCATAATAAAGAATATCGATTATATTTTTTTTGGCATGTATCGTGCACGTCAAAAATAGTGCCCCTCTTGTTTGTTGGATTGTTTGTTTAGGCATGGGCAAAATCTAGAATGAGGAGGTCAAAAATGGTAACCCAACGAAATGGATATCTCTAAGATATCGCCGCTAATCCCTAATCCGCTCAATTTCAGCTTTGGAATTAATCTGTGGTTGCATACCACAAAAGATTAAACGTAAACGTATAACGTTATTATGGAGGAAGAGTGAAGCGAAAAGCGAAGTCGCTTTATCACAAACACAAAACACATCGAAAAAATTACGCACAAAGTGGAGGATTTAATGTCACAGTTAATTCATGAAATACCTATGCTATGTATCAAATCTAATAGGTATTCTTTTTCCGGCAGCGTGTATGAGTGCAGAGAGACAGAAAGCGCACTTGTCCACAAACAACATGTAACGAGGAGTGATATATGGAGTTGAGGACAAATACACCTGCGTTGCCAAATAATATAACGCTAACTGATTATTTAATAGGCGTGTATAATAACGCGAAACATAAACGCGTATCTATACACATGTGTTATTCTACTGTTTTAACTTTTCCTAAAGGAGGAAATCATGAAACAGGATTCGAAGAAGACAACCCACCACCAGGACAATTACTACTATTATGAGAGTATCTACAAATATTACCTTAGGTGGATTGCTAACCTGACAATGATACTCTATGTGTAGTTCGGGGCTCGGGAAAGGGAGTGAGCCAGTACAATTCTCTCCCATGGTATTGCTGAGTAAAGCAAAAGAATTTGCTCGTAGTTCTCCTAAATAAATTTAGGTAAGGGCTCTCATTTTTGAGAGCCCTTTCTTTTTATACACAGAGAAAACTTCGTTAAACCTTATATTGTTCAAACCGAACAAACTGATTCAAACCATAGTTACACAATTAAGTTAATTCTGCCACCATTTCCTACCAGCTGATAGCATACCAAATAGACACATGCAACATCTTTCACCTTCGGTAAATCCGGCATAGATTACCCTGAGATTGCCCCTGAACGGGGGGAAAGCAACCGAGTTGCTAATTATAAATTACTAATTGTGAATTATGAATTGGGTTACCGATAACGAAAAAATTGAACACGGAACACACGGAAAAGGCGGAAAACACAAATAAAAGTGATTTTGAGATTTTTAGGAGATACTTACTATATGAGGGGGATAATTTTATGCTAAATATAATACAAAACACACTTATGGTATAGTGCTATTTATGCGTAGCTAAGCTCATATTGAAGTCATACTTTGATATATAGCTTCATCCATTAGTATAGCTGACAATACACATTATAGCTATCGTAATCGAACTATACTTATGACAAACAGATTGGAGGGCTATGCCCTCCATTCGCATGGTTCAATATGGCCGTAACTCTTTGGTATGTTAAGCTATATGCGCGTCCTCCGTAATATATGAAGGGGAATGAATTCACCAAATCGAAAATGGAGAATTGAGAATGAACCTGGATACCGTTCTGCAACGATATGACGGAAGTGGTGCAGGAGTCCTCGTAACACATAACACGTAACCATAGAAAAACAGCATGGATTCCTGCCTACGCAGGAACGACAAAGGAAGAATAGATGAAAACTGTATTCAAAAACATGATTCAAGCGTACTCAGGTAAGTGTGACGGGCTGGTATATTATTATAACAGGAAATACGGTAAGATGTGTGCCCGGAGGTTACCGAAAAAGAAGATTACACCCCGGAACACGAGATTCCGGGATATTGCTGTCAATCTCAAGGCTTTGCAGCTATCGGATGGCTTTATTAGCGATATGAAGATATATTACTTGCGCTATACCAACTGTTGGGATTACCGCAAGCAGCCTATGGGCAATTGGTATAGCATCTTTACCAAGCTGATGTGGCAGATGAGCAAAGAAATGGATATAGATTTGCTGACCTTGACCAGAACACGCATAGAAGCAGAAAATTTGCCCTGCAGGAGTGTGAAGCAAGCAGTGGAATGGGAGTTGATACCACCTGTGATTGACTATGAATGGCTGACGAATACTTTGTAGTGAAACGGTGGAAAAGTGGAAAACAGGGAAAAAAAGAGATTATCTGCCGTAGCCTTTTTTATAATGCAGCCACATCAGGATGATGGTGACGATGGTCATGAAAATCATAGTGAGACGGAGAATCAGCCAGTTCCAATAGATGCTTTTGATGGGAAAAGGTTTAATCAGGGCATTGGCTAGAGATTCTGCCTGGGCAATTTCCCGGTAAAGCGAATCCTGTACGTTCCTGTCGGTAGGTCTGGTTTCTGCTTTGTATTGGTAAGCTTTCAGAATTCTGGTGTTTTGCTGACCGACCAGATACTGGTTATACATATTTACGGCTGCAATGGCAATCAATCCCACCCATAAAACAATCATGATAATAACGAGGATTTTATACATAATATCTACTTTTATTCTTTATTTGGCATAGTCGTTTTGAAATGCAGCCATAGCAGCAGAAGCATAAGCACGGGCACTAAAACCCAGAAGACAATTTTAAGGATAATCAGATTCAGTTTGTGGTTGTGGATGGGCCAGGATTTTGCCAATATAATCAGTTGTTCATGGGCAGTATTGACTCTGACCCGAAGTCTGCGTGTCAGAGGATTGATGGTATTGTGGCTGTAAATATTAGCCAGTTGGGTGCTGTTATTTTTGATTAAAGAAGAATAGAGGACTACCTTCTGATGTCTTTGCCACATGATAAAATCAAAGACAAACAGCAAAGCCACAATGAGATAGAAGACAACAAGGGGTCTGATACGCATTTAAAACCTCAAAATAATGTCACATGATGTACTTACCTGAGTATAGGTGTATGATTAAATCTTTAGTGAGATAAGTCAAGTTATTTACCACAAAGACGCTAAGACCAAAAGAAAATTGACTAACTTAACCTTTGGTTTGGCAAACAGTCTGCGCATAACTATATTGTAATTATTAATCAATCAATGATAGGAGAAATTCATGAAAATAATACTGTTGATAATGCTATTATGCTTTATGTTAATGAATCTGACTGCCAGGAAGCTACCTGCTCTCACCACTGTGGATAGAGTAGACCTGAGCCGCTATGCCGGTTTATGGTACCAGTTTGCCTACTTCCCCAATAGTTTCCAACCCAAAGATGCAAGATTAACCACTGCTGAATATATCCTTCATCCCAAAGGTTATGTAACTGTTATTAATACTGCTTACAAAGACTATGCCGGCAAAGAAGTGAAATCTAACATCAAAGGCAAAGCTTTTATTGCTGATAAAAAAACCAATTCCAAGCTGAAGGTACAATTCTTCTGGCCCTTTAAGGGTGCATACTGGATTACTCTCTTGGATAGAGAAAACTATGAATGGGCAGTTGTAAGCGACCCGAGCCGTAAATTCTTATGGATTCTGACGCGCAAGCCGACCATGGACAGTAATTTGTATCAAACCCTGATCCAACAGATAGCAGCCAAAGGCATCGATATAAACAAGATAGTGATAACAGGCAGATTTGAATAGAAGTGAAAACAGAAAAGACTACCCACAGAGACAGAGAGTATATATTTCTATTGACTAAAAGGCTATGCTATTACAAAATGAATATATACATACATAAATTGATTTTTCAGGGGTAAGAATGCATTTCACTTTATCAGGCATACTGATTCTGTTTGTCTTATTTACTTGTTTGGGTTTGGGAGCTGTCTCCAAAGATAATGATATAGCAAAATACAAATCCTATCTGAATGACTTTATGCGTGTGCGCGGTGATGCTTCCGGTAAAGATGTTGTCTACTACTGGACCGGAACTGTCTATAGTTTTGTTCCCGGTGAAAAGAAACAGGAACTCTTTAAGTTTGAAGGTTTTAATAACGCCAAAACTTTAGTAACGGAAGAAGGCTTTGAGTTATTGACCAGAGAAGCTGCCTTTTATGAAGACCTCAAAACAGGGCAAATCCTCGAAACATGGACTAATCCATTCACAAAGAAAGAAGTGCCTGTCGTGCAAATCTGGAACGACCCTGTGAATCAGGATATCAGCTTCCCGGCTGAATATCTGCCTTATATCGAAAAGTTTTTACCTTCTACCGATTTGGGGGAAACACGATGCTACAATATGGATATTTTCCCCTTCTATGCTTCTCCCCTGCCCAGGGAAAAGTATCCTGAATATTCGCAAAACGATATGTATCAGGCAGGAGAATTCTTTCAGTTCTTTGTAGAGAAGGAAGATTTGGCATCAAAGAAACTCAAGACAGTGCCAACAACTATCTCCTGGACACGTATCAGTCCCTGGATGCCGTTTATGCAAATGGGTGATAAACCCGGCAATCTAATCTTTGTCTGTCGGGGAATGAAGCTGTCTGACGGCTTTAATGGTTTACCTGATAAAATAAAAACTTATGTGGTAAGCAACCACCCTGAATACAAAACACCCCCTCAGGAATGGACAGAACCCAATGAAACAAGCTGGACATACTTTAAAAAATTAATCGACTCGGGAAAGTACTTCCCTGATAAAAAGTGAGGTTTGATATGGCTCGCATGACTTTGATACTTGTTATTTTATTTAGCCTGTGCCTTTTGCTGGCGCAGGAAGTTACTCCCTGGCAATATGTACGCCACAGCGCAGTTGATGAAAATGGTCAGATACATGTCCGGTTTACAGGCAGTCCTACTATTTTGAATGAATATGAGATGTTTAACTGGCAGAGTAATGCCTGGACCGAGAGCACTCTGAATTCCACAGAGGCTTTCGTATATGAGGCTTTATTGCCACATGCTACAGGGCAGGCAGTGAACTATCGTCTCAAGACATCTTATGACCTGGCAGGTCAAACTATAGTATCCATGAATCCTGCTTATCTGAGCAGTGATACATGGCCACCTGTGCTGGCATCTTTGGGTTATATTGCAGATGACCCGGTGGGTGACAGCGTTATGGTTAATTATCCCA
This sequence comes from Cloacimonadaceae bacterium (SeqCode), assembly GCA_963667535.2. Classification (GTDB taxonomy): domain Bacteria; phylum Cloacimonadota; class Cloacimonadia; order Cloacimonadales; family Cloacimonadaceae; genus UBA5614. The sequence goes on from CAXXDU010000002.1 coordinate 371,318, forward strand.
ATCTGGATATTACCGGTACCTGGAGTGGTTATTCTGATAATAAGATTTACGCTGCTGTATCCAATAGCGCAAACAGCTTCCCTATAATGAATTCCTTTACTTCTTACAATATGTATTTTGCTGCTCTGGCTAATACTGCAACCGCTATTGCAGATTCGACTGTGTATGGCATGCTCTATACTTTCAATATTGGCAGTCTTTTTTCTTCAGGCTTATATAAGTTTGGGCTCAATTTTGCTGATACCACGGTTGCCTTTACCAGACTGGGCAATATTCAATCACAGGTATCAGGCGGTAAGCTCTATATGGCATGTAATATCAGTGACCTGACAGCAGACCCGAGTTTTGGTGCGTGGCCACCCGAATTTAACTCTCTGGGCTTTACAGTTGGCACAGCCAGAATAGACATCGATACTGCAACTCTTACTCCTGCTTTTGGTATTGGAGATTATAGTGCTCTCACACAGTTAATCTTTGAAAAATATTATTATCAGGTTACTCAGAATTCTCCGCCCGTGATATCTGATGTCTCCGTCAGTAACAATGGAAATTTCAAGGCGTTACAGTTTACCTATACAGATGCCAATCAGGACTTCCCGCTTTATGCCAGAGTAATACTTGATAACGTGGGTAATCAACCTGAGATAACTCCTACAATTCCAGACTTCTCTCAACCTGTAATTATGACAGCAATCCTGCCTGCCTCAGGCTGGGAAAACGGCACGATCAGGATTAGTGATAATAATGTTGATTTTGTAACATATTCGATAACATCTACAGCTGTGGAAGATGAAATCATGCCTTCTGCTTTATTCTGCAGTGTCTATCCCAATCCTTTTAATCCGGCAAACGGCAATTTGAATATCACCCTGACCGGCACCAAGAATACTCCTGTCAAAGGGGCTGTGTATAACCTGAAAGGGCAATGTGTGAAGAGATTTTTGACAATTCCCGATAAAAATGAAGCGCTTCTGTCATGGGATGGAAGCACTGAAAGCAGTGCATCCGTTGCAAACGGAATCTATTTTATGCAGCTTGAACAAGGTTCAAACACAATAACAAAGAAAGTAATCGTAATAAGGTAAATAAGTAAAGTATGTTCATTGATTTTGCACGCATCCGGATAAAAGCCGGAAATGGCGGAGATGGCTGTGTCAGTTTCCGCAGAGAAAAGTTTATTCCCAGAGGTGGTCCTGACGGAGGTGACGGAGGCAGAGGCGGTGATGTAATCGCTGTTGGTGACCAGAATGTTAATACCTTACTCGACTACCGATATCATAAATCCTTTGTTGCTGAAAACGGCAGAGGTGGAGCCGGTGCTAATAAACACGGCTTATCCGGCAAGCATGTATATCTGAAAATGCCGCTGGGTACAGAAATATTCCAGACCATAGACGGAAAAAAAGTCAAGCTTGCGGATGTAACCGAGCACGGAGAAGAAGTTGTCCTCTCCAGAGGCGGACATGGCGGTAAGGGTAATATTAATTTTGCCACTCCTACGAATCAGGCTCCGCGTAATGCCACTCCGGGAAGACAGACTGATGAACATGAACTGGAATTGGTTCTCAAGCTTATGGCAGATATCGGCTTGGTGGGATTTCCCAACGCAGGCAAATCGACTTTGCTGAGTGTTGTTTCTGCAGCCAGACCCAAGATAGCTGATTATGAATTTACTACTCTGGAACCGATGCTGGGCGTGGTCAAAGTGACCGATTATCAGTCATTTGTCATGGCAGATATTCCCGGTATTATAGCAGGTGCACACTTGGGCAAAGGCTTGGGTTTGCAGTTTATCAGACATATCCAGAGAACTACAATTCTGCTTTTCCTGATTGATGTTCATTCTGAAAATCCTGTGGAAGATTATCGGACTCTGCGAGCTGAACTCTTTATGTATGACCCCTATATGGAAAAGAAAGCACACGTAATCGCCCTCAGCAAACTGGATACTGTTCCGGAAGATGAATGGGAAACAAAGATAGAGGAAGTTGCACTCAAATTTAAGTCAGAATTTAAGGAAGATATCATTGGTATTTCATCCGTCAGTGGTTACCACCTTCCTGAATTGAAAAGAATCCTGTACGACCTGATACAGAAAAACGGTTAATGCCGGCATCATCTGCTGAGAAGTAGAGTTTATCATGAATAGGCTAAAAAAATGGCTCAAGGTAAAAGCTGCACCGGAGATTGGATATCAGGGAGCTTTGAAGCTCTTTGATAATTATGGTGATCCTGAGAACTGGACAGCAGAGACCCTGAGACTGGCAAAAGAATGCAAGCATATTGCCCCGGAAGCATTTAATTATCTTTCAAGTGATGTCGAACCGGAAAACTGGGCTCAGGTCTGTAAATATTGCGAGTATTATAAAATCAGATATACTGCATATCTTGATGCGGATTATCCTGCTCTGCTTAAAACCATTTATGCACCTCCCATGGTTCTGTATTATCGGGGTGATTTGAATGCTGCTTTGAGTGAATGGAATCTGGGAGTAGTAGGTACCCGCAAGCCTTCCGAATATGGTAAATCTATGACTGAAGCTGTCGTGGAGCCGATATCCAAAGCAGGTGTGACCATTGTCAGCGGTCTGGCTTACGGTATTGATACCACCTCACACAAAGCTGCCCTTAAAGCTAATGGAAAGACTATTGCCGTACTGGCACATGGTCTGGAACAAATCTACCCTCCTCAAAACCGTGAACTGGCAGAGCAAATCATAGAAAAAGGCGCCATAGTTTCCGAATATGAACCCGGCAGTAAAATGGAACGCTGGAACTTCCCTGCACGAAATCGTATCATTTCCGGGCTTTCACATGGTGTTTTGGTCAGTGAGGGACAAATCTCCAGTGGTGCTTTGCTTACTGCCAAATTTGCCCTGGAACAGAACAGAGAAATATATGCCCTGCCCGGACAGATAAATATACCCAATGCCCAGGGACCAAACCACCTGATTAAAAACGGCGCTAAACTGGTAACCTCTGCTGAAGATATCTTGCATGATTTTGGTATGGACCTGAAACCATCTGACCAGATGGAACTTTTTCCCGAACTCGCAGACAATGAGCAGATTGTCTATGACTTTTTTAAAACAGAGCAGAAAGATATCAGCTTTGATGAGCTTATATTCAGGACAGGCTTTTCTATCGGACAACTTTCCATAATTCTGCTCAATCTTGAACTGAAGGGCTTGCTTATGAAAACGCATGGCAGTGCTTTTTCACTTAAATAAGGATTACTATGATTACAGTTGAAAGACTTTATGAATTGCGCACAGCAGATGAATTAACACAGATTAAACAGTTGTATTTGACCGTCGGCTGGATTGATGCCCAAGAAGGGGATACTGATACACTAATCGCGAAAATTGTCAAAAACACATACTGTTTTGCCATTGCCAGAGAAGATGGTAAGATTATTGGTATGGGTAGAAGTATTTCTGATAGCGTCAGCGATGCCTATATTCAGGATGTAACGGTTCTGCCGGAATATCGAAAACATGGTATCGGAGGCATGATAATCGACTTTTTAGTTGACTCCATGCATAAAGATGGAATCGGATGGGTAGGCTTAATCAGTGAACCCGGATATGAGAGCTTTTACCAGAAGCTGGGCTTTACGGTCATGGAAAAGTATACACCTTTTATCTACACCCGAAAGTAATAGATATGAATAAAGAGAATAAAATGAACCTAAACAATGAACAATTTGAACTAAGGCTCCTTACCGTTGACCTTGCACCCATGATTATCGGTTGCCTGAACGCTTTTCCCAAACAAGCCTGTGACTTGAATCTATGCAATCTTTTTACCTGGGGAAAGCTCTATAAGCTGCACTATTTCATTTGGAAAGGTGCATACGTAATCTATAATCCACGTTATCATTATTTAGCTTTTCCATTCTGCTACAATTTTGATGCTAAATCACTGGCAGATTTGGTAAAAGACTTCAGAAGCATTGATCCTAAAACCGAAATGATTCTTTTCCCAGATGAATGGCTGAATTTACATCCCGATGCACAGGATTATTTCCGCATACGTACGCATGAAGACTGGTCTGACTATGTCTATTTGTCAGAAAGACTCTTTTCTCTATCAGGAAAGAAACTGGCTAAGAAAAAGAACCTGCTTTCCCAGTTTCATAGATTATATCCGGTTTACCAGGTGACAAACATAGTAAAAGAAGACAAAGATGCAATTCTGGAACACTTTAAGAAATGGCAATCAGACCGAGATATCAAAGATATAAACCTAACCATGGAATATAAGGCAGTTAAGAATGCTTTTGAATACTGGGATGTGCTGCCTTTAGAAGGTCTAAAGCTGATAGTGGGTAATGATATTCTTGCCTGGACAATCTTCAGCCCGCAGACGAAAGATATGATCACAGTTCATTTTGAAAAGTTTGACCCTGCCATCAAAGGCTGTGCACAGGCAATAAACTGGGAAACAGCCAAGTATGTAAAGGATAGTTATAAATACATTAACCGTGAACAGGATATGGGAATAGAAGGACTGAGACACGCAAAAAGAAGCTACGAACCTGAGTTCATGGTCATGTTTCATACCAGCAGATTAAAATAAAAAAACCGGACTCTTTTACGAGCCCGGCGTACTCTGGATTCTAGTTTGACTATCTGGTAATTATGAGTTTGTGCATCAAATTACCATTATTTGTAGTTGCTTTGAGATAATAAATCCCATTTGTTACATTATTTCCCAGCTTATCTTTGCCATCCCATTGCCAGTTTTTACTTCCCTTCATGCTATATTGTCTGACTAATTGTCCCTTGATATTGTAGATAGCCAAATCAGCTTTATCATACTGTTTGGTTCCAGATAAAGCTATATTGACTGTTGAACGGCTCGGATTGGGAAAGACCGTCATACTTATTGCCGGTGTGGATGCAGCAGCATCCTGATTTGCAGTTTCAATAATTGTTACTTCGGCAATATTCGACGGAGCTGTTTGACTACCATTATCAAAACAAGCTGTCACATAGAATTGACAACATCCGGCGCATACATTTTCGATTGTACAGTCTGTTACATTTGAACCACTTATTTGCCTTACCATAATATTGTTGCGGAAAACTCTGAATCCCATGGGTTGATTTACAAATACAGGATTTTCCCAGACTAACAACACATCGTTTATATCGATTACTTGTGCCATCAGATTATAGGGACATACAGGGTCTCTATTTGTCTGAACATTTATACTGTTGCCGGAAGTGACAAGTGCGCTGGCGAATAAACCCAAACTTAGTGCTGTTAAAAGTGTAAGTAATAAAATCTGTTTCATGGTTGCCTCCATTGTTTAGTGCTAACCATATAATCAGCAAACAAAGAGCCAAATGATTGTCTTTAGCAACCATCATATATTGCAAAGAGTTATGATTTACGACTTTGTAAAACAAAGTTGTTACTATATCAAACAGATATATATTACGCTTCTAAACTATATAATTATATGATTCAACCTTTACTTGAAAAAGAAAGGCAGACAAGAACTGTATCTTGTCTGCCTGAAACTAATTTATACTAGAAACTATTGCTTCAGTATTTTTGTTACTAATGATTTAGAATCTGTACATATCCTTATCAGATAGATTCCGGGATGCACATCTGATTGATTCATATCTTTGCCATCCCATATCCAGGCTGTTTCACTTTTTCCGGAAAAGCTTGTTTGTTGCACGAGCTGACCTTTAATATTGTAGATGAACAATTGTGTGGGTGCTGTGCTGTTCATACCTTTAATGGCAAAATATGCCTGTTTTTGGAAGGGATTGGGAGAAATATTTAAACTCAATGGTATAGATATATTCTCAGGGTCATCAATCCCTGTAATATTAACTGTCACAGAGTTTGAAGGAGCAGATTCTACCCCACCTTCGAATAAAGCTGTTACATAAAAAGTCCATTCCCCGTAAGGGAGACCAGCAACATCATACATCATTACATCATTAAGCTGTGTGATAAGCGTGCCATTCCGGTAAACTTTGTATCCTGTTGGAGGAATAAATGTCTCAGGAAACTCCCATGTAAGATGAACGCTGGTGCCTGTAACCTGTGCTGTCAGATTAAACGGAACGGGGTAGGAAATTCCCAGAGTTCCGTTGTAATTTATCCGCATAGCATAAGTATTAGAAGGTCCGCCTCCATCTTCCCAGGTTATCACAGCCCACTGCTGACCGGAGATGGCGCAGTTGTAATGCAGTTTTTGAGTATTAGAGGTGGCAATATTCACGAGTCCGCCTGCCCATACCGCCTGCCCTGCAGGATTAGTGCAAAAGGCTTTCAGATTGGCAACCAGATCGTTACCGCTTACAGGACCGTAAGCAAAGATAAACACTATGCCGCTATCCATCTTTCCGGCGCTAATCGGAAAGGTCGGATTATTACCAATCGGAACTATTTCCATTCCATTCCCAGCCCAGAGTAATTCTCCATTCAGGGAGATTTTCTGCATAAACAGGCTCCACATACTCTGACTACCATTAAGCCTGTTCCATACAACATATATTTCCTGTAGTGCTGTGTCAAAAGCTACCTTGGGATAAAACTGGTGAAATCCGTTTTCTGTGGATACCTTGATTCCGTTTGCCGGCATGGTTACACTGCCATCCACTGCCACATGCTGGACATAAGAGTATGAGATGTTTTCAGCAAGCCGGTCATCATGCCAGACCAGAATCATGCCGCCAATTCCATCTGATACTATGGAAAACAACTGCGTCCAGGCTGAGATTCCACCCAGATTGGAGGCATAGGTAGGAGTTGTCCAGAGAGCAATTCCCGTCTCATTAAGCTTTTGCACCAGTATTTTACGGGTTGGAGCCCAGACAGGACCGGAATCTTCAAAATACTTGAGCAGCACATTTCCGTTATCTGATTCCAATAATTGAGGCCAGGTGTAGCTGATTGTGGTACTGGAGAAACTGATGCCCGCTGCTCCCCACAGTAATTCACCCGTCAGGGACAAACATTGGAGCACAGTTGCTGTTTTGGTGGACATTCTCTGCCAGCCAACCACAGTCCTGCCATCGGTAAGACAGAGAACCACTGGCGCCATATTGCCATAATCTGTACTAGTATCGTTGGATAGCATTATGCCGTCATCTCCCCATAAAAAATCTCCCGCCGGTGATATCTTGTATACAACTACGTTGCTTGTACCCAGTCTTGTGTCCTGAAAAGTCAATACAGCGTTACCTTCTGCATCGGCATCTATATCCCATTCCGAGGTCCAGGTTTCGGTAGGGTTATCACTTACTATTACAGGATTTGCCCATACTGCTGTTCCCATAACGTTTAGCCTCTGCAGATATGTGTAATATGTTCCCTGGGTATTATCCAGCCAGGCAATATAGCTATCACCACCGGATGCTACTGCTGTCTTTGGCATTACCTGTGCAGATGTGGCATTATATATCTGATTAGGTGTGGCTGCATCTGCACTCCATTGAGCATTAAGTCCACAACAGAGTACAACTAAAAAGAAAATAATCAATGTCCTTGTCATAGTTTCCTCCTTGCCTGCCTGAGGCAATCTGAAATGTATAAATTGCAACATATCAAAGAACTAATATAGCTGTCAAGAGAATAAATCGGGAGTGAACTAGCCATTTTACCTGCAGTGTGTGATTATACAGACAGGTATGATTCCACAATTTAGGGTTGATACAATAGCTTTCAAACCTTTACTACTGGTATCCTCCAGGTAATCAGTCTTACTATTATCTTATTAGATGCCTGTTTGTTGCTTAATGATTTCATTAAGCATCTACCAAGAATGTATTCATTTGTAAGCACTTATGATTTACTGAATCAGGCGCTAATTAATTGAGAATTGAAAATTAGTATCTTTGCAGCTTGGGGTTAAAGAAGAACGTGTCTATCAATACAGAACCGCATAAATGCGGTACTACATACTTTAAGATTCCTGCCTGCGCAAGAATGACATGTAGAGGAATCATGGGAGAAATACTTGACAGAAATTGCTGCTTTAACCTAAAAGTAACAAATAGACTCTATTTAGTTTTTAGATTTTAGACAAACTCCTTACAGTATCAGATTGTTTTTTGTATTTACCAACCCAAATTTAAGTAAGGAGTTATATTTATGAACGACCTACCTCAAAAGCAGCAATTAAATGTAAAAAGTTCAGCATCTGCCTGGAAATTAGGCATAATTGGCGTAATAATACTTGCCTTGATGATTCCTGTCGCCTGGATAAGTTCTCTGATTCATGAGCGTTATAGCCGCAGAGACAGTGTTACCAGCGAAATTGCCTCCAAGTGGGGTGCTGCTCAGGTTGTAAGCGGACCGTTTCTTAGCGTTCCCTATCAGGTAAGCGTAAAAGAAAAAGGTGTAAATGGTGATGAAAAGACTGTCTTTCATACCAGATACCTGCAAGTAACGCCTGAATCCATGAATATATCAGGAAATGTAACATCTGTAATTCAACACAGAGGAATATTCAAAGTTCCGGGTTATAAAGCTGATCTGGATATAACCTGCTCAATTCCGGATACAATTGACACAGGGAGTTTAATTGATAGCGCAAATCTCGATTGGGGCAATTCATTGGTCACTTTTGACCTGGATGATGAAAGAGGCTTGAAAGAACTGAATGGAAAAATAAACGGGCAATCTCTGAAATTCAGGAAATCTGTGAACGTTATCTCTGTCTCCAGAACCATTGAACCGGTTAAAACACCGGGCAGTTTTTCTTCTTTCACTCCACCCAGTGAAGACAATAAGGAAAGCAGCTTCAAGTTCGAAGCCAAAATACCTCAGGGAATCGTCCCTGCTAATGCAAAAATTCAGATTCATCTGTCCATGACCGGTACTCAGAAATTGAGTTTCCTGACTTCTGCTATTAATGAAACAATTCAGCTTAAAGGTGACTGGCTCTCTCCCAGCTTTACCGGAGACATCTTACCTGATACGCGGACTATCAATGATAAAGGCTTCACTGCCATCTGGAAGACTAATTATCTGAATACCGGAAATAAACCTTCCTGGACAAGTGAAGAACCGACAATCAGATTATCCAGCCTGGGAGTTAATTTCCTGATTATGGTTGATGCTTATCAACAGACAACCCGCACTCTGAAATATTCCATACTGTTTCTCTTGCTGACGTTTATGACTTTCTTTTTTGCTGAGACAATCACAAAGCAACGGATTCATCCCATTCAATATCTGATGGTGGGATGTTCCCTGATTCTGTTCTATCTGCTGTTACTTTCAATATCTGAACATATTGGCTTTGGCTGGTCCTATCTGATTGCAGCTTTTGGTGTGGTAATGCAAATCAGCCTCTATTGCTATACAATCCTGAAAACAAGGAAATTTGCCATACAGGTTGGCAGTATCATTACTGCCGTGTATGCTTTCCTCTATTTACTGCTGCGCCTGGAAGACAGCGCTCTGTTGGTTGGAAGTATCAGTTTGTTTGTACTGCTGGGTATCGCCATGTATGTGATTAGAAATGTCAACTGGTACGGACAGGAGTAAAATAATAAATTACGAATTGCGAATATGAATGACACAAAATTAGCGTAACTACAAAAATATCTATGAAATGTAGTTCTGCCTTCAGGCAGGTTTTTTTAACACAGATATCTTGTTATCAAAACCGCTTGAAGGCGGGACTACATACTTTTTTCTGTTCATTCTGTATATTCTGTGGGTGAAAAATATATCTTGCAGGAAAAAGAGCATTTGGCAGTATAAGTTTTGATTGGAGTTATATGAAGCCTGAACAGTTTGAAGTGTTTCTAACCGATAATGAAAAGCGGATTCACAATTACCTGCTACGTTTTGTAGAGGTGGATGATGATGCCCAGGATTTGGTTCAGAATGTGTTTATTGCTTTCTATGACAAAATCCGTGATATCGATGAAAAGACCGCTGTTGCTTATCTTTACCGTATGGCACATAATATGGCCCTGAACTGGATTAAGCAACGTAAACGTTTTATCCTGAAACCATTGGAAGACTTTCAAAACATACCTGATAAACCACATCATTCAGAAGAGCCAAAACATGAAATATTAAATAAAGCAATCCAGTCCTTACCGGTAAAGCTATCCACAGTTATACACATGCAGTATTATGAGGATTTGTCTTATAAAGAAATCAGTGGTAAGCTGAATATCAGCGTAAAAGCAGTGGAATCTCTTTTGGTGAGAGCAAAGAAACAACTCCGAAAAGATATTTTAAAGGAAAGCGGAGGAAAAGATGTACTTAGTAATAGTTAAACAAGCTCAGCAAACGCTGGGCAAAATAAGAGGTTAAAATGACGTGCAGTAAATATCGCAAGCAACTGGTCCCCTGGTTGGACGGAGAGCTGAAGCCTGAAAGAGCCCGTGAGCTCAAGGCTTGGTTTGAGAGTTGTGATAAGGTACGTCATTGTACAGAATGCCGGAAACTTATAACCCAATATCAAGATATAAATGAAGCCTTCAAAAAAAACCTCCGATCTGAGTTTCCGGCTTTTTTACATCATAGAATCATGGACACTGTTAAAAACAGAAAATCATATTATCATAAGCAGGCTGTCCATAGACGTTGGCAGGCAATTCCGGCAGCTGTCGCCATCCTGCTAAGCTTTTACTTTGGCTCCTTAATCGGATTCCAAACCTTTAATACACAAACGACGACAACAACGGCTACCACTACTCAAAACTCTGAGCTTTCCAGTTTTGGAGATAATAGTCTGGTCAGTAACTTATACACGACAGGAGGTCAGGAATGAACAAACGCTGGCTCATAATAGTACTTTTTATTTCTTTAGCTTTCAATCTGGCTATAATGCTAATGTTTTCCTACATGAATATTTACCATAGACCACCGTTTTGTCCTCCAGGAATGAGACCGCATCCCGGACAAGAACAGGATAGAATGCATCAACCTATTGCCAATCAAAAGATACGTGAAATGATGGGTGAAGATAAAGCAGAAATGAAGAAATTCAGAGATGACTTTGCACAAAAACGTGAAGCTTTTATGAAAACCCTATCCAAAGATACTCTCAATGTGAAAGAAGCTGAAGCTGCCATGGATGCTTCTCTGAAAGCTCATGAGGATTTGGAAAGACACTTGGGTCAAACCTTGATTAAAGTACGACAGAAGATTACAAGTAAAGAAGCTCAGACATTTTTTAAAGAACGCCTCGAACGAATGAATCATAACAAAGACAGATTCAGGCACAGACGTGATAGTTTACGTAATGAATTTAAACAGAATAAGGAGACAACACATGAAAAAAATACTTCTGGTTACAATGGTAATACTGGCTCTCAGCTTTGTACTTTTTGCCCAGAAAGCTGAAAAATCAGGCATGGACAAAAACTGCCCGATGGGCAAAGAACAGGGTGCTATGAAAGGACCCGGTGATGGTGAAATGGGCATGCAGAAAGACATGATGAAAGACCTAAACCTTACTAAAGAACAACAAAAGAAATTCGATACGATGAAAGATGAGCACATGAAGTATATGAACACCAAACAAGCTGAGATGGAAAACCTGCAGATTGACAAACGGAATGCTATGCAGGCAGAACAATTTGATAAAGCCAAACTGATAAACAAGAGCATCAGTGACCTTGAACTGGTTATTGCTAATGCTATGGTTGACCACAAAGCTGCTATGATGAAAGAACTCACTCCCGAACAAAAGGCAAAGCTACAGGAAATGATGCCAATGGGTAAAGGAATGGGAAAAGGCATGAAAGATTGTAAGGGTATGGGAAAAGACAAAGGCCAATGTATGGATGATCATAAAGGTCCATGCACAGGCAATTGCAAATAAAAATACCTCCCCATACCTCGTAACATAAAAAGAGCCGCATTAAACCGCGGCTTTTTTATTTATGTAAAGTAGTGTCAAACAGCTTCGGGTTCGTTAGGGCGTTACTGTAAGATATCTCTCACAAACTGAGGTAATGCAAAGCAACCTTTATGCAGCTCTTTTGTATAATATCTAAAATCAAAATCTTCATATCTGTCTCTATCTATTTCATACAGTGGGTGATGTCTTTTACTTGCCAGTTGGAATAACCAAAGTCCTGCCTGATATGTCTGAATGGCTGCTGTATATGGCATGACAATCGGGAATAGTGACTTCAAATCATGATTTGCCCTGGTGATGACAGGTTGTAAATCAGGAATCCAGGGACTTTCGGATTGAATGGTCAGAATGCCATATTCTTTTAAGGCATTATAACAATCTGTATAAAATTCTTTATGAAACAGCCCTTCAGCCGGACCGACCGGGTCTGTTGAATCTATCAGGATTACATCAAACTCATTCCTGCACTTTTTTAGAAAAGCAATCCCGTCCTCTATCCGTATTTCTGCTTTAGGATGAGCAAATGCTGTTGCTAAGGCAGGAAAATACTGCTTTGAAGCATTGACCACCATATCGTCAATTTCAACCAATACGGCCTTCTCTATCCCGGGATGGTGTAGCACCTGTTTGAGTGTACCACCATCTCCCCCGCCGATAATCAAAACCCGCTTGGGATCGGGATGTGTAAACATGGCAGGATGAGTCAGCATTTCATGATAGACAAATTCGTCTTTTTCAGTCACCATAATAATACCATCTAACAGCATGACCACTCCAAAATCATGGGTACTTACGATATCCAGTATCTGATATTGGCTTTTTTCCTGATAAATATTCTTTTCCACCTGGAAGGTCAGGCCACGGGTGGGTGTATGTCTTTCTGTAAACCAGTAGGACATCAGGCTACCTCAGACTGGGTTTCAGGTTTGAATAAAAGCTTTGCTCCACCTGTATCAAATAGCCCCCGCTTCAGTTCCATATGACTGACATGTGTGCTTCCCAGCTTTGCTTTGAGAAAATCAAACAGAACCCAGGGCTCGATTGTTTCTCCGCATGTGAAGATGTCCACGGCGGCATAGTTATGTTCTGGCCAGGTATGAATGGCTACATGGGATTCAGCAATTACCACCACTCCGCTGACACCAAAGGGTGAAAAAGAATGAAATGTATATGTAACAACGGTTGCCTTGCCTATGATACAGGCATCAACCATGGCTTTTTCGATATATTTCTCGTCTTTAAGATTTTCGCTATTGCAGCCATAGAATTCGGCTAAGATTTGTCTGCCCAAAGCTTGCATGAGTTACCTCGCTTTTTTTGTAATAAAGAGTTGGAAAAACTTCAGGCTGCTGATATAGAAGATATTTCTTCCTCAACAGGATGAATAAAAAGCTGTCACTTGCGTGACTAAAACGCCAAAAGGCAATATATTTAAAGTGATAACAAAATTGGTTAATTGAGGGTTCGAGGTGTCAATGTGGCGGAGAACGCAGATAGTTCTACCAAAACCTCCTCATCGTCAATAGTAATCGGGTGTGATTTCCAGAGCTCTACATACAGAGCTTCTTTCTGGCAATGCACTTTGCTAAATCCGAATACTTTCAAAGTCACCTCTTTTATTGTGATATGTAACAAGAATTTCCAGCCTGATATGGTGTCAAGCACAAACGGATTATCTTTAACCACGAAACACACCCAAAAAGTCTATAAATAGAATTAAGTTGACATTTTAATACTGTTCTTTGATAAGAATTTTGATTAATTAAGGGATTTATATCTATGATTTTTCGTTTGTTTGGTGTATTTAGTGGTAAAAAAGTTAAAAGAGGTTTGGATGTGTGGCATAGCTGGCATATATAGCCTGAATGGTAATCCCATAGATCAGAAGCTGTTGTTAAACATGACAGATATGATCAGGCATCGTGGTCCTGATGATGAAGGCTATGTCCTGATTAGTGCCAAAGATAGCAAAGAAGTCTATGCAAGCGGTAACGATACAATTCCAGAGCTAAAAGGCACATTACCTCAACTACCCGTTGAATACAAAGCAGATTTGGCTTTTGGCTTCAGACGGCTGTCCATTATCGACCTCTCCCCCAAAGGACATCAGCCTATGTCCGATATCGATGGTAGCTGCCATATTGTCTTTAACGGCGAGATATATAACTATCTGGAATTACGGACTGAACTGGAAAGCCTCGGGCATAACTTCGCCACTCATACCGATACAGAAGTTATCATCGAATCATATAAGCAATGGGGAACTAATTGCCTGACCCGCTTCATAGGTATGTGGAGTTTCGCCCTCTATGATATGAAAGCCAAAGCCCTGTTCTGTGCACGCGACCGCTATGGGATTAAACCATTTTACTACACAATGGATAAAGATGATTTCTGTTTCAGTTCAGAGCTCAAGCAATTAATTCCCTGTTTAAACAGTAAAGACCTCAATCTGCCAATGCTGTGGCGCAGTATGAAAATCAATGCCCTACTGGCTTATGGTGAAGAAACCTTCTTTCAGCAGATTAAAGCTCTCAAACCTGGACATTGTGCCATTCTAAAGAATGGGATACTATCTGTGCAATGTTATGATGAATGGGATATCTCTGCTTTTGAACAAAGCAAGCTGAGTTTTCCTGATGCTGTGGATGAGTATAGACGTATCTTTCTGGATAGCGTTAAACTCCAGATGCGCAGTGATGTGGAAGTGGGCAGTTGTCTTTCCGGAGGCATGGATTCCAGCGCTATAGTCTGCACAGCAGCGAGTTTGACAGATAAACCCTTCCAGACCTTTTCCTCGTATTATGCGGAGGATAAGACTTTGGATGAGAGGCAGTGGATTAAGCTGGTGGCAGAGCAGACTAAGGCTGTTTCACATCTCGTCTCCCCCACTTTTGACAAAACAATTCAGTGGTTTGAGCAAGCTACCTGGCATAATGACTTGCCGGTGGGAGCAGGCTTTGTTTCACAATATGCAGTGATGCAGCTTGCCCGAGAGAAGGGTGTGAAAGTTCTGCTGGACGGACAGGGTAGCGATGAACTGACTGCCGGCTATAATCATTCCTTTTATCGTTTCTTTGCCGATCAGCTCAGGCAAGGCAAACTGATGCAGATGGATAAGTTGATGCATCAGTACTTCAAAGGCAAGCCTGTCGGCGTTATCCTGAAAAGTGTCCCCAAGATATTCATGTCTGCCTTTTTATCTGAAAACCAACTCTATAACATTGAATTCAATCATTACAGATTTGACCCCTTTAATACTGATTTCCAAGCCAAAGCTTCTGCCCAATTGCACTCTAAACAAGACCTGCTGAGTGAAATCAAAGACCTGCCCACATCACGTCTAAGTAATTTCCTCTATAATATGATGCACAGTACCAGCATCCAGACCCTGCTGCATTATGAAGACCGCATGGCAATGGCGCATGGTGTGGAAAGCAGAGTTCCTTTCCTTGACCACAGACTGGTTGAGTTTGCCTTTTCTTTACCATCTTCTTACAAAATCAACCCACCTCACGGCAAATATGTACACCGTGAAGCCATGAAAGACATCATTCCTGCTGCTATCTATAACCGCAAAGACAAGGCTATCTTCTCCACCCCGTTCTATTCAAGCTGGCTCAAAGACAAGCTTTCACCTTATGTAACAGAGATATTTCATTCTGCAGAATTCAGACAACGCGGTATCTATAACCTGCCCTTGATTGAACAGAAGTGGTCTGCTTTTAAATCTGACAGCAAAGCCGATGGTGAAATGCTCTTCAATGTCCTTGCTTTGGAGACATGGTTCCGAACATTTTAACCAACGATATAGTTAATTCTTGACAATTATACATTAATCCTGCATTAAGTAAAATAACTCTATGGAGGATATATGAAAAGCAGGATTATGTTCAAACTAATACTGATTATTATTTTCTGTTTGTCCTTAAATACTCTGATATCTATCGATCCAAATTACACCCGGCCATCTCAAAAGAGGATTGAAAGCACAGCCAACTACAGGACAACCTATTTCCCCTTCAACCGCATTTCAACAATTACAGAATATGGTTATTCGCCTTTAGCTCCCTGTATGATTGAATCAATTACATCAACTACCTGGAGCACAAACACAAGCGAAACAATTACTGAGTCTTATCTCAATTCATCTGTTCACACTATTGGTGGTTTGACAACAACTGAGTACAATGAATACAGGATGCCGGATGAGAGCTTGTACGCCTATTACAAGTTTGTTGAAAACCAGAACAATGATCTGGTTGAGATTGAAATCACTCATCCCAATCTTGAGGATTCGTTTCATGTTTACTATCACTATTATGCTACCGGTAAACCTGACAGCATATATTATAGAAATTCAGCCACAGCTACTTACTATTATAAAATGCAATATGATGAGCAAGACCGTTTGTGCAGCTCTATCCAATATATTCTGGATTATAACGAGTGGTATCCTTTTCGCAGATATTCCCAGAATTATGGACAGAATCCATTCCGTTATTCAGCACCACTTGATTTTAATAACTTCAGGTTTTACAGTCTTGTGTTAGGTGGTTTTGAGGATTCGAGTCCAATTATCGATAAGTACTATGCTCCTGAAACGATTACCTTTGAGAGTTGGGACTCAGAATGGAATGAATGGTATCCTATTAATTCCACCTATTACGGTGTTGAAATAGAGGGTAATACCGTTGCAGTAGTAAATGGTAATGCGAATAATTACGTAGGAAATTTCTATTTTGATGAGAACGGTACATATACTGGTAAGTTTGTCTATTACACTTATTCATCTGACGTGTTCTTTTCCGTGAACTGGTCAAACCCGGTAGCAAGTGTAGACCCTGCAGCCATAACTCCTGCAGCAATATCAATCTCTGCCTACCCCAATCCCTTCAAAACCAATCTGAATATCAAATTTAACAGTAAAGCCATTACTCCTGCCGATATCTCCATCTACAACATCAAAGGACAGTTAATCCGTTCTTGGAAAATGGTAAAATCTAATGAACTTACCTGGGATGGCAAAGACAATGCCCATCAGCCTGTCTCCGGCGGAGTCTATCTGATTAAAGCCAGGCAGGGAAGCATAACAGCTAACAGTAAGATAATCAAACTATAATTGCTTAGCAAATATTTATGAGGTATTTAATGAAAACCCAATTTGTGCTCGTTTCCTTAGTCCTTTTTTCTGTCATGTGTTTCGGAACCAAAGTTCAGTTTGGCGCCGGATACAATTGTAACGGCAATCACAATATCAAAGAAACTCTTGATGGCTTCACCTCCACTAATAACTATGAACTATCAAATGTGATTTCACCCTATATTGAGTTAATGCGGGAAGGCAACAATACCCTCTATGGATTTGGTGTGGAATACCAGCCTTTAGCCAAGGTCAATTTCCAGAACTATGGGGATAAAGGCAAAGTAGGCTATCTGCCATTCTATGGAGTCTTTCGTTATCAGTTACCCATTGGGGGTTATTACAATCCGGAATTCATTGCTCAACTCGGTTACAATTTTATCAACGCTGATAAGGACTATGCAGACGATGCACGTCTATATGGCGGACTCTATTTTGGCATTGGAGCCGGCTTGGTTTTTGATTGTTTCACAACTCAGATTTTATACAAGTCAAATTACGGAAGCATGAGACAGAATCATTATTACGATAGCACAGAGCGTAAAACCAAAATCAACGATACCCAGATTAACATTGCAATTGGTTTCAGATTATAGTTACACACTCAAATATGATTACTGATACGCGACAAACATCTTATTGGAGGCAATAATGAAGACATTCATGTTAATTACACTGTTTTTAGTTATCACATCTCTTTGCTTCAGCGCTGTAGTTCAGATTGGCACCGGATTTGATATCCTGGGTAATCACAAGGTTAAAGCATCCTATCAGAACTATTCAAACACATTTAATTACGATGTTTCCATAGGCATGTCTCCCTATCTTGAAATTCTGGCAGAAAGCCATAGCCTGCTATATGGTGGCGGCATTGAATATCAGGTACATCGTAGTGTGGATTTCAGCAGTTCAACCGGAAAAATGGGGTTTACTCCTCTTTACGGAGTTATTCGTTTTAAAATGCAAATGCAGAATTTGAAACCTGAACTAATTGGCCAACTCGGCTATAACTTCTTTACAGCAGATGACGATTATCAAGGTAGTGCAGATCTTTCCGGCGGACTATATTATGGCTTTGGACTGGGACTTCCCTTTGATAAGCTTATTATCCAGATCATGTATAAAGCAAATTCTGGTCAAATCAAGCAGATTTGAGACGGAGATGAAGTAAAAGGCGATATTATTAATACCCAAATTAACGTTTCTGCCGGTATCAGGTTATAGCTTGCAAAGCTATATCCCCTTCATGAAAGATACAAAGTAGTTCACACCTATAGAATATATAACTGGTAACATTGTCAAAGTGACTTACTTTATAAGCATATACAAATGGAGGTCTTAATGAAAACTCAACTTATATTCGTTTTCTTCGTATTGTTTTCTGTCTTTTTGTTTAGCAATGTGGTGCAAATTGGTGCAGGTCTGGATTCAGCCGGCAATCACCAGGTTAAAACAAGCTACCTGGGTCATTCCAGTACACATGATTACGATGTCTCAATGGGCGTTTCTCCCTACATTGAAATTATGGCGCAGGATGACCATTTGTTCTATGGCATCGGAGTTGAATATCAGGCTCCCCGTAAAGTTGATTTTACTACCAGTGATGGCAAAATGGGGTTTGTTCCGGTCTATGGATTGATGCGGGTGCAAATTCCTTTGGAAACTTTTATCATTCCTGAATTCATAGGTCAACTCGGCTACAATTTCCTGCTTGCAGATGACGACTATAAAGGCAATGCTGATGTTTCCGGTGGTATCTATTGGGGCTTTGGAGCTGGCTTGGTTATCGACAAATTTGTCGGTCAACTAATGTATAAAACTAATTACGGCTCCATGGAACAGTCCGGCTACAAATGGACTATTACCAATACCCAGATTAATCTTTCTGCCGGAATCAGATTTTAACCGATAACCATAACTTCTCTTTATAAAACAATTTATCCTTTGAAGCAGTAACTTCCTTAAGTGTGATGTTACTGCTTTTTTCTTTTATTTTTGGAATGTTTTGTGTAAGTATTTATTTGTATCGGTATTATGTTAAGCATATAAGGGGTTTACAATGAACAGCAAAATTCTAAGCGTTTTTTTTCTTTTCATAATCATTATCAGCATATCTCTGTCGTTACAAGCAACTCCATTTTCATCACGTCCGGATGGTGCCAGACTCAGCAGAGTAATAGACCGTTTTTATGTATGTGATATTACTGCTGTCAATGGTACTACTGATTTCATTACTGATTATGTATACAGTTCCGCAGAACAAATGCTGGTTGATTCAATAACAGTTACCACCCTGTATAATAACGAGCCGGGATCGGTAACACACTACAGATATCTGCATTCACTTGAGCAAATCAATAACCAGACAGTTAAGCAATATTATGAATACAAAATGCCGGAAAACATCCTGAATAAGCACTACAAGTTTGTTACAGATGAAAGTAATAATCCCATTGAAACGCTGATAATCAAAGCAGATACTCCGGTCTTGCATATTGATTTTCATTATAACTCTTCCGGTTTAGCTGATAGTATATATTATCTGCGAAACTCTGAATCTACTGATTTTTTTTCCTATTACAAAATGGTTTACGATGAAAACAACAGATTATCCTACTCTCTGTATTATCAATGTCATAACAATATCTGGGTTCCGCAAAGGAAAATTATTCAACACTTTGGTCAGTTCCCGGAGCTATACACTACCCCGCTTGATTTTGCCAACTACATGCAACACAGTTTAAAAGACGACCTGGAAGATTTTACTGCTAAGCTTGACAGGTTTTGGTTACCGGACTCTATTAGTTCGGCTGATTGGAACGGTGATAAATGGGTTCCGTGCACACATAACAGCTATACAGTCGTAGGCTCTGTTGATGGTGTACACATGAACATCAATGATGCCCACATGGCAACGGTGAGTAATTACAGCTTTAACCCTCAAGGTATTTTAACAGAATTTACCAGTAACTGGAGTGCGGATTTGATTAGAACATACAGACCAATCTGGGAAAACCCCGTTCCTAACGAAGATGAATACCAGTTCACTCCTTCTGCATTGCTATCTGTTTCTGCCTATCCTAATCCTTTCAAATCCAATCTGAGTATCAGATTCACAGGCAATGATAAATCATCTGCAGAAATCTCAATTTACAATATCAAGGGACAGCTTATCCGCAGTTGGAAGAATCTCAAATCCAACGAACTAAGCTGGGATGGTAAAGATAATGCCAGCCAGTCTGTTTCCAGCGGGATGTATCTGATTAGAGCCAAACAGGGAAAGAATATATCCACTGCCAAGATTGTGAAATACTAAGAATACAAAAAACATATGTTAAGCATATAAGGAGTTTCTTATGCATAACAGAGTTCTGACCTTGGCTTTTATTGCGTTAATTATCAGTTTATTTACTGTCAATCTTCTGTCTGTTAATTCAAATGATTCCAGACCAATAGCAAAACGAATACATAGTATATATCAATATTGGACTAATGAACAATTTCAGGGTACCTATAGTTCGACATTATCTAATTATTTTTATAGTTCTTATGAGACTCCGTTAATTGATTCAATTCAAACTCATTCCGAGCAATCAATTATTGATTCCGTTACAGTGACCGAAAGTACATATTCATATACGCATACGATTAGCATTTCAAACAACCAGACCCAGATTGACTATTTCGAGTATACGAACCACTCTAATATCCCTTCCTATCATTACATGTTTATTAAAGACGAAAATGGCAGGCTCACAACTATCAATTCAGCAAAACTTCTTAGTAATGGCTCGACCGATTCATGGTGGAATAAAAATATTCACTATGACAATTCAGGTAAACCAGATAGTATATATTATGAATACTCAGCTTATAATACTTTCAATATACATAAATATCTATTTTCTTATGATATTAACCACCATTTAACTTCTGTTTGGGATTACATCTTTTATAACAATCAATGGAGCCCTAATCAAAGATATTGTCAAACATATGCTGATAATGTAATACCTTTTAACAATGAAGTTAAAATATTTGATTATGGGTTTTGCGCTTTACGGAATAATATAGATTTTTTATGTAACTCATTTGATAGTAGCTATCCTGTTTATTATGCTACATCAGAAAACTATTCAAATCAAGCTTGGCTTTATTCAGAATATAACTATTATTCTGAGGTATTTAATAATCAAATTCATCTAATTGAATCTTATCAGGGATATGGAGGTGGAAGCCAAGGTTATTATTTTTCAGATAATGGATTATATAGTTATTACTCTTATGCTGCAGGTTTTGGTGAAGATAATGGTTATAAGTCAATTGACTGGGAAGACTATGTTCCCAATGAAGATGAATTTCAGGAAACTCCTGCCCAGATAACCATTTCTGTTTACCCAAATCCCTTCAAAACAAACCTGAATATTATATTTGCTAATAAGAGCAATGTTCCCTCTGACATTGCTATCTACAACATCAAAGGACAACTTATCAGAAGCTGGAAAAATTTTAAATCCAACGAACTAAGCTGGGATGGCAGAGATAATGCCAGTCTCCCTGTCTCCAGCGGGATGTATTTGATTAAAGCCAAACAGGGAAAGGACATATCCACTGCAAAAGTAATTAAATATTAATAAATTATTTTAAAGGAGTTCTAATGCGTAACAGAATTCTGACTATACTGATTTTAACTTGTTTTATCTTACTGCTTTTTGGTAATTTATTATCTATTAGTATTTACGATTCCAGACCTATGACAAAAAGAGTGCATAGCATGTCTTCAACCTGGGTTCAGGATTATTTGAACGGGTCCCGTAACACTGTTTATTATTATGGTTCTGACAACACTTCTCTGATAGATTCGATAACCGTTAGTCTTGAAAGTACTAATCATTTCACAAATCAAACAACGATTACAGAAACTGAATATTCATTTGTTTCTTCATTTGAGACTATCAACAATCAAACCGTATTGACATATCTGGAATATTCTAACCATGCTTCACTGCCATCCAGTAATTTTATATTTACATTTGACGACCTAAATAGAATTAACCGGATTTATATGTCTTCATTATCAGTAACCGGGGCAACTACCGACTGGCAAAGTAGAACTATTTACTATAATGGCTTTAATAAACCAGACAGTATCTTAAATGAGACAAATTATAGTTCCCCCACCAAACATCTGTTTTCTTATGATACATCCCTTCGTCTGGGTACTGTCGTGGAATATCAACAATTAAGTGGTGATACAATCTGGGAACCTGAATACCGGGAAATATTGACTTATGCAGAGGGTGTCCAGCCGTACGTTAATCCGTTACAGTTTGCCCAAAGCCGTTTACAAATGCTATTGTATGGTTGTGAAGACCTGATGACAGTTTTGGATTGCACTTATCTGCCTTTGACCATAACAAGTCAATATTGGTATCAGAATTCCTGGAATAATTACTCCGGCACAATCGCAGAAAACTTTACGAATAATGAGATAAATATTTATACTTATTCCGGAAATACCTCTGAGAATTATCTGTTTTCAAACCTTGGCTTATATACAGGTGGGTCAACTGATTCTTCCAGCGAATATTATACCAGTTATTCAAACACCAATGTCTTCTGGGAAGACATTACCCCCAATGAAGATGAATATCAGTCTCCTGCACCATCACAATTAACATTATCAACATATCCTAACCCTTTCAAAACCAACCTAAAGATAAAGCTTAACACTAAAGATAAAGCTCCTTCTGACATCTCCATCTACAACATCAAAGGACAATTTATCAGAAGCTGGAAAGACAATAAAGCTACAGAACTATCGTGGGATGGAAAAGATAATGCCAGCCAGCCTGTCTCCAGCGGGATGTATTTGATCAGGGCAAAGCAGGGGAAAAGCATTATTACCGCTAAGGTTATCAAGTATTAATTCATATTTTTTTAGTTCTTACTTAGCATTAGCGTTGCACACCTTTTCATCTTTACGCAGCATCGGAGTGCTACGCTACTTCTGAATCACCTAATCACTTAATCACTATTATTTATTCTTCTTTCATTTATCTTTCAGTGAACTTAGCTTGCCCTTAAGACACCCGTATGACACCCCCATGACACCCAAATGACTCCCAAATGAACATAGGCGAATCAATGGAGCAGCACAGGCGCAGCACCCACGTATATTATGCACAATCTAAGTTCACTTAAAGAAAGATTAATGATGAATGAAAGAGATATGAAAGAGTTTGCTGAATGTTTGATTATGGGGAAACGCCAACAAAATAAATTATGCAGATAAATTGATAAACGTTTAAAACATATCTTACAGTAAATTACGTCACTGTTTATCTTATACACCTGTTTTCCACATGTGTGTATAACTCTATATTTAGCTTAAATTAATCGCTTGTGTTGCAAAAATGCAACAGAGAAATCCGGCATTTATCACTGCTTGACAAATAGATTAGAATTTAAAATCTATGCGATAGTTAATAGAAGTGAGAGAAAAGAGTAGAGACGCGACATTGGAGTTGACAGGGCAAGGCTGTTGAAAAGTATGTGGATAACTTGTGGATAACTTTGATGCTCCGGAAGACATGGCTGAAAATACTGCTCTTGCAGATAGTATATAATTCAATGAGTTACGATGGGTTGTGTGGCTGAAATGCCTATACAAAACGGTTTGTGGATAAATCACTGATAAATGATAGGAAACGAGTGTATGGATCAAGATATTTGGCAGAATATTTTAGACAAATTAGAAGAGAACATAAAACCTAATACTTTCAGAACCTGGTTTTCAGATACACGTTTGGTGGATTTGACGGATACCACGCTGACAATACAGGTGGGAACGCCTTTTACGGCAAAGTATCTGAATCAGAACTACACTGATGTGTTATCTGAAATATCCTATGCTCTCTATAAAAAGAAGTATGAGGTGCAGTTCATTCCCCAGAAGAACCGCTCCGGTAAAGAACCAAAGCGGAAAAGTGAAGAGCATAATAACGGTGTAATGACCAATAAAAACCTGAACGAACGCTATAGCTTTGATCAGTTTGTCATAGGTAAGAACAATAATTTTGCCTATTCTGCTGCCATTAACGTGGCAGAACAGCCCGGCAGTAATTATAATCCGTTGTTTATCTATGGTGAATCAGGGATGGGCAAGACGCATCTGATGCAGGCAATCGGAAATTATGTAGTCAAAAACGGACGTAATTACAATATCTATTATACAACATCAGAAGAATTTACCAATGAAATGATTGATTCTATCAGAGCAAACAGGATGAGCGAATTCAGGAATAAATTCCGCAAAGTTGATCTGCTTTTGGTTGATGATGTGCATTTTCTGTCCAGGAAAGAAGGAACTCAGGAAGAGTTTTTTCATACCTTTAATGCATTATTTGAAAAGAAAAAACAGATAGTGCTCACTTCTGACCGTCCACCCAAAGATATCCCTGATTTGGAAAACAGGCTGGTTACCAGGTTTGAAAGCGGACTTTTGGCAGATTTAAAGAATCCTGATTTTGAAACGCGGGTAGCAATATTAAAGAAAAAAGCAGAACCGGAAAAGACTATTCTGAACGATGAAATCATCAATTTCATAGCAGATAATATTACCAGCAGTGTAAGAGCTCTGGAAGGTTCTCTCATCAGGATTCTGGCATATTCTTCTTATAATAAGCTCAAACCTGAACAGATTACTCCTGAACTGGCAAAAGACATTCTGGCTGATATGATATCTGAGATTCGCAAGGATATTACTTTGGATAATATCACTCAGCAGGTGTGTATGGCTTATGGTCTGACTATTCCGCAACTGGTGGATAAAACCAGAAAGCAGCATATCTCTTTTCCCAGGCAGGTTGCCATGTATCTTGCCAATCTTTTAATTCCCTCGCTTTCCTTAAAGGAAATAGCCGAGTATTTTAAGCGTAAAGACCATACAACAGTGCTTCACGCCAAAAAAATGATAGAGAACCAATTCAGTGAAGATTTGGAATTCAGAAGTCACATTGAAAGACTCATCAAGCAAATCAGAGGATAGATACATACATGTTTAAATGTCAAGTGGTTGGCTCATCTTGCTCAAGGTTATACACAGGTGGGGACAGATTTATGTGGATAGCTGTGAATAACCATCAAATGAGAGTTTATCCTAATTTTGTTGTGGACAAACAATCGACCTTGAATAAGTTATACACATATTGTCCACATGGAATTTTAAGAGATAAAAGTAGGTCATAACGATGTTTAACCTGGTAAAAAATGAGTTATCCTCATATACACAGCCCCTACTGTTACTACTGTATTCTAATAAGTTAATATAAAGGATTATTATATATGATTATGAAAAAGCTACCTGTGTTACTAAGTCTGCTGTTAATTACTTTGTTATTGTTAACAGCCTGTACTAAACGTAACAACCTGACAGGAGACAATTGGTCAAATGTGAAGCCAATCATGGCAATCGATTCCAGCTTTAGCATGGGTTATTCTTATACCAATGAAGGTAAAGTATCGGGTTATGAGCAGCATTTGCTGGCAGGTGTGGATAACGGAGTATCAGCTATAGCTGTGATTAGATTTACAGGTTTGGCTGAGCCTGATACAATGACTGTGATAGAGCAGCCTACCTTGAAACTGGTGGCATCACGCAGATCACCGCTGGGTAGAACTCCTCTGGTCCTGTCTTTTTATAAGCTGACTCAAAACTGGGCAGCGGATTCCACTTCCAATATTCTGGATGCCAATATAACTCCCATTAATATTGGAGATATCACTATCCCGGACACAGTCCAGACAGCCGGAGACACTCTGACAATTAATGTGCCAATCTCTGTGATAGAAAACTGGAAGACAGATGACGTTACAGGATTTAATCTGGTAATTAAAGCATTAAACGGTGGATGGGTCGAGCTCAAATCCGATGAGATTGCCAGTGGTGCGTTACTCAATTTCAAATATCAGATTCATGGGGATACCGATACTCTGGAATATAAACAGCGTCCTGCTTTAGACAGTTACAGAGTTACAGGTACTCAAACGGAATTAACTGACAATACCTGGAAGCTGAAAAATACTTTACCGCAAAGAATGTTCTTTAGATTTGGTCTTAATGATAATCTCTTCAAAGATGAGAATAACAGTCCTCTGGATGCTGCAGACCTGAAGAGGATGACTATCAACAAAGCTGAATTGGTCTTATATGTTAAAAATAATCCGTACTATTCAACCGCGAAGTGTTTCTTCTTTCCCTATCATGTAAAGATGGATACACTGGTAAGTCCTGTTGCTCTGACAGATACCAATCTTGAGACAATATCACGCACCTTATCAACGGGAACTATTGTGGATAAGGATTCTGTCAGGATTGATATTACTGCCATCATTCAGGCTTATACATCAGGCGATATTTCCAAAAATGGAATAGTAATCAAGTCCACTCAGGAAATGCAAAATTATGGTAGTCTGGAATTCTGGCATTTTAGCAACGCCCCTGCAGGTAAAAAACCTTATGTAAAAATTGCTTATACACCACCATATTTAAAGGGAAATTGAAGAAGTAATTGTATATGAAGTATCTGATGTTGTCACTTGTGCTCTTATTCTCGCTGATGGCTTGCTCTTTGTTTGAAAAAGGAGGAGTTGTTATTGCGCAGGTTGATAAAGAAAAGCTGACTATGGAAGAGTTTAAGGCTAATTTCTCAGATGCGGAATGGAAAGCGCTCACTTCTGAACAGAAGAAAGAGTATGTGCAGCAGTGGGTAAATCTGATTCTTTTAGCAAAAGAGGCAGAGAAGCAAGGACTAGGAAAAAATAAACAGGTAAAGAATAAAATTAAGTATGCTGAACAGAAGTTATTGGGCAATGCGCTCATCTCATCACAACTGGCAGCAGAAAAGATAAGTGAAGAGGATTTGTTTAATTATTACCGTATTCATCAGGGTGATTTTAATAAGCCGATGATGAATTATAAAGTGCAGCGGATTTATCTGACCGATTTTACTCAGATGAACAGAGTTAAACTGGAAATCCAGAATGGAATGAAGTTTGAAGATGCGGCAAAAGTCTATTCTCAGGAAGAACTTGGTAAAACCGGCGGTTATATGGGACTAGTGTCTTCTGAGGATGCAGACAGTACTTTTTGGCTGGCTGTGCGCAATTTAAAAGCTTTGGAGATTACAAGTCTGCAAAAAAACAATGGATATTATCTGCTTAGGTATCTTTCAGAGGAAACAGGAACCAATGAAAGCGGCTTTGAAAGTATGAAAGATGAAATCCGCAGAAGAATTCTCAGTGAAAGACGTAAGCAGGTTTATGATGACCTGTTAAAAGACTTAAAGAGTAAATCAGATGTATATCTGATGATTTAATAAAGGGAAATTATAGTATGAAACGAACTGTTCTGATTGCATTACTGCTTGTAATGCTGACGCTGATACAAGCTGAAGTAGTTGATAAAATAATCGCCAGGGTTGGCAATGATATAATTTTGCTAAGTGACCTGGTAAAACAGATAAACCAGATGAAAAGCGCTAAGATGTATACTGATGATATGAACGAAAGCGCTGTCCTGGCACAAATGATAGAAAGCAGGCTGATCATCCAGAAAGCCAAAGAGCTCAATTACACTGTTGATGAAGGCAAGATCAAGACTGCTGCTGAGAAGCAAATCAAACAGATAAAAGCTAAGTTTGGTTCTGAAGAAGAGTTTGTACGTGAGCTGAGAAAGATGAAGCTTACTAATAGCGACCTGATGAAGTATTTTGTTGATACAATGACTGAACAGGCTCTGACCCAGCAATTCTATCAGAAACAGATTGCCATTAAGGTGATGATTTCTGATAAGGAAATGCAGGACTTTTATAATGCCAATAAAGATACACTCGCTGTCAAGCCGATAACCTGGAATATTGGTATGATACTGCGCACCATGCAAGCCAGCGAAGCAACTGATAAAGCTCAACTGGATGCTATCAAATCAATTCAGGCAAGATTGAAAGCCGGAGAGGATTTTGCCAGTCTGGCAAAGTCAGATAGTCAATGTCCCAGTGCAGAAAAAGGTGGAGACCTGGGTTTCTTTTCCAGAGGTATGATGGTCAAAGCTTTTGATGATGCAGCCTTTGCCTTGAAAGTGGGTGAAGTGAGTGATATTGTGAAAACACAGTACGGTTATCACTTGATAAAGCTGGAAGAAAAGCGTAACGAAGAAATCAGAGTAAGTCATATTTTACGGCTTGTACAACCTTCCGGCGCTGATTCAATTGCAGAAAAACAAGTCATGGAAAATATAAGACAACAGTTTTTGGCAGGGACCGGTTTTACTGAATTAGCCACAAAGTGGTCGATGGATGAAGCATCAGCCAAAGACGGCGGCAGTATTGGAGAATATGGAGAAAATGATTTTCCGGAATTATTTGCACCTGTGTTAAAAACTTTAAAGGTGGGCGGTATATCAGAAGTTTTGGAAAATGAAGGTATGATGTATCTGTTTTCCAAGTTAAGTGAAGTACCCAGCCGGTTGTTTAGTTTCGAAGAAGTCCGCACACAGATTAAGGAAATTATTACCCGCCAGAAGCAGATGCAAGTCTATGAAAACTGGATTGGTCAGCTCAGAAAAGAGAATCACGTAGAGATATTGCTTTGAGCGAAACTCCCATCAGGCAGAAACAAGACATTTTTACTATTCTGAGTACTTTGCTGGGAATTGGTTATATACCGTTTATGCCGGGCACGTTTGGTACTCTAGCGGCAGCATTGGTCTATCTTTACATTCCTGATTTATGGCTGAGTGTATTTCCAATGGCAGGATTCTTTATTGCCGGAATCATAGCAATGTACTTTCTGGGCGTATATCTTACCCAGAAAGCGGAACTAAAACTTGGTCATGATGCAGGCAGTATAATACTTGATGAATTTGTAGCATACTTTATTTGCGTACTATTCTTGCCTAAATCGATTCTGATGGGAGTATATGCATTTGCTATTTTCAGAGTATTTGATATTGCCAAGCCACAACCGATAAAAATGATACAAAAACTCAAAGGTGGCTGGGGAGTTATGACAGATGATGTATTAGCAGCAATCTTTACTAATCTGTTTATGCAAGCCTTGATACGCATATATCCCAAATTCTTTATATACTAAATTAAACAAATAGGAGATAAATATGATAAACACAATCTTAGCAATGGCTCAAAGCCCACAGGCAGCTCAGGGACAAGCACAGGGCAATCCTTTATTGTCTTTTTTGCCCTTCATCCTAATCTTTGTTGTAATGTGGTTCTTTATGATTCGTCCTCAAAGCAAAAAGCAGAAAGAAATGCAAGTGATGCTGGACAATGTTAAGGTCAATGACTGGGTTTTGACCAATGGTGGTATCATTGGAAAAATAACATCGATAAAACCAGATAAGAACATCGTTGTTCTTGAAATTGATGATACTAATCATATCCGTGTGGAATTCCAGAAATCTGCAATTGTAACAGTCTTGAACAAAGAAGACAAACCGGTGGCAAACTAGGTATCTCCGGTTAATATCTTAATCATGTAAGTGTTTTGACAAAAAGGGGATTTTGTACATGAGTAATTTACCTGAATTATTGCCTATAAGAATATATGGCGATGTTATGCTCAGGGTTAAAGCTTTACCTGTTCAAATCTTTGATGATAAGCTGCACAGGTTTGTCAGAGACCTGACCTATACAATGTACAACCGTGACGGCTTAGGTTTAGCTGCAAATCAGGTAGGTCACAATCAAAGAGTATTCGTAATTGACACAGAATGGAGTAAAGAAGATACAGAGCCCTATCCGATTGTAATGATTAATCCTGTAATACTCTCCGGCGATGGAGAGTATGAAGCAGAAGAAGGATGTATCAGTGTTCCCGATATCTTTGCTAAAGTAAAGAGATTCAATAAAATCAAGTACACATATTTTGACACTTCGGGTATTGAGCACTATGAGGAAGCGGAAGGTATTAAAGCTGTCGTTATTCAACATGAAAATGACCATCTCAACGGGATTCTTTTTATAGATAAGCTCAGTAAGTTATCTCTGATTAAGATTAAACGTAAGCTAAAAGTTCTGTTGAGCACTTCTGTTAATGGTCAGAATATCAGGGACGAAGTTTTTGAAGACCACACCAAAAAGATAGGATGATTGCTTTTAACCGGATTATCTTTTTAGGAAGCCCATCTTTTTCAGTACCTGCTCTGAAGCGTTTAATCGATTCAGACAGTTTTAAGCCTGTTGCTGTAATTACTCAGCCGGACAGACCATCAGGACGTAATCTGCAATTACAGCCTACTCCTGTGAAAGAACTGGCTTTGGAGCACAATTTACCCTTGTTTCAGCCTGAGGACATCAATTCTCCACAATCTATTAAAATGATTCAGGAACTCAAGCCTGATCTGCTGATTACTGTTGCTTATGGCTCAAAGCTTAAAAAAGCAGTCAGGCAATCAGCTGCTTATGGAGCTATCAACCTGCATCCTTCATTATTACCGCAATTACGAGGCGCAGCTCCCATTCCTTTTGCTTTGCTTAATGGTATGGTTCAGACCGGGATTACTATTTTTCAGCTATCAGCCAGAATGGACGCAGGTCCTGTCTACCTTAAAAAGCCATACTTTATCTTTCCCGGTGAGAATGCAACTGATCTGGCAGAGAGATTGGCATATATAGGCTCAAAGCTATTGCTGGAGTTTCTTACAGACTGGTCTCAAAACCCATGGCAGCCTGAAGTTCAGGACGAATCTCAGGCTACATATTGCCGTAAACTTGAAAAAGAAGATGGTCTGCTTGACTGGCAACAACCTGTATCAGCAATTTGTAATCAAATCAGAGCAATGTCTTTAACCCCGGGAGCTTATACATATTTCCGTGGTCAACAGCTTAAAATTCTGGAAGTGGAAGTTATTGAAAGTCAAAGCTCCATGCCTTGCGGCAGTGTAACCGCTTTGCATAAGAATAGCGGTTTTACGGTTCAGGCACAGGACAAACAGCTTTTGATAAAGACAGTTCAGCCTTCAGGAAAGAAAGTAATGTCTGCCTGGGCTTATCAATTGGGTAGCAGAATTGTGCCCGGAGAATTATTTGGAACAAATGACCAAAAACAGTAAAACTAAGTCAGAAAGTCTTTTTCCGTTAACTATCAGCGCTATCCTGATCATTATTATCGGCATATTTATAACAATTACTTTAAAAGCAAAGACTCATATCTTTTCTTCACTGTTTGACAGATTTGGGCTTGATGTTTTGACGTTGTTAATCTTATGTCTGAATATTATCTGGGTGGTTATTCTGGCGTTTGAGAGTTTTGCCCTGTCTTTAGGCAAGGTGTTTTACCCTCTAAAGTGGTTACTTTTCTTTGTTTATTATCCTTTGGGCAGACTTGGCGGCTGGCTTTTTCGCATGAATAAAGCAGATTTGCAGAATTCCTTTCTATCTTTCCAGAACCGGTTATTCTTTCCCAATCTGCAGCATAGAAAACAAATCCGGCTGCTTATGATATTACCCCATTGCCTGCAGTATCACGATTGCAAGATAAGAGTTACACGAGATATTGCTGATTGTGCTGATTGCGGAGAATGCGATATCTGCAATCTGAAAGACCTTGGCAAAAAATATGGGGTTCACATTGGGATAGCCAATGGCGGTACTTTGGCACGCAAAATCGTGCATGAAATACGGCCGGATGCAATAATTGCCATAGCCTGCCACCGCGATTTAACTGATGGAGTGCGTGAAAGCTGGAATTATCCTGTTTATGCAATCCTGAATGAAAGACCTTACGGACCTTGTTTTGATACTAAGGTAGACGTAGAGGCAGTTGAAAAAGTAATAAAAAATTTTAGTGCAATAATAATATAATTCTGAGGTGAATGAATGCAAAGACCCAATCTGTTTGTCCTCGTTATTGTTATCCTGCTGTTGAATGCAGGAATTAGTCTTGTTTTAATCAATAGTGCCAATGGATCGCTGTTTGGTAAAGACAACTTTTTTTCCAAAAAAGAACAACGTCAAAATGCTAATAATGAACTGACTGCTTCCCGTGAAAATGCAATTACTCAAACTGTGGAAGCTGTGGAACCGGCAGTGGTTTCAGTCAATGTCATCAAAACAGAAGTAGTCCGGGGTGGTTTTAACGGATTTGGCTGGCCCTTTGGAGATTTCTTTGGCGGAACACCGATGCAGAGACAGGTGCAATCTCTGGGTAGTGGCATAATCTATGATGAAGACGGACATATCATTACCAACGCTCATGTGGTTAGCGGAGCAACTCAAATCAAGGTTGTATTGCCTGATGCCCGTGAATTTGATGCCAAAATACTTGGGATTGATGAAAGCAGCGACATAGCTGTTTTAAAGATAAGCGGCAGTAAATTGCCCTATGCAAAACTGGGTACCAGTAAAGACCTGATTATCGGTGAATGGGCAGTCGCTTTGGGTAATCCCTACGGCTTCCTGATGAATGATACCAAGCCCAGTGTGGCTGTAGGTGTGATTTCAGCAGTAAAACGCAATTTTGGACAACGCCAGGATGGCAAGATTTATAAAGATATGATTCAGACTGATGCAGCTATCAATCAAGGAAATTCAGGCGGTCCGCTGGTTAATATCAATGGTGAAGTTATCGGAATCAACACATTTATTATGTCAGAAAGCGGTGGCAGTATCGGTATAGGTTTTGCTCTGCCCATTGACAGAGTAAAGAAAATTGCCTCAGAACTCACTTCCAAGGGTAAAATTCGCCCGGTGAATTTCAGTTTTAAAGTGCAGGACGTCAATAAAGAATTGGCAAGCTATCTCAATCTGGAAGCACAATCCGGCGTTATCGTTGTTGAGCTTGATACCAAAAGCCCCGCATATAAAGCGGGACTTCGTAATAGTGACGTTATAACCAAAGTGAATGGCACAGCCATTCTTTCCGGTAATGATATCAGACTTGCCGTGGCAGATGTCATGGTGGATGATGAAGTAACCTTTGATATCTTCCGCGAAGGCAAGAAACAAACTATCTCATTTACAGCAAAGGAATAATCTGTCCCATCCTAAAGATGTTTTGGTACACCTTCAAAGTTGATGATAATATCACCCATTATCTTGGCATTAGGTATGATTATAGCTCTGCCATCAGGGTCTGTGAGCACAGTAGAAAACATCTGAATCTCATGCACTCTGCCTGTCTGTCCGGCTGTAGTAATATTATCTCCCATTTTAAATGGATGATTTAATATCAGCATCACTCCGGCAGCAAAATTTGCCAGTGAACCCTGCAAAGCCAGTCCAATAGCTAATCCTGACGCTGCAATGATTGCCACAAACGAAGTGGTCTGTACTCCCAGCTTACTGATAGCGGCAATCACTACGAAAATTAAAAGTAGAAAATAAGTGATGTTGCTGATAAAAGTAGCCAGAGTTTCATCAGTTTTAGACGTTATCATGGCTTTATGAACGAATTTACCTATCATCTTGGCAATCCACTTACCAACAATGAATATAAGCAACGCTGCCACAAACTTTAGACCCCATATCTTGACAACGGGTAAAGCTTTAACCCAAAAACTCGGTTTTACTACTTCCACAGGTATTATCTTGTTTACCGAATCAGCAACTGCAATTAACAAAGGTACAAACATACCAATCTCCTTTTTCACATATAATTATCAATTTAGTTATTAATAACCAGAGGTTAATTGTCAAATGATTTTATTTAACTTCTGCTATTCACTGCTGGCTATTATTCGATAAAAACTCCATGGCGTCAAAGGATTTTGAGTTTCAGTCCAGGTTGTTTCAGTAACAGAAGCAGTCGGAGAGCCCCATTCAGCCGGATAGGGTTCTTGTGATTTATAGATTTTATAATGGTTGGCACCTTTGACTTCAAACCAGGACAAAACAATTTCTCCATTGATTAAGTTTATTCTGACGTTTAGTGGCGTATCAAGTGCAGAGACTTGGGTTTGGAGCTCAATTTCATTACCATAAGCAATTCCTGCCATATTTTCAGCATACGCTCTTAGATAGTATTGAGTTCCAGGAGACAAGTTATTTAAACTGCTTGTATAAATCCCAAACGTTGAACCTTCATTAGTCAGACTGTCAGCGACAGTTGGAGAACCGGTTGTATTCCAGCAAATACCACAGGAAATAATGTTATCGTAGCCCACTGAAGTGATATTTCCTCCACTAAGGGCAGAATTTGTATTGATATTAGTAGCCGATAAAGTCGAAAGTACGGGAAAGACCACACCATTGCCTCTGACACCGATTTTACTAATATCTGCTCCGGGACTGGAGACCTCTACACTATCTTCAAAAATACCACCTACACCGGGAGCAAAGCGTACATAGACAGGAGTTGAAACCACTAAACCATCATCAGCAGTTATAGTTAACATCTCACTAAATGACCCGTTTTCTCCGGAAAGTGACAATTGATACCATTCTGGTGCAGTCAGAATAAGGCTATCTGTCAGTTCAGTGGCATAAACTGCAAAAGAATCAACCTCGGAGTAATAACCGGCAACGATATTGCCAAAATAAGCTATTGAACCTTTAGAAACACCAATTATTGGATTGCCTAAAGTTGTGAAGCTCACTTCATTGCCATAGGCAATACCTGCATCATTCTGGGCATAAGCTCTGACAAAATAGGTTGTATGGGAGAACAACTGGTTGATAGGAAGGGTGAATTCTTCTTCCACTGGATTAGCGTCAGCATGAGCATCATTGATTGTTGGTTCTGCAGCTGTACTCCAGCAAATACCGCAAGCACTGATTTGATCAAATCCGGCTGATATTAGGCTGCCTCCACAGCTTGCGGAATTAATTGTAGTATCTGTAACTGCAGCAGTTGTTATTTCAGGATAATCAATCCCATTTCCGCTTATGGCTACTCTAACTGTGTCTGCTCCTGTGCTGCTAAATGTTAAATACCCCGTATCTGTTCCTTCTGAAGCTGGAATAAATCTGATTGCCAGCTGAGATTCGGCAATATTGCCATCAATAGGATCTACTGCGATAGAGTCTGCGAAGCTCCTGATATTCCTGCCCTGATAGATAATTTCCATTTCAAAATGTGCATCTGATTTGATATTTAGAGTTCCATACAGTTGAGAAGCAGAAAACACCAAAGAATCAAGTACAGAAATTTGGCCAATGACTACGTTATCAAATAACGGCAAACTTGTTTCGGACACATTAATTGTTGGGTTGCCCTGAGTTTGGAAAGATACATTATCTCCATAACAGATACCGGCAGCATTCTGAGCATAAGCCCGGACGTAGTAGGTTGTATTAGTTTCCAATCCTGATAGCAGGCTGGAGAAATATCCGGAATGATATCCTTCATTAGTATGAGCATCAGATACCGTTGGGTCTGGAGATGTGCTCCAGCACAGACCACAGATGGCACTAACGTCATATCCGTCGCTGGTAAACATACCTGAGCCCGTGGCAGATATCTGAGTTGTGTCGATAATGTTCCCGGTTATCACAGATGGCAGTATAACTCCTGAGCCTGAGACATATATATCACAGCCATTGGCTGCTACTGATAGTGGTGTTATTAAGCCGGAAAAAACACCTTCTATCACTGGAGAGAATCGGACATATACAGTTGAGCATGACAGAGTACCATCTTCCGGGTACAGCGTTATTGACGGTGTCCAGGTCTCATCTCCTCCTGAGGGTGCTTCTGAAAGTTGGAAGCATTCACTGCCGATAGAAATCATAACGAAATCCACCAGATTTGTCCCCGATATAGTAAAGCTCCGTGGAAATGAATTACTTCCGGTAGGGATGCCTCCAAATGATGGAATTGTATCTGTTGATACAATTAACTGAGGAGATAGAGTAGTAAATTCGACTTCATTGCCATAGGTCCTGCCCACCGTATTCTGGGCAAAAGCTCTCAAATAATAATGCGTACCCGGCAGTAATGTTATTTCGTCGCTGAATACACCGGTTGTTCCGCTCACATAAACAAAGCTGTCATTATCTATATCAGGCTCCGGCTCTTCGTCCCAGCAGATGCCTCGGTAAGTGATGGTCATTCCGCCGTCAGATGTGACGTTCCCACCACATGTAGCGCTCTGGGGACCGATATCAGTCACGGCTGATGTGGTTACAACCGGGGAATAAATCCCATATCCTGTTAAGGCAAGAGTATCGGGGACTTCTGTATTTGAACTGATTATCAGCTTATCATTATAGTATTTTGCTTCTGTCGGAGCAAAGGTGACATCAAAGGTTTTGGACATCATAGTTTCAATCATAAAGTTAAGGGAATTTCTGTCTCCGGGAGCCGGCATGGGAGGCAGGGAATCCGTTGCCACACTAAATCCCGGTGGTGTAGTAATCGTTCCGGTTAATCTGATTGTTCCGGTATTTTGAATACTGAATGAACGGGTGGTTTGAGTACCAAGGAAAAGCTGTCCAAAGGCAAGCAGACTGTCATACATCGTCATAGCCGGTATCCCGATTACAACATTGACCGAGATATATTTCATGGAATTCATCTGGTCATTGGAATAGATTGTGATATTGCCCATGTGCCAGCCGGAGCTTAAGCCGCTTGTATTAACTGTTATGCTATGCTCCTGATTGGGTTCTGACACCTGTATTGTATCAGACAGAGCTGCTTTGTTATCAATTTTGAACCAGGAAGAATCTGATACAACAGCATAATAATAAAGCTCTCTATTACCCGTATTGCCTATGGTCAGAGTGGCAGATGCATTATTTCCTGATATCAAATCCCATCTGTACATTTCCGGAGTACAGGTAATTTGTGGCCCTACTCCTTGTCCCCTCAGCAGTATAGTTTCTGCAGCACCTGCTGCGTTGTGATTGATAACCAGATTTCCACTGTAGCTAACCGGACTTGTGGGTTGAAAACGCACTTCAAAAGTCTTGGAGCTTCCGGCATTTATTGAAAAATCAATGTTGTTTCTGCCAAAAGGTAATACATAAAAGCCTGCCGGAGCTGTTATGTCTCCGGTTAAGGTTGCAGTTCCGGTATTCATAATCATAAAGTATTGGCTGGCATATGCTCCCATAGTTACATCGCCATATATCAGTGAGTCGGCTGTAACATATATCTGCGGAACATCACCGGACCAGTTTATCCTGGCATAAGCATCATTTTCATAAGGTGTTCCGGCAAAGGCACCGGTTTCATTGGTAAAGGCAATGCTGCCACTATTTTGGGTCTTGGCTACATTCTTCAATCCTCCCCAGGTATTGGTGGGGAAATTAGCTGCATTTATCCTGATATTCTGATTGTTATTAACGGTCAGAAGCGTTCCCGCTGAAGTACCGTTTCGGAAGGTGCAGTTATTAAAGCTGTTAATTGCATCGACTAAAGCACCTGACTTAACGTTTAACCCTGTACTTGAGATGTATTCGAAGATAGTATATTTGGCTGCGATTGTACCACCGCTGTTGATATTCAGAGTATAGGTTCCGGTTGAACCTGTATATCTTGAGACAAGAATCTCATTGCCAGAAACTCCCAATACTGATAACAATCCACCTGAATTGACGTTGATAATACTGCCGGGATAGAACATCAGGTCAGTATTGCCGTTTGCCAGCAGGTCAGCATTATCA
Source organism: Cloacimonadaceae bacterium (SeqCode) (assembly GCA_963667535.2). Classification (GTDB taxonomy): domain Bacteria; phylum Cloacimonadota; class Cloacimonadia; order Cloacimonadales; family Cloacimonadaceae; genus UBA5614. Next base: position 408,951 of record CAXXDU010000002.1, read on the forward strand.
TTGATAGTCAGATTGCCATCGCATTTGAGAATGTATCCGGCTGTGTCCAGATGACCGTTATCAATGGTAAAAGACTGCACATCAAGCTCAAGCTGATTGGTGAGATAGACATACGGTAGAGCCGGATTCTGCTCAACAGCAGTTTTATTTATGGTCAGAGTTTTACATGTGAGCAGGCCGGAGACATATAAATTGGAATTGTTGTATCCTTCCAGGATGATATTATCCTGAGCATCGCTCCATAAACCTGTATTCTGGATATAGAAGTTGCCGGAGAAATGATGTGTAAGCTCACTACCGCTATATGCCAAGGTTCCGCCATTAAGAGTAAAGTCATTGGCAACATACAAATTGCAATATGGTTTGAAATTACCGGAAGCCTTATTCACAGTTAATTTGTATAGAGACAGGCTTGTTACGCCTGTGGAAATAGTTTGTTCAAGTGTACCGTCAAAGGTAACCAGGCAGAGGTTGCCTGCATAAAAGCCGGTTGAAGCTGTGACAGAAGTATTGCTGTCCAGCAGATGACTGCCAATCTTCACTTCAGTCTGGGCTGCATCACCTGAAGCATGCAAACCTGCTCCCGGAGATATGGAAATATTGGTATCCGCATCAAGCACTGCGCCGTTTCCAAGCTTCAGAACTCCCTGCTGGATGGTCAGGTTGCCAGTGCATCTGACAGTTTTATTCTCTGCAATAGTCAGGCAATTGGGATAGGTAGTGCTTTTATTGATAAAGACTGAGGCAAATTTCTCATCAGTCAGGATAGATGCTGCTGCATTACCTGAGAAAGTTACTGTGCTGCCTGGTCCGTAAAATCCGGCATCACCCACGTTATTGGTCCAGCTTCCGGCAATATCCATAGCATGGGACGATAAACTGAGAGTACCACTATCAATAATGACATCATGTTTGACTGTCAGGTCACTATTAATTGTTAAAGCCCCCCCCGGAGCATTAATACGCAGATTATATACCCAGTTGGTACTGAATAAGTTTATGCCATTTATATCTGTGCCGGTGTATTCAATTGTGCCTCCGGTAGGCTGGAAGGTATTTGCATGAAGTGCTATAAGATACCCCTTAGTTCTGATAATTCCCCCGGATACGGTATTTACAGCAATTTCTAGAAACTGAATACCGATATTGGTAGATTCTAATAAGCCGGAGCTAAGGGTTAATGAACCCTGGAAATCCAAATATATTTGAGTGGCAGGAGCATCACAGATAAAGCTACCACCACTGATGTAGAGTGATGAAGTCCGAAATGTAGTTAAAATGCCGTGTAACAGATAGCTGCTGCCTTCCACTCTCAGAGTGCCGTCTAAGGTCAGAGTTCCTGTATTGGTAAAATAGCTGTTGCTGTTGAGGTCGATTTCACCACCTGTATTAATTACTACATTACCGGTTACTGAGACAGTTCTTGTGTTAGCGCTTTCACTGCAGAGCAGCTTTGTGGAAGCTGAAACTGTCAGGTTCCCTGTTATATTCAGTGTGCTTTGGGGTGTGAGAATAAAGATTCCTGCTGATAACAATACGTTACCTGTTGCTGTAATTGTCTTTCCCTCAGAAATCCAGAGGGAATAATCAGTCTTATTGACGGTAAGGTTATTAAAACTTTCATCCGAACTTAGAAATCCTTCGCTATCAGAATAGAATTGGACACTGCCTGCTCCCTCAGTAAAATAAGCTGTTCCTCTTTGGTTGTTCCAGCTTTTCCCTACTTTCATCAAATCATCTGAATTAGCGCATAGCAGCTTCCCTGTTCCTGAGATTGTGACATCATAGCCAACATCAAGTGTATGATGTGATACATCAAGCTGACCGCCGTTAACTATCAGGCTATGATTAACCTTTGTATCTCCCGCTAAATAACATACAGCGGAGGTTGAGCTTTTGTTGATTTTCAGGTCGTAGAAATAATTACCCGAAGCTATTTCAATGGGCGCTCCACGAGTACCGATCAGTTCAATGGTTCCATGAGTTTGATGGAATCCTCCCACTGTGTTGGCTCTGATACCCCAGCCTACTTTAACTGTTCCGCCATTAATAACAAAATCAGAAGCTGCTCCGAACTGCATTCCGTTTTCTGTGATTTGGAATACACCGTTATTGATCGTTGTAACGCCGCCCAGACTAACGTAAGTACCGGTATAGGATTTGCTGAGAAGGAAAATGCCGTTATTTATGTTCAAAGTACCTGTTGAGTTTAAGATAAAGTTGTTCTCAACAATGGTTGTCCCGCCACTTTGATTAAAAATACCGGTCACTGTTAAGTTATAAAATCTGGCCTCGACAGTTGAGCTTGCGCCTGTACCTATTTTTAGTGTTGCAGAATTATTCACGGTTGTGATATCATCAAAGTTTAAAATTCCGGATGCTGATTCAAATGAACCGCTCTGGATGGTGAGTGTTCCGATAATATTATATGTTCCGCCATTGAATGAGGTAACAAGCGAACCACCTGATTTATTAATAACTACGCTGCCCAAGGCTGCATTGCTTTCAGAACAGTATAAATAATCTGACCCGCTGCTTTCGAAGTAAACAACATTGCCTGCTCCCAAAGCTGCTTCAGTTCCGCTGTCAAAGGTCCAGTTTCCATTTAAGTGAATTTCTCCATCTGTGACATTCGATGTTGAATTGGCATACCATCTGATAGCTCCATCCACATTGAGGATTTCGTTGGCAGCGTCCATTTGCAGGCTTCCCTTGATATCCATATCTCCAGCCACACCAAGAGTGCAGGAGGAGATATTGAGCAGACCGTCAGTAATTGTCAGCTTGCCATTGATTTGCGTATCGCTGTTTACGGTAATCTGATTGAGCCTTGTGGGTTCCTGATTGCGGGTAATAGCATGTTTATCAATTTCCACAATGTAAAGATGACTGTTTGCCACACAATGCAGAGTATTAGAGCCCCAGTTATTCATTAGAATCGATCCGCCGGAGGGAGTAAAACCTGCTGTATCAACCAGAAAATCCCCGCTGACTTCAATTTTTCCGCTGGTTATATTATCTGTCACACCATGTCCTGTATTCGCGATATGCACAGATATGCCCTCAAACTTAAAAGTACCACCGCCCATAGTTATATTAATATCATTGTTTGCAGCCCAGTCACTATGACCATCTCCACCTTTGATAGTAACGAAACCACCTGTAATCGTGAAGCTGGCATTCAAATCAACCGAAGCAGCAGCATCCTGATTAAAGGTCAAAAAACCACTACTGATAATATAACTGCCCTGTATACTTGTATCCTGTACCTCTGCAATATCAAGACTGCCTCCGGTTAATTTTATTGTTCCCGAAGCCCAGTCATAAAACTGGCAGGTTACGGTTGTACCGGTCATCAGTTTCAAATTCCCTGAAGGTTTATTCATTACTATGCGATAAAAGTCCTCTGTTGTACATGTCTGGTCTGTTGTTCCCTCAAAATATACAGCTCCGGTTCCTTCGAAAAATCCAGTCGGTCCCTTGCTATTTCCCCAGTTACCTTCAATATGAATAGCATAGTTGATACAGGCTAAAGCTCCGGTTGTAATTAATAGATTGCCTCTGATTTCAATGTTATTAGCCAGATATACATTACCGGAAGTATTTATCGTCAGGTTCTTCACATAACCATCTACACCGACATTGATACTTGGAGCAGTGCCTGTCAGTTTCAAAGTACCGGTGTCTATGGCGGTTATTCCGCTTCCGGATAAATTGCCTTTGAGGCTTAACTGGTTGATATAGCTGTTTACTCTGAAGGTTGAGGTGCTGTTTACCGTCAGATTGCCGTTTATAGTAAAATCTTTATTGCTTGATGCTGTCAGCATCAGATAGGCATTGGTCTTGGATACAACCAGATTATTAACCATAAAATTTGTCGCGTCAAGTGAAAAGTGTGAATTTCCTGTCCCGCTGAAGGTTACAGTCCCGGTTGAATTGCTCATCCCCATTCCGTTTGTAGTAATTAAATCACCCTTTACCGTGAGATTTGCTCCGCTACCGATACTTAAAGTGCTGGTCCCGGTAAAGGTAATATCACTATTTACTTCAACTATCGTACCTGAATATGTAATATTGAGTGCTCCGGCAATATTGGCATTTTGTGATACTCTCAGACCGTATCCCTGGATGGAAAGCATACTTCCGGACTGGACTTCCAGATTACGGCAATAGGCATTGGCATGCGAGATAACCGGCAGCCTTGGAGTACTTGCCGGAATTTGTACATCATCATCTGTGGTCGGAACTCTGCTTATCTGCCAGTTTCCGGGTTCATGCCAGTTGTTGGAGACATTGCCCGTCCAGATAGGTGGTAGTTCATTAAGGATAGTAAACGTAATTGTGTTACCTGCAGTACCAACAGCTGAAACCGACACCCCGCTGGCAGCTTCGTTACTGAGAAAAGCTGCCGGATTAGTTGCATCATTAAATTGAGTCCTGCCTACATCGCTGCCAAATGAGGCATTGGATATTGTACCATTTACGGTAGTTGTTCCCCCCGGTCTGTAAACATACATTTCATCAGGAGGACCATTCTCATTGCCATTTAATCCACTTATAACACGCTTTATTATTAATCCTTCACCGGGTAATCCGACTTCAAATGTCCCGATCCTCTTTCTGTATTCAAAGATAATAAATTCATTGGCAGAATTTGGACACGCCATTTTATAGCAGGCATAAGGCGAAGTTGCCACAGGTGATAAAGTGTATGTTCCCGGTCCGGTGATAACAGGAAGTGAGGATACCCAATTCAGGTATTTGTATTTAATAAAGGGGCTCATTTGAGGTGGCGGATAGGTAGGATTTGCCATCAAATCCCATCCTCCCACGGGTTTCAGGTAATCATAATCTTCATCGTAATGATAAAAATCCGGAATGCCCAGAGAATGTCCCATTTCGTGACATAAGACAGAAACGTCTGTCATGGATGAGAGCTGCAGATTGTATGAATAAATCCTTGCTCCGTTAATTGAGATAGGGTCACAATAATACAGCAACCACCAATGAGGCCAGAGCGGACTACCCCAGCCTTCCGCATCACCCTGCACGACAAAACAGACATTATCAGCAATATTGTCGTCGTTGTTATCCAGGTCAAGGGTTGGGGGCACCTGGCTGCTGATTGCGCTGATTGCTGCATAAAACAGCTCATGAAGCCGTGTATCTCCAATTTCTTCTGTTCTATATCCATCTTCATTGGTTTCGACATTATAAGCCATATAATACCCTCGCGGGAATTCTGATTGGTAAGAAACAACCGTACCACCATTGGGCTGGGGATAAATATATGAATTAATCGTTAATTGATTGGCAGATGTTTCCCTGTAGTATGATTTTACCGATACGGTGCCATTATTGAACATATCCGACCAGTGTGACGCTCCGGATGCGTATTCATCCTGATCATTAAACCGAATCATAACCACCAGATTATTCAAGGTTCCTGTTGTTGCAGTCCTCTGAGTTCTGACATCCCTTTGTCTGCTTTCATACAATTCCCGCATTTCGGCGCTGCGTTCAGTTTTACCCATGATTCCGGGTTGTAGTCCCGTTGTTGCAGGGTCAATTCTGTCAGGAACGTACTCGGTGGGAAAGATATACTTATCTTTGATATCGGCATAAACATACCAACCGGTCTTTTTGTTCTGATAGATAGTGTAATCATTCTTATCATGATAACGGCTGGCATACTCATGTCCTGTAATAAAACACTTTAGGATTGTCCCGTCCGGTTGAGTCAAAGTCACAGGTTGATTAGCCAGATAAGCACAATGTAAAAAGGTAATGGAAAAAGCAAATAAGCATATAACAAGGTAGCGCATGTTACCTCCATCTTCGTTATAAATTTATATAAGGATTTATCATATAAATCAGTTAAACAAAGGAACAAGTCTCCAAAACTACGTGCACACACATTTTTTACAACTATATAAAGAATAATCACTTGAGGTTTGATGTCAATTCTTTTCTTTTTAGATAGGAGCGTAATTCGACTATTGTTGATGAAAGGACATGATGAGATTGTTTAGGCTTGACACCCTTTTAGCTCCTGGTTGATTGGGATGTGACGAAATCTAAACATATAGGAGTAATATATGGCACTCCCTCTTTCACCTTGCGGCATTGATTGTAGCATTTGTGATGCTTACAAAGCCACCCAAAACAATGACATGGAACTCAAACAAAAACTGGCTGATGATTACAAGCGCAGATTCAACGCAGAAAAGCCGCTCACTGAATTTGAATGCGACGGATGCACCGAAGCTGGCAGGAAGATAAGCTTCTGTGCCCAGTGCGATATCCGCAATTGCGCTTTTGGCAAAGGTTTTGCTACTTGCGCTGAATGTGCCGACTTCCCCTGTGAGACAGGCGGCTTTATCTGGACAACTAATTCTGTCAGCAAAGCCAATCTGGAAGGTCTAAAGCACTCGTAGCCTTGATGCGTGCCTTAAAGGAGCTGCGCACCAATCCGATGTTATGATCTATAATATCCCGTTGCATAACTGACGAAGCCGGCACTGAGCAGTCTGGCATCCGGTTCCTTTTTCCTACTTCATTCACCATGAGTGCCTCCTCGATCCAAATATGGGATAAACAACAATTCCTGAAAAGAACCTCTTGGGTTCCTCCTGGGCTTAGCCCAGGAAGTTCCCAACAGGTTCTCAACAGGTTCCATCTTTGAACTCATATTTTGAACATGGAGGGAAGAATAAGTAGAGCAGGTTTCCAAACCTGCTCAAACGCAATCCCCGAACGTAGGTTATGCGCCTTCGCTTGACCAAACGGATTAAAAAAGGATGTAGTACCGCCTTCAGGCGGTTCGGAAAATATTGATAACGATGTCTATGGTTCTGAAAACCGCTTTAATGACGGATAAATACAAAAAAGCCAGATTAAGATACAAGACCCGGCTATTACCTGGATTGATTAATGTATAAAGCTTGAAGCAATTAACTATTGACATCAAATCTGAAAGTGTTTTTAATGCTATACCTTAGTTTAACGAGGAGGAATTGTAATGGAAAAACTTATAGGAGCTTGCGGGATAAACTGTTCCGAGTGTCAGACCTATATTGCTACAATCAAGGATGATAACGAATACAGAGAGAAAAATGCTCAAAGGATGCGGGAACAATTCAATATAAAAGTAGAAGCAGCAGATATCAATTGTGTTGGCTGTTTTGGAGATGGACCCCATATAGGCTATTGTTCAGTCTGTAAAATCCGCACTTGTGTTGCGCACCGCCAGATAGAGAATTGCGCATATTGTCAGGATTATCCCTGTAATGACATTGAGCAATTTCATCAGAAAGCAACTCATGCCAAAACATATATAGAAACTCTCAGAGACGAATTATAAATGTAGTGTAGCATTCCGATGCTGCGTAAATAATAAATGAAATTACAACCGATTAAATAGGACTTAAAGAATGGAAGAAATGAACAAAGAACATGCTGATATTGAAACAAAAAGCGAAGTTTCGAACTTTATCCGCAATATCATAGATGAAGACCTGAAAACAGGTAAGCATACAAAGATTATCACACGCTTTCCACCGGAACCGAATGGCTATCTGCACATCGGGCATAGTAAATCCATCTGCCTCAATTTCGGCTTGGCAAGAGATTATCAGGGTATTTGTCACCTGCGTTTTGATGATACTAATCCCACGGCAGAAGATGTGGAATACGTCGATAGCATTATGGAAGATATCCGCTGGCTGGGTTTTGACTGGAAAGATAAGCTGTTTTATGCATCTGATTATTATGAGAAGCTGTATGAATATGCAGAAATCCTGATTCAGGACGGCAAAGCTTATGTATGCGATTTATCTCCCGAAGAGATGAATAAGACGCGCGGAACTTTGACGCAAGCCGGAACCAATAGTCCATACCGTGACAGGACTGTCGAAGAGAATCTGGATTTATTCAGAAGGATGAAAGCAGGAGAATTTGACGAAGGAACCAAGACGCTGCGTGCCAAGATTGATATGACCAGCGGTAACATCAATATGCGAGACCCGGTTGTCTATAGGATAAAGAAAGCTCATCACCACCGTACAGGTGACAAGTGGTGCATATATCCGATGTATGACTACACACATTGCATCTCAGACGCTCTGGAGCATATTACGCATTCTATCTGCACTCTGGAATTTGAAGACCACAGGCCACTGTATGATTGGTTTTTAGACCAGTTGCCTGTACCATGCCATCCCAGACAAATAGAATTTGCCAGATTAAACCTCACTTACACTGTTATGAGCAAGCGCATGCTACTTACTCTTGTGAAAGAAAATTATGTAAACGGCTGGGACGACCCGCGCATGCCGACTCTGGCGGGAATGAGAAGACGTGGCTATACACCGGAAGCTATACGTGACCTGGCTGACCGCATCGGGGTAGCCAAAGCCAGCAGTATCGTCGATTTTGATTTACTGCAATTCTGCCTGAGAGAAGATTTAAATAAAAATGCAGACCGTGTGATGGTAGTGCTTGACCCATTAAAAGTTACATTGGAAAACTATCCTGATGACCTGCATGAAGAGATAGAAGCACAGAATAATCCTGAGAATCAGGATTCCGGAACCAGAATGATACCTTTCTCCAAGGTCATTTATATCGAAAGAGAAGATTTCAAAGAAGATGCTCCTAATAAATGGTTCAGGCTGGCTCCCGGTAAAGAAGTGCGCCTCAAACATGCCTATTATATCACTTGTAAAGAAGTTATCAAAGATGCAGAAGGAAAGATTACAGAGCTTATCTGCACCTATGACCCGCAGTCAAGAGGTGGTGGCACACCTGATGGCAGAAAGGTCAAAGGCACTATTCACTGGGTTTCTGCCATACATAATATACCCGTGGAAGTACGCCTTTATGACCAGCTTTTCACTGTGCCCAACCCTATGGATGCTGAAGAAGGCAAGACCTGGCTGGATTACCTTAATCCCGATTCATTAGTCACAGTCAATTGCGTTGCCGAACCTTCCTTAAAAGATTCAAAGACGGGAGACAGATTCCAGTTCCTGCGGATGGGATACTTCATTAAAGATGCAGACAGTTCACCGGAAAAGCCTGTATTTAACAGGATTGTAACCATGAAAGATACCTGGGCAAAGCTGGAGAAGAAGCAGTAGATATACATTAAAGTAAATGAAACAAAACCAGACTACCGGCAGCAATAAATACATGGAGAGTGAGCGGTTATTCATCGAATTTTCCTCTCAACCTTTGAGTCGTATTCAGTTTTTACACTCCGTCAGCAACCAGTTTAAGCTGATTTCGGATTGTGATGCTCTGGAAATGAGAGTATTTGACCAAGCTCTTCAATATCGGTGGTTTACAAATTTTAAGACAAAGTCAGCTTATGATGAGATGGAATTCAGGATAGACGAAAAGCAGGGCAGGATTCCGGTTTTGAAAGAGGAAACTGCCTTAGAAGAAATCTGTCTGGATATGTTTCAAAAGCGCTATGACCCGCTACTACAATTTGAATATAGCCTCAACAGTCGTTATATTGAGGACACATCAGGCAAAGTTAATATGGCAAGGCAGTATAAAAACAAAGTAGTTGATTTATCTGTGACAGGCTTTAAGGCTATTCTGCTCCTGCCATTTACGGTTCAGAATAATCCACCCGGGATTATAATTTTGTATAGTAAGAAGAAACAGTTTATCAATAAAGAAGATGTTTCGGCTTATGAAGACCTGATGCATAGTTTGTCCATTTCCCTCAAATTCAGACGAGCGCTCTATGCACTGAATGAAAGGATAAAAGAGCTGACTTGTCTGTATACGATTAACCAGATTTATCAGGATAACTCAGATGAGCCGGAAGCTCTTGTACAAAAGATAGTGGAGCATATTCCCAAAGCGTTTCAATATTCTGAAGTGGCATTTGCTGTGATAAAAATCGGGAAGAACGAATTCATCTATGGGAAAAAACAAAAAACCGGGAATTATATTAGTTGCAATATTGAGTTGGAAGGGAAGAATATCGGCACTATATCGGTTTTTTATCCCGGATTCGTAGATACTGAAGAGCCTATGCACTTTCTGCCGGAAGAACAGCAATTACTGGATATCATTTCTCAAAAGGTTTCGCTTATTTACGAAAAAATAACTCACAGACAAGATAAACTGGCAATGGAAGAACAGTTACGCCATGCTGACAGGCTGGCAACAATCGGACAATTGGCTTCAGGTATAGCGCATGAACTCAATGACCCTCTGGCAAATATCCTGGGCTATGCTCAATTACTCCTCAAAACCGTGACTGACGAGAGACAAAAATCCGATTTGGAGAGGATAGTACGTTCTTCTCTGCATTCACGTGAGATAGTCCGCAAGCTGCTTATGTTTGCCCGCCAGATGCCTACCCAAAAGAGTAAGATACAGCTTAATAAAATCGTCACAGATACCTTGGATTTACTAAAAAACAGATTAGAGCAGAATAAAGTTAAGTTAGTTCTTAATCTGTTACCGGAATTACCCTTATTAACGGTAGATTCTTCTCAGATGACTCAATTGGTGACCAATCTTGTTGTAAATGCCTTGCAGGCGATGCAAAGTGGTGGCAAATTGCATATATCCACTACTTCCGGGGAAAATACACTTGTCATGGAGATTGCAGATACAGGCTGCGGAATCCCTTTAGAAGAACTGGATAAAATATTTCTGCCGTTTTATTCTACCAAACCTGTAGGAGAGGGCACTGGTCTTGGTTTATCAGTAGTTCACGGTATTGTCTCTTCCCATAATGGAGCAATCAATGTGGTGAGTAAGCCAGGAAAAGGCAGCAAATTTATCATAGAATTGCCGGTCTCAGCACAAAATCAAAAGTAGTGGAATTAATGAAAAAAAACATAGCAACAATTCTTGTAGTTGATGATTCGCCTGATACTCTGGAACTAATCAGGCGCAATCTGGAATTAGCGGGTCACACGGTATTTACTGCTTCCAACGTACAACAAGCGCTGAATATAACTGATTCCATTGAACCGGACATAGTTATTACGGATTGGAAGATGCCGGTTGTGGATGGCATGGACCTGGTGAAGTATATTAAAACCAATCACCCGAGTATTGGAATAATGATGATAACCGGTTATGCCAGTATTGAAAGCGCTGTTCAGGCAATCAAGACCGGAGTTGAGGAGTATTTACCCAAACCTTTTACAGATGAGGAATTGTCTGCGTCTTTAAACAAGCTGATTAATAAGGTAAAAAGCCGTAAAACACTGTCGCAGGCTGATATTGCGATGATTACATCTTTTGGTCTGATCGGACAATCGGCTGAAATGCAGGCAGTTTTTGATTTAATCAAGAAAGCCGCCGTGACCAATGCAACAGTCTTGATTACCGGTGAGAGCGGAACAGGAAAAGAGCTGGTAGCCAGGGCAATTCATTATCAAAGCAAACGTAGCAGCGCTCCTTTTGTTACAGTTAATTGTTCTGCAATTCCCAATGAATTAATAGAAAGTGAACTCTTTGGCTATACCAGAGGAGCTTTTACCGGGGCAGATACAACCAGAGCCGGATTTTTCCAGACTGCCAATGGCGGTTCTATCTTTTTAGACGAAGTAAGCGAAATGAGCCTTGCCATGCAGGTAAAACTACTGCGGGTAATTCAGGAAAAAGAAGTTACATTAGTCGGCTCACGAAAACCATTACCGGTGGATATCCGTATTATTGCAGCCAGTAATAAGGATTTAAAGCGCATGATGGAATCAGGTAAGTTCAGAGAAGACCTGTTTTATAGACTCAATATCATTGCGATAGATATTCCACCCTTAAAATGCCGAAAAGACGATATTATCTATCTGATTAATCACTTCACATGCAAGTTTGCCCGCGAAGCCGGGAGAAATGCCCCGCAATTTTCTGACGGTGCCTTGGAAGCAATGACTAATTATGACTTTCCCGGTAACGTCAGAGAGCTGGAAAACCTGATTCAACGCCTGATTGTCGTTTGTGAAAACGATATTATCCAACCTTCTGATTTGCCTGCCTATATGCGCTTGGTAACGATTAAAACAAACAGCAAACAGTTAAAAAGACTTATTGATGTGGAACTCGAACACATCCACGCTGTAATAGACTCAACTCTGGGCAATCTGACTAAAGCTGCTGCGATATTGGATATTGACCGCAAGACTCTCAGAAACAAGCTGAAAATGACGCAAGACAACAGTTCAGAAAGTGGGGAATAAATACCCGGTGGGTCAATAATCCCCAGTTAATATTTATCAGGATGCTCATATCACTTCTTGTCACACCCACGTAAAACAAACTAATTGAAGCACTTACAACATAGTCTGGCTGCCAGTCAGGATTGGAACAATTATCGCCTTATATACCTTACATAAAACAAAAAAACAAAGAGGTGTAAAATGGCAACGAATTACAATGCTTTTCAAATGGCACAAGAGCAATTTGATAAGGTAGCTGACATCCTTGAACTGGATGAAGCTACTCGTGAATTACTACGCAACCCAATGAGGGAATATCACATAAGTATTCCTATCAAGATGGACGATGGTACAACCAAGATATTCCGTGGTTTCAGATGCCAACATAATGACTCTCGTGGTCCGGCCAAAGGTGGAATTCGTTTTCACCCCATGGAAACTATAGATACTGTGAGAGCTTTATCCATGTGGATGACCTGGAAATGCGCAGTTGTGGATATTCCGCTGGGCGGGGGAAAGGGTGGAGTAATATGTGATCCGCATAACCTGTCTTTAAGAGAACAAGAACAAATATGCCGTGGCTGGGTACGTCAATTAGCTCACGATATCGGACCCCTCAGAGATGTTCCGGCTCCGGATGTAATGACCAATGCTCAGCACATGATTTGGATGCTGGATGAATATGAGACAATACATGGTGCCAAGTTTCCAGGCTTTATTACAGGAAAACCTGTAGGCTCCGGCGGTTCTCTGGGTAGAACAGAGGCGACCGGATACGGTGTGGTATTTACACTCAGAGAAGCATTAAAAGAATTAAAAATTCCTATTGATAAAACCAAGGCATCATTTCAGGGTTTTGGCAATGTAGCCCAATATGCTATCAGATTATATAACAAACTGGGTGGAATCGTTGTCGGAGTTTCCAGTTGGGACCAAAAAGACCAGACTTCTTACTATTTTTACCGGAAGGAAGGTATTGATGTTGACCAGCTTCTTAGTATAGCAGACAATTTCGGCGGGATAGATAAAGTCAAAGCTAAAAAGCTAAAATATGAAGTCATGTCCGGCGACAAGTGGATTGAACAGGATGTAGATATTCTGCTTCCCTGCGCCTTGGAAAACCAGATTACCAAAGACACAGTAAAAAAGATTAAACCGAGAGTAAAAGTAGTGGCTGAAGGCGCGAATGGTCCCACCACTCCTGAAGCTGATGCTTATCTCAAAGCGCACGATATATATGTCATCCCTGATTTTCTGGCCAATGCAGGCGGAGTGACATGCAGCTACTTTGAACAGGTTCAATGCAATATGAACTATTTCTGGGAAAAGGATGAAGTGCTTGCCAAGCTTGATGTTAAGATGACTTCAGCATTTCATGAAGTACATGCTTTAAGCCAAAAGAAGAATATCTATATGCGTGACTCAGCCTATGTAATTGCGATCAATCGCGTAGTAACAGCCTGTAAATTGAGAGGATGGGTATAATTTAACACACTGACCGGGAAAGTAGCATTCCTCACTTTTCCGGAATGATATAAACAAACAAAAACATAACGCACTCACAGGGAAGGTTGCATTCCTCACCTTCCCTTTTTTAAAAAGGGGAAAGAAAATGGATTTCAAAGAATATCAAAGAGATATAAGTCAATCCAAAAGTGGTTTTACTTACATCGGTAACGGTGAATTGGGTGGTAAAGCCAAAGGGCTTTTTTTAATGAAGGAAATGTTGGAAGCGCATTTTCCCAAGGGAGAATTTGCAGGTATGGTTGTAGACATTCCGCAAATGACTGTTATTAAAACGGATATCTTTGATCAATTCATGAAAGATAACAACCTCTATGACGTCGCTCTTAATTCTAATGATGATGATTACATTGCCCATGAATTCCAGAAAGGCAGTCTGCCGGTGGGGATTGTGGGTGACCTGATGCAACTGATAACAAAGATAAACAGTCCGCTGGCTATCAGGTCTTCAGCCTTACTGGAAGACAGTTTGCATGAACCATTTGCCGGCGTATATGAGACTAAGATGATTCCCAATAAGAATCTGGAAGCTACGGTCAGATTCAATCAGTTGGCAGAAGGTATAAAGTTTGTCTATTCCACGCTCTACTTCAAAAAAGCCAAACAATATTTTAAAGCCATCCGTAAAGATATCAGAGACGAGAAAATGGCTGTCATAATCCAGGAGATTGTCGGAGAGAGATATGGTGATCATTTTTATCCAACAGTTTCAGGAGTAATCCGGTCATTAAACTTTTATCCCACCGGATTAGCAAAAACAGAAAACGGAGTAGTCCAGCTTGCTCTGGGTCTGGGTAAAACTATTGTGGAAGGCGGTAAAACCTGGTGCTATTCACCTCGTTTTCCTGATTCTCCTCCCCCATATAATAACGTCAATGATTTGCTGGAAAACACTCAAACCAGCTTCTGGGCAGTCAATATGGGTAAGATTACCGAATATGACCCCACTCAGGAAACAGAATATCTGATATACCTTGATTTGGAAGAAGCTGAAAAAGCCGGGAATCTGAACAATGTAGCCTCCACTCTTTCCTGTGAAGACGACAGGATTAATCCGGGCATTGCCGGAGCCGGAGCAAGGGTAATCAATTTTGCCCCAATTCTGCAATGCACCAGTATAGACCTGAATGATGTAATCAAAAGAATATTGCTTTTAACGGAAGAAAAACTGGGAGAGAGGGTAGAAATCGAATTTGCTGTCAACATTGACCAGAATAACGATAATAAGCCTTATTTCGGGTTTCTGCAGGTACGTCCCTTAGCTGTTTCCAATAATGAAGTCAATATCACTAAGAATGACTTTGACAAGAAATCTTATCTGGTTAAACCTGACGTTGCCATGGGGAATGGTGAAGCAGATAACGTTGTGGATATTGTTTATGTTAAGCCAGATATATTTAATCCGCTCAATTCGAGAGAAATAGCAGATGAGATTGAGGCAATCAACGAAGTATTATTAGAACAGGACAGGCGATATTTGTTGATAGGCTTTGGCAGATGGGGAACGAGTGACCCCTGGCTGGGTATACCTGTAAACTGGAGCCAGATTTCCGGTGTGAAAGCGATAGTGGAAGCGACCTTGCCCCAGCTTCAGTCGGATTTTAGCCAGGGCAGTCATTTCTTTCACAATGTCTTCAGTAGCGGTGTTTTTTATTTTCATGTACATCAGGACCAGGAAGCCAGGATAAACTGGAAGTGGCTGTACAAACAAGCAGTGATTACCGATGCTAAATATGTATGTCATGTCAGAACAGAAAAAGCGCTCACCATCAAAGTTGATGGCAGAAGTGGAGAAGGAGTCATCCTCAAATGACAGTTCAGAACCAATTAAACTCTCTTTTAGAAAGAGCTAAAGAGCTTGATTGTCTATACCAAACAGGCGAAATCTTTAAAAATGGAGAAGCAGATCTAAACCTTGTATTGCAAAAGCTAATTGGCGCTATTGCTTCAGGCTGGCGTTTTCCGGAAGATTTACGTGTCAGGATAACCGTAGGAGATTTTACCGTTAAGGATGATGATTTTAAGGTTAATAACTGGGTACAGACTGCATCATACCGCATAGATGATGAAGCTTCCTGCGAGCTTGAAGTTACTTATCCCAACTGGACAGATACGGAAACACCTTTTCTAAAAGAAGAGCAAAGGCTTTTAACCTCAATAGCAGAAAGACTGTGTGCTTTTTTGCAACGCAGAAGACTACTTAGAGTAAACGCAACCCAACAAAGTGATGCACTACTCCGGACAGACTGGAAAATCATCATGGAGTTGATTTATAAATCCGACCCTGACCAGTATTTACGTATTGCCCGCAAAATGATGAATTACCTGTCAGGATTGGGAGTGGAGGATGCCAGAAAGCTGCTGTCCACTTTCGGAGAGCAGAAAAACCGCAAAACCCTGGAAACAGTTTACGATACAAACCGTCCTTTTCATAAAGAAAATAAAAGCACAGTCAATAAGCTGATTCAAAGAGCTTTTGTCATTGCAGATGAACATCTGGATAATGCTGAGATTTATTCTTTATTGCAGACCTGGCTGCAGGGTGATAAGATTAGCTTTTTGGTTCAGGCTTTGGAAAACTTATCTTTCTCACTGAATACCATCCAGGATGCCTTGCACCGCTTTCACAATCTGAGTCTGGAAGGCATTGAACTGCCCAAACCTACTCTGGATAACATCACAGTATTACTTTTACTGCGTTTCTTTACTGAGCAGCTGGAGTTTATCAAAATCTCCAAGCCGTTTGTCGATATTGAAGACTTTGTAGAGCTTGTTCGCAATATTGTTTTTCCCACTAACAGCTACGGAAAGCTCGGTGGTAAAAGCGCCGGTTTATTCTTATCCTATAATATTCTGAAAAGGGTTAAGGACAAAGGCTTAAAGCTCGACAATATCAAAATCCCCAAGACACGCTATCTTTTATCAGATGCTCTGCATCAATTTTTAAATTTTAACGAACTCAACGAACTTATCGAGCAGAAATATAAGACCATAGAGCAAATCAGGGATGAATACCCCAATATCGTGCAAGTCTTTAAAAACTCCAATTTCCCGCCCAATCTGATTAGCGGACTCGCTCTGGTACTGGATGAGTTTGGAGAAAAGCCTATCATTGTGAGAAGCTCCAGCCTTTTGGAAGACAGAGTGGGAGCAGCCTTTTCCGGCAAGTACAAAAGCCTGTTTCTGGCAAATCAAGGCAGTAAAGATGAACGTCTTTATGCTTTACTTGATGCCATTGCAGAAGTTTATGCCAGCACCTTTGGACCAGACCCCGTAGAGTACCGCAAAGAACGCGGTCTTTTGGATTTTCATGAGGAAATGGCTATCATCATACAGGAAGTTGTAGGTACCAAAGTCGGCGATTACTGGCTGCCGTCTTTTGCAGGAGTAGCCTTTAGTAATAATGAATTCCGCTGGTCTCCGCGCATCCAGAGAGATAATGGTCTGGTACGTTTGGTTCCAGGTTTGGGAACACGTGCTGTGGACAGAGTCAGTGACGATTTTCCCATCCTTGTTTCACCGGGGCAGCCCAATCTGAGAGTCAATCTCTCTAATGATGAAATCCTGCGCTATTCTCCCCGCAAAGTGGACGTTATCAATCTCAAAACCAATACCTTTGAGACTATAGATTTTGCTTACTTATTCAAAGTTTTTGGCGCTCAGTACCCGATTATTGAGCAGGTTGCTTCTGTGTACAGCGACCAGAATATCACTACCAAATCGGCTTTCAATATAGAATTTGAAACGGATAAAGCAGTCGTTACCTTTGATGGTTTGATTTCCAAAACTAACTTTATGCCGAGGATGAAGAGTATTCTCGATACTCTGAAAACTGCTATGGGCGTTTCTGTTGATATCGAATTTGCCTTTGATGGTAAAGACCTCTATATCTTGCAATGCAGAGCTCAAAGCACAGCTCCCGAATACAGACCTGCCAATATACCCAAGGATATTCCCGAAAAGGATATCCTCTTTACAGCCGGGAAGTATGTTTCCAATGGATTAATCCCCGATATCAGCCACATAGTGTTAGTTGAGCCGGATGAATACTCAGCCTTAAAAACAGTTGAAGAGATGAAAAACGTGGGTAGAATAGTCGGCAAGCTCAATAAAATCCTGCCTAAGCATAAGTTCATTCTGATGGGTCCGGGCAGATGGGGGAGCAGAGGCGATATCAAGCTTGGCGTTAGTATCACCTATTCTGATATTAATAATACTTCCATGTTGATAGAAATAGCCAGAAAGAAAGGCAATTACACGCCTGATTTATCTTTTGGCACCCACTTTTTCCAGGACCTCGTAGAATCAGGTATCCGTTATCTGCCGTTATATCCCGATGAAAACGGGATTGTGTATAACGAAAACTTCCTGCATAATGCCGATAACATCCTGCATAAACTGATTCCTGATTGCGGTAGTTTTACTAAGGTAATCAAGGTCATTGATGTGGAAAAAAGTGTTCCCGGTAAGAAAGTCACCATCAGGATGAATGGTGATCTGGATGAAGCAATCGCATATTTTACCGGTACAAGTTCCAAAGAAGTCAGCTTTGCCGATATTGATGATTCCAATCCCGCAAACGAAAAGCACTGGCTCTGGCGACTGAGAATGGCAGAACACATCGCTTCCTGCCTTGATAAGAAAAAGTATGGCGTTAAAGCTATGTACATCTTTGGCAGCGTTAAAAACGGTAATGCCGGTCCCGGCAGTGACATTGATTTACTTCTGCATATTAACGGAACACCTACCCAGAAAAGACTGCTTTCCAATTGGTTTGACGGCTGGAGTAAATGCCTGGCAGAGCTTAATTTTCTCAAAACTGGCTACCGTTCGGATGGGCTTTTGGATATTCACTATATCACAGATAAAGACATTGCTGCCAAAAACAGTTATGCAGCCAAAATCAACGCTGTTACCGATGCTGCCAGAAAGCTGATAATAAAGTAACATCATGTACTGCTTCTTTGTAACAGACCTGCATGGCGACATCGGCAAATACAAACGCCTCTTTAAACAAATCCGCCTGGAAACACCTGATCTGGTATTTATCGGCGGAGACCTTCTGTCAGCAGGATTTTTCCGTAGTGTCCTGCATAACGAAGATGTTCTGAATAAGACCATTGCTGCCGGGTTTAGCAAACTCAAAGATGACATGGGTCAGAAATATCCCGAAGTTTTCCTCATCTTGGGTAATGACGATCCCAGATGTGAAGAAAAGTCTATAATCAAATTTGAGAAAAAGTCTCTCTGGCACTATGCTCATCAGCGCGTTTTTAATATACAGGGAATCTCCATATTGGGTTATAGTTTTGTTCCCCCGACTCCTTTTCTGAATAAAGATTGGGAAAGATATGATGTTTCACGTTTTGTTGATGTAGGCAGTGTAGCTCCCGAAGAAGGCTATCGCAGCACACGTGTTTCCCAGATTGAGATTACAAATAGCACGATTTGGGAAGATTTAACGACCTTAGCAGCCGATCAGGATTTAACAGAAAGCATTATGTTGTTTCATGCCCCACCCTATGACACAGGTCTGGATAGAGCTGCCCTGGACGGTAAAATGGTGGACTATGCTCCTCTGGACGTACATGTGGGCAGTATCGCGATCAGACGTTTTATTGAGCAATATCAGCCACTGATTACTCTGCATGGCCACATTCATGAATCTTTCAGCATTACCGGAATCTGGAAAGAATGCATCGGCAAAACTGTCTGTATGTCCGCAGCAGGATTGGGTAAGAAGCTGACGCTGGTTAAATTTTACACTGAGAATCCTCATGAAGCTGAAAGACAAGAAATCTGAGCAAACTGACCATGAAGATGAGCTTTTATCAACCCATAAACACAAATCTTCATCAGCAAAACAAGCAGAAACGCAATCTCCAGGTAATTCTATTGAGTATACCGGTCTCTGTGTAAACTGTGATAAACGGACTTTCTGCCGTTTTTGTAATCAACCCGGTGGCGTCTGGTACTGCGAAGAATACGAATAGCACAAGCCTGGCTCTAAACCACTACAATAAACAGTAATCCCAATCTCTGAAGTTTATAACCTCTAACAAGTGGCTACTAAGAAAGTAGTAAGACTGATTACCTGGAGCGTTATGTACCATAGATTATTAATCACTTAATCACCATTCCACCATTCCACTTTTCCACTTTTCCACCGTTCCACTCTCTTAATCACAGCGCAGCCTTAATTCATAATTAGCAGCTTCGCAGCTCTGCCCTCGTTCCAAATATGGGATAAACAACAATTCCTGAAAAGAACCTCTTGGGTTCCTCTTGGGCTAAGCCCAGGAAGTTCCCAACAGGTTCTCAACAGGTTCCGTCTTTGAACTCATATTTCTAAAGGTGAGGGAATGGGGGATAACTTATTTATCTCGCTTTTCTTCCTTATTTAATCCACAAGTGTAGAAGCACTGATATACGGCTCATATACGGGTCGCACCCGTATATGAGCCGTCCATCACCTGTGTATCTCCCGCAGAATACATAAGGAATAAATGAGCGATAAACAAGGCTTTGACCTAAACTATAGTTTGGACTATATTTATTGCTATAAGCCTCCTTATCACCTTACCACCTTATCACTCATTTATTAATTGTATGATCTTACAGTCATTGTACAGAGATGCTAGGGTCATCTAAGGGTGCGAGCCTTAGATGACCCTAGCATCTCCCTTTAATCTCTATAGGATCGTCTAAGGTATAAAAGAGGGACAAATGGAAATTGAATACGTATATAAACGGGTAATAGAGGTTGAATTATTGTGCCTACTAAAAAAATAACTTGACATAAGCGCAGTATAATTAATATGGTAGCCACAATAATGCAATGCCGAATCACCTGATCGGCTTCAGAGGTGAAATGCAAAAGTTGCTGCTTAAAGATATAGCTGATATTCAGTTAGGATTTCAGTCAAGAAAAAAGACTGAGGAATCATTAAAGTGTCACTACTTGATTATAATGGGCAAAGATATCTCGGATGATAACGAGATTAATTTTGATTCATTGATCAAAATCGAGCCTGAAGTTGATCCGGGAAGGTACTTACTTAGTATGGGTGACGTATTATTTATGGCCAAAGGAAGCTATAATCGTGCTGCTTGTGTCAAAACAGAACTGCATAATACTCTGGCTTCAAATTCTTTCTATGTGCTTAAACTGCGAAAAAACACGATCGAACCCTGGTATCTTTCCTGGTGGCTAAACCAAACTGTAGCGCAGGAATATTTTACTCAGAAGCAGTCTTCGGGTGCCACCATATCGTTTATTAGTGCAGAGGTCTTACGTAATACTCCTGTGCATATACCTGATCTGCATACCCAAAAGAAAATTGAAAACCTGTATGAGACATACAGAGTCTGGAAAGAGAGAACCCAGGAATTAGTTAAACTACACGAACAACTTATAAAAGATGTTATTTTTAAGAACTTAAATCAAGAGGAGAAAGCATGAGCACAGTTCCAACCAAAAATGAAATCAATGAGATAGTCTGGCAGGCTTGCGATACCTTTAGAGGAGCAGTTGACCCGGCTGAGTATAAGAATTACATCCTTACTATGCTGTTTATAAAATATATGAGTGACCTCTGGAAAGACAAATATGAGGAATATTCCACCCGCTATTCCGGAGATATGGAACGCATCGACAGGGCATTGAGCCGGGAAAGATTCAGAGTTCCGGAGCAGGCAGACTTTACTTATCTCTATAGCCAAAAGGATAATTCGGATATTGGGAATATCATCAATAAAGCTCTGGAAAAGATTGAAGAAGCTAATAAGCTTAAGCTGGAAAACGTCTTTCGCAATATAGACTTCAATAGTGAAGCAGCTTTGGGACAAACCAAAGACCGCAACCGCAGGCTTAAGAACCTGCTGGAAGATTTTAATAATCCCAAACTGGATTTAAGACCTTCTGTCCTGCACAGCCAGGATGTAATTGGAGACGTTTACGAATATCTTATAGCGCGTTTTGCAGCCGGAGCAGGCAAGAAAGCAGGCGAATTTTACACTCCGGCAGAAGTATCTGAACTATTGGCAAAGCTGGTTAATCCCAAGCCCGGTGACAGAATCTGTGACCCTGCTTGTGGTTCCGGTTCATTGCTTATCAAGGTTGCCAAACAGATTAAAGACAGTAACTACGCTCTGTATGGACAGGAATCCAATGGCTCCACCTGGTCATTATGCCGGATGAATATGTTTCTGCATGAGATGGATAGCGCTCAGATTGAATGGTGCGACACGATAAATAGTCCCAAGCTAATAGAGAATGATGAGCTGATGCGCTTTAACATTGTGGTGGCAAATCCTCCCTTCTCTTTAGATAAATGGGGTTATGAAGATGCAGGGCATGACAGATTTAATAGATTTTGGCGCGGTATCCCACCCAAAAGCAAAGGCGATTATGCCTTCATCAGTCACATGGTGGAAACTGCTCTCAAAGATGAAGGCAGAGTAGGTGTAATAGTTCCTCACGGAGTACTCTTTAGAGGTGGAGCTGAAGGCATTATCAGAACCAAGCTGGTGGACGATAACCAGTTAGAAGCTGTGATTGGTTTACCGGAAAAGTTGTTTTATGGTGTGAGTATCTCTGCTTGTATCCTTATCTTTAATAAAGCCCGTAAACCCTGGACAAAAGCAACCACTGACAGGGATAAGCAGATCATCTTTATAGATGCCAGTCGGGAATATGAAGCAGGTAAAAAGCAGTTTAAACTCAGAGAACAGGATATTGCCAAAGTAGTAAACACCTATAAACAATATGAGCAGATTGATAAGTACTCGCATCTGGCTACTCTGGAAGAGATTAAGGGAAATGAATATAACCTCAATATCCCCCGCTATGTGGACACCTTTATCGCAGAAAAGGAAATTGATATCAAAGCTGTACAGCAGGAAATCAAGAAACTGGAAGCGGAATTAGTAGTAGTTAAAACTGAAATGGAAGGCTATCTCAAAGAACTGGGATTGGGAGAAGAAGAATGAAGAAAAACGAGTTAATCAAGCCGGACTTTCTGCTCTACCAGACAGAGGATGGCAGCACCCGGATTGACGTAAAGTTTGAAGAGGAAAGCGTTTGGCTAAATCAAAAGGGATTAGCGGATTTATATCAAACGACTCCTCAGAACATAACACTCCATATAAGAAACATTTACACTGATGAAGAGCTTCCTTTTGAGTCAACTTGTAAGGAATACTTACAAGTTCAAAACGAGGGTGGTAGAGATGTAAGTCGTTATATGTCATACTATAACCTTGAAATGATACTTGCTATAGGCTATAGAGTTCGTTCTTATCGTGGGGTTCAGTTTCGTAAGTGGGCTACTGACAAGCTGAAAGAGTTTTTGGTCAAAGGTTTTGTTCTTGATGATTACCGCCTAAAAGAAGCCAAAGCCTTTGGCAGAGACTACTTTGATGAATTGCTGGAACGCATCAGAGATATCCGCTCCTCTGAAAAGATGTTCTACCGGAAGATTACGGATATTTATGCGATGAGCTACGATTATGATCCGCATCATCCCATTACTCAGGAGTTTTATGCTACTGTCCAGAACAAACTCCATTATGCTGCCCATGGCAAGACTGCTGCTGAATTGATTAAATCAAGAGTAGATGCCCATAAACCTAATATGGGTTTGCTTACCTGGAAAGGTGGTAAGGTAAGAAAATCAGACGTGGATGTTGCCAAAAACTATCTGAATGAACAGGAGCTCAAAGACCTGAACCGGATCGTTACCATGTATCTGGATTATGCAGAAGACCAGGCAAAAAGACAAAACCCGATGTATATGAAAGATTGGAAAGACAAGTTGGATGCCTTCCTAAAGTTCAATGACAGGGAGATTCTGGATAATCCGGGCAGAGTATCTCACGATGTAGCACAAAAATTGGCTTATCAGGAATATGAAAAATTCAATAAACACCGGATAAAACTTGATGACAGTAAAGAAGTAGATTCAAAGAGTTTAGAAGAGTTATCTAATAAAGCTACAAATCTAAAGCGCAAAATGATAAGAAAAGAAAAGTAGCATAATGAATAACAAAACAATTCATTGGGAATATAAGAAGATAAAAGATACAATGATTCAAGTCATTGATGGTGACAGAGGAAAAGAGTATCCAAAAGAGAACGAATTCTTAAATGAGGGGTATTGTCTTTTCTTAACAGCTAATAATATTACTAAAAATGGTTTTAGGTTAGATAACAAAATCTTCATTTCTGAGGTTCGAGATAAGAAGCTTGGGAAAGGAAAACTACAACTCAATGACTTAATCCTAACTACAAGAGGTTCCGTTGGCAACATAGCTTTATTTAATGACACTATTCCATATACTCATATCAGAATCAACTCAGGAATGGTAATATTAAGAGTAAATCCAAAAGAGATATTGCCAGATTACTTAGAAATATTATTTTCTTCGGGATATGTTTCAAGACAGATAACTAAAGTAGTTTATGGAAGCGCTCAACCTCAATTGACAGTTAAAACAATAAATAGTATTATGCTCCCGATACCAGATATCAAATCACAAGAATTTATTACATCAGTTATTAATTCAGGCGTGAACACAATTGATAAAATAGATAAACTCATCGAAGCAAAGATGAAACTCAAGCAAGCTTTGATGCATAAACTACTTACAGGGCAGATCAGGTTTCCAGGATTTGGTAAACCGGTTACAAAGATAGGTGATATACCAAAAGGGTGGAAATCTAGGAGACTAAGTGATTTGTGTTCTATAGAATATGGAGCAAGTTGGAACAAAATCAAATCAGATAGTGGATTTCCAGTTTATGGAACTGGTGGGGTTATGGGTTATGCTAATAAATCAATATCTGATAAACCTGCTATCATTATAGGTCGAAAAGGCACAATAGACAGACCATTCTATGTAAACCATCCCTTTTGGACTGTTGATACGACGTTTTTTGCTCAGCCTAAAGGTGATGATAACTTAGAGTTTATCTATTGTCAACTTTGTATGCTAAATTGGAAACTTTATAATGAAGCATCAGGGTTACCAAGTTTGAATAGAAATACAATTTCTTCAATACATTTAATCATGCCTTTACAATTGGAGCAAGACCATATTGCAGAAGCCCTGTATAAACTCAACAAAGAAATTGAGATTTTGGCAAATATTAAAGCACAACATGTATTACAAAAGCAGAGTCTATGTGTAATTCTATTTAGTAGAGGTTAACAAGGAGAGTTTCATGCATGAGGACACATTATTTGATAAGAATACTTTAAGCGATAAACTTCATGAAAGAAAAGAAAGTGCGTTAAAAGAAGCTGGTAGTATAACTGAAAACCAAGTTTTAAACAATTCGGAAGAGCAAATTGTCGATTATATATTTAGTAAAAGTTTGGTAATGCCATTAGAGATGTATCCTGATGATAAGACTATGACGTATAATAATGTGACTGTAAACGAACCCAAAGATTACTATGGTACAACTTACAATGTTGCCCGTAAACTTTTAAATATAACTATAAAATTCCCTTATAGGGGGAGTGACTTTCTTTGGCATTGCCAACCCAATAGCTACAGTATGTGCAAGGTTTATGGGGGTATTGAAAAGCAATGGGATGGTGCTAATGCTGGTTATGTCGTAATAGAATTATCAATTCAAACACAAGAGGGGTCTGATAATCAGAAAGCAATTGAAAAAATGATAGCAGATAGAGTTGAACTCTATCATTCATTTATCAAGAACCAGAACATAATGATAGCTACTTATAATAAAGAGATTTATGACTCTATTGCTTGTTACGTTAAAGAACAAAAGAAAATACTCTTATTGAATAAATCGTTAGTTGAAAATCTGAATATACCCTTATCAAGAAACAAAAACGCTCCAGAGTTCTTGAAGGTTCCGATGATTAGAGATACTGTTCCCAAGTTGGACAACAAACCATTTCATCCGGAACATGAGATCAGTAATGATGATTATTTACATATATTGAAGATAATTAGACATGAAGGTCGCACTCATGAGCAAACTTCCAAAACCATGATAAAGTTTAAAGAGGAAGAAATAAGGGATTTGTATCTTGCTCATCTTAATGGACATTATCCAGGAATTGCAACCGGAGAAACATTTAGGAAAGCTGGTAAAACTGATATCCGATTAGAGTTTGAAAATAGGTCTGCATTTGTAGGTGAGTGCAAAATATGGCATGGAGAAAAGCAACTACACGAGGCTATTGACCAACTGGCAAGCTATACAACCTGGAGAGATTGTAAATGTGCTTTGATAATTTACAACAAGGAAAAAAAAGGCTTTACTGCTATAGAGAAAGAAATGCAGAACAGATTAAATACCTATGAAAATATAGTAGGGAAAGCAGAAACCTTAGAACCCGGAGAATGGCGCATTAGAATTAAATCAAAAGAAGACGAATACAGACACATAATTATTCATGTGTTCCTGTTTAACTTATACAATCCCGAATAGGAGGATACTATGAAAGCATTAGGAATAAATTTGTCACCCAAAGAAATCAGATATGCAATTGTTACTAAAACAGATGGTCGCTTAGATTATGTAAATAAAGGAAGTGAAAACCGCATTGTGTTTCCAGCAAATACAACGGAAATAGAAGATAAATTGTGCTGGTTATATGATGAGATTAAACGAGTTCTTAGCTATCATAAAGATATAGACATTATTGGAATTAAAACCAGGGAATTTGTGGGCAGAGATTCATCAAACTTACGTGCACACCTACATTACGAAAGCATTACAATTTTAATTTTGGGGCAAATGAACATCCCATTCAAATCTTTTTTGTATAGAAATGCAAAAACTAATCGAAGCTCAGTAAAGGCTTTAATTGAAGAAAAAGTAGGGCAATCAGATAGCTATTGGAATGAGCAAATAGCTGGCGCTGTATTGGCAGCTATTTTGGCATTGGGGTAAAGGATGTCATTACCAATTGCTCTTTACCCTTCTCAAAACATATATAAATATATCCTCATAAATAAGATTGGGCAAGGCGGTTTTGGAGAAGTTTGGCTGGCAAAGGATGCTGCTGTTGATAGAGATTATGCTATAAAAATCTTAGATACAAATAACGTTAGCATTGATGAAAGGTTGCAAGAAGCAAAGACTGGTAATCATCTTGAACACCAGAATCTGATTAAAATACACAATGCTGATGTTGTCACTGTTGCAGATGTAAATCAAAATAACCATAATCTGGTGATAATCACAATGGACTTCAAGGAAAAAGGCTCGTGCATAAAGTTACTTAATTCCATGGGCTTTATTCGAACAAATGCTGCTATAGGATTAATAACAGATATTTTAAGAGGTTTGGAATATCTCCATAATCAAGAGTTCTATCATAATGATATAAAGCCGGAAAACATCTTATTGGGAAATTCTGATGAAGGCATTCTTACTGATTATGGCATAACAGTCAAAGCACCTAATCAATGCAAGGCTACGCCAAAAAGCTGTTATAAGTTGCATAAAGCCCCTGAGGTCATAAATAGTAACTTAATTAGCTCTCAGACAGATATTTTCCAAGTTGGGCTTACCTTGTTTAGACTACTCAATGGTAATGGTATATTGCATGAGAAAAGAACAGCAATGGGAGAAAGTGATTATAACACTGCAATTCTTAAAGGCAGTTTAATAAAAGATAGCGATTTCTTACCTTTAATACCTCACAAGTTGATAACAATTGTAAAAAAGGCTATTAATCCAGACCCGGAGCATCGTTATAAAACTCCTCTGGAAATGAGACGTGTACTGGAAAAAATTAGTTATCCTGGTTTTTGGACATGTAATGAACATGGCCATTTCATAGGTGACTATGGGAAAAATACCTACAATTTCGTTATAGAGAATACAGGTAGTAATCTGTATAATTTTACAGGCATGAAGACAAATAAGTCATCCTCCCGACAAACTAGTGTTACAAAATATACGAAAAAGAATATGAATACAGCAGAATTGAAGCAGATTCAAAAAGAATTTATGCAAAGCGTACTACTAGGTAGTATTAGATAAGCAAAGGAATTTTAATGTCACATATCAGATTTGACGAGGATTGCATCTCCAAGATACCGGCGATTGTATTTCTACAAAAGCTGGGTTGGGAATATCTGTCACCGGATCAGGCTTTGTTGCTGAGAGGTAATAAAACTTCTAATGTGCTCTTGGAAGAGGTATTGGTCAAATGGCTCAAGGAAAATAACCAAATCAGTTTTAAGGGGATGCAGATAGCTTTTTCCGACAGCAATATCATGACAGCGGTCAATGCCCTCAAAGATATTACATACGAAGGGTTGGTGCGGACAAATGAGAAGATATATGACTTGCTATCTTTGGGAAAAAGTCTGCCTCAGATTGTAGAGGGAGACCTCAAAAGCTTTACATTGAAGTATATTAATTGGGAAAGACCAGAGCAGAATATCTACCAGGTGACAGAGGAATTCAGTGTGGAACGAGCAGGGCGATATGATACACGCAGACCTGATTTAGTACTGTTTGTGAATGGCATTCCCTTAGTGGTAATAGAATGTAAATCTCCTCATATAAAGGACCCAATTGAGGAAGCTATCAGTCAGAATATCCGTAATCAAAAGGAAGATGAGATTCCCAAGCTGTTTCATTATAGCCAGATGCTGCTGTCTCTTTCCAAAAATGAAGCCAGGTTTGCCACATGCGGCACTTCTGCTAAGTTCTGGGCTATCTGGCGTGAGAATAATGAAGATGCAACTCTAAATACTAAGCAAAAGCTGATTGCTGATGAAGTCAAACAAGAACTGCTCAAAACCTATAACAATGATACTCAGATAAAAGAATTGATTGATGCTTCTTCTGAGCAATTGATAACGGAACAGGATAAAACTTTATATGCTCTTTGCCGTCCAGTCAGACTAATGGAGCTGTGTTATAAATACATTCTGTATGATGCCGGAGAAAAGAAGATAGCACGGTATCAGCAGTACTTTTGCATACAAACCATCTTGAAACGTATCAGGAATATTGAGAGTACCGGGAAACGTCAGGGTGGAGTTGTCTGGCATACGCAAGGCAGCGGAAAGTCACTTACTATGGTTATGCTGGCAAAGAGCCTGGCATTGAGTCCTGATATTCCGAATTATAGAATAATCCTTGTTACAGACAGGGTTGATCTGGATGACCAGCTATACAAGACCTTTTATGCCTGTGGTAAAGAACCTGTGCAAGCTGCAACTGGTAAAGATTTGGCAGGATTAATCCAGGCTAATAAAGCCTGTATTGTTACCACTGTTATCAACAAATTTGAATCTGCTCTTAATAATGACAGTATAAAAAACGACTCTCCAGACATATTTGTTCTGGTGGATGAAGGTCATCGTGCTCAATATGGAAGATTACATGCTAAGATGAAAAAGGTATTACCCAATGCCTGCTATCTTGGCTTTACCGGAACTCCTGTGATGAAGAGTGAAAAGAATACGCTAGTAAAGTTTGGTGGCTTGATTGATAGCTACAATATCCGTCAGGCTGTGGATGACAAGGCAGTTGTTCCGCTGCTTTATGAAGGCAGACATGTCAACCAGGATGTGGATAAAAAAGGCATAGACCAGTGGTTTGAGCAAGTAACGGAAAAGCTGACTAAAGAGCAAAAGGCAGACTTGAAACAGAAGTTCTCTACCTCTGACCAGCTCAATAAAACTGATGAAAAGGTAAAAGCCATTGCCTGGGATATTGGCATACACTATACAACCTATTGGCAGGGAACCAGATTTAAAGGACAATTAGTTACACAGGACAAGCTCACAGCTCTCAAGTATAAGAAATATTTAGATGAATTCGGCAAGGTAAGCTCAGACGTATTAATCTCAGGACCGGATGACAGAAAAGACCATAAGGCTGTAGATGAATTTAAAATTGCAGAAGTTCAGCACTTCTGGAAAGCTATGATGCAGAGATTTGGTAACGAGAAAGAATATAACAAGCAGCTTATCAATGCCTTTAAGAACTCAGAAACACCGGAAATTATTATTGTAGTGGATAAGCTTTTAACCGGATTTGATGCTCCCAGAAATACAGTGCTGTATCTAACTAAGAACATAGCAAACCATAATCTCCTGCAGGCGATAGCCAGAGTAAACCGCTTATGTGATGATAAGGATTTTGGTTATATCCTGGATTATTATGGTGTTTTGGAAGGTTTGAATAATGCTCTGGAGCTTTATTCCAAGTTGCCTGACTTTGATGAATCAGATATTGAAGGGCTTCTGACGGATATAAAAGCCGAAACAGCAAAACTGCCTGAAAAACATACTAACCTGTGGGATACATTCAAAACTATCAAGAATCAGGATGATGAAGAGGAATATGAACAGCTTTTGGGCGATAAACCACTGAGAGAAAAGTTTTATGAAAGGCTGTCTAATTATAGCAGGACATTGATGATTGCCTTGTCGAGTGAGGATTTTTATATAAACACACCACCTCAAAAAGTGAGCCAGTATCAGAAGGATTACAATTTCTTCCAAAAGCTCAAAGCATCAGTTGAGCAGAGATATGCAGAGAAAGTAAAATTCAGCGAATATGAGAGCAAGATTCAGGAATTGCTCAATACTTACGTAAAAGCAAGTCCTGCTATTCCTATAACAAATCTGGTGAATATCTTTGATACAGATGCTTTTAAAGAAGAAGTGGAAAACCTAAAGTCGGATGCGGCTAAAGCTGATACCATAGCGCATAGGACTCAATTGGAAATACAGGCAAGAATGGCAGATGATCCGGTCTTTTATAAGAAGTTTTCAGAGCTATTGACAGAGGCAATCAAGGCTTTCAGAGAAGGAAGAATCAAAGCTTTGGAATATTTAAAGCTGGTTTCTGAAATAATGCAGAAAGTATTACACAGGACAGGTGATGATATTCCGGCTGCTTTGGTTGATAAAGATGTTGCCAAAGCGTATTATGGAATCATCCAAAGCATTGTAGAAAAGAAAATCGAGATGGATAATAAAGATAATATCATAGCAGATTTGGCTTTGGAAATAGATAGAATAATTGATGCTGACAGGATTGTGGATTGGGTTAGCAATATTGATATTCAGAACAAAATGAAGATAGACATTGAAGATTGCATCTATGAATACATGCAGGATTATAATTTCAAGCTGGAGTTTGAAGATATTGATGATATTCTGGAAAAGTGCATTGAAATAGCTCAGCATAGAAAACCATGAAAACAAATCACACCTGGCAAATGGACGGAAAAGCAATCACGGTTCAGATAGTGTTATCTGACAGAAAGACATCATCAATAGCAGTCAAACCGGATATGACCATTGAGTTCAGAGGGAATGTAAGTACAAAATGGGAAGATATTGTATATGTTTTAGACAAAAAGTCAGCTCTAATCAGAAAGAAAATCAGCTTCTTTGAACAGTTTCATCCGCAACCTGTTGAGCATAAATATGAGAGTGGAGAGACCTTTTACTACTTAGGCAGGCAATACAGGCTAAAGGTAGTGGAGTCTGAATGTAATAAGGTCAGATTAATCGGGAAGTGGTTTATAGCAGAAGTTAGAGACATAACAGATAAGCAAAAGATAAAGAATTTATTGGACAAATGGTTCAGAGAAAAAGCTGTAAAACGTATCTCAGATAGATATCTTGAAAATCAGGATTTGTTTAAAAACAGGATAAAAAGCTTTCCTGACATAGCTTTCAGAAAAATGAAGAAAAGATGGGGAAGCTGCTCTCAAAACAGAATTCTATTTAACACAGAGCTGATAAAAACACCTATGATCTGCATAGATTACATTGTTGTACATGAGCTTTGCCATTTGCTATATCATAAACATAATAAAGCCTTCTACAGCAGGCTTTCAAGACTAATGCCGGATTGGAAGAAGAGAAAAGACAGATTGGAGCATTCGAATATTTCTTGAAGGTTTTTCTTTTACCGAACCGGAAGTTTTAATCTGTGTTGTATTCAGGATATTTTGATTTCTCTGGCTACTAATGACGCAATGCCTACCAATTCAAAACCGAATTTCTCATACAATGCTATTCCTGCTTTGTTCTCAGAATATACTTGCAGCCGAACTTCTTTACCAAGGCGTTGATTTAAGAATAAACACATCAGATGGGCTCCGATTTTTCTTCCTCTGAAAGCAGGTTCCGAGCAGATAGAATATAGATATGAGTAATTGTCATGATGTATTGCGAGCAGATTTCCAACTAATTGGTTTTGATACCAACAGGAGATACAAATTTTAGGTGACAGCTCTTCCATAAAGTTATCAATGAGCACATCCCATGAGGGACCGACATACTCCTTTTCATCAACAAAACAATGGTTATAAAGGCTTTTAAGCTCAGTAACATGTGGTATAACTTCTGTCCAATTAAACTCGTTTTCTATGCGTTCAAGTTCTATGTCTGTGGCAGATTTACTGAAGCTCAGCATCATATTCTCAATTTCCAGATAGTCCCTGAATGTGTCTAATGCATTGGGAGTTTGATTTCTAATAAAGAAAACGAGATATGAATATTCATAACCCTTTAGGATAGTTTTAATGGAGGTAAACAGATAACGACAATCGGTATGGGTAAGAACAGTTGTAAGATAAATCGGGATATACATAGTATGTTTGAATTGTTTTAAGTTTATAAAGCCGATGGTTTGGTCAGTATTTTTTATCAGGAATACGGTCTTAAGGTTATTAAACAGTTTTAATACATTTTCTTTATCATGGCTGAAATATGTTGAGGTTAAATGTTCCCAATCCATTAAGGGAATGCTGTTAAGATGCACAAGTTCCATAGAGCCTCCCGGATTCCAAATGGAGCATTATAATTTGCAGTGTCTGATTATTTCAGTCTATTGCCAGTTTGTCTACTTATCTTTTTTTCCTATCTCGACAGTGCCCTGGAAAGTGAAGGGTTTATTGATAGTAGTGCCAAAGCCTTCTGCCATCAGGGTACCGTTTACTTTATAGTCCATATCCTTTTTAATCAAGGCTTTGGAAGCCAGGATAAAGGAATTGAAGTTATTCAGTTCAAAGATAAGTTCGCCTTCATGGTTGAATACATTTTCATCAAACATAATAGGTTTGGCGAGTTTTCCTTTGCCGGCATACTTATTATCAATCCAGATTTCAGCGGGGAAGTCCCTGAAGGTAAAGCTAACGCCATAGGGATTGAGCAGCATAAATTTAACTGTCAGTTCTGTTTCTTTCAAGCCTATATCTGTGATGGAAGTTTTCATTACCTTAAAGATATCGGGTTTAGATGGGGAAGAGGTGGTTTTTATAAGTTTGGGGTCTTTCACTACCAGTTTGCGGTTTTTACCTTTGGTTTTCAATTCGTCGGTGCGAATAGTGGGGATAGTAATATTGGAGGGAATCGTGGGAAGAAGCTCTTCCAGAATCTTAGTGAAATTCACTTCCTGAGGTTGCTCAATGGTAACTTTCTTGGTTACGCCAAAGACTTTTGCCACTATCACAGGGCGGACAATAAATTCCACTTTCTGTGAGGTATGGCTGACCAGACTGGCAACTTTGCGTGTATCTGCGCTGATTTCCAAATAAACGGTATCTGCTGCGTGTTTCTCTATCCTCAGCGGTTGAGTCATGACGATTTTACCAATACGGTCACGTGTCTTATCCATTACTTCCACATCCAGGGATTTGACAGTAATGCTAAACCAATTTGGATTGCTGATGACAATGGATAGATTGAGGGTTGAATGGTCAGGTGTCAGGTCTTTGAGTTGTACATCGCGGACATGTTCAAATTTGGGAGCCTGGAAGAGGGAACAGGCGCTGAGCATCAGAGTGAGTATCAATAAAACGGGGATAAGGCGCATCATAGAATCTCTCCTGGAATAGTGTATTTAAGAAACAGACGGAATAATGAGCTGGTTTACCACAATCCGGTTTGGTTGAATCCGGACATGAGACGGGTAAACGTGCCGATAAAAGCACCTACAAAAAACATAGTCATGACAAGTTGAATGCCAATGATGACAAGAGTGGCCTTTGCCCAGTTAACTTTATTGGGATTGGTATTTTGCTCCGTAACCCAGACAATCAGCATAATGAAATTAAGAACCGGGATAATCATAATAATCAGAGCTCCCAGCCATTCGCCAAAACTCATCACGGGTGCAATCTCACCCTGGTAGGCTTGTTCAGTTGATGCCGGTATCTCTTCGGAATTAATCTCTGAATTGGTCATAAGTGTTACCTCACTTCAATCTTCAATGTCATATAGTCTAAGTAAAACAGATATTTTAACAACATATAGTTGCATAAACTTCAGTAATTTATTACCTGATGTTTGTCAAGATGGAAATATTGCTTGACCTGAATGGAATAATCGGTAAAAGATGTATTTGGCAAGTAAATGAGGTTGTTATGATGCAAGATACAAGAATATTGGTCGTGGATGATGATGCTGTAATAATCAAGATTATTACCAATATTCTCACCAAAAACGGATATGGTACCGATAGTTGTAATTGTGGTGAAACAGCTTTGGTAATGGTCAAGGAAAATATCTACGACCTCGTCCTGCTGGATGTGCAGATGGGAGCGGGCATGGATGGCTATCAAACCTGCAAAGCTATGAATAAAATCAATCCTGACTTACCGGTAATCCTTGTTACTGCCAATCAGGATGACGAATCCGTAAACAAAGGCTTTATTTCCGGCTCCAGTGATTATATCAAAAAACCTGTTTCCAGGCTTGAACTATTAGCCAGAGTGGATAAAACCATCGGGCTGAAGCGTTCTGAAAAACGCAATCTGCAAT
The DNA here is from genome assembly GCA_963667535.2 of Cloacimonadaceae bacterium (SeqCode). GTDB lineage: Bacteria > Cloacimonadota > Cloacimonadia > Cloacimonadales > Cloacimonadaceae > UBA5614. The sequence continues at coordinate 443,462 of CAXXDU010000002.1, forward strand.
TAATCAGTGAACTGAGTAAAGACCTCCGTACAGCTGCTAATATCCAGGAAGCAATGTTGCCCAAATGGGTGTATCTCGATACAGAAATGATGTTTGCTTCTCATTATAAGCCTTCCGAATCTGTGGGCGGGGATATATTTGACCGCATAAAACTAGCGGAGGACCTTTATGTAGTCTATATCGGTGATATTTCGGGGCATGGTGTACAAGCAGCTCTGCTGATGACTGCCATTAAATCCATCATCAACATTATGGTGGAAAATGATAAGGAAAATCTTGACCTTCCCTGGTTATTAACCAAACTCAATGAACGCGTCAGTGCAGAACTATTTATCAATTACAACTATTTTACCCTGCTGATTGGCATTATAGATTTAAAAAAGAATGAATTTAAGTTTCTGAACGCGGGTCATCCTCCTTTTATCGTGATCGATACACAAACAGAAAAAACAATTGCAATCGAGAGCAAAGGTTCAATGCCTTTGGGCTGGATGCCGAAGCTGGTCTATACGGAAGAAGAAACAGGAATTATACCCATCACTGAGCATAACATCATTCTTCTCTTTACTGATGGAATATATGAATGTGTCAATCCCAGTAATAAAGAATTCGGGATTACAGGATTATTAAATTTGCTGGAAAAAGAAATTCCGATTGAAAGCTGCGTCAACCTGCCCTTTAGAATAAAGCAATTTCTAATAGACAGAAATTACGCTATTTCGTCTGATGACTATACTCTGTTTGCCTTTCAAAAGCAAAAAACCCTGCTGGAACCTTCACCTATTACCAATACAATAGACAATCAGGCAGTTCACTATATGGTTGCTTTAAGATCCGCTCTGAAAGAAGTGGGAAAGACTGCACAACAATGCGAGCATTTGATTCTGACCTGGACAAATAATACTGTTCTGGCTGCCAAGGTCGAGCTGATAGTTGATGAATTTCTTAATAATATAGTCAAATATGGCTACAGCTATGCTGATGACTCTGCCATTGTAGTTGAGTTCATTATCCAGGATAATAAGCTGCATATAAAATTCTGGGATAAAGGCATTGTCTGGGAACCCGAAGAACAGCACTATAACAAAGATGACCCCTATAACTTCGAAAAAGATGTCTATGATATCAGCGGTAAAGGTGTTAAAATCATTATGTCTATGTCTGATAAGTTTCATCGAACCAGATACGACCTGCTCAATGAAACCACAGTCATAATACAGATATAACCGCAATATTGTAATATTATGAAGATATTAGTTAGTGTTCTGGTTTTTGATGAAGGTAAATCCGGAGTGGCAGACTATACTATCTCGGTCTGTAAGGAGCTGTGCAAGGATAACCAGCTGGATTTGCTGATACACCGCTCCGATGCAGAGTTGTTTCCCATCAAGCATAAGAATTTTGCGTTTCGTTATGTTCCTGAATGGCTTAAGAAACCTTTCTTCTCAACGATTTGGCACTTGTATTGTCTGCCCTTTGTACTAAAGGCAAAGCAGTATGATTTGATTCTGCTGCCGGCTGGAAACCGAAGACTTCTGGCTCGTTACCCCAAACAGACTGTCGTTACATTTCATGACCTGACTCAGTATCACATTCCTGACAGATATGATGCCTGGAGAATGTTCTACGTAAAGAATATTGTACCGCATTATTTGAAGAAAGCGCCTGTTATCATGGCTATCAGCGAAAATACTAAGAATGATTTAATCAAATATTACCGAATCTCACCTGGCAGAATTGATGTGAATTACAATGGCTACGCTCCGGAAAAACTAAAGACGAATGTGTCAGAAGCTGAACTCAGACAAGTATATAAGCTAACCAGACCATATATCTTATATAATTCCAGAATTGAACATCCACTCAAGAATCATCTGCATCTGATCAAAGCTTTTGAGCTATTACCGGAGGAGATTAGAGAGCATTATGATCTTGTCTGCACCGGAGTTAATGGAAATGGCTGCGAAACTGTGTATGATTATATCAAAGCTTCACCTGCTAAAAAGAACATCCGCTTTATCGGTGATGTGGATAATCGGTTTATGGGAGCTTTCTACAAATACGCAATGCTTTATATATTCCCATCTCTGTACGAGGGTTTTGGCATTCCCTTGCTCGAAGCTATGGCTTCCGGGATACCTGTGTTATGCTCAAACCGTTCATCACTGCCGGAAATAGGTGGTAACGCTGTGCTTACGTTTGACCCGGAAATCCATGCAGATATCGCTTCCAAGATACTGTTGGTCTTTAATAGTCCGGAATTGAAGCAGCAGATGATATCAAGAGGTCTGGAAAGAGTAAAACAATTCAGATGGCACAGACACGCTGAAAAGATTATTGAGTTATGCACAAATAAAAAGTATAATCGATAAAATTGTATTTCAAGCAGTCTACGAGGAAATTTATGAAAGAAATCAAAACTTATACTGATTACGCTGTCAAAAGCATCTTAGCGCTATGCAAGATACCCAGTCCAAGCGGTTATACAAAAGAGGTTGTGAACTTTTTGACCAGAGAACTTTCTTCAATGAAACTTAAGGTTTACACAACGCGCAAAAACGCGGTTATTTGCGAACTTGGAGGCAAAGGTAGTCCTTTGGTACTGGCAGCCCATATCGATACGTTAGGAGCGATGATTCGCAGCGTTAAGGGCAATGGCAGAATTCGGTATACGCCCATAGGTGGTTATGCAGGTGGATTTGTGGAAAACGAAAACGTAACCATTCATACCAGGGGAGGAAAAAAATTCAGCGGAACGATTCATCTGATAAATGCTGCTGCTCATACATATCGTGATACAGCCACCATGGAGCGTAAGGAAGAGAATATGGAAGTAGTAATCGACGAACTTACTAAGAATGAAGAAGATACGCTCAAGCTCGGGATTAAACCAGGTGACTTTATAAGCTTTGATCCACGCACTGTGTATACAAAAACCGGCTTCATAAAAAGCAGATTTCTGGACGACAAAGCCAGTGCCGGTATCCTGATGGGACTAGCTAAAGCCGTAGCTGAAAGTAAAGTAAAACCGAAAAGAAAAGTATATCTGATGTTTACCAATTACGAGGAAGTTGGGCACGGAGCTTCAGCGGGAATTCCGTCAGATACTGAAGAAATGATTTCCGTGGATATGGGTGCTGTGGGGGATGATTTAAAGACAGATGAATACAAAGTTTCTATCTGCGCTAAAGATAGTGGTGGTCCCTATGATTATGATGTCACAAGTAAATTGATTGAGATTGCCGAGAGAGATAAACTTAGCTTCGCTGTGGATATCTATCCGTTTTACGGAAGCGACGTAGAAGCAACATTGCATGCAGGATATGATATCAAACATGGCTTAATCGGTCCGGGAGTGTTTGCTTCACACAGCTATGAACGTACTCATAGGATAGGAGTGGAAAACACACTGATGCTTTTATCGGCTTACATATCAGAATAAGTGACATGTTTCACGTGAAACATAAGAAAAAGAAAAAGCAGAAAGATACTAGTCTTTCTGCTTTTCCATATATAGTGAACTCAAATAGCGTTAACTCTCAGCCATACTTTGTTTGTAGTATCTGAGCTTTTCCTGGATAGCAGGGTTGGAAATTCCCAGTATCTGAGCTGCGAGTATCGCAGCATTTTTTACACCATTAATAGCTACCGTAGCAACAGGAACACCAGTAGGCATCTGAACAATTGAATAAAGAGCATCTTCACCATTTAGGCTATTTCCTTTTAAGGGTACTCCAATTACGGGCAGAATTGTATGCGAAGCAATCACTCCCGGTAAATGAGCTGCCATACCTGCACAGGCAATTATTACTTTGATACCATCAATTTCAGCCTTAGTTACTAACTCTACTGTCTTGACTGGACTGCGGTGAGCCGAAGATATATACAAATCTGACTCAATACCAAAGTCCTTGAGATGAGACTGGATTGGCAGGCAGATATCTAAATCAGATTTACTGCCAATGATTATCCTGACTAAGGGTGAATTCATTAATAACCTCAGAGCTTTTGTCTTTGTTTCATGTGAAACGTTAAATGAATGTTAAGATATATGGGTTGATTATCTGTTATTTACTTCCATTACCCTCAGGCAGAGAAGTAAGTATTTGATGAATATCTGTGACTGATTTAGCCGTTGATAGCTCTTTTAGAATGTCCAGATTAATAATCAATTTAGAGATATAAGACAAGGAAAACAGATGTTGCTTGTCGTTATGCAAGAGAAGCATGAAAAAGATATTAACAGGTTTATTGTCAGGAGCATCAAAATCTACACCTTCATCAGTGCGACCGAAAATGATACTCGGCGACTTGATTTTAGAAGGATGAAGATGGCGGGGATGAAGAAGAGCAACGCCGTTGCCGATAGCAGTAGAGATAAGTTCTTCACGTGCAACCACGACTTCATAAAGCCAGCGCGCATCCCGGACAAGCTTTAATTCTTTAGCTCTTTCGCTTAGTACCCGTATGGCTTCATATTTATTTTCTGCATGAAAATCCAGATGGATATTTTCAACACGCATATATTCTTCAAAGTGACAGATTACGCGTCTTAAGGCAAGCAATTTCTCTTCGCTTTCAGTAAGATTTTCCATCCATTCATTCATAGAATCTGCATCAATCTTCATGCTCTTGCCAACAAGTTTACTTTCAAAAATGTTAGCATTTATCATTTCCTGTATTACTTTTTCGGAAACTTTCAGTAATTTGGCAGCTTCAGTCTTGCTGAGATACTTTTTAGCCATGACAATACTCCTGTCTAATTATATGTTATATAGTAAGATAAATGTCGACCAAATGTCAAGCTCCTGTTTTTGTCTTGACAAAGTTACTTAATTTTTATAGCTATAGATGTATGGTCAAGAAAATTATTCTATTTTTGCTTACAATCTTTTTGCTGATGGGCTGCAGCTATTCTGTCTATAGTAACGCTTATCCCCATCTGAAAAGGGTTCAGCTTATGGCATTCGAGAACAAAAGCAGTGAGTTTTCACTGGGTGATATTATTATTAACAGGCTTTCTACGGATTTCAGAGATGACGGCAGGCTGAGGCTTGTTACTCAACAACCGGATTGTCAGGTGGAAGGCTCAATTATCAGCTATAGCGAGAAGATTTATTCTTATGACGTAGCCAATAATGTGCAGGATTATAATGTAACAATCACATTTAGCTACGTTTTTACTGATTTGGTAAATAACAAAGTTGTGCATGAAAATAAAAGCCTTCCGATATCTGAAATATATGCAGTATCAGCGGAAAGTACCAGCCGGTTTAAAACAAAAGATGAAGCCATCAACGAAATCTGTGATAAACTATTTAAAACAATCATGCAAAATACTTTGGAGTCATGGTGAAGCAAGTAAGACTTAATAAATACTTAGCGGAAGCGGGTTTAGGTTCAAGACGTAAAGTGGAAGAGCTGATAATCAATGGTAAGGTTTTTATCAATGGTGAGAAAGTCACTGATTTAGCTACCCAGGTTGACTCTCTTAAAGATAAAGTAACCATCAATGGTAAAGCAGTTGAAGCTGATGTTAAGAAAGTGTATCTGCTACTCAATAAACCTCAAAATTATGTGGTAACCAAGCAGGATGAATATGACCGTAAGACCATCTATAAGCTCTTGCCAGACTTTGCTCAGAATTGCGTTTCTGCCGGAAGGCTGGATATGGATTCAGAAGGATTATTGTTAATTACCAATGACGGTGATTTGGTGCAGGTTCTAACACATCCGACCAAAAAGATAGAGAAGACATATCGGGTTGAAATTGACTTACCTCTGTATAAAAGTCAATTGGAAGAGCTGAGAACCGGAGTATTGATAGAAGGTTACAAAACAAAACCTGCCGGTGTGTTCGTCAAAAGCAACAGAGAAGGCAATGTGGTTTTGAAGATTATTATCAGCGAGGGAAAAAAGAGGCAAATCAGATTAATGCTGGAGGCTTTGGGGAGAAGAGTGTTTAACCTTAAGCGCATGCAAATCGGTGAGATAGAGTTAGGTAAATTGCCTGTTGGAATGTGGAGATTGTGTTCAAAAAGTGAAGTTAATTACTTATTGAGCCTTAAACAGAAACGGAGTGAGAAATGAAAATAGGATTAATCGGCTTTCCCAAAACAGGAAAGACTACGATATATAACGCTTTGACCGGCAATAACGGTGCAACAGACAAGTACATTCAGGTACATCACGAAGCCCATATCGGAGTTGTCCAGGTTATGGATGAACGTGTAACTAAGCTTAGTGAGATGTATAATCCCAAGAAAACTATCTATGCGCAGTTGGAGTATTACGATTTTCCAGCTCTGTTTGCCGATAAAAATGAGGACATTAGTCTTAGTACCCTGTTAACAGAAGTTAAAACATCTGACGGCTTTGCAATTATCCTCAGATGCTTTGCTGACACTGAACTTGATGAGTTATATGGTGTAGCAAACCCACTCAAAGATATTGCCAGATTTGAAGAGGAAATGCTGCTTCAGGATATGATTATTGCAGAAAAGAGACTGGAAAAGATAGAGCTTAGTTATAAACGTGGAATCAAGACTCCAGCTTTGCAACTGGAAGAAAAAGCTCTTCATCATATTATAAAAGCTTTACAGGAAGGTCAGCCGATTCGCAAACTGGAACTCGGAGCAGATGAGGAAAAAGCTGTTCGCGGCTTTCAGTTTATGTCACAGAAACCTGTTTTGGCATTACTCAATTGCTCTGAGGAGAACTTTCATCAGGTTGATGAGATTATGGCTCAACTCAAGGCAGCAGGCTATCTGACAGAAACAATTGCCGGCAAGTTTGAAGAAGAATTATCCGGTATGGAAACTGAAGACGCAGCTGTTTTTATGGAAGATATGGGTATCAAAGAATCTGTTCGTGACAGGCTGACGCATTTATGCTATGAACTAATGGGATACTTAAGTTTCTTTACTGTGGGTGAGGATGAGGTCAGAGCCTGGACTATTCAAAAGGGTGATAATGCGGTAACCGCAGCCGGAAAAATTCATTCGGATCTGGCACGTGGTTTTATCAGGGCTGAGTGTTTCCAATATAAAGATCTTGTGGCACATGGCTCTGAAAAAGTTCTGAAAGAAAAGGGTCTGTTTAAACTGGAAGGTAAAGACTATCTCGTGAAAGATGGTGACATTCTTTCAATCAGGTTTAACGTATAACTTCATACTGGGTATTGATATGGCAGTAAAGAAGAACAGCAAAGCCAAGAAAGATAAAGCAAAGATGCAAGCTCCGATCTGGCGTTCTCGGTTGCTATGGGGTTTATGTGCTTTAATCGGACTCTTAGGTCTGGTATCTCTCGGAACAGGAAGTAAAAGCCTGGATAATGATCTGGCGTTAATTTCGGAAGGAGTCAACGGGATATCTGACATTTTCGGACAAAATGCGATACCTGTGAGCAACAAATCCGGTATTGTGGGCGTCCTGGTCAGTGCTGCTCTGATAAGTCTGTTTGGAAAACTCTTTGCCCTATTAGCAATGACGGTTTTTATTATCATATCTTTCCAGGGTTTTGTTAATCCGGAAGAAAGCCAGACAAGGTTCAAAGGCTTCATGCTGATCATTATCCTGTTTTGTGTACAGATGATAACAATCTTTGGGAAGGAACAGCATAGCTTCAATATGGGCTGGATTCCCTGGGGTGTGTGGTTTTTATTAAAATCTCTATTCAGCCAGATAGGAGCTTTGATTATTGTTATCGGCACATCAGTGCTTGGTTTTGTGATGGTTTTTGAATATGAAGTTATCAAGCAAAAGCTCTTGGAAGCCTGGGAAAGCTACCTGCGTTGGAAAGAAAAGAAAGATATGGAAAAAGGTACTCCGGCAGGTCAAACAACTAGTACATTTGTTCCTCAAAACCCCGACGGTCCCTCCATTACTGACCATGTTTTACTAAACCAGACCGAAGCAAGAATAGAAAAAGAACAGAACGCAACTAAACCAGTTCAGGAAGAAGAACCCCGAACCCTTATTCTTCCCCCCAAACCCAAAGAAAAGGCAGTGTTCCCGCAACCAGATAATGATGATGACAATGATGACAATCGAGAGTATATCCTGCCTTCAATATCTGACTTCCTGGAAAGTCCTGTTAAGCTGTCCAGACGCGATAGAGATGAGATAGAAAACCAAATCAAGGCAACCAGCAAAATACTGATGGAAAAGCTGGCTGAGTTTGGCATTGAAGCAGAAGTAATGAACGTTAATATTGGTCCGATTATCACTCAATATGAATTAAGACCTGCGCCGGGAGTCAAGGTTAGCAAGTTTGCTTCTTTAGCAGATGATCTGGCTCTTGCGATTAAAGCAAAATCCATCAGAGTGCAGGCTCCAATACCAGGCAAAGGGCTGATAGGAATAGAAATACCGAATCTGACCAGAGATACTATTTATCTAAGGGACATCCTGCTTTCAGATGAGATGGATAGCTTCGATTCAAAATTAGCTTTCGGTCTGGGTAAAGAAATCTCTGGGAAACCTGTTGTAGCAGACCTTGCACGCATGCCTCATTTGCTGATAGCAGGTGCTACAGGCAGTGGTAAAAGTGTTTGTATAAATGCCATTATCATGAGCTTAATACTAAGGACCAAGCCTGAAGATTTGCGGATGGTGCTGATTGACCCCAAAAGGGTTGAATTAGCTGGCTATAACGATCTTCCGCATCTGATAGGTTCTGTGGTTACAGATTCTGAAACCGCTTTGGAGACGATGTACTGGGCTGTCAAAGAAATGGAGCGCAGATATGAAATGCTGCAGGAAGTAAAAGTACGCGATATCATTGCGTTCAATGAAAAGGCTGTAGATACTGAAGACTTCAATAAGCTGCCTTATATCGTAATAATTGTTGATGAATTTGCAGATTTGATAATGACTTCCGGCAAAGACATAGAATTGCCGATTACAAGGCTGGCACAAATGGCACGTGCAGTAGGCATTCATCTCATACTTGCCACTCAGAGGCCTTCAATAAAAGTAATCACAGGTATAATCAAAGCCAATTTCCCTGCCAGAATAGCCTTCCAGGTTTCGTCCAAGGTGGATTCCCGAGTTATTTTGGACATGATAGGCGCAGACAGATTATTAGGGCAGGGGGATATGCTCTTTATGCCTCCCGGAAAAGCAGTGGCAGAGCGTATACATGGCGCTTTTGTCAGTGACCATGAAATCGAAAGAGTATGTGCTTACCTGCGCTTGCAACCCAAGCCGAAAGACGAAATTACCATTGTAAGCTCTGACAGAGATGAAATGAATTTTATGGACTATGATGACGAGTTGTTTCCTGAGGCTGCCAAGGTGGTTGTTTCTGCCAATATGGCTTCGGTTTCCATGCTTCAGCGCCATTTTAAAATAGGTTATGCCCGCGCCGGCAGATTAATTGATATGCTCGAAAAGGCTCGTATTGTCGGACCTCATCTGGGTAGTAAATCCCGCGATGTTATGGCAACTATGGAAGATTTAAAGGTATACGGAATCAATGACCGCTAAAAGACTTTTTTTAATAACAATCCTGATGGTTCTTTTCTGCAGTATTCTGGAAGCAGACAAAGCAGAGGACGCTTATCAGAAGATGATTACTGCTTATTCTAAATTGACAACCTGGCAGGCAGTAATCAATCAGACTAATTACTATATTCAAACCAAAACCACTCTTAAATCCACAGGAAATTTCTACTATCAGAAGGGTAAAATTGCCATTAAATATAATAAACCAAATGAACAGAGTCTGCTTATCCGGAACGGGGTTATGACAATGTATGATAAAAGCAGTAATACCGCAATGGAAACAAGTCTTGTCTCTGCCGTGCAATCCCTGAATCCTGTTGAAATTATAAAAACATACTGGCAGAAATCAACAAAGACCTGCCTACCCGGGGACGCCGGTTTCACTTCAATATCCATTGTACCAAAATCTGATAAACAAATCAAAGAAATTAAAGCGCAGATTGACGCAAAATCAGGATATATTACGCAATTGATTTATATTGAAAAACAGGGTAATTCTGTTACGATAACCTTTAACAAATTAGTAATCAATAAACCAATACAGGAATCAGCCTGGAAGCTTAATATTCCAAAGAACGCCAACATACTTAAGCGTTAACAGATAAAGAATATATGTAGGTCAGACAATTATTTAGCTTGTCTGATAATCGGAACGGAGATTGCACTTACCAATAGTTTTGATAAAACAGTGAGGTAACATGGTTGCTCTAATTATGGCCGGAGGTTCAGGTACAAGGTTTTGGCCGCTTAGCAGAAGAAACAGACCCAAACAGTTTCTCCAAATAAGCGATGAGAAAAGCATGATTCAACTGACGGTTGAACGCTTAAATGGCCTGATTCCACTTGAAAATATTTATATTGTTACTGCCCAATCCCAGGTTTTACTTGTAAAGGAACATCTTCCTAAATTGCCCACCGGTAATATTATCATTGAACCTTTTGGGATGAATACAGCGCCCTGCATCGGCTTGAGCCTTGCCTGGCTTTATAATAAAATCCCCCATTCAGAAAGTATTATTGTTCTGCCTTCGGACCATGTTATCAGGGATAGGTCAGCCTTTTTGCAGAGCCTGGAATTAGCAGAAAAACCTGCTTCCGAAGGATATCTTGTTACCTTCGGCATTATTCCTGATTATCCCGCTACTGGTTATGGTTACATCGAAGCGGGGGAAAGCACTGAAGATAGAATCTTTAACGTTAAGAGATTTAAAGAAAAGCCAGACATCGAAACAGCAAAAGAATTTCTAAAACAAGGCAATTTCTTTTGGAATAGTGGAATGTTCTTCTGGAAGTTTGATACTATCTGGAAAGCTTATGAGAAACATTTGCCTCAAATTACAGCTCTTTTGGAAGAGATTCGCTTTGTCTGGAAGCATCAGAATATTGATGCCAGCATTGTCGATATTTATGCTAAAATGCCAAGAATTCCCATTGATATCGGAATAATGGAAAAAGCTGAGAAAAGAGTAGTCATTCCTGTAGATTATGGCTGGAGTGATGTGGGAAGCTGGAAAGCTTTGTCAGATATATCTGCTAAGGATGAGGATGGCAACTACTTGCCGGAAAACAGCTCCGTTATTGATGCAAAAAACAACTACATAAGTACTCATAAATATGTCAGTTTAATCGGAGTGGATAATCTCTGTGTGATTGAGACTGACGACGCTCTTCTAATAACAACTAAAGAACGCAGTGAAGATGTGAAGAAAGTGGTTGACATCCTCACAAAGAATAAACAAGATAATTTGCTTTAAGGAAACTGACAGATATGAAGAAATGTATAGCTTTCATTTTAATCTTACTGCCATTGATTTTGGCTGCCAACATTACCGTTCAGGTTGACATCCCCAGCTGGCACTTAACCCGCTCAGGACAAGATGCTACCTTGCCGTTATTGATGAAGCCAGGCAACCCGGCTTTGCCTTTTTTTCCTGTAAAAATTCTTGTTCCCATGGGAGAAAAGGTTACCGGTATCAGGATATTGTTAGGCAATAATGAAACCTCAAGAAGCAATGTTAATCTTGATTACGTAAGGACTCAGCAGCCCATATCCAGAGCGGTTCCGGATGTTACTCAAAAGAATATGACTGTCTGGCTTGCAGATAAAAACTATCCGGCTATGGACTATGATTATCTCGGAACTCAACAGTGGAAAGGATTCGGGCTTGCGATAATCAATATTTATCCCTGGCATTACAATCCGGTGACCAAGCTGCTTTCTTCATCTGAAATTGTTAACATAGAAATAGTGACTGAGATTGATTCTGAACTCAGAGAAAACCAGAATAAAATGCTGACCAGTGGTCGCACTTTCACTGATATGCTTAGCAAATCTATTGTCAATCCGGGACAGATTCAATCCTATACGAAAACACCATCTTCACATTCAAATGGCAGAACTGTCAATCCTGCTAATCCCAAGCAGTTGATTATCATAACTTCTCAAAGCAGATTATCCTGGTTTTCTGAGTATATTACATGGAAAGAAAGCAAAGGTATTCCCACCGGCATCTTTGCTATAGAAGACATTTTAACCGAGTATACAGGAGCTGATAATCCTGCTAAATTGCGCAATTTTATTCTGGATGCATATACTACCTGGAGTCAGACTGAGAACCCTCTGGAGTATGTAATTCTGGGTGGTGATGATGAGTTTATCCCTATTCGGGGAGTATATGGATTGGTAGGTGACTATTTAGATGAATGGTTGCCATGTGACCTGTATTACGGTTGTCTGGATGGCAATTGGAACGCTGACGGAGACAATCTGTATGGTGAATATCCTCAGGACCAACCAGACCTTTTACCTGAAGTTTACATTGGAAGATTTCCTGCAGAAACACAAGAAGAATTTCAGCATATTATGGATAAGACCAAAACCTATTCAGATATTGCTACTTACAGCAATAATATTGTCAATCTCTATGGAGAAAACCTGAACTGGAATCCTCTGACCTGGGGCGGCGATTACAAAGATGATGTAGCTCTGCATATCCCTGATACATACGACAAAAATACTTATTACCAGCGTGATGGCATCTATACTCCTCAGATTGTCTGGGATACAATCAACGATGGAGCAGCCATCATGAATCACATGGGTCATGCCAACGAGACTTTTCTTCTGGGTCAAAGCAACAGTACAGTAGAAAATCTGCAAAACACTGAATACGGATTTCTCTATTCACAGGGTTGTTATCCTGCCGCTTTTGACCAGCGTACAAGCGGTGCCGGTGAATCAATCGGTGAGCATCTTGTAACAGCTAACGGTGCTCTTTATGCCTTCATCGGTAATACCAGATACGGTTGGTATATGCCCGGTGGGATTGATGGAGCCAGTGAATTCTATGACAGGCAGTTTTTTATCGGCTTGTTTGAGCAGAATCTGCCTCAGCTTGGTAAAGCTATGGAGTACTCTCTATTGCAAAATCTCAATGCAGCTATGTCCGAATCTGTGATGCTTTGGTGCTATTATGAAACAATTCTGTTTGGTGACCCGACTACGGAAGTCAAAGCTCAAAATCCATCATTACCCTGCCTGAATCTGGAAAACTACCGTTATGACGACACAGAGGGTGATGGCGATGGTAATCTCAATCCGGGTGAACTGATACGTCTTCATACCAGTGTCAGAAACCTACCCGGCTGGGGTACTGCCAGTAATGTGTATATCAATACTGAGGGTCTTCCGGAGGGGGTTATTGCCCAAATCAGTCATATTAGTATTCCGCAAATTCAAGCCGGTACTTATGCCGATACAACTCTTTATCTAAGCTTACAATTACCCCAGGAAATGGCATTTGGAACGTATAATTTCAAAATCAGGCTCAGAGCAGCAGACCCTGTCTCAGGCGCCCTCGTTTATGACCGTAAATATACTGCAACAATGAGCATTACACTGCTTGACAGTCATTTTCCGTGGGATTGTTTCTATGCAGGTAAATCTGCTCCTGTAGTCGGTGATTTGCAATTTAACGGTACAAAGCAAATACTCTACGTTGATGTCTATGGTGACGGACATTTCATTGATACGGATGGTCAACAGGCAAACAGCTTCAATTTTGCCACAGATGAGAACATCAATCGCAGTTTTGCTGCGGGTATGTGGGAGAGCGTTAATACACTTATGCGTAGTTATGCTTTTACGAGCCGGACAGGCAAAATCTATGCGGTTGCGCACAAGGATTCGCTTACTTTTAACTATATAAACTTTGATACAGGGAGTATATGTCTCTTCACTCCGGTGATTGCTAATCTGGACAATGTAGGTGCGAGTGAAGTAATTGCCTCTGCCTATAACCGCAAAATCTATGCTCTGGATTGTTACGGAGACTTAGTATCCGGTTTTCCTGTAGAACTGACGGCTGCCACCAGTTGTGAACTTGCGGTTGCTGATCTGGATTATAACGGGACAAAAGAAATCATTGCCGGTACTTCAGATGGAAAACTATGGGTTATTGAAGATACAGGGCAGATAAAAGCAGGCTTTCCGGTTCAGCTTTCCGGTACTATTTCCGGTGCTCCATTGGTATTAAACAATAATCGCATTGTCGTTGGTACCGGTACTAACATGTATGTTATCTCAAACGATGGCACAATTATTACAACTAAGCAGATTAGAGATAACATGGCAAGCGGTGCTATCCCAGTCGATTTGGACCGTAACTGCGATGTGGATATCGTTTATATCACTACAGGAGGTCAGTTGTATGCCTGCCGTCAGGATGGCAGTGACTTTTCCGGTTTTCCTGTTAACATAGGCGGGTTTTTCAATTGTCCTCCTCTGGCTGCTGATGTTGATGCGGATAATCAATACGAAATCATTCTCCAAAGCAACATGAACTGGGTATATATCATCAATAACGACGGCTCTACAACACCAGGTTTTCCTTTCCCGATGACCTACAATGGCAGCACTCCGGCAACTTTGACAGATTTTGACAGTGACGGTAATTATGAATTGGTTTCCGGTTATTCCAATGGAATTCTGGTTATCAAACTGCGCAGACCGATTGGTAATATGGATGCATGGACGGTTTACAGAGGCAGTTTGAGCCGGCAGGGAAGCTATGCTGCCACAGGCTTTGTGGAGAACAATGATGAGGTGGAAATTAAGGAAATTGCTCTTTCCGCCAATTACCCTAATCCTTTCAATCCTGAGACCAATATCAGCTATAGCCTTCCCAAATCTGAAAGGCAGTTTAGCCTGGTTATTTACAATAGCAAGGGTCAGAAAGTGAAGACACTTTATCAGGGTTTAGCTGACAAAGGGAAATATAATATTGCATGGAACGGAAAAGACGATAATGGCAATATAGTAAGCAGCGGTATCTACTTTTACCGCATGCAAACGTCCGGCAGATGCTATTCCCGCAAGATGCTCTTACTGAAATAGGTTTACAGGTGGTGAAGAATGGATACTAAACAATTCTATTATTTATATTTCAAGGTTAGAGATGAAGCCAAAGATGTAATTCTCAAAGAAACAGGTCTGACTGAAGAAGAATACTCTCAGTTTGAAGTAGAACTCAGCGAAGAAGTAAGTCTCATCAAAGCTGAACGTGCCAATCTTATGGACGTAGGTGCAGACTTTGTAAGATTTACCCGCTATATTTATGAACCCACAGCTGATGCCCAGAAGGGGATATTCCGTCCCGATGCTGTGAAACCGATTGCAGGCGATATTATTCCATTACCGGCAGTAGGCGTTATTCAGAAGCCCGCAATGAGTCTTTGGCAGGCGATTGAGCAAAGACGTAGTCTGAGAAAATATTCAGATGAACCTCTAACTCAGGAAGAACTTTCGTTTCTCCTGTGGTCAACTCAGTGGGTAAGAGACTTCCGGTCCAACGAAAAAGTTGAAGTAGCATTCCGAAACGTGCCTTCTGCGGGAGCACGGCACCCCTTTGAGACATATCTGCTCATAAACAAAGTACAGGGGCTCAAAACCGGCATTTACTACTATCACCCCATCAAACATGGTCTGATTCTGTTTAATGAAGGTTCAGAATGGACGGAGACTGTCTTTAAAACTTCTTTTGAACAGGAAATGGTAAAGAACAGTGCCGTGACATTTATGTGGGTGGCAATTCCCAATCGGACGGCCTGGCGCTACAGCCAGAGAGGCTACCGCTATCTGTATCTCGATGCCGGACATGTGGGTCAAAACCTTCATCTCGCTGCTGAAGCCATTAGCTCCGGTGCATGCATGATTGGCGCATATTATGACGAGGGTATTGATAGTGTTCTCGGGCTGAACGGTAAAGACGCTTTTGTCATCTATATGGCAAGCCTCGGAAAGAAGCTATCAACAGCCGACTGATTGAATTTAACTAAAAGAAACCACAAAATACCTGTTATGATTGCTAGATATTGGCAATCAGGCTATTTATCTTTTATTACAACATCGTTGAGCAGGAAGTGCTTAACAAAGGCAAAAAAATTAATAATCTCTCTATATCCTTATTCCATCTGTTTTCTTGCATCATATTTACTCAGGTCAATCACTGATCTTTGTTCATTGATTGCTTCACTGGCGTTCCAATACATCATTTCCTATTCATCCTTCTTTCATCTTCCTCTTAGTGTACTTAGTTTACCCTAAAGACACCCCCATGATACCCATATGACACCCAAATGACTCCCAAATGACTCCCCAATGAACATAGGCGAATCACGGGAGTATCACGGCGGAATCACCCGGGTATTTTATGCCCAAGTTAAGCTCACTAAGAGGAAGATGAAAGAAGGATGAATAAGGATGAAGAAGTGGGGATGTGTAACAAATTCTGTACTAGCATTTTAGTTAGATATAAGACCAACACCTTAATCAATCTGAGTTTCTTTCCAAGCAACTTAGATCGCAGATAAAATGGTTTGGGTACCGGGACTAATTTACTGGTTGGAAATATACAATGTGTTTCAACATATTTTGGAAATTCTGATGCACTGGAATGAGGCATAATCATTGATGGATAAACCCCTGACTAATGTATCAGGATATATATGTGATGTTTTATGAAAATACGTATGATTTTCGCATATAGTTGGCTAAGAAAACCAAGTGATATAGCAAAGAAAGCAACATTTTTTTTTGCAGTTTCTAAAAGTGTGGAAATGTGTCAACACTCAGTTATGGGGTTGAGCTTTCAGAACTTTAAAGTCTTTTACACTCTGCTTCTTGCAGATGTTCTCGCGATACTTGCAAATGTGGATAGATATCAACAAATTAATTGCAAAAGTGTGAAAACACGTTTTGATTGCGGAAGTGATGCCTCTGAAACACAAAATTGCTTGACAATATATTTAAATTGTAAAGATTATGCTATTGACTCAAAATACTATAATTCTATGGCTTAAATTACGTCATGGATTTATGAGGAGAAAATGATTATGAACGAACGACGAAAATTAACGGATTTTAAACAATGTGTTTTAAGCAAAGTGTTTTATATGTATCACTTTAAAAATAAGAAGAAGAAATAAAAAGCGAGGTAGAGATGAAACGCAAACTATGTGTAATGCTACTGTTAGTAGCGCTTTTACTGATAGGAATATCATCATTATTTGCTTGTCCTCCACCGCACACTGATGCGGGAGGCGCAAGCGCTTTACAAACGACCATTACGGTTGAAATTATTAACAACGTAAATGGGGGAGGGATTCTCACCATTTTAGATGACGGATTATTCGAAAGAGGGAGGATAACATGAAGCAGAAGCAAAGGATATTTTTCCTTATCTTGTTGCTGATCGGTATAGCAACATTAGGTTTTGCCCAATCAAGAGCTACGCTAATTTCCGAAGGCTTTGAGTCAGGCATTCCAGCCGGATGGGTAAGTAGCGGATGGATTGCGGATGGCACATACCATAATAACGGCGCTCAATCTGCGTTAGCTAGTGTTAGCGGTTCTACTTTAATGACGCCGTTACTGGCAAACCCCGGAACCTTAACCTATTACCATAGGGGTAACACCAGTACACGATTCAGAATTGAATACGCTTCAAGTACTTCCGGTCCATGGACCGCTCTTGTCGGTTATCCGGTTTTTGCGAATGCCGCCTGGGGTTCTAAAACAGATGATTTATCAGCTCATCCAAATTGCTATTTTCGCTGGACGACTGTAGATGCCGGTGAGGTTGCAATAGATGACATTTCAATAGAAACATCATCAACTCCAACCCCTGTTATTTCTTTGACAGGTTCATTGGTTGATTTTGGAGCCATGAAACTTGGTAATACTTCAACAGAGCAATCATACCATGTTTCAGCAACAAATTTGATAGCAAACCTTATTTTAACAGCTCATCTCGGTTTTCAGATATCTACTACAACCGGGGCAGGTTTTGCTTCATCTATCACATTAACCCCTCTTGCAGGGACTGTAAGTTCTACTGAGATTTTCGTTAGATTTTCTCCGTCAATTATTGGAGTAACAAGCGGAAATATTTCGCATACAAGTTCAACTGCGGTAACGCAGAGTCAGCCGGTGTCAGGAACGGGAATAAATACTCCCTTGATTATAACACCAGCATATTCCTCGGTTTTTACCACTAGTGCAAGCTTGGGTGGTAATATAACAGATTTGAATTCATCCGATGTCACTGAACGTGGAATATATTATTCCACAACAAGTGGCTTTGCAGATGGTGAAGGCACTAAAGTATCCGAAACCGGAATCTTTAATGTCACCGGTATCTTTACGGTAAGTGTAACAGGTTTAAGCGGCGGGACGACATACTATTTTAAAGCTTTTGCCAAAAATGCTGCCGGCACCTCCTATACAAACCAGAATACTTTCTCAACTCCTGGTATGAATATTACCGGGTCTTTGGCAAATTTTGGTTTTGTGAAACTTGGTAGTTTTTCAACGGAACAACATTATATTGTAGCAGGAACTAATTTAACTGCTAATCTGGTTGTTACCGCTCCGACTGATTATGAGGTTTCCCTAACGCCAGGCGCAGGTTTTGGTCACTCTGTCACTATAATACCTGTATCCGGAACGGTAGGCGCAACCACTATCTATGTAAGGTTTGCTCCCGGGACTGCTGTTGGTGTTGTTAACGGCAACATTACTCATGTCAGCGGCGCTGCAGATATGTTGAATTTACCTGTTAGCGGTACTGCCATTGATAATCCTGTTATTACAACTCCGCAGTATAGTGTAACAAACAGCACAACTGCAATGATGGGAGCTACGATATCGAATATAAATTCATCCAATGTCACAGAACGTGGTATATACTTTTCGACAACGAATGGATTTGCCATACCCGGCACTGCTACTAAAGCATCAGAAACCGGATCCTATGGGACCGGTGATTTTGTTTTAACCGTAACAGGGCTGACCAAAGGTACCACGTACTACTTTAAGGGTTTTGCCACCAACGCTGCTGGGACATCATATACCGTGCAGCATACTTTTGGCACCCCCGGAATCACTGTTACGGGTTCTCTGGGAAGTTTTGGTGCAGTGAAAGTGGGAAATGTTTCCACTCCGCAGAGCTTTGTGGTATCAGGAGTTAATCTGACAGATGATCTTGTTATCACCTGTCCTCCTGGTTTTGAAACATCACTGACATCAAGCAGGTTGCCGAGTTCAGGCTTTGGTACCGGAGATATACATTTTGCTCCGTCTTCCGGAACTGTAACTCCTAAAACCATATATGTCAGGTTTAAGCCTACGGTTATAGGTAGTGCCAGCGGCAATGTTGGATGTCAGAGTAATATAACCACAACGGTAAACGTAGCTGTATCGGGAACAGGAATTGATAATCCTGTGATAACAGACCCGACATCTACTGCTCTTACCGGCATCAGTGCTGTTTTGGGTGGTAATATTACTAACGTAAATTCATCGAACGTGACTGAACGTGGTGTTTACTATTCAACAACTGATGGATTTGCAATACCCGGCACTGCTATCAAAGTATCAGAAACCGGGGCTTTTGGAACTGGCTTATTCACGCTTAACGTACCAGGTTTATCGCAAGCGGTTACCTATTACTTTAAAGCTTTTGCCACAAATGCAGCAGGTACTTCATATACGACTCAAGCCTCTTTTTTAACACCTGCTGTATTCACACCGGCAAGCATTGTGGTTACCCAGTCCAATCCTGCTACCGGCACTGTTGTAATAGGCACGGTTTTAACTGTAAGGGTTACTGATACACTAAACCAGACTCTCAGTCAATTCCAAACAGTTACCTGTGATTTTACACAGTTCGGTGGACCTAGTAGTGTACCGATGGTTAAGACTACTAATTTACCAGGAAATGGGATCTGGACAGTAGCATATACTGTTTTACCGGGGGATCTTGAAGTTTTTAACAGCAAGGTATCTGTAACAGTATCAAATTATGCTACAGTTCAGGACGATGTTGAATTTGTAGTTAACAACTATCTGGACGTTCCAGATATTCTTACAGCCAGCTTAATGGTAAATAATGATCCACTTGATACAACCTTTAAAATTGGTGACACTATTCATCTTAAGTTAACTGTGAAAAGCTATGTTGATTCAGTATGGGTCAACTGGGGTTCAGCCTTTACAGGTGCTCCCACTTTAGCTTATAAAGTTATTGCCGGTGCCGTTGATGCTGCTTTTGTACCGGTTGCCGGCCAATTGAATTATACACCAAACCTTACCATCCTGGTTTCAAAAATGAAATCAACTAACGGGTTCTATACATATCAAGTAAGGTTACCTCTTTCCAGAATGATTCCATTCTCAAAGAGTGTTTCTTTAACCGCAGCACCTCTCAGTGCTCCGATTATTGCCGACCTTTCTGACCCCGATATTGATAATACAGTTGATTTATTCTACGATACAGACAAACCACTAAGATTCTCACCTGTAGTTACACCTGTTGATGGCTACACTACATTACCTAATACATTTGCTATCAGATTTTATGTTCCTGCATGGGGAGCACTTGGTGAAGCTTCAAAAATAACTATCAAATTTGAATCGGAAGGTCGTTCGACTTTCTACAGAACATTCGGTGGAGCAGACGTTACAACCATAGAAGAAGAACCAGCTGATAGACATTTACCGACTTACCAGCAAATTATCTGGGACGGTAAAGACAATCTCGGAAATATGGTATCGACAGGCGTCTCCACTACATATGGACTTACTATATGGGCTATAGAAGATGCAGTTGGAAACGCTGCTGATCTCACTCACATACTTGGTCCAGAATATTCACCTACGGGTGTTCATGACGACGCAACCCACTTTACAGTTGTAGACGGAATAACAATATTAAACCGCATACATGTTGTGGTTGATAATTTGCTTCCAAGTTATACATCTAACCTCAACTTCAGAGCTGCCAGCATTACCCCGACCCATGACGACAGACACCTGATTCGTTATATTAATGATGCTAATTACAATGGTGCTTATGATGCAGGTGAAAGTGTACAATACACGGACATAACAAATCCATCAGCTCCAAACGGAAATAATGTTGTTGATCTTTATTTCAGAGTAAGACGTGAATACACAGTCGACTCCAATCCGTTAAGACACGAAAGCGTTAATAACTGGGTTGTTCTGGAACAAACAGGCTCTGCCAATAAGTGGTATTTTGATGGCGCAAATTGGGCAAGTCTGGTGGGTTTTGACCAATACACAGATGCTAATGCTGTTACTTTCCCGACTGCTGCAACAAATTCTGATTACATGTATGTATCCTGGGATAACAGTAATCTGGTTACATTCCCCGGTAGTATTGCCGGAATTACATACAAACTATATGATTATATTCAGGACAATGCAGGTAATATAACTAAATCACAAGAGCAGAATGTAATTATAGAGAACCGTTATATACAATTACCGGTTATAACTGCTATAGCGCTGACTTCACAACACATACCCGGTCCCGGTGGAGTCCTGCCAGCTGAGACAGGTGGAGTTAATAATTACTATCTGACTGCAGCTTACGGTCCGGCTGATGCACCTTATACCGGAAACTACTATGTATCACCGGATATCATGAACGTAGAGTTTACAATAAATAATCCTGATTTACTCAGAGCTACTAATTCTGTATTAGTAGATTTCCCTGATGGATTTGGTGTTGCAGATTTCTATATTAATAAAGCCGATTTTGGTGCTGTAACTCATAAATATACCAAGAGCCTTACAGTAGCCAATATTCCCGCAAGTAACGGTTCAGCACCTGGTACACTTTGGACACTAAGTGAAAACCCGGTTGCTGCAGGCAATATCCAGGTAAAAACCTGGTCAAATGTTGTAATCGGTAGCAGTAATATTGAAGGCGAAGTTAACGATACAGAATCTTTCAATTTACTAATACCGGCTAAGCCTGTATTCCCTACTACAATAGTTGGTGATTATCATTTGACTGCGACACCGGCTGTTTTATCACCGGGTAATCCGCTGTTTACTTATGATGCGGCAACCAACCCGGCTAACGATAACTTAATCGATGAGTCAAATTTCAATTTCACAATTCCATTGAGCACAACTAATATTCATTGGACACTGACACTGGAAACTCAGGACGCTGTACCGGCAGTATTTAAAACCTGGTCTGGCAACCTGACACCAGCAGAAACACCTTGGACTCCTGCTATACCATTTAACTTTAATGGTTTGAAGGACGATTTTACTCTTGGTGTACCAATTGAATCAACTCAACTTCTTAATTTAAAATTGGTAGTTTTACCACAAGGTTATGCAGATCCCGGATATTTAGCACCACCTTCAGAAATTACTCCTCTTACTGTGGTAAAGGTAGATAATACCAATCCTGCAATAGTTAGCGGAGCCAGTTCTACAGTTAATCCTGTAACCGGAGCGATTGCTTTGGTACCTGCATCAACTCCGATTGTAACAGAAACCGAAAATCAGATGACATTCACTTTATATACAAGTGAGCCACTTTCAGCTACAATAGCAGCCGATCCCTCACCAATCCCTGGTGTTGGCTGGCAAGTAGAAGTTAGAGACTCTCTGGGTCATATATTAATGAATGGCGCTGACAGGGTCACAGCAACAATCAATACCATCCTTCCCGGAAACGGAAGTGTGGCTGCTGGTTATCAGACCTTTGGCTTTACAGTTACAGTTAATAACATCACAGGTGATTTCACAAATCTGAAACCAGTTCTTATTGTTAAATCTCCATGGGATGTCGCCAGTAACCCTGGAAGATATAACAATCCTGTTTATCCTTATAATGCTGATGTCTTCCATAATGACAGCGATGAAGCGTATCTGACCTTCAATATCCTGAATGCAAAACCAAGGATTACTCAGATTGACTTCACTCACAGAAGTGTTGTTGGAACTGCTAAGTACTCTGGCAGCACATGGAATCCTCAGTTTGTACAAGGTTGGGTAAACAGTGGAGCGCCCAATACATTCACATTAACTGCTACAGTTACCGGCGGCGTATATCGTGCTTTGGTTTCAAACTTTACAGCCGATTTATCTGCCTTTATGGGACCAGCATTTACAGCTGTTGCTCCTGACCAGGTAACTTCTCCGGTTGTAGCACCAAATGAAGCAAGAATATGGACATTAACATGGACCAATAAAGTTATCAATTCCACCCTGGCAACTGCCTGGACTGATAATCAGGTCTTGAATATTCCTATCAGTATCGTCACTCAAGACAGCCCTCAACCTGCTGTTCACAGTGAATTACGCGATATCAATATTAAGGTGGATAAAGTTAATCCTACTATTAGCTCGACACAGAGCAATATTCAAGCTACAGGAGCTGCTCAAAACTTAGTATTCTCGATAGCTGATCCTACTCCTGGCTCTGGTATCAACTGGACAACAGCCAGTCTGTCTCTAAATCCCAATACGGGAATTACTATCGGTGCTGTTACCAATGGTACATGGCCAGTTACTATTCCCGCAAACAGTGCCATTAAGTATTTTGATGCTACATGCACTGTATCAGATTATATGGGTAATTCATTTACTTATCACCAATATGTAAATGTCATTCCGATTCCTGCAATCTCTGCTGTTACGCTTACCACCGTTAATCCCGGTGAAGTCAGCAACAATTATTTTGTACCCGGAAGAAATCTAACAGCAGCCTTTATAGTAGCGAATCCTCAGCGTGTTAAAAGATTAGTAGTTACACTTACCGCATCAGGTGGAGTTGCTATCCTGAATAATGTACAGACAATAACAACCGGTATAATCGGATCAATGTCTGTCGCATTTAATGGCGTAACATCTACCAATCCTACAGACCTTGACGGTAAAGTAATTACAGCCACGATAACCGGTGTTACAGATGCGTACATTGCTCCGACAGCCAGTGCAATTCAGGAAATTAACCTGACTGGCAACGGTTCAACCGCGACAATCAATGTTGATACTAAACCGGTTATTACATCTACAACATTCTATTATAATAATCAGGTAACCAACACTCTTCTCAGAAATATGAACAACGTGAAGATTGTTGCCGTTGTATCAAACGTTAGCGCTTTGAATACAACCACTAATCCGATGACAATAACCATGCAAAATGTTACAGGTACATTTACACCATTGGCACCTGTCGTAACATTAGGTTCAGGCATTACTACCTACACATGGAATAATGTCTCATTTGCTAATTTGAATTGGGCTCCCGCAAGCGATTATAAAGTTGCTGCCTTCAAGTTTAACTGCCGCACGGTCTATGGATATCCCGCAGCAGAACGTTCACATGAAATGGTAGTTATGAGTGATCGCACAAACCAGATTTATGGTGTAGTCCAAAATGACAGAACTCCTTATGCTGGCGTTGACCCGGATGGATGGTTTGCTCCTGAGCATACTCTAAAAACTGAGTATACATTCATAAGCAATCTTAACCAACCAATTGCTCCGATCAGGGCTAACTTCGACCAGATTGAAGATAACCTGCAGGATAATTGGTTAGACCCAGCCACAACAACAGTGACACCTTTGACCATAGTTCTTCAACAAGGTGGCGTACCTGTAAGCATTACAATTTACAAGTATCTGGCAAAATGGTCAGTACAACCAGATGTTCAAAGTGTCTGGAATGCATATGATGATGGTGCTTCAGCTCCGATATATTTCAAATACAGACAGTATCCTGTTATTATAGTTGCTGACGAAATTGATGATACCAGAAGCATCAGAGTTGATAAGAAAGTTCCAATTTATGATAATGCACAGCTTTGGGTGGCAGTAAAAGCTACAACACCTGCAAGCGGTGACTATCAATTTGTAAATAACGGTTTTAACCGTCCATCTACTTTAGCTCTTCAAACAAATGGTTCCTGGGTAACCGGAAACAATATATATGTTAAGTATAGAGCCAAAGATAGCACAACAGGAATCGGCGTAGGTGAGATATATAATCCTGCTAATCCAGCCGGTTGGACAATTACCAATATTTCTCAGACTGATGTTGGTAGCGGTGTTGTAGAAAAAGTAATCCAACTGACTCCAGCAAATCCAGCTGCAATAAGTTCTTCTACAACCCTATCCATGATGTTGGGTAAAGTAGAAGATAAAGTTGGACATGTTAATTATGGTCTTCCAGTTAACTCAACCGATATAAACTGGACACAGTTTGGACCTATATTAAACTTCAATTTCAGTGCCAACTACATTACCAATATTCAAAGCTTGGAAGCCTTCCAGGTGTTTGGAGGTAATTATACCGATAATAAGTCCAAACCTTATGTTAAAGCTGGTCAACCCCTTGGTGCTATCCTCAAGCTTGCACCTATCGCTCGTGGTGTTGACGTACAGAACATAACTGTATCCAATGTTAAAATTAATACTAAGTGGATCACCAGTGTTGGTGGAACCGGTGCAGATAATTTTGTCACATTGGCTTATAATGCCGGTGGTGATTTCTATTATCTGAACTCAAGCTACTTAGTTAATAGTGCTTATACTCATGGAGCAGGAATAACCTTACAGTATCAGATTAATTATACAATTAATTATACTGATGCTACTACTTCTTCTCAACAGTTTACATCTGAGGCAATACCTAATGTAGCCATAGTTGAAAACAATAGTCCTGTTTTGAGAGATGTATTCGTTTGGAGTGGTTCACTTGGAGCACCCCAGGAAGGTTATGTAGTACCAAACGATCCTGATGGAACGATTAAAGTAATATTTAACGAACAAGCAGGTTACATTAATCCCAACACAAAACCATCAGTAACAATGACAAACCTTAATGTGTTTGTTGCCGGATTACCAGCTTCATATAATGTTCCAGCTACAGCTATAACATATTATGAAAACTATTCCTTAACAATCAGAGGCATAGTTAAAAACTATACCAATGTTTGGGTAGCTGACTTGGTAAATCTCGCGATAATAACACCTAATCCAGTTACAACATCAACAGAGATAGGTTATACGATAACTGATGTTGTAGGCAATCCATCAATAACTGGAGACCGTTTTGTAGAAATCGCAGCAAACGGACCGATTGTGCCAATTATTCGTTATGTTGAATTACTGACTACTTTACCTGAAGGTCAGATAGTATCTAATTATATGGCGCAAACGGTGCCTGCTCAACTTAAAATCTATAGCGATGTTCAAGAAATTGCATACATTGAAGATGCATGGGCAACACCAATTGCTGGAATTACATTCGGGACATTTACAGTAGCACCTACTGCATTGCATAACAGCAAGTATGTAATAACGATTCCTGTAAACCCGATAAACATCAATAACATAAGCCCAACAGACAGTATCATGATTACAGTTAACACAAAACGTAACCCGTTCAGTGGACCTGTATTCTATGATGCTGAAACGATTGGTGTACGTGTTGATGGTGAAATGTTCAACTTGATTAATCCTGCCATAATAGCTAATTCAATATATGGCAATATAACCGGTATGATAAATCCTGCTGTACAGACTACGGTTACTGCTCAGGTAAATGATATCGGTGAACTGATTAGAGATAGAGGATTAGCCACTCTGCCATCTAACGAGATCATGGCAAGTTGGTTTACCTTACAGAATAATGTCCCAGTTACATTTACTACCATTCCAACCCCGGTTGTTACCGGAACAGGCAATGGCAGAACTATAACATGGGTTATTCCTTCTGCTAATATTGATCCTTCTATTTTAACAGCTACGGGTCCGATGAGTGTTAAGATTCAGTATCGGAATATCTATGGTTTAATTAAAACATATAACGATATTAACTTTAACGTTGATAAGACTCCTCCTGTATTTGCAGCTAATGGTATCAGATTCTATGATACTCATACAGCTACACCTACAATGCTTCAGCAAAATAACTATACCAATCCCGGATGGATTACAAACAGCTACGATTGGGACAAAGTCCGTTTCGTTTTTGAAGATCCAATTATCAGAACGGATGTTAATGGCGCGGGTGTTCATAGTGCAACTGTCACAATGACTCGTGAAAATGAAACATACCCAACCTCAGCTTTGAGTAATTTGAATCCAGTAATAGTTGATGCTAATACAATTGAGCTAAGCTTTATAAATGGTTTTAGCGCCAATGAATTGGCAGAAGGTTATTACAACTTTAATATTACTGTTGTTGATAATATCGAAAACAGTGTTAATTATACTCAACGGTTCTGGTATGGCTATGCTCCGGCAGAATTGGTTATACAGCCGTCAAATAATTATAATTTGAATGTTTCTGCGGCTCACCAACAAGTATCAGTTATAACTGGTGATTCACAGGGACAAATAGTCGGTGTTGACTTCCACCTCTATTTTGATGCCAATAACAACGGCACATATCAAGAAGGTATTGACCCGGATTATACAGCAGACATTACTTCTGATGATGGAAATCCGGACATGGTTGTGCCTTTTGATGTTATGTGGAATTTGACTAACCGTGCTCATTATTGCTTCTTGCCTGATCCTGTTTATGGCAATAACCCTACAAGAAAATTCTTGTTGCGTGCCAGTATAATCAGTCAGAACAGATCAGTAACAGACACGATTGTAGTAATCAATGTAACTGATGATCAGCCTGCTGTACCAGAGATACCTTGGTATACCGGCAATACAACTTTTGATTACTTAAATACGGCAAACAATGTATTAACACTTACAACAAGGTTCATTGATTGGCCGGATGCAAGACGTGTTCGTTTTGAAATAACAAAAGAAGATGACTCATCTATTATTGATACACTTGGAACAGAGTTAGCAGAAGCTACAGACAATGCCAGTGTCCAGTGGAATTTCAGTAACAGAACTCCTGGCAAATACCTGGTGAAAGCTTATGGACGTGATTTTGTCGGGAACTGGTCTTCAGCTGTTTCAATGACAGCACTAATCACGATCTATGACCCTGCTTCCATAGTGACATATGAAATGAAAATGTGGAATGTACAGGGTTATAATATTCCTGAAGTGATAATACCTAGTGGAACTAAATATGGTACAAACAATCCAGCTTCCCTCATCGGAGACCTGAGATTGGATGTAAGATTTGATAGCTTACTCGTTCACTCTCAGAGCACATATAATTATCTGAGTGGAGTTTCGGCTATAACTTTCAAAGCAGTAGTGAGAAACAATATTACCGGTACAGAGACGATAGTTGATGTTCCGAATAATACTACTCTGCAACCGGATTATCCGGCAATTGGAAGCATCCCTGTTACCCCACAGGTTTTAAACAGAGATGTTCGTATATTTGTTCCGGACAGTTTCTTTATGCCTGCCGGTTATGATTCAAATGATTATACGTATAAGTTCTTCGTAGAACTCACGCCTACTCATCCGGCAGTCTTGTATTACGATACACATCCAATTCCTTACCAGAATCTTCAGATTGATTATTTCGCTCCGAGAGTTGTTATAACCAGCAACACTCCTTATATTACATGGAGCAAGCCTAATCAGTTTGTATTGCAAGATGAAGTAAACGATGTTCTGATGAATGATGTATCAGATATTAATAATATTACTTTAATGTGGAGCATGGATAATGGTACAACCTGGCACAATGCAGTAGCTTCTCAGGTTAATGGCTCAGATTATATCAGATTTGATAATTGGGTTACCAGAGGTGGTTCTGTTAATACTCTGCTATATAACTACGAAGGTAGCGTATCATTAAAAGTAAGAGCATATGACGCATTAGGTAATATGCGTGAATCAGACGTAGTTCGCTCTTACGTAGATAACAAAGCTCCGGTGGTTCCAATCGCACAAGTTGCTTATTCTACTGTGTATCATGACCAACAGGGTCAAGACCAGATAGAATTTGTTCCATTGCACACATTGGGAACACCTCAAAATCCGAATGTAGTTGAAAATGGCAATACTATAACTGCAGCTGCCAGCAGCGGAAGTTTTGGTACATCAATATTACAATTACGTACCAATCAAAACAGTATTACAGGTCTGTCTAACGTAGCAATCGGACCAAACTACACAGAATGGTATACTAACCCAAGTGCATCCTGGTATACCAGAAACGATGACCTTAGACCACCAGTAATTCTATACCATGGTTTCTCAGCAACTGGAGATTCAACCCATATTCAATGGACTCCGGGTGAATTGTTTGACCATGAAGCTGATGTAAACGGAAACTATGGTTTCGATGTTGATTTCATTGCCTGGGGTGCCAGATACAGTATGCCAATATCAGGAACTCACTATTTCATATTTGCAGCAAAAGATTCACGCGGTAATATGGAAGGTGATTTTGCTGATACCTTGGGAACATACTATGACGGCATTCTTAGTAATTTAGAAAAAGACAATGCCATTGACTTGAGAGTTAATGTCATTGATGTTGCAGATGTAACAAGTGAAATAGTAAGCCATACAGACAATCAGATTGTTAGTGAATGGTTAAACCTTGCTGCCGATGTTGACGGTGAAGCCTTTAATGTTAATGTAGACCAGGTGCGTTTCGAACGTAAGCAAGGCAATACCTGGCTTCCAATAAATACTGTAGACCGTGCTGATGATCAAGAGGCGCGTTCTGTTATGTTCCATTTGTACAGATCTGATGTTCCACAGTTTGATGGTCTGCCGTTTGTACCGGGTGTTCACCTGTATGCAAATGGTCAGTTTATCCGCGAATTGACTTGGAATCAGTCCGATTTGGCATGGGCAGATACGGTATCATTTGTACAAGGTCATTATAATTTTGAATATAAGATGGACCTTAATAATGACGGAATCATTGATGGAAACGATGGTAACTTTGGTGTAAGTAATATAGTGGCCGATCCAAATGGATTTACACAGTTTAATGTTACTCCATGGATTACCTATCTTGATACACGCACAATTCCAATCGGATTATATGAATTCCGCGCATTACCATTAAATGCAGATGGCAATGTGCTGTTTAATAAGTTGGCTCCTTCCCGCTGGTTGGTAATAGATAATGCTGCTCCAGCAACAACATTTGATGTTGTTGGTGGAATCACAAGAATCAAACCCAACGTATCATTTGGTTTAGTAGCCGATGTTAATGAACTGTTAGTGGCACAAGATGACTTAGTTAATGTTACTTATCAATATGCGTCACAACCACAGCTGACTGTCTGGCTTAATAACACAAGCTTCAGACATTGGAATGACATTTCCACTAGTAGTAATATGACTGGAAATTATTTCAAAACGTGGGCTGCTCCATCAACAGATGATGATATGGTTGATAACGATGCCGATGGTTTGATTGATGAAATTGATGAACAAGATGCAATCTACTATCTGCGCGCTATCGCCAAAGACAAAGCTGGTAATTACTTCACTTCAAATATTTACGAAATTGAAGTAGATGGCAGTGCTCCAACTATGATGGTGAACGACCTAACACAAAATGGAGTATCGCTCGTTCTGAATGGTGTTCTAGAAATTCCAGCAACTGGAAACATCACAATAAACGCATTGAATTCAACTCCGGATTCCTTTGATAACCCTGTTACTACTCGTTTCCAGATGATGTATAAAGCATCTCAAAATGACACATGGGGTAGCTGGCAGTTTATTGATGGTTGGAGTCCAGTAACGAATGGAACAGCTTCTGTAACTCTGATAAGACCGTTTAATGGATACCTTGAAGGTTACTACGGTTTCAAGACTGTTTCTAAGGATTCTCTGGGTAATGTTGATGAATCACCAATTGTTACCTATGTTATATTTGATGATGTTATCAGCTCGAACATCCATATAACAAGAGTCGGAAGTATAAACGTCGTATCCGATGCTTATGGTTTTGCTCAGAGTATCAATGCATATAACGGGCTTATATCAGCTCATTTAGATAACCCATTGAATATAAATACTGTAACATTTGAATATGCAATGAATGAAAACGGACCTTGGACTAACATTAATACTATTCCAATTAATGGACAACCTAATGTCTTAACTCAGTGGAATAACCCGAATGATACCAGGGTACCTTACATTTACTTGCGTGCAACTGCACAGGATTTCAATGCTAATAACCAAAACTCGAAAACTGTTAAACTTTATATTGATAACACAGCTCCTGGCATAGTTATCAATAGCTTAACGCATACAGTGATAAATAATAAAAAAGTGATTGACCCATCAGATTCAGTACTTGTTAATATTTCCTATACTGGATTACCCGATGATGGTGTTTTCGATGTCAGCCGTATAGGTCTCAGACTTGTAGGACCTGACGACAATGAAATAGCAATCATTGAGAACTATGTAAATGTTGGACAAGCGAATGTGGATTTTGTGATAACAGAACAGCAGCTTGCAGG
This sequence comes from Cloacimonadaceae bacterium (SeqCode), assembly GCA_963667535.2. Taxonomy (GTDB): domain Bacteria; phylum Cloacimonadota; class Cloacimonadia; order Cloacimonadales; family Cloacimonadaceae; genus UBA5614. The sequence goes on from CAXXDU010000002.1 coordinate 474,740, forward strand.
TGTTGCCGACGGTATATATTCATTGCAGGTAAGACTGTTTGACTTTGCCGGAAACCACACAGATTTGTTTAATCCAATTATACCAGATGGTTATGATGCACTATATATTGATAGAAGTGCTCCAGCAAATCTGAGTATCTATTCAGTGTCGCATCCAAATAATCAGGCTCCATACAATAGCAGCATTACTTTCAGGGTAAATTACACCGATCTGATCGGTATTCCTGCTGCTGATGCTATGACTGCTGTGTTTACTTATATGGACGCCACAGATACTGTAAACACATATACAGTTAATGAAACTAACGGATACCTTGAATTCGTATGGGATCCATCATCATCTTTTGAACAGTATCTTATAGATGGTTTGGAGAACATAGTCGTTAGTGCAAACATAACTGTTGAAGACTTCTTGAATCATGAGGCCACAGTTCCTTCTACAGTGAATTTCTTCACACTTACTTATGGTATTCCTACCAACGTAAGGATGATGGCAATTTCTGATGTAGTAAAGAACAATAGTGTTACTCACTTTGTAAATTGGAACTTAGCTAATCCTCAAGTAGTTGAACAGCTTGGCACAAACCATACTCCTGGTGCTGAGCCTGCTCCTCTTACACTATATGCTTATGTACCACATCAGGCAGAAATTCCGACAAACATGGCTTTCTCTTATCGTAAACAAGGAACTACTGCTTGGAACATTATTGGCAATATGACCCAAGGTGATGAATGGAACTTTGTTGATGTAAGCTTCAACAATATGTTCCAACGTCAGTATGCAATTGATTGGGATATAGTTAATCTTGTAGGTGGTGTTTATGAAGTTAAGACTGTTAGTACATATTTAGCCGGTGAAAGTGAATCAACAATCCTGGTGAATATTTACAACAGCAACTTGATTCCTAAGCCTTTCGAAATAGTTAACAATATGCCATATGGTAATGTTGAACGTGGAAACTCTTATCTAATTAGCGTAGCAAGCTATACCGGAACTGCTTCATACGTTGATATGGTTCGTTACCAATATCGTTATATAAACAACACAGGTAACGTAATTACACCATTATCACAATGGATGTATTTTGGTGAGCAGGATGGAACTGAAATGTCTGGCTGGATTTCTACTCCTTACAATTATAATTGGAAAGTTTATCCATACTATCTCTATAACAATGATGTACAGATAGTCGGATATGCCAAAGATAAGTGGGGAACAGAAACACCGATTAACTCAATAATTCAGTCAAATAGTTATGTTCTTGCACACATTACTGATACCCTTGCTCCGGAAATTCAGGATATTACTATTAATTGGAATGGTATCCAGAACCCAGAATGGTTAAGTGGAATCATTAATCAAAATGCAACCGTCAAAGCCCACATCGTAAGCAATGTCACTCCAAACGACATTACCCGTGTGGAATTCTATTACAATAATGTATTGATTCATACAGAAGCAGGTTATCCGGATAATAATCAGGTTACCAATTTCTGGACTCAAACATATAACTTCAATGTACCTTCATCAGGTAATGCCGTTGATACTATGCAAGTATGGACTTATGATATTTATAACAATATCGCAAAGATGTCTAAAACACTTAAGATAGACAATACCATGCCTGTAGCAAACCTGATGTTAACATTAAATGGTGTGCCAATTACCGACTTAGAACGTGAAACCGAAATCACCCTGAATGCAAATGCTACTGATATTACTTCAGGAGTCCATCAGGTTGCTTATTCTTATCGTATGGTTGGTGATAACGAATGGATGCCAATATCAACAGTCGGTTCTAGCCCATTTACTACTACTTGGGTAGTTCCTGCTGATTTGGAATTTGGTGCTCATTATGAATTCATAGCTGTCGTAACTGACAATGTTGGGCATGTACTGAATGCCATGACAGAAGAACCATTTGAAGTAATTGATCAGAATACCCAGATAACGATTGTTTCAGTTGCTGGTCATAACCCTGTAAATCATATTATACCTTTCAGATTACATGGTAATTTCAATGTGGTAACTAATGTCACAGAAGGACAGAATATACCAAGACTTGAATTCCTCATTCGTTCTACCACAAGTAGCGATTGGCGGATTATTGAAGCTCCATTCTTGACAAATCCTGTTTATGATTATAGTGCAAACTTTAATCTCAACAGTCTGCCAAGCGGAGAGTATTATCTTGGTGTCGCTCCTCATGGTCGCTGGGTTGCTGATCCGGTTGATTTTGTGAAGGTAACTTTGGACAACGATATCAACCTTACAGGAATCAACTCAATTCCAACCTCAGAAGGCTTCTTTAATGGTTCAAAATTCGTAGTTAACTTCACAGTAGCGAATGATGATGAAATTAACCTTAGTCAGGTTAATTTACAATATGCATATCCGATTGACCCTGATAATTGGTATAGTTTCGACGTTGCTCCAGTATTAGTTACTTATGATGGGCACACTTATCAGGCAACCTTCAACAATATAAGTATCCATCATGGCGAAAACATACTGGATGGATATTATAATTTCAGAATTAACGTTGTTGATTATGCATTACCAACATCAAACGAATATAATGCAATTGTAGCAACCCATGTTCTTTACGATACAGGTAATCCTAATGTCATATTCTCATCTATTAACGGTGTGACAGACATGGCATTACCAATTAATATTGAACTTGGTTCAAATACAATAGTTAATGCAGCTGCATTTGACATTTTTGGTGGGCAGATTCATCAGTTTGCTTCCGGGGTTCAAAACGTAGAGTTCTATTCCCAAATGGGTAGTGGACCTCGCACATTGATTGCAGATGACACAACTGAACCTTACGGTATTATCTGGAACACCCTTGGTTACCAGCTTGGCGACTATACTTTAGTTGCTGTCGCACATGACAGAGCCGGAAACCAGGCAGAGTATTCCAAACTGATTAGTATTGTAGCTCCAGTTTCATTGCAACCATATGCTGTAATAACAGCTTTGAATTTCAATGTAAATACTGCTAACCAGGATAACATCTATGCTGTAACGAAAACATGGGCCGGTGTAACAGTTACCGATGTAGCATTTGAATACTACAATGGTACCTCATGGCTCGAATTTGCTCAGGCAAACCAAATTGGTGGATATTGGAAAGCTTCATTCAATGCTGAATTGATGACGAATATCCAAAAGCTCAGAGCTGTTACAACATATGCTACAGACATGATATCAACCATCAAACCCGAATTGGTAGTATCTTATAGTCCTTTGAATGGTGGCAGTTTCATAACAGCACCTGCCATCCAATCAGCTATCTATTTCGAGGATAAACTCAACGTATTTGAAGTAGCTAATACTCCATATGTTACTACTCTGTTTAATGGTAACTATGTTGGAATGCCAAATGTTCAAATAGTAAACGGTGACTATGAAGCCAGCTTTGATGTAAATGCTCATGGCTTATACACTTTCTGGTCATCTTCTCTAGACAATTTGGGCAATGTCCAATTAGTTAAGAGTGAACTTCAAACAACTAATGTGGGAACTGCAGTATCTACTGATAACGTTATGAGTGTACCTGTTCTCAATAATAGCTATGTTTACTTCGAAAATGTTAAGAATCCTATTCCTTTAACAGAAGGATTCAGAGCACTCAGTGTTCAGAAAGCAGCAATTGCCAACGGTTCAACCGGTGGCGGAAGAGACATGATGATTACAATCACCATGACCTTAAATGCTGCTGTTAATGCACAGGGCACAATTGTTGGTATGTATTACAACGGGACCTCATGGGTTACATGTCCTGCTGTTTATAATGCAAACAACAACACTGTTACTTTCGAAGCAATGAGTGGCCACATTTATGCTGTCGCTCAGTATTCTGACATTACTATAAACGCATCATTTGTAAGCACTACCCCACAATACATTGATGCTGCCAACAATGTCTGGACTACAAGTAACTCTCTGATTAAATACTTCGTATACGATGCAATTGTTGAAGGTGGTTATGAATCACCCGAAGCATCAGAGATTACTTATACCATGTATGTGGACAGTCTTGCTGTAGCTGCAACGTATACTAACGGATTTATCAGTTATACTGCAGCTAACTTAGCGGTCGGTGCACATCTGACAAGCGTAGTTGTTAATAAGAACGACTTCACTTCAATAGCACAACAGATGATTTATGTTGATGTCACACCTCCAGTTATCATTCCGGTAGCCGGACAGATTTCATCAACTAACAGAATTGTCAGTGCTAATATCAGTGATATCGAGACAGGTATTAAACAAGTATCTTTACTGATTAATCCTACCGTTGGTGATGGATACAATTATAATGCCTTAACAATACCCTTACAGAATATGACCGTAATCGGTAATTCATATTCCTATGAACTAACTCTCGATGAGTTGTTTGCATTGGGTTACCATTGCAATTCTACTCATGAAATGTCTGTTGTCTGGGAAGCCAGCAACAACCTGGATATGAGTGCAGTACCTTGTAGTGTACTTTATTCAGTAAATATTGAAGGACCATCCATAGTCTTTACAGGCTTTGAGAATGGCTGGTGGTTAAACCCAACTCACAATACACCACTTACTTTCAATGTTATTGCTTCCCAGGGCAGAACAATACCTTCTGATGGTGTTGAAGTTGCCGTTTATGAAGTCACACCTCTCAGTAGTAACGGTGATGATATTCAATACATGACCTTAGCTCCGATAAGTGTAGATGGTAACGTTTACAGTTATTCATTGAACTTCGGTCAGCTTCTGTCTCCTGAAGCTACTGCTGTATTACTTAATGTCCGTGCAGAAGATAACTACGGTGTAGACAATGAATCAGAACAAACTTATGGTATAGACTATGCTCCTCCAGTATTGTATGCAATGTCACCGGTAGGTGACCCGATAGACAATGATGGAGACGGTCTGTTTAACGAAGATCCGATTGATGGCATCAACCAAGACCAAGACTGGGATGATTATGATCATGACGGTATTTGGGACGGTTACGGTGATCCTGGTTGTGAAGGTTACGAACCTCCGATAATTGATGAAGACCCAGCTGATTTCACTCCGGATGTACTTCAATATGGTACAAATGTAGTGGTTTCACTGTCTTATCAGGATATACCCGGCTATCATTTCTTAATGCCTTATGAAAATTGGTATTACACAGGCGCAAGCGGTATCAATACACCAACTGTAAGTGTTACATTAAACGGAGCACTTGTAGAAGGAATTACCAATAACGGCACATTCACTTATAATGCCGGAATACTAAGTTCAGGTCATTATACTGTGGTTGCCAGTGTTGCCGACTATGTTGGAAACGTTGGTGGATTATCCTTTACCTTTGATGTTATTGGTGGCGCTCCGACTGTTACATTCATTCAGCCTACAGGTGGCTGGTGGTTAAATTCCACAAATACCAATACTCTCAGCTTTACTGTACAATCTCAATCACAGTTAGCTGAAAATGGTGTTGTGGCTAACATCTATACCATTCCATCAAATACACTGCTCCAGGGTCCAATGACCTTGGCACCTGCTGATGGTATGTATAGTATTCAGTTATTGGGTGGACTGATTCCCAATGATCAACTCGGTGTAAGATTAGAAGTTGTTACTTCAAATGTTTGGGGTTACAACTCTACTTCAAATCAATCTTACGGCATTGATAATAGTGCTCCACAAATCACTATTCAATCACCAGTGGCTGATGCAGAATATGCCATTAATAGTATTGTTAATATAGCAGCTACTATTAGTGATCAGACTGTGTCTGGAAAATCAGATAACTTAACTCTTAGTCCAACCAGAAGCAGTCAGAGAGGAAATGGCAGACCTTCAGGTTCCGGTATTTCCAATGTAACATTATCTGTGATTGACCCGACAGGAAACGTCGTTATCAACGAAGTTTATCCCGGAAATACTCAGATAATTGCAGAACATCTTACTGCAACTTCATTTGGTACCTACCACGTCAGCGTAAAAGCTATTGATGGTGCAGGTAACCAAAATATGGCTTCTGTAAACTTCATAGTTCCTGCACCAGCTCCGGAAATTAGCTTCATGCCATTTGTCCAGAGCGGTTGGAACTATAGCTTAGTTAATAATGAACCTTTCCACTTCGCAATTAATGCTACCGGTAATATCCCAGTAAGCAATGTCACAGCTACATTCTATGCAATGCCTGAGAATATTGTAATCCAAGGACCTCAGACTGTTGCTATAACTCAAAGCGGCTTATACAATGTAACACTGGGCAACAGCATTACCCCGCAAACAACCGGTGTAAAGATTGAAATCAAGGCTACGAATAGCCTGGGTGGTGTAATTACAAACAGCCAGATTTATAGCGTTGACAGAGATATGCCGGTGATTACCTTCCAGTATCCGGAGAACGAATCTGAGATTATCTTGGTTAATGAAGACACCAAGATTAATATCAGAGCCATTTATAATGACATTGTTATGGCTAAGAATGCAAAACTAGAACGGAACTACGGTTCCGGTATTGCTTCGGCAGTTCTGGTTGTTCTTAATCCAAACAACGAATATGTCCTCCAAAAGACTACCGGTGCAGATACAACTGAGGTTAATGCTTCTGTTGATCATCTGATACTTGGCGTGTATACAATCAGATTGTCGGTTTGGGATAAAGCAGGTAACAAAGCCGTTGCTACTATTACTTGTGAAGTAGTAAATGCACCGCTTCCTCCTGTTTCTCTTGAAATCACGGATGCTCATTTGTATCCGAATCCTATGTCTGATGGTTCACGTGCAACATTTGTTGTAGCATTGAATTCTTCAGCTAATCTGAGTGTGAAGTTGTATGACTTCGCAGGAAGAGAAGTTCGCGACTTGAATTACTACTTCGTTGCAAATGCCAAAGCACCGGTTGAAATATCCTGGGATGGTAGAAATGCTAAAGGTGATAAGCTGGCACGTGGACCTTACTTCGCACGTGTTATCGCTAACGATGGTAAGAGGATAGTCGAAAAAGTAGTAAAGGTAGCTATTACAAAATAAGGAAGAGATAGGAGGGGTTTAACCAACCCCTCCTCTTCCAAAAAATGGAGGAACAAATGAAAAAAATAATATTTATTCTAATAGCCCTGATGTTACTTACCCTGTCTTCTGCTTTTGCCGTTGAGAATAACGATGCTGCCAGTTATCTTCGTTTAGGTGCAGATGCCCGTTCAGTTGGAATGGGTGGGACAGGCGTTGCGTTCATGGATAATGTTACCGCAGCATACTGCAATCCTGCCGCTTTGGCAGATGCAAAAAGAATTGAATTTGCTACTGCAACAAGACAGAATATGGGATGGGACAGAACTCAATACTCAGCATCCTTAGGTTTTAAACTTCCTTTAGGATATGTCGCATTTTCCTGGCAGAATGCTGGAGTTAGCAATTTTGATGGTTATGATGCAAACGGACAAAGCATGGGCACTTTTGATAGTTCAGACAATAATCTTGGTGTCGGGTTTGCCGTTAAAATTCAAAGATTCAATTTTGGGGTAACTCCCAAGATTTATATGTCCAAGATTGGCGACGATAGCAAATCAGGCTATGGTGTTGATTTTGGCGCACTCTACCATATAAACCGTTATTTCAATATTGGTTTAATGGCTCGCGACCTGGTATCCGATTATCCAGGTGAAACTGACAAAGCTCCACGCGAATTTGTACCAGGTATCGCTGCATTCCCAATCCCAGGTCTGGTGATTGCTGCAGAAATGACTGGAGAAAATGATTTTCAGCAATCAAGGCTGAAAATGGGAGCTGAATACTGGATAGGAGCAGGCGAAGACCAGGAAATTGGTTCCAGTTTGTCCGGAATCAGAATTACTGATAATACAAGCTGGTCTAATATTCTTTCCAAGACCCAAGCCGGTATCAGAGCCGGTATGAATGACGGAGCTTTTTCTTGTGGTTTCGGAATTCGCTTCAGAATGTTGGAAATGAATTATGCCTATCAGGTAGCTAAGAAAGAATTACTCCTAAACGACACTCACATGTATTCATTATTGCTTAGATTCTAAGCATATTCAGTGGAGTGTATGAAGTGATAAAAACGGTTATACCGTTATACCAATATTATTTTTCTTCTGGAAATCGCTCTTTAGAGCGATTTCCGGGAGATTATTCTTATCTGGGAGAGTGATATGAAAAGATTCATTTTATGGCTTTTGGTTCTCCTTATCTGTCAAACAAGTTTTGCTGCACTGAATGACCGCCTGTTCGTTAATGCCAATCAGAATTATCAGGTAGGTAATTACCGTCAGGCTAAACTAAACCTGACCAATATGGAAGAAATTGATAAGCAAAGCTCTGAATATGCTTTACTCATGGGTAAAGTATGTTTGGCTTTAGGAGAATATAAAGAATCCTACGAATGGCTCACAAAGTTTAAACAAGGCAGTATGGGCTCAGACCCGATTGCCAGTGATGAACTTCTCGGGCTAATCAATGATGCAGCAGCATATCAGGAATATGCCAAAGTAGCATTGACCGTAGCTATGCCTAAAGGAAACATTAACAGCTATGATTCTGACTATGCCCCCATCGTAACACGTGACGGCAAAGCAATGTATTTTAGCTCACTGCGCAGAAGTACTTTTGGCAAAGAAAACATTTTTAAATCCGAACTGAAGGATGGTATTTGGTCAGAACCGACCGAAGTACAAAGCCTGAATACTGATTATAACGAGTGCATGGGCACAATCTTAGAAGATAATCAAACAGCTTATCTCTTTGGTTATTACAAAAATACCGCTAAAACCAATGGTGATATTTTTATTTCAACTTATGAAGATGGTAAATGGTCCAAACCAAGAATAATTCAGGAAGTTTCCAGCGATTATTTTGATTTGCAACCATACGTTTTTAATGGTGACACAATGTTTTTCACCAGTAACCGTGACGGCAGTCATGATAACTATGATATCTTCGTATCTGAATTAGTAGATGGAACCTGGTCCACACCTATAAATCTTGGTCCGACTATTAATACTAATCAGGATGAACAATCTCCGTTTTTAGATTGGGATGGTAAGACCTTGTATTTCAGTTCTAAAGGTCATGCCGGTTATGGTGGAGACGATATATTCCGCACTACAAGAACAGGAAGCGATTGGACTGAGTGGTCAACACCTGAAAATATGGGTCCAATCATCAATTCTGTATTAAATGACCGCTATTTCACTTCAACCAGCGATGGCGCAACTGCATATTATTCTTCCAATCGCAGAGACGGTGTCGGTCAGGAAGATATTTATTATATCGACTTAGCTCTTTATAATTCAATTCGCGATAAGATTGAAGCCTCCCGCCTTGGTAAGGTTGCTCCTGTTGCGGGCACTTATGATATTATTATAAACGGTATTGTCGTAGACGAAGAAGATAATCCCCTTACAGCTAAAATTACCTGGGACTATATGCAAAATGAACAACCTCAGACTCAGGTTATTACTTCAGAAGAAGACGGTACGTTCAATTTCCCACTCAACTGTACTCTGGACCAGATTTCATATAATTGCAAGCCCAGAGGCTATGAAAGAGCTGAAAGAACAGTTGATTTAACCAAGATAGAGACTATCAATGAGACAATACCTGTAGTATTCGTCAAGATTACCTGTAAAAAACTGGATAGAGCTTCTGACGAAGCTTTCGATATCCGGATGTCAGGTAATGTGCTGGATGAAAAAAACAATCCTGTTATGACTAATGTTTACTGGTATTATGTCTATAATGATGAAATGAATGAAATCATCGTTGAAACAGATGAAAACGGTGCTTACAAATTCTATATTCCCAGAGTCTCTCAAATTAAGTATATGATTAATGACCCACGCTATCTTCCGAAAGAAGAGATGCAGAGTTTACCTGCCGAAATCAATGCCTACGACCAAAAAATCAGACTTATGACCCTTTCCAACGATGTTAGAATCAGCGGTAAGGTAGTTGATAAGAATGGTGAACCTTTGGTTGCTGATTTGTATTGGTTTTATACTACCGAAGACCAGGCCGTAGAATACCACGTTGTTTCTAAACCTGACGGCACTTATATGGTTGCTGTGCAAAGAAAAGGTAAAATCAATTATCGCGTGGAAAAGAAGAATTACATGCAGATTTCAGGTTCAATGGACCTTCCTAAAGACCAAAGTGAAAATACCAAAGATTTCACTCTGATCAAACTTGAACTTGATGAAACTATCGCTCTGGAAAATGTTCTTTTTGAATTCAATAAATCTATTTTGATGAAAGAATCATTTCCTATACTCAATCCTGTAGTCTCAACGATGAAAGCAAATCCCAGCCTGAATATCGAGCTTGCCGGTCATACTGACAATATCGGTGGCAAGGAATACAATCAGAGACTATCAGAAGCAAGAGCAAAAGCTGTTGCTGATTACCTTATCAGTAAGGATATTGATAAGGGAAGGATTATGTATAAAGGTTATGGTCTGGAAAAACCTATTGCTGATAACAAAACTGATGCCGGCAGAGCTAAGAACCGCCGCACAGAATTGAAAGTCTTAGGTATTGAATTCCAGGCTGATGATACTGAGAAGATTGTAGCCGGTTTTGAAAATGCATCCAATTTACCCGTCGTCAGCAAAACTATCAAAGCTGAACGCAATATATCCAAAATCGAAACTATCTCTTCTGCTCTGGAAAACCAGTTCATTGCTAAGATTAAAGAATCTGCCGGTGCTCAGAAAGGTCAGCTTGTAGTTGAACTTTTCATATCCAAAGGCACTGTCCAATCTGTGAAACCTTATGTTAAATCAGGTACTTTCACAGATGAAACATTGACAGATATCTCCACAAAGCTCATGGGCTGGAAAGTCGATTCAGATAAGAGCTTCATCCACACTCTGGATGTCTCGGTAAATTAATACTAACTAATTTGTGATAAAACAGGGATGTTGATTCATATCAATGTCCCTGTTTGTTTATATATCAAGCGGTAAATATGAAGAAACACTACTTTCTATTGTTCTTGTTTGCCTTCTCATCACTCCTTATAGCCCAAATTTCAACCCATTTAACAAAAGACAGTCCCTCCGAGATTATTGACACAGTATATGCAGAAGCATCATTACAAGGCAATTATGCATACCATATCGAAAGCAACTGGTATGCGGGGGGAGTAGTTCCGCACAGTGAAGGATCAATGTATGTCGGTGATGCGTATGGTCCTGATGACTGGATGCAGACCATATACAGCAACATTGCTTACAGAGGTTACCTTTCCTTTCATATCGACAATCTACATGATGGCTATGAAATTGAAAGCGTTACCTTTAATATATATCAACGAATATGTTTTGGCAATGATGTTTCGCAAACTTTCCCCATCTGGTACAATAATTTACAGTATTACTGCATTCTGGCTCGGGCTGATTACGGCGACACACTCGAAGAAAGCGATTTTTATCCTGAAGGAACGGAGAATATAGGTGCTATCAGTCCCAATGATGGCATCACAAATGGGTGGAAACAGCTTGATGTAACAAATACATATTTGGCAGACAGGGCAATCAACAAAGAATATTACCAGACACTATTATATTTTCCCATACTATCAGATTATGATGCTCAAGAGGATGTTGTTATCTTTGATAATGCCAATACTTCTTATCCCGGACACAAACCAAATCTGGTTATTCACTATGTAAATACCACATCCGGTCAAGATGACCACAATGATGCGATAACAGCATTCTCCATTTATCCCAATCCAGTATCATCAGCTGCAACCGTGCAAGTTAAATCCGGCTCGCATCTTGCCTCTCTTGAAGTGTATAACGTCAAAGGACAGAGAATGGATAGCATTTCCAGACAGATTGTATCCAAGGCTGAGAGTAAGCTTATCTTTGACCGTTCAAAGCTGCCTTCAGGTCTGTATATCCTCCGCAGCGTTATTTCCAAACAGGGAAGAACATTCACTATAAACCGCAAGGTTATGCTATACTAGATACTATTTTTAACCCAACCAGTATTTTTCCAGACGCTACTATATCTTTCTTGTTTGTCTAAACAGTAACTCATATTTGATTCCAACTTCTTCATTCTAACATCACTTAAAGAAAGATTAATAATGAACAAACATGTAAGCAAGAATAAGTGACATTTAGAATAAATATTGCTTGACTGATTTGTATGCATCAATCAAAGTTTAACACATGAAGTATTAAGAAGCGTATTGCATATATTGAGGACATGTAAAATGACTTACTGTTTTACAGGAATGGGAAGGCCATGAGACATTTTTATGTAACCGGAGTTTTAGTTTTCCTGATGGTAGTGGCAATTTTCTCATTACACGCTGTTACCGCATTAAATAAAGGATGGGGAGCATGAAAAATATATGGAAGTTTCTACTAATAGCATTCGCTCTGCAGGTTGCCATAGCTGAACTAGCAGCCCAGAATGTAACTATCGGAGCAGGTGATCAGCTTGCCGGAAAGCCATTTGATTTCAACTATCAAAACAGTCTGTATGAAACCTTGTATTATCCCGATGAGGTTGAGATTTTCGGTACTTTTGTCGGGATATCCTATTACTACAATTCCCCTACGGTAAATATAACCGGACAGCATGTTAAAATCTGGATGGGCACAACAGCTTTTAATGATTTATCAGCAGGATGGATTCCATCAACTCAGCTTACTCTGGTTTTTGATGGGGATATTGATTTGCTTGCCGGGCAGGATTCGCTCTATATATCCTTCTCCACACCTTATCCCTATACAGGACAAAATCTGGTGATAATGACACAGCGCCCCTGGGAAGGAGAATGGATAGGCAGCTTTCCCATGTTTCAATGCCAGACTGTTGGAACAAACAGAGCAAGGAACTTCTATTCAGATGCAATTACTCCAGACCCGGCTAACCCACCTACAACAGGTGCAACATTGAGCATTACAGGGCAATTTCCCAAGACAACTCTGCACTTAGTGGACGTGGAAGTTCATGATTTAGCTGCATTATCAATAACAGGGAACATTACTCCGACAGAAGATACGGCAAGCACATACATTGTAGCCATACATAATAATGGACTGTGGATTGAATCACAATACAGTGTCAAACTATATGGACCGGATAATCTGGAACTTGCCACCAGTGCAGGTGTGACAATCATCTTTGGACAAACGACAGAAGTTTTGGTTAGCTGGACTCCTACTACTCCGGGAATTACGTCTATATATGCCAAAGTCATACTTGCCGGAGACGATAATAGCACAAATGACCAGACAGCGCCTATGAACATTGTGGTTCAGCCATCAGGAACAATTTGGCCTCCTCCTCCTCCAACTATTTTAAGCAGGGTGCCGGTTGATATGTATTATCATAATAGCCTGTTTGAGACTATTTTTCCTGAGGATGACTTGTATTTATATAGTGTTGGGAGACCCTGTTTAATCAATGCGATAACTTTTTATAATAATTTTAGTACGAGCTATCTGCTGAATATGCCAACCAAAATATGGCTGGGTAATACTGAACTGACAGATTTGACAGCAGGATGGGTTCCCTCAACTCAATTGACTCAGGTTTTTGATGGGAATGTAGCTTATCCGGGGGGGCAAAACAATATATACATCAATTTGCAGACGCCATTCTTTTATTCAGGTGGTAATCTTATCATGATGGTAAACCGTCCTATGGATACCAATTATTACTCGATTTTAGATAACTTCAATTGCTTTACTTCTACTGTAAATTGTGCAAGGAGACTATATAGCGATACAATTGAGTATAACCCGGCAAATCCGCCACAAGGCGATGCAGGTCTATCTAATATATATCCTGTGACTTACTTTTATGCGTCACAGAGCGGACTTAGCTCTTTGAGCGGAGTGGTCAGAAACAACCAAAACCAGCCAATATCAAGAGTTACGGTTCAGATAACAAATCTTAATATGAGCACACTCACAGACTCATCTGGTGTTTACAGCTTTCCGAGTGTTACTGAAGGCACCTATCAGGTTGCTGTTTCAAAAACAGGCTATTTAACCCAAACATTGACCACAATAATTACAGATTCGCAGAATTCAACTCTTGATTTTGTAATGCAGGATGCGCCGTTTGTATCAATTACCGGCAGGATAGTAAACAGTCTGGTTCCTGATCTGGGCATAGACAGTGCACAAATCGAACTGGAGGGAACTCTCAACACAACTCTTACTACAGATGCAAGAGGTTACTTCAGCATATCCAATGTTCCAACCAACCAGACTTATTCGATACTGGTCTCCAAAGCAGGTTATCAAAACTATTCAAGTACTGTTCAGGTCAGCAATCTGGACCTGAATCTGGGGAATATGCTCTTTAATGAGTTAAATCTGCACCCATTTAACGTGCAGGCAGTTGATACAGCTGAGCACGCCGGCTTTAATATAGCCTGGAATCAACCTTATACTGGTGATGGAGAAGAGGTACATTATGACGATGGCACCAGTTACTGGATCTGCGGAGCTTATCCGGGAACGCCAATGGATGCTGCTATCAGGTTTTCAACTGAGGATTTAACAGCTTATGCAGGGATGTCACTTTTTTCGATTAAATTCATTCCCATACGCAGTAATGTTACACATAGTATCAGAGTATGGACAGGTGGTGAGCAGGGAGCTTCAGGTGATTTAATAGTTGACCAGTTAGTAAGCAATTTCACTGTAAACGAATGGAATACTATTGATTTGGACACACCGGTATTAATATCAGGTGATGTAGAGCTTTGGTTTGGAGTCCATTACTCCTTATCAGACCCAACCCCTGCAAGCCATGATAATAGTCCGGTTCATAACTGGAAAGGTAATCTGATGTTTACAGGCAATTCATGGAACGTTTTGTTTATAGACGATCCTTATTATGACGGTAATTGGAATATTAGAGGTCTGCTCAATGTTGACTGTGTTAATCGGAACAATGTTCCAATTCCATTAGTATGTAATCCCATTGACCAGGATATCGAAATAAAAGGAATCGGCAATCATTTCGAATTTAGAAGGACTCGTTCAGACAACTCCATAATGGACAGAAACCGCTCAATTGTGGGTTATCAGGTCTGGAGATTTGAACCATATCAACAAGGTAACCCTGCCTTATGGACGTTACTGACACCTGACCCAATTACAGCTACTGCTTTCTTTGATACAAATCCAGCCCCTGCACTGGGTTCTTGGATACGGAGATGGGCAGTGAAAGCACTGTACTCAGGTAATCAATACTCTAATCCGGCGTTTTCCAATATTATCAGTGGTGGCACACCGGCAGGTTTGATTAAAGGCGTCGTTACCAATAGCCTTAACAATGAGAGTGTTTCTGAAGTTATGATAACGTTTCCCCAAACCAGCAACCAGACGATTACAGATAGCAATGGTCTGTACAATCTGGTTCTGCCCCCGGGCACATATTCACTTACGGCTACTAATGATAACTATACAATATATCAGCAGAATGAAATTGAAATTACCGATGGAGATACTACTACTGTAGATATAGAATTGATACCGTCTGTTGCAAACCCTGACGAGCCTGAGCTGATCAAAGCAACGATACTGAATAGCTGCTATCCCAATCCTTTTAATACAAGTACAACTGTCAGCTATGATATCAAATCACCTGTGCAGACCAGCCTGGAAATCTATAATATCAAAGGGCAGCATATTAAAACGCTGGTCAGCGAAGTAAAGAAAACCGGAAGATATCTGGCAGTTTGGAATGGAACTGACAACGCTAATAAACATGTTGCAGAAGGAATGTACTTACTCAGGATGAAAGCCGGCGAATATACCTCATCCGGTAAACTGCTCCATATAAGGTAAATCTGAACAGTTTAAATATAGTTTTCAACGAGGAATCGAGATTATGAGAAAGACATATAAGATTATTATGCTAAATTTAGCGGTATATGTGCTATTTGGCGCACTCAATGCCCAGATTAGCACACGGTACTCATTTGTGCCTACGCACACAGCGTGGCAAGAGATTTGGGGTGATTATGCCACCGAGGCTATGACAGATGAAGGAATATCCTCACCTATCGATATCGGATTCATCTTTCCTTATGGTAGCTATACTTACACACAGGTAAAGATTTCTTCCAATGGCTGGTTGAATCTGGGTACTAATCTGAATAATCCGTATTATGCCAATGACAACACGATAGCCACTCTTAATGTCAGACCGGTAATAGCACCTTTGTGGGACGATCTTGATATGACTACTGGAGCTATACAGACCGGGACATTTGGAGTTGAACCTCATCGTATATTCGTTGCACAATGGCTTGCCGCAAAATGGAATGCCAGTGGTGATAATGAATATAATTTTATGGTGCGTCTTCACGAAACCGGACAAGTTGATATGATTTATGGACCGCATACCGGTAGTCCTCACAGTGCATCAGCCACTATGGGAATCAATATGGCACCCGGGGGACCAGGTAATTATTTCAGCATTATGCCGGGACTGCCATCGCATGCCAGTTCCAGTACATCGTATGATGATTTACAGGTATCAAATACAGAAGGCACATCGTTTCTTTTCTTTCCCAGAACTGCCTATTCTCAGGATGCGTGTGCAGTAAATATTTCAGGTCCTGTGAATCCAATGCAGCACGTATTAGTAGAATATTCCCCTACCATCGGTAATGCCGGAACGGCAACAATACTTCGGGATTCAACTACAGTCTATCTGATGAGAGGAGAAGAGATTTTGGCTTCCACAACAGTGTCAAATAACATAATGCCCGGTTACTCTTCGGCACCGCTTTTGGAATGGGCACCGGATACTACAGGTGTGATGAATCTGATTGCCAAAGTAGTTCTTCCTAACGACCCGGATAGCCTGAACAATGTATCCTATCCTTTTACCATTGATGTGCAGGCTTTTGTGGGTAATGACGACCCGACTTTACCTGCTGTTGCAAGCCTGATTTCCTGCTACCCCAATCCTTTTGCTACAGAAGCAACCATCAGTTACAGCCTTAAAGCTGCAGCTCCTGTTAAAATTGATATATTTAATCTCAAAGGACAAAAGCTGAAGAGTATTCTTGCTGAAAATAAAGCTCAGGGTAGTTATACTACTAAATGGAATGGTACTGACGATAACGGCAGGCATGTTTCCAATGGAATTTATCTCTGCAGGCTCAGTTCAACAAAAGACAGTCACATAAAGAAACTTATCCTGATAAGATAAACCATTTAAGACAATATTAAGAACAGGCATCTGACAAGGTATCTTGCCAAATGCCTGTTTTGTTTTATGTGTAAATCTGATTGTTATTTAAGAATTACCAGCTTCTTTGTTTCATGATGTTTGTTGCTGGTAAAACGGCAGAAATAAATACCTGCAGCACATTGCTTGTTATTGTCCATGCTGTTCCAGGTAGGGTTTGGATTGGCAGCACTGATATCAAAGGAGACTACTTTCTGACCTTTGAGATTATAAATAGTCAGGTTTCCTGTTTCTGCTGAAGCCAATTTGGTTGCAAAGGTAACTGTTTCAGATTGATGGAAAGGATTAGGATAGATGCTGAGGCATTGAACCTGAGGGGTAATAACATCATCTGAATTAGCCGTATAGTTTGACCAATCATAAAGATAACGGGTATCATTTTTCCATGCGTTGCTGGTCCAGATAGAATAATCACTTTCTATTAAATTTGAATTGTTATCATAGATATAATCATTCTTTCCCATGTTTACCCAATTACCGCCTTGCCATTTATATTCAGTATCATTTGTCAAAATGTTGCTGCCGTTGTAGGTAAAAACCTGCTTGTTTTTGTTTACCCAATAACCGTTATTCCATGCATTAGTAAACATCTGAGACTGTTTACCAAAGTACGGACCGTTAAAATCACCAAGCATCAATAATGGCAACTGGTGTGAAAAGTTATTAACGAAAATATTTCCTGTTGTGGTGTCACCCGGCAGATATTCATGGGTAAATTGTTCATCATTTACCCAGGCAAGTGAGTCGAGGGAAATTTCCGTATTTTCCTGTGTAACTCTGCCCTGTGCGTCCCATTGAAAAGTTGTATGATTCCATTGTGGCACCCAATCATCATTCCGTAACTCCCAACTCCAAGTCTGATAATTGCTGGTGGAAACATACTGAATATTCATACTTGATATCGGCTCCAATCCGTTGTTCCCGGGTTCCTGCATCAGATAGCCAATCAGGTAACCCTCTGGAGAATAATTAAACGCAATATCAAGATAAATGTCGGTTGTTGTCGCGAACGAACGTGATAAAACTATATGGGTTACATGCTCTCCGAATGTATCATAGGTAATATGATACACACCCGTCAGTTGAAAAGAGGTGGTTTCCGGATGCCACACATAAACACCAACAGAGTCAGGATTATCCGATACATCTGAACCATAATAGTAAGGATAGTTATTTGTATTTATCCATGTATTGGATGCATAATTCCAATTTTGCATCGTTTTTTGCAGGACACGATAAGCACGCTCATTCTGCATCAGCGGGTTTTGACCCATAGTGTTATGATGGTTTGCAAAGAAGCTATTTGCCATTGCGAAGAGAGGGATGGCGATTAAGACGAAAATGAATATCAGTTTTTTCATTGGTAATCTCCTTCTACGAATTGATTTTGGAACATTTAAATAATGTTTCTAACAATGTTTTCTGTCAAGATTAATCTGAAATAGTTAAATATATAAATCATTCACTGTGCTATCATCAGAGCAGCCAGCAATTCATCATAAACTACCCTGCAATGCCCGTCTTTATGTCCCGGTTCCACATCAGGAATATCATAGGGAATGGCATTCTCAGCTTTAGCTGTTTACAAAACCAAATCCTTTGCCACAAACAGAAATTCAGCCTGAGCATCTATAAACCTTGTAAAAAGACCTAAACTGACTCAGTAAAAGCCATAAAAGAAACGCGCAGTCCACGCGGGTCCCACCCGGGGAAAAGCCGGCGAGGCACCCGCGTGGACTGCGCGTTTTTATTATTGTTTGATAAGTGTCAGATGGAGTTCAGAAACCTGTTTATCAATCTAACAGATTGGATTATTATATAGTATTTCTTAAGCAATACAGCATAAAGAACCTGTGCGAAAAGGTGAAAGGGAATAGCTGGAGTTCAAAATTCCCTCATCATGTGAAATATAGACAGCATTGTAAAAGGGAATTTCGGACTTCAGCGAAAATAACTCATTCCGAAGTCCGATTTGCCCAAACACAAAGATATCTCTGAAAGCTTTGAAAGGGCAAATTGAACTCCTGCAATGCTCTTGTATGTTATATTCTACCGATGAGGCGGAGCAGACCGTCCAGGATTGTATAGGGATGAGGTGGGCAACCGGGGATATATAAATCAACGGGAAGTAAATCACCTACACCATTATTGACTTCAGAATGACCGCAATAGATACCGCCGGATAAAGCACAGGCACCTACAGCGATTACCAGCTTGGGAGCGGGTACGGCAACATAGGTTTTGAGCAGTGCCAGTTTCATGTTACTGGTAACCGGTCCGGTGATCAGCACACCATCTGCATGTCGGGGTGATGCTACAAACTGGATACCGAATCTGCCCAAATCATAGACAAGAGTATTGAGGACATTGGTATCAGCTTCGCAGGCATTACATCCTCCGGCGCTTACCTGCCTGAGTTTGAGAGAGTGTCCGAATATTCGTTTAGACTTATCTTCCAAAGCTTTGGCAAGCTGATATGCTTCACTGGAAATAATCAAATCTTCCCGCTTATTCACAGATAATCTATAATCCTGAGAAAAGCTGATTGCCTGATGGGGACAGGCTTCCACACAAGTATTGCAGAAAATACACAGACCCAGGTCAAGAGACAAGTTATTGTTGTTTTTGCATAAAGCTTTGGTGGGACAGGCATTGATGCAATCACGACAAGCAGGATTGCATTTAGCGGCAAGCTTAGGCAGTCCCAAAAACAGTTCCGGCATTACAGGTTGTACAGCCGGAAAATCAGAAGTCCTGTAGCCTTGTTTGATACGGGTGCTGATAATCTTCAGCATGGATTTATCCTCATAAGTCATGTCCGCAATAGGAAAGGTTGAAGCTTTTATTACACAAGGGGAAATCGGATATTTGCTGATTACGCAGGCAAAGTGCCAGTCCAAACCAATTATGGAAAGAAGGGTCAGTAACTTTATAATGCTTCAAATTACCCATCGAGTCCGTTATGGCTACATGGCAGATTTCACCACGCCAGCCTTCTACCAAAGATACTGCCAGTTTATCTGCCCCTAATGAGGGTAATTCTTCTTTGACTTGTCCGGGAGTCATGGCGTTTAGAGCATTTAGAATAAAGGCTACGGAATTCTGGATTTCAAACCAACGGATACTGGCACGTGCATAGACATCGCCGGTCTGCATTGTAACAGTGGGAGATTCCAGAAACATATAGGCTCCCCACGGATAGTCACAGCGTACATCCAACCGCACATCACCGGCACGGGCAGGCATTCCTACTATGCCAAGCCTGATAATGTCTTCCTGAGTAATTATACCTGTACCTTCAAAACGCCCCATCACAGAAGGAGTTTCCCACAAAAGGGTTACGGCATCAGTTACACTATCCAGAAGTTTGGGAAGCTGTTCGCGCAAGATTGCTATTGTCTGTTCGGAAATATCCTTTCTGACACCACCGGGAGATAGCAGATTACGTCCGAAGCGGTTTCCGCAGATTTGGGCAGTGAGATTGAGAAAATCACCTCTAAGTCTGCCGCAAAAAGAGGCAGTTGGTAAAAATCCCACATCATTAGCCAAAGCTCCCAGGTCGCCGGTATGATTGGCCAGACGTTCCAGTTCCAGGGCTATAGCTCTAATCAGCTGACTACGATAAGGTGGAATAACTCCTGTAAGAGCTTCCATATTCATGGCATAAGCTGTGCTGTGTCCTATACTTGTATCGCCTGCCAGAGTTTCCATATAGTGGAGGGAATGTTGATTTATCCCTTTAGACAGGGCTGCTTCTATTCCACGGTGCTGATAACCAAGCTCTATTTCGAGATGGAGGACATTCTCGCCATGACATTGAAAGCGGAAATGACCGGGTTCAATGATACCGGCATGCACAGGTCCTACCGCAACTTCATGTATTTCATCACCATGTACCTTAAAGTAGTCTGTAACTCCCGGTTTAATTACAGGGGTTTCTGTATTATTATGCTTTTGTCGGCGAGAGGTGTGGAATCTGATTGGTTTTAACCAGGGATGCCCTTCAGGAATGATGCCCCATTGCTCTGCTATTTCTCTTTCAAACCAATGTACTTGCGGAATTATGGGGGTGAGAGCCGGATAAGAATTCTGCACCTGAGTGCGAAAGACTTCCAGATTCCCCTGCACATCATTGGCAAGTACAGCGATTAAGGCATATTCCTCAGCATCAGGGACAGCAAAGAACGAAGCTACTCTGGAACCTTTTTGCACGTGTTCAATAATCTCAAAACGGAAATCATGGATAGGAATTAATACCACATCCCGCAAAGAAAGAGCTTGTCCGTTATACAGATATGTATTTGCGCTCAACCTGCAACTCCCATGATGAGCAGAGCAGCCTTTTGGATAGCATTACTCAGCCAACCCGGTATCCATATTCCAAGCAATAAGGCAATCAAAGCAAAGACAAAGATTGGCAGGACAGCGCCTCTGTTCTCACGGCGCGGGAGTTCTTCCGTTTTACCAAAGAACATGTGCAGAAAGACATTTGCCATTCCGATAAAGGCTAAGACCAAAAATATCATAAATAGTGCAATGACAAGCCAGAGGTGTTGTCCGATTCCTGCTCTCAAGATAGTAAATTCACTGATGAAAAGTCCAAAAGGTGGAGAACCTACGATAGCAAGAAATCCGGCAAACCATAAAACACCTGTAATAGGCATGAGCTTTCCCAGGCCTGTGATGCTGGAAAACCGTTTGGTATGAAAACGAAAGTGGATATTACCTGCAGTTAAAAACAGCATAGCTTTGACGACGGAGTGGTTTATTGCGTGCAAGAGCGCGCCGAATACTCCAAGACCGCCAATTCCAACCCCGAGAGCCAGGATTCCCATGTGTTCCACACTGGAATATGCCAGCATACGTTTATAATCAACCTGTCCCAGTAAAAAGATACTGGCAGTTCCCATAGAAATCAGTCCAAAGATTATAAGCAATTCCTGTCCGAAGGAAGCCATACCGGCAGCAGCACATACCTGTTGAATACGTAAGATACCCAGGAATGCACAATTCAGGAGAGCGCCGGAAAGCAGAGCTGACACAGGAGAAGGGGATTCGCTATGTGCTTCCGGCAGCCAGTTGTTCAGGGGTGCCAGACCCATCTTGGTTCCATATCCCACCAGCATCAGAATAAAAGCCACTTGCAACCATTTATGATTCAATTGGGAGGCATGCTTGAGCAAATCAGACATGGTGATATCTCCGATTCCGGAAGGCATAGCCAATCCAATAAAAAAGATTCCCATCAGGGCAATAGCAATTCCAACAGAACAGAGGATCAGATACTTCCACGCTGCGGAAAGGGAATTACGGTTCTGATGATAATAAATCAGAGGAGCACTGGCAAGGGTGGTAGCTTCGATTGCCATCCATTGTAAACCAAAGTGCCGGCTTAGAATGGATAAACTCATAGCAGCCAGGAATAATAGTAAGCTTCCTGTAAAGACAGATTCAGGAGTATTCTTTAGTATCCCACCGGTTTCCAGATCAGGTGCCTGGTCCACAGGTTCTCTTGAAACATATCCCCAGCCATAGATGGTTACCAGCATAAACAAGACACTGGTAAGCGGAAGAAAGATAGCGCTGAGAGCATCCATTCCTATCCAGGTACTATTGTTAAGGTGCGGAACAAAGAGGGAAACGTAAACTGAAAGCAATAGATGGATAAAAGCTGCTAATCCCCATAGCCATCTTCTGAAACCATTGGATGGTATAAAGTATGCTACAATGCCGCAGATTGCCGGAAGCACAATAATGCCGATTAACATATTCATTGCTTACTTCCGTTATCCTGAAATTCTCTGTCCAGATGAAACAGCAGGTTTCCCATCAGGAAAACTGCTACAAAGATATCAAGTAAGATGCCAAGTTCCACAATCAAAGGGAATTCCAGACTGATACTGACACCCAGAGCATATACACCATTTTCCAGGACCAGATAAGCCAGGGATTGCATGATTGCCAGGCGGCGGCTTATCATCAGAAAAAGACCAACCAGAATAAGGAACATCGCAGTTGTAATCATGAGCAGAGATGTATTGGCAGGAAAACCAAGGCTTACTGCCATCCAGGCGGATAAGGCCAGAAGCAGCACACCCATCAGCAGGGATGTACCAAAAGCCACATACGGTGTAGATTCTCTTTGGATACCTGTTTGTTTGAGGACCGATTGCATCAGCCAGGGCAAAAGTATGCCTTTGAAGATAATACCGCTACTGCCAAGTATGATAATAGCAACTGACAGATGACCAATACTGCGTACCAGTGGTAACATACCCAGGAAGAGACCCTGTATTGCTACGACACGGATGGCAACACTCGGACGGCTGGAACCGAGAATAAACAGACAGGACAGAATCAGGATTACAGGAATCGTAATCATTGGTAGTAACCCACCAGTTTAACCATTAACGCTATCAGACTCAAAGCTGCAGAACCCACCAAAACCTTGGGGATATTTATTAAACGCAGTCTTGCCATAAAAGATTCCGTAAGTCCCACCAGCAAACTGATAACAAAGATTCCGGAAATAAAGATAAAGCTCTGCCACCCTAAGCTGGCAAACCGTAACGGTACAATCAGATTTACCAGTAATCCCCCGAATATCCAGAGTTTAAGCGCGGCGGCATATTGGATAAAGGCAAAATCAGGTCCGCTGTAATCCAGCACCATTACTTCATGAATCATAGTCAGTTCCAGATGAGTATTGGGGTCATCCACAGGTATGCGGGAATTCTCAGTCAGCAGAATAAAGAACCAGGCAAAGGAAACCATCACCAAAACAGGAGCTGAAGTCTGCCAATCAATAATGTTAATACCGGATGAGATTTCTGAAAGCCCCAGACTACCTGTATGCAGTATCAAAACTAAAAAGCCTAACATAAGGGAAGGTTCTGCCAGAGCGGCAAACTGCACTTCACGGCTGGCGCCCATTCCTTCGAAGGCAGAGCCGGTGTCTAAAGCAGCCAATACAGTAGCAAATCTTGCCAGACCCAAAAGATAAATCAAAAGAATAAAATCCCCTGCAAAAGAAATTGGAGCAGGCATTGCACCCCATGGTAAAATCATGGTGGCGATAACCAGGCAAGCCATGATTACAGGGGGAGTCAAACGAATAATCATAGTAGTGGAAGTGCTGTAAACAGAACCCTTTTGCAGCAATTTGTACAGGTCATAATACAATTGCAGGATGGGCGCTCCCTTTCTGCCGGCAACAATCGCTTTCACGCGGTTGATGATACCCAGCATCAGGGGTGATAAAAGCCATGCACTAAGGGGGAAAATCCAGGCAAATGTATTCATCAATGAAACCCTGTTTTCCAGACTAAAAGAACAACCAAGGTAATAGCAATATAAAGCAGGTAACCATTCAGATTACCATGTTGAAATTTACGCATAGGAGCAATGATTCTGCTTATCAGGATGAAGATTGGAGCAAAAAGCTTTTCTTTGGCTGCATCGGGTGTATGTGAATGAAAGTCAGCCTGAGCAGGGAAATATCCTGTGACGTTTTCCCCGTTTTGTTTAGTTCCCAATAGTGGTTTAAACAGCTCTGTAAGTGGGTCTGCATAAGAAGAAGCTGTATATTGCATTTTGGCAGTAGGCTCAGCATAACCGCAATCCCAGGTGCCGGCGCTTGTTTCCTGAGTTCCTCTCGGCAGCTTACGGCGCAGCAGATAGAATAGACCTGCCAGCATTATGAGTGTGGCAAAGAGTAAGATGATGATTGATAAAACATGTACAATTCCTCCTGTAGCATTTCCGAAAGCAACATTAGTTCCCATCAGAGCTTGTACCGGAGGCAAGATCAGATATATGGTCAAAGGTGCCAGCAGACCAATAACGATACATAAGAAGCTAAGTGTAAACATCGGCACGCGCATCATGATGTCAGCTTCATGTGCATCACGGGCTTGTTCACTGCGTGGCTCACCCAGAAAGATAATCCCAAAAGCCTTGGAAAAACAAGCGACAGCCAGTCCTCCAATCAATGCCAGACTGGTTAATATACAGGCAGCCAGGATTACAGGTCCCGGAGCGGCTGTCTTTATACCGTTGATCCCTGCAAAGTAGATAAAGAATTCACTGATAAATCCATTAAACGGTGGTAAGCCTGAGATTGCTGCTGAACCAATTAGGAAAGTCCATCCTGTCCAGCGTGCTTTTTTGAGTAAACCACCCAAAAGCTCAATATTAAGTGTGCCTGTAACATGTGCCACAGCTCCTGCGCAAAAGAACAACAGGCTTTTAAACAAGGCATGGTTAAGCACATGCAATAGTCCGCCCCCAAAACCCAGAATGGCTAAGGCAGGAATATTCCAGACCAGACCCAATACTCCGGCTCCGATACCGAGTGTAATAATGCCTATGTTTTCTACGCTGTGATAAGCCAATAGCCGCTTCAAATCATGTTGAGCCAAAGCAAAGATAACACCCGCAATACCTGATGTCATGCCAATAATTACCAGCGTCCAGCCCATATATGCAGTCGGATGTCCCAATAAAACAATGGCACGCAAAACACCATAAATACCGGTCTTTATCATCACCCCGGACATCAAAGCCGAGATGTGACTGGGCGCAGCAGGATGAGCTTCTGGCAACCAGATATGCAAAGGTACGAATCCCGCCTTGACACCAAAACCAAAGACTGCCAGAACAAACAGGATGCCTACACTCAGAGCAGTATGATGAGAAGCTGCAATCTGGTCAAATTGCAAGGAACCTGAGTCGCTTCCCAGAATGGCAAAAAACACCAGCAATGCTGCAGCACCGATATGGGCAGCAATCAGATAGGTCCAGCCTGCTTCTCTTACTTCTTTTTTCTCATCATCATACATGACCAGAAAGAAAGAAGCGAGGGTCATTACTTCCCAAATAATCAGGAAAAGCAGTCCGTTGTTTGATACCATCAGTAACAGCATACCGGCAGCCAGTAAGTTAAAGAAAAACCAATGCTTACCCAGAGGCTTTGTCTCATGAGATAAATAAGACCTGCCATAGATCAGTGCCAGAGGTGAGATAATCAATACAGGTAAACAAAAGAAGGCAGCCAGAGCATCCAGCCTGAATGAAAGAGTTCCTCCCGGTACCAGCCATCTATAACTAAGTGCTAAGGGATGAGTGCCCATCAGGGTTGAGATAACAGGGATACTGACGAGAGCAGAACCCAACAACAAACCTATATTTGCTATCCGGTAAGAAGCAGAATTACCTTTTAATAACAAGGCTATCCAGCCTCCCAGCAGCATAATCAGGCATCCGGCAATAAATAACTGCATTATTTACCGAAACGCTTTTCAGCCTGGGCAATAACAGACAGAATTGTATCTTCAGATGCCTGAGCTATCAAAGCTTCACGGCAATCAGGGTCTTGTAGTAAATACGCCAGTTTGGCCAAAATGCGCAAGTGAGTCTGTACATTGGGAGAGATAAGCAGGAAAAGAGTATTTACAGGTTTTCCGTCAATTGCGTCAAATTCTATCGGCTGCTCCAGAAAAGACAGAGACAGTAACGGCTGGCTGATATATCCGACCAATGTGCCCCTGGCATGCGGGATGGCAATCCCATTTCCGATTCCGGTGGAAGCAAGCTCTTCTCTGGAAAGAAACATCTGAAAAATAGGCTCCATTACCTTTAAATCAATACCTTTAATCAGGCTGAGAGCATTATGCAGAGCAGTGGTCTTGGTGTCACCCGTTACGTTATAAAATATTCCTGCTTGGGAGAGCATATCACTGAGTCTGAGGTCAGTATCGATATTATCCGGTTTGATGCCTGCCACAGATTTGCTTGATTCAGCCATAAAATTGGTAACTTCGATACGTTCCAGATAATATTGATTTCCGAGGCGGTGAGAAGGCAGGCGTCCCTGGTCAATCCAATGATACACAGTCTTTGTTGTTACTCCCAGTATATCTGCTGCTTCTTTCACCGATATCATGTTGCTATTCCTTATGTTTTGAAACCTAATAAATGATTACAGACATTTATACATCCAATGCTCATAATGTCAATAAAAAAACTGAAATCATCAAGGAAACCACCTTTCTACAGCTACCTATTTCATGCTATTCTCTCACATGAAGCTGGTACTACTATGAATAATTGTGAGACTCCGGTTAAAATACTTGAAACTATTATACAAAATCAGTGTAGTTCTGCATTTAGGCAGGTTTGTTCGTAAAGAGAGCTTACTAGAGAACAAAAGACACAGAGGCACAAAGAGAAAGTTTATAGACCAACCTTCATGAGGTTTATTGCATTAGACATCGATGTATCATATTCAAACCTGCATAAATGCAGTTCTACATCGGATATCACTACCCAGCAAACCTATAGACCTCTTTATATTTTCAATTATCAATTCTTAAGTTCAGGGCAACAGTGGTTTATAGCATTCCTCAGAATTGAAATTGACTGTATTTACGAGTCTGCTGACAGGATAAGCAGTCAGAATATCATTGGCGCAAGGCTTGAGAAATGCTTGCAGGGAAGCAGGGTCCTGGAAGCTGTCATCGAGCCAGCTTTGCCAGATATCAGGTGGCAGAATCACAGGCATGCGCTCGTGAATAGGTTTCATTGTTTCATTAGCCTCTGTTGTAATGATAGCAGCGCTCTGGATGTAACTGCCATCTGCGCCTGTCCAGTATTCAGTAATTCCGGCGAAGTAGAGTAAATCGTCATTTACAGCATGAATAAAGAAAGGCTGCTTATCCGGCTTTTGCCATTCATAGAAACCATTGGCAGGAATGATACAGCGTCTGCGGATAAGTGCATTTTTAAAGGTTTTCTTTTCCAGGATTGATTCTGCTCTTACGTTGATCATAGAGTACTGACTGGAAGGTTCTTTACTCCAGGAAGGAATCAAGCCCCAGCGGAAAAAAGTGAGGAAATGCTCTTCCCTCTTATACATTACAGCGCTGATTGCCTGAGTAGGCGCTACATTATAGTTTATCTCAATTTGCTCTTCATTGTTTCTGATATTAAGCTCATCTATCATCTTCTTTAGCTGGTCATGTTTAACTACCTGGGCAAAACGTCCGCACATTGTTCCTCCTTGATTACTGAGCAATAATCGTATGTTTTATATTCATTTGGGACAGCGAATCACATAGATACGAAGCCTGATATTTACAACTATCAAAGTCGATATTCTGTCAAAGAAATTTATCTGCTGACAAATCAGAGTAGTATTGGAAGAATTATTTGCTTGACAGTCAACCTATTGTGAGTAGAATTATAAATATCAATTAGTAACAGGCAAACAACTTTTTGCAGTAGTGATTGTGATGCCAGGCAGCGATTGTAATGAATAAACAACGCTGTTAATAACAACAGGAGGAACAATGAAAAGAGTTATTCCTTTTCTGCTCTGTGCAATCTGGATTCTGCCTATCTGTCTGAATGCAGTGAAGAATGATATCATTCCTAAGCTGAAAACAGAAGAATTTGAATATAACGAAAATATAACCAAGGGCTATTCCGGTTTTGGACAGATTAACTGGCGGTCAGTAGGTGCAGGCATTAACATTCAACATTTGCTGTTTGTAAGAAACTTCAATACCGACCACAAGTATAAGAATCTGCATAAAAATCTGGATATGAGTTACGTGTTAGAACATGGTGACCAGATTAACAAAACCAGACATGAGTATGAGACATATCTGGCAGGATATATCTTCAATCTGGAAGGAAGTTTTTATCCATTTGTGGGAGGTGGAGTTAACACAGAGAGAAAGATATGGGAAATCCACGAGGTTGGTGTTCAGGATTTTCATGATGGAGTTTATACAATTCAAGGTAAATATAAAACTTCACTAACCGGATTTATCGGAATGATTTATCAGCTAAATGGGGCGTTTTATCTGGAAGCGAACCTACAGGTTTATCCATTAATGCCCTACGCCGGTTTTGGTCTGATAGTGCCCGGTGTTTTTGATTGGCTTATAGTAAAAGAATAAGTACTTCTTGACAATTGTGATATGCTGCTGATGAATAACCTTTATAGTATATCTGTAATTGTTATTGAGCAGATATATAAAATACGAATAACCTGATGAGGATGTTTACAATGAAATCTACTCTGCTAATACTTCTTTTACTGATGGTTGCACTTACCTGCAATTTGTTTGCCCAGACCAATAATTCTATATTAGCTCTGGAAGGATACCGGTTTGCACATAATGATACTTTGACCAGTTCATATTCAGGATTTGTGCATGTTAATTGGTCACAGGCAGGCATCGGAATTACCGTGAAGCGTGTTTTATTTATGTGGAACAGGACGATTCTGCCGATACCCAAAAATTATAAAGCAGACAGAAACATGGATTATGTGACAACTCAAGATCCCATCCCTGCATACGAGATAAATTACAAATATGACACTATCATGGCGGGCTACATTATCCGTCTGACCCGAAATCTTTATCCTTATGCAGGAACGGGAACTACTATCAGAACTGATGTGATTGAAGTGACTGATCCTGATGACGACCCTGATGTCTATACTGTTGATGGAAAAACAGCTACATTTGCCACAGGCATAGTCGGTGCATTTTATAAAGTGAAGCCGAATCTGGTAATTGAAGGCTGTTTGCAGATTAATCCTTTGTTACCGTTTATGGGAGTAGGATTTACTTTTTAGACCATTCATAGTTAGTTTAAATCAGATAAAAAGAAAAGCAGGCTTTCGCCTGCTTTTCTTGCATGAGAATGTAAAAGTTAGTTCTATTCCGGCTTTTCCGGTATTTCACTTTCCGGTAAGGGAATGCTCTTGTCCTTGCATTCTATTACATCGTTAAATTTACTATGCTCTTTAAAGCGTTCCATGCCAAATTTACCAAAGAAGCTATCCACCATGGAGTAGATAACCGGAATGATAAACAAGGTCAGGAAAGTGGCAAACGCCAATCCAAAGGTAAAGCTTACTGCCAGAGGACGCCAGGCTTGAGTGCTGGGACTGCTGCTAAAGACCAGAGGCAGCATACCTGCAATCGTGGTGCCTGTAGTCATAATAATCGGTCTTAATCTTACAGAACCGCTGTTTATTATCGCATGCCAGCGGTCTGTGCCACGCTCTCTTTCCTGATTGATAAAGTCTATCAGCAGGATGGCGTTATTAACTACCACACCTGCCAGGGCGATTACTGAGATGAGTGTATTCACCGAGAAAGGCAATCCTGTTACAACCAAACCAATCATCACACCGATAAAGCCAAAGGGTATCGTAGTCATCACAATCAAAGGCTGCACGTAAGAACGGAATTGCGATGCCAGAATCGTATAGATTATCAGCAACGCAATCAGGAAAGCACTGCCCAAAGAGGCATAGCTCTTGCGCTGTTCTTCCTGTACGCCACCAAACTCAATCGTATAGCCTGGATATCTCTTTTCAAAATTGGCTATCAAGCCGGGTTTGCCTTTGAGCTTATCGCCCATCAGAGCTGTCTCCACTTCAGAAGGAGTTCTTCTTTTGCTCCTGCCGTTTTCTGTGTATTTGGCAACAGCACCTGTGACGGTAATCACTCGTTTCTTATCACGATGTTCAATCTTGGAAAGGCTATTAACAATCTCAAAATCTGCCAAATCACGTATGGATATCAAATCTCCGTAGCGGGTACGCACCTTTAAGCCTTTGAGAATTTCCAAATCCTGCGTATATTTATCATCCAGCTTCACAACAATAGCATATTCATCCAGACCGCCACCTCTGTATTTGGATACTTCTGTACCATTGCTGGCTGTTCTGACAGTACCTGCCACCTGTGCTACAGTGAGACCATACATACCGAGTTTATCAGGATTGGGGATGATGCGGATTTCTTTCTTTCCGCTATCAAAGCTGTCGTCGATATCCACAACACCGGGTACTTTCTTGAGGTTAGCTTTTACAACATCAGCTATAAAAGCCAGACGCTGCATATTTTCACCCTTGATACGGATTTCCACGTCGTTGCCAACCGGTGGTCCTGAACGTGGCTGTCCGAATTTGTAAGAGTAAAGACCGGGCAGAGTATCCAGTTGTTTGCGGATATCATTCTTGAGTTGGTCGTGAGTGAATTTCATTTTCTTGAGGTCAACCAGGTCTATATTGATGTTTGCATTACTGGTTTTGATATCCTGCCTGCCCTCACTTCCTATGGAGCCAACTGTGCTGACCACATACTCAATATCGCTCTTTTCTTTTACGTTCATAATGATGTTTTCAACTTGCGAGACGATTCTTTCTGTTTCTTCCAGTTTCGTGCCCAAAGGCGTCTGCAGTTCTATGGAGAGTGTTTGTGACAGAGTGGATGGGAAGAACTCAAACTTTATCAGGCCTGTACCCAGTATTCCCAATGACATCAGGAAAACAATAACAACTGACCAGATTGTGATAGCCCTATGTTTAAGCACTTTGACAATGATTTTCTGGTAGAGTTTAATCACGGGCATAATCAGCTTGGTGGTTCTTTCATTGCCTGCTTCCATCTTCTTACCGAATTGGTACATATTGGTAGGTAAAACAACCATACTCTGATACCATGAACCCAGCAAGGCAATCGTGACGACTATCGGCATAACACCGAGGAATTTACCAAGAACACCTTCCATCAGCAGCAGTGGCAGAAAGGCTGCCACAGTAGTTAAGGTTGAAGAAAACACAGGCCAGATAACCTGGTCAACACCCATGACAATGGAGTCTTTGTGGCAATAGCCCATTTCTCTGTAACGGTGCGTATTTTCCAATACCACAATGGAATTGTCCACCACCATACCGACCACGATAATCAAGCCAAAGATGGTCAGGTTATTCAGGGTAATGTTAAAATAAGGTAGTAAAATAAAGGTAATCAAAACGCTGAGGGGTATGCCGACTGAAGCTAGTAAGGCATTGCGCCAGCCCAGGAAAATCAGCATCATCATAAATACAAGAAAGATACCCATCAAAGCATTTGAGCCGAGTGCATTGATGCCGTTCTTTACGTCTATGGAGCCATCATTACGCACACTGATATGCAATCCCGGAACAGACTTCTCAAAAGTAGCCACATAATCACGTACTTCTTTCATTACTTTGACTATGTTACCATCGCCTTTTTTATAGAGAAGCAAGCTGACGCTTTGAGCACCATTAAGCCTGGTAATGGTTTGAGCTCTTGCCAGAGTATCACGTACTGTGGCAACATCAGCAACATTAACAGCTCTGCCATTGGGGTCAGACTGCACAATCAGGCTGGCAATCTGTTCTGTTGAATTAAACTCACCCAATGTCCTGACGATAAACTCTATCTTGCCAAAGCGGGATGTACCACCAGGCAGATTGAGGTTTCTGCCCTGAATGGCAGCAGTCAAATCACTCATTGTGAGTCCGTAAGCATCCAGCTTTGCCTGGTCTGCATCTATCCAGATTTCGCGGTCACGTGTACCCAGTACATCTGTCTTGGAAATGTACTTGATATTCATGACGCCATCGTTCAAATTGTTGGCAATAGTTCTTAACGCTCCAGGAGAAAAGTCTCCGCCAATCACAAGCTGAGCGATGGGGTTCACTTCCCGCATATTGAGCTTGATAACAATCGGGTCGAGTGCATCCTTAGGTAAATCTGTTACTTTAGCCAATTCGTTATTAACATCCGTAAAAGCCTTTTCAGGGTCTTTACTGACTTCAAAAGCTACTCTGATAAGAGCTCTGCCTTCTTCAGCATCACTGGTGATATAATCCAGTCCGTCGATGTCAGAGATGGCATTCTCAATCTTAGTAACAACTAATTGTTCAATTTCTTCCGGAGAAACACCCGGATAGGGAACTACGATAATTACACTGCCAAAGTCGATGGCAGGATACTCTTCCCTGGGCAGGCTAATCATGGAAACCAAGCCAAAGACGAGGATTGCCACGGTCAGCATATTGACCAGAACAGAATATTTAATGGAGGTTTCAGCTACAGAAAACATCTTAGCTCCTGATTTGTACTTCGGTCTGGTCTTCGAGGTTTTCCATTCCGGTAGTCACGATTTTGTCACCGGTGTTCACTCCGGAAAGGATTATAACGTTTTCTCCGACTATTTTGCCCAGTTTCACTTCTTTACGCAGGGCTTTATTATTGCTGTCCACAACAAACACATAGTTGCGGTCAAACTCTTTGACGATGTTATTTATGGAAGTATAAAGCTGATTAGCATAGCTACCGCTCAGGATTTTAGCAGTAACTACCATACCCGGAAGTAACCCTTGCGAGCTGCTAAGCTGTATTTCCACAGGGTAGTTGGCTGAAGTAGTAAGAGGTCTGATACCAAAAGCTTTGATAAAGCCTTTTACAGGTTTATCTTTACCGGGAGCTGTGATATCGGCCACCTGTCCTTGTTTGATTTTGCCAATCTGGCTTTCTCCTACACCTGTTTTAATCAGCAACACTTTATCATCTGTGATATATGCAACCGGAGTACCGGGATTGAGATATTGCCCTGCACTTACAATCAGATTGGAGATTACGCCACCTTCGGGAGCAACCAGAAAGGAATTATCCAAAGCTTTCTGAGCAGATTCAAGTCCTGCTTTGGCTCCATCCAATCCTGCCTTGGCACCTTTGAAAGCAGAAACTGCATTATTATATTCAGCTTGTGAAATGGTTTTACTTTTAAACAGATTTTCTGAGCCGGTCAGATTGAGCTGGGCATTTTCAAAAGAAGCTTCAGCAGATAGTTTGGCAGCTTGTGCCTGTTCCAACCGAATCTGGTAAACATCATTATCGACTTTTCCAATCTTTTCACCTTTGGTTACTTTATCTCCCAGCTTCTTGTAAAGCTGTAATATACGCCCGGATGTTTCACTGGTCATGGTAATATCTGTGCTACCTTCCAGTTTACCCGAAATGGTTATGTACTCATCCAGAGTGCGGGGCTGAAGTGTTTCCACCATTACAGATTGTTTATCTTCTTTGCCGGTCTTCTTTTCAAGAGCAACTTTGTTTTTTTTGCAGGCAGAAAAGCTCAGTAATAGTAGTGATGACAGTACCAGAATAATTATCTTTTCAAATTTCATTTTTCCTCCGTTTATTCCATCAGTGAATTTATCACATTTATATCATCAGTGCCCAGAGACTGCAATAAAGCAGAACGGGCTTTCAAATAGGAGTATGTTGCATTAGCCAGACTCACCTGGGCAGCCTGAAGCATCACTTCTGCATCCAGCATATCAGTTGTGGAAAGCATATTATTACGATAGCGTTCCATCAGTTGCTGATAAGTAAGCTCAGTATATTGTAGCGCTATTCTGGCAGCAGTTACCTGCCTGGCAGAACTAATCAGACTTAAAGAATTTGCTTTCACGCCAAGATTTATTCCGTCTGCCGCGGTCTGATAATCTGCTTCACTCTTTTGATAATCATACCAGGCTTTGCGTGAACCGGAATAGGTATTCCATAAGGGTAAAAGAGGTATTGATGCAGTCAGGGCAAGAGTATTTGTACCATTAAACTGATAACGGTCAATCCCTGTATCGTTAATAGACCGGTTAGCAGAGAAGATCACTGTCGGCAAAAACGAACCTCTGGCAATATTGTA
This sequence comes from Cloacimonadaceae bacterium (SeqCode), assembly GCA_963667535.2. Classification (GTDB taxonomy): domain Bacteria; phylum Cloacimonadota; class Cloacimonadia; order Cloacimonadales; family Cloacimonadaceae; genus UBA5614. The sequence continues at coordinate 509,550 of CAXXDU010000002.1, forward strand.
GGCTTTTTTATACAAATGTGTGGAAGCTTTTACTGTTTTGATGGAAAGATTGTGCTCAGCAGAGATTCGGATTGCTTTCTTAGTAAAAGCATCCGTCTGTGCAGTTGTGTATAAGGAAAACTTAAGCAAACGAGCTTCCTCGGTTGTCATAGCTACGGATTCCAGTTCATCAGGTTCTGAGCTGCCCAAAGCGTTCATCAAATCCTGCCTCGCCAGTTCCAGAGCAGATTCTGATTGAATCAAAGCGACTTCTTTATTAGCAGCTTTTGCCTGAATCCGGAGATAGTCCGGGCTGGACATTGTTCCACTGTCAAAACGGACTTTAGCAATTAGCAGATTATTCTTTGAGCTTTGCAAATCTTTTTCACTGATTGTCTTCAATTCCTGCAACTGTAATACTGAGAGAAACTTGCTTTCCACTTCATTAATAATACTCAGCCGGGTATTTTCCAGGTTCAAACGGCTGATTTCTTCTGTAATCCCTGTAATTTTATATGCCTGCCAGAGTTTTCCGCCCATAAATAAAGGCTGGGATAAGGTAAGAGCTGCACTGCGTGAATCATGATTATATGTAACAGGGGCGCCTGTAGCTGTTCTGGCAGTAATAGCAGGATCGAGGTAAATATAACTTCCACTTAAAGAAAGAGAGGGTAATAATCCACCCAAAGCTTGTTGCTTACTCCACCTGGCTGATTCATAAGCATCTTTCTGGGATATGTACTTAGAATTTTTGCTCAATGCCATCTGCCTTGCTTCTTCCAGTGTCAGAGCAGAAGCAAGATTAATAGCAAAGAGTAAGATAACTAGAATAAGTGTTTTCTGCACAATTTACTCCTTAAAAAATTCATCATATTCACTATCATTAATCTGTTCAAAAAGCTCTTCCAAAGAGCTGAGTTCTGCTTTGAAATGCTGGTCTCCGTTTTTAACAAGAAACCTGTGAATGACAGGAATCTTCTTTTCTTTAATCATTTCTTCACATTTACAGGCAAAATCATTTTCAAAATGCCATTTTATCGACAATATCCGAGCTTCAGTTGCTTTCTTAAGCTGTTTTCTGGTTATCAGTTTCTTTGCAAATGACAAAGCCAACCAGAAGTCCCTGTCTCCTACGTCAGAGCCATTCAGGAAGCTGATTACTAACTTAGACAAGTATTTTCTACCTTCATCATTCAATTGATAAACCATTCGGGGAGGGTTATTACCTTCCACCATTTGTTCTCCTGCAATATATCCCTTTTGTTCCAAAGTCTGCATTGCTTTATAGATGGAAGGAAGCTTAATTCCTGTCCAGACTGCAAACTTCTTACTTTCTACGATTTGCCCGATACGGTAGCCATACATCGGCATCTCATTAAGAAATCCTAATACAATCATATGTGCTTTTGACATGTTTAATATACCTCTTATCAAGTGGAGTATTATACTTTCTAATAGTCAATATAATAATATATCCCTTTCTGGCAAGTAATATTTTTTAGGATAATATTCTTCTGAGCCTGCTTATTATTAGCTAAACAGTAGGCATGCTGTTATTTAAATTGCAATTGGCTCATATATGCTGTAATAGTTTTATAAGAATACCATGGTAAGCCTGAATAAAATGTTGACATGTTTTATATATCGGGTTTTATGGATTTGCAACAAAAATCTGAAGAAATTGTTTCTTCAAAATATTGAAAAATGATATAACATTATTACCGATAAGGCGGTTATTATGAAAGCTAAAAAGACTATTTTGTTTATTCTATTATTTACTACACTAACAATTCTATGCTACGCTGCAGATGCTGTTGGCGATTACCGGAGCCGATCAACCGGATTATGGACACCAACAGTGGAATTTCCTACAATGAACTGGCAAATATGTACAGTAGCAGGAGATCCGGGAACCTGGGTAACAGCTTCGGTAGTTCCTGATGAAACCGCAGGAGTTATTACTATCCGAAACGGTCACATGATTAGTATCGAATTAAATCAATCTGCTGACCAGATAGTTGTACAAAGTGGTGGAACTCTTAGGATTATCAACAATCAGGTTTTAACCGTTAAAAGCGGAGCAGGGACTGATTTGGATATTCAAGCCGGTGGAAACTTGCAGCTTTTCGGAAATATCTATTCGGAATCTTCATCTACTGTGCAAATCTCCGGTACTTATCGGGATCTTGAGAACTGTCAGATTCAGGGACTTGGCGCTGTAACTGTTGCTGCCGGAGCTACGGTAAATACAAAGAATGCGTATGGTATTTATTTGTTTGGCGAAACCATCCGTGGGTGCTTTGCAGTATCCAGCAGAACTCTCAATACTGCAGCTAATTATATCTTCAGTTCAACTATTGATCCTCAGGTGATTTATGCTCTTCCAACGACTGTAAACAATCTTACTGCCGATAATAGTGGTATAGACGAGTCTTTGGTTACACTGCGTGATGTGCTTTCAGCAAATGCAGTTGCCATTACCAGCGGTGCTTTGACCCTGGGTGGTAATACCAGTCTTAACACTCTCACATTGAATGGTAATCAACTAAACTTTGCTACTTATTATGTATACTTTAATAACCAGCACTTTTCTGTCGGTGGCAAGAACGAACATGTCACTACTCTGACTGTTGCAGAAGACCAGGTTACAACCTATGAATTGGGTGGTGATTATGGAACCAGCATACCAAGGACATGGACAACCAGTGCAACCCAATCCAACCCGCTTAATATTATTTTTCATTATCCTGATGAACTTACTGAAACATCTCGAGTAAATGTATGGTCAAGAAATACAGGCGCGACAACCTGGAATCTTTATGGAAAATACTCTCCCACCCTGGCTGACGGTATTCATAAAGTAACCGTTCCCAATGTCGTTAGTCTAAATCACAGCTCAGGCGTTGGCACTCTGGAATGGACAATTTCTGAAGAAGAACCTACTACCCCGGTTGAGCTTTCGTCCTTTACTGCTACTCCTACATCTACCGGATTTATGAGAATTAACTGGATAACCCAATCTGAAACAGGTGTTTTGGGCTTTTATGTGTTCAGAGGCACCAACAATGTCCTGAATAATTCTCAGGCTATCAGTCCAATGCTGGAAGCAACTAATACTTCCCAGGAAGTTTCATATAACTATATCGATTCTGAAATTCCTGGTTTTGGCACATACTATTACTGGCTACAAAATGTTGACTTGAATGGAGTTCAGTACTTCAACGGACCGATTAGTATTGTAGTAAATGAACATAACTACACTCCTCCTCCGGTAATTCCAACCTTCACAGTACTGAAAAATGTATTTCCCAATCCTTTCAATCCGAATACAATGATTTCTTACAATATGGCAAAAGCCGGTAATGTAACGATTGTTGTGTACAATTTAAAAGGTGAAGCTATCCGCAATCTTGTTTCCGGACATAAAACTGCCGGTAGCTATCAAATGCTATGGGATGGAACCAGCAATAACGGTCAGTCACAACCTTCAGGTGCATACTTGATTCGAATGACTGCCGGTAAATATTCTTCAACTCAGAAAGCAATATTGATGAAATAATCCAGTCATTTCCTGTTAAACAGGAGCATAAAGATAACCTTAAGGGATGCAAGCCAAAACTTGCATCCCTTTTTTTATATGTAATTTCGGTGCTCTGCTTCAATAATGCTTTAATTCGTTTTCATTCTGCTTACATACTGCTTTAATCTTTCTTTAAATGGTGTTTAATTGCACATAATATACGTGGGTGCTGCGCTTATGCTACTCCAGTGATTCCCCTATGCTCATATGGGAGTCATATGGGTGTCATATGGGTGTCATATGGGTGTCTTAAGGGCAAGCTATGTTCACTTAGAGATAAATGAAAGCAGAATAAATGATGAATATAACTATTGGCAGGTAACTATTGAGTGTTATTTGAGTGTTACTATCATTGGAAAGAGAAAACCCCGGGTGATTGTTCAAGTCAAATTGTTTCTAAGCAGGGATTACGCTAAGGAGCGAAGTTTATTGCCGGTAGATATTCAGAATCTGTTGATAAACAAGCTCACAGAGTTGCTGGCGGTTGATAGATGCGTCAAACGGGATGGAATCCAAAATTGTAACCTCAGCTTCAATCTGGTGGGAGATTAATTCCCAAAAATGAGGTACGAAGGTCATATCTCCATACCAACAAACTATATCACGCTGTTCTTGCGTTTCTATAGGTTTGCCATCAAGCATTGTGTATTTAACGCAGATTGGGAGTATGGGTTTTTGAGCTGTAATAGAAGTCTGGAATAGTGATTTTCGGAATTCCCTGATAGTTTCGCCATCAGTGCTGGTGCCTTCAGGAAAAAGCATCAGGTCAAATCCCTGAGTCAAAGCATCAGAAAAATTTCTAATCTCCTGAGGTAGCGAAGTGAACTTTTTGCGGTTTGTAAAGAGGCTTCCTCCAAATCGGGTAATGTCTCCCAAAACCGGGTTGGCAGCCATCTCAGTGGAAGTAATGAAAATTAAAGGATGTACGGAAGACAGTGCCAGGATATCAGTATATGAAACATGATTGGATATGACAAGATGGTTTTCCCTGCTGAGTGCGGCAAGGTTCTTCTGATTGATAATCCTGACTTTCAAACCAAAATGCCTGAGCATTTTACGTCCTGTGGACGAAGTATTCAGAGCTAAGAGTTTGCGTTGTTTAACGGGTTCTTTAACGCTTATTTTAATGAAAATGGCTTTGACAAAGAAAACAGCCAACCAGAAGATAATGCTATTAAATCTCAGAAAAAGCTTCATATCTCAGATTAATGGCGTTTCAGCAAGAAAAAAACCTTAATCCAGGGATTCAGGGTTCTTTGTTTTACGGATATACTGTTTTCTCATATCGGAAACATCAAGCAGTGTGAGAAAGTCTATGCAATGAAAGCTCTTATCAATGGCGGGGCTACCACATACTTTGGCTCCGACTTTGAGGTAAGATTGTAAAAGTGAAGGTATCTTGGCGTTTATTTCCACAATATCCATAGACCCCATAAATTGCGGATGTTTCTTCAGGTGTCTGCGCAGACCCTGCACTTTGAATTTACCTTTGGGGCGCACTTTATGCTCATCGGTTATGTGATTTTGTTGTTTCAGGTAATAGTAAATCCTCTTGATTTCGTCTTTATCCATGGTCTTAATACTTGAGCAACCAAACATATACCGTGTGTCACTTGCCAGCATATAGGCATGAATACCTTCCCATAACAGCGAAATAGTTACGCCATTACGATAATCGGGGTGTACGCAGGCACGTCCCAGTTCGAGTTTATTGCCGGGTAATTTGCGGATATGCTTCATATGAAACTCAGTGGCAGTATACCATTTTTTAGTATGCAGGGAAGATTGAAGGCGGTAAGTGCCTATGAGCTTGTTGTTTCTTTTATCTATAATCAGCAGATGGTCGCAACGTTTATCAAAATGGTCAATATCCATGCCCGACTTCTTATGTTTATGCAGAAGCTCTTCGATGAAAACATCATGTCTGAGCCTCAGAGCTTCGTATAACTCACGGGCATTATCGGCAGTCTTGATGATAAAGCTCTTTTTATCAAGATAGATAGGAATTTTTGGCACATAATGTTTCAATTTGTTTCTATTTATTGCTCTTGTCATGAGCTTGAGAGGGTTCAGTTCTTTATTCTGATTCAAGTAGTATTCTCCTATTCAATTATAACTTTAACCATTAGTAATTTGATTCCATATCTGTCAAGATGCAAGTGTCAAGTAAAAGTGGTATGAATTCTAATTCATTTTCAGAGTCTTGATGATGGTTTTATTGTGACCATTATCAAGCTTCAGAAGATAGATTCCTGCTGCTGTTGAATGGTTATTCCTGTCTTTACCGTTGAACTGCCACTGGACTTTTCCATGATCAGGGATAAGCTTGGCAGTATTTATCAACTGACCTTTAATGTTATAAATGCTTATGTCGATGGGAGTATTGCTTTTGGCAGTAACAGACAGATTCCGGCTAAACGGATTGGGTGCAACTGTTACACTCAGAGCAACAGGTGTGATATTTTCATCCTGATTCGGGACGGGATTTGGTCTGAACACATCCAGAGTATCAAGGATGATACTCAGGAATTGAGAATAGGGATATGTATCAGAATAGACTCCTCCCAGATTGAATGAACTACTGACAGTTCTGCTCTCTCCAATTCTGTTCCAGATACCAATCATATCGTTTACAAAATTAGTATTATAAGAATAGAATAATGGCTGGGATGTATCCCCCGTTGTCCATAATGCCGGAGTTCCTTCGTTGTAACCATAATAATCCCAGATTTGAGGATTGCTAATATCCCCATATCTGATTTGCTCAATCATTGCAATGTGGTCAAAAGGAGCAGTGGTGCCAAATCTGCCAAATAAAGAGTCCGGAGAATCCCAGTTGACCATGCCTTCCATATAGACTTTTCCGCCTTGTTGCAAATAGGAAAGGAGATAATTGTATTCATAGCTGCCAGGGAGCAGATTGTAGCTATTTACTCCATACCCTAATCCAAACAGACAAAAGACAGCATCAAACTGGTTCAGGTAGTTGTAGGTATCAATCAGATGGTCTGTGTATACAACGTTGAAAGGAGCAAGGTCATGCAATCCGTTAAGGACAACGTTTCCTGTATCGCCGACCGGTTCCCAGATCAGGATTTGTCCGGTGGGTGTAGTTGTCTGGGCAGGATAACCTATGGCAGGATCACCGAAAAGCAGATAAGTGTAGATGTTTTGCAATTCGGGCCAGATAATTCCTTCCGAGTCAATCGGGTCGCCAAAAAAACAATACTGAGCATGCATCCAATTGGTATAACCAAGAGCTTGTCCGACCGTCATATGCATTTGAGCATAGTTTTCCAAGAAATGATAGTTATAAGAGGTCAAACCACCCCAGCCCGGATTTGCCCAGCCAATTTTGTACCAGCCTGTACGGGTGGCAGCAATATCTGCAACAGCTTTCTTTTTGATGAGGATTTCTCCCAGAGAAGGTTCGATATTATCTATCATGCCATTCAGGCAGGAGGCGCAGAAAAAGACAGCTCCGTCCTGATTGGAGATATTATTAATCAGTTCGTTACTGACAAGAGTATTCCAAATCATCTCATCAGTATCAGGTATGCTATCCTGATCAGTATCGGCAATCCATATCTTACGGGCTGATAAAACCGGACTGCCATGAGCACTCCAATTTACAATTCCCCAGCTTTGTGTGTTTAACAGATAGGCAAGTGTGTCCTGAGTGAGAGGATAATCGCTGGGATAAGAGGGCAATTCACCCACCTGTTCATACATGGTTGTGTTGGAATAACCATGCAAAACATTAGAAACTGCATACTCCATCAGAGTAGCACCATCTGTTCTTTCCCAGCCTACATTCTGAACTTCTTCTGCATAATTAAGGATTGCAGCAGGCAACAGCGCTTTGTGTTTCCACAGATAATCACCTGATTCAAAATTGATTGTACGTGTACAGATTTGAGATACAGTCAAAGCATCATTCCAGGGAATTCTGCCGACTGCCAGTTCCGGAGTGTAATCCATACCGGTATCATATTCTCCCAGTTTGCCGTCATTGTCGCTGTCAAAATCTGAGCATAAGTCACTATAATAGAAATCTGAAGGAACTGTTTCCAATCCGTTGGGTTCGGGAGTCAGATAAGCAATGGGGACAATATCAATATCACCGACCAGCAGCAGGTATGAAAAAGGTGAATCCATATATTCAGTAATCAGGTAATTGCGTAGCTTTTCAGCAGGATTCTCACCAAAAGAGGTGCTGAGGATAGTATCAATATCTGCAAAAGCTGTTATCATACCCTGATTTTGATGCATAGTAACCAGAGAACTTACCGCAGTATACAGAGCAGGAGTGGTAACAATCAGATAGTCATAAGTCCGGTGCTGTGGAAGAGAGTACCATTCTGTCAAAGCTTCAGGATTAACGAAACTTGTGCCGTTTTTGAGTATTGGCGGTATCTGATTGGGCAGAGACTGTTTGGAATTAGTATAGCTAATTCTGAGCGTGATATCGGAAGCTATTTCAAGACTATTGCCATGATAAAGCATGGGATAGATGGCAAATCTGGCAAAGAGCACATCACCCCATTTCCCTGTACCCTGATAGACAGCATGTTCGCGTGGCTGCAGAGCAGGCTTTGAGGTCAGGATGTGTTCACCATCAGCATACGGTGTGTTTATCTCAGGTACTGCAGCGTCTTTGCTTTCCCTGTTGTTAATGGAAAAAGAAGTGGAGATATTCTCAGCATCGGGAGGAAGTATGATATTGATGGTTTTCGCCGGCAATCTATAACTTCCCGGAGCTGTAGTATAGGCAAAACCAGAATTGGTATCTAATGAAACCTGGTTTGTCTCTTGATGATAACTGATGCCGTTATTAAGGATTGAATACGTTAAAACAGAGCTATATACTAAGACCGGGAAAATGAATATCAGTAGAAAAAGGTACTTTCTCATAATTACCTCAATATATTACTTTGTAGATATAATATATGCAATTCGTGTTCCCCAAACAATCAGGAAATTCTGGTTTGCGGCAAAGAAAGCCTTATTTGCTCCTGCTGTTGTTTAAAACGTATCATTTGAGTGGGATTCAGTTTTTCTGCGCCAACCATTTTCAGGTTTGTAGGATTTATATAACGGCGTCCGCTGAGTAAATTGAAATGCAAATGAGCGCCTGTGGATTTGCCAGTGCTGCCTACTCTGCCGATGACTTGTCCACGCCTGACAGTTTGACCGTTATGCACTCCCATCGAGCTGAGATGAGCATATTGGGTGGATAATCCGCTTGGATGTTTAATCTCAACAGTTAAACCGTATCCGCCATTCCAGCCTGCCGAAGTAATTCTCCCATTTGCTACAGCAAACACTGGTGTACCATATCTTGCCAGATAATCAATACCCTGATGCATGCGCCATGTTCCGTAAACAGGGTCTATACGCCTGCCAAAACTGGAAATAGTGTGTATTCTGCTCAAAGGAAAACCAACTCCGCTGGTATTATTACTCTTTCCGTCTTTATTGTAAAGACCGTTCATCGTTGATTTATCGTCATCTTCCTGATAACGGAAGAGTTCGTGCGTGCCTGTCAATTTGCCTGTATAGGAGACATAGATAATCTTGGTTCTGGGTAATTTGACCTTTCCATAAAACTGTTCTTCCATTAAAACCTGAAAGCTATCACCGTTACGGGCATCACTCTGGAAGTTGACTTCGCCTTCCAGTCCGTTATTTATCTGTTGTTTCTCAGAGGATTTAAGCCCCAATGCCAGCAGAGATTTGTCCAATGTGCTGTCCAGATTGCCTTTTAATAAGCGCACTCTTTTCTGAATGGGAAAATTGACCTGTGTATAGACAAGAGAATCGCCCTGCAATTTAAAAAGATGATGCTCAGCAATTTCGGGAATATAAATCAGACCGGCGATGCGCTTGTTATCGGGGGTGAGTTTGTATTTGAGTGTATCACCAGGTTGAATAGTCGTAACATCTATTTTCTCGCCGAAGGTGATGGCAAAAAGAGCTATTTCCTGCATGGAAAGCCTGGATTTTCCCAGAACAGAATATAAACTGCCTCCATCAGGAATAGTCGTAACAGTCCAGTCCTTGAGAGAATCTGCCTGCATGGCAGCGAGTTTCTTTTGTGCCTGACCGGGATGATAGAAGCATGTCAGCAGCACAGAAGCTATCAGAGTCAGTCCAATCAGATAGAGCAGAATAGCTCTTCCTGTATACATCAACTGTCCTTACCGGAAGCAAATTCGCCGGGATGGTAATGCACATGCACTTTTCTGAGGGAAACAGAGTATTTATCCAGAAGTGCATGCTCAACTTCATCAGCAATTTCATGACCTTGTTGAATGGTCAATCCTCCATCTACTCCGATATCAACATTGATAATAAAGTAGGGTCCAAACCTGTGCATTCCAATCACATCAGCGTGACAGACACCATGCACATGTTCGGTTGTTTTCTTTAATTCTTCTCTGAATTCCATATCAGGAAAGGTATCCATCAGTTCAGAAGAAGAATCCATGATTATGCTGACACCGGTGCGAAGGATAAAGATAGCAACGATTGCTCCTGCCAATGGGTCCATCCAAAGCAGACCCATTCTACCGCCGATAACACCGATAACCACACTCAAAGAAGCCAGAATATCATTCAGATGGTCATTTGCCAGGGCTCTGAGAGTTGGATTTGCAGTAAGCTTCTGATTCTTCTTAGTAATGCTGTACAGATAAATCTTTAGTACAAAAGTAAAGATTGCGGCTATCAAAGCATAGATAGAAGCAGCCTGTCCCGGTTTCATCCCTGTCATTAAATCATAGACTGCATTTATTGATTCCCAGAATATTGCCACTCCTGTAGTGAGAATAAAAGCGCCTACAACAATAGCAGAGATGGATTCCAGTTGTCTGTGTCCATAGGGATGTTCAGCATCAGCAGGTTTATTGGCTTGTTTCATAAAGATTTTTACTGCTATGTAATAAACCACATCCGAAGTGCTGTTTATACCATCTGCCAACAGTGCAGAGCTATGCCCGACAATACCAATCAAAGTCTTCAAAATAGATAATAAAATATTGGAATACATCCCGAGATTTACAGTATTATTAGAAATTTTATCTCTGTCTATCAGATGTATATCCTCTTCAAGATGTTTCATATAAATCCTTTATGCTTCACAAATATCAATCACAGGGACAGAATTTACCTGTTGCCTGATTCTATCTCTCAGGATTTTGCTATCCAGATGATTACCTTTCACAGACCAGCTATTAACTATAATGGCAACAATTCTGAAAGGCTTTAATGTGTACATATTATGAGATGATACCAGATATTCCAGATTAGTTTTATTCAGATGTAACTGCAGAGAATGCCTGGTAATGATATCTCTGATATCTTTCAGTGCAGGTTTTATTCCATTCAGCACTGTATCAGAAATTGCACCCGGTATGTAGAGCTTATCCGGTTTTTCGTGAGCCAAAATATTCATCACTTCCTGTTCATTGCCAAGTAAAGAATTGATTTTCATATCCTGCCAGCGGTTTTCCTGGCAGAAAGAAACGCTGTCTTCATTGAGGCTTGTATGGTTGTTTGTATATTCCGGTATATGAGAAAGCTGTACAAGTCTGGCAAGTTCAAAGCTGATTTTGTCTATATCTCCAAAGCTGCTGCCCACTACCAGAAAGATACCTTTGACTTTATCATTCAGAGCTATTGATTTTCTGTCCAGAGAGCCATCAATCAGGACTATTTCAGCACCCAGTGTCTGCATGAGTTCAGCAGTCTGAACCTGGGCAAGAGCATTAGCAGGACCGACTATTTCTGTTTCAAGGTCACGCAGTGCTTTCAATAACCACAGTTTCTTTGTACCTGCCTGAAAAGGCAGCTTTTGCAGAACATCAACAGCGGAGCCGAGTTTATCTATTGCTCCTGATGTGGAAGAGAAGATAGTACTGGCAGGTAACCTGACAGCAGGTTTGGGATTGCCATAGACAAGATCAATCTCTTCCCCGTCTCTGCCGGTGGTTAAAACACCAAAAGGATATTTGCTGTTCTGGGCCAAAACCCAATTCAGGAAAGAGGTCTTACCGCTATTCTTGCAGATACCTGCAATCGTATAGATACCCGAATCAAGCTTGAGACCCGATTGAAGAGTAAGCGTAATCATTACAGATTTATCCGGATAATCAGGATATTGGCATTTACCTGTATCTCACAGGCAACAAACCCTAACGTTTCCTGCGGATATTGCGGCGGGTTTCTGCCGGACCAAGTGAAACCTTATTACCTCTGAGCAGAGTCATCACGCCTTCAGTTGATTTTCTTTCATCGGGACAGAAATCCGAATAGTCATCTTCATTTTGGGCTTTATAATCAGGTTCCGTGTAAGCAGTTAGCAAGCCTTCGTAATTACGCAGGATTACCCTGCCCGGCATCTGGGATATGATATAATTTGGCATAACAGGAATCTTACCACCACCACCGGGAGCATCTACCACAAAGGTGGGAATGCAAAGACCGGATGTGTGCCCTCTCAGACTCTCCATGATTTCAATACCTTTGGCGATAGGTGTTCTGAAATGAGCTATACCTTCAGATAAATCACACTGATAAATATAATATGGACGCACTCTGTTTTTTACCAAAGTATGGACAAGCTGTTTCATTACATCCACATGGTCATTGATGCCTTTAAGTAACACAGACTGATTACCCAGGACAATACCTGCTTCAGACAGTTTGGCAAGCGCAGCACAAGCATCTTCAGAAAGCTCCTGAGGATGGTTAAAATGAGTATTGAGCCATAAGAATTTGTATTTTTTCATGACATTTATCAACGAATCAGTTATTCTTTGCGGAAGCACAACCGGAGTTCTGGTGCCGATACGTACAATATCGATATGCTTGATTTTACTCAGCTTACCCAGAATCTCATCCAGTCTTTCATCAGATAGAGTCAAGGGGTCTCCGCCACTCAGGATAACATCTCTGATTTCCTTGTTCTGGCTGATGTATTCAATAGCTTTATCCACATTATCTTTGGGCATGGCAGCATCTTTTTCCCCTGCTTTTCTGCGGCGGGTGCAATGACGGCAATACATGGCGCATTGGTCGGTCAGCAGCAAGAGAACTCGATCGGGATATCTATGCGTCATTCCGGGTACGGGTGAATCAGCATCCTCATGCAGAGGGTCCGGCATATCTTCCACAGAAATGTGGCTTTCCATTATACGCGGAATAGCTTGCAGACGGATAGGGTCATGCGGATTCTTCTGATTGATTAAGGATAAATAGTAAGGTGTGATTGCCATACGGAATGAAAAGATATTGGATTTGAATACTTCCCCTTCTTCCGGTGTGAGTTTTATATATTTTTTTAACTCATCAAAACTAGTGATACGGTTGCGTAATTGCCAATGCCAGTCTTTCCACTCTTCAGCAGTTGCAATGCTTTTGATATTCTTTATTGCTGCCATAAACACCTCATAATATGTATTAGTAGGTTAGTTGTCTCCAACTGACCAAAGTTTATCATAGTAGGTTAAGCGCCTCGCTTGACCAAAGCCTTTATCATAGTAGGTTACGTGCCTCACGTGACCAAAGCCATTTTTCATGTCATTCCTGCGCAGGCGGGAATCTTAACAATTCTCGTTTGGACAACTGAGGACAGTTATCTTACGTTTTTTTCTTTGTGCCTTCGCGTCTTTGTGGTAAAAAAAATCAATCTATGTATCTTTCCTTGAAAATCTTCATCAAGACAGGATTGCGTCTGAGCAAATCCAAAGAAATCATAGCATGATTATGCGCATAGCCATTGCCCAAAATCATATCAACATCTGCGCCGATACCTTCTGCACCCAGAGCTGCCTTGGTAAAGCTGGTAGCCATGGAGAAGAAATAGACAATGCCTCTGTCTTTGCATGCCATAATACTGGGAAGCTCGGTATCTTCAATATTGACCACATTGATGACGACATCAGCCATCTTGCCATTAGTCAGGCGTTTTACTTCTTTCTCAATGGTCAAAGCATCTGTGGCGGAAGCAATAATTACTTCATCACAACCTGTCTGCAGACACGTATCAATATAGGAAGGATTACGCACAATTCCGATAACCTTGCCGGAAACATCTGCTCTTTCACGAGCCATGGCATTGCAGAGCACACCGGATTTACCATTAGCACCGATAATCACAACTGTATCACCGGGTTTAACCAGTCTTTCCACCTGAGTGGGAGCACCGGCTACGTCCAGAATACTCAAAGCCAGATTTTCATCCATATCATCAGGCAACTTGGCATAAATACCGCTGGAAAACAGGATTGCCTGTCCTTCTATCTCTACCTGGTCCTTATCCAGCAAAACCTTTTTTATCTGATGCACTTTGAGAGGAGTAAGTGATAATGAAACCAGACTGGCGACTTTATCTCCCACTTTTAAAGGCTCTTTCATTTCAAAATTGGGTCCAATCTGAGCAACAGTGCCGATCAGCATTCCGCCTGAACCTGTATCCTCATTTTTGTGTTTGCCTGTTCTATTGGTAAGGTCAATCACATGCTCGCCAAAAGGGGTTTCCAGGTCTAAATGCCCCAGCTTCTGGAGCTTGGTTTTTATCTGGTGAAATGATGCAGAGTCAACGTTTAAGCGCGACACATTTATCAGCAGTTCATTATCCCAAATCTCGCTCATATCGTTGTTTAACTTGTTTGCCGGTTGTGGTAAAACTCCGGTCGGTTCAATTACTCTGTGTGTTCCGTAACGGTCTCCACCTGTCTTCATGAGGTCCTCCATTAACATTCTATCTTATTTAATAATATATGCTTCTATTAGCTGGCAATCTTTTTATAACAGGCACTTATGTCAATGAAATAAAGGAAATACCCCTTCCGTTATACCTGCATAGACAGGTCGTCATCCTGAGTTTGTCAAAGGACATGCTGTTTTATAGAAGTTCCTGTTCCTTACACATTATTCTCAGGATTATCAGTTGCAGCACCCCTTGTTCATGTATTCTATTTGCATATAATACTATAAGATACAGACAAGCTGTTGACCATTTTATGCAAAAACTGTACTATATATATAGAAGAAACAATTATCATTGAAAACTAGGCTTTATGGGAGGATTATGAAGTGCCTTGGTTGGGTAAGGCATCATTTAGTAATTGCTAAGCGCAATCAGACACATGCGTCTATGTTTCAACAGGGCATAATCAGGATAAGTTCCGCGATTCGTATATCTACATTCACATATATATCCGGTCTTTTTAATATTTCAAATTTGCACAGCTTAAACAGCGTGTCACGGGAGGTACCAATGAGAAAACATATTTTCCTTATTCTTCTGCTAATGGCTGGGTTAATCTCGCTCTACTCCAAACCTCTGAGCTTGGACGAACTGATTAAAGCAGGTTTGGACAATGCTTACAGTCTCAAAGAGAAAGAAATATTAGTAACGAATTCAAGACTAGGCGTCAAATCAGCTGCCTGGGATTTCCTGCCATCTGCGGATGTTTCAGCCTGTCGGGAAAATGAAGATGGAGAATATTCCAGCAGCGGTAAACTGGAAATAGCCAAGGACATCGAATTGGAGGACTCAGATTATTTTAATTACCAACAAGCACAGTTGGACAAATCTATAGCCGATCTCAATTGGCAACAAACCAGAAAAGAAATTGTCTTTCAAATCTATTCCGCTTGGTTGGATTGGAGCAAAACAACTCAGGAAGAAAAAATTCTGAGAGAGTACGAAGAAAAATTAGTAACAATAAAGCGTGATTTTGAGAAGGCACAGAGTCCATTACTTGATGATAAAAAGGATTTGGAAGCTCAATCGGCGGCGAAAATGGATTCTTTAGAAGCATCCGACAAAGAAGCCGGAACATCAGGGAAGAAACTTGACATAGTAAGAAACAGATATAAGATGATACAGGGCAGATTAGCCAATGTTAATGATTCGATTAGTTTTGTTTCGACCAAATTAAACACCATATTTTACAATTTATTACAGAATGATGTTAGTAAAACCAAGGTTGATTTGGAGAAAGCAGAAAGAGTAAACGCACTGAAAAAGCAAAGAGCGGAACTGTTTAACCTTATAGGGCTTACCGATAAGGGTGAAGATATTGAAATAGCTAGTACACTTTTGGATCCAAGTTTCACTTTCAAACAATCATCAAAAGAGTCTTTATTTATTACCAAATCAAATACAGATTTACGAAAAGCTCAATTGGAATTGCTACAAAAGAAAATCGGGCTTTATCCCACCCTTAAACTATCAGGTAACTATGGCCAGAGTTCTGAGAATAATGACATTTTCAAATTTGCTGATTATGATAAGAGCTACACATTTTCCATGGGTTTAAGCTGGTCATTGTGGTCACCCTGGACCAAAGCAAGCAATTATTCTCAACTGCGAAACGAAGTATTTTTGAAAGAGTTAGAACTGAGTGAAAACCAGAGAGTTTTGTCTCTGGACCTGCAAAAATTACAGGATGAATGGGATTATTTAAAAGAAACCCTAAAATTGTACACAAACATAGAAGATAAAGCCAGAACAAGTATACTACATGTAAAAGAATCATTCCGATATAGTGATTTAAGCACTGTTGAATTTGCCGGTATCAAAGATAATGCTGAAGATGAAAAAGATGCCAAACTAGAGATAAACAGGATTAGGTTTGAAATGCAAAAGAAAGTCCAGGAATGGAATCTGCTGAATTCCTTGCCGGTTCTGGACAAATATTAATTAATCAAAGCGGACTATGCCAAACAATCGCATGGAAGTAGTGTAGTTCCGTTAGCAGTCTTATAGTGTAACGCATACACAATGGTTGTTGAGTTGTACCTTGATGGGAACCAATAGGTACAGCAAACCAGGAAGGTTGCGTTACACTTTTTTTTTATCACCTTTCCACCAGAAGGGCGTCGTTCCTGCGCCGTAGGTTACCTGCCTCAGGTGACTAAAATCAGATTATCCAGTACCTTAAGAAGCGTAACGCATGTCATTCTGAGCCGTCATTCCTGCGAAGGCAGGAACTGCCCTCGACAACAGGGTTCCCTTAATCTATCTGATTTTGGGATGTGCTATCGGGGGAAGGACAAAGCCTGGCAACTTGTGGCACGGACACTCTTGTCCGTGGAAATTCAACTCACGGACAGGAGTGTCCGTGCCACTTATCCGAGTAGCACAAGACATGTAAACTCCTGTTTGGTCAAGCGAGGCGCATAACCTACGATTTTGGACACGTGAGGCACGTATCCTACGATGCAGGAATGCAAGATTCACATCGGTAATTATTCTTGACAAATAAAGTTAACTGATTTGATTATTGTTTTACAATGTAGCAAGGGGTTATGATGAAATTCCTGATACTGATATTTGCTTGTATGGTATTGAGCGGGTGTGTTTATCTTGATATGTCGATGCTGGATTCAGCAGAACCTTTACAGATGGGTAAGCCTTCAGCCCAGGCTTATCTGGGACAAGGTATTGATATTGATACAGCGGTATTTATCCAGGGTATTGACTATGATGAGAATTATCAGCCTGAATCAACTGAACATGCCAGCGGTGGAGGTGTACAGGGTTATAAGGGAGCTATCGGTCTGGGAGGAGATTTTGAACTCGGGCTGAAGTCATGGCTTGGAGAAGGCAGAGGTTATAAAGTAAATTTAAAGAAAAGATTCTATCATCAGGACAGTATATCCGTGTCAATCAGTCCGGCAGTTTATCAGCTTGATAAAAAAGGTGATGAAGAAAGATATCTGTATGGCTGGGAAATCCCTTTAATGGTTACATACAAGCCTGCAAAGTTTCTGTCCGGAACCTTGCAGGTGCATTATAATGTCGATAATTACACCCGCGAGTATGGTGATGTAAATGGATTTAACTACAAGTCCAAGGGTCAATACCGGCTTGAGCATGTTGGTGTAATCGGAGGAGTAAAAATTTCCGCATCAATTATCAGTATCTATAGTGAGCTTGGGGTTGAACGGATTGATGCGGTCAATGGTCCTGTTACCTATGTACCGGTCGGAGCCTGGGGTATCAGTATCGAATTATTCTAAAGACAGATTGACAACATACCAATAGAACAGATAATGTAACTAACATAAACAGAGAGGCAAAACTATGGCAGAATGGCTTTATTCACAGTACGGTCAGACCAAAGGACCAATTTCGGAAGCAAAACTAATCAATATGGTGCTCAAAGAAGAGCTTGAGCTTGATGACTATGTCATGAATCCCAAGGATGAGCTTTGGAAGAAAATCAGGGATGTGCCGCAACTTTTGGATAAGATTCATGAACCGGAAAAGGCAATTCCTCATAAGGTGGAATTTGGAGCGAGTTTCTTTGAAGAAGGCGAGGCAAGAGCAGGCAATCAATACTTTTATATTCCCATTCAGCGTTTAATAATAATGACCATATTTAGCGGCGGTTTGTATCAGTATTATTGGTTTTACAAACAATATACGTGTTGGGCAGATAAGCGCAGGCAATCATTGAGTCCTTCTGCCAGGAGCGGAGTATCGCTGTTCAGGATTATTACGTTATTCAGTAATATTGAAAATGACAGAGATTTGAATGCACAGGGCAGACCCGGTTTCAATGGGACGTTGCTTTTTTGGGCGTGGGCACTGATAGGCGGATCTCTAAGCGGGATTGCATATACTGAAAGCGATAATCCGATTTTGTATTATTTATTCGCAGCAATGGGATGGGCATTTGGGGTATTTTTCCTGCTGCCCGTTCAACGTTACATCAATAGGGTAAATGAAAAACTCGGCAATACCTATGAAAAGCCGGGATTCGGACACTATGTATGCATTCTTGCAGGTATAGTTATCATAATATATACAATTAATGTAAGACAGGTCTGGAAGTTGTTTAATGGACCTGCCGCAAAGCAACAAACAGAGCGTTATCCGGAATTTGAATAATTGGGGGCAGCATCGGTATGTTATTTCAGGTGTAGAATCCTAATGCCCGAAAAGATGCTTAGACATCTGATTAGATATATCGGCATTCTTTAAACTATTCCTAATGCTCATAATGACATAAACCTGGATTTCTCAATAGCATATCTAAGTATGTACGTGGCATCGTTCATTTCATTTATCAAGCTACTAATATATTATAACATGGATACTATTTGTAGCATCATGTATTATCTTAACCCAAATCAGGGTATTGATTGCACATCCTGTTACGCTGCCAAGTAATGCGCCCTTTTTGTTTAGTGAGATGGATTGCTTTCTATACCCTTTGTTGTATTCCGCTTGATCATACAATTCTGGTGTAGATTTAAGTTTGGGCTTGTGATGCTTTGCCAAATTATATGACCCAATCGCACCAATAAGCCCCAAAACCGTTCCTCCTGCCAGTCCCGTTAAGAAAAAGCCGGTTGGATCATGCATGCTCGAACCTGCTTCCATACCCATTTTGTAAGATTGTTTAGCTATAATTTTATCACTTTCATAATCTTGAACTTGCGAGCTATTCTCTGCTAGTAGATATGCGGGAATAGTGTTGTTGACCGGAGCATCTGAGACCTTTTGACAAATCAGGATAGAAAACATGCATAGCATTAAAAGAATTAGTAGATTTAATCTCATTTTATATTGTTCCTTTTAAAAAGCCCTGTCTAATATCTTCATCAAACTTTTCTATAGCATAGCGCAGCATAGTTCGTGGCATGGTTTTGTAGTGCTTTTTGAGGAAATCATATTCAACCTGATAATTTCTGTTGCCAAGCTCTCTCAGCATCCAGCCTACAGCTTTGTGAATCAGGTCATGCTTGTGATGCAGTAGCTTTTCTGCCAGGACAAGTGTAGTTTGGTAATGTCCTTTTCTGATAAAATGATACGTGGCAATAACTGCTATGCGTTGCTTCCAGAGATGCTTTTCATCAGCCAGTTTAATCAGGAAGTCATGCTGTTTATCCATAAACCAGGGTCCCAAAATGAAATGTGCACTGCTATCCACTAAATCCCAGTTATTAACATAATCCATGTGATTGAGATAGACGTTGACGATAGCTTCTTTTTCGCTTATATCTTTACACTTTGAAAATCTCAGTACCAACATCATTAATGTAGTCAGACGTATCTCATGAAAAGGATTTTCCAAAAGGGAGGACAATTCATCCAGACTGAGTAATTTGTAGTATTCTTTGGAAAGCGCTCTCTGAACAGGAACAGAGATGCTCAGAAACCGGTCTCCTTCGCCATATCCACCGGGATAAGCCTGATAGAATTTTGCCTTCCCTGCTACATTGGCTGGATTACCAAGGGCAGTAATCTTTTCAATGAACTCATCTAATTTTTTAGACATGTGCTATTCCTTTATTTTTTGTCATTCCTGCGCAGGCAGGAATCGTGCTTAGGTCATTTCGTTTGGGCAAGCGAGGGCGCTTATCCTACGATTGTCATTCCTGCGAGGCTGTCCTTCGACAAGCTCAGGATGACCAGCTTGGGTGGGAATAGCTGGAGCTCAAAATTCCCACGTCAAGTGAAAGATTGACAGCATTGTAAAGAGAATTTCGGACTTCAGCTAAAACCTTTACAGATAACGCATCCCGAAGTCCGATTTGCCCAAACACAATGATGTCTGCTAAAAGCTAATAAGGGCAAATTGAACTCCGGCAATGCTTTTCCTTTAAGCCTTTGCGTCTTTGTGGTTAAAAAAGCCCGCTGATATTGCCATCATGCTCAACGTCTATTACTTCAGCAGAAGGATGTTTCGGTAGTCCCGGCATACGCATGATTTCGCCTGTAATAGGAACCAGAAATCCTGCTCCAGAAGATATGAGTATTTCCCTGACTGTGACGAGGAAATCTTTTGGTCTGCCCAGCAGTTCAGGATTATCGGATAAAGACTTCTGTGTTTTGGCAATGCAGATGGGCAGTTTATCAAAACCATACTTATTTATCTTTTTCAGGTCGGCTTTGGCATCGGCAGTATAATCAACCTTTTGTGCACCGTAAACTTCAGAAGCAATTCTAAATATCTTCTCTTCAACAGGTTGATTCCAGTCATAGAGAGATGTAAGATTACACACTTCTTTATCAACCATATTGACTACATGCTGAGCTACTTCAATGCCGCCTTCTCCACCTTTGGCATGGAAATCTGCAATGGAAACATCAAAGCCCTGAGAAATACAGAATTGCTTAACGATATTCAGTTCTTCATCAGTATCTGTTCCAAAACGGTTGATAGCAACGATGGACTTCATGCCAAATTTATGAATATTCTCCAGATGTTTGGCGAGATTGGGGAGACCTGCTTCTACCGCTTGCGGATTAGGAATAGCTATGTCTTTGAGTTTAACTCCGCCATGCATTTTAAGAGCGCGGACAGTTGCAACCAATACCACTGCATCAGTGCAGAACTGTCCATATTTGCAGACCAGGTCAAAGAATTTCTCTGCTCCCAGGTCAAAGCCAAAACCTGCTTCTGTAACGACATATTCGCTTAAACGCAAAGCTGTCTTAGTAGCAAGGATACTATTGGCACCCTGGGCAATATTGGCAAAAGGTCCACCATGCACAAAAGCCGGGGTGTTTTCTATCGTCTGGACAATATTGGGTTTGAGAGCATCTTTAAGCAGAGCGGCAATCGCTCCTTCATAACCAAGCTGAGCTACTTTAACGGGTTCACCGTCATAAGTGAAGCCAATAGTGATGTTGCTGATACGCTCTTTGAGTTCATCCATGTTATTGGACAGACAGAGAATTGCCATGATTTCACTGGCGGGTGTAATATCAAAGCCGTCTTCCCTGGGAAAGCCCTGTTTGCTGCCGCCCAGACCGATAACTATCTTGCGGAGCATGCGGTCATTGACATCAAGTACACGCTTCCATGTTACACGGCGAGGGTCTATCTTAAGTTCATTGTCATAATAGATGTGATTATCAAGTAAGGCAGCCAAAGTGTTATTTGCAGCTGTGATGGCATGAAAATCTCCTGTAAAGTGCAGATTTATGTCTTCCATCGGTAAAACCTGAGACCAACCGCCACCTGCTGCACCGCCTTTCATACCAAATACCGGACCAAGAGAAGGTTCACGTATTGCAACTGTAGCTTTCTTGCCTATGCGGTTCAAAGCCTGTGCCAGACCGATGGAAGTTGTTGTCTTGCCCTCACCTGCCGGGGTCGGTGTAATTGCTGAAACGAGTATTAATTTGCCATGAGGATTATCCTGAATTCTTTCCATGGTTGAATATCTGACTTTTGCTTTGTAATTGCCATATAAATCAATATCCTCAGCAGAAAGACCAAGTGTGGCTGCAATGTCAGTGATGGGTTTGAGTTTTACTTGATGTGCAATCTCTAAATCTGAAAGCATAAAACCTCCGGATGGTTATATTTAATTGATTTTGCAATAACCAACAGATACAATGAATAGTTAATATGTCAAGGAGAAGTTATTCTGAAGCATCAGATAAAAAAAAGCAACCAACCATAATGGTCGGTTGCTTTCTATATTAATCACGCAACGGAAATATGCCGGCGTGATATAAGGGTAGTTTTGTTATTTTATGACAAGCTTACGGGTTTGAACAGCATTGCCTGCTGTAAGTTTGTACATATAGATGCCGGAAGAAAGTAAATTTCCTCTGTCATCTCTGCCATCAAAAGTTACATTATGCAATTGAGCATTCATCTTACCATTGACAAGTGTGCGGACTTTCTGACCTTTAAGGTTGAAAATCTGTACTTGTACAGGCTGGACGCTTTTAAGATTGAAAGCAATCTCAGTTGTGCCATTGAAAGGATTGGGATAATTGCCGATTAATTTAGCATCAGGAAGAACAACATAATCCTGAGTGGCATTAGTAACAAGCATATCTGCATCACCGCGGGGATTGATGCCATAAAGATTGAAAGAATAATCAACGATACCACGAATTTCTGCCCAGTGACTTCCAACAGTAATGCCGCTGAAAACGTGATCCCAGGAATAATTACCATCATCAACCTGACCAGCTCCACTGCCGTCAGTTACATAAAATTCCATATGATTATCAGGTACTGTTGTAGCAGTTACATTCTGAATTTTGCAATATACACTTTCCCACATTTCACCATTGGCAGGAACACCCGGATTTGCCAAAGCACTGGTAGGAATCAAAGATGGAGCAGGAACCTGATTGCCACTGCTGACGATTTGTATGGTTGGAGTTGGATTGTTATTACCGATTTCTGTCATGCCATAATATTCAATCAAACCACCGGTAACATTTACGAGGTCACCAATTGCGACGCCGGTGCCAAATCTGTAAATGTATAAGCCACTCCAGGGTCCGCCATTGGGGTCTGTTATAAAGAATTTGGGTTGTGGATAAGCTGAACTTGTTCCATAAGTTGCAGCAGATACTATACCAGTTACGGTTACGGTCTGACCGGCATATGGTGATGGAAAAGTTCCATCAGCGCCAGGGGTTTCAGTAAACTGAACATCATAGCACGTTAGGGCAAAAGCCAGTCCCAAACTAAGAACCAAAAGACTAATTAAAGCAAAGCGTTTCATATTACTTGCCTCCTTATTATTTACCTTTAGATATAAAGCCATTATTTTGGTATTCAAAAACGTGACAATCTTTTTTTTCAAATATGCCTAAATTCTTTTAGATTGAATTAAAATTTATGAATTGGCTTATTCTTTGCTTTCCAAAGCCCCCTTGGTTTTGACTTATATTTACTTGACAATAAAAACTTATAAATCTTAGTTACGCATAATAGTATATTAATTACATTGGGAGATGTTTATGTCTATTAATCCATTAATGGAGCGTGTGAATAATCACAGGCTGAAAACTATACCTTTTCACTTAATCAAAACTGAGCACTATATGCCTGCGGTTGAAGCATCGCTGGCAATAGCAAATGAGAATTTTGATAGAATCCGCAATGATAAAGAGACACCCTCTTTTGAAAATACTATTCTGGGGATGGATTTTGCCGGAGAACATCTTGATTATGTCTCCGAAGTTTACTTTAATCTGCTTAGCGCTGAATCTGATACTGAATTTAAAGCTTTGGCACAACAAATTTCACCAATGTTATCGGAATTCAGCAGCTCTATCATGACTGATGAAGCAATTTTTGGTCGCGTTAAAAGAGTTTATGAGCTAGAATGTCTGAACAAAGAAAAGCCGATTCCTGACTTTAATAACAAAGAGCAAATGAAAAAATGCGAGAGATACCGCTTAATCGAAAAAGTGTACAAAAGTTTTATCAGAAATGGCGCAATGCTCTCATGTGAAAACAAGAAAAAACTCACCGAGATAGATAAAGAACTCAGTAAATTGAGTCCCAGGTTTTCTGACAATGTTTTGGATGCAACCAATGCCTATGAAATGCATCTGACTGAACAATCAGAAGTGGAAGGAATACCTGAATCAACACTTCAGGCAGCAGCTTATCGTGCCAAACAAAAGGGCAAGGAAGGCGGATGGCTTTTCAATCTGCAAATGCCAAATCTTATCCCCGTCCTGACCTACTGTAAAAACCGAAAAATCAGAGAGACCATCCAAAAAGTCTATACTTCCAGAGCCTTCAAAGACAAGTTTGATAATCAACAAAACATCAAACGTATTCTGGAGCTTAGAAGTGAACGGGCAAAAATGCTTGGTTTTGAAACACATGCACATTATGTTCTGGCAGAAAGAATGGCAGAAAGCCCGGAAGCTGTAATTACTTTTCTGGATAAAATTTACAATATTGCTTATCCTGCTGCCAAAGAAGAACTGGCAGAAATGCAGGCATTTGCCAAAGAAACTGATGGTATCACAGACTTTATGCCCTGGGATTATAATTATTACAGCACTAAGCTCAAAGAAAAGAAATATCAATATGACCCTGAGCAACTCCGACCCTGGTTTAAACTTGAGAATGTTCAGGAAGGTCTTTTCCTTTTAGTTAACAAGATTTATGGTATCAAGCTTCGTCAGGTTACCGATGTTCCTGTTTATCATAAAGATGTTACTACCTGGGAAGTTCATGATGCAGATGACAGTTTTCTTGGTTTGATATATCTGGATATGTTCCCACGTGAAACAAAACGTGGCGGAGCCTGGATGAGTTCTTTCCAGGCACAGGGATTGCATAGTGAAGGGATGAGACGTCCACATGTAATCAATGTAGCATCTCTGACACCGTCTACAGATGAACAGCCATCACTGCTCAGATTTGACGAAGTACGCACAGTATTTCATGAATTTGGTCATGCTTTGCATTGTCTCTTATCTGATTGTAATTATAAAGCTCTGGCGGGTCCCAGTGTTTTATGGGATTTTGTGGAACTTCCTTCTCAGATAATGGAAAACTGGCTTTTTGAAAAAGAAGCCTTGAATCTCTTTGCCAGACATTACCAAACGGGTGAATTGCTTCCGGAAGAACTTCTGGATAAAGTCCTGGCTGCCCGTAATTTCTGTGCCGGTAATGGCAATCTTTCACAATTACGCTATGCCATGCTTGATTTTACCTGGCATTTGACAGATCCTGCCGAGATTACAGATATTGATGCTTTTGAAAGAAAGGCTCTTGAACGTTATGCTATAATGCCTCCAATTCCTAATGCTAATACATCCTGCACTTTCTCCCATATCTTTGCCGGCGGATATTCAGCCGGATATTATTCTTATAAATGGGCTGAAGCTCTGGAAGCTGATGCCTGGTCACTGATTCAGGAGAAAGGCATATTAAATCAGGAAGTAACCTTAGCCTTCAGGAATAAAATCCTTGCCAAAGGTAATTCAGTTCACCCGATGGATTTATTTGTAGCATTCCGTGGACGCAAGCTGGATCCTGATGCATTGCTTAAAAGAGATGGTTTAATCTAAACTAATGTCGGTCACATATACAAAACAAAGGCTGTTTACTCATTGTAAACAGCCTTATTTTTGATAATAAACTTGTATTTAATTGAACCTCAAGACAGTTAACCTGCCAATTAGTCAGTGTTTTTCCTTACAGAGCTCGATTAATACACCTAAAGTTGATTTTGGGTGTAGAAAAGCAATATCAGCGCCATGAGCACCGGGACGAGGTTCTTTATCTATCAATTGAATGCCTTTTGCTTCAGTTGATTCCAGCTCTTGAGGCAGGTCATCAACTGCAAAAGCGATATGCTGCACTCCTTCGCCTTTCTTTTCGATGAATTTGGCGACAGGGCTGTCTTCAGACATAGGAGCCAGCAGTTCAATTCTGGTATCTCCACATGGAAAGAAAGCTACTTTCACTTTTTGGGAAGGAACTTCTTCCACGCTTTCCAGTTTGAGTCCCAGCTTTTCATAAAAAGCAATACCTGCATCCAAATCTGTAACTGCAATGCCGATATGTGAAATATGCTTAATCATACTATTTCCCGTAATTTTCAGCTAACTCAAATCCCAGCTTCATGGCTTTGTAGTTCAAATCCAGAAAAGCAGGCTTCACTGAATTTGCTATAGCTTGTTTGAGTGATTCTTCTTTAACTATACCTGTTACTTTGACCATAAAAGCCAGAGAAATAATGTTGGTTGTAATCGGGCTGCCGAGCTTTTCAGTGACGATTTCCGTAAAGGGAACTTCATATGTATGGTCAGACATCAGGGAAATGTTTTTAACGAAGGTTGTGTCCACAATAAGAACACCACTTTCCTTGAGTTCAAACAAATACACGTCACAAGCTTCCTGGGTGAGAGCCATCAGCACATCAAACGAAGTGGCTTCAGGAAAATAGATTTCACTGTCGCTGATGATGACATCAGCTCTGGAATAGCCTCCGCGTGATTCAGGACCATAACTTTGAGTCTGAGTCACTCTGCGTTTATCAATCACAGCGGCTCTGGCAAGAATGATACCGGCAAGAATGAGACCCTGACCACCGCTACCGGATAGCCTGATTTCAGTTGTTTTACTTGCTTTACTCATTTCCGCCTCCCATTGATTGGGCTTTTATACAAAGCTTGGCATAAGCATCAGTGTATTCAGATCTGACTTCTTTTCTGAGCACGCCACGAATGATTTTGCCTTCCACCTTTTCGGGTGGAAGCTTTTCAACAGCAGCCAAAGGAACAGAATTATCCCTGAAATTCTTCATCATTTCAGGTGCTCCGCCTTTTTTGTTTAACCTGCCATAGATAACCGGGCAGGCGCTGACAACTTCAATGATAGAGAATCCCGGATGATTTATGGCTTCTTTAACCATATTCTGGGTTTCTTGTGTATGGAAAGCAGTTGTGCGTGCTACATAGCTGGCTCCTGCTCCCATAGCCAGATCACAGATGTTAAAATCAGGCTCAATATTGCCATAAGATGCTGTAGTGGCATAAGCTCCGTTCGGAGTAGTGGGACTGCACTGTCCGCCTGTCATGCCGTAAATATTGTTATTTACCAGAATAACAGTGATGTCGATGTTCCTGCGGGCAGCATGAATCAGATGATTACCACCTATAGCTGTGCAATCTCCGTCTCCTGTGACGACTATGACTTTCATTTTAGGTTTATGCATTTTAACCCCTGTGGCATAAGCGATAGCTCTGCCATGCAGGGTATGCAGGGTATTCAAATCCACATATACAGGCATTCTGCTTGAGCAACCGATACCGGAAACCATGATGTAATCATCACGGTTGATTTGCATTTCGGCAAGGGCTCTGATGATAGCGCCCAGCACTATACCATTACTGCATCCGGCGCACCAGACATGGGGAAACTTTTTATCGTGTCTCAGATATTCATGTATTACTTTTTGTGAGATTGTAGCCATTTTAATGTACCTCTCTGATTACGCGTAAGATATCATTGGGTGTGATAAGAGTACCATCAGCTTTCTGGATGGAGATAAGAGTACTGGTCTTTTGCTCTTTTAGTCTCTGGATTTCGTGTTCCAGTTGTCCCTGGTTGAGTTCCGGTACAATCACTGTATCCACATTTCTGAGCATCTTTTTAGCTGCATCATCAGGAAATGGCCAGATAGTAAGCGGACGTAAAAGCCCGACTTTGATACCTTCTGCTCTGGCTGCTGCCACAGCGCTTTTGGCTGCTCTGGAGGTGATACCTGCTGCAAAAACTGCAATCTTGGCATCTTCCATCTGATAGCTTTCAATTTGTACGAGGTCGCGTATGTTGTAATCTATTTTCTTGCGCAGACGTTCCATCATCACATTTGCTTCTGCTGACTTATTAGTCGGGAAGCCCAAGGCATCGTGAGTGAGTCCGGTTACGTTATATCTGTAGCCTTCGCCAAAGCTGGCAAGAGGTGACAGATATTTCTGATTTTCATCGTAGTGTTTATACCAATGAGGTGGGACAGTGGGTTTAATACGTGATATTACACGCACTTTACTGATGTCCGGCAAAGTGACGGCTTCACGCATATGTCCGATAACCTCATCCATGAGCAGGATTACACAAGTACGGTATTTTTCTGATAAGTTCACAGCCCGGATGGTAAGTTCATAGCTTTCTTTGACAGAATTTGGATAAAGCACGATAGCAGGACTGTCACCGTGAGAACCCCATCTGGATTGCATGATGTCACCTTGTCCGGGACTGGTCGGCATACCTGTGCTGGGTCCGTTACGCATGACATTCACAACCACGCAGGGAGTTTCGGTAATTTTAGCATAGCCAATGCCTTCCTGCATGAGTGAAAAGCCCGGTCCGCTAGTGGCGGTTAAGGACTTTGCACCTGCCAGAGAAGCACCAGTGATTGCACAAATACTGGCAATTTCATCTTCCATCTGGATAAAGACACCGTTTCGCTTGGGCAATTCAACGGATAATATCTCAGCCACCTCAGTGGAAGGAGTAATAGGATATCCGGCAAAGAAATTTACCCCGGCATCCAGAGCGCCTCTGGCGATTGCTTCATTTCCCTGCATTAACACCACTCGTTGTTCTGAATCATAGGTTTCTGCAGGTTTGGGAGTCTGTACTTTTGGTTTGACTGGTTTTTTTACTGTAGCCATCTTCATTCTCCCTTATTTTTCCTTGGCACCGGTAATTGCAAAATCAGGACATAGCCTGTCACAGGTTTCGCAATGAATGCATTTTTCGGGGTTTGCCACGTAGGGTGAACCGTCAGTTTTACTACCCAAACATCCGGTCGGGCAAAATGCAACACAAATACCGCACTTCTTGCACCAATTGTAATAAATCTTCACGGGTGAATTTTCGTCTCCCTGAGCTTTGACTTCAGTTATCTCAACTTCCATCTTCTCAGGCGTATCCTCCGCACGAATGATCATGCCCACTTTGTCTTTTTCGACGTTCTTGGACATTGTACCTCCATTTAAAATAATACGTTTGTGTCTTTTTAAATACTATGCATTTTCTTTCAAGGTTTTTTTATCGAATTCCCAAATTTATCGGATGAAAGGTATAACTATACTCCCGAAGATATTGCCCTTTAAATGCACTTACCAAATGTATTTTCAAAAAACCTTGACTTAATTCATTAATTACTATTTATTTGCTTTTGTCAGCCTAAACAGAAGCTGCTATAAAAGTTTTGCATGATGGAGATGATATGAGAAAGCTCTTCTTTATTACTTTGTTGGTGGTTTGTTCAATACTATTTACCACCTGTAAATCCCAAAAACCTGAGGAAAAATCCTGGGATATTACGATTAGAAATCTAAATACGGGTTTTGTTGAAGAGCCCCACTTTAGTTTTTTAGCTAAGTACAATTCCGGTAGTAAATCCGTTTCTGAGCTTGATGAATATACTCTGATAATCGACTCGCTTAATATACCTGTTGAAGCAACTGAATCAGGTCATGATTTGAGCGTTTCTGCTGAAGTACTTTTATCCTATGGGCAAAGCTGCGCTGTTACTTTTTCCCGAAACGAATCTGTAATCTTTTCCGGAAATATAAAAATACCCAATTTTGCTTTCTGTAATTATCCTGAAAGTTTTAACCCGACTCAGCAACAATCTCTTAGTTGGACACTATCAGAAGACAATCAGCAGCAACAAATCTATTTGTGTGCAACCAGTACCAATATAGCAGATCCCGGTCAGGTTAAAAAGTACATTTCTGTTTCCAGTAATTTAAGAAGTTACACAATCCCTGCCGGAACGATTCCAACTTATGGAGAAAACAGCCTGGGGATAGTTGAAACCAATTATTACAATACAGAAACAGTCCACCTTTCAACCATTATTATGGATAGCAGAACATACTAACATCGGGTTTTCTTAATATTCCCAATTCGGAATAGAACTCACTAACGTTCATTCCTCTTTTCTTCATTGTACAATCCGTTGAATATCCTAAAGAGATTTAAGGGGTATCTAAGGGTAAACCCCTCTGATACCCCTTAGAAACCCATTTAATATTTGTAGGATCTATTAAGTAAGATAAGGGGAATGAGCAGAAAACAACCAACAGGATTCTGTCCGGTGTTACGTATTTCCGGCAATGCTATTACCGGAAAGCAACAGATTGATAATCTATGCTACACCTACCCTCCAGGTAATCACTCTTACTACTATCTTAGTAGTTGCCTGTTAGATGCTTAATGATTTCATTAAGCATCTACTCAGAGGATATCCATTTGTAAGCAGTTACGATTTATTGAAAGAAAAGGAGTGTTTTTAAAGTAGTGTAGGATTCCAATCCTGCGTATAAACAATCATTCATATTCGTTATGCATTTGGACAGCTTTGGAAAGCTATTCTACAAGTAGCTTAGGATTCCAATCCTGAGTAAAAGTACATTTGTAATTCGTAATTGTAATAATCTTTTTCTGCTCTTAAATTGTGTTATCTGGTTGTATGGTCGCTGCTACCGAGTTGCTTACTTATGTAACTAAGGAAAGTCCGGGGGTCTGCCCAACAGCTAACCAGCATGCTTCAAGAGGAGAATAGGATTAGAATAGCGGATACAAAATAAACAGAAAACAATTTAAATTTTTCTTGACGGAGTTTTGATTTGGAGGTAGAGCAAGCAGTATCAAAACCGAAACAGGAGCAGGGGAATGAGTAATATTGCATGTGTGGAAAAAGCCTTACTCTTTATGGAAGAGAATCTAAAACGCAGAATCAGTCTGGAGGATATCGCTGATGCAGCTAATTTCTCGCAGTGGTATTTCCATCGTTTATTCAGAGTTTTAACCGGTTACTGTGTAAACGACTATCTGCGTCGCAGAAGATTGTGCGAGGCATCGCATGAACTGCTGTATAGTTCCAAACCCATCAAAGAGATAGCCACAGTATATCAGTTTGAATCACAAGCAGCCTTTACACGTTCCTTTAGCAGTGTCTCAGGTCTTACCCCGGGCAGATTCAGAAGACAGATTGCTCCTCTTGTCCGGTTTCCGGCTATTAGCCTGGACAATAGCTACAAATACTTAAAAAAAGGAGCTCAAACCATGAATCCAAGATTAGAAACCAAAGCTGCCTTCCACGTTGTGGGTGTATCTTGCCGTGCCAATCCAAGCGGTACATTACACAAGCTGTGGGGTGAATTTATGCAGAGAATGGCTGAAATCAAACACGTTGCTGCGCCTGATAAAGCATATCAGGTCTGTGTTTTTGAGGATGCCAATCCCGAGAAAGAAGCATATACCTTTATCGCCGGATTGGAAGTAAGCGATATGACAGACCTTCCGGATGGAATGCTGGCGCATACTGTTCCCCAAGCGGAATATGCTGTATTCGAACATCTCGGAACGATGGATAAGATGCACCAGACCTACGAATATATCTTCGGTGTCTGGCTTCCGGAAAACGGTTATGTGATGGCAGAAGCCGATTCGCTGGAAATCTATGACCAACGCTTCAAAGTAAATGAACCAGATTCCGTCTTTGAAATCTGGGTACCTGTCAAGAAAGCCTGATAAGTAAACCTAATATTAATGTAATTGCCTGTCAGATAAGCTAATAATCTGACAGGCTTTTCATTACAATAACATAGCTTGTTCTTTAAAGGAATCTTTCACTGGTAAACTTCAGCTAAATGAAAAGAGGATTATTTCACCAACACAGCTTTCTTGGTATAGCAATACTTCCCTGCTGTCATCCGGATTGTGTAAATACCGGAGGGCAGACCGCTGCCGTAGTTATCCGACCCATTCCAATTTCTTCTGTAGTTACCGATATTCAAGTTGGTATCTTCAATGTCGCGAACAATTTGACCTTTCGAATTGAAAATCTCAATTCTTACCTGCTCACTTTTGGCAATACCAAACGCAATGGTAGTGGAGAAATTAAACGGATTGGGATAGATGCTCTGCAAACCTGATGATTGCGGAATTACTGGGGGCTCGATATCAATGTTATCATTAAGTATAATCGAGATTGGACCATGCAGGGCAGATTGTCCATCGAGGTCAAGGTGTTGCAGCCAGTAATACCAGGTACCGCTTTGTATCTCATCATCAACGTAGGAGTATGTTTGTTCCATAGATGTGTTAGTGGCGAGAATACAGGGACTTACAATCTGAGCATCAGGTAAACTGTTGCTTGCATTGCGGTAAACGTAGTACCCGCTAGCTCCGGTTTCAGATTGGGTAACCCAGGTCAATTCCACAAAGTTATTTGCTGTTGCAATGGCGGTAAAAGACGATAACTCTACCGGTAAAGTGATATCGGAACTGATACTGTTTTGATAAGTGATATCATCTAAAAAGAGATTGGCAACATTGCCGGTGCTGCTATCACCATAAAACATAAATGAATCAATATTGGCAGAATCTGCAAGCCTGTCTTTCTGAAGATCATTGCCATAGAGAGTGCCATTTATCCAGAGGTCAATTTTATTTACACCAAGGCTATTGCTATTGCCGGTGTAAGCATAATTAACCGGAGCTGATGAGTTATTTCCCAGAATCACTAATTCTAATGCAGTACTCTGCGCTACAGGAGTTGAATTGATTGTTGTCCAGGCACCGGTATTACGATACCGTAGTGTGATAGTGCCTCCAGCACCAAAAATCATTTGAAATGCTGCAAAAGACTGGTCATCAGAAAAGCCGGAATTGCCTGAAAATCTATCTCCGTCTCCATTGATAAAGTAAAATGTACCGCTATTTACATTTCCTCCGATACTTGAACCCAAAAGCATGGTAAACCTGATCTGAAACACTTGGCTGGCTGTGTAATCATAAATAGCAAATTTATTATATTGGGCACTTGTTGGGGCAACTATCCTGAGCTCTGTTCCTGAGCCGATTGCAGAGAGTCCGGGGTTATCCATATTTATACTTCCGCCGGCAGTTCCTACTCTGATTCTGGATGTCCCGGATGGTGCAGCGGGCAAGAATGTGGTTGATTGACCGGCAGTACTGTATGAGCCGGTTGCAGTTCCGAAATCGTAATTCCAGGTAGTTGCATGCATATATGATGATAGGGCTGTTGCCATACAGAATATCATAATTATCTGATGTTTTCTCATGTCTTTCTCCTACAGCTAAAAATGTATATGATTTTATTTATCCAAACTGCACAGTACAAATACTAAATATCTGCTAACCTGTCAACAAGTGTTCTCGTACAGCATCCGAACTTTGGGGTTTTGTCATAGGCAGTTTGACCTTTTGAATTTACCAGCACCAGATTATAAAACGTTATTTAAATCCAAGAGGACATTTCAGCCAGATTGCAAACCATTGCAGAGGATATTCTTTTGGTTCGAGATAATTCATTGGGTCTTGATAAGCCGGCATTGGTAAGGGTAGTTCTCTTTTTAAATTTACACATATATCACATTTGAAGTTTTCACTGGCTTTTATACTCAATTTATACCAATAGCACAGATACTATTGGCATTAATTGTATTAAGAATTTGGCTACATATTCTTTGAGTTAATCATCTTATGGGTCCGGATTTTCCCTGAGAAATAAGCTAAAAATAATTCTATACAGTTGAAACGAGACTTAGGGGATTCTTTCAATGCCCCCCCCTAAATGCCTATATCTATCTAACTGATTTGATTCTGAAGAATTTTGCTGGAAGCGATGTATTGCCTGTCCAAAACGTATTGTTGACTGGGGACTCTGTTTCTAAAGTCCAGTGATTAGATTCAAGTTCATTAGTAGAATAAATGAGGTATCCATTTACGTTCAGACTAGATTCCCAAGAAATATGAACACCGTCATCATCAATATTTAAAGTTACGTCTCAGGGTGGTGAAACTGCTCCTGATCTATATAGCGTAAAGTAAAGAATATATGGTGTTGTGGAGCGATTTTGTTCTTGAACCACAAATACTCTTTCAGAATTTATATAATGTGCTTGCAATTCATTAGTAAAATATGATGGAAAACTATACCATGCTTGACTGCTCCCTACCAAAGCAAGATCAAATTCTCCTGTTGTTAAATCTTTGAGATATACAGACATTGGACCTGATGTATTTGAATATAGAATTTCAATATTATCATCATCATCAAAATCTCTTCCAACTCCATAAATGGATTTTGTTCCAGCTTCTGAAAAAGTGAAGGCACAGATTTCAACAAAATTTTCATCATATATTGTTCCCTGTTCATTATTATACCTTATCAGCCATTTTTCATTTTGAGAAGCATAAGCAAATGACACTTTATCCGTAGAATTAAACATCTGTACAATTGAAAATAGTCCCGAGATTATAGCAATCATGCTAATAGTTAAAAGAAATCTATTCATTAGAACTCCTTAATTTACATTATAACTATTTTTTTTAATACTATTTCGTCAAGTTAATTATTCTGTGGGGTACTTCATATGGCGGTTTTTCACAGGATGTGGTAAAGCGTAAATTTCAATGTTGTGAAACCATTTCAGACAGTGTGGATAACTATGTTTTGAGCGGAATCTGGGGCTTGCCGATTTTTTTCTTAATGATGTTTATGGTCTTTTCAGTAATTATCAAAGCGAGTCAACCCATAGTAGGAATAATCAATGCTGGCTTAGGCTGGATATTTGTTAAGCAGTTTGGGTTACTGCTAAATGTGCTTCATTCACCATTGTGGCTGAGTGACTTTCCATCCAATGGATTGGGTGGTGGAATTGTCACGATTGCCTCTTTTATCCCACCAATTCTGTTTATTTTTATGAGCCTGGCCTGGCTGGAAGATTTCGGCTATATGCCCCGGGCTGCCTTTGTGGCAGATAAGTTTATGCGAAGTGTTGGTCTGCAGGTGAAAGCGTTTATTCCTCTCATAGTAGGCATGGTTGATTGCAACATTATTTTCCCAGATTGCTAACTGGTATAACTATCCCATGTAATCGGTATTTTGCTGTTCATCATAGCGGCAACCTTCTTGGTTGAGCGTGGTCTTTATACCGGAGTGCAGGTAAAAATCCTGCGCAATGAACAGGATGAACCCAATATTGTTATTGCTGTAGGTGATGCACGCTACGTCTTAGACAGAAGAATAGCGCAAAGGATAAAAGTAAGTTTGAATTAGCTATTTAGAGACACGAAGAGATAACGAGTAAGTATGTAGTCCCGCCGGCGGTTTTGTCTTCATTGATACCCCGATATCACTTAATACAGGCCTGCATAAATGCAGAACTACACTCCACAGTTACACTTTTTCACTGTTCCACCGTTACACAATTATGTAACATCGGAATGCACACTACTTCACCATTTCACTTATTCCCGACAACCAATATGCCGCAACGGCAAAAGCGTTGCATACGTTGAGTGAATTCTTCCAGCCCAGGACGGGGATGGATAAAACTATATCTGCTTGCTTCAGAATCTTTTCTTCTATGCCCAGAGCTTCATTACCCAATATCAATCCGACCGGCTGAGTTACATTGTAATCAAAGAGAGAAATTGCATCAGAAGTAGTTTCGAGGGCAACAACAGGGATATTATTATACTTTAACAGACTAATTGCTTCTTCGGTTTCATGCAGATATTGCCAATTGAGTCTGTCTATTGTCTGCATTGCTGTTTTACTAAGTTTGGGATTGGGTGGATAGGGTGTAATGCCGCACAATATCAGTTTTTCTGCCTGCACACATTCTGCCGTGCGGAAAATGGAGCCTACATTATAAGCAGAACGCAGATTATCCAGAATCACAGTCAAAGGGAATGGAGCTTTCGCGTCCTGCTGCGAGGGGTTTAATCCATCAAACCTGAGGATATCAATCTCATCATCAGCATGATTTGGTTTATATGTATTGATGATAGGTGCGATAATCTTTAGAAGATCATGCGGAGCAAAGCTATCCATCAAACCATTTAGAACATCTAGTTCTGTTTGCAGAGGTGGTTTCAGCCAGGTCAGGCACAATAAAACCTCTGAAACGATATTATTCACATATTCAGCGTCAGTGATGTTTTTCTCCAGAGTTGTGAGCAATTCCAGTATGGCTTTGAGTTGCTTTTCGGCTGTAAAACCTGTAAATTTATCCTGAGCATAGTGATGTAACTTTATCATAATCATAAATACCAAACTGGATATGAGGAATTCTGTCAAATGTAAAGTGCAGATAGTGAGTTTTAATTGACATAGAACAGAGCAATGCAAGACTGACTTAATGATATCAGAAGAGGTATAAAGCAAATGATACTAACCAAAGAAAAGCTTGAGAAAAAGCCTCTGTACTACTATTCATCAAAGTTTAACATTAATAATTGGATGGAAGTTTCAGCAGCTTTTGATGAACTTGAACATAAACAAATTGAAACGCCCAGAGACCTGCTCAGCCTTTTGTATCAATCCGGTGAACTAATGAATATTCTGAATGAAGAATACAATGAATTGTATTTCCGCACATTATCCAACACCAATGATACAGAAGCAAGCCGGCAGATGCAGGACTTTGTCAAAACAATTGCTTATCCTGCCAGCGTTCGCAACGATGAGATAGTGCGTAAGTTTCATGAACATCCGATGAGGCTGCGGCTAAACCAGGATTCATACAGACAAGTGAACAAGTTTTTCGATGATATAAGCACTGATCTTGACAGAGGAACAAATCCCGGCAATATTGAAATCAACAATCTCGTCCAGGAATACAGAAGGGCTTATAATCAGGTTCAGGTAATGATTAATGGTAAGTCTCACCCTCTGAATATTATCAGCCATGTCCTTGCCAAAGCTGCACCCGGAGAAAGGGAAACCATCTGGCAGAGCCGTAAAGTTTCCTGTCTGCAGAATAAAAAACAATTTGAAGATATCCTTGACCGCTTGATTAAAGCCAGGAACAAGATGGCAGCAGATTACGGCTATAAAAACTTTTACGAGTATTCTTTGAATTCTGACTTAATGGGTAAAACCAACATCTCCCAGGTTCAGGAGATTCACAAAGCTATCAGTAATGTTATTCTACCCATGGTCAAACTTTTCATTAAGCAAAGACAAAAAAGGCAAAACCTGAAGACATTACGTCCATGGGACCTGGAAGCTGATGCTGAAGCGGCTTCTCTGTCGCCATTTTCATCAACATCAGAGCTTGGGGAAAAGGCAATAGCCATTCTTTATGATATTCGTTTTGAATATGGTATCTTACTGAATAAAATGTACAATTCAGATATGCTGAATCTGGACTATAGTCCTGATAAGGTAAAAGGCGAATTTTACTTTATTATGCCCAGCCTGGATGCTGGAAAGATTTTGATGAACTGTACAGGACATCACAGAGATGTGGTAATGCTGTTCCATGAAATGGGACACACAATTCAGACGGCTATCTTAATGCGTAACCCTTTGGCACTGTTTAATGTGCTGCCTGTTCAGGCGCGGGAGCTTGCCTCACAAACGTTAGTCTATCTTTCCACAGGTGGCTGGGATGACTTTTATCCTGATAAAAAGGACTATAAAACAGCCTTTCGCAGTTTGTTTGAACATGACATTATGCAGATACTGTACTGGTCAATATTGAATCAATTTGAACTGGTTCTCTATGCCAATCCGGACTGGCCTGCTGCGCAACGTGAGAAAGCTATGATGGACTTATGGAAACAATATGACTGGGGTGTTGACTGGAGTGGTCTGGAAGACTGGCAAAGCATTATCTGGATGCAGGAACTCACTCTGTTTGAATATCCACATTACAGTTTTTTTAGCGCATTGTCCATTTTCAATGTCTTGCAGATTTTCAAAAACTACAGGCATGCACCACTGGATGCTATCAGCAGATTTCAGCATTTCCTGGAGAAGGTAACAGATTTATCAATTGACGAGATGTTTCTTGAGCTTGATATCAAACAGGATTATTCAGAGCATAACATGCGTAAGATGATGGATTTTGTCTTAGGTGAATATAAACGAATCGGAACGTAAGAACTCAGCTACTTTTCTTTCTCAGCATCAGCCACACAAAAAACGGACAGCCGATAAAAGCAGTTATCACTCCAACAGGTAATTCCAAAGTTGTTACATGCATAGCCAGAAAGTCACAATACATCAGGAAAATCCCACCCAAAAGCAGACTATACGGGTAGACTTTCTTTTGTGAAGTGCCGATTAAAAGCCTGACAATATGAGGAATAATCAGACCCACAAAGCCGATAATTCCGGCATAAGCAACAGCAATCCCTGTTAAAAGCGAACATAAAACAAATAACCTCTGCCGTATCCTGTGTACATTAATGCCCACACTGCCGGCATACAAATCACCACTGCTCATGATATCCAGAATCAGGCTATCCCTGTAAACAATATACAAAACGATTACACAAAGCACTACCAGGCTAAGGAAGAACTTATATTCCAGCACTGTAAAAATATGTCCCAGATTACCCATCAGTGTACCAAGAATCAACATCGTATCCTGTTGAAACAGGTACATTATGAGAGAGATGCAAGCTCCGAAAAACATACCGATGATGATACCCGAAAGCAGCAATCTGGTTTTATCAAAATGCCCTTTCTTTTGTGCCAAAGCCCAGACTATCAGCATGGTCAGCATAGCTCCAGCAAACCCAAACAAAGGCATAAGTATAAAAAGACCTGCCAATCCTGCTAAAACAGCACCCATCGCCGCTCCGGATGAAACACCCAATATGTATGGCTCAGCCAGAGGATTATTGAGCATCATCTGATACACAGAGCCTATGCCTGCCAAAGTTATACCTGTAAATAACGTCAGAATTAACCTGGGCAGACGGATATTTAATATGATATTACTGTCATCGGTTCCGAAAGTGAGATAAATGTATGCTCCGATGATACCGAGAACAAGTAGGACAACAGGAAATATTATCTTCTTCATGTATCTATCTGCAAGTATGTAGTACCGCATTTATGCGGTTTTGTCTATAAGACAAGTCGTTATTTAAGCAGGTCTGAGATTTATGTAGTTCTGCCTTTAGGCAGGTTAGATCATGAGACAAGTATCTATATATCAAAACCTGCCTGAAGGCAGAACTACGTAAACTCGTACTCATTATCATGAAATTACTTTCCACTATACAACATTTCCTGTAAACGCTTTGCACCTAATACACAGCGTGGTCCTGCCCGTAAAATCAAATCGGGATTGATATCCTTTTCAAAATAGATTCTGTCATTTCTGATGGCAGGGATACTCCTCCAGCCCATGCGTTTTTTGATGTTATCTTTAGTATCCTGAGAATAGCAAATCATAATGTCCGGTCTGGCTTTAATGACATCTTCTGCCTTTACGCGGGAATAGTCACGTTCAAGTTTAGAAAAAATATTATCTCCGCCGGCAAGCTCGATGAGTTCTCCCACATACGATTTATCAGAAACACTCATCAGGGTAGCTCGATAGATTTCCAGATATACTTTGGGACGGGGCTGATTCCTTGTATTTGCTCTGATTTTTATCAATTCAGACCTTATGCTATCCGCCACAATGGCTGCTCTTTGCGATTTC
Source organism: Cloacimonadaceae bacterium (SeqCode) (assembly GCA_963667535.2). Classification (GTDB taxonomy): domain Bacteria; phylum Cloacimonadota; class Cloacimonadia; order Cloacimonadales; family Cloacimonadaceae; genus UBA5614. The sequence goes on from CAXXDU010000002.1 coordinate 548,867, forward strand.
CCCAAAATATCGCCGATAGTTTGAATCCCGGTCAACATATCCTCAACAGTTTGGGGATACACAGTGATGTACCTGATGCCGAGTTTGGAAAGGTCATTGGCTATAGACCGCTGCTCCAGTGAGGAAACAAAAACTATACTGGGTTTCAGGGATATGATGCGCTCTTTGTTTACTGCGCCGAATTTACCCACAACTACCTTGCCGGCATATTCAGACGGGAAATTACACTCTTCTGTAATACCAACGATATTGTCTGTACCTTCAATGACAGCAATAATTTCCGCAATTTCAGGAGAAAGCACTACATAACGGTTGCCTTTGGTTTGAACCTTAGGTGTTTTACAGGCTGTGAGCATGACAAAGCAGAACATTGCACATGCTGTTAACTGTAACGATAGCCTGATTATTTGCAACAAAGATATTCTTTTCATATTGAAAAGCATTGTATGGAAGCAGGTTTTTTTGTCAATCCGATCTTTTATATGCCCCTTATGTTTATTCATCTTAAATCTTTCTTTAAATGAGGTAAATGTGCACATAATATACGTATGTGCTGCGCCTTTGCTACTCCAATGATTCCCCTATGTTCATCTGGGTGTCATCTGGGTGTCATCCGGGTGTCATATGGGTGTCATATGGGTGTCTTAAGGGCAAGCTATGTTCACTTAAAGAAAGATGAAAGCAGAATGAAAGCAGAATGAAAGCAGAATGAAAGGACAATTACTAATTACAAATTACGATTTCGGTGGGATTATTCTGTGAAACCTGCCAGCAACCGGCAGAGTTCCAGTCTGTCCCAGTCAATTTTGTCCCTGCCATAAGCCTTGATAAAGGTGTCTTTGTATTTATCTGTATGCAAGTTATACCTTAGTGTCCAGATACCCCAGAACAGGTCATAATGGCTGTCTCCAACTCCACCGTTACCCAGGTCAACAAATCCACTCAAGCTGAAATCCTGCATAATGATGTTGGGCAGGCAATAGTCGCCATGGATGACTGTATCAGCCTGCGCAAGGTGCTTTAATTCCGAGAACTTTTTAGACGCTTTCTCTACGTTTTCCGGGATAAGTTCACTATCGCAATACTGCCTGGCAATATTTCTTTCAGCTTCCAGAAGCATTTCTGCTGTCCTGTTCTTTATGAGGCAATCCAGTGGAGAAAGGTTGTGAATCAGCTTCAGGCAAGAGCCAAATTCCTCAGCAAGTCTATATGGGTCTTCTTTATGTTTACCTGAAATACCATCCTCACCCTTTAGAGCTTCTGTAAGTAAATAATCGTGGTCATTTTCAGAGACATAACCCAACACAGCCGGAGCTAGTCCATGACTATGAAAGAATTCTGTAAGTATACTCTCCCTGTACAGTTTACCACTAGAGCTTACCTTTAAGAATGACCGGACAGAACCTTCAATGTAATAAGTATGCGCAGCGTCAGAACAACTGCTGTCAAATATCCGGGCATTGTGGATAAATGGTTTTATTATCGCCGGTAAGATCTCAATATGTAGCAGCGTTTCGGTTCTTTTCATATACAACAATCTCCTGTTTACAAAAGCCGGATGCTATTCTCCTGAATAGTCACTTTCAGACCAATGCAGATAGCTGAACACAAGTGATTCTTTCTACTACTTCCTTGATAGGGTTTCGCTTGACGCGGCAACATAGTAAAATGCTTCGCCATTGGTGTTGCTGTCTGTGAATGTAGTTTCATCGGTAGAGCTTAATAAAGTGAAGTTATCAAAGGGTTCGAAGGAGCGGAATATCTTGTAGTGCAAAGCGCCTGAGACAGCCCCCCATGTGAGTGTAACTCCCCCTGTTGTCGGAGCGATGGAGTTAATAACGGGTATGGCAAGTGAATCAGGATGCACAATCATTGTAACGTTTATCAGTCTGGACGGTTCATAAGGGTCATTGGAGTTAATAGAAATTTGGGCTGTATATGTACCGGGAGTCATACCGAGAGCAGAGAAATTGCCTGTAATAACCTGGCTCTGTCCGGCAGAAACTGTACCGCTGATGGGTACCAGATTGAGCCAGGGCAAAAGAGGTTCAGCTGGTGGAAGTACAATATTTCCGGTGACAGTATGAGGTTCTGCTCCGTAAACATCGCCCTGAATCTGAAAAGGAAGCGTTATTGTTCCTGCAAAAGAAGCATTGATGGTCACATTGACTGTAGCTGATGCGGACTGATTGCCGTAGATTACTCCCCAGCCTCCTGATTCGCCAAACCAGTCTATGGTAACCCCATCTCCGCTTGTAGGAGATGGGACAAGGTCGCCTTCAGTACCTCCCACGAAGTTAGTTGCACTATTGATTGTCACCCCTGTTGGGAATGTAACGATTACATGCTTGAGCCATTCAGTATCAGTGCTGCCGTTATAGACAGTAAAAGTCCAGTTAGCAGTTATTCCGGGAGAGTATTCTGCTGCATTGAGCGTAAGCGTGCTGCCGGCAATACTGCGGTCGATAGTATCAATTGCAGTAATAGTTTGTGAGTTGTTTACCATCATTCGTGAATCAGCGAGACCAAGATTGAAAGTAAGGGGACCAGTTCCGTTGTTAGTGATTGTGAAGCTGTCGGTACTTTCTTCATCAATCTGCAGGTCTGCATTCAGGATATTGCTACTGACCGAGATGCTGGGTGGAGGATTGAGCCTGATAACACCTACGCCGTAGTGAGTCATACCACTATAAACACCACCCCAGGTCATGGAATGAACACTGAAATCCCATGTATTGTGGACGTATATTGTGTTACTGGTGGTTTCATAGCCAACTCCCACCATTGTGTGTCCTTCAATCTGTATCAGGACAGGAATGCCTGCATCTATCGAAGCTTTATAGTTGTCATAAGTATAACCTATTGTGTTGCCTTCCCAGCCATAAATATACTGATTGAAGTTGGTGCTGACAGAATAGCCTCGGGATTCCAGAAAAAGCCTGAATCCGTGAATACCATCTCTGCCATAAGGAGGGCCGGTTGTGCCATCAGCAGGATCATAAAGAGCTGATCCATTGACGTAGTTATAAAAAGTTGTGGAACCGTCAATATTGCCCCACCACTCCTGATTTGTACCCATATAATCAGCAGTGCAACCGCTGTATGTTCCGGTGGGGTCGGAAGTTCCATAAGGGTCACTACCGGTATTATCTGTCCAGAAACGGTCTACATGTCCTGCCGTTGCCAGTCCGTCATAACCTTGATGCGTGGCGCTGAGCGGGCATTCACCTGCCCCCCATGTGCTGTTGTTCAATGGCATTATACCGCTATTGGTTGGTCCACTGTAGATGTGTCCGAAATTGAGACGGTCATAGTAACCGGAAATCATGGCAGCGGAAGTGGCAGAGCAGCCATAACTCCAGTCAAAGGTTGGAACACCGCTGAGCATAACAGCGCTACGGGTGGGAATAGCCACTGGACCGGGAATTCTTTGATTAACGGGAATACCGGGAACGGTAATCTTGTCTATCAGACGACCATCCGGTCCCGGAAAAGTCTGCACCACAAAATTATGGGTGGCGAATATGGGTGATAACAATGTAATAAATAGAAAAATAAACCACTTGGACATTATGAACCTCCTAATGCATTACTGACTTTTTTAATTTAATTGTAATCCTAAAGGAAATAGTCAGAATGTCAAGTTTTATGTTCTTTTTCTAACCTGACTAATGATGCTAAAAACCTTACAAATACCCTGACAGGGTGTCAGATATTTGATGATTATAATCGTTATGGCTTCAGCGTCAAATGTAACTGGAGAATCAGCTATGGCTGATGTCATTAACAGGACATTTGAGTTTCAACCCATAATGAACTACAAAGTGTGATATAATGACGATTTTTATTGAAGACAATTAGTATAGCATTGAAATAATTACCCACTAAACTTTGACATCCCAGATGGGATGCCAGACTGTTTCATTAAAAAAGCGTGTTTTTCCTATTTTCGGTACTGTTTTTGCTTATATTGTATTATTGAATTAGAATTTAATGATTTGAGATAGATTAAGGAGATGTTTATGAAACGCATTACAGGGCTTATACTGCTTTTAGTGGTAGCAAGCATGATGTTTGCAATGAGCGGTACTATTTCCGTAGCGCCGGAGCAGACAAAAGTTCAATTATTAAGCAGCAATCCGTCAGGTTTGTCAGTACAATACAATGTAGGTACTGTCGGATATCAGAATGTTGACACGAATCAGGGTATTTTTACCGATTTATATATTGATGGTTATACTACGACCAATACCACAGGATTACCCAAATTGCCATTAATGCGGCAGATTATCAGGGTTCCTTTAAATGCCACTATCTTACCCAGATTGGTTACCAATTCATCTACAGTGGTAACACTTTCAAATAATGGAATTAACAGTTGGATTTTACCCAGGCAGGAATCTGTTTCCAAAAGTGTGGATGCTGCTACGGTTCCATTTATTATAGACAGAGATTTTTACAATGGCACAGGCTGGACCAGTGAACCTTCCGTCAAAGTAGAAGAAATTGGTATGATGCGTGGTGCCCGGCTGGTTGCTCTTGATTTTACGCCGGTACAATACAATCCATCATTGGCTCAATTGCAAATAATTACTTCAGCCACGGTCGAAATTGTTTTTGAAGGAGCAGACTGGGCAGCTACAGAGGATATGTACAACAGATATTACTCCCCGGTATTTGAATCTGTATTATCGCAGTCTATCTTTAATTATGCAACCCAAAGGACTTCCTTGGACCGTTATCCGCTTGGAATGATTATTGTAACACCCCAAAGCTATGTAGCAACACTGCAACCATTTATCAACTGGAAAAAAATTCAGGGATATACTGTTACTGTTGCGACAACCGACGTAACGGGTACTACAACAAGCTCGATTAAAACTTACCTGCAGAATATCTGGAATAGTGCTACCACTGCTAATCCCGCACCTTCCTATCTTTTAATTGTGGGCGATACACCTCAGATACCGGCCTGGTCTGGAAGTACATCCGGAGACCATGTAACTGATTTAAATTATGTGCGCTTGCAGGGAACTGACTATGTTCCGGAAATGTATTTTGGCAGATTTTCCGCTATCAATACAACTCAGGTTCAAGCTTATGTAGACAAGACTCTACAGTATGAAATGTACACGATGCCGGATCCGGCATATCTTGCCAACACTGTTTTAATCGCTGGTCAAGACCCCAATTATGGTCATTCTCATGGCGATGGTCAGATAAACTATGGTGCGACCAACTATTTTGGTAGTTCCACAACTACACCTTACGGACCGTATCAAATCAGAAATCAAATGTATCCGTATAGTGTATCGGGAAATGCAGAATCTCAGATTATTGCGAATATGAACACCGGAGTTGGCTTTATTAATTATACCGCACATGGCAGCGATGTTTCATGGGCTGATCCCACCCTCACAGTAAGTAATGTAAATGCACTGACAAACACAAATAAGTACTTTATTGCAATCGGCAACTGCTGTTTGACCAGCGCTTTTGATACCGGAGAGTGTTTTGGTGAAGCTTTTACCCGCGGTACCAATAAAGGTGCTGTTGTATATATAGGTGGTACAGATAGCTCATACTGGGACGAAGATTATTACTGGGCAGTCGGACACAAACCACCAGTGGTATTTTCAGGTTCACCTTACATAGCCAACAGGATTGGCGCTTATGATGCTGTTTTTCACTCTCATAATGAAGCTTTTGCAGACTGGGGCAGTACTATGGGCTCCATGAATTTTATGGGAAATCTGGCAGTTACAGCATCAAATAGCAGTAGAATAAACTACTATTGGGAAATTTACTCAATTATGGGTGACCCCAGTCTAGTGCCGTATATGGGCTTACCTACGATAAATAATGCACAGTATTCACCTAATGTGCAAATCGGTGTCGGCACGATGCAGATTACGGCTGAACCTTTTACTTTGGTTGCTGTATCACAAAACAATATAACACACGGTACTGGTCTGACAGATGCATCAGGTTCTCTTACTCTTAATTTTACACCTTTTTCAACTCCGGGTCAGGCATTGCTGGTCATGACTCGTTCTCAACGCCAACCCATTATAGCAAATCTAACTGTAACTTCAAGTTCCGGACCATACTTACTGGTTAATAATATGATTGTCAACGATGGCAACAATTCAATAGCTGAATCAGGAGAAACCTTGTACCTGGACGTGACTATGAATAATGTAGGAACTCAGGCTGCACAAAGCGTAACAGCTGCTATTTCTTCTACCAGCCCGTATGTCAATATTATCAACGCAACTGCCAATATTGCCAGTTTACAGTCCAATGCAACTACTACGGTTGCCAACACATTCCAGGTTCAAATACTACCAAATATTCCGGACCAGCAAGCTGTGGAATTTACCATTCTGATGAGTGATAATGCTACAAATTCCTGGACATCAACCCGTAGTGTAACCGTTAATGCTCCAAGCGTTACCATTAGCAGCCCGACGTTCTTTGATTCCAACAATGATGGCTCCTTTGATCCCGGTGAAACTATCAATATCAGCTTTAACCTGACTAACACAGGGCATATGAATGCCGGTGCAGGCAACCTGAATATGGTTATTAATTCTCCCTATGCCACATTGTTACAGAATGTTTTAACCTTACCAGGTTTTAACATCGGTATCAATATTCCGATATCTATTCCGGTAGCTATTACCAATGATGCACCAATCGGAACAGTCATTCCCATAGGTCTGGCTTTGACAGCCGGGTCGCAATTGGTCAATAGCATGATACCTTTACCAATTGGGTCAAACAGCGAAGGGTTTGAAATAGGAACAATTGCTTCTCCCTGGACAAATAACAGCCCAATTCCCTGGACAGTATTACTGGGCTCAGCGACGGCTCATTCAGGCTCATATTGCGTGAAATCAGGCGCTATTACACATAATGGTTCGACCGTATTAAGCATGAGCATGAATGTGAGCACCGCAGGTGAAATATCTTTCTGGCGCAAAGTATCCTCAGAAGCAGGATACGATTCTCTTAAATTTTACATTGATAATGTCAGAACAGGTTATTGGTCAGGTACTCAAGGCTGGGCGCAGCAAACTTATCCTGTATCTGCCGGTAGCCACACATTCAAATGGGAATATAAAAAAGATTATTCCACAACAACCGGTTCTGATTGTGCCTGGATTGATGACATTGCATTCCCCATGCAGGGTGATGCAAATGTGCCTGTATTCTATAGTCCTGTAACAGTACTTAATTTCAATAATGTTCCTGAAAATACTACAGTATCCCAGGATTTCCTGATACGCAATCTTGGACGTGCACCTTTAACGGGGACCATTAATGTACCGCAATTTGCAAATTTACTGGAGAACGGTATCACTGTCAGTGATACTTATAATTATAATATACCTGCCAATACCAATAAACTATATACAGTCCAGATACTGGTTACTCCGGCACTTCATCTTGATGATGAGATACTTATCACAAGCAATGATGCAAACCAACAAACTTATAATATTGCATTGCATCTGAGTTCTGTCGGTATTGGCGACCCGGTTGTTGTCCCTGTATTAACGAAGCTGGAAGGCAATTATCCCAACCCGTTTAATCCTGTTACTTCCATTCGTTATTCCACCAAGGAGCAGGGTAATGTGTCCATTAGTATATTCAATTCCAAGGGACAATTGGTACGTACACTCGTAAATGAGAATAAGAAAGCCGGAAATCACAATATATTATGGAACGGCACTGATGACAATGGAAAACCCGTTTCAAGCGGTTTGTATCTCTATAAAATGCAGACCAAAGAATATTCTCAACTCAAAAAAATGATGTTAATGAAATAATCAAAGAACTTGCAAGGGTTACAAAAGCGGTTCTTTGCAGTATCTTTTTAGGGAGATGATTATGAAAAAGCTCTTTTTACTGGCATTGCTGGCAATGCTAACACTCATACTGAATGCCGAACAATATACTGTTAACGATAACCAGAATGAAGTGAATATTATTAATTCCAATGGTCAGCAGACTATTCTGGAAATGACACTTGGACACTTCAACCGGGAAGCGGTTCGGATAAGTAATGAAACATATTGGGCACTGAATTTAAAGAAAGAAGGTTTCACGATGGAAACCGGGATGCCACAACTGCCATATATTAGCAGAAGTTTAATCATACCCGGTACAGCAAGAATGTCAGTGAACACTCTGGAATCAGAATACACAGATTTGGTTATGCCGATTGCTCCTTCCAAAGGTAATCTGACCCGTGATATAAACCCCAATGATGTGCCCTGGACTTTCGATAGTTTCTATCAAAGCGCCGGGTCATATCCCGAATCAGTATCCAGATTATCAGAACCTTTTATTATCAGAGATTATCGTGGCATAACCGTATACTTCCAACCCTTTGTATATTTTCCCGCTACGCAAACCTTACGTGTTTACACAAGACTTAGATTATCAGTTGATAATACAGGAATTGATAACACTAATGCTATCACAAGTGCAAAGACCTCAGCCAGTTCATGGTTTGATAATGTTTATAAAGGAATGTTCCTAAATTATTCCCAAGCCAAGTATCCTGTTCTGGATGATCATGGTAGAATGTTAATCATCAACAACAGTATGTTTAATACAACTATCCAACCTTTTGTGGATTGGAAGCGGCAAAAGGGATTCACGGTTGATGTGGTTGATATCACAGTAGCCGGTCCCTCAGCAACACAATTAAAGACATACATCCAGAATCAGTATGACCTGAATAATGACCTTGCTTTTGTGCAGATAATCGGCGACCACGCACAGGTTCCATCTTTATCATCAGGTGGTGGTGCTTCTGACCCGTCATTTGCTTTAACTGCTGGAATAGACAGTTATCCCGATATTTTTATCGGAAGATTTTCTGCTCAGACAACAACAGATCTTGAAACTCAAGTAACACGCACAATATATTACGAAAGAGATATGCAGTCCGGAAATGCCTGGCTTGCCAAAGGTTTGGGAATTGCATCAAATGAAGGCGGCGGTGGTCAAGGTGATTTAGGCGAATCAGACCAGACTCATATTGATAATATCAGAACAGACTTACTCAACTATGGCTATACATCAGTAGATCAGGTTTATCAGGCTCAGGGTGCTACTCAAGCTATGATTACAAACGATGTGAACGAAGGCAGAAGTATGATAAATTATTGTGGTCACGGTTCTGATACCAGTTGGGGAACCACTGGTTTCAGTAATAGCCAGGTAAACCAACTGACCAATAACAACAAACTGCCGTTTATTGTGTCTGTAGCTTGCGTGAATGGAAACTTTGCCAATCTTACATGCTTTGCTGAAGCCTGGCTGCGTGCCAGAGACAGCGTGACGGGCAATCCTCGCGGATCTGTTGTGTTCTGGGGTTCTTCCATTAATCAATCCTGGAATCCTCCCATGCGGGCTGAAGATGAAGTCACAGATTTAATGACTACAAATCAGAAAAATACTATTGGAGGTCTCTTCTTTAATGGTGCTTCCAAGATGATTGAAGTTTACAGTTCTGACGGAATTAACATGTACAAGACCTGGAATATCTTTGGTGATGCTTCACTCCAGATTCGGAATACAGATCCTCAGCCAATGACAGCACAGTATCCTACTACACTTTTCTTAGGTGCGAGCACATATGTTGTGCAGACCAACCCCGGTGCCTGGGTAACTCTATATTCCAACGGCGTTATCTATGGAACAGCTATTGCCAATGAAACAGGTCTGGCAACTCTCAGTCTGACTACTATTCCTACCCAGCCAATGGACCTTACTTTGACAATTACTGCTTACAACAGGGTTACAAATATTTCAACCATTCAGGTATTACCTAATAACGGACCCTATGTACAGATTGATAATCAGATTGTTTCAGATGACAACAATAACCGGGCTGATTTTGGTGAGACAATCAATTTTGATTTAGCTTTAACAAATGTTGGTGCAAGTAGTGCAAATGAGATAACAGCAACTATTTCAACAAGTGACCCTTACATTACTATCACCGACAATACAGAATTATTTGGCAATATAAATGTAAACCAGATATCAACCAGTTCTGACGGCTATACTATTGTCATTGCCAATAATGTTCCTGATCAGCATCAATCCTTAATCCATGTAGCTATTGCTCAGGGTGATTCAATTTCCTGGGAATTTGATACAATTCTTACCTTAAACGCACCTTCTTTAGCTACAGGGACAATTGTTATTAGTGATGCGGCCGGAAACAACAATGGCCGTATTGATGCCGGAGAAACAGTTTCAATAATCATACCGGTTATTAATAACGGACATTCAACAGCTATTAATGTACTAAGCTCGTTATTGATATCAAACGCGGTTAATTACATTTTAACTCCGGTAACAACCAGTTTTCCAACACTTGATACAGGTGCAACAGCTCAGATGATGTACGAAGTGACCTTCAGTTCTCAGATTCCAGCTGGCACACAGGTTGAGTTCCTGTTTATGGGTGTTGCCGGTGAATACACAACGAACCAGACAATCAATGCCTATGTAGGATTGGTTTTGGAAGATTTTGAAAGCGGCACTATGACGTCGTATCCCTGGATTTTTGCAGGTGGTAACTGGACAAATGATAATACCGCTTTCCATAATGGAGCATATAGCAGCAAATCAGCAGATATAAATGACAGTCAAACTACTTCGATGACTGTCAGTATGCAGGTTCCCACTGATGGATATATCACATTCTGGAAGAAAATCTCCTCAGAACAAAGCTATGATTATTTAAGATTCAGTATAAATGACTCTCTGTGTAACGAATGGTCTGGAAGCATTGATTGGAGTCAGGAGTCTTTTTTGGTAAATCAGGGATTGGCTACTTTCAAATGGGAATATGCAAAAGACTATATGATGAGCAGTGGTTCTGATTGTGCCTGGGTAGATGACATAACTTTCCCAAGTACCGGGGGTATTTCGGGGACACCTGTTTTTACTGTAAGTACTCAAAACATTAATTTTGGAGCTCACGCTATTTCCGAATTTACACCTGTTTCATTCACAATTAATAATACGGGTGATGCCATCATGATTGGGACAGTCACCGGTAACGAAATATTCAAGGTAAAAACTGCCACTGATGATGATTATTCAGTTACCAGAAATTATATCGTCCCTGCAGGAGCTAGTTTTGATTTCGAAGTTATGATTTTTACTACACATACTGGAACCGCAAATGCAGATCTTGTAATTACTTCTGATGCTCCGACCCAACCGTTTATCAATATTCCAGTAACTGCCAATGTGTTGTCAACTGGCAATGGAAATGAAAACGAAGTAACTATTACAGCCTTAAAAGGTAATTACCCCAATCCGTTTAATCCTGAAACAACAGTTTACTTCAGCCTTAAAGCTGATTCCAAAGTAAACCTTGATATATATAACCTTTTAGGACAGAAAGTCAGGACTCTGGCTAATGGTCTTTTACAGAAAGGTAATCATAGTCTTAAATGGAATGGCAAAGATGATGCTGGCAGAAATGTCGGTAGTGGTATTTACTTTTATAAGATGAAAACCGATAACTATACATCCATTCAAAAAATGATTCTCATGAAATAAAACCCACATACATCTCCTTAAAAAAACAAAGCAGCCGGTCATTATTGCCGGCTGCTGTTTTTTATGTAGTACAAAGTGGCATTCAATCTAAAAACATAAGTCACAAGATTCAAGGTTTGGTGATATAAGACTCCAGATTATTTGTACATCTTTGGTTGCTTCCAGCCGTTCTATAAAATCTTTACTGCTCAATGTCCCGGAGAGCATTCGCAGAATCTGTAACTGAGCAGCGGGATTGGATTCAGGAGTTATAATAAAGAAAACGAGGTTCACAGGTTTGTCATCAGGACTATCCCATTCCAATCCGTATTTATTCATTACGATTAATATCATCGGTTTGGTAATGCCGGCCAACCTCGCATGCGGAAAAGCTAATCCTCTGCCCATGGCTGTGCTCATCTGCTCTTCTCTTTTCAATATCTCTGCCAGTACAGTCTTTCCTTCAATCCTGATGTGTCCGGCAATGATATTGCTCACATAGCTGATCAATTCCAGTTTGTCTTTAAACTCAGCATCAGGCAAAATGAATTCTTTGTTAAAGACAATATTAAGGAGACCTCTCTTGCGCCGCTTGACTGAATATGACAGCCATGGACCGATGATTATCGTAGTAATAATAGAAGCTGATATGATGCTAACAAAAATACTATGTGAAATCAAACCGCTGGATAGTGCCAATATCGCAACTACAATCTGCATCTCGCCACCGGATGTGTGACAAATTGCTATCAGTAATCTATCATATTTGTTCTGCCCGGCAAGTTTTGCCCCCACATAAGCTCCGATAAACTTGGCTGCTATGCTGATAAGAGTAATAAACAATACCAGCTTCCAGTCAAAATTATTTATCAAATCCAGATGCAAACCTATATTGGCAAAGAAGATAGGCACAAACAATGAATGAACCAACCGCTTCATCACATGCCTGTCATTCTCTGAAAAGTGCTTTGCTTCTCCGATGACGATTCCGGCAATAAAAAAGCCAAACAGTGAATGTATACCGATCTTGAGCGTCATCGCTCCAAACAGCATTCCTACAATAAACACAAAAGTTGTTTTATATCCTGTATCGCCACCCAGACGCTCATGAATCAGAGTCATTATTTTATCTATTACCCTGCGGAAAAGTGTCATGCTGATTACGGCAAAAGCAACCGTCAACAAGATAAGCTTTACAGCAAACATAGCATTCAGATTTGACTGACCAAACATGCCCATAATAATGGCGATGAGTACCCATCCGATGACATCATTAATAGTCAAAGCAGAGATAACCAGAAAACCTAAGTCAGATTTTAGAATATTCAGGTCATACATAATTCTGATTGCCACCGGCAAAGCGCTTATCGTTAAGATGGAAGCCAAAAACACACTAAAGAGTATTCTTTTACCGGGATCAACTAAATAGGTGTCAGGTATCAGATATATAGGCACAATCAGCAAAGCCATCGGAATTACAATATCCAGCAATGCAATAGTCATTGCCTGACCTTTTTGCTTCCAGATGCGTGAGAAGTTTACTCCAAGACCTGTTTCCATTAACAGATAGAAATTGCCAAACCAGGCGATGGTTTCCAGCATAGATATCTGTAAAGGATCATCTGGAAACAATATCCCATGCCATTGCGGTGAAAACTTGCCAAAGATAACCGGACCTAAAAGCAGCCCAACTAATACTTCTGCTGTGATAGTAGATTGCTTGAATCTGGCAAAGACCAATCCAAACAACTTGCTCAAACCCAAAAGCAGAGCAAATTGCAATAAAAAAATAAGCAGGTTGTGTTCAGTTAAATTATTCATTATCTTTCCGATTATGTTGTTGCATCTATGTATATCATTCCCATTAAAGCTATTTCTGATAAATCCAAAATTAACCACTATGCATTGATTAAGTCAAGCGTTAATTTTTGTGTACATTTTTTTCCTTCACTTATACATAGTAAAACACAGAATTGCTTATGAGCAAGTTCTTGAGTAAAGTACTGGCTACTTGTAATACATTAAACCAACTAATTAACTTGACATTATGCACAGCAACAGAAATATTAAAATTAAAGCTAACCGTCGGAGGCAACGCTTATGAAACTTATCATTTTATTGGCTATGGTATGTTGTGCTGTGTATGTATCGGGGATGATAACACCAGAGTTTTTCATTAATTATTATGACCCTGACGCCATCTCATCATCGTCTACCCGTTGTGTCGTTGCTAATATCAGCGATCCAAGCATGGGCTATGCTCTGGATGAGATGATGGTTTGGGATATTTCAAATCCTGCTCAGCCCATACAAGGGTACTGTTATTCCTTTAGCTTTGGATATACAAATCCGACTGTGAGTCATAATCTATTATTCTATGGTAAAAACAATCAGATTTGTGTGGATGATATTACAGATATATACACACCTGCAAATTTGGTCACGATTCCATCTCAGTATTGTTATACTTTTGCTGTTAAAAGCCATTATCTGTTTTTGGGTATGCAAAACGGTGATATCAAGGTTTACGATTTTAATGACCCGGACAATATCCATTATGAAGGCTCACAAAACATCATGGCATCTATCTGGAGAATCTGGGAATTCGGTGATAATATTGCCGTTAGTTGCGGATGGTACTCCTCACCGACTATTAAAGTACTGGATTTTAATGAACAGTCATGCACTTTTTCACTGACAGCATCTTTTGAATTGCCGTGTATTGAAACCTATGTGGGTAAACTTGGTTCCAATGCCATCATTCGTTTGGAAAATGATAGTCTGTTTATTTATGATAGCAGCATTTTGGGAAACGTATATCCAGTAGCTGAAGCAAATCTTCCTGACGATGTGAAATCATTTGTTACTGATGGTACCCGGCTTTATACCGTTAATGCCCAAAACTGCGTACAAATTTGGGATATGAACGACCAGTATGTGTTTAATTGTGTTACCGAATATCATTTTCCGGAGACGAGCAATCCAACCAGTAAACTTTTTAAAGTTACCGGTAATTATTTAACATGTTATACCTATTACCATTGTATCTATTGGTTAAATATCAGCGATTTGCAACCTTCTCCCTATCTGGTGAATCAATACTCCAGCGGTGATGTAATCAAATCTGTGGCTTACTTGGATATTGGCAATGGATACCTTTTCAGCAATTACCCTGAAGGTTTGGCAGTTTTGGAAGTAAATCCCGATGATAGCATTACTCACATAGCTGCCTATTATGCACCAGGAGTAATATCCAGACTTAAGATGTACAGAAATTATTTATACGGACTTGACGAATCTTATGAGGGTGCTTGTATCATGGCTTATGACTTTACAAATCTGTCACAACCTGCTTTAATGCTACAAATTCCAGTCGTAAATGTCGATTCATACTTTATGCAAAATGATATAATCTATGTGGGAACGAAGAGTGAACTAGACCAGTACAGAATTGACAATTACGGAACTCCTGTCTATGTAGACAGCCTCTATTTTCAGTTTGCATATGCTGGATTGAATGGCTTGATGGAATTTAATGACGCCACTGAATACCGTGCTAATGATTATGCCGTCGGAAGGTGGGAATCGATTTCTAACTATTCGGTTTATCCATTTCTGGTATACAAGCTTAATAATGGAGAAAGTGGGTATATCATGCAATGTCAGTACTTCGATAAGATATACGCTCATGCCGGTTATTTGTACACTATCGGTAGAGGTTTTCAAGTATATCAGCTCTTTGATGATGCTCCTCCGGTTTTGATAAATGTATTGTATAACAGCAGCATCTTCTCCGGTGCTTCAGGCATTACAGAATATCAGGATAACTATCTGATTGTCTCGTTTTCTTCCTCAAACAGCATTGCAATATTCGATATCTCTAATCCTGCTCAACCTGTATTGATTCGCAAAATTCAACAGCCTTATCCGGCATTATCCATTTGTGTTGGTCAGGATAAACTCTATGCTGCTAATGGAACTCATGGCATATCTATCTATGAATTATCCAATCTGACGCACAATGAAGAAGATATCAGTGCTCCACCTCAGAATGATATTTCCGCATATCCCAATCCCTTTACTGAACAGGTCAGGCTTGCTTTTGAGCTTAAACAGCAGGAAACAGTTATTATCAAACTCTACAATTGCAAAGGACAATTAGTCCGGACAATTAAGCAGGCCGGTTTAAAATCAGGAAAGCATGAAATCCTCTGGGATGGCAAAGATAATCAGAACAAATCCTGTGCAGGGGGAGTTTATATAGCAAAACTGAAAACAACTATAAATACATCAGTTAAGAAAATTATTAAACTAAAGTAGTACAGGAAGCCTTTAACAGACATCCCATATTTCTTCATGAAGGATTTCTCCTGTCGCAGCATCAATCAGATATTTTGCCCCTTCATAAGGATACACTTCCCAGACTAATCTGTATTCATACTCACCGGTTACTGAATTCTTTACTTTGAATGGCGAAATCTTTAGAATTACACTTCCGAAGAATTCATCTCCGGTGGGTGTTTCATCTTCTGTCTTATAAAGCTCAGGGACTGTGTAGTTCTTTGAACCTGATAATGAGGAAAGATTCGTCCAGACATAGGGAAATTCATTATAATTCAGCATAATTGACAAAGCAGTTTCAGGCGTGATAACCAGTTCTGGGAAAGGCTTTATATCATAATTCAGCAGATAATATACATCATACAATTTACTATCTTCATTGTACCTGATATCAACGCTGCTGTAAATGTAATGATACTCAGCAGGCAGCTGTAGCTCGAAGCCTTTATAATACAATTTAAAGAGCATTTTCCAGTAATCTTCCTTTTCGTATTTACTGATGGAGATAGTGTAATCAACGGGATTCAGGTTATTCATTTTCATCAGTACTTTGATTATTTCCAGCGAGTTTTCATAGGCGTGAACAGAGTCCCGAACCACGGGCAGATTAAATTTACCTCTAAAGCCAAAAGCGTTGCTCTTGTTACTGATAAACCGGAATTCTGTAATATCACCCAGCGGCATAAAAGCCTGTTCCACTGCTATCTTTTCAGCAGTTCTGGCGTTTGACAATTCCCTATCTGCCGCATCCGGATCTTCCTCAATGTTGTCGCCCCAAAAGTTTAGACCCGTAACAGCATTAAGATAAGTGTCATTGGCTGGATTATTATCATCTACTATATACCAGACAGGTTTGATATCTGTAACATCTTCATATGAACCTCCATAAACCTGTTGCATACACAATCTGGCGGTTAAATGGTTCTTACTATCTTTATATACGTTATTATATATGATACTATCAGCTTTTACCAATCTTTTGGGGATTGCCCTAAAGGCTTGTTGATAACTGAACCCGCTTTCCGGATTGCTTTGATTAAACAAGTATATGTCTATAGCAGTTTGGTGAGATAATACATATTTGGGATAGACAATAGGGTTTTTATAAATTTCTGTATCTATCCTAAGTTCCCGACTATCAAGCCAATAGAGGAAAGATATTCTAAAAGCATTGTATTCAGTTGGCGTCATCTGGTATCTGAAGATTTGTTCATACGCTATTTCACAAAATTTATGAGCTCCGACGTCATCACACCATCTGGAATATTTTGGTTCAAACCGGTAATCAAAACCGAGCTTTTTACGCATCTTTAAAATGGCAGGCAAATACTGTTTTACATATTGGTGAAAGGTAGTTGTATCAATAAACTCAGGAGGGATTTTTATCTCTGAGAAAACTATGCTATTCTCAGGGATATAGGGCGAACAATTACCGACCAGGTGCATATTTCTGACACAATCTTTAACCGCTTTCTTATAGGGTAATTTTTCTTTCCAATATTTTGCTGCATCTGCGTTCAATTTCCCGGTCTGTGCATCTATCAGGTAGTCACCATGCGGAATATTATAGAAATAATAGGAATTGGGATATCGCCATTGAAGCGTGAATTCAGTTCCGGTCCTTTTATCAGTGTTGGAGTATAAGTTCAGATAAAGCTTGAGCTCTGTAAAATCGTCATATAGAATTTCCATGCTTACTGTATCGGTCAAGGAATATACTTTAGGTAATCGCCCAATATGAGGATTCAGGTTTTCATCATCAAACAGAAATTCATAGCAGGTTTTAGCTGTCAGAGGAGAAATCACTTTATCAGGAATGATGATGGGCTTCATATACAACTCATTTACTATTGTATAAGTAGAGGTGTCAGCTTGGTAGGTTATCAGCAGAAAGTAAGGTTGATGCACCAAATGGAATCTCTGCCAGTACTGGACATATTGGCAGCTATAGGTAGAGTTTCTGTAATCTGCTCGTTTTAAGATGAATTCTGCACCTTTTTGATGATATTGGATATTTAGTGCTTGGGCAATAGTATCCATATTGAGACATAAGTCGATTGAATCTTTGGGTACAGGCAAATCAAAAGTACCGTTGAGTTCGGTAAAGATGCGTCCATCATTGGTAAGTGTATAATTGCCTTTAAAACCTGTATCCGTGCAGAATTGTTTGAATATAGCCGGAGCTTGCGCTGCGTCCGGAGTGCTGGCAGATTTTGCAGATAACAGATACAACTGGCTTAACAGCAAACACAAGAGTAATAGTTTTATCAGTCTATGCATCATCCTTCTCCCTTTTATCAGAGTGAGCACTTTATACGATTCTAACAAGCAGTTTTTTGCATTAATCAAATACTTCAACCTGGAGGATTTTACCTGTTACGACATCTATACTATAATAATCGCATGTGTTATCAATGTAATAAGGATTCAATTCCCAGACTAATCTATATTTATAAATATCTGAGTCTTTCACTTTGAAAGGAGCAAATCTGAGTATTAACGGTCCGTTTAAATACGTGTAGTCATCGTGTAAATATTGGCTAGCAAAATCAGTAAAGTAGTTGAATTCTCCCGAAAGGTTATCAAGCTCTGTATAATGAAAGAATAATGAGTCCTCATGGGTAATCAAATTGCGTTCAAGCCGGTATGTGATAATATCCAATATTGTCTGGGGCGTTAGCACACAAGCCGGCAAAGACTTTTCGAAATCATAATTCAGATATGGTAAAAGATTGTAGCTTATATGATATTTGTTTTCATCAGGATCATATGAGACAATGTTGACATCTGTATTAGTGATGCCTTTTATCTCGTATGTCTTGTAGCAGAGATAAGCTGAAATTCCGTTTTCATATTCGTTTTGACGTAAATTCCAGGAATAATCCTTTGGATTGAGTTTAAATAATTGAAGTAAACAGGCATTGATAGCATAGCAATTTGCTAAAAGCTGAACTGAGTCAGCCGGAGTAGTAAGGTTTAAGTATGCATTAAAACTATAAACTTTATTAGTTCCGGGGTCAACTCTATAATCACCTGTAAAGCCGATTGGAGTAAAAGCCTCTTCGATAGCTTTGGTTTCTTTGGGGTCAGGTTTTAACTTGTCTGCATCTTTCCAGATTTTTTCATAGTCGGAATCATCTCTATCATCTCCAAAAAGGCTAATACCAGTAAATTCATCATAATATTTCTGCCTGCTTTGTTCATCAATACTACGAACTACCCATCCTGTTTTTACATCAGTTAATTCTTCACCACCACCTCCTCCCATAATAGGTATTACACATAGTCTGGCTTTTAAGCTATGCGCTCTGTCATAGTAACAGTTATTATGGAGGATAGTTGAAGCGCTGACATATTTGTATGCAACTGTACCGGATTTTTGACTTTCCTCTTTATAATAGTCTTGTTCATACCGGATATAATTTTCCAGGATAGAAACAGGAGAGACTACTTCTTTGCTATAGATTACAGGTTTTGTCCAAACTTGTGGACTTATCCACAAAGTATGTTGTGTAGTATTGTAATATATCTCAGTGTGCAATCTGGAAGTATCATAGGGTAATTGATACTTAAAGGATTGAATATATGTAGATACATATTCTTTGTCATAAGATTCGTATTCTGCACCTCTTAGTTGAGTATATAGGTATTCTGTCTGAAAGTCAAAGCCAAGTTGTTTATACATCTGTTGTAAACAGGTTATATAATAATCTGATACTTGCCGAAACTCAGTTGTATCCCTTACGTTCAGCGTTACTTCAATATCTGAGAAGTCGATTCTGCCATAATCAATTTTAAAACTGCTTTTTTCTGATAGTTTTGCTATTTTAATAAAGTTATTGGCTGCTTTTATCAAAGGTATGTTTTCCTGCCAGAGTTTTTGTGCCTCACCCCTAAGCTCTCCGGTTGCAGCATTAATACAATAAACAGTCCTTGGGTAGTCTGTATTGGAGCACTTCCATTGCAGGGAAAAGCTGGAATTCGCATCGTCTGGTTTATCGGGAAAAAGATTAAGGGTTAGAAAGTAATGATAGTAATCCCTTTGGTTGTTAAAAAACAAATCTCCATGTATTGAAGCAGTATCGGTAAGAGCATAGGTTTGCTTTACTGAACTAAAATCTGATTTTCGATTGTTGGGATCTATCACGATATTGAATGTCGCCTTGATTGTCTCAAGGGAGACTACCTTGTCAGTGATTGTGATTGGCTTCATATACAGAGTATTGTGAATCGAATAAGTATCGGTCTCAGGATGATAGGTTATAAGCAGATAATAGGGCTGATGTACCAGATAGAATCTTTTCCAGTACTGGATATATTGACAGCTTTTAGACTTATCATCATAGTTTATGGGTTTGAGTGTAAAGTTTGCTCCCTGCTTTTGATAGATGACGTTTAAATCATTGGCAATTTTGCCCATACTAGCGTGCAATGCAACAGAGTCCCGGGGAACAGGCAGATTGAATGTACCGCTGAGCTTGGTGAAAATACGTCCATCCTCGGCAGGTACGTAATCTCCCTTAAAGCCTGTTTGTGTACAAAACTGGCTAAACAGAACAGAAGAAACATTATTTGCATCTGCTGAATCAGTAGGTTTTGCTAAAAGCTGACAACAGAAACACAAGATAACACAAATCAATAGTAAGGCTGTAGTTTTACAATACATCTGACCCTTCCTGTTGATGTTCCACTATATCATAACCTCATCAGATCTTTCACTTTCCACTGCTAATTTTTCTCCCGTAACAGCATCAATTTTATAATAATACCCCTGAATGTCCCAGATAAGTTTATACACATATCTGTTATCGGTATTCTTTACCTTGTAGGGATATAGACAAAGCGTGAAAAACCCTTTGGCGAAATCTCCTGATCCAGTTTCTGAGGGAGGTGGAATATACCTTAACTCCTCTTTGGGGTAATCTCTTGACGCAATATCTTCAGATTCTGGATTCCCGGTTTTCAGATAGTTTGCCAGCTCTGTCCTGATGATATTGAAGTTACCTCTTCCCTCAAGGATATGTAAAGCAGATTGGGGACTGATAATAATCTCCGGCATTTTATAATTCTGCGGTTTCAGATAATAAAGGTTGTCAGATTCTTTTATCGGCTCATAGTATTTAAGCTCAATATTGACCGGGTCTTGCCACGCGTTACAAGGGACAATTAGTCTCATGCCTTTGTAATAATGACTGAATTTTACATATCTGTCATATTTTCCTGCGGTTTTATCTGAGAAGTCGATTGTCCATTTCAGATAGTGGATGAACTGTATAAGTTTAAATTTTATTGTTTTGGCTATCATACGAAAATCAACTTTAATACTCGGTAAGCCAAAACCTACAGGTCTGAATTCATTGCGCGGGATGCCGGAAACAGGATTATAAGTGCCACACACATTATTATTATGCCAGGAAACATTCCAGACAAGTTCAGGAACTTTAGAAGACTTGTCATCATCAACATTTGGTATGATATACAATCGTGCTGTCCTTTTCAGCTTGTAGTCATTATATTGATTAGCATAGGGAATGGTATTGATATCCACTTTGTTTTTGGCAATCATCTTACAGATAAGTTTAGAAAGAAACGAGTCAGGTGCAAATTTACTTCTTATAAATGATATTTTTGCGATAGCCTTGGGAGATATTATTTGTTTGGGAAAAGCTATTGGCTTAGCCAGCAGCATACTCGTTATAATTAATTGTCCTGTGGTTCTGTATAAAACAAAGTCAAGACGGAAACGGGTTTCGTCTTCACCTAATAAGGGATACCTTTGAACTTGTTTATAGTTGAATGAGAATACTTTACCATCAGCAGAAATGAAGGTTTCATAATATTTTAACTGAAATTCCTCACCAAGCTGTTTGTACATTTTAAGTATTGCCGGTATATATTTGTCTGTGTATTGATGAAAACTGAGCGTATCCCCGATAGAGACCTTATTAATTTCAAAACTGATTCTGCCGTCCTGGATAAAAGAACGGCAGTTACCTGAGAGGTTATTGTCGGCAATAAAGTTTATTGCAGCAATGGTACAAGGGACTTTATCCCGCCAGTATTTGAGCAGAGAACCAGTCAAATTGCCTGATGCTGCATCAGCAAAATAAGACATTTCACCCATTTCAAAATCCTGGTAATTCCACTGCAAAGTATATTCCTGAGATTTGCTGTTTTCTGCGGCAGGATAAAGATTGAGATAAATCCCAGAGTACTGGCTATCGTTAAACTTGTTATAGTATTCATATAAGGTTTTAAGAGTATCAGTTGAAACATAGTCTTTTTGAATTGCGGATAAATCGGTATTCAGGTTAGATACATCTGTCACAAAATTATAAATGCGCTTAAATGTTATTAAGCTTACTATCTTATCCGGTATTGTAATCGGTTTCATATACAGGTTATTATGAACCGAGTAGGTGCCTTTCTCAGAATTGTATGATATCAGCAGATAATATGGCTGTTTATCCAGATAAAAGTTATCCCAGAATTGGATATACTGACAGCTTTTATATTTATTATCATAGCTGATGCGTTTGAGAGTATAATTTGCTCCCTGCTTTTGATAGATAGCGCTTAAATCATGGGCGATTTTATCCATATTGGCTTGAAGAGCAAGAGAGTCTTTGGGCATAGGCAGATTAAATGTGCCGCTGAGTTTTGTAAATAAGCGTCCATCATCTGCAGATGTATAGTCTCCCTTAAAACCACTGCTTTTGATAAATTCTTTTGATTGAGGAGTCTGAACTGCAGAGTTTGAAGAATCACACGTTGTTAATACTACTACAAAACTAACGAGTATACATTCAAGAACCAAGAGAACTATTCTATACTTCATCTTTACTCCAATACACTCTACCTCCCATTAGTAATAAAGCTTAGTATAAGATCGGAGGAAATTCTCTGATCTTGTCTTTGTAGATTTCTCCGGTTACAGCATCGATTTTATACATAGGAAAACTATTGGAAAAGACTAACCAGATAAGTTTGTATTCAATTTTGTTTACTGAATTCTCATCTTCGATTGGGTAAAACCTTAAATAGAGACTCTGAAAACCTCTATAACTAAAGTCTTGATTGGGAGGAGCATAATCCATGGTTCCGGAAATATTGGAAAGCTCAGTCCAGACATATTGCAGGTTTGTTTCATCTTGTGATATCGACCATGCAGTTTGCGGGTTGATAACACTTCCCGGCATTTCATATTTCAAAGGCTTGAGATAGGATTTGATAAAATACTTATTTTCAGTGCCGTTATATTCCATCGTGATATTGTTGTTTAAATTCACCCCAATAGGTGGAACCACCCAAAACCCTTTATAATAAAGGTCTGCCCTTCTCTCATTATCATTGGAATTATCGTCTTTATGATATTTCGGGTTATACTTTCTATCGTATTTATAAGTGTAATCGGGGGTATCCAGATGATTTAATTTGAGCAGGATATTTATAATTTTCCGGCTTTTTTTATTAAACCTGTTTAAGTCTTTTACCTTGGGAAAATTGTAGGAAACTTCAAAGCTATGATATTCGGGAAACAGCGTGTTATCTATGAATTTACCTGCTTTACCCATGCGTAAAAAGGCGAGTGCCATCTTGAAATGCTTTACTCCGGCACTTGTTTGTTTGTCACCATCTGTATTAGTAAGTCTGTATTCTCCCTGTTCAGAACCATATAATGGCTTTCCGGTCTCAGGATTATAAATTCCATGTTGACTGCCATTAATATCATTAACATACCAGGCGAGTCTGTATTCTTTTTCTGTTTGCGAATCGTCACAGTATATCGGTATGATTCGCAGACCGGCTGTCCTTTGGGCTTTACTATCGGTATAATGATTATTAAACGGAACAGTGTTTATACTCACTTTGTTTGTGCTGATTTTATTATAGGCGATTACAAAATCTTCTGAGTCAGGAGCATATTTGCAGATTAATTGAGTGATATCTATGATAGCCTGAGGAGCTAATATTTTGGCAGGATATTCCTGAGGCTGAGTTACCAGGTGGATTTGTATATCCATGATACCGGTCAGAGTGTTCAGCGTATAGAGAATTTTGTATTTCAGAAGGTCATCACCATTACAAACCGGATACCTGAGTTGCTGAATATATGTTGCATAATATAACACCCCATTCTCATTACCACTGATTTTTGTATCCTGATAACCTACTTTAATATCCATACCATATTGGTCATACTTTTTGAGAAGAGCTTTCGTATACTTGTCTGTCACTTGTTTATAACTCATAGTATCTTTGATTGCTTCCGGAGCTTTGATACCAGATATTACAAGATAGTCATTGTTATTAACTCTATAAGTACAATTTCCGGCAAGATTATTATCACTGATAAAACTTTTTACCAGAGATGGGAAAAGTGCTCTATCCTGCCATTCTTTCCGGTGATTGCCTATCAAGCTGCCGGTTTTTGCATCTATTTGGATATCGGGTCTGTCAGAAAGTAATTTATGATACTTCCATTGCAGTGAATACTCGTTAGATTCACTTTTATCTGTGACCGGAAAGAGATTGAGGAAAAGCAGGTTGGTGTAATCTTCCTCTTCATAATTGGAGAGTAGTTCCAGACCGTCATATGAATATTCAACTTCCTTAAATCTATTAATTGTTTGTAGATTTTCAGTGGGAATATATTCCTTTTGAAACCCGGAAAATTCAACGTCTTGCCTGTATTTATCAGCTATAATTTCCAGAATATGTTTTACAGTGCTGAGATTTACTATCTTGTCCGGTATTGATATCGGCTTCATATAAAGGGTATTCTGGAGCGAATATGTGTTGTTATCGGTATAATACGTAATCAACAGATAATGAGGTTGATTTACCAGGTTGAATTGTTTCCAGTATTGGACATATTGGCAGCTATTATACTTATCATCATAATTTGTTCGTTTCAGTATATAGTTTGCTCCTTGCTCTTGATATATGGCGTTTAGTTCACCTGCTATTTTGTCCATATTCGCCTGTATTGAAATCGAATCCTTGGGAATCGGCAGATTAAATTTGCCGTTTAAACTGGATACTATCCTGCCATCTTTAACTTCTTTGTAATCGCCCACAAAACCGCTATTTTTTATGAATTCAGCTAATTGAGGAGTCTGGATTACAGATTGTGAAACGTCCCGACAAGAAAATAATCCTGCTAAACATATTAGTATAATGAGAAGTAACAGTATTACTGACCTATGTTTCATCATTCCATCAATGAACAGCATGATATACCTCATAATTTATTATACTGAACAATTACTAATCAGCAGCATAATACCTGACGATTTCTCCGGTAACTGCATTAATAACAAGTGAACTATATTTGGGACCATCAACATTCCAAACCAATTTATATTCATATAGTTTTGTGCCATCATCATTGATTTCTATAGGAGAAAATAAAAGATGAATATTCTGAGGTTCATCACCATCATTACTATAACCCAATCTGATTTTCACTCCGGATGGAGTATTGTCATAATGATAACCATCTAAACTTGCGATATCTGATATTTCTGACCAGATTAATGGGACAGAATCATCAGTCATATTACATGCTGACAGGGGTGATATCAGGCAATCAGGATACAGACTTTCAATCTCGCTGCTAAGGTAATAACTGATATAATCGCGAACCATATATTTGTTTGTACTGCTGTAATAATAAATGTCCACCGGGTTTTGCTCTATATTCTCATTAGGTTGAATACCTGCTAAGAAGATGTCTTTGTAAAATATGTTGAAAGTCATTACCGGGAGCGAATCCTGTCTGCCTGCTTTAAAACTGTAATCAAGAACGCTTATCTTATGTAAATCCATAAGACAACTTAAAATCGTTACACAATTGGAAGTGAACTGCTCAGCATCTGCCGGAATTGGTAAATTCAGAGAAGCTTCAAAATAATGTGAGTTAACATATTCTGAAGAAGGTTTTCCTGTAAATCCTATGGGCTTGAATGCATCTGCAATATCTTCTTCTGTGATGTTATCAGGAATAGTTGTTTTCTTATCTTTTTCTTTAGCATATTCACGTCTATCAGAATAACCTGATGGCATACCCGTAACCGGGTCAAATTTATACCTATTGTTATTGCCGGAGACCTGCCACATTAGATATATATTAGCAAGCATTTCATCAGGAGATGCAGGAAACAACATCAATCTGGCAGCAAATCCTGTTTTACTATCTGTATATCTATTGTCAGCCGGGATTAACGAGATGTCGGTAAAGCTGTTGATTATTTGTTTAGTGGTATCATCTGAGATGTCATTGCCCTTTACTTGTATGTAGCCTGCCAATTCAAGTATAGCTTTGGGAGAAACAACCCTGGCAGGATAGGATATTGGCTTAGTATAAATATTTGTATTGATATAAAAGTATTTTTCAACTGAGTTATATCCAACGAGAAATCCAATGACGGATGCCCCTTCATCTATCGGAAATCTGAACTTTTGCTTATAATGCGATAGAAAAATTAATTGTCCGTCATTTTCAACTTCAGAGGTGCGTACATAATCAACTGCTGTTGTGAATCCAAATACCTTATACATCTCAAGCAGAGTCGGAATAAACTTATCTGCCTCCCTATGCATAGCCTCTGTGTCCCTGATAACAACATCAGGGTATTTGATATCACTGAAGCTTAATCTACTGAAGCTTAATCTTCCACCTCCTTCATTGTACTCAGCATAAACTTTACCGGATACATGTATATTCCGGATAAACCAGTTGGCAGCATCAATGAAAGGTCTTTTCTTTTGTAATAAGTCCATTAGCGCTTCTGAAAGTTCACCTTTCTCAGCATCAATCAAATTCACCTTATTGTCAATTTCATCACCGGTTTTCCACATTAATTTATATCCCACTATCTGATTATTGACCTTATCGGGATATAGGTTCAAAGCAATTTCAAGTCTTATATAATCAGGGTCAGATGTATTATAATAAACGGTTTTTAAAGTATTTGTAAGGACATATTCTTTCTTTACTCCATTAATATCCGGATTGAGGTTTGTATTGCTTTCAAGCATATCAAACATGGTTTGGGCTGTCTGTTTTGATATTACTTTATCGGGTATGGAAACAGGTTTCATGTACAATTTGTTATATACAGAATAAGAATTGATTTGAGGATGATAGACAATCAGCAAATAATAGGGCTGGTGCACCAGAAAAAACTGATTCCAGTATTGCACATACTGGCAGGTTTGGGTGGAATCTGTGTAACTGTTGCACTTGAGGGAATAATTTGCTCCGTTCGATTTATAAATGTTGTAAAGTTCAGTAACAATCTTATCAGCATTTTGGCGTAGGGTAAGTGAGTCATTGGGAACAGACAGATTAAAAGTTCCCTTCAGTTTAGTGAAAATACGTCCATCATCTGCAGGTGTGTAGTCTCCCTTAAAACCACTTCTGGTAATGAAATCTGCTAATTGAGAAGCTTGCTTTGCAGAAATTGATGTATCTTGTGCATATAATACACCTGTCAGACCAATAAGGATACTTATAAGCAACAGAGCTTTTAGCCCTTGTTTCATTTTACCCCCTGAGAACGGATTCCCACGCATCTCTTTTATAAACAAATCCGATTAAAATTTAGTATGCCACCATTTTTTAAATATTTATAATTCTTCCCTTTTTTGTCAATGATAAATTTGTCTTAGTTGGGAAAAAAGTCTGAGCGCTCAGGGTAAGGTTTCTATTCACTTTTTTGTGACAAGAAGGCACAGAGAGATATAATGTAGTTCTGCCTTCAGGCAGGTTATTATCTTAGATATCGATGCAGTGAAATTCAAACCTGCATAAATGCAGAACTACATTAATTCTCAGTTTTCAATTCTCAATTCTCAATTTCTATTGATCCTTTTCTGCCCTTATTTCATGTTTACCAGTTGCCGGGTAGACCCCTGGACTTTCCTTAGTTAGCTAACTAAGG
Organism: Cloacimonadaceae bacterium (SeqCode); assembly: GCA_963667535.2. Classification (GTDB taxonomy): domain Bacteria; phylum Cloacimonadota; class Cloacimonadia; order Cloacimonadales; family Cloacimonadaceae; genus UBA5614. The sequence goes on from CAXXDU010000002.1 coordinate 576,736, forward strand.
AACTCGGCAGCAGCTACCATACAGCTATGCTGCATAGAAAAAGGGCAATTTAAGATTACTGTTACTTCTGCTCTGTCAGTCAATTCTAAGGCTTAATGTAAGTTTTTTTTATAAGTAATTTACTATTTAAGCCTCCTCTCCTCCAAGTAATCGTAATTGCTTATATATGAATATTCTCTGATTAGATGCTTTATGAAATCATTAAGCATCTAACAGGCATCTATTAGGATAGTATCAGGACTGATTACGTGGAGGTGGCGTGTAGCACCGTCTTAATGACGGTAGTAGTGTAGCGTATTTTTGTCCCATAGGGACTAAACGTAGTAACGCCGGGCTTTGAGCCCGGCGAGAAAGCCTACAAATAATTGCAGTCCCATCGGGACGGCACAATAAGTTTCCTGATGCGATCGGTAAAATGTAACGTACCTACGGCACTCAATATTGGAGAGATCTATACGCCGGGCTAAAAGCCCGTCGTTACTCTGTTTCATCCCTCCGGGATTAACCCTGCACATATCATTGACATGTCTCTCTTGTTCCCTGTTTATTCCTTATACAATCCGTTGGAGATGCACAGGAGATGGACGGCTCATATACGGGTCGCACCCGTATATGAGCCGTCCATCTCCCGTTAATATCTCATGGATCTATTAAGAAAGATATAAGGAACATATAATGGACAATATCGATAAGAGTAGTTCTACCTTAATGCAGGTCTGTATTAAATGACAACAAGTTATCTGCTTCACAAAACCACCTGAAGGCGGGACTACATACTTTTACAATCCTTTATAAACTCGTCTATCATGTCTTTGGTGGTGTTCCAGGAGCACATAAGGCGTATTTCATAGCGGGGTTCATTCCAGAGATAGAAGTGATATTTTGCCTGCAAAGCGGGGATTATTTCCTTGGGCAGGATGGCAAAGACTGAGTTTACTGTCACGGGTTGAGTGATGGTGATGGACTTTATTTCTGCTAAACGTGTAGCAAAATATTGTGCCATGTTATTAGCGTTTTGGGCATTTTGTTTCCAGAGTTCGTCCTCTATATAGGTTTCCATTTGAGCTGTGATATATCTCATTTTGGAGAGTAATTGAGTAAGTTGTTTACGGTAATAAACGGCATCTTTGGCTGCACCGGGTTGGTTGATAAAGATAAGCGCTTCGCCAAACATACAGCCGTTCTTGGTTGCTCCAAAGCTGACAATATCAACTCCGCAGGCGGAAGTCATTGTTTCCAGAGTACATTTCAAGCTGACTGCTGCATTAGCCAGACGGGCACCGTCGATATGCAGCAGCATTTTATTGGCATGAGCATAATCTGCCAGCGCTTTGATTTCCAGTAAAGAATAGATAGTTCCGTATTCTGTTGCCTGAGAAATGGAAATCATACGGGGTTGTGACATGTGCTGGTCTGCCATCAGACCTATATAGGGTGCAATCAATTCAGGTGTTAGCTTACCATCAGGTGTTTTAATCACATTTAAACGGCTTTGAGTAAACTTTTGTACAGCTCCAGCTTCATGCATATTGATATGAGCCGTTTCAGCACAAAAGATAGCTTCATAAGACTTTATCAGGCTTTGCAGGGCAAGCACATTGGCACCGGTACCGGTCATCAGGAAAAGGCATTGGGTGTTCTTGCCAAACAGAGCTGCTACTTTTTCCTGCACTGCTTCTGTGTATGTTTCTTCACCATAGCCATGCCAATAGCCCTGATTGGCATTCTCTATTGCTTTCAGAATGAGAGGATGAGCTCCCGAATGATTATCACTGCCGAAACTGATTGGATGCATTGAGTCTCCTTTTTATATTGACAAACACTGAAAGCTTAATTGCATGAGTTTTTATCTGTGTCAAGGAGAATTAGATGAGTTCAATTGCAGTGCTCGGTTGTATGTGGGGCGATGAAGCCAAGGCAAAGATAGTTGATGTGCTGGGTGAATGTGCAGATGTAGTGGTTAGATTTCAGGGTGGAAGCAATGCCGGACACACTATTTGCCTGAAAGATAAAAAATATGTTTTTCACAGTATTCCCAGTGGAATTTTATATCCCGAAACTGTATGTGTAATCGGCAGCGGAGTGGTTGTAGATGTATTTGACTTACTCAAAGAAATCGATGAACTTGGTGAAAGAGGCATTGACTTTACAAACAGGCTTTTGATAGATATCAGGGCAACCCTGGTTTTACCTTTGCACAGAGAACTGGACGGACAAAATGAAGAGAAATCCGGCAAGAATAAAATCGGAACTACCAGACGCGGTATCGGTCCTGCTTATGCCGACGACAGAGCCAGAACAGGTATCAGGTTGTATGATTTACAATATCCTGATTCTTTGAAGAACAGGCTGCAAAATTTATATCAGTATCATAATCTGACTATTACAGATAAAGACTTAAATACACTAATCACAAAGCTAAAAGCTGCCTATAAAAAGCTGGCTCCATATCTTGGTCAGACAGATAGTTATATCCGCAGACGTTATATGCAAGGCGACCAAATCCTGTTTGAAGGAGCTCAAGGCACACTTCTGGATATTACCTATGGTACGTATCCTTATGTCACTTCTTCCAATACAATAGCCGGTGGCATCGCTACCGGTGCCGGTATTCCGCTTAAAATGGTTGACAAAGTTATCGGCGTATACAAAGCATATTGCACCAGAGTGGGAGATGGTCCTTTCCCGACTGAGCAGGATAATGAGCTTGGAAATCAAATCAGGATAAAAGGCAATGAATTCGGAGCCACAACCGGCAGACCAAGACGTATTGGTTGGTTTGATGCAGTAGCGGCAAAATATACTGTGGAGATTAACGGTGTGGATAGATTGGCAGTAACTTTGCTGGATGTGCTGACGGGTGTGGACGAAATCAAAATCTGCACAGCTTACTGGATTGATGGCAAGCGTTATGAAGAGTATCCGGCAGATCCGTATCTCTTAGACAAGGTCGAACCTGAATACCTGACGATGAAAGGCTGGACAAAGGACATTTCTGTTTGTAAGAAATTCAAAGAGCTGCCCAAACAAGCCAAAGAGTATCTGGAAGTAATTCAGGATTTGCTGGCGGTTCCGGTGGAACTTGTTTCAGTTGGCAAAGAACGTAGCCAGACAATAATAATACCTTTATAGAATAAGAACTTTGAGGAAGTAGGTTATGAGAAACTTGCAGAGTTGCTTAGTACTAGCCTTATTTATGCTGATGTTTTGCAGTATCGGGTTATATGCACAGCAGGATAGTTTGGATTTTCCGGCACCACAATTTATGCTGCCCATGTATGATCACTTTAGCCAGAACCATCTCAATGCTGCTGCCATGGGTAGAGGTCAGACCACCAACGCCATAGCAGGGAAAGTGGAGAATGCAGTAAATAATCCTGCAACATTGATTAGCAATAAAGCTGCACTCTATATGGAACTGACAATTAAACCACCCATCAGAGAAATAAATATCCACAATGAGATGCTATATAGCTCTCCTATTCCCTTTGGTATGATAGGGGTAAGTGGAAAAATCTACAATTCAATACATGGTGCTGTTAGTTATAACGTTCCCAAATCACTGGTATATGATAATTTTACCGTGGAGACAGGTCAGGGAGCAGATGCAGTGACTACTTATCCTGGATATTATCTGCATCAGTTTACGACTACGGTTGCAGGCAGTATTGGCAAAATCAGGCTGGGTCTCAATGTGCATCAGCAGTTGCATCAGTTTACAGATATCGTTGTGCATCAGACTTTTGACCGGATAGATAAAACATATTATGTAGTAAGACTGCAGCCGGGTATATTTTATCAACCGGGTAAATTAGGCATCGGCGCTACTTTTACACTGCCTGCCTCGAAAACTATGAATATCAAATATGCTGAATATGATGTAACCATTCCCATGCAAGCTACTGCCGGAGTATCATATATTGGCATGGTTAACTCGTTCTATGGCGAAATAGAATGGGAGCAATACAGCCAAATGAGCAGTGCATTTGATGACCGTCTGACAATCAAAGCCGGCTATGAAAAAATCAAACACAATATGACATATAGAATCGGTGCTATCAGTATGCCCGGAGTTTTTACCGGAGCATACCGGTTGCCTCTGCATCCAAGCGAGAATATTCAAGAAGCGCAATGGTGGGGTGTTGTTCCGAGAGGCGGGTACATAAAGAAATCAGACCAATTGTATGCAACAATTGGTTTTACCTATAATTTTAAAGGTGGAGAACTCTCCATGGGAGTAATGAGAGATGTTTTGGAAAATGTGCCGACCACACAGTTTGCAACTTCATTGGGCTTCAATCTGGATACCCTTAAAGGGAAGAAGTTTCTGATTTTTGATAAATGAAGCCAAAAGTAGAAATCCGTAAAATAGATGCATATCAGCCAGACCTTATCAAGGCTGCAATTGAGTCTTTTCTTTCATCCCCACGCTCATTCCGGCTGGACAATGCAAAGACAGTATTAATAAAGCCTAATCTTTTGGGTGCATTCGCTCCGGAAAAAGCCGTTACTACTCATCCTGTTGTTTTAGAAGCACTAATCAAATATTTACTTGAGATAGGCAAAGAAGTATGGCTGGGCGATAGTCCCGGTGGTTCAGGTAATGTGAAACAAATCTGGCAGGTAACCGGGATGCAGGAACTGGCAGATAAATATCCAATAAAACTAGTCAATCTGGCGTCCTTCGGAGTGCAGGAATTTGATATCAACGGATGTAAACTACAGATATCCAAGATTGTCTGGCAGGTTGATGCTGTTATCAGTGTCAGCAAATACAAGACGCATAGCCTGATGGCGTATACAGGAGCAATCAAGAACTTATATGGCTTGGTACCCGGGATGGTTAAAACTGAATACCATAAGCTATATCCTGATACTGATGGCTTTGGACACATGATTGCTTCTCTGCATAAAACCATTAAACATCGCATTACATATCACATTATGGATGGCATCATCGGTATGGAAGGGGCTGGTCCTTCTGCAGGAAAACCGAGGAATTTCGGACTCCTGTTTGGTTCTTCCTCTGCACCGGCTCTGGATTATATTGCCTCCTCGTATATGGGCTTTCAATTGAAACAGGTTAAGTATCTGAGGGAAGTTTTACATGATGAAGGTATTATACCTTCGCAGATTGAATACCCGGTTAGTTTTACTGACTTTCACATTGCCAAAGTTGATTTTCAAACAGCAGGATTGCGTTCACAGATGATGCGTTACATTCCGGGTTTTGTAAAGCTTATTGTGAAACGTATGTTTGTGTTTTATCCCTTTATCACCGAGTCATGCCAAGCCTGCATGATATGTGTAAAAAGTTGTCCCGTGCAAACGATAAAAGTAGGATTTAATGGTGTGCCGGCCATTGATACCGATAAATGTATCCGCTGTCTGTGTTGTCACGAATTGTGCCCGCATCATGCGATAATTATTAAGAAATCTCCTCTTGCCAAGCTTTTTCTGGATTGAGGAACATGCAATGAAGCTTGAATACTACGGGCATTCCTTTTGGAGATTGGTTACCGATAACTTGAAAGTAGTTATTGACCCCTTTGATGACATCGGCTATCCAATACCACATAATCTTGAAGCAGACTACGTTATCATAAGCCATGAACATCATGACCATAACAATATCGCTATCCTCAAAGGAAACCCCTTGATTATCAAAACACCGGGAGTATATTCATATCCCAATCTGATAGCTACGCTTATCTCTGTTTTTCATGATGATAAAGATGGAGCCCGACGGGGAAAGAATAATATCATCCGGCTTGAAATTGATGGCTTGACCTTAGTGCATTGTGGTGATTTGGGACATATTCCGGAGCAGAAGATTATTGAGCAGCTTTATCAGCCTGATATGCTGTTAGTTCCGGTAGGTGAAATCTTTACACTTACTTTACCTGAGGTGGAGACTTTGATTAATAAGCTTAATCCGAAGCTGGTTTTTCCTATGCATTATCAGACTTCAGCGCTTGGATTTAAACTGGGTAGTCCGGAATCATTTTTACAAGGGAAATCACATATAATCCGTCATAATACCAACACTCTGGAAATCACTCAGGATTTATTATCCCAAAGAAACAACATTATTATGAACTGGGCTGTAAAAGGTTAAGATATATGAAAAAGAAGCTTGATCCGCTGGAACGTAAGAGACCTATCCGTATCATTTATTTGGTCCTGATTGTTCTCTTTCTGTCTTCTACTTTGTTTTTTGGACGCAATAGCTTTCTGAGAGTGATTATGAGAAATCGGGAAGTAGCAAAGCTTGAGCAGAAAGTGAACATCCTGAAAGAGGAAAATGTAAAACTGCGTAAAGAGAACAATGAGTTAAAAACCAATCCGGAAGTAATCGAGAAAATTGCCAGAGAACAACTCGGATATCAAAAGAATAACGAAAAAGTATATCGATTCATACCCCCTCCTCCGGAAGAAAAGAAAGCTAACAAAAAGGAAAAAAGATGACCCACGAAGCAACTACTTTTTTTCTCTCTGCACAAGATAAACAAAAGATAACACTTTCAGTAAAAGCTATTTGTATCGAGCAGCCCGGAGAGAACCTGCCGGTCTTGATAAGTGACTTTAAAGAACAACTGAAAGCTTTTTACAAATCGCAAAAAGAGAATAAACAGGTGCTTGGGGCTTGGGTATACGATTTTCTCCATGAACTGATTCCGAATATCCACAATTTGAAACAATCATTAAACCAGATTAGTGCTGACTTTATAACTTTTTTGATGAATTTGCCTTTTGATGAACAGTCAGCAGCATATAAATCAATCATCAACTCAATCTCAGAAGAAGAAGTTGCTCCTCTGACTCCGGAAAAGTATATTCACTTAATACAGACAAGTGTATTGCTGCTTGAGCTTGGTTCTGAAAAAGCGCTTTCCTTCCTTGAGGAGCTAAACCAGATTGTTATATCAGGAAAAAAGCATACAGGGCATACAGCTTACATTCAAATGCTGATGGCTAAGTCGCTCCAGATTACAGAGAATAGCCTTGATGAGCAACTTACATGGCTTGATTTGATACTGAATGCCTGGAATATGTTGGATAGCAATAGCATTGTCTACTTTCTGGCACAATGGGTAATCTCTTTAAACTGGGTCAGACCAAGCATTATGCGCAAAGAACTGCTGGTACTGCTTAACGAAACAGAGAGACATACAAACAGCTACAACCAGGCAATAATCCAGTTTGAACTGTTTAATCTTCCGGATAAAACTATCACAACCGGAGAGAAACTCAACAATTTACATAAACTGCGAAATATGCCAGCGGCCTATTTCACGGTTGACCAATTACAAAATATGTATTATTTTTCAGGTAACATAAAGTCATCTATTGAATCCAGCTTTATGGAGTCTGTCACTGATTTCCAGTATTCAAACTATTATATCCACAAACGCTGGAGCTGGATTAGCAACGTTAATCACTATTTCATGAAACTCTTTGAGCCAAGTGTTTATCTTAGTGTTCAGACCAGGATTGAACTGAAAATACTGGACCTGATAAATATGATAAACATCCAAAGCAATGCCTTTGTCGAAACGCTGCAATCCAATTTTTGCAAGATTGAGGATCTCTACCATCAGGTGGAAGACCTATCAGTGAAAGACACACTTACAGGTCTGTATAACAGGCGTTATCTCTACAATAACATCAATGAATTGTTGCTTCTGGCTGCCCGTCATCAAGCTGCTTTGAGCTTCATTATGGTTGATATTGATGACTTTAAACCAATAAACGATACATACGGACATCTGGCAGGAGATCATATTCTCGCAGAACTGGCAACAATCCTCAAGAATCATTTCCGTAAAAGTGACTTCATAATTCGCTATGGTGGAGAGGAATTTCTAATTGTCCTGTTTGAATCTGACCACTTACAGAGCGAAAACACCATGGATACCTTGCGGTTGTATCTTGCAGACCGTGAATTCAGATACCAGAGCTTCAATTTACGCTTAACAATTAGTATCGGCATTGCATCATATATCTTTGAGAGTCCGATAGCCTCTGTAAATCTCGAAAAAATCATCACAGAAGCCGATGAAGCTTTATATGAATCGAAAAATAACGGTAAGAACAGAATAACATCCCACGTCATAACTCTATAAAAACTATATTATTATGACTAATGCAGTGTCAGAATTCCTGATTATATACAGGTGTCTGTTTCAGGCCCAAAGGAGCGGATACATTACATTTCTATCTTGACAATATCCACATCAGTGGATTTCTCGATTAAAAGGAGTAGTTAATGGCAAAAGTTACAGTTACTAATGTTAACAAGATATATGACAATGGCTTTCAAGCTGTTAAGAATGCCTGTTTTGTAGCAGAAGACAAAGAATTTGTCGTTCTTGTTGGTCCTTCCGGTTGTGGCAAAACTACTATTCTGAGAATGATAGCCGGTCTGGAAACTATTACCAGTGGTGAGATTGCTATCGGTGATAAAGTTGTAAATAAGGTTTTACCCAAAGACCGTGATATCGCAATGGTTTTCCAGAATTATGCTCTTTATCCTCACATGACCGTTTATGAGAACATGGCTTTTGCTTTAAAACTACGTGGAATACATAAAGACGAAATAGATAAAAAAGTCCAGCATGCAGCTGATATGCTTGGCATCCAGTCAATGCTGAAAAGCCGTCCTGGACAGCTTTCCGGTGGTCAAAGACAGCGTGTTGCTTTGGGTAGGGCGATTGTTCGTAATCCCAAAGTATTCTTGTTTGACGAGCCTCTCTCCAATCTTGATGCCAAGTTACGGGTTCAGATGCGCTCTGAAATTGTGAAGCTTCATCAACAGCTTCAGAATACCATGGTCTATGTCACTCATGACCAGGTGGAAGCTATGACTATGGCAGATAAAATTGTCGTTATGAAAGATGGCGTTATCCAGCAAATAGATGAACCATTGACTGTTTATAATAAACCGGCCAATCTCTTTGTGGCAGGATTCATTGGCAGCCCCGCTATCAATATCGTGGATGGAACGCTCAAAGCCGGGGACAAAGGCATAAATTTTGTATGTGAGGATTATACCCTTGCATTAACTGCTCAACAATCTGAAGTTCTCGCAGCTTATAAAGATAAAACCATTACTATGGGTATCCGTCCCGAAGACATCTACGACTCACGCTTTGATAGTATGGCTGGAGAGCCGCGCAGCATTGAAGTAATATGCGATATAGTAGAACCTCTCGGCAATGAATATATCGTTTACCTGAAAACAAAGAATCATAACTTTACTGCCCGTTTTGACCCCAAAGATTTACCGCCCAAAGGACAGCTATTCCCTGTTACAATTGATATGGCTAAGATTCATTTCTTCGATAAAGACACTGAGGTCTGTTTAGTATAACCTTTGACATAATATGGGTTGGGTAGGTAAAAGTCTGGTTCTGGCTGCATATATCAGCCTAAGTGTCTCTTTTGCTTTTGCTCTGGAACCTCTGCCCGGCAATAACCCATATCTGATTAGCACTTGCGGATTAACTGCAATGATTGATGATCCATGCTCTACTCTGATTAATCCTGCAGCCGGTTTGAGCGGTATTTCTTCTTCCACAAGCTATCTTTATAGTATGGACCAACTCAGTCAATGCGAGGTTTCAACAGTATTGGAATATCAGGATTCCGGTATTTTTATCGGTTGGCAAACCCTGAATAATGACGACTACACAAAGCAGGATTACCGGTTTGGCTACCGCTTTGGATACAAATGGTTTAAACTTGGGGTTGGTTACAAGCTTTCTTATGACAAAATTCCCGGTTATGGAAGCGAAAAAGACGATTGTCTTTATGCCGGGCTGAGGATGGAGCTACCTACCACAACGTTTGATGTTTCTGAAGAACCGATTAAAGTCAATAAAGAACTCTCCACTCCTGATATTCACTCAATCAATCTGAGTCTAAGCCAGGAATTGTCTGAGAATACAGCTTTGGCTATTGGCATTTCTTCAAACCAGTATGAAGGCTTAAATTACAAAGTGGGATGCCGGTTTCAGGTAGCAAAACATCTTCAGGGCATAGTATCATGGGAAAGTGAGCCGGGCAGATTTGGAATCGGAAGCGCTTTTAGTCTGAGTTGGTTAAATCTCATTTATGCTGTTCAAACTCATCCCGAACTCAAGTGGACTCATTCATTCGGGATATCAATCATGTTCCCGTAAATATGAGATGTTGGTTCAGCGATCTGTTCGAGTTCTATTTCTAATCCTTTTCATTTCTATAACTTATCTTTTTGCTCTGGACAATCTGAACACATTTATACCCTTACCAGAACTTAGCGAACTCAATTATGACTATGCTGAATTGCAAAACTGGCAAATGCCCCTCGATACATTGTCCTCCGATTACGGGATAAATATCTCGAAAGCAGAATCCAGATGCAACTGGCTGCCACAAACCAAACAACTGACAAATCGTTTACTGCTATCTACATCACAATCAAAGATAGTCAATAATTCATCCTTAAACGGTGTCTTTTATCAAAAGCTGAAACGGGGGGAAGACCCTATTAACCGTGGACAAATCGGCTTGTTTAATAATTATCCTCCATTGCATTTATTTCTGGCAATAGGAAACTATCGCTTGCAGGCAGGCGAAGGACTGTGCCTGGGACGATATCAGACATCTCAGTATAATCAACAGGAATTGATTTATCCCGCACAAGGTTTGTCCCATCCGGCGTTAACCGGTATTGCAGCAAAGGTTAATCTGCTCAACACAGATATTGTCTTATGGATGTCTCAAACCAAAAGACTTGCCAGAATTGATAATGGACAGATTACAACTCTCTACGAATCAAGCCTTTCCACCTATACAAATAAAGACAATGTCATGGAAAGTACCGATGGTATCATCGCCAATTATGCATATAAACAACACAATATAGGCGCTTACTATTATTCACAGTCACACAACTACAGCTTTTCCGATTCAACCGCAGCAAAGGTTAAACATGTACCGGGATTATATGCTGAAGCAAGATGTAAACCTTATATCGTAGGAATTGAAGCGGTTAGCGCTGACTATAAAATAGCCAAAGCGCTCAGATTTGAGTATCATCTCAAGGATTTTCATCAATCATTACATTATTTCTACAGACCGCAGCTTCAGGCAATGTCTTATGCTAAGACAGAGCAGGTCTTCGGGCAGAAAACAGGCTGTGAAGAACTAAGCTGGGATATTGAGTATCAATGCAATGCTCATCTGTCACTGATTGGCAGAATGGCGATGGTGAAAGATATAGCAGCTGATACAGATATACATTGGAAAGAAAGATTGATTTTATCTGCCATCTGGCATAATCATGATATGCAAACCGGGCTTACTTATTACCGATTCAGAAAAGATGCAATTCCCGTGTTTGACACTCTTCAAACAGACATTTTGCCGATGCAAAACAGGTTAAAGGGAAGCTGGAAACAGAAGTTGGCTAAGGATTTGGATTATTCCATTTCCTGCCAATATAACCATTACCGGGATAACAAGCTCTCCCAAAACGGTATTATGCTAAACCAAACACTGAATTGCAGATATGCAAGAGCTGATTTTGCTCTGTCCTTTCTCATCTGGTCCAATCAAAAAAACTATAATCAGTCCTCAGAACTACTTGATAACGAAGATTATCTGGCTCAGGCAGAAACTGATTCAGCCTTCAAAGTAAACGTTAAGTATTTGCTGTTTAATAAGTACCGGTTAAGTATACAAAGCTATATCCCTGTAAAGCACACCGGCACACAATCATATAACTGCTCAATCTCAGCAGCATTGTAATCAGTTACATATTCTGGCACAAATTCTTTTCACCTTGTTTAATATACTCTTCCATATTAAGGCTTCTTTCGAATTACGATACGATTACGGTACCAATACAAATCGGGCTTGTTCTTGATATAAACCTATTGCTAACTATAACTAGCGTTTGAACACGTGTGGCACGTACCTACTGTTGTTTAATTGCTAGATTGATATCGTTTGGAGAGTGCGATAATCTGCTCAGATACAGGCAAGGCGGTAATTCTAAATGTTGATGTTGCCAGATAAAGAGGTAGGCGTTCGGTATAAATCCGTAATATTTCTGCTTCAGATAAGGCTTTGAGAAGGGGTCTGCTATTTAGCCTGCTTCTTTCCATAAGGAGGTGAAAAGGCAAATCCAGCCAGATAACAGCATGGTTGGGTTGCAACAGGAATTCTCTGTTTTCTTGGGAGAGAATGCATCCGCCACCGGTTGCAATAATAGCTTGTGGTTTATTGATATCATGAGACAGGTCGGGATGAACTTGTTGCAGCAATTGAGGGGTATTATGCAGGATTTCTGATTCTAACTCTCGAAAGGCTGTGATTCCTTTTGTTTCGATAAAAGTCGTTACAGATATACCGCTTTGCCTTTCCAGTTCTTCATCCAGGTCCAGAAAAGGAATATTGAGCTTTTCAGCTGCGGTTTTACCATCTGTAGTCTTGCCGGAGCACATGAAACCTGTAAGGAAGATTAGCATGAGGTGCTTATTCTGAGTTTATAAACAATACTTAAATGTAGTTCTGCCTTTAGGCAGGTATATAAATATAGAAAACGATGAATCATGTTAACAAACCTGCATGAATGCAGAACTACATAATTTATTTGCAATCGTGATGGCTATTTCATCCTGCTAACAACATCCTGTTCGACTGCGGAAGCTATGCTTTCAATTTTAGCAATCAGAGCAGCGGATTTGGCAAGCATATCATCAATAAAGGTTTGGGTAGTGATGCCTTTGAGATTAATCAGGATATTATAGTAAGCTGCTTTAGCTCCGGATAGAGCGGTCAAAGCACCTACACCTGCATCGGACAGAGCATTGAGATTACCTACTGCTGCTACATGCTGAGCGAGTTCAACTGCTTTTAAAGACAGTTCCAGTGTTTCAAACGGAACCAGAATGGCTTTTTGGGTTGTTTCTTCCATTTTGGCGTTACGGGCTGCAATTTCTTCCTCAGTCTTCTTGGGTAGGCGCATAGCGTCCATCATCAGGTTAAAAGCATCAGTATCCTTGTCAATACCTTGCAGGGCTCTGTCTTTAATGTCCTGTGCTTTCTCTGCAAGTTCACGGACTGTATCCTGTACTTTTTCGTAACCCTTTTTATCCACGGTCAGATTGCTTACCATTGCAGTGAGAGCGCCGCTCATAGCGGTACACAAAGCAGCAACGCTTCCGCCACCGGGAGCCGGGGCATCTGTGGATAGTAAATCACAAAAGCCTGTCAGAGTCAGATTCACCAAAGCATCCTGTTTAGCGATAGTATATTCGATTACTTTTTTATCCAAATCAAAAGGACCAAGGTCAGTGAGACCCATGCTTTGCACAGCAGTTTCCATAATCATGCGTTCCGGTATGCCGGCGCTTTCGCCCAGACGTTTTAAATAAAACACTCCGGCTTCCATTAAAGCAGCTTTGGGAATGAGTCCCACCAGTTCACTGCCTGTGACCTGAATGCCCATTTCATGAGCAAGTTCACGCACTTTTTCCAGAACGATATGAGCAGGTGTAATCTTGTAATTAGTCAGATTTATGCTGATTTGAGCGCGGTTGTAGCCATCAATGTACCAACCGACAGCTTTGCAAGCCTGGAATAAGCCGGGGATAATTACTTTGTTGCCTGCATCGTCTTTGAGCTGCTTACCGTCTGCACCTTTGGCAGGACGGCCGCTTTCGCGAATCATCAGGGCAAGTTCATGAGCTTTCTTTTTATCGCGGGTATTGAGATTAATATTATAAGCAATGAGAAATTCACGGGCACTAATGGCAGTTGCTCCGCTTTTAGGGTTAAATTCATGCGGACCAAAGTCAGGCTTCCAATATGGGTCTTTGGCTTTATCAGCTAAGGCTTCATACTCTCCCTGGCGGACTGTGGCAAGGTTTTTCCATTCAGGTTTGGTGGCAGCATGTTCATACAGATAAACAGGGATATTCAGTTCTCTGCCTACTCTTTCTCCCAAAACTTTTGCCCACCCGGCACATTCGTCCATAGTCATATCAGAAATCGGAATAAAGGGACACACGTCAGTAGCGCCCATGCGTGGATGTGCACCATGATGCTTGCTCATATCTATAAGTTCAGCACCCTTCTTTATAGCTAAGAAAGCTGCTTCAACCACTGCTTCTGGAGTTCCGGCCATAGTGAAAACAGTGCGGTTTGTATCTGCACCCGGATCTACGTCAAGCAAGGTGACATTATTTACGCTGCTAATTACAGTGGCAATAGCATCCAGTACCTTCTGGTCTCTGCCTTCACTGAAATTGGGGACACATTCCATCAGTTTCATTACGATACCTCTTTATATATTGCTTTATTGATTAGTTTCTTTCTTTTCTGAGACGTGTATTTTTACTTTGATAATCTTTTTATCTGTGGCTTGGAGTACTTGAATGCGGTAATTGCCAAAATGCAGAATCTGACCCTGATGCGGAATGCGTTCCAGTTTATCCAAAATAAGACCAGCTACTGTTTCATAATCGCCTTCCGGCAAGTCCATATCATATTCGTCGATTAGTGTGTCAATTTCCACGTCTGCCGCCACTATCCATGTATTGGGACCTACCTGTTCAACATCGGTTTCTGTATCATCTTCTGTATCAAATTCGTCGGCAATTTCTCCCACAATCTCTTCCATGATATCTTCCATGGTAACGATACCGGCAGTGCCCCCAAACGAATCAACCACTATTGCCATGCTTTTATGATTTTTCTGCATGTCTTTGAGCAGGATATCAAGGTCAGTGTTTTCCGGCACAAAAAAAGGCTCGTGTACAAGCTGACCGGCAGTCATGTTCTCGCTTCCGGCTTTGCGGATAATATCATAAATAATCAGAACACCAACGACGTTATCCAGAGACTGCTGATATACGGGATAACGGGTAAAGCCTTCTTCTCGTGCTATATCCAGCACTTCAGGAATGGTTGTGTCAGCGGATATGGCAATCACATCAGTACGCTGAACCATGACGTTACGGGCTTTTTGCTCGTTAAACTCCAAAGCGTCTTCTATCATTTCACGGTGAGGTTCATCAGCTTCGTCATGCCCGTTCTGTGTCAGGATAAAAGCCAGGTCATCCCTGGTAAGATAGACCATTGAGTAATTTTTGTCTATTTTTAGTATACGCTGGAGATGCTTGTTTATCCACGAAACAGTTGCCACAAGAGGTCTGAATAGTGTATAGAAGAATTTTAACAGCGGAAAGCTACCGGGGACAAGAGTATCTGCATAATCACGAAAGATAGCTTTTGGTAAAATTTCTGCAAAGATAAGAACTGTGAATCCTACAGCCAGCGAAGTCCATCTGGGGTCAATAATCTTATCCGGATGTTTAAGTGCTATTATCTGTACCAAATAGGTAGCCAGAGAGGCAAGAATCACATTGAAGATGTTGTTGCCGATTAAAGAAGTGCCGAGGAATTTGTCAGGATGCTGGATGAATTTGAGGAGTTGTTCTTTCTTCTTACTGGAGCGTGCATCTTTTTCCAGTTTTAGCCTGTTTAAAGAGATAATGCCGGTTTCTATACCGGCAAAGAAGAAAATCAAAGCCAGTAATATTAGTAATAGAAAAAATATCGGAACAATTTCCATATAGCTTATTGATTTACCTTTTCATTTCTCCATGCAATTTTAAGTCCATCAATGAATCCATCAACCTCTCCTGACAAGAATCCGTCTAAATTGTATGTTGTCAAGTTAATTCGATGGTCTGTGACACGTGACTGGGGGAAGTTATAAGTGCGTATTTTGGCGCTGCGGTCACCAGTGGAAACCTGTGCTTTGCGGGAACGGGCTATTTCCTGTTCCTGCTTGCTGATTTCCATATCAAGTAAACGTGAACGCAATACTTTCATCGCTTTGGCTTTGTTTTTAATCTGGGATTTCTCATCCTGACAGGTAACAACAATCCCGGTCGGAACGTGGGTTATACGCACAGCAGAGTCAGTGGTATTAACACTTTGACCGCCGTTTCCGGAGCTACGGTAAACATCTATTCTCATATCATTGTCACTTAAATCAATATCAATATCTTCAGCTTCCGGCAGGACTGCGACTGAAACCGCAGACGTATGAATACGCCCGCCTGCTTCTGTGACCGGAATTCTCTGCACACGGTGTACTCCGCTTTCAAAGCGCATTGTGCCATATACACTTTCTCCGGATAGCAAAAAGACTATTTCTTTAAAACCGCCCAGACCTGTATCACTGCTGCTTAGGGTAGCAAGCTTCCATTTCTTTTTGTCTGCATAATAGGAGTACATGCGAAAAAGGTCTGCCACAAAGAGAGCTGCTTCTTCGCCTCCTGTGCCTGCCCTGATTTCCACAATAGCATTCTTTTCATCGTTAGGGTCAGAAGGGATTAGCAAGTCTCTTAGCTGCAATTCAGATAATTCGAGCTTTTCTTCCAATTGGGTGATTTCATCTTTGGTAAGCGCTATCATATCCTCATCTGTTTCATCGGAAAGCATGCTTTTGGTTTCCAGCAAATGACTTTCATATTGCTGATATCGATGCCAGCAGTCCATGATTTCATTCAGTTCCTTATAACGGCGTGCCATGGTGCGGTAGGCTTTAGCATCAGACATATTGGCTGTGTCGGATATTTGTCCCCTGAGTTGTTGAAACTCCTCATTCAGGGCATGTAGTTTATCTAGAGGAAGCATTATTTCTCAATCCAGGTGACATTATATTCGCTTACATCCATATCCAGAGCAGCTTTCATGGCGACTAAAGCAATCTCGACCATCTGGTCTTCAGGTGGCTGAGTGGTTATTCTTTGCAAAGCCATACCGGGTGCTGTCATTATTTTAACCAGAGGATGCTTGATATTCTTGCCTGAAAAGCGCAGAACTTCATAGGATATGCCTGAAACAAGCGGGATTAACAATATATGATATCCCAGTCGGATAAAGACAGGGACTGGTTTATGAATGATAAACACAGAAACGCAGGTGTCAATAATGGAAAAGACCAGGATGGCAATCAAAAGAACAAGAAACATAAAGCTGGTTCCGCATCTGGGGTGTAAAGTAGTCCATTTCTGGATTTCAGGTACGACCAAAGGTGTTCCATGCTCATAAGCATTCACGTTTTTATGCTCGGCGCCATGATAGCGGAAGATACGGTTGATGTCTTTGAGTTTACTGATAGCCCAGATATAGATTACAAAGAAGACAATGCGGACGAGTCCGGCAAACAGATTGAAATACACATTATGCTTGCTGAGTTGCATCCAGTCACTAACCTTGTAAGGTAATAATCCAAAGAGCAGAAAAGCCAGACCGAAGGCTACGATAAAGGTTAGATATTCTTCTGCTTTTTCGCGTTGAGTGGATTTGGGTTTACCTTTTTCTTCTTCTGTGAGGTCAAGTTCATAACGCTTAGCTGAGAAAGTAAGTGTTTCCAGGCCTATTTTCATCATCTCTATCAAAGAGACAAAGCCTCTGATAATCGGCAAACCGTAGAACTTCACCTGAGTCGTAACAGTGACAAATGGGGTTTTTCGAACTTCTATACTGCCGTCTTTACGTCTGATTGCAGTGGCAAGATGCTCAGGCCCGCGCATCATTACACCTTCAATAACAGCCTGTCCGCCTACATAAATTTGCTTCTTTTCTTCCATTTGATTCCTTTGTTCCATATATGTAAAAACTTGAAAGTTAACATTATGATATTCTGTTAATGTCGTCTTTCCATATATGTAAAAACTTGAAAGTAAACATTATGATATTATGTTAATGTCGTCTTTCCATATATGTAAAAACTTGAAAGTTAACATCATGATATTCTGTTAATGTCGTCTTTCCATATATGTAAAAACGCCATTTCTCCACAGAAACGGAAAAATGGCGTTATAGTTAAAGCGCTCTATTTCTTTTCAGTAAGGTTATATTTCTTATTGAATTTCTCAACACGACCGGCAGTATCAATAATCTTTTGCTTTCCGGTGTAATAGGGGTGGCAAACATTGCAAATATCAACATGCAGGTTTGACTTGGTGGATTTTGTTTCGAAAACATTACCACAGGCACAATTGACTGTTACAGTTTCGTATTTCGGATGGATTCCCTGTTTCATTTATTTTCTCCTTAAGGGTATTTACTATCTTACAATGTACCAATGTTTTCTTACCGTTTAATTTGTCAACCCATAAATCTCGCAGGTGTTGCTCCCTCAATAACTACGTTATGATTTTGAATCACTACACTAAATTAGCTATATAAAGGGATACATCTCATGTTCAAGCGCAATGATAAAGTGCCGATTCCGTGAGATATATGAAGCTAATGATAATTCTTTCTTGACATATAATCAAGGTTTTATTAGTTATTCATAAACACAAATAGTGATTCCAACAGCGTAAAACGCAGTATTGAAGGATAGAATGAGCTTCTTCTTCAAGGAGGATACAATGAAAAATAAGAGTTTGATTACATTTTGCATAATAATTACTACCATTGCGTTATTGCTTTTTCTTACTGCTTGTACAGAAAAGAAGACAGAAAAGACCTTGACTCCTGACAGAGATGTTGCTGAATCAATGGCAGGAGCAGTATCTGTCAGCACCGGTGGAGCATTAGACCAAATCTCTGATTTATGTGAGTTTCTCGACGTTTCAGATGTTTATCACGATACTACAAATGTTGAAAGAGTACTCTTGAAAAACTTTCCACCTAAGAGTGTTACGATAAATAAAACCTATGACGAAGATAATGGTATCTGGACGATAAATATAGAAAAAATCAGGGGTGATTCGCTTTCAATACCGTTTGCACATTTATACCGCAAGTATACGTTGCAATTTAAAAATGCACAAGGGATACCTCAGAGACATTATATTACAGAATCAGACACAGCCACAACAGTTAATTTTAGCATCAAACAGGGACATGGCAGACACGTTACCCGCCGTATCTCTCAACAGCTCGATTCGTTAATGGCTGACTGGACAGTTACTGATGCAAATAAATCACTGGTCACTATCAATGGCACATACTACCGGGCAGCAGTGGATACAATTACAGGCTTTAACAGAACACGTACATCAGACCATTCTCTGGAACTGACTTTTCATGATATTGTTGCACCCAGAGGTATTCACCCTAATCTCTATTCTGCTGTCAGCGGCAGCCTGACAGGAACCTTTAATGCTGTAGTAACCTTTACCAGTGGTACAGCTTACAATGAGACAACCATCCATCGTGATATAAATATAGTCTTTGGCACAGGCAGAGGTGATATTACCATCGGAAGTAAGCACTACAAGGCTGATCTATATTCAGGAGAACTTCTGGACTGATAATATTACAGGTTTAGTTGAACGAATAGCTTTGAATCTATCTATAATATCATAACAATGGAAAAGTATATCAATAACGGATAAATATCATGAAAATAATCACAGTAAACGGAAACACAGTTGATTGGGAAGAGGGGCTGACGATTTCGGCTCTGCTAATTAAAATGCACTATACTTTCAAAATGCTGATAATCAAGGTAAATGGTCATCTGGTAAAAAAGGACCAATATGACGCCACATTAGTACCTGAAGGTGCAGATGTGGCTGTTATTCATTTGATTAGCGGTGGATGAAATAATATCCTGCAAATAAACGGAACAGGAGTGTTCCGGCGACATAAATAATTTAGTATACTTAGGAGATAAACATGCTTAAAGTCAACGAATATTTCAATGAAACAGTCAAATCAATCGCTTTTTCCAATGCAGAAGGCAACGCAACGGTGGGTGTTATGGAGCCGGGCGAATATGAATTTGGCACATCATCAATTGAACACATGACCATCGTGAGCGGCGCACTGCGTGTGATGCTTCCCGATGCCAAAGACTGGAAGACATATATCAAAGGCGAGACCTTTATCGTTCCTGCCAATACCAAATTCAGGTTAATCGTAGCAGAGCAGACTGCATATTGCTGTTTTTACGTATAAGAATATAGCAGTAGGGACATGCCTTATGCTTGTTCTAAAGTAACACTTTACTGCATCAAGAATACTTGTGATGCATAGGCAACATTAACTCCTAAAGCACATTACACAGGAAAATAAAACCAATAATAAATTGACAAAAAGAGAAAGATAGTATCTGAGACTTATAAGATGTCAATTTTACAATAATCGAGCGGGCATCAGTTTGGAGCAAAATGGCAAGACTATTTAGCAAAGACTATCATGAACACAGCAACACCTGGTATTTCAGTCATGCAGTCATTCCAATGGAAAGCGGCGATCTCCTATATTGGAAAAGTATGGATGAAAGCGGCAAAATCCGGTTCAGGTTTTTCCCGGAACAAGGCAGGAAATCACTTTTTAGTGACCATCTCAATGTGGTTTATGATCCGATAGAAGAGAAGATATTGAGTCACAGATGTTCCGAGTGTCAGGACGAAGACGGTTGCAGACATTATCTTAGTCTGCTATACTATGCATATCACTTTCTTAAAACAGATATTCTTAAAGATAACATCATTGAGACTTATCAGGGCAATCTGCTGGTTGGTAATGAACAGTGGCAACAGATATCACAGGATGCCAAAATAGAAGTGGAAGGCATCTATAATCCCGAAACAGACAAGATCCGTTTTTATTTTAATCAATATGCTCCGATTGATGTCAGGCTGCTGAGTCTGATATGCGCAGGGAAACCTCTGGATGGGGAAGATCAGAAGCAGATTGACGATATCACTTCACAACTAACGGCTCTGACAGAAGCAGAAAAGCACTTTTTTGTACTGCTTCAGTCCAGAAGGTCTTCTGCAAGTCCCAAAAGCCAGTATATCTCTGTTCAAAAAAAGGACTTTGCCTACCTCTTACCAGTTATAAAGCACATGCAGGGTAAGTTTATTATCAAAGAAACGCGTGAGCCAATGAAATTTATCGAGCAGGACATGCATTTGGCTTTACGCATTGAGCAGTCTTCGGTATCTAACTATTCACTCAGACCTGTTCTTATAGATGAACTGAGTGCATGGTTTGTCGGACAGCCGGTCTGGCTCTTTTTCCGTAACGAAGTACGCACAGTCAGATTACCCTTTAAACCAAAGCTGGTCAATGCCTTATTCAAGGGGCAATTCACTCTTAAAAAGAACGATTTGATTTATTTCCGGACCATAGTATGGAAACAGCTAAACCGCAACAATATCTATCTGGACTTTGATGAAAAAATTCAGCTTCCGGTGTATTATGATAATCTGCCGTCAGTCCACTTCTATATGCACAGGTTGGAAGATGATATATTACTTGAAGGTTCACTCAGATACAATTCTGAAATAGAGATTCCGATATCGGCGGTCAGATTTCAATCATCCCTGGTCAGGTATGATGTAAACGGTAAACAAGCCTGGTTTTATATACCAAGACAGGTATTTGAACAAGTAAATGCTTTTCTTAAAAAGCTGCCTCTTCCTGATTATGACAGGTTGGAACAACATGCACAACTGGTCTTTCGAGGCGTGGAAAATATTGAGATTCTCAAGAAAGCTATATATGAACTTAGCGAAGCTAACTGGGATATCGAGATTGATGAAAACCTGAAACGGGATTTCATCTATAAAGTCCCATTACAAGCTCAGATTACTGCTCAACTGGCTGACGAAATCAACTGGTTTAGCTACGATATCAAATATAAATACAAGGACTTTTCCTTTAGCCACGAAGAACTGCGTAAGTTCTTTAAAAGCAAGCAGCAATTCATGAAAACCCAGGACGGCAGACTGGTTTTTATTACCCAGAAAGAAGTCTTTGATGAAGTAGAAAGTCTGCTGAAAAAGAGTGAAATAGACAAAGACAAAGTATACCGTGCCAGAGTGAATATCCTGCCCTATTACTGGCGTCTAAGAGAGGAGAATCCTGCTCTCAGTCTGTACGGAGATGAATATCTGGAGCAGATGTTTAAGTCTCTTCTGACCAGACATGCTGAGAAAGAAGAAAAGCTACCTCCCTATCTGAACACAGTGCTTAGAAGTTACCAGAAATCAGGTTATCACTGGCTGAAGATGCTGATGCGTTACAGACTGCACGGGATTCTGGCTGATGAAATGGGGCTGGGTAAAACCATTCAAGCTCTTTCAGTATTGGCAGAAGCTCCTGTAGGAAGTGTATCTCTGGTTATCTGTCCCAAAACGCTACTCTATAACTGGGCTGCTGAGATTGAGAAGTTTCACACCAATATTCCTTTCCAGATTTATGAAGGGAACAAAGAAGAAAGAATAAAACTACTAAAGAATCCCAATGTCCGGTTGTTTATTGTCTCATATTCACTTGTGCTCAACGACATTGTGGAACTGGGCAAAATCCAGTTCAAATGGATAGTTTTGGATGAAGCTCAACAGATTAAAAATGTCTCTGCTCAGCGGACAGGTGCTATTAAAAAACTCAAAGCTGATTATCGGCTTGCACTATCCGGGACACCTATTGAAAATGATTTAACTGAGCTTTGGTCAATTCTGGATTTCCTGATGCCAGGATATCTGGGTACTCTAAACCGTTTCAAACAGGAATATGTATCAGATGACTCTCTGCCTGAAGTAAGAGCAAGATTAAACAGACTGGCAGCACCCTTTATTCTGAGACGTATTAAAAAAGAAGTTCTGCTGGAGCTTCCCGATAAACAAGAACAGATTAGTTGGTGTAAACTTAACCCGATTCAGGAAAAACTCTATCTGCAAATACTGGAAGCTATGAGACAAAGCCTTTTTCCTGCTGAAGTCAAAGATGCAACGCAAATCAACTTTATTCATGTGCTCTCTGCGCTTATGAAACTACGTCAGGTTTGTAATCATCCTTCCATGGTAAATTCCGATATCAAGACTGATGTGGAGATTTCTGCCAAAACAGAACAACTTATGGAGCTGGTGACAGAAGCTATAGAAAGCGGTCATAAGATATTGGTATTCAGTCAGTTTGTGGAAATGTTGATGCTAGTCAGAGGCTACTTTGATCAAGATAATATCGTATATGAATATCTGGACGGGAAGACCAAGGACAGACAGAAACACATAGAACGCTTTAATAATGACCCCAGAGTAAAGGTATTCCTGATTAGTCTCAAAACAGGTGGAACAGGTCTGAATCTTACTGCTGCTGATACAGTTATTTTGGTCGACCCATGGTGGAATCCCATGATAGAAAATCAGGCAATTGACCGCACCCACCGCATCGGGCAGACCCGTAAAGTACAAGTCTTTCGCCTGATTACCAAAGGTACAGTCGAAGAAAAGATAATCTCATTGCAGCAGAATAAGCTCGATTTGTTTCAGAATGTGATTGATGAAGGGCAATCCATGATTAAGCTGATGGATCCTCAGACGTTGAAAGACCTGTTTATGTATAAACCATAAGTCCATGAGCGCTTTCTATACAAAGGTTTGTGCCAGTCATAGAGCTTTTTTGAATGAACTATTTGTCTATGAATCTGCCTATTCCGATAAAGCAACACTGATTGAAATACAGCAAAGCAATACTCTCATTTTGAGCAAACTAAAGGGCATTCCCTATCTTGATGTACCGGAATGGTCGGAAGAATTAATTAACGTGCTGGCAAAGGCAATTAGCAGATTTCACTCCATTCAGCATATCGGAGATAAAGTATTGTGTCACTGGGATAATCAACCCCGCAATATCCTCTGGTCTCAGTCTGAAAAAAAGATATGGTTAGTTGATTTTGAAGATGTCAGATTAGCCCATCCTGAAGCAGATATTGCGCACTTATTCCTGTTTTGGGCAGAAGCGCTGCATCCGGACATTTTCAAGAAAAATGTGCAGGTATTTATCAGCAATTACCAACCAATTATTCCTCTGGAACCACAACGTTGGAAAGCCGAACTCAGGAAAGCCAAAGTAAGATTTGACCATAGGCGTAGAAATTACAATAAAAAAGAAAGGGTTGCTAATCCGTTAAGGAATAGCAACCGCAAGTTTCTTGTTTCGTTAATTCTTAAATAGTAATGTCCAGCCAGGGTTTAAGAGCTTCTGGAATGGCTATGCTGCCATCTGCCTGCTGATAAGTTTCCATTATGGCAATCATTGTGCGTGGAGTGGCAAGCCCCGAACCGTTTAAGGTATGTACAAATCTTACCTTTCCATCGTTATCTCTGAAACGTATCCCTGCTCTGCGTGCCTGGAAATCTTCAAAATTACTGACAGACGAAACTTCCAGATATCTGCCTGCTCCGGGTGCCCAGACTTCCAAATCATATGTTCTGGCGCTGGCAAAACTGGTATCTCCGGTACAGAGCTCGATTACTCTATAATGCAAGCCCAGAGCTTTAAGAATGGCTTCTGCATTGAGTACCATTTCTTCCAAAACTGCATAAGATTCATCAGGATGTACAAATCTTACCATTTCCACTTTATTAAACTGATGTAATCTCTGTAAACCTTTGGTGTCTTTGCCATAAGAACCTGCTTCACGGCGGAAACAGGGAGTATAGCCCACCAGCTTGATAGGGAGCTTATTTATCGGAAGAATCTCATCGGAATAGAGATTGGTAATCGGCACTTCTGCTGTCGGAATCAGAAATAAATCGTCTTCGTCAATGCGGTACATATCATTTTCCAGCTTGGGCAACTGACCTGTGCCGGTCATGGTCTTTCTATTGACGATAAACGGAACTGCTACTTCTTCATAACCATTCTTCTGTACCTGATAAGCCAGCATAAAATTGATTAAAGCTCTTTCCAGTTTAGCACCCAGACCGGTATAAACAGGAAAACCGCTGCCGGTAATCTTGGAGCCTCGCAGCATATCCAGCATACCGTTTTGAGCTGCAATCTCCGAATGTTCTTTGGCAGTAAATCTCATTTCAGGTTTAGTTCCCCATTCACGGATATATCTATTAAAGCTCTCATCCGTACCTATAGGCACTTCAGGATGTGGGATATTGGGAATACGCAGTAAGAGTGCATTCAGATCAGTCTCGACTATTGTAAGTTCTGTGCTGATATCTTTGAGGTTATTGGAAACTGTGCCCATATCGTTAATCAGATCAGTGGCATCTTCCTTGTTCTTTTTTTTCATGGCAATATCGGTAGACACCTGATTCTGCTTTGCTTTGAGAGTATCAAAGTCAAACTGCAGTTTACGTCTTATGTCGTCTTTTGCAAGGATTTCATCTAAATCAGCTTTTTCCTTTTTGTTTTTAATGGCTTGTTTTACTAGTTCCACATTGTTGCGAATAAACTTGAGGTCTAACATATTACTTTTCCTTTATTAGAATAACCACCGAAGGCGGTATTATATAATTTATTTTAGCTTCATGACTTCGCCGGAAATATCCAGCATGGCAGTGAATTGCTCCAGTTTAAGTGCGGCACCGCCTATCAAAGCACCGTCAATATCAGGTTGCAGCATCAGCTCTTTAATATTGTCAGGTTTAACACTCCCACCATATAAAAGCTGTAATGTCTCAGCTACTTTGTCGGAATAATTTTCCTTTAACCAGTTACGGATAAAATTATGTGCTTCCTGCGCCTGAGCAGGTGAGGCTACTTTGCCTGTTCCGATTGCCCAGACAGGTTCATAAGCAATAACAATTTCCTTACCGGTAAATAAGGTAATGTCACAAAGTCCGTTTTCCAGTTGCCTTTTCAGTACATCTATTGTCCTGTCTGATTCACGCTCTTCCAGCTTTTCACCCAGACAAAAGATAGGCGTAATACCATTCTTGAGCAATTGTTTAAGCTTAGTATTAATATATCTGTCATCTTCGTTATGGTATTGCCTGCGTTCAGAATGACCGATAATGCAAAATGGCAGATGCAAAGAAGCCAGCATAGTAGCAGAAACTTCACCTGTGAAAGCGCCATCATCATTGATGCTTACATCTTGTGCTGCGACTTTGATGGAAGTCCCTTTCACCATTTCAGTGGCAGTCATCAGGAAGGGATAGACAGGGGCGATGACGATTTCCACCCCGGGATCATTGTGTTTATAAGCATAGTCCTTTAAGCCCTGAGTGAAAGTCTTTGTTTCAAACAAGTCTTTATTCATCTTCCAGTTACCGGCTATCATCAAAGGTCTCATCTTAACTCCATATTGCTTTTTTCGTTTCCTTTAACCGCGAGATATTGAATAAGTCAAGGGATTATTTCTCTTCCAGGGTATAAATTCCGTCCCATGTTTCAGGTGGATTGGCTATCAGGTGACGGCACCGGGCAAGCATAGTAGGGGATGCAGGGTCGTTGTATGGCTCTTTGCTCAAAGTCTCAAACAACTCAGAAGCTGGCTGCCAGTTTCCTGTTCTGTAATGTTTCAAAGCTTCCTCATAAAGTGCTATCCAACTGTATTTGTCGTCATTCCTGCGCAGGCGGGAATCTTCTTCCGGTAACAGGATTGTGCCTGGCACATTTTCCATTTCAGCTACCAGTTCATAAATGCGGGTGGGTTCTTTCTTGCCCTTTACCCTGAGAAAGTCAAGTTCACGGCAAACCATAGCATCTTTTACCAGAAGATAAGTGCCTTCACTGATAATGATATGGGTGTGGAAAACTTTATTCACACCTTCCAGCCGGGCGGAAAGATTTACAGTATCTCCGATGGAGGTATATTCCATTCTTCGTTCTGAACCGATATTACCAGCTACCAGCACACCGGAATGAATACCGAGTCTGGTATTGATATGGAAATGGTCGGAAGGACTGAGTTCTGATTTGCTTTTCAGGGCATTACTAAAGTCCCTGTGTGCCAAAGCGGTTTTACAGGCTAAAAGAGCATGGTCGTCTCTGGCTATTGGTACTCCAAACACAGCCATCAAACCGTCACCGGTGTATTTATCCAGTAACCCTTCAAAGTCCAGGATAGTATTAGTAAAAGTACTAAAATATTCATTCAGGTAGCTGACCAGTTCTGTAGGAGTCTTGTTCTCCGAAAAGCCGGTAAAATTGTAAATATCGCTAAACATGACAGTTGCTTTGTATTCTTCTCCGCCCATGTGCACCATGTCCGGCTGATCAACAATTTTCTTTACCAGGTCCGGATGCAGGTAACGCGTAAAAATCATACGCAGTTCTTTCTTGTGCCTGCCTTCCATCACATAGCTGATGGTAACCATTAATATCCAGGTCACAATGATGGCAATGAAGGGAATAGTCACCTGCACATCGAATCTGAATAATCCAAAAAGCAGGACTCTGCCGGTCAGCATAAGGATTATCATGATTATCAGAAGTCCGGTGGAAACAGCGCTATTCAACCTTGTCACCATCAGGATAGTCAGGAAAATCAGCAAAAAACTCAAGAGCAGATTCACTAGGATAGATGCCTCATGCACAAAATCCTGCTTATTCAGATTGCTCAGGATAGTTGCCCAAATCTCCATTCCCGGCACACTCCACGTGTATGGAGTGGATTTCAAATCCATTAATCCTGCTGCTTTAGCGCCAATAATCACATACTTGTCTTTAAATAGTCCATCTCTCAGAGTGGGCTTTCCGGTCTGATAGATAGTAGCTACGGCAGACTGGAGAGCAGATGCAAAAGAGAAATACTTAAATACTCCGTCCACATCACCTTTGCCATACCAGTTCAGATTCAAATTACCATTCTTATCCAGAGGTATTTTAGTTTTTCCTGTTATCAGATTGTGGCCTTCTACTGTAAAATCTGTTTTGATATTATGTGTAAGCAGCCAACTGCTGAAAGCCAGATTAGGGTAATGCTTATTTTGCAGATTGTAGATGAGAGGCATCCTGCGAACGATGGCTTCTCTGTCTTCATACACGTTTATTATACCGATTCTGCCCGCAGAGCTGAGAAACATAGGGATGGGAGCTTCTACGCCCTGCCAGTAGGGTAATCTGAGCATATTAACATTACTCACGGACAGTGTTTGCTTACTCAGGTCTTCAGGAATGGAGGTCGCATCAGGTACAAACTGAGTACCAATCACCACATTGCCGGATTTTTGCATTGCATCTGCAAAGTTCATATCGCTTTCTTCGGAATTGATGTCTGCTCTGTCAAAATCAGGCTCGTAAAATTGCATATCGAAAATGATGGACTTTGCACCCTGCCTGCTTAAATATTCAGTCACAAGAGCATAGAATTCACGCGGAAAGGGCCAACCTTGCTTGAACTGCTGAGCATACTTCAAGGTTCCTGCATCTATTGCCAAAAGAACAATATTCGTATCAGCCCGGGCAGGAATTGGCGTAAGTTTAAACTTGTAGTCCAGAGCTTTATCTTCAATATCCTGAATGAATGGAAGATAGCTCAGTAACTGGAATCCCGCAGTAAGAATTACTGATAACAAGATTACAAACCATAATTGCTTATAATGTTTTGCCAGATATGCATTGGTTTTGTTCTTTTTTTCCATGACTTTATTCCTTGTTTCAGGTATTTCTCATTTCATCTTGCGGTTATTTCACAAGCAATTTTCTTTTTAGAATTACTGTCAACCCAATAATTCACTTACTATGCCTTTCATTCAGTTATCCTTTCCTCTTCTTTCATTCCATGTTAATCTTTCTCTAAGTGATCTTAGATTGTACATAACATACGTGGGTGACTCCGCCGTGACACCCCCGTGATTCCCCCGTGTTCATAGGGGAGTCATGTGAGTGTCATGTGGGTGTCATGTGGGTGTCTTAAGTGCAAGTTAAGATCACTGAGAGCAAGATGAAAGATGAATGAGCATTAGATAAGGAGAAAAAAAGAAATATCCGGACCAGAGCGCGAGTGAAAACGGTATATTGCTAAGCAGTTCGCTATACATCCTGTTTAGAAGGTAGGATTAAAATACAAAAAAAAGACGCTACCTGTTGGGTAGCGTCTTGGAAATGTGGGTTTATCTATTGCAAGAATGTTTATTTAAGAAGAATCATTTTCTTGGAAGCAGAATACTTTCCGGATTTCATCCTGTAGAAATATACGCCGCTGGTAACATTCTTGCCGTATTCGTCGTCGCCTAACCATGTTACTTTATGATTACCGGCTTTGACTTTGGTATTAACCAATGTCTTAATCTTTTCTCCCTTCACGTTGAAAATCTCGATAGAAACTTGCTCGTCATTCTTCATGTCATAAGAAATCTCAGTCTGAGGATTGAAAGGATTGGGATAGTTGCCAAGTAATCCTGTTGCACTAACAGGGACCACTTCATCGTCATTATCAGTAAGATTAATATTGTATCCTCTGACAATCACGTCATCAACCATAAAGATAAAGGCATCATTGGATTCGCATTTGATACCGAAACGTACGATGTGAGCATTAAATGAAGTTGGTACCTGGTAAGTGTAGATAGTCCATTCAGTAGAAGCTTCGATATAATTTGGACCTGATAACCAGGTGAAAGTAATTGGAGTTGGGTCTTCATTTTCAGATAATCCGACTTTAAATCTCTCTAGACCATATTGATCTGAGAAGGATTTTACCCAGAGAGAAATTGAATTCTCAGTACCCAATCTCATACGCTGAGTCATCAAATAGTCATTATTGGGGGGAGTATTTGCTGCAAAGCTGGCAGCTATTTTCTGTCCGGTATGAGGGGTAAGGGTTGTCATGGGTGGGGTGGTTGCACTCGGGTTAAAGACCATAAATGCTATCGGACTTCCGGAATTTGGGAAAGTAACATTTTGAATACCTGTAGTGGGGCTATTGTCCAAATCTCTTAGCATCCAGTTACCGAATGTTAAAGCAAAGTTATCATAGGTCTCAAATCCTTCGTTGATAGCAATCGGTATTACGGTTACATTAACCGTTACGTTAATGGGAGCACATGGAGCAGATTCACCATTAGTATATAGGGCTGTAACGGTATATGTGTATGTTCCATTCGGCAAACCGGAGTCAGTGTAATGAGATGTCGTGATTTCCGGGATAGTAGCGATAGGAAGACCATTACGGTAAACTATGTAGCCTGTTAATGGACGGGTATCATCTTTAGCAGATTCTTCTTTCATACTACGGGGACTAACAATCGCGGTTAACGGGGTGGATGTGGGGATTTGGTGTCTTACCGGTTCGATTGAATTCGAAAGAATGATGGGGTCGTCTCTGCCGATGAAGTTAACAACGAATCCTTCGATATTCCAGTTGTAATCCAAAGGTGGATTAGTTATTAAGGTTAATATCGTCCATTCATTGTTTATAAATATTACATTGCCTTTATATGGATTGGAAGGACCATCATCACTACCGGCAGGATTGCCGGCTGTGGCATTGCAATTAACCGCAATACGCAAATCTCCCGCTGCAGGTATCGGAATCGGAGCATGGAGAGTAACCACATTCCAGGCATTAATAACAGGATTCTGAACCAGGACAGTATCGGCAAGGAATCCGGGGTTGGTTAAAGAAGTACCACCGGTATAAATTTTAACAGTATATATGCAGCTCGCAGAACCCGGGAAAAAGCGCACTTTAGTCAAATAGCGGTCAGAAATACCATCTAATTCAGTTTGAGTAAAACGGGCAGCAATATCAAAATTAACAACACCATTATTACCAATAAAGTGAGAATTCAAGGTGTTATCATAATGTATCCAGTCCTGTAAAATAGGTCCTCCGGGTGGGGTCCAGGTCAAAGATACATTATCCTGATCAACAGAAGATTGTAAGTTATAAACAGGGTTGAGTGGTTCTCCACCGGTAGCTGTATCACTGTTTGATGGAACTGATTCGCCGGCAGGATTATTATATACAGCTTTGGCAAAATATGTATAAACAGTGCCTGAAACTATTGCTGAGTCGTTATAAAGAGTATCTGCAATCAAGCCATGTCCGAGAGCAGCTCCGTCGCGGAAAAGTCTGTATCCGCTAAGATTGCCAAGTATGGGTGAAGGTGGTGACCACCTGACAGAAATTGTGGTTAATCCGTCTGTTGCTACTAAATTCAAAGGTGGGTT
Source organism: Cloacimonadaceae bacterium (SeqCode) (assembly GCA_963667535.2). Lineage (GTDB taxonomy): Bacteria > Cloacimonadota > Cloacimonadia > Cloacimonadales > Cloacimonadaceae > UBA5614. The sequence continues at coordinate 607,636 of CAXXDU010000002.1, forward strand.
GAAAACAGGCAGAACAGTTGCAGGAACAGGTTCAGTCTGAATTGATTCACCTACGGTATACAGAGCACTTACGGTATAATTATATGTGTTCGGCATCAGGTTTCTGTCAGTATAAGTGAGTACCTCAGCATCGTTGATAGCGCTGATTAAAACGCTGTTACGATATACTCTGAAGCCCAATAAGTCACGGGTTAAATGATTTTGACGGATCTTATCAGAAGCAGGACGAGCGGGAGGAGTAGCCCAGTTGAGGATAACATTGGGGCTAACAACCGTCGCAGTCAAATCCGCTGGCGGATTAACCGGAGGGACAGGACCGGTATTAATAGTATTAGATGGTAAAGATTCTCCACTAGCATAGATTGCTGTGGCATTATAAGCATATGTTTGACCGGGTGTACCAGTATTGTCAGTGTAAATTAAAGCAGTAATCGGGGTTGGAGTTAAAGATATTGCATCGCGATATACTTTATAACCATTGGGGGCAATACCTGTTGGTGCTGTCCATGACATATTGACAATGTTAATACCGCCGGTTGCCTGAAAACTAACAGGCGGATTAAAAACAGGGGTCATGGTAACAGTATTGGAGTGGGTAGATACACCAGTTGGATTTACATATACAGCGACAGCATAATATTCATATGAAGTACCAATAATAGCTGTATTATCAATATATGTCGTTGCTGAAATCAAAGTAGGATTTAATAAAACACCATCTCTGTAAATATTATAACCCGATAAACGTCGATCTGCAGGAGTCTGCCAATTCAGAATAACAGTTCCATTGCCGGTTGCTGCAGTAAGATTTTGAGGAGGATTGAATACAGGAATGATTGAAGTAATAGATAAATCGTCCAGATATATAAAGTATGTATTAGCATTGCTGTATCCATGAAATCCGGCGTAATAGGTTCCACTGGTTGCAGGAACAAAATAAGCATATTCAACCAGATAGCCTGTATTTACTAAATTTACATTGTTATAGATTTGTGTAGTCATTGCCTCAACAGTTTTTGCTGTGCCAATCTTCATCTCCAGTTTCTCCGGAAAGTTCACATTATGGGCTTTACATTTGAACTCAAACTGATAGAAAGTTCCGGCAACCAGTTGAAGAGGTGGAGATACTAACCAGTCATCCATTGGCAAAGTAGCACTGGCAGTACAACGGACTGTGTTTGGAGCTGAAGAATAACCTGTGGTTGAAGTTGCCCATGTATAAGCATCATTATTAGCATTAATAACAGTCCATGCCGGGTATACATTCGGTGCAGTAACTGAGTCCCAGGTTTGAGAGTAAGGGAAAGTGTATACCGTATCGACAGGCATCGTAGTAAAAGACCAAACAGGGGAGGATAGACCATCTCCAGAGGGATTGAAAGCAATAACTTTCCAGAAATATACAGTATTGAAAGACAAATCAGGATTAGGATCATATGAAAGAGCGGTAGTTATTGTACCATTTGCTATATTGGTAGGTGGGTTGTTTGTGCCAAAATAGACTTTATATCCGGTTGGTGCACCGCCATCAGAAACCCAATGTAACAATGCAGATTGCCCGATAAAAGTTGAGTTATTTACCGGAGAAATTAATTGAGGTGGAGGTGGTGGGTCAGCTGAAACTACCCAGTTGAAAACAAGTCCATTAGGGGGTACGATAGTGTTGTTCATGGTACAGGTGGCTGTATTAACCAAACCGAGAGTGGTGGCTGTCCAGCTGGTGGTGGTAGTCCTATTATTAAAGTCTGTATTAGCAGCACCCCTTAATCCGCATTGTACATTTGCTGCTGTACCTGAATTTGCCGCTTTAAAATAGCCATAAGCAAATTTTATTACATTCTGATAACCATTGCTGGTTTCATGCAATTGAATCTGGAAATTAAGTGTATCATTTGCCGCAGTTCCGGTATTGCGTCGATAGTTTTTCCATTGAATAGTGAATATACGGTTGGGTGCAGTTCCGGAAAGGAGAGACTTCAGAGAGCCATCAGAACGTGAAATCAAATCCCTGGTCATTGCTGCAACAACATTATTTGTAGCACCGGTACTTAAGGGTGTATTTGAAGTTGTTACTGTTGATCCCATTGCAATAAAACCATTACAGGATATGCTGACAGCGGTGTACGGCTGTGCATTATAAATGAAGTCAAATCCGATTGGAACAGCATTAAAAACTTCTTCATTATTAGTGCTGGTTCCGTGGATTGTTCCACCGCTAATTTCTGAATATGTACCTGTAGCGCTGGTAAAGGTGTAGTCAGCGACTACACTCCAACCCAATGAGATAAATATCAGCATACAAACCAGAATTAAAAGCTTAAAATTGTTATTACGCATAAAATCTCCTTTCTCGAAGCGTCTTAGTGCTATTTTTTAATTCAAAAATATCTCTATGAAAATGGGTATATTAAATCAATATGATTTTAATCACTTTTTTGGTTTACATACCGTCTGTCAAGCAAAACATATTGATTTACAATGCAAGAAAAATGCCAATGCCAGGACAGTATTTCTATTTTGTCTTTTCAGCAATGACGATAAGCGGATAAAATGCAGTAATCTTTGCGTGTATACCTTCAACTGAAACAGGTTTAGCCAAATAATCCTGCATACCTATTTCCAGACATCTTGCTTTGTCTTCAGCCATTGCATTTGCAGTGAGAGCGATGATAATCGGTTTTCCATAGGTAGCCGGGTCCTTGATAATAGATTCTGTTACCTGATACCCGTCCATCAGAGGCATTTGTATATCGAGAAAGATCAGATTTATTCTTTGCTGCTTTAATACATCCAGTGCTTGTACACCATTTTCAGCAGTAAATGGTTCATATCCAAGTTTTTTGAGCATCATAATTATCAGTTTCAGATTGATTCTGTTATCCTCGACCACCAGAATACTCATCGGATATTGATCTCCGATTTTATTGATAGAGTCGATTAATTGTCTTTTACCGTTAGCATCTTCTAATTTATTGGTTTCCTTGATAATTGTATTTGAGAGGTTATTACCAAATCCCATTACACATGATATATCAGCCTGATCAGTTTTAATCTCAGATGCATTCTCCAGAAAAGTAGTGAACCGAAAGATTGTGCCTTTTCCCGGCATGCTATCCACATTGATTGTACCGCTCATCATCTCGATGAGTTTCTTTGTAATAGCCAATCCCAATCCTGAACCACCATATACTCGTGTATTGGATGCATCTGATTGGACAAAAGGATCAAAAATATTGCCGATTCTATCTTTTTCGATGCCTACTCCGGTATCGGTTAGAACCCAATTTAAATAGTTCTTTTCTCTGGCGGGGCAAACTGTCAGTTTGACATGACCTTTAGGTGTAAATTTGACAGCATTTCCTACGAGATTGAGCAGTATCTGTTTTAATCTCATTTCGTCACCACTGACCAGTTTGGGAATATCACTCTTGATTTCATACTGCAAAAACAGGTTTTTCTCAATGGCTTTTCCGCTGAGAATCGTAAAAACGCTTTCCACACATTGCCGAAAATTAAAATCACGCTTTTCAAGTTCATTACTGTAATATTCAAGTTTAGAGAAATCCAGAATGCTGTTAATCAAGGTTAATAAAGATTCTCCACTGATTAAAATGGATTTTGTATAATCAAGTTGTTCATTATCCATAGGTGTTCGAGCCAAAAGATTACTCATTCCGATAATGCCATTCAAAGGAGTTCTGATTTCGTGGCTCATATATGTGAGGAATTCATTCTTTACAACCATGGCTTTCTGCAGAGCCATAATCATATTGTTTATTTTGTTTGAGACAGCGCTGATTTCATCATCACCTTTCACATCAATCAGACCTTTGTGTTTATGGTCGGCTGCAATGATATTGACCTGATTCTGCACATGTAGTAACCTGTTTATCAGATATTTATCAAGAAGCCGGTAAATCAAAAAACTCAGGCATAAAATTGAAAGCATAAAGAGTAACATTATCCATAATGACAGAGAATTGCCCACCATCGTAGCTTCTCTTTGGGCTAATACTCGGAAAAGAAAGACAGGATTGTCATTTATATCAAAAATGCTTCCCCATCCGGCAATCTGGTTTTTGGGCAAGAAGTTGATTAACTGGCTGGGGTCATTACTGCGCACTACATCCCTGGCAATTTCAGGCAATGAATGGCTTGGCAGAATAGCCCAGGTTTGCAGATTCATATTTCTGGCATCAGTCAAAGTGTCTAGATAATCCGGTTCCAGAAATCTGCCCATCAGTAAAAAACCAACGGACGGACCTGATAAATCACTCTTGAGAATAGGACAAATTCCAAACGACATGGGGAAATTTGAGGTCTTGATTATCCCTGAAGCCGGCGCTAATGTCTTCATCGTATCAGCAATCGCTTTTATCTGCGTAAGGGCAAATTCCAGATCAACAGATATATCTTCTATTGTCTCAGACTCTTTACTAAACTGTTTGCCAAAAAAAAGCTTATAGTTTTTGTCGTAAACAACGAAGACATTAAGTCCGTAATTTGTGAATGTTTCGTTGGTAATATTGGATTTGACATACTGTTCGTTATAGTTACTTACAAAATTGTAGGTGTCATCCCAGAAAGCCCAGTCATGAGATATTGGTTCAAGGCTTTTTCCCAGATTATCAATCGAAACCTTGACCCAATCGACCTTGTTTTTAATTGTATTAATCTCTAATGCTTTGAAAGATGAATTGATAATCAATCTGCTGCAAACAAGTATTAAAATCAGGAATATCAGCGCCATGCCGTTTATCAGAATGATAATCCTGCTTCTGATACTCATAAACCTATCCTCAATTCAATTTTGTGATTCTTTGTCTCAACCTGTATTTGTCTTAAGCCAAAACAATGCCAAAACAATATATTTCTTAACAGATTAATTGACAAGAAAAACCTCTTCGTCTGAATCGGCTTTGATAATCTAAGCATAGAAAGACCCTTTTACACGACTCGCAGATTACCCGTAGATAAAGCAACGATAACCCTACGCCGTTGGGTTATCTCAGGGTAATCTATGTCCTATCCAGGGCACGTGTAAAAGGGCCGGTAACGGTCTATAGAATTATTGTTTATTGTATATTAAGATGGGAGTTATAGTTGGATATCGTAAGAAAAATATGCCTGCCCCTGGCCCTGTTTACCATTTTATCTGTTTCTTTTCTTCAGGCAGAGATATTGAGTCCTGCCGAACAACATCAACTTGTGCAAATGCTCAATTCTGCTGATTTCGATTCCACCGATGTAAACTTTCTCAAAGACTGGGACCCCACAACTAAGTTTAAACTTCCCTGTCAGGTGGTTGCTCTTAATAATCCCTGGGAATTTATCAGGGTGTTGGATTATTTAAAAGATAAGATTGAAAAATACTCAAGTGCTCAATATCCCTCAAGTTCAGGGGAATATAATCACACAGACTATCACGGTACTTTTTTGCATGATATGCTAAAATGTTTGTTTTTAAAATGTGATGATTTTAACGAGTATGATTCTGAGGTAAGTGTTTGTGGAAACCCCCTTCATTTTTCCGGTTCATTTTACAAGCCGGTCAATACCACGAAACAGTTATTTTCTAATGCTGAATTTATATTCGACTTTTGTTATAGATATAACAAGACTCAACGAGAGCAAGAAGACTATCTTGAGAAGCTTGATAGTTTGAATTGCTTTCTTTACCAATTATGGCAGGAAAGTGATGATTCACTGGAATACAAGCCATTTTACAAAACCAACTTTCCTGATATTAAGACAAATATAAGCACAGAAGACGGTGTTAAGCTTTTAAGAGATATTAACTATGACATGGAACGATGGATGATATTCCAGGCTTTATGCAGAATTTATGAAAAGCAGGTCAAAGAATTTGATTTTACCAATAAAAAGCCAATATACCACAAGTCTAAATATGGTACTATGATAATCGGAGGAACTGGTAACGATAATTATAATAATAGTAAAAGACTACTTCAATCACCACCCTGTTTAATAATTGAACCAGGTGGTAATGATGTCTATGAATGTGCATTATATGCTGATAATAAGCATCCTTTTTATATTGTAATTGACCAAAAAGGAGATGATGTTTACCGTAATAAGGATATTGGTAGGGAGTTATCTGTTCTCAATGGATATGGCTATCTCCATGATTTTGAAGGTGATGATTTGTATTCTGGTGGAGATTTTTCTTTATCAGCCCGATATGGCTACCAGGCTAATATTGATGATAAAGGCAACGATACATATATCGGGGGTCTGTTTACTCAGGGTGCTGCTATGTTTGGGGTGTCTATACTACAGGATAATGCAGGCAATGATACATACACTGCCACAGAATTTGCCCAGGGTATGGGTGGCACTAAAGGGCTTGGCTTGCTTTTAGATGGCAAAGGCAACGATGTATATTATACCGGTGGCAAGTATTTGCATACTCCACTTGCTCCATTTGACTACAGAAGTATGGCACAGGGTTTTGGCTTTGGCATGCGTCCTGATCTGGCTGGCGGCATTGGTATTCTCTATGATGGCGAAGGTAATGACCGTTACAGCGGTGGAGTTTATGCCCAGGGTGTGGCTTATTGGTATGCTATCGGCGCTTTGTTTGATGAAAAAGGCAATGATTATTACGACGCAGTCTATTATCCACAGGGTAGCGGTATCCATCTTGCCAATGGCGCTTTAATCGATATGGAAGGAGAGGACCATTATTATTCCAAACACGGTCCGGGTCAGGGTAACGGGCATGACTGGTCGGTCGGCGTCTTTGTTGATAAAAAAGGCAATGACGAGTATTCCATAGAAGGAGGCAATGGACTTGGATTAACCAATTCTGTCGGCATCTTTGTGGATAGTGAAGGCAATGACAGTTATGAAAAGAGAAGCACTTCCAATTACGGATATGCCAATGCAGCTAGAGAGACAGCCGGTCTTGGTCTCTTCTTAGATGGTGGAGGTAAAGATAGCTATCCCGATAGCACTAAGGCAGATAACAAAACCTGGCAGCAAGGCACTTATGGCATTGGACAGGACTTGGAACTGAATATCGCTCCTCAAACCAAGATGGAAGAACTGGCGGAACAATCAACTGCTGATGTGGATAGTCTGGCTTCAATAGATAAACTCTTTGCCATGGCTGCTGAATGGGAAGTTGGTTCTGCTACTAAAAGTGTTAAGCTGGCACGTGAATACTTGCTGAAAAGGGATAAAGAAGCAGTACCTTATGTGCTTAAAGAAAAGATGGCAACTGATTCAGGCTTGGAATACCGTGCTTTGGAAGAGCTGACCAAACAGTCCAAACTGATGCAGACAAGTCTATATGCAGTTTTGCATGATGCTGATTCACTGAAAGTAAAGAACGCTATGGCATTAATCTCAGGAACGAAAGATAGCTTAGCTGTTGATTCCATCTCTGTTTTTCTCAAGCAGAATATGTATATCCCTGCTTCACTCTCCTGCCTGGGTTCTTTTAAGACTACCAAAGCTCTGGATTTAATCAGACCCTGGCTCACTCACCATACTGAGAAATATCGTTACCTTGCTACCCGCAGTCTCAAAGCCATGAATACTCCGGAAGCTATTGCAGAGCTGAGAAAGATGTCCGGCGATAGCTCTTTCCTGATTAAAGCGATGGTCAGGCAGCTTCCTCAAGGTGATAAGGTGATAAAGTGATAAGGTGGAAAGGTGGATGTATCCCATTCTTTAGAATGGAAGTAGCGTAGCATTCCAATGCTGCGTCAATCGTTAATGATTAGGTTATGATGAAAACAAATAAAGATTTATTTGCTGACTTTCTAAAGCAATATCTGCCTGCTAAAGCAGTAGAGCTTCTTCCTCTTTTCGAGCAATATCTGGACTTACTTTTTACACAAAATCAGATGGTTAATATGGTTTCCCGCCAAATGCCGAAAGAAGACTATTGGCTTTACCATTTCCTTGACAGTCTGCTTGTAATAAAATGTATGGACTTGGAAGCTGGAGACGCTCTGGACTTTGGTTCAGGGGGTGGCTTGCCCGGAATACCCCTCAGGCTGGTCTTTCCTGAAATGCAGATGATTTTGCTGGATTCAGTCGGCAAGAAAGTCCGTTGTATGCAGGAGATGGTTACCAAGCTTGAGCTTGAGAACTGCTCTGCAGTTTGGGCACGCATAGAAGACTATACCAAAGTCTTTTCCGGCAAACGTTTTGACTATGTTTTCTGCCGGTCGGTCAGACTGGAAGAAAGCTTTATCGAACCACTTTATAAATTGCTCAGACCAGGTGGTAGGGCAGTGTTTTACAAGGCGCATCAGGCTGAGGATGTGACTGTCTTTCGAAATATTACTGTTACTGATGTCAGCCTCAAAGAACTTGGCTGCAGGCAGATTATCAATGTACCGCGCAATAGCCTGGAACAATATTTAACGCATAGGAAACTTGGATAAAATATGGGAAAAGTAATAACCATTGTCAATCAGAAAGGCGGAGTGGGAAAAACCACTTCTGCAGTCAATCTGTCTGCTGCATTGGCAATACTGGAAAAAAGAACCCTTCTGATTGATTGTGACCCTCAGGGAAATGCCACCAGCGGGGTGGGTTTGGATAAAGAAAACCTCAAATTTCAGATCTATGATGCTCTGATTAAGCGTGTCACCATTGAAGAAACCATTGTTAAAACCAGCACAGATAACCTTGATTGCATTCCGGGCAATATCAACCTGACCGGTGCAGAAATTGAGCTTGTGCAGGAATTTGCCCGTGAATATAAACTCAAAGAAGCGTTAAAGCCAATTCTCGATAAATATGATTTCATTCTGATAGACTGTCCCCCTTCTTTGGGGCTGCTTACAGTGAATGCACTGACTGCCTGTTCAGACGTAATCATCCCCATCCAGTGTGAGTATTATGCTCTGGAAGGAGTTAGTCAGCTACTTACTACAATTCGCCTTATCCAGAAAAGCCTCAATCCGTCTTTGAATGTTTTGGGTGTTCTGCTGACCATGTTTGACAAGAGGCTCAATCTCTCTATGCAGGTGGCTAAAGAAGTCCGCCGCTATTTCAAAGAAAAGGTCTTTAATACTATCATAACCCGTAATGTAAAGCTTTCCGAAGCTCCCGGATATGGCAAACCCATATTTCTTTATGACATCAAATCTCCCGGTGCATTCAATTATCTTGCTCTTGCCCGGGAAGTAATAGAACGTTAAAGGATATCAAAATGAATGATAGATTAGGCAGAGGACTGGAAGCGCTGATTCACGACATAGACGAGCAGGAACACCCCGATACAGGGATTACAACTGTTCCCATCGGCAGGATTTTACCTAACCGTTACCAACCCCGCAAGAACTTTGACATGGATAAACTCAAAGAACTGGCAGAATCAATCAAAGAGAACGGTATCATCCAACCTATTATTGTTACCAAAACTGCTGACAGTGAATATGAACTGATAGCAGGAGAACGCAGACTGGAAGCTGCTAAGCTGGCTGGTCTTGCCAATGTGCCTGTGATTGTGCGCAGTGTTTCTCAAAAAGAACAGCTTCAGCTTGCTATCATTGAAAACATTCAGAGAGAGAATCTCAACGCTATAGAAGAATCACATGCTTACCAACAACTTATCACAGATTTTCAGATGACTCATGTTCAGATTTCTGAAATTATGGGAAAAGACAGAACTACTATTACCAATGCTCTGAGATTGTTAAAACTCTCTGACCAAATCCAGCATATGATTGTTACAGGTCAGCTTTCTTCCGGTCATGCCAGAGCTATTCTGACCGTAGAGCAAGAATACCAGTTTACCTTTGCTGAATATATTATTTCTAAAGCGTTGTCTGTGCGTCAGGCAGAAGAACAATCAAAGAACTTCCCGGAAAGAGCAATTTCCAAAGCAAATAAACCGGCGAAGAATCTGATGATTGCCTCTTTGGAAAAACAGCTTTCTTCACACCTGAATTTCAATACCAAAATCAAAGACAACGGTAACAAAGGCAAAGTCATTATTGAATACAAGAATAAAACCGAATTTGATACACTAATAAGCAAACTGAACAATAAATAGCATTGGCACTTTATTCATAGCTAATTTCAATTGTGAGCACTTAGTTTTTGGGGATAACGTTAGAGTTTGATAGTAGTGGTGGGTGATACTGGACTCGAACCAGTGACCCCTACGATGTGAACGTAGTGCTCTAACCAACTGAGCTAATCACCCTCTGTCTTGTAGCACAGACACTCTTGTCTGTGAAAGAAAAAACAAACGGACATGATTGTCCGTTCCACAATAAAAGAAATGGTGGGAGATACTGGATTCGAACCAGTGACCTCTACGATGTCAACGTAGCGCTCTAACCAACTGAGCTAATCACCCACAAGGAATTTCAAGAAGCTGATATCACCTCTTTTTGTCAAGCAAAATAGACGCTTGACAGAATTATCTCTATAGGCAAATATGAAATTGCTTCTCGAATTTTATTACTAATTATGTTTGTTAGATAGGGAGATGTATGATGAGGATTATTGGTTTATTATTACTTCTGACCATTCTGTTATCCTGTAGCAATTCTACTAAGCCTGACGATAATGATCCCTTTTCTATCAGGTTAAAGCTTGTTGATAACTCCGATAATCCCTTACAAGGTTATAGGATTACCATTAATCAAAATAACTATAACGGCACGGGTAACGACTTCTATGCAAATACAAATCATCGCTCATATACTACTTTTGCATATTACATAGAGGGAGACTACAAAGTAAATTTGCGGATATATGACTTTTTTAACCGGCCCATCAGGACAATTATCGACACTACGCAAATTCATGGAAATTATCATGTAAGCTGGGATGGTAAAGATGATGAAGGTATTTTAGTCAGAGATGGAGTCTATAAAGCAGAAATCAAATATTATAATGGCGAAGAAGTCGTTTTTTCTGATAGATGCTACCCGTATATACTTTGCGAATTTAACATGGAACAATCTCACTATTTAACCGATGTAAATGGAGAACTATTTACAGAAAATATTATACCTTTTCCCCGCCTGTATTGTAATGTGCCGGTTAAAGTTTTAGATGAGCAGGGTAATGAAATAAGGGATTTTGTTTTCTCTGACACTATGGAAGTCACAATTGAATCTCCGAACCAGGAGTATAGAAGTTGCATTTTCAGGATTATCAATGGCAAGAATATTCTAAACCTGAATTGGGACACGATGACTCAAGTGGATGAAACGACAAAGAAAACTATTACTTCTACTGAAGTTAATCATAGGAAAACCAATATTAAGCATACTGCCGAACCTCCAATCAACCAATTCTTTGGTAATTACCCCAATCCTTTTAATTAAAACTGCGCCTAAAAGATAATCTTTAGAACAATTTCTTACGTATTGCTAATTGTCTATTGCAAAACGGACAGGCACAAATCAACCCATTTCAAGACTCTATATCTGTCCCTACTATTTCTCTTTTATCTATTATTTGACGGTAGGGGTCTGCAGGGAGTCATCAGGGAGTCTACAGGGACTTTAGTCCCCAATGACTCCCTGCAGATTCTCTGTAAAACCTCTGTGTTAAACAAGAAGTCTATGATATAGATACTGGCAATCAATAATGGAAATGGAAAGAGTACCAAGAGCAATTATGGTATGCATTAGAATCATGTGTTATTGTTTAAGCCGTAATCTCTCTGGCGAGAGCATTGGAACTCTGGAAGCAACGCACAATCAATCCAGCCTGGAATCGGCATAATAATGTCTGCCGTCGCAGAAAGGTTTGTTGCTGGAGTGACCGCAACTGCATAAAGTAACTCTGTATCTGATTTCATAAAGCGAACCGTCCTGCGATTCTACCGGGATACCGCCTTTTAGCCAGATGGGGTAATTGGCAGAAACACGTTCATCATCAATGACGCTGATGGAAGGTTCAAAATTTGGTTCGATAGGTTCTTCTGTATCTTTATCACAAGCGACTAATCTGCCGGAAGGGCATAATCCGGCTTCTTCGATAGCAAGATCACGCTTTTCCGGATTGTCTGACCAGCGGGTTAAAACCCAGGTACCGCCGGCTCTATGGCAAAAACCAATGCCCATACAGAGCTCTTCTGCATCAAGTAATATCAGATTGCGTCCCACCAGTTTACGTGCTGTTTGCGAAAATGGTTCACGGCTGGCTGTTTCTCTGCCTGTGAACATAATCGAATTATGAGTGCTATCGCAAAAGGGTCTGGCTTTGGACTTACCGCACCGGCATAGACTATACACAGGTTTTTCCGGATAAGTTTCCACAACTTTATAATCTATCGGATTGCCCATGGAATCAAACACAACCTGTACTCTATTGATGGGCAGACCGCCTTTGACAATATATGGACCCTTGTTAATTATCACAACTCTGTATTCTTTATCAGTAGTAATCTTTTCATTTGATCTAAACCAACTCATCCTGACTCCTTAAAATATACTTTGGTCACCTGAGGTAGGTAACCTACTAAAGCAAATCTGCTAATCTACTTGACAAACTGACACATAACTAACTATCTACTATCGGATGTTATGTCAAAAGGAATTATCACTATGATGGACTACAGACGATGAAAAGTCTTGCTTCAGAAGCTCTGCTGCTTCTTACTGCCGCTATCTGGGGATTTGCTTTTGTGGCACAACGGCAAGGCATGGAATCCATTGACCCGATGCTGTTTAATGGGCTCAGGTTTGCTTTAGGTGCCATAGTAGTAGGTTTATTTGTACTCAAAAATAAAAGAACTATGCTTATTAAGCCTTTCCCGTGGTTGCTGGCGATAACATTAACCATTGCTTCAGCTTTTCAGCAAATCGGCATGGTCTGGACTACAGCCGGCAATGCCGGTTTCATCACAGGACTTTATATCGTCTTTGTACCAATTATCGGCATTTTCCGAAAACAGCTTATAGGCAGAACTGTCTGGATAGCAGTTATCCTGGCAGTGACGGGGCTCTATCTGATGAATGTTAAACAGGATATTAATGTTTCCATGGGAAATCTGTTTGTGCTGGTCAGCGCTGTCTTCTTTGCCTGGCATGTGCAATTGGTTGACCAATACACAAGGAAGTATGATACACTGTCAATTGCGTTTGCCCAGGTCAGCTTTTGTGCAATAAGCAGTCTTATGATCGGAATTATCTACAATTATGCCTTGGACCCCGATTTTCTGTTTAAGCCTGATATATATATGTCTATAGGTAAAGCCGGTCTTCCATTATTATATGGCGGTTTGCTCTCAGCAGGAGTTGCTTATACTCTGCAAATGCATGCTCAAAAGAAAGTTGCACCCAGTGCTGCTGCCATAATTCTCTGCCTGGAAAGTGTGTTTGCACTTTTGGGCGGTTGGCTGCTCTTACAGGAAAGACTCACTCTGCCGATACTATCCGGTGCTACTCTGCTTTTTATTGCTATGCTGATAAGTGTGCGCTACAGTTCTAAGACGATATAAACTCTACTTCATCAAGGTCAGCTTATGTGTTATCTCAAATCCTGTTCCTTGCAATTTATACAGATACATTCCACTTGGAACAGCTATGCCATCATCTGTTTTGCCATTCCATCTAAAACTGTGTTCACCCTTAGAGAAATTATCGTTAGCAAGGGTGCATATCTTCTGACCCTTGAGGTTATAGATATCCAAAGCTGCTTTAGCTGCTTTAGGTAGATTGAAGGTGATGGTCGTGCTCGGATTAAACGGATTGGGATTGGCAATGCAGGATAATGCAGCAGGAAAGGTTATGTTGTCATTAACGGGTGTATTAAAAGTATAGACAGCCGTTGACACAACGCTTGGAAAACATCCGTCTTTGTAAGCTCTTGCTTTAATTACTGTAGTTGCATCAATGAGTATTGGATCAGAGTAAAGATATGATTGCGGAGTGGGGTCTGTTTCGTTAACGGTATAATATATTGCTGCATCAGGAGTTAGTGTTTGAATTGTTACGAAAATTGATCCCACATAGTTACCGCCGATTGGTGAAAAGGTAGGATTATAGACACTATTCGGTATTGCTTGTTCGTTAAGAAAAGGATACCCGCAATTGATTCCTTCAACGTCAGCAATCCATACGCTGGTAAAGTCCCAGTTGAGATAGGTATTTGCAGCATAGGGATATGTCATATCATCAGTTGTTCTTCCTACGCCACCATCAGAATAAGTGTGACCGGATGTTTCTGTATTCCAATAGCTGCCGGTGATAGTTCCCAAGCCTTCTCTGCTACCAATAAAGCCTCCCACGAAACTACCACTACCGGCGTTAACTAATCCCGTTGAGTAACAATTTGTTATAATACATTCCTGGTCCACACCAATAAAGCCACCATTGGAGCTATAAGTAGCCGTGGCGTTCCAGCTAACATTTCCACTGCTAAAACAATCGGTTAGGTTAGATATATCCACATGTCCGCCAAAACCGCCCATGTGCCCTGAACCTGTAACATTGCCCACAGCAAAGCACCGCACATAATTGGATGCATTATAATAATTGACACCCACAAAGCCACCAATGTCATATCCGTCTGTTGAGATAGTTGCTCCGGTTACGGCCACATTGGTATAACAATCTGTCACGTTTGTTCCACTATTGGCTCCAATCAGACCTCCAACTGTACAATCACATGATACTCTTCCGTAAGCATTGCTTGAACTTATTGAACCGCCCTGGCAATAACCAACCAAACCACCTGTATAGTTATAAGTTCCGTTCATCTGACCCTGGATAGAACAGTTGGATATGTTTACGTTATTGGTTTTGCCGATTAATCCTCCGATATTAGTATGAGCTGTAATCGTGCCATCAATAGTACAGTTATTGAAAGTTGAATTTTTAGCAAATGCGGCAACCGCTCCCCCATAAGAATCGGCAATAATATTAACATTTAGAAGGATAACATTTTTGATGATTGCCTCATTGGTGCAGGCAAATAAACCCTGACCCACATCATTCGGTCTGTTTATTATCAGGTTATTAATTAACAAGCCACTGCCGTCATATATGCCTTGAAATGGAATATTGGCTGTACTCAAATCACTGATAAATGTGCCGATTGTTTCCCATCCGGTTCCCTGATTATAGGGAGCCACGCCTAAATCAACATCAGCTATTTGTAAAAAACATGAATTTAAATAATTTCGCACATTATTAAGATGAGTGGCGTTGGCAATCAGATAAGGGTCTGCTTCTGTTCCTGTGCCTCCGGCAAATTGGGCGTAGCTAAGGGAAATACTAAAAAGGAGAAAAGCAAATAAAATCACTTTAACAATTGGGCTCACGTGAATCTGTATCATAAAGACCTCCATGAGACATTTCTTTACTTATAAAGCAATAATTATACCTTTTCCAAATTAATTTGTGTTAGAAAGAAACTGAGGGGAATCTATTACTATTAATATTTGCGCGTTATCTCGAATTTAGTTCAGCATGTTTTAGAATAAACCTGTTAATAATTCCTCTGCTGTAACATGATTAAACCAGCGGGTTAGTTCTATCTGAGATAGTGTATAAAAAATTGCCTTCTCACTGTGTGTTATGCCTGTCAAAAGCTGTTCCAGCTCTTTAGGGTCATGATTGGGAAAGAAATCACCAAAGATACTGACAGATGAAATAATCCCTTTTTCTACCTGCAGATAAAATTCAATGGTACCGGCAGCAGTGCGGATAGCTTTATTAAAGTTGTATTTCGGAGAAGTGCCAAAGTTCCATTCCCACGTGCTGTATTTAGTCTTTACCAGATTATTGATAAAGGAAACTTCATCAGGAGAGAGCACATAATCCTCAGCATCAGGATAGAGGCTGTGTACATGAGAGCGAATGAGTTCTATGAATTCATCCAATTCCATCGGTTGGGCGAGATGTTCAGAGATATTTGTAACTCTGGAGCTTACAGACTTGACTGATTTATCGTTAAACTTGAGCGGATTAGCCTTTAGAGCGAGTGAAAGGTCTTTCATTTTAGAAGCAAAGAGGATAGTGCCATGCTGTAGTACTTTATCTTGCCAGACGAGTTTGGCATTGCCTGAGAACTTCCTGCCATCCAGTGTCAGGTCGTTACGCCCTTCCAGTTTGGCATCAAGACCCAATTCCTGTAAAACCTGCAGAACAGGACGTGTGTATGTTTCAAAGTTATTGGTGCTTTCCTCGCCGATATTCATAATAAAACAGAAGTTGAGATTACCCATATCGTGAAATACAGTCCCGCCCCCGGTCATGCGTCTAACTACTTTGATATTGTTATCTTTTACGTAGTCGTAGTTGATTTCTGATAGGGTATTCTGGTGTTTTCCTACAATAATGGACGGTTCGTTGCGATATAAATAAAAGCAATTTGCCTGCTTATGTTTGAGCAGGAATTCTTCTGTGGCAAGATTGAACCACGCATCATTACTATGGCTGATTATACTGAGCATATTTTTCCTATCATTAACATGAGTCATTCCTGCGCAGGCAGGAATCCATGCTGTTTTGATATTATTGTTTTCCTACTTCAATAATTCCAGTTCTGCCTTTACGAAATCAACCAATTCCTGCAGGTAGCTTTCGGAAAAGTCAAATTCAATACCGGCTGTTTGGTATATCTCTTTAACCGGCTTGGAATAACCCAGATTCAGAAAGTCCTGATATTGCTTAAGAGCTTTGTCCTTATTCTCACGGTAATTTTTATAGATTGCCAGAGCTCCAAGCTGTGCCATACCGTATTCTATGTAATAAAAAGGTACTTCAAAGATGTGCAGTTGCTGCATCCAGCGTATCTTGCTAAAGCCTTCCAGACCTGTCCAGTCAACACCGGAGTTGTATCTGCTCTGAATATCTGCAAAAGCTTCGTTCCGCTCAGCGGGAGTATGATCAGGATTGAGATAAATCCAATGCTGGAAAGCGTCAACAATCATACACCAGGGTAAAAAAGTGAGAGTTCCTTCCAATTGATCACGTTTGGCTTTCTTCAGGTCGTTTTCGTCTTTATAATATTCGTCCCAATAGTCCATAGTCAGCAGTTCCATTGCCATAGAAGCAAGCTCAGCTACTTCACTGGGCGGATTACAGTAATAATCAATGGTGATATCTTTGGAAGCAGCGCTGTGCATGGCATGACCTGCTTCATGCAGAATAGTGGTAACATCACTATGTAGTTTCACAGCATTCATAAAGATAAAGGAAGAACCCAGTTCATAAATACTGCTATTGTATCCACCGGGAGCTTTGCCTTTGCGGTTCTCCAAATCAAGCAGCTTAGTATTATTCATCATTTCCAGTTGAATGCCATATTCCGGTTTAACTTTATGCTCAATCCTGATAGCTTTGGTAACAAATTCTTCCACAGTTTCAAAAGGCTTGAGTTTCTTACCATCCAAATCAACGTATGTATCCCAGAAACGCAGAGTATCAACCTTTAATATGTCTTTGCGGTGCTTATTGAGTTCTTCACAAAAAGGAACAACTACCTTTTCCACAGCATTATGAAATTTATACAAATCATAAGGTTCATAGGAAAAACGTCCCAATGCTCTGTGCATATAGTTACGGTAATTGTCAAAGCCGGCGTTCTGAGATATTTTTATCCGCAGATCTTTGAGGTCGTCAAATAGTATATCCAGTTCATCCTGTTTATCAGCATAACATTTGATTAAAAGACGCCAGGCTTGTTCCCTTTTACTTCTGTCCTGGTCTCGCAGATATACTGCCAGTTGAGATGGAGTCAGGTCTTTTCCATCAAAGAAAACGGACATCTTACTACAAATTGCTCCATACTGGCTTGCCAGTTCCAGTTCTTTTACTTTCAGAGAGATATTTTCTTCGATAAAAAGCTCAATTTCGTTGGCAATGATGGTTTCCATGTGTTTGTATTGATCTGCCGGCAGCTCACTCCGGAAAGGACTGTCATAGAATATCTGCTGAAGCTTGAACCGGTATGGCTCACAAGGAGCAAATACATCGGCATTATAGTCGTTATATGCTTCAGCCAGTTCTTCTTTATCAGCATCCACTGTCATTCTGATATAGCGCCAGGACAGCTCATCCGACAAAGCTTTGGATAGCTCGGAAGCATGTTCCAAAAGAGTAAGAAGCTCAACAGCAGAAGTTGGAGTCCTTCCTGTCAGCTTTTCCATTTCGCTTTTTACATCTTCCCAATTAGTAATGTCCAAAGCCGGGTCGATAAATTTACGTGGCAGTCTTTCCAGAATTTTATCTGTATAAATCATTAAAGTTCCTCGCTCAATTATTTTATTTACTTGTGAATAGTTTCCAGAGCATCACAAAGATAATGGCTATGGCAATTCCTGTTTCTTTAAATGAGAGCACAGGATAGAATCTAACCTTGTCGCCTTTAAAGACGAAGATGCCGACCGGAACTGTCTTCATGCCACCGCCACCACCCATTCCCATTTCTTCTTTTTTGGGTGTTTCCGGTTGTTCCTGATGTTCGGATTCAATCATCTCTTCACTGGTGTCGTCAATGCTGTGCACTTTCTCTTTCTTTCTTCTTCTTCTGCCTCCGGCGGGACCACTGCCTCCACCAAAGCCGTACATCACTCTGGCTACAGGGATAATTGTGAGGTCGCCAACAGTTTGGGAATTGCCAAAAGAGAGCTCAACCCCGCCCACTTTCTTTAGCTTGTCCATTACACTATTGAGTAATTCCATTATTTCCATAATTTCCTCCATATCACTTTGCAAATATTTTTTGAATGTCTGAATTTGTCAATATCATTAATGCAAATATTGTTAAACGTTGAGATAACCAATTACAACTTAGTCAAATAATGAAGATAAACCAATTAAAAAACCAATTGACAGAAATTGCATATGAATATTTAAAGAATTAGGGATTTATTATGAAATATGTATATTATGTGGCTATAGCTATACTCTTTCTTATCGTGACAAGCTGCAATAAGGCAGACAAACGCGTCAACTGGGTTCATCTTGATGGATATCAATTCCCGGTAAATATGAGTCACTTTGCTGATTACGTAAATACCGATGAGCCTGGAAACGTATTAGGACATGTTAAATACGGAGCCAATGGCGATGACAATGATTGGAAACTGATTGAATATACAGGCGAAATAAGTGATTCCAAAGGCTTCATTACCGGTATAAATCTGCCTGAATCCACAATTGGGGATATTACGCCATTATCCACCGGGATCAAAGGCATTATCAGGACTGATTCAAAAGTAGAGGTATGGGATGGATTTATCTACCCGGGTGAGCCTGTTTCTGTTGACCCTGATACATTGGGACCTTTGGGAGCATTCGTAATTTCCACACCTTCTTTGGAAGAAGTAACCACCACCCCGGTGCTCCAGTATTGCCTGTTTCCGGGTTCGACTTTTCCTGTCGAACTCAAAGCAAAAAACTCTGTTTACGCTTCCAATTTCGGGATAACTTTAAAAGCACCACTACAAACAGACCATACACGGCTATCAGTGCAGGTCCCTGAAGGAGTATGGTATGCCCTGGCATATTACAATGGAACCTGGAACGAGCCTACAGAATTTCCTGTAAGTAATTCAAGCGCTCTTATCTGGAATGATATCCCTTTCACTGAATATGTCGATATCATTTTCAATAAAGACGTTGACCCGTTTCTTCCACCTTATATGTTTAGTTTTACAGGTGAATGGATAAGTAACTTCAAGGTTATGCTGAGGTGGGCAGATTATCCTGATGAGCTTCTGACCGGGTATAACATTCTACGTAGCAATAATAATAATCTGGCAGATGCAGAGATGATAAACCCAAGCCCGGTTACCATCGGAGAAGCTCAGGATGAAGGCATTTTGTATACCTTTATCGATGAGAATGTAGAATCTGATCAGTGTTATTATTGGCTGCAAAAGACCAGGCAGGATTCTGAACCAAGCTATTATGGACCTGTCTTTGTAACAGTGAATCAGGTTGGACCACCCAATTGGAACAGTATAACTCCGGCTTATCCCAATCCCAGCGATGGGCTTTTTGTACTCAGATATACCCTGCGCAACAGCTATACCCCACAAGACAGCGCTGAGGTTAATATCCTTATCATCAATGAACAATATCAGGTTGTCCGTAATTATGAATATCACAAAAACCCCGGAAGTTATCATGTCCTTGTTGATATCAGTGACATGCCGGAAGGATTGTATCGTGTTTACTACTGGATAAAGACGGAAGGCAAAAACTATTATTCCTACGGGGATGTACTAAAGAAGTCATTCACCAAATAAACCTATGCTTCATAGACTCAACTGTTTATAAGGAAAAAGAGGTTTTCATGAAAACTATACATATTGCAATTGCCATGATACTATTAATCATCTTAATGGGATGCGATAAAAGAGACGATCAGGATAAATGGGTTAATCTTGCTGGATTCAATTTCCCGGTAAATGTGAGTCACTTTGCTGATTATGACAGTACAGATTATCAGGGTAACCTCTTTGGCAAAGTTCAGTATGGTTCCGGTGGCGACAATAACGATTGGAAGGTGTTTGAATACAATGGCAAAGGCAGTATTGCTCCCGATTTGATAACGGGATTATCCGCTTTTGATTATGGCAATTATCAAAGTGCTTCCCATACCTCTTCCCGGCTTGCACAGCAAACAGGAAGCAGTAAAAATCATGATGCTCACGGCTTTATCCATCCGGGGGTGCCGGAGACCATCGTTCCGGACAGCGTACATATGGGCATGTCTTTCATCTTCAAGACTCCCTCCTTGCTGGAAGTGTCTACAACTCCGGTTATTGAGTATCAGGTCTTTCCCATAGTACCTGAAAATGCTCCATTCATGTACTCCTACTTTGGAATTAATCTTTTCACTGAATCCCAAACTGACCATACTCAATTGTCTGTAACTGTACCTGTAGGTTATTGGGAAGCCTATGCTTTTTATGATAATACGTGGCACGATGCAGCCCCCTTTGACCCGTTGTATGGACCCGGAGATTTAAGCTGGGATGATGTTTCCTTTTCTGATACAGTTCAGGTTATATTCAGCTTGTTAGAGCCCCCGCCACAACCCACTTTTAGTGCTGAAGTTACCAATGACTATCATGTGAAACTTAACTGGATAACATACCATGAATATCAGGTTCAGGGGTATAATATTCTCAGAAGTGAGAGTAGTAGTATACAAACAGCAACCGTTATTAATGATAGTTTGATACCATTTCAAGAGCCATCCACTGAATCACATACATATACTTTTATGGATGAAAATGTTAATCTCAATCAAACATACTACTATTGGCTGCAAATAGTCAATCTTGATTATGAAAGTTTATGCGGACCCAGACAAGTCACAGTTATATATACCGGCGATAATCCCTCAGAAAACAAGGTCTATCCTGCTTATCCCAATTCCTGCACCGAATGGATTACCCTGCCATATTCAATAACAGACAGTGCCAGAGTGACAATAGTTTTATTAAACACAGATAATCAGGTGGTTCTTTCCTGGCAGAATAATTATGCTTCCGGAAGTCATGAGGTCCAATTTAATTTAGGTGATTTCCCGGTTGGACTATATCGTGTTTTCTACTGGATAAAGATGACCAATAAATCATACTATTCTTATGGGGATGTTTTAAAGGTGTCCTCGCGAAAATAACAAAACCAACATAAATGTAACCTGCATTAAAAGGAGTTATTGTGAAATATCTTAGTTATCTTGCCTTGCTGATCTGCTTATTAATCGTTATGGGCTGTGATAAACGGGACGAAGATAAGCACTGGATTCACCTGAATGGATTTGATTTCCCTGTTAATATCAGCCACTTTGCTGATTATGACAACACAGATGCGGAAGGTAATCTGCTGGGGCACGTCAATTATGGTTCCGGTGGTGATAATAACGATTGGAAAGTGTTTACCTATCATGGACAAGACCGCTCTATGCCGTCTATGCTAACAGGATTAGCCATGCCGGATAATCAGTCTTATAATTCTGTGTCCCAATCTGCAAGCTACTCTCATGCAAAATCTGATTTTGACCGGAGCTTTGATGCACATGGCTTTATTTATCCGGGTGTGCCTGAAACTATCATTCCGGATAGTATCTGTATAAACCTGCCTTTCACTTTCAAAACTCCTTCTCTTGAGCAGGTTAGCACTACTCCTGTCATCGAGTATCAGGTTTGCCGGAGTATACCTATAGAATTACCGCCTGAAGACCCTTCTTATGTATACTATTATTTTGGGGTTAATCTAACTACTGCATCACTATCTGACCATACGAAGCTTTCTATTGCCATCCCAGCCGGTATATGTGCATCGGCATATTATAATGATACATGGCATCAGACATATCTCTATCCTGCTTATGGTCCTTCTGAGATAAGCTGGGATAATATCCCCTTCGCTGATACAGTTAAAGTTGTATTCAGTGCACCTCCTTACATGTCTCCGGAATTAGACCCCTTTACAAGTGAGATAACCGATGACTTTCAAGTACATTTGACCTGGGTCACTGAATCTGAAACGGACATATTGGGATATAATTTGTTAAGAAGTGATAGTAACGATTTGCAAGATGCTGTTATGATAAATGACAGTCTGATTACCAGAGGCGATTTGCCACCCTGGAATCAGTGCACTTACAATTATTTCGATGCCACAGTCGAACCAAACCATAACTACTATTACTGGAGACAGGAATTAACAACCTACTCTCAGCCTCATCTGTATGGACCTATAACTGCAACAGTGCCGGTATATTCATTTCCCACCGGATATCCTTATGGAGTTGCAGTTTATCCCGCCTATCCCAATCCCGGCAGTGGTATCTTTACTACCAAATTTGAACTGCTGGACAGTACAGAGGTCAATGTGCTGGTAGTCAATAAACAGCATGAGGTAGTCTTATCCAGTATGACCACCCAAAGATTTGGCAAACACACGAAACAGGTAAACATCAATGACCAACCAGATGGGTTATACAGGGTCTATTACTGGTTTGAAAAGGATAATAAAAAGTACTATAGTTATGGAGACATACTCAAACAAACTGAATAAACAAATCACTTATGCTTTGTATAAAGATTAAAGAGCTGGTTTATCCAGCTCTTTTTATTAAATCTCCAATTGTGGAGTATACACTTATTCCTTCATCATTCTAATTCATTTTAATCATTCATTCTTCTTTCATTTCTCTTTCATTTTGCTCTAAGTGAACATAGCTTGCTCTTAAGACACCCAGATGACACCCAGATGACACCCAGATGACTCCCAAATGAACATAGGGGAATCACAGGAGCAGCACAGGAGTATCACTCAAGTATATTATGCGCATATTAACACCATTAAAAGAAAGATTAACAATGAATGAATATGAGAGGTAATAGTAAGTTAGAAACAGATGAATGACAGCCATGAATGATCATAAAACAAATGACACTATAATTGTTAAACTATAGTGTCATCTGCTTTGATGTATAAGATTTGGGTAATTACATGATTTATTTGAGTAAGAGCATCTTCTTGATTTTGGAATAGTCTTTTGTTTCCAGTTTGTAGTAATAGATACCACTGGAGACAGGAGTGCCCTGAGAGTCTTTGCCATCCCAGGAGAAGTGGTTGGTCTGATTTTTGGCAACACCATCAAAGAGGACTTTTACAGTTTGACCTTTGATATTAAAGACGGATAGTTTTGCCGGAGCATGTTTATCATTGAGATTAAATTCGATTTCAGTACTGAGGTTGAATGGGTTGGGGTAGTTAGTTTCGAGATTTGTAGCCATTTGTGAAACATCGTCTTGATTGGCTGTGCCATAATTACCGGTAGTAAAATTACGGATATTGGTAAAGAAACCGTATCCGGCAGGATTACCACCTCTGACTCTCCAGAAGTAATGAGTATTGGGCTCGAGTGTTGGTAAAACAGCCTGAAGAGCATTGATACTATCATTTAAAGTTACCACATCCAGGAAGAAATAATCCAGCGCAACCTCATAATGATAGAAGTAAGCATAAGAAGCGGTATTCCAGTTCAGGACTATATCCAAAGGCAGATTTTCAGCATTATTAGCCGGAGATACCAACGGGGGCAGAGCCGGCAGAATGGAAATCTCTCCTGTAGTAAACATACAGCTTGGTGAGAATTCACTTAAACCCACGGGAGCATAGGCAGCTACGTGCCAGTAATAGGTGGTAAAGGGCATTAAATCATTGTATGTAAAGGTGGAATCTGTCCAGTCTATCAGGTTTACGACATTATTATTAAAGTCACTGTCATGTGAAATCTGGATATAATATGAATCAGCACCTGGTACAGCATGCCAGCGAAGAGTAGGATTAGTTGGCGCATTGGTAAGCTGATTAGCAGGGAAGATGGACACCGGTACATCAATACTGCTGGCGATACTGAAAGTGCGGTTACAAACGTCATTAGCACCTGAAGTAAGGGCAGTTACTTTGATCAGACACTGGTCTGAATCCAGAACAGGAATATTTGACCAGAGAAAAGAACCGTTATTGGAAGTTGTGGCAATAATCGTCTGCCATTGCTGTCCATTATTTGTAGAATATTCAATTTTAGCATTGCCTGTTTGAGCCCGGGCTTTCCAGGTAATAGTCTTGGAAGTACCGCTAAAGATAGTTTCACCGCCTTTGGGATACGTAATCTGCACATCGGAAATATTGACATGGAAGGACATGGTCTCATCGCCTGAAGCGCTGATTTGGCTGATATCAAGACCACCCGGCATATTATTGGACATAAAACCATTTGGTATAGTCGCTTCGTTAATGGCTGTCCGACCTGTCTGCTGAGAAAAATATGCCATATTAATATAACCTCCGGACGTTGTGCTGGTACCATTGGGGCGATAGATATAAAGTTCATCGGGAGGACCACCTGCATTGCCATTTTCATTGGTATTCAGACGGTATATAAGTAATCCTGTGCCCGGCAGATTGGTGTCATAGATACCAAAAGGTTTGCGGTATTCCACAAGATAATACTCGTTGTTCTTCCAGCTTGGAATGCGGAAGATGTTGTTTTCCTGAGACCAGACGGAGTTTATTGAGTATGTGCCGGATTGGGTGATGGTTGGCACAGTGGTTACCCAGTCCAGGTAATTGTATTTCATCCAGGCGCTCATAGATTGAGGAGGATTATTGTTAGCGCACATCAGGTCCCATCCTCCAATCGGGTCAATGGTTGTATCATAATAACGGTATAGATCAGGGCAACCTAATGTGTGAGCCATTTCATGACATAAAACGCTATTACCTGAGCCATCCAGAAAGCTTTCTAATTGAAAATTGAAGTCATAGACTCTGGCGCCGTTGATATAAGAGGTTGAATTGAATATTGCCCATCTGTGAGGCCAGAGCAGTGTTCCCCAGGCAGTAGTGGAACCTTGGACGATAAAACATACGTTATCTATATTGCCGTCATCATCACCATCTAAATCAAGGGTTGAGGGTATCTGAGAGCTGACAAAATTTGAGGCATTGGTCAATAAAGCAAATTCTCTGGTAGTACTTTCATCCGTATTTTCATCATATCCGATGGGATTGGCTCCCGAAAGAGGCATATAGTATCCGCGCGGTTGATTATCAACATAACAAACGACAATGGTATCGTTGGGCACCGGGTAAAAGCAGGTTTCAATATTCAGCTGATTATAGGAAGTAGCTTGAAAGTAGTTATGCATGGAATTGTACCCTGGGGTGTCCGTATTAAACATGTCACTGTAAAAGGGGATTTCCTGTGTAAAATCAGGACTATTGGCAAACTTGATAAAGACGACGAGATTGTTGATAGTGCCAAAGTGGGGAGCTCTGTTGATTCTTAGATTGGAATCGTTTCTGTTTAATCTGTTGTAATTATCTCTTATCCGCTCAGGAGAAAGATTGACTCCTGCTTCTAAACCAATTGCAAGGGGATTGCTTTGTCCGGCAATGTATTGGCTGGCAATGACAGTATCACCGCTTCTGACTGCATAGGTGTACCACCCGGTATTTCCATCCTGTATGATGGTAAAGTTATTGGCATCATGCAGCCAATTATGAAATTCATCGCCACTGGCAAGAATACTGAGAGTAGTACCGTCAGGTTGTGTAACTGTAACGGATTTATTCATTAATCTGGCTCCAAACAGAGACAGAGCAAAGATAAGCGTGCAGAGAACGATCAACGTTCTTTTCATAATAATCTCCAAGGTGTATTGCTTTTGTAAATGACTATAGTATGCAGATTTTATTCCTCAAAATAATAAAAAACTTCCGATAGTGATGAGCGCACTAATAGATTCCCTTTGCGTACTTTTCCCACCGCTCCTGATTAGTAAGAAGATTAGACGGGAATTCAGCGTCTTTTAGTCCTTCATTTATCCAATCTATTCTCATTGTGAGAATATCCTTTCTATAATGTTCATTATTGGATTCTAACTGTGAATCAAGTAATCGTTGCAAAGCAGACTTCAGTTCAACCGGAGCATAACCGGCTCTGACTGCAAAAAGAATTGCCAGAGCATCTGCTTCTCTTTCATAGGCATCGAGTCTGCCTTGGAAAATAGTCTCATACATGCTGAAAGCTTCGTCTTCCAATTCCTGCTCCGTAAGTTTCGTTTCTTCATCATAAGCATCCGGAAGCTCAGCATCCAGCTCTGCAAATGCGTCATCAGCAGCTATTTGATTCTTGCGTTGTGCCATTTCTTTCAGACCATGAAACCGAGAGATATGCCCGATTTCATGAGCTAATACGCAAGCCAGTTCAGCTTCATTGACTAAAATCCGGAGCATACCCCTGGTAACAAATATATAGCCTCCGGGACAAGCATAGGCATTGGGTTCAGGAATATCCAGGATAAAGAACTTAAAATTTATATCATTAACATCGCTGGCATCTACTACAAGCTGCCCAACTGCATTCACATATTCCTGCAGAGCGGGGTTATCAAGTAAACCAAGAGAAGCAACTGAACTTGCTATACCCAAGCCAAAGCCATCCTGTGACTCAGTATAATAATCCGGAAGTTCCCTGGGAGCCAGGGTGTATTGCTTACGAAGTTTTCTGATATTGATATTGTCGTAGGTTTGTTTGCGGAATTTATCAAATTCTTTGGGATTGAGCTCGTATTTTTCGGCAGCAACGAGGAACTCCGGGTCACCTTTGAATGCTTTGCTAAATCTTTTACCAAAGCCTTTGACTCCCGCACTCATGCCATGCCTGCTCACGGAAACATCAGCTGTTGAGCCACCCATTTTAGCAAAGACATCATTCCGGCTGGCTTTTGCAATAGTAACTGTTTCGGAGATGTAGCCTTCAGAATCCTTGAATTTTACTTTAATCCAAGTGTCTTCTTTGGTAATCGTATTGACCTTGGTTTTAACAGGGATTTGGGAGATTACTTCGAAATAGGAGCCGGGACCTTGCCTCAGATAAGCTCTTTCTCTTTGTATTGTAATAACCTGACTATACAGGCTGCAAATAGTACCACTCAGAATTATCAGAATGAATATCCGGCTAAATACTGTCTTTTTTACCATACGACACCTCAAAATCAAGATAAACACATAAAATCAGATATAAGCCTTTCCTGACAAGAAAATTCCACCAACCGGGGATAAATACAACAGGATTACTTAATCATATCCTTGAATAATTTAAAGGCTTCAGGAGAGACTGTATGTCCACCTTCAAACCCCTGCAGAGTTACATCAAACCCCTTAGCTTTAAGATAGTCATAGGCTTTTTGACCTTCTCCAAATGCTACCACTTTATCCTGTCTGCCATGGCTGATGATTACTTTCATCTTTTTAGAAGCCTTGAAATCCTTTTCAGGAATGACCTCTGTAATTAAACCTCCGCCACAGACAACTAAACCACTAAAGAGTTTGGGATTTTTAAAAGCCAGCATATATCCGTTATATGCTCCCTGCGAAAAGCCCATCAGCCAGGTTTGTTTGATTTTATGTTTGCTCTGGATATCTTTTGCCAGGTTATTAATATAATCGTTGAGCCAGTTAAATGAAGTCTCTGCCATTTCGCTGTCCAGTGGAACAAAAGGCATCCAGCTAAAGCCGGCGTTATTCCCTTCTGTGAATGCATAGGGCGCTTCCGGTACGACAAAGATGACATCTTCACTTTCTGCTTGCTTCCATAAATTTGTAAAGCTATATGCCTTGTCACCAAAGCCATGCAGACCGATAAGCAGCGTGTAGGTTTTATTCGCGTCATAGGATTTGGGCAGATGTATCCAGTAGGGCAGATAGCTTTTTGATGGGAAGTATTCCATTTTGCCCAGATAATAAGCTTTGCGCTCATTCCAGACATTAAGAGAATCCACAATTGTCGTAAACTCTGTGTCTTCCCTTATTTTATCAAAATCCGTATCTTTGGTTATATGATTGGTATCAGTGAATCCTGCTTTGTAAGCAATTTTTAAATACTTGGCAGCAAATACAGGTTTATTTAGAAGACCATAGCAACAGGATAGATTATACCAGCTTGTTGCGTCTTCCGGATAAGATTTAAGATATACCAGATAGTATTTGGCAGCAGTTTCATAATCGCCTTTATCATAAGCATCGAAACCTTTATTCATATAGTTCTGAACATCATCAGCGGTTTGAGTAACGGGGTCAAATGTATAGATGTCTATTTGTTCAGGATTCAACGAATTTGTTTTATGAGCAGCGTCATTCTGTGCAAAGCAGCAAACTGCTAAGAACAGCATCAGAAAAAGTACTTGCATTTTCATTTCATATCTCCTTGCCTAAATGAAATCAACTGGTAGCAATAACGCAGTTATTGCATATTGCGTCAAGCACAATTAAGCCATCTTGCCAGCAATAGAGATCAGCGTTGTCAAAAAATATCTTGCACAATAAAAGTAGAAAAATTAGAATGCTATCAGATAACTAATTTGGGAAAGACGGGAGAAAAACATGGCTTTTAAGGAATTTCTATTAATCGTGCTGAGTGTCATTATTGTAGGTGCTGCTGTTGCAATTGGTTTAAAAATGTTTGTTGATCAATCTTATAGCACAAATAAAAGTGCTTGTGCAGCAGAAATGCGCCTCTATACAAAGCAACTGATAGGATTTTGGAATAATTCTGTTGAACTGGGTGGTGCCGGTTATCTGAATGCTAATGTCACAGTCGCTAAAGTGAAAACATTCCTTGCTTTTAATGAGGCAAATAATAGTTATAAATCAGCAAATGGTGAATTCCGTGTTATTAGCTGTGTGAGTGCCGGTGGAGTTGTTACCGTTACATTGAAAGCACTGGGGACATCCAAAAAAGCTAATAAATACCCATTGGTTACAACCACAATCAGCTTTAATCAGTCTGTCAATACTCCTCCACCGGTGGTTACAACTCTGGGCAGCGCTACGTCATTCTGACCAGGCTGATTAGTTCTCATTACCCCCTGGTGGTCTCATATTCTTAAAAAAAATTAGGAGGTGCTATATGCACCTCCTAATTAAGATTGTTTATTTATTGACTAGTCTACCAGAAGTTCTTCCTCATCCTCATAAGGGCTCTTACGTTTTCCGGTCAGTGAGATAATCTTTCCGGTAATCAGTCCTGCCAGAAGTCCAAAGACAATAGTAATACCGATGCCTTTGAGCTGGCTTCCGGGATTGATACCACTTACTACAAATAAAGCAGCCAATCCACCCATCAGGCCAGGTAAACCATGTAGATACAAAACTCCGCAAGTATCAACTTTCTTAATCAGATTTTGTAATCTACCCTGAATGAATGCAAAGCCAAAAGTGGAAAGCGCACCTGCGAGAATTCCAATAAAAAAAGCAATACCCGGAGTAGTTAAATTACAGGTACTACCGATAGCAACACCACCAGCCAAAGCTGCATTGGCGATATCTGCAGGAGCTATCTTGCCTCTGATGCCTATAGTAACAAAGTAGGTTGTTAAAGTAGAGCCACAGAGAGCAAAAACTACATTGGCAATGGTCATGGGTATTTCTGCAGGCGAGACCAATGCTGAACAAAAGCTGGGCCAGAATACCCACAATATCATACTGCCCAGTAATGAAAACCGGTCACTGACAGCATCTGCTTCGATAGGTGTATTATACTCTTTTGAAGATGTTAGTGAGAAGATAGCTCCTAAACCAAACAGCGCTCCGAAGGCATGAATAACGATAGAGCCACCGGTATCCATCATTTCTCCGACAGGGATTAAACCTAATCCCCCCCCCAATAGTATCCATTCATTGAGAGAATAACACGGCACAAAAATTAAACCTAGCAACATGTATTGCCACATTTTTAGTCTTCCCAGTACTGCTCCTGCACAAATTAACAGACTGGCAGCAGCAAACTCAGCTAAGATTATTTGATCAATCAGCTCGGATGTTTCACTCATTACGGAATATGTTGCCTGTAATGAATAAACAGGAATAGCGATACTGACCAGCAGGAAGGTTGCTGTCAGTGCTGATCTGCCATATAGCTTGACAAAAACCATTAAAAACCCAAAACCCACCAGAAGCATAGCCATAACATGGATAGCACGGTAATACTTCAATACGTTTACAACATCATTCATAGTGCTATCACAAGGTATGCCAATAGCATATACAATCCCTGATAATCCGAGTAACAAGGTTAAGAATACCAATTTCAATCGATTCATCTATTTCTCCTGTGTTTAATGATACTACGTAATAAGCGGTGTCGATTGGCCGTAGCGCTAGCCGGCTTAAGTTGTTTGTTAGATTATATTTCCGCAATATAACTATTCTGTAAGTATACACCTCAATGTAATCGTTAGTTGCGTCAAGGACAATCAGTATACATTTTGCATAACGTTTATAACAAATAATGAATTGTGGTCAGTAGAATTGACAGATAGATTGAATATAGTTGAGAATAACTGCTTATTGTATATCTTAGTTATTTCTTTATGTCGAAATATTCATAGCCCATAATGGCATCTAGCACTTGTTTCCGGATTTGAGAAGGGTCATTTAAATCCTTTATTTCAAACATCTTTTGAGGTTGCCTGCCTAATCGACTGATATAAGACAATAGTCTGATATGGGTGCTCGATTCTTTTTCCGGAGTAAGAATTAGGAAAATAATATATGATGGTTTTTTGTCAATTGAACCGAAATCGATTCCTTCATGCTTAATTCCCAATGCGATAAGAGGTTCTTTCAAATTATCTAAGTGAGCATGTGGGATAGCAAGACCATGAAAAAGCCCTCCACTCAGATATTTCTCTCTTGCCATAACGGAGTAATAAGTGCTCTTAATCTCAGGCAGTTTGCCGTTTTTGTATAAAGCCTCTACTAATTCCCAAACTAATCCTTCTTTGGTTTCAGATTTTAATCTGGGAATGATGTTTTCTGACAGAATTAATCTCTCAATTTCTGTTTGTGATGTATCTAATGTCTCTTCCATGGGCGCATGTAATGCTTCCATACTCAGAATTCCAGTCACTGTTTGTTTCAAGTAAAAAGCTGCTTCGTGCACCATTCTCTGTACAAAAATAGTGTTTTCCTTATCACATTCCAGAGTTATGCCTTCTGTTTCATGCAGAAACGTGATATTAGTATTATGCCTACGGAGATTATAATGCGGGATATCAGGGTCAACCTGATTAACATAAAACCCCATGGCCTGAAATTGTAAAAGAACCTTATGAGCCATTAAATCAGTAAGCTCTTTATCATCCAGATGATAGGGTAAAATATCCTTTTCCGGCATAAGAAGAGACTTACGCATGCCTTTCTTATTGTTTTTTAATTCATGGTTTAAAAGTGGTGGAGCAACAAGGGTTGTAATCAAGGTCATCAGGATTGCAATGCCGAAGATGTTGTAAGTCGGGTCTGATAAAAATCCATAAGACAAACCGATTCCTGCAATAATTAAAGCAACTTCACCTCTGGGAATCATACCCAAACCTATCCGTTTAGCCCCTTGCCAATTGAAATTTAATAACAAAGAAGGTATTCCGCAACCCAAGAACTTTGAAATCAATGCACCAATCGTATATACGATTCCAAACATCAGAGTTGCTTTATTCAGCAAAGCTCCGAAATCCACCAGCATACCCATAACTACAAAAAATATGGGCACAAAGAATATCCGCAACGGGTTCATAGCTTCCTGAATAGCAGAACTGATGTCGGTTTTTGACAAAGTTAGTCCTACTACATAAGCACCAATTATCATCGCTAACCCAACTTTTTCAAACAACCCCGCTATTATTAGGGCAATGCTGAAAGCCATTACAGAAAACACATATTGGTTTTTGAACTTCTTTAGAAAGCTGCCAATCCTGCGTGCAAAGTAGAGTCCTACCATTGTTACACCGAGCCAGATACCGATTTCTTTTACAGCAATTAAACCAATCCCTGACCAATCAAGGGCACTTTTATTTCCCATCTTCAGAGCAACGGAAATACCGAGAACTATCGCTAGCAGAATTATTCCCAACACATCATCAATAACCGCACCGGCAAGAATAGTTACTCCTTCAGGTGTATCCATCTTCTTACGTTCAGATAATATTCGAGCAGTGATCCCAACTGAAGTTGCAGTACTCATTATTCCCAAAAACAGGCATTTAGGATCTGCAAGTGGGAGATGCATAAAGAACATCGCAGTCAAAGCACCTGCGAAGAAAGAGAAGATTACTCCTCCAATACCAACAATAGTTCCTGCAATGGAAAACCGGATAAGCAGGTTCAGGTCTGTTTCCAAACCCGACAGAAAGAGCAGGATAATAGAAGCAATTATGGCAATACCGTATAATTCTGGTTGGATTGGAAAAGTAGCGCCAGGATTGGAAAAAAGTCCATGTTCAAAGCCAGGCAATGGAATTGAACCTAATAAGTATGGACCAATCATAACACCGATCAAAAGCTCACCTAAAACGCCAGGAATACCAATCTTTTCAACCAGGATAGAACCCACTCTGGCTGCAAAGATGATGATGCCAAGTTGTATCACCAGATTCGGCATACGTTCAACTATACTTGCATTAATATCAGAATTACCAAATAAAAGAGTTGTTCCCAATAATAATAGCATCAAATAGCAGTATTTCATTCATCTCCTTAAAGGGGATATTAACCGGGTAGGCTAGTACCTTGTGAACGGACAATAATATCAATAATTCACAAGGTACAAGCACAAACAATATTGATTAATCTATATATGCTACTTCACCATGCTGAGTTTCATCCAAACCAATGGTTTCATCTACTTCAGTTACTTTAACAGGAGTAATAAAATTAACCACATGCAGCATAATATAAGTAAAAACAAAAGCATAAACTGATGCTAACACAACTGCAACAACCTGCGTCCAAAAGAAATGTACATTACCTGAAAGTAATCCACCACCTTTGGCAACCGGATTAATTGATTCATAGGCAAATACACCGAGTAGTATAGTACCGATAAAACCACCTACACCATGTACACCCCAGACATCCAGTGCATCGTCCCATTTCATTTTGTTCTTAAAGTTCACTGCAATATAGCAGACTATGCCGGATATCATACCTATAATCGGAGCCGCCCATAAAGGAACAAAACCTGCGCAGGGAGTAATGGTTGCCAGACCTGCTACAGCCCCAGTCATAAGGCCGATAAATTTGGGTTTTCCCTCTACTAGCCAGGAGATAATCAACCAGGTAAAACCTGCAAAAGAAGCAGCTACGTCGGTGTTTAGAAATGCAGTCGCGGTTATAGTATCTACCTGCAATTCGCTGCCTGCATTGAAACCATACCAGCCAAACCACAATAAACCTGTTCCGATTGCTACTAACGGAATGTTGTGAAAACCTTTATCTTCAATCTTGCGCTTACCTACATATATGACAGAAGCTAAAGCTGCAAAACCGGCTGTTGCATGAACAACAATTCCACCTGCAAAGTCAAGCACACCATGAGCAGCCATTAAACCGCCACCCCAAACCATATGCGTAAATGGGAAATAGACTAAGAATAACCAGGCAATCAGGAATATTAAATAAGCTTTAAAAGAAACCCTGTTGGCAAAAGCACCAGTTATCAAAGCAGGAGTAATAATCGCAAACATCATTTGATAAGCAATAAAGACAATTTCAGGAATTTTGTTGTTACCGGTATAAGCGCTATTAAGGCTTACCCCTTGTAAAAACATTTTATCCAGGTTTCCCACAATTCCCAAGAAATCATTACCTTGAGAAATGCTTCCGCTGAATGATAAGGAATACCCAACGACATACCAGATAACAGTAGTCAGACACAAGGATACATAACTTTGCATCATAATTGTAAGAACATTCTTCTTCCCGACAAGACCACCATAGAAAAATGCCAGACCAGGTGTCATCAACATAACTAAACTACAGCAAAGTAACATGAACCCGGTACTGCCGATATCAAAAAAAGGTTGGTTTCCTACTTGTAATGCGAGGGCTTGGACTGTTGTCCGCAGACTATCCAACGCAAGAGAGGGGTCTACATTGACCAATGGCATAATTCGCTCCTATAAACTATAGTTGTAACTACATGGAGCACTTTCCAGGACACTAAGGTTAAGTTTATAAAATGGAGCTTCTTTACAAAGCAATTGTATCTGTCTATAACAGACTAATACATTTTGCAACAAGTGTTTAATGACAAATACAAATTGTCTTTGATGTCAATCAATTAAACCACTTGATAAATACTGAACAGTGTTATTCTCCACAGTACAAGTTACATATTTCATTATCCAGTAAAGTCATGATTATGTCAAGAAAATGTTGCACAAATACTCATAGAATAAAATCTCTTTGTTTCCTAATTTATTAGTTAAAGCAGATACTTGATTAAAGCCTGATACCAAGCTGAATGCTTAGCTGAGAATTAGTATTAGTTGATGTAAGATTTTCAGAATCTATATCGTTCCATTTGAAGTTGCTCTGAATACTTTTGTACATTACTTGTAATACAAACGGCTTAATATCTATACCAGCTCCCATCCCCCAATAAAAACCACCGCTTACTTTCATGCCATTAGTATCAGATGTATCATAATTCTTATGTGTGATTGGAAGGTTGTATCCCGCCTGCACAATTACTTCAGGTGAAATGGAGATGGGGAGGAAGACATATTTGGCTGTAACATATATCGGTAGAAAGGAAAATTCACGTTTGTGTTCATCAGGGCTGAGGTTTTTTAATGCACGGGGAACCTGATATTCCAGACCCAAGCCATAAAGTAAAGCTCCTGGTCCCACATTACCCGAAGTTAATATTTCTCCATATAGAGACACTCCGGTTTTCACATCACTGTCGCTTCCCAGGGTTGCATTGGAAAATGACTGTTTTCCATTCAAATCCAAACCAATACCAAATTGGCCCATGGTTTTTGCTCCTAACTGCAATGCAAACCAGCAGATAATTGTAATCATAATGAATCTTAACATAATATAGCTCCTTGATGTTAATAAATTCCAAATAAATTGTGTTAATTGATAATAAAGGGAATAGGACTTTAGGCAAAAGAGAGATTCTATGGTTATGAATGAGAAGAGCAGCTTTCCTCGGAAATTATAGCTAACTGTCTTTGCAGCTCAAATCATGACCTCATTAGTTACAGACAACGTATGACTGTCTGATCGACTTAATAATGGGGTAATGAATACAAATGTTTCTAATCTTTCATTCACCGTAGTAGCCCTATTCACATTTCAATAATCATGCCATGTTCTGAAGAGTTGGTTGAGTATTTCAAACTTAGAGTACTTTCTTGCCACGGATAATCCGAATCAATAAAACTATGATTGCTATCACCAGAAGAATGTGAATAAATCCACCGATGGTATAAGATGTGATGACCCCTAAAAGCCAAAGTACGATTAATATAATACCGATTGTTAATAACATATTGTTGTCCTTATTTAAAGCGGTTAAACCTTTACAGGATAAAAACCAAATTGTTCTTATACTGAGTTGTTAAATAATGCCCCTGTTTGCCTTGATAAATATAAGATAATCTGTTTCTCAGATATAACAATCAATATTCTTCGAATGCTATGAAATCTGCTTCAATAATTGTAATTTAGAGTCTTGTGTGGTTTGATGTTAGTATTTGGTTTTAATTATATCCTTTTCCCTTACCATGAAAGAGGACATGAATGCGGTTAAACATTTGTCGGAAACGATAGACCATTTCCTTGGAGGGATTGAGCTGAGAAAACATCTTCTTTAAGAATACATTCCAATTTGTATTTTCATAATCCTGAAAAAAACCAATGGACTGCAATACCTCTATCATATAGGTTTGAACTTTGGTTAGATCTTCCTGATTAACTGCCGGAGCATCCAAACCCTCTGCATCGGGTGAAACCTGTTTACCAATCAGCTTTTGGTTGGCATTACGGACAGGATAACTCCAAAGTTCCCAGACAGCCAGAGCTACAGATTGAGCCAGATTAATAGACGGGAACTCAGGATTAGCCGGAATATGACAACGCAAAGAGCACATGTTTGCTTCTATATCAGTCAGCCCCCAGGTCTCCCTGCCGAAAACAAGTCCAAGCTTTAAATGGGGATTATTATAGAAATACTCTCCCAGATTCCAGGGATTCATATCAACCGGTTTGAGCTTTCCCACTCTTCTGGAAAAGGCGATTACTCTGTCTAAATCAGCTATTGCTTCTGCCAGAGTGTCAAAGATAGGAGCATTTTCTATAATATGTTCAGAATGCATTGCAAGATAGAAATCATTCTTATGAGGGATTGAGCCGACTATACGCAGATGGGGAATGCAAAAATTATTGATGATACGTGCTACTGCCCCCACGTTGCCGGCATAGATGGGTTCGACCAGGATTATATAGATATTATTCAGGTTTGTATTATTCATATTGCATTTGTAGTTCAGCATTCATGCGGTTTTGTATCATAGAAAGCGTTACTCGTTTGACAAACCTGCCTGAAGGCAGTACTACATACATACTATTAGTTTCTGTTCATAATCTGGGCAAGTTTAGCGCCCATTTGAGAAACATTGGGATTAGGGTCGCTTTTCCATTCCTTGACTGTCTTTTGAGTGATATTGATGAAGTCATGGGTCTTTTCTCTTTTACTGCGTTGCATCAGGATATTAGCCAGCTTCTTCATAGTCATCCAGATTGTACGGATACGTTTTTCGTCTGCATCAAGCAGCCAGTTCCTGATTGCGTCATAACACTGTACAGGACGCATCCTGCCAACTTGTGTTAAAACATGCGTGATTTTCTTTTGTACTTCTTCGCTTTCATCATCGAGCAATTTATTAACAAAATTCATAATATACTGCGGGTCTTTGGTGGCAATGTTTTCCATGCCATGCATTGACATGGCACGCTTCTTTTCGTTATCAGATTCAGCCCAGAATGGCATTTGCTCTTTCATGACCTCGCTCTGTCGTTTCCACATTTCAAAAGCTATGGTCTCTGATTCCCAAGGGACAGATTCGATGGTTTTTTCAATAGTTTTTATAATAACAATGGGATTATCCTGTCGTTTGTAATAGTAGTAAAAAAGTGCTGTGGCGCGGATACCGTATAGAAAATTCTCCAGCATTGCACTGCAGATTTTGTCCAGTTCACCATTGCCATCATACTGAGCCAGGCGTCTGCCCAATTCTTCACGTGTGAAATAATTGGGAGTATTAGCCATTTCGAGAATTTTCTTTTCAGCCAGACCGGGGTTACCTTTATCCAGTGCTCTGAAAATTTTGTCTATATGTGAATCCATGACTTTAAGGTCATCGGCGGTTAGACGTCCCACGTTTCTGATCATATCAGCTCCAATCGTTAATTTACTTTTCCTGCTTCGGCATAAAGGAATGCCTATATAGTAAAGTGGTATTTTTTGTGTATAGTGTTTAGTAATTCTTTTGTTTATACAATCGTATAAGCTTGGATTAACTGTTTATATATAACAAAATAATCAAAGATACATTTCTGTCAAGCAAATTTGTTTGAAAGCCGAAACAGTTATTCATATCACGGTTGATATCGTATCTGCTTTACAAAATTAGAGCCTGCTCATTTGTAATGCAAACAAAGCAGGCTCTTTAATGTCTCTCAGAACAATATTACTATTGCCTTAGCTATTTATAAGAGACCACCCGGTAGAAAGTTTGTGCTGTAGTAGAAGCTGCCGGAATAACAAGCGATGTCTGAGTAGCGGGGACTGTATTTAATAAAACCACATCAGATGCAAAGAACCGGCTGGAGCAACTATATATTTTATATCCGACAGGGCTTCCAGTGGAAGCGCTCCAGGTAATGATAAGATTAAGGGTATTCGGGACTACTGCAATCGCAATATTAGCAGGAATTGATGGTGCAGCGGAAATTGTGAAAACATTGCTTATGGCAACGTAATTGGGTGAAACACTGTCCACCAGCCTGATTTTACAATTAGTTGAACTAACAGCGGGAACAGTCCAGCTATAATTATTCGTTCCCTGGGCACTTGTTAATGCTCCTCCGGAAACCCATGTACTACCACCATTTATTGAATAATATAGTGTTACGGTTGTTCCTGCTCCTGTATAATTCCAGGTAATTATTTGAGAGGTTCCCGATGCAAAAAAATCACCACCGGCAGGAGCTGAAATAGTAGTGGGGATTCTGACAGTAAGAGTTACAGTGATACTATAGGTCAGACTGCCGGGGTCATTTGAAGTGCCATTAATAGTGGCATTGTAAGTCCCCGGTGCCATACCGGCACTATTGCAGGCAACAGTTACGTTTTGTGCAGCACCGCTTACAGCTATAGTATTGGATAAAGTAGTTCCGGCATTGATTTTTAACCAGGCAACTGTACCAGAAATGGTTAATCCATAATTCAAAGCCATATTTCCCGTATTGGAAATTGTCAGAGTCTGACTATTGGTTTGACCGGGAGCAAGATTGGCTGTAAAAGATGTGGCAGATTTTCCTATAGTCGATTTGCCACCTTGTCCCGTAAGTGCAATAGTTTTGCTTGTTCCACCGGCATTATGAGTAATGGTGACATTACCGTTGTAGGCGACTACTGAGGTAGGGGCAAAAGTAAGAGTATAGGTAGTATTGGAGCCGGCAGGGATGGAATAAGCAAGTGTATTTCTGTTTTGAGTATTGGCACGATCTCTTGTGGTAACTGATGATTTTTGTAACCCCGCCACAGTAGTTTCTCTTGCTGAAACGACCGAATACCCGGTAGGAGTTGTGATGTTTCCTGCCAAGGTCAATGTTCCTGGATTAGAAATATTAAATGTTCTCGTGGTTGTTGTATTAATAAGCAAGGTTCCCAGGGCAATACTGGTCTGATTTACCGTAACTGCTGGAGAATTAATGGTAAAAGCGTTGCTTGTTGCTGTATAATTAGGTGAAACGCTATCCACAAGTTTTATTTTGCAGTTCGTTGAATATACAAAGGGCGATGCTAAAGTATAATTATTTGTACCGGCAACTGTTGTTAGGGTACCAATTAATGTCCAGTTTGTACCTCCATTGGTTGAGTAAGAGCAGGTTACAGTAGTGCCGCTTCCGGAATAGTTCCAACTGATAGTCTGATTAACTCCACCTGCCCATACTGTACCGGTGGTAGGAGCTGAGATGACAATCGGTGTGGAAGAAGTAACAGTCAAGGTAACAGGTATAGTATAGGAGCTGTTTGTGGAACTGTTACTGGTAACTGTAATCGAAGAATTGTATGTTCCTACAGCTAATCCTGTTGAATTAAAGCCTATAGGTATCGCATTTGCTGCTCCACCGACAGCGATACTGCCGGTATAGTTTGATCCACCGTTGACAGTAAGCCATGAAGAAGAGTTTTGTTTTGTTACTACTACCTTATCCAGACATACTCCAAAACCATATTTCGCTGTTCCCTGAAAACCGATATAGTAGGTTCCGGTCAGATTAGGTAAAGCGATGGTTTCCTGAGTCCAGGAAGTAATATTGGCTGTATAAGTGTTTAATAATGTCCATGCTCCTGCGGCAGTTGTTTTGTAATACACTCTTAGTTCATCCTGATCAGGAGACCATACTGCCTGAGTATGCCAGAAGGATAATGATGCTGAACTTACTCCGGTTAAGTCTAAAGAAGGTGTGATTAATTTTGTTACGGGAAGAGTGTAATCGCTATAAAAAAGTCTGGCATTGTAAGTTCCATCATAAGCTGTCGAAGGATTTGTAGAGTTATAGCCACCTGTTTCAAAAACCCAGGGAGTTGCTCCGTTATCATTAACCTGTGTCCAGCCTGTGGGCATAGTGGTTGTGGTAAAGGTTTCATCCAAAACATTAACGCTACTCATAGTTACAGCAGAGGTGTAGTTGAGAGTCTGAGTGCCGGGATTACTAATTGTGAGGTTTTGGCTGGCAGTGAGATTTGTTGCAAGAGACTGCGTAATTGAAGATGGAGAATTGGCAATCGAAGCAGGAGCAAGAGTCAAAACACTCACTGCCCAATGTGCCATAGTGCTATAAGAACCACCCCAGGTCATAGAATGAAGGCTGTAATCCCAGGTATCGTGAAGATACACAGTGCTGGTAGCACTATCATATCCCACACCCAGCATGGTATGTCCTACCACATGAATAAACACAGGCACACCGGCATCAATAGAAGCCATATAGTCGGCAAAGGTAAATCCGCTTGTAACACCTTCCCATCCATATATTTTCTGATTAAAATTGGTACTAACGACATATCCGCGGGATTCAAAGAAAAGTCTCACACCCCGTATTATATCCCTTTTCCGGGGAGTATAAGACTCAGGGGTAATATAATTACTGAGAGGGCTTCCACTACCATTATATGTATAAATGGTGGTGGAACCGTCACCATTGCTCCACCAGTCCTGATTCGTACCCATATAATCTGCGGTACAACTGGAGTAAAGACTGGTGGGGTCACCAGTACCAAAAGGGTCATTTCCGCTGCTTTCATAAGCTACCCAAAAACGGTCTACATGCCCTGTACCAGATAAATTATCTATACCGTTGTGAGTAGCGCTCAGAGGACATTCTCCTACTCCCCATGTACTATTTGACAGGGGCATGACTCCACCGTTGGTGGGACCTGTATAAAGATTGTCAAATCTGCGTCTGTCCCAATATCCGGCTAGCATCGCTGCAGAAGTGGCAGCACAACCATAGCTCCAGTCAAACGCAGGTGCTTCTGTCAGAACCACCGAGCTTCGGGTTGGTGTTGCAACAGGTCCCGAAATCCTCTGATCAACAGGAACATCAGGAATACTATATTCATCGATCAATCTTCCTGTTTCGTCAGTAAATGTGCGAACCAGATTTTGTCTGGCAGCGAGTGAAACAAATAGACATGTTAATAATAATAATGCCATAATCCATTTAGACATGGTTTTCTCCTTCTAAGGTATAATTATATTTTTTCAGAGTCAATTTTCGCTCTAAACTCAGCTCTGCCAGAACCTGGTCGTGATTTTGGACTGTGAATGCTTTCATCACATTCTCAAAACTGCCGTCTTCATGCTTAATGGTAAATCCGAGCAGACCGCCACCATTCTTGGCACAAGTTTCAACGATAGGGCTGATTATAAGCTGTTTCTTATCCTGTTTATTTATATTCATGCTCGTTTATAATGACAATTAGGTTCCAAAAGACGGATTTTTTGTACATTTCTTAACGGCATGTTATTCTACGAGTTACAGCGATTGACAGAATTGAGTTTGCTGAGTTATTTCAAAACAGCACTGAAATTGACTGAAAGTGAAATTTCACATGGAGCTTTTTGAAAGATTGATTTACGAGGTCTAATTTCCTTTATTGGTATACTTTTGCAGGTTATACTTAATAATGCGACGATAGAGAGTGGCTTCAGACATGTTGATAAAAGCTGCGGCTGCTTTTTGTTTGCCTTTGGCTTTGATCAGGGCTTTTAAGATAATGTCTTCTTCACTGGATTGTTGAAGCTGGATTTCATCATTGGAAGCAATGATGAAGGGATTGATACTGCAAAGCAGATTAGCGTCCCAACGCAGCTTATTGGTTAAAATATACATTCTTTCCACAATGTTTTTCATCTCACGCACATTTCCCGGGAAGGAGTACTGAATCAGAGTATCTACCAGAGAGTTATCGACTATAGGTTTGTGTTTCTTGAGTTCCATTGCATAATGGTCTATATAGTGCCAGAGAATGGGCTCAATATCTTCCTGTCTTTCTCTGAGTGGAGGTATGAGGATTTCAATAGTATCAAGCCGGTGAAAAAGGTCGAGTCTGAATTTATTTAAGAACATCTCCTCACGCAGGTTTTGATTTGTAGCGGAGATAATCCGGCTATCAAAGGCAATTTCTTTGCTGCTACCGACGGAAATAACTTTACGTGTCTCAATGACTCTCAGCAATTTGCTTTGCAATTCATAAGGCATCTCTGTGATTTCGTCTAAGAAAATGCTGCCTTTATCTGCCTGCAGGAAGAAACCGCTTGTATGCGAATCTGCTCCGGTAAAGGCTCCTTTGGTATGTCCAAAGAGTTCGCTCTCAATCAGAGATGTGGATAACGCCGCAATATTAACCGAGACAAAAGCAAAATTTCTGCGGATGCTGTTCTTGTGAATAAACTGAGCAATTACTTCTTTTCCTGTGCCGGATTCACCTGAAATCATAACACTGGTGTTCTGATGCTGAGCTGCCAGCAGGGCTGAATTCAGCACATTCTGGTGTGCTTTGCTTTTACCGATAAAACCATGATTGACATCAAATCTGGCTTGGTTGGGTGACTGAGTTGTGATTTCTCCCAGATTCAATTCACTCAGCTTGAGGTGACCATTGTCTGCGGCTGCCAGTTTATTC
The DNA here is from genome assembly GCA_963667535.2 of Cloacimonadaceae bacterium (SeqCode). Classification (GTDB taxonomy): domain Bacteria; phylum Cloacimonadota; class Cloacimonadia; order Cloacimonadales; family Cloacimonadaceae; genus UBA5614. The sequence goes on from CAXXDU010000002.1 coordinate 650,404, forward strand.
TGGAGTTCAGCAATATATTCATCAGATATTTCATCGATTTTCTGGTATATTTCGTAGCTTTTCTTATAATTATTCATCTTTGTATACATATGTGCCAAAGATCTGTTTACCCAGAGCAGATTAGGATATTGTTTGCCTTTTTGGTAAAACTTGCTGGCATTATTTAAGATAGCTTTGGTTTCTTCAAATTCCCCGGCATCGATTAAATGATTGGTTTTATTCACTTCCATATAAATTTTATCATTAAAAAACCTGTTTTCATTGGCAATTTCAATAGCCTGGTTAAGATAATCGATTGATTTATCTTTATCATTTAAGAACCAATAGCACATGGAATAATTGTTGTAAATATCAATCAGAAACATCGGTGGAATGAATTCTGTCTTTTGGGCTTCAAGCATGCACTTGTCATAGAATTCCAGAGCAGCTTCATATTTAAACTCAAGCAGTTTAATATTTCCCAGGTTGAGCAGCATGAGAGATATCTGTTGACCTTGCTCCAGTTCCAGAGCCACTTGTAACCCATTTTGCAGGATTTCTTCCGATTTGGAATATTCCTTGATTCTATTATAGACAGTTGCCAGATTGTTGACAATAGTTAGCGGGAGATTGGGTATTTTCAAAACCTGGGCGTAGACCAATGCCTGACGCAGATACTGGATTGATTTGTCCAGCTTGTTGAGTTCAAGATGCAATTGAGAAACCTTTAACAACGCTTCAATAGATGTTAGAAGTGGTGGAATGCGTTTCACAAGATCAACTATTCGGCTCTCTTCTTCCAATGCCGGTCCGAACTCTCTCTGAATTCTCAGGTAATTCATATAAAATGCACTGGCATGAATGAGCAATTCATAATCTTCCGATTGGATGGCATACTCGATGGCAATTTCCAGGCAGGGTCTGATTCGGATATCTATTTGCATATTGAGATAACACAAACTAAGCAGCACATTGCATTTTACCAGTATATAATAATCACGCTCAGGTATAGCCAGGCTGAGACTTTCCACACAAATACTTTCCACTTCTTCAAATTTCCGCATGATAAACAATGACTTTGCTTCAAAATACCGCAACTTGTTTGTAGCTCTGGCTGAAAGTCCTTTTCTGGGAAAAGAAGTTAATTGCTGAATAACTTCCGATGGATTTATTGAGGATTGTATATCAAAATTTTGAACAATATCTGTAGATAGTTCATTTGGCATTAATTCTCCCATGTAGTCCTGAAAACCTGAATTCCGGATTATGTGCAACAAGATGTCAGCCCGGATTTTGACATCTATTTCCTGCTTCAAATAAAATAACGTTTCAACTAAAACCAGCATCAATGTCTATCAATTTGACCATGTACCTTTTCGAGTTCTGCTGTCAAGACAATTCTGTTTGCAATGAGTTAGCAGCATTATTGTCGCCGGTGTAAAATAATATTTTTACTAATGCTAGTATTTAGTCTGGATTGTGATACGTAGCAGGATATTACGTCCTGTGGGCAATGATGCACATGGAATCCTGTGTATCATCGGGAGTCAAATCTATCTGTAAGATTGACAAACCTGCTGCTTTTATCTCTTTGATAATATCATCATGCCTGCCGATATAACGAATTGCCAGATTATTACGGATATAGTATCTGGTTTTAACATCAAAATATTTCAATACTTCGGGGTCTCTGATTTCATCACACATAGTATTACAAATGAAAATGCCACCCGTCTTGAGATTACTGTAGATATTACTGAGATACTGTTTTCTGTCTTTGCCAATGATACAATGCAGGCAATGATTATCCAGCACGATATCAAACTGTTGCTCAACATGATATTGGTTTTGAGCAGCATTCACAACAGAAAAAGTGACTTTGGATTTGGTTAATTCTGCTTGCTCTATAGCCCATTCAATGGCAACGGGGGAGACATCAATACCGGCAACACTATAACCCAGGCTTTCCAGCCAGAAAGAGAGATTACCTGCTCCACAGCCAATGTCCAATACCCTTCCTGCTTTGGGAATATTTGAGCGTGTAAATATCTCTGTAAGCTGAGCAATATGTTCCGATATGTCTTCAGCACTGTTCCAGCCGGGTAGACCTTGCTCCCTGTTTCTCCGATAAGCAGAATCGTGGGCAGCATAATCAACTATATAGGGATTTGTATCGGAATCAAGCATATCAATACCTCAGAAGTCAGAATGACTATAGTAACGTGTTTTGTCAAATAAATGCTTGACATTAGCTCTTAATATGACATCCTGAACTTATCAAAGAATGAGATGATTAGCAAGAATAGGAGCAACTCTTATGTCCGAAATCTTTATTAATAAAACGCGCGGTGAATTGGTTGAGTCACTCCATCGGGGTGATGCAGTAGTGGTAAAGCCTGATGGCAAGGTAATCGCTAAATGCGGTGACCCTCAAAAAGTAACATATCTGAGGTCTGCGGCAAAACCGATTCAAGCCATGGCAGTAGTATTATCCGGAGCTATGGATAAATATGGGATTGATGATAAAGAACTCGCTCTGATTTGCTCTTCTCATTATGCTGAAAGCTTTCATCTGAAAGCAGTGCGTTCTATACTTAAGAAGATTGGCTTAGACGAGACTTATCTGCTTTGCGGAAAGGCACGTCCGCTTAAGGAGGAAGTTGCTTTTCAATATGCAAGGCAGGGCATCCCACCGCAAAAGATATTGAGCGATTGCTCCGGTAAACACAGCGGGATGCTGGCTGTATGTAAAATGAAGGGCTATCCTCTGGATACATATCTTGACCCCAAACATCCTCTGCAACAGGATATCCTGCAGATTATAGCAGGTGTCTGTGATTACCCCCAAAAAAGTATTCCAATAGGGATAGACGGCTGTTCTGTGCCTGTCTTTGGAATGCCCATATACAATATGGCACTGGGCTTTGCTCACTTTGCCAATCCTGAGTATTTACCTGAACATTACAGAAATGCTGCGACACGCATATTCTTTGCTATGAATAACTATCCTGAAATGGTAGCCGGCACAGATGGCTTTTGCACTGAACTGATGAAAGCAACCGGCGGCAGATTGATAGGCAAGATTGGTGCTCAGGGAGTTTATTGCATTGGGATTAGAGAACCACAACTTGGCATTGCTCTGAAAATTGAAGACGGTATGCTCGGCATGGCTTCTGTGGCGGCTATGCAAGTTCTCAAAGAACTGGATTTACTCACTTCTGAAGAATATACTAAGCTTTCCAAATATCACATCAAACCCAACCTGAATGATGATAATATTGTAGTGGGAGAAATCAGACCTGTATTTAGTATGTAACAACATTACATTTATGAGAATTTCTCCGATTAAAAGAATGATAAACATTACATATCATCATTAAATGCTTGCCAAATAACTACAAGAATTACGAGTATCTTGATAATCTATTATGGAATATTGACTTGAAGGATTGAGAATGGAAAATACTGATGTAAAGATTGGATTTTTTTTTTCTGGAGGCGGAGCAAAAGGGTCATATCAAATAGGAGTTTGGAAAGCTTTAGAAGAATACAACCTCGCAGGTTTAGTTAAATCTGTTTCCGGAAGTAGTGTGGGTGCTTTGAATGCTCTAATGTTTGCCTTTTCAGATTGCAAACATGCAGAAGACATTTGGCTGAATCATGTCTCAAAAGATACTATTTTCAAACCGAACATAAAAAATATCGTCCCATATTCACCAACTTTGCTAGTTCCACTTTGGTTTTCTCTGGCACCATTTCTTATATCCAAAATTTTTCAATGTGGCTTTTTCTCACAAGATGGACTTGAAACACTTATTAATCTCGCGTTTGAGAAAATTAAACACAACAAAAAAGTTAGCGCTCATGCAAGTGTCTACGATTTTATGGGGGATAAAGCAGAGTATTTTTTACTCAAACCATTGACATCAGGACGCGATAATTGCAGACGAATCCTAAAAGCTTCATCCGCAATACCGTTGATTTATAGTCCTGTAAAAGTTAAAGGACTACATTATTATGATGGGGGTTGCATTGACAACATTCCTTTGAATCCAGTATATAAAGAAAGACCAGATATAATTATAATTGTTAATATTGAAGGCGTAAAGACAACAATTGATTACAAAAATCAATACCCAGAGGTTCCAATAATCGAGATTAAGCCCTCGGAATACATAGGTGGGATGTTTGAAGGTGCATTGAACTTCAATAAACAAAAGATTAATGACTGTTTTGAACTTGGCTATTTGGATGGGTGCAGAGCCTTTAAGAGCTTAGCAGCTGGAATTAAGAGAAAATCGAGTATTCCTAAATTAGTTAGTAAAATATCTACCGATTTACAAAAGAATTTGTGCATCTATCCTGATGATAACATAGCATTTAATGTGGCAATCAAATTAATTCGAAACGAATTTTTAAACACCGGAGATATCCCTAACGTAAAAATGAAAACAAATGGAGGATTAGGATATTTTGATGAATTACTAGATATTTGGGATTTTGTTGATTCTCATAATGGGTGGAGTCTCCAAAGAAATAAGAAAACAAACCATTATCGAATTCTTGATCCGGAAGATAAGCGTGTATCATGGGGAACTGAAGTTGCACAAACCTATAAATTCTATCTTCTAAGTAATAAAAAAAAATTTAAGCCAATAACTCCACCATTCATTCTTTAATAAACTATAGTTCTTTTGTTGTTTTAAAATGCAGCTTGGCTATTTCACCCAATCTGTCTTTGCCATACTGCTCAATAAAGGCTCTGCCAGCTTCTTTGACGCCTTTGCCTGCGCCCATGGGAATCTTTAATTTGTAGAATTTATTCAGGCTTTGAAAGCTCTGCACCAATTGATATCTGGCAATAATACTGGCTGCTGCTACAGCAATATCGCTTTCTCCATCGGGACGCTCTATAATTGACATATCAGGATGCAGCTTTTTGAGCATCTGACTGGCTTTTTTTGTAGGACTGAACTGGTCTATGAACACTCCATCGGGAGCAGGATGCCGTTTAATCAGGTTATCCAGAACCTTGGCATGTGCCCATGCCATCAGGTCATTGAGATTCTTGTGCTGAGCTGAGAAATTGGCATAAAGTTCATTATATTTCTGAGGTTTTAAAATCAGACATTCAATACTTTCGGGAAAAGCTTGATAAAGCCCTTTGGCAACTTCCAGAATCTGTTCTTTTCTCAGCTTCTTACTATCACAGACACCCAGCTTAATCAGTTTATCTTTATCCTTGCTATCCAGGTGGAAACCACAAACAATCAAGGGTCCGAAGAAATCACCTTTACCGCATTCATCACTGCCAATCCAGGTATGCCAGTTATGCATGGCAATCTGCGGTTCAGAGACAGTCTTTATCCCCAGACAGCTTGCCAGCTTAGCTTTGAGGATATGGTTTTTAGAGCCATTGATGACAGTAGAAATGCCTTTCTTTTCTGAAAAATAAACATTGAGCAGGATTGTATCGCTCCCACCTGTAAATTCAAGCTGAACACCATAGGCAATATCTTTCTCATTAGTAAGTAGTAATCCTGCTTTGCTGCATACGGGTAAAAGGTCAGACAGATAGGCTTGAACGACTTTATGCATTTATACTCCAGTTATTCTTTTTCACCACAAAGGCACGAAGACACAAAGGTTTAATAGGTAATTTATATGCGTAATCCGTGCGAGAATTCTTTCAAAACAGCATGGATTCCTGCCTGCGCAGGAATGACACCGTTTCACCTTATCACCGTTCCACTGTTTCACCGTTCCACTATTTCACCGTTCCACTTCTTTGTGTCTTTGTGGTAAAAAATAACATCACTCTTGACACAAAAGTCGAGTAGATTATCATCATATTCAACGAATAATCAAATGGGAGAGTTGTCAATGATTACAGTCTATATAAACAACAAAGCAGTCTCTGTCACGAAAGGTACTAAGGTTTTGCATGCTGCAGCCAAAGCCGGATTTCCGGTTCCGCATCTGTGTTATCATGAAGATTTACCGGCTTTTGGTAATTGTGGAGTGTGTGTTGTCGAAATCGCGGGCAGAATAGTCAGAGCTTGTTCCACTCCTTGCGAAGATGGCATGAAAGTCACTACCTGCTCCAAAAAACTACTGGACTTACGCCGTGAAGCAGTGGAAATCATTCTATCCCAACATCCCAATAACTGCCCGGAATGCATCAAAAACGGACGTTGTGAACTGCAATCTTTAGCCCAACAACTGGCGATAAGACATCTTCCACTTAAGAAGATACATAAGAAATTTAAAGGACAGGATACTTCCTCGCCTTCCATAACGCTAGACCAGACCTATTGCATTCAATGCGGACGCTGTGTCTATGTCTGCCAGGAAATCCAGGCTGTTAATGCTCTGGAAAACAGCGACCGAGGCTTCAATACCTTTGTCGGTCCCACCTTTCACAGACCCTTGGAAGAGAGTGAATGCGTCAAATGCGGTCAGTGCAGCGCTCATTGTCCTGTTGCTGCTATCTATGAAGTGGATGATTCAGATCAGGTGTGGGAAGCACTTTATGACCCCAACAAAGTTGTGGTTGCACAGGAAGCGCCTGCTGTTCGTGTTGCTCTGGGTGAGGAATTTGGCTATAAGGTCGGCACTAATGTAGTTGGTAAGATGTACACAGCTCTGCGCGATATGGGCTTTAAGTATGTCTTTGATACCAATTTCGGAGCAGACCTGACCATTATGGAAGAAGCAAGCGAATTTGTGGAAATCTTTAAGCATCGTCCTGAGGAGTTTCCATTGATTACAACCTGCTGCCCCAGTTGGGTTGATTACCTGGAGAAGTTTTATCATGATTTGATACCGCATTTCTCCAGCGCCAAGAGTCCGCATCAGATGGTGGGCACCATGGTCAAGACCTATTGGGCGGAAAAGATGAAGATAGACCCCAAGAGTATCTATCTGGTATCTGTGATGCCCTGCACTGCCAAGAAATATGAGATTGAGCGCATGGACGATATGTATGCCAGCGGAAAGCAGGATGTGGACGTTACTATCACCACACGTGAACTGGCCCGTATGCTCAAAACCAGAGGTATTGAGCTAAGTGCTATTCCTGACGGAGTAGCAGATAATCCTTTGGGCGAATACTCCGGAGCAGGCACAATCTTCGGCGCTACCGGTGGTGTGATGGAAGCAGCGCTCAGAACAGCCTATAAACTTATCACGAATACAGAATTGCCTAACCCGAATATTGAATTTCTCAGAGGCTATAAAGGCATCAAGACGGGTGAACTCACAATCAATGGAAAGACTATCCGTATAGCTGTGGCTTCCGGACTTGCCAATGTGCAGCATTTAATGGATGAAATACGTGCAGCCAAAGCTGCAGGAAAAGAGACACCTTATCACTTTATCGAAGTTATGGCTTGCAGAGGTGGTTGCGTAGGTGGAGGCGGACAACCTTACCGCAGTACTGCCAAAGTCAGAATCGCCCGTGCCAAAGGACTTTATAAAGAAGATATCGGCATGCCACACCGCGAGTCACATAATAATCCTTCCATCCAAAAGCTCTATAAAGAATATCTGGGTGCGCCACTATCTCCTAAAGCTAAGAAGCTGTTGCATACCAGCTATAAAGCCAGACCTATGCAAATGCGGAAGGTGTAAAACAGTATTTAACCACGAAATACTCGGATACCACAGAGACACAGAGGATAAGATAGAATAGTGAAAGAGATACTTCGGAAGATGATTACTGACTCATCCGGGTCGGGCAGGCGGGTTCATATCTTAAAGTTATGGGGCGGTTTGTTAATCTGGATTTGTGGAACACTTGCCTTCTTTACAGCGAATTACATTTACCTGAAGTTAAAATGCATGATATTCCATATCAGATCCTGGGATTGGAATTATGTTGGTTTTACTGATTTGAATTATTATATGTGGTTCGGAGTCCTGCTTCTCCTCTCCTTATACCAGATGTTTCTTTACAAATGGAAAAAGTCCTTTGGGAGTATATTCTGGAGGTGTGTTTTTATTGCTTTACAGATTTTTGTAAGTGCTGTATTTACTTTTTTTGTTTATGTGATTTTTTTATGTACAGCTGATTATCAGATTATGTAACAAATGATACTACACTGAGTTTCCCACTGCAATACAGTTCTACTTAAGTTGCCCTTAAATTGTGTTTAATAGCTGTATGGTATACCCCTGGACTTCCCTTAGACCACTAACTAAGGAACTCGGCAGCAGCGTGCCTACAGCAAGCATAGATTCAGCAAGGGCAATTATGGGTTATCTTATGCATGTAGTTCTGCATTTAAAAAACTGTGTGAAAATACCAAAAGAAGAGCATTGCCGGAGTTCAATTTGCCCTATTTAGCTTTCAGCATACATCTTAGTGATTGGGCAAATCGGACTTCGGAATGCGTTATCTTTAAATGTTTTAGCTGCATTCATATTTCCAATCTGCAACGCTCTTTAGTCCCAACGGGACGTCACATGGTAACGACGGGCTTTAGCCCGGCGAAAGGCATCTCCCTCTACTTTTAGTCCCATCGGGACGGAACATTTCAGTATCAGATAAGATGCTTTAATGTATCGTACCTACGGCACTCGATTTTGTGGGATATGCGCCGGGCTAAAGCCCGTCGTTAATACGTTTCATCCCTCCGGGATTAACGTATAGATGCTCTTAGCTGATTATTACATACTTATTCTATCTCTATCTTCTTCCTCTTCAACTTTCTCTTTCTCTATCATTGCTTGCTTATTATCCCATGTTAATCCCCTGTTTATACCTTAACTGACCAGAGGATTTTTCAAAGACTCTTAAGAGAATCTACAGGAAGTCATCGGGGACTAAACTTCCTGCAGACTCCCTGCAGACTCCCTGATGACTCCCTGCGTCAAACACAACACATATGGGGAACATAAGAGCAAGAAAAGGGACACTTGGCAGAATGCGATAATAGTTGATATTTATGTTGACTTCGTTTTTAGGATAGGTTTATTTGAAAATATAAGCAACGTTAAGGAAGTATTCTTGGGTCAGATGTATGCTGAATTATCTTTGGCAGATTGTTTATGGCATGCACGTATTTCTTTTCGCTTAGTGCATGGAGGTAATGATATGAAATTACTCAGGTCTATGGCATTAGCTTTCACTCTGTTATGCCCATATCTTTTATTAAGCCAGACTCCTTTGCAGGAAATATCCCGGATTACGTATCCCAATAACTGTAATTTTATTCCCAATATAATAGCTAACGGAGATATTAATGGAGATGGTCATCCTGATTTGATTTATTCTGTGGTAGATAATAATATTGCAGGTGGTGGGTATGCCCAAATCTATATCTATCACAATATCCCCGATAGCACGACCCAGCCTGACCAGATATTGACTCCTCCCAGTAATCTTTATGGGTGGTATGGATTTGCAGTATCTTATGGCGGAGATTTGAACGGTGACGGGATAGACGACCTGGTCGTAGGTTCATCAAACTATGATATCTGGGCAACAGGCGCTGTATCCATATATTATGGTGGCACAACATTATCTTCCCAACCCGATTTGACTCTGTTTGGTTCAGATTATGATGATTTTGATGATACCTGTTTACGCTTCGGACAACGTGTTCTTACAGATTGTGACCTGAATGGAGATGGCTATGACGACTTGGTTGTTAATGGTGATGGTCCTCAGGATTATTGGTTTGGACATGTCTGGGCATTTCTGGGAGGACAGCAGCTCAACACTACCTGTGCCTTCAATAAACGGGGTACCCAATGGTATGAAGATTTTGGCGAAGGTTTGGCAACCGGAGATATAAATGGGGATGGCAAAGACGACATCATTCTGACCCGAAAAATCAATATTGTCGATCAGGATCATTTTGATTATGCCTTAGACATTTTTGCCGGAGGCGATAGCCTTAGCAGTGTACCTGCTTATGAATCTATTATAAGTAATAACAATAACGGGATAGTTAGGATCCTTGCTAATGGAGACTTGAACGGGGATGGTTATGATGATATTATATATATCCTTTACACTTCTTCAGAAACAAATTTTAATGTAATTTATGGACAGGGTAACTTAAATTTTTTAACTGTACAATCTTATAACTTTCCGCCTTATGTTTATAAGAAACTGCTTTGCTATTGCAATATGAACTACGACCTGTATTCAGATTTTTGTATGTTTCAACTATCAATGACTGAAGGCGGTGCTGAATATGGAAATTTCCTTGTGTTTAAACAAACGAATTCCACACTTGATCTAAACTATAATTTTTTTAATTCAGGAGAGACTGTTGCAAGTATATATGGACAAGGCTATTTCCTTGGAGATATGAATTGTGATAGTTATCCGGAGTTCTTTATATTTACTCATGATTCTTCCATAAACAATTTACCAAATTATGCCAGCATTCTCACAGAGCAATATGTAGGAAATGATGATGAAGTAATGCCTTTGCCCCGAGACAATATTTCTATTTACCCTAATCCGTTCAGAGACAAAGTCAATATTGCTTTTAATAATAAGAAACACAATGCTTGTTATAATGTCAATGTGTACGATATCAAGGGCAGAAGAGTGTTTACCCAACAAGGAATTCGATCAGACAAATTCATCTGGAATCAGGATTCAAATCTGAGTAACAAACTTAGTAACGGAATTTATCTAGTTACCATCTCAGAAAACAACCGAATTATCAAAACATCAAAATTGATGCATATAAAGTAATGTAGGGAGGACTATAAACTCACAACTCCGGAAAGAGTCATAACCAATAAGATGATAATGTTTAAATAGACTAAGGAAAATACTAGTATAAAGGAAAGGATACAGCTTTGACTGTATCCTTTTTTTTGTATGTAACAGTATCAAACAAAAAAAGATGTTTAAGTTATTAATTTCTGTATTTTTCGAGGTATTTTAACAAGTTGGTCACCTGAGGCAAGTAACCTACAACACGTAGGATAGACGCCTCGTCTGTCCAAACGTATTTAGCAAACAAGCGTCAGCAATCATGGTCACCTGAGGCAGGTAACCTGCGATTCAAATTGAGGTAAAAAAATAAACAGCGCACAATAGATATAATGCGCTGTTTATCGGAAGTCAAACACTGTATAGTTTACTTGAAATAGTAGTAAAAACCTACCTGTGGGATATACATGATAAACTCATCATCACCAGTGTAGGTGACGGGTAATTCCAGAGCAAGCTTGAAGTATCTTCCAGCTTGTAATTCAACGCCTGGTCCTATCCCGATATTACAGTATGAGCGAACTTTATGGGTGGTGTAAATTGGTTCATTGGGGTAGTAATAGCTTGTTCCGTATTCAGTGTGGTCATAATCATAATATTGGCTGAAAATCTTTTGGTCGGAGTATTTCCAATTTGCTCCTGCATGCAGGTAAAACATAGAGTAAGTTGTTTTTCTGAGCGGAAGAATTACATTACCGCCTATATTAAAGTTATATTTTCTGCCTTTTTCTGTGCGTAAGTAGGTCAGAGGAGCCGGAGAATCATAAGTATATGCTGCTTCAGGGAAATTAGTATGATTATCCCCGTCTGTGAGACCACCTACAACAAGCTGGAAGCCAAGATCCTTGCCGATGTAGCGGTAAGCATAGCCGTTACCTGATACATTACCAAAGTGAACCCCGAAGCCTTGAGTATATTTTACATCAGAATCATCTGAGCCGTTTCCCAGGGCAAAAGCATTAACAGTAAACAAAAGCAGACCCATAATGACCAATACATACAATGATTTTCTCATTAATCCTCCTATTTGAGTGATGTGCATAACAATTATTGGAAAATCCCTTTGTGCATATATAAAACTATCAATAATCATGTCAAATGAAAAAATGCACAGTGCAGTTTAAAAGACAGGCATCAAGGGGATTAGCAAAGGAAATGTGGTATGGAGTATTTTAGTAGTCGATTTGTATTACTATTGAGACAGGATTATCCAAACGCAGGATAAAGCTGTTTCCAAATCAGTCTAAAGGTAATAATACAGTGTACTTACTAATGCTTGATTGCAGGACTGCCAATCATGCTAAACATGTGGAAATTTATTGACATAAACATGTTGAAAGATTTGTTAGCATGAAAGCAAAGGCTATACTGAATACAGATTACCTGTCCGAAGAGGAAGGAAATGAAAAGATATTTTATTCTATCACTGTTATTGATAACCGGGCTATTATCAGCCAAGACGCTTACATTGCAAAACCTGCTTGAAGCAGGGATGAATAATTCTTACAGCATCAGGCAGAAAGAAATTCTGCTCAAGAATGCAAATCTGAGTGTCCGCTCTGCTGCCTGGGATTTGATGCCTTCAGCAGATATTTCCGCCAGCCGTACTAACAAAGATGAAGTTTATACCAATAACGGTTCTATCGTGATTTCCAAGTCTGTGGCGATAAATGACCCCACTTTCTTTAACTATTGGCAGGCAAAAATGGACAAGACAATTGCTATACTTGACCAACAGCAAGCCAGAAAGGAACTTGTCTATGCCATTTATTCCGCCTGGCTGGATATTAATCAAACCAGAAAAGAGATAACTATCAGGACTGAAAACCTGAGCGTCTTACAGAAAATCAAAGAACAGACAGTCCTGCAAAAACAACTGGGTAATCGTACAGCTTTTGACGTCAGCCAAAATGATATCAACGTCATCAATGCACAATTGGCAATTGCTGAACTGACAAACAAATTAGCAAAGCAGAGAGCAGACCTGTTTAATCAATTGAAGCTACAGGATAATGGCGAGGAAATTGAAAGCTCTCCTGAGGTTACCGCTGAATTGAGCCTTGATTTTACCAGACCTAAGACAGAATCATTTCCTTTAATGAAGCTGAAAGAGGATATGTATAAGACTCAGCTTGATAAGGTTCAGCAGAAATCAAGACTATTCCCTTCCTTGGTCTTTTCAGGAAATTATAATCAGCATTCTGTGAATAATGATATCCTTAAGTTTGGTGATTATGAAGACAGTTATACGCTTTCTGCCGGACTGAGCTGGTCGTTGTGGTCACCCTGGACCAAAGGCAGCAGCTATGCTCAAATGAAAAACAGCCTGCTGCTCAAACAATGGCAATATGAAGAAGGCATTGCAACACTTTCTCTTGACCAATCCAATCTGCAAAGAGAGTGGACATATTTACAGGAAACATTAAATCTAAATACCAGAAAGGCAAAACAAGCAAAAGACAATCTGTTGATTGCAACAGAAAAATACAATTTAGGCACTTTAAGCCTGATTGAACTTGAGCAAGCCAGGGTAAATTCTCTGGACGCAGATTTGGCAGTAAATACGATTACTTATCAAATGCAAAAGAAAATTCAGGAATGGAATCTGCTGAATTCAAAACTGGTTCTGGATAGATATTAATCAACTTAGTCTGAGGTGGGGATGCGAAAAAAGATTTGGATAATCATAATCATTGTACTGCTTTTAATAGTAGTAGGTGTTGTTGTAAAAAGTTGCAAAAGCAAGGCTAAAGCAAAGGCAAATCCTGTAGCTATGCAGGAAAGTTATACCGTAGTACGTGGCAAAATTGAATCCAAAATAGAAATAACCGGTGAAATCCAACCTCAAACTACAGTTCAAATCAAAAGCAAAGTATCCGGGAAAGTAGTAAAATTTTATGCTGACGAAAATGACTATGTTAAGACAGGGCAAATCATAGCCGATATTGAGCCTGATTACAACCAGGCAAGTACACTGGCAAGTGTACGCTCCAGACTCAAGACCTCAGAAATCAGATTGAAAAATGCTGAAAAAGATGTTACCGATAAAACTCAGATGGTAGCGCAGAATTATATTTCACAGAAAGAAGCTGACCTTGCTAAGGATGAACTCGAATCAGCCAGATTGGAACATCAGCAGGCTTTGCAGCAATATGAACTGGTAAAAGAGCTGGATACAGGCAGTAAAGTCACTCATGTCTATGCCACAGCTTCGGGAACTGTTATTCTGAGAGCAATCCAGGAAGGAGAGATGATTGTTTCATCCAATACTTCCTATGGAGAAGGCAGTGTTATTATGAAAGTGGCAGATCTGAGCCGGATGATAGTCAAATCCAATATAAATGAAGTGGATATAGCCAAGTTTAAGACAGGACAGGCTGCTACCATCAAAGTGGATGCTTTGCCTTATGAGGAATTTACCGGTAAGATTACCAAGATTGCTCCCATGGCTATAGTCGATAATAACGTGCGTGTCTTCCCGGTTGAAATCAGTTTCGGAAAGACCAGCACTCAGCTCAAACCCGGCATGACGGGTAACGTATCCATTCTGGGCGAAACCAAGAATAATGTTTTGATTATTCCTATCAGAGCAGTCTTCACTGATGATAAAAACCAGGATGTTGTATATCTGAACAAGCCTGAAGCTGCAAAATCTACTACAACTGCAAAAGCTACAAAGAATACAGCTACTTCCAAAGCAGTAAGTGGAACAGCTATTGCACAACCAACTGCTACACCGGTTAAACTGGGTAGCAATGACCTTCAGATGGTGGAAGTGGTGCAAGGTTTGAAGGAAGGGGATAAAATTTCTTTGACAGAACCGGCAGGGAAAGCCAATACTAGTATGAACTTTCAGGAGTTTTAAAGCCTTATAAAATATAGGTAACAGAGTGTTTTGTTTGTAGGTAACATAATGTCTTTTTTATCTTCACACGTATTAAAAAAATAACATATACGGAGAAATGGATGATTGAAGTAACTCATCTAACCAGGCATTTCGATACTATAACTGCGGTTAATGATATTGCCTTTACTATTAACGAAGGCGAAATTGTCGGCTTTCTCGGACCAAACGGAGCAGGTAAAACAACTACTCTGAGAATGCTGGTCGGATATCTGCAACCGAGTTCCGGGAGTATTGTCATCATGGATAAGGATATCAATGCCGATCCGGTGGGGATTGCCCGTCAGATTGGATATTTGCCGGAGCAGAGCCCTCTTTACGATGATATGACAGTTTATGACTATCTGAAGTTCATAGCAGAAATCAGACATCTGAGCAAAGATGTTTTTGAAGAAAGATTGGACTTTGTGATAAATAAGTGCGGACTGAGAGAAGTTATCGGTCAGACCATTCAGACTCTTTCCAAGGGTTACAGACAAAGAACAGGTTTGGCACAGGCAATCATTCATGACCCCAAAGTACTGATTCTGGACGAACCCACTTCAGGGCTTGACCCCAATCAAATTATGGAAATCAGAGAGCTTATCACTGAGCTCGGAAAAGCAAAAACTGTTATCCTTTCCAGTCACATCATGCAGGAAGTACAAGCAGTTTGCGATAGAGTTATAATTATCAACAAAGGTAAAATTGTAGCGGATGAACTGAAAGAGGAACTGGGTAAAAACCTCAGCACGCAAACCGTTCTCACTATGGAGATAGAAGCAGAAAATCCTGACTTTAATGAATGGATGGTATTGCATCCGGAAGCGAAACTAATAGATAGCAGCAATTCCGGTAAGCACTGGAAACTAGAATTCAGTTATCCTAGCCAGATTGACTTGCAGAGAGAGCTTTCTCAATTTGTTTCTGCAAAACAGTGGTTAATCCTCGGAATGTATAAACAGCAACACAGTCTGGAAGAGATATTTCACTTTCTTACTACAGACACTGAGGTAATTGCCGAAGCTGTAGCAATTCCACAAATAGAAGCGGATATTCCGGCAGAGGAGAAAGATAGCGATGCGTGATATATTTATAATTGCTAAAAAGGAAATGAGAACTTACCTCAATTCTGTTTCCACCTATATAGTGTTCGTCGTTTTTCTGCTTATAAGTGGCTGGTTCTTTTCCACTCTGATGTTCAAAGCCGGGAAAGCAGAGCTGAGACAGCTTTTTACGATTTTACATATGGTTTACCTATTCTTTATTCCTGCTTTAACTATGGGTATGGTGGCAAAAGAAAAGGCAAGTAAGACGATTGAATTGCTTGCCACACTTCCGATTAAATTAAGGGCAATAGTCTGGGGTAAATTTGCTGCTGCCGTTGGGTTGCTTGTCATGATATTGCTTTTCACATTAGTACATTTGTTAACTGTGATGGTAATCGGTGAGAATATTGATTTCGGTTCAATCCTTTGCGGATATCTGGGTTTGACACTAATCGGAGCAGCATATTGTGCAATCGGGATTTTTGCTTCAACCTTACAAGGTAATCAGATTTTGGCTTTTATCATCGGATTTGTCATATCACTCTTCTTTTTTGTTCTTCAGTACATTATTGTGCTGATACCAACCTCACTTGCAGGATTCTTTCAGATTCTGAGCTTTGATTATCATTTACAGAATTTTCTCAGAGGTGTAATCGATACACGAGATGTAATCTATCTGGGTTCAATCATTGTTGGCTTTATGCTCCTGGCGGAATTTATTTTGAAACTGAACAACAGGATGCAGGAGCGCTAAGATGGAAAACAAAATCATGAAGCAAATGCCCGAAACCCAGAAAAAAGCCAAAACACGTTCCATCTTTACAGGACTGATGCTGTCGATAGCTCTGTTGGTAATCCTAAATCTGCTATCTTCTTTCTTCTTCTATAGATTGGATTTATCTAAAGGGAAGATTCATACATTAAGCAAAACCAGCAAAAATCTGGTTCGTAAACTCAATGACAACGTTGTTGTAAAAGTATATTTATCAGGTAATCTGCCTCCGGATTATAGCACACTTGCCCGTTATACCAAAGATATTCTGGGAGAATATAAACAATACGGAGGAAACCGGTTTCGTTATGAAATAGTCAGCACCGCTAACGAAGATGAATTCAGCGGAGATGCTACACGTAGCAACGTCTTTGCCCAACGGGTCATGATTCTGGAAAATGATCAGCAAACAGTTCGCGATATTTATATGGGCTTAGCATTTGAATATAAAGGAAACAGAGAGACTCTAAACCTGACCAAGGACATTGAAGGCAGGATGGAATATGAAATTACTGCTATTATCAGGCGATTGACCAAAGTCACTTTGCCCAAGGTAAGTGTATTTCAGGATTCTCTGTATAATGCTGAGTATTACCGCTATTTTGAACACCATATCAACCAAAACTACAAGATTATCCCTACGGATTTGACTAATCCTGATATGTCGGCTAAAGTGCTCATTTTCCCCGGTGTGGTTGATTCGCTTTCTGCCCTTCAACTGTTCAATCTTGACCAATACATCATGCATGGTGGCAGTGTGCTGATGTTGCAGGACAGGGTCTTTGGCCTGGTGCAATATAATACTGCTGAGGAAATCCACTCAAATCTGTTTAAGTTCATTGAACAGTATGGCGTTGAGATAAAGCCAAATCTGGTTATGGATCAATCCTGCGCACCTATTAATATGAGCCAGCGTTCAGGAATTTATGTAATAGATGTACCAATGCCTTTTCCTCCAATACCATTAATCCAGGGTATGAAATCATCAGTTATCAGCCGTGGTTTATCTGACATTCTGCTGTATCTGTGCTCAGAGATAAATCTGAAACCTCGGGTAAAGGGTATAACGATAACACCTTTGCTACAGACTTCATCCAATTCCGGTATCATGCAGGGACCTACTTTTGATATTAGCCCTGAGAAATTTTTGGGACAGAAACTGATGTCTACTCTTATGGCTCCGCCGATAACTGTTTCAGCATTGTATTCAGGCACTTTCACAAGCTATTTTGCCAGGATACCTTCCATTGTTTCCACTCCGGGTTTCGTAGCACAGACTAATAAAAGCGAAATCATCGTAGTTACTGATTCTGATTTTATCAGGGATTTCATTTCCAGCGCATCAAGCTCCAACCTGATGTTTCTGCTAAATGCAGTTGACTATCTGCTCAAAGATGTATCTTTGAGTGAAGTGCGTTCCAGAACCATTCTTAATAGTCCTTTGGAAATAAACCGCTGGTTGTACAGACTTGAGATTTCTCCTGACCGTATTCCGCAAATTGAACCTACTATCAAAAAAATTGTTAAAGGTATAAATCTGATTATTCCTTCTCTTCTTCTCATCCTGCTTGGAATCAGACGTTTCTTTAAACTAAAGAAAGCACGCCGTGCAATTCAGAACCGCTTCAGTATAAACAAACAGGAAGTAAAAGCAACTGAAGAGGCTGAAGAGGAGAAGCCTGCATGAAGAAAAGCCATTGGATAACCCTGATTGTGGTGGTTCTATTGGTTGGGATATACTTTATTGCCAGAAACAAACAGCCTGTAGAAAGGGAATTACGTTTCTTCAAAGCAGATTCATCTGCAATTGGAAAGCTTGAATTTATCACTACTGAAGATACTGTCATCGTTCAGAAGAAGGGAAATAGCTGGCAATTGACTTACCCACTGGTATGGGATGTAAGCGAACAGCAGCTAAGTTCCTTTTTTAGCCAGATTTTGCCAATCCAAACTTCCACGACTCCGATGTCAGAAGACAAGAATCTGCAAAGGATGTATAAAGTAGATGAAGCAGGAGCTGTGCAGGTTAAAACATATGATAAATCAGGAAAACTCATTGACCATGTCTATATAGGCAATGGGACTGAAACATCTTTTGATTATGGCAGAAAACAGGGAGATAACAAAATCTACCAATTCAAGACTAATATTACCAATGTAGTTAACCCTGATATATTTCAATGGCGCTCTCCCAATATCACCAATCTCAAGTTTCAGCAAATTGACCATATTAATGTCGAATATACTAAAAATGCATATACTCTTACTACCGTTGGTGACAGCATCAGATATACTGATAAAAAAGAGAGCTTTATGATTCCCATCTACAACAGAGCTCAGTACAAGATCGTCAATGCTCTGGAAAACCTGATGACCTGGCAATTTATGGATAAAGATACTGAACAATATGCTAAAGCATTTCAAAATCCTGATTGCAGGATAACGGTATATCTGAAAAACAAAAGTACTAAGACTTTTTCTCTGATACATGTAAAAACTGCAGTCACTGAAATTCTTCCCAACGGACAGCCGAATGATGTGATAATTCTCATGATGATAGATAACAAACTCACTCCTCTTTACCAAATGACGGGGGATTTTATTAACAGGTTCACTCGTTCTGCCAATCATTTTAAAGTAGAAAATGAATAAAACAGTCATAGTCACAAAATTAAACGAAGTTTACTATCAGGCAGCTTCTGCCTTGTGGACAATTTCAGGAGTCGGCAATCCGGCACGGGGTGATACATTCGAAGCAGTCGAAAAGACGCTAATCAACGGTGGCCGGTTAATCCTTGTTTATGAAGATAATACAGCTATCGGCACAGTTTGGCTTACTCATGACCATCGCAGACTTTATATCCATCATATGGCAGTTCATCCTGAATATCAAAACAAAGGTTATGGCAAAATCCTGATGCAGGAAGCACTTGCTTTTGCTAAAGAACTAAAACTCCAGACCAAGCTGGAAGTTCATCCGGATAATCTACCGGCTAATAAGCTCTATGCTCAATTCGGCTTTGAAGCTTTGGATGGTTATCGCATTATGATTAAAAGGGATGTGTAATCTTGCATTATCTTCCAACCCGCATTATTTATGGAGAAAGCGCAGTGTCAAATTGCTCTGCCTATATAAAGTCTTTAGGCAGGAAAGCACTTCTGATCACCGGAAAGCACTCTGCCCTTGCCTGTGGGGCACAGGCTGACATTATCTCAGTACTCAATCAGCTTCAAATTGATTGGGTTCTGTTTAATGAAGTTAAGGAAAATCCTGACTTACAGACTGTTATGGCCGGAGCTAAAGCATTTGAGGATAATCTATGTGATTTTCTCATCGGCATTGGTGGCGGAAGTCCGATAGACGCAGCCAAAGCTATTTCATTGGTCTCTGCCAATCAGCTTGATATCGACAGCATCTACAATACCGCAGCCTTTATAAAATCTCATCCTGTTGTTGCAATTCCCACTACTGCCGGTACAGGTACAGAAGCAACTCAATACTCAGTGCTGACTGATGCGGTCAAACAAAAGAAAGCAGGTTTCGGGCATGACCTTGCCTATCCCGTTCTTTCACTGGTTGACCCCAAATATACACTTTCCTTATCAAAAGAAGTTACTCTTAATACTTCAATTGATGCGCTCAGTCATCTACTGGAAGGCATTTATTCCAATAAACGTAGTCCTCTCATTTATCCCATTATTTTTGAGGGTGTGCTTCTGATTTACTCAAATCTTTCCACTGTTCTGCAAAACCTTACTGATTATCAAGGCAGGGAAGCATTGATGCGTGCCAGCTTGTATGGTGGTATTACAATTTCTCATACCAGCACCACTCTGCAGCACTCCATTGGTTATCCCCTAACATCTGTTTATAACATTCCTCATGGACTGGCAAACGGTATCGTGATGAAAGATATGATGGAATTGTATTATCCTGCGATTAAGCATGAATTGGATGAACTCTTTGCTTATCTGAAGATTACTAAGCAGGAATTTTATAAATGGCTGGATTCGCTTGGGATGTCAGCTGGAATAACTGTAACAGATGATTTTATCAATGAAAAGATTCCTGAAGTACTTGCCAGCCGCAATATGGCAAATAATCCATTTGAAGTGAGTTCTGACGATATCCGCAAAATATATCTGAGTCTATGATGAAGATAATGCTGTAATCTTTAACGATGAAATTCTAATTGACATAAAGACTTGCACTTTCCTTTTTGGACAAAATTATTTATATATCTCTGTTATTGAGAGGTGCAGATGCCGATTACTGTGAAGCAAGTCACTACTAAGTCTGAAATGAAGACTTTTATATACCTACCCGAAAAAATCCATGCCAATCATAAGGGTTGGGTTCCTCCTTTTTACTCTGATGATGCCCGTTCATTTGACCCCAAACGCAATCTGTCGCTTGGATACTGTGACCATATATTTGCCATGGCTTATGATAACGGCAAACCTGTGGGAAGAGTAGCCGGGATTATTAACCACCGTTATAACAAGAATGCCGGAGTCCAGCATGTCCGTTTTGGCTATATGGAAGTTCCTGAACGCATTGAAGTGATGGAAGCGTTGCTTGCTTATGTAGAAAAGTGGGGTAAGGACAAAGGCATGACCAAAATCGTCGGACCTATGGGCTTTACAGAAGAAGACCCGGAAGCCTTTATCATCGAGGGTTTTGATGAAGTCACTAATCTTGCCACCAATCAGAACTTCCCGGCTATACCCGGTTATCTGGAAAAACTCGGCTATTCCAAAGAAGTGGACTATTTCGTTTATGTTATAAATGTTAAGAATGCACTTAATGACGATTATCACAAACTCTATAAATGGGTTAAGCGTAACAAAGATTTTCATCTGAAAGAATTCACAACCAAGAAAGAACTGTGGAAGTATATCGTCCCCATCTTTCGTCTTATGAATCAGAGCTTTATGGTGCTCTTTGGCTATTCTCCTTTTGAAGAACAGGAGATGATTGAATTCGCCGGACGCTATATGCCGGGAGTTGACCCGCGCTTTATCAAATGTGTAGTCAATAATCAGGATGAAGTTATAGGCTTTATCGTAGCTGTTCCCAATATGTCCAGCGGTATAATTAAAGCCAGAGGCAGGCTTTTCCCCTTTGGATTTATTCATATCCTAAGTGCCCGCAAACACGCTAAAAAGCTGGATATGTATATGGGTGCTGTCAAAGAAGAATACCGCAGCAAAGGCATTGATGTCCTGATGGGTTACCGTTTGCTGGAAGAATGCCGTGATGCCGGCATTGAAGTTATAGACAGTCACCATGAATTAGAGCAGAATATCGCTGTCCGTTCCGAAATGGAGCGTGGTGGTGGTAAAATATATAAAAAATACCGTATCTATCAGAAAAAACTCGTATCGGAATAGACTCAGATTAGATAAATACCTGATGTAGAATTCCCACATAAGGAGTTGATAGACACTATGAAAAAGCTTCTTTTTACACTTTTAGTCATCTTACTTTGTTCTCTCATTTATGCTCAAGTTGAACCTGATTGGCTCTGGGCAAATAATGCCGGATATTCATACTCTGATCAGGCTTTCGGTGTCGCCATAGACAATAACGGTAATACATATATAACAGGCACTTATTCTGCTTATGCCAGTTTCGGCACTATTATGTTAGGGGCAATTTCAGGATTCGATATTTTCGTAGCTAAACTTGATTCTACAGGTACATGGCTTTGGGCAAAAAGTGCGGGGAGTATAAATGTAGATTGTGGCTATGGCATCTCTGTTGATGATAGTGGTAATTGTTACATAACCGGCTCTTGTTCCAATGCTACCTATTTTGGTAGTACCACTCTTAACTGTACCGGATTAGTAGATATCTTTGTAGCCAAGCTTGATACAAATGGCAACTGGTTATGGGCTAAACGTGCGGGAGGATCTGGTTTGAACCGCGGTCAGGGCATTGCTACAGATAGTGCCGGAAATAGTTATGTTACAGGTTATTTTGGAGGTTCAGGTAGTTTTGGTTCAATTCCGCTGACCAGTAGCGGTGATGCTGATGCCTTTGTCGCAAAGCTGGATACAAATGGCAACTGGCTTTGGGCTAATCTTGCCGGTGGAGCAGGTTCTGATTATGGATGTGGTATAACCTGCGATGAAAACGGCAATTGTTATGCTACCGGTAATTTTACAGGAATTGCAACATTTGGTACAACTACATTTACAAGTAACGGGAGCGCTGACATATATATCGCCAAATTAGATAGCAATGGCAATTGGCTGTGGGCAAATCTCGCCGGTGGAATAGGTGGAGATTATGGATGTGGTATTGCTACTGATAATGGTGGTAATTGCTATGCAACAGGCGTTTTTACAAATTCTGCTGCTTTTGGCACTACTACTCTCACTGAAACAGGGAATGGTGATATCTTTGCCACCAAACTTGATACAACCGGCAACTGGTTATGGGCTTATCGTGCAGGAGGAACAGGTTACGAGTGTGGAAACAGTATCTCCACAAATAGCAATGGGAGCTGTTATATAACTGGATTATTTGAAGGTGCTTGCAGCTTTGGTAATACAACTCTGACTAGTGCAGGATATACAGATATTTTCATCGCTGAACTATTAAATGATGGCAATTGGTTATGGGCTTTCCGTGCCGGTGCAAATGGGACAGACAAAGGGCAAAGCATCTTTACCGACAACAATCGAAATACTTACATATCAGGATCATTTACTAATACTGCCACTTTTGGCAATACCTCAATTACCAGCACGTCACAAAGCGTAGATATCTTCGTTGCGAAGTTTCATAACCCGGAATTGGTAAATGATTTATCAGCTTTATCAATACTTGGAAGTACTACTCCCGGTTTGGGTACACCCTCAGACTATGTTATCTCTGTTAAAAACCTTGGTAATGTTGCCAGTAGCGACTATATAGTGAAGCTGATGATGGAAGGGGATATTGAGCTTGATTCAGTTTTAGGTATAGCCATTGAACCGCAGGACAGTCTTGATTTTACATTGTCCTGGACTCCCGATATCAGCGGATCTGCTAACATATATGGAAAAGTTGTCTCCTCTTCTGATGAAGATTCACTCAATGATTGTACAGCAAACCTGAATGTGGTTGTACAATCAGAAGGAACAGTTACCGGTAACGTCGTTGATAATCTAAATAACCCACTTCCGGGTGTTACTGTTACTTGCGGAACAGAAAGTGCCATCACTGATTCAACAGGTGTTTATAATATTCAAATCTCTCCAGGGGTATACGATGTAATTGCCAGCTATCAAGGCTTTATACCGGCAACACAATCCGGAATTGAAATCTTAATTGCACAAACCACCATAGTAAATTTCCAAATGTCTGTCACCATTAACGGAAACGCCAATTACCCTGTAATCAGAACAGCCCTGTATGGAAACTTCCCGAATCCCTTTAATCCCGAAAGTACCATTCGTTACAGCTTGAAAACAGCCTGCCCTGTGTCAATCACTATCTACAATTCAAAAGGAATGCTTGTGAAGACTCTGGTTGATGAAATTAACCACAAGGGTTTTCACGAAATAGTCTGGAGAGGTGATGACAGTTATCAGCATAAAGTTGCCAGCGGTATATATTATTACAAAATGATTTCAGGTAATTATACTGAAACCAGAAAGCTTGTATTACTCAAATAAACTATGTATACTATCATCAATGCTAAAGACTATCCCAACGGTCTGGAAACAGCCGTTCAATATATTCATAGCAAATGGGGCAGACCGGAGAACTATCCATTCTACTATGATGCAATTAATCATTCTTCTGAACAAGATAAACCTCTACCCAGATTTTATCTCATGCTCAAGGAAACCGAAATTGTCGGATGCTATGCATTGCTGACCAATGACCTGATTAGTAGACAAGACCTCTATCCCTGGCTGGGATGTCTCTTTATTGAAGCAACAGAAAGAGGAAACCAACTGGGTAATTATCTTATGCAACATGGCATTGCAGAAGCGAAAAGACTTGGGTTTAAAAAGGTTTATCTGACCACAGACCATGACGGTTATTATGAAAAATATGGCTGGCAACGTATGGAAGACGGTTATGACTTTTGGGGCAACAGCACCCGCATCTATCAGATATCATCTGACTAAATCCAATCTTCAGAGTTAAAATCCGTCTGAATTGTACCAGCACTCCAATCTGACGATACCAATCGATTCTAAGTCCACACTTTCATTAGTATCTGTGGTTTTTTTGAGACGTGGAAACAATACGCTTGTTAATGCAGTTTGGAAAATCTGAGGCTCAGACTTTGTTTTTATACTGTCTGCCGGGCACAGGGATAAGATTCTCTGATAAAACTTTTTAGTGTCAGGGGATTTCTTGGCTTGGATTTTATAGTATGACAACACCAGGTCAATATTGCCAATCGCATCAGCTATCTGCTTTTTCATATCAATTTTGTTTTCTGGTTTCATCAGAAGGTTTCTGCCCACAAAGTAGTCCAGCAATTCCAGCTTTGCTTTGTTAAATTTAAACTCTCTGATATCCTCATCATCCAGTTCACCCTTAAAATCATCAAAGACTTTCTCAACTACACCATCGTTACCTGTTGTATCATAAAAAAAAGACCTGTGATAGGAAGATTTTCCATACTCCTGATACATATCTTCCAGATAGCAGGTTTGGGCAGCATAAAGCTCCAGTTCATCATTTGAAATAGAGTCTCTGGTGCTTATTACAACCATTGTTCCCAGACCCCATTCTGCTGTATCGTATGACTTGATGCCCTGTTTTAGAAGATCAAGCTGACGGGTAGTGATGCTGTGCCAGGGAGCCAGACGCTTCATTTCCATTGCCAAATGCTCAGATAGGTAGATTAAACTGTCTGCATCCTGCATATTAATCAGCTTTGCAGAATCACTATTATAAAAATAACCCCAGGGTAGTTTTGTATAATCCTGCACGAAAAGCCATTCTGTATTCATCTCTGTTGTAAAAGATGGCAGCAGGTCTGTGCCGTCTTTCAGAAAGTAGGAATCAGGTTCACATAACAATGTGCTGTTTTGACTTCCTGCACAATGACCATCCAATAAAAAGAAACCTGTAAGCACACTTTTATCTTTCATCACAGCTCTGCCTTTAATGACAAAAAAGCCGATATCACAAGCTGAAATGCTGGTTATCAGACACAATGCCAGGGTCACTAAATAATTCTTCATGCTTCCACCTGTAGGTAAATTTATGCATTTGAGTATTCAGAATATCTATATTCTCTTATCTGTCAATGAATTTAAACTACTCAATCTTTGCTGTATGTGTCTTGCCAATCAGCACTTCAACTCTCTTCCAAACATTGTTTATGAAGCATTGCAAAAGATAGGGTAAAGATGTTTACTAAATATTACACAAGAGGTATTATGAATTGGTAAAAGTACTATACTGTTGGTCAATATATCGACCCTAATAGCTCAGATATACGAGAATTTTGAACCAGAACCATAGAATGACGAAATGTGCCAGCTTGCTATTCAAGTATTTGTCCAAATAGAATCAGATATTTATCTTGCCTTTTTTTAGTACTTTGGTACATTGCATGCATTAACAATACTGAGACATCCAAAGGGAGAAATTATGCGGAAGTTAATCCTTTTAGCGCTGGCGTTTTTGCCGGTTATTCTGTTTTCAGCTTATATGGAAAACCTGCCTACTCAGGTTACTCAACCGGACGGAACAATCCTCAATCTGCTGGCAAGCGGAGATGAATTTGCCAACCGGCTGCATGATGCCAATGGCTATACAATTATCCAGAGTAAGACAGATGGATATTATTATTATGCGCAGAAGAACGGGGATGACCTTTTGCCATCTGTCTGGAGGGTCGATAGCACTAATCCTACCGGCAGAAACCTGACACCCAATCTGAATATTTCCGAAGCTGCTTACAAAGAGAAAGCCAGGCTCAGTAGATTACATGATAATCCTGACGTGCGTACTCCTCAGACAGGTAATGTGAATAATCTCTGTGTGCTTATCCGTTTTTCTGATCAGACAGAGTTTGACATTCCGCGTTCTGCTTATGAATACAAGTTTAATGCACTAGGCGACAGCGTAAATTCACAACGTAACTACTTTAGTAAAGTCAGCAACAACCAATTGGATATTTTAACAAGTATTTATCCAGGCAGTGCTTCAGAAACGAATCTCTCCTATATGGATAGTCACCCGAGAGCGTATTATATGCCTTACAATTCTGTTACTAACCCCATCGGCTATACTGATGAAAACAGTTACGAACGGGAACAGATACTGTTGTCGAATGCAATCAATGCCATATCTCCTCAGATTCCCACTTCTTTAAATATCGATGCTGATAATGACAATTGGGTTGATAATGTCTGCTTTATAATCAGAGGACCGCACACAGCCTGGGCTGATTTGCTCTGGGGACATTTCTCAGGTTTTTATTATAGTGAAACCTACATCAATGGAAAGCAGGTCGGTGGTTATACCTTCCAGACTGAAGACCAAAATGAAGTCAGAACCTTGTGTCACGAGATGTTTCATTCCATCGGTTCTCCTGATCTTTATCACTATAACTTTAACGGAGTTGCACCAGTGGGAAGCTGGGACATTATGGATTGCGGAAAAGGTCACATGGGCTCTTATATGAAATGGGCTTATGGTGGATGGTTACCTTTTATTGAAGAAATCTGGGCAACAGGAGATTATACTCTGTCCCCGATTTCCAGTGAAACCGGAGTAAATTGCTATAAAATTAACGTTACAGGGCATCCGAATGAATTCTTCGTTCTGGAATACAGAAAGAAAGGCAGTGATTACTTTGAACAGTTCGTACCTGATTCAGGGCTTCTGATTTATCGTATCTACACTCCCGAAACCGGTAATGCTGAGGGACCACCCGATGAGGTTTATCTATACCGTCCCAATGGAACTTCTTTAATCAATGGACAGGTAGTAGAAGCTGCCTTTAGCCAGAATAACTACAGAACTGAATTTAACGATTATACAAATCCCAATAGCGTCTGGACTAATAACACACTGGCACATCTGAATATCAGCAATATCAGCTACTGTGGTGAAACCATATCCTTTCATTATGCAAATAACAGCACAAATCTGCCACCTCTGGTTAACATCACTTCTCCAACTGACGGAGCTGTGCTTCCTGCCGGGACTCTGAATCTTACCGCTACAGCCTCTGCACAAAATGCTACAATTACCAGTGTAGTATTCTATATGGATGAAAACTTTCTGGGTGAAGACAACGAAGCACCATATTCTTTAACCTGGACTGACAGCACAGGAACACCGGGTTATCATGAACTGATTGTGACTGCCACTGCCAGCAACGGCTTGTATGTATCAAAGCATTCACGTTTCAGAATCATAGACACAATGCAGCCTAACTGGTTTACCTGGACCACTGATACCCCATTCTATGAGCCATACGGACGCGGGTTTTTACCTATTCAGGTGGCAGTTGATTTGGATTTGGGTTTGGAAGAATATGTGGCTAAAAAACTTGCTTTTTACATAACTGACGACCCTTATGGTGACCCAACTGTTCCGGGCATGGTATCTGCAACCATAAACCGCTTTTCCAATGGCATCATCACATCTGAAGTACTGCTGGATATTGGAGAAATCATGTGCCCTATGGATGGCAGATTTGAAATGGATATTTATAATCCCACCATTTTGAACAACCAGATAGCAGTGGTAATCAATCTCTTTGAATATCAGAATATCATGTTTGATATGAATGGTATTTCCGGACATAGCTGGCTGACAGAGCCATTACGCCCCTGGACTGATGCTTTGGGCAGAGGTATGATTGGAGCAGCCGAGATTGCACTTCAATTGCAGAATCCTTATGTCGGAACAGAAGACCCTGTTACTACAGTACCTCAACTAAAACTAACTAATTTTCCCAATCCCTTCAATCCCAGTACCACATTATCTTATAATCTACCCAAAGACGGGAATGCCAGTCTGGTGATTTACAATCTGAAAGGACAAAAGGTGAAAACGCTTCTGAACGGAAAACAAACCAAAGGGAATCATGAATTTACCTGGAAAGGCACAGATGATAATGGCAATACAGTGGGAAGCGGAATTTATTTAGTAAGGTTGTTAACCAATGGTAAAGCTCGCATGACGAGGAAGATGGTACTCAGTAAATAGATAGCTTAGTTACTATCCTGTTTTAGCTTATCACGTTTTGCTTGCTTGACTGCCAGTTTAAATAGTTTCAGGACTGGAGCTTTTGGATATTGTCTATTCAATTCTGTATATATCTTCTGAAAGTAATTATGGTGGTAATATCCTTCGTTTGACTGATTATAATCAGTGAATGCAAAGATTTGATTATTCACGTATTGAGCCAAGTTTTCCATAGCAATATATGCCAGATATTGCCACTTTTGATTCCTTACTTTATTGATTGTGAATGGGACAAGCAGATGAGTTCCAACTTCATGAGAGATAAAATGCTTATAATAATACATCATTTTATCATCGTCGCCAGCAGGAAATGTGTTTGTATCAAAAGCCAGACTATTAGCACATGGTCCGTGTTGCATAGCGCTTACCAGCAATATGCGGTAAGAGGGTGCTGAGAATTTTAATCCGGTATATTTTTCCCATTGGCTAATGATGTCTTCTCCTCCCCATAAGTCCGGTATAAGTTTGGCGATGCTATCCAAATACTTTTTATCCTGAGTCCAGATTGTATTATGATAACGCTCAAAGTTATCGCAAAAAACAGCACTTAGCGCTTTAACTTTTTCTGTATACTCTTTACCAGGTCTGTTGTCTCCATATTTTGAAAGACAGTAAGTGTAAAACTCTCTAATGTGCTGAAGATCCGCTTTATATTGCTCTTCCATTCCAGACCAATCTCCACTGGCTACACACATTGACAACATATCATAATATCCCTTGATTTCTTCCTGTGTTTGAAGGTTAAGATAGGCAGGAAATAAGAAGAAACTGATTGCCAAGTCTCCATGGTTGCCATCTCGGAAAGAAAGCGCTGATTTGTTATTCAGCAAGACATTTTTATGCTCATCGGATAGAAAGTCACTGTATTGGGTTTTATTGTCAAAACTCCAGTTAACTCCTTGAGAAGCCATTATGAAACAAATATAGTTCACACCTATTTGTACGAGAGGTTGGATATTAGCCATTGTATCTCCTATCTAACATATTATTGAGTCTTTATAGTAAGAAATTGACTGGTCTCCCCTGCCATGTAGCCGGTGCTGAAGGCAGTCTGGATATTAAAACCACCTGTAGGCAGAGCATAATCCAATACTTCTCCTGCCATATATAGACCAGGTACAATTCTTGATTCCATTGTATTGGAATTTACTTCTTTGAGCAGCACTCCACCAGCGGAGGACATTGCAGTATCCAGGCTTTCCACCTGCTTGATTATAAAATCCGCAGCTTGTAAAAAACCGATGAATTGATTAATCTGTTTCTTGTTCAAATCCCTGACCGGAGTATCAACATAAATCCCCAGATAGTATAGTATAGACGTTATCGTCGCTTCTGTCAGTGGTAACAGTTTAAATGCATTGATAGCCAGCTTATGAGGATACTGTTTGATGGCTTGAAATACAATTTGCTCAGCTTCAGGTACCAGATGCAGTCTTACGGTATCACCCTTTTCCAGATGATGCGAATTATTAAGAATTAACGGACCCGAAAGACCTCTGTGTGTAAATAGTAAATCAGCCCTATCAGAGTGCTTGCCCGTTTTTGTGATAAAATCTGCCTTTACATCCTGCACAGTGCTCCCAGCACAATGAGAAAAAGACTCTTGTTGCATGGTTTCAATTGAAGCCAGAGCTGGTTTAACCGGATTAATGGTATGCCCCAGACTCTGTGCAAAACTGTATCCGCTTCCATCTGAGCCTGTCTGTGACCAACTGCTGCCACCACAGGCAATGAGTAGCTGCTTTGCCTGATATTCCTGCTTGTCTGTCTCAATCAGGAAAGTGGATTTCTTTCTGCTGACAGCGATGACTCTAGCATTATAGATAATCTCAGCACCATGGGATAAAGCAGTTTTGAGCAGAGCATCCCGCACATGCTCAGCTTTCAGAGTAACAGGAAAAACTTTGCCATCCTCTCTGACAAAGCTGTTACATCCTGCCTGCGATAAAAGCTCAATCAAGAAAGCGCTGTCGTGTGAATAGATAGCCGGCTTCAGCCAGGGACCTGCCTTGCGGCAAGCCCTGATGAAGTCCTGATTTGATAGATTATTTGTAAAATTGCATTGTCCTGAGCCGGAAAGCAGAAGCTTCTTGCCTGCTTCGGTATTTCCTTCCAGAATAACTGCGCCTTTACCATGAGCAATGGCAGCAGCCAGTCCTGCCGGACCTGAACCTATGATGACAAAAGGAATGGGTTTAAGGCTCAAAACTGTACTTCGCGTCTGTTATACAGACAAGTGGCAATGATAAACATTACTAAGCAAAAACCTAACTTGATTAGCATATCCCAATGGAATAAGGTTCCCCACATATCAGCCAGGAAGTGCTCCGGCAATTTATACAAGCCAAAGTTGGGTTCTCCATTTGAGCTGGCTTTTGCCATCCATAGCTGGAATGTATCGGTTAATGATGTTTGAATTCTATAAACACCTGATATAATTAATCTGTATATGGCATTTACAATGTAGGGTATTTTCCAGCCATAAGCTTTATTTAAAATAAACGTAACCAGTTGCAGCAAAGCCAAACCACCTACGCCAAGACCAAAGGCATTTTCTTTGAATACTGAGGAGAAGAAAAACAGGATTGAACCCAGCACCATCAGAGCAACAGAAAAATGCAGCCAACTAAGTAACATACCATTCAAACACATCCACCAATCCACTCGCATCGGAGTTGCAGCGGTCAGAACTATATTGGATAAAAGCATATTAATAATCGCGATTCCCAGGGCTAGTACCAGTGGTCCTCCGATTGCCGCAACAAACCGTGAAGCGGTTATCTGCCAGATAGAAACTGGCTGG
Source organism: Cloacimonadaceae bacterium (SeqCode) (assembly GCA_963667535.2). Classification (GTDB taxonomy): domain Bacteria; phylum Cloacimonadota; class Cloacimonadia; order Cloacimonadales; family Cloacimonadaceae; genus UBA5614. The sequence continues at coordinate 681,857 of CAXXDU010000002.1, forward strand.
GAACGGTGAAATATTTCGCATTTGTGTTTGATGTCCTGATTTAGCATAGTGGAACTGATGATACTCATTGCTATGACAATTATCATGCCCAGAAAGCTAAAGAACATAGCAAGCTGCATGACAAAAGACACCAGTTTGTGCAAGTGGTCATTGGATAGCATCTCAAGAGGAATACCATTTACAGCCAGATTGCTATGACCGGAGATAGCGGCAAATATCATCGAGCCGCCAATGATAACGTACATAGCCAATAAGTACCAGATTGGCACCATCAGGGCTTTTCTATTAGCTTGTAAATCTTTTATAATTAATGCTTTAAAGGCTGTCATAATCCACCTCCTACTTTTGCCAGGAATAGGTCTACGAGTTGAGGCGCTCCATATTCCGCTCCGGGAATATCCAGTTTTTCTTCCACCAAAGCATGCACATAACCCAGTCCTTCCCAAATCTGCATGGGATTATGCTGCTTAAGCTCTTCTGCATATTCACGCGGAACCTTGATTTCCATATACTTTTGTCTGAGTACGTCAATATCCTCCTGCAACACAATCTTACCTTTGTCAATAAAGATAATATCCTGCAGGATATGCTCCACTTCATCCACCTGATGGGTAGAAATCAGAATAGTCTTGGTCTCGTCATAAAACTCACCCAGAATGGTATTAAAGAATTCCTTACGAAAGACAATATCCAGTCCGATGGTCGGTTCATCCAAAAGCAGAAATTCCACATCCAGAGATAAGACCAAAAGCAGATAGAGTTTGGTTTTCATACCTTTGGAAAGAGCTTTGACTTTTAGCTTGAGCGGAAGATCACTCTTTTCCATCAGTCTGTCTGCTTTCTGGTCATTCCAGCTTGGGTTTATCCCTTTTATGTATGCAATCGTTTGTCCCACCGTCAGCCTGTCATCCAGAGCATTGACATCCGGGATAAAGGCAATCTGTTTAAACATATGAAAGTCATTCTGCCCTATCTTTCTACCTTGATAGGTGATTTCACCCTCAAACTTGAGAAAGCCCAGCATACAACGCATCAAAGTGCTCTTGCCTGCACCGTTCTTACCCAAAAGTCCGATTATCCGTCCGCGTGGAATAGTGATATTTACATCATCCAAAGCCTTTAGCTTGCCAAAGTTTTTGGTAAGGTTTTTGATTACCATCAAAGTATCAGATTGGGGTTTTGCAACAACCGGAGCTTCTTCCGGTACTGCTAAGAAGTCACTGGCTTGATTATTGTTTTCCATTATTTTCCTCCGTAGGATAAGCATCTTGCTTGTCTGTTTGAACAGGCATCCTGCCTGTTTTATAGGATATGCACCCTTGCTTGTTCAAATCTGATTCTACAATACTCTGTTGTTCAGTATTCTGAGCTAAGGTTAAAGTATCTATTGATTTCAATAATATGTTCATAGCTAACATTTATCTTCTCCCACAGGATAACTGTCCTCAGTTGTCGTGTAACACAAGCACCCTTGCTTGTTCAAATCTGATTCTACAAAACCCTGAAGTAAGTCATCCTGAGCTTGTCGAAGGACGTTAGGGGTTTTGTCATTAGCACTTCGTCCAGCGTAGGTTACGTACCTCACGTGACCATCATTTGCACTTCGTCCTTCGACTGTGCTCAGGATGACCCCTTCGGGGCTTCGTGCAAAATCAAAGGCTCTACTCACTCTTATCATTCTTCACCTCGGTCTTCAATTTATTATAATTTTCTTCAATCAGTTTAATAATCTCACTCAGCTTTAGTCCCAATTGGGCAGCTTTGTGCACAAAGCTCTTTACTTCAGTCTCGAGATATTCCTGCATGTGTTTTCTCCTTAAATTTTCCTGCGCATCGGGTGTTACAAAAAATCCCAATCCCCGCTTTTTGTAGATTATGCCTTCGTCTTCCAGTTCCTGTACTGCTTTTGACACTGTAAGCGGGTTAATCGAATACTGTGCTGCCATGTTGCGGATAGACTGCAAGGCATCCTCAGCTTTAATCAACCCGTTTAAGATGGCATCTTCCATTTCAGCTTTAAGCTGCACGTATATCGGTATATTATCGGCGAATTTCTTCATCTCGCCTCCTTAGTTGTAGTCTTTGACATTGAATTCATAGTAGCTACTTACTCTTCCTGCAATTGATTACACAGGCACAAAAGGAATGATACAGGGCACATATCCCGCCAAACAAACAGAATATCCCCCAAAACAAAGGTTTCAAGACAATCCCTGTAAAAGTAGGCGTACTTACCGGTAATAAATACAATCCCCAGGTAATCAGATATGCTCCAATCACAATACAGCTATGCCCGAGAATTATCATACCTGTCTTGTTCTGCTTCCAGCCCAGATAAATCAGAGCCAGTCCGATTAACCCCGACGGACTAACCACAGAGTTGTTATTAGCAAACATTAATATGCAAAAGATAACCAACAATATCCCCAATCCCATGGTCACGTAACTGCGTTTTTTCATTCCCTGCTCCTTTGTTGTCTTAGTGTATTGGTTAAGTAATACAGTGGCGCAAAATCTGTCAAGAGGAAAAATGAGGAGACTGAAATGAAGGTTGTTTTTATGGTGGCTTATTATCAAATAATGTCTCTAGGTGTAAGAACAATAATTTGGTTATGAGACAAAAGTATTACAATATAAAATATTTATAAATAATCAACTAAGGGATATGCAATCTTATTTGAAAGAATATGGTGGTAAACTGTAGTCGTGTACGATAAATATTGATATTATAGTTTCGACCATTCCGGGAATTCCTCATTGTTTAGGATGTTGTCAACAATATCCGATAAATACTCTGGGATCTCTAGAGAGTTACTTTGTTTTGCTTTTTTGATTTTCTCAGCAGTAGTTTTTGCTAATGACCTTAATTCAGGATGACCAAGGGCTAGCTTGATATGGTCACCATAATGGTCTTTCCCATATGTTTGTTTAATTCTCTGTATTACTTCTGATTTCCAGTTTTCAAGGATACTTTTACATACACCTATAATTATTGTGGGTTTTGATAGGTAACAGTATAAAGTGCATGTAATATTGCAGCGATTTCTACTATTCCAGTTGCGAATATTATCTAAGCTGCAAGATTCCCAACTTTGAATATTGTGAAACGGTATTTTTAGTAAATTAATATATCGTCTAAAAAATAACTTGTCATTGCGACTAGAGTGAAAATCATCAAATATTTTATCAACAATTTCTATAATAAAATCAGGATATTTATCCTCTGATCCATAACAGCTAAGTGAGGTATATACTAATGGCCATGGCTCCATTTGCCAGTTATTAAGATAATGATCTGCGCTACTTCTCTTTATATGAATATCATCCGCAACAACTAATGCAGATAGTACTACAACTTGTGGTACCACATTATAGAAATTAGGTACTGCAAGTACTTCATTAGCTTTAGATTTCCCAAAATTGTTGTCCTTTAAGATATTTAGTGCTGTTGACACAACATCTTGACGTAATTTAACATAGAAATCAGGTACTGAAAGTACTTCATAAGCCTTAGTTTCAACTATTTCGTCATCTTTTACAATGCTCAATGCTGTCGTCACTATACCAGGAGCAATTCTATTATAGAATTCTGGTACCGAAAGAATTTCGTTAGCTTTAACTTTCCCGTTGTCACTATCTTTTACAATGTTCAATGCTGTTGCTACAATATCATTACGAATTTTTAAATAGAATTCTGAAACTGCAAGTACTTCATTAGCTTTAACTATTCCTATGTCATCATCTTTTACAATGTTCATTGCTGTCGCAACGATATCATTAGAAATTTCAGAATAGAATTCTGAAACTGATAGGATATCATTAACTTTAGCTTTCACACTGTCATTATTTTTTAAAATATTCAATGCTGTTGTCACAATATCAGGTGGGATTTTATAAAAGAATTCTGATACCGAAAGGACTTCATTAGCCTTTACTTTTCCAATGTCATCATCTTTAACAATGTTCAATGTAGTGGTGACGATATCATTACGTATTTTTATGTAGAATTCTGATACCGAAAGGATTTCAATAGCCTTTGCTTTTCCAATGTCATCATTTTTTACTATGTTCAATGCAGTCGTAACTATATCATTATGTATCTTTATGTAGAATTCTGATACCGAAAGGACTTCAACAGCCTTTGCTTTCCCAACTTCATCATCTTTTACAGTGTTCAATGCTATGGTTACAATTTCATTTGGTACCTTGTTAAAAAATTCCATTTTCGAAAGTATATTGATAGAATCTTTTCTTATTTCACCAGTAACACACATTTTTACATATCTTCTCCACAGGACTGGATGATATATATTCACACTATTAAGGACTGCGATATATTTGTATATTTCAATTGCAGTTAAGCCAAGCTTGGGCAAATAAGACAAATAATGCGGAACAGTATTTTTTTTATTATAAAATAATTCATCAATATATGCCCGCCTTTCTTTATTATCATTAAATAACTGGGTTTCATATTCAAGGAATGTTTTCAAAACTATTGATGCTGAGTACTCATCTCCAATATTTGTAATTAAGTTTAACAGCTTCTTCTTTATGATATCAGAATACGGTTGCCAATCATCTAATTCAACTTTTGAGAGAACCCGTTCTGCCAAGATGTCATGATTAAAATGAACAAGGCTAATATTGAGGAATTGCTTGTCATTACTATCAAAATTACTTAAATTTATGTAACGCTTAAGAATGCTTAATGCTTCATCATCAAAATCCCAATTATGAAAATAGGTGCTTATCTCACTATTACCATTAAAGAAATCTGCAATTTTTAAAAAAGTGTCATAACTTATAAATATCTTATGATCAGCGTAAACACAACTCCAATAATGCAAGGCTTTTGCGAAACCTAATAATGCACTCTCTATAGATTGATATTTTGTCATTTGCTTAAAATCATATCTAGCTATTTTTCTAACTGTGTTTTCTAGACTGTTTAGATCTATTTCATTATAATCAATGCGATTTTCATTTACTCCCACTATAGCAAATAGAATAAGAAATAGAGATGTATGATAGCTACTACGATCTTTTAAAACTCTATCTGAAGCATCCTTCCATTCTGGATAGTTTTCAAGTATTTGCTCAATTATTTTTTGATTTTCACTTTCCATTAGTTCGAATATGTTATCCCGATTGTATAAATAAAGCAGATAGCTTTTTCCAGATATATCTCTATCACCAATCACCAATCTCATATTACTAATGGACTGCGATTGTTTCAACAGAGCTTCGCCCAAAAATTTATTGTCAATTCCGACAAGTCTATACCAATCTTCAACGAAAACCAAATATTTATTATCAATATCAGATTGAATTATATTTAATGAGTTATCTAAAAACATGCTAAGCTGAAAATCTTGTACCCATATTACAACAAAGTCAGATTCTTCAGATAGCTCTATAGCCAATCTACGTAATAATGTGGATTTACCACAGCCACCAGTTCCATATACTATAGCAGCAACTTTGTCTATTGTGTATTTGTCGAAAGCCTTTAACACTTCAAGCTTCAATTTAGGGTATAAACCCCTTCCAATATCAAAGTTATTTAAAACTCCAAACCATTGGCAGTTATCATCTTGTTTAGCTGAATAAAACTTAGCTTTGGTAAATTGTGTCCCGTTTTTAATCTTATCCATAAACCCATGGTCAATGGTAAGTGCGCCAGCAAGGTTTATTTCGATGATTTTATTCCGGTTATCTTTTAGAAACTGAAGGAATAACTCAGTTCCTAACTTTCCATTATTATCTTCGAGTTTTATAAAAGTATAATCGTTATTATAAAACTCGGGTTTTTCTTTTACATCATCATTATATAAATCAAAATGGAATATTTTGATATTATTTCTTTTTAATCCTGCAAAGAATTTGGAAAAAACTACCTGTTCGTTGAACTGAGTTCCGACAATGATTAAATTTTTTCCACTGTCATTTACGTTACCATAAAGTACATTAAAGCAATTGTGCATGCTATTGTATAACTTTCCATAAGATGAAGACGTAAATACGATTTGGTCAATTGATTGAAATCCATCTATGGTTCCATGAATATGGTAAATGCAGCTTTCATGCTCACCTGTTGATTTATCTGGATATGATATAATTGGATACTTTATAGTTCGAGACTTATCTTTTATTACTTCTAAAACATTATCGAAATTAAAAGTAAAAATATTGTACCAATTGGGAGTCAATAAATTTGCATACAGTAGATAATTAAATTTGCTTTTGTCTACTTTAAAAAGATTACAAAATGCCACTAATAAGCTGCTGTCATCTCTGATTAATCTTTCCCAGATTGCAGCGGCAGCTTCGTATGTCTCTACCTTTTTTTTGAACTTATCGTTTGTATGCGATACAAATTGCTTCGATGTCGGGATTGACTCAAATTCGGTACTTTGATTTTGAATACCATAACTGAATCCAGCACCCAAAATGAGGATGTATTCACCCTTTTTTAATCCTTCGAAGAAATCGGCATCACTAGCTAATTCTAACAGGGTTTTTTCTTTAATTCCGATCATGCGAATTTTAGCAATGTGCCATGATTTGATTGTAAACGCGAGTTAATTTTTGAAAGAAATTAAAATCTGATGTACTTTGTTTGACATCAATTATCATTAGTCAACCTTATATATTTACTTATTAATTCTATAGCAACAAGTATTCCCATTTTGTCAATCAATTATTCTTGTACTCATTCTCTATACAGGTTAATAACAGCATCACCAATATTGCGCATCTAGTCAAAATAAATTTATAAAAATGATGTTCTACTTTTAAAGAAAAGAATAATCATCCTCTCTCCTTATTGCATGATTACTTGCTGTTGGGTAAACGCTGGGACTTTCCCTGGTTACCTGACTAAGGAAAGTCCAGGCAGTGTACCTTCAATAAGCCAGATTAGCCTAACAGCTTATTAGGTTTATTGAAGAATTATAAATTATCAATTATAAATTATGAATTGGTTGCTGGTGTCTTTCAATCACGAATTACTAATTAAGAATTACAAATTAACTGAGGTGATAAGGTGATATGGTTGACTCCATAACGTTCCCCTCTTATCTCTTAAACGATCCGTTGGATATTGGTGAGAGATGTAAGGGGTATATAAGGGCTTTTGCCTTAGATACCCCTTAGAAACCCCTTTGATATCTGTAGGATCTATTAACCAATGAATAATTAAGAGAAAAAGTACTACAGACACTCATGTCTGTCCGTGGAAAAATGTAGTTCTGCCTTCAGGCAGGTTTATAGACTTAGACATCGATATATATGATTCAGACCTGCATAAAAAGGTTGTGTGAAAAAGCCAAAGGAAGAGCATTGCCGGAGTTCAATTTGCCCTCTTTAGCTTTCAGCATGCATCTTTGTGTTTGGGCAAATCGGACTTCGGAATGCGTTATCTGTAAAGGTTTTAGCTGAAGTCCGAAATTCCCTTTTACCTTCCTTACTATATTTCAAATGACGAGGGAATTTTGAACTCCAGCTATTCGCTTATTCATTTTCGCACAGTCTCTAAATGCAGAACTACATATTCTTCGTATAATATAAGTAATCAGTCTTACTATTATCTTAGTAGCCCCTTGGTAGATGATTACTACTTTTAGTAAGCATCTACCAGGAGAGTATTCATATATAAGCAGTTACGATTACTTGTAGTTTTAAGTGGAAAGGTGGAACAGTGGAACGATGTCTGTATCACAGAAGACACGGAAAAGAAAGCTAGCCAATTCATAATTTGCACCTTCGTTGCTTGTTTCCTGCTTATTCAATCCGCAGGAGCAAGGGCAGAGATACACGGCTCATATACGGGTCGCACCCGTAGATGAGCCGTTTATCACCAGTGCATCTCTTGTGTATCCTATAAGGAATGAATTAGTAATCTAAGAGAATGAAATGGTCTTGCTACTCTTTCTGTAAATTAGATACATCGGTAAAGAGAAAATCCTTGACTCTATTGAACATAGATTAATTAAGTAAAATCGAATATTGTCCATGAGAGGAATTTATGAAATCAGGCTGGATTGTACTTTTGCTCTTATTATTAGTTACCTCTTTGTCTGCTCTTACTATTGATGAACTAATTGACATTACTTTGAGTGTGAGTGAATTTGGGCACCTTGGAGAACAAAAGTGTTTGGTTTCCAGTCAAATTAATCTGGAGGAGCTACCCACTGAGGAAGAAGCATTAGCATACCTAACGGAGGTTGGTGGACTACTCGCGGTTATTTATCAAAATCCTGAGGCTTATAAAATGACTTCCAACTCAGAGCGTTTAAAAGATATACCCTTTGTATGTTGCCCTTATTCTTCCTATGATTACAAATTCTTAGCCTGCATCAATATGGGTGAACTTCGTTACAATTTATTGATAAATCCAAAAAAGGATGAAAATACCCCGGCACGTTATAACCAAAATTATGAATTTGTGAAGAAATGGCACACTACATTATTGATGTCCGCATATACGCCGGATGAATAAATAAGATTGCCTCAATGAAGCCCTACGCTACCATTTCACCGTTACACTGTTTCATTAGTTCTGTTTTTTTCTGTAAATTCTGTGGTTAGTTTTCTAAATCGATATCCATTAGAGCAAAACCGCGTAAACGCGGTACTACATGCACGCAAAATTGAAGAGACTGCACATGGAGACAAAGAGGGAAAAGGGAAATAAGAATTATATCTATAGGTTATTCAAATATCCGGAGATATGCTCCGAATTTGTAAACTCTTTTCCAGTTCTTGCCGGTCATTTCTTCCAGAATACCCAATTTCTGAAAGTCATTGATTAAACCATAAGCAGATACGAGAGACAGAGAGGTAATTTCTGAAACATCAGCAGGGGTAACAACCGGCTTACTGAATAAGTAATTAAGCAGTTTCTGACCTGAGAGTAATTTTTTTCCCAGATTTGGCAATAACTCTGATTCGCAGATTTTCTTCAATTCCAGAATGTTTTTTATGCCGTCTATAGCTTTTTGACAGGTTTGACTCACACCGATTAAGAAAAAAGCCAGCCAGCCATGCAAATCCTGAGCTGTTCTGGTTCTATTCAAATAGTCATAGTATAGAGCCCGATTGGTTTCGAAATACTCTGATAAATACAAGGCAGGCTTGTTTATCAATCCATCGGAAATGAGATATAAAACAATCATTAATCTACCGATTCTTCCGTTTCCATCCAGGAAAGGATGGATAGTTTCGAACTGGTAATGAGCAATGGCAATCTTGATTAAATGTGATAGACCGGTTTTTTCATTATGCAGAAACTTTTCCAAATCACTCATCAGTCTTTCAACTTCATAACCCGGAGGTGGTACAAACATAGCGGTTTTAATAGTTGAGCCGCCAATCCAATTCTGGCTTTTACGATATTCTCCGGGGTTTTTATGCTCGCCTCTGACCCCTTGCAAAAGTATTCCGTGAGCATTTCTCAATAATCTGGTGGATAGAGGCAAAGTGCGAAGCATATTTATACTCTCATTCATCGCTTGTATATAGTTTTGAACTTCCTTCCAGTCGTCACGACGTTCAAAAGCAATGTTCATTTCCGATAGCATAGCTTCTTCCATGTTAGTTTTTGTGCCTTCGATTTTGCTGGACAACGTAGCTTCTTTAACTACGTGTAACATGATAAAGTGGTCAATATCGGGAACCAACTCACTATAAGCCTTTAGCTCTCCCAGCTTGAGATTTGCAGTCTCATTTAATTGCATCAGTTCAGCATTCTCAAACCTGTAACAACGGTTTATTGTATTAGGTGTAAATGCTTGATAATCATCGATTTTAACATACTTGCCTGCATTGAAATCCTTCATTGTATCCTCTTGCTTGGAAAACCTTAAATTTTCTATATACTATTTAAGGTTACCGTGTGTAAACTTAAAATACTGTCAAGAAATTTTAAGTTTGAGAGGGATTATGAGATATGCAGGTTTGGAAACCTATACTACATGGTGTCTATAGCGTTTCCTGCGACAAAAGCAAAGATTTGGATCCCGTCCTTCGACTAAGCTCAGGATGACTTAAACGGTATGACGGCGGAACGGAGTTTTACTTCATCAGCAGCATTTTCCTGGTGATATTGATGTTCTTGCCCTGCATTTGGTACAGATAGATACCGGGGCTGACGTTCTTATCATGCTTATCTTTCCCGTTCCAGGTTGCATTATAGTGTCCGGCTGCTTTCATTTCATTGACGAGTGTTTTAACCAATTGTCCTTTCAGGTTATAGATATTGATGGTTACAGGCTGGTTTTCTTTAACGTCGTAAGCAATACTGGTTTCCCGATGGAACGGATTGGGATAGTTATTGAGCAGTTCTGAGCTGATGGCAGGAACTTCGGTTGGATTACTGACGCCATCGATAAAATGGAAAGTGGTCTTGGGCATAGACTGATAAGCATGGTCCAGTGCAGGTGGCGAAGCGGGGTTAATGTCGTCGGTACTTCTGCCTGCTAACAAAGAGCTATTATAGTCTGCCGAAGTCAATCCAAAGAATAAATTATTAGGACTATGTCCTGTATCAGACCCAGGCTTATACACCATTACGACTAAGTTTTGTCCTGAATAAGTAAACGGTGTGTCTAATGGTATGCAAATTACATGCTCTCCTGCCAGATAATTTACCGTACCATCAAAGACCTGAGTAAGCTGAGTGGATGGTATCCAGGTAACAGGTAAACTATCCAGAACTGTGGTTCCCATCCAAATCCGGGTAGGCACATCAAAGACATTACCCCAGAAATGATTATAATATGAAATGGCATTAATAGTGCCCAAATGATTAATTGCTGAAGCACGATACAGGATTTCTCCAAGACTTGAATATTCAAACACTATTGAGGGCTCTACGGTCAATTGCGTTGAATCAGCGAGAGTAACGGGTGTAGTCGAGGCAGGAAATACTGCCACGCTAATACTGTCTGTCACGTTATTTCCGGGGACTTCATCATTCAAACCAATAACTTCAGCGCGTAAAAGATGGGTACCGATAGTCGCAGGAGTCCAGGATAAAGAAGCGGTTGCATAGCCATCATTGGCAGCGATAGGAGGTCCTGTCGTCGTGGCAAGGACATTTGTGCCTTCCATCAGGTTAATTGTGTAATTATCGTCCGGAGCTGTGCCATGATTGTTTACTGTCACAGTTAATGTGCCGGCTTCATTCTGAACCAGAGATGGCGGACAGTTTATGGACTCTCCAATCAAATCATGAGCAGGTAACTGTGCCGGTAAAAACGAGAAAATCGTGTTTTCCCCCGGGTAGGTGCTATTACTATTGTAATTGTCAGTGCTGGATACAGTTAATGTGGGCAGCAATCTTACACTCAAATAATTTCCAACGCCTCCGGGCTCCATGTTTATCCCGATACTGGCTCCTCTACCGCTGGAATCATCTCCGCCACCCGGTCCGTAACAAAAGTCTATCTGTCCTGATTCATATAATTTTACCTGAAAATCGTATGCACTGGTCAAATAAGGATAGATACACCAGTTCATATCTGTGAATTGGACAGTAAATACCCGATTAGGCGCACTACCTGAAAGCACATACATACATTGAGTTGTAAACCGCCAATTATCCCATAACGGTGCTAGTATAGGATGATATACGTTGAAATTAAGATTATTACTGGAAAGATGATTTAACGCAAGATTGAAATAAACGTAGCCGTAATAGCTTATCCTGAGCTGCGTATAGATATTTTCTCCATAATGAAATGGAAAGCCGATATCCACAGGATTGTTGATGGTGTCTACAACTGTTCCGTTTATCGGAATATATGTTTGTATGCGGGATTGAAAAGTGTAATATTGATTGATATCAGCCGACAACGTCCCACATAACATAATCAAAAACATAAGAAAAAGCAGCAATGCTTTCATGTGTCCTCCACTATTATAATCCTTCATTTACATTTGAGTTGGATACATATATTCGGAAGATAATACCAGGATAAATCAAGATAAATCAAAATATACTGATTATAGATATTCTGTCAAAGTCTTTTTGTAGGGACATGCCTTGTGCGTGTCCTTGGTAATAAACTGAAAATGAAAAGAACCAGGTACAAGTCAGGGATTTAAACAGCATGGATCCCTGCCTGCGCAGGGACGACACCGTTCTACTGTTCCACCGTTTCACCGTTCCACCATTCCACTGTTCCTCCATTCCACTGTTCCTCCATTCCACCATTCCACTTTTTCGGACAAGCGCAAGGCATGTCCCTACAGTTATTGCAAAATATCTTGACTCTTAACGCCAAAGAATTACATAGTAAATTTAATAATACTGATTGTGAGGACGTAATGAAACCGGTTTTAGTAATGATTCTGTTCCTGATATTGACAACTTTATTAAACGCTATTACCTACTCGACTGATGATTGCATTGATTTGGTGATGATGTATGGTCATGCTCAGGACATTCAAGGTGTGCCTTGTTTTGTCTCTCAATATTATGACGAATGGGATCTTCCATCCAAAGATTTTGCCATCACATATCTGGCAGATACAGGCTCTGTATTTGCGATAGTCCAGAATAATCTGGATACTTATAAAAGCACTGATAAAACCGAGGAAATGAAGCTGGTGGAAATCGTGGCTTGCCCCTATTTGGAAAATGATAGAGAATATATGGCTGCGATTGATCTGGACTATATCAAGTATGAATTTGGCAGGAGTCAATTAGCGAACCTGACCCAGGACGAGCAGATTGAGTTTTGTGAACGCATTGTCAGAGCACATTGTGTGATACAGGATATTACAATTGACTTAGACGAGTAAAAGGCTAACCACGAAATACACGAAGTACACGAAAAGGTATTCTTTTACCACAAAGACTCAAAGACACAAAGGATTTTTTAACCACAGAATTAACAGAATACACAGAAAAAGAAAGTTTTAATACAGAGAAGCAGAGCTGGAGAGAATCAGTGTTGCAGAGGAAAGAGTATGTAGTACCGCATTCATGCGGTTTTATTGCTATAGACATCTTTCTACTCCATCGTATCATGGAAAATACTCTCTGTGTCTCTAAAAATCAATTAAAACAGCATGGATTCCTGCCGGAGTTTATCCTGATGTATAGAAGGGCAGGAATGACAAAAAGGAGCAAAAAGTGAGTGTAAAAGAAGAAGACAGTAAAAGACTCAACGAGCTTTACCATGAGCTTTTGGCAAAGAAAGATGAGTATTACCAGCTTGTAAAACAAGTTTACCGCTTTCCTATGCAGGACTATTGTGTTAAATCCAGAACAGGTAATCCCATCAGATTATCTGACCTCTTTGGCAAACACGATGAGCTGATTCTGGTGCACAACATGGGTAAATTCTGTCCCTGGTGTACACTCTGGGCAGATGGATTTAACGGGATTATCCACCATCTGGAAGAAAGAGCTGCTTTTGTTGTATCCACCCCTGATGAGCCGGATGTGATGAGGAAGTTTGCCAGAAGCAGAAGATGGGCTTTTAATATGGTTTCCACACTGGGAACCACTCTCAAGAAAGACCTGGGTTTTGAAGATGAAAACGGTAACTATCATCCCGGTGTATCCATTATTAAGAAAATGGAAGACGGTACCCTGATGCATATCTCCAAAACTCCTTTCGGACCAGGTGATGATTTCTGTTCATTATGGTATTTCTTTGATATGCTGGATAAAGCCAATCCCGATTGGAATCCGCAGATAAATTACTGATTTTTAACCACGAAAAACACGAAAAACACGAAAAAATATTTTAGTATGTAGTTCCGCTTTTACGCGGTTTTGCTCTAATAGATATCGAGCTAGAGTCTAACCACAGAATAAACAGAAAGAACAGAAAGGGAAAGATACAATGCAGATGAAAACTCCTTATCACCATATCACGCAAAGTAATTAATTCTTAATTTTTAATTCTTAATTTGGATGAGTCTATCCTTCGACAGGCTCAGGATGACGAGAGGAGTATAATGTATGCATATCAATGATGCTAAAATGTACAAAGAAATTATGCAGATTGCGATAGATTATCTGTCAGCAAGGGTAAATGCTGAGAATGTTATGAAGTATTCCCGCTATTTCAAGGAAGGTTATGATGCCTGGGGAAGCGGTATAAACGACACTCAGGATGTGGTGAAACTTATTCAGAATAAATATCCTGAGCTTACCATGGCACAGATTATTGAGCTGGGTTCATTGCTCTTTAAGCATGGTAAATATGAAATGGGCAGCGTGGCTTTGGTTCTGATATCTAATCGTGAGAAGGACTTTGATAAGGTTGTATTCTCTGGTTTAAAGAGTTGGTTTGACCATGGTGTTGGCAATTGGGGACATAGCGATTATCTCTGTTCAAAGGTTACTCCGCCCTTCATTCTGAAGCACATTATAGATTATCATGAGATGCAGGATTGGATTATCTCGGAAAGCCGCTGGACACGCAGAGCTGTGCCTGTTACTCTACTCTGTTTGCGCAAAACCGAAAAGCCGGAAAACCTGCTTGCCTTCATAGAACCGCTGATGTCGGATAAAGAAAGAGTTGTACATCAGGGAGTGGGCTGGTTCTTACGTGAACTCTGGAAAATTCAACCTGTTCCTGTGGAAGATTTACTTTACAAATACCGCAATACCGCTGCCAGATTGATAATCCAATATGCCACAGAGAAGATGAGCAAAGAGCAAAAAGAACGTTACCGCAAAGAGAAGTAATCAACCACGAAAAACACAAAATACACGAAAAATATTTTTGTATGTAGTTCCGCATTCATGCGGTTTTGTTATAATAGATATCGAGTTAGATTCTAACCACAGAATTAACAGAAAGAACAGAAAGGGAAAGATTTTTAATGCAGAGACGGAGAGAAGCAGAGGAAAACTCCCAATCACCCAACCACATAATCACTTAATCATTATTCCAATCTTATCAGACTTGGTTTTAAGAGTATTCTCTTTAAGTTATCATTAAAGACATTAGTTCAAAATTGATGTCAGAAAAGGGAGTTCATTATGAAATGCAACGTCGGCAAGACAGACAAAATCATTCGAATCGTATTAGCAATTATGGGCTTTGGTATTGGATTAGCAATTCCATCATGGTGGGCACTTTTCGGTTTAATCCCGTTAATAACTGGACTGACAGGTTTTTGTCCACTATATACTTTAATTGGCATAAGCACTTGTAAAATTGAGAAATAGGTGCTAAGGATATACCAAATACCCGGAATAATGAATATGGAGGAACCATGAGATTAGCTTTGATAATATTGGGACTAATAGGATTATTGCTGATGGGATGTGCAACGCATGCAGTTCTGCCATTTTATAATACACCACAGTGGAATAGCTTTTACACAGGTGGAGATGGCAATACTACAGAACAAGCCGTTGTTATCAATACTAATGATGACAAGAAAATAATTGAAGCCGAAAACCACTATCTGGATAACATGTTGACTTCCAAAGGCAAAACATACAAAATCAATACCCGCACAGCTTATGGTGTAAACGGTAAAGCATATGATAAACTGGAAGTGGTCATTGATAACAGTACAGCCAGAGAATACCACTTTGATATATCCAAGCCATACGGGCAAGCTATGCAGCCTTGACTTTGAAAACCCGATAAATATTTGCAGATAAAATAAAACAATTTGAATATTAGTTTGATTCTCTTTCGGAATGGTTATTGCTATTTAAATATTTCCTATTCGATTCATATACGGAGGAAAGAAATGGTCAAGCGAAGTATTATTTGGGTTTTAGTTTTGTTTTTCGTAACGGCGCTCTTTGCAGAAATCGGGACTGCAGAGACGATTTCCGACTTTACCAATTCCATCCAGTTTGGTGGTCGACAGGCTGTTTATGCTAATGGCGATACGATACAACTGTGTTATGTAAAACATTTATCAATGTATCCGGTAACTGTCAATGGCGGACACACATATTTTGCTTCATCTTATGATGGGGGTCTGACTTTTCCAATTAACAGGACAATTGGTGTTACACCGGATGGCGCACCTACTTTATGCAAAAGCGGACAGACCATCATTGTTACTTTTACCAGCGGTGGGTATTTATTTAGGGCAGTATCTAATGATAATGGGGTAACTTTTCATTATGAGCCCCCGTATCCTGAGCCGGAATTCCCCAATATTCCCGCCAGTGACAGATTACCCATAACGGACATGCATGACGGTGAATTTCACAGCATATATGCCAACAAGGAATACACACCGGATTTTTATAAACTGGAAGAACCCTTTTCACAGTTTTACGGAAGGTTCACTGCTCATGACAAAACGAGCAATGACACACCTGCCTATTACTGGGGACCGGATGTAATTGAAGGCACTGTCAGAGTCAATGGTGATTTGTGGATTAAACAATTGGGTGGAGGCACCAATAACGGCTGGCCCACGTTTAAGGGTCCAGTGTATGTTTCAGGTCAGATTCAATCATACAGCGGCACTCCGCCTTATTTGCAGGTATTCCGGGGAGATTATTTGGAACATGTTCCGGAAGTAGCGTTAAATCCGGAAATCACGCCAGCTAATATAACAACAATCGGACCGGCTGATAATGACCCCAACCGGATCATGATGGTAACCGTTAATGGAAATTCTTATACAACCATGATTGGACAAATATTAACCACCGGAGTAGATACATTGTGGGTTTATACAGATTATCCTACCACAAGCGGAACACCACTTTATGCAAACGTTGTGCCGCATGTGGATACACTTTGGACAGTAGGTCCGGCAGGTGTTTGCAGTAATAACACCATGAAGGTGAATTCCACACTTTGGATAAAGGGTAATTTCAGTGGTAAACAGGTATGGTATTCATCGGATAATGTATATCTGATTGATGATATCACGTTAAGCGGTACACCGGTGGGAGATTGTCCTGACGGCACTGTTTCCGTAAGCAGTTATAATGCCTTTGATAAAGTGGCTATTGTCTCCGGCAAAAACATCATCATCAAATATGGTTACAAAGACCCGGTTACGAATATCAGAATGAAACCAAACTGCAATGATATCTGGATTTATGCCAGCCTTTATGCATTGGGAGAAGGTAATGGAAATGTTCATGAAGATGGAGTCTTCACTTTTGAGTATCAGCATCCGCATCCCTCTGTTCCCGCTGTGACAATGGCTGATTCGCTCTTTGATAATATCGATATGCATAGAAGACCTTTCCCTCAAACCGGTATAAGTCCCTGGCCCGGCAATATTGACTATCCCTATTACAATCCACTCTGGCCGGAAGGAAATCCAACCATGGAGCGTGGTACAGTGCACGTTTGGGGCTCCATTACCCAGCGCAGACGCGGATTTATGCACAGAGGTTTAGCTGATGCAGATTACCCCAATCCAGTCGGTTCATGGAATCCTGCCATTGATTATTGTGGAGGTCCTGCCGGAAATGCTTACGCCGACCCTGTCTTGAATACCGTTTTTACTCCGGTAAACGCTGCCGGTGCTACCGGAGCAGGCGTAGGCTATAATAAGGATATCCACTTCGATTCCAGAATCAGAAGCGAAACCTTCGGTTTTAACCCCTGGAATTTTGGATTAACGGTCGCCTATATCACAGAAACCGGAACCTGGCAGACGGAAACTGTAAAGTATGATAACATCGATATGGTAACCAAAGCTTATAACCGCAAAAATGCCCATACCCTCTTCTCCGTTAATGACAGATTGTATCAGTATCAGAATAACGTGATTTCTGATTTCCCAATCCTGAATGAGCCTAAAGGCAATATCGTTCAGCTCAATCATCTGGATACAGAACATGCTTTGATTCAGATGCACGATAAAGACATAAATTTCTATAATTATTTAACAGCAACTCCGGATTCTATTCACGTGTTTTGCTTAGATTTGGATAATGGAGTGGCAGCTCCGGTTCTGGATAGCTATGTGCCTACGGAAATGAATGATATTGCTGTTTTGAATAATGGCTTAAAGATATATGCCCAAACCAATGACCTTGATGAAGTGGTCTTCTATTCAATCAATAGCAACAACCAAATGAGCCAGTTGTATACCTGGAATCCCAATCAACCTGCTCTGAATGGGGCAACTTACAATTTTTCCAGAGCAAGGCTGCATATCGTTCCTTCGGGGATTGATTCCTTTTATGTGTTTATCTGGGTGCCCTTTAATGTACTCAATAATCCCCTGCTCCCTATTTTAACTAATGGCACCATGTATATGGCGCGGGGTTCTTTAGCCAATACCGGCATTGACGATGATCAGTTGGTATCCATCCCTGAGCTGATACCATCAGTTTTCATTAGCCCCAATCCGTTCAGAAGCCTTACAACCCTTGCTGTAAATCTGCCCAAAAACAGTAATCTGGATATGAAAATCTATAACATCAAAGGTGAACTGATTAAATCCTTCAAAAATGAATATAAGAACCTGGGAACGCATAAGCTGACCTGGGATGGAAGAGACAATCAAGGCAAGGCTGTATCCTCCGGTATTTACTATTACCGTTGCGAAACAGACAATAATCATCTGACGGGGAAAATGGTGTTGCTCAAATAAGCATATTATTCCCGGACTTATAATTAATAAATCCCTCCCGGCTTCACTGGGAGGGATTTTTATTATGTGCCGTGTATTTTCTCACTTGCTTTTTACTTACGCATGGTTAAAATATATATAATTGGGATATAGAACATATCCGCCGCTTACTTAAACATTTTAAACGTTCAAGCCAACGACGAATATTACGTACAGCAATTGGCCACTTCCTATGTAACAGGATTAGCAAAAGGTTGTTATGAAAATACTTCTTGTATACCCTCGTTGCCCGGAAACCTTCTGGAGCTTTAAATATGCTCTCAGATTTGTATCAAAGAAAGCCGGTGGACCACCCCTCGGTCTGCTTACAGTAGCCTCGATACTACCATCTCACTGGGAGAAACGGCTTATCGATATGAACATTTGTCCATTGGCAGATAATGATATACAGTGGGCTGATTATGTTTTTATCGGAGCTATGTCAATCCAATACGAGTCAACCAAAGCCGTTTTGAGCAGATGTAAGTCATTAAACATTAAGACTGTTGCCGGTGGTCCACTCTTTTCTACCAGATATGCAGAATTTACCAATGTCGATCATTTTGTCCTGAATGAAGCAGAAATCACCCTTCCACAATTTCTGGATGATTTAGCCAAAGGAGAAGCAAAACCGCTTTATCGGACTGACGAATGGGCGGATATAGCCTTGACACCCATTCCAAGCTGGAACCTGATAAACTCCAGACATTATGCTTCTATGTGTTTGCAGTATTCCAGAGGCTGTCCGCATGATTGCAGTTTTTGTGATATCACAGTCTTGTATGGACGTTCTCCACGCACGAAGAGCAAGGAACAAATCATTGCAGAACTGGATAGTTTATACATCTCCGGTTGGCGTGGTCCGGTCTTCTTTGTGGATGATAACTTTATCGGGAATAAAGCTAAAATCAAGCAAACCATCTTACCTGCCATCATTGACTGGATGGAAGCGCACAAACACCCATTTGTCTTTAATACAGAGTGTACAATCACCCTGGCAGATGATGAAGAGCTGATGAATCTGATGGCAAGAGCCGGATTTATCACCGTCTTTGTCGGTATTGAATCTCCCAATGAAGAGAGTCTGGCAGAATGCGGGAAACATACCAATACCAATCGTGACCTGCTTGTCTCCATCAGGAAAATTCAAAATCATGGCATTGAGATACAGGGTGGGTTTATTGTAGGTTTTGACAGCGACCCTATCAGTATCTTTGACAAGGTAACCAATTTTATCCAGGCAAGCGGTATAGCAACTGCTATGGTCGGCTTGCTTAATGCACCCAATGGAACCAAGCTGTATAATGCTCTTAAAAAGGAAGACAGGATTATTAATTCCATGTCCGGGGATAATACAGATTGGTCGATGAATTTTAAGCCGAAAATGAATTATGGTGTTCTTTTGAAAGGTTATGCAGATATTCTGTCACGTATCTATGCTCCAAAGCACTATTATGCGAGGGTGCAGAACTTTCTGACTGAGTACAAACCCATACAGAAACAAAGCCATCTCATCACAAGATATGATATATCTGCCTTTCTAAAATCGATATTTGTGCTGGGAGTAGTCGGCAAAGAACGTTACCATTACTGGAAGCTCTTTTTCTGGTCAATATTCCGTCATCCCAAACTCTTTCCTCAGGCTATCACATTTGCAATTTATGGCTTTCATTTCCGCAAAGTCATGGAACACTATGTCAGTTTAATTTGACAAGTATACTCCTTGTACAAGTCATGATAATAATGAATTTCACTAAGTAGTATAAGTTTGTCTACAAGCAGGGAGCTTACTATGAACGAAAAACCTTTTACCTTCTGGAGCCTGCCTCAGGCTGAGATTCTGGCTAAACTGGAAACATCAACAAATGGATTATCGCTTGATACAGTCAGGCAAAGACAAAAACAGAATGCCAAAAACACTCTGAAAAAGACAAAATCACATAGCTCATTAAAACTTTTCATTACGCAGTTTACCAGTCCCATCATACTCATTCTTATTTTTGCTTCACTGCTCTCAATCATTTTGCATGACCACACAGACGCAATAATAATCCTCACTATCGTTATGGTTAGCGGTCTTTTAGGATTCTTTCAGGAACGGGGTGCTGCTAATGCTGTTGCAAAGCTGCTTTCGCTGGTACAGGTTCAGGCGTGCGTATTACGAGAGGGTAAAACTTATGATATTCCCGTTGAAGATGTAGTTCCCGGAGATATTGTTATTCTCGATGCCGGTGACATTATACCGGGAGACAGCCTGATTCTGGAATCCCAGGACCTCTATGTGGATGAAGCTTCTCTGACCGGCGAGACTTTTCCTGTAGATAAGTCAGCAGGAGTAATACCTGCCGATACAGTTTTGCTGTCACGTTCCAATGCAGTATGGATGGGAACCCATGTTATCAGCGGAGATGCTAAAATCCTGGTCATATTTACGGGTAATGAGACAGAATTTGGTAAAGTAAGTGACCGCTTATCTCTCAAGCCTCAGGAAACAGAATTTGAACGTGGGATACGCAGATTTGGCTACATGCTGATGGAAATCACCATTGTCATCGTCTTTATCATCTTTGCGGTAAACGTCTATCTGCATCGTCCTGTAATGGATTCCCTGCTCTTTTCCATGGCTTTGGCAGTAGGGCTTACTCCTCAGTTACTACCTGCAATTATCAGTATCAACCTCTCCCATGGAGCAAGGAATATGGCAAAGCACAAGGTCATTGTCAAACGTCTTGCGTCCATAGAAAATTTTGGCTCCATGAATGTACTCTGTTCTGATAAGACAGGCACGCTGACTGAAGGGACCGTCAAGCTCCAATCCACGCTTGGTGCCACAGGTGAGTCCAGTGACAAGGTATTGCTATACTCTTATCTTAATGCTTCTTTCGAATCTGGATTTACCAATCCGATAGACCAGGCTATCCGTGATCACAAAACCCTGGATATCTCCGGTTATCAGAAGTTGAATGAAGTTCCTTATGACTTTATCCGCAGACGGCTGAGTGTGCTTACTTCGGAAGGGGATAAACGATTAATGATAACCAAAGGAGCTTTGGCAAATATTCTGGAAGTCTGTTCCAGTGCAGAACTGGCTGATGGTAGTCTGTCCGATATATCAGGCATCAAAGCAGGAATAGATAAGCTTTATACCGAAAACAGCGCTATGGGCTACAGAATATTGGGGGTGGCATACAGATATCTGGACAAGGACAAGGATTTCGGCAAAGATAGCGAAACTGATATGACATTTCTCGGATTTCTGGTACTCTTTGACCCGCTAAAAGACAATATTAAAGAGGTTATCGCAAAACTAAAGAAAACCGGAGTTCATCTAAAAGTTATTACCGGCGATAATCATCTCGTTGCTGCAAAACTAGGTGCGGATGTGGGTTTAACATCTCCTGTAATTCTAACCGGAAAGGAATTGAATGAGATAAGTACACGCGCTTTACCTATGAGGGCTGCACGTACAAATATCTTTGCTGAAGTGGAACCCAACCAGAAGGAACGCATCATCCTTGCTCTGCAAAAAGCAGGATATGTGGTGGGCTATATGGGAGATGGCATCAATGATGCTTCAGCTTTACATGTTGCTGATGTGGGAATCTCTGTCAATACTGCGGCAGATGTTGCCAAAGAAGCTGCGGATATAGTTCTGTTGGAAAAGGATATTGGCGTGCTTGCCGAAGGCGTGAGTCTGGGTCGCACCACCTTTGCCAACACTCTGAAATATGTGTTTATGGCAACCAGCGCTAATTTTGGCAATATGTTCAGTATGGCCGGAGCTTCGTTGTTTTTGCCTTTCCTGCCCCTATTACCCAAACAGGTGCTCTTAACCAATCTGATGACCGATTTTCCCGAAATGAATATAGCAACAGATGCTGTAGATGATGAAATGGTGGCAGTTCCCAGACGCTGGAATATCAGGTTTATCCGTAAATTCATGATAACCTTCGGGTTAGTAAGCTCAATTTTTGACTATCTCACTTTCGCAGTCCTGCTCTTTATTTTACATGCCAATCCGGCGGAATTCAGGACAGGTTGGTTTGTGGAATCTGTAATTTCAGCTTCACTGATAGTCCTGGTTATTCGTACCCGCAAGGTATTCTTTAGAAGTAAACCGGGTAAAGCCCTGCTCATCGCCACAATCTCGGTTGTTGCTTTAACTCTGATTATACCATTCACTCCTCTGGTCGGTCTGATGGGATTCGTAGCGCTTCCCATGAAGTTCATGGTGTTTCTTGTAATGATAATTGTGACTTACATAGCCACTACAGAAATTGCCAAACATTTCTTTTACAAATATGTGAAAGATTAGCAAGTGAGGAAAACTGCGTTCATTCAGATAAATTGCTTATGCTATAATGCTCCAAACTGTTATTTTGTATAAAACATGTTCATCATACCGGTCAGGCAATTGGGATTGATTCTGTTTTTATAGATTGAGCCTCTTGCCCATACTGTTACAGTACCGGGTTCTGCGGCATTCAATTCGATATAATACAAGACACCGCCGGTACTAAATGACATGCTTTCTTTGATAAAAGCGTGAGCAGGCGAGATTTCCAGCAGGATATACTTACGGTGCATACAGAGCTTTTGTACACGATTGATAAATTCTTCTCTGGTCAAAGCTGATTTACCGCTCACTTTCTTCCAGGATTTACGTGCTCCGTAACTACTGGTACGTAAAGTAGAGATTGCATAATAAATAGGTATTACAATAATCATGGCGATTATCATAGATACTAACAGATTGATATTTTGGTAATAAAGCATTTTCACCTCACAAAGTAACGCTTTGAAATTTCAACGGTGATGTCAATTAATAATTGATTACGAACTTCTTTTTTAATACTCAAACTCACAAAACATCCACTTATTATCCAAAGGTCATATTACTCAGCCAAAATTCCTTGTTCATTTATCCGTCATTATTCATTCATTATTCATCTTGCTTTAAGTGCACATAGATTGCTCTTAAGACACCCACATGACACCCACATGACACCCCCATGACTCCCAGATGAACATAGGCGAATCATTGGAGTAGCAAAGGCGCAGCACCCACGTATATTATGCACAATCTAAGTTCACTTAAAGAAAGATTAATAATGGATAAAAGAAGGGGAAACTAATAAGCTAAGGCTAAAAAGCTAAGGGGAATGATTGAATGAGGGATAGAGAAAGAATCAGGAGAAATAGTCTATTCGTGTTCGCTTTCTACGCTGACCAGTATTTTATAGATAAAGGCAAAAGCAAGTCCTGTGGTGAAAAAGTCCGTTAAAGGCAGGGCATAAATCATACCATCAAAGCCAAAGAATTTATTCAGCAAGATTATCGCCGGAATGTATACCAATCCCATACGGGAAATGGAGAGGATAAATGAAGCCATGCCTTTGCCCATTGCCTGCAAAGCGCTGCCAAACTGCATCTGCACTGCCGCAAAGATAATGGCAAAAGTATAGACGCGTAAAATCTGGCTGCCTATGGCAACAACTTCTGCGTTTTTAATAAAGATAATCATCGTGTATTTGGAAAAAAAGATAAAGAGGACGGTAAACACAGCCGAAAGTCCGAGAGCATAAACAATTGCTGTATTGAGCACATGTTTCAAACGCAATTTATTACCGGCGCCATAGCTGTAGCCAATCAAAGGTTGTACACCGATAGCCAGCCCGATAAAGATAAAGATGGGAATTGTAAATACCCGCATTGCCACACCCATGGCAGCAACAGTATTATCGCCATAACCAGAAGCGATATTGTAAGATATGGCATTACCCACGCTCATCATGAACTGACTGAGAGAAGAAGGAAAACCTATCTTAAGAATTTCTTTTAAAACATTCCATTTGAGAGAAAGATACTTCAAAGCAGGTGTAGCCAGGCTTTTTCCTCTTAAGTAAAAAGAAATATAGTAGCATAACGCTACGCCATTACCAATAACAGTAGCAATAGCAGCGCCTCTTACACCCTGATGCATCCAGAGGATAAAGATGGGGTCGAGAATTATATTTGTTCCTGTCCCCAGCAGCATTCCGATTAAAGAATGTTTAGCAGCGCCTTCCGCCCGCACCATTTGGCTGGTGGTAAAATTTAGCATACTGATAATACTGCCGGCAAAGATGATTTTCATATAATCAGAAGCGAAGCCATAAGTATTTGTGCTAGCTCCTGAGGCTTTCAGAATTTCCGGGAGAAAGATAAATCCCAATACTGTGACCAGAGCTGAGATAATGGCGGTGGAAGACCAGGCAATCGTGGCTGTTACTCTGGCGCCAATATAGTCTTTCTCTCCCAAAAGGCGGGAGATGTAAGAGGCAGCACCATTACCAAAGATACCTGAGATTGCCATTTGCATCATAAAAATGGGAAGTGTTATCGTGACAGCAGCAACCTGATAAGGGTCATTGAGTTTGCCAACAAAGAAAGTATCAGTGAGATTATAGAGTATTTGCACAATCATGCCGAGAATAGTGGGGACTGCAAGTTGCAGAATGGCTTTTGACGCAGGCATTTCGCCCAGAATATAGAGTCTTTTCTTATCCATTATATACTCCATATCCGGTGTTTGCCATTGGTAGCAATGTTCTTCTCAGTATGCTTGAAGATAAGTCCATTAAGATTGTTCCCTGTTACTGTTATTCTTTAGAGTGAGGAATATTTACCACGATTATATGTCAAGCATACTTGCTGTTGTCTGATTTTACTTGCCAGAAAATTTAAATTCATCCAGAGGTTTTTATGAAAACAAAAAATTCTGATAGTGGAGAGAATATGAAAACTACCTGGATTTTACTGATGATATTGATTGTAACATGTCTGCTTTTAACTGCCTGTGCACCCGGTTCAACTGAATTTAAGCCTAAGCCTGCCGGCTTCTTCTGGGGTATCTGGCATGGCTGGATAGCACCTGTTTCCTTAATCTGGCATCTTTTTAATCCGGCTGTCCGTATTTACGAGACTAATAATAGCGGTGGCTGGTATGACTTAGGGTTTTATGGAGCCATTGTTGGCGGTTTTGGCAGTTTCGCTTTTACCAGAAAGAGAAGAAAGTGTGACGATTAGAGCATAGTATTGTAACTAATCCGCTTTTCCGATATAGTGCCTAACTAAAGTGTAGAGATGGAACACTTCCTCATCAGGCAGACCGGTACCAAATGAATATATTCCTTGTGTGCTTTTAACAGAGATACCCTTGGCGCGGGAAAGTTTTTGCAGCCATGTAATCCAGACCGGGAGAGAAGCATAAGGAGCGGACAAACCTCCGGCTTTTACTTCTTTATCTTTGTTCAGGGTAGAATTATTCATAGCAGTAGTTATAGCTGTCTCTCTGGTGCCATAATCAATACCTACAATTTCGGCTTTAGTGATTTGTAGTGTCCTTTTCCAGAATGATGAAGTGTTTTCGATTGCTATACCTTGAGAATTTACTTTTATTACGGAAGTAATTTTTTTGGAAAGCAAAAAGGCTTTGATAACCTGAATTATTGGTAATAACACAAAGAACAAACCAATAAAACCCATGAAGAACATTGAAACAAATCTTGGAGTATTTGTTCTTTCAAAGAATGAGAACAGTGGAAAACCAAAGAAAAACAGGATTACTACCGGAATTACCAACACAATCAGATGAAACATAGAGAAGGCCGGTCCGGGAATACCTATTTGCAGAGTGCCATCACTTTCGACAACCTGGCATCTCATCACTTCAGGCGGAATGGAAACCTCATCTGTCTTTTCGGTCAGATTGAGTTGTTCTTCCGTAACCGGTTCATCCGGTTTTACCATACTGGCATGATCAGTAGTATAATCTTCCAGCGGAATATGCAGGAAATTGGATATTAACGCAGCCTGCCCATAAGACGTACCATAATTGTTGAAGCTACACATTGCAAGCTCTTTACTGCCATTCTCTGCTTTCAGGGATACGGGATAACTTGCCGGTGTGTCGGAATCTCCCGCAACGTATTTTATCGCTACGATTTTATAACTTTCCAGATTATACTCAGCGCCACGCATGGGCTGGAGTAATCCCCAGGCAGTCCAGATGCGTTGTCTGGTTTTATCAATGGTAATCCAGTTACGTCCGAAAACCAATCCGGTGCCTACAGCAGTAAAGACTAATCCCATTAAAAACAGGATAACCCAGCCAAACCAGGGTACTTCATTGGCATTGGAGAGCGGCACAATATGCATGGTGATCAGAAGCATAAAGATTCCGGCAAGAAAAAAAGGAATACCAAAACAACCGATACAACCACCACCCTTCTTAATCTCGAGCTTGTCAGGTGACGTCTGAAGGAACACAGCTTCATAAGTTTTCTTCATCATATCATTCATCCCTCTTCACTTTTCAATAATTTCTACATAATCAAGTCTTTGCAGCCTGTCAAATAAAAATATCAGATATGCAAATCACTTGTCAGAATATTCTCGTGGATAAGATTGACAATATGAGGAAATAGATATGACTAACAAAAAGATAAAACTGGGTATCAGCTCGTGTTTACTGGGTAATAAGGTACGTTACGACGGACAGCATAAGTATGATAGTTGGCTGGTGGAAGAGCTGGGACCGTACGTTGAATATGTGCCGGTATGTCCTGAAGTGGAATGCGGGTTACCTGTCCCCAGAGAAGCAATGCGCTTAGTTGGTAATCCTGATAACCCCAGACTGCTGACAAATAAAACAGGCATTGATCATACTGCATCTATGCACTCTTTTTGTGATAAAAAAATCGAGCAGTTGAAACAAGAGAACTTATGCGGGTTTGTGTTTAAGAGCAAATCACCCAGCAGCGGAATGGAGCGTGTAAAAGTCTATCCTGAAAATGGCGGAGTTTCTCAAAAAAACGGAATCGGCATATTTGCGCGAGAGTTTATGAATGCTTTTCCATTATTACCGGTGGAAGAGGAAGGCAGGCTGCATGACCCCATTCTCAGAGAGAACTTTATCGAAAGGATATTTATAGTCCAACGCTGGAATGATTTGGTTCATGATAAACCCAGCGCAAAAGATTTACTAAATTTTCACACCAGACATAAACTATTGCTGATGGCTCACAGCCCGGTTCATTATAAAAGTATGGGAAAACTCCTGGCAATTATTAAACAACTACCGGTTCAGAGCTTAATTACACAATATTATGAACAACTGATGCAGGCAACAAGCAAAACTGCCACCCGCAGCAAACATCAGAATGTCATGCTGCATATCCTGGGATATTTCAAAAAGGACCTGAGTGCAGAAGAAAAGGCAGAATTGATTGATATTATTGATAAGTATAAAGCTAGTCACTATCCTCTAATTGTACCGATAACTCTTCTGAACCACTATGTGCGCAAATACGATAAGCCTTATCTGGCTGAACAATATTACCTTAATCCTCACCCAACTGAACTGAACCTGAGAAACCATGCCTGATGATTATAAAAAAAAGGACTACAACTCCAATCTAATCAGAGCTGTAGTCCCGATAGGATAACACATTGTTGGGGCTGATTAAAACTTAACTCTTTGAGCCTTTGTGTCTTTGTGGTAAGAAATTAATTTTAACTTGCTTCAATTTCCTTCATGAAATCATCCAGCCAACGTGCTTCACCTTCCAGCAGATAAATCGGACGACGCGATATACTGAGTGGGTAAATGGAACATTTGGAATTAAGCAGGAAGGTTTCCAAGTCGCGGTATTCCGCAATCTTCTTCACAATGTTACGGCGATAATCCCTAAGCATGGCAAGCCTTAGTTCTTTGTCAAAGACATCAAGGTTGTAAAAAGCTATATCTGCCTGCCAGCGCAAATGCTCAGGTTCCAGCAGGATTTCTGCCAGTTTTTCCCGAAAGGCTGTTTCACCCTGCTCACTGATTGTATAAATCTTACGGGCACGGTTTTCTTCTGTTAGTTCTGTCTCGCAGGAAACATATTCAGCTTCTTCCAATTTGCGAAGCAATTTGTAAATAGCAGACATTGATAGCTCAGTCCAAAATCTCATATCTCTGAACTGTACATCTTTCTCAATTTGGTACGGATGCTTGGGACCTTCAGTTAAAAGTCCCAGTAATGCGGCTTCAGCAGATGTAATACTCACGGGTTCCTCCATGATTTTAGTCAACAACGTTGTTATGTGTACATATTGTATAAATACAATATTGTTGTCAAGGTATTTCTAGTTGCTAATCCTCTTGTTTTGATTAATACTCATGAAGAAAGTAGCCGTAATCTCCAGACAGTTATGGCTAATATCATCATTATAAACTCTTTACTATTAGACTAAAAAGAATGAGAAGATCCTGAGACTATAAACTGAAGTTCAAATAAGAGATGTATATTTACATCAGTCGGAGATGATTTTATGTTGTATAAATACATCAAATAGTTAAGGTGGGAATCATCCATGCTAAATCGGATAGAATCATAAAGCACTATCTAATATATTTTAAGCTATGATCTGTGTCATGCTCAAATATATATATACTAATTGGCACATACCTTGCGTTATACACCATTTGAAGTTTATATGATGTGTAACACAAAGAAAGAAATTAAAATACCAAAAAGGTAAAAAAAGGAGACTAATCATGGGAACTCAACAAATTCTTTTAATCGTACTCAGCGTAATCATCGTCGGTGTAGCAATCGCCGTCGGTATCACAATGTTTAGCAACCAAGCTTACAATGGCAACCAACAGGCTGTCGCCAGTGAGCTTCAGAACTACGGTTCACAAGCAATTCAGTATTACAAGACACCAAAAAGCCAGGGTGGCGCAGGTCAGGATTCACTTGAAGTAACAGTTACCAAAGTAGCAACCTTCTTAGGTTTCACCGGAGCTAACGATAGTTTAACCTCAGATAACGGCGAATTCCGTGTAACAGGTGTTAGCGGAACAACTGTAACTCTTAAAGGCAAAGGCGTTGAACTCAAAGCTGCCAAGAATCCACTTGTAACAACCACAATCGCTTTAGCAGCCGGAACAATTACATCATCTGTATCTTCCGGTACAACATTCTAAGCTCATTGATACTCTATATGGGGAGACAGTAATGTCTCCCCATTTTTTTTTGACCGTATATTCCAAAAAACATTTTGCCTGCGAAGTCAGGCATGTTTTCGAATCTCAAAAGCTAACCTATACTTCGGAATGATGACACAGTGATTTAACCAGATCAAGTCCCAAGCGATTGAAAAAGGCGATATACAATAGCACAATGAACAAAGGTTCTCAAAAATATCCTGTAGTAATTATTGATAATACTCATCATGCTGTGATGTAAAACAGTATCGCAACAACAAGATTAATGTTATAAGTTTACAACACAAATGTGTGATTTAGTAGGCTAATCAGTAAAATGAATATGAATGCTATAGCTTATTATTATAATAAGATAGGCGCGAAATATGTCGCTCAGAATAAATTACTACGAAATTGGCCCAAGCCTTGCATTATATTCTACTCGTAGTTTATACGATGTGATTAATTAACAAAAAGAAAAACCGATAAGGTTAAAAAGGAGACTACTCATGGGAACTCAACAAATTCTTTTAATTGTACTTAGCGTTATCATCGTCGGTGTAGCAATCGCCGTCGGCATCACAATGTTTAGTAACCAGGCTTACAATGGCAACCAACAGGCTGTTGCCAGTGAGCTTCAGAACTACGGTTCACAAGCAATTCAATATTTCAAAACCCCCAAAAGCCAGGGTGGCGCAGGTCAGGATTCTCTTGAAGTAACAGTTACCAAAGTTGCGACCTTCTTAGGTTTCACCGGAGCCAACGATAGTTTAACATCTGATAACGGCGAATTCCGTGTAACAGCAGTTAGCGGAACAACTGTAACTCTTAAAGGCAAAGGCGTTGAACTTAAAGCTGCCAAGAATCCAATTGTAACTACCACCGTAGCTTTAGCAGCCGGAACAATTACATCTGTTGTATCTTCCGGAACAACATTCTAAGCTCATTGATACTCTATATGGGGAGACAGAAATGTCTCCCTTTTTTTTGTCTTCTTTTTGACATATTGGAATTCGTGAGTAAGACGAAAATTATCTTGATGCATGAATTAACCCATAAGGTAAAATCCAGTTGAATACAAGGTAGATGATGTATAACTACAACACAAAGTAGGGGCTGTTGTCTTATATTTGCAACGGCGCCGCTTCTAAAAAGTTGAATAGCAGTAAACATAACATCTACGTAAACTATATAATAGTAACATGATAAGCATGTAAAGTGTCAACAAATAAAAATAATATTATATTGGCACATACCTTGCGTTATACACCATTTGAAGTTTATATGATGTGTAACACAAAGAAAGAAATTAAAATACCAAAAAGGTAAAAAAAGGAGACTAATCATGGGAACTCAACAAATTCTTTTAATCGTACTCAGCGTAATCATCGTCGGTGTAGCAATCGCCGTCGGTATCACAATGTTTAGCAACCAAGCTTACAATGGCAACCAACAGGCTGTCGCCAGTGAGCTTCAGAACTACGGTTCACAAGCAATTCAGTATTACAAGACACCAAAAAGCCAGGGTGGCGCAGGTCAGGATTCACTTGAAGTAACAGTTACCAAAGTAGCAACCTTCTTAGGTTTCACCGGAGCTAACGATAGTTTAACCTCAGATAACGGCGAATTCCGTGTAACAGGTGTTAGCGGAACAACTGTAACTCTTAAAGGCAAAGGCGTTGAACTTAAAGCTGCCAAGAATCCACTTGTAACAACCACAATCGCTTTAGCAGCCGGAACAATTACATCATCTGTATCTTCCGGTACAACATTCTAAGCTCATTGATACTCTATATGGGGAGACAGTAATGTCTCCCCATTTCTGTATAGAGCAATAGCAGAAGGAACTATGTGTCTAAAGCATGACGAATTTTATCCGGGGCAGTATTATCATATGTATAACCATGCAGTGTCCGGGCAAATGTTATTTAGAGATCGCACAGATTTTGAAAATGCAGAAAAACTGATGACCAGATACTACTCCAGCAATGATTTTGAGCTAGTCGCTTATTGTCTTATGCCAAATCACTTCCATATGTTAATCAGCCAAAAGACAGATTTGCCTGCTTATACATTTATCTATAAATGGAGTCGTGCATATTCCAGATATTTCAATACCAGACATCGTACTATCGGTACAATTTTTAGTGATAAGCTTCAATCTGTAAGTGTGAAAGATGAAAGTAAACTGCTCAGACTATGTGCTTTTATTCACTCTAATCCTGTCAAAGCCCAAATGATATCAAACATTACTGACTGGGAATGGTCGAATTATTCTGAATGGACTAAACAAAACCAAGAAACGTTGTCAGAAAATTATCACAACCGCTATAATCTCAACACAAAACAAAAATATCAGGATTTTGTGAAAGACTTCACAACTGACTTCATGGACAAAGAATATTTAATTGACACTTAAGTATCTTTGCACAAAATTGTTTCTATAAGCGTTGCAAAAGCTGTTTCAGCGCAAATATTCTGAACATCAGGCTTTGTTATCTGTCCACATCAGCCGGACAGGAAAACGAGGTATTTGTGTTCATGATCATTGTGCATCGGAAACACCTTAAAGAGGTGATTGTATGGTGTATTCGATCGCGTAAAGAAAGAAGAAAATGCCGGCTTAGGTAAAAAGGGAGACAAGTTATGGGAACTCAACAAATCCTTCTTCTCGTACTCAGCGTAATCATCGTAGGAGTGTCAGTTTCTGTAGGTATCACAATGTTTGCAAACCAAGCGTATAATGCCAATCAACAGGGTGTTGCCAGTGAGCTTCAGAACTACGGTATGTTATCCATACAATATTATAAAACCCCTAAGAGCCAGGGTGGGGCAGGCATGGACTCAACGGCTGTGACTGTAGCTAAAATTGCTCCTTTCTTAGGGTTTACAGGTCCTAACGACAGTGTTACATCTGATAATGGAGAATTTCGCATAATATCTATTACCGGAGCTATCCTGACTCTCAAAGGCAAAGGTGTTGAAATGAAGAATGATAAATTTCCCTTAGTCACAACTACAGTTGGAATGGCGACTGGAACGGTCATATCTTCAGTTTCATCAGGAACAACTTTCTAAATCGGGTTTGGAATACCAGCGAGATAATAGATTTCCGTTTTCTGTTTGAACTCTTGTTCCAAATTATGAGACAAATGATGATAATTGAAAGCAAGAGTGTTACATTTGTAACAAAAAAACAATCCAAGCGATGTAGGTTTACAACATATAGGTTGTTAACACAGATTAAGAAAGAAGCGCATATTCGGCATTGAACAGTTGCCAGTAAAGGAACGAGGCTAAAAGTAAGCTATAATATTTTCTTCATAAAATTGGAATAGTACTTGCCTATTACTATGATTGAAATATATTTTGGCTTTGAACAAATACATTTTTATTAGAAGGATGCAACGATGGGAACACAACAAATATTACTTATAGTATTAGGAGTAATTATTGTCGGAGTAGCAATAGCTGTAGGTATTACCATGTTTAATAACCAATCTTATAATTCAAACAAGCAAGCAGTATCATCAGAACTGACAAACTATGCAACCCTTTTAATCCAATATTGGAAGACACCCGCCAGCCTAGGTGGGGCAGGTGGCAGAATCGGAAATGTGACAGTTGCCAAAACTGCCGTATATCTAGGCTTCAAAGAATCAGAGCCCTATAACTTTGTTTCAGACAATGGTGAATTCCGTGTAACAGGGGTTAATGGGACGATTGTTACGATGAAGGGGCTTGGAAAAGAACAGAAAGGCAATAATAAACCTCTTGTAAGCACAGCAGTTGACTTGTCTAATAGCGATATAACAACTACCGTGGGAAGTGCAACAGGCTTTTAGCATGTTGGAAATCAATTTATTCCATTCAGATGTTAAAGCTTTTGAAGAGATAAAATACCAAAGGACCGGAAAGGTTCTTTAGGGAGAAACGATGGGTACACAGCAAATATTGCTAATCGTTCTGGCAGTAATCATTGTCGGCGTAGCAATAGCAGTCGGAATTACAATGTTTAGCAGTCAGGCTTACAATTCAAACCGCCAGGCTGTCGCTTCAGAGCTTACCAATTATGCATCACAGGTAATCCAGTTTTGGAAAACACCGGCAAGTTTAGGCGGTGGCGGTAACAGAACAGCAAACCTTACCGTAACAAAAATAGCAGATTATATAGCATTTAACGATACAAATGACAGCATCACAAATGATAATGGGGAGTTCAGAGTTATAAGCGTAGCGGGTACAGTTGTGACGCTAAAAGGGCTGGGGACTGCGGAAAAAGGTGGTAACAAGCCGTTGATTACAACAACTGTTGATGTAGCCAGTAGTGCTATTTCAGCTACCGTTGGCAGCGGTGCCGGATTTTAATTTACTGTAAAGATACCAGATTTCTTTTAAAAACTCCACAAAGATATTGACTAATTTATGCTATTCTAACAAGATTGTAACATGATAAAAGAAATACGTTTCAAGGGAATTAGTCCACAAGGAAAACTTGTTCAGGGAATGTTTGCTGCCTCTACTAATAAGGAGATAAAACAGCATCTTCACAAATTAACAGAGCGGTATAAAATAAGATTGCAATCTACCGAGTACAAAAAGGATTTCAATTATAAAGTCAAATTACCCATGAACAAGACATTCACAGGCAAACAATCAGCATTTTCCAAAGAGGAAGTGGCACAGGCTTTACAAAGAATGGGTCACAATGATTTTACAATAACACCTGTTTTGTTTGATATCAAGATGAAGCCCAGTGCCAATGATGTAATGATGTTTATCAAACTCAGTACCAATATGCTGAAAGACAAAATGAGCTTTGGAAAAATTCTGAGTATGTTGGCAGAAGAGCAGACGAATCGCTCAATGCGAGATGCTCTAATCCAGATAGAGAATCAGTTGAAACAAGGTGCGGAAGGCAAAGACGTATTCATGCGGTTCAGTGATATTTTTGGCAAATTCCCGGCATTCATGCTTGGATTGGCAACGAAAAGCGGTAATATGACAGAGATATTTGAGGCAACCAATAAGTTTATTGAACGTGATATGGAGATTAAAAAGAATGTTAAAAAAGCTGTAATCTCACCCATGTTCGCAGTGCTTGCCACGGTTGGAGCTGTAATTTATTATATCGTTAAAATCTTCCCTTCCACAGCTGAACTGTTTATCAAATATGATATGCCTCTGCCACCGATGACTGCTCAAACTTTAAAAATGAGTGACTGGTTGGGTGGAAACTGGTATTACCTCGTTGCTATCGTTGTGATACCTACCGTCGCTATATGGAGATGGTGGAAAACAGACAGCGGAAAAGTCTGGAAAGATAAAAACATGGTGAAGCTTCCCATGATTGGTCATTTGATACATAAGTCGAGCATAGAAATATTCTTTCGGGTATTTGGAACAATCTATTCAGGAGCCGGTGATAATATTGAAATTATTAGAACTGCTTCAGAGGCTTGCCGTAATTCATGGATGGAAAAGCAAATCAAGCAAGTCACAATTCCATTGATGTTAAAAGAAGGTGAGGGTTTTTGTCCGGCCATGGAAGCATCGGGAGTGTTTACAAGAACAGCTTTAACCAGATTGAAAACCGGCTCGGAAACCGGTAATATCCTTCAGGCAGCCCAACAGATAGCTTCATACTACGAAGCTGAAACAACCTATAAAATGAATGCGATGATAGAGTATATCCAGACCTTTGTGGGTCTGTTTATAGCCATTGTTATTAGCTGGCTAACCGTAGTATCAGCAGAAATTGCTACTGTATCTCCACCTGTAACTTAAGGATCAATACATGGCTGCGATGACGAAATTCGGCAACTACCTGGTTGAGAAGGGATACTTCGCTGAAGACTTTATGGAAAAAGTCACAACCAGATTGATGGAATATGGTGATTCTTCCCCCAGCGCTCTGGCAAAGCTGTTAATTGCTGAGTTTAAAGTTTCTCAGGATACCGTTTATGAAGCAATGTCACGCTTATATGCGTTTTCTACTTTTGACATTGACCCCGAATCAGTTGATAAAAACCAGATTGCCCAAACTAAAGAAATCCTGGCAAAGTTCCCTGACGAATTTAAGAAAAGACTCTTCTTCCGCAAAATATTTCCTTTCCGGATTCAAAATACAGCCAGAGAAACACTCATGGTACTTGCAGCAGATCCCACAGAAAAGATGATGCAAGAGATCCCTGTACTAACACCATACAAGCGGTTTGAAGTTTCCTGGTGCAAAGTAAAAACCATCGAAGACTTAATCCAGAAGATAGCGCCTCAAAAGAATGAATTTTTGCAATTATTGGAAGAAGCAGGCGAAGTTATCGTCGAAATCGATAAAACAGATTCTGAGGTTAATGAACAGGCACTGGAAGATGAAATCAACAAAAGCCTTCTGGTCAATCTTTTTGAAGGAGCTTTGATAGAAGCAGTGCGCAAGGGCGCCAGTGATATACATATACTTGCAGCAGGCAAGGCAGAGGTTGATGTGTTTTTCAGGGTTGATGGCAGACTTACTCTTTGGCACCGGCAGGAAAACACTCCTCCTGAAGCTCTGACGGCAGTGGTTAAAGACCGCAGTATCGGAGTAGATAGATTTGAGCGTGACACAGCTCAGGACGGTTTTGCTCAACGTTTAATTGATGAGCATCTGATACGGTTTAGAATATCAATATTACCTGTTGTGTCTGCTGAATATGAGAGACGGTTTGAAAGCGTTGTTATCCGTGTTATTGACGACAGAAATGTAATCGCTGATTTCCGAAAACTTGGTTTCCAGCAACAGGCAGAACAAGAATTCCTCAAATCAATCAATACATCAAAGGGTATAATCATTGTAACAGGACCTACGGGTAGCGGAAAAAGTACGACACTTCTGGCTGCATTGCATCATGTTATCAATCCATCTATAAACGTTCTGACTTGTGAAGATCCAGTTGAGTACGTTATTCATGGAGCCAGGCAGATAAAAATAGGGCACAAACTTTCTTTTGATCAGGCAATTCGTTCTATTTTGCGGCATGACCCTGATGTTGTTATGGTGGGTGAGATAAGAGATAAAATAACTGCTGATATAGCAGTTAAGCTGGCAAATACAGGCCACTTAACCTTTTCCACACTACATACAAATGATGCCCCCAGTGCGATAACAAGACTTTACAAAATGGGGATAGAACCATTTTTACTGGCATACTCTATAAATATAATCATTGCTCAGCGACTCGTTCGTAAGCTATGTGATGTCTGCAAGCGTCCTTTGATGAAAGAGCATTGGGCTGTAGCACACGAACTTGGGCTTACAGAAGAGGAACTGACTTCAGGTAAGATTTATGAACCTGTCGGTTGCCCCAAATGCCATAATGGATATAAAGGCAGGATAAATATTGCTGAGGCGTTGTATTTCTATCCTGAAATCAGGAGTGAAATTGTCACTGCGGGTTCAGATATTAACGAAGAGAACATTCGCGCCATAGCTGAAAAACACGGAATGTTGTCTATGCGTGCTTCCGGCGTGGAACGTATCAGAGAAGGACAAACCAGTCTGGAAGAAGTCGCATTTGCCACTTCAGGAGATGATTAAATGAACATGCAAGAAATGGTTATGGCTCTTTTTGCAATAGTGTTCTTTACTACTATCGCTCTGGTTTACAGCCGCAGCATGTGGGATACAGCCGAAGCTTTGGATGACGGTTCCAAGGTGATTCAGGCAACTCATTTAGCGCATAGCAAGCTGGATGAAATTGATGCCAAACTGTTTAGCCATCAAATTGCGTTTAATGCTGTAATAAATAATTTTACAGGTACTCAAACGGTTGATCAGGCTTATACCGGATACAAATATTTTGTAACCTACAGCTTCAAATATTGTGATTCTCTGGGAGTTAATCTTGGAAGCCAGGCATACCAAGCCAATCCCTTTTTCTACAAAATGACTATCACAGTTGCAGCTGATCATGGGATGAAAGTTCCTGTAGTCGTTACCAGGTTATTTAATAAAATAGATTTATATAATTGAAATGAGTATACTGCTAGATTTACTGGGAGCTCTAATCATCGCATCATTACTAATGCTGATGATGATATCATTTCAATTTCAGCTTCAGAATCTGGCAGACCGTACTATGTTTTCTGCTCAGATGCTTGCTCATGAACAAAAAGCATGCACAGAGCTAAACAGAGTCATTGCCCTGGTTGGCGTTGGTGTTGCACCTGATAGTATGGTTACTGAGGCAACTGCTACTTCAGCAACATTCCGGACGCGCTGGAGCTATACAACCGGATCACTTATGCTAGCACCATCTACCCTGCAATTAACTCTATCTGCTGAGACCAGTTTTGGCAAACAATTGTCCCTGACACAGGGCGGAACGGTAGTGAAAGACCTGGGATATATCTTATGGATAGAGGATTTATCATTCAGATACTATGATATTAATGATGCCGAGGTAACCATTCCCACTACAACAGAATCCGTAAAGACTATACGATCTATGGATGTCAGGGCAACATTTAAACGTAATGCACCCAGAGTGAAGGAGACACCTCTCAGAACCCGGATGCAGATGAGAATCTATTTCATGAACGCTTATTTACAGGGAGGGTAATTATATGGGAAGAGCGATGTTAATGGTTGTTCTCTTAGTGAGCTGTATTTATGGCGGTATTGTAATGAATGCTCAGAGAGAGATGTATAAATTACCGGCAGTAATTGTGGAAAGTATCCTCCAGAAAGAAGTGGAGAACGTAAGCGACTATGCTATCCGTAATGCAATCCGCAATGCATGCGCAATGACAGTCCCTACTGATACAGAGGCTCTTGTGGAGTTTACACAAGTTTATACTAATTATACGATTGGACATACTACCATCGATAGTATCAGATTTAGTTTTGTTAACAGTGCTGATAATTTTCAAGTCAAAACCTATGTGCGTGGAGTAATGCAGGGCAGGACAGTTACCCATTCCGGTGAAATGGCATATAACTACCCTCAGGAGTCAATCGGTGCTAAGCCTGATGCAGTATATATGGAAATGGAAAAATTTGCTCTGTTTCCCTGGTTATTTGCCGGCAACAGGTTTTTACCAGATACATCAGGCAATAATTATACAGCTACGGTCAATAATATTCTGATCAGCGCCACAGTTCCCTATGGAGGAGCTTATAGCAGAATGTGCGCTCAGTTTGACGGTATTGACAATTACATAACAATTGGTCAGGATACCACCAATTTTGGTGTCGCTACGGAAATGGACACAGATGCATCATTTTCCTTTGTCTGTTTTGCGAAAATTGATAAAAATGGACGCTCTGGTTATACCAATAATCAGGGTACTTTAATGTGGCTGGCAAGTGATCCCTGGGATGGTACAACAGCCAGCGGAACACATCCCGGGTTAAATTTGCGTGCAAAGCCATCAGCAGGAATCTGGTATAGTAAAGCTGATGGTAAGGTACATTTTATGGTTACACTGGACAATGGTACCGCGAGTACGGTTGAATGTGCAGTAGCCTATACGCGCTATGCACAAATCTACTATTGGTTGTTTGGTATTCCGATTTTTAATTTTTCGCATTATAATTATGCCTGGAACTCCTTTGGTATGACTTTTGCCTCCGGAACATTAAAAGCATACATCAATGGCGCTTTGGTTCAAACCACTGCTTCAGGTCTTAATTTTCGGGCGAGACCCAGCATCTACGGTATGTCGATGGGCAGGCGGGACCTCCGTTATGCGGGTGTTGCCTATAATGATTACAAATATTTCTGTGGGTTGCTGGATCAACTTGGTATGTATGGCCATGCCATAACCGGGAACGACATGTATCAATGGCATCAAGGTGTGCTAAATGCTGCCAATATATTGTATATTAAGGATTAATAGATAGTATTATGGAAGATATGGATAAAAACATATTCAAATTGTGGGCGATGATTCGCTGGTTTATGGTCATCGTGCTCTTTTCAATCGGTATGCTGCATTTGAGTGAAAACTTCCAGAAATACCCCACTGTCATTTTTGTCGGAGTCTTTTTCGGGATTATTGTGTTAAATCTGCTATATCGGTTTAATACCAAATTTATAAATACCTGGTTCACTGCTTTTCAGGTGGTATTGGATATTGTTTTCGCCACCTTAGTCGTACATCTGACCGGCGGTTTGAACAGCTATTTTGTCTGGATATATCTCATGGGTGTGCTAACAGCCAGTTTGATGATTCCTCAACTGGGAGGTATCTTTGCTGGTTTAATTGGCAGTGTTTCCCTATTCGGTTTAATCATGTTGTATCAATTCAACATTCTTACTCCCATTATTCCAGAAAGCGGTGGTATTTCATCGAGAACAATATATATATTGTCATATACAGCCCTGTTTTGCGGGGTTGCCATGATTGCCGGCTATATAACAGACCAGTTGAATCACTATTCCGCTCTTTTGAAACACAAACAGTTAGCAATTGACGAAGCAGTCGGCAAGTTTGACAACGCAGAGACCAATCTCAAGGCAAACAAGAAATTTATTAAGCAAAGTAACGCTTTAATAAAATCTGCTTTTGATATATCAAATCTTGATCACGATTTGAATACCCCTTTATGTATAATATCTCTTTCCATAGGTAGGATTAAGCGGATGGGAATTGAGACAGACAATGATATTTTACTAAAAACCAGTAATGAAATTTCTGATGCTATTAACCGGATAAATTTAATCCTTCAAAGGTTGAATCAAGTAAAACATAATCCCTTAATCTTAAATTATGAAGA
Organism: Cloacimonadaceae bacterium (SeqCode); assembly: GCA_963667535.2. GTDB lineage: Bacteria > Cloacimonadota > Cloacimonadia > Cloacimonadales > Cloacimonadaceae > UBA5614. The sequence continues at coordinate 722,215 of CAXXDU010000002.1, forward strand.
GGGGCAAACCGATGAGTAAGAGAATATTGGTTGTTGATGATGAACAGAGTATTCGGGATATAATTGGCGAACACTTAAAATCTATGGGTTATACAGTTGTTGTTGCCGTAGATGGGCAAGATGCGCTTGATATGGTGGAAATGGAACTATTTGACCTATATATCCTGGATATTTATATGCCTAGAATGGATGGTCTTGAACTGATGATGCGGATTAAGGAAATCCAGCCTCTGGCAGTAATTATTATTGCCACAGGCTATTCCAGTATTGATATTGCTGTCAAAGCCATCAGAAATGGAGCTTTTCATTATCTTGCCAAGCCCATCAATGCTGACGAACTGTCTAAAGTTGTTGAATCAGGATTGAGTCATAGCAATGAAATGGAGGAAGTGGGAGGTATATCACCTGCTTCGATTGAAATCTCGAAAGAGCTGATAGACCTTTTGTTATTAAAGGGTTTCACGCCTGACCAACAAAAGGATTTCCGACAAACAGGAACCCTGATTCAATATCAGACTGATGAAAAAATATCTTTGGATGAACAATATGGTACAATGATTTGGATTGAATCAGGACGGATATCTGTTCAGTTAAACGGGACACATGTTGATACTCTCAGACCCGGAGATATATGGGGAGAAGAGACTTTTATCAGTACAAATTCAATCTTTACCGAGCTTTTAGTCCAGACTGAAGCTAATGTCAGGCATTTTAGCCGCAAGAAATTGATGGAGTTTTTTACGTATCAGGATGAAAGCCTGATTAAAAGATATATGATAAATCTGATTCAGTGTTTATTTGTTAAATGGAGAAAGTCGGTGTTTAAAATTGGTCTTTATTCAGGATATTCTCCCTATGATGCTAAAACTAAACAGGAATAAAATATGGCATTAAGTTTTGCAGTTGAATTGAATTCTGTAATTCCGTATTATCTGAACGGGATTGAGTTATGTGAAAAAATGGATGCTTGGTTTGAATCACATCAGCAAGCTAAAGACGAATCCATATCAGTATTAAAGAAACTGTTATTGAAGATGAGCAGTTATAATGCTTCTGATTTGGATATCGGTGCTCCTGGTTGTGGAGAAACAGTTTGGTTGAGGTCTTATGGTGTCAAGAAACCTATTCCGGGTTTAGGTTTGTTTACTTTGCCGGAATTTACCGCTTTGATTTTGTGCTGGCTACATCCCAATCAAAAGCGGATTTTGTATGAAACCAAAAGCATAGACTTCTCTGTCAGCATTCTGGATGAAAATACTTCGCAAAGATTTAGGGGAACTGTATATTTTGATAGATTCTATCCTGCTGCGAATTTCCGTAGAGTAAATCCCGAAATATTTCCGATAGAGAGTCTTGGAATGCCGGCTCCGATTATGGAAAGAATGGATTTGCGTTTTGAAAAGAAAGGGTTGATATTGCTAACCGGTATCACGGGCTCCGGAAAAAGTACTACACTGGATTCCATTATCGATATGAATAATAAAAATAATCAAGGTCATATCGTCATTATTTCCAATCCGATTGAATACGTCCATACATCTTTTAAAAGCATCGTTCGGCATCGTGAAGTTGGAGTTGACACAATATCTTTTCAACACGGAGCCATAGAAGCTCTCCGGCAGGATCCGGATATTATTATGGTGGGTGAGATGCGGGATTCGGCAACAATATCCACCGTATTAGAAATTACGGATAGCGGTCATAAAACATTTTCAACCTTACACACTAATTCTGCGATTGACAGTGTTCACAGAATTGTTGCGGAATTTCCGCCTGAAGAACAGGAAAGAATCAGAAACCGCCTGGCTGATGTGCTGTCAGTAATTGTATGCCAGAAACTTGTTCCGTCGATAGACAATAAACTCATCTTGGCAAAAGAAGTATTGAGTGTCGATAGCTCAGTACAGGCTGCCATAAGAAACAAAAATATCGGAGAAATTTATCAAATGATGATTGAAGGAAGAAAATCAGGTATGAACACAATGGAACAAGACCTTCAAAGATTGTATAAAAACGGTTTTATTTCTACTCGGACAGCGATGAATTATGCCAACAATAAAAACCGAATGATGCAATTATTGTCCATGCCGGGATAAATAATCCTTGTCAACTTGAATGCTCTGATATCTATGTCTCTTGAGAGGTTTTAAATGGCGAAACAAAGAAAAATTGCCTATGGCGTTGCCGAAGATGGAGTGTCCTTAAAGATTGCCGGTCTAAAGCGTGAAGGAAGCCAGATTTCCTTACAGGCATTAGAACAAATAGAGCTTGAACGTTCTTTATACCAGCATCCGGATGAAAAGACCCCAGATTCTGTCATAGCAGCACCAGAAGATATTAATCTTGATGATTTTACCGCCGATAATGTTACTACTTTCAGAGTAAAACCTTATGAAACACTTTTTCAAACATATTCATTGAATCAAGGTATTCTTGCAATCAACACTTTTGAAGAACAGATTATAAAAGTCCCTATCAACTCTCCAGATATAACACAGAAACAAAAAACAAAATTAGTAAAGGAAAACATACCTCGGGAAGATTTTAAGGCAGGGCTTTGGCAAAGCTCAGTTGTAACCATCAACGATCAACCTGAATTGTGGATTCACCACGGCACAAACAGTTTGCTGGAAATCCTGGAAGACACAGCATCAGCAAACAGTATGAAATTCTTTTATCAGCTTTCAGATGCAAATGAAACAGCCCTTGCCAATCTTTTTATTCATAATCAGCCTGCTGAATCAATGGAAACATACATGGTGCTTTACCTTGGTAATGAATATCGGCATGCACTTCTATTTGAAGGAAATAAATGGACTTTTTCATTACCGGTGCATATTTCACAACATCAGTCAGACATTGATATAATTTACTCCAAGCTTTCATTGGCGATGGACGAAGCACATATAACTGATCCTAAGAATTTACTTATCTGTGGTGATTATAGCAACGATGATACTGTTGCTTTTCTACGCAATCAGCTACCCAATACAAATGTTGATATGTGGACGCTTCCGACTCTCTATCTTGATGCAGAAACTACCCAGGTTTACGATACAGCACAGATTGCCAGATTCATGTTACCTATTGCCTTGGCCTGGAAAGCTCTGTATGTGGACAATACTCTCAGCATAAAAACCAATTTTTTACCATCTTATATCATTGAGGGGCAGAAAGTATTTAAAATTGCCTGGCATGGTTATATTATCCTGTTACTTCTTTTCTCGTCTTCCCTGTTTTTAACTAAGACGCTGTATAGACTGCAATTTGAATTACAACAGACTAAGTTTAAAAATAAAGAGCTATTCACTGACTATACTGCCAAGAAAGACCAGGCAGAAAAAATGATGAAAATGGCTAAAGCAATTGATATTCAGACTGCCAATATTGAAGTTATTAAATCATTATTAGTGGGTAAAAACCCATGGACTGAGGTAATATCAAGGCTAAACGATTGCTTCGAGAGCCATCCGGTTAGTTGGCTTACGAATCTCCGAAAAAACACAACAGGTTTCCAAATAACTGGTGTTACAACAGACCGGGCTAATGTTGTGGTCTTTTCCAATCTTTTTCCCAAGGGTATAATTGCCAAAGTATTCAACAGAAAAATTCATTCTTTCTCAGTGTGGGAATTTGAAATCAGTTATAGTTATCCTGAAGTGAACTGGTACGAAATGATGGAGGCTGATGTTCAGCAACTGAAGATATATAGGGACCAGAAAACGGAAAAGGCACAACAAGAGGCTCAAGCATCAGGAAAGCTCAAAGAAAAAGCACAAAGTAAAGGAAGTGATTCAGGTCAGGGTACTGCTTCAAAATCAGAAAACATCAAGCAACCAGCTCCTCAAAATGACAATCAGGAGAGTGAAAAAGTACTTATAATTGATGCACCTACCCCACCCAAGAGTCTGTTGTCGGATAAAGATGATCCGGTTGAAAATGCATATTTAGAATTCCAATCAGCCTTTAAAAGAGAGAAAACCTCTTTGATGGTTGATTTGGGTGTAAAATTTATCAATAACTATCCCAATCATGCTTTAACATCATATGTCCGTTGGTATCTCAGCTATCGTGCCTGGCAAACCAAAGACTATAAGAGAACTGTATATTGGCTTGATCCCATGATAAAAAAACAGGATGCTACAAAACCTTATGCACTTTTATTATCCGGAGCTATATATCGGGATTGGGGAGATAGAGCCAAAGCCGAAGAATTATGGAATACACTAATACAGGATTATCCTCAACATCAGGTGACTAAAACTGCAAGGAAGTTTCTAAATGAAAAGCATTAAAGTAATTTCTTTTTTTGTGTCTACTAATAATCACTTTGCAGCTCAGAACGGATTATGAGGTAAGAGATGACTAATACTCAACGAAACACCACTGTTATTAGTTCACTCTTGGCGATTATTATTGTTTCCGGCTACTTCATCACTCACAGATTAAAAACCCAGGTTGACGTACTGGAAAAGAAAAATACTGAGTTAACGGAACAAATCGCCAAATTCGACAAACTCCTTTCTATGAAGGACAAGATTGAAAATGATTATACTGAACTCAAGCTTATGCTTGCACAACAAAGCAAAGTAATTGCGCAAATTGACAGTCCTGCTATTACCTATAATTATCTGCTAAGGGTAATTACTTGGATTGGCAGAAATATAGATTTTGACTTTTCGTTATCAACTAATAAAGTAGCAGACTCCAACTGGAATGAGTATATTCTATCCGGAAAATCTAACTTTAGGGATGTATCAAATTTTATTAAGCAATTGGAGTTTCAGCGAGCGCTGTTAACTCTTGAAGAAATCACTATCGATACAGGTGCAGTTACCGTAACAGATACTGTAGCGTTTTCGGTTGTTTTCCGGACTCATTTTTCGCCTGACGGAACACTATTGGATATTGTTCAAAGTAAAAGTGTTCCTGATTATCTCCCAAAATTTGTATCATTTCGAGCGAGAATTTATGACGTTCCTCCGGATACTGATGTTGATCCCTCACTTGTAAGAATTGACAAAGCCAAACTTATGGGTATTACCGAGAGTCGCGTTTTTCTTAGAGACGATAGAGGTATCATCCATATCCTTTCTGTTGGTGACAGGGTTGCATACGGACACTTATATTCAATCCAGCCTGCCCAGGAGAAAGTGGTTTTCAAATTAAGTCAATACGGATCCACAGAGGATAAAACTATGTACTTGGAGAAGTAATGATGTATCTGAGTTCTCAAAGTTCGTTACAACGATTTTTAAGGAGTCTTTATGTATAAATTTCTAACAATCCTAATGTTATTGCTGTTTTCATTGTCTCTTTTTGGCCAAAGCAATGATCCTCGTCTGTTGAAGCAAGAACAAGAGACTGTTACTTTTCTGGAGAACACTAATATCAATGATTTTCTGCAAGTCCTTGAGTCTATTTCATGGAGATACGAACGCAAGAAGATTATTAATATGAGTACTAATAACTCAGAAATCGGTGTTCCCATACATAATCTTACCTGGCATAAAGCTCTGGAACTGGTCGCATTACAGAATGATCTGGAAATTGAGGATGGAGTCGGTGTTGTCAAAGTAAAAAACAGAGAAAAGGAAATGACAGCTGCGGAAGCCTTGCTAAGTCCTGGCGGAATTAGAGAGATGGATTTGAAGCAGGTGAGAATCAGCGCTGTTGCATTCAACTGTGACAGAGCGTTTTTAAAATCTCTGGGTATTGACTGGTCAACATTATTAGACGGCAAAGTCAAGGCTAATGTTGACTTCAAAACTGCCAGTCTAGTTCCTACACCAACAATTTCTATCGGAGGTACCAGGTCAACTTTGTTCAATGGTGGGACGATTGAAGTAAAAGCACTTTTGACAGCTATTGAATCCAACCAGGTGGGTACTATTATAGCCAGACCCTCTGTGGTTGTGAGTTCCGGCAAGAAAGGCTTTATTCAGGTTGGTCAGGATGTCTCGGTTAAAACTGTTGATGATGCAGGTAATACTACTGATAAATTCTTCCAAACGGGTGTGATTATGGACGTTACACCTACAGTGCTTACTTCAGATGACACTATTGACGAAGCTATTCATCTTGAAGTTAGTGTTGAACGTAGTTCTGCTACTCCCGGTGACGTCAGTACTGTCATCAATAAAAACAAATCCATTACTGATGTAATTCTGTATAATGGGGAAGAAACTGTTATCGGTGGTCTTTACGATACTGATGAAGTGAAAGTCAGATCCGGTATTCCTTTCCTCAAAGATTTGCCTTGGTGGGTGTTTGGCATAAGATATCTGACCGGTTTTTACAAAATTGACAAGAAGGAAAGGGAATTGGTGATTATCATCAAAGCCGAAATTCTGGAAAATGCCATTACCAGACAAAAAAATAAACATTAGATTAATAAACCTGATATATAAATGAAAATTACTCAACGGTTAGTGGTCCTTTTTCTAATCGTTTCGATTTCTTTCTGCGCCATTATCTTTCTCTATTTTCAGATTAAGAAGCAAGAGGGCAAGATTTATGGTCAGGCTGATGCTCTCCAACGTAAACAGATAATCAATGCCTTCATAGAAATAAAAAAGAACAATGTCATGCGCTTTATTGATGACAATTCTGTCGGAGATGCTGTAGCAGATTTTACTATTAACCGGTCATCAAGATGGGCTCAACAAAATCTGCAAACCCTGATACCTGCCAATAATCTTGACCTTGTCCAAATCTATGACTCTACAGGGGTTATGCTATTCAGTGAAGGTTCTGACAAAGAACCGAAGCTGCGGGATTTCAGATTTCCACCAAAGTTTTTTGAAACCATGAATTCTGAGAAGCGTAAGTACTTTACTGAACCCTGGGAACAGCAATTTATGCAGGTAGGGGCTGCTACTATTCATCAATCTGCTGACACTACGCGCACAGTCAGCCCTCTGGGTTACATGATTGCTGCCAAGCTGTGGGATACTTCTTATCTGGAAGATTTTTCTCAAACCCTGGAATACAATGTTCGCATTTTTCTCGCTGAACCAAAGGTTCAACCACCTCACCCCACTTTTAACGTCAATATTACTATTCCATTGACTAACTGGAATAATCTTCCAGTTGCCTGGTTACTCTTCCGCAGTAACAATCCGTTTATCTCGCAGTGGCAGACTTTGGGAAAACACATAATTCTGGGTTTTCTGATTTTCACCCTCGCTTTTTTATTAGTGCAGTTTACTTTGCTATATAACTGGATAAACTCACCTCTCAAACAGATTTCCAATAGCCTCAAATATGGCAATCCGGAATTAATCCATCCTCTCAGTTCGACTAATAACGAATTTGGTGAAATTGCCAGACTCATAAAGCTCTTCTTTGAGCAAAACCAACAGCTTCGCAATGAAATGGACGAACGCCGTAAAACGGAAATGATGCTACGTCAGGCACAAAAAATGGAATCAATCGGTACTTTAGCCGGTGGAATAGCACATGATTTTAATAACATTATCACGATAATCTCAGGTTATATCGCTCTTGCAACAGGCAAGATGCGCGATACCCACCGTGAGATATGCAACAACCTTGACGAAGCTATGCGAGCTTGTCTGAGAGCTCAAAAGCTGATAGAAAAGATTCTCACCTTCAGCCGTCAGACTGAGAAACTGGTCCAACCGGTTTTGATGGCAGCACTGGTGGAAGATACTATGGAGCTTTTGTCTCATACCATTCCATCTTCGATAACCATCCAGACTGCGCTTCATACTGATGCCTGTGTTTTGGCAGACCCCACAGAAATGCAGCAGGTGGTGATGAACATTGCTTCCAATTCATATCATGCCATGCGTTATCAAGGCGGCACCATCAGCGTGGAAATGTCTGAAATGGAAGGCACAATGGTGCATGCAATCGTTCCTAATGCTGATGTAAAACAAAACTATATCTGTCTGGCATTTCAGGATACCGGCTCCGGTATCAGACAGGAAATCCTCGACCGCATCTTTGACCCTTATTTTAGCACCAAAGCACCGGGGGAGGGTACAGGTCTGGGCTTATCCATTGTACACGGTATAGTGACAGGTAGCGGTGGTTTTATCCATATCAGCAGTATCCTGGAGCACGGCACCACAGTCAAAGTGTTTTTGCCTACCACATCCCTGCGTTTTGCTGAAAGACTCGTAACAGAATCAGAATTGACCTTTATTCCTGCCAAACTGTATTTCGTGGATGATGAGCCTGCTCTGACTGATTTATTCAAAGAAACTCTGACAGAATCAGGCTATGATGTGGTTGGTTTTACGGACAGCACCCTGGCATTTAACCAGTTTGCTGCCAATCCGGACACTTGCAATATCCTTGTGGCTGATATATCTATGCCCGGCTTAAACGGAATCCAGCTAGCCCAAAAGTTCCGTGCTATCAATCCCAAAATACCTATAATCCTCTATTCAGGATACAGCGATAACACCATCCAACGAAGCTGCCGTGAAATAGGGATTAATAAGCTTTTAGTTAAACCTGTCCTCCCCGAAACCCTATCTTTGGTTGTGAGACAAATCCTGGCTGAAAACAAAGCGTAGCGATTACACCCAATTAATAGAAAGGTCTGCATAGAATCCTGCCCCTGTCCAATCCAATTTAATCAAGTTGCACATTTAGCCTCAAAATAAAGCAATATCAAGTTATCATATCTGCTACAAACCTGCTTATCCCTCTTTTATACTTTAAACGATCCGTTGAATCAGGAAGATAGATGTAAGGGGTATCTAAGGGCTTTTCCCTTAGATACCCCTTAGAAACCTCTACAAAATCTGTAGGATCAGGAAAGGGACAAATAAGGAACGTAAGAAATTAAGAAAAGCAATTCTTCCTGTTGCGTAGGATTCCAATCCTGCGTAAGAATCCAATCAATTCATATACATCATTTCATTGAACAGCTTTAGAAAGCTATTCTACTCCTTTTCTTTCAAGTAATCACTCTTACTACTATCTTAGTAGTTGCCTGCTTGATGCTTAATGATTTCATTAAGCATCTACTCAGAGAGTATTGATTAATAAGCAGTTATGATTTACTGAAGGGTAGAGCATGCAAAGACTGAAAACAGATACATAAAATCTATCTTCCCGTTGAGTTGCCCTTGTATTGTGTTGCATAGCAGGATGGTCGCTGCTGCCGGGTTCCTTAGTTCATTAACTAAGGGTTGTCCAAGGGTCTACCATACAACCGGTAATCAGACAAAAAGGGGAGAAGAGGATTTCAAAATGCTTATAATTAATCTTGACAATAAGAATATACATTGTACATGTAATTTATATTGATATCAAGAGGTAGTGGACAAATGAAAGTAGGCTTTGCTTTGTTACTCGCTTGTATTCTGCCGTATTCCGGATATGGGCTGAATGCACAAAATAATCAATTTTCCCCGGAACAATTGCGGACATCTTTAGCACATGTAAACAGCATGGTACATCCCTCGAAGCACACTGTCACTAAGGACAGGGAAAGAAACTGGCAGTTGAAGGAAATTATCGTAAAAGACGACATCTATTTAGATAGTGAACTGAACATTACCTCAAAAGAAACGGCTTTCTATAATAGTGACAATCCTGCTCAGATAGACAGCATAATAGTGTATTATTACAACATCAACAATCAAGCATATATACTTGCCAGCATAAGCCGGTACTTTTATGATGCAACGGAAGAGCATTATATCGGAGGAGATGTATATTTATATGATTCAGGCACTTACAGACAACAAATATTCGAGTATGATAGTCAGAACCGACTGATTAACGAGTATATCTTTGTCCGCTATGCATCAATCGGCGAATTTGCCTTGGATTCACGAGTTTTTTATGTCTATAGCAATGACAATTTGTTGATGAGATTTCAGACATATTGCCTGGGAACCATGATTTATACCCGGGAAATCTATTCGCATGATGAGCAAGGAAGAATCAACTCCAGTTCATTTGCTTATTGTAATGATTCCCTAAGCTGGTATAACGTTAAACAAACTATTTATACGTATAATCCCAATGATACTTCCACCGGAGCTACATATATAGCAAATCTCAGCCATGAACATACAATCAATCCTTCCTGTATCTGGTCTTACCAAAATACAACGGGAATGGTGGATGAAGCTGTTTACCAGAATTGGGTTGATGGCACCTGGCGAAATTATTCCAAGCATGTGTTTGAATACGATGCTGCCAATAGGTATATCTCCAGGACTCTTTGGGAATTTCAGACTGACTCTGCCTGGCATAAATCTATACGCAGAACAATTGACTATGATGATAACGGCAACCTGATACAAAGCTCTGATCAGAAATGGAGCCAATCCCTAAACGACTGGTGGTATATTTATTATCAATCTCTCTACACCTGGGAACAAGACACGGCAAATGAAGAGCAAATTGCACCTGCAATAATGATGGAGTTAACGGCTTATCCCAATCCCTTCCGGTCCAGCGTAACTCTGGAGCTGAACAGTAAAGACAATTTTCCCATTGAGGCAGGCGTCTATAATGTAAAAGGGCAATTAATCAGGAAATATGACCGACAAAAGAGTAAAAGCATAAACTGGGATGGTAAGGATAAAGACAATAAACCCGTCAGTAACGGCATTTATCTGATAAAAGTAAATCAAAACGGACACCTATCCGAGAGTAAAGTCATCAGGGTAAAATAGACGATTATCGAGTGATAAGCGGATTATGCTTTATAAATGTGATTTGTGATATAGAATATGGTAAAGCTATTGTTTGTTGTGTTTGTCGGATGTTTTAATCAAGCTTGCGAGTAAATAGATGATATTTCCTATCAGGGATATGTAAAGCAGGTTAAGTAAAATACCGATAGGGGTCCAGAGCAGGTCAAAGCGGTGCGTGAAATTGGCATCATATCCGATATAATGGCTTTCCACGAGGTTATAGGTCCAGATAAATATTGCAGATATCTGGTCTCCTACTTTGATTAATTCCGGATTATTAAACATGGGGTCAATGATAGCGCGGACGCCATACACCATCAGTAATACAATAGAAGATACCAAAAGTGCCAGGAAGCTGTTCTGGGCAATAACCTTAAACCTGAAGCTCATCAAATCCTCGTGTGTCATGCAACTTAATATCAATCAATGTTTCCAACCTCATAGCATACATAATAATATGAGTTTGACGTTTTGCAAATAAAAAAGCAAAAACCAACAAGGCAGATTAAACTGTAATAGTAGTTTAAAACTGGAAATAGATAAAGGGTTGAATGTCAGAAGTGCGGGTCTGATACATCAGCCAGATCAGGAAAGCTACCAGCAGAGACTGGACAGGGACAGGCATTCTTCTCATCAATCCATATACATTTACATCAAATTTCTGAGGAAGCCAGTGGATAAGATAACCCAAAGCGATAAAAATACCTATCATGCGATAGCCTTTTATCCATTCCAAGACCAGAAGTCCGTTAAAATTAGTAAATATCTGATTGAGCATCTGTCCGGCAAATTCAAAATTAGGAGCACGGAAGAATATCCAGAGAAAGCTGACAAACTGGAAGGTAACTATTACTCCGACTACTTTCATAAACCGTGTCTGTGAGATTTTCATGGAAAGCCAGAATTTGTCTGCTACCAGCCCCAAGCCATGCATACCGCCCCAGAAGACGAAGTTCCAGCTTGCTCCATGCCAGAGACCACCCAGTACCATAGTGATGAATAGATTGAGATACTGTCTGAATTTACCGAGTCTGTTCCCACCCAAAGGGATATAAAGATAATCACGCAGCCAGGTGGAAAGAGACATGTGCCAACGGTGCCAGAATTCTGTTACACTCCTGGCTTTATATGGAGTATTAAAGTTTATGGGTAATTCAAAACCGACCAGGGCAGCCAAGCCGATTGCCATATCGGAATATCCTGAGAAATCACAATAAATCTGCAGTCCATAACCATAGATGGCTATCAGATTTTCCACTCCTGAAAACAGAGTGGGATTTTCAAAGACTCTATCTACAAAGTTGATGCTGATATAGTCAGCAATGATACCTTTTTTGATTAATCCGCCCATAATCAGAATCAGAGCCATGGCAACTGTATCGCTGTTCAGATTAACTTTCTTGCGGATTTGGGGAATAAAATAGGTGGCACGAACTATCGGACCTGCTACCAGTTGCGGGAAAAAAGCTACGAAGAAGAGGAAATCCTTAAAGCTATCGATGGGTTCGAGCTTCTTCATGTAAATATCCATGGTATAGCTCATAATCTGGAATGTGAAGAAGGAAATCCCCACAGGCAGGAAAATATCCAGCATCGGCAGATTACCACCGATTATCTGATTGATTGTAGTTAAAACAAAATTGGTGTACTTATAATAGCCCAGAGAGCCGATATTCCAGAAGATACTGACGATAAACAGGGTATTGCGAAGTCCTCTGTGCTTGCTTTGCCAGATTATCCTGCCAATAATATAGTTGATGAGCGCTGTGAGAATGAGCAGCAAGACAAAAGCTCCACTGGTCTTGTAATAAAAATACAGGGAAACCAGCATCAGGAACCAGGTACGCAGCTTGACATGGTTGGCGATAAAAGGATAAATCAGCACAATTACCATAAAGAAAAACAGGAAGAATGAGCTGGTAAAGAGCAGCGGATGCTGCGGGTCATAAAGCAGGGTGGGGATTATCTTATTCAATAGGTTTTCAAACATTATCTGCGCTCCGCATAATTTTTATAGCCTTTTATCAGTGCCTGGTTAAACAAATGACCTTGCAGCATATAGCCTTTGGGAGTGAAATGCTTCAAATCTCCCGATGCCAGACCCAACCTGCGCCATTGCATTATTGAGCTGGCTCCACCCATCACTTCCTGCAAATTCCACCAGGCATAGTTATTATCCAAAGCATACTTCTTCAAAAGTTCATTGGCTTTGGCAATATCCTGATTATCTCTGCCGTTTTTATATGAATCAGGGGGAAATGTAAAAAGTACAGGTACCTTGGGAACTGCCTTGGATAGCTGCTTCATAAACTGCTTAACAGTCTTGAGATATACATCTTCTCTAAATCTGCCCTGAGTATCATTGGTACCCAAAGACACAATAATCAGGTCTGGAGCCAGAATCCGCATCTGGGGGAAAAACTCGTTAATCCTGGAAAATCTATCAAAGCTGGCGCCATTGACACCTACAGAATGATACAGCAAGCCCGGCTGCTGCCTTTCCAGGATAATGCCATACAGATTTGCTTTGTCATTGGAGTTATCAGCTTTAAAGGAAAGCTCTGCCTGCCTGACCGGATTGACCCAGCTAAGCTGATAGATAGATTGGTCGGCAAAGGTATTGACGCTTTGTGAGAGTTCATCTTCCAAACCTGTTGCAGTCCAGGCATAACTGTTTTCCTGCTCTTTCATAATCAGTGTAACCTGATCAAAGGTGTTATCTGTCTGGAAGAAGTTATTGGTCTGAATATTGAGGTCGCCTTCTGCTTTTGCCTGCAAGCCATAGCCGCAAATACCTATTTCATTGGAAGACCTTTGCCAGCTTGACTTGGAAGAAAATCTGATATCGTCCGGTTGATTGGTGCCTGCCATTCTCCAGGGGAAGACCAATCCTCTGCCGGCATTGCCAAAGTAACGCTGTAAAGAGCTGCGGGCTGTTCCGCTAAAATAACCGGGCTGGATATGAGAATCTCCGACCTGTAAAATAGTTACTCTGTCTTTTTGACCGTTTCTCAGCTCTGCCAGTTTGGAATAAAAGCCCTTTAGAGCAAGGCTGTCATTCTCAATAAAGTTCACTTCCTGATTGAGCATAGGGTATTGTTCGATAATGCTTTGAGTATCCAAAAGCAGATAATAACTCTGGATAATTTCTTCCAGTAAATCGATATCTTCAGGATAGGTTTCCTCGTAAACCAGCGTATCGCTGTCACTATTGAGCTTATCATTCTGCTCGCTTGCCATGACTATTCCCAGTACCAATATCATGGTGAGAATAATGATGACTAAGCGGAGCGGAAAAGGTCTGTGCACTATTTCTTTGCCCTGTTTAGCAGGAAGTCAGTCAGCATATCGGCGATTTTATTCGCACCCGCCTGATTGAAATGTGTATAGTCCTTGGCTGCCAAAGGTGGAACGTTCTTTACATACTTTTGCATACTGTCTTTGCCACCCATAGCTTCGTACAAATTCCAGAAAGCGCAGCCTGTGGAATCTGCAATTTCTGACTGTGCTTTAATCAAAATCGGGATATCAGGTGAGGTCTGGTATTTATCCACTACTTTGATACTTCTGTCATGAGCGCTTACTAAAAGAATAGGTATTTCTGGAAATGCTGCCTGCAGATATCTGATAGTCTTAATCATACCTGTGCGGTAGAAACTATATGATTTTGCTTTGGGATTGGAAACGTTTTCTCCATATTGCAGGATAATCAGGTCATATTTGAGGTTCTTCTGGAACACTTCCAGGATAGGCTTGGGTATTCTTTGAAAATACATGCCGGAAAACCCTCTGATGGAGAAGTTATCAACGAAAACACCATTGGGTTTATCAAAGCTGATGCCGTATACATGCACCGGGTCGGTGATTGAGAATTCCAGATACAGACTCTTGATGGGGATGCCTCTGCTCAGGTTAATAGTCTGAACAGCTTCACCGGGAGTCAGATTAAAACTCTGTGCCGGTTTATCATCAAAACCTACCTTCACGACAGAGCCGGGTCTGGCATGGCTGTAAAAGAGCCTGATGCGGTCAAATTGTCTTGCTCCGCCCGAAACATTGGCATTCTGATATTTTATCCAGGATGGGGTATTTACGTAATATCTCTGCGTTTCCTGCTTCGGAGCCACAGGAGGTGTAAAAGTAGCTACTGAATCTATCACAGAATTAATCAAAGTATCGGATACAACCTCAATTGCTTTCTGCACTGTATAAAAATTGCGGGGAATATAAACAAATCCACCCAGTCCCAAAGGATATTCAGCTTTGTAAGGTGTCATGAATGACATGGTTTCCCAGTTCTTGGCAAAGCTGTGTCTGATGGTTCTGCGAAAGCTTGCCACAATAGAAGTGATAGGCACAAAACCGATACCATCTCCGCCATAACGCGATTGCAGATTATATCTGAGCTGCTGGGTAATCAAATCACCTTCGATAATGGAATCGCCAAAATAGGCTATCCTGATACTGCCATTTGTCTCTTTTACTGAATTGAGTTTGGTTATTAATGACGCCAAGGGTGATGTCTTGCTGGTATATCCCTCTGCCTCTTTTAAAGCTCTTTCCAAAGCTGCATCATTTGTAGTATCTGATTTGGCAGAAAACCAACTGAACCACTTAAGCGGCTTAATCCGGATATATTTATTATCACAACCGGGTACCAGCCAGGCAATTATCCCGATAAAAATAACAATCAACAGGGTCAATAGTGTCACTTTCAGAAAATCTTTGTTCATTATAATCTAACTCCATCACATTCAGAACAATACCAAAATTTAAAACGTCTTTATCAGGCAAGGTTTTTTTGCTTCAGCGTCATGCACCTGATTCTTCCAGCAATTTAAATACCAGTTGGTCAAAGCCGGCATCAATTATATATTACATCGTTATTTGATATCTTCATTTATTAATCATCTTTAATCTTTCTCTAAGTGGTGTCTGATTACACTTAATATACGTGGGTGCTACGCCTTTGAGACTACTGTGATTCCCCCGTGCTCACGGCGGAGACACGGCGGAGTCACGGCGGAATCATAAGGACAATCTATGTTCATTTAGAGTTAAATGAAAGAAGGATAGATGTCATACAATAAACAGTGGAATAGCATTTTAAACTATGTAACACAGGATTCTTTCCTGTTGGAAGTGGGGGGATTCTTTCCCCCCACTAAAAAAACAGATGCACGACAACTGACAATTATACACTGTTTATGTAGGCTATTTTCATAAGGATTCGTATACTTGAAAAGACATGCTATTGCTTTTGTGCACGGGGTAAGAAACCCCCCACTTCCAACAGGAAAGAATCCTGTGTTACAAGGCTTCGGAAGAATTGTGCTTGACTAAAGACACATTATGGAAATAGTTTAATAAAGTTATCTGCTTCCTCATGATTGGAGCTACACATGAAATTAAATAGATTAATTATACTAATGCTCATACTAATCCTGCCGGGCAGCACTGCTCTGTTTGCTCAGTTTGCGGGAGGAAGCGGAACCTCTGTCAGTCCCTATCTGATAGCAAGCGCTGCTCAACTGGATAGCGTACGCTATTATCCCGATGCCTATTTCCAACAAACAGCCGATATAGACCTTGGCGTTGCCCCCTGGAACGTGGGTGAAGGCTGGTCTCCCATTCCCTTCAACGGACACTATAATGGCAGTAACTACAATATCTCACATCTGTATATCAATACTCCCGAGAGTGAAGCTTACTCAGGTCTGTTTAATGGTGGCTTAGGGTTCTCCAATGTGGTTTTGGACTCGATGTATATATATACTGGAGGTTTTGTTGTGGGAGGATTAACAGCTCAGATGAATGGAGGGTCTATATCAAATTGTTTTGTAAATGGATACATTCGTCGAGAAGTTTATATCTTTGCAGATGCTTGGGTTGGAGGGTTAATCGGGTGTTTTATATATGATACAGTAATTGATAATTGTCATTTAAATATCACTATAATAAGCCCAGGTAGTACAACTGGTGGATTATTAGGATGGCAATTATTTGATCAACTAGATCCTCATCATATTTCAATATCGAACTGTTCTATAGTGGGTAATATTGATGGTGGTGGTGTTGGAGGATTAGCTACATTTCTAAATCAAGGGTTAATTACAAATTGTACATTTAATGGGAGTATAACAGCATCGAGAAGAGCTGGTGGGTTAATAGGCACAACATACGATTCATACATAACTAATTGTCAATCTAGCGGGACAATATCAATTAACAGCGATTATAGAACTGGTGGGTTAATGAGTAGTGTAGTTCGATCTACGGTTTTGTATTGCTCATCATCTTCAGATATTATTGGAAGCGGGCAATATGATTCAGAAGGTGGTGGGTTAATCGGGCTTCTTGATAGTAGCATTATCCGATATTGTTTCTCCACAGGAAATGTTACAAACAGTGATTACGGGGGTGGGTTTATAGGCGTGACATTAGGAAATTGCACCATAACCGATAGTTACTCTACAGCGAATGTTTCAAATGGTTACTATTTAAGTGGATTTGTAGGTTATTTAGGTAATCCCGGTAGCGAAGTCACAATAGAACATTGTTATAGTCTTGGTTCTGTAACTGGTAATGATTGTCATGGAGCCTTTTGTGGCTATAATGAATTGACTCCTGATGTAGTTTCTAATAGTTACTGGGACACACAGACCTCAGGTATGACGTACGCGAGTGGTGGTGGCAATACAGTTAATGCCTATCCCCGTACTACGGATGATATGACTTATCCTTATACTGATAGTACTTTTGTGGGTTGGGATTTTGCTAATGTCTGGCAAGCTGATACAGATTATTCGCATAATAATGGTTATCCATATTTAAGAGCGTATACCGCTCCTGATACAACTCACATTGTCTTATCTGCTCCTCAGAATGTGCAGGTAGAAATTATAAATAACACAGATGTTCGTTTGAGCTGGACACCTGTCATGCAAACAGTAACGGGAGCGCCGGTCACTGTTACAGGCTATAAAGTCTATCGTAATATTACGGGCAATGCTTTTGATGAAGCAGGTTACATCTATCTTGATAGTTCTGCTACTCCCTCTTATACACATATAGCCGGAGCGGGCATTCCTCATGCTTATTATCGTGTAACCGCTGTTTTGGGTGTGCAGTAACACAGGATTCTTTCCTGTTGGAAGTGGGGGGATTCTTTCCCCCCACTCGAAAGAAAAGAATGAGTACGACAATTGACAATTTTTCGATATATGATAAAGATGTATTATTACTATGTGGAATTACATATTAATCGGGGTATTGTTTTTTGTGCATGGGGTAAGAACCCCGCATGCACCCAACAGGAAAGAATCCTGTGTTACTATCCACAAGTGAAACATCGAAGTGTATTGTTTTTTGTGCATAGGGTAAGAAACCCGCATGCACCCAACAGGAAAGAATCCTGTGTTACTATCCACAAGTGAAACATCGAAGTGTATTGTTTTTTGTGCATAGGGTAAGAAACGCAAATCCAGCGCCGATTCGTAGTGAACCCTGGCACTGGGTAAGCTATCCTGTACTGAACATTACTAATAGCATGAAAACTGCTAATGTGTTCTTTGAAGAATTGCTGGGTACGCATCGCGATCAATACAACATTCTGCAACCAGACGTTTTACAGGAAATTCAATGGAATCAAGACAACACACCTCATTCAATACTATGGGAAAATGATTGGGGTATACATACCGGTAATAATGTTAATACCGACTTATCGAGCCATTCTGTGACCAGCCAACAAGGATATAAAATACAATTGATTGGTTATGGTGAAGCTGTCCCTGAAAACGCTCCTGCTGTGATATTGCATGAAAGCGGTTTTCAAACTCATCCAACTAACTATGTCAATATCCATGGGGACAATATGGACATTTATGAAAACTGGATTGGATATTATGCTAATGTTTGCACATGGCCTCAGGATGCCTTTGCTTCCATCTGGGATGATATTATCATGATTAAAGCCAAAGACTGGTGCTTATACCGTTCCCGTAATAACCATGACTTTTCCGGGATTGAGGGCACTATGCGTCCACTCCAAGGTGATATGGTAGTTGTTGCAACTGCTAACGATCACCCGGAATTCCAGTGGAATGTAATTACTCATGTGGAACCCATAACTAAGTCCAAACCGGAATACTTCACTTATGACGAAAAGCCGGATTATGTGCCCGTTACTATTAATTTGACCGGAATAGACAGAAGCAGTTTGAAGGAAATTGGTTTGAAACTGAATGGTGATTTTAAAGGAGCTGTCGTAGTAGAAAATGATGTGGAACAACTCTGTGCTTATCTGGGCATTAGTGAAAGACTTACAGAAGGCAATGTGGAGCTGATATTCTATTACCATAGCGCTAAGAACCAGCAGCAGGAAATGAAAAGCATCAATTTAGCCGGTTCCATGCTTAGCAGTGAAAACATCAATGGTAATGCTGATTATCCAACCTACAAGATAAACGTTAATTCCAACGATTTAGAAAACATGATAGTACCTGCTGTTGCGTTGGAACAAAATTATCCCAATCCCTTTAATCCTACTACAAGGATTGGTTATTCTCTTAAAGACGACGGCAATGTATCGCTTGACATTTATAACGTTAAAGGTCAACTGGTAAAAACACTGTTCCGTGGAAGAAGTACTAAAGGAAGCTTTAATACATCCTGGGAAGGAAAAGATAACTCGGATAAAGCTTGTTCCAGTGGAATATACTTTTGTAAACTTCGCACAGCGGATAAAATCCTCGTGCGTAAAATGATGCTTATGAAATAAAGAATTTCTTAGGGGAGGGACAGTATCCCTCCCCTAAGATTAAGGATTATAATGAAACTGAAAAAATCATTGTGCATTGGGTTATTGTTTTTTATTTGCTATATATATTTATCAGCAATAACCCGCATTGTTGATATAGATGGAACCGGGCAATACACTTCCATTCAGACAGCAATTAATGCCTGTGTTGCAGGAGATACGGTATTGGTATATCCCGGCAGGTACTTAGAGAATATTATTATCCAGACCAATAATATTTCATTAATCAGCCTTGAATACTCCACTAACAATCCGGCATATATTGACTCCACTATTATTGATGGTCATGCAGCAAATCCATGTCTTAGGATATATCCCAATGCGCTGAACATCAATGTAAGAGGTATTTCCATTACCAATGGTTTCAGTAGAGGAGCTGGAGCAGGTGTATCTATATTCAACAACACTTTATCAAGTATCATCAACTGTAAGATATTCAACAATGTGTCAGGAGATGGGGCAGGAATTGCCATCAGTGAATGTACGGCCCTCTTGTCAGGGTTAGAAATATTTGATAATAAATGTTATGGTATGGGGGGGGGGGTATACATCTATGGATATAGTGTTATCTTTGACCCAATCAACCGATGCTCCATATATAATAACACTGCAGGTTCAGGGCAGGATATTTATGCTCAATCTTTGAGTAGTGATTTAATTGTGTATCTAAATACTTTTTCAGTATCTAATCCCACCAGCTACTATGCAGGCAAACGTACTAGTTTAAATGTAGATTTTCAGCTAATCTTTGATATTCAAAATGCCAATCATCAGGAGATAAATAACGATTTGTATGTTTCAATCGAAGGAGATGATGATAATGATGGTCTTTCTCCCAATAATGCTTTGAAAACTATTCATACTGCTATATATAGAATAGCTGCTGATAGTCTAAATCAAAAAACAGTGCATATCCAACCCGGAACATATTCCCGCTCCACTAACCAACAAGTATTCCCCATAGCAATG
Source organism: Cloacimonadaceae bacterium (SeqCode) (assembly GCA_963667535.2). Lineage (GTDB taxonomy): Bacteria > Cloacimonadota > Cloacimonadia > Cloacimonadales > Cloacimonadaceae > UBA5614. The sequence goes on from CAXXDU010000002.1 coordinate 742,696, forward strand.
AAAAGCTGGGTTAAATTGGTAGGTAACGGGATTGCCAGCACAATCCTCATCACGGAACACAATCCTCTATTTCCCAATCAGAGTGATATCGTTTTCAATATAAATTCAGAAAACGATTTTTTAATACAGGGGCTTTCAATAACTGCAAATAACTCAACCAATAGTTCTGCAATATCTGGTCAGAATGCAAAAAATGTGCAAATGTCCAATATATATATATATGGTCTAACTCCAAGTGATATCTCCATTATACGTTGTAATTTTTTCGGCAATTGCTTATGGGATAAAATTGTAATTGAGACTGTAATTACGTCAAGATTTGGACTGATAGAAGGTGGTTTTCAGGGCATTATCAGGAACTGCACATTCAGAAATGCGACTTCGACATTTGTAAGTGATGAAGTTTGGGCATATCCTCTAATCTGGATGGGTATTAATAAGGAATTAACATTTGAAAATTGCATATTTGATAACCTCATAATGTATGATGATGACTCCCAAACGGTAAGCATATCCGGTGTAGAAGATCAGACCCAACCCAACAGAATCAATCTGATAGATTGCCAATTCACTGATATTACCTGTCCCAGCGATATCATAGTGATAGCTTCCACCAATAACCCGATTGTTAATGTTACTAACTGCACTTTTGCCGGCAATTCTGGAAACTCGTCTATGTTTTATATCAATGGGATAGCGAATATAACAAATTCCATCTTCTATAATGACACTCTGGCAGAAATCAGGCTCTACAATCAAACGGGAGAGCAGAATAATTTAACGGTTGATTACTCCTGCCTGAGAAGAGGGCAAAGCGGTATCTCCGGAAATGGTGGCATTATAAACTATTCAACTACAAATATCAGCAATAATCCTCTTTTCCTTGGTGAAGAAGAGACAGAACCTTACAAATACTATCTTGCTGCAGACTCACCTTGCATAAATGCCGGAACACCAGATACAACAGGGCTATTTCTTCCGCAGTTTGACCTTTTGGGTAATGCGAGGATTTATAATGACAGAATAGACATGGGAGCTTATGAATGGAATGGGACTGCCAATCAGGATAATAGTGTTCCTGTGGTATATTCCACTACTCTCAGTATCTATCCCAATCCGTTCAAGAATAACACTACTATCAGTTATACTCTGGAGAAAGCAGCCAATGTTTACTTAGAGATTTATAATACTAAAGGGCAGAAAATCAAGACTCTGGTTAATGCCAGAAAAGCCAAAGGAGAACAAGTCATGCTGTGGGATGGAAGTGATGAACAAGGCAGAAGTTGTAAATCAGGTATATATATCATCAAATTTGTAAATAACCATAGCAAAACGATTATCAGGAAAGTGACTATTATCAAGTAATAAAACTAAAAACCAGCCGGTCAATTATCCCAATATCAGTTGGTCAAAGCCGGCATCAATTATATATAACATCGTTATCAGATATCTTTATCAGTTAATCATCTTTAATCCTTCTCTAAGTGGTGTCTGATTACACTTAATATACGTGGGTGATACGCCTGTGCTCCTCCTGTAATTCCCCCGTGCTCACGGCGGAGTCACGGCGGAGTCACGGGCGTGTCACGGCGGAGTCTTAAGGTCAGGCTATGTTCATTTAGAGAAAAATGAAAGAAGAATGAAAGATGGATGAAAGATGGATGAGCGATAATTGAGGGTCATAGGAAGGAGGGATTAAATAAATTGCTTGCCATGAAGTATAGTGTGATAATGCTTGCAATATGCAAGACTATGAATATTAAGCATAATGAGGATAAAATGAATCAGCAGGCGTTAAACATACTAATAATCGATGATGAAGTCAATATTCGTAAGACGTTATCAATATTCTGTGAAACTCAGGGACATAAATGTACTTGTGCCGGCAATGTTTCGGATGGAATCGCTTCAGCAGAACATCTCATATTTGATTTGGTTTTCATTGATTTGAGGATTGGAACAGATGACGGGCTAAGCTATATACCAAGGTTATTAAGTACAAGTCCGTGGCTCAAGATAGTAGTGATAACTGCCTATGCCACAATTGACACAACTGTAAAAGCCATGCAGCTTGGAGCTGTGGATTACATCCCAAAACCATTTATGCCGGAACAGCTTTCTGCAATACTACAGCGTGTAATTACCATGAAATCAATGGAACATAGCATTCAAACCTTACAGGAAGATTTGGGACGCTTGCAGCAAGATGTTTCTTTTTCCAGTCAATCATCTTCAATGCAAAGAGTATATGAACTTGCTAAACAAGTATCCGATTCTGATGCTAATATCCTTTTAGAAGGTCCGAGCGGTTCGGGTAAATCTGTTTTAGCAAGAATGATACATCAATGGAGCGCACGGTCAAGTAAAACATTTGGAGTGATTTCATGTCCCACTCTATCCTATGAACTGCTGGAAAGTGAGCTATTCGGACACATACAAGGCGCTTTTACAGGAGCGCTCAGGGACAATCCTGGAAAAGTATCTTTTTGTGAAGGTGGAACACTCTTTCTGGATGAGATCGGAGATTTGCCATTAATAATGCAATCCAAGCTCTTACGTTTTATTCAGGAGAGGGAGTACGAGAGAGTAGGCGACCATGTTTCCCGGAAGGCGAATGTGCGATTGATAACAGCAACTAACACAGATATGCAAACGGCAGTCAAAGATGGTAAATTCAGGGAAGATTTATATTTCCGGCTGAGTGTGATTGTAATCAAGTTACCTGCTTTGGTAGAGAGAAAGGAAGATATCATGCCGTTAGCTGAATCGATGCTTTCCTTTTTCGGAGCTCAAAACCACCGAACCTTTTCCGGATTTGAGGCAGCAGTCATCAGAGCTTTTCAGGATTATTCCTGGCCCGGAAATCTGAGAGAATTGCGCAATGTGATAGAGCGCATGGCTATCCTGTGCAATAAACCAATAATTGGTGCTGAATGGTTACCTGAAAACATGATGGAACATAATGACCAAATCCGATTAGGTGACAATGTGTCGCTCTCTTCCCTGGAAAGAGCGCATATTCAAAAGGTTTTGTTACAAGCAAAGACGATGCAGGAAGCAGCGGATATCTTGGGAATTGATCAGGCTACCTTGTGGCGTAAAAGGAAATTATTCGGACTCGACTAAGCAAACCATATAATCACGTCCTTGCATTATGCAATAAATGGGTTTAATAACCTTACATTTTGCAATTAAATCCTTCCTTCTAAAAATCATAACTTATTGATAATTATAACAAAAAGCCTCTGGCATAGGGTTTGCTCTATTGTATTGCAGAGGTAATACCATGATTGGTCTTCGTACTAAACTAACGATTGGCTTTGGCAGCATAATGGTAATTGTTGCCGGTATAGGGTTATTGATAATGGCGCAATTATCTGTGCTCGGTGAAGCTATCGATGTGATTCTGAGGGAAAATTACAAAAGTGTTATAGCCTGCCAAAATATGAAAGAAGCTCTCGAGCGTATTGATAGCGGTATCTTAATCACAATAGCCGATAACAGAACTTATGGTGATTCACTGATTCTTGCCAATCAAATTGCTTTCGAAGAAGCTCTGTCAGTAGAAAAAAACAACATCACGCTCCAGGGAGAACAAGCCCTGGTTGATGATTTAACACGATACGCACTTCAGTATTTCGCTGTTGTGGAGTCTGCCCGGGATAATACTCAATCTCCTGCTATGCTCAAGAGCAATTATTACTCAAGGGCATTGCCCCTGTTTCTAAAAACCAAAGACCAGGCGCAGAAGATACTTATTCTTAACCAGGACAATATGAACCAGGCAAATAATTTGGCAAGAGAGCAGGCTGCTTCAGCAAAAAACCGGATGATACTGGTAATTCTGATCTGTGGCATTTTGGCTATAGTCTTCAGTTTTCTCACCCAAATATGGGTGTTGCGACCTATTAACAGATTGATAGAATCAATTGGTGAGGTAAGCGCCGGAAATCTGGAGCTTGTGCTTCACAAAGGCTCAAAAGACGAGGTAGGATTATTAACCGGAGCTTTTAATCACATGACTCAAAAATTACGTGAAAGAAAGCGGGCGGACAATATGACCTTGCAACAAACAAAACAAATGACACAAGAGGTTATCAGCGCTGTCTCATCAGCAGTTGCGATTACCGATGCGGAAGGAAATATTGAAATTGCTACAGATAGTGCTCAGAAACTGTTGCGTATGAAAATTGGTTCATCAATTTTTGATACCTCTTTAAGCTGGCTCCCCGAATTATATAATCAGGCAATTTCATCAGGCTTAATTGCAGAATACCCGTCTGACAGAGGTTATATTCAAGCATTTAGAGACTTTAATGAGTATTTCTTCCAGCCTGTAGTTGTTCCGCTGACCCACGGTAATGAAAACCACCGCACCAATGGAGCTGTAATATTGTTTCGGGATATGACTCTGATTCATGAGCAGCAAGAGCTGAAACAAAGTGTGATTTCCACAGTCTCTCATCAGCTAAAGACTCCTCTGACATCTATGCGGATGTCTATCCATTTATTGCTGGACGAGAGACTTGGTACTTTGAATGACAAGCAACTTGAGCTTCTTCAGGCTGCTCAGGAAGAAAGTGAGCGGCTTGCAGGTATTGTTGAAGATTTGCTGGATATTCACCGCATCAACAATGACCGTCAATTGCTTGAGTTAAAAATTACCAATCCTGAAACTCTAATTCTTACCTCCATAGCGCCATTTGTTTCTGAAGCCAAAGACAGGGGAGTTAATCTCAAAACCGATATTCCTGATTATCTGCCTTCAGTAAAAGTTGACTTAACGAGATTTGCCCATGTGTTTTCCAATATCCTTGCTAATGCATTGCGCTATACTCCTGCGGGAGGGAGCATTACAATATCGGCAAAGTCATTAGAGGCAAAGGTTCGGTTTATGATAACTGACACAGGAATCGGAATTGCGCCTGAGCATCTGGGGCATATATTTGAGCAATTCTATCGTGTACCCTATACCAATAGCAGTAGTGGAGCAGGATTAGGTTTGGCAATAGCCAAAGAAATAGTTATAGCACATGATGGAGAAATCGGGGTAGAAAGCGAGCTCAATCATGGTTCTACTTTTTGGTTTGAATTACCTGCATATCCCATTGAAATTCCCAAAATAAATATTAATCAAAAAGGACGTGTATAAATGGTCTGGTTAGTACTCATATTTGCATTAGTGTGCATGGTTTATTTAATCATAGCTCTCATTAAGCCGGAGAAATTTTAACATGTATTTGATAACACCCATAATAATGATTATCCTAGCATCGTTGCTGTCATATCCTCTCGGTAAGTGGATGACAGCCCTGCTTGATAATAGTCGCCGGATTAATCCCAAAGTATCAGGAACAAGCTTGGCTCCTGAGCAGGACTGGAAAAAATACTCAATATCGTTACTGATTTTCAATGGATGTAGCTTTTTATTTGTCTGGGTTGTTCTTAGCCTGCAACAAATTCTGCCGTTAAACCCGGATCATCTGGGTCGAATATCACCCAGCTTGATTTTTCATACTGTTTCTTCTTTTGTTGCTAATACAAATCAACAGCATTATTCTGGTGAATCTACAATGAGTTACTCTTCCCAAATATTTGGGTTAATGTGGTTACAATTCGTTTCTGCCGGCTCTGGAATTGCTGCCATGTTAGCTGCTTCACGCGCATTATCCGGCAAGCAGAGTATGGGAAATTTCCACGTTGATTTACGTCGTACAGTTTTGTATGTGTTGCTACCCTTAGCTTTCATTGAAGCAATATTATTGTTGATTGCAGGCGTGCCTATGACCTTGCATGGCTCTGCCCATGCTACAACATTAGAAGGTATTGCTCAGACCATTGCCAGAGGTCCTGTGGCTGCTTTTGTAGCGATTAAACAGCTTGGCACAAATGGTGGTGGCTTCTTTGGCGCTAATTCTGCACACCCTTTTGAGAATCCCAATATCTTCTCTAATTGGATAGAATGCCTTAGCATTGTATTATTACCGATGGCATGCGTCTGGGTATTCGGTCGCATTACCGGACGCATGAAACATGCTGCAATCCTGTTTGGAGTGATGCTCATGCTCTTTATAGCCTTTATTTCCCTTGGCGCATATTTTGAGCATCAACCTGCAATGGTGACACATAATCTCAATGTCTCTCAAGATTCCAACCTTGAGGGTAAGGAATTGCGGTTTGGAAGTACTTCTTCAGCTTCCTGGGCAATCACAACCACTATAACAAGTAATGGTTCTGTTAATAGTATGCACGATAGTCTAAATCCGCTTACAGGATTAATTGCTCTGATTGGGATGTGGATCAATAGTATCTTCGGAGGAGTGGGTGTAGGAATGCTGAACATGCTGATTTATGTCATTATCGGAGTCTTTATCTGCGGCATGATGGTAGGTCGCAGCCCGGAGTATCTAACCAAAAAAGTGGAAACCAAAGAGATGCGATTGGCTCTCTTGGCATTATTGCTGCATCCGTTATTGATATTAGCCGGAACAGCCTGGTTTTGCTACAACAGTTGGGGATTATCCACCATCAATAATCCCGGAGTACATGGCTTTTCAGAAATCCTCTATGAATTCAGCTCTGCTTCAGCAAATAACGGCTCTGGTTTTGAAGGTCTGAAAGACAATACGACTGCCTGGAATATTGTTACAGGGATTGTGATGTTGCTTGCACGTTTTATCCCTATCATTTTACCTCTGATGATAGCAGGTTCATTGTCTGCAAAGCAGGCAATTCCTGAGACCAAGGGTACTTTTAGAACGGATACACTCTTGTTTGGGATTATTCTTTTGGGCAGTATCTTGTTTATTGGCGCTTTGTTGTTTTTGCCTGTGTCTATATTAGGTCCTGTAGCTGAATCTCTGGGAGGTATTTCATAATGAATATACAATCTGATAAACTACAAAGACGTCAGGCACGCCAGGCTTCTCTCTTTGAACCTAAACTAGTTAGAGCAGCCATGCAAGGCGCAGTCTTGATGCTAAATCCTCTGAAGATGATGCGCAATCCTGTTATGTTCGTTACGGAATTGGGTGCTTTTCTCACAAGTATTGAGTTAATAAAGGAAATCGTCTTACATAATCCCCACATATTCTATACCTTGTCAATTACATTGATTTTATGGATTACAGTGCTCTTTGCAACCTTTGCCGAATCTCTGGCTGAAGTGCGAGGTAAAGCTCAGGCTGATACTCTGAAAAAAACCAGACGCAATACCCCGGCTAAACGTCTTCGCAATACTATTATTGAAGTGGTAATGTCATCTGATTTGAAATATGATGATGTTATCCAAGTCCTTGCCGGTGAAATAATTCCGGCTGACGGAGAAATTATTGAAGGCGCAGCCATGGTAGATGAATCTGCTATTACAGGAGAGTCAGCTCCGGTATTAAGAGAAGCAGGTGGAGACCGTTCAAGTGTAACAGGCGGTACCACAGTATTATCTGATAAACTACTCATACGTATTTTAGCTGTTCCGGGGGATTCATTTCTGGACCGCATGATTGCCTTGGTGGAGGGTGCTATCCGGCAAAAGACACCCAATGAAATAGCCCTGACTGTCACTCTGGCTGGTTTGACACTGGCATTTCTGATTGTAGTATTCACTTTGCAACCTATAAGTCGCTTCTTTGGCATAGATCTGTCAATTCCGATAATGGTTTCACTCTTTGTGTGTCTGATACCTACAACTATTGGAGCATTATTAGCGGCAATCGGTCTGGCGGGAATGGATCAGGCTCTATCTGCAAACATTCTGGCAAAAAGCGGTAAAGCAGTCGAGCTTGCCGGTGATATAGATACCTTATTGTTGGATAAGACAGGAACAATTACACTCGGTAATCGTCAGGCAAGCGACTTTATACCTCTACCCGGTATTGAGAAGAATGAACTTATTGAGATAGCTGTTCTTGCTTCTCTGGGAGATAGTACACCCGAAGGCAAGTCTATCATTAAACTCGGTAAACAAATAATCGCCGGCGATATCGATGAACCTTTTGACTCAGAAATTGTTGCATTTTCAGCTCAGACCCGTATTAGTGGTTTAAACCTGAAAGATGGAACAAAATGCAGAAAAGGCGCTTCAGATGCTGTTGCCGGCTTTGTGCGTGAACAAGGTGGTTCTGTGCCTTCGAGTATGGGGGAAGCTGTTAATCTTGTTGCTAGAAATGGAAGCACTCCGCTGGTTGTAGCCAAAGATAGCATCGTTTTGGGTATAATAGCTTTATCAGACACTCTTAAGCCCGGTATCAAAGAACGGTTTGCTCACCTCAAGCTCATGGGAATCAGGGTAATTATGGTGACAGGAGACAACCCTTTAACCGCAGAAGCCATTACTCTTGAGGCAGGCATTGATGGATACATCGCAGAAGCTAAACCCGAAGATAAACTTGCTTTTATCAGAAGTGAACAAAAGAAAGGACATCTGGTTGCCATGATGGGAGATGGAACCAATGATGCTCCTGCTCTTGCTCAGGCTGATATTGGAGTCGCTATGAATTCAGGAACACAAGCTGCGAAAGAAGCATCCAACATGGTTGATTTGGATAGTGACCCCACAAAGCTGATTGAAGTTGTCGAAATAGGTAAAAAATTACTTATGACCAGAGGTGCACTTACGACATTCTCAATTGTCAATGATCTTGCCAAATACTTTGCTATAATTCCTGCTATGTTTATGGTAAGCATTCCTCAATTAAGAGCTTTAAACATTATGCATCTCCAGACTCCCCAAAGTGCTATACTATCCGCGCTTATCTTTAATGCCATCATCATTCCCTGCCTGATTCCATTGGCAATTAAAGGTGTAAAGTACAAACCGCAGGGAGCAGATGCTTTGCTAACCAGAAACCTGTTAGTCTATGGTCTGGGTGGCGTTATCACTCCGTTTATAGGTATCAAACTTATTGATATGATGCTAAACATCATTATCTAAGGATGTTGAGGAACTTAATATGACAGAGCACATAACCAGATTTCTTATAACTGATTTATCTAATTCATTCAGAAGTATGCTATTAACTATTCTTTTTTGCTGTTGTTTATATACGGGTACTATATGGGTAATCGGACAAGTAATTGCACCGGATAAAGCAGAAGGTTCAATTATCTATAATAATGATGGAGCAATTATCGGGAGCAATCTGATTGCCCAGAAATTTACAAAGCCAGGGTATTTCTGGTCTCGTCCTTCAGCGATTGACTATAATGGTCGTGGTTCAGGAGGAAGCAATCTGTCACCGACCAATCCCGCGCTGAGAGAAAGGATATTACAATCAATCCAAAGCCTAGAGCCCGGTAACCATAAGCCCATCCCTGTCGATTTGATAACGGCATCCGGAAGTGGTCTTGATCCGCATATATCAATCCAATCTGCAGATTTTCAAGCAGAAAGGGTTGCATCGACGAGAAAGATAGATCTCAAAGCTATACAAAAGCTTATAATAAGAGCAACGTCACAATCAAACGCTCTACCCGGACAATCTCCATTAGTTAATGTATTGGAATTAAATCTGTTATTAGATAGGGAATATCCTTTCTACTTATCCTTAAACTGATAGAAAGAAGCTTATTATGATAGAGCAGCGAGCCAATAGTTTTTTACAGATTATCCGTAAATCCCAGCAGGGAAAGCTAAAAATTTATCTTGGCTATTGTGCCGGAGTTGGTAAGACTTACCAGATGTTGCAGGAAGCAAACCGCTTGCAAAAGGAAGGTGTGAACGTAGTAGTAGGTTATGTTGAGACACATGGACGGGTTGAAACAGAAGCCTTATTGAGTGGTTTGACTGTGTTGCCCAGGCACTCGATTAACTACCGGGGTATACTCATTACAGAAATGGATTTGGATACAATCCTGAACCTACATCCGGAGGTTGTTATGGTTGATGAGCTTGCGCATTCAAATGTGCCAGGCAGCAAGAATACAAAACGATATCAGGATGTGGAAGAGATTCTGGCTGCAGGCATCCATGTGATTACCACCATGAATGTTCAACATCTCGAGAGTTTATTTGATACTATTGAAACAGCGACCAAGGTCAAAGTGCGTGAACGTGTTCCGGATCGTCTCCTGGTTGAAGCAGACCAGATAGTTAATGTTGATGTTTCCATAGAAGACTTGATTACACGCATGAAAGAAGGTAAGATTTACGTTCCTGAAGGCATTACCAGCGCTATGGCAAATTTCTTTATCGCTGATAATCTGGAGCAATTGAGGGAATTGACCTTGAGAGAGCTTGCCTCTCAGATAGATTTTCGCAGGCGTGACCATCTCGAGGATGAAGCTCACGCAAGCCTTGACCAGGTAATGGTGTGCCTTAGTTCAAGAGGAGCTAATTGCGATAAACTGCTGCGATTTACATCACGCTTAGCAGGTAGGCTAAATAGAAACTGGTATGCGGTTTATGTGCAGACACCCAGTGAGAAATTATTCGGAAGCAATTCAACGAACCAAAACATTCTTTCTGAAACCCTCAGACTCGCACAACAATTGGGAGCTACAGTATTTACTTATAAGGGAGAAGATATTGTAGATACTATTCTTCAATTTGCGGAAGAGTATAGGGTTGGGCATATCGTCATCGGCACTCCCGCTGCCAGAATGTCTCTATGGAAGAGGGTGCTCGGGAGAAAGAACATTGCTGAAAGACTATTTTGGGAAAGTAAAAGCACTACTATAATAGTCTTTGATACACGTGTGAACAAAGAGCAAAACACTCCGGAAAGTAAGGTTAAGAAGCAAGGCAAACCTGCTCAAGCTGCATATTTTGATATCAAACACCCGTTGCGAACCGGGAAAGTAGTTATTTGGGACAATTTTATTGATTGGAGTGTTGCTTTAAAAGAACTCATTCAAGCTGCCTGTGAAACAGTTCCGAACCTAAGCGTTGAAAGTGTTTGGGAAAAAATAATGGTAAGGGAGCAACAGGGCTCTACCTATTTGAAAGAAGAGGTTAGATTTCCTCACTGTCGCATAGAAGGCATTCCTCACCCATTATTAGTCATTGGAATTGCCAAAGCAGGAGTGCTGGATTCCTCTTCCGGGACTACTTCCAAATTAATTTTCTTGCTTGTATCTCCCGCAGAAGACCCCAATATTCACATTCAGATAATCGGTTATCTTGCCAGATTTTGCCGAGATGATATATTAGTAAAACAACTTCTGGAATCCAAAACCCCAGCCGATGCTCAAACCAAATTGGAAGCCTGGGATACCTAAAACTAATTAAACTACTATTTACAAACATCTCAGGAGAATAATAGTTTATCTCCGGATACAATAGTCTTGACATAAGAAAGGCATCTAAAATCATGGTAATTCATTGAAATATTAGTGTAATAAAGATACATCTTTAGGAGAATAGAATGAAACGGACTTATCAACCACACAACAAGAGAAGAAAAAGCGTGCATGGTTTTCGTGCCAGAATGAGCTCAGCCAATGGACGTAAAGTTCTCGCCCGTCGTCGTGCCAAAGGCAGAAAGAATCTCTGCGTCTAAGGGATTATGCTTCGCCGCATAGTATGTCATGCGGAGTACAAATCTTTTTTTAATGCTGCCCGGTCTTTCCGTCTACCGCATTTCTTTGTGCCAGTGTTGGCAGAAGAAGCGGATGTCTTTGCTTATGGTATCACAACCGTGAAAAAAATTGGCAATGCAGTGGTGCGCAATCGTTTGAAACGCAGAATAAAAGCTTGGTTTATCCAAAATGCAGGGATATTGCCCGCAGGTCTCAAGGTAAATCTGATTGCTCGTAAAGGAGCAACTGAGCTTAATTGGCAGGACTTATGTCGGGAATTATCTCAATTAACCTCAATGCTTCAGCAGTGAAAGACAGCGAAAACAAGTTTAGGGTTTTTCCCAATCAACTGGTACTCTGGTTGATTTTGTTTTATCAAAAGGTCTTATCTGCTGCCCTCCCCAGAGTTTGCCGCTTTACACCCACATGCAGTCAATACGGTTTTCAGGCTTTTAGCTCATATCCTTTTTTTAAAGCCTTATGGCTAACAATCCGGCGCATTGCCAGATGTCATCCTTTTCACAGGGGTGGCTATGATCCCCTGCCTTAGGAGGCTTTCGTGAACACAAAAACTTTAACAGGCATCCTGATTATCTTTGCCATCTTCTTTTTTAGCGAACAGTTTATCTGGAAAAAAACCAAACCTGTTCAAGCACCTCAAAAACAAACTCAGCAAACTAAACCCGCAGATAGCCTACAGACCCAATCTGAGACTAATCCCAAAAACGAAGTGCCTTTGGCATTGACTATTTCCAACCTCAATTTACCGGCAATTGATGACAATATCGTTTTGGAAAACGACTCTCTCAAGGTCGTATTCAGCAACAAAGGCGCTACTATCAGGCAAGTCTATCTCAAGAAGTTTTTACTGGCAGACAAGTCGACCGTACAATTAGTTCCGGCTTCCAAGAGGCTGGTAAATACCATTCTGCTCACAGAAACAAGCTCTACCAATCTCAAAGATTTACCTTTCAATTTTGAGAAGATTGATGTGCAGGGACAATCGGGTATCAGATTTTACTTCAGTCCTGATTCCTCCCGTGTCTTTGAAAAGACTTTTACTCTGGGCAGCAAATATGGTATTGCTTACAAACTCAAAATCCATAGTTCAAACGCTTTAGTGGGCTACTCCAATGACTTTGGCGCAGGTATCAATGACACGGAAGAATATGTAAAAACCAAGACGCAGGACTACAAATTCTTTACACAAGTTGATAATGTGCTGGTCAAACGTGACTTAAACAAATTAAGCAAAGGCGTAGTCGATAAAGCAGGAAAAAAGAGTCCATTTGTTGCAAATGGTAAAGTTGACTGGGCTGCCATTCGTACCAAGTATTTTGTAATTGCCAGTTCAGACGTATCACCTGTTTTAACCAATTCAGTCAAAGCAGACACTTCCAATGGCAATCCTGCTTTTATCATGACCACTAAGCGAGACAAAGCTTTTAAAGACTGGGAAGAAGACTTCACACTTTACATGGGTCCGGCACAATATGACCTGCTCAAAGGTTATGGCAATGGCTTGGAAGGTGTGGCAGAGCGTGGCGCAAAGTGGCTGCGTTGGCTGGTCGATATCTTTGCCTGGTTTTTAAACCTATTGTACAGGCTTATTCCGAATTACGGTGTAGTCATCCTCCTTTTCTCTGTATTTATCAAGGTAATCCTGCATCCATTAACGCACAAAAGTATGGATGCCAGCCTCAAGATGCAGAAGATTCAGCCTCAGGTAGCTGCGATTCAAGCCCAGTATAAGAGCGATCCCAAACGTATGCAGACTGAGCTTTCCAAGCTGTATAAAGAAGCAGGCGCCAGTCCTTTGGGTGGATGCTTGCCGTTACTGTTGCAGATGCCGGTCTTCTTTGCACTATACACAGTGCTGAGATTCTCCCTTGATATGCGTATGGCAGGCTTCGTAGGCTGGTTAAAAGACCTGTCTGAGCCTGACCCGCTTTACATTTTACCCATTCTCATGGGTCTCTTTATGATTGTGCAACAGCTTATGATGAATCCCAAGAAAGAAGCTCTCGCCCAGATGGACGAAAAGCAACAAGCTATGCAGCAAAGCCAGAAGATGATGGCATGGATTATGCCCGTCATCCTCTTTTTCGTATTTAAGTCCATGCCCGCAGGACTCGTCCTCTATTGGACTGTTTTTAATGTTTTATCTATTATCCAGCAGTATTATCTGCAAAAACATCTCAACAAAAAGGAAACCCCTCTATGAAGAACATTGATATAAAAGGAAATAATCTCAACGAAATAATCAGCACATTCCGCAAGGAACATAAAATCAAAGACTGGGAACTGCAATATGAAATTCTCAGTAAACCATCCAAAGGTCTGTTTGGCTTATTCGGAAATAAACAGGCTATTATCCGTTTTAACGTTTATACATCAGAAGAACGGGTAAAACTCTTTCTCGAACAGCTTTTGGAACACATGGAAATCAAATTTGACAACATTAAAATTCAGACAGAACAAAAAACAATCTATGCTACTATCAATAATTCCTCGGATGCAGGATTCCTGATTGGTAAAAACGGCAATATGCTGGAACAACTGCAATATCTGGTTAACCGCGTATTTGAGAATCTACCAAATCTGGAACGTGTTTATCTGGATACAGAGGATTACCGTTATCGTCAGGAACAGACCTTTATCCGTTCCTACATCCCTATCATCAACAAAGTCAAGGCTACCGGCAAATCTGTAACTCTTGAGCCGATGCAATCCAGTGACAGACGCATCATCCATAAGTATGTGGAAGGCGAAAGAACCCTCAAAACACTTACTATCGGTGATGGTGATAACAAACGTATTGTGATTATGCCTGCCGGTCAAAAAGACACTGCTCCTCCCAAGCGTACAGGATTTCTTAAGAAAAACGATACTCCCAAACGCAATGAACCTGCTAAACAGACTGAAACAGAAAAACCCAAACGCACAGGATTTCTCAAAAAGAACGAAACTCCCAAGCGTGCTGAGCCTGCCAAACATGATGACCTTACTCCTGAGCAGAAAGCTGCTCTGTCTTATAAAAAACATAACCGTTCTTATCCTGATTCCCAGCCTTCCAAACACCCACGCAGAACAGATAAATAGTTAGCGGGGTCAGGTATGCTGTTACATCAGGTTTTAGCAGGATATTATTGGACTGATGCAGGTGCTTTCATGGGTGTCTTGCCATATTTCATCTGGCAGGATAAAGTAACTCTGGATGAACGCCACCGTCTCAGAATGAACCTCAATCTGCTGCTGATTCAGACAGATGGTAAAAACATTCTGGTTGATACCGGAATCGGTAATCGCCTGAATAAAAGACGCAAAGAAATCTATAGTCCCTCTGAATATTTACTTCCCGATAATCTGAAAGCTTTAGAACTCAATCCGGAAGATATTACCGATATTATCATGACTCATCTGCATTTTGACCATGCCGGCGGAATCGTTACAGATAAAGGCGGCATGGATTTTCTCACCTTTCCCAATGCTACTTTTCACATCCAGACTAAAGAATGGCAAATGGCAAAGAACCCCGATAAACTCAATAAAGCAGCTTATCAGTTTGAGCATCAGCTTGCGCTTTTGGAAAGTAGTGGTAAGCTCAATCTGGTTGATGGTACTGCTGAAATTGCCAAAGATGTTTTTGTGCATTTGACAGGCGGTCATAGTGTCGGTCACCAGATTATTGAAGTTATCAAAGACAATAAACCCCATATTTATGCAGGCGATATCATTCCCACCCGCTTTCATCTACCTCCTGCTGTCACCTCAGGTTATGATGTCTCACGTGCTGATTCCTTTGCTGCCAAGCAAATGATATACGATAAACTCAGCGCCTCTGATGGCTTTCTGCTCCTCGACCATGATGTCAATGAATGGCAATTACCTTTTTCTGAGATTGCATCTATCGTAGTAAACTAAACTTTGAATTTCCTGCATCTGGAAAGAGCGTTTATTACCACTCCAATTTATAGATATTAGGAGAAATGATGAAGAAGTACTTATTATTGTTATTGCCTGTGTTGATGCTATTATTAGTGGGTTGTGTCCAAAATCTTCCCCAAATGAAACTGGAACATCGATTACTGCCTGCAGACACAAAACTCCAAAACAAAGGCAACTTACTTATTAACAGTGTAAAAGACGAAAGGGATGCTATCGAAAGAATTCCAACCATAGTCAGCGAAACTGTTATCCTGAGCGGACAGACAATACCTCCTACTACAGATTACGTAAAAGAGACTATCAGACAGGAAATGAATGAAAGCGGATTATTCACTGTCATTGATACAACCCCGTTTACAGAGAATACCATCGATTTGAGCGATAAACAAAGTGCTGAAGACACATTTGAATTGAATGTTACCTTAAAATCAGCCAGAGTAAAGAAACATAGTAGTGCATTAAATTATATAATCGGATGCCCAATTGGTGGAGTTATGGGCTTTACTGCTGCTACGAAACCGAAAACAACAATTGCCATAGCACTTTTATTGCTTCCTGTGAGTTATGCCTTAGCAGCAGTCATTCCGGATACTTATAAGGCAAATATAATTATGGATGCAGAATTGACTAAAGGTGGAAACCTTGTCTATAAGGATGTAATCTCATATCAGACAGCTAAAAAACAGTCTCAGCTTGGAAGTACTGATAGCAAATCAAATAAGGGCTCAGTCATGCTCGACAGTGGATTTACAATTGTCATCAGAGATATGATTTCCCGTTTGAATGCGAAGTTATAGATTATCAATCATCCATTTAAGACTATCCATTTGATGTTCCCATGCATTATCTTCTGCTTCATTGGTATGTAACGTAGCATGCTCAGATTTCTTGAAAGTAGTATCAAGGATTAGAAAAACAGACTCTAAATGCGAAACTACATACTTCTTTACATCCACACTGTCTTTCGACTAAGCCAATTGATTATATAAATCGCTTCTTCAGCTTATCGGGTTATACTATATTCATAACTGCTTTTCTTCCCAATCGAAGCTCTGCAACTTATAAAATAACCCAAAGAAGGTATAGCATCATGAAACTTATACATTATTTCGCCCTCACAACACTTTTAGCAGCATTGTTTTTCTTAACTCCGGGAGATGTTTTCGGCAAAAACAACAAAGGAGACAATAAGGACAATAACAACAAAGGTAATAACAAAGTCGAGCAGAAGTATCAAAACAATGATAACAATAACAACAACAAACCCCATAACTACAGTTATAACGGTCATTACAAAAATTTTGATAACAACAATCACAGTAACCGTTACTACTACAATGGTAATTACTACAACTTCCATGATTACTATCACTATTACCGTACGGAGAAAAATGAATTTACTTATGAAGGCTCTTATGAAAGACATGGGGATATCTTTATCTTCTCAGACAGGTATGGTAATGAATTTGATTTATATGTAAAGCCGGTTAGCCAGGTCTCAAGACGATTCAGGGGCTATCCCATGCAACCCGGAGATACCTACAATATTAAAATCAATCCTACCAGAATGTATCCTCGTTCTGATGAGTTACGCGTCGGGATAAATTTCTCATTCGGATGGGGTAATCTGTCATTACAGGACAATAGCTACTTTGATATGTATACTGCTCCGGAACTGGTTAACATCAATGGCAGACTCTATATCAGATAAACATTTTCATCTTAAACAAGCGCCTTTAATCTTGCCCTGAGAGACAGAAAGGTGCTGTTTATTGATTAACACAGGATTCTTCCTCAATTTATTCTTATATCTCCCATTCTTCCCTCTCTTCTTTCTTATTTAACTCGTGCTTTACGTTGGGGGTTTTCAGGGAGTCTGCAGGGAGTCATCAGGGACTTTAGTCCCTGATGACTCCCTTAAGATTCTTAACAGAATCCCATATCAATCTCTAGGTCAAGCACGAGATAAATAAGAAAGAAAAGAGAAGGATATAACCAATGAACGTTGCAAGATAAAGTACTACAGATACTCTTGTCTGTTCAGGCAGAACTACATATACTACGTATAGTACAGGTAATCAGTCTTACTACTATCTTAGTAGTTGCCTGCTTGTTCCTTAGTGCTTTCACTAAGCAACTACCCAGAGAGTATCCATTTACAAGCAGTTACGTTTTCTTGAAGGATTGGGATTTATACAAGCTTCCTTTTCTGATTTCATTAATTGACATTAATTCATTTGATTACATGTTTGCATTCAGAATAAAACTGGATGTAAATAATGAAAGACAAGCTTTTTTTGCTGGATGCCACAGCACTTTTATACAGGGCATATTTTGCTCTGATCCGTAACCCGTTAGTCAATTCAAAAGGCATGAATACCAGTGCTATTTATGGTGTGGTAAGTTCGTTCCTGAGCTTTGTAAATAAATTTAATCCGCAGCATATCATAGTCTCTTTTGACAGAAAAGCACCCACCTTCCGGCATGAAAGAAGTGAACACTATAAAGCAAACCGTCCGCCCATGCCGGATGAGCTTATTCCGCAAGTGGAGCCGGTAAAGCAATTCTTTACGGATATAGGACTTCCGGAAATCTCCATGGATGGCTTGGAAGCAGATGATATTCTTGCCACTCTGGCTTACAAATTTAAAGACCAATATGAGATTGTCCTTGTTACCGGCGATAAAGATTATTCGCAACTTATTCAGGAAGATGTCTATATCTATGACCCGATGAAAGATATTATTGTTGATAGAGAGGGTGTGCTTGCCAAATACGGGATTGCACCTGAGCAGTTTGTGGATTATCTGGCGATTGTGGGTGATAGCAGTGACAACATCCCCGGCGTGAAAGGGCTTGGTCCCAAAGGTGCAGAAACACTTTTGAAAGAATACGGCAATCTGGATAATATCTATGCCCATCTGGAAAAACTTCCGGAAAAAGTCAGAGAGAAACTGACCACTGACAAAGAAAACGCTTATCTCTCACAGGAACTGGCTCAAATGGTATTGGATGCTCCGATTACTCTTCCGACGGTGGAAGCTACACATTTCAAAAAGACGGATTTACTTTTGGCGATGGCTCTGCTCGATGAATACGAGCTACCCAGTTTAAAGAAAAGACTGCTAAATTTTCTGCCGAAAGAGGAAGTAATAATACCTGACGTAGTTAATGAGAGTAAGATACCCGCATTCGCAGGTATGACTGATAATAAAGCAGGTATGACAAATCAAGAGAAAACTATTACATCAGACGAGGGTGTCATTCCTCGCTTGACGGGGAATCTTAAGATACCCGCATTCGCAGGTATGACGACAAATGAAACAGAATCCCAGGGCGACCTATTCAGCGATGATGCTTTTAACCAAACTCCCTGCTCTGCACCGGAACCGATGGCAGACCGACCCAAGCTCTTTGAAGCAATCCTGATAGATACTAATGATGCTTTCGAGCTTTTGTTAAAAGAGATAGAACAGGCAGACATGGTCAGTCTGGATACAGAAACTACATCCATAGACCCACTCACGGCTGAACTGGTCGGCATTTCCATTTGTGTAAATGTAGAGAAAGCATATTACATTACTGTGGGACATGCTCTGGCGAATAATCTGGACAGAGATAGGGTTCTGGCAAAGCTGAAGCAGGCTATAAAAGGCAAGACTATCATCGGGCATAACCTCAAATATGACCTGACGGTACTCAAAATGCACGATTGTGAGCTTGAGAATCCTCTGTTTGATACAATGCTGGCAGCCTATATCCTGGACCCGGGCATCAATCAATACTCACTCGACCAATGTGCGCTAAAGGAAATCTGTTATATCATGCAACCTATAAGTGACCTAATCGGCACAGGCAAAAACCAGATTACCTTTGATTTGGTGGAGGTAGAGAAAGCGTGTTTCTATTCTTCTGAAGATGCCTGGTCTGCATTCAGACTGGCACAGATATATCACAGGAAACTGGAAAACACAGGCTTGAATAAAATCTACAATGAAATTGAGCTGCCACTGTTAAACGTTTTGCAATACATGGAAGAAAATGGTGTGCATATTGATACATCAGTTCTGAGCGAAATCTCGCATCTGATAAATATCCAGCTCAAGGAACTCACCGATAAAATATATACTGCTGCCGGATATCAGTTTAATATCAATTCCACTCAGCAGCTTGCCAAGCTTCTTTTTGAACAGATGAAACTGCCCTTCAGGAAAAAGACCAAAACAGGATATTCCACCGATAACAGCGTATTGGAAGAACTGGCTGATGAATATGAAATAGCGGCACAACTGATTGAATATCGACAGCTAACCAAACTGGAAAGCACCTACGTCAGCGCTTTACCCAAAATGATAAATCCTGCCACAGGCAGAGTACATTCTTCTTTTAATCAGACCATTACTTCCACAGGCAGACTCTCCAGCAGCAATCCCAATCTGCAGAATATCCCCATCCGTACAGAACTTGGAAAGCAAATCCGCAAAGCCTTTTCTGCTGCAGATATGGAAACTGTGATACTCTCGGCAGACTATTCGCAGATAGAATTGAGGTTACTCGCTTTAATGTCTCATGACCCTTATCTGCTGGATGCTTTTGCCCAAGGTGTGGATATTCATCGCCAGACCGCTGCCTATATCAATCACAAGACGCTGGAAGAGGTTACGGGCGAAGAACGCAGAGCAGCCAAGGTCATAAACTTCGGACTGCTCTATGGTATGGGACAGGTTAAGCTTTCCAAAGAACTGGGGATAACTCAAGCGGCAGCCAAAGAGATTATTCAGCATTACTTTGACCAGTTTGACTCAGTCCGGCAGTTCATTCAGCACAGTTACAATCTGGCACGGCAAAAGCATTATTGTGAAACTCTGTTTGGCAGAAGACTGTATCTGCAATTCATCAACAGCACTAATAACAGGCTAAAAAGTGAAGCGGAAAGAGTAGCGCTTAATATGCCGATACAAGGCACTGCTGCTGACATTATCAAGCTGGCGATGATTGATATTTATCAGCAAATCAAAGATGATAAAGAGATAAAGATGGTTTTGCAAGTACATGATGAATTGGTTTTTGAAGTGAAGAAAATTGCAGTGGACAGAGCTATGGCTTTAATTAAAACCGCTATGGCAAATGCATTACCGGAAGAGTATAGAGAATTAATACATCTGGATGTGGAAGCAGGTTACGGCAAGACCTGGTTTGAGGCTCATAGCTAAAGGAATTATAGGATTCCTGTTACTATACTTGCTTATTCCTTATCGGTTGTCTCTATATGCGGTTTATGAATCAGCTTATTCATTTTTCTGACATGTCTTCTCCACCAGAGGAGACTAATCATAATTACCAGAATTGCTAAAACAATTGGAATCACAAATAACCAGGGGAAAGCTTGCTTCATAATGACAGTCATGGTTTGTGAATGATTCCAGAGATAAGCTGTCTGATATGCCCAACTGACAGTGTTTGTTTTATAATCTACATTTCCGGGTGCAGCATTGGTTTTGATTATCTTCCAGGGAAGATGCATTTTATATTGCCATTTCAATTTATCCTGAGCTTGTGTAAAGATAAGCTGTTCAATCTCATCTTCTTCACCGGAAGGACTGCCCAAAGCAATTCTGCGCTTCAGAGTGATTGAACCGTCTTTTTCTTTCTTTATAGTAATTCTGCCAAAGAAATCGGCATTGCTAATCTGGTCATTGAGATTGTTAAAAGATTCCAGAGAATTGAACTTGAATTCAAGATTGTAAAAGGTGAAGTTTTTCTTGCGGTAAACAGATTTACTGATTAGAGTAATGCCCGGCTGGTCAACATAACGATTGATTTCCCGATTATTCTCATATGTAGTCAGAGCTCCGATAATCATCCGAACCTTGCCGGAACCATCTTTATTGAGCCAAAGCTCTTCATTGTAATCAACACACCCGGCAAGCACTATAAGCAGTAATCCCAACAGTACAATTCGTCTCATCTTTTTCCGACCTCTGTGAATATAATAATCGTAACAGTAATTATAGCACGTTTTTTTTGGCAAGGAAAAACAAAAGAATTTAATTGACAAAAGAGAGGAATGGTTTATTATTTGGAATAGTAAGCTTTAATAGCTTGGAGGAAATATATGATTGCTTTAAAACAAATCTATCACTGCGCTATATGCGGAAATGTGGTTGAGGTACTTTATGCAGGAGCAGAAGCTCTCGTGTGTTGTGGACAGCCAATGAATTTATTAGTAGAAAACTCTGTTGATGCAGCCAAAGAAAAACATGTTCCTGTGGTTGAATCAAAAGACAATCAGATAATTGTGAAGGTTGGCTCAGTTTCTCATCCAATGGAAGAGAAACACTACATCGCATTTATCGAAGTTATTACCAAAGACGCTATGATTTTAAGAGCGGAACTGAAACCGGGTATGGAACCACAAGCAATATTCCCTGTTGCTATGAGTAATGTATTGTTTGTGCGTGAATACTGCAGTTTACATGGATTATGGAAAAACATATAAAGGAGTAATTATGAGTATAAAAGGTTCCAGAACATCAGAAAACTTAATGAAAGCCTTTGCCGGTGAATCACAAGCCCGCAACCGCTATCTTTATGCAGCCAGTTTAGCCAGAAAACAAGGCATGGAACAGATTGCCAATATATTTACTGAGACTGCTGATAACGAACGCATGCATGCCAAACTCTTTTTGAAACACCTGATTAATAATGGCATGAAAGGTGAACCAATTACAATTTCTGCTACATACCCGGCAGCTTTTGACGAAGAAAGCACTTTGCAAAACCTGGAATGGGCTGCAGCAGGTGAAAAAGAAGAATGGACAATGCTCTATCCTGAGTTTGCTGAAATTGCTGAGGATGAGGGCTTCGCTGAGGTTGCCGTTACTTTTAGAATGATAGCTAAAGTTGAAGCCAAACATGAAGCCAGATATCGTAAACTGATTGAAAACGTAAAGAATCAACGAGTCTTTAAGAAAGATGGAAAAGTATTCTGGAAATGCCTGGAATGCGGATACATTCATGAAGGTGACAGTGCTCCGGCAATCTGCCCAACCTGTAAGCACCCTCAAGCCTTTTTCGAAATGTTTGTAGAAACCTATTAAAGGAGGATATAATGCAAAAATATCAATGTCTTGCCTGTGGATACATTTATGATCCCGCGGATAATAATAACGTAGCCTTTGATGATTTACCGGATGACTGGACTTGTCCTGAATGCGGAGTCGGAAAGGATATGTTTGAACCTGTAGACTAATTTTCTCTATAAACCGGGTAATTCTATAACAGTTTACCCGGTTTCTTTTTACTATTATTCCCTTAAATCTATTACAGATGGATTCAAGAGAGTAATTATAAAAATATAGCAATTGGAGTTGTAATATGACTATTCAAGAATTTAATGAAATACTGGATTTTGCAGTAGACCGTGAGAAAGAAGCAGTTCAGTTTTACCGTGACTTACAGAATGAAGCGCACTTTGCTGACCAGAAAGCCTTTCTGAAAGAACTGGAAAGCATGGAAATGGGACATATTGTAGTTATTGAAAGCCTGCGCCAAAAGCAGCCAACAGAGATGTTGATTAAGCATGTACCCAATCTCACAATCAGCGAGTATCTGATTTCTGATGTAGACCAACTTAATCTTACTTACCAGAACATTCTTATCAAAGCCATGAAACGCGAAGAAATGTCTATGAAGCTTTATACTGAAATGAGCAAGAAATTTCCTGATAGTGAGCTTAGTACACTGTTCTCCAAGCTTTCCAGCGAAGAGGCAGGACATAAATATAAATTTGAAAAGCTCTACGACGAATGGATTAGCAAAGGAAATTAGCTTTTTCTTGCACCACAAAGAATCAAAGACACAAAGGATTTTGTTAAGAATTGAAAGACTATACAAATGAAGTAATTGGATGTGCTATAGAGGTTCATAAACGACTGGGTCCAGGTTTACTTGAAAGAGTATATAGTGAATGTCTAAATGTTGAATTACTCCATCAGGGAGTTGCTTTCGAATTTGAAAAAGAGATACCGGTTATTTACCGGGATATAACTATAGATGCTAAATACAGAATAGATTTTGTTGTAGAACAAATTCTAATCTTAGAACTGAAAGCAATTGATAAAATCTTGCCGGTTCATGAAGCTCAGGTTTTAACTTACATGAAATTATGCAATTTAATTTTCGGATTATTATTGAATTTTAACGTTCCATACCTTAAAGATGGCATAAAGAGACTCATTCTTTGAACATTCTTTGTTCCTTCGTGTCTTTGTGGTGAAAAAGGATAATTATGATTTGGTTAGCAATTGACAGCAGTTCAACCTCCGGCTCCATTGCATTGGAAAAGGACGGCGAACTAATCTACCAATGCTATTTTGATATAGCTGTCACACATTCAGAGACGCTCATGCCACAGATAGATACTGCACTTAAGTTTTGTAATCTGGAGCCAAAGGATTTGTCAGGTATAGTTACAACTATCGGACCCGGTTCATTCACAGGACTACGCATCGGTCTTGCGACAGCAAAAGGCATAGCGTATGGCAGGAAAATACCACTATTGACTTATTCCTCTTTGGAACTGGTTGCCGCAAATTGTTATGGAAGCGCATATCCCATACTTGTCTGTCTGGATGCAAAGATGAAAGAGCTTTATGCAGCGAAGTATTCTCCTGCATTGGAGATATTGATTGAACCACAGGTTATCAAAGCAGAAGACCTGGCTACAAGGATTGACAGTACTGTTCTTTTGGCTGGTAATGCCTCAGATAAGCTCCTGCCTTTGCTAAAAGAAAAGAGTTTGGACGTGTATATTGCTTTACAGCATCAGCATCTTCCAATGGCTGTTGGATTATTTTCTTTGATGAAACTCAAACCTCAAACTGGAATCTATGACTTTGAAGCTATTGCCAGGCTTGAACCCCAATATTTACGCGAGTCAACTGCGCAGATAAAATTCAGAGATAAATCAAAACAGTAAATCTTTATTTCATTAAGATCATTTTCTTGGTGGAAATCAAATTTCCAGTCTGCATTTTAACAATGTATATACCGCTGGCAGCAAAGTGACCGCTTTCATCCTCACCCTTCCAGAGAACAGAATGTTCTCCTGAAGCTTTTGTCTCACTAACCAGGGTTTTGATTAATTGACCTTTTAGATTAAAAATATCTAGCTTCGCTTCCTGAGTTTTATCAAGATAATATTTGATAGTTGTCTCGGGATTGAAGGGATTTGGATAATTGCCATACACATGAGACCGGACTGCCGTTTCGGTGATGAATTCATCCTCTATCCAAGTCAATTCAGGGGTGAGCTTTGCAACGAAGATATTGGTTTCACCATTACTGGTCAAAGATGTATTGCCAACGTAAGCTGTACCTATGAATGAGCCGGTTATAAAACTATTGCCTGATCTATCTATAGCTATGCTGTTTCCGCTGTCATCATATGCTCCTCCAGCTTTATCCGCCCCGACCCAGTTTCCATTGGTATCCAGTTTGGCAATAAATATATCATTTTCTCCTTCATTACTATTGTTTAGGGTAATAGTATCAAAGGTGGCGGCAAATCGAAAATAGCCTGTTACATAGCTGTTGCCAAAGCTGTCAACTGAGATTCCATTACCACGATCTGCGCTTAAACCTCCGGCTTTTTTTGCCCAGAGCCAATTTCCATTTGTATCCAGTTTGGCTGCAAAGATGTCGTCATTTCCGCTGCTGCTTATGCTTATTGTGCCAAAGTGGACTGAATTTCCAGCAAAAAAACCTGTAATATAGCTGTTTCCCGAGACATCAACAGCTATGGATAAACTATATTCATCTCCAGTTCCACCGGCTTTTTTTACCCACAACCAGTCTCCATTGGTATTTAATTTTGCTGCAAAGAGGTCTGTATATCCACTACTAGTAATACCGGTAGAGCCAATAGTGACGGTGCCATTAAAGTATCCAGTCACATAACTGTTTCCGGAGCTATCAACGTCAATTCCATATCCTGTGACCCAACCAGATACCGTTTCACCACTTTGTTTTACCCAGAGCCAGTTTCCTTCAGTATCCAGTTTAACTACGAAGATGTCGCATTCAGCAATTGTTGCTAATGTGGTCGAACCAAAGGAGGCGGTATCCATAAAATATCCAATAACATAGCAATTGCCAGAGTTATCCACAGCGATTCCAAAGCCACTGTCTCCGTAAGCTCCACCAGCTTGCCGTATCCATAACCAATTACCATTAGAATCCAGCTTGGCTATGAAAATGTCGCCCCAGGAATTAGACGTTAATGTAGTGGTACCAAAGGTAGCGGTTTCTCTAAAAACCCCTGTTACATAGCAATTACCAGAGTCATCCACAGCTATGCTATAGCCATAAACTAAGCTTGTCCCGCAGGCTGAAACAGCCCAAAGAAAATTGCCATCGGAATCAAGTTTGGCAGCAAAAAAATCATCACCGCTATCACTGGTTAGTGTAGTAGAACCCAAGATAGCAGTTCCTGAGAATTCTCCTGTTATGTATAGATTGTCTTGGTTGTCTGAGGTGATACTATAGCCGTTATTGTATGCAATTCCTCCGGCACTTATTGCCCAGAGCCACTGCGAATCCTGTGCATAAACTAATACTAGAGTCAAAATGAAGGAAATTGTTAATAAGTATCTTTTCATTATAGTATCCTTAATGCATCACCGCATAAAAAATATTATGATAGCTGAGTGAAGAAAAAGTTTTAAAAAAAGGCTACCTGTAGGGCAGCCTTTTTTAATATGCTTTAGCAATATTACAAGATTATCATTCCGCTGATAAGCGGAGCCACAAATACTCTGGCAGCAAGCTCTGCATCAATCATCAACAAGCCTTCCGGTCTGCCTTCAACTAAAGTGAGTTTTTTGATTATCTTCTCATCATTGGATTCTTCTTCCACTTGTTCATCCACATACCATTGCAGGAAGCTCTTCATAGCATGGTCGTTTTCCTTGATTGCCAAATCCATCAGTTCATTAATGCTTTTAGTAATGAAATGCTCGTGGTCCAGTGTCATCTTGAAAGCGTTCAGAGGTGTCTTGAATTCTGAAGGTGGTGTTTCTAATCCTTTCAGAATAACTTTACCACCTCTATCTAAAAGGTATTGATACAGTCCCATGCCATGAGCATGTTCTTCTTTAGTCTGGACATTCATCCAGTTGGCAAAGCCATCCAGGTTCTGGTCGGCAAACCAGGCACGCATAGATGAATACAAATATTCGGAATAGAGTTCCTTGTTAATCTGATCGTTTATTGCATTCTGTAGTTTCTTGCTAATCATTGTTCCTCCAGGAAGGTTTTAA
This sequence comes from Cloacimonadaceae bacterium (SeqCode), assembly GCA_963667535.2. Taxonomy (GTDB): domain Bacteria; phylum Cloacimonadota; class Cloacimonadia; order Cloacimonadales; family Cloacimonadaceae; genus UBA5614. Next base: position 769,482 of record CAXXDU010000002.1, read on the forward strand.
TATTTTGTTCAACATGATTGGTTACATTGTTTAAGGTTTCCTCATCAGGTATATACTGTGTTCTGATGGGCGGCATCATTTCAAATCCGCATTCCTTTTGGTCACCCATTAGATTATGTAAAATGTCTACGCTCTGCCCACCCCAGCCATAGGAACCAAAAGCCAAACCTATTCTGTTTTTGGGTGAAAGCCCTTTCAGGTAATACAGAAAGGCTGCTACAGTCGGAAGGATAGAGCTGTTCAGGGTAGGAGAACCGACACAGATATATTTTGCTGTGATAACCTGCGTCATAATATCCGAGATATGCGTTTCCTGCAGATTATACATCCTGATATGAATACCCAGATTTTCAAAGGCATCAGCGATAGCATAAGCCATCTTTTGGGTACTGTGCCACATCGTATCATAAATAATCAGCGCTTTATGAGAGTCTGCTACATTATATGCCCATTCAGTGTAGGCTTTGATGATATCAGGAATGTGCTTTGTCCAGACCAGACCATGACTGGGAGCAATCATTTCTATATCCAGTGTTGCGACAGCTTCCAATACCTTCTGAACTTGTTTGCCATAGGGCAAAACGATATTGGCATAGTATTTACGTGCTTCTTCCATCACAATGTTGAAGGGATAATCCACTTCCAGACGTTCACTCGAAGCAATATGCTGTCCAAAAGCATCATTGGAAAAGAGCAGTTTATCTTCCGGACAATAGGAAACCATGTTATCCGGCCAGTGCACCATGGGAGTAGTCAAAAAAGTGATGTTTCTTTTCCCGATATTGATTGTATCTCCGCTTTTTACTTCATGAAAGTTCCAATCCTTTTTATAATGAAGTTTGAGGCCCTTTATCGCCATAGCATTGGTAAAGATTTTGGCATTGGGGATTTTATCCATCAGGTATTGCATTCCGCCGGAATGGTCCATTTCCACATGGTTCTGAATGATATAATCAATCTTACCGGGGTCAATGATATGACTGATGCGCTGGATCATCTCATCATAGAGATAGTATTTCACATTGTCAATGAGGGTTATCTTTTCGTCAATTATCAGGTAGGCATTATAGGTTGAACCTCTTTGGGTCAGATAGCCGTGAAAGTTGCGTAAATCCCAGTCTATTCCTCCAACCCACCAGATATTTTCTTTTAGTTTAATAGGTTTCATTTAAGCTCCTATACTATTGTTATTAATTAAAGATATAATATTTATCCTGCATATTAGGGCAAGCGAAAGTTTTATGTGTAGTGGCACAGACACTCCTGTCTGTGTTTTGATTTCACGGACAAGAGTGTCCGTGCCACAAATCCTATTTCTGACAAACCGGACAGTAAAAACTGCTTCTGCCTGCTTGCTTGATACGCTTAATCTTGTGTCCTTTGGGACAAGTATCCTTTTGGTAGACTTGCAGAAAGTTCTGGAATTCTCCTGTCTTATCGTCTATCTGGCGAAAGTCTGATATACTTGTTCCGTTTTTGGCAATAGCTTCTGTCAGAACCTCTTTTGTATGCTTAACAATCAATTTTAGCTGAGTTATGCTGAGTTGGTTGGAGATAGCTTCGGGATTTATCCCTGCTCTATATAATATCTCGCAGACATAGATATTACCTAGCCCGGCAATTACAGACTGGTCAAGCAATACGTTCTTGATAGGTGCTGTTTTCTTGAGCAAAGCACCTTTCAAACACAGATAAGTAAATTCTCTTTTAAGTGGTTCGGGGCCAAGCTTTGGCAGATATTCAGAAATCATACTTTCAGGAGTAACAATGATTTTACCAAAGGTGCGGATATCATTAAAGATAACTCTGGCACAACCTGTCAAAGACAACAGTGCCCTGACATGTTTGGCTTCTTCATGCTCAGTTTCTGTATAAATCAGTTTACCTGTCATCCTGAGATGGATAATCAAAGCATTGTCGGATTCAAGATGCAGGATAATGTATTTACCCCTGCGCTCAAAAACATTCACTTTAGCAGGGAAAACTGGATTATTCAAATCTTTGTCATAGATTACGGTGCCTTTGTATAAAGACTCGAGATTACAGATGGGCATATCTTGTATCTGTCTTCGTAGTCCTCTCAAGACTGTTTCAACTTCAGGTAGTTCCGGCATTATTTCTCCAAATTATTCATATATATGATTCCGTTTGGACAACCGAGGGCGGATATCCTACGTTTCTTCATCCAAATATTTATTTATCCAATATGCAGCATCAGCTCCGTCTCCGACGGCTGTTGCAACCTGTCTTAGCGCTTTGGCTTCCACATCTCCGGCAGACCATACACCATCCACAGAAGTTTTGTGGTCTCTGTCTGATACGATGTAGCCTGCTTCCAGCTCCAGTATGCCTTCAAAGATAGCAGTATTAGGGTCATTACCTATAAAGACAAATATGCCATCTACTGCCAGACTGCTTTCTTTGTTATCTTTTGTATTCTTAATTATGATATGCCTGTTTTCAGGTTTTGAATAGTCTATCTTGGTAACCTGATAAAAGGGCATCAGCTCAATCTTTGGATTATGCACCACTCGGTCTTTCAGGATTTCATCTGCCCGATACTTGTCACTGCGGTGCAGCAGATAAAGTTTCTTTGCGTATTTTGCCAGGAACAACGCTTCTTCAAAAGCAGTGTTACCTCCACCGATAACGGCTATCGTCTTATCAGGATAAAATGGCCCGTCACAGGTTGCACAATAGGATACACCTTGTCCTTTGTTTTCATCTTCACCCGGTACATTTAATTTTCGGGGAGAAGAGCCTGTGGAAATCAGGATTGACTTTGCTTTCCAGATGGCATAAGGTGTATGTACATATTTTATGCTAGCGGTAAAATCCACTTTTGTAACGGTCTCATTGATTATTTCCAGACCAAACAGCTTCGCCTGAGTCTCCATATCCTGAGCCAGCTTTTGTCCCAAAACAGGTTCAGGAAAACCTGGGTAGTTTTCCACCCATTCAGTAGCAGTGAGCTGTCCGCCTGAAACAGGCATTTTCTCTATCATCAAAGTTTTGAGTTTGTATCTGGCAGCATAAAGTCCCGCTGTCATACCAGCCGGACCACCACCTATAATAATCAAATCAAATAGCTCGTCCGGATTAGAAGTTGATGTCATTCCTATATTAAAATCCATACTTTTTCTCTGTGTCTCTAAAAAGCTAAACTAACAACGCTTCTTTTATTTTGTCAACCAGCAGGAGTTCAGGTGCCGCGCCTTCCTGAAACCACTTCTCATTTACAACAGTCCTGGGAACACCCTGCACATTGTATTTAACTGCCAGATGCGGGAATTCACTGAGTTCAATCATCTCCGCTGTTACATGCTTACTATAAGATGCCATTTGATGTGCCAAAATCACAGCCTGAGGGCAATATGGACAGGTGGGCGTAACAAATACTTTCAGATGAACAGGCTTCGTCAGTGTGTCCAAAAATGCCCTTGTTTCATCTGTGAGTTTTACAATGCCGGTTGAGACCATCAACAAAGCATTCAGCAAAGAAGAAAATTCATATCCGGCCGGAATGCCATAGAACTTGATGCGGTGAGCTTTATTATCCATCACAAGAATGGCAGGAATCTGTTCAATCTTGTATTTCTTTACCAGAGTAGTGTCTTTTACAAAGTCATACATGTCCAATGTTAGTTTATCCGTTGTACTCAGCAGATCATTCAGAAGCTCATGAGTTTCTTTACAATGCTCGCATTCATTCTCTTGTGTAAAAAATTTAAGAGTTACTGGATTAACCATAACTGACAGGATTTTCGATACTTCTTTTTTAATTTTATCGTCTAACATGTGTTTTGTATCTCCATATATAGTAAATAAATTATTCTGTTAATATGATAATCAGATTGTCAATGTCAGGCAAGAAATATTCTACCATATATGTATGAGTTGCATATAGCACCCCGGTCATTTCCATGATTAATGCTATACTATGGTTATAAGAAAGGCAGATGAAATATCTACTAAAGACTCTTATTTCTTTTTATGTGTCTTGAGTAGTAGCTCTTCATGCAGAGCTTTGATGCTGTTTTCTGATACTGCTTCATCCATGTTTTCTTCTGCATTGGGATTGAGAGTTAGGGCTGTTTCCAGATTCTTGAGAGCATCTTTATATTTCTTTAGTTGATATTGAGTTTTTGCCATCCAGATATAGGCATCGTAATGCTCCAGATTGGTTTCAATTGCTTTAGCAAGCGATGCTTCGGCTTCTTTATAACGTTTCAGTGAATAGAGCGATTGTCCTTTGTGCCTCCATGGGCATGACCAATTGGGTGAAGAAGCATTCAGGTCATTATAAATAACAATAGCGTCATCATACATATGCTGAGCGAGTAAGAGGTTGGCATATTGGAATTTTAAACCTGTATCCATATCAACAACAGAGGGGGAAATACTTTCAGCTATACGGTTTGCTTCTGCATTAGCTATATATGCCATAAGAATTTTGGTATTCAGGTCGGTGCTGTCTTTGGCTAATTGTTCGGAACAATAGTTCCAGGCAGCTGTAAAACTCTGAGTTGTAGGATTGACAAAATAATCACTGGTCGGGTCTGATTCAGCAAAGAGTAGTCCGATAGACAGGATAATTGTCAGGCAAATCAAGGTTACTTTCATGATAACTCCGTTTCAATATAGTATTTAATTTTAGTATTCAAATTTTAAAAGTGTTCAATCTTGTAAAGGTCTAGCGTAAATCATCAACCCAAAACTTGAGATTTTCTTCTAATTCAGGAGCATAACCTGTTTCTTCATAGCGGATATTGCCTTCTTTATCTATCACACACAGATAGGGAATGCCTGTTACACCATAGTCTTTTGCAACCTCATTATTGCCATACAGTAAAGTCATGGAATATTTGTTATCCAGCATGAAAGGAGCTGCCAGGGCTGTATCACGTTCCCAGACATTAATACTGAAGACCTTCACACCTTTTGGCATTTTGTTTTTCATCCAGTTGTCAAGGACAGGCATTGCCTGTTTGCAGGGGCTGCACCATGTTGCCCAGAAATCAAGAATGACAATACTCCCTTTCATATCGGATAATTTAACATTGTTACCATAGACATCTTTTAATTCCCATAGAGGTGCAGGTTTACTAAATTTTCCTGAAATCACTTCAGCTTTCCTTTTGTTGCTGTCCAAATCCCAAAAGCGTTTAAATTCACTCATCTTAGCTTGCCAGCGCGGATCATCTCTCAAAGGAGATAAATCACTTTCAGTTACTAACCAACTGTAATAGTCGTTAGGAGCTGTCAGCATTATATCAAGCAATTCATAGGCATGGTTAATATCTCCCTGTTTAGTATAGACGATAAGAAGCATTTGCCGGATTTGCGAATTATCCATAGCAGCGGGATGTTCCTTGATATAGCTTTGGAAAGCAGGATATGCTTCTCCCATCTGAAGAATGCCAAGGTATGTAAGTTCAAACCGGGCTTCTTTTTCCGAAGGAGATAAATTCTTTGTTGCATCAGATGTGTCGACCATTCGGCGGATATAGGTTTGCAGCATAAGCAATTGATTTGTGCGCATATAATAATCAGTGTAAAATTGCCAGTTTAGCCATGTAGCTTCACTATTCACAGCTTTTGCCAGGAGCTTGTTTGCATCACTGACTTTCTTTTCCCAAACCAGCATATTCAGCATCAGATAAAGTGCAGTCTCATTATTAGAAAAATGCTCCAAGTACTGTTCAAAGTATTTTTTATCCTTTTTAAAGTCTTTCATCCAGGATTGAGCTGTGGGATGCTTTGGTCCGGGAGTGCTAAAAAGCTGCTTTTGATATGTGGTCAGTAGTAACCGGTATCCGTATTCAAAATTAGGGTATTTACTCACGAGCATTCTACCTGTTTTGGTCTGAATCTTACTGTCTTCGGTGGAACGAGCCCACAGGTATTTATAGCGTATATCTTTTGGGTTCTTCTCTTTTAAAGTCTTAAAGAACAGCTTGCTTTCTTCAGGAGCAAGCTTTAACCAATAGTTCTGGATGATGCGCAGATCTTCAATATCATCTGTTTGGGAGATGTAGTCATTTATCAATTTTAAAGCTTCAGTTTCATTTTTGGCATTCTGGATGGTCTTTTCTATATTTGGAGTCAATATTGATGCAAAGATGAGATTGGTCAGACAAATTATCGTTATTATCAAATTAATTCTGTGTAACATTATACCTCCAGGGCAGTTACTTGATATCCGTCAATTATCGTAGCCCTGAAAACTGGCAAGTACAATCTGAAAAAAAGACGCTGCCCATAAAGAGCAGCGTCCGGATATGTTATGGTTTAGATACGATTATTTCATCAGCATCATCATGCGGTCGGCTTTATAAGCACCTGCACGCATACGATAATGATAAACCCCGCTGGCAACTAAACAGCCATTGTTATCTTTGCCATCCCAGAGTATCTGGTGATGACCATTAGCTTTGACTTCATTTACCAGGGTGCGGATTAACTGTCCCTTTAGATTGTAGATATCGATTCTGACCGGAGCTGCGACTTTAACATCATAGTTTATCATCGTTGCCGGATTGAACGGATTGGGGAAGTTACCCTTTAACGCTGTTGCTGTGACTTCCACGATATCCTGATTGGCAACTGTAGGCTGCATCGTGAAGTTTTGAGTTGTAGTCTGATTAGCATTTATCGTGATGTTTGTCAGTGTCTGGGCTTGATAGCCTGTTGCTGTACAGGTTACAGAATATGTACCTGTGTTGATGGTGAGGGTATAACTGCCACTCGCATTAGTTGTAGTTGTGAATGAGCCGGCAGTAATTACGGCACCTGAAATCGGAAGATTATTCTGGTTTCTGACAAAACCAGTCAATACACCTTGGGGTTCCTGAATCTTCTGAACAGTATTGGAGTAGGCAGCTAAGGATAACACACTACCGGTATAAACAGCTTTAACAGCCCATTTATAGGTTCCCGGAGCAAGTGCAGCCCAGCCACTATCAGTCAATGGAGAAGTAGTAAAAGGTCCAGTAGTCAGAGGTACCCAGGCAGTTTCATTCTGTTCTTGTCCCTGTAACAAACGCCAGACCTGATAACCCAGGAGTGAACGGCCGTGTGTTCTGGAATTGCTGTTAACCTTTGTGACAGGAGAAATTCTGTCATACGTTAACGAATTTCTGTCCGTAGCTCTGGATGTATGTACATCAGAATTGATAACGCTTAACTGACTGTCCTTAACAGAAGCTGATTTGGTTGTAAGCTGATCTTCGCTGAATCTGAGGGTAACAACTGTATTGCTGATAACAACGTTATCGATAAACCAGTTATACCACATGCCTTCATCATTGTGGTCATCGGCATGCCAGGCTATTTTAACCTGCTGACCGGCATAAGCAGAAAGATCAATCACTATCGGAGTCTGGTAATTATTCCAGCCACCTGTCTGAGTTGAAGCATCCCATAATACTGTCCAGTCTGCTCCGTTATTATTGCTAATCTTCACATAGTAATGGTCTAAATTAGCAGAACCACGGAAGACATATGTACCAAAATCCAGATGTGCGCTTTGCGGACAATTGAACTGAGGGGTAATCAACCATTCATCCTGATGTTGATAATGCCACCAGAAACCGCATTGCCAGCTTCCTTCGGGAGGTGTTACTGTTGTTGTTCCGTCTACGACTGTTCCAAAACGGCACCAGGTAAAGGCAACACCATTTGCGCCTACACCTGTATTTGTTATTGTTCTGGCCCAATCAGTAGGCGGGAAAGTTGCGCTTTCGAAATTCTGCGTGATATCCACAGCATTAGGGTCGGGTGCCAGCCAGGTAACAGTAACAGCTGTGTGATTCTCATTTTGTGTAGCGGTAATATTACGTGGAGTGTAGGCAATTTCACTAACTGTGATGGTGCCCATATTATGTTCTGTGGCTCCCACGGTAGTTGAGCCTTCAAACATCTGATAGCCTACAGCGCTTGCCTGATAATCATAGGTCTGATTGGCATAAACACCGGTTATGGAGAATAGCCCGGCTGCATTTGTGGTTGCAGTATAGTCTTCCATGCCGTTTAAGTTGATGGTAGCTCCGGCTATACCAACACCAGGAGCATCGCTGCCGACTATCGTACCGGTTACGGTTACGGTTGGCATTTGGGTCAATGTAAAGTTTTGTGTTACTGTACTGTCTTCAGGTATAACCACCGTTAAGGTTAGCGGATTGTAACCAAATCTGCTGGCAGTTACCTGATATGTTTCAGCTATAATATTCTGAATCATGTAATGACCCAGTGCATTAGTTGTAGCTGAGCCACCATTTAAGATCTGCACAGTCGCATTATCCAGAAGTATATTACCTGCGCCATACACGTTTCCGGTTAAATGACCAACTCCGCCGGGGATTACGAAAATCCCGATATTCGGACGGCTGGTATTAAGTGTACCGTTACCTGTCGGGGCAGTTGTGTCAGCATACCAGTATTGATGACGACCAGCAGGACTTGTAGTGTAACTAAAGGATGGATAAGTACCAGTGCCGGTACCACCATAGAAGGTTTCTACCATGATGATAAAGTTACCACCCAAATACAAATAAGGAGTTGTGAATGTAATTGGTACCCAACCAGTCTGACCGAATGCTATTGTACCTTCCTGTATTAATGTTGCTCCTGTTGTCATAGTCGCCCAGGGGGTAGCAGTCAAAACCGAATCGGTAGTGGCTTTGATATATACTTTATAAGGAATAGAGGTAACTGCAGATGTAGTGCAATTCCATTGGAAACCGGTGAAAGTACCCATTACAACCGTACCCATATCTGCCACAGTTATTAAAGAGGCATCGCGTTCATAACCCCATAATGCTCCGAAAGGTTGTCTCTGGGTTGATGTACCTGTTCCAATCGTTTGTACTACAACTCCAGGGGGTTGCACTCCAACTGTAAGATTTGGAGTCTGGTCATTCAGGTTGTTTTGGTCTCCTGTTAGAATTACCTTACCAAAAATAGTTACAGGTCCGGCTACAGTAGGTGTCCATGGAAGTTGAATCTGTGCTGAAAAACCTGCTGCTATAGTCGGTCCGGCTACGGATGCTAATTCTAAATTATCTGAATTGTATAGTTTTACTGTGTAAGTAGTTTGTGGGTTGGTTCCCCAATTGAACAGATTTACTGTATAATTTGTCAGCATACCTACAGAAGGAGTTGGGTTGCCTGTTATTAATAATGCTGCCAAATCATTCTGTGGAGTTACCTCGATAGTTATATCATCGATATAAATACTTCTCGAAGCTCCACCTAGTCCATGCTGGAAGCCAATATAATGTCCAGAACCTGTGTAGGTTTGGAAGGCAACTACATATTCAGTCCATGTTGCAGTAAGTGTTACGGGAGAACTTTGGATAAAAGTACCAATATCGGTCGGACTATTGAGAATACCTACGTTAAGTGTATATCCTGCAACTGCTTTAGCCCAAAACTTAACCCGCATAGTGTTTATAGGTAAAGCTGTGGCTATCGGCGGTGAAACCAGGATTACGTTTGCATTAGTGTCCGATGAATTGGTCAGCAGTACGCAATTAGGTAAGCTATGTGGAGTAGTCGTAACTGTTGTAACATTTGCTGCTGCTGTAGAAGTCATTAGTTTCGACCAGTCAATCGGAAGTGTGGGACTGGTCACAGTATCGAAACTCTGTGAATAAGGCGGAGTATAAATAGTCGGGTCAATACATGTCCCATCTATTTGAACCGGATGGGCTGTACGCGTCAAACCGTTATCTCTGCCATTTCTGGATACCTTATAATCAAAAGAGCGCCCCAGATTATCTGTTACAGTAATTGTAGCCGTATGCGTTCCAATAGCTGTTGGAGTGTATCTGGCAACAAAGGATGATGTCTGGAAGCTTGTTAACGAAACGGGGAAAGTTGGCAGGTTTTGTAAAGTAAACATTGTACTGCCGGTTATGGTAATACTATTAATAACTAATGGATTAGTCCCGCCACCCACATTGATAATATTAAAGGTTTTATTTGTTGTTGTATTAATAAAAACCTGATTAAAATTATGAGTAGCCGGAGTAATAGCAAACTGTGGTTCTGTACCTACTGCTGTCATACTTATGCCAAGATTGGGACGCGAAGTGTTTAGGTATCCGCTTCCAGATGGAGCAGTTGTGTCAGCATACCAATATTGATGACTGCCTGTAGGTGATGTTGTATAACGGAAGGCTGGAGATGTAGTACCTGTTCCACCATAGAATGTTTCCACCATAACTATTATGTTTCCACCTATGTATAAGAAAGGAACATCGAAAGAAAAACTAACCCAGCCTGTTTGGCTGAATGTATAAGTTCCTTCTTTCATAAGAGTAGCATCAGTTATCATTGTAGCCCATGGTGTTGCTATCAAAGCATTATCTGTCGTATTCTTCAGGTAAATCTTGTAGGGAACTACTCCAACTGCTGTTGTACCGCAATACCATCTTACTGCGTTAATGTTGCCCAGAATACCAACGTTTTCAGCAGTATATAGCGATGCATCACGTTCGTAACCATACAAAATTGCCATTGGCTGGCGCTGCGTAGATGTGCCATCGCCAATAGTAACAACCATAGTTCCTTCGGGCTGAACCGATACATTAAAAGCAGAGGTTAAGTCATTCAGGTTATTTTGGTCACCTGTAAGGACTGCTTTTCCATAAATCGGAAAATCCCCGGCGGTAGTAGGAGTCCAGTTGATAGGAACTTGTACTGATAAACCGGGATCAACTTGAGGTCCGGCTACAGAAGCAAGTTCCAGATTGTCTCCGTTATAGATTTTCACTGTATAATTAGATTGAGCATTTGTGCCCCAATTGAAGACATTAACATTATAAGTTGATTGTACATTAACGGTAGGAGTGCTATTTCCAGTAATGGAGAGAGCAGCCAAATCATTTTGAGGAGTAACTTCAATGGTAACATCGTCGATATAGATTCCCTGGTAGGTGGCTGCATTACCATGTTTGAAAGCAATGTAGTGTCCGTTTCCTGCATAGGTTTGGAATCCAACTACATATTCAGCCCAGGTAGCAGTTAAAGTCAGGCTGGATACTTGCTCATAGGTGCCTGTATCCGCAGGATCGGCTATAACACCAACGCCCAGATTATATGTCGTGCCACCTTTTGCCCAGAACTTCACTCTCATTGTTACAAGAGGAAGATTATTAGCTATTGGCGGAGAAATTAAATACGGACCAGCTGTGCTTGATGAATTATACAGATATACACAATTTGGAATACTGTGAGGAGAGGTAGTAGAAGTTGTAAGCGTTGCTGGTGATGTTACAACTTTTGACCAGTCTATTGGAAGATTTGGAGTTGTTACACTATCAAAATTCTGTACATAGGGTGGTGTGTAGATTATTGGGTCCATGCAAGAACCTGATATCTCTACGGTATGCTGGGTACGATTTGCTTCATTGCGACTGCTTCTTGCTAAGCTATAATCGTATGAACGTCCCAGATTATCAGTAATAGTAATGGTGGCAGTATGAGTTCCGGCAGCTGTAGGAGAGTATCTGACACCAAAAGTAGTTGAGCTGAAACTAGCAAGACTGATGGGAAGAGTCGGCAGATTCTGCAGACTGAACATAGGACTGCCGGTTAAAGCTATACTATTAATAACCAGAGGGGTTGTGCCACCACCAGTGTTAATCACGTTGAAAACCTTATCAAAATGAGTATTGATGAAGATTTGGCTATAGGTATAGCTTTGAGGTGATACATTAAAATGCGGATTTGGGTCTGCTGCTGATAATGCTAAACCAACATTAGGTAAATATGTGTTGAGTGTTCCATTACCTGAAGGTGGGGTAGTATCAGCATACCAAACCTGATGAGAACCGGTTGCACCAGTCGTATAATTAAAATATGGATAGGGAGATGTACCAGTCCCGCCATAGAATGTCTCGACTATGACTATTAAATTACCACCTGGATAAACCCATGGTGTCGTTAATGGCAAAAAATTCCATCCTGTTTGGCTAAACGTATAAGTGCTTTCCGCTACCAAAGTGGCATCAGTAATCATATCAGCCCAAAGAACCGCAGTTAAGGCTGCTTCTGAAGTGGTTTTTAAATAGATTTTGTACGGAACTGCATTTGTGGAAGCTGTTGCGCAATACCATTGAATTCCGCTCATAACGCCAAACATTCCGATTTGTTCCTGAGTGTACAATGATGCGTCACGTTCATACCCAAAAAAGATACCAAAGGGCTGACGTTGGTTTGTAACGCCATCGCCAATTGTCACCATAAAGGTTCCTACGGGTTGCACGTTAACATTTACATTTGCGGATTGATCATTAAGATTATTCTGGTCACCTGTTAAAACTACTTTGCCATAGATAATAGCAGGTCCGGGGTTTGCAGGGGTCCAGCTTAATATAGCTTGTGCTGTCATACCGGCTTCAATCTGCGGACCTGCTACAGAAGCAAGCTCAAGATTATCGCCATTATACAATTTAACTGTATAGTTACTTTGTGGGTTTGTTCCCCAGTTAAACAGATTCACGGTATAGTTTGTCGGTGTTCCGGCGGTAGGTGTAATATTGCCGGCTAAAGAAAGAGCAGCCAAATCATTTTGAGGTGTTACTTCGATAGTAACATCATCAATGTAGATACTTCGGTATGTAGCACCTAACCCATGTTTGAAGGTAATATAGTGTCCCTGGCCTGCATAGGTCTGGAAGCCAATGACATATTCAGCCCATTCAGCAGTCAGAGTCTGGCTAGCAACTTCTGAATAAGTCGCAGCATCTGTAGGGTCTGCTGTTACTCCAACGCCTAAAGTATAGCCAACGCCGCCTTTTGCCCAGAATTTTACACGCATTGTAACCAAGGGTAAGTTGTTGGCAACCGGAGGAGCAAGTAAAAGTAAATTTGCTGTAGCGTCAGAGCTATTATACATGTAAACACTATTAAGAGGGCTATGCGGACCTGTCGTTGATGTCGTAATCGTTCCTGCTGTGGTTTGTGTTAACTTAGTCCAATCTATAGGCAGGTTAGGGATTGTCACGGCATCAAAGTTTTGCACATAGGGAGGAGTATATATCGTCGGGTCAATGCTCGTTCCTGTAAGGGCAACAGGATGCGATGTACGGGAAGTGAGATTGTCAACGATATTAATTGTAGCCGTATGACTACCGGCACTAGCCGAATTGTATCTGGCAACAAAAGTAGTGCTTTGAAAACTTGGTAAAGATATCGGCAGAGTCGGTAAATTCTGTAATGTAAATGCAGAATTCCCGGTAATAGAGATACTGTTTATTATCAAGGGATTGGGTCCACCACCTGTATTAACTATGGTAAAGGTTTTATTGTTATTAGTATTGATATAGACCTGACCATAATTATGGGTTTGCGGAGTAACTGCAAACTGTGGTACTTGCACTGTAGCAGATAAACTTAAACCAATGTTTGGTAATAAAGCATTAAGATAACCACTACCAGTAGGAGGAGTTGTATCTGCGTACCAATATTGATGAGAACCTGTAGCTCCGGTTGAGTACCTGAAATAAGGATATGGAGTAACACCGGTTCCGGTATAGGTAGTTTCAACCATTATTATAACATTTCCGCCTGAATATACATAAGGTACTGTCAGTGGGAAAGAAACCCAACCCGTTTCACTGAAGGTTTGAGTTCCTGAGCCTACTAATTGAGCATCAGCTACCATAGTAGCCCACGGCACTGCGGTAAGAGCAGTCTCAGTGGTTGACTTTATATATATTTGATACGGTACTACTGCAGCAGCAGCTGTGTGGCAATACCATTGAATGCTTGAAAGTGAACCGAACAAGCCGATTTGTTCCTGAGTATACAAGGATGCATCACGCTCATAACCCCAATATACACCAAACGGTTGGCGTTGATTCAAAGCTGAGTTCACATCTCCAATTATCACTAAATTTGTACCTTGAGGTTGTACGTTAATATTTAGTGGAGATGTCACATCATTAGTACTGTTTTGATCGCCGGTAAGAACTACCTTTCCTGTCAAAACCATTGGTCCGGTTGCAATTGGTGTCCAATTCACAACGACCGGTGAGATTTGACCTGCTGCCAGAGCAGGACCTGCTATAGAAGCTATTTCTGTGTTTCCGCTCATTAATTTGACTGAATAATTGGATTGCGCACTTGTACCACGGTTTCTAACGTTTATTGTATAAGCCGTGGAAGTTCCGCTGGATGGTGTAGTGCTGCCGGTCAGTGACATAGCCTGCAAATCATTTGGAACAGCCACAGGCGGGCTAAACGTATACATCTTACCGGTAAAGAAGGGGACATGGGTTGCATTAATTGCAGCAAAGGCAGTAGTTGTTGAATAAGTAGCTGTAGGATCTGCCGGTGTTATACTTATATAATTACCTGCAACTGCACCGGTTATACCGATTGAAGCCGTTGCTGAAGCACTAGGTGCTGCACCTATGGTTCCATAGATAAACTGGATTGTATTTGAAGTTTCATTGAGTACTATTTGAAAATTAGTCAGGTTAACAGGTGTTGCATTGTAATACCATTTGAGATTTTTGTATTGGACTACAAGAGCACGGTTAGGTGCAACGCCTGTAAGCTGATAAGATACGCTGGCATCAGTAGCATCAGTTTTAAGGTCATCCCATAGCGCACCCAAAATCAATGTCTGGGTTGCCAGAACATTGGACAGGGACGCTGTCGAAGTCAGATTCAGTGTAATGAACCCGTTGGAATTACATTTAAACTGAGTGTAGGGCAAATCATCGTATACAAAAGTAAATCCGATATCAAATGCCGTAGGCGACATGGCATCGTCAACATCTGTTCCGTGTATCTGTGTTGATGCTGACAATTCAGTATATGTACCTGTTGATTGAGTAAATGAGTAGTCTGATAATACGGAAAATCCGTATGAAATCAAAATTACCATTAGCAGGGTAAATATGAGTTTCTTCATATTAGTCTCCATCTCTTGTTATTAGTTAATATCTCACTTCTTTATCCCGATTCATCAGGATAACTGAATAAATAAACATGTTATTATTTGCATATGTCTTCCCAAACCTCATACAAATATAAAATTACAACTTTCCTCTTGTTTTCGACTCTTGTATTATGTCAATTCTTTTCATAGCATAAATTAATCCAAAATGAGTAACAAATGTGCAAATTTTATAGTTTTTCTCTCTTGCCAAGATGAGGGTGTCGCTTAGCATTGGCACAAATGATAATTTTCCTTTAACGGCAGGTGATAAATTGAACTATAAAGAACACTATCATAACGATGCTCTTGTATTTGATTATTGGGGGGCAGACCAGTTATCTCCGACTGAAATCAGGCGAAATCAGACAATCTTTGAATTGTGCCAAGTGAAGGCAGGGGATAAAATTCTTGATATTGGTAGCGGCAGAGGGTGGTTTAGTCTTCATGCTGCCGAAAAAGGTGCAGAAGTGACAGCCCTGGATCTCAGTTCAGAGAATCTCAACAAAATAAAAGAGATAAATCCCTCAATTTCTGTCGTCTATGGTGATGCTTGTGAAATCCCTATCGAAGATATGACTTTTGACTGGATAGTGGCTTTGGAAGTGTTGGAACATCTAGAAGACCCCAAACTTGCAATTCAACATTGGAAAACCATGCTAAAACCTGAAGGCAGACTTCTTGTAACAGTGCCTTTTAAAGAAGATATCAGATATACTCTATGCATTCACTGTAATCAAAAAACGCCCATCAATGCACATCTGCATAGCTTTGACAAGGACACATTAATTAAATTGTTTATCAGAAGCGGTTATTGGGTAAAAGATACTGAGCTTTTTGTACACAAATTACTGACTCTGCTCAGAATCACTAAACTAATCAGAAAACTGCCCTACAAATACTGGAGTTTCCTCGATAATTTGTCTGGGATGTTTAGTAAAAAATACAGCTATATCGCTTTAATCGCCACTCTTAAAAAATGAGAATTAAAAGAACGTAGGTTAATCGCCTCGCTTAATAAAGAATAAGATTCCCGCCTTTGCAGGAATGACAGACAATAGCCTATGTTTTGCTAAAATACAGCTTATGAAACAAGTAATCTACAAGTAATCAGTCTTATCATCATCTATGTATTAACTTGTTTGATGCTTAATGATAACAGTAAGCATCCCCCGGGTGGACCCCGGGAGGATAGTAAGACTGATTACTTGAAGGGTTAGTGGATTAGGAGTGATGGAGCCGTCCTGCTGGACTCAGATGCGTTAAAAGAAAACCTAAGAATGGCAGTAAGAGGGAAATTACTTTTGTAGTTTACCTCCCTCAGGTGACCAGGAATACTGACGCTCAATTGTTAGATACGTTTGGACAGCTTTGGAAAGCTATCCTACGTTACAGATATCTCAGCATATCCCTGTCAATCACACCGGCATAGAGCTCAATATATGGTTTTACAGGACTAATATTAATTTTTGGAAAAAATACTTCTTCAATTTGGAAATAGCCTACAGATGCATTCATGTCTACTGTGATATTTATCGGTTTTTCCAAACCCTTACTGATTCTCACCTTTTGAATAGCGCCGGATGATGTGCGGTGGATATCTCCAACTCTGGGAGTATGGGATAACATAGTCGGTATTCTGGCTCTGCCTTTTTCCATGTCGCTACCATCGGCTATTAGAACCAATCCGGCTTCCAAAGAGTGTATCTTGCGGGTTGCCATGTGTCCAAAGATACCTTCAATTGCGATTGAGCGGACTGCCGTCTTGGTCATGAAATCTTCCGGAGCATAGATTTGAGCCAGAATCCTGTCTATAAAAGGCAAAGACAATGTTATACTGAGATATTCATGCTGATCTCTGGCAATGGACATACCCAGATCATGCAGGAGAGAAGCAAGCAGTACCCCTATCAGGCTATCATCCGAAGTGCCGGCATGCTCCTTTTCCAGATTCATCAAAACACCTGCATCTGCAAGTAAGTGAAACATCTTGATAGCATTATATGTAGCTTTGCGCATATGCACAGGACCATGGTCATTGAAACCCAGTCTCTTGATGGATACAATATTTGTATATTCTTGCATGGCTTGCAATTCTTCATCTGCAAAAAGCAGTTCTGCTGCCTGTAACGGTTTCCCTGTAAGTTTATTGAGGATACGTTCTTCCATCTGTATTTGTTTAGCTGATTTATTCATTTATTTTACTCCATTATCGTTTTAGTATTAATAGTAAACACATGTATAGTATAATCATAATTCCTGTTGAGAGCAACATTGCCCATCCAAACAAGACATTTTTCTTTAGCAGATAGGGAAATATCAGAAAGAAAGATAGAGACGGTAAGACCAGCCAGAATATATTTGTGGAAAGCTGAGCAATTTTGTTTACATCTTTTGTTTCTATATACAACCATATTATTGCCAGAAATGAAACCAGTGGTATTGAAGCAAATAGTCCAGCTAATATCCCGTTTCTCTTTGCTACTTCAGAAATCAGTATAATCAGAGCACTTGAGATAACAACTTTCAAGATATAATAAAACATATTCGTCTTAGAACCTGTGAATCATCTTTTTAAAGATATTGGCGAGGGAAGACACAAGCGCAATCGCGACAGATATTGTGCCTGCTATCATCAGTGTATTGCCCATTAGTGTCAGAGCTTCATAACTTCTGCCACCGATGTAAGCTATCATTGAGTAGTAAAGTCCGCTGCCGGGCACCAAGGGTATGATAGCACAAATCACAAAAACTGCCACAGGTACATGAAATGCTTTTGCGACCAGTTCGGAATACAGACATACACATGCAGTTGACAAAAAGATTGAAAGCAGTAATGAATTTGACCAGGCTAGAAACATCAGATATAGTCCCCAGCTCAAAGCTCCGCCCAGACTGGTAAAGATGAGCTTTTTTCCATAGATATTACTACGGATGGAAAATCCCAATATTGCAATGCCACTGAAACATACCTGCATCAACCAGAGATGATTTACAACACTAAACATACATCACCTCAAACCAACAGAGACCAGAGTTTCAGCATTGAGCCGGCTCCGGTGGCAATCGCAGCAGATATATACATAGCTTCTACTGTGCGTGCAGTTCCCGCAACTAAATCACCTGCCATTGTATCTCTGATGGCATTGGTAATCGATAGTCCGGGTACCAGTAGCATTATTCCGCCGATGATTACTTTATCTATATTCATATAACCTACGTAAAGACCGGCCATTTTGGCAAACCAAACTACCAATCCGGCTCCGATGGCATTTAATAGAAATGCATTCAAATGTAACTTTGTCAGGTATTTTAGGATTATCGTGATAACAAAGCCCATGACAAAAGCTACACTAAACTCCAGCCAGCCTCCGCCAAACAACAAACAGAAGAAACCGGGAGTTGCTCCTCCGCAAAGATACTTGACCCATTCCGGATACTGTTTTTTTGCTCTGATATCATCCAGACGTTGGTTAAATTCATCATAAGTCATAGGATTATATTTAGGGTCTTTCTTTGGATCACAGTTGCGCTTTTTCAAATCATGGGTCAGTTTACTGATAGCGCTGATTCTGTCTAAATCCACCTGGCGTGTTTCTATGCGTTTGATTACAGTGACTATCTCGCCTGTTTCAGATTTCAGAGTCAAAAACATCCCGGTCAGAGTCACATAACTCTCGTTTTTCTCAAACCCAAAGCTTGAACAGACATTGTGCATCATTTCTTCTACCCGGTGTGTTTCTCCACCATTTTCTAAAACAATCCGCCCCGTCTCTATGGCAAGCTCTGCAACTTTATTCAGCGTAATATCTGTCATATATTTCCTCAAGTACAATTTATCAAACCTGCAATTTTAGGCAAGTGAAAGCTAACATGTCATCTCTGATGTATCAATCGAGTTACGCTACCATTACTGAATGAGCAGGATTTAGATAGAGATTACCGTTATTTAAGCAAAGCATTAATGAGAGTTCCGGTCTTCGGTCTATAAATTGGCTACTAACAAGATTATTACAAATGAGATGAAAGGACTAATTATGGTAAAAAAAAGGGGGAGCCGTAAAAGCATCCCCCGTTATGATCAGCAAATGAGTTAATTAAATGAAGTAGCAGCCGAAACATTTGAGACAACTGTTCCGGTAGACAGAGATATAACAGAAGTGATTAAGGGGTGTTTTCCGGCTTTAAGCTCTTTACCCAGAGCTTTGAGTGTGACAGTAGTTCCGGAAGCATTTGTTACTCGAAATTCTCCATTATCACTGGGATTCATTAAACTGTGGTTTGGTCCCAGAAAGCCTAAAAATGTCGCTACTTTTTCAACAGTTACTTCAGTTGAATCCTGACCGGCACCTCCCTGACTTTTGGGTGTCTTATAATATTGGATGGATATTGTACAGTAATTGTTTTGAAGCTCACTAGCACAAGCTTGTTGGTTATTATTATAAGCTTGGGTGATAAACAGGGTAACACCGACGGCGATAGCAACACCGACAATAATAACAGCAAGAACTATTAATAGAATTTGTTGTGTTCCCAAGTTAATACTCCTCTAACCTTGTTTTGTTAGTGTCATAATTTACTGTTAATAATCAAAAAGAATTTAAGTATATTTAAGCAATCTATATACCAAATGAAATACATTTTCATGGTACAGGCAATAAGTGTTGTTATATGTAAGCTTTCCAATGTGTAACAGATACAATTACAACTCAGATAGGGTATCAAGATTGGATTGAGATGTTGTAAATATGTATCGCAAATTAACAAATGAGAGTGCTATATTACATCATTTGCTACTTGTGAGCCAGATTTGTAAAAAAGGAAGGTATCATATCTTCCCTGCAACGATTAATTAAACGATGAAGCTGCGCTGACAGTGGAAGAAATTGTACCTTCTGCCAGAGATATAACAGTAGTAATAAGCGGATACATTCCTGCTTTCATTTCCTTACCTAATCCTTTGAGTGTAACAGTAGTACCGGAAACATTTGTTACGCGAAACTCTCCATTATCACTGGGATTCTGCAGACTGTCATTCGGACCAATAAAGCCCAAAAAAGCGGCAACTTTGGCAACAGTAACAAAGGTTGAATCCTGACCAGCACCTCCCTGGCTTTTAGGGGTTTTGTAATACTGGATAGCTAATGATCCATAACCTTGAAGTTCACTGGCACACGCTTGCTGATTTCCGTTATATGCCTGGTTACCAAACATCGTTATACCAACAGCTATTGCCACACCTACGATAATTACACTAAGTACGATTAATAGAATCTGTTGTGTTCCCATAATAAGTCTCCTCAAACCTGAAGCCGGTTATTTATTTCCTAGTAAATAATATATTCGCAAACTATGAGCCAAACAAGTTGTGTTTTTCAAGGTGACAACAAACGCAGTTTAATCCATATATAGTAAGAAGATAAAACATGCTGGCAAAGAAATCACTTTTCTGATAATGCATCAATATTATATCACATCAGCCTAAGTCATGATGTAATACTACATCGTTCATTTATTAATATGCGGGATGTTGCTAACAATCTTTATTGCTATTACTTAACATATTGTTTATGTAGATAGGGGTACTTCGCGTTGTTATTAATATTAAACAGCTAAACAGGATAAATTGGTGGAACTGTCAGGAGAAGCGGAATTATTGTAGATAAAGAAGGGTACTAATCAGAGCCTGAACATTCTTTCGGGCTATCATGTTTTTTGTTTCCGGGACAGGGTGCACAATGCCAATGCCGGATTTGTTTTTTCCGCAGACTTCAATATCATAAGCATAAGTGCCATATGTATAATAGAAGTGATTACGGGAGTTGCCGATTTTGGAAGTATTGCCGGGATGAACAGAATAATTGCCCGGAATATAATCCTTTGGAATTGAAGAAGCATAAACTGCGGCAAGATTTCTCATTGCAGTAAAGTCCACCTGAATAGCCTTTTTCGTTTTATCCTGCCAGGGGAGAAATATCTTTTCATTGAATGAACCTGAAACTGAACTGTGATAGAAGAAGGCATATTTAAACTGATGCATGGAAGCCAGTTCCAGAATGGCTTTTGTTTCATTTTCAGATGCGGCGGAAGCACCTTTGTAAAAGAAATTGCTCTCAGGTAATGGTTTATCAAGCTTCCAGAAGGTTGGATAATTGCGGTTTAAATCCACCCCGTCTGTTAAAATATCGAGCTTCTTATTGTTGTTTGTATCTGTGTTATTTTTGCGTTTCCATTCGTGCTTGCCGGAAGTAACAATGGCATAGGCTTCCGGATTAAGGGTGGGAACAATCCAGAAGGCATATTTGCTAAGCAATTGTCTGATATCAGCATCGTTTTTACCATTGATAAGTTGTTTGGCAAGCTCCATGGCAATCTCGACCCCAACTACTTCATCACCGTGATGTTGACCGACAATCAAAACGGGGGTGCGTTCTAAATCTGTCTGAATCTGAAGAGCATATATGGGTTTATTATCCTTTGATGTCACACCCAGAGTAAGCAAGGCAACAGAATCAGGATTACTCTGTGCCAATTGTTTCATGTCAGCCCACAATCTGGCTTCATTGTAGTATGATTTACCCAGTGGATAGACATTAGATAACCGCTTGGTGCAAGAGAGCTGGGGAACGCATATCAGTATAATGGCAGCAATCCAGAAAGATGATGGGAATATCAATTTCATTAAGCATCCTAATTATTCTAACTTACTTTATGGCAATTATTTTTGTTGACAAAAATGTCAATATAAAATTTCATGCACCTATAAGGAGAACCATGCACGTGATTGGCTCTTTGCAACTAAAACGAACTAATAATAATTACAGATAAATGTAAAGCATTTACCTCTATGGTAGATGCTTTTTTTGTTTATAGAGGTGAAAATGAGGTTGGACGAAATAATCCTTCAGGCGATTGAAGAAGACCTTGGGAACGGCGACATTACTACGAACTACCTGGATTTGGCTCGCACAAACACAGTAGCGTATATGATTGCCAAAGCCGAAGGTATTGTGGCAGGTGTGGACATTGCCATCAGAGTTTTTAAACTGCTTGATAGTGAGCTCAAAACTACTATCTACCGTAAAGATGGTGATAAAGTAAAGCCATTGGATGAAATCCTGCGTATTGAAGGTGACCCTTCCTCAATTCTTAAAGCAGAACGCACTGCTCTCAATTTTATCCAACGTCTGAGTGGCATAGCTACCAAAACCAATCAATTGACTAAACTAATTGAAAACACAGGAGTCAAACTCCTTGATACACGTAAAACCACACCTCTGTTACGCCGTTTGGAAAAGTATGCAGTCAGAATAGGTGGTGGTTATAACCATCGTAGCGGACTCTACGACATGATTTTGATTAAAGAAAACCATATTCGTGCTGCCGGTGGAGTTACTGATGCCATCAATCGGGTTAAACAACACAACACTACCTACAAGATTGAGATTGAAGTTACAAATCTCGCCGAATTGGCAGATGCAGTTAAAGCAGGTGTGGACAGAGTTATGCTCGACAACATGGATATCCGCACCATTAAGCAGGCTGTTAAAAAGTATAAGAATAAAGTCGAATTTGAAGTATCCGGCGGAATCAACGAAACCAATATTATGGACTATTCAAATACCGGTGTAGAATTCATTTCCAGCGGGGCTTTGACACATTCTGTCAAAGCTTTGGATATCAGTTTATTATTTAAGGAGTAACAATATGATAGAGAAGCTCAGAACCCTTTCCATGATGCAAAAATTTGATGATGAGATAGGGCGTTGCAGAGATTTGCAGCAAATCCTGCCTCAACAGTTAAACACCCTGATTCAGGACGTGGAAGCAGCTACTGCAAAGGTAAACGAGACTAACAATGTTAAAACCGGTATTCTGAAAAAGCAGAATGAACTCGAGAATGATATCAAACATAACAATGAACTGATTCACAAATATGGTACTCAATTGGCTGATATCAAGACTAATAAGGAATACAAAGCTCTTAATGGAGAAATTGCCAACCTTAAGCAGAAAAACAATGATATTGAATCATTGCTTCTGGAACTGATGGAAACAGAAACCGAGATGAAGAAACAACTTGTATCCAATCAAAGTGAATTGGCTGCAGCAGAGAAACGCAAGAGCGAAAAAGAGGATGACCTCCGGCAACAGATATCCAAGCTTGACGGCAAGATTGAAGAATTGCGTAATCAACGCAATGAACTTGCCCGCACTCTGCCGATAGCCCTGGTCAAACAATACGGTACATTGATTAAAAATAAAAACAATGTAGCGGTTGCTATAAACCTCAATGGCGCCTGTGGCGGTTGTGGCTTCATTATCAGACCTCAGATCCGCATTGAACTGGAATTGATGAAAAAGATACACAGTTGCGAGAATTGCGGTAGAATTCTTATGCAAAAAATTGCAGTAATGGAAGAAACTGAGGAAGAAGAAACTTCTAACGAGTAGTTATATTTGATTTATATAGGGAAGATTAAATGTCTGCTGCTCTTGGTAACACGGTCAGTAATGCCCGTAAGTGCCATTAGTAGAGGAAAGTCCGGACACCACAGGGCAGGATAGTTCCTAACGGGAACCTGTTGAAAAGCAGAGCCAGCTCCACAGAAACAAACTACCTTATCCTAACGTAGGGACATGCCTTGTGCTTGTCCTGAATTTAGAATAGGGAAAAGGTGAAATGGTAGTGTAAGAGACTACCGGTAACTCTGGTGACAGGGTTAGACAGGAAAGCCTTATCCGGTGCAATGCCAAATAGGGAAGCTCAGCGCGGCTCGCGCGATTATGCTTTCGGGTAGGCAGCTATAGCCGGTCAGCGATGAAGACCTTTATGGTCTGGCGCAAGCTCCGGCACAGAGGAATAGACATTACTTTACCTTTGGGTAAAGGACAGAATCCGGCTTATTATCTTCCTAAAGCCCAGCCTTCGGGTTGGGCTTTCTTTTTGGTTATGGACTCGATGGACATAATAAACGATATGGACTGAATGGTGAAACTGTTAATCTATGTCTCTGTGAATTTGTGTCTATAAATAGCGAATTATTACTAAGGTCTTTTTATCAGTAGCTCCAGGCAGAGATTTGCCTGCATATTGGCGACGATACCCACTCTTGGTGCTACGGGGCTGATACCGGGCATTAACTCACTTACTCCGTCACCGCAAAGATAGATATTATCCAGCTTTATTGTTCTGATAAGCTCATTCCTGCCATAACCTGATAAGCCGGAAGCTCCGATTAATACTCTATCGGGATATAGTTCCTGCCAGGATTCAATCAGCATTTGCTTCTGGTCTGCTCCATCGAAAGCTTCGATGAGCACATTACACAAACCAAATACTTCAGCCAGGTTGTCAGAAGTAATTCTATCATTAAATATAACTACTTCGCAAAACGGATTAATTCTTTGTAAGTTAGTTTTGAGAGCTTCCACTTTGGGAAGACCGACCTGGTCGAGAAAGAACTGCTGTCGGTTCAGATTGGTAGTGGTTACGATGTCAAAATCAGCAACAATCAGTCTTCCGATACCTGCTCTTGCCAAAGCTATGGCAATGTTTGAGCCCAAACCTCCTGCTCCGGCGATACCGACAGTTGCTTTCTGCCATACAGCCAGCATATCCGGGTCATGCCCTGCGAAAAGCTCTTTCTTGAGAGTATCATTGTTATCAATCATGTTGTTTTATCTCTATCGTTATATTTCCTTTGGGGTCTGCATCCTTGAGGTTTTGGATAAACCCTTTCAGAATATCCCTGAGCAGGTTTTGCACAAAAGGAACAATTGTAAGTGTTTTACCATCAATTCTAATTGTGACTTCTGCCGGAAAATCTGTCTTACAATCTGAACGTATACGTTCTCCATTCAGGATAGCAGCAGCCATTTCATAGCAGCTGAGTCCGCAGGCAGAACAGCAGGCTGTATCATTTACGGGTAGTATTTCAAATACCTTTTCTAATACAAGGTTAGTCAGTTTTTCGCAATCATGTGAAATATCATAGACAGGAGGTTCCTGCCAATTGTTTATTTGGGCTGCTATCTTACCGGAAATTGCAATAACTGTATCGTCATATAGCTCTTCCAATTGTTCTATGCTTTCTGCACAAAGAATCTTAGGTACAGGAGCTTCTTTCATGCCTTCAATAATGAGATAATCGCAATGGATAAGCTGAATGATTTCCTTCAGGGAAAGAGATGTAGGGAAAATTAATGTACTGTCTGTCAGTCCTTTGGCAAAGACCATTTCAGCTCCTGCCTGCATATGTTTCCAGGTATTGGAGCCTTCAGTGTCTGCCTGATAAGCTTCAGCATGAATATCTTTAATAGTTGCGACTTTATAACCTTTGGTAGTTAGCGATTTTATCAATTCAGTAACCACAGTGGTTTTGCCTGTATGATGATATCCGATTACTGCAAATGCTTTCATAATAAACTCTACTTAACTTTTTATTCTATGTAGCATTGGAATGATACACTACTAATCACGCTTTATGCAGCATTGGAATGCTACACTACTTTTTTAGCGAGTAAGACGATAACTGTGGCAGACATACCTTCCTCGCTTCCGGAAATGCCAAGTCCTTCTTCTGTTGTGGCTTTAACGGAGATATTGTCTATGCCGGTTGCCAGGTCTGCTGCCAGATTAATGCGCATTTCATCAATAAAAGGTCTGAGTTTAGGCTGCTGAGCGCAAATAGTACAATCCAGATTGCCAATCTCCCAACCGGATTCAGTAAGTTTTGTCATTACTTTTTCAAGAAGAAACCGGCTGTTGATATCTTTGTAAGCATTATTATCATCGGGAAACCAGCTTCCGATATCACCCCATGCCATTGCACCCAGAATTGCGTCAATGATAGCATGGATTAATACATCGGCATCTGAATGCCCCAGAAGTCCCTTTTTATAAGGAATTTCAACCCCTCCCAGAATGAGCTTTCTGGCTGGTACCAAGCGGTGAACATCATATCCAATGCCGATACGCATACTAATCCACAGTTATTGACTTTGAAACATTCTTTGGCACATCAGGATGAACTCCGTGATCAATCATGTTGAGACGGTCGAGCTTAGTCATTTTCTTCACGCTCATTTTGAGTGCCAGTAGTTGTAGAACAAGGGTTGAAGAAAAGCAGGTCATCAGGCTGTCACCTGTTTTGGGCAGAGTAATATATCCCCATCCGTAATAAGAACCTTCATTGGGATTGGTACTGACATTCTTGAGCAGTTTATCGTTTTCTTCTGCAATAATGTATGTATCAGCGCCTCTGATTTTGTGAGTATTGATTTGCGACACTGTAAGATTTACATCTCTTTCATCAGGACCTGTCACATAGACCAGAGGGTAGTTTCTGTATAGAGGTTCATAAAAATCATAGTCTCTCACCAGTTCCTGAAACAGCTTGGTAGCCGGAGCGGAAAGGTTAAAGGGGATATTGCGGCTAAACATATAATTGCCGTAAGACTTGATAATTTCTTTGGTCTCATGCCTGGAGATTTCCCGTTGTGAAGCAAGCTCGTCAATTTTATCTATCATATTGCCATAGAAACGCACCATACTGCGGATATGCTTCATACCAAAGACTGTGTTTTTGCCAAGGATAGTATTGGGACCATGCTTAAATTCACTGGCTTCTCTGCCTTCAGCATGGTTTAGTACAGTCTCGCGTATCTTAAGAGCTCCTTCCATGGCAACCCCGCTTATTTTGGTAGCGAGAATATGCAAAGAAGGTTCCATATATATCTTACCTGCTACGTATTCAATGGAGTCCTTCGTGGTCTCCAGAGTCTCTTTCAGTAGCATCGGTATATCGTTTAAGGTCTTATGACGCATAAGCAAATCTGCTTCATATTTTGCGCAGATATCACGGCAGGCATTAGTTTCTTTCAAAAATTCCAGCTTCATCTCAGCAATCTTGATAGCGAGATAGTAAAACAGGGTAATCTGATTCATAAAGCTTTTAGTTGCCGGCACTGCTATTTCAGGTCCGCAGAGTATCGGTATGGCAACGTCACTCTTTTCCTGACCCAAAGTACTATTCATATTATTTACCAGGACAACTTTACGGATATCAAGATTGGTCTGGTCTATATCATTGAAGATATCGATTAAGTCCTTGGTTTCACCGCTTTGAGATACTCCGATAATCAAATCGTTATCTTTGAGACAATTGGAATATTCACCTCTGAAATCACCGGGCAGAATGGGAATTATCTCAAATCCCGCTATCTCATTAAAGAACAAAGCTGCAACCTTGGTGGCATGAAAAGAAGTGCCGCAAGCTATTGTATAGGCATTACGGTTATTAAGCATCGTAGTTTTGACCAGTTCCATAAAGTGTTTTACACTCTTGTCAAATTCTTCCACATCCTCGTGTTCATCCAGGGAATCAAGCGCTTTAGCAAGGAGTAGTTTGCGTTTATCGAAATTATGATTTAGCAATTCAATGAAGATGTTTTTATTGTTGGAAAAGAAGTACTTCTTCTCAAAATCTTCTTTCACCACTTCATCAAAGATTGCGCCATACCGGGATTGAATTGAATTATAAAAGCTATCAGCTGCCGGGGATGCATCGAAAGCGTCTAACAGTTGTTTTTTGGCTTCGAATGTTTCCGCTTTTTTGATATCATTCAATAGAGTAGTAAAGTCTAAGCATAAGTTTTCTTTCTCAAGAAATTCCAGCATACGTCTGCCGGTATTGGAACCACCCTGAAACAGTTTTATGAGTTTACCTGTGGATTCAGGCTGAGCATATATTTCCTGCTCCATAAAATAGTTAAATTCCGGTAAAAGCTCCACATCTTCTGCCCGGAGTTTGGAAAAAACAGGATGTGATTCAATTTTATCGAGAACTTTGTAAACTTCATCAGGCTGATTAAGCCGTTTAAAGCGTAAATCTTTCTGAGCGTAAAGCTGATAAGTATCGGATAAAAACTCTACAAATTCGCCCTCACGAAAGGGAATCAGGGTTTTTGTAAAGCGTAGAACAGCAGTCAAATCTGATGAAGCAAGCGTAAATCTCTGCTCTTCCAGAGTACCAATTCCCAAATATAAGCTGCTGCCGGATTTTAAAGCCCACATTGTCTCGGTTATCGGGTCTACAATTACTGCGGCATACGAGCCGATTATCATCTCTGATGCATTTGTAATGGCTCTGCGCATACAGGTTTTTCTGGATTCTCCATTCTCGGGATTACCGCTTTTACTCATTTCAATATCAAAGTAATGTTCAACTGTATGCACAAGCATCTCGCCGTCATTATCGGACATCACGTTATGACCTTCATGCAGAAGGAAAGATTTCAATTCTCTTGTGTTTGTGATATTGCCGTTATGTGCGCCATAGATATGACGTTTGCATTTAACTTCATGGGGTTGGGCATTGACTTTGTTAACAAAGCCAAAAGTAGCCCAGCGTACCTGACCGCAAAAGAGCTTTCCCTTCTGGTTTTCTATACCCAGAGTTCTCACCAGTGTGCTGGGAGCTCCGACGTCTTTCAGGAGAACTACGTTTTGATTATCATCCTGAAAGGCAGCGCCGGTGCTGTCATAACCGCGATATTCCAAAGCTTTTAGCAGGGTCGATGCATATTGACCCAAATTGATTGATACTTTTGCCAGACTCAAACCCAATACCCCGCAACCACATCCCAAAACGGGAATTGTGATGCGTAGCTTCAGGTCTGAGAGTCCTTTTGTCCACTTGTTCATTCTATATTCCTTAGATTTTATTAATAGCATTATACCTGATGATTTGCTCTGCCATAAACAGGTCAAATTCATCAGTAATCTTGAGATTGGGAGAGCTGTCATGCAGATAATGCACACTATAACCATAGTGCTCCAGCAGAGAAGCATCATCAGTGGAATAATATCCCTCAGTCATAGCACGTTGATAGCATTTCATTATCAATGGATAGCCGAATACCTGTGGCGTAAAAGCCTTGAGTAATTTATCACGGCGCAGGGTATGGTCAATAATCTTTCCGTTTACTGTTTTGATGGTATTCTTCACAGGCGCTGCCGGGATAGCAGCTCCAAAATCATGTGCCAGGCTCAATAGTTCATCAATCAGCATTGTTGTAACAAAAGGTCTCACACCATCATGGATAAGCACTATATCAGTATCTGCAGGGCAGATTTTTAAAGCTTCATACACAGAATCCTGACGCTTGAGTCCACCGATACAGAAGTTCAGCGCTTTTTTCCTTCCTTTTGCTGATAAATATTCTGCTGATAAAGCCTTAAACGAATCAATATCTTCGATAGGAAGCGTAACGATAACCTCAGATATCTTTTTGTGGTGGATAAAAGGTTCAAGCGAATGTATAAGCAAAGGTTTCCCATCCAGTGTTCTGAATTGTTTTTTTACTTCTCCCGGTAGTCTGAGTCCCATTCCACCGGCTGTTACGATTGCTACAATCTTCATGGTTTCCACCTGTAGAAAATGCTTTTTTGTTTGCGTTGGGCTGATATATTATCCTGCAAAGCAAGATGCTGCAGGATTTTGCTGACTTCATTCACATGTATTTGTAGTTCTTTGGATAATTCTTCTTTAGAGTATTCTTCCTTTTGAATAAGGGCAATCAATTCCTGCATTACATTCTGTTCAACAGTAGTTATCAAACTTTTCTGGTGAGTACTGGAGATGATTTCAATGGGTATACTATTTCCTTCGCTCAAAATTGCCCGGATTTCTTCCAGAGCGAGGTAGATGGCAGGCTCGACCCATTCTTCAGCACCGGGTCTGTCCAGTGAGTTTATCTGCACTTTATCCGGTTTGATTTGTTCCACTGCTGCTCTTAATAATTCTATCTCTTCCAGGTGGTCATTTATACCTGGTACTATGAAGATTTCCAGCCAGATTTGCCCGGGATATGCTTTTCGCAATGTCATAAGACCCTGAATAATGTCTTGAGCAGTAAGCTTATCAATCGGGCGGTTGACTTGTTTGAAAACATCTTCTGAAACCGCGTCCAGAGATGGAACAATCAAGTCACAAGGCAGGATTTCCGAGAGTAACTGCGGGTTATTCAAAAGCGTACTATTGGTAATCAGGGCAAGTTTGTATGTGGGATAATGGAATTTTATATAGGAAACGATTTCTCCCAAATCACGGTTCAGGGTTGGTTCACCTGCACCGGAAAAGGTTATATAATCCAGCGCCGGATTAGTAGCCAGAAAGTCATCCAGTTCTGCAGTAATTTCGTTAACATCAAAAAAAGACTTACGTTTCAGAGTCAGATGAGTTGTTTTACTCACTTCGCAGTAAACGCAATTTAGTGAGCAATACTTGTAAGCAACTACATCTACACCAAGGGATATGCCCAATCTGCGCGAAACAACAGGCCCGAATAAGTGCTTATATTTCATATTATACTATGTATATCACTCCATAGTTATGGGTTTTGGAGTATTATTAAAACGTTGTGCCAAATTGCAGATGTGGTTCCCAGGTTCCATCTTCCAGATTATAGGCATAATCAAAGCCTATCAGACCAAAGGGACTACGGATACGGATACCTGCACCAACTCCTTTCTTAAAATCAAGAAAGTTAAATTCTCTCAGCTTATTATAACTATTACCTGCATCAAAGAATCCGAGTGCGATTACCTGGTCTCCACCGATGGGATATCCCAGTTCTGTGGAGAAGATAATCTCTCTGGTGCCACCACCTGCAGGACTGACTGATCTGTCAGGGAAACCACGGATACCATCAGGACCGGTTCCACCCAGATAAAACTTTTCATCCGGAGGTACATCACTGGATTGCCCATAGGCAGCAACATAACCAAAACGCCACTTGGTTCTTAAGGCAAGTTTGTGCCATGTTTCAATGAACCAACTGATTTGAGCTATCTGCTTGTAATAATCAAAATCACCACCAAAAGGACCACCCGCCAGTTCAGAGTACAGGGTTAGCTGAGAACCTGTAGTCGGGAAGAACACATTATCACGTGAATCTCTGCTGATTGTGGCGTTCACAGAGCTTGTAAGCTGAGTTCCGAGAGAATCAAGCTCTATCAGGTTTTGATAGGTGGTAGGTGTTTCCAGAATGGCAGACATATCAGTAATTCTGTATTTCTTGGCATAAAGCGAATAACCCAGCACAAATCTGGAACGGTCTACCCAGGGCAGCGGTTGGCCTAAACGAATTGATGCACCTTGAGTCTGGATTTCGTAATAAAAACTGCTCCATGCCTTTTTGGTATGGTAAAGATTAAAGCCCAGCAGTATATCGGTGTCATACAGATTGGGATTGGTAAAGTCATATTCAAAGTTCTGAGTGCTTCCACCAAACTCCCATTTTACACTGGTTGACCAGTTATTACCAAACAAATTGTTTTGGGAGACACTGAGTGTGCCTACAAATTTATCGGCGGTATTATATCCGACTCCGCCATTAGCAGAACCTGCTGATTTATCCAGAACATCAAGATTGAGGTCAATATCACCATTATTATTGATTTGGTTATAGTCCAGTTTGATGTCCGGCTCAAAGAAGCCCATATTATAGATGTTTTGCTGTGAACGGAGTACCTGTGACTGACGGAAATAATCTCCGGGAGATATTTCAAGCTGACGTCTGATTACTTTTTCCTTGGTTCTGCGGTTTCCTGTAATCTTGATTTCGTGCACTTTAGCCCGGGTGTTTTCAGTTACTTTGAGATTGATATTCAGCAAGTCCCCGGCTTTGATTTTTTCCGGCTCAATACTCACATAAATATAACCCTCTTCAAAGTACAGGGCATAAGCTTTCTGAAGCTGTAAGTCAAATTTCTCCTGGTCAAAAGGTTCTCCGGCTTTCAGGGAAAACTTGGAGATAATGGTCTCTGACGTAAATTGCAGATTACCGGTCGTGGTTAAAATGCCGAATTTATACTTGGTGCCTTCATCTATGGTAATAGTTAAAGCCAAAGATTTCTCATTTATGGGTTCAAGCTCCCAATCGGAAATATTCACATCGATAAAGCCGTTTTTCTGATAAAAGGCAGTGATACTCTTGAGGTCTGCATCAAATTTTTCCTGCTCAAACCGACCTGAACGTAACAGCGATACTGCTTTGGTCTTCATGCGTTTGAGCAATTTCTTTGATTCTATCTGATTATTGCCGATAAAAGTTATAGATTTTATGGTAACGCGTTTGCCCTCTGTGCAATGAACAACAAGGCTTACTTTATTATTATCAAGCGGAGTTTCAGCAACAGTAATTTCAGCATTCTGATAACCCTTGCCGAGATATTCTTTCTGCAGCTTGCGGGTGATTTCATTCTTTAGCTGGGGTGACCAATAACTGCCTTTTCTGAGCGTCAGAAGTTCATCTATTTTATCTTTTTTAACCACTGAGAATCCTGTGTATTTGACTTCTTCAACAATCGGGTATTCCTTTACGGTAACTATCAGATTCACACCGTTACGGTAGGTTTCCGTAGTCATTTCCACTGTAGAAAAAGTTGATAGATTATTCAGAGTTTTAATGGATTTGGATACTTCTTCCGGGTCAAGATTATCGCCTACACGTAATGAAATGGCTGATATCACTAAAGAAGATTCAATGTTTTGATTTCCTACAACGCGGATGTCATATATTGTCTCACCAACTGCAAAAAGCGCTCCACAAACAAAGAGCAGAACTGCTGTTGCACATATAAGTCTGGACTTAAAAGGCATATTACCTCCACCTTTTCTTGCATCGCACAATCTCTGAAACCATATATTTAGTAAAGGTTTTTTTTGTAAGTACTATTTTTCGCATTGTTTTCTACCCTTAAAGTACTATTTAAAGTAGCATTCTAATCCTGCGCAAGAAACTTGTAGAAAATATACAAGGAAGAGCAGCCTCGAAGGCGGAAATCCATATTGTTTTAGCTTTTAGAGACATGGAGTCTGGAGACATAGAGATAGTGTTATAAAAAGAGATTTTTAACGCAGAGAAGCATTTTAACGCAGAACCCCAGAGATAGTATAAGTATGTAGTCCCGCCTTCAGGCGGTTTTGTTATTTGCTTACTTTGTTATAACTGTAGGATAACCGCCCTCGGTTGTCCAAACGAATTTTTCCTCTTACTTCCATACGTAGGCTTTCTTTTAACGCAAAGGACGCTAAAGACGCAATGACCGCAAAGGGATTCTTTTCTCAGTCCGTAGGACGTTACTATGTAACCCAGCACGTTAGTGCTGGGTCAGAGATATAGAACGCATGAGTCCGGTAGGACGGCACAATTCAATACCAGATAAGAGGCAATAATGTATCGTACCTACGGCACTCAATTTTGGGGGATATGCGCCGGGCTAAAGCCCGTCGTTAATACGTTTCATCCTTCTGGGATTAACACATAGGTGCTCTTAGCTGATTATTACTAAATTATTATTACTCTTCTTACTCTTTCTCTATACTTATTTGCTTATTATCCCTTCTTAATCTCCTGTTTATTCCTTAACTGGCCAGAGGATTTTTCAAAGATTCAAAAGAGATTCTACAGGAACTCATCGGGGACTCGAGTCCCTACAAACTCCCTGCAGACTCCCTGATGACTCCCTGTGTCAAACACAACACATATGGAGAACATAAGAGCAAGAAAAGGGATTCCTGGTCACCTGAGGCAGGTAACCTACGACCAGTAGGATAGCACAGCTATCAATTACTTCATCAGCACCATTTTGAGGGTTTTGGCTTTATCGGCAGAGTGCATTTTGCAAAAGTAGATACCGCTGGAAACAGCCTTACCTTTATCATCCAGACCGTTCCATTTGAGAGAATGGGTTCCGCTTTTAAATATTTCTTTGGTAAGCTGTCTGACTTTTTGTCCTTTAAGGTTATAGATATCGATATTGACTTCACCATCACGGCTTGTACTGAATTTGATATTGGTTTCGGGATTGAAAGGATTGGGGAAATTGGGATATAACGCAGTCACAGGTGGAGTGATAATAGGACCTTCTGTGGTGTGAGTGGCGGTTCCGGAAATGATTTGAATATTATCTATAGTCCAGCCCGGGTCGGTCAGGTCTTCATCGGTGGAATGGTCTGTCAGTCTGAAGCGGAAAAACAGTGATTGTCCTGCATACTGTGTAAGTGGAACATATACGGGATGCCACCAGTCATATTGTCCTGCATTGCTATAGACAGTATGCCAGACAGTATTATCGGTGGAAACTTCCACGCGTACGCTGTCATAGACAAATTCTGTATACAGGTGCTCATCAAAAGTAAGCATAGTTTGTCCTGAATCAGGCAGGAGGATAGCATTATTAGTCTTCATCCATGTATTACAGTTCATTGCATAGAATCCCTTTCCACCCCAACTGTCAGTAATGGCATGACCATTTACCGCTAATACGTTTTGTATAACCCAGGGCTTGGTGGGGTCATCGAAAGACCAGTTACTTGTGCTGTTTTCCCAATTCTCAGTGAAGATTGCATTTATCGGTGATAACGCTATGTTGAGATTCAGATTCTGCACGCCGGATGCAATTTCCAGAGTATCGATATAGGGGAAATATCCTTCGGAACAGATTTCAATCCGATGATTGCCTTCGTAGGTGTGGAGGATGAATTCTCCATTGGTAATCAGCGTATCGTTTTCCACATCATAGAGCAGGATTTTTGCGGGTATGAGACTATGTGTATTGCTGTTGAAGACAGTACCGCTGATAGTAGCAGCCGGACGTGGAATCAGATTGGCATTGGCTGGAGTTCGTGAGCTGGGATTGACTACTTTCCCCAGAGTGATAAAATCAAAGTAACCTTTCTTTCTGAATCGCAGGTCATAGGTGCCGTACATAATCGGACGCCAGTATCTGCCCAGTATAGGGTCGGACTTTCTGGGAGCAAACCAGGGCGCTTGCTTTTGTTCGACAATGATTTCTGCTTGCAGGGGTAGGTTAGTTACTGCATCTTTAATTGTGCCGGTCAGCATGGAATTTAAGTCCAATTCTGAAGAGTCCAAAGCTCTTTCCAATAGCCATCTGACTCCATTGGAGCAACGGTCAATCGTATCATTCATCAGAGAGTCTGTGGGTTGGATATTCGGCGCTTTACAGCATTCTATGACAAGGCAAAGAGTACCATATTGCTGGTACATCCAATCGTTAATCCCGCCTTTTCTTCCTAAAGCTGCAGAAGGTTCATAATAAGTAGAACCATTTTCTTTGATGATTTGTTGGGCTACTCCTTCTCCGATTTGCTGTCCGCGGTCAAGCTCAGGAGCCGGTCTCACACCAGCCCAATTGAGTGGATAGAAGACTTTCTCGTTCAAACCGCTATTGAGGCTTCTGGAAGAATGCCAGACAATGCAATAAACAGGTTTCTGCACATCGCAGAACGCTTTAAAAGCCTGAGTTTCGCGTTCAGACATGGGAGCCTCACCCCTGTAATAATCATAAGCTTCAGATGATGAGGGGGTGGGAGGTGCAAAAAGCGTATCGCCATGAACCCAGTTACAACCAAAGTTTCTATTGATATCAACGCCATCATCATCGAATCCGACATTGGGATTAA
Organism: Cloacimonadaceae bacterium (SeqCode); assembly: GCA_963667535.2. GTDB lineage: Bacteria > Cloacimonadota > Cloacimonadia > Cloacimonadales > Cloacimonadaceae > UBA5614. The sequence continues at coordinate 804,933 of CAXXDU010000002.1, forward strand.
AGTCAAAAATGCCATTGTTGTTGATATCATGTTTGTTCTTTCTATAAGATTCATCTATATCGGCTGAAACAACATTATGTCCTTCCGGATTAAGAGTAGGGATAAACCACATTTCAAGCTGACCAATCCAAACACCATATTGTAGTTCGAAGTTATTTAGTAGGATTTCATTGATGTTACGCATGGTAATTTCCACACCCATAACCTCTTCAGCGTGGACTTGTCCAATAAATAAAACTGCGGGTTCTGCTTCTTCCTGATCCGGGTTATCAGAAATCTTTAACGCATAAATCGGGATATTGTCCTGTTGGGAATAACCGATAATATATAATTTGGCGAAATCGTGATAATCAATCTCTAATTGCTGCAATTCAGCAACTACTTCAGCGTAAGTATGATAACAATCCGGCAAGGCCTGAACGGATAGTATAGAAAAAATACTAAATATGATTACTAATATTATGCTTTTCATTCTGACTCCTGTATTACAAACCGTATTTGTGTATTGAGTGCAATTTTCATACCATTACAGATATCATATATAGATAGATTCATCTTCTGTTTTTGTCAATGTTATTTTACTCCGGCAGGATTAAATGCTTGACCCGCCGGGTCGTTTTTAATAGTTGCTCTGTAACAATAGAAAACACGCTGGGAGATAGTTTGCTCGATATATTACTGGCTTTGATTGCTCTGGGAGTATTGGTTACTGTGCATGAAGCAGGACATTTTATAGCTGCCAGGCTTTGCGGTGTGAAAGTGGAAGCTTTTTCCATAGGCTTTGGTAAGCCTTTATTTAAGTTTGTAAGACATGAGATTGAATACCGTATCGGCTGGATTCCCCTGGGCGGATATCTCAAAATGAAAGGCGAAGCTCTGGAAGCAGATGCACCGGAAGAACCTGATAGCTTTCAATATGCCCGTTGGTGGAAGAAAATCATCATTGCTCTGTCTGGTCCATTGTCCAATTTATTGCTTGCTTTATTCATATTTTGTCTGACCTTCATGTTTCCGAGTAAGGTAGAAGACCAAAGTCCGGTTATCGGAAAATCGACTGGTCAGTACAATCTGGTTTTTGTGCCGGGTGATTCGGTTATTTCAGTGAATAACAAACCTATCAATGGCTGGTACCAATTTCTGGGTGGTCTGAAAGCTGATAAACAAAACAGTATAGAATTGTTACGCGACCATAAGAAAATTAACATGACAATCCCTGCCGTCAGTCCTGACTCCATATCCAACGATTTATTACCTGCTGTGTCATCGGTAATCGGAGATGTAAATCCCGGAATGCCGGCCTGGCGCGCCGGACTCAAATCAGGAGATAAAATAATCGGGGTCGACTCAGTACAGGTTACGGATTGGTATGATATGCGGGAAAAAATAACTAAAGCCACTGATGATACAGTCTTCCTGACCATTCAGCGTGGTAAGAATGTGATCAATAAAGGCTTGCCCCTGGAAAAGAATCCTTTGAATGAGGAGCAGCGGTTAATCGGAATATCTCAGCAGATGCCGGTTTCCTACATTCAATCTTATCCACCGGCAACAGCAGCAAAATATGGTTTTAATACGACCGTAAACTTTATTGCTATTAACTATATCGGACTCTATAAAATTGTCAGTAATCCTGAGACCATCAAGAACTCTGTCGGCGGACCGGTAATGATGTATTCAATGAGCACTCAGTCTGCTAAAAAAGGCTGGACGAGTTGGTTTATGTTTATAGCAGCTATCAGTCTTGTGCTTATGATAATGAACCTTTTACCTATACCGGTGCTGGATGGCGGACACATCATGTTTGCGATAATTCAGGGTGTGAGAGGTAAACCTTTATCAGTAAAGACACAGATTATTCTGCAGAATATCGGGGTTGCTCTGCTATTTATGCTGATGCTATATGCTTTCTATAACGATTTTACCAAAGTCTTTGCCAGAGCTGTCTCTACAATGGGAAAACCATAGACAAATAAGTTACTCAGATAATATAAAAGAAAGCCCATAATTTTAATTGACTATTTAGATACATTCTGTAAAATGTATCTTATGAAAGAAATCAAATATGCCAATTGTTTTGTCTGTGGAGAAGCTAACCCCGTAGGGATGAAGCTTGATTTTGAGTGTGATGACGTTTCAGCCTGGACCTGGTTTGACTCACCTGCCGGTTTTGAAGGATATAATGGAATTATCCATGGCGGAATAATAGCCACTCTTTTGGATGAAGTAATGGCAAAGATAATCCTGAGCAAAAATCTCATTGCCGTTACCGCTGATTTGAATATACGCTACAGAAAACCACTTCCCATCGGGAAAAGAGTAAAAGCAACCGGTACCATCACAGTACATAAATCCAGAACTCTGCACACAAAAGCGCTTCTGGCTGATGAAGACGGCAATGTCTATGCTGAAAGCTCAGCTGTCTACATCGTGGTGAAGCAGGCTTGATTAAAAACATTTTGGCTAACTATTTAACTAAAGATGAGAGGACAATCCTTTCCTATCTCGGGGCTTTTCTTATTGCCGGCATGGCTTTGCACTATACCGGTGTCTCTGTTATGCATGCTGAGAAGGCAGAACAGAATAAGCAGGTTCTGACAGAAGCTGTTGCAAAGGATACACTAATCCTGATAGATATCAGAACAGCCGGCGCAGAGGAATTGGAATTATTACCGGGAGTAGGTGCAAAGAAAACCAAGGATATCCTCGATTACCGCTCTGTAAAACAATTTGATTCGCCGGAAGAATTACTCAATATTAAAGGCATTGGTCCTAAAACTTATATAAAGATGAAGCCTATGTTACTGTCATTTGGTACTTCAGGTGCCGGAGTGACAGAAAAACAAAAGTTACAGGATATTAATGTCTCTGAGGTATTTAAGAATGAAGGCTCAGAGGTTGTGCAAAAACAAGAGCTTGACGGAACTGACAACATTTCAAAAAAGGAACATAGTGAAATGAAGTATGATTCAGAGGATACAGAAAGTACTATTCATCTGAATACTGCTTCCAGAGATGAGTTAATTAGCCTTTCCGGGATTGGTGAAAAGAAAGCTGATGCCATCATTGCTTATCGTAAAGAGATAGGCAAATTTACTTCTATCAAGCAATTGCTTGATGTGAAAGGCATCGGGGCTAAAACACTCGAAAAGAATCGTCACAGGCTTAGCCTTTAAAAGATTGGAGTCATTATGAAATCAGATACTACTAACCAAAGTTGGAAGCCCACTCTCACGCTTGCCAAACTGTTTGAAGAACAGAACCAGTTCTATGATGCTCTGGCTGCTTATGAACTGATTGGTCAGACAGATACATCACCGGCTATCAGGCAAAAGATTGAATCCCTGCAAATGCACATTCTGAGTGACCCTAATCAAAAATATGACCCTCGTATTGAAAAACTGTTTTCTCCGGAAGAACTGGCATATCTAAAAATATTGAATCATTCTGCGTTTGAAAATCTCTCCAGAATACAACAGCAAATCTCTGATGGCATATCCGGTTATGAAGTGGTCTTTGATGATGAAGAACCTGCTGAAAACGTACTTAATCCGGAAGATGAACTTAAAGCAATGCTGGAAGAAATTGAATCCACTTCTGCTGATAACAATGCTAAACCCAAAGCAAATACTGCTGAAACCACGATTGGCGAACTGGCAGTGGAAATGATAAAACGATACGGTAAAGATAATAAGCTCAGTAATATGTCAATCAAGGACTTTTTGCAACTTGTTCTGGACTTTAATCTTTCTGCCAAAACCGATAAGGACGAATGAAGAAAGACAAACCCGGTGTAATACATAATACTCTTTGCCAGCGCTGTTTAAACGATTGCAAACAGACAGGTAACGTGAAACTGATTAAGTGTCCGCACTTCGAAGCTGCGTCCACCCAATTAGAAATACCGCTGTTTAAGAAAACCCGCACCAAACCAAAAGCTTCCTGAAATGCGTATCATCACAGGTCTATATAAAGGCACACATCTGTTTACTGTGCCGGGTAATACTACCCGACCCACCACTGATTTCCAGCGTGAAGTTATCTTTTCCATGTATCAGGAATATGAGGATTTACGCGTTCTGGATTTGTATGCAGGCACAGGCTCCTTTGGGCTTGAGACACTGTCCAGAAAAGCTGAATGGGTTGACTTTGTTGAGTTTTCCAATAAAGCGCTCACTATTCTGATTAAGAATATTGAAAAGCTCAAATGCGGCGAGAACTGCCATGTACACCGCAAGAAAGTAGCCGCCTTCCTCAACACAACAGACAAAAAATGGGATATCATCTTTCTTGACCCGCCCTATAATCACGGTCTGGTCAATGAAACCATCAAACTCATAAAAGATAAAGAACTGCTCAATCCCGAAGGCTTGATTATCGTGGAACATCATCCCAAAGAAGCTGTGGATGCCCTATATCAGCCTAACGTGGTTAATTATAAACAAAACAGCAGAATCACTGCTTTCACCGTGTTGTCATGGTGATGGAGAATAGAAATGCGTATTTATAACACTATGACCCGCCAAAAGGAAGAATTTGTGCCCATCGAACCGGGCAAGGTCAAGCTCTATGCCTGCGGACCAACTGTTTACAACTATTTCCATATCGGTAATGCCCGTGCTTTTATCACGTTTGATGTGGTGCGGCGTTATCTGGAATACCGTGGCTATGAAGTTACCTATGTGCAGAATATTACCGATATAGAAGATAAGATTATCGCTCAGTCCATCAAAGAGCATATTCCATTCACTGAAGTGGCTGAGAAATATACCAAGGCTTTTCTGGATGATGTGGAACGTTTAGGCACAAAAAGACCGACCTTTCAGCCTAAAGCAACTGAGTATATCCAGCACATGATAGATCTCATCAAAGAGCAGGTAGACAATGGCTTTGCTTATGAAAGTGGCGGCGATGTCTATTTTGCTGTGACCAAACTGCCACAATATGGGCAGCTCAGCGGTAAGAAGATAGATGACCAGAAAGCTGGTGCCAGAGTGGAAGAGAATGAAAATAAACAGCATCCGGCTGATTTTACTTTGTGGAAAGCTGCCAAACCCGGTGAACCAAGCTGGTCTAGTCCATGGGGAAAAGGCAGACCCGGCTGGCATACAGAGTGCGTAGTCATGTCTCGCGACCTTTTGGGCGTAACCTTTGATATTCATGGCGGTGGTACTGATTTGATGTTTCCGCATCATGAGAACGAACTCGCCCAGGCTTTAGCCACGACAGGTAAGCCTTTGGCAAATTACTGGATGCATAATGGCTTCCTCAATATTGAGGGAGAAAAGATGTCCAAAAGCCTGAATAACTTCTTCACAGCCCGCGAAATCCTGGATGTCTATGATGCCGAAGCTATCCGCTTCTTCTTCCTGTCCAAGCATTACCGTAGCCCAATAGACTTTAACAGGGAATTGATTGAGGAAAGCAAGACTGCAGTACAGAATTTCTACACTGCCTTGTCTGACCTGAATTGGCTAACTATAAATCCTGAACAGATAGAATTACCGGAACAGTTAAACAAATATATCATAGAATTTAATGAAGCAATGGATGATGATTTTAACTCTGCCAGAGCTTTGGCTATCCTGTTTGAATTAGTCGGTAAAGCTAAAAATACTACTACAGCATTGTTAGAACGTCAGGCAGCAGCTAAACTAATGGTTCAGCTTGGCAGTGTTCTCGGCTTTTTCCAGAATACTGAAGCACACCTGACCCAGGCTATTGACCCTGAGAAATTGAAGCTGATAGAAGCTTTGGTACAGCAGCGTAATCTTGCCCGTCAGAATAAAGACTGGGCTGCCAGTGATAAGCTGCGGGATGAACTGATAGCTTTGGGTCTGGAAGTAAAAGATACCAAAGACGGCACAGTCTGGAAACTGTTGTAGTTTATTGATACTTAATTGTAGAGTAGCATTCCAATGCTGCTCAAACGAGAGTTAAATATGGACTGTCCCTGAGCAGCATTGGAATGCTACTCTACATTGAAATATAGGAGTCGCTCATGCGTAAACTGATTATCCTGCTTTTCATTATCTCCGCCGTTGCTCTTTCCTGTAAAAAGGAAAACCCATATACTATCAAAAATCCGGAAAGTGTAGTCTGGAATCCTGTTACCAATGAATATCTGATTTCCAATGCCGGCAGCGGATACATCCTATCTCTCAAAAACAAAAAGGAATTCTCCATATTCAATAAAACCAAGCTGATTTCTCCCAAGGGTATGGCAATTGAAGGCAACACTTTATATGTTACAGACATCACTCAACTGGTAGGATTTAATCTGAAGGATGGCAAAGAGACGTTTCGTTATAATGTTCCCGGCGCTATTTATCTGAATGATGTTGCGGTTTCTCCTGATAACGTGATATATGCCAGTGACATGAAGAATAACTCCATTGTGATGCTCAATCCTGCCAATCAAAAAGGCGATACCTTTAAACATAAGGACTTGGAAAGTCCCAACGGACTCTACTATGTACAACAGGATTCCACTTCTTTACTATATATAGTATCATATCGTGCCAATGCTTCCATTCAGATACTTAATCTCCAAACCAAAGAGTTAAAATCAATTCCTAATACAGAAGTATCAATGGCAGATGGCATTACCCGGGAACAGGATGGTACATGGCTCGTTTCAAGCTGGATGGATAAAACCATTCATAAATTCAAACAGGACTTCTCCGCCCGGACTAAAATTAAAGAAACTGTCCAGTCTCCTGCTGACATCTATATCAATCCCGTGAATAATGAACTGGCTATCCCGCTCTTTGAAACCAATACAGTAAATTTCGTGACACAGATAGACACAACCAAAGTTAAAAAGAAATAAACTATTCAAATGTCTGAGGAGGACCCATGAAACCGATTTATGCATTACTAATAATCATTCTGTTTTGCCAGACACTCTTTGCTGAAGAAACAGGGAAAGAAATCTTTTTCCCCGACCATCATCTGTGCCTGGAAGCAAGTGGTAAGGTAGTATTGAAAGCAGATAAAGCAGTATTTTCTTTTTATACCCAGGGCTATGGCTCTTCTTTGCGTGATGCAGTTACCAAAGCCAAGGCAAAGGTTATGGAAGTCACAAGCTCCTTAAACCAGATTGGCATTGGCAATGAATGCTTTGCTACAGGAAGCTTTGCCACCGGTAAAAACTATGGTTCCTTTATTTTCTCCGATAAAAAAGATTACAAAACATCCCTTACGACAACGGTTACTTTACGGGATTTAACCAAAATTGACGATGCCATTCTCATCCTGGCTGATAAAAAAGTAGATAATATTAGCTATATCACCTATTCTCTCGATAATCAGGCTCAGGCAAAACAACAGGCGCGTGAAGTTGCGTTTAATCGTATTTGCGAACAAAGGGACACTATCTCCCGCATTCTGGGTGTCACTATCACTGATATCCAATTGATTGACGAGGAACCTTTTGACCAGTTACCCTGGAATACGCAGGATGGTGTATATTCCAATGCTTATTATAAGGGTGGTAGGTCCTCTTCTATGAACACAGTTACAAAAGAGGAAAGAGTTTTTGAATTTGTTCCTTATGAAGATACACCTGAGCCATACGGCGGTATATATGCTCCCGAAATAACAGTAATGACCAAGGTAAGAGTGCTGTACAGAGTTGGATTAAAGCAGGTTAAGTAGATATTACTGTTGTGTTACTCGTAGGTTAAGCGCCCTCGCTTGACCAAACGTATCGCTATCTTGTGTTACCGTCTCTCTATTCTCCATTGTCATCCTGAGCATGTCGAAGGACGAAGCTTTATTCTCATCTATTGCCTCCTCTTTCCAGATTTGGGATAAACAACTATTCCTGAAAAGAACCTCTTGGGTTCCTCTTGGGCTAAGCCCAGGATGTTCTCAACAGGTTCTCAACAGGTTCCGTCGTTGAACTCAAATTTCGAAAAAGGAGGGAAGAAGAAGTAAGAGATTAATCAGGATTAAAGTGGTATGAAACATATAGTCAGTTAGTATATAATATAGCTTCGCACAGCATTCAATCAGGATATGGCAATATATTAGCAAGCACGCGCGCAGTCTGCTAATATATTTCTTGACACAAATTCTATTGTGTCTATCTTGTAATCATAACACTATGGTAAGAAAGACAGTATATGGATTTCCAGCCAATTAAGAGGAACTATGAATTTACAAAGATTTACGATTAAAGCTCAGGAGATGTTACAAAAGGCTCAGCAGATGGCAGCAGAATATAATCATCAGGAGATAGGAGAGTTGCACCTGCTCAAAGCCATGCTCAATCAGGAAGACTCATTGGTGCTACCTGTTTTGCAGAAGCTGGAAGCTCCGATTCACCTGATTGAGGAAAAACTGGAGCAAGGTTTGAATAAATTACCCCGCATACAAGGCGATGGTCAGCAATACATGGGGCAGACAGCGCTTGCAATTCTCAATCAGGCTGAAAAAGAAGCGGAAAAACTGACGGACGAGTATATCAGCCTGGAGCATATTCTACTGGCTCTGGTACATAAAGGCAAAGAAGCAGGACAATTATTTAATTCAGTTGGAGTTACATCCGATAACATTCTCAAAGCTTTGAAAGAATTACGTGGTAATCAGCGCATAACAGACCAGAATCCTGAGGGTAAATTTCAGGCATTGGATAAGTATTCCCGTAATTTAACCCGTTTAGCCAGACAGGAGAAGCTTGATCCTGTGATTGGTAGGGATGAGGAAATCAGGCGCACAGTCCAGATTTTATCCCGCCGCAGAAAGAATAATCCTGTTTTGATTGGAGAACCGGGAGTGGGGAAGACTGCTATTGTGGAAGGTTTGGCAAGAAGAATAATAGCGCAGGATGTGCCGGAAAACCTCAAGACCAAAGACATTGTGGAGCTTGATATGGCATCACTTCTGGCTGGCGCTAAATTTCGGGGAGAATTTGAGGAAAGACTAAAGGCTGTTTTGCAGGAAGTGGAGAAATCAGACGGACAGATAATCCTGTTTATAGATGAATTGCATACTGTAGTGGGTGCCGGAGCTGCTGAAGGCGCGGTGGATGCATCCAATATGCTCAAGCCTGCATTGGCACGAGGCAGCCTGCATTGTATCGGAGCAACGACTCTGGATGAATACCGCAAGTATATAGAAAAAGACCCGGCTCTGGAAAGAAGATTTCAGCCGATAATCGTGACAGAACCATCGGTAGAGGATACGATTTCCATTTTACGCGGCATTCGCGATAAATATGAGGTGCATCATGGCGTTCAGATTACCGACAATGCCTTAGTAGCTGCGGCTGTAATGTCCAACCGATATATTGCCGATAGATTTCTGCCGGATAAAGCTATAGACTTAATTGATGAAGCTTGTGCTCAACTCAGAATGGAGATTGATTCGCTACCGGTTGAACTCGACGAAGTAGAACGAAAACTTCGCCAGCTCGAGATAGAAAAACTCTCTCTGGAAAAAGAGAAAGATGAGATGTCCAAACAAAGGCTGGTCAAAATCAATGCTGAAATTGCGGAACTGACCGAGCAGAGAACCACGCTGCGGGCACGATGGGAAAACGAGAAAGCTTATTTGCAGGAAGTCCGCACGTTGAAAGAAAATATTGATAATCTCAAAGCAGAAGCTGAAAAAGCGGAGCGATTGGGTGAATATGAGAAAGTGGCAAAGTTGCGCTATGGCACATTAGTTGAAAAAGAAAAAGAACTGGAAACTCTCAAAACAAAACTAAAATCTGTTCCTAATACCGAACATCTGCTCAAAGAACAGGTGGATGAGGAATTGATTGCAGAAGTTGTATCCAAGTGGACGAAAATACCAGTCAGCAAATTGATGCAAAGCGAGATGCAGAAGCTAATCCAACTGGAAGGTATCCTGGGCAAACGGGTAATCGGACAGGAAGAGGGCATTTCCGCAGTAGCCAATGCAATCAGGCGTTCCAGAAGCGGACTGAGTGATACCAACAGACCTATTGGCTCGTTTATTTTCCTGGGACCAACAGGAGTAGGCAAAACAGAGCTGGCAAAGACTTTGGCTATGTTTCTTTTTGATACCGAGAAAGCTTTGATCCGGGTGGATATGTCAGAATATATGGAAAAGCATTCAGTTGCACGGTTGATAGGCGCTCCCCCCGGTTATGTGGGTTATGAGGAAGGCGGTTATCTGACCGAGTCTGTACGCAGAAGACCCTATTGTGTAATCCTGTTTGATGAAATCGAAAAGGCGCATGGAGATGTATTCAACGTTCTACTGCAGATATTGGATGAAGGCAGATTGACAGATGGAAAGGGTAGGACAGTGGATTTTAGGAATTCGGTTATCATTATGACTAGTAATATCGGCTCACAACTCATCTTTGAAGCGGAAGATGCTGACCCTGAAACGCTCAGACCCCAGTTGATGCAAATCCTTCAACAGCACTTCAGACCTGAGTTTCTCAACCGTTTGGATGACATCATCATATTCCATAGATTAAATCACGCCCATTTACATGAGATTGTGAAACTGCAGTTAGATATTCTTAAAGAGAGGCTTGAAAAACAAAACATTGAGGTGGAATTCTCTGAGGAACTGATTAATTGGCTGACCATCAATGGTTTTGATGCGCAGTTCGGAGCCAGACCATTAAAAAGATTAATTCAGAAAGAGTTGGAGAACAAGATAGCTATTTACCTGATGTCAGGTGAATTGGAATTGAGTAAGCATTTCCTGATAACAGAGCAAGACAACAAGATAATTTTGAGGAATCTTGAGTAGATTAGGTCATCAAATCCTCATCAAAACCATAAAACAAAAAAACTTTCTTGACAGAAATATAACCTATAAGCAATCATGGCTCTGACTGGAATTGTATCATAATTCCTTTAAGATAGAGTGTCTATAATTGTCTAAGTGCTTTTCATGTCGCGCATAGCGGTGTGATTGGAATAATAATCTGAGCTTTGCACTGATGTGCAGGGAAAATTTTCGGAAAAGGGAAGCACAAAATCTGACAGGGTTAAGGTGCTAATAAATTTAAACTAAAGATTGCAAAAAATACATAAGAAAAAGGAGATAAGATTATGAAAAAATCTTTATTAACTGCGATGATCTTTTGTGTAATCATGGTATTTTCGCTGCCAATGTTTGCGGTATTACCAGATTACAGTTTTCAAGCAACAACTGGTACTTACACCGAGATTTCCGGTGGAACAGTTTTGGGCGATGGAACCTCTGATGACCAGAGATTCGTTGATCCTGCAGCTCCACTTGGGGGATTTACCGATACCGGTGCCGGTTTCCCAATCGGGTTTAATTTCGCTTTTAACGATGCAGTATTTGATGTAATAGCCGTTAGCAACAATGGCTGGATTACCTTAGGTCAATCCGCATTAGGCGCAACTGCTGTGAACATGGCTACAACAAGCTCATATGACCCGTTAAGCACATCAGTTGTTATTACACCCGAACAGCTTACAAATCGTGTAGCCGGCTTAGGAACTGATATTCAGGCTCAGGCTGCTTCATCTTTACGCATTGAAACTACCGGAACAGCTCCAAACCGTGTTTGTGTCATTCAATGGAAGGCATACAAAAAATACGGTACCGGCGGTACAGGCGATAACCTCAATTTCCAAATTAAACTTTATGAAACTCTGAACAAAGTAGCTATTGCTTATGGTGCATTCACTGTAAATGCTACTGCTGAAATTACACAGGTTGGAGTTCGCGGTCCAGCAGTCACAGATTTTGCAAACCGTACAACAACAACAGATTGGCAAGCAACATCAGCCGGTGCTGCTAACGATGCATCTTGCACATTAACTGGCACAGTATTACCAGCTAATGGCTTAATCTTTACATATTCTCCTCCTGTAGCTGTACCTAATGATTTACAGGCTTTGTCAATTACTGGTGCTACAGGTCCCGCTGTAAACACTTCAGCTCAATATACAATATCTGTCCGTAACAGAGGCACCAGTCCCCAAACAACATATTCCGTTAAATTGATGAGTGGCGTAACAGTACTTGAAACTGTAGCCGGACCCACCATTCAACCGAATGAAATTCTTACTGTCACTATCAATCATACATTCACCGTAGCCGGACCTGTAACAGTATTTGGTCAGGTTGTACTTGCCGGTGACCAGAACAACTTAAACGACATTACCGGTAATCTGGCTGTAGCTGTTCAGGCTGCAGGAGTACAACTTGTTGAAATCGGAACAGGTACTTTATTACAACGTCAGCCTTTTGGTATTTGGTGGGGTTTTGAGCGCGATGCGTCTCTTTATACCTCAACCGAAATAGGTTTAGCAGGTGCTTTAACAGCTGTAAAATGGTATTGTGGTACCACAGCTGCCGGTGCAGCTCCTTATAGAATATTAATAAAAACTACCCAAGATGCTGCTTTAGTTGCTGCTCCATGGGCAACCATGATTGCTGATGCAACTCTTATGCAGGAAGGCACATATACATTTAGTACTGAAGGTTGGGTTACCTTTACTTTTGCTACTCCATATTCATATACCAGTAGCAACCTGATAGTTATGGTAGAAACTAACTATGCAGGAACCGGTGTAACACCTTATCCTTATTTCAGATATTCTACCGGTCCTGTTGGCTCACACCAGAATTGGTCAGCTGATACAACAGCTCCGACCGGAAACGGCACAGTAAATATAAACAGACCGAATATCGGTTTATTCTTCGTAACAGACGGCTTTGGAGCTTTGAACGGAACCATTACCAGTGGTGGAACACCTCTTGAAGGTGCTACAGTTGCTGTTAACGGAACTCAGTTATCACAAGTTACCGGCATAGCCGGAACATATAACTTCCCCTTCGTTACAGAAGGTGCGCAACAAGTTACATGTACCAAAGTCGGATACAACACACAGACTCTACCTATTACTATAGTTGAGAGCCAGACAGCTACCTTGAATTTTGCCATGGTTTCACTTCCTTTGGTTAATGTTACAGGGCATGTCATTGGCAGCGACGCTCCAACTGTTGGCGTAGCCGGAGCAACTATTGCTCTTACAGGCATGGCACCTTATTCTGCAACAACAAATGCATCTGGTGACTTCACAATCACAGGTGTATTTGCCAATCAGACCTATAACTATACTGTTACCAAAGCCGGATATTCTCCTGCAACAGGAACAGTAACAGTTGGTGCAACGAACTATAATATGGGAACAGTAACAGTAAACGAAATGGCTTATCCTGCAACAGGCGTACAAGCTGTGGTTGCCGGTAATAACGTCAACGTAACCTGGACAGCTCCTAATCCTAATGTTCAGAATTTTACTGACGGTTTTGAAACGTATACAGACTTTGCAATAGATTTCGCTCCATGGGTAAATGTGGATGTAGACCTTTCCACAACTTACGGTTTCAATGGATTTGATTTCCCGGGTGAATATGGTGCAATGTCATATATGGTATTCAACCCCAGTACAACAGTACCAGCCTCTACAGATCAAGTTGGCGCTCCTCATGGTGGCAGCAAAATGCTATTCTGCTGGGCAGCTGAAACACCTCCTAACAACGATTGGGTTATCAGTCCTGAAATTGCTGTTCCCGCAAGTGGAGTAGTATCTTTCTGGGCACGTTCACAGACTGCTGATTATGGTCTTGAACGCTTTAAAGTTGGAGTTTCAACCACAGGTACAGCACCTGCAAACTTTACAATTATTTCCGGTGCCACCTATGTTTCAGCTCCTATTACCTGGACCCAATATACATACCAACTGACAGCATATGCTGGTCAGTCTGTAAAAATTGGTATCGAATGTGTATCTAATGATGCATTTATCTTTATGGTTGATGACTTCTTTGTAGGCGTTCCTGCACCAGCATCAAAATCATATACAGAACAACCTGTTGTGTTGTCTGATATTAATCTGGGCAATCCATCTGCACATGCAAAAATTGCGTATAATGGAATTGCTACACCAAGAGTGAAAAACAATCCTACAATAGAAATCACAACAGCTTATAACCCATCAGTAAGAGATGACCGCGTACTTATCGGTTACAAAGTATGGCGTCTGCTTGAAGGTCAGGAAGCTAATGAAGCTGCCTGGTCTGTTTTAACACAAAATCCAATAACTGCAACAGCTTATAGTGATACCCAATTTGGTACTCCTGCAGTTACAGACGGTATTTACAGATGGGCAGTTAAAGCTGTTTACACAGGTAATGTGTATTCCACACCTTCATTATCAAACTCAATTCCCAAAATTACACAGATTGGTACACTTTCAGGTATCGTTCGTAATACAAGCAACGTGGTAATAGCCGGTGCAACAGTAACGGCCGGGACATATACTGGTACTTCCAATGGAACAGGTGCATATTCTATGCAGGTTCCTGCCGGGACATATACTGTTACCTGTGCAGCACCAGGCTATACAACTGGTTCACAGGCTGGAATAGTTGTGGTTACCGGACAGACAACCACCGTTAACTTCAACTTAGCTGTTTCAACTCTTATTACTGACGGATTTGAAACATATACTGATTTCGCAATCGACTTTGCTCCATGGGTTAATGTTGATGTAGACCAATCTGAAACTTATACTATTACCGGTGTTACATTCCCGGGTGCTGCTGCAGCTATGTCATTCATAGTATTTACACCAACAGCAACAACACCTCCAATAACTTCTGAAACATGGGCACTTCATGGTGGCAATAAATTTGCTGCATGTATTGCTGCAACAACCCCTCCGAATAACGACTGGTTGATTTCTCAGCAGTTTACTAATATCGGCACAGGTGCAACAGTCAGTTTCTGGGCTCGTACACTTGTTGATACTTATGGGCTTGAGAGATTTAAAGTTGGTGTTTCAACCGGTGGAACTGCACCTGCTAATTTCACCTTTATTTCAGGCGCAGCTTACGTTTCCGCTCCAATAGCATGGACTCTGTATACATATGATATTCCTGCAACTTATGTTGGACAAAATATCCGTGTCGGTATCCAATGCGTATCCAACGATGCCTTTGTATTTATGGTTGATGATTTTGTAATGGATTTAGGCTTAGTAGCTAACGTAGACCCAACCACTCCAGTAGTTGCAACTGCTTTGAATGGCAACTTCCCCAATCCATTCAATCCTGAAACCACTATCAGCTATTCAGTAAGTGGAAAACAACCTGTAGTTGTAGAGATTTATAATACTAAGGGTCAGAAAGTAAAAACCCTGGTTAACGAAACCAAGGGAACCGGAAACTACAATGTAAAATGGAATGGCACCGATGATAACAATCATAAAGTTACAAGCGGTGTATACTTCTTTAAGATGAATACTGGTAAGTATTCCTCTTCCAAGAAGATGATACTTATGAAATAAGGTCTGCAAAGATTTAATTTAAACAATAAAGACGCTGCCTTATGGGCAGCGTCTTTTTTTGTGGGAGATGTAAGTAATAAAAAAAACTCCAACCTTAGTAAAGCCGGAGTTTTAAATAAAGTGTGTCTTAGCAGGATATATGTTACGTTTAGAGATTATTACCTTTCAGCCAAGCTGATTCCCTGTACAGGGCATTCTGATTTGCAGAGTCCACAACCGTAGCAATGCTCATTATCAATTACAGCCAAACCATTTTCTATTGAGCGTACGCCAAAGTAACAGGATTGAATGCACATACCGCAATTGATACATAAGTTTATATCTGTTTTCTCAACCAGTTTACCCTTGTTACATCGTTCACTTCCGTCCAGAAAGTATCCGCAGCAATCCTGGCAACAAAAGCAAATACCATCAGTATCAGTAAAATCTGAGTTTCTGAAAGGACGGGCTACTAACTTTTTTTCTACTGCTTCATGTAATAACTCATCAACCTCTGCGCTACTGATTTCATGCGGATTGGAACCACTTGCTCCGCCTTCATACGAGAACATCAGGCAAACATCTGTTCTTGATTGCTGACAGCCAGGTCCGGTTTCTCTGCAGCCACAATTGCAAATCCAGAATTTGTCGTGTTTGCTGATAAGTTCTTTGGCTTCATCAATTGTGCAAACATAGTGCATAAACAACTCGCTGTTACTCAAAGTACCTCCAGTAATGATTATTCAGGCTCAAAACATCAGCAACAACTTTCTTTACAGCACAGAATTCCGTCAATTAGTTTCGTAATTGTAAAATGGTTAACCTGAGCAAATATATTGGAAACACGAAAATATTGGACACCATTGTAATCCAAATATATGGAATAGAACGTGCACGCTATTTTTAAAGAGATAAAAAGAGGTGTGTTTATGAAACATATCATATTAATCAGCCTAATCTGCTTGGCCACAATTTTGATGGCAGCACCAATCAGTAAAGATATGGCAATGCAGGCTGCCACAAACTGGACTCATAAATGGGCTCCGCAGGATTATCAAACACGCTCATTCGAAGAAATCATTCCAATAAGCGATATCGATACAGCGCAACTATATATATTCAAATATACGGATGGTTTTGTTTTAACCAGTGCCGATGATGCTGCAATACCAATTCTGGCGTATGGATTTAATACTGTTGTAGATAACATACAGGAAAATCCTGCATTCAGGGATTACATACTTTGTATGCAGCAGGAAGTTAAGCAAATAGTCACTACCAGAGTAGATAACAGAGAAACCTCAGAAGCATGGCGGTTGATTCTGGCAAATGACTTTAGCAGAAATAATACAAGAAGTTTGTTGCCATTGCTAACGACCAGATGGGACCAGGGGTGGCCTTATAATATGTATTGCCCTGTTGATGCTGCAGGTCCAAACGGACATGTATATGCCGGTTGCGTTGCTACAGCGATGGCTCAGGTCATGAAATACTGGAACTGGCCGAATACCGGAGTTGGGTCACATTCTTATTATGCTGATAGTTATGGAATTCAGTCTGCAAATTTTGGTCAGACTACCTATCAATGGACACAAATGCCAAATTCAGTCGGAGCACCCAATGAAGAAGTAGGTAAGCTTCTTTATCACTTAGGGGTATCAGTTGATATGGGCTATTCTCCTTCAGGCTCAGGAGCTCAAAGCTATAATGGCGTTGATGCACTTATCCAGAACTTTCGATATAATAGTGGCATACAACTTCTAAGTAAAGAGGATTATTCGACAACAACCTGGAATCAGATGTTAAAGTCTGAATTGGATAATGCCAGACCTGTATATTATCACGGCTTTGGTGAAGGTGGCGGGCACGCTTTTGTATGTGACGGTTATCAGGGAACTGACTATTTTCATTTTAACTGGGGATGGTCTGGTTCAAATGATGGATACTTCTATACAGGCAACCTGAACCCGGGATACGTATTTAACTGGGATCAAGGCGCTATGTTTAATGTGTATCCATCAAACTATAACATTTCCATGGCACATTTAGCCTTGGAGAGTTCCAATTGCCAGGTCGGCGAGAATGTTCCCGTTTCAATAATCAGCTACCCGATTCTGCCACAGTGGAATATCAATAGCGCAAGCTTTGTAATGGAATACGATTATGAAAATATGCTATATTCAGGTTTTGAGACTACCAATACAATGTTGGATGGTGCTACGATAAATACAACGATTCTCCAACCGGGGCGTATTGCTTTTACTGTCAATTCTGCCACAGCTCTTTTTGGTGCAGGAACTTTGCTAAAGATAAAATTTCAACCCTTTGTACCAGGTGGTTATGGATTTAATCTGACTGATTTTGCGTTTAATACTTCTCCGATAACGCTCATTACTCAGACGACTATTATTGTAACGGCAGATATTACAGAGCCACAGAATTCAGTAATCGATCTTCTGAATGCAATGCATGTTGTTTATAACCAGATAGCTACAATGCCTATCACAACTACTTTTATCATGCCTAGTTGGAATGTACTGACTGCAAGTTTTACTATAAATTATCCGGCAGATAAAGTAAGCTGGGAAGGCTATGACGCAATCGGATGTATGTCTGAGAATGCTACGATAACTGTTAACAGCAGTGTTCCCGGATCGCTAACGATAGATATCAATTTCCCCGCGCTATTGATGGGAAGCGGTAATCTGATTAAACTTCAGTTTCGCGCAACAGGAAATACTTCCAGCGTTGAATTAGTGACAATTACACCGGTTGACTTTTATTATGGCTCAATTCCCGTTCAGAATCTACAACCCGGATTTATCGTGCTAAATCCTTATACAGCAAATGAAGATGAACTGATAGTACATAATGTAGTATTTAGTATTGCTCCAAACCCGTTTAGTAATTCAACAATGCTCAGTCTTGGGCAGACAAAACAAAACCAGAATGCTGACATCGAGATTTACAACCTGAAAGGACAACGAGTAAGAAAAATACATAGTGGCATGATAAAAGGCAGTAAACTTGATTTGAATTGGGATGGCAGGGATGACCTTAGACGTGAAGTACTACCGGGAGTATATTTAATTAAAGTTCAAACGACGAATTTCCATAAAACCCTGAAACTTCTGAAGCTATAAAGAAACAAGCCCTCCGAAGAGGGCTGTTCCGGGAGATGTTCAGGAGGGTCTTGTCTATAGTATATCTTATGCCGTTTTACTTAGTCTGGAGTTGTTTCGGCATAATTATACTATAATTCTTTATCATTTATTAAAAACCAAACCATGGTCCAACAGTAACAGTCATACCCTGGAAAGGTGTATCAGGAGAACCTGTCATTTCATAAGAATCGGAGTCCATATGCTTCACAGTCCAACCCTTGTGAGGTGCATAGCCATAAACATAGCCTGCTTCACCTCTTAAAGACAGCCAACTGAGAATTCTGACCATAATCTCGGCTCTGGGTTGTACCAATAGATAGCCACGGCTCATCTTTGCGTATGTGTTGCCATCCAGAATATCATCTATATTGTCGCCTGTAGCAGGCCAGTTATAATCCCCATTAGTATGTAACAGCTCAACTGTATGAGAAGCGCCACCCAGCATAACACCAAATGACGTGACAATACCTTTGGTGATTGGGATGCGTTTATCAAGAGTAACACCACCTAAGGTCATGTCGTAATTCATGTAGTTTGTATAACCGGGGTTGGCGGAATCATCTGTTTTCTTTGTACTATTATACCAGCCTAACTGACCACCAAGGAACCAACCTTTTCCCACATTGCCCTTTCCACCTAAACCCTGGGTAAGCAGACCGTTTTCAGGTAACTTTTCAAGACCTACACTTTGGATTAATGCATTTACATCATCCATATCAGCCTGATACCACATTGGAATCCAGGTGCCTCCACCATAACCGGGAGACAGCTTTTTGGTGACAGCTTTATCTCCTGATTCGCCAGGAAGCGAGATTTCTTTTTTCTGACGGGCACCGAAGACAAAATCTATCCGTTTTTCTTCGCCTGCTCTGAAGATAGTCAATACTACTGCATCACCGGCACGGTAAGCAGATTTCAATTTATCAAACTCTTTCAAATTCATGGCTTTCTTGCCACCGATTTCCATGATGATGTCATCTTCAACCAATCTGAATTGATAGGCAGGAGATTCTGGCACAATCCCGGTTATCAAAACACCATAACTATACGGATAGTTCAATTCCTGAGCTTTGGGAAAATCCAATTCAACCGGATAGATTCCCAGGAATGGAGCATCAGGCGAGTCATTAACCATTTCATCTTTATTTGTAGTTATTTCTACCTTCATCGCTTTCAATTCGTTCATATCCTTTCTTAACTCTTGCATTTCCGGAATCTCGGTAGTGTTTTTAACAACTATAATCTTATTACAATCCTGTGTTGTTGTACAATCCACTTGTGCTATGAGCAGCATTGGTATCAGACACATCAGCATGATTCCAATAGTAACAGTAATCTGTTTCATTTAAACCTCCAGTTTATTTTCATTGATGTTATGTACTGCAAGCACTGTGCCAATTCATATTCATAAATTAAAGGCATAATATTTCAATAGGTTATCCCCAAAGCTCTGCACTATTACGACTCCAGATGTATATCACAATGATATGATGGCTGTGATATCATGATTAAAATGATATTGTTTTGCTCCCGGGTAAGTACTGTTTTTCTCGAGTATCCAGTAGCGTTGATGGATAACCCTCTATTATATTGTATGTTATGTATATCTGCCAAGTCAAGTAGAGACTGGTATGTAAATTGCACTTAATTGACTCAAATCAGTAACGAATTGAGGTAAAAAATGAAGAGATTTATCATTTTGTTTGCAATCGTAATTATGATAACAACTGCCTTTGCGGAAACCACCACAAAATACTTGCTAAAAATTGACCGCAAGGTAGTGTATGAGAGCCTCAGGGTTAATAATTTATCACAATTAACACAAAAACTTTCTCCACAAATCAGCATATACTACACATCTGCCAATTATCTTTTAGCAAGTGCAGATGATAAAGCTCTGAAAGAAATACCCCGGGCTGCATACTCCATCTTAGATGAGTATCCTGCTAGTGGCAATTGGTATCTGATTACCAAATTACCCGGAAAAACAAACCAAATAACAAAGAGCATGGGTAAAGAGATAACCCAAATGGACCAGACCATTCTGATAAAATCAGACCTTTCTGATCTTGCCCTGGGGAAAGAAACTGAGGTGCCTTATGTCCGGCTGAATTTTACTCCATTGTCATTTTCAGCATCAATAAATATGAATCAGAGAAACCAGACCAGAGTTGATTATGGCAACCTGTTAAACCAGGTAAATGCAGATAGTATAACCTGGTTTATTCAGCAAATGGAAAACATGGGCACCCGATATGTGGGAGCAACAAACTGTTTGCAGGTTTCAAACTGGATAAAAAGTCAGTTTCTGCGTTTCGGATATTCTAATGCGGAGCTTGACCAGTTCAATGCTCATGAGACATCTCAATACAATGTTGTTGCTACGCTGACCGGCACTTTAGCGCCTAATAAGATAATTGTTATCGGCGGGCACCACGATTCTGTGGTTTACGATGGCAATGACCCTCTGTTTACTGCACCCGGAGCAGATGACAATGCCAGTGGAACAGCAGCAGTCCTGGAAATAGCCAGAATTATGAAAGCTAGTAACTATCAGCCTGAATGTACCATTAAGTTTGTCACTTTTGCTGCTGAAGAAATTGGATTGTATGGCGGCAGGCATTTTGCTCAGGAAGCACAGTCACAATGGCAGGACATCAAGATAATGATTAATCATGACATGATATCCAATTCCACACAGACTCCCGACAACTGGTTAATCAGACTGCTGCCTTATGAAGGTTTTGAAGGTTATACATCATTTGCTATGGAGATAACGGAAGACCAGACCTCTTTAACTACCTATGCGGGCAGTCTTAATAGTGCCGGTAGTGATAGCTATGCCTTCTGGGAAAGGGGTTATCCTGCTATCTATTATGAGGAACATCAGTTTAGCCCCAATTATCATACGATAACTGATTTGGTGGCTAATATCAATCCTCAATATGTTAAAGAAGTAATTAAAGCTTCTACTGCTGTAGCTGTTACCTATGATCAGACACCTTCTCTGGTTACTGGTTTACACATCAATGATACAGGTACCGGCAATTCTTTACTGGCAAACTGGAGTGACTTTAGCCTTGAGTCAGATGTAGTATCATACAAAATATTTGTAACACCGGATTTGGCGGTAACCCCGCTTGAATATACAACAACTGCAACCTCATATACCATACCGAATCTGATCACAGACCAGCAATACTATATCGGAGTAGAAGCCTTTGATAGTGATGGAAACGGAGGATTAGCGTTATTTGTGACCGGAACTCCGCATGTTATCCCTCAAGCTCCGGTAGGTTTTAATGATATGCCCAATATGCATGTTGTCATCTTGAATTGGTCAGCCAATCTGGAACTTGATATTGCAGGCTATAGAATTTACCGTTCTACATCTCCGGATGGTCCCTTTGCTTTGCTTAACAGTAGTCTGCTTTCAACAACTTCCTACGAAGACACCAGTGTGTCAGACCTTATATACTACTATTACAAAGTAGTTGCGGTTGATACTGATAATCATGAAAGTCTTCCGACAGACGTTATTCGAACCAGAGCCCTCACTCTGAATCAGGGTATCCTGATTGTCGATGAAACACGCAATAATACAGGTAGTAGCGTTTTTGCGCCTAATGATGTTATAAGCGACCAGTTCTTTGATACAGTTTTGCAGGATTTCACGCGTGCACAATTTGATTCGGAAACAGATGGCACACTCAAGCTTGCCGATATTGGTATTTATTCATCCATTCTCTGGCATGGTAATGATTTTGGCAATATGAGCTATCCTTATTTAGTCAGAGACGAGATCAGCAAGTATATCAGGGCTGGAGGTAAGATACTGATAAGTTCCTATTTGCCTTCACAGGCTTTTGATATCAATAATAACTATCCATTCACATACGCTGAAGGTAGCTTTGTCTATGACAATTTTGGCATTCAGGATATAGCCTATGACCACAGGGCACGTTTTAAATATGCCCAACCCCAAAACTCAGACTTTCCACCCTTAACCGTTGACACACTCAAGACACTGGCTCCTCTGCAGGGACATATTTATACTATTGAATCAATAGGAGCAGCAAATAATGCTGAAAGCATATACTTTTATGGTTCAGATTATCCTGATTCTACTAATCTGGGCAGCATGAACGGATTGCCGATTGGTGTCTATTATCAGACCGGAACAGGTAAAACTATTATGCTCAGTTTTCCGCTTTATAACATGAATGAAATTGAAGTGGAAAATCTTATGCACTATGTTTTCAATGAGTTGTTTGGTGAACAGGTATCCAATGAAGATGATGTTATAATGCCATCAACCGGGATATCAATCAGCAATATCTATCCCAATCCCTTCAATAACTCTGTATCTCTTGAGATAGGACAAGCCAAAACCAATCTGTCCATTAATATCTCTGTATATAACGTCAAAGGACAGAAAGTGAAGACATTATTCTCTGGCATTTCCAAAGACAGAGTCAATAGCTTGAATTGGGATGGCAGAGATACAAAGGGTAATCCAGTTTCCAGTTCTATCTACTTTATCAAAGCAGAACAAGGTGGCAAAGCAGTCTCCCGCAAGCTGATTAAACTGAACTAATTATTCCGGGATAGCCAGAGGTTGATTAGGAAAACATCTGACATTAAGTCAATCTGACGAAAAAGATATTGACATTGCCGGTATGTTAAAAGATTGTGCCTATATTAAATCTATTATACATCTGAGGTATCTATGAACAAAAAGTTGCTTCTTATCGCAATTCTTTTCAGTTTTGTAGTGATTACTTTTGCTGCAAATCCCACTCAATATTTAGTTCGCATAGACCGGAATGCTCTCGCCCAAAACCAGAAAGCTCCGGACCAGGCTATATTGTTACAGAAACTATCAGCTTCTATGAGTATTCTATATGCCAGTAAAAACTACATTCTGGTTAAAACTGATGATAAAGCTTTAACTGAGATACCCCAGACTACCTATAGCATTCTTGATTCCTATCCTCTGGATGGTAATTGGTACTTGCTAACCATGTTGCGCGGTAAAGCCAACCTGATTACTTCTGAGATGGGTAAAGAAATAACCAGGATGGACCAAACCATTCTGTTACAATCTAATCTCTCAGATATCCCACTTGCAAAAATCTCGGAAATGCCCATTGTACGTCTGGGACAAGACCAGATACGTTTTAACCATCAGGATTTAATGAATTCACATCCGACTACCAGAGTTGACTTTGGTAATCTCCTCAATCAGGTAAATGCTGACAGTATTACATGGTTTATTCAGAATCTACAAAATTTTAATACCAGATATGCCCATGCTTCCAATCGATTAGCTGTGGCTAACTGGATTAAAAACCAGTTTCTCAGATTCGGAATAAATAACGCTCATACTGAAGCTTTTGTGGTTGATTCTCTGGACCAATACAATGTCGTTGCTACCATACCCGGCACTTTAGCTCCCAATAAGTACATTGTTGTGGGTGGACATCATGATTCTATTGTTCTTGACGGCAATAATTCTTTATTTACTGCTCCCGGCGCTGATGACAATGCCAGCGGAACAGCAGCAGCCCTGGAAATTGCCAGAATTATGAAAGCCAATAACTACCAGCCTGAGTGTTCCATCCGTTTTGTAACGTTTGCCTGTGAAGAATTTGGTCTATTTGGCAGTGATTTTAATGCTCAGTCTGCTGAAGACCAGGGTCTTGACATCAAATTAATGATTAATCACGATATGATATCTACCTCTTTTCAAACGCCCGAGTCATGGAATGTCAATCTGAATATTTACGAAGGCGCAATAGATTATGCTATCTTAGCATCCAGTGTCACAGAAGCCCAGACTACTTTGACTCCCATGTACTGGTATTATAATACTTCCGGAAGTGATAGTTATTCTTACTGGCAGCATGGTTATCCTGCTGTCTATTTTGATGAGCACGATTTCAGCCCCAACTATCATACAATTACAGATGTCGTGGCAAACATTAATCCCCAGTTTGTGAAAGAAGTCATCAAAGCTTCTACTGCAATGACTGTAACGGTTGACCAGATGCCTTCCAAGATTAGTGACATTCAGATAGTTGATACCGGTACCGGAAATTCACTGCAGGCAAACTGGAATACACAGGATTTGGAATCTGATGTAGTATCTTTTAAAGTCTATTCACGGCTGGTTTCTCAGGAAGAGCCTGCGCAATATACAACATCGTCAACCTCCTTTATCGTGCCAAATCTGGTTGCAGATTCAACCTACTATATCGGGGTAGCTGCTATAGATAGTGACGGAAATGAAGGTCTGACGTATTATGTGACGGGAGTACCTTGTATTACACCACAGGTACCGGTTGGATTTATTGATATGCCGGTCATGCACGCAGTTAACTTTGACTGGATTCCTAATCCGGAACTTGATATTGCAGGATACAGATTATACCGCTCTACTTCTTTGGACGGTACATACAGCCCGGTCAATAATAATCTGGTTACCTCCACTTCTTATACCGATAATACGGTTCAGGATATTACCTACTATTATTACAAGCTTGTCACTGTGGATACTGATAATCATGAAAGCCTGCCGACAGCAGTTATCCGTAGCCGTGCTCTCACTTTGAATCAGGGTATCCTGATTGTCGACGAGACACGTAATAACAGCGGAAACACCGTTTTTGCCCCCAATGATGTAGTAAGTGACCAGTTCTTTGATTCTGTCTTGCATGATTTTACCAGAACCCAGTTTGATACCGAAAGAGACGGCACCCTCAAGCTTGCCGATATTGGTATCTATTCATCTATTTTCTGGCATGGCAACGATGCAGGAAACATGAGCTATCCCTATCTGGTCAGAGGCGAAATTATCAAGTATATCCAGGCTGGCGGTAAAATCATGATAAGTTCCTACTTGCCGTCTCAGGCGTTTGACAATAACGATGTTTACCCTGTTACATTTGAAGCAGGCAACTATTTTCATGATGGTTATGGCATTCAAAACGCAGCTTATATCAACCAGGCCCGTTTCAAATATGCTCTGCCGCAAAGTTCAGGCTTTCCTGCTTTGACGGTTGATACTCTCAAAACCCTGAATGCTCTGCATGGTCATATTTTCACCATCGAATCTGTAGGAGCCACGGCAAGCGCTCAAAACATCTACTATTACGGATCTGATTATTCCGATTCCACCAGTCAGGGCAGCATGAACGGCATGCCCGTTGGCGTGTATTATCAGTATGAATCTGGCGCAAAAACCATCGTTCTCAGTTTTCCGCTGTTCAATATGTACCAGCCTCAGGTGGAAACCCTGATGAACTATGTATTCCGTGATTTATTTAACGAGCCTGTCGGCATAGAAGACCCCGTAATTACTCCTTCTGCCGGCTTATTCATTAGTAAAGTCTATCCCAATCCCTTCAATGGCTCAGTCAATCTGGAGATAAGACAAACCAAAGCCAGCCAGCCTCTCAATGTCTCTATCTACAATGTCAAGGGACAAAAGGTAAAGACTCTCTTTTCCGGCATCTCCAAAGACAGAATAAATAGCCTGAATTGGGATGGCAAAGATGAGCAAGGCAATAGTGTATCCAACTCAATCTACTTTATCAAAGCCGAACAAGCTGGAAAGGCAGTATCACGTAAGATAATCAAACTGAATTAATCATACAGATTAGTTCCGCTTCAGTCATCCTGAATGAGCCTGCCCTGAGCTTGTCGAAGGACATGCTGTTTTAGCTATTTAGAGACACGGAGTCCGGAGACACAGAGAAAGTACTATAGAAAAGAGTTTATTAACGCAGAGCCGCTGAGACAGTATAAGTATGTAGTCCCGCCTTCAGGCGGTTTAGCGGAATGGATACGTTGTTAGTAAATAAAAGTGATTTTAACACAGAGCCGCAACGCCGCAGAGTCTCAGAGAGAGTTTTTGTATGTAGTCCCGCCTTCAGGCGGTTTTGTATTTTGCTTACTTTGTAATAACTGTAGGATAAGCTCCCTCGCTTGTCCAAACGTATTGATTCAATATGCGCAGCATTCCTGGTCACCTGAGGTAGGTAACCAACGCCCGTAGGATAGCTTTCCAAAGCTGTCCAAACGAATTGAATAAAATGCGCAGCAATCTTTGGTCACCTGAGGCAGGTAACCTACGACCCGTAGGATAGCTTTCCAAAGCTGTCCAAACGCTTTTAACATATAAAATCGCTGTATAGCTTTTTTTAAAACCCAGCGATGCAGAGTCCCGGAGATTCCAACACTTCTCAATTTCTTAAGTTCTCCATTCTCATTTGATGCCTCCACTTTCCAAATATGGGATAAACAACTATTCCAGGAAAGAACCTCTTGGGTTCCTCCTGGGCTTAGCCCGGGAGGTTCCCAACAGGTTCTCAACAGGTTCCATCTTGGAACTTATATTTCGAACAGGGAGGAACGGATAAGTAAGAGAACACTTTATCACGGCGAAGCGTAATCTATACCTCATTTAGCTCTCAATTCTTCATTAATAGATCCTACAGAGATCAAAGGGGTTTCTAAGGGGTTTCTAAGGGGAAAGCCCTTATATACCCCTTATATCTGTCTTGTATATCCTTCGTATCGTTTAAGGAATAAGAGGGGGCAAGTAGGAGCAAAAAAGGATATTTGGTGCGTAACTGTGCTTGTCCGTAAAAGTGATATGTCAATCCTTTTGGTTTTATGATAGCCGTAGGGACATGCCTTGTGCTTGTCCGTAATAAGATGATATTGATGTACAATGGTATGGTGGTTATCTTCCGGACAAGCACAAGGCATGTCCCTACGACCTTTGATTATTTGTAGAATAGCATTCCGGAGCGTTTTCTTACTTATAACAAAAAGAATGAAATACTATAAAATACTCACAAGTTATTCTTGACAGCATATCATGACAAACATTATTATCGTTTTATTATTTAACTCTTAACCGGAGGTGGATATGAAAAAGGCATTACTTCTTTTTGTAACACTGATTATTGCATTGGAATTATGCGCTCAGAACCAGATGCAATTAATCCAAACTATCACCAGTAATACTCCGAATTCCTACTTTGGAGATTGGTTATCAACTCCGGATTTCAATGGTGATGGCATTGATGATTTGGTTGCTCAAGAAAAAGGCGGGAGATCTTATGTGTATTTTGGTGGTTCGACTTTTGACTCTGTACCCGATTTGATTAAATGGAGCCGAAGCAGATATGCAATGTTAGCTGTTGGAGATGTGAATGGGGATGGCTATGATGACCTGTTGAGTGCCGAGAACTATCCAGATTCTACTTCTCAATTTCAGGTTATTTTTCAATTTTACTATGGTGGACCCAATCCTGACTTAATCCCTGATCATGAAATAATCGTCCCGGCTGGAATGGCGGGTCCCTTTATTCAACCTTTGGAACCTTTGGGGGATATCAATAATGATGGATATGATGATATCGGGTGCAAGTGGTATCATGTCGACAACGACTCTCTTGACCTTGCCGTTATGCTGGGAGGTAGTTTTCAGATGGTTACGGTAGTTCCGGATATCTCCACATCAGGTACTTGCTCAATTACCGGTATAGGAGATGTGAATTATGACAGCTTTCCTGACTTTATGGTTGGTTATGCCCGTGATGATATCGGTCATCCCCGCCGGCGCTTTGTATATTACGGAGATAATGGTCTTAATCTGACCAACCGGGTAATGATGCTGGAAACTACGGATGTTAATGCAACTAACACCGGTGGTTATGGTATAGGTGATTTTGATGGAGATGGATTTGATGATATGATAGTTGCAGATCCCCCATCTGTCAGAACCTATACAGTGAAATTCAAACTGGGTTCTCTTACTTTACCTGAGTCACAGGAATACGAGGTAACAGGATCGGATATTTTACCACCCTTACTTTACTTTGGATTTAACAAATATGGGGATTTTAATGGCGATGGGTATAGTGATGTAGTTGGCACAAATCTCGAAGCTTATGTATGGGAGGGTATAGCAGGTGTATGGTTAGGCAGGGCAAATCCCAACGGTTTATATGACCTGGCTCTGTTTTCTCCCGATATTGCGCCTTATCACCAATTCGGAAATTCAGTTTCAACCGGAGATTATAACAATGACGGATATTGTGATATTGCCATTTCTGCTCCTAACAGCAGTTCCGGAGATCCTTTTTTCCCGGGCTATGTCTTTATCTATGCCGGTAATGCAGGACTGGAAGATACGACATTAGTCGGAACCGAGGACGCAACACAAGTTCCGGAAACAAATCCAATTAAGCTAAGAATTTACCCTAATCCAATCAGGAAAGGGCAGTTAAAACTGGAATATGTAGTAGAAGGTAAGCTTCCTAAGGATATCAAAACAGCCACAATAACCATGCATAATATAAAAGGTCAGGTAATAGGCAGATACATTCTGAATCTTAAACATATCAAACGAGGCAAGGGCGAATTTACTTTAAACAATATTAATGCTGGAATCTATGTAACATCCCTGATGATAGACAACAAGAGAATAACAACCACAAAATTAACAATAAAGTAAGTACAAAACTCTTGACACACAGCTTGACCAAAGTGAATAAGAACTCGTACATAATACAGAGAGTTTTTAAGTAATGTATGGATGGGAAGCATGGATTATCAGCAAGAGTTTGATATTATCGTAGCGGGTGGCGGACCGGCAGGTTTGGCAGCAGCAATGGCAGCAGCAGCAAAAGGCTTGAGTGTTTTGGTATTGGAAAAAAGCTTAGAGATAGGTTATCCTGTGCATACCAGCGGCGGAAGCTGGACCCGGGAATTGCTTGAACTCGGCATTCCTGAAAGGTTTATGCATCCCATTAAAACTTTACAGTTTATTAGTAACAAGAGTACAGCTTCTTATGATTATGCTCCTGCTGAGATCTGCGTAATTGATATCAGAGGCGTATATCAATATCTGGCAGAGCAGGCTTCGCTACAAGGTGCAGTAATCCTGACCAATACAACTGTAAAAGAACCTTTATTGGCAGACGGCAAGCTCTGCGGAGTAATAGCTGTCCGCAATGGAATAAACACGGAATATAAAGCAAAGCTGGTGATTGATGCCAGTGGATTTGGCAGCACAATTGCCAAAAAGATGGGACTAAAGAATCAGGCTCTCAGTTATGGCAACGGGGCTGAATATGAGATAATTACTTCTGGCTGGGCGCAGGATAAGACAGCTATCATGCTGGGTTCAATCTTTTCGCCGGTAGGTTATGCCTGGGTGTTTCCGTTTGGAGCAAACAGAGTCAGAGTCGGTATCGGTATTGTTGCACCCAAATGCAAGGCAAATCCGCTTGAACTGCTGGAAGCATTTATTAATAGCAATCATGAGATAGCCAGACAGTTACAGCCTTACAGTATAGTGGAGACTCATCTTGGTTCGGTGCCCAATGCCGGATACATAGATAAGACTTATGCTGATAATCTGTTGGTGGCCGGTGACTCAGCCGGACAGGTATTGGGCATAGCGGGTGAAGGAATCCGTCTCGCTCTGGAGATTGGTAAAATGGCAGGTGAGACCGCAGCCGCAGCCATCCAAAAAAATGACACTTCAGCAGATTATCTCAAGAAGTATGAAGCTACGTGGAAAAAGAAATATGCCCGCAGTATCAGTCTCAATCATACCTTGAATACAATTATCGGTGACTTTTCAGATGCTAAATGGGATAGAGTCATTGGTGTATTAAAAGAGGTAGACCCCGAAATCATTTTGAAGATGATGAAGGGTTATTTTGATTTGAATCTCATCACACTCATTCTGCGTAAGAACCCCGGTTTACTTGCTTTTAAAGCCATTCAGCTAATCAAAAAGACAATTTCCGCTAAGCTATAGCATTCAGGTGGTCTGCCGCTCACTACCATAAAGTAACAGGTAAATATAAAGCAGTGCTTTGCTAACAACCTTTAGATTTCAAATATACCGGCATTTCAAGTTTAAGCATCAATATGTAAAACTGCAAGAATGTTTATAGATTGAAGTGTTTCATGGTCTGCTCAGGATACCTAACTATACGCTTAACAGCTTGACAAATATGCAAGATAATTTATATTATACTTAGAATAATATTAAATAAGGTTTTGATATGCGAAATTCACTTAGGTTAGGCATTCTGGCAGGTATGA
This sequence comes from Cloacimonadaceae bacterium (SeqCode), assembly GCA_963667535.2. Taxonomy (GTDB): domain Bacteria; phylum Cloacimonadota; class Cloacimonadia; order Cloacimonadales; family Cloacimonadaceae; genus UBA5614. Next base: position 835,534 of record CAXXDU010000002.1, read on the forward strand.
TACTGCTAATAACTAACATTCTGTTCGGGGCATATTTACAATTCGAGCCCATGGAGTTGTTGCAGCCGGATGGAACCAGGCTGGAGCTTTTTGCCAGTGGCGATGAGTATTATAACTGGCTGCATGATAAAGATGGGTATACAATTAAGCAAAATGACAAAGGCTGGTATGTTTATCTGAATATTGATGCTAAAGAAGAATTGATTTTTACTGACCTGATCGTAGGCAGGGACTTACCTTCACAAGGAAATCTCACTCCCTGGACCAATATACCTGCACAAAAGATAGGTAAAATCAGAGAACGGGCTAGCAGACAATTGACAGAAATTGGAAATGGACGAACCCCCACAACGGGTATAATAAACAACTTAGCTGTATTTATCCGCTTTTCCGACCAGGCAGAATTCGGACAGAACATCAGTTCATACAATTCTATGTTTAATGGCACTACCGGTAATACGATGCAATCATATTTCTGGGAAGCCTCTTATAATAGTTTAAATATTCCCACTACCTTTTATCCTACTCCCACCACCATGGTTGTTTCATGGCAGGATACTTCACATCTGCGGAGTTATTTCAGTCCTTACAGCGCCACCAATACCGGCGGTTATGTTGATGATGCGGATAGAACAGCACGTGAGCATACACTATTAGTCAATGCGATAAACGGAGTAAGCTCGCAGATACCGGCTTCTTTAAACATAGATGCGGATAATGATAACAACGTGGATAATGTGTGTTTTATCATCCAGGGAGCTACAGATCCGTGGGCGACACTGCTTTGGCCTCACAGATGGTCTCTTTTCTCCCAGAATGTCAGCATTAATGGAAAGCGGGTTTATGACTATAATTTCCAGATATCTGCGCATCTTACCTCCAGCGGAAATGGCGTCCTATGTCATGAAATGTTTCATTCATTAGGAGCACCTGATTTATATCATTACACATCTGATGGTAATACACCTGTGGGTACATGGGATATAATGCAGAGTAATACCAATCCTCCTCAGCACATGAGTGCTTTTATGAAGTACAAATACGGGCACTGGATTACAAGTCTGCCGACTCTGATGACTACGGGAACATATACATTGAATCCGGTCGGAACATCAACTGACTGTGTTTATAAAATAAATTCACCCAATACCACTACTCAGTATTTTGTGGCAGAATTCCGCAAAAAGACAGGAACTTTTGAAAATAGTATACCAGGCAGCGGAATAATCATTTATCGTATTAATACCACCTGCGGAAATGGTAATGCGGATGGACCGCCGGATGAGGTTTATGCCTACAGATTGAATGGGACAACCACAGCAAACGGTACAATCAATTCTGCAAATTTCAGTACAGAGACAGGCAGGACATCCTTTAACTCCGGCACAAATCCATCCTGCTTTTTAGTTGACGGTTCAAATGGTGGTATCTCAATCTCAAGCATCAGCAGCTCCGCCGGGAGTACAATGTCATTTAATTATACATTGAATAATCCACCCCAAAACCTGGCAGCAACTTCAGGCAACAGTGCAGTTGTGCTTACGTGGCAGTCTACTGTTATCGGCACTCCATCAGGTTATAAAATCTACCGCAATAACAGTTATTTAACAACGGCATCAAACCTGACCTATACAGATAGTAACGTAACAGTTGGAACGTCATACACCTATCACGTGACTGCAACCTTCAGTAATCCAACAAGTGAGACGGGTATTTCCAATACAGTGAGTATAGTTGTGTCAGACATATCTGTGGTTGCCATAGGCAGTGGGACCACCACAGGTCAGGGTATACCGATTGAACCATACTATGGCTATACATATAGTCAATCAATCTACCTTCAGTCCGAGATAAATACAGCAAGTAAAAGCATTAATAAAATCGCCTGGAATTACAATGGTAACAGTGCCTGGACAGATGGGATAAAGATATACATGGGGCATACAAGCCTGTCTTCTTTCGCAGGAACTTCCAGTTGGGTGCCTCTTGCAGAGATGAGCCTTGTATATGACGGTAATATATCTGCCCCCGCCTCCGCAGGATGGATAGAGCTCAATCTGGACACACCTTTTAGTTATAACAATACGCAAAACCTCGTAATAGCCGTAGATGAGAATACAAGTGGATTTCATAACAATTCAGATGAATTCTACTCTGTTTCTGTGACAGGGAATAGAAGTCTGGTTTATTTCAGTGATTCTATCAATCCTGATCCTGTTTCTCCTCCTACTTCGGGTGTTGTATTAAACACACGGACATATGTACCCAATGTAAGATTAACATTTGCAACCTATCCTGTCTTTGCTGTAACACCCTCTGCCATTGATTTCGGAACTATCATGAACAGTACTTTTAGTACTCAGACCATCAGAGTCACAAATTCCGGAAACGGAGTCATGACGGTTAGCTCCATTAGTCTGAATAATGCGCAGTTTTATGTATCAGGCTTACCGGTAATGCCAAAGGCTGTATCAGAAGGGCAGTACTTTGAATTTCAGATAAATTATCAACCCATAAATGCGGGAAGCAACAGTGCAGTTTTAACGATAGTAGATAATTTAACCAGACTCAGCAGAACTATAAATGTTTCCGGTTCCTGCTATGTGGCGACGATAACAGCTTTTCCCTGGACTGAAAACTATAACACCTGGTCACCGGTGAATTGGACGTTAACCGGCGCGACCAGAAGCTGGGTACAGTATACAGACCTAACAACAGGGAATAACAGCAGCAGAGCAAACCTCGGGGCATGGTCTGCGCCCAATAACGCAGTTATGATAACACCACCCCTGCATCCCACTCTTACCAGTAAACTCAGTTTTAAATGGTCACACTTATACAGTTCTACATTTCCCAATGATACACTAAAAGTATACTATTCCACAAACAGAACTAACTGGTCGTTACTTTGGGCAATCGGAAATACGGGTTTTAATTCCAATGACGGAGCTACAAACACAAATCCGGGTTCCTTTGCAATTCAGGACATTGCTTTACCGGAAGGACACAATAGCCAAAATTTCTTTATAAAATTTGAGGCTGTTTCCGGCTTTGGATCCGATGTCTTTGTAGACGATGTATCGGTTTTATCATTGCAGGCAATAGCAATAACTCCGACTTTGATGCCCTTTGGTGCAGTAGCTGTTGGCACTGCTCCATCACAGGTTGTTACAATTCAAAATACCGGTGAATTGACGTTGACCGGCAGTATTGTAACCCCAAGTGTATATTCTGTAAGTAATTCTGCGCGAGATAGTGAAATGAGGAATACATTGTCTTTCAGTATTCCGGGTGGTCAAAGCAGGACATATAATATCATTATGACACCGGTAGCTGCTTTAACATATAACGGTTTTGTCTATGTTTACAGTAATGACCCGGTCCAGCCGACTAAAATGATTCGGGTAACAGGGTCAGGATTCCTGCCTGCCAGGATAACGCTTAATACTAATTCCTTTACTACATCAGCTCTTTATGGCAGTACAACTACACAGACTTTGCAGATTAGCAATACAGGAAATCAAACCTTGAATTATAGTATTCAACTTAGTGAGCCGGCCAGAAATACACTGAGCCGAAGCTCTATTGACAGAAACCTGAATTGGATTGGATTAAGTGCAACATCGGGGTCAATCAATACCGGTCAGAATCAGACTATTACTCTGACATATGCATCTCAGATTACAACACCGGGAGTTCATCAGGCAATCCTGAGTATTACTTCTAATGACCCTGTTACTCCCACAAAGATAGTTGATGTCAGTTTTGATGTAACGATGATTAAACCGGTTGCTGTAATCAGTAAATCCTCAAGCGGTATTCTGCTCAGTTGGAATGTCACTCCGGGGGCAAATGCCTACAGGATTTACAGAAGTGAAACCAGAGATGGTGACTATCTATTAGTCGGAACTGTAAGTCAGACTACTTTTGCAGATACAGGCACGATAAACAGAGCTTTTTACAAAGTTAAAGCAGTATTTGAATAAATGCAAGCTCCATTATACAGGTATGATTACATAAACCTATGATAAGGAATGGTTTTTGCACGCAATATTCTCTTGCTTAATTTTTAGGAATGGGGTAAAATGAAGTCCATGATAAACTTGTTTTATCCTGCAAAGATAAAGTCCGGTTTGGAGTAAATATGAAACGCTCATTATTAACAGTATGCTTTCTAGTGTTAATAGTTTCTGCAGTTTTCGCAGAAATCGTTAGCTTTGGGAGCGGTGACAATACTATAAATGTTATTGCTTCGTCAGAGATGGAGACAGTATTACAATACAATATCTCAAATTTTGAACAAAGTAAAGTTATAATAAATGGAGCGGATTGGTATCAGATTCGCCTGCCCAAAGAAGGGATAACCCAAGATAAGGGCAACCCCGAATTGCCTGTTTTCAACAGAAGTATTATTATAAATAATAGTGCATTAATGCATCTGCAGGTATCTGATGTGCAATATCAGGATTTTCAGCTAGCTGTGGCACCTTCCAAAGGTGTGATTACCAGGAATATTAATCCGGCAACTATACCTTATACATTTGGCAAGGTTTATCAGGACAAGAATTTCTATCCATCTGAAATAGCTGAACTTTCTGAGCCGTATATACTCAGGGATTTTCGTGGTATCACTATCAAAACAGTGCCCTTTGCGTATAATGCAGCAACCAAAACTTTAAGAGTATATACAAGCTATAAAATCAGAGTTTATGCTGATGGCTATGATACTATTAATACGCTTTCAGAAAGTCGTGGAGAAATCTCCAGGGACTTTTCTCCCATCTATGAAAATCATTTTGTAAACTGGCAAAACCTTCGCTATACACCTGTGAGTGATACTTTTGGTAAATTGCTTGTAATTTGTTACGATAGCTATTTAACTCAAATAGCGCCTTATGTAAACTGGAAAAAACAAAAAGGAATAAGTACAGAACTGGTTGCTTGGTCAGCAGTAGGCACTACTGCTGCTAATTTACAGACATATATTCAAAGCAGATATACAGCAGATAATACCATTGCCTACGTCCAGATTGTGGGTGATGCTCCCCAGATACCATCTCTTACCTCTGGTGGGGGAGGCAGTGACCCTACCTTCGCTTTGGTGGCGGGTAGTGATAATTATCCGGATATTTTCATCGGACGTTTTTCTGCTCAATCTGCAGCAGATGTTACAGCTCAGGTTAATAAAACAATTTATTATGAGAAAGATTTAACTACCAGTGCTTCCTGGCTGTCCCAGGCTTTGGGGATATCAGATCAGGCTTCCACCCTTGGTGATAATAGTGAAACCGATATTATCCATATGAATAGCATCCGCTCAGATTTACTCGGTTATGGCTACTCTGCTGTAGACCAGGTTTATGAGCCGAGTGCATCGGCAGCAACTGTTACTACCAATGTCAATGCAGGACGTGGGTTCATCAATTACATCGGGCATGGTGCTGATACATATTGGGTGACAACAGGTTTTGCAAACACTAATGCAACCGCTTTGACCAATGGTAATAAAACACCTTTTATTATGGACGTCGCCTGTGTTAACGGCAACTTTGTATCACTTACCTGCTTTGCTGAAGCTTGGCTGAGAAATGCCAACGGCGGTGCTGTAGCTATGTATGCCAGCACGATCAATCAATCCTGGAGTTCACCTATGCGGGCTCAGGATGAATGCACTGATTTAATTATTGCGGAAAGCAAGACTACTGCAGGAGGTCTATATTATAACAGTTCCTGCAAGATGATGGATACATACGGTAATACCACAGGTTCTGACGGTGTTAATATGTATCTGACCTGGCACATATTTGGTGACGCATCTTTAATGGTGCGTTCAAAAACACCAATTGCTATGACTGTAACACATCCGGCTTCAATTGTATCCGGTACGACTTCGGTTAGTGTTTCAACCGGCACTGCCAATACACTTGTGGCAATAACAAATAGTAATACTATCTATGCCAGAGGCTATACTAATAGCTCTGGCAATGTAACTCTTACCTTATCCGGTGCACCTGCAGGAGCTGTTACTTATACTATTACAGCTACTGCTTTCAATCGGGTTACTTATGTCGGCACTATAGCTCAGACAGTCGCCAGCGGACCTTATATGGAAGTAACTTCTGCTACTTATGCAGATAGTAACAATAACAGCCCTGAGTACAACGAAAGCGGCAGATTTAACGCTGCTTTCTGTAATAGCGGAACCTCTTCTGCTACAAATGTAACTGCTACTATTACATGCTCAACTACAGGCATCACGCTTACAGATGCAACTGAAACTATAGCATCTCTCGCAGCAGGTGCTTCTACTACTATCAATAATGCTTATGCCTTCAGTATTGCCAATAACATCGCTAATGGCACCTCAGCAGCGTTTACCATAACCATGATAAGCGGAACCAATACATGGACTTACAACTTCAATCAGATTATCAACGCCCCTGCGCTTGTATTTGGCAGTATGACCATATCAGACCCGAGTCCGGGTAACGGTAACGGCAGACTTGATCCGGGAGAAACCGTAACAATTAGTATGCCCTTGAACAATGCCGGAGCAGCAGCCTCTTTAGCAGGTTCAGGTACCTTGACCTCACCGACCACAGGGATTACCATCAATACAGGATCAAGCAGTTTTACTGCTGTTTCTGCTGCGGGTAGCGCTACCCTGACTTATAACCTTACCGTTTCTTCTTCAATGGCAACCGGTACCTCAGCTTCTCTTGTGTTTAATGCCACAGCCGGAGCTTATACGGCAACCAAGACAGAGAGTGCAGAAGTGGGAGCACCCATAATCATAACTATCGGTACCGGAACCTCAACACAGGCTTACCCGATAGATAGATACTATAATTATTCCGGTCATGAATCCATCTACATTGCCTCCGAAATTGGTTCAGCAGGGACCATCAGGACACTGGCTTTTTATAAGAGCAGTGGGACGGATATAACTTCCATAGATGCTGTAACTATCTATATGAAGAATACAACAACTGCAACATTGGCAACAGGGGCATATAGTACAACAGGTTACACTCAGGTTTATAGCGGAAGTTTTCCTAATACAGCAACTTCAGGTTGGATGGGAGTAACTCTCACTACACCATTTTCTTACGATGGTACATCAAACCTTGGAATCCTGATTGTGAAAGGATACCAATCCTGGACATCTTCATATCCCAATTGGACTTATAGCACATCAACCAGCACTCGTGCGCGTCAAAATGAAAATGACGATGCACAACCCTCATCTTTAACAGCTTCAACATACCTGCCTAATCTGAGACTGGGAATCAATGTAGCGGCAGCAGTATTAAATCCACCCCAGACACTTGTGAGTACAGTCGGAAACGCAACTGTAATACTTTCATGGACAGCTCCGGCTTCCGGAACTCCTTCAAGTTATAAAATATTCAAGAATAGCACTTTTCTTACTTCTGTTACAGGGCTTACTTATACAGATACAGCAGTAACCAATGGTACGACTTATTCTTACTATGTAACTGCAGTATATACCTCACCCTCAACCGGAGAATCGGTTGCTTCCAATACTGTAACAGCCACTCCCAATATCTTCCCGCCTCAGACACTTACAGCTACAGCAGGAAATGCAACAGTGGCATTAAACTGGCTTGCTCCTTCAAGTGGAATACCCTCAGGGTATAAAATTTATAAAAACAGCACTCTTTTATCAACGGTTACAGTTCTGACCTACACAGATAATGCAGTAGTTAATGGAACCTCATATTCCTATTATGTAACAGCAACATACACCAGTCCTACAGGTGAATCTGTAGCCTCCAATACCGTAACTGTAACACCAGTATTTGTGATTACTCCGACCTATCTGATTAATGAGAATATTCAGAATTGGGCAGTTCATGCTAATTATGGTTCATACACTCAAATTATAGCAGCCGGGACTGTAAGTATGACTCAATGTATGGTTACTCCAGCCGGAACAGCATCTGGTACAGGTTCAACTGGTTTTGTGCAAATGCAAGCATCAGCAGGTGTTTTGGTGTTACCTGACCTAACATCATGCGGAGTAGCCGAGTTTCATTTGCGTGCAGGAAGCTCAGGTCGGACAATCAAGTTACAAAAATTAAATGGTTCAACCTGGGATGATTTGACCATATTTACCGTTGGCACAACCGGCACTACCTATACGTATACTGTAAATTCAACCAATTCGACCACCCTGCGTTTATCATCGCCAAGCAATGCAGTTTATGTTCATGATATTATCGTATCAGGTTATACACCTGCTCAAATATCTGTTTCTCCAACAGTCAATTCTACTACTCTTTTGTATGGTGACACAACTACTGAGGATATGCAGATTAGCAATACAGGTGGACAAACACTGAATTATTCGATTCAGGTAACAGACCCTGTCAGAAATGGAATTCTCAAAAGTATTAATGCAAGAGACACAAACTGGCTGAGTTTAAGTGCAATGTCCGGTTCTGTTGAAGCTGGCCAAAGCCAGACTATCACATTAACCTATACATCACAAAATACTACTCCGGGATTGCATCAGGCAGTGATACATATTGATTCAGACGACCCGAATAATCCTGTAAAAACTATTACCACAGATCTTACCGCTAACTTATGCACGCCTATGTGTCAGATAAATCCTACGGTAAATGGGGTGATAATCAATTGGAATACAATACCGGGTGCCACCGCTTACAGGATTTACAGGAGTACTTCATTACTGGGTGAATTCTTACTCATAGATACTGTTTCTCAGACAACATACACAGATTCGGTTATTATACCTCAAGCTTATTATAAAGTAGGGGCTATTTTTGAATAAAACTGTCAAAAGACTAGAAAAACCTGATTTATGCAAGAAAATAAACTGTGATTTTATAAAATAGAATAGAAAAAAACTAGGAAGTATCATGAAAAAACTGTCCGTATTAGTTATTAGCTTTATCCTCTTTGCGCTTTGTACAAGCCTTTTTGCGATAGGGACTCAAACAATATCAATTAGTAATAATCAAACAGGAACAAAACTGATAAGTTCATCAGACTATGATTGTCAGATTCACTTTACACTTTCTGAATTAAATGTCAGCACTGTTAAAACCAAAGGTGGAGAGTTCTCCGAAATATCAGCAGAAGGATATGGTTTTACCAGTAGGGTAGGCATGCCCAAACTACCGGTTGCCAGCAAGATAATTACTGTTCCTGTTGGAGCTTCTGTTAGTTTTGATGTATTATCGAAGAATCAAAGGACATATACTATAGCAGATACGAAATTACAGCATGTAGTCATTCCTGCGCAGCGGTCTGTATCAAAATCAGAAGATTCCGATAAAGTACCTTTTGCATATAATCAATCTGTGTATCAAAGTAATAAATTTAATGACAATGATATGTTTACCATAAGTGAAATTGGTTATCTGCGCGGTGCCAGAATCTTTCGTATTGAGTTTGAACCGGTTAGATACAATCCCGTTAGCGGTGAAATGCAGGTAAGTTACGATGTTAAGGTCAGGGTTAATTTTGAGAATCCAGATATCTTTGCTACTCAGGATCTAATGGCAAGAACAGCTTCTTATGAATTTAATCAAATATATAGCAAATCTATCTTCAATTGGGATAATAACAGTCGCCATAACCTGGTTGTTAATCCAAGTAAAATGCTCATTCTCACACCCCTCAATTATGTAACAACTTTGCAGCCTTTTATTACCTGGAAGAGACAACAGGGATATACTGTAATAGTCACAACTGTCGGTACAGGTGGTACAGTTGCAAATACCACAGCAGCTCTTAAAACTTATATGAGTGGAGTCTGGAGTGCAGCAACTGCTGAAAATCCTGCACCCACATATCTTTTAATAGTGGGAGACACTTCCACCAGCGGAGATAACATCACTGCTTCGGCAGCAACTGTTACATCTCCAGCCAGTACCCACATTACAGATAACTATTATGTCAGATTACAGGGAACTGATTATGTTCCCGAGATGTATTGTGGTCGCTTTTCTGTCTCCGGCGCAACCGAGCTTACCAATATTATCAATAAAACTTTACAGTTTGAAAAAACTACTATGCCGGATTTATCCTATCTTGGCAACAATATTTTAATTGCCGGAGTAGACTCCGGGATGGCGCCAACCTATGGCAACGGACAAATTAATTATGGAACAACTAATTACTTTAATGCCACAAATGGGATTACCTCTAATACATACTTATATCCGTTATCCAATACAGCCGTAGAGTCCGAAATCATTGGATACATGAGTGCAGGAAGAGGTTATGTTAATTATACTGCGCATGGCAGTGAAACTTCCTGGGCAGACCCCACTGTTTCAGCTACTGATTTAGGAAGCCTCACAAACACCAATAAGCCTTTTGTTGCTGTTGGAAATTGCTGTGTAACCAATGCTTTCAACTATTCCAGTCCTTGTTTTGGTGAAGCAATGATTCGCGGGGCAAATAAAGGTGGTGTTGCCTACATCGGTGCAACTAATAACTCATACTGGGATGAAGATTACTGGTGGGGTGTTGGTTCAAAGGGAGCTCCTTTGACTGGTGGTGCCGCTCCTGCGTATAGTGCAACTGCATTGGGTGCTTACGATGCAATGTTTCATACACATGGCGAAGCTCAAGCAGATTGGGCTCAGACTATCGGTGAAACCAATTATATCGGAGTACTGGCTGTTGAACAAAGCACAAGTGCGATGAAGCCATACTACTGGGAAATATACTCTCTCATGGGTGACCCCTCATTGATGCCCTATTATGGTGTGCCGACTGCAAATACTGCAACGTATCCAGCTAATATATTCATCGGAGCTACCACTGTATCAATTACAGCAGCTCCACAATCAAGAGTAGCAATTTCTCAGAATGGAGTTCTATATGGTGCAGGCATTACTGATGCAGCAGGTTCTTTGAATCTGACAATAACTCCTTTTACCGGCACTGTAACTGCTGATATAGTTATCACCAGACAAAACAAGATAACCCAAATCGGTACTATATCAGTAATTCCCAATTCCGGACCTTATGTAAATATTACGAGTAGTACTTATGCTGATGCCAACAACAATACCGCTGAATACAATGAAGCCGGCAGGTTCAATGTGACTTTCCAGAATATCGGTTCTTCCGTTGCCACAAGTATTGTAGCAACCCTCACCTGTTCTACGGCAGGGATTACCATCACTGATAATACCGAGAGCATCGCATCCCTTGCTGCAGGTGCTTCTACTACTGTTAATAGCGCTTACACATTCAGCATTGCCAATAACATCGCTAACGGCACTTCGGCAGCTTTTACTATCACAATGGTGAGTGGTACAAACACATGGGTTCACAATTTTAATCAAACCATCAATGCCCCTGCGCTTGCATTTGGAAGTATGACAATATCAGACCCGAGTCCGGGTAATGGTAATGGCAGACTTGATCCGGGCGAAACAGTAACAATCACGATGCCTTTGCTTAATTCAGGACTGGCAGCCTCTCTCTCCGGATCTGCCACCTTAACCAGTCCTACAACAGGTATTACTATAAATACAGGTACGAGTAGTTTTTCTGCCATCTCAGCAAGTGGTAGTGCCAGCCTCACTTTCAATCTGACAGCTTCTTCAGGTATAACAATAGGTACTGTTGCATCGCTGGTATTTAATGCAACCGCTGGTAGTTATACTGCAAATAAAACTGAAACTACAACTATCGGGATTATTCAGGAAAACTTTGAAACAGGTAATTTCACAGCTTTTCCCTGGACTCTGGGTGGTAGTGCTAACTGGACTGTTGCCGGTACAGGTGCTCATGCCGGAACGTATACTGCAATATCAGGAGCTATTGCCAATAGCCAGACTTCATCGATGGAAACTATCAGAAATCTGACAACTGCCGGAGACATTTCTTTCTGGTATAGTGTTTCTTCGGAATCAGGATATGATTATCTCAAATTTTATATTGATACCGTAGAAACAGGTTCCTGGTCAGGTACAGTTGCCTGGACTCAGGCTACTTATCCTGTCACAACCGGCACGCATACTCTAAAATGGGTATATAGTAAAGATGTTTCTGATGTATCAGGCTCTGATTGTGCCTGGGTGGATGATATTATCTTTCCGGCTTCCACAGCCAGTTATATCTTTAACCCGGCTCAAACTCTTACAGCTACTGCCTCTCATGCCAAAGTGGCGTTGTCCTGGCTAGCTCCTGCTACCGGAACTCCTTCCGGCTATAAGATATACCGCAATTCAGCTCTTCTTACCACCGTCACATCTCTAACTTATAACGATATTGCAGTTACTAATGGAACTGCTTATAGTTATTATATCATCGCTGTTTATACAACGCCTGTGGCAGGTGAATCGGCAGCTTCTAATACAGTAGCTGCTACACCTGTTTCCTTTCCGCCCCGCACCTTAACCGGAACTGCAGGTAATGCAACAGTTACATTGAACTGGCTAGCTCCGACAGCAGGAACACCTACAGGATATAAAATCTACAAAAATACCGTCTTGTTGACAACGGTTACAGCTTTGACATATACAGATAATGCTGTAACCAATAATTCTTCATATTCGTATTATATAACTGCCACATATAGCAGTCCGACAGCTGAATCGGTATCATCTAATTCAGTTACTTTGATACCTTCAAATAATACTTTGATTACGATAGGAACAGGCACATCTACACAAAGGCAACCTCATGGTATGTACTTTGGTTATGAGCGGGATGCATCGCTTTACCTGAGCTCAGAAATTGGAACAACAGGCTCCATACAATCTTTAAAGTGGTATGTTGCAACGGCACAGACTACTTCTGCACCTGTTACTATCAGGATGATGACTGTTACAAGCACAAGCTTAACTGCCAGTACATGGGCAACCATGATTAGCGGAGCTACAGTAGTATATTCAAGCACTGGTTTAAGTTTTCCTTCCACCGGTTGGCAGACGATAACCTTATCAAGTCCTTTTACTTATTCAACGGGCAACATCCTGGTCCTGATTGAAACTAACTACAGTGGCACAGGTGCATCAGCTTATCCATATTTCAATTATTCAACAGCAGGAACCGGAACTCACCAGTATTGGTATCAGGACGATACTGCTCCGACATCTACCGGAACAGTAAATACCAGCAGACCTAATCTCCAGATCCAGATTGGAACAACTCCTACTGTACCGGTCTTTTCTGTTACTCCTTCTTCGGTTAGTTTCAGTTCTACAGAGCTTGGACAAAGCGCTACCCAGCAAATAACCATATCCAATTCCGGAGCCGGTTCTCTGGGGATAACAGCAATTTCTATTAATAATTCAACCGATTTCCAGCTTACAAGCCTGCCATCTTCATATCCCGCAAGCGTAACTACAAGCACTCCTCTGAATTTCAGTGTTAAGTATCAACCGACTACAGCAGGCTCACATAATGCCACTATAACTATTACAGACAATCTGAGCAGAGCTGCTCATGTTATTACAATATCAGGCACTGGCGTTGATAACTCGGTTACTGTGCCATATACGCAGGATTTTTCGTCAGCAACGTTCCCGCCGACCAATTGGTCTAAATACTCAGGTCTGTTAAATACCCCTTCAACTGTAGCAACCACCACATCAGGCTGGACTGCTGATGGTTATGCCAATAATGGAACTACAGGTGCTGCCAGACTGAATATATGGAGCACTTCCACTAATTATTGGCTTGTTTCGCCTTCGATCAATCTGGGTGCTGGAAACTCCACCTATCGGTTAGAATTCGACATGGCGTTAACAGCATACAATGTTACCACTGCCGCTGCGACAACCGGTACTGATGATAAATTTGCTGTCGTTATCTCCACAGATAACGGGGCAACCTGGACAGCAGCCAATGCCCTGAAACTCTGGAATAACTCCGGTTCTGCAGATGTTTATAATAATATTCCCACAGCGGGAACCCACATTTCCATTCCGTTGGGAACCTACACCGGCAGAGTGAAAGTAGCTTTTTATGGAGAATCAACCTCAACTAATGCAGATAATGATTTATGTATAGATAATGTATCGATAAACTCATCTGCTGCACCAATTATCAGGATTACCCCCACATCATTAACCTACGGTAATGTTCTAATGGGTGGCACAGCTAATCAGACTCTGCTTATCCAGAATATTGGTAATCTTGCTCTGACCGGGAGCATTTTGACACCATCAGGTTATGATGCATCTTTAGCCAGAGAAGCATATAAAAATACGCTGAATTTTAATCTTGGCACCGGTCAGTCAGTTAATTACAATATAGCTTTTTCACCTGCATTGGCTCAAGCTTATAATGGCAATATTACTATTACAAGTAACGATACTACTGCTCCCACTACATTAGTTGCCGTAACTGGAACAGGTTATGCACCACCAACAGCAACATTAAATTTAACGGCAATCGAAGCAACTGTAAATCCCGGAGAGAGTACAATATCCGGTTTCACATTCTGTAATACCGGAAGTCTAAACATGACATATACGACCGCAATATCCGGAACACCAGCCTGGATTAGCTGCGATCCCGCCAGCGGTACAGTTGTTCCCAGCGCATGTTATCCAGTGGATGTAATATTTAATGCTACTGCGCTAACTGCAGGGGATTATCATACAACAATTACAGTGAACAGCAATGACCCGGTTCTTCCAACTCAGAATATTACTGTTACTCTGCATGTCGCTATATCTAATCATCCTCCTGTTATTGATTTACCGGCTTCCATCACATTTAATAAGAATCAGGTTTATAATGAAGATTTTTCTGCTTATGCTTCTGACGCTGATAATGACTTCTTAACACTCAGCTGTGTTTCAAGCAGAGCAGTGGATGTCCAAATCAACGGATTACAAGCTACATTTTCTCCGGATAATAACTGGTATGGTTCCACTCAGATGACTTTCACAGTCAGTGATGGTCAGACAACTGCCAGTGACAATATCACGATTATTGTTGAGCCTACAGATAGCCCTACCTGGACACCGGTAGTATATCCCAATAATCCGGCAACAGTGTATGGCATAGTAACATTAGACGGAGTAGCTGCTGACGTCAACGATCAGATTAGTGCCTTCGTTGATGATGAATGCCGCGGAATAGGTAATATTGTAATTAATAGCGGACATGCATATACTACCATGCTGGTTAATCTGGCAACTTCTGCAGAAACAGTCTTATTTAAAGTGTATGACACCAGTGCTGACTTAATCTATGATGCCTCTCCAACTCAGGTTCTGTCCTTTGGACAGGTACTGGGAGAAACTACGGTGTATCCCATTAGCATTTCTACTGTAACAAGTTTGGAAGCTCCAGTTATTACCATAGCTTCATACAATGAGGGATTCAGGATTAGCTGGCCACCTGTTACTAATGCCGACCGTTACAGAGTTATCAGTAAATCATCTACAGAAGCACCGGATTCGCTCGTATACGAAATTACCACAAACTATTATGACGAAGTAATTGCTTCGGTTAAGAGAATCTTCAGGGTGATTGCCATACATGATAATGCAGCCAGAGGAGGTGTAAAATGAGAAAAGCGATATTGATTACAATAGGTTTAACCTTCCTGTTTTGCCTGCTGTCTGCCTTACCTGCAAACTGGACTCAATACTATTTCACATTCAGGATTAATGACACATCAGAAATCCATGAACTTACAAAAATCATTTCTATTGATAATGTCAAAGGTAACACCGTCTGGGCTTATGCCAATGATGATGAATGGGCTGCTTTTCAGGCTAAGGGATATGAAGCAGAGATATTGCCCAATCCCGGTGATGTCGTCAATCCTGTTATGCGAAGTTCCGCAACAAGAGTTTGGGATTCCTATCCAACTTATGATGCTTATGTAGCGCAGATGAATGCTTTTGCCACAAATTATCCGACTCTCTGTCAGATTGTGGATGCAGGAACAACTACCGGTGGCAGGAAAATACTCTTTGCCAAAATATCTGATAATATCTCCACTCATGAAGCAGAACCGGAAGTTTTATATACATCCTCCATGCATGGAGATGAAACTACCGGATTCATTCTCACCCTACGCATGATTGATTACCTTTTATCAAATTATGCTACTGATACACGTGTCCAGGGACTGGTTAACAATCTGGAAATCTGGATTAATCCTTTGGGTAATCCTGATGGCACCTATTATGGTGGTAATAGCTCAGTATCCGGTGCACGCCGTTATAACAATAATGGAATTGACCTAAACCGTTCTTTCCCTGACCCTTGGGGTGGTACTACAGAAACTCATCAGATTGAAAATACTATTATGGAAAACCTGGCTAATGCTCACCATTTTGCTTTGTCCTGCAACTTCCATGGCGGTGCGGAAGTCACAAATTATGCCTGGGACAGCATTTCTCCTCTGCACGTTGATAATACCTGGTTTTTCAATATCTGCACAGCATACGTCAATTCTGTGCATAGTGTATCCCCTTCTACTTATATGGATGATTCATATAATGGTGCCACCGTTCCCGGTGTTACCAATGGCTATGCCTGGTATGAAGTAAATGGCAGCCGGGCTGACTGGTATATTTTTTACAAACAGTGCAGGGAAGTAACTATTGAGCTTTCCAATACTAAACTTTTACCTGCTGCCTCACTTCCGGCTCATTGGACCTATAACTATGATGCTATGCTGGGTTATCTGGAAAATGCTCTGTATGGCTTACAAGGTATAGTTACCAATGGCTCCGGAGCACCACTGAGTGCAACCATCAATATCGTCGGTCTGGATGATGCCAATTCCAAAGCTACTACCGACCCTGTCAAAGGTGACTATATCAGAATGATGTCACCAGGGACCTATACAGTTGAAGTCAGCGCATCCGGTTATCCCACCAGAACTTTTACCGGTGTAGTAATTACCGCCAATCAGAAAACTACGCTCAACGTAGTTTTAGGTGAAGCTACCCAGAGCATTCCCCTTACAACCGGCTGGAATCTGATTAGCTTAAGAGTAGCTCCCACCAGCCTAGCTGTTACAAGTGTCTTCTCAGGTATTTCCGGAAGTCTGCTTCAGGTCAAGGATACTCAGCTATCTTATGCTCCTGGTATGGCAGCTCATTTCAATACCTTAAGCACCTTAAACATGAGTAAAGCCTACTGGGTAAAAGTAAGCGCCAATACCACACTGAATGTCTCCGGCACAGCGATTGATCCATCTGCAACCACCATAAATCTTGTGCCCGGCTGGAACCTAGTATCCTATTTCCCCGGAAGCTCAACTACTGTCAGTAATGCCCTGTCTACTATCAGTCCGTATCTGCAGGAAGTGAGAAACATGTCCCAGTTCTATATCCCCGGCGGAGGAGGCAATACGCTTACTACTATGGCTCCCAATACCGGTTATTGGATAAGAGTATCGCAAGCGTGCAATCTGACCTATCCGGTGGTATCCAGATAAAGTGGAATAGTGAAACAGTGATAAGGTGAAACGGTGAAAAGGTGATACAGTGAAAAGGTGAAACGGTGAAAAGGTGGAAAGGTGATACAGTTAACGTTGTCATTCCTGCGAAAGCGGGAATCTTAAACATAACAACCTTTCACCACAAAGACACTAAGACACGAAGAAAGAAAAGTATGTAGTTCCGCCTTCAGGCGGTTTTGTGACATGGATACATTGTTAATATATGTAGGATAACCGCCCTCGGTTGTCCAAACGTCTTCAGCATATAGATAACTCGATATCAAGTAATAAAGACCTGCATCAGGGCAGAACTATACGATACCGTTCCACCTTTCCACTGTTTCACCATTCCACTTACTTTAGTATCACCAGCTTCTTCGTCTCCTGA
Organism: Cloacimonadaceae bacterium (SeqCode); assembly: GCA_963667535.2. GTDB lineage: Bacteria > Cloacimonadota > Cloacimonadia > Cloacimonadales > Cloacimonadaceae > UBA5614. The sequence continues at coordinate 853,356 of CAXXDU010000002.1, forward strand.
TGCATATTTGTCTTTAGCCGATAGAAATACATCCCCGAAGCACACTGCCTGTTATTCTCATCTTTGCTGTTCCAGCTAAGTTTAGGATTTTTGGCATTTACTTCGAAGGTTTTAACTTTCTGCCCCTTAATATTATAGATAGATAGAGTTCCTGTCTCATTTGATTTTAAAGTTGTCTCAAAAGAAACTTCTCCCGATTGACTGAATGGATTGGGGTAGGCTTTGATACAAGATACTGCTTCAGGACTTTGAGTTTCATCATCATTATGAATCATAGGATTTCTAACAATTCCTACAGAGAATTCTTTTCCGGCTGATATTGCTATAAAATCATTTCGGGGAGGGACGTTACATTGTCCATAAGTATTGTCGCCCCACGCAACGACGGTTCCATCTGTCTTTAAAGCCAAACAGTGATTAGCTCCTACAGAAATAGCATTAAAATTGTTACTCGTTGGCATTCCAATCGTACCCCATGGATCAGTGGATAAATCAGTTGACACCAAAGTTCCATCAGCTCTTAGAGCTAAGCTATAATCGTAAGTATGAGTCACCGACATGCCTTCTTCAAAGAATTCTATCCAAGTATACCCCCCTGCATCAATGGCAACAAAATTGTTACCAGCGGGTGCACTATTATTTCCTGCTCCCCAAAATACTAAAGAACCATCAGATTTTAATGCTATGACATGTCTTTCACCAGATGCGACAGCTATATAGTTATTGCCAGGAGGAATATTATCAACCATGCTTGCATCCCAATTCCAAATGGAAAGAGAGCCATCAGCCCTGATGGCACTATCATACCTTCCTGAAGATACAGCCTGATATCCTGTCCCGGTCGGAGCTTCATAGAAATCATGATGAATAACCCTCGGTAATTCTACCAAACTTCCATCAGTTGTTAAACCCAATGAGTGGTTTTCTCCCGCAGCAATTCTTGAGAAACTTGGTACTAAAGGAAATGGGTAAAATTCACCAAATATCTCATGAGTCCCGTCAGCTTTTTTAGCTATACAGAAATCATCCAATCCTGCATCAATTTTCACATAATCACCGTTGTCAGGTATATTACATCTAAAGTCTGAATATGCGCCCCAAGCAACCAGAGAGCCGTCTGATCTTATTGCTATTTTGTGATAATCTCCATTTGCGATAGCAATATAATCATTGCCACCAGGTGCATACCCATAACCACTATTCCATCCTATGGCAGCCAATGAACCATTAGAGGTTAATACTAATATGCTACCACTTGCTATAGAAACTGCAACAGCATTATGAATAGAAGAGAAGTCAGTAAAACTCCCAACAGCGAAACCCCAGACTTTTACTGTCCCATCAGATTTTAAAGCAATACTTGCATCTCTACCAGCAGCGATAGCTGTAAAATCATTTCCTGTTGGGACATTACACTGACTGTCTTGATTGTATCCCCATGCTATTAACGAACCATCAGATTTCAAGGCAAGACTAAACCAAATTCCCGCAGCTATAGCAACAAAATCGTTTCCGGTTGGGACATTGCACTGGCCATACGAATTTGTACCCCAGGCTGTCAATGAACCGTCAGATTTTAGGGCAAGACCATGACCTGCTCCGGTAGCAATAGCAGTAAAGTTACTGTCTGTGGGGACGTTGAGCATTCCTGATGTGCCAATTCCCCAAGCTACTATTGAACCATTAGATTTTAAAGCAAGGCAAAAATCAAGCCCACCTGCAATGTCAACAAAATCGTTGCCGGTCGGGACATTGCACACTCCATATAAGTTTGAGCCCCATGCGAATATTTTCCCATCATCTGTTAAAGCAAGATTGTAATCAGTACTGGTTGCAAGTTTGATAATGTTATCAGGAAGTGGTCCAGCAACGCATTTACCCCAAATTATGGGATACCCGCTTTCTGTTTGGGCAAACAGACCAATTGATAGTATCAAAAGTGCTAATGTGATAAATATCTTTTTCATTGAATTCCTCCCATGAGGTTAAGGAATAATGTAATAAATATTTATTATCTTTATGTGCTTTTTGTGTCAAGAGTTATCTTTTTGAACCACTTTGTTTGAGTGTAATCCGGATAGTATGTGTCCTAAATCTCAACTACACTATCATTTATACCTCAAGTCAAAGTAATTTTGTACTGTGAACATGAACATGAATATCCCTTTTCTTGCTCTTATGTTCTCAATATGTGTTGTGTTTGACGCAGGGAGTCATCAGGGAGTCTACAGGGACTTTGTAGAGACTCGAGTCCCCGATGACTTCCTGTAGATTCTCTTTTGAGTCTTTGAAAAATCCTCTTGTAAGTTAAGGTATAAACAGGAGATTAACAAGGGATAACAAGCAAATAAGGATATAGAAAGAAGAAGAGGAAGTGGAAGAGGGAGAATAAGAAGAGAGATAGATAGAATAAGTGAATAATAATCAACTAAGAGCATCTATGTGTTAATCCCAGCGGGATGAAACGTATTAACGACGGGCTTTAGCCCGGCGCATATCTCACAAAATTGAGTGCCGTAGGTACGAAACATCATTGCCTCTTATCTGGTATGGAATTGTGCCGTCCCGATGGGACTAATAGCTAAGGGAGATTCCTTTCGCCGGGCTAAAGCCCGTCGTTACTATGTAACGTCCCGTTGGGACTTAAGCGCGTTGCAGATTGGAAAAATGAGTGCTACAGATTTGGATATGTGAAATTGTTAATGAGCTTAATAAATCCATAGTTGCCCTTGTTGAGTCTATGCTAGCTGTTGGCACACTGATGCCGGGTTCCTTAGTTAGCTGTCTATGGAAAGTCCCAGAGTCTACCCGGCAGCTATCAAGCACAAATTAAAGGTAGAACAAGTAAACTACAAGTAATCAGTCTTATCATCATCTATGTATTCACTTGCTTGATGCTTAATGATTTCAGTAAGCATCACCCGGGTGGACCCCGGGAGGATAGTAAGACTGATTACTTGAAGGGTTGGGGAATATGAAATAGAGAATTGAAAATTGTATCGTCCTACCGGACTCAGGTTTTCTAATATCTGACCCAGCAATGAATTGCTGGGCTAACAAAATGACGTCCTACGGACTGAGAAAAGAATTCCTTTGCGGTCTTTGCGTCTTTAGCGTCCTTTGCGTCTTTAGCTCCTTTGCGTTAAAAGAAAACCTACGTATTGTAGTAAGAGGAACAATGCGTTGGACATATGAGGCTCATATCCTACGAGCGTAGGTTACCTGCCTCAGGTGACCAAAGATTGCTGCACATATTGAATAGATTCGTTTGGACAACTGAGGACAGTTATCCTACAATTTTTAACAACGTATCTATGTCACAAAACCGCCTGAAGGCGGTACTACATACTTATATTCTGCTTCTCTGTATTAAATCTTTCTTTTTCTCCAGACTCCGTGTCTTTAAATCGCATAAATCTCTCTTAAACTCTTTTCTTTGTGTCTTAGTGTCTTTGTGGTAAAAGGATTACTTTGGGAATTCGATGATTTTAGCGGAGGATTTATCGGGATTGAGCAGTTCAAATAGAATGGCTTTGGCATGTTCTTTAGCGCCGAGACCGTTTTCGGCAACGGGTCCTGTGCAGGCAGGGCAGCCGTCCTGACACTGACAGTTTTTAACCAGATGATAGGCTTCATTAATCAGAGTATCATTGATTTCATAGAGCTTCTTACTGAGTCCTATTCCGCCGGGAACAGAGTCATAGATTACAATAACCGGACAGCCGTTACCCAGAGGTGAATCATCTTCGGAATGAAAGCCGAGGTCTTTCTCATCGCACATCAGGAAGAAAGGCGCTATATTTCCTAAGAGATAGGACACGGCAGCCAAGCCGCTTTGTATCTGGACCTGCTGTTCTGCCAGACGGTGACAGCGAGGGCAGAGTGTGACCAGATTATCGGGTTGATTGGCTTGTTCGGCATTATCAAATTTGCGGAAAGGGATAATGTGATGCACATCAAAGGGTTTATCCGGTTCCAGAATACCGCAATGCCGGCATTGGAATTTATCACGTAGGCGGATATTCTGCTTGATAATAGTCCAGGCTTTGCCATAATCATTGGCATTATTGCGCCATAAGCCTTTTTCTTTGATACGGTTGACAACATCCTGATTAAGGGAAATCCACCAGCCATCAGTATTCAAATGTGAAGGGGGCAAATCCAGTTCTCCATAGCCGATGACTTCCTGAGTAAACCAGCGTAGTTTCTTGAAGCCTGTGATTTGATTGGTAACTTCCACCTTACCCCAGTACTTTCTTCCACCTGGAATGGCATCTGAATCCCTGAGTTCGGTGAGTTCTATCTCTGTCTTACGGTTAGCCTGAGTGTAGTAATTGGTTTTGATAGGCTCAAGCTCGACTTTCTTGTTCTCAATATCAAGCTTTGTGACCAGCCAGGTATCTCCGCTTTGCAGATAAATTGCTTCAGGATGTGCCATCCAGAAAGCGCTTTCTTCATCCACATAGCCAATGAGTTCTTCACCGCTGTTGATTGTGTAAAGACCACCTGCATTACGGAGCGAGACATCTCCGGCAGGATAGGATTCCAATATGCCTGTAAAGCGGTTACCTACTTCGCGAATCTTGCCTTCCTGCACGAGAATTTGCAGATAGGGGAAAATCTCTGTAGCGGAAAGTGAACCAAAGCCTTCAGATTTGAGAAAAGCCATTTCAAAGACAGCACAAAGCAGATGGGCTTTGAGAATTTCGGTATTATAGGGGTCAATCAAAGCTTGTTCGGGTGACCTGCCCCATAAATACTCGGGATGAGCGCAGATATATTGGTCCAAAGCAGTGGAAGCAGCAATCAAAGCAGCAAAAGAAGATTTACCTTTTCTACCGGCTCTGCCAGCCTGCTGACGCGTAGCTGCAATACTGCCGGGATAGCCATTCAGAAAGACTGCATCCAATCCGCCTATATCAATTCCAAGCTCCAAAGCATTGGTAGTGATAACGATATTGGTTTCTCCATCTCTGAGTTGTTGCTCTGTTTTACGGCGCACTTCAGGCAGATATCCGCTGCGGTAGCTAAGGATTTTATCACCCAGAGGAGCTTTTGCGTGTAAATATATGTAGAGCATCTCAGCGCTGCGTCGGGATATGGTAAACAGCAGTGCCTGGGCATTGGTTTTAAGAAACATAGTGGCAAGCGAAACACTTTCTATGACAGAGCTTTTGCGGATACCGAGTTCTTTATTGAGCATGGGGGGATTGAGGATATGAAAGTAGCGTTTACCGTGCGGAGAATAGTCATTATCTATCAGAGTAACGGGGCTTTCCACCAGAGTTTCGATAAATTCCTGCGCATTGGACAGAGTGGCGGAGGTAAAGATAAACTGGGGATGTGAACCGTAAAATGCAGCAATGCGCTTTAACCGGCGGATGACATTGGCAAGATGCGAACCGAATACACCTCTGTAAATGTGCACTTCGTCAATGATTACGTATCTGAGATTGGCAAAAAATCCACTCCACATGGTGTGATGAGGCAGTATGCCCAAATGTACCATATCAGGATTGGTAAAAACCAGGCTGGATTGTTTACGGATTAAATGACGCTGGGCAGACGGAGTATCTCCATCATAAATTCCGGCGCTGAGTTTGGTTGGTTTGGTTTGTTGCTTTTGAAAGATGGACAGGATGTTACTCAGCTTCTGATGCTGGTCTTGCCCCAGAGCTTTGGTGGGGAAGATAAGCAGTGCTCTGGAAGAGGGATTGATACACAGTGTCTGGAGTATCGGAATCTGGTAAGTGAGGCTTTTACCACTGGCAACACCGGTGCTGACAACGAGATGCTTACCCTCCAGCACTGCCTGTATAGCCTCCACCTGATGTTTATATAGCTTTTTAATGCCAAGAGTATTAAGAGTATTTGTAATAGTAGCATCCAAAGCAGCGGGAAAGTCCTGATAGACCGGCTCCTGCTCAGGCAATACCTGCTCCGAAACCAGCGTATCAGTATAAGCCTTATTACTCTTCAGACTATAGACAAAATCATCAATTAACATACATTACTCGTTTTCTTTAACACAAAGATGCAGAGGGACATTTAATCCAATGCTGCTTATCTTGAAAACTCTCATAAACATATACACTCTTTTTCTTTAACGCAGAGAAGCAGAGATGGAGAGATGCAGAGGGACATTTAATCCAATGCTGCTTATCTTGAAAACTCTCATAAACATATACACTCTTCTTTAACGCAGAGAAGCAGAGATGGAGAGATGCAGAGGGACATTTAAACCAATGCAGCTTATCTTGAAAACTCTCATAAACATATACACTCTTTTTCTTTAACGCAGAGAAGCAGAGATGCAGAGAAGCAGAGGAGGTAATCAGAAAATAGTATTTGTTTAAAATTGCATTCAATGCTATGAAAAAAGAGTTTAGATATAGCTATCTTGATATTATGATTTTCTTTTATCATCAATTTTCTCTCCATCTCTCCATCTCTGCTTCTCTGCGTTAAATTCTTTATATCAATTTCTTTGAATTGTATCATAAATTATTAACTACTCTGTTAAAGCCTGTTGCAAGCATCTTTTCACCAAAGTTGATAACAATTCCCAGTTTCAGTCCTGTCAACCTCAAATATGTTAGCAATTGTGATTCAAAGATTTTGTTGTATAGATGTGTGGACTTACACTCAATGATTACCTTATCTTCGACAAGGATATCCAATCTGAAACTGTAAGGTAGTGTCTGTCCCTTGTAATTTACAGGAACTTGTTTTTGTCTCTCAAGCTTTATACCCCTGTTTTGTAATTCCCATACTAATGCTTCTTCATATACTGATTCTAACAGACCAGGTCCTCCCAGTGTTTTATGTACTTCAATAGCACAATCAAGAATGATTCCCGATATTTCGTTTTCTTGCATGACTATGTTTTCTCCTCTGCCTCTCTCTATCTCTGCGACTCTGTATAAAATCTCTATTTATCAAGTATTAGTAGTCTCTTTGCTATCTTTGCGTTAAAGAAAATTAGTATACAGCTATCCGCCTGGTGATATGGGTATTGTTTTGCTTAATCCTAATGAAATACAGACCTGCCGGTAATGTGTCTTTGTATTTGAAAGTTTTTACTGGTTTGCTTTGGAATATCCTCTGTCCTTTGATATTGTAGATACCCACTTCGAAGGGTTTATTATTTTTACTTTCTATCGTAAATCTGTCTTTTGCGGGATTGGGATATATCCTGAAATCAGGGATAGGGGTTTGTACATCGTCAACATTATCAGTGGATTGAGTTATTATAATATCATCCAGACAGAGGGCAAAAGCATCCCAGCTAACACATCGCCAGGCAAGATAGATATGTTGTCCGGCAAACGCAGAAAGATTATATGTGTATCGTGTCCATTGCGCGGGAACAGATATCCAGGGTTCGGTGGAGAGAGCTTGAAATGATGTAAACAAAGAATCAGTGTTTGAAATCAGAAACCTTAGTCTTTCCAAGCCGTAATCTGCTGAGAATGACCTTACCCAAAAGCTGAGTTCATAACCATTCAGAATATTCAGATGCGGAGAAATCAGCCAGTCATTGTTGGGAGGATTGACGCTGTCCATGCATAACAACATCTTCTGACCATTATGAGCAGTTACTTCAGTAACGGGTGGAAGAGTCTGAGCAGGATTAAAGACAATCCAACTCATGGCAATGCCTTCATGGGGAAAGCTGTTATTGTTCCAAAGCCAGGTGGCGGAATTGTCAATGTCGTACTGCGTCCAGCCAGGAATAGAAAGCGCAAAGTCAGGCTGGTCATCAAAGCTCATCTGCCAGACCGGCAGAGAACCGGGGATGGTCACTGATAAGGAGTTTGTGGGAGGAGATATCTGGTTCAGATAGTTCACTGCAACGATATAGTACAGATAGGTTTGATTCGGGGCAACTGTAATATCATAATATGTTGTATCCTGAGTTTCGCTTAGAGCCTGTTGGTTCCTGAAAATTCGATAGCTTATTATGCTGCCCAGTTCCGGAGGCTGCCAATTGAGTCTTACTGCTTGCCCGATTGTTATTACCTGGAGGTTTCTTGGTGCAGAAAGTACTTCTCCCATGGTCGTAAACGTCCAGATAGGTCCTGAAAAAGTATCGCTGCCATTATGAGCGACAACCCGCCACTGATAACTGGTAAGTAGATTCAGGTTGGCTGGAGGTGTCCAGTTTTGAGATGTTTGAGTGATTGCAACTGCTTGCAATGGTTGATTTACCGGGGCAAAGAATACATCCCAGCTTGTCGCATTGCTTTGCCAGGCAAGTGATATATCAAGGGCAACATCTGTAGCGGTATTTGTGGGTGTGGGACTATGTGGCATTAATATTACAGGTTGGATTTCCAGCTTGAGATTGGGTCTTACAGATAGTGGATTAAAAGGATTGTAGTTATATGCAGCGGGTGGAGATGAAGGATCCGGATTGACTGACATGGAATGAACTTCAATTGATTGGGGATAGTCACATGCTGAGCAATAAAAATCATCACCCATGTTACCGTTACCGGGAGCATTCTCATCTATAGCTATGATCAGATTCCCTGTTTCTGAAAACACATAGGCATTATTCAAGGGAATCACTACCCAACCCTGACCGGGCAAACTAGTTGAAAACCATTGTTGTTGCAGATTTCCCTGAAACACAAGCTCCAGGCTGTCCAAGGGAACCCAATCTGTGAGAGAATAAAATCCTGTACGATTGACCACCCCCATATAGATGCTGAATTGGTTTGCATTATTGAGAAAAGTGGAACTGGTAATCCTGTATTGAAAACCTAAAGCGGTTACATTTCCCCCAAAGCCGATTTCAGTTGAAGAGTAAATAGATTGTGAATATGAGTAACACATCATTGGTTCAATTGGTAAGCATTGATTTAACAAAGTACCATTGCCGATTTGTATCGTTTCTGACTGTAAAAATGCAGCATGCCCCAATAGTATAATTAATAATAGTATTTTTTCGAAGTACGCCATAATCCACCCATAGATTAGTTTTAATACTGTTGATGATGATTGAAATATGTATTTAGTGACAACAATACTGTCAAGTGAATAAATTGTAGTCTGATATGCTCTGTTAGAGTACTTTTTTCTTGACTTAATATTGGCTTTGAATTATTAGTCTACGGTACGATAGAAGTGTTACCACAAAATAAAAATAGATATAATAAATATAGGAGATAACTATGAAACAAGTACGTCTTATCGCATTGGTAAGTTTGTTATTAACTTTGTCAATTTTCTCTGTGCTTAATGCAGCAACTTATACTTGGAATGGTGCTACAACTGCCTGGACAACAGCTACAAACTGGACTCCGACCAGAACAACACCTGCTACAAGTGATATTTTGCAGTTTAATAGTGGAGCAAATTATTCTGTTACCGCTATACCAACACAGACCATAAGCCAGTTATTGGTTTCCAATAACACAATAGTCGCTCTTGCCGCCGGTACTGCCGCGAATATTTTAACCATTGGTGGCGGAACAGGTACTGATTTAGATGTAGCCAGCGGTTCTCAGCTTAATTTATCCGGCACGTTAGCATTCAGTGTTGTTCTTGCTACAGGCGCTACAGGATCTGTTGCCGGTAGTGTTACATTTGCAGGAACCAGCGGAACACCGGCTCTCAAGTTTCTGGCAACCGATACATCATCTCTGGCTTTTACCACCGGAAGTGTATTTACCTGCGGACCCGCTTTTAGCAGTAATCCATTTGGAACAGGTGGAGCACCTTATAGTTTGAATGCAGTTCAGTTTCAGGATGGCTCAACTTTTGTCTTCAAATTAGGCTCCAATCCTTTTGGTGCTGCTACTCCCAATTCAGTTGTAGTATTTCAGAATGGTAGTCTGTATAAGCAGGAATCTTCAAATTCACCGGCTTTTTCAGGCAGAACCTATGCCAACTTTGAGTATAACTATTCAGGAGCTGTCACTGTATCAGGTACCGGAGCATCTTCTGTAAACAATTTAACTATTACTCAGGGTACATTAAACTACAATATGACCAGCGCAACAATTACCCATTCCATTAAAGGCAATATTACCGTGAATGGCGGTACCTTAAACTTTGCTCCAGCAGCTGTTGGAACTTTCGTTTTCAACGGTGGTGCAAACCAGACAATCAGCGGCAGCGGTACACTAACTTTCAATGCTAATGCTAATTTCAATGTAAATAATGGAAACAAAGTTATCCTGAATAAGAGCATTGCCATCCCCGGAACATTTACTGTTTCCAGTGGCTCTGCAATTGAATTAGGCACCAGCGTTATATCAGGTGTTGGTTCTTTTACTCTGGCCTCAGGAGCTGGATTAATTACAGCTAATACTGATGGTATAACCACCAGCGGTAATACTGGAAGTATTCAAACAACAACACGTTCATATAGTACCGGTGCAAATTACACATATAACGGTTCCGGTGCTCAGTATACAGGTAATGGTCTGACTACTGCTAATAATCTTACTATAAATAATGCAGCAGGCGTTACACTTTCCAATAGCATCACTGTTAATGGTATTCTTACTCAGACTGCAGGAACTATTTCAGGAACACAGGCAGTTGATGGTTACGTTTCAATAACGAATAATTATATTGATATAGCTGAAAGTGGTTCAAACATGACAGCTTTCGCATTAGCAACAACGCTCAATCCGGCGAATTATCCTGACAGAATCAACCGCCAATGGACAATTACTCAATCCGGCGCATCTCTCAACAAAGATGTTACTTTCTACTGGGATGCCGCTGATGATGGTGATTATGATTGGGGAGTAGCAGAACCGGCAATTTGGAAAGGTACTACTAAGTACTTGGTAGACACGTTTAACGTATCAGGGGCTTCCAGATGGGCAAGAGTATTTTCTATTCCTGTTACCAGCACAAAAGATACTTATACCATCGGAAGATCAGATGATGCAATGCTACCTGTCGAATTGTCTTCTTTCACAGCTACAGCTACAGCTCAGAACTACGTAATGCTTAGCTGGACAACTCAATCCGAAACCAACGTTTCAGGATATTACATCTATCGTAACAACAATACAAACTTAAGCACTGCCACTAAAATACCTTCTTTAGTACAGGCATCCAATACTTCTGTTGAGACCAGTTACAGATATACTGATCAGGAAGTGCAAGGAAACGGAACCTGGTATTATTGGTTACAAAACGTTGATTTGAATGGAGAATCCAATTTCCATGGTCCTATCAGTGTTATCCTTACCACCAATAATAACACAACACCTCCAGTGATTCCTGTTGTAACAGAGCTCAGGAGCATCTATCCCAATCCTTTCAATCCTACTGCTATTGTATCTTACAACATGGCAAAAGCAGGGAACGTCACTATCACCGTTTTCAATGTTAAAGGTGAAAAAGTTCGTAACCTTGTAAATGAAAGCAAATCTGCCGGTACTTTCCAGGTTTCCTGGAATGGTAATGATGAAAACGGAAGCTCATGTACTTCCGGTATTTACTATGTCAAAATGACAGCCGGTAAGTACACCACAACTCAAAAGGTTGTATTAGCTAAATAAACTAGTCTTATCCATATATTAAAGGCTGCCAGATAAAGGCAGCCTTTTTTTATAGTGTTGTGACAATCTTAACGCAACAAAACGAACCATTACTTTGGCAATCCTACTGCTCAGTCAGAAATCTCAACTGATTGCAACAATTATCGCATCTTTTTACTTGACATGATGTTGGCAGTAAGATAATAATAATCTCGCAATTGTAATATGACTAGATATTTATGAAAGAACAACTCTTTAATTAGGAGATAACTATGAAAGAAGTACGTCTTTTCGTTTTGGTTAGTTTGTTACTAAGTTTGTCAGTAGTATCAATTCTAAATGCAACCAATTATTACTCACAGGGAAACCTGGCTCCCAACCTGACCTCGAGTTGGAATACCAATCCCGGTGGAGGTGGCTCTACTCCTGCTAACTTCTTCAGTGGTGATACATTTATCATTCAAAGTGGTCATTATATGACGACAACTGCAATGTGGAATGTCATACCAGGGGGAAGCATGGTGGAAATATCAAATGGCGGAACGCTGAAGGCTGTCACTTCATGTTCTGCTAATATTTTGGGTAGATTTCAGATTGATGGAGGCGGTAGGTATATCCATGCTGTTGCTTCCGGTTCAGGTTCAGCAACTATCCCCGGTGCATCTGGTCGGCGTTTTGCCAATTCAACCAATGGTGGCTTGGGTAACGGCACATTTGAAATTGCTGCTCAAAACACTGCCGGATTTGCTACTACCGGGATTACCTGGGGTAATGTAGAAATCAACAATAGCACGCAGGCTAATTCAATCACATATCCATCAGTCTTTGCTAATGTTGAAGGCGACTTTTCTGTTTTGGACACAAACAATCAGGAATTCAGCCTGACCACAAACCAGACTGATGCCCACGTTATTAAAGGCAGCCTGACCATCTCCGGTGCAAGTAGTTTTTTTTCCTGCAAAAACGGAACAGGTCTAATGAGTCTTACTGTTTATGGAGATGTGAATCTACAGGATGGTACCTTCTCGATGGCTACAACTTCATCCGGAACGACAGAATTGTATTTCCGCAGTAACTTGAATCTGAGTGGCGGATTGCTTACTGAAAGTTCTACTTCAATAAGCGCTCTTTATCCGGATGGTACCGGTCCACAGCAATTCACCCGCACAGGCGGGACCATTTCCAATGATATTAGCCTCTATATAAATAATGGAAAGATTCTTGATATGGGAACTTCTGTGTTTGACGGAAGTAGCGGTTCTTTCCTTGTATCAGGGGGAGGTACTCTTTTCACTGCACACAGTCAGGGAATGTCCACTCTCCCTAACACGGGTTGCATACAGATTGCTAACAAAAATTTTGTACTTGGAGCAAGTATTGGATACAATGGCACAGTAGCTCAGGTAACGGGAGATGTGCCTATAGTTGCAAAGAACCTTACAATAAATAATCCAGCCGGTGTTACCATGTCATGCAATATAATCATTATTGACAGTTTGATTATTACTTCCGGTAGTCTTAACCTGAATGGCTACAATTGGTCGAGTGGTGGTGGTGCCAGCTTGAATTACAACGGCACATCAGCCCAGACAGTAGGTGCAGAATGGCCATCGTCTATTAGCAGCTATGTCTATAATTACAATACCGCCGGATTATATCTTGATGGGTCCAAAGCTCTATCCAGTCCCAATAGATTTTACAATTATGGTAAACTATATATGGGTTCTTATCAATTATCAGGGGATATAATTAATATAGATTATCTCAAGGCAGACAGATGTGATTTCATTGCCTCCGGTAATTTAAGTTCAGGCGGAACGGCAGTAGTAGAATTAACTACAGGTGGGATAGTACCCGGAATAGAAATCACTATGATGAATCTGGTTTTAAGCGATACAAACGGCTCATATTATCTGGGAGCATACAACTTTTTCCGTACTCTGGATATAGGTAGTAATACATTTTATATCGGCTCAAATTCGCTTAATATTCAAACAAATTTACTCCGAACTACTGGTACATTAGTTGGCGGTTTTAGTTCTAATTTAACTATAGATTGTCCAATCTCTTTAGTGGCAGACGCAATTCCAACCCAATTGCATTTGCTTGATTATACTGTTGGAACGCTTTCCCTGCCCTATAATATAGAGCTTACTAATCTGGGTTCTACGGGTCTGGGTTTGCTCCTCAATAATAAAACCATAACTTATCACAATCAGAATGCTTCAGTGACAGGTAGTTGTTTGATTCATACTTTGGGTTTTACGACTTCAGTTACAAACACTATGCCTTCATACATCAACCGGACATGGGACATATATCATTATGTAGATAACAGTCCACTGATTACTACGTTGACCTGGTCTGCAGCAGATGATAATAATCTGAATTGGGGTTCTATAGTTCCTGCTGTCTATACAAGTTCGAAGACAAAGTTTACTGCCATTTCCTATGATGTTACCAGCAACCCCAGGTCAATTACTTTTGCTTTCCCGGCAGGTTTAGAGGAAACTTATTATAATATCGGACCTGACACAGGTGGTACACTTCCTGTCGAGCTCTCTTCCTTTACAGCGACAGCCACCTCGCAATACTTTGTGCAACTGAACTGGACTACCCAATCCGAGACAGGTGTTTCAGGATATTATATATATCGCAATAGATCAAGTGATTTAACGACTGCGATTAAGATTCCTACTTTCATTACAGCCACCAATACTTCCTCAGAAACCAACTATAGTTTTGTTGACCAGGAAGTCTCCAACAACAGTACTTACTACTATTGGCTCCAGAATGTAGATTTGAACAATCATTCAGACTTTCACGGTCCGATTAGTGTTACTCTTATGAATGGCAGTGAAGTTATTCCACCCGTGATTCCTGCAGTTACAGAACTCAGGAGCATCTATCCCAATCCTTTCAATCCTACTGCTATTGTATCTTACAATATGGCAAAAGCAGGGAACGTCACTATCACCGTTTTCAATGTTAAAGGTGAAAAAGTTCGTAACCTGGTAAATGAAAGCAAGTCTGCCGGTACTTTCCAGGTTTCCTGGAATGGTAATGATGAAAACGGAAGCTCATGTACTTCCGGTATTTACTATGTCAAAATGACAGCCGGTAAGTACACCACAACTCAAAAGGTTGTATTAGCTAAATAAACTAATCTTATCCATAAATAAAAAGGCTGCCCGATTAAGGCAGCCTTTTTTTATTTAAAAGAGTTTGTAGTTCCTCGTTTAGAGATTTTCGATAATGCCACTGAAGAGCATTGCCGGAGTTCAATTTGCCCTTTTTAGCTTTTAGTAGACATCTTTGTGTATGGGCAAATCGGACTTCGGAAAGCATTATCTGTAGAGGTTTTAGCTGAAGTCCGAAATTCCCTTTTACAATGGTATCAATATTTCAAGTGACGAGGGAATTTTGAACTCCAGCTATTCGCTTACTCATTTCCGCACAGCCCCTTTATCCGGTTCTGTTGTAATAGATGCATTTTTTCAAATAATTAAACAGCCTGGATACCTGATGCCTCATTGCCTTTTCGGATGGCAACAAGGGCTCCACTGCGACAGGTATGACACTGTTCCACTGTTTCACTGTTTCACCCTTGCACACTTCCACTATTCCACTGTTTCACGTTAATAAAATCTCAGTGTTTTCATCCTGTAATTGATACTGACAGGTTGCTTACTCAGGAAAGGATATCCCAATATTCCATTTATTTTCAAACCATAAGCATTATTGATCTCAGAGATATCAGAAAAGGCATAAGTCAGATCCGGAAAGCTGAGTTTATTTACAGTAGTCATGGCAATATCTCCGGTTTTAACTGTTATCATATTGAGATCAGCTCCACGCAGAGTATCGGTCTGCACATTCTTCAGTTCCTTTTCGTATTTTGCTAAAAAGTCATCATCCAGCAGGCATGCCTGAGCGCCGGTATCCAACCCCATAGTCATTTGCTTCTTGCCGACTTTTGCCTTGAGACAGGCGATATGTCCCATTACAGTGAGTTTAACTTCCGATACCCAACCGCTGAGCTTATCAGGCTCTTCCAGTTCTCCGCTATCTTTGAGTTTGTAGAGTTTCAGCTTTTTGTTGGAATAATCAAAGTAGGTTTCAAAGGGTTCCAGTTCAGCTTTACTGATTAATCCCACAAACTTGATGCCGAGTTCAGCTTCCAAGTGGCTCAAATCCATGGAAACGGTATCGAACGATTGATAGCTTCCTCCACCCCAGGTAAAATTTGAGACATGTGCAAAACCCATATCCTGCACGCTTCCGCCAATTCCCTGAGCAGAGCCTACCACAATATTGCTTCCGGTGGAATCGGCCTGAGAATTCATTACCAACATCGGCGCTCCTGTATCGAGAATGAACTTCACGTTGTTACCGTTCAATTCAACAGGTATGATGATGATACCGTTTACCAGTTCAAAGTCGATTTCAGCGTAAGGGTTCAATGTGCGGTTATCAGCGCTTACCATATCACCCGGTCTTTGTGCACGTAGCATGGAACAGCTTAGAACTTTATTGTCCTTATCCAGTTCAAACTCCACATCAGTGATTCTGTTATTAGTATTCATACTGATAATGTAAATTGTACCATAGGTTCCCTGTCTATGACTTTTATTGAGGTATTGGGTTATCTTCATGGGAAAGTTGCTAAAAAGCTGTGACAAAGCCTGTTTCATATATTCTTCTGGAACTCCCTCAATCTCGAAATCCTTCGAAATATACTTTGCTGCCGTTCCATAAGAATGTTTGTTTAATCCTTCAATAAATTTCTGAATACTTTCCGGTACAGCGTTCGCCTGCTTAGCTGTTTCTGCTGCCCATAATCCCATCCCTGCTGCCATTAGTAGCAACAGAATCAACATCATTTTATTAAAATAATGCATAGACGCTCCTATCATTTTTTGCTCTGAAGAGTCACGATATCACAGAATCTTTACCGGTATAGCTTTTTGATAGAGAAACACAGAGATGTAAAGTGTAAGGTATCCTCATAATCACTTAATCACCTAATCACCAAATCACTGTTCCACCATTACACTGTTCCACTTTTTTATCGTATCAGCGTGATGTTGCTTGTCCGAATCCGCTCAGTCTTGTATGTGTTCCATGTCTTTATGATATTCATTTTATTCTCCTTTTTTGTCATTCCTGCGCAGGTAGAGCCTGTCCTCGACCTGATCGGGGAAATCCATGCTGTTTTTTCTTTTATAATTTCCGTGTTATTTGTGGTTAGATATCATTCCACCTTATCACCTTTTCACTCTATCACTTTATCACGATACTCAAGTAATATATCTCAATTTTCCTGCCAATTCCAGAACAAAATACAAGTATTGTATTACCAATATATTACACCCGTACAGCTTGTAAGGAACTCACCAGACATGGATTGATTTATATCACTATGATATAGTACCTATATATAGACATCGTCTACAATTCTCACTCTTATCCCTTGCTCGTTGCTTTTATAATTTTGAAAATAAAGTCCTGTACATACATGGGTCTCAGAGAGTATTGGTTTTTTAACTATAGGAGGTTATATTTTAATAAAAACAAAAGCGGAGTGGCTTTATGAAAAAAATGTTTATCAGCGTGGCAATACTGATATCTATGCTGTTTTTTGCCTGTAGTAAAGAAAATCCTGCTGCGGTTAAGACAGGGAATCTGGTTATTAAAAATCGTTCAAGTGCGGTTGCTTATGTAAAAATCAATTCCGGAGAGCTTGATCAGATACCTGCCAATGGAAGCAAAACTTACATCATAGATACAGGAAAAACAGCCGGAAACAGGGCGACAGCTTCTCCTGTTATTCATTACTATGGTAATTATCTGCAGGAGAAAACAGATACAGTCAGCGTGGTAAACGGAACTACCTTCAACTACAATCTGGATGCAAACTGCGGGCTCTTGAGAATAAATAACAACTGCGACAGTCCAATCAGTATCTTCTTTTCCGAGGACAGCCTTTTTACTATCGACAGCAATAGTTCTGCTGACTATAAGTTTAAACCTGACGATGGTTTATCTACACTTGCAAGCTATACCTATAAGGGACTATATGCCTTTCCTAATACTCGTGCAAATACCGTTTATACCGATGTTACCACCACATCAAATGTTAACCCCAATGCCGGAGCTTTGACTATCATAAATGATTCCAATAGTCTGGTTGACAGCTTATTTATCGCAAGCGCATCATCAAACAACTGGGGACCAAACCGGCTGACTGTTGATCTCTTTCCCGGAAATTCAGTGACTTTAACCATCGAACCCGGTAACTATGATATTAAGCTAATCAACCTTAATGAGACAGTTCACTTTATCTTTGACGAACTCATCATTGTAAATCAAACCCGCACTGTATCGTATGATGGGCTGTAGATAGCAAATTAATACAATTAGCAAGTAGAATAGCTTTCCAAAGCTGTTTAAAGAAATCTTGTACTGGATGTATTATGTTATATGCTTATCTATATTGTTTTCTTGCGCAGGATTGGAATCCTACGCTACTTGTATAATAGCTTTCCATAGCTGTTTAAAGAAATGATGAATAATTACGTAAAAGTTTTCTTGCGCAGGATTGGAATCCTACGCTACTTGTAGAATAGCTTTCCAAAGCTGTTTAGAGAAATGATGAATAATTACGTAGATGTTTTCTTGCGCAGGATTGGAATCCTACGCTACTTGTAGAATAGCTTTCCAAAGCTGTTTAGAGAAATGATGAATAATTACGTAAAAGTTTTCTTGCGCAGGATTGGAATCCTACGCTACTTGTAGAATAGCTTTCCAAAGCTGTTTAGACCAAAACATCATACCTATGTAAAAACGGTCTCAGTAGTATCAAGTAGTCATAGCCATGGACAATGAATAATGAACAGGACAAGAGTTTCAGGACAACCCAAACCTCACTAAATTCCTAATCCATAATTGATTGCCTTCTCGTTCCCAATATGGGATAAACAACTATTCCTGAAAAGAACCTCTTGGGATCCTCTTGGGCTTAGCCCAGGAAGTTCCCAACAGGTTCTCAACAGGTTCCATCGTTGAACTCAAATTTTGAAAGGCTAGGAGATGAGAAAAATCGAATAAGGAAGGAGTATGAGATTTACCTTATCCCCTTTTCGCATTCATCCTGAGCCAGCCAGTCCAGAGCATGTCGAAAAGCTAAGTAGGGACATGCCTTGTGCTTGTCTGCAAGATAAATTACTAACCGGAACACCACATTCTTGTGGTAGGTCCGCTGTTTTTTAACGGTTATTAAAAAAACCAGATGTATGAATTCTGATGTTAGTGCTACGATGGTTAATCAAACTGATCTGGATAAGCATTTTAATTTTATCAGGATTATGTAATATTCTAAATGTCCAGGCTACCTTACTCCGGCTTTGAGCAACTGCAGATAAAACCACAAAAACAAAACAAATACGTATTTTCTATTTGACAAATTTAAAGCCTTCAAAATTAATGGCTTCCACTAAATAAAACGGTTTTAGTGCGTAGCACAAACCCCTGAAATAAGCGGGGTTTATAGTTCTTTGGGAGGAACAATGTTTTATCGCCCAAACGGTGCAATAGTATTGCATCACAAAGACCGGTCTATAAATACCGGTCAAATATTACAGACAAATTTACAGTCAAATAATCAAGCCGGCTACAGTTGTATCCGTGTTTTGGTAAGTGACTGTACATTGCTGTTTAGTGGAGGTATCAGTGAGTAAAAACGATAATCGTATTCGAATTAAACTGAAAGCCTATGACCATCGTTTACTGGACCAGTCGGTAGCAGAGATTATCAAAAGCACCCGTAATACCGGTGCCAAAGTAATCGGACCCATTCCACTTCCTACCGATAAATCAGTTTATACGGTTCTACGTTCACCCCACGCGGACAAGAAGAGTCAGGATCAATTCCAGATGCTTGTGCACAAGAGATTGATTGATATAGTCAATCCAACAGCACAGACAACTCAGGCTCTTAAGAAACTCAGTCTGCCTTCCGGTGTACACGTTGAGATTAAGGCTAATACAAGGAGCTGACGATGTTGGGACTAATTGGAAAGAAAATTGGTATGACCCAAATCTTTGATGCAGACGGCAGAGTCGTTCCTGTAACAGTTATAAAAGCAGGTCCGTGTCAGGTTATCTGCAAACGGACTATCGAGAAAGCGGGTTATGAAGCAATTCAGCTCGGTTTTGAAGAAAAGAAAGAAAAGCACACAACTAAGCCCCTTCAGGGCCACTTTAAAAAGCACAATTCTAAGTTTTACCGTTTTATTAGAGAATTCAAGCCTTCCTTTGATCAGACTATTGAAGACATCAAAGAAGGCGATGTAATAGCAGCCGATATGTTTAAGACCGATGATATGGTAAGTATTACCGGCACATCCAAGGGACGTGGTTTTAGTGGTGTGATGAAACGTCATCACTTTGCAGGATTTGAACAAAGTCATGGTGCTCATGAGAGTTTCCGTGGTGGTGGTTCAATCGGGCAATGCGCACAACCCTCACGCGTATTTAAGGGTGTCAAGATGGCCGGTCATCACGGTAATGCCAGAATTACTGCAAAGCATATGCAGATAGTGAAAATTGATATCGAACAAGGCTTGATAATGGTCAGAGGCGCAGTTCCGGGACACCGTAACGCTCTGGTTATGATTAAGAAAGAGATATAACGGGAGAGATGAATGGTAAAAGCGATTAAATTTAACAAGCTTGGCGACAAGATAGACGAAGTCGTTCTCCCCGAAGCTATATTCGACGTTGATGTCAATAATCCGCATGCACTTTTACATGAAGTGATAACCATGTATATGGCAAATCAAAGACAAGGCACAGTACAGAAAAAGAATCGTGCAATGACACAAGGCAGCACCAAAAAGCTTTTCAAGCAGAAAGGCACCGGTAATGCCCGTCAGGGTTCACGCAGAACCTGTATTCGCACCCACGGTGGACGCGCCTTTGCTATTTTGCCGAAAAACTGGTATCGTCATATTCCCAGAAAGAAAAAACGCATGGCTTTAAAAGTTGCATTGACCGATAGAGCCAGGGAAGGACGTATCTTTATTATTGAATCTCTTGCTTTTGACAAACCGAGCACCAAGAATGCCCGCAGCCTGATGGAAAAAATGATTCCTGAGAAGGGTCGCAAATTACTGGTCACTGTCGGACATCATTTGCCGACTGTAAAGTCTTTTGCCAATCTTCCTGAAGTCATGACTGACAGAGCTGACGGCTTGTATGCTTATGAAGTTTTGAGAAGCAGCTATATTTTAATAACACAGGATGCTCTGAATAAGGTAGAGGAGGTATTTAAATCATGATACATCCGCGAGAAATAATCATTGCTCCTATGATTACTGAAAAGTCAGGCAGTCAACTGGAAAAGTTTAATTCATATACCTTTAAGGTAAGTATGAACGCGAATAAAGTCGAAATTAAGAAAGCTATCGAGAAGATATTCTCGGTAAGAGTAATAAGCGTAAACACAATCACCATGATGGGTAAACCCAAGAAATTGGGTAAGTACGAAGGTAAACGTTCCGATTGGAAAAAAGCCATCGTTACCTTGAAGCCCGGTGATAAGATTGCTGATTTTGAAGTATAGGAGTGAGAAATGCCAGTTAAAAAATACAAACCAGTAACTCCTTCGCTTCGTTTCCGTACGGGTTACACCTTTGAAGAGATAACCACTTCGGAACCTGAAAAATCCTTACTAATGCCCATCCGCAAGACAGGCGGCCGTAATAATAATGGTCGTATCACTTGTCGTCATCGCGGTGGGGGACATCGTCGCCACTACAGAATAATAGATTTCAAACGCAACAAGTTTGATATTCCGGCAAAAGTTGCCACCATTGAATACGATCCGAACCGCACAGCGCGTATAGCTCTGCTTCACTATGTAGATGGTGAAAAGAGATATATCCTTGCTCCGGATGGTCTCAAGGTTGGAGACAAAATTATGTCAGGTATCAAAGATGTTGAAATTGCAGTTGGTAATTGTATGCCTTTGGATAAGATTCCCATGGGTTCATTTGTTCACAACATTGAGCTCAAAAGCGGAAAGGGTGGTCAGATTGCACGTAGCGCCGGAACCTATGGTCAGGTGATTGCAAAAGACGGTGATTATGTCCACGTAAAAATGCCATCCAATGATGTACATTTAATCCGCAAGGAATGTCTGGCATCAATCGGGCAAGTCAGTAATACAGACCACAATCTGATTCAGCTTGGTAAAGCCGGACGTAAACGCTGGTTGGGAATTCGTCCCACCGTTCGCGGTGTAGTTATGAATCCTGTCGATCACCCGATGGGTGGTGGTGAGGGTAAATCCTCCGGCGGACGTCATCCTGTATCACCTTGGGGTAAACCTGCCAAAGGCGGAAAGACCCGCAAGAAAAACAAATATTCCGACAAATATATTGTCAAATCTGGCAAGAAGAAATAGAAGGAGGAACGAATAATGGGAAGATCAATTAAAAAAGGACCTTTTGTTGACGGACACCTCCTGAAGAAAGTCGAAGTTCTGAATGTCGAAAGTAAGAAGTCTGTAATCAAGACATGGTCGAGACGTTCGACAGTGTTGCCTGACTTCATCGGTCACACTTTTGCAGTGCACAACGGACATAAGTTTGTGCCTGTATATGTCACCGAAAACATGGTTGGTCACAAATTGGGCGAATTCTCACCCACCAGAACCTATCGCGGTCACAAAGAGAAGAAAAAGGTTAAAAAGTAGGAGACAATGATGGAAGCCAAAGCAACCCTTCGTTTTGCCCGTGGTTCTGCCCGTAAGGCGCGACTGGTATTAGACCAGATTCGCAACAAGCGTGTGTCTGATGCCCAGAATATATTACGCTTTTCCCGGAAAAGAGCTTCAGTTGCCATAGGCAAGTTACTTGCCTCAGCTGTTGCTAATGCTCATTTGAAGGAACCAAAGCTTGATTTAACTCAGGTCTTCGTTACGAAAGCTTTTGCTGATGAAGGCCCGACCATGAAAAGATATATGCCCAGAGCTCAGGGAAGAGCATTTCTGATTCGTAAGCGGACATGCCATATTTCCCTTGAAATTCAGAACATCGAATAGGAGGATTCCCTTGGGACAAAAAATTAATCCAACCCTGTTTAGACTCGGAATCAATAAAGAAACTGAATCTATTTGGTTTTTGCAAGGTGCGAACTATGTGGAATCCCTCCAGGAAGATATTAAAGTCCGGAGTTATATCCACAAAAGACTAGCTGATAAGATGATATCCACCGTAAAGATTTTCCGTAAGACCAATTCCATTATTATTGATATATACACAGCCAGACCCGGAATGGTAATCGGAAGAAAAGGTGAGGACATCGATAAGCTACGTAATGAATTAAACGTCCTTATTAATAAAAAAAGACAAACACCAATTACAGTATCCATTAATATTCAGGAGATCGACAAGCTGTGGCTTGATTCCACACTTGTAGGTCAGGAAATTGCCCGTCAGCTCGAACAGCGTGTTTCATTTCGTCGTGCTATGAAAATGGCTATGAAGAATGTATTGAAAGATGGTGCTCAGGGCGTAAAGGTTCAGGTTTCAGGTCGTCTCGGCGGAGCCGAAATTGCCAGAACTGAACGTTACAAACAGGGCAGAACACCTTTGCATACTATCCGTGCCGATATTGATTATTCTCTCGTAGAAGCCAATACCACCTATGGTGTTATCGGAATCAAGGTATGGATATACAAAGGCGACATCCTGAGTTGAGGAGTAAAGCATGTTAGCACCAAAGAAAGTTAAACACCGGAAACAAATGCGCGGCAAACGCCGTGGTCTTGCATGGTCAGGTTCGGATATGAACTTTGGCGATTACGGATTGATATCTTTAGAAGCTGCCTGGCTTACAAGCCGTCAGATAGAAGCTGCCCGTATAGCTATAACACGTCATATGAAACGTGTCGGACAAGTCTGGATTCGCATATTTCCTGACAAGCCGGTTTCTAAAAAGCCGCTTGAAACACGTATGGGTAAAGGTAAAGGCGCACCAGAATATTGGGTAGCTGTTATCAGACCCGGTAGAATTCTATTTGAATTGGAAGGCGTGGATTTAAAGATTGCCAAGGAAGCCATGCGTTTAGCAGCACATAAATTACCTATCAAGACCCGCTTTATAGGTCGTGAAGGAGTGGAAATATGAAAGCTGATGAAATTCGCGAATTGAGCATCCCAGAGCTTAATAATAAATTAGAAGAACTGCGCATCGAGCTGTTTAATCTGCGCTTCCAAAAAGCCAAAAACCTTTTGGATAGAATAGATCGTCTCAGATTGGTCAGAAGAGATATTGCTCGTGTGATGACAATAATGAAACAAAAACAGATAGCGCAGTGAGGTAGAGATGTCTTTTATAAGAAAGAAAATAAATCAGGGTATCGTGGTCAGCGATAAAAATGAAAAGACAATCGTTGTTCGTGTAGAGCGCCAGTTCATTCATCCGCTATATAAGAAGACGGTTAGACGTCATAAGAAGTTTATGGCTCATGATGAGAATAGCGAAGCCCATGAAGGCGATGTTGTACAGATTACAGAATACCGCCCTATGAGCGCCCGTAAACGTTGGATTCTACTTAAAATTGTAGAAAGAAAGAAATAAGGGGTTTTGGAATGATTCAAGCGCAAACCATAGTGAATATCGCCGATAACTCCGGTGCTAAAAAAGCCATGTGTATTAAAGTACTGGGCGGCACCAGACGTAAATATGCCTCTTTAGGAGACGTAATAGTTATAGCGATTAAATCCGCCACTCCAGGTGGCAAGATAAAGAAAGGCACAGTCGAAAGAGCAGTTATCGTCCGTACATCAAAAGAAGTACGCAGAGCAGACGGTTCTTATATACGCTTTGAAGACAATGCTGCCGTTATTATTGATGAAAAGCACGAACCCAAGGGAACCCGTATCTTCGGACCCGTAGCCAGAGAACTGCGTGAACATCATTTCACCAAAATCATCTCTCTGGCTCCAGAAGTGATCTAGGAGGAAGCGATGGCAGGTTTACATTTAAAAAAAGGTGATTTTGTTATCGTCATATCCGGTCCTTACAAAGGTATCAAAGGGCGAGTTCTGAGAGCTTTTCCCAAAAACGGAAAAGTAATCGTGGAAAAAGTGCACATGATAAAAAAGCACGCAAAGCCCTCGCAACGAAATCCCCAGGGTGGAATCGTACATAAGGAAGCCCCGCTTAATGCTTCCAATGTAATGCTTTTTAATGAAAAATTGAATGCCGTCACTAAAGCTATTTATGTTGTTAGAGAAGGCAGACGTATCCGTGTTTGTAAAAAAACCGGTGACGAGTTATAGGAGTATTGAAAATGAACCGAATTAAAGAAAGATTCAATACTGAGGTAAAGGTTGTTCTGTCGAAGAAGTTTAACTACAAGAACATGCATCAGGTACCGCAATTGAATAAAATAGTGGTCAGCATGGGCGTTGGTCAGGCTACTCAGAATAAAGCTACTCTTGATAATGCTGTAAAGGATCTTGAAATGATTACAGGGCGTAAATCAATGATTACCAAAGCCCGTAAATCAATTTCAAACTTTAAGCTGCGTCAGGGAATGCCAATTGGCTGCAAAGTAACTCTGCGCAGCGAAGTCATGTATGAATTCTTTGATAGATTGATTTCTATTGTTATTCCCCGCATACGTGATTTTCATGGCGTTTCCATACATGCTTTTGATGGAAGAGGCAACTACTCAATCGGAATAAAAGAACAGACAGTATTTCCGGAAATTGAGTATGACAAGATCGATGCTATACGTGGTATGAATATAAATATTGTGACCACAGCCAAAAGCGATGAAGAATGCCGGGAACTATTATCAGAGCTTGGCATGCCTTTTCAAAAACCTGAAAAGTAAAGGAGTATAACTTGGCTAAAACATCATTGAGAATAAAGCAACAAAGAACTCCTAAGTTCAAAGTCAGAAAATACAACCGTTGTTTAATCTGCGGACGTCCACGGGCATTCATGCGTTCTTTTGGAATGTGCCGTTTGTGCTTTAGAAAATATGCTTCGAATGGTCAAATTCCAGGCATCACCAGAGCAAGCTGGTAATAACAAATCTCTTGCTTTTCATAATTATTAAGGAGAACTGAAGATGAGCGTAAGCGATCCGATAGCTGATGCATTAACTAAGATTCGCAATGCATATCGTGCCGGACACACGCAGGTTGTGTTAAATCACAGCCGCCTGCTGGAAAACATTGTGAAAATCCTCACAGAAGAGAGCTATATGAACAACTACCAGGTTCTGGAAAAAGATCCTGAGCAGCGTGTTAATTATCGCAGAATTCTTGTGAACTTGCGTTATACCAATACAGGCGATCCTGTAGTTAAAGGAATTCAAAAGATTTCTAAACCAGGCCGCCGCTTATATGTAAAAGCAGATAAACTGCCATCGGTTTATAACAATACCGGTTGTGCTGTAATTTCCACAAGTATGGGAGTAATGGCAGACCGGGATGCTAGAAAAAACCGTGTCGGTGGTGAATACATCTGTAAGGTATGGTAGGGGGATTGAACTATGTCACGCGTAGGTAAATTGCCAATAAAGCTTCCGGCAGAAGTATCAGTAGATATTAAAGACAGCCATGTTACCGTAAAAGGGAAACTTGGTGTATTAGATTATAATCTCTTACCCGGTATCACAGTAGAGAAATTAGAAAGCACTTTGCAGGTTCTCAGAGCTGATGAAACAAAACAAATGCGGGCAATTCATGGCTTGAGCCGTGCCCTTATTCAGAATATGGTTACCGGAGTGAATGAAGGGTTTGAAAAAGTATTGCACGTTATAGGAACAGGCTATTCCGCAGAGAGAGTCGGACCGTGGTTAAGATTAGCCCTGGGATTTTCTCATGACGTGATGTTGCTTATTCCTAATGGTTTGAATGTAGAAGTTGAAGCAGTACCCAGAAGCAAAGACCGTAAGGCTGATTTGCAGAATATCATTCGCATTAAGGGAATAGATAAGCATATGGTTGGTCAGTTTTCTGCCGAAACAAGAGCAGTCAGACCACCTGAAAACTACAAAGGCAAAGGTGTCCGTTACCATGACGAAACAGTAGTCATCAAAGCGGGTAAAGCCGGTTCGAAATAAGGAGACATAGCATGGTAAAAGAAAGTCATGTCATAAAGAATAGAAAACGCGGACGCCGCAGAGCTGCAATCAGGAAGAAACTCAGAGGCAATATCGAAAGACCCAGAATGGTTATCTTTCGCAGCTTGAAGCATATCTATGCCCAGATTATCAACGATGATAACGGGCAGACTCTATGCTCTATGTCTACAGTATCCAAAGCTCTCCAAATAGAGACCGGAATTAAAAAGACGGAAAAGAGTTACCAGGTTGGATTAAAACTTGGTGAAAAAGCTCTTGAATCCGGAATCACTAAAGTTGCATTTGATCGTGCGGGTTATAAATATCACGGACGTGTCAAAGCTCTTGCCGACGGCGCCAGAAAAGCCGGTCTTCTCTTTTAAGTGAGGTAACAATGAATTACGAACAGAAGAATTATGAAGAAGAAAAACTGCTTGAAAAGATAATTGAAACCAAGCGAGTTGCCAAAGTTGTTAAAGGTGGACGTAATTTCAGTTTTAGCGCTATAGTCGTTGTTGGCGACAAAAAAGGTAAAGTCGGAGTTGGAACAGGAAAAGCCAATGAAATTGTGGATGCTATACGCAAAGCCAAAGAAAAAGCCATGAAGTCAATGTTTAATGTTCCATTGGTAAAAGGTACAGTTCCTCATGAAATAGTTGCCCGTTACGGAGCAAGCAGAGTTATGATTAAACCAGCATCTGAAGGTACCGGAGTTATTGCCGGCGGAACAGCTCGTGCCATATTTGAAGCAGCTGGAATTGAGAATATACTATGCAAATCGTTGGGTTCCAATACCCCATGTAATGTAGTTAAAGCTACAATAGATGGATTGAAATCTATGCGTACTATTGCTGAAGTAGCAGCCCTCAGAGGTAAAACTATTGCTCAATTGACTGGGCAGGAGGAGAAATGAAGATAAAAGTCACCCAAATCCGCAGTCAAATTGGACATCAGGAAAAGCATAAACTTATCGTTAAAGCCCTGGGCTTGGGACGTATTGGGAAAAGCCGTGTTCATGACGACAACTCTGTAATTCGCGGCATGATTAACAAAGTCGTTTTCCTGGTCAAGGTTGAACCAGTCACAAATGACGGTTCTGCGGCCGAATAGGAGTTTATATTATGTTTACATTAAGTAATTTAAAAAGACCCGTAGGATATAAAAGAAAGAAACGCTTGGGTAAAGGACAAGGTTCCGGACAAGGACATCAGGCCGGACGTGGCCATAAAGGAACCAAAGCCCGTGCTGGCGGAAGAGTCCCTGCCTGGTTTGAAGGCGGACAGATGCCGATCCAGAGACGCTTGCCTAAACGCGGATTCAAAAATATCTTTAAAATTGAATACAGGGTTTTAAATTTAAATCGTTTACAGGATATCGAAGAAACCGAGTGGGATATTATCAAATTTGAAGCACATGGTTTGATAGTATCAAAAGGTAAAAAAGCTGCATGCCCGGTTAAAATACTTGCCGGTTCAGCTCAGGATTTCACCAAAGCCGTTCATATAGTTGCCAATGCATTTTCTGAAAATGCTAAAGCGGTAATTGAAAAGAATGGTGGCAAGGCGGAGGTAATCTAACTTGTTTAAAACGATAGCAAATGTTTTCAGGGTTCCTGATTTAAAGAAGAAGATTCTTTTTACTGCTTTGTTCTTAGTTCTATACAGACTAGGCAGTTTCATTCCGACACCGGGGATAAATGCTACAGCGTTACAAGGATTTTTTGAAGCAGCCCGTGGACAGGGAAATAACCTATTTGGGTTACTGGATCTGTTTGTAGGTGGAAACTTTGAAAGAGCATCAGTTTTTGCTTTGGGTATTATGCCTTATATTACAGCTTCAATTGTTATTCAGCTTTTAGGAAGCATTATTCCTTATTTCGAGAAGCTGAGGAAAGAAGGTGCAGACGGCCAAAAGAAGCTTAATCAGATTACCCGTTACGGAACTGTAGGTATAGCAGCATTCAATTCTGTTGCTATAGCTTTGTGGCTTGCCAGTCTTAGTGGTGGTGCACAACCTGTTGTTCCCAATCCTAATATGTTGTTCTTTTTTACCTGCGTCGTTACTCTGATAACAGGAACAATGATAGTCATGTGGTTGGGCGAACAGATTACTGAGCACGGTATCGGAAACGGTATTTCTCTCATTATTTTTGCGGGAATTATTGCCAGATACCCATCTGGATTTGCCAATATGTTCCAGTTGGTATCCAATGGATCCCTCAGTATAATTAAAGCTCTCTTAGCGTTGTTTGTAATGGTTGCAGTAACAGCAGCGGTAATTTTGGTTACAGAAGCTACCCGCAAGATACCAGTACAATATGCTAAGCGTATTGTTGGCAGGAAAGTATATGGCGGGCAAAGTACATTCATTCCATTAAGAGTGAATACAGCCGGTGTTATTCCAATTATATTTGCACAATCAGTGTTAATGTTCCCAGCTACTATTGCTGCTTTGTTTGGCAGAAGCGGTGGTGTATGGGAGACAATTAAAGTCTGGTTATCACCAGGAGCTCTTCTTTATACTTTACTTTACGTTAGCTTGATAGTCTTTTTTGCCTATTTCTATACTGCAATCGTTCTTAACCCAACGGACATGGCAGAAAATATGGTGAAGTATGGTGGTCACATACCCGGTAAAAAACCCGGTAAAAAAACTGCAGAGTATATTAATAATGTTCTCACCAGGATAACATTGCCCGGTGCTATATTCTTTGCTTTTGTTGCATTAACGCCGGAAATTATGAGCAAACAACTGGACTTACCTTTCTATTTTGGAGGTACTGGTTTAATAATTGTTGTGGGTGTTGCACTCGATACTCTTCAGCAGATTGAATCCCATCTTGTTATGCGTCATTATGATGGATTTATGCGTAAAGGTAAACTACGCGGCCGCTCGAGCATGTAATATGATATTTCTTAAATCAGCAGACGAAGTAAAAAAGATCAGAGAAAGTTGCAGGATTATTGCAATGCTCTTTATTGAAATGGAAAAGCTTATTAAGCCGGGAATTTCAACATGGGAGCTTGATCTCTTTGCTGATGATTTTATCAGAAGTATGGGAGGAATACCCTCCTTTAAGGGTTATACTGTACCCGGATTACCACCTTTTCCCAGTGCAATATGCGCTTCCAGGAATGCTATCATTGTTCATGGAATTCCATCCAAGCAGACAATACTGAATGATGGCGATATTATTGGCGTAGATGTTGGCGTTGTCAAAGATGGTTATCATGGTGATGCAGCTAAGACTTTTAAAGTTGGAGTTATATCTTCAGAAGCCCTAAAGCTCATGGATGTCACATCTTCGTCTTTAGACATAGGCATCAGTATGGCTAGAGTTGGAAATCGAGTGGGAGATATCTCCTGGTCGATTGCTAATCATGTTCAAAAAAATGGTTTTTATATAGCCGACGACTTAACCGGGCATGGTATTGGAAAAGAGTTGCATGAAGCACCTCAGATTCCCAATATTGGTCCTAAAGGAAAAGGTCCGCGCCTGTTAAAAGGTATGACCCTGGCTATAGAACCTATGGTTAATATTGGGACTAATCGTGTCCGAGAGGATGGTTGGGAATTTCGTACAGCTGACAATTCTCTTTCTGCTCATTTTGAGCACACGATTTTAGTTACAGACGGCGACCCCGTGATTTTGAGTATTGCATGATAAGCTTAAAAGTGTTTATAAAGAGGTTTTGATGGGAAAGTCCGGTGTTATAGAAGTTGAAGGTATCGTGAAAGAAGCTCTCCCTAATACTACTTTTAAAGTTGAACTGGAAAATGGGCATGAAATTCTTGCTCATAGTTCCGGGAAAATGAGAATGAATTACATTCGCATCCTTCCCGGGGATAAGGTTAAAATTGAATTATCGCCGTATGATTTGACCAGAGGTCGAATTACATACAGGTATAAATAAACAGAATTGTAATGCGGACAAAATCGTCCGTTAATATAATTGGTTAAATAGCAGGAGACAACGATGAAAGTAAAAGCATCAATAAAGACAATCTGTAAGGATTGTAAGATTATCAAACGGCATGGCGTTGTCCGTGTGATTTGTAGTTCCAGTCCCAAGCACAAACAACGTCAGGGATAACCAGAGGAGGATAAATTTGGCACATATCGCTGGTATTGAGATTCCGAAAACAAAGCGTGTCGCGATTGGCTTAACTTATATTTACGGTATAGGAAGGTCTTTAGCAGAACAAATAGTCAAAAAAGCTAATATCGATGAACACAAGAAAATCTCCGACTTAACTATGGATGAAGAAAAACTTCTTCGTGACCTGGTTCAGCATGAGTATGTGGTGGAAGGTGCTCTTAGAACACAAGTAGCCATGAATATTAAGCGTCTGATGGAAATCGGATGTTATCGTGGTTTAAGACATAAAAGAGGTCTTCCTGTTCGTGGACAACGAACACACACAAATGCTCGTACCCGTAAGGGTCCAAGAGCCGGTGGAATAAAGAAGAAGAAATAGGAGCAGGTTAATGGCAAAGAAAACAAGAGTTAAGAAAAAACGCGTACGTCTCGCTTTTGATGAAGGGATGGTATTCGTCCACTCCAGTTTCAATAATACCATTGTTTCTTTCGCTGATAAAGCTGGAAATGTTTTAGCCTGGTCCAGCGGTGGAAAGATTGGTTACAAAGGTTCTCGCAAAAGCACGCCTTTTGCTGCACAGTTAGCTGCGGAAGAAGTTGCCAAAGCTGCCATAGAAATGGGAATTTCTAAAGTCGGTGTGATTGTTAAAGGTCCAGGTGGCGGACGTGAGTCAGCTATACGGGCAATTAATGCAGCCGGTCTGCGTGTTTCCATGATCAAAGATGAGACGCCCATTCCCCACAACGGATGCCGTCCACCCAAGACCAGACGCATCTAAGGAGGAGAAAAATGGCACGTTATACAGGACCCAAAGCAAAACTCTGCCGTCGATTTGGTGAGAACATTTTTGGAACAACCAAATATGACCGGATATTGACAAAGCGCAATTATCCTGCCGGACAACATGGTAAATCTTTCCGCAGAAAGATTAGTGACTACGGTACACATTTGCGTGAAAAACAAAAACTCAGACTTACTTATTGTCTTTTGGAACGTCAATTTCACAACTATTTTGTGAAAGCTGAAAAGATGACCGGTGTAACCGGTGATAATCTGCTTCAATTACTCGAACGCCGTTTAGACAATGTTGTTTATCGGATGGGTTTTGCTGTTACCAGAATGCAATCACGCCAGTTTGTCTGTCATGGTCATTTCATGGTTAACGGAAAGAAAGTAGATATACCGTCACTTTTATTAAAAGCAGGTGATACAATAGAAGTTCGTGAAAGAAGCCGTGGCAATAGTATGATTAAAGATGCCATGGATCGCACAGAAGCCACATCACCCTATTCATGGCTGTCTGTTAATAAAGAAAATATGAATGGTCAGTTTATATCTATACCAACTGTATCGGAAATTCCGACTACTGTTGACGTTAGATTGATCATCGAATTCTACTCTAAGTAAGTAGTACCAGACTTGTCTGGTCAAAGAGGAGTCGGTTTATGATGTTTCTTGAACCATTACAGATGCCCGAGAATGTGGAAATCGAAGAATCTACCTATTCCAGGAACTATGGTAAATTTGAAATAGGTCCATTGGAACCGGGTTACGGTACCACAATCGGCAACACCTTGCGTCGTGTATTATTATCGTCTATTCAGGGCGCAGCAATCCGTCACGTACGGATTGAAGGTTTGCATCATGAATTTACACCCATTCCGGGAACCAATTCTGATTATATCGATTTGATTTTGCGGCTTAAACAATTAGTCGTTCAATCAAATGTCGTAGATGAAGTTATGATCGAGCTTGAACACAAAGGTAAGGGTGTGGTCACTGCTGCTGAGATTAGAGATACAGCAGATGTTAAAATTATCAACAAAGATCTTTATTTGCTTGAAGTTACTGATGACATTGACCTCAAGATAGAATTATGGATTGGTATTGGCAGAGGCTATGTTCCTGCTGATAAGCAAATCGTTGAAGGAAAGCCTATTGGCGCTATTCCGATTGATTCCATTTATTCACCAATCATGAAAGTCAATTTCAGCGTGACTCATCAACGTGTAAAAGAAAAGATGAATTACGATAAGCTAATTCTGGAAGTCTGGTCAAACGGCGCTTTTGAACCAAAACATGCTCTGTTTTTATCTGCAAAGATATTGAAAGATATGTTTGGAAAGCTCTGCCTGTTTGAAGTAGAACCGGAATATATTCGTGATGTCCAGCTCGATCCTGAATTGGAAGAAATGGACCGCATCTTACATATGAGTGTCAAAGAGATAGAATTGACAGTCCGTGCAGCAAATTGTCTTGATCAGGCTCACCTCTATACTATAGGTGAATTGGTTGGCAAGTCTGAGCCGGAAATGTTAAAATATCGCAACTTTGGCAAGAAATCTTTGGAAGAAATAGTCCAGAAGCTTAAGAAATATGAGTTGACCTTGGGTATGGATGTGGATGCTATCTATCGCAGGATTAACGATGCCAAGAGTCGCGGTATCCCGCATCAGGTGGAACAGCATACCGAATTGGTTGCTGATGATACTGATTCTACGGCAACTCCACCCAAAAAACCGGTACCCGGTGCAACGTCAAAGAAGAAGGTGAAACATGCGACATAGGTTAGAAGGAAGAAAGTTCGGAAGGGAAAAAGCTCACCGGACTGCTTTGTTTAACAACTTGATTAAGTCTATGATTATCAGTCCTAAGGGTCGTATAACGACTACTTTAGCTAAAGCAAAATCTCTGCGTAGTTACGTTGAACGGCTCATTACATATGGTAAGAAAGATACCGTCGCGTCACGCCGTCAAGCTTACAGTGTTTTGGGTAACCGCACACTTGTAAAGAAACTCTTTGAGGAAGTAGCTCCATCAATGGCAGAGCGTAATGGTGGATACACACGTGTCCTGAAAACCGGTTTCCGCAAGGGTGATTCTGCACCTATGGCAATTATTGAATTTGTTGAAGGTATGGAGAAGAAAACTAAAGACGATACTATTAAAGCTAAAGACCTGACTAAAGAATAAAATAGCTTAATAAGTTAGAATATTAAAGCCTTACTCATGAAGTGAGGCTTTTTTATTTATCCTTCAATTGTCCTGACAAAATAATCCTTGTCAGATTTCTTTACTCTTATTTGTGTATTAAAAAGAATGCATGGAGTTAGCTTTATGAATTTCCATATAAACATTCTGAAAAGAGAAATTAAACTAACAAATAGTAATTGCTTTTTTCAGGGGTATGTAAATACCGAAGATAAATTGCTATACAATCAACAAGCTGAAGAAGCAATCACATCAATTCTTAAAGAAAAGTCTATTGAAGAGCTTTTCAGCACAATCAACGGCGCTTTTCAATTTATATATTTGAAAAGCAACAAACTAGTCTTTTCTGTTGATCACTTTGGAGGCTATTCCTTATTTTACATTATTACTGATAAGGGTATAGAGCTATTTGATAACCCCATGCTGCATAAGCATAAGAGCAAGCTGAATGACTTAGCAGTATGTTCTTTACTGGCAACAGGTTTTACTCTGAATGGTAATACAATTTTTGAAGATATTAAAGAGTGTATCCCGGGGACACTATATACATATGATTTAAACACAGGCAAACTCTCATCAGAAATCTGGTTTTCTTATCACGCCACAAACAGTAAAAGCCTGAACCCGCAAGAACTTGACGAAATTACTGATGGACTGTTTCCTGATGTTAACGATGGTACTTATACACTTAGTTTAAGTGGTGGAATTGATTCACGGTTTATGTTTGGTTGTTTGCTAAAACGGGAAAAGCCTTTCCATACTTTTTCATTTGGTACTGACCTCAATATAGATAAGCAGATTGCTGAAAAACTTGCATCTCAATATAGTATCCCGTTCACCAGATTCGATTTTAATCCGGAAGTGTGCAGCAAATACTATAACCATCAGGATATCGGGTTTATCATCAATTACTGCACATTTGGCAGAAGTTTGCCCAATGAAACCGACCTTATCCCTTCCTGCTCTTTTGAGCCTGAAACCAATATCATCTGCAAGGGATTTGGGGGAGACTTTCTTACCGGACGTTACATCGTACCCAAAGTCCATACCTTGAAAACCTTCGCTGATGCAGTGAATTACCTGTTTGAAAAATACTTTGCTCAAACCTGTATTTCCAGCTCTTCTTTCAGAAACATGCTCTATCCGCATTTGTTAAATTCTGTTCAATCACTGTATAAAGCCAATAATAAGGATATCATTTCCACGATTGAGCAGTGGAATCAACTTCATAACGAGAGAAAATACATCATCAATACTCTGTCATATTACAAAGCAAAGGGGTACAGAATCTACCTTCCTTTCTATGACAGGCGTCTGGTGACCTTCATGGCACAGTTAAAATACTCGGAGAAAACAGACCAAAAGGCTTATTTTACTTATCTGCGTGAACATTTCTTCACTGGAAAACTCTCAGAACTCAGAACTACTGAGTCTCTCAGACCCAATTTTATGTCAGAACTAAATCCGCCACTAATCAAAGAATTATTCAGCGCGTCACACAATATTCTTCGTAGTATAGACACACGAAAACTGCGTAAAAGGTACTTCCTTCCATCGCCGAATGAGTATGCAGATTCTCTGATGCTATTTACTCATTCTCTGCAAACCAAGCCATATTTGCAGAACAAGATTGAGCAAAACTTTCCTGATGTAAATCTTATCAGTGCTTTGATGAAGGATGAAGGATGTCCGGAAGCTTCAAAGCACCTTAACTGGTTAGCCAGACAATCTACCGGACAGATTAACCTGAATGGATTGTCATTATGTAAATTCTTCTTTAACGAGGAGTTTGCGCAGGCATTAAAAACACACATAACTGAATAATCAAACATATATTGAAAGAGCTTCAATTCCTTCAGGAGTTATTATGAAAAAGCGGTTATTAATCGCTACCGGCGGGGGTGATTGCCCCGGATTAAATGCTGTCATCAGAGCTATTGTAAAAAGAGCTTCACACGAGCATGACTGGGAAGTCATAGGCAGTGTTGATGCCTTTAACGGCATTCTTATGGAACCTATGCACCTGATTGACCTGACTGAGGAAAAGGTAGCGGGAATCCATGTTCAGGGTGGCACAATTATCGGAACCACCAATAAAGGCGGACCTTTTTCCTGGCCTGTTAAGAATCCTGATGGAAGCTGGAGTGAAGTTGACCGCTCAGATGATTTGCTTAAAAGGCTCCAATACCAAAATATTGAAGCAGTTATCAACATCGGTGGAGAAGGCTCTCAAACCATATCCCAGAAGCTTTTTGAAAAGGGCTGCCCTATCATAGGTGTACCCAAAACCATAGATAACGATTTATCCGCCACTGATTTTACCTTTGGTTTTCAGACAGCTGTGGATGTTGCAACTGATGCTGTGGATAAATTGGTCACTACTGCTGCCAGTCATCACCGTATCCTGATTCTTGAGGTTATGGGACGTTATGCTGGCTGGATTGCCTTACATGCTGCGATTGCCGGCGGCTCGGAAGTATGTTTAATCCCGGAAATCCCCTATAAAATCAGTAAAATTAAGGAAGCAATAGATAGACGCATAGATGCCGGCAAGGGTTTTGCTATAATTGTTATTGCAGAAGGAGCCAAGCCCGTTGATGGTGATATGGTATATGAAGAGTGCCTGGATCCGGGCGGCATGAAAATACATCTGGGAGGCGCAGCAGTACGTCTTGCAGCACAGCTTAAAGCAGCCGGTTGTGAAGTCGATATCAGAGAAACAATCCTGGGTCATCTGCAACGAGGCGGACGCCCCAATTCATTTGACCGCATTCTTGCTTCGCAATTTGGTATCAAAGCTTTTGAACTTGTCATGCAACAGCAATGGGGACAGATGGTTGCTTATCATCATCCAGATATCGTTTCTGTTCCTCTGCTCGAAGCCATCAGTAAATATAATTACGTGGATGTAGATTCAAACCTTGTTCATACTGCCAGAGGTTTGGGCATCAATCTGGGAGATTAGTTTATGAATCCGGAGTCTGAATGAAATACATACTGATATTGATAACAACAATTGCTTTGCTAATACTTCCATCATTAGTAAATAGTACAGCCCGCATACCCGGAGATGAGATATTGGGTGTATGGATTACTGAGGTCAAAGATGCCAAGGTTCAGGTTTACAGAGTGGGAGATACCTATTATGGAAAAATCATCTGGCTTTTGCAACATGATTTAAATCCCAAAACCCCTTTACTGGATAATCTCAATCCCAATCCCAAACTGCGGAACCGTACCCGCGAAAACATCGTAGCCCTGACAGGTTTAATCCATTGTGGAGATAAAAAATATAATAAGGGTGTAATTTATTATCCTACCAATGGTAAAACCTATGGTTGTAATGCCACCATTGTTGACGATAAAACGATTAAACTACGGGTTTATCTCGGGTTCAGTCTGTTGGGACAGTCAATCACCTTTACTAAAATTCAGTGAAGATACTCAGAGTGTATTCTTAATATACTCTAAATAAAGAGAGGATTCGCAAAAACCTCCAGAATAATGTTGATAAACAGATAAGGTCTATTTATATAAACGAGATATCGTTGCTCTGTTACAATCACACAAGCTTAATTTCTGCTTGACACTCAGCTAAGGTTTAGGAAAAGCATAAATCAAATTCAGTTATGGAGTTATAATGAAAAAGATTGTTTTGATAGTTCTGGGTGTGATTATCGGATTTGTGTTGTTAGTAATTGCTGTTATGCAGATTAGAGGCTGGATATATATCAATCAGGACAATCCCGAACCTTCCAATAAAAACATTACTTTCATTGGCAAAAGCAGGGGTTTCTATGTCTACGGTAAATCATTTCAGCAATTTGACGGCTCAATTATTACAGCTTCAACCTTGAATGATATCTTTACAGACAGAGACTATATCTCCCTGATTAAGCTTTCATCAAAGGGGATATTTGAATGGGAGAAGAAGATACAATTTGCAAGCAAAAATATCTGGACTATGATGCAAAGCCCGTTTAAAAGTGAGATCAGTGCACCGCATCTTGAGATTCTGGGTATAAACCTGCAGAATGACAAGTATTATCTTTTGCTCAATCGTACAAATAATCTCGACAACCAATTGTATATTTTAACTCTGAACTCAAAATATCAGCTAATCAACACACAGAAAATCAAACTGGAACTTGAGAATTGCACTAATCTGACCGCCTTTATGCAAAACAGTTTTGCGCACTTATGCTATCTGGATGAAACCAATAAAATGTTGTGCCAGGCAAAAATCAATATTACTGATGGTAAGATCATTCATAACGCCATGCTGTTTTATCAGCAGAAAGGACTTTACATCAATGCCATCGCTGCTGACAAAGCTGATACCACAGCATCGATATCTGCTTATGACAAGAGGAAAGGCTGCTCATTTTACATGTATTTAAAATCATCTGACCTGAAAGAATACTTCCGGACAGAGCCGACTTCCGAATTCACAGTTCTTAAATACATCGGAGATAAACTCTACGGCATTGTAAAAGAAGACAGCTTGCTCGAGATTGTTGATATGACCAGCCTGAGAAAACCTTTGATAGTGGTTAATGACAGACCGGCTTTTCAAAATTTCAGAGCCAAAGATATACAAATCATGAATGGAAACATCTATGTCCTGTTGCAAGTGGAAAACTCCAAACAAACAGATTGGGATATTGTAGTGCGTAGATTTGCTGCTCCGGGAGAAAAACCCAAAGACTATCTGATTCAAGGTAAGCGTCTTGAAATGGCATGTGAGATATTCCCCACTGCCGATAAACACTTCCTTGTACTGGGCCAGAGCTTTAGTCTGAGAAAAGGTAAGCTACTCAAGATCTTTGCCACTGTGTTTGAGCAGTAATAGTACAACAGACACTCATGTCTGTGAAAAAGAAGCATAGAGTTAAAGGCACGAACACTCTTGTCTGTGAAAGAATTGTTACCCAGAGGCAGTAAATTATGGAAAAAGACACTCTAAACAGCTTTGTATATTCTAAACGCTATTTACCGCATATACAATACAAGGACACTCCCATATTTATTACCTGGAGGTTGGCCTTCCCAATCCCACAACAATTTTACAATTTGTGCAATGAAAAGCGCAGAAAACACGATTTAGGAATTCAATCCCTAACTGAGGAAAAGAAAATCGAAAGTAATTACATATTTAACAAATTGCTATTTGATGATTTTGACATGTATCTGGTGAAAGAGTCTCAGTTTCCACAAATTCTTTGCACAAACAATTTGTCAGAACACGTAAAATCAACTTTAAGGCATGATGATGGGAAGCTTTATGACCTGCTCTGTTATTGCATCATGCCAAATCATGTGCATGTTTTAGTAAAACCATTGCAGGACGTAAAGGGTGAGTTTAACTTGATTTCCAATATCTTGAAATCATGGAAGGGAATTTCTGCAAGGTTGATTAATAAAGAATTGGAAAAAGCAGGTACTCTCTGGTATGATGAAAGCTATGATCATGTGGTTAGAAACGAGAAGGAATTTAACAATATTGTGATGTATATATTGAATAATCCTGTCAAAGCCGGTTTGGTTGATGATTGGAAGAAGTGGAAGGACAATTATGTTTCAAAACAAGTGATGAGTGTTGATGATGAGAAGGGTTAAAATCACTGCCACTCCTGAATGTGAGAAAGTACAACAGGCAAAGGTAACTTTGAGTAACGTACAACAGACACTCTTGTCTGCGAGAAAATTATGTCCACCTATACTGAATGATGTGATTGTACAACAGACACCCTTGTCTGTGAGAAAATTATTTCAATTGCACTACTCTTTTCACAGACAAGGGTGTCTGTTGTACTTTTCCTTTCACAGACAGGAGTGTCTATTGTACGTTCTTTTTCACAGACAGGAGTGTCTATTGTACGTTCTTTTTCACAGACAGGAGTGTCTATTGTACGTTCTTTTTCACAGACAGGAGTGTCTATTGTACGTTCTTTTTCACAGACAGGAGTGTCTATTGTACGTTCTTTTTCACAGACAGGAGTGTCTATTGTACGTTCTTTTTCACAGACAAGAGTGTCTGTTGTACTACATAACTAAGGAGTACCAATGAAGAAATCACTTAAGATAACGCTTATTGTGATAATCGGTATTATAGCTCTTATCTTTGCTTTGAATGAATATTCATATACAAAAAGTTATGATTGGGAAAACCTTGAATCCACCAACCAAAACATCAGGTTCATTGATAAACTCGGTTACCATTACTGGTACAACAACTCATTTCAGACTAAAGACGGCTCTGTATATATCCTTTCTTCTATGAGCGACCGAAGCTGGTTCAAAAACTATGCTTCTATAATCAAGCTTAATCCGGAAGGTAATGTACTCTGGGAAACTAAAGCTAAATTAGGTAAGTTCAAATGGGCAGACCTGCTGCCACATATTTTCAGGAATCAAGAGCAATCTAAAGAAAGTGATATAGGCATATACGATTTTTCTACGTGGCAGGATAAAATCTATATATTGGTGTTTGAAGACAAAGGCAAAACCTCAGAAGCCCAAATCTGGAGCTTTGATTTGCAGGGAAAACTACTGGAGAAACGGGCTGTTAATTACAACCTGGAAAGTGATGCTTCGATTCAGATTACTATGCAAAACAACAGCATTTATATATCAAAACTTGGGGAAAAAGACAAACAGATCCACTTGATTAAAATAAACTGCAAAGATGCGAAACTGGTCTTTGACAAAACCATAAAATCTGACCAAAAGATTCCTCAAGTATGGGCTCTGGCTTCTGATATGGCTGATTCAACTGTGGCAATATCGGTTATTGACAATAAAACAGAAGCATTCACCATATATAAATATACAGATAGGGAAGGCATTAAGGAACTTTACAAATCACAGCCTTTATCCCGAATAGATGCTTTGACTTTTGCCGATGTCAAGCTTTATGAATCAGAAAGAAAAGACAGTCTTCTGCTGGTAAAAGATATAACGCAACCGGACAATCCCAAGGTTTTAGTTCAGGATAAACTAAATGTTATGGGTGGAGCTACTGACCTGCTGGTAAAAGGTGATAGTGTTTTTGTCGGACTTACTTACTGGATAAAAAATACTATTGCAAAGAAAAAAACAAATATTCAACCGCAAAACATGGAAGTAATGGTAAGAAAATACACACCCACTGACAAGCCGTTTGATTACAAGCTACAGGGGAAGAGTACAGAAATGTATGGGAAAATGTATATCATGCCTGATAATCATTTACTTGTTATGGGCTACAGCTTTAGCACAAGCTATCTCAAGTGCATGCGGTTATTTGCCACTAAGTTTAAGCTGTGATTGTACAACAGACACTCTTGTCTGTGAGAAGATTATGTTCTCCTGCACTGAAAGCTGTGTCTGAGGTACTTTCTTTTTCACAGACAGGAGTGTCTGTAGTACTTTTCTTTTCACGGACAAGAGTGTCCGTGCCACAACACATATCCACATTATTGCTTGACGGGAAGAGCTTATTGCTTAGATGTTGCAACTTGTTGGTTTTTGAGTAGTATAATTGCTATATTAGCGTGAAGAATAAGAAGGATAAGACGTAATGGGATTCCTGTTTTTAACAAGCGGACTATTTCTTGGCTGGTCACTGGGTGCCAATCATCATGGCAATATCTTTGGCGCAGCAGTCCAGACCAAGATGATAAAATTCAAATATGCGGCACTGATAGCGAGTATATTTGTAATTCTGGGTTCTGTTGTTGAAGGCAGTGGCGGCTCAGCTACCCTTAACCGTTTAGGTTCTGTCAATGCAGCAGCAGGAGCTTTCTCTGTTGCTTTGGCAACTGCAATTTCTGTTGCACTGATGACCAAAATCAAGCTACCGGTATCCACTTCTCAGGCAATCGTCGGAGCCATCATCGGATGGAATCTGTTTGCCGGTATGCTGACAGACTACAATTCACTATTCAGCATCGTATCCAGTTGGATTATTGCACCTGTTTTGGCTGCAGCAATCGCCTTTGGTTTATATCACCTATTCCGCTATTATATGAACCGTACGCACCTTCATTTATTGCGGCAGGATTCATTGAACCGCTGGGGCTTGATTATTGTCGGAGCCTTTGGAGCTTATAGCCTGGGTGCCAATAATATTGCCAATGTAGTTGGTATCTTTGTATCAATTTCACCTTTTAAAGATTATACAATTTTTCAAACCATCCACATAACAGGATTACAACAGCTTTATTTCTGGGGCGCTCTTTCTATCGCAGTTGGTATTTATACATACTCAGAAAGAGTTATGAGTACCGTTGGCACAGATTTATATAAGTTATCGCCCATGACAGGATTAATTGTCGTGCTGGCTGAATCGATTGTGCTTTATCTCTTTGGTTCCAGAGGATTACAACAATTATTGCTCAATATGCATCTTCCGACAATACCTTTGGTTCCGATTTCATCATCTCAGGCTGTAATAGGCGCTGTAATCGGAATTGGTCTTACCAAAGGCGGGAGAAATATTCACTTTAACACAATGGGAAAAATCTCCTTAGGCTGGGTTTCTGCACCTGCTTTAGCCTGTTTGCTGACCTTCGTCTTAATGTTCTTTGTTCAAAATGTATTTGAACAGCCTGTAGTCAATAAAATCACCTATGCCTTTAATCGGGCTGAACTGCTGGAATTACAAAGGCGTGGGATAAATCTGGATTATCTGACAGAAGTCAATGGACGTGAATATCCCAGTGCCATGGCATTGATGGTAAGCTTGAAAAGAATCCCCGAACTGAATCAGGAACAAAAGCTCATCCTTAGCAATGTAAGCGAAATTCACAAGATGAAAATCAACTATTACAAACTCAAACAAAGTTTGGATAGCAGTACTTTCTCCGGTACTCAATGGGATAATCTGCTAACTTTGAATGGTAAAAATTACATCCATAAATGGCAATTGGAAGATGATTTAGTAAAACTTAGCGACGAATGGATACTCAAGCCCAAAGGTTATAAGAACCAGATATTTAATGATACCCTGAAAAAGCAATATAACATTCTTGGAAATCTGAGCAAAGTGACTGAATCAGCACCGGCAGACACACTTGAATAATATCGTAACTAATAGAATAACAACGGTTTGATATGGATGACAACAAAACACAGCTTATAAAAGCAATAGATGATTTAATCGGCAACTGTTCCGATCAATGTAAAGGTAATCCTGACGAATATAATAATTGCATTAGTAAATTCCAACAGGCTTTTGATATTGCCCGTAAAAACAAACTATATGAAAAACAAATTGAAGCTGCTTACAGACTTATGTTCTGCTTTGTTAAATACATTGATATTGAT
Source organism: Cloacimonadaceae bacterium (SeqCode) (assembly GCA_963667535.2). Lineage (GTDB taxonomy): Bacteria > Cloacimonadota > Cloacimonadia > Cloacimonadales > Cloacimonadaceae > UBA5614. The sequence continues at coordinate 896,418 of CAXXDU010000002.1, forward strand.
AATGCAACTATTCAGGCTGAGGTTATCCAGAAATTAATTAAACAAGGGTACACCTATGGCAATTTGCACAAAGTGTTTACTGTGCTCGGACGAGTTTACTGGCTAAAAGAAGATTTTGACAAAGCGTTGTCAGTTTACCTGCAAGCTTTGGATAAAAGCAAGGAATGCGGTGATTTCTTTCACGCTTCCGGTGTTTGTATGAATATCAGCACTATCTTTAGGATGCAAGGCAAGATAGATTTTAGTATTGAGTATATTAATGAAGCTATCAGAGGGTTTCAGGAATGTAATGATGCCAGGATGGTTCAGGTTGCCAGAAGTAATCTTGCTAATCTTTACAATGATCAGGGGATGCTGGATAAAGCTCTGGAAATGAAACTGGAGGGCGCTGAATATTACATTTCTATAGGCAGTAAAGAGCCTCTTGCTCTTGAACTGAATGCAATTGCAGTTATCTATAACAAAATGAACAGATTGGATAAAGCAATTGAATATGCTCTCAAATCAATAAAAATCAAAGAAGAACTTAATGATTTGCCAAGTTTAGCCGTATCATGGAATAATCTGGGTGTCTTTTACAAAGATTATCATGATTACAAATCGGCTCAGAAGTACTTTCAAAAAGCTCTTGCCCAATATAAAAAAAGTGGAGAAAAAAACGGAATTGCCATGACCTTGAATAATATCGGCAATCTCTATCTGGGCAACAAAGAGTATGAGCTTGCTCTTGACTATTATCAAAAAGTCCTTACGTTCAGACAAGAGATGGGCAATACTGAAGGTTTAGCTATTGTGCTGGAAAATATCGGCACAATTTATAATATACATTTTCATGACTACGATAGGGCTTTGGGATATTTTGAACAGGCTTCTAAAATTGCTACCGAAATTCAGGATATTTTTTTATATACTTCGATTCAGTTAGAGAAAATAGAAGCTTTAATCCACCGGAAAGAGTATAATGAAGCTTTAAACCAGCTAAGAGAAATTGAGCAACTCATCATTGAAAACAAGCTGGAAAAGTATGAAAGTGAAGTATTTAAAACATACGAGATGCTTTATTCTGAAATGAATGAATATGAAAAAGCATATCAGTCTCTCAAAAAATACAGTGAACTAAAGGCAAAATATACTACTTCCGATAGCATCTCTAAAATAGCTGAAATGCAGACCAGGTTTGAAACTGAAAAGAAAGAGAAGGAAGCTGAAATATTCCGCCTTAAGAATATAGAGCTGGAAGAAAAAAACAAGCAGATTGAAGAGCAAAAAGCTCAGCTTCAGGAAACTCTGGACAAGCTCCAAAACAGTGAAATCAGGTACAATTTCGTCACAGAAGAGCTCACCAGAAACATCAAGACAACCCTGATCGGAAAGAGTGAAGCCACCCACAATATCACAGAGATGATTTCCATGGTAGCCCGTTCAGATAAAACCAATGTTCTCATTACGGGAGAAACAGGAACAGGCAAAGAAATTGTTGCCCGCAATATTCATGCCTGCAGTAAACGCAATAAGAATCCCTTCTATGCCGTGAATTGCTCTGCTGTTCCGGAAAATCTCTTTGAAAGCCAGTTCTTTGGACACGAAAAAGATGCTTTTACCGGAGCAAGTTCAACTAAAATCGGCTGGTTTGAAATCGCCGATAAAAGTACTTTGTTCCTGGATGAAGTATGCTCACTCTCACTTGACCAACAGGCAAAACTCCTACGTGTACTGGAAGAAAGAAGTATTGTGCGGGTTGGCTCGCATCGAGAAATCCCCGTAGATGTCAGGATTATCAGCGCTGCTAACTGTAATCTTTTAGATAAAGTAAATGCTGAACAGTTCCGCAGAGATTTATATCATCGCCTGGCCATCTTTGTTATCAATATTCCTCCTCTCAGGGAACGCAAAGAAGAAATCCCTCTCCTCTTCAGACATTTTGTCGGGCTTTCCTCCCTTGCTCTTAATAAAAAAATCAATAAGGTCGAGAAGAATATTATTTCCTATCTGATGGATTATAACTTCCCCGGCAATGTCCGCGAGCTGAGAAATATAGTTGAACGGGCTGTACTTGTTGCAGATAGCTCCACTTTGAGGCTTGAGCATCTGATGATTCCAGGGAAGACTGAACAACCTGTATTGCTCTCTTCGATTATTCCATTGGCAGACATGGAGCGCCAGCTATTGATAAAAACTCTTCAATCCACCGGATTTAATAAAGTTCAGGCTGCTAAACTGCTCCAGGTTGAAAGAAAGGTCGTTGAACGTAAGATAAAGAAATACAATCTTACACCGGATGACATGTAACGGTCATTTTTGACCAGTCGTATTTTTGCCACTGTTTTATCTAAATCTTTTTTTGATAATCCTATAGTTTTTTTTTAGCTCTGTTTCAAATCAATTGGGTGAAATCGCTAAACCTGTCATCCTAGCCTGTCATCCTGAGCTTGTCGAAGGATAAAACAGGTAACATTCTACTGTTCCACGTCAATCCATAATTAGCACAACGCTGCTTGAGTTGCCGGGCTTCCCTTCCTTTTCGCATTGCTATTATGTAGGAAACAATGCCATTTACAGCATTTGTAAAGTACGCTGCTTTATTATTTCCTGTATATTCCTTATTAAATCCACAGGTTTAGAAGCAATGATATACGGCTGATATACGGGTGCGACCCGTATATCAGCCGTCCATCTCCTGTGCATCTCTAATGGATCTATTAAGGAATGAATAAGAAATCGTAGGGAAACATTGAGTCGTGAAAATATGAAAATGAGATTAGATAGATGATTGTAAAGGTGAGACTCAAAATACATGGTCATTTTAGACCACACTTATAACATATTAATATAGCAATTAATTACAACGTAAATTACATTACGGGGAGATAACTGAGCCTGAAATTATGGTCAATAATGACCATGTTATATAGGGGAATGCAGTAAAATTCTGAAATGAAAGAACGATACAAGGCATAAACTGTTGAATGTAATGCGTTTATAGTATTGGCATCTGAATTGCTGATATAGTTGTATAAAAAGTATAACATAAACAGATTGGAAAATTCCGGAGGAATAGAATGAGCAAAATTATAAAAGGATACTGGCTGATTGCACTTTTAGTTTTTATATCCTGCTTGCATGCAGGTGAATTTAACCTGGTTACGAACAGTTTTTCTAATATCAATTACTCGGTAATGGCTTCCAAGCCTTGTCTGACAGATTTGGACAATGATGGATTTATTGATCTGATATTCGGTGGAATCAGTGGTAACAAACTGGCTCATTGGGAGCAGAGCAGTTATGGCTCTTTGACATTTGTTGAGCGTTCCGGTTTTTTTAGCGGGATAATAGTTGCCTCATATCCTTCTCCTACTATCACAGATTTTGATGGGGATGGACTTAAGGATTTGATTATTGGCAACAGTTCTTCAGGTATTCGGGGATATCTCTATTATTACAGGCAAAGTGCTCCCAATTCAACAGATTTCACCCTTGTAACCAATGACTTTTGTAATCTCTATGTAGGTGCTTCTGCCAATCCTTTTTTCTTTGATCTGGATGGTGACAATAAACTGGATTTGTTGGTTGGAGAGAGTAGCGGAGTAATTACTCATTTTGAACAAACAGCACATAACTCCACAAGTTTTGTTTTGGTTTCCAACAATTTTAACAGTATAGATGTCGGTACTGAATCCGTACCCAATGTGAAAGATTACAATAATGACGGGTTACTTGATTTATTTGTAGGTAACTATGATGGCTTTACTAATCACTATATTCAAAATTCAGCAAATTCTTATGCCTTTACCCTTTCCAGCACTAATTTTTCCAATACAGAAGTTTTGGCTTGTGCAGCACCTTGTTTTGCCGATATTGACCATGATGGCTATCTTGATATGCTGATAGGCAAACATCATTCAACTATTGTGCATTATGAAGTAAGTCCTGTTATCACGACAGATGACATTTCTTCAACGACAAATTCATCTGCTGTTTCGGGAGCTACTTTAGAACCCAATTCTTTGCTTACCTTCAGTGCCTATGGTATCTGCTGGGGAACTTCTCCCAGCCCGACTATATCAGGCACGCATTCAAATTATGGAACTGTTCCCGGGCACAACACTACAAATTTAACAAATCTGACTTCAGAAATTACCTATTATGTAAGATCCTATGTAACAGACCAATTAACGACAACCTATGGAGCAGAGAAGAGTTTTATTCTGGCAAATTATCCAAGTATAACCACCAGACCGATTGAAAATATCGGAGTTACAACAGCGACCAGCGGAGGATACCATATCAATGATCATGGTTCATATATTCATTCCCGGGGAGTATGTTGGAGTACCAGTCACAATCCCACAATAACAGATCCGCACACAAATGATGGTCATGATGTTACTTATTTTAGCTCATCTATAACCGGATTGAACCACTCTACAACATACTATATCAGGGCTTATGCCATTAACGGAATAGGGGTTGGATATGGCGACGAGTTGACGTTTACTACAGACACCTTTGCAACAATCAGCACAACTGCTATTACTAATGTAGATTATCAGTCCGCCAGAAGCGGAGGGACTATTTCAAGCGATGGCAATAACGCTATAACAGCAAAAGGAGTGTGCTGGAAAACATCTCCTAACCCTTTAATAACAGATGCTCATTCTTATAATGGGACGGGTACAGGAACTTTCTCTTCATCAATAACAGGGCTTGCCAAGGGTACTACATACTATGTAAGGGCTTATGCCCAAAATGGAGTTGGAACAGGCTACGGTGAGGAGTTTTCCTTTACAACCGATAATGTGCCTACTGTAACAACCAACGCAATATCCCTGATAGACACTGTATCAGCTATCTGTGAAGGCAGCGTAACCTCCGAAAACGGGGAGTTAGTTACAGCCAGAGGCATTTGTTGGAGTACTACGGCTAATCCCACTATAGCTGATTTGCATACAACCAATGGCGACGGATTGGGAACCTTCACCGGCAATTTAACAGGTTTGACACGTGACACAAGGTATCATGTCCGCGCTTATGCTACCAATTCAGTCGGGACAGGATACGGAACCGATACTGAATTTTCAACACCATACCGGCTTAACAACGCTCTTGACTTTGATGGGAATGATGATAATGTTACAATTCCGCTCACGCTTCCAAATCAAGGAACGATTGAGTTCTGGTTCAATACAGAAGATGGATCTAATGGTGGTTATTTGTGGTCTGAGACAGTCGGTTCTGCCAAGTTTTATAGTCAGCTTGCGAACAATAGTATTTATACCTGGATAGGTTCCTCGGGTAATTCGCTGGTTTTGACCAATCTAAACAATAATACATGGTATCACTGTGCTGTCACATGGAGCCGGGCAGGTGTACCCGGTTTTTACACTGTAGCCTCTCAGATGTATATAAACGGTAGTCTGATAAACACCACTGTCAACCCCTGGATGGCTCCGGTTTCTCCTTTGACTTTAGGTAACAGAGCTGAGCAAAGTTTTTATAATGGTCAGATGGATGAATTCAGAGTGTGGAATACAGTCAGGACACAGGCTCAGATTCAGGATAACATGTGTAGATTTGCCACACCTCCCACAACCAATCTAATTCTATATTTTAACTTTAATAATGCGGCCGGAAGTATCGCAACTGATTTAAGTGGCTACGGATATAATGGAACTATGAATAATATGTCAGACTATAGCTGGGTTCATTCAAGTGTCTCTATGGGCGTGCTGGGAACTTCTGTAAGGACTACAGCTCCAACAAGTATCGGCAGCACAGGTAAACAAATGACAATTACAATCACAACAACTCCAGATAATAGTAATTTCCTGGGGATATACAATACAGGAAACGGCACCGATATAATAGACTCAGAGACTTTTCCGGGAAATATTACCCAGAGAGTAGATGCAGTCTGGGGTGTTTTCAAAACCGGCACCGTTACAGCCAATCTATCTATCAATTATTCCAATATCCCGCTTACAGACTATCAGTTTGTCCGATTGCTAAAGAGAAATAATCCTTTATCTGACTGGACTGATATTACCACAACTGCGACTCAGAATGTCACTAACAGGACGTTCTTATTAACAGGACTTTCCTCTTTCAGTGAATTCTCTGTGGCACAAGGCACAGGTCCGGAAGGTTTAGCCGGAAGCTGCCTGATTTTTGATGGCACAGATGATTATGTAAATATCGGTAACAGTGCTGCCCTAAACGTCGGAAATGTTCTTTCTCTGGAAGCATGGGTAAAACCGGATACAATGACGACAAGACAAGGAATCTTTTCCACCGCATACACAAATTCTACCGGGGCTTTCCAACTGGAAATCGGAATTGGCAGCGGTGGCACAAACAGAGTTGCAGTTTCAGGCGCAGGCACCTGGGTAGCCCAGACTAATGATAATGCCATTATACCCGGTATGTGGAATCACATTGTTTATACAAGAAGCGGGACAGGAGCAGGAACGCACAAAATATATGTAAACGGGCAGGAAATGTCACTAATCTCTGATGCTAATTATACTTTTGTGAATAATACAAGCAATAAAATAATCGGTTCCGGAACCAGTGGAACTCAGTTATTCAAAGGTCAAATGGACGAAGTCAGATTATGGAATGTTGCCCTTTCAGCGCAACAAATCAGGGAAAACGCCAACTTACCTTTGTCAGGGAATGAAACAGGTCTAGTTGCCTACTGGCAGTTCAATGATAATAGCGGTTCTTCTGCCGATGAACTTATCTCCGGATTAATTGGAACATTGACCAACATGAGCAGTAGTTCATGGTGCTCTTCAACAATTCCCTTCGGTCGGGGTAATACTTATACCCGTGAAGAAAACATCGGAAATGTAAGCTTTCCCGGCACTGGACTTCAAATCTATTATGATAGCCATAATGCCGCTTCTGTTACTGTTACCAAGTTAAATCAGTCACCCAATCTTAATCCTGCGGGATCTATAGATGTGTATGATTCACAATATTGGATAGTAAATCGGTATGGCTCAGGTAACTTTAATGCAAATCTGATTTTCTCAGTTAGCGAAAATGTTACCGTCGCAGATGAATCACATCCGGAGTATTTCAAATTGTACACGCGAAGCAGTAGTTCAGATGGTGAATGGACTTTGGCAACTCAGGCGTATTCTGTCGATGCAGAAGCTAATACCATAACATTCTATTTTATCACTTCTTACTGTCAGTATATAATTGCCTACGGTGGGCAGCAATCTATTGGAACACCGCAGAACATAGCAATTACTGCCAACAATCCGGTTATACAAATCAGTTGGGATAGCGTTAGTGGGGCAAGTTCATATAAAATCACTGCGGCTGACTCAACGAATGGGACTTTCATTAATATCTCCTCACAGGGTGAGTTTGGTTCTGCCCGAACTTCTGTTATTGATACTGACACTAATAGAACTAAAACAATTCAGTTTATCCGGAGTAATAGTACTCACCGGCAGGATAACTACGGAACAAGAGCCAGAATCACCTGGACGACAAATTCAGTCGGTATAAGCCAGAAATTCTTTAAGATTATCGCATCAACGGATTAATCACTGTGCATATAAGCAGTGAACCCATATTTGCTGATATGGCAAGACAGGAGTAATAATGAATGTATTATTAAACGATTTTTCCCGCATGAACACTGCAATTGTTGAATATCTTGCAAGTTGTGCTGATGTCAGCATATATTTGTCAGTATCAAAGGAAGATACTTTACGTATAATTCGGGAAGTAAAGCCTGAAGTTATCATATTTTGCAGAAATTATGCGCTTGAGAGCACTTTTGCATCAGAACTCAGTAAAATTTGCACGGATTCGAATATCTATTTGTGTGAAACAGGCTCCACTAAAAGCAGCACGTATCAACGACATTCTGATTCGGAAGACAATGTTGCACAAGATCCATATTTCCAAGGATTTATATGCTAATCTGACAAAAAAAATAAGTCCCTAACACTATATAGATTGGGCGGATGAGGGATATTGTCAGAATCAACCACAATTATCTTATTTTTTGTTCTAAATCAGCAATTAACAAAGCTTCAAGCAATTTAACACTTGACAGATTTGTTACTTTCTGCTTCTTTTTAAAATAGGTATATTGATTTTGAAAGGGAGAACTTTATGCAAACAAAATTAGTCATTTTATTAGTCATACTCTGGGCATTCTTTTCGATACTGAGCGCTCAATTACTTACGGAAGGTTTTGAGAATGCCTGGCCTCCGGCCGGATGGGTGATAATCAATGCAGGCTCCGGTAATAACTGGGAACAGGGGATAGGTGAAACCGAGAGCAGCGAAGGCAGCAATTACATGTCTTACACATACAACAGTAGCTTTGCAGCTAATGCCTGGGCAATCTCACAGGGAATTCCCATGGTAGCGGGACGCACTTATCGAGTGGAATTTGCTCAGAAAGTCCGGGAATCAGCATACGAAGAATACATGAAAGTAACTCTGGGAACTGCTCAAACTGTTGCAGCCCAAACGATAACATTGTTAAATTATCCTTCTCCCGGATTGACTAATACCACTTATATCAACCGTGTGTCTTCTGAATATACATGTCTTGCTACAGGCACCTACTATTTAGGTGTTAATTGCTTTTCCAGAAGAGACCGGCATACCTTGTTTGTTGATGATATTCGTTTCTATGAGACAATCTTAAATGCTCCTCCTGCACCGGCTGTGCTCAATATTCCTCTTAATACTGCGTCTGGTGTTATGAATGATGCAACTTTTACCTGGGCTCCTCAATCTGGTCATGTGAACGGTTACAGAGTTAGTTTTGGTACAAATAATCCACCCTCGAATCTTGTAAGCAGTGTTGATTTGGGTAATGTAAAATCTTACACACCTCCGACCATGCAATATAGCACTACTTACTACTGGAAAATCGAGCCATACAATGAATTTGGACCGGCTTTAGATTGCCCGGTCTGGAGCTTTACAACCGGAGTAAATCCCACCATTGTCAGCTTCCCCACTAACAATAGCTTTGATGCTTCCGTTCCGACTTATGGATGGCACAACCAAGCTGTAACAGGAACCAGAACATGGAGCTACAAAACAATCACAACATCATTTCCCCAATTAGCGCCACATTCTGCACCGGGAATGGCATGTTACAATATTAATGGTGTATCCGATGAACATTCAGCTATCCTGGTTTCACCGCCTATATCCTGTGCTACCGCTACCTATACATATAACCTCAGCCTTTGGATGATCAGAGAATCCATTCTTCTCAGTTATGATGACAGGATTAAGGTCTACAGTTCAGCTTTTCCTGATTTGAATCACAGTCCGACTCTGCTTTTGACGATTAACCGCTCCAATGCTTTAGCGCCAGTTACTGCAAGTACAGGGTGGTTGCAATATGTCAGCAGCAGTATTCCTTTCGTCAATGGAACCGGTAATTATATTATCATCCAGGCTGTTTGCGGTCTTGGCAATAGCATATATGTAGATGATATTAATCTCAGCAGTACTTTGATACCTATTCCCCCACTGCCCTGCGAAGTAGTCTTGCCTCTGCACAATGCTATAAACGTTGAATTGACTACAGACTTTTCCTGGCAACCAACAGACGCTGAGCCAACCGGCTACAGAATCTATCTGGGCACCAATAATCCACCTACAGATATCCTGAATGGATTGGATGTGGGCAACGTGCTTACCTATAATCCTATAGCCGATCTCAAGATAAACAGCCATTATTATTGGAAGGTTGTTCCCTACAGTGCCAATGGCTCAACCCTCAATTGCCCGGTCTGGTCGTTTATGACTATCCAGACTCCGGCGATCAGCACATTCCCTTATGTCATAAACTTTGATCAGTTTCTGCCTGAAAACTGGGTTTTAAATGGTCTCGGAGAAGCAAACTGGGGTTCTGCTAATACTACCAATGCCGGAGGAACATTTCCTGAAGCAAGGATTAGTTTTTCGCCCTCATTCACGGGTATTAGCCGATTAGTTAGCCCGATTATCAGCACGAATGGTATGGATTCGTTACGATTGAGTTTTAGGCACAAATATAGCCATTTTTCGGGTATATATGAGATTGGTGTTGCTACCCGCTCAGGAAACGGAGACTGGAATATCGTATGGTCTCATGCCAATTCCAGTATCGGACCTATGCAAGTGACTCTGGATATCAATAATGCTGATATCGGAGAGCTTAATACTCAGATCTGCTTCTACGTTTCAGGTAATTCCTATAATATGAACTACTGGTATATCGATGATATATTTGTTAACCGTAGTGGTGTCGGTATTCCGCAGAATGTGGATATAGACCCAACCATTGATGGAGTTTCTCTGTCCTGGGATACTGTTACGGATGCTACAGGCTACTACATCTGGAGCAGTTCAAACCCCCATCTGGCATTTGACCCGCTTGAACAAATCAATTGGCACAAAGTGCAGGAATTGCCTGTTTTAAACAGTCCTTATCTCCTGCCATCAACTGTCAGCAAGGAATTCTTCCGGGTTACAGCAACACAATAGCTTGTTATAATAGTCAGGAGTAAGCTGTGTAAGGCTTATTCGACAGCATTTAAGGGAGTATCATGGATACTCCCTTTTTTATTATGCTTTATTTGTCCCTTGTAAATTCCTTAAACAATCCTTTGGATTTGAGTCACAGATGTAAGGGGTATATAAGGGCAAAGCCCTTAGATACCCCTTAGAAACCTCTTTAATACCTGTAGGATTTATTAAACAAGATACAAGGAATAAGTAAGCTTTAAGTAATCAGTCTTACTACTATCTTAGTAGCCCCTTGTTAGATGCTTATTACTTTTAGTAAGCAACTACTCAGAAGATAATGGTTTATAAGCAGTTACGATTTCATGAAGGTAAGAGGTTTTATTAAAAGTAGCGTAGGATTCCAATCAAGTAGCGTAGGATTCCAATCAAGTAGCGTAGGATTCCAATCCTGCGCAGGAAAAAGCACCGTTCCACTGTATCACGCTTGAACAGCTCTGGAAAGCTATTCTACTTTTTTTTATAGCTCGATTACTTTTCCCACACCGATCTGAAAGTCGCGTTTGGTTACTTTGGAACCTTTCAGTATTATATTTCCTGCACCCACATGAGCTACCATATTGTCAATCTGGCTTTTATTAAGTGCAATGCCACCGGCACCTGTTTTTGTAATTACATTCTTCATTTTGCATTGGTCCAGATCAATATTACCTGCTCCGGTTTCAAGATTAACCTGCGCATTATCCTGCATAGAAGTCAAGCTTATTGTGCCGGCACCATCAGTTATATTGATGTTCAGATTGCGTGGTATCTTGCCAGTAATACTGATAATCAGATAAGGTTTACCCGATTTGGTTTTACCTTTGATACTGTTATCGGTAATGCTAAAAGATGCATCTCCCTGAGTATACTCTCTGTATATAACAGACAGGTCTGTAGCTTTGGCTTCGCTGCCGGTAAGGTCAATTCTAGCTGCACCTTCAACAAGAATAAGTTCATTACCTTTATAAACCTCTTTTAAAATCGTTATTCCTGTATACTTGAGCTTAACTCCGTCAACAGTTGACACACTATCACTTACCGTACTTAAATCCATCTTTCCCAGGAACGCACCTGTACTGTCTTTTGCTGCAGCACTATTGACTGCATCAGCCACCTTGTTCATCAATCTTTCACAGCCGGTTAATAATACAATTGTAAGTATGAGTAAACAGGCTAATATCATTAGCATTGATTTCATTAAGTCTCCTTATTTAGAGTTTTATTCCAACTCTTTCTATATGCTCCATTACTGCGGGGTCTGAAAGACTTTCGTAATGTAGAATGTCAATCTTCCCGGGTAAATCTAAATCATCCAAAGCTACCTGGATAATCTTAAGGTCTTTATATGTGAAATGGCTTCCTTTGAGACATAGGTCAATATCTGAGCCAGGCTTGTAGTTTCCCTTTGCTCTTGAACCAAAGAGTATGACTTCCTGAACCAATGGATTTGATTGCAAAACAGAAAGGATGTTATCCCAAATTTGTGTTTTTATACCATATTTCAAATCAGTTGAGGTCATACCAGCTTTGCCTTCAGATAATCATGAAGTTCACGAAAACAGGCATAATACTGGTTAACGATATCATCCTTGATGCTATTGGCTGTTTGCTTATTGTAAATATGAGTGGTCAGGTTTCTGGCTTTGACCATGTCCATCCAGACTTCACCTTCGGTAATGATGCCATCTGCAAAGGCTTGTCTGATTACTTCTTTGGAGCCAACCAGTTCGGTATAACCTTTTTCTTCCAGATAGTCTTTCAAGGTCTTCCAGGCAAGTTCAAAGGTATATTCAAACCTCTGAATCATTCCCTCTATTTCCAAATCTGACGGAGTCTTAATTATAATAGCTTCTTTCAATAACTCCAAAGCACGTTCAAAGTTATAAAACCTTTGTATCCAGCGTATGTCAGCAGTCATAATATTTCCTTATCTTGTTTTATATTATCAGCCATTGTATAGAATGTATCCGGTGTAATCACATTATACTGTGCATTGGGATAGTTTGTCATAAATCCTATGGGTGGTTTTTGTGTTTTGGATGCATTCCATTTTATCTCGTAAGCACTCAGAGAGTCTGTTGTCTCTTCAATCAAATCAATTTCCTGCTGGTCTACTGTTCTCCAGAAGAAAGACTTTAAATATGGATTAATCAGTTGGTTAGTCTTTTGACGCTCAGCAATTACGTAGTTCTCCCACAGCGCACCGACATCTGCTCTCAATTCTATAGGCTGAAAAGCTCCCAGAATAGCATTGCGGATACCTGTGTCATAGAAATAAATCTTCTTGCTTTTCTTCAGTTCATTCCTGTGGTTTTTTGCATAAGATGTAAGCCGGAAGATAACAAAAACCTTTTCCAGCAAGTCAATGTATTTTTCGATAGTCATGGAGGAAACTTTGAGCATATTACCCAGTTCCAGATAAGAAACCTCCCTGCCAATCTGCAGAGCCAAAGCGATGAGAAGTTTGGAAAGCAACTCCGGTTTACGTATTTCGTTGTATTGCAATAAGTCCTTATACAGATAGCTCTGCACAATATCGGTCAGAATCTCTTTCTGCAAATCGGTTTTGAGAATAGCATCAGGATACATGCCGTAAATCAAACGTTGGTTCAGAAGTCTTTTCTCAGTCTGCAAGCCATGATAATCAACCATTTCCTGCCAGGACAGGGGAGGTAAATGAAAGGTAAACTTCCTGCCGGCAAGAGTCTCATGTATCTTATCTGCCAGTTCTATGGCTGAAGACCCCGTAACTATCACCTGCTTATCAGGCATATTATCAACCAGCAGTTTTATGGTAATGCCGATATTTTCAATGCGTTGTCCCTCATCAATCAGAACCAGTTTGCTGTTTCCGAGATATGCTTTCAAATGAGTGGATGTAACGTTCTGCAGATTTTGCCTTGTATCGGGCTCATCGCAATTGAGATAAAGAGCATCAGGGTAATCTGCCATAATCATTTTCAGCAGAGTAGTCTTACCGGTTTGACGCGGACCTGTAATGATAATGGCTTTCCCTTGGAATAAATACTTCTTAAGTAAAGGATATAGCATACGCTTTATCATAAGCCCGGCACTTCCTAATATAAATTTATGGTTACTTTTTTATATTACGATAGAAATAAGTCAAGAGATATTTATATTACAATTGAGTTTTATCTTATATTGAGCTATCGATAAGCCCGATACTTTCATCATCATGGGTGGTGGCTTCGTAACAAGCCTTTATTTTTTAACCTCAATGTTGACATCCAATGTAAAGGTGAGAAGTCTAAGTATAAAACTCCTGTATTACTACTTCTCATATATGGGAAAGTAAAAAGAGTATCATGAACTACTTGTCCATAAATGGTAAGGCCATCTTTGTTTAGGTTAACTTTTATGGATTTGTTGGTTCTATTTCGAATGTATTTATCAAGTTTCAGCTCAGAGATAGAATTCAAATCGTCCCAGTTATACTTAGTGAAATATGCATGTTGTATTTTGAATCTGAAACAGTTCATTGTCCATATTAAACGTGTATAGAATTCTTTATCGAGCACAAGATGTATATTTTGAGTTTCTTTAGGGTCTAGTTTTACTACTGTAGGATAATTATTGTACATTGGATGTACCTCACCAAAACGGTTCTGTACCACCTTTTTGAATGAAGGAAAACGTGGTTCATAATAAATACTGTTTAATTCATCAGTTGATGGAATCCAATATTGTTCATATGAATATCTGCTTTTTAATCCATGCACATACCAATCAGAAACTAAAACATATACTGGCTGTTCTGATACATTTGTCACGGTATAATAGATATTGAAAGAATCATGATATTTAGTTTTAATATTCGTTATGCTTATTGACTCATCAATAATGTCATAATCATGTAGATAGTAAAAACCACCTTTCATTCTATGAGTATCTTTCATTGACTTATCTTTACATGATAACAATACAAGACAGCAAAAAAAGACGAATGATGTTACAGTTAAGTATTGGCACCATAAACCTATACATTGGTTACTTAGCTTCATTCTAGTTTATTCCCAAAACTTCCTGTCTAATGTCCTGTACTGGATTGCTTCGCTGACGTGCTCGGGTTTGATATCATCACTGCCTTCGAGGTCGGCAATAGTGCGGCTTACTTTGAGGATTCTATCAAAGACACGGGCGGAATATCCCATGTGATCTATGGCGTTTTGCAGCAGGGAATGGCTGTCCTGGGTTAATTGGCAGTGTTTCTTGGAGACTTTAGAGCTCATCTGGGCATTGCAGAATATCTTATCTGTCTTGAAGCGAGCTCTTTGGATAGCACGGGCATTATTTACCCGTTTACGTATTTCAGCGGATGTTTCACCGGTAGGCAATGAACTCAAGTCTGCATAGGTAACAGCCGGAACTTCCACGTGGATATCGATTCTGTCTAAGAGTGGTCCTGAGATACGGGTTCTGTAGCGCAGGATATTGCCCCAGGCGCAGTTGCAGGCATGATTGGGGATATTGCTGCCATAATATCCGCAGGGACAGGGGTTCATGGACGCAATCAGGTTAAATTCAGCCGGAAAGGAAAGACTCTGCGTAGCTCTTGATATTGTAACAACTCCATCTTCTAAAGGTTGACGCAGTACTTCCAGTACAGCCCGTTTAAATTCAGGCAATTCATCCAGAAAGAGTACACCTCTATGCGATAAAGATACTTCACCCGGCTTGGGGAAAGTGCCGCCTCCGATTAAAGCAATGTCCGATATCGTGTGATGTGGTGCTCTGAACGGTCTGGTTGTAAGAATACCGTTTACGAAATTAGCAGAATGACCAGAGACAGAGTGAATCTTAGTCGCTTCCAGAGCTTCTTCCAAAGTTAGCTCAGGCAGAATAGTGGGCACGCGTCTTGCCAGCATGGTCTTGCCACTGCCGGGAGGTCCTATCATCAGGATATTGTGTCCACCTGCTGCTGCCACTTCCAGAGCACGTTTAACCTGGAACTGTCCTCTTACATCAACCATATCCACGGGGAAATCATTCAGCACGGAAAAGATACTTTCTCTATCAACTGTTTTGGGTGGAATGATAGCTTTGCCCATCAGGTAATTGGCTGTTTCACGCAGAGATGTAACGGGTATGACTTTCAAGCCTTCGATAATTGCAGCTTCTTCCGCATTTTCATAAGGCACAATCAACGCATCCAGATTATCTTTCTTAGCTTCCAGAGCAATGGGCAGCACACCTTTTACGGGGCGGACGTTACCATCCAGAGAAAGCTCACCAACTATGCCTATTCTGTCTAATTGGTCTTTGGGAATTTCTTTCAAAGCCTGCAATATAGCAATGGCAATGGGTAAATCCAGAGAAGCGCTTTCTTTCTTTAAATCAGCGGGAGCCAGATTAATCGTATATTTCTTATTGGGGGTATCCCAGCCGGAGTTTTTTATAGCTGCCATCACACGGTGACTGCTTTCTTTGACAGAACCTGTGGGCAAGCCAACCATAATCAGCATCCACATGCCATTAGTTGTATCGCATTCAATAGATATAGGTCTGGCGTCAATACCGACAGTAGTATAAGAGAGTGCATTTCCGAGCATATTTGCCTCGTACTAAATCATAATTTAATAAGAGTGCAAATTATCGTATGCTTTATTTTGTGGCAAGTACAACCGTTAGTTGTTTCTTAAAAAAGTACTTATTGCTGCTGTCTTTAGCTTCTGTGAGCAGGACGTAAATCCCTCTTGGAAAGGCTTTACCATGATTATCTTTGCCATTCCAGACTATCTCTCCTGTGCTGCCGATTTCTATGCCGGAGGCGATGGTATGTCTTTTGATTCCATCCAAATCATAGACACAGCAATTGATGGAATTGCTGTTATCGCGAAACTTATATTGCAGATGCATGCTTTCATTACTGAGAGGATTGAAGGGACTGCCAATCAGCTTGACATGCCCTGTTTCCAGAGAAGAGGGAGGAGGAGCCACGCTATTAGACTGACCCGGTGTGCCTTTGGCGTCAGCGTAACAGTAATGCCAGCAGATGGTGCTATCCGCATTGATTTGCCGTTCCAGAGAATAGTCTTTTTTATTAGCATTCCCGATGTAAGACATGGAGTCTATGACTGTGCCGTTATCATCCAGGAGAATTATACTGTCACCTTCATTATTCAAAGCCGGCAGAGAACTTACTTCAATGATGCTTCCGCCCGGACAATCGGGATACTTTTCCATTAGTAAATCCTGGTCACGGCACACTACGAGATATTGTGGGCAAAGAGATGGCAGTGTTATCTGCACGGAGTTATCTGCTGCATCCATAATGGTCAGTACGTTATTAGCACAGACTATGGGCGGAATATACAGCTCAATCCATTCCTGATTACCCGTCGCTGGATTATAGAGGATTTCATTGATGCCCAAAGTAAGTTGCTGCAATTCACCCAATTGCATAGTCCAGATATTATCAGCAAGGTTGATATCATTGAAAAGCATAAGCTCTATGGATAAAGTTCCGATTGATTGAGGTGTAATATTGATTGGCGTGGTAAAGGGAATACTTGCACCTGAAGCAATGGGCTGAATATCAAATGATTGCAGTATTTGTCCGTTTAGTACAACATCCAGAAAGATGGAGAGGGTGTCATCATCAGCCTGAGATTGATTAAAAATATCTGTGTTCAGAGTATAGATATCGTTTGCATAAATGACTTCTGTTCCAACCAAAGCATAATCAATAGCAACATGATTGGGATATCCTGGTGTGGGGTAGGCCTCTGCCATGAAGTCTGTCTCGCAATTACCAGTATCCAAACCGTCCACTCTTCTTGCCAGAGAACTTCCTGCAAAAACGTCAGGAGCAAAGTGACTGCCGATATTTCCATAGTCATCAGTCAAATTGCTTGCATTGGGATTATCATAAAGCACAGTATCGGTATAGAATCCATCCGGCGAGACATATCGAACTCCATCTGTACCTGTATCTCCATTTTGCATGGCAAGAGTAGTTGTAAAAACTGCCTGTGTGATATTTTGTTCACCGATTAGCACAAATCTGTGTGCCCTCAGGATATAATGCGGGAATGTGTATGCTGTGGTAAAGGTCGTGCCGGCAATCTGGATTTTTGCACCTTCCAGATCAATATCTGTGTCACCGTTGTTATACAGCTCCAGCCATTCTAAACCTGTATCTGTACCGATTGGGTCATAGAGCAATTCATTGATAACAACGTTGGAATAAAGACAGCTCAATATCTCAATAAGCATTATGGCAATAATGAATGGTTTAACCATTAATACCTCATGTCTTTGAACAGCTTTGGAAAGCTATTCTACCGGTAGCGTAGGATTCCAATCCTGCGCATGAAAACATTTACGCACATATTCAACATTACTTTGAACAGCTTTGGAAAGCTATTCTACTCAGTAGCGTAGGATTCCAATCCTGCGCATGAAAACATTTACGCACATATTCAACATTACTTTGAACAGCTTTGGAAAGCTATTCTACTCAGTAGCGTAGGATTCCATCCTGCGCATGAAAACATTTACGCACATATTCAACATTACTTTGAACAGCTTTGGAAAGCTATTCTACTCAGTAGCGTAGGATTCCATCCTGCGCATGAAAACATTTACGCACATATTCAACATTACTTTGAACAGCTTTGGAAAGCTATTCTACTCAGTAGCGTAGGATTCCAATCCTGCGCAAAAGCATCTCTTATAGACCTTGTTATTGGGGGATACTTACTAATCCAGAATCTATGTTGAACAGCTTTGGAAAGCTATTCTACCAAGTAGCGTAGGATTCCAATCCTGCGCAAACGAAATCCAGCCATATAGAAATACAAGTAATGTTATCTCGGCTTATATTCATCTTTTATCCAGGTTGATTTCCATTCGTTCCACTGCTCAACTAATCCTGCTTCCACTGGGTTATTGATTACATATTCCATAACTTTATATAACTCATTTTCATCTTTTATCAGGTGATCATAAGACTCTGCCTGCCACAGACTACCTTGCAAATTCAGAGTTTTATTTATTTTTGTTGCTGAGTATCTTTTCCATGAATAGGTAATTTTTGACAATGGAAAAACATCACCATCCGGTTTTTGCTTGGGACAGATTACAACGTGAACATGATTAGGCATTATGCAATATGCGATAAGCTCATATCGGTCATCATCATGAAAATGCAGAGCATCAGAAACATGCGTGGCAGCCTCATGATTTGAAAGCACTTTGGGAGTTTCTTGGGATTTAGCTATCAAAATATCAAACCAATGGAAGTGCTTTACATCTTTCTTCTTTAACTCTGCTGATTTGTCTTTATCATCAAGTGCATCGTATGTTTTTTGCCACTCAATTTTTCTTTTGGTTAATTCATCTATTATGGACTGAGGTAAGGTAAATTTGAGGCGAAAAGTAATAAACACCGGCTTATGGATATCGAAGAGGTGAGGAAGATTTCTTGAGTAATAATATTTTGTGTCTTTATCTGATATAGTATTCATAGTAGTTCCGACAATTACTTTAGTTATCTCTTTGAACAGCTTTGGAAAGCTATTCTACCAGTAGCGTAGGATTCCAATCCTGCGCATGAAAACATTTACGCACATATTCGACATGTCTTTGAACAGCATTGGAAAGCTATTCTACCTTGTAGCGTAGGATTCCAATCCTGCGCATGAAAACATTTACGCACATATTCGACATGTCTTTGAACAGCATTGGCATGCTATTCTACTTTTTCACCCAGTCTTAAACAGCATTGGAATGCTACACGACTTTACTGTCCGTTGGTCAGTTCGATATGTACCGGTTTAATCTTCCAGATTTCTTCGGCATATTGGATGATAGTGCGGTCTGAAGAAAATTTACCCATTCTGGCAACGTTGATTATGGCTTTTCTGGTCCATTCTTCCGGAGTTTTGTATAGTTCATCCACTTTATCCTGAGTATCCATATAGGCTCTGAAATCAGCTAAAAGACAAAAAGTATCTCCATCTTGCAGCAGGGATTTTACTATTGGTTCAAAGATACCCGGCTCATCTTTACTGAAGTAATTTACCGCAATCATATCAATAACCAGCTTGAGTTCAGGGTCTTTGTGGTAGTATTCGTATGGATTGTAACCTTTTTGCTTGAGAGCAACCACTTCTTCAGATTTCAAGCCAAAGATAAACATATTCTCCTCGCCGATTTCTTCTGCCATTTCCACATTGGCACCATCTAAAGTTCCGATAGTTAAAGCTCCATTCAGAGCAAACTTCATACAGCCTGTACCGCTTGCTTCATAACCGGCAGTGGAGATTTGTTCGGATAAATCAGCGGCAGGGATAATCTTTTCTGCCAGAGACACAGAGTAATTGGGCAGGAAAACAACCTTGAGCCTGTCATGCACATCAATATCTTTATTGATAATTTCACCGATGTTGTTAATCAGTTTGATGATTCTTTTCGCCAGGAAATAACCGGGAGCTGCTTTTCCGGCAAAGATATAAGTACGCGGAACAAAGCTGCCTTCCGGATTGGCTTTGATTCTATTATAGCGCGCTATAATCTGTAAAACATTGAGTAATTGCCGTTTGTATTCGTGCATACGCTTTACGTGTATATCAAACAAAGACTCGGGATTGGTGCGGATTCCCGTCTCTTTAAAGATATACTTTGAGAGTCTTTTTTTATTGACCCATTTGATTTCAGCGAAGTTCGTCAGAAACTGGTTATCATCAACGTACTTTTCGACCCCTTTAATCTGAAACAAATCTACCAGCCAGCTATCGCCAATGTGTTCTGAAATGAGGCTTGCCAGGAAGGGATTACATTCCTTAAGCCACAATCTGGGGGTGATACCGTTGGTCTTATTCTGGAACTTATCAGGATACATTTCATGAAAATCAGGAAAGACGTCTTCTATCAGAATTTTGGTATGAAGCTCTGCCACACCGTTGACAGCATGACTTCCCACTATACTGAGCTGTGCCATACGGATATTTTTTTCATAACCCTCATCTATGACAGACATATTGCGCATTTTATTGATATTGCCGGGATAAAGTCTGGTAACTTCTGCCATAACGTGATTGTTTATTTGATAAATCAGCATCAGGTGTCGCGGCAAGAGTTCTTCAAAGATTGCCACAGACCAGCGTTCCAGCGCTTCCGGCATCACAGTGTGATTGGTGTAGGCAAAGGTCTTGCGGGTAATATCCCAGGCAGTTTCAAAATTTAGCTGCTCTTCATCAATCAGGATGCGCATCATTTCGGGAATTGCTATAGCAGGATGAGTATCGTTTAACTGAATGGCTATCGTATCCGGTAAATCTATAAAGTTGTCATTATCCCTTTTCCAGTCGGCAAAGATATTCTGCAAGGTGGCAGAAACAAAGAAATATTCTTGCTTGAGCCGGAGGATTTTGCCCAGATGCTGATTATCATTGGGATAAAGAACTTTGGATATGTTTTCCGAACCGTTCTTGCGTTCTACTGCTTTTACATAGTCACCGCTATTGAAATAATCAAAATCAAATTCATCCGTTGCCGTAGCCTGCCAAAGCCGGAGGTTATTCACAGTATTCGCCCTGTAGCCGGGTATCGGGATATCCCAGGCAACTGCCATCACGTCTTCCGTATCAACCCAATGGTGGATATATCTGCCGTCAGATTGCTCTTCAGACAGGACTTTTCCACCAAAACGAACTCTAAAGCTGATTTCCGGTCTCTTGATTTCCCAGGGACAGCCTTTCTTGCGCCAGTGGTCAGGCTCTTCCACCTGATAACCTTGCTGAATAAGCTGTTTAAAGATACCAAAGTCATAACGGATACCAAACCCAAAAGCAGGATATTCCTGCGTGGCGAGTGAATCCATGAAACAAGCTGCCAATCTGCCCAGACCACCATTACCCAGTCCCATATCCGGTTCCAGATCTGCAATGTCCTCCAGAGAGTAATTCATCTCCTTGAGCATATCATAGCAGTTATCATACTGGTCCAGATTAATCAGGGCATTGCCCAACAGTCTGCCAATCAGGAATTCCATGGAGAGATAATAAACCTTTTTTACATTGCGTTTACGGTATTCATACTGGGTACGCAGCCAGCGTTCTATCAGCCTGTCTCTCAGCGATAATGACAGCGCATAATAGATATCCCAATCTTTGACAGTGGTGGTATCTTTGATTAGAGAATATTCGAGATGACTTAGGAAAAGGGACTTCAGGTCGTTCTTCCCGTTTTCAGCTTTATCAGTGAAGAATATACTTTTGTAGTCATTCTTCTGTATGTAGCCTTCTTTCATTTATAATCCTTAAGTTTTTGTATAACTTCTTGTTCTGTAGTTTTCTTTCACTGCATAAGTATGCAATTTTATAACCTTATTCATGAGTTTGTGTATTCAGTCAATAGCAAAATTACTTGAGTCTGTTGTTCTGCTGGTGATTAGGGCAGATAAATCAGGTAT
This sequence comes from Cloacimonadaceae bacterium (SeqCode), assembly GCA_963667535.2. Taxonomy (GTDB): domain Bacteria; phylum Cloacimonadota; class Cloacimonadia; order Cloacimonadales; family Cloacimonadaceae; genus UBA5614. The sequence continues at coordinate 918,397 of CAXXDU010000002.1, forward strand.
TGTTTGTATATTATAATAATTGCAATGATGAGCAGCCAGGAGAAGATGATAACGCCTACTCCACCGGCACCGGAAGTCCAGAGCGATAATCCGCCCCAGATGCGGGAAGGCAGATGATGTTTGAGCACACAGACAGGTCTGGCACGCCAGGTGCGTACGTATTGTCCCGCTTTATCAGGTTGAATCAGACAGTATTCAAACCACTGTGCATAACTGTGGTCGCGCCAATGCTCAATCGCTTTCCAGGGAAAACCAATCCCATGAGTAATCGCAACTCCGTCATTGCCAATCTTCTTTCTCAGGTGATGGGGTAGAGTAGAGGAATTACGGCAGGGAAACAAAGTTACCCTGGCAACAATGATGGCATGGTCATCTCCGGAAGCATAATGCTCCGCTGTCTTTTTATAAAAGCCAAAATATATACCACTGCCGGCATAATCTCCACCTCCCACATACCATCTGCCTTCTGTGGCAATATTGGTGGCAATGCCTTTAAACGAAGTGCCGTGATACATAGTATACGTCGGAAAAACCACATCCACACCCGTCATCAGGATGCCTTCGAGCAACGATAATCCGTTCCGTGAAAACACATTCCAGAGCCGCTTGGGAAAGCCTAATGTCCAGCTTCCGATATACTGCAAACCTTTCAGGTTACGGTATCTTTCGCGCTTGGGTTGAATCAGTTCGGCAATGCTGTCACAAAAGATGACAGTCCAGTACAGAATGATATTAAAATAGATGGCATTGATTATGCGGATGGGAGTAAGCGCAATATGCATGGCAATCCACCAGACAGGGGTAATCAGACTGAGCATCAGCAGATTAAAGCTGAGATGGGCTGTGCCAAGCCTGGGATGACGCCAGTAATCCCGAATGGGATTGTATAATATCCATTGAATCCAGTTGAGAAAGAAGAAGGGATAACGCAACAGCCAGACAATATTCCTCAGCAAATAGACAGCTATCAACAATGCCACAACTCCCACGACGGAGTAGATCAGATAATAGCCCGATTGCTCAAGTATCTGTAACCAATTCATCTATGATTTTATCCCATTATTTAATAAAAGTAATCTATTGGCAGAAATGAGATATTGTCAATCAAATAAGCACTTTGGGAGGTAACACCGACTTTAGCCGGCAAGTTGTCGAACGAAGCAGCAAGGCAGGTCCCTACGACCTAGTTCATTCGTAGAATAGCATTCCAATACTGTTTGAAATTGTAGGATAACCGCCCCCGGTTGTCCAAACGAAATGACAACCTGCACAGCAATCTTTAGTCACCTGAGGATAGGTAACCAACTTTGTAGGATAGCTTTCCAAAGCGTCATTAACCCTCCCCGCCAACCAAGCGTAGGTCAAGCGTAATAATATTACGCTTGACCTACGCTTGGTTTTATGGAATGAGGCGTGGAAATCACTGATTTTTATATCAATCAGGAGTTATAATCAAAGGTGATGATGGCTGTAGTTCTGCATTTAACTGTAGTCAAAGGCTGGCATAAGGCATCTATCTCGTAAAAGTAACTTCCGGCAAGCATGAGACCTTTACAAAGATAACAATACGTAAATAGTAATAATTGTTATCAAGTGCCAAAGAAATCATTTGACAGAAAGAAATAGTCAGAGAATCATGTTTTTGGAACAAATGATGTTTTGTATATTTACAATTCTATATTAGATTATCTATAAGTAAATCCGTGAGTTTTTTTTAACAGATTAAGAATAAGGATAAAACACACACTATGAAATCTAAGCTTTACATCGTCCTGCTGGTTGCAGTAATCGGAATTGTTCCATCTCTGTTTTCGGCTGATAAGTATGCCGGAGAGATTTTCTATATGACACCCGGAGTGGCAAACCAGGCTATGGGTAATACAGGCTATACCAATGAAGATGCTGCATCCGCCACGTGGTGGAATCCTGCTTTACTTTCACTCAAGGGTAGTAATGGACTGGAACTGATGCATGCCGAGCAGTTTCAGGGCTTGATGCAATATAATCACATATCAGCTATCTGGGGCAAGCAAAACCGCATGGGACTGGTCATTACACATATCGGAATTGACGATATCGGCCTGACCCGTCTGGAAAATGACAGTCTGCCGCCTTCAGCCGGTAATCGTCCTTACGTCTGGAAAAAGACTAATAACAACGACCTGATGGCATTCTTTGGTATCAGCCGCAGCTTGAATGAAAGATTGCACTTTGGTATTACTCCCAAACTGGCATACCGTTCTTTGGCAGAGAAAACAGGTTATGGCTTCGGCGCTGATTTGGGTATGCTCTGGCAGATGAATAATTCATTACGTTTGGGTGTGGTGGCAAAAGACTTTTTCTCCACCAATGTAGTCTGGGAAAACGGTACGCAGGAGAGCATATTACCTTCCTTGGATGCCGAGCTGGGCTTGCGGACAGTTGTTTCCAAAAGACAAATGCCGGTCTATGTATCATTGGGACTGGAGACTCAGACAGATGGCAGAGAAGAAGCTGCAACCTTTAATGCGGGTTTCATGAGTGGCGATATCCATGCCGGAATAGCTGTAATGCCTATCCCTGCCGTGAAACTGATGGCAGGCTATGATGTTGATAATGTCACAGCGGGATTGGGATTGTATATCAAAAAGCTGTCCATCGAATACGCTTTCAAAAACGGCTCTCAGGATGATTTGGGCTATTCTCAACGCATAGCAGCCGGATGGAGATGGTAAAGAAACGCATAGCTCTACTGGGTGCTACAGGTTCCATCGGGCTTTCTACCTTACAGGTTATCAGAGAACAATCTGATAAATTTGAAATTGTTCTCGCCTCTGCCCATAACAAATCCAGTGAACTCTTTAAAATTGCACAGGAATTCCATATTGCCGGTCTGATTCTGACTGATAAACGCTTGCAATCTACTAATCCTGAACTTCCTATCGGTGCCAAAGTCTATTATGGTGAAGATGAATTAATCAGGTTATTGAAAAACACTGATTATGACATCGCTGTAAATGCTATCAGCGGTTCAGCCGGATTGAAAAGCACTATGGCTATATTGGAAACAGGCAAAACTCTGGCATTGGCAAACAAGGAATCGCTTGTGATGGCAGGGCATCTGGTCAGGAAACTGCAAACTAAATACGGCTCTCCAATCATACCGGTGGATAGTGAACATAGCGCTATATTTCAGGCTATAGGTAATCATCCTGCTAATGAAATAGCCAGAGTACATATTACAGCATCGGGAGGAGCTTTCAGAACTCTGCCTTTGGAAGATTTTGCCACAATAACGGTGGAGCAGGCGCTAAAACATCCGAACTGGGAGATGGGCGCCAAGGTAACTCTGGATTCCGCAACAATGTTTAATAAAGCACTGGAAGTGATGGAAGCGCATTGGCTGTTTAATCTGGATTGGAAACAAATCAAAGCTGTTATTCATCCTCAGTCTATCATACACTCCATGGTGGAGTTTGTGGATGGTTCATTCCTGGCACAGATGAGCAAGCCGGATATGATGCTGCCCATTCTTTATGCACTGTCTTATCCTCTGCGGTATGCTTCCGGATTGGTTCAAACCAATCCTCTGGAATTACCGGCACTGACCTTTGCAGATATTGATAAACACAGATATCCGCTGTTTTATCTGGGAGTGGATGCGGGAATTGCCGGCGGGATAATGCCGACAGTTGTAAATGCTGCCAATGAAGCAGCATTGAAGCTATTTGTGGAGAGGAAAATCAGATTTGATGAGATAGTGTATGTGGTACACGATGCTGTACAAAAAGCTAACCAAAAAGATAATCCTGATCTGAATACAATAATAGCCTGCAATACTCAAGTCTATAACGAATCACTCAGTTATCGCAAGCTATAATCGATAATTATTAGCTATAAATCCTGATTTGCTGATTATAAAAAATGTGACAATTTGCCGGTCATGGCAGACTGAATAGCCCAGCATATCAAAGCTATTACAATAAAAACCCACTGCTCAAAGTCTGTTAGTTTGCCTCTTCTGCTAAATGCTCTCCAGATGGAGATAAATTTTGGCATCATCAGCGCATAAACAGCAACAGCTTTCATATAATGATGCATGGCACAAATCATCCAGGCAACATAACTTAAAAAGCCTACTGCCAGCAAATTAATTAAAATTGTGGAGAAATCAATCTTTCCCTTTTCAACTTTTTCCATATAACCTCATTTAAACCTGAACGATATGAATTTCCATTGACCGGTTAATGTCAAGGGAATTGTTATAGTTACTAAACGGAACCGACTATACTATGTGTGATAATTTGCCAAAAATCAGAGTATGTGCCATCCAAAAGATAACGGCGATTAAGATGAAAATCCACTGTATCATCTGGGATGTATTGGTTTTTCTGGTTACTTGCTTCCATACATTTACACCAAAGAGTATAACAATTGATATCATACCGAAGCCTTTAAGCCAGGCTTGCATGCTAAACATCAGCCATACCTGATATGCAAAAAATAGAATTGCAGTCAGGCTAATCAGGATTGCAGAGAAGTTATTTTTTTCGTTTGCCATCTTTCCTCCTCAGAGTCAGATGACATAAGAATGAAATAATCTATATTATTGTCAATAAATATCTTTGTTATGTTTGGGCTCGAATGATTTCAGCAACCGTATAAAGAGAGCCTGCTCCTATAATAATATCATCAGGCTTAGCATCATATAATGCCATCAGATATACTTCTCTGACTGTGGGGGCTGTTTTATATGCACAACCCAAAGCGCGTATAACTTTGGTTTGAGCTTCAATTTCCGCAGCTCTTTCTGATTCATTTTTGCTGATATAGAAACATGCTGCAAGGGGTGCCATAGCTTTGAGCATTTTCTTGTAGTCCTTGTCAGCAAGGATAGATGCAACGAAGAGCAACTTCCGCTCGGGGAACAGGATTTTGAGGTTTTTGGCAAAGATTTCCACACCCTGCAGGTTATGCGCACCATCTACGATAACAGTGGGATTGCTTCGCAGGAGCTGCATTCTGCCCATCCAATCAATGCTCTTAAGAGCTTTTCGGATGAGCTTTTTATCAGGAGCAATGCCTACCTTTTCACAATAGACCAGGAAAGCGGTCAGAGCTGTAGAAACATTTACTGCCTGATGTTCACCCAGCAGATTTGTCTGTATTTTTTTTAGTATGTATTTCCCGAATTTGTAATCAAAGAAAGTGCCGGATTGAGTTAATTTTACATTACTAACTATAAAGTTCTCTCCGAATTTAATAACTTCAGAGTTTTTGACCCTTGCCTGTTCCAGAATAACATTCAAAGCAGAAGTTTCGATATTACCAAGCACGACAGGGATATCTGTTTTAATGATGCCCGCTTTTTCAAAGGCTATCTTTTCCATTGTATTACCCAAAGTCTTGATATGGTCAAGCCCGATGGTGGTAATAACGGATACTTCCGGAGTGAAAAGATTTGTAGCATCAAGTCTGCCACCGAGTCCTACTTCAATAATCGCGGTCTGTACTTTCTGCTCAGACATCATTTGGAAAGCAATCGCAGTTGTGATTTCAAAAAAGGAAGCATCCCATTTGGTAAAAATAGTCTCGAAGCGATGAAATAACTCCAGTACTTCTGAGAAAGCAGCATTATGTCCGTTGATGCGGAAACGTTCGCAATAGTCAATCAGATGGGGAGAAGTATTTAATCCAGTGTGCAGATTATGGGTAAGAGCAAGAGCTTCGCAGGTGGCACAGACACTGCCTTTGCCGTTTGTACCTGCTACATGAATACCTTGTAGAGAATCCTGGGGATTTCCCATATCTGTAAGAATACCCTCGATTCTATCCAAACCGAGTTTGACGTTACCGGAGTAACGTTTATAAATGTATTGCAGAAATTCTGAATATGTCATCATAAAAAAAAGCATCAACGGAATGAATGACCGCTGATGCTTAAAATATTTGCATCAGGTTATTGTACTGTTACTGCTTCAGCAGGTAAAACCTGATTGCGGATAGCAACGTTGTTTGCGCGGACTCTGGTTAAAGCGGTTGGGTCAGTTTTCCAGATTTCTATATATTTCTTGATTAAATCAAGTTTGCGTTGTCCATCTAAACCTGTCGAAGCGTTGATTGCGTCCAAATCATCGATAAAGTAATTCTGCAACTCAGTCGGTTCCATATTTTCATAGAAGCTTTTGGGAATAAAATGCTTAGGCAACCTGGCTAAATTGGGACAGACGACAATTGTACCATAATTGAGCTTCTTTGTACCTTGAACATCTTCAATCAGAAACTTGCTGAAGACTAAATATTGAGCTTTTGAGCCACGGTTTTCAGGGCACTCAAAAATATTCTCAAGATAAACAGATTGTTTTACTTTCTTGTTGTCTTTGGATTCAGCAGCTTTTTTATATGATGTCTTCAGAAGGTTCAAGTCACCATTGAAGCTCACCAAATTGTCCTTCATATAATCAGTAGAGGCAACCCATATCAGTTTCATATTGTTGATACAGTCTTCTTCATTCTGACCCTTGTCAAGATTAAAGAAGTTTGGCAAAGCCAGGATAAATACCAAAACCAGCAGCAATATTACGCTGATTATTGAATAGACTGAAAAGCCCTTTTCATTCAGAAACATATCTAACTCCTGAATATGTAATCTTTTTTATTTATCAATTTAATCTGGCTATTCTCGTCAAGTCTTTTCTTGCAAATGAAGGACGCCTGATGTATAATTCTTTCACAGGAAAATCAGGTTTTCTTTCAGATAAATGCATAACCAAATCTAACAGAAAAAAGTATTTACAAAATAAACAGCAGTTAATATATGGCAATGAAGACATACTCCGATTTTGACATAAATTAATATAAGGAGGTCCGGAATGGAACTGATAATGGAACCAATAAAATTTCCTCAGGATTGCAACATAATATTTGGACAATCTCACTTTATCAAGACCGTGGAAGATTTATATGAAGCAATCATCAATTGTGTACCGGGCATTAAATTCGGACTTGCTTTTAATGAAGCGAGCGGACCATGCCTGATTCGTAAAGACGGTACTGATACAGAACTGATTGAAATAGCTGTGGAAAACATGCTGCGTTTGGGAGCCGGACATACCTTTCTTATCGTGTTGCGTGAGGCATTTCCAATAAATATTCTCCCATCTGTAAAAGATTGCCGCGAGGTGTGCAATATATTCTGCGCAACTGCCAACTCTGTCCAGGTAATACTGGCTAAAACAGAGCAGGGCAAAGGTGTCTTGGGAGTCATAGATGGAAACAGCCCCAAAGGTACTGAGCTGGATACTGATATATCTCACAGAAAAAAGTTTCTTCGCGATATCGGCTATAAAAGATAATCACACTGCATTGATGCTGTTATTATGAAACTCAGGACTTTCATTGCTCTGGAACTACCGGAAGTACAGAAACAAGCTATTCTGAGTTATCTGAATACCTGGCGCAGGGCTTATCCCAGAGGAATAAACTGGGTTAAAAACGAAAACCTGCATCTGACCTTGTTATTTGTTGGTGAGACAGAGAGTGTTGACATCCCACAGATAAAAGAAGCATTATTTGATTTAGTACTCAAATCCGGCAGCTTTGAGCTGAATTGCCTCGGCTTTGAATTGTTTCCCGCTAGAGAACCAAGGTTGTTATGGGTGAAGCTGGACACCAAAGACAAAGGGATATTTTCCTTTGGCAAGGAACTAAACAGAACAGTAAGAGAATTTGGATATGAACCAGATGCCAAGCCTCTTAAGCTGCATATAACAGTTGGCAGGATAAAGACACAACAGCCTGTATGGGTAGAGCAGGAATTTCTCAAATCGGAGCTTCCCCATGAGACTGCAATATATAACACAGTCACTTATTACCAGAGTTTGTTGAGACCGGAAGGCCCTGTTTATACAGCTTTGGAACAATATACATTAAAAAGACAGACAATATAATAAACTGGAGGAATTAATGCTGGAAAAGTCAAAAGACACTGCGTTAAAGACAGCAATGACCCAACTTGAAAAGAAATATGGCATAGGCACACTCATGCGCTTAGGAGACAGTCCCAGAGTAGCTGTTGGTGTCATTCCCACAGGAGCTTTAAACCTTGACCTTGCACTCGGAATAGGTGGAATTCCCAAAGGTAGAATTACGGAAATTTACGGTGCGGAAGCATCAGGAAAAACCACCCTTTCTTTGCATATTGTAGCTCAGTCACAGTTGCAGGGGGGTACGGTTGCATTTATCGATGCTGAGCATGCTCTGGATATTTACTATGCTAAAAAACTGGGTGTAGATATTGATAACCTACTGCTTTCACAACCTGATGGCGGAGAGCAAGCATTAGAAATTGTGGAAACTCTCGTCAGAAGCAATGCTATTGATTTGATAGTGGTAGATTCTGTTGCCGCCCTGGTTCCCAGACAAGAGATTGAAGGCAGCATGGGAGATACACATGTAGGATTGCAAGCTCGCTTGATGTCTCAGGCACTCAGGAAACTCACTGCAGTTATTTCAAAATCCAATACAGCAGTCATATTTATCAACCAAATCCGTATGAAGATTGGTGCTCCACCTTTTGTGAATCCTGAAACCACAACCGGCGGTGTTGCTTTGAAGTTTTACTCATCTCTGAGAATTGAGACGAGAAACGCAGGAGCTATCAAGGATGCTGGTGGTGAAAATCAGGTAATTGGCATGAGAACACGGATAAAAGTAGTAAAGAATAAGTTTGCTCCACCTTTTAAAACAGTTGAATTCCCGATAATTTTTGGTGAAGGGATTTCCCAGCTTGATATTTTACTCGATATGGGTATCCAGCATGAAATCGTTAAGAAAAGCGGTTCATGGTTGTCCTATGGTGATTTGCGTCTGGGTCAGGGTGCTGACAAGACTAAGATTTACCTGAGAGAAAATCCTGAACTTATTGAAAAATTAAAAGAACAAATCAAGGCAATAGTTAAACCTGAAGATATTCCCATTGAGCCGGTTTCAGATGATTCTGTCAATTCGGAAGAAATCTGAACAAGACCGCAACTGCCTGATAACGATTGATAACAGCGTCTGGGGAACTATTTCTGAAAAAGCTCTCCGGACGCTTTTTCATTATCAGGTGGGAAGCAGGGATATTACTGATTCTGAAGCACAAATTCTTCAGGAAGAATTGCTACGCATTGCCTGGAATAGACTGCTTGACTGGTTATCCAAACAGGAGCATTCTACCTTCGAATGTAAAGCATATTTCAAAAAGCACCAATTCCATACTTCGATCATTGAGAAATGCCTTGCAGAAGCAGTTAAAAAGCAATATGTTGACGATGAAAGGTACTGCCGGCTCTTGATTGAGTCATTACAAAGCAGACAAAAAAGTAATCAGCAAATCAAGACCAAACTTATCGAAAAAAGACTTCCGGAGTATCTTTGGGAACCAATTCTGTCAGAGCTTAACCTACCCGAGACCAATAGCTCAATTCTGATGTTTCAGGCTGAAAAAGCATATCAACGCTTTGCTGCTCTGGATAAGAAAATTTGCTATGAAAAGTGCCTTACAGCATTATACCGGAAGGGGTTTGATCTGGACGAAGCGAGGGATGCTTTGAATACAATTTTTGGAAAAAAGGCATAAAAAAACCGCAATACTCTTGCGGTTAATTTATACACTTTATATAAAAGCGGTTTAGATAACTTTCTTGACTTTGTTAGCTTTCAAGCAGGAACTGCAGATTTTGTATCTTCCGACAATACCTTTATACTCAGCGTGAATTTCATGCAAATTTGGGTAAAAACGTCTTTTTGAGGCATTCATTGCATGAGAGCGATGATTACCAACTTGTGGTCCTTTTCCGCATATATCACATATTCTCATAACGTTCACCGTCCTAGGTTATTCTATTTGTGTCAAACAAATGAAGGCTGGGATTTTTGACAAGTATTTATTTTATATCCTGTTGCGGAAGTTTGATGATAAAGATAGTTCCCTTTGGTACATTGGGGATGTAATCAATTGTGCCTTTGTGTTCATGAACAATCTTTTTGGAGATTGCCAGACCCAGACCGGTACCTTGTGATTTTCCTTCAGACTGAAAAGGACTAAACAGATTGGCTTTGATTCTGGAAGGAATACCTTGTCCTGTATCACTCACGATAAAGACCAAAGTGTTATCTTCCATCATCACATCAAGCCTGATTTCCCCTTTTTCCTTCATTGCTTCATAACTGTTTTTCATCAGATTGATCAGAACTCTGCGGATTTTGGATTCGTCAAAATAAGCATTCTCTTTTGCCCTGTTTTGGATTGTGAAACTCACATCGCTCCGGGTAATTGTTTGTCCAAAGGTGTCATTGATATCCTGAACAAAGCGCTCGAGATTGATTTGTTGTGGGTTTATGGGAGTGGTATTTCCCTTGGCAAAGTCCAGAATTTCTCTCACCATCTGATCAATTATCATAGTTTGCTTCACAATGCTTTCCGTAAATTTCTTGCCATCAGGATAGAGGCTCTCCAGCATTTGAGCAGTCAGGACAGTAACAGTGAGTGGAGTCTTGATGTCATGTATGATTTTACTTGCAGCCATACCAATAGCCATTAAACGGTTCTGGGCTATGAGTCTTTCTACTGTTTCTGCAAATTTCTGATTGGTATCCCTCAACCGCCAGGAAAGAGTGCGGATCAGATTAAACATCACTTTGGGATTGGAATAAGCTATTTGTTGAAATCTTTCTTTAGGGATAACCAACACTTCCACATTATTTTTTGATATGACGTTAGCGCTACGAGGTTCGTCATCCAGCAAAGACATTTCACCAAAGAACTCTCCGGGTTCCAAAACCTTGAGCTGGGCTACTACATCATCGTCATTCTCAGCAATGTCTTTAATGATTTCCACATTACCTTTAATTATCACATACAAATTATCGCCATGCGCATGTTCTGAGATTACTGACAATCCCGTTGGAACAACAACGGTCTGCAAGCCTTCAATCACAGAAGAAATCTCTTCATCAGTCATATTGTCGAACAATTTACAACACCTTACAAAATTTACCATAACTAACTCCTTGTAAGAAAAGTCTTTTCCACATGATATTATTCCACTTCACATACATCAGAATAAATACGCACACGAATAGATTTTGAATCAAAAAATAAAATCACTTCGATGTCAAGTTTTTTTGTTATAACCTATGCTCTTTCACTGTTCCGCGTTCTGTCTTCATTAATCTTTCTTCTCTTTCTTCTTTCATTCTCCCCTCATTCTCCTTTCATTCATTATTTATCTTGCTTTCAGTGCACATAGCTTGTCCTTAAGACACCCATATGACACCCATATGACACCCATATGACACCCATATGACTCCCAAATGAACATAGGGGAATCATTGGAGCAGCAAAGGCGAAGCACCCACGCATACTATGTGCAGATAAACATCACTTAGAGAAAGATTAATGGGAAATGAACAATAGTGAAACATGGATACATGGCAAAGATGTTATCCTGGCAGAATTTCCTTTTTCTTGACATTTAGACATGAAATATGGCATTGTCAAGATGACTATTTCAGGAGCCATAATTTGAGGAGTATAGATTGATTAAACAAAAAGCAGAACAAAAGAGGGTATTGGCAATCCACGATTTATCAGGATTCAGTCATACTTCTTTGATGGCAGTAATTCCCATTATGAACAGGCTGGGGATATCCGTCTGTGCTTTACCTACAGCTATACTCTCTTCCAATACTGAGAATGAAGGTTATCAACTCGTGGACATGACTAATCATCTAGAGGCTTTTTTGGAACACTGGTCCAAACTACATCTGAAATTCGATGCGGTGTATAGCGGATTTCTGAGCTCAGAGCATCAGGTGGAGATTGTCATCAAAGCCATTGCGATGTTCAGAAAGTCACCACAGCTTATTGTGGTAGACCCTGTAATGGCGGATGATGGAGTATTATACAGTTGTTTTAATCGAAACATCATTTCATCCATGCGAAAGCTGATTACTTATGCTGATGTGATTACCCCTAATCTGACGGAAGCAGCGCTATTACTGGATAAGAAATACAATGCAGAGATAGACGTAAGAGAAGTAAAAGCCTGGTGTAAAAAGCTGGCAGAACTTGGACCGAAGTATGTCGTTGTGACAAGTGTGCCGGTCAAGACAGATAAGACTAAAACTTCAGTAATTAGTTATAACCGGATATCAGATAGATTTGCTAAAATGACATGTGAATATTTACCTGTGAATTATCCCGGAACGGGGGATATTTTTACCAGTGTTTTGACAGCCAATCTTTTGAGAGGAATTGAGCTTAAATCTGCCATCCGGATAGCTGTTCAATTTGTCAGCAAGGCAATCAAGCTTACAATGGTGATGCACAAACCTACTCAGGAAGGTATCTGCCTTGAAAAATCTATCAATCTTTTGAAAAGCAATTGAGCTAATAAACTATGGAACATCCTCAATATAACTCAATGTGTGTCACTGATTTGGATGGTACTCTCCTAAATCAGAATCATCAGATATCCGAGACTAATATGCAGGCTTTAGAAAAACTGGGAGAACTCAATGTTTGCCGTATTGCAGCAACTGGGAGGTCACTGTATTCACTACATAAAGTACTGACATCTGACATGCCATTTGATTACGTGATATTTACTACCGGTGCCGGAATAATGGATTGGCGTTCACAGGAAATCCTGCTTTCCAGACATCTCGATGCAGAGATGGTGCAAAAAGCTCTGGGTATTTTGAATAATAATAAAGCTGATTTTATGTTTCACGCGCCTATACCTGAAAATCACAGATTTGTATATGTAAAAGGCAGAGGACTTCCGGATTTTTACCGCAGAATCAAACTTTACGAAGATTATGCTCTGCCATTTGATATTGCTGATAACATACCATGGCAAACCGGCACCCAGTTCCTGATTATCGCAGAAGCGTCAGAATTGGGTTTGTTTGATTTCTATATCAACCAATTCGCTCCGCTCAAGGTTGTGCGGACAACTTCACCACTAGACCATAAGTCATTGTGGCTGGAAGTATTTGCTCCGGAGGTTTCCAAGGGCAGTGCAGTTGAATATCTGGCAGTCTTGTTGAAGGTCAGATTGGATGATATCGTAGTAGTCGGCAACGATTATAATGATTGTGAAATGCTCGATTTAACACCTCATGCCTATATCACTGCCAATGCGCCGGTTGATATGCAAAGTAAGTATAAGGTTGTTGCTGACTATACTGAAAGCGGCTTTGCTGAAGCTGTTAAGGACTGGTTAAAGACTTATTCTGATTAACAATATAACTGAAATTACAATTAATATAAGGTGATGAAATTATGCTTACTATCTTTTTACTTCTTTGTTCAAATGTTTTTATGACCTTTGCCTGGTATGGGCATCTCAAATACCGCCAGGCTCCGATTATAGCAGTTATCCTCATTAGCTGGATGATTGCCTTTGCAGAATATTGCTTTATGGTTCCTGCTAACCGGATAGGAAGCTATCACTTTAGTGTAGCACAATTAAAGACAATACAGGAAGTAATCACACTGGTTGTTTTTTCGGGGTTTTCGGTATTTTACCTTAAGGAGAGCCTCAAATGGAATTATGTGGTTGGTTTCTTTTTTATCATTGTAGCAGTTTTCTTCATCTTTAAAAAATGGTGATAAAAAAAGAAGTCCGTAACCCGGTATAACCAGGCTACGGACTTTATTAAATTGTAGTTATTTAGTTTCTAATCAGTAAGACCTTAACGGTTTTTGTCAGGTCACTACTCTTATATCTAATCAAATAGAATCCATTAGAACACATTCTACCGGCTTTATCTCTTCCATCCCATGACAATGTATATCTTCCCTTTGAGAATACACCTAATTTCTTAATCACTTCACCCTTAGAAGAGTAAATGACGAGTTCGGCATTATTATTATTTGTCACATCAAGCTTGATATTAGCTGATGTGGCAAACGGATTGGGATATACATCAATACTTGCGAGAGGAATAATGGTTGGGTCTTCAATTCCGACTCCGGCTGATTGGATAATAGTAACTGTTCTTGAGCCTCCAGTCCAGGCAATGTGGACATAACCTGTACGCTGTGTGGGAACCGGATTAGCTGCAAAGACTACGTTAAATGATCCGTTCAATACCCCGTTGGCAGGAGCTACTGACAACCAGCTTTCTGTTTCAGTAACTGTCCAGGAAGTATTGGAAGTAATGGTGAATGTAGTAGTTCCACCAAAGTTGGAAACATTCTGCAGAATAGGATTTACAGTAAGCGTAGCAGGAGCACCGGATTGAATCACAGCCATTTCCTGGATTAATCCGCTTCCGGTTAATCTGATTACACCAGTGCGGGATGCTGTGCCGGGATTTGCAACGTATGTAATAGTAATACTGCCATTGTTGCTTCCATTTGCAGGAGAAACTGATAACCAGCTTACAGATTCAGTTATTGTCCAAGCAATATTAGATTCTATTAAGGAAGACGTTACACCCGCCTCGTAGCTAACGTTCTGAACTGCCGGATTAAATGAAAGAGAAGGCGGAGTAGCATCTTGTGTTACAGTAACAGTTCTTGTGATTCCATTGCCTGTAACAATAAACTGTCCTGAACGTGGCGTAGTGGAACTATTCACGTCATATGCAACTGATAAAGTACCACTATTGTTGCCATCCAACGGAGCTACAGAGAACCAGCTTTCAGTTTCCAATACTGACCATGCAACATTGGAAGAAACTTCAAACGAAGTTGTTCCTTCAGGATAGGTAACGTTCTGCAGATCGGGAGATACTGTTAAGAAAGGTTGACCTGCTGCCTGAGTAACAGTCACAGTCCTGGTAATATCGCTTCCGGTTATCGTTATTGTGCCGATACGTAATACGGAAGCCATATTAGCATCATAGTTCACGGTTATCACACCGTTGTTGACACTGCCAAGAGGTGATGCTGTTAACCAATCTTCGGTTTCTGTGACAGTCCAGGTAACATTGGAGTTAACGTTAAATGAAGTGGAACCGGCTTGGTTTGTAACATTCTGGTTAGCAGGTGTAACAGTCAGTGCTAACTGAGTGCCTGTGAATAGCTGGGCGGTATTAGCCTGAATATTTGTAACAATGAAACTGGTTGGAGACCAGATATATTGAGGCTTCTGAACTGTATATACAGCTCCTGCTCCGTGATTCATAACAAACTGATGAGGTGTATTGAAACCTGTATCGACTCCATCCATCAGGATGTCAGCATCTGTCGGATTTGAGGTAATAAAAACAGTATAGGTTTGAGTACTTCCTGTGAATAACTGAGAAGTATTTGCAGTAATATTAGTAACGGCAAATGTCTCAGGCATCCAGACATATCCAATCTTCTGAACAGAATATACAGCGCTGGAGCCATAATTCATGGTGAAGATATGTGGTGTATTAAATCCTGAATCGACACCATCAATGAAAATATCAGCATCAGTAGGCAGAGATGTGATATTGGCAGTATATGTCATAATTGTACCCACAAAGTTCTGCGCGGCATTAGCATGGATATTGGTAACAACATAGTTGGCCGGTGACCAGGTATATCCTGGCATTTGCACTGTGTATGTTGCATTTGTACCATAGTCCATCACAAACTGATACGGAGTATTAAATCCTGAATCGACACCGTTAACAAAGATGTCAGCATTTGCAGGACTGGATGTGATATTAACCGTATAAGCCAGCAGGGTACCATTGAACAAGAGGTCAGTATTAGCGTGAATACCATTGACAACTGCAAATGGAGGTAACCAGCTATACCCTGGTTTTTGAACCGAATATGTGGCATTTGTGCCGGAATTTACAGTAAACAAATGAGGTGAATTAAATCCAGAGTCCTGATCGTTAATAAAGATATCGGCATCTGTAGGATTGGATGTAACATTTACCACATATGTGAGTAAGGTTCCCACAAAATTCTGACTGGTATTTGCCTGAAGATTTGTTATTACAAAAGACTCAGGTGACCAGCTGTAATCTACGTTCTTTACTTTGATGGTTGCATTGGAACCATAGGGCAGTACAAGCTGGCAAGGAGTGTTCATTCCTGTGTCTTCATTACCGATATAGACATCAGCATTGCTGGGTGTGGAAGTGATATTCACAACATAGGTAATTTGAGAACCGACAAAATTCCTGCTGGTATTTTCCTGGATATTATTTACAACGAAACTGGATGGCAACCAGGTGTAGCCTGGTTTTTGGAGAGTATAGGTCGCACTTGAACCATAATTCATCATAAATTGGTATGGAGTATTAAATCCTGAATCAACACCATTCACATAGATATCTGAACCTGAAGGTGAAGAAGTAATATCAACAGTGTAAGCCACAATTGTACCGGTGAAATTCTGGCTGGTATTTGCCTGAATATTCGTTACCACGAAATTAGCAGGGGTAAAAGTATATCCTGGTTTCTGTACGGAGTAATTATCATTACTGCCGTAATTCAGGGTAAATGTATGAGGAGTATCGAATCCTGTATCATCACCATCAGTATAAATATCTGCGCCAATAGGTGTAGATGTGATTTCGACAGTGTACGTTACAGATGAACCATTAAATGTCTTAGTCAGATTTGATGTAATATTATTAACAACAAAACTGGCTGGTGCAAAGTTGTAACCTGTTTTCCGTACTGAATAAGTTGCGCTGGTACCATAATTCATGTTGAATTGATGAGGCGTGTTATATCCTGTATCAACTCCATCTCTGTAAATATCAGCATTATCAGGGACAGAAATAATATCGACAGTATGAACGATAATTGTTCCTACAAAATGACTGTTCCAGTAACTATGGATATTGTTGATTACAAAGGAGGAGGGTACCCACGTATATCCGGCTTTCTGAACCGAATATGTTGCGGAGGTGCCATAGTTCATAACAAACTGATGTGGAGTATTAAATCCCGAGTCCTGACCATTAACAAAAATATCAGCATCCGATGGTGCAGATGTAATATCAACAGGATATGTGATAATCGTTCCTGTAAATAACTGAGATGCATTTGCCTGGATATTGCTGACCAAGAAAAATGCAGGTGACCAGGTGTATCCTTCTTTTTGAACAGTATATCTCGCACTGGAATTATATTCCAGTACAAACTGATGAGGGCTATTAAATCCTGTGTCAGTTCCATCCACAAAGATGTCTGCATCAGTGGGATTTGAAGTAATATTCACAGTATAAGTTAGTATTGTTCCAGTGAAAGCCTGGCTGGTATTAGCCATGATATTAGTAACCACAAAGTTTGCAGGAGTGTAAGAATAACCGGCTTTTTGGACTGTGTAAACTCCACCCGCACCCTGAGCTAAGATAAATTGATGGGGTGTATTAAATCCAGTATCCACTCCACCTTCAAAAATATCTGCCCCTGTCGGGTTGGAAGTAATATCAACAGTATAAGTTATCAAGGTACCGATAAAGTTACGGCTGGTATTTGCCTGAATATTGGTTACTACAAAGTTAGTCGGATTCCAATAATATGCTGCATTCTGGACTGTATAAGTGGCATTTGTTCCATAGTTCATAACAAACTGATGAGGAGTATTAAATCCCGAATCCTGACCATTAACAAAGATATCTGAATTGGTCGGAGTAGAAGTAATATCCACTGTGTAAGTTATGATTGTACCCGTGAATGCCTGGCTTGTATTAGCTTGAATGTTAGTAACAGGGAAACTTGCAGGAGACCATGTATATCCGGCTTTTTGAACCGTGTAGGTGGCTTCTGTACCGTAGTCCAGTGTAAAGATATGCGGTGTATTGAAGCCTGAGTCAAATCCATTAACAAAGATATCAGCATCGCTCGGAGTGGAGGTAAGATTAACGGTATAAGTTAATATAATACCGTTTATTAACTGGCTGATATCTGATTGGATATTTGTAACAACAAATGGATCTGGTTGCCATACATACCCAGGTTTGTTTAATGTATAGCTTGCACTGCTTCCATAAGTCATTACGAAGCGATGCGGAGTATTGAATCCTGTATCTATTCCATTAACAAAGATATCAGCATCTGATGGAGTGGATGCAATATCAACATTATATGTTATTAGTGTTCCGACAAAGTTAACACTGTAATTTTCCTGTAGAAACTCAATTCCATAATTGGGCGGTTCCCAAGTGTATCCAGCTTTATGAACTGTATAAAATGCACTTGTTCCATAGTTTGAAATGAATTGATGTGGAGTATTATATCCGGTATCAATGCCACCAACAAAGATGTCAGCATCGGCAGGAGTAGATGTAACATCAACCGTATAAGTGAGTAATGTTCCAACAAAAAGCTGACCGGTATTTGCTTGAAGATTATTTATCACAAACTCAGTTGGTAACCAGGTGTATCCCGGTTGTTCTACATAGTAAGTTATATAAGTACCATAATCCAGCACAAACCGATGTGGTGTTGTGAAACCGGTGTCTGTATCGTTGTTATTCCTACCTATTACATCGTTATAATTTCGGATAAATATCTCTGCTCCACTCGGATTAGAGGTAATATCTACAGTGTAGGTTAGTAATGTTCCTTCAAAATTCATGCTCGTATTTTCCTGGATACTAGTTACATAAAAATTACCAGGGGACCACGTATAACCTGCTTTTTGAACGGTATAGTTAGCATTACTTCCATAATTCAAAATAAACTGGTGAGGTGAGTTGAAGCCTGTGTCAACACCTCCGACAAAGATATCCGCATCAGATGGGGATGAAGTAATGTCAACTGTATAAGTCAGTATTGTTCCCACAAAGTGTTGGCTTGTGTTTGCCTGAATATTTTCAACGGAGAAAATTTCTGGTTCAAATGAATAACCCGGCATGTCGACTGAATAAACGTCGCTTGAACCATAAGTCATGACAAACTGATGTGGGGTAGTATACATATCATTTTTAAGTCCATTTACGTTAATATTCGCACCTGAGGGAGTCGATGTAATGTCAACAGTATAAGTAAGCAGAGATCCTTCAAAAAGCTGACTCAGGTTTGTCTGGATATTATTTACTACGAAATTTTCCGGTGACCACGAATATCCGGCTTTTTGAACTGTGTAAGTTGCACTAGAGCCGTAATTCATGATAAACTGATGTGGAGTGTTGTATCCAGAATCCACTCCGCCGACAAAGATATCTGCTTCAGATGGAGCAGAGGCGATATCTACAGTGTAGGTTATAATTGTACCCGCAAAAGCCTGGCTGAGATTGGACTGGATGTTTGTAACTGCATAATCAGCCGGAGCCCATGTGTAACCTGCTTTTTGCAGAGTATAAGTTGCATTGCTTCCATAATCAAGCACAAACTGATGAGGTGAATTGTATCCGGTGTCAACTCCACCGACAAAGATATCTGCATCTGATGGAGTAGATGTTATATCCACAGTATAGGTAAGTATGGTTCCAACAAAATTCTGACTTGTATTCTCTTGTATGTTGTTTACATAAAACTGTTCTGGTGCCCATGTGTATCCGGGCTTTTCTACAAAGTAAGTTTCATTCGAGCCATATTCAAGCACAAACTGATGAGGCGTCGAATATCCTGTGGATAAGCCAGAGAAGGACCTGCCTCCTATGATTGAATAGGTTCTTACGAAAATCTCAGCACCACTTGGATTGGAAGTAATATCTACAGTATAAGTAAGTTTTGTGCCGGTAAATAACTGACTGGTACTCTCCTGTATGTTCTCAACCGGGAAACTCTCCGGAGACCAGGTATATCCCGCTTTTTGAACAGTATATATCGCATTACTGCCATAATCAAGCACAAACTGATGAGGTGAGTTATAGCCTGTGTCTATGCCATCTACAAAAATATCTGCCTCAGAAGGTGTAGATGTGATATCTACAGTATAAGTAAGCAGAGTACCGGTGAAATGCTGACTCTCATTTTGTGATATATCAGAAACAAGGAAATCAGCTGGTTGCCAGGTATAACCGGCTTTTTGGACAGTATATGTTGCACTGTCGCCTGGCGATAAGGCAAATTGGTGTGGTGTTGTGAAACCTGAATATACCTCATTGACATAAATGCTGGCATTTGTGGGCGTAGAAGTGATTTCCACAACATAAGCGATTTGTGTACCTGTAAAGTTTTGACTCGTATTAGTCCGAATATCGTTTACTGCAAAGCTCTCAGGCAACCAGGTATATCCTACCTTCTGAACAGAATAATTAGCATTTGTGCCATAGTTCATTACAAACTGATGTGGTGTGTTGTATCCTGTGTCAATTCCGTCAACAAAGATATCAGCATCGGCTGGAGAAGAAGTAATATCAACCGTATATGTGTTAATTGTGCCGATAAATACCTGGCTTGTATCAGCTTGTATATTGATAACAGAGAAATTATCCGGTGACCAGGTATAGCCCGGCATAGATAAATAATACAAGGCGCTGGTGCCATAATTCATGACGAACTGATGTGGTGTGGTATACAAAGCCGGTCTTGATGCACCAATGTGAATTAATGCACCAGAAGGAATTGATGTAATATCTACAGTATAAGTTAGTAAAGTGCCAACAAATTCCTGGCTAGTGTTTTCTTGAATATTTGTAATTGCAAGATCAGCCAGAGACCAGGTGTAACCATCGGCTTGCACGGAGTATGTAGCGCTTGTACCATAATCCATAACAAATTGGTGAGGGGTGTTGAATCCTGAATCGATACCATCCACTATGATGTTTGCATCAGTCGGTATGGATGTAATGTCAACAGTATAAGTAAGCAAAGTACCAGTAAAATTCTGACTTGTATCAGCCGAAATATCTGAGATAACAAAATCAACTGGATCCCATGAGTAGCCTGCCTTTTGGACAGTATATGTTACATTTGTTCCTTCAGGTAATAGGAACTGGTAAGGAGTCTTTAATCCTGTGTCCTCTCCATCTGCAAAGATATCTGCATCTGTAGGGTAAGAAGTTATATCAACATAGAAGGAGGTCTGTGTACCGGTGAAGTTCATGCTGGTATTAGCTCTGATACTTGAAACAACGAAATCAACTGGCAACCAACTATAAGCAGTTTTTTGAACTGTGTAGATTGCACTTGTTCCATATTCCATAATAAATTGATGAGGCGTTTTGAAACCTGAATCTGTACCACCTATATAAATATCAGCATCTGTAGGCGTAGAAGTAATATCTACAGTGTAAGTAATAATAGTTCCGGTAAAGTTTTGGTTTTTATTTTCTTGAATATTGGTTACTACAAATTCTGTAGGTGTAAAAGTATAACCGGGCATTTCCACTGTATAAGTCGCACTGGTTCCATAATTCATAACAAACTGGTGTGGAGTTGTATTATGAATTTCTCTGACTCCATTGACTAATATAACTGCACCGGCGGGTGTCGAAGTAATATCAACCGTATAAGTAAGTAATGACCCGAGAAAATATCCGGCTTGATTCTCCTGAATATTTGTAACAACAAAATCAGCCATGTTGTCAAAGCTGTATCCTGTTTTCTGTACTGTATAAGTTGCACTCGTTCCATAATCCATAATAAACTGATGCGGAGTGTTGTATCCTGAGTCAACTCCACCGATAAAAATATCAGCATCTGATGGCGAAGAAGTAATATCAACAGTAAAAGTCTGCAGAGTTCCTGTAAACACCTGGCTGGTATTTGCCTGGATGTTGGAAACAGGGAAACTAGTTGGCGACCAGTTATATCCTGCTTTCTGCGCAGCAAAGGTCGCATTAGTACCATAATCCAGAGTGAATGTATGGGGAGTATTGTAACCTGAATCCACATTATGACTACCCAGGTATGTATATGTGCTCATCGGATATACTATCCATTGTGAGTCCTCGGTATTGGTGCCTGCAGAAAGAGTCCAATTCGTTGTAGGGGACGAGATTGACGGTTTTCGGACTATAGTGTGATCAAGTAAAGCTGTCGTTACACCGGCAACATCCCAAGCAACTCCAGGATTGGTTTCAACTACTCCTATGGCATCAATCAGTGTCGTACCATTAAACAACCCCAGGGCATCATTACCGTTAAAAAATGTTACTGTGCTATTTATATCCGCCTTAATTAAAATCTCTGGACTGGCACCTGGATTGGCTATGATATATACATCATTATTAGCTAACGTACCAGTCAACGCTAAAACTGTTGACCAAGGATTTCCATTTGTTCCAAGTTTAACTGAGTATTGAGTCAAATCAACAGCTTGTCCGGTTCCATTGAAAATTTCGATAGCCTTATTGTTTGAAATGCCTTCAATATATTCTGAGAAAAACAGGTTGGTTGCAAGTGGAGATGGGTTGATACCACTCACAATAATATCAGCTCCGGTAGGAGTGGAAGATATGTCTACGGTATAAGTAAGAATGCTTCCTGTAAAAGCCTGACTGGTATTAGCCTGAATGTTATTAACAGGAACGCTTGCAGGTAACCATGAATATCCGGCTTTTTGAACAGAATAGGTAGCACTGGTTCCATAATTCATAATAAACTGATGAGGAGTATTATAGCCGGAATCTACCCCCCCAACAAAGATATCTGCATTAGAAGGTGATGAACTAATATCAACAGTATAAGGGATTAGTGTCCCAGTAAAAGCCTGACTGGTATCTGCCTGGATATTAGTAACTGGGAAGCTCTCAGGAGACCAGGTATATCCTGCTTTCTGAACCGTGTAGGTAGCGCTTGAACCTTCAACTAATTTGAATTGATGAGGAGTATTAAACCCTGTATCAATTCCTCCTGCAAAAATATCAGCATCTGTAGGGGTGGAAGTGATATCAACGTTATAGGTTGCTTGCAAATTGACTAAAAATTCCCAGGTCGGGCATCCAATAGCATCTCCTCTGTCATTGCTTGAGTTTGTAGCTCTGGTTGTAACTGGATCACCTAATCTAACGCTTCGTGTACCAGGGTCTGTGTAATACGGTACCACAATCCAAGTGTTGATTCCATTATTGGTTATGGATACCTCGGTTGTCAGAACATTTCCAAGGTCGGTAAGCGTATCTGAATTATTCAATTTAAATTTGTATCCAGTTGGTATGACACCTTGAGATGGTGGAGACCATGACAATGTTTGGTCGTATGGTAATATGGTTGTATTTACTGTCGCTCCATGCACAGGACTTGGGTTGATTGCAGAATTGGGGTTTACTTCATCTCTGGTTGTAAACGACCAGGTGGTTATATTTGAAGCTTCACCTGCAGTATTAAATGGGATGATTTTCCAAAAATATGTATGGAAGGGTAACAATTCGCCTGTTACATATGTAGTAGCTGTTTGTGGAGTACCATTTACTACATCTGTGGGAGGGTAATCTGAACCAAAATATACTTTATAGCCTGTGGGTGTTCCACCAAATGCTGATGGAGTCCATGATAAAGTTTGGGAGGCATAAGCTAACCCTGTTCCACCATTTGTAGGTGCAATCATTTCAACAGGATTTGGTACCGGTGTAGAAACAAAAGTTACCCAACTTGACCAGCCATATGTAGGTATATAGTTGACAGTCGCATTAGCACTTGGAATTGTATATAATGAGGTAGACTCGATATACTTAGTCGCAGATGCTATAGAGGAGGCATTAAATATTCTTAAATAGACTTTGTCTCCAGCGTAAGTATTGCCTGTTACTCCGTCATCGTAAAATCTTAGGGAACTCATTAACCATACATTAGTTGTAGCAAATACCAGTCCTTGGGTAGAGGGTACATTTGTAACTGTTACGATATCATCACCAGTAGGTAGCCCACTCGAATTTAAAGGACTAATAATATTATCAGTACTTTTATAAACTTGGATAACCCACCTGTCTGCTGCCGCAGGTAGAGGACTCAAGGGATAACTGGCATTCTGGGTTAAAACTGAAGTGCGGGTGGTGGTTGGAACCCCGGTTGCTGCTGTTTCTCTGAAAGTAATTGTATAAAAAGCAGCAAAAATATTACAAATTGTAACTAACATGAATATGATAAGAAATAGTTTAGACGTTTTCATTTTTTCCTCACTTAATAATCAAATTAATTGTATATGATTCAGGGTTATTGATGAAAGCAAATAACAACATGGTAATAAAGTCTACTAACTAATCCTGTACATATATATAGACTTCAATAACGAATTGTTATTTTACCCATCAATACTTCCAACTTAATAATCACTCTATTCGAACCATCTTATCCAGTCCAATTAGTATTTCCTATAAATCCCGGAATGAAAAGCATTATCATCTTCAAGAAAGCAGACACTAACCTGAATATTTGATGAATCCAGTCTAAGCAACTTTTAATTTATTTCTTTTTGAAACGTCAAGATAAATATTATGAATTCTGTTATCGCTATCTAAACTATGAAAAAAAGACAAAGAGTTAGAATTCTCTGATACTCGTTATGGAGTATATTAATGCTCATTTTTAATTGTGAATACCAATGCTAAAACAATTCGGAGCTCAAGAATTTCTCGAGCTCCGAACATCGTGTTGAGTTGTTAGGTTATTTCTTCAATCACTTTTTGATCATTAGGACCTTTATCGTTTTTGTCATATCAGTGCCTTTGTAGCGGATAAGATAGAATCCATTTGAACACTGCCTTCCAGATTCATCCTTGCCATTCCACTCAAGAGTATGGGTTCCTTTGTTGAGCATTCCTATTGTTTTAATCAATTGCCCCTTAATAGAGTAAACTGCAATTTCTGCTTTATCAGCAGCTACATCAACTTTGATATTAGTTGATGCCACGAATGGGTTAGGAAATACGTTAATTGCAGGAGTTGTAATTTTTTCTCCCATCGCTATTGAACCAGCAAATTGGATTACGTTTACAGTAGTTAATGATTCACCCCAAGTGATGGTAATTTGTCCGGTGCGCACAGAGTTTGTAGGATTAGCTTCGTGGGTGACAATAAACATGCCATTATTACTTCCATTTGCCGGAGATACAGTCAACCATGAGACATCTTCAGATATTGTCCAATCAATATTTGACGTTATTGTAAAGGTTGTAGTTCCTTCAATATTTGAAACATACTGAATGGGAGGTGTCACTGTTAATCCTGCCGGTGCACCAGCCTGAGTTACAACGGCAACAGTTACTACATTACCGCTAATAAAACTAATCTGTCCATTTCTTGCCGTTGAAGTTGGATTGGCATTATAGGTAACCTGGACAGTTCCATTGTTAGTCCCATGTGAAGGAGATACAGATAGCCAACTTACTGTCTCAGCAATTCTCCAGTCAATATTTGAGTTAACATTCAGCGAAATAGTTCCTGCATTGGAGCTTACGTTCGAATTTTGAGGTATAACTCCCAGAAATACCGGAGCTGCTTCTTGAGTTATGGATACAGATATAGTCTTTCTATTTCCGGTAATGTAGATTTGTCCAGTTCGAGTTGCAGGTGAGGTGTTTGCATCAAAAGTAACGGTTACAACCCCATTATTATTACCACTGGCGGGAGAAACTGAAAGCCAGCTAACATTCTCAGATACAGACCATTGTGTATTCGATGTAATTGCCAGAGTTGTCGTTCCTGCTAATGACGTAACCATTTGGTTGTTGGGAGTAACAGATATTGTAGCCAGGCTTCCGGTCTGATGAATTGTAACTATTCTACTTAGTCCGCTACCAGAAATCAATATCTGACCTACACGTGAAATGCTGGATGAATTTGTATCATAACTAACAATCAATCTACCATCATTTGTACCAGATGTAGAAGTAACGGATAACCACGAAACGTCTTCAGAAACAGTCCATGCTACGTTTGAGTTAACAGTAAACGAAGTAGTACCAGCTTGATATGATACGTTTTGGGTTGATGGAGTTACAGCCAACGCTGTTAATATTCCTGCAAATGTCTGGCTTGCGCTGGATTGAATATTTGATACTACAAAATTCGAAGGGGACCAGATATATCCTGCTTTAATTACGGAATATGTTGCACTGGTTCCATAATTCATCAAGAACACATGAGGTGTATTAAATCCTGTGTCAACGCCACCGATAAGTATATCAGCGTCAGCAGGTATAGATGAAATGTTTACTGAGTAAGAAATCAACGTCCCTGTAAAGCTTTGGCTGGAATTAGCATGGATATTAGATACTGAATAACTTGCCGGCGCCCAGGTATATCCTGCTTTCGCTACAGTATATATAGCATTTGCCCCATAGCTCATTGAGAATTGATGAGGAGTATTAAATCCAGTATCAATCCCACCAACATATATATCAGCATTTACAGGATTAGAATTAATATCGACAGTGTAGGAAAGTAGTGTTCCCACAAAGTTCTGGCTTGCATTCGCCTGTATATTTGTAACTACATAGTTTACAGGTGAGAAGCTATATCCGGTTTTTTGGATAGAATATGTAGCGTTTGAACCATAATTCAAAACGAATTGATGTGGTGTATTAAAGCCTGTATCAATACCACCAACAAAGATGTCCGCGTTGGTTGGCGTTGAAGTTAGGATAACGTTGTAAGACAGTACTGTGCCAATAAATGCCTGACTAGTATTTGCCTGAATACTGTTGACTACAAAGTTTGCTGGCGTCCAGCTATAACCGGCTTTTTGAACAGTGTATGTTGCACTTGTTCCATAGTTCATAACGAAGGTATGGGGTGAATTAAATCCAGTATCAATTCCTCCGACGAATATATCGGAATTGGTCGGAGTTGATGTGATATCGACTGTATATGTAATTATCGTTCCGACAAAGTTCTGGTTTGCATTTGCCTGAATGTTATTCACTGCGTAAGTAGCTGGAGACCAAGTGTATCCTGCCTTTTTAATAGTGTATGTAGTACTTGTCCCATAGCTTAATACGAATGTATAAGGAGTATTAAATCCTGTATCCGTGTTGCCAATGTAAATATCTGCACCTGTCGGAACAGATGTAAGAGCAACAGTATAAGTCAGTAACGTTCCTGTAAAATTTTGACTCGCATTAGCTTGCAAATTCGTTACAACATAACTTGCAGGAGAAAAAGCATAACCGGTTTTTTGAATTGTATAGGTTGCATTTGCTCCATAGTTTAGCACAAATTGATAAGGTGTATTAAATCCTGAATCAATTCCATCCACAAATATATCTGCTCCCGTGGGTGTGGAAGTCAGATTCACATTAAATGTTAATAAAGTACCAACAAAACTATTGCTAGTATTTGCCTGAATATTGGTCACTACAAAATTTGGAGACCATGTATATCCGGCTTTTTGTACGCTATATGTTGAACTTGAACCATAGTTCATTACAAACTGATGGGGAGTATTAAATCCTGAATCTATCCCTCCGACATATATATCTGCATCAGTAGGTATGGATGTAATGTCTACTGTGTATGTCAACAATGTGCCAACAAAGTTTTGCACTGTATTTGCCTGGATAGCATTAACAACAAAATCCGCCGGAGTCCAGCTATAGCCTGCTTTGCTAACAGTGTAGGTAACATTAGTGCCATAAGTCAGGATATATTGATGAGGCGTATTGAATCCTGTGTCAATACCATTAGCATAGATATCAGCATTAGATGGGTTAGATGTAATATCTACAGTATAAGTAAGTATTGTACCTGTAAAGTTTCTATTGGTATTAGCAACGATATTAGTTACAGCAAAGTTAGCCGGAGTGAAACTATACCCAGCTTTCTGGACAGTATAAACGGCATTGGTTCCATAATTCATGAAGAATTGATGAGGAGTATTAAATCCTGAATCAACGCCATCAATAAATATGTCAGCATCTACAGGTGCAGAAGTGATATCTACCGTAAATGTGATTATCGTTCCGGTAAAGTTCTGTACTTGATTAGCAGTAATATTAGAAACTGCATAACTGGCAGGTAACCATGTATAACCTACTTTGGATACTGAATAAGTAGCACTGGAACCATAGTTTAACACAAACTGATGAGGTGAATTAAAGCCTGAATCCACACCATCAACAAAAATATCAGCATCAACTGGAGTCGATGTAATATCAACTGTATAGGTAAGTAATGTACCCGTAAAAGCTTGGTTTGTATTAGCCTGAATGTTTGTCACAACCAGGTTGTTGGGTGCAAAGCTATATCCGGTTTTCATAATAGTGTAGGTTGCACTTGTGCCATAATTCATGACAAATTGGTGAGGTGTATTAAACCCTGAATCAATACCACCCACAAATATATCGGCATCGACAGGAGTTGATGTAATATCAACGGTATAGGTAAGCAATGTTCCTGTGAAATTCTGGCTGGTATTTGCCTGAATATTGGTAATTGTTAAGTTTGCCGGAGCCCATGTGTATCCGGCTTTTTGAACTGTATATGTGGCATTGGAGCCAAGTGCTAAAGCAAATTGATGAGGGGTGTTAAAACCTGTATCAACTCCGTTAGCAAATATATCGGCATCGGTAGGGGTTGAAGTAATATCAACAAATGATAAACTCTGAGTTCCAACAAAATTATAGGCTGCATTTGCCTGGATATTTGTAACAATAAAGCTTGTAGGTGCCCAGGTATAGCCATATTTTTGAACTGTATAAGTAGCATTTGTACCATAATTCAGAACAAACTGATGAGGAGTATTAAAACCTGAATCCACACCATCAACAAAAATATCAGCATCAGCAGGTGCTGAGGTAATATCGACGTTATAAGTTATCACAGTACCTGTAAAGTTTTGGCTTGTACTTGCCTGTATATTGGTTACAACTAAGTTTGAGGGAGCCCATGTATATCCGGCTTTCTGAACCGTATATGTGGCATCAGTGCCATAATTCATAACAAACTGATGAGGAGTATTAAATCCTGAGTCTGTTCCACCTACATAGATATCAGCATCAGTAGGTGATGATATGATATCAACAGTATAGGTGAGAACAGAACCTGTGAAAGCCTGAACAACATTTGCCTGGATATTATTCACTACTAAATCTGCCGGAGCAAAACTATATCCGGTCTTATGAACCGTATAAACAGCATTAGTGCCATAATCCATAACAAACTGGTGAGGAGTATTAAAGCCGGAATCAACTCCACCTACGAAGATATCTGCGTCAGAAGGTGTTGAAGAAACATCAACTGTATAGGTAAGAATTGTTCCAGTGAAATCTTGGCTGGCATTAGCCTGAATGTTGGACACTACAAAGTCAGTCGGAGCAAAAGTATAACCAGCTTTTTGGACTGTATATGTAGCACCAGTTCCATAATTCAATGTAAAGATATGAGGAGTATTAAAACCTGTATCTACTCCACCAACAAAGATATCTGCATCTGAGGGTGTTGATGCAATATTCACAGAATATGTGAGAACGGTACCTAAAAACTCCATCGCAACGTTGGCCTGAATATTCGTCACAGCATAAGGTTGAGTCCATGAATATCCATCCATTTGCACTGAATAAGTTGCGCTTGAACCATAAGTTAATACAAACTGATGAGGTGTATTAAACCCTGAATCCACACTGTTTACAAAAATATCTGCACCAGTTGGAGCTGATTGTACATCAACAGTGTATGTACGGATTGTTCCCGTAAAAGCCTGACTTGTGTTAGCCTGTATGTTTGTCACAACGAAATCGGCTGGAGTAAAATCATAACCGGCTTTTTGGACAGAATACGTAGCCCCGGTTCCTTGAATCATTAAGAATTGATGAGGAGTATTGAAACCGCTATCGACACCGCCAATATATATATCAGCATCACTTGGATTAGATGTAATATCAACAGCATGTGTCACAGCTAAACTGGCAGTGAAAGACCAGGTAGGACAACCGGTTGCATCTCCACGGGCATTAGTTGCATTTGCAACTCGTGTTACTACTGGTTTACCCATTCTAACGCTTCTTGTACCTAAGCTTGTACCTAAGTCTGTATAATAAGGGACAACCTGCCAACTGTAAGAACCGGCAGATGGTACTGGTTTTGAAGCCGTTAATACATTTCCCAGATCTTCAGGGGTTGAAGACAGATTCCAAAATAGCTTATATCCTGTAGGTGCATGACCACTAGATGGTGCTGACCAGGATAATGTTTGATTATAGGGGAAAGAGATAACCTCTACAATTGCACTATTTGCAGGTAGTGGATTTGTAGCGGGTTCGGGATTAATTTCTGGTCTGGTCGTAAATGACCAGATAGGGCATCCTACTGCATCTCCTATTGTATTGTATGGAACAATTTTCCAGAAATAAGTGTGATTTTGTAATAATAGCCCGGTTGTAAAGGTCGTACCGGGTTGAGTAACTCCGTCAGCAATATTAGTAGGAGGATTATCTGTCCCGAAAAAGATTTTATAACCAGTGGGTGCAGCACCCGTTCCGGCAGCTGTCCAGCTCAAATTCTGAGTGGAAAAAGCAAGATTTGTTGCTACATCAGCAGGTAAAACTAAAACAGCAGGATCAGGAGGATTTGATTGGGCTATAGGTATCCAGCTAGGCGACCAACCGTATGTAGGAATATAATTTACAGTTGTATTAGCACTTGGAACTGTAAACAATGAAGTTGATTGTATGTACTTTGTAGCCGAAGCGATTGTTGAGGCATTGAAAATTCTAAGATAGACATTATCTCCGCAATAAGTATTACCGGTGAGTCCGTCATTATAAAATCTGATTGAATTCATCAACCATACATTTGTTGTTGCAAATACTAATCCTTGTGTACTAGCAATATTTGTAACTGTAGCGATATCATCTCCGGTAGGTAATCCATTCACATTTAATGGATTTATTACATTATCAGTACTTTTGTAAACTTGAATAAGCCACCTGTCCGCAGCTACAGGAAGAGGGCTTAAAGGATAACTGGGGTTCTCTGCTAAAATAAGATTTCGGGTTGAAGTAGGTACTCCTGTTGCAGCTGTTTCTCTGAAAGTTATAGTATAGAACGCTGCAAAAATATTACAAATAGAAATCAGCATGAAAAGGATCAGGAATAGTTTTGTTGTTTTCATAATTTCCTCACTTTTTGATTATAAATTTTTACAATCTGTCAAACACAATAGCATTTAAGTTGACAGAAGATTGATTTATTCTACTAGTCAATATATAATTGTTTATTAATGAAATAAAACGAAGGTTGATAAATCCAAAAAACCGAAGAACAAATGTAATAATGGTCAATTTAAATTGGTCCAGTGTTACCTCCATGCATTAATAATCACTTTTTTTACACTGCCAGACTATTGCCAACTGTACAATTTGAAGCAATAAACATGATATATTAGAGTAAAAACCAAGTTTCAATAATCCTCCATTCGTTACATCTCTTTTCAGCTATGCGTTTAGCATACTATAGGCTATTCATTATCCATTTTTTTTTCACACATAATAAGTGAAAAACATTTAATTTGCAACTTTTTAATACGTCAAGATAAATATTGGATGTTTTTTGCAGTAAAGGATAAGCCATAAAGAGGCTATTTACTTTCAACGATTTCTCATAGATTAATCTCTTGTGATTTTCCTTGGTTTATCCTTGTTTTATCCTCAATTCCGTGGGTAAGCTCAGGATTACAAGGCAATGAATAATAAGGTAGTAACAATAAAGACAATGTTGAGACTCACTTAACTCTGTTGAGTGATATAATCGAAACCCAATATATTTTGCTTGGCAAATACCTTATAATTGGCAAAGTTGTAAACTAGGCTAACTGTTATAATTGAATTACTAGGGGAAAACAATTATGGATAAATATATCGAACTAAAGACAGAGCAAGACACTATAGATTTAGCAGCTTATGTCGCTCCATTACTATATCCGGGTGATGTGTTGTGCTTGTATGGAGATCTGGGCTCAGGAAAGACATTTTTTACTAAACAGATTGGCAAGATGCTTTCCATTAAGGACGAAATCAGCAGTCCTTCATTTGTGCTGTATAATGAGTACAAATCCGGGAAATATCCACTATATCATATCGACCTTTTCCGCCTCAGAGAAGAAACGGAATTACTGGACTTGGGCATCTTGGACATAATTGAGACAGGAGTTACTATTATTGAGTGGCCAGAACTGGCAGAAAAAATCCTTCCATACCGTACATTCAGTTTTTACTTCCAATTTGATGGCAAGAAGCGCTCCGTAAATATCATTCCCGATCATAAGCACGAAGAATTCTTCAAATAAAGCAAATAATCTAATTATTAATACTTGTCTTGGAATGCTTTTTGTATTATCTTATGTATACCCCCTACGGGTATGATGAAGAAGGATAACAATTATGACAAAACACTGTTGTACACATGATAACCGTTCTGCACATCATGATGCAGAATTTAAATCAGATATTGTCAAAAGACTAAACAGGATTGAAGGACAGGTCAGAGGCATCCAAAATATGATAGAAAGAGATATTTATTGTGATGATGTCCTCACTCAGATATCTGCTGTACGTAATGCTTTGTCTTCTGTGTCAAAAATACTGTTTGAAGCTCACCTCAGAAGCTGTGTAACAGAACAAATCCAATCCGGCAAAACAGAAGTTATGGACGAACTGCTGGAAACCATCAGAAGAATGTTAAAATAACCAAAGAATAAATGGAGGAACCATGAAAAAACTAAGCTTAATCATACTCATCATCAGTATTATGCTGCCCATCGCTATCTGGTCACAATGCGGATCATGTGCTGCACAAAGCTCCTGCGCATCGGGAAGTATGGGAAATGACGGCGCTGTCAAAGCCAAAGCTCTCGCCGGTTATAACAAGGTAAACTGGATTAGTGACAGTCACTATTTCACCTACAGTTTTGATAAGAAACCCAAACTCGGAACAGCTATCCTCAAAGTAAAAGTCTTCAATAAAGATAAGAAGATAAACAATGTATATGAAGTCTTTTCAGTAGCTGATATGCCTTCTATGAAAGGGATGCATGCCAGTGGTGATGTAAAACTCAAAGCTAATAAAAAAGGTGAATTACTTGTTCCGATAAACTTTGTCATGCCCGGAGTATGGCAAGTTGACCTGAAATTCATGAAAGATGGCAAGCAAGCCTATCTTGGCAGCTTCCAGCTTAAAATCTAAATAAATATAGAATCTCACAGGCTGAATTAGCCGGGAGTTATACTATGAGAAGCAGCAGATACTTTGCAAAGCATACTTTAATTGCTTGGGTTATGCTTACCAATAGTTTTGTACTTTTTGCAGGGAACGGACTGTTCTTTACTGAAATGCAAGGTATTTATGGCTATCGATCAGACCTGGAAAAGCCTATCGTTTATAGCTTTATGGCGAAAGACGCCATGCAAAAACCTTCCATGGGCTTTGACTGGTTACAGCGCTTTTCCGGTGATGAAGGTGATTTTGCCGTTGCTTCTTTGCAATTCAGGCTGGCTTATAATATTGCTGAGAAGACCCCCTTTGAACCGCAGCTGTATAATGCCTGGCTAAAGTATAAAGCACCGGTGGGAGATTTTGCCCTTGGTCATCTGAAACCCGCTTCAGGATTATCATATACTCTGGATAATCATTCCTTAATTCTGCCTGATTTGACCATGTATAATATGGCTTATGACAGAGACTGGGGAGCGCTATATTCCAAAGATACTGCCTGGGGAAATCTCTCTGCTTCTGCCACCAATGCTTCCGGCATGAATTTATATAACAAAGATGGCAACTATCTGCTGTCTGCTCACGCAGCGTATGGTGTCCTAAATGAAGATAACTACACAATTGGCATAACTGCCCAAAAAGGCGTGAATCTGGTTGCTATGGGTTATCATTATCATAAGTTACCGGGACAGGACAATCCCAAGCTGCATCCCCAAACTATGCTTGGCATTGATGGACAGGCAAGAATCTATAATCTGGAATCAGCTGTGGACGTCTATGCCGGCGAATTTCTTTATACTGATGCTTATAGTATTCTCTGGAGAAATGGAATCAACCTGCTTCCCGAAGAGAAACTCAAGCTGGAAGGGCAAGGCATCTGGCGTTTATTTGAAGGCAAGCACTATGTGGACTACTCCGCAGGATTAACCTTTAAACTGACTTCCGACCTGGCTTTCAGAGCTATGTATGACTGGCAGGACAAGACTGCCGGTGATGATAGTTATAAGCTAATCGGGCAGATATACTATTATAAACAGCTTTTCTAAGAGGAGAGCTAAATGAAACAAACCATATTAATATTGATACTGATTCTTACTCTGGCAGGCAATGTGTTTGCTGCTGTCGGATGTGATCTGGGTGAACCTGACCGCGATGTTAAACGTCTGTTCCCAAATTCTACAGGATATAAAACTGATTACGTTTCCATCAAGCAGAAAGGTGGAACTGCACTGCTGGCAAAAGTAGAACAGCGTCTGGGTGAGAAGTTTTCAGGTTTATATGAAACCATAGACGTTCCCTATTCTGTATATACAATTTATAAAGCCAAGGAAACAATCGGATATATCCATGGAGTGAACCAGAAAGGCTATTATGGCGGGACTCAGATATTTCTGGCTTTGGATACAAAGGGCAATATCCTGAATATGTATTTCCAGAAAATGAGTAATCCTAATGCCAAATCTTTTCGGAGCGACAGCTTCTACAAACAGTTTATCGGCTTATCTATGAATGACTTCAAATCTTATGACCCTGTTACCGGGAAACAAGTCGGTAAGCTGGCACTGATAAAAAATCCTGCCCCCAAGGCTGATGCAGATTTTAAAGCAACTTTACGCGGCATCAAGAAAAACCTGATACTTATGCAGGAATTTGGCTACATCAAATAGAGTAGTCAAGGAGAAACCATGCCATCATTATTTGGAATTGCCTGGAAGAATATCAGACGCAAGCGTCTGCGTAGTATGCTGACCATAGTCGGTATTGCTCTTTCCACCTGGGTTCTGGTCAGTCTGCTTGGATTTAATCAGGGATACGAAAACTCACTTAATAAAGATATTGATAATCTGGGATTCCAGGTCTTGCTCACTGCCAAAGGCTGTCCTTATGAAGCAGCCACCCTGATGCTCAAAGGCGGAACAGGCCTAAAATATATGCCTGAAAGCATTGTGGATTCTGTCAAATCCAATCCTCAAGTTGATAAAGTTACACCTATGCTGATGCATGCCGTTTTTGACCCCAATAAAGGTGAAAGTGGTGGTATAACTGCTTTCCTGGGCATTGACCCGACTACCTATCCCAAAATGAAATCCTATCTTGTCTTTCAGCAAGGAAAATGGTTTGACCAGCCTGAAGCCCTGGAAGCTGTCTTTGGCTATGAAGCAGCTGAGCTGGAACAACGTGAAATCGGTAACGTATATCTTTTACCTGAGGCTAATGTGGAAGTCAAAGTCGTGGGTATTCTGAAAAGAAGCGGAACTCAGGACGATGGCACCATCTTCCTGCCTATCAAGACTCTGCAGAATGTTTATAAAGTCGATGGAAAGCTAACTTCTATCGGTATAAAAGTTAAAAAAGACACAGACCTGACCAAGTATGAAGATGAGCTTTATAAACTTTCTGATGTGCAGGTTGTCTCAATGGCACAGGTGAAGCAGACCATTTCCAATTTGGTGGCAACTGCCCGTGTAATGGTTATGTCGATTGCCCTGATAGCTATTTTGATTGCCATGGTAGGTGTGATGAATACAGTGCTGATGTCTGTTCTGGAACGCTGGCAGGAAATTGGTATCATGAAATCCATGGGTGCTATGACTTCACATATCTTCAAACTGATCTGGTTTGAAACAATCCTGTTAACCTTTGTGGGTGGCGTTATTGGTTCAGGCATGTCCTGGATATTGGCTGAAGTTACAGACAGACTGATTCGCAGTGTATTGCCCTATTCTCCCACCAGTGCATTGGTACAAATAGATTTCCTGCTTGTAGCAAAAGCTATAGGTATTATCATGCTGATTGGATTGATAAGCGGGATTTATCCTGCCTGGAAAGCCGCCAAAATCAGACCGATTGAAGCAATCCGCAGCACGGATGGTGAATTATGAGCAATAATCCAATCATACAGGCAACTGACCTTAAAAAGGTCTATATCAGAGGTTCTGAGCATATTCCGGCTGTGGATGGCATCACTATTAATATCAATCAGGGTGATTACTATGCCTTTGTCGGTCCTTCCGGCTCAGGAAAAACAACTCTATTACATTTACTCGGCTGTCTGGATAATCCTACTGAAGGCACGCTCAAAGTGGCTGATAGAGTTGTTTTCGATAAGAATAAAAGCATGAATGAAAGAGACCTGACCAGGCTGCGCAGAGAGCTGTTTGGCTACGTCTTCCAGAAGTTCTATCTGATTCCGACTCTTACTGTCAGAGAAAACATCATGTTACCATTCGCCTTTTATCAAAAACCTGAAGCAGATAAAGATGCGCTCAGACTGGCAGAAATGCTGGGTATTGCTCATCGGATAAATCATCTGCCCAAAGAGCTTTCCGGTGGTGAAATGCAACGTGTTGCTGTTGCCAGAGCATTGATTAATAAGCCTCAAATCCTGCTGGCAGATGAACCAACCGGGAATCTGGACAGCAAGCGCAGTGCAGAAATATCAGATATCTTTGGCAAGCTGAACAAAGAAGAAGGTATTACTATTATACTTGTTACGCACAATCCTGCCATGGCTGCTTCAGCCGGCAGAATGGTGGAACTTAAGGACGGTAAATTAATTTAAAACGATAATCAGATTACTTAATTAGGATAACCTTCTGAGTTGAATGAGCAATTCCTGCTGATAGCCTGATCAGGTATAATCCTGCTGGCATTGATTGTTCAGAAAAATTCTTCCCGTTCCAGTTCCATTGATTAATCCCTGCCTTGCTGACTAACTTTTCAGATTTTACAATTCTACCTTTCACATCAAAAATATCTATAGTGATAGGATTACTATCTCTAGTGTTATATACAAAAGTAGTTTTATCTTTGAAAGGGTTGGGGTATGCGCTTATTATACGGATATCAGGCTGTGCTATAACTTCATCATTATTGCTGACAGAACTCACATCAACCTGCCAGGTTGTTGTCCATGACATTTCAGTATCTAGAGTCGTACATGTAACTGTATGCACACCGTCTGACGTGAAGACAGGCTGCATGAGAAAGTCTGTGAACTCAGGCTGCAGAACATCATCAATATACCAATTGAATTGTATATTACTATATTGCCCATAAGCTTCAACCACAAAGGAATAGGGACTTGTAGTATTATATGCAACGGTAGAATCAGTAGATGGTGATACTGAATTGATTACCAGATTTAGTATCTTGAGGCTATCTATATAGACGTTGCTTATGGGATGGTCATTGGCATCAGTAGCCACAGAACCGATACTCATAACGACATCCAGACCCTGGAACACTTTTCCGAATACAGCATAGCTTCCATTTAACCAGGTAGTCGGTGCTAAAGTAATATAATACTGCGAACCTGCTGAATTGGGTTGGTTTGTGCGCGCCATAGCCAAAACCCCTGCACTGTTGTGATTAAGAAGAGGGCTAAACTCGTCCTGAATTGTATAACCAGGTCCACCTGTTCCCGTACCGAAGGGACATCCGTCCTGAATCATAAATCCTTCAATCACTCTGTGGAAATGCAGTCCATTATAAAATCCGTCATTAGTCAGATCAATGAAGTTATTTGCTGTAATTGGCACAATCTCGTCTCTCAAATCAGCAGTAAAACTTCCCATAGTTGTCCACCATCTGGCAAAATGGCGGGCGGAAAGAGATAATGGCAGGCAAATCAGGAATACAAGTATAATAAATATAGCCGGTTTTGTTTTAAACATCGTGGTCTCCTTTTTTAATTAAGAATTAAAAATTAAGAATTAAAACACTATTTTGACTTTATGCTATTCTTTTTTGTGGTTATTATTACTGAAGATAAGATGCGAAGAATCTCATCAATTTGTTTCAGGTATTCAGCACAATCCTGCATATTGCTGGCGGTTATTAACCTCAACCAGTATTTTGTTTCTCGAGCTTCTTTGTGTGATATTGTAATTTTGGTAAGAAAATCAGCGGAACTTTGTCCTGCCATAGCTTCTTCAGCATTTGCACCTATTGAGGTTGCTGCTTTCAATAACTGACGTGAAAGCACATATTCTTTATTATCTTGTTGTAATTTTTGAACGAGCTTGACAATATTTACAGAAAAAGTGAATGTCTTATCCAATAATACATTTTGTTTCAACGCAGTTATCCCAATTCCCTTTAATTTTTAATTCTTAATTCTTAATTTTCGGTCTATGTTCAGATTTCAATCTGAACATAGACTGGACAATGATCACTCCCATATATATCCTGCCTGATACCGGCAGCTTTGACAATTGAAAGATGCTCTTTATCAATAAAGAAATAGTCTATGCGCCAGCCAACGTTATTCTTTCTGGCATCCCGCAGATATGACCACCAGGAATACTGTTTGGGGCTGGGGTCAAACTCTCTGAAAGTGTCTACCCAGCCGTATTCGACAATCTTATCCAGCCAGGCTCTTTCTATGGGTAGAAAGCCTGAATAGTTCTCATTTGCTTTGGGATGAGCCAAATCAATCGGCTTATGGGCAGTATTATAATCACCGGTTACAAGGACTGGTTTGCCCTTTTTACGATAGGTTTCCATAACTTCCAGACAGGTATCGTAAAACTCCAGCTTATATTTCAAGCGGTCATCATTCATCTGTCCATTGGGAAAGTATATGTTTATCAGGAAAAAGTTTTCATATTCAGCAATGATGATTCTGCCCTCACTATCGAAGTGAGGGACATCAAACCCGTATTTAACATTTAACGGGTGAGGTTTGGTCAGCAGGCATACACCTGAATAACCCTTGCGCTGTGCATGTGACCAGAACTTATGATAGTGTTTAACTTCATGTAGTTGATTAGGAATTTGTTCTTCCTGTAGTTTGGTTTCCTGCAGTCCTATAATATCGGGTTTTTCAATTTCCAAAGTTTCCAGAAAGCCTTTGTTCATAACTGCGCGTAGTCCGTTCACGTTCCAAGACCATATTTTCAACATATATAGTGTTCTCCCGGTTTTGTCTGAATCTCTGTGAGTTTTTCTCTATATTGCTCATAAGTATCTTTATCAAAGCAGACCAGCCATACTTCCATCGTATTGTCCTGCAAAAATAGTTCAATTTCCTTAATGGCAATACCCATAGCTCTGTCTTTGGGAAAACCATAAGCGCCAGTTGAAATAGAGGGAAAAGCAACAGAGCTGAGGTTATATTCTTTTGCCAGACAAAGGCTATTATGGTAGCAGTTTGCCAGCAGGTTATCTTCATCATAACTGCCATCACGCCAGATTGGTCCCACAGTATGGATTACGTATTTAGCCTGGAGGTTGTAGCCTCTGGTTATCTTTGCCTCACCGGTACGGCACCCTTTTAAAGCTCTGCATTCTGTCAGAAGTTCTGCTCCGGCAGCTCTGTGTATGGCACCATCCACGCCTCCTCCGCCTAATAGAGAATTATTGGCAGCATTGACAATAGCATCGGTTTCCATCTTTGTTATATCACCTAAATGTAAATGTATCAACTGAGTAACCTCCCAATATAGAATTATGAATTATGAATTATGAATTATGAATTTGTTCCAGCTTCTTTTCATTACGTTGTTTAGTTGTTATTATTATCGACGTCAATATTCTAATAACTTCATCTATATCAGATAAATACTTTGTGCAGTCATGAAGTTTGCTGGCATAGATAAGTCTAAGCCAATATTTAGTTTCTCTGGCTTCTTTCTGTGCAATTGTCAGCTTAGCAATAAAGTCTGCTGTACTGTGACCGGCAATCGCTTCCTCTACATTAGCTCCAATAGATGTTGCAGCTTTTAATAACTGGCGTGTAAGAACATATTCTTTATGTTCATTTTGTATTTTCTGAGTTAATTTGACAATTTCTACAGCGAATTCGAAGGTCTTTTCTAGTATAATATTCTGTTTCATAATATCTCATTTAATTCATAATTCATAATTCATAATTATCTATCATCGTATTCCATGACTTTCAAACGGTAAACAGCGCTTTCCACAGCAAGCCGGATGCCTTCTTTATTGATATCTTTTACGGCTGGATTGGCATCATCACCTTCAATCTGGATACCATGAGCACCTGCCAGAGTAACTACAGAGATATTCTGAGCACATGTGCCCAGGTATTTATAAAGTTCTGTTAATTTGCACATGCTTGTATCTCTGTCACCCAGGATAAAGGCAACGGGACGCGTTTCCAAAGCTAAATCTGCATAATAATTATTGCCATCCTCTGCTTTTGATAATAGCGGTGTCAGCAATATACAACCTTTCAGCTCTTTGTGTTCCTGAAAGGCATAATAAGCAAACAGAGAGCCCATGGACTTCCCTGCAATATAGATGCGGGTGCTGTCTATTTTTGGATTTTGCTTTACCAACGTGATGATTTCTTCGATATCGCCAAATTCTTTATTGCCATCTTCGGAAGGATTGCCCTTAGCGGAGAAATAACTCCAATTGAATCGAACAGCAGCAAAACCGTTCTTTTCCGCCAAGACAGCAAAGTCCTTGATTAAAGGCAGGTCCTTGTGATAACCTTGCCCTGAGCAGATAATGACGCAGGGTACTTTCTGCTTGGCTGAGGGAATTTGCAGATCATAGTCAAGCTTGGTGCCGGACTTCGCTTCATTCTTGCCGGCAGCAAATAACAGACAGGTTTGCATAAGAGTGATAATTATGATTAACAAATAAGGCTGTCTAAGCATTGGCACTTCCTTTTTCTGTTTCAGATTTTCTTTGAAAGATAGTATTAATATCAGATAGCATTTTTATCTGTTGTTGCTGCAATTCAATCAGTTCTGCCCATTTTTGTTCACGCAGTTCATCAAGTTTTTGGTGCAGCGTCATGATTTCTAATTCAGCTTTCAGATTAACTTCATAATCATGTTTGGCATCAATTCTGTCATGGGCGGATTGCCTGTTTTGGCTCATCATAATCACAGGCGCCTGGATTGCCGCCAGCATAGAGAGGAACAGATTCAGCAGAATAAAAGGATACGGGTCAAAAGGCTTCTTATGGAAAGCCAGCAACATCATTGTATTTCCACCAATCCACAGGATTAAAATGAGGGCAAATATCCCGATAAAAGGCCAGGAACCGCCAAAAGAAGCAACTTTATCTGCCACTTTTTCACCAAAGGTAAGTTCTTTAGAAAATTCTTCATGGGTGTTGTGACTGAG
This sequence comes from Cloacimonadaceae bacterium (SeqCode), assembly GCA_963667535.2. Lineage (GTDB taxonomy): Bacteria > Cloacimonadota > Cloacimonadia > Cloacimonadales > Cloacimonadaceae > UBA5614. Next base: position 959,513 of record CAXXDU010000002.1, read on the forward strand.
GATTTCTTTATCAGTGATATACTTGAGTACACGCTTTTCTGATTCGCTCAGAGCCTCTACGCTTTTTTTTAGTAGTCTTTTTACAATTTCTTCATAAGTTTCCATACCATACTCCTCATCATAAAAGATAGAATAGCATGAGTGATAAGATATCTGACTCAGATTATTTGTAAAGTAATGATATTGATGTAAGTCTTCAGTGGACAATTTATCTTTCATTCTTCTTTCATCCTGCTTTCATTTACTTCTAAGTGAACATAGATTGCCCTTAAGACACCCACATGACACCCGGATGACTCCCGGATGACTCCCAAATGAACATAGGGGAATCACTGGAGCAGCAAAGGCGCAGCACCCACGTATATTGCGCGCATATTAAGTTCATTTAAAGAAAGATTAATAATGAATGAGAGCGGGCGAAAAGAAAAACAACGAAAAACTAAACCCAATTTAATGAGTAATTTTACTTGACCTGATATACCAAATACATACAGATGAATTATTGATAATTATGGATATCTGAGGAATAGTAAATGAAGAAGCAAACTGTAACAATCATGATGATGAGTATGCTTTTGTTTATTGTGTTGAGTTCTTTGAATGCAGCCGGACTCAAAACTGACAGTGACAATTATACAGGAAGCCTGTATAAAGGTAACTACATCTGGGGCGGAGCCATGAATCTTGCCTGGAATGAATTGACCGGTAGTATTATACACGAGAAACTGAAATTAAAAACCACAGATAAACAAGCACTGACCATTACTGAAAAGCTGAATAATCCGGTTTTCACAAAGCGTGATTTGGATGAAGCCAGTTACTATATCAAGAGCGGATATGGTCAAAAGACAGTAGAGATGATAAACCGCGAATGTCGGGAAAAGTTTCCATCCAAAAGTTTTAAAGACCTTGGTATGAAGCTAAATGAAACGGATATTATCTCCTATGCGTATTTCCTTAAAGAAGTTAAATATGAAAACGATTTTGAGAAGAGAAATATGAGTTTCAATAAAGAGAAGGTGGAAGGTTTTACCGGAAATGGCAGTGTTTATGTGGTTGAGTATCAGGACGCTGACCATTTTGTGGTAGGAATTCAGCTCAAAGACGAAGAAGATCAGATATTTCTGGCAAAAGGCTATCCGATGGATAAGCCGGATGAGGTTGTAGCCAGACTGAGCAAGAAATACTCCACAGATAGTTCTTTTCCGGACAGATATGGTACTATGCTGCAGGGTGGTGATGTTTTCAAGGCTCCGATGCTGCATCTGGATTATACTCACAGTTATGAGGATATGATAAACAAAACTCTGGATAATAAACAATTCTCCCAATATATGATAAAGATAATGCAGGAAAAGATTAAATTTGATATGGATGAGAAAGGCGCCAGAGTTGAGAATGAAGCTGTTATAGTTGTTGGTGATATAATGGCTCCCCCAAATACAAAGTATGTGCCTAAAGTCATGATTCTGGATAAACCCTATTGGGTAGTGATGGTGCGTGCTGATTCCTTCAACCCCTATTTTATCCTGGGAGTCAATAATACGAGCATCATGAATCTTGCGAAATAAGTTGTAACACAGGATTCTTTCCTGTTGGAAGTGCGAGGATTGCTTCCCCGTACTCAAAACAGCAAGTAAAGTTACCATTGTGAAGTAATTAGTATATTGACAGGCACAATAACATAAAAGAGGTTAACATGAAGCTTACAAACATTCTATTAATCTTTGTCATTTTGATTTGCATATGTTCGTGTGTGAAGAAAACTGTTACATTAAAACTTGTGACAGAGGATTATCCACCTCTGACGTATGCTGTAAATGATTCGATTACCGGTTATGGCACTGAGATTGTCAGAGCTATTCAGAAAGAAGTAAAATCCACCGATAAAATCACATTGATGAATTGGGATGCAGCTTTTCAGCTGGCTTTAAATGAACCCAATGTTATCATCTTCACAATGGAAAAAATCCCGGAGAGAGATACATCATTTTATTGGGTGGGACCGATCGGAAGCAATAAAACATATTTCTATGTGAAACCGGATTCCAAACTTAAAATCAATAACCTGGATGAAGCTAAAGCTGTAAAACACATTGCTACGGTTGATAGTTGGTTCAGCGAAAAGTACTTACAGGAAAAGGGGTTTACTAACCTAAAAAGTAATTACAGACCCATTGATGCAGTAAAACTGGTTATGTCCGGCGACGCTGATCTGGCTGTCTTCACGGATTTAACAGTAAAACAAATCGTCAAGCAGGCAGGTTTTGAGCCCGGTGCCCTGGTTCCTGTGTTTGAGTTATTGGATACAAATTTCTACATAGGTATTTCCAAGCAGACGGACCAAAATATAGTAAATAAATGGACTAAAGCCTTTGAAAAGATCAAACAAGCCGGCACTCTCGATAAACTAAAGAACGAGTTTTTGAAATAGAGAATTTCAGTGTTGTTAGAATTACTTACATATCTATAGGAATTTCAGACTCTGGGATGAAGGACAAAAAAACCTTGACCGTAAGAGATACCTCTGGGATAATGCCAGATTGATGATAAGAAGCTTGCTTGCATAAGGAGAAAAATTGCAGCAGATTAACGAACAATTAGTTCAGAGTATGTTACAGGTAATAAGAGAAAAGTTTAACCCTACCAGGGTAATTCTATTTGGTTCTTATGCCCGTAATGAAGCGAGACCTGATTCTGACCTTGATATACTAATAGTTCAGGACAGGACATTTGACAAACAGCACTTACGAATTACAGAGACTGCTGCAATCTGGCGAGCTTTATCTGGTTTCCAAGTACCCAAGGATATTCTCCTATATTCTGAAGCAGAATACCAAAAACAACGCAATAAACGGAATACGGTTGTTCATTGCGCATTTAGTGAAGGTAGAGCACTATATGGCACTGTCTGATAGAGCCAATAATTAAAGATAGGATAATGGCAGAGCCTATTATTATTCATGACCAGAGATAAAGCAGTATCACAATCCTAAAGTATCAATGTATTCCTTAAGCAAAGGAAGATGATTACTAACAACTGACCAAATTTCATCATAGTCGATACCAAAGTAATCATGAGCTATGATATTTCTCAAGCCTTTGATTTTATGCCATTCTATAGAGTTATGCTCTTCAATAAAGCTTTCAGAAAGTCGGTTAACCATTTCTCCGATATTGACAAGATTAATCAGGCAAGCATCAAAAACCAGTTCGTCTCTGTTTGAAAGTATCTGATGTCGTGATACCTTTTGTGTAAGAGAGTATCTTATTAATAGACTCCAGAATACCTTGGAGAGCCAGTTTATCTTTAGATTGCATATTGTGTTTTGCTGAGGATTTCGTTCTTTACATAAGGTTTCAGATATTTACTGCGAGTTAAGTCTACGTCTTTGTGGAAAAGGTTTTGCAGATATGTTTTCAATTGATACTTTGCTTCAAAGATATCAATATCTTGTGTGGAGAACTCAACCAGAAAATCAATATCACTCTCGTCGGTTTGCTGATTTACCGCATAAGAACCAAAGATACCTAATGATTTTACATAATAATCTTCCATCAGGATATTCCTGTTAGTTCTCAAAGTGTCAATCAGATATTGTAGGGTCATTATTACTCCTAAGTCATATTTTACGGTAATGTGGTCTGATGTCAATAACTTAATTGAAAACTAGCTAAATTATAAACTGGCTCATGAGAGAAGTTTATCGTCTGCGCAGATATGACTGCTTTTTGCTTGACATAAACGGCTGTTTCGATTGCTGGTTATCACTATATATCACATACAGATATAGAAAAGAGGATGCAACGATATGGCAAAACCCCGTGAAACTGTAATAAAAGATACCAATAAGACTAAAACACCTTTACCAATAAAATTCAGAAAAAAGAAACCCTTTGTGCAAGACTGGGTGGAAGCTATACTCTTTGCTTTTGTGGTTGCGATGATAATTCGTAACTACACTTTCCAGAACTTTAAGATACCCTCTTCTTCAATGGAAAAGACCTTATTGATAGGCGATTATCTCGTTGCAGATAAGGTAAAGTATTTCTTTACTGACCCCAAACAAAATGATATTGTCACATTCAGATATCCAAAAATAGAACAGGGTACACCGGAAGGTAATCCTGAACAGTTTATCAAGATATTCCCGCCCATATATATCAATAAAGCATTCAATTTCAAAAAAGACCCGATGACAGCTTTTCACATCACATATTATGCCCGCAAGAATATTGTTAAACGCGTGATAGGAATGCCGGGCGATACGATTGAGGTTAAGGACAAAGTTGTTTACCTCAATGGTCAGCCTTATGTAAAGGGCTTTGAATGCTATGGAGAACCCTATCCGTATGACAATCCTCAACAGGTTATCTCGCGCACTTTTCCCAAAGGAATGTGGATGCCCGGAATGGAGAGATGGAAACTCCCCGTAGGCGCAGAACCCTGGAACAGAGATTGGTTCGGTCCTGTGGTTGTTCCTAAAGGTCAGTACTTCGTGATGGGCGATAACCGAGACGTGAGCGAAGACAGCAGATATTGGGGTTTTCTGGATAGAAAAGATATAACTGGTACACCTTGGGCAACATTCTACTCCTACGGCATAGAATATAATCAAATCTATGACCGTCCGCACGCCAGATGGGACCGGATGTTCAAACGAATTCGCTAATTCCCGCTGTCTATATCCATATACCATTTTGTTTGACTAAATGCGGTTATTGCAGCTTTTATTCTGTTCCCTATTCTAAACCGCTGCTTAAAAGCTACTATCTCAATCTTTGCAGGGAAATTGACCTCTTTCAACAAATATATAAAGAGCAACCTGATTCTATCTACTTTGGAGGTGGTACTCCATCACTAATGACAGCAACACAAATACAGTCAATTATTGAAAAACTTAATCCGGCTTCAGAAACAGAAATTACGCTGGAAGCCAATCCTATCCAGATAACCTCTGACTGGATTAAAGCGCTGTCATATACCAAAGTTAACCGGTTAAGCCTGGGCTTGCAGTCGATGGATAATATCAATCTCACAGCTTTGGGTAGAAGACACACAGCAGAAACTATGCCGGCACGTATCCGATTATGCAGGGATAACGGATTTAATAATATCTCTCTGGATTTGATGTATGGATTACCGGGCTCAACAAATGAGGATATTGAAACTGACCTTACAGAGTATCTCCGGCTTTCTCCTGAACACATATCCACTTATCTTCTCAGCATTGATGATGATGCCCCTTTTAAGCACTGGCAAGCTGACTTGCCTGAAGATGCCAATGCTGAGAAGCAATATTACACAATTTGCGAAACACTTATCAAGGAAGGTTTTAAGCAATATGAGCTATCCAACTTTGCTAAGGAAGGATATTTGAGCAGGCATAATCTGCATTATTGGCTGGGAGACAGTTATCTGGGACTGGGAGCCGGAGCATCAGGTTTCATCAATAACATACGTTATCACAAACCAGATGATTTAAAACTGTGGGAAGAATCAATAGCAGATGGAGATATTCTGCTTCAAACAGAAACTGAGACATTAGCACAACAGAAGGCGGATTTTATCATTATGCAGCTCAGGTTGTTACGTGGTCTTGAACTAGATGAGTATAAATTTCGCTTTGGCACTGACTTTGCGTTAGATTATCAATATGTGGTGGAATGCTTTATCAAATCTGGACATTTACAAGCTGATGGTAAGTATATCCGGTTATCTGACAAAGCAAAGTTTGTTTCCAATAGTATATTCAGAGAATTTGTATAAAGGTAATCATGCTGAAAGAAATCAAAAAGCTCATGCACAATGCAATCAGAGATACGGAATTTGAGCATAACGCTTATTTTGCCGGGGGATGCGTGCGTGACGAGCTTTTGGGCAGACAAACCAATGACATTGATATCACGGTTGAGCTTCCAGATGGTGGTATACGGCTGGCGCAACTATTATACGAACAAGGATTAACTTCGAAGCCGGTTATTTACAAACAATTTGGTACTGCCCTGATCATCTGGATTGATTACAAGATAGAATTAGTCATGACACGCCGGGAAAGCTACCGGGCAAAATCACGTAAACCGGATGTCGCCTTCGGAACTCTGCAGGAAGATGTAATGCGGCGTGATTTTACCCTGAATTCTCTATTGATGCGTATCTCAGATGGGGAAATTCTTGATTTATGCGGTATGGGCATCGCTGACCTGAATGCTAAGATAATCAGAGCTACTTCAGAAGCAGAAGTAATGTTTAAAGAAGACCCGCTCAGGATAATGCGGGCTGTACGCTTTGCAACAACTCTTGGGTTTAGCATAGACAAATCAACACTTTGCGTTCTCAAGAAAATAGTTCCTGAATTGAAGCATATTTCTAAAGAGCGGATAGCTGAGGAATTCATCAAGATTATTTATTGTTCAGAATTTCTGCAGGGCTTAAGACTGCTAAAAACAACAGGTATTTTGCCAGTAATCTTGCCCAAACTGAGAATTCCTTCTCAACTGCTATCACAAAACAGCGATAATACTCAATATCATTTGGAAAGCACCAATCTCATCAGTAAGCTGACTCTGATATTCTGGAGACATGCTGACCCTACTCCATTTCTAAAGATGCTTAAATTATCGGGTAAAGAGATTCAGAGCATAAATCGGATTACTGATATTTGCAAAACCATCAGGTATCTACAGAAAGACAGGCTGGAACTATCATTGGTTCAGACAAGGAGAATTGCATTCTGGTATAGAGATGTGCTGGAAGATATAGTCAAAACATTTCCGTTAACCTGCATGTTCCTAAATCCGGAAACTGCCAGATTTGAAAAAGACAACGAGCTGTGTATAAAACTGAGTAATGAAGCGAGTTTACTGGACATGAAGAGATTTAGCTTGACAGGAGAAGACCTGATGCGGACTTTTTGCTCTGAAAACGGGTCTTGGGTAGGTGAAATGCTCATGCAAGCCAGAGAGTATTGGTTTGAGCATCCGGATGCAGGCAGGGAAGAGCTTTTACAGGCTCTGAAAAGCCGGTATCAGAAAAGATAGAACCTTGAATGTACACTAAAAAATTAAGAATGAAGATCATTGAGAGATAAATGTATAAGAAAATCGTGCTGAGTGTAATCACCATAATAATAAGTCTGTCGCTGTATGCAGAGATTTTGATTCCGATGGATATGACTCAAACAAATCATTTGAAAGCATACGGGATTGCGTTTTATGCTCTGGAAAATCAAATACCCGTCAAATGGCTACTCAATTACAGAGGCGGTTCATTTTTAGTCAATGAAGCGTCAGGTATAGTCAATGCATGCAATATTCGTGGTGTTAGTTTTGAAATTATCAATTCATCTGCAGTAGGAGCAATCCTGACCGAAATCCAGTCAGCTAATATGGAAGTAGTGATTCTGGAAAAGGAACCTGCTATAGCAGTGTATATTCCACCTAATGCTTTGCCATGGGATGATGCTGTTGCGATGGCTTTGGATTATGCAGAAATCAAATATGACAAGGTCTGGGATGAAGAAGTCCTGAATGGAAAATTGAACGACTATGACTGGCTGCATCTCCATCATGAAGACTTTACCGGGCAATATGGTAAATTCTATGGTTCATACCGGAATATGCCCTGGTATCAAACTGATGTGCGCACCAGTGAAGCGATGGCAACAAAACTTGGTTATCAAAAGGTATGGCAATTAAAACATGCAGTAGCAGAAAAGATAAAAGACTTTGTGGTCAACGGTGGCTTTCTGTTTGCCATGTGCGGAGCAATAGACACAATTGATATAGCATTAGCTGCAAAGAATGTTGACATAGTTGATTCTGCTTTTGACGGAGATGGGATAGACCCAAATTACCAAAGTAAACTTGATTTTACCCGAACATTTGCTTTTGAGAACTTTAAATTAATGACAAATCCCTATGAATATGAATTCTCTGATTTGGATGCCAGCGATTATTATAGGCTTAAAGGGGCAGAAGCTGATTACTTCCAGCTCTTTGATTTTTCAGCAAAATATGATCCTGTGCCTACAATGCTGACTCAGTGCCATACAAATGTAATCAATGGCTTCCTGGGTCAGACAACTTCTATCTTTAAAAATAAGATAAAGAAAAGTGTGATAATTCTGGCAGAAGCACCCGGACAGAGCGATGCCAAGTACTTACATGGTAATTTGGGAAAAGGAACTTTCACTTTTTATGGTGGTCATGACCCTGAGGATTATCAGCATCGTATCGGAGACCCGGAAACGATTCTTGATTTACATAAGAACTCGCCGGGTTACAGACTGATACTAAACAATGTACTATTTCCCGCAGCTGAAAAGAAACAGCTTAAAACTTAAGGTTATTATGTCCGATTTTTATAAAGATCAACGGAAAGTTGAAATCAGAGTCGGGATTATTGTTATCCTTTCTCTTGTTATCCTGATTTTCGGTTATGCATGGCTGCGGAATGCATTGCAGCTCAAATCCATGACAGATTTGAAAATAAAGTTTATCAGTGCACAAGGGTTGGAAATTGGCGATAAAATTACTGTAAACGGTATGGAAACAGGTCGGGTTACAAAGATATCTCAGCTCCAGGATGGAGTGCTGATAAATGGGCTGATTCGATTGAAATATCCTATCCGGCAGGGAGCCAGATTCATTATTCAGGATAGTAATCTGATGGGTGGAAAACAACTCGATATTATCAATTCATCTCAAGGTGAAGCTATAAACACAGCACTTATCCAGGACGGAGAAAACTCATCAGGTATGACAGACCTGCTCAGTACTGCTTCCACAACCATGCAGCAGATAGATTTGGCATTAAAGGAATTGAATAAGCCTGATGGCGTCTTTTCGCAGGTTACACAGACCTTTAGCGAGACCAAAGATACTTTTAACAAGGTCAATACTGTAATTGATGACAGCAAAGTCAATTTTGATAATGCTTTGAAGCAGATATCCCAATCAGCACAGCAATTAAATGAACTGATAACACAAAACAGAGCAAAACTGGAAAATGCGGTTGATTTAGCTCCCGGACTGATACAAAAGACACAATCAACACTTGATAGTCTGCAGGCAGCCAGCACATCTTTACAATCAGCGGTTAAAGAAGTAACAACCGGGAAAGGAACTCTACCCTCACTGATAAAGGATGACAGGTTGTACAAAAGCCTGCTAAATTCATCTGCCAGGCTGGATTCTTTGCTCATAGATGTAAAGAAAAACCCATCCCGATATTTCAAGGTTAAGGTATTCTAAGTGAATTATTTAAAAAGAATTGCCGGATTTGTGCAAAAGCAGATAGCTGTTATTCTTATACTAATCATCGGTGTATGCAGTTTCAGTGATTTATCTGCATATTACTTTGGTCAAAACAAAGTAAATCCCTCATACATAGGTTGGTCTCAGATAGAGACTATGCACTTTGATATTTACTTTCCCTCAGGAAATGATGAATTCGGTAAACTGGCAGCTCTGCTGTCAGAGGAAGCATATTATTATCTGAAGAGAGATTTCCAGTTTCCTGCAATCAGCAGAATCCCGATTATCTTTTATGGCACACAGCTTGAATTTCAAACAACTAATATTATCTATCCTCTCCTTTCTGAAGGCATCGGTGGCTTTACAGAAAGCCTCAAAAACCGTGTGGCTATTCCCTTTGACGGTAGCTATGTAAGACTAGAACAGATAATTACTCATGAATTGACCCATGCATATATTAATGCGCTTGATACAGGTACACCGGGCTCATTCTTTTATCTGAGAAATTACAATTTCCCTTTTTGGTTTTCAGAGGGCTTACCCGAATTTGAAGCTGTAGGCGGAGAAGATATAAACAATAGTGCCTATGTGATGGATTTGGTGTTAAATGAAAAAATCAGGTCACTTAACGATGTTAGCGGATATAGTTCATACAGGCTGGGGGAATCATTTCTGGTCTTTTTAAATAACCGTTACGGTCGCGATAAGGTAATGGATTTCTTTTATACTTTACGTGCCTTGAGTGACCCGGATAAGGCGTCTAAGAAAATATTCGGACTGGCTATAAAAGATCTGGAATCCCGATGGACAAATCAGCTCAAACGAGAATACTATCCCTTTATCAATAGTCATACTATTCCCGATGAATACAGCGAAGTCAAATCCAAGCATAAAGATGACGCATCTTATTTTAATCTGGCACCACGTTTCTCTCCTGACGGACAAAAGTATGTTTATTTTTCAAACCGTGACGGCAGATTCAGTATTTGGACAGGCGGTCTCTTTGAATCGGCAAAAAACAAAAAGCTAATCATTGGCGAAGCTACAGCTAATATGGAAGAGTTTCATTATCTTCGGTCAAGCTTGGCATGGTTTCCAGATAACAAACGTTTTGCTTTTGTCGCCAAAACCTCAATGGGAGATAAAATCTACATTGCTGATTTTGACAAAGCCGAAATAACAGAAAAGATAAGTATTTCCGATGTTAAAGTAATATATGAAATTGATGTTTCCCCCAATGGGGAGGCTTGTGTTCTTTCCGGCCAGATCGGTATGAAATCAGATATTTATTTGTACGTTTTCGCAACTCATACTTTGACCCCCTTAACTAATGATAATTACTTTGATTGCCAACCCAGATTTGCACCGGATGGTAAGTCCGTTGCCTATGCTTCAGAGCGAACCCGAGTTCCGGAAAAATTCCGTAAAGGCAATTTTTCGGATTTAAGATCAAACATATTTACCGTTGGAGTAGCGGGTAATGCCTTCACACAAATCACAAATAATGATTTCAATTGTACATATCCTGTCTGGGACAGCACAGGAACCAAGCTTTTGTTCATTTCTGAACGGGATAGTGTCCCCAATGTTGAATTAATAGACCTTGCTTCTGCACAGGGTGCGGTAGTTACAAAGACACTTTCAGGTATATACAGTTTTGACTTGAATTATAACGATAGTTATCTAGTCTACTCATGCTATTATAACAGTGGCTGGGATATCTATCTGAAAACTACACCTCTGTCTAATCTTCAGTATACTCCCTGTGTTGCTCCCCAATCTATCGAGCCCGATGACAGTCTTTTTAGTAAAATAGATATGACCAGATTGGATTACTTTGGCAAGAAACGGTACAGAAGAGCGGTAACTGACGGTGGACCAAGAATGTCTAATAAAGGGGCAACAGTCATAGATTTTCATCCAGAATTGGATTCAGTTATAGTGAAACATGATTACAGTTGGGATAATGAACCGGACAGCATATCAGTTATACCAAGAATCAAGCCATACAGGGTTAAGTATTCCTTAGACCGGCTATGGGGAGGATTTGCCTATACTTCGTCAGTTGGAACAATTGGCAGTCTTGATTTGGGACTCAGTGATATCATGGGTAATAATGCTATCGGTATCAATCTGGGAGTATCGGGGAAAATTAAGGATTCCAATATACAGGTTTCTTATTTGTATCTGCCATATAGAATCGATTATGGAATCGGATGCTATAATGTCCTTGATGAAGTAGTTTACAGATATATAAATCCAGGACTTGATGACTATTACCGTAACAGGGAAAGAGAAACGGGACTGTATTTTCTTTTGAGATACCCTTTCAATAAGTTTGTTCGTATGGATTTTGAGCAACAACTCTATTCCTGGGAAGGACATTGGGATGCCTGGAACTGGCATGATGATGGTTTGAACGGAAACTGGCATAATGATATCCAACCTGTCAAAAAAGACGTAGTATATGCACCTGCCATAACGCTTGTACATGATAATGCCCTGTATGGACCGACCGGACCTCTATTAGGTTGGAGAACATTTCTGACGTTAAGGAAAAGCTTTGCTTTGCACGGAAATGACTACCATACTGCCTATACGGATATTCGCACTTATTCTCTATTCAGCAAGCGGTATTCCATGGCTTTAAGGTTAGTAGGTGGTTTGAGTAATGGAAACCGACCACAGACCTTTAACCTCAATGGCTATTATGGCATCAGAGGCTTTGATTCAGATATTGATGGCAGCAGGATATCAATGGCGTCAGCAGAATTAAGATTTCCCTTTATGGATTATTTTGGTATGGCTTTTCCCCTGCCGATAACAATCACCTCTCTGCGTGGCAGTGTTTTCGGTGATATTGGGGCTGTCTGGAATGGTAATGACTTCCGTGGTGCGCAAGATGAACGCTTACTAGATCTGAAAATGGGATATGGTTTCGGACCACGCCTGAATATTGGATTTGCTGTACTTAAATTTGACGTAGCCTGGCAGACTGATTTGGTTGATAACTCCAAGCCAACCTATTATTTTAGCTTAACAGAAGATTTCTAATATATCATAAAAATAAACTCTAGAAAGGGGATAACCATGAAGATTGACGTTGTCCGGAAATTACCTGATGCCATGGATACTCTGGTATTATGCCATCGGGAAGATGGGAAGCTTGACGTTTTTGAAGAATGGCTCAGTGATGGGATGTATGATGCTGTAAAACGCTTTGTTGATGTTGAGAAAATCACTTTTAAAGCGGATGAAATGCAAACATTTCACTATATGCATAAGAGCCAGTATAGCAGAATTATTTTGGTTGGGATGAATAAACCGGAAAACCTGACTCCTGACAAAATTCGTAAAATCATATCTGATACTGTGCGTCAGGCAATTAAACTAAAATCTAAGCAGATTTACCTGATACCGGGTTTTGATTTTCCACTTACTGATGCTTTGATCGGTCAGGTAATGGCTGAAGCTGCGCTACTGACAATTTACAAATATGAAAAGTACCGTTCTGATTCCAAATATGTAGCTCCTGAAGCTTTGCATCTGGTTCAGGATTCAAAAAACACACGGAATCTGAATAAAGGTATCCTCGAGGGCAGAATCCTGGCGGATATGACAAATCTTGCGAGGGATTTGGTAAATGAACCTGCTAATACCATGTATCCTGATACGTTGGCTGAAGCTGCCAAAAAAGCAGCATTGCAATATGGTTTTAACATTGAGATATTTAATCTGGATAAACTCCGCAGAATGAAGATGGAAGCTTTTCTGGCAGTAGCCAAAGGCTCAAAGCATGAGCCGCGGCTGATTATCATGCGCCATATGGGTAATCCTGACGGAAAGCATGATACAATCGGTCTGATTGGTAAGGGTCTGACTTATGATAGTGGTGGATATAGTCTGAAACCAAGTGCAAGTATGATGAATATGAAGACTGATATGTCCGGTGCGGCAGCAGTGATCGGAACGATGTCTGCAATTGCCACACTGAAACTCAAGGTCAATGTCGTAGCGATAGTTGCAGCTTGTGAAAACATGGTTTCCGGTGAGGCATATCGTCCCGGAGACGTTATTCGTTCTATGTCTGGGAAAACTATAGAAGTCCAGAATACTGATGCCGAAGGCAGATTAACTTTGATAGATGCTATTCACTACGCCATAGAACGTGAGCATGTGGCAAAGATAATTGATATAGCTACCTTGACAGGTGCAGCAGTTGCTGCTCTGGGTACCAGCATTTCAGCAGTAGTGACCAATGACCAGAACTGGTTCAATCAGCTTGAACAAGTTACAAAAATCACAGGTGAAACAATCTGGCAGCTTCCCGCTTATGAAGGTTATAAAGAATTGCTCAAATCCGATATTGCTGACCTGAGAAATATTGGCGGACAATGGGGTGGAGCTATTACAGCTGCACTATTTATCCAGGAATTTGTTGATGGTCTTCCCTGGATGCACATTGACATTGCCGGCACATCATCCAAAGAAAAAGAATCAGGCTACAATAGTTTAGGGGCAACTGGAGTTGGTGTACGCATGCTGACAACCTTGCTCAAAGAAATGGAATAGTATTCGGGAGGAATAATGCCAAAGATTATTACAGCAAAAGAAGCTGTAAGCATGATTAAACCTCATGACAGATTACTGATTGGCGGTTTTCTGGCTGTGGGTGCTCCCGAAGGCTTGATTGATGCTTTAGTTGCTCAAAATACCAAAGACCTGCACATTATCTGCATCGCTTCAGATTGGGAAAACAGAGGTGTAGGCAAGCTGGTGGTTAATCATCAGATAACTTCTGCCCAGGTTTCACACATGGGTACAAATAAAGAAATCCAGGCTCAGATGAATGCCGGAGAAATCAAGGTTGAACTTGTTCCACAAGGTACTTTGATGGAACGGGTCAGAGCTGCCGGCGCAGGCTTGGGTGGAGTGCTTACTCCCACAGGTTTGGGTACAATTATTCAGGATGGAAAAGACATCATTGAATCGGAAGGTAAAAAATACATCCTCGAGAAAGCAATCGAGGGGAAGTATGCCTTGATTCGTGCCTGGAAAGCTGATAAACTAGGCAATCTGATTTATCGTAAAACAGCCCGCAACAGCAATCCTATCATGGCAACTGCCGGTAAAATTACAATTGTCGAAGTAGATGAGATAGTTGAAATGGGTGCGCTTGACCCAGATGCCGTTGTCACTCCCGGTGTCTATGTAAATTACATTGTAAAAGCAGGAGCGTAAACGATGGATAAAAGAATAGCTATATGTAAAAGAATCGCTCTTGAACTAAAAGACGGAGATTACGTTAATCTTGGCATCGGAATGCCGACTGAGGTTGCCAATCATATTCCTGAAGGTATACATGTCATCTTTCAATCTGAAAACGGCATGTTGGGCGTAGGTCCGGCTCCGGAACAGGGTATGGAAGATAAGGACTTGGTCAATGCAGGTGGTGGTTTTATATCTGAACTTCCCGGCGCTGCTTATTTCGATAGTGCAACCAGCTTTGCTATTATCCGTGGCGGTCATATTGACATCACAGTTCTGGGAGCTTTGCAGGCTGATGAAAAGGGTAATCTTGCCAACTGGATGATTCCCGGTAAGCTCGTTCCAGGTATGGGCGGAGCTATGGATTTGGTTACCGGCGCTAAGAAGGTTATTGTTGCTACGGAACACTGTGATAAATTCGGCAATTCCAAAATATTGAAAGAATGCACTCTGCCTCTAACAGCCAAAGGCAAGGTAAGCCTGATTGTTACAGATATGGCAGTCATGGAAGTCACAGATATAGGTTTAGTCCTGAAAGAAATTGCATCGGATACATCTGTTGAAGAAGTTATTAAATGCACAGGTGCTACTTTAATCGTACCTGAAAAAGTAGGGACTTTCTAACAATTATTAATAATACACTCATTATATTAAGGACAGAGTTTCGGCTCTGCCCTTCTTTTTTTAACAATCTTATACCAATAAACGTTTTCCGTCTCTAAAGATTTTTGCTATAGCTACAAAGATAAAGAGGATTTCCAATCTGCCCAGAAACATACCGATAGTCTCAGTCCAGATGACAGCTAGAGGCATTTTAACCGTTGTGATTCCAATGGATAGACCACTATTGGACAGTGCGCTGGCAAATTCAAAGGCTGCGTCCCGGATACTATATCCATAGGCAGAAGTGATACATACTCCCAAAATGTAAATACCAAAGTAGGCTGATAAAAAGAGGAACAGGGATTGTATAATGCTATTGGAAATAAACAGTTTCTTATCGCCCCACCAATAGGATAGACGCACGACTCTGCCAATCGGACTGGTCATTTCTTTAAGGATTTGTACAAAGCTTTTATAGATGAAATATAGCCTGTATTGTTTAATACCGCCGGCAGTGGAATTGGTCCCTCCCCCAATTAGCATAAGCAGAGTCAATATCAGTAGACCGAACTCTGACCAATGCGTATAAACTGTAGAAGTAAACCCGGTGGTTGTGAGTGCAGATACAGTTTCAAATAGTGCTATCCTCAATCCCTGTGAGACTGAGCCATATAGTTTAACGGTCAAAAGTAGCATCAAAGAGAGTGTCGCCAAAGGTATTATAACAAATTGTACTTTGATTTCACCGTTTCTGAGGAATTCTTTGATTTTACCACTCAGCAGGATATACACATTCAGGAAGTTCAGATTACCTACAATCATTAGAACGATAGATACAGCTTCAATCGGCACAGATTTATACCAGGCGATACTTTCTACGTGAGTGGAGAAGCCTCCGGTTGATAAAGCCGCAAAAGTATGTATTACGGAATCAAACCAGCCCATGCCCACCACTTTATAAGCGAGGATACCCACAACCGCATAAGCAGCATAAATAACCGTCACAAGCCTGGCTGAATGTCTGATCTGTGGAACCAGTAAATCAGCCTTGCCTTCAGCCTGAGTCAGGCCTGCCCCGGTGAATCCATTAGCCAGAGTAATCAAAAAGATAGCTATGCCGGCACCCCCGGCATATTGCATGATACTACGCCAGAGAAAGAGCATTTTTGAAGTAACACTAAAATCAATTAAGGATAAACCCGTCGTCGTATAACCGCTCATTGCTTCAAAATAAGCATGGGAAAAACTCATCCGGTTCAATAGTATAAATGGTATGGCGGAGAGGGCACACATTACTAACCAGGTCAGAGTAATTGATACTGCTGCTTCATCATAAGACATGGCACTACTGCCGTGTTTACCAATCAGCTTATCAAAGATAAAGTACAAAAGCAAGGATAATAAAGCTGGAAAAATAAAAGCACCGGCATCATGCAATTCTGATTGATTGAATAGTAAATACAGTAAAGGTGTTAGTAAAAGTCCGCTCATTACCAGCATCATTGAACCAAAGTAGTGGAGTATTTTTCTATAGCTGTCGATTAACAGTTTAAAACGTTTCGGTATCAAATCAACCTCTATACAGACGAGCCTGTTATCATCCTGATTACCTTGGAATGATTATCAGGAGTACTCAGCACCATAATTTTATCGCCATCCAGTAGAATTGTCTCTCCATTGGGAATAATAACCTGTTCATTCCGAAAAACACTCACCAGCAGAGACTGCTCCGGGCGTTTGATTTCCTTTATAGGTGTATTCAAAATCGGGCTTGAACTGCTGAGTTTAAATTCTGTAAGCAGTATTTTCCCTTCCTCAGTAGGAAAAACAGAGATAATATCATCCATCTGCACGCTTTGCTCTATCATTTGAGAGATGATTTCTGTAGTAGAAAAAGCCTTGCAGCCCAATTGATTAAAGATAACGGCATTTTCCGGGTCATTGACCAGAGCCAGAGTTTTGGAAATGCCGAATTCCATTTTAGCTAATTGAGAAATAGCCAAATTATCCTCATCCCGCGGAGTGACTGCTACCAATAAATCACAATAATAAGCATCTGCATTTCTCAAGACATCAGGTTCACTGGCATCTCCGATGATTATTGTGGCTTTTGTCCTGCGAGCCAGATCCTCTGCTTCATCAGTTTTGGTCGCTATTACCGTTACTCTGTATCCTTTGGAAACAAAGCTCTTTGTCAAAAAATAGGGTAGTCTGCCCTCACCTGTTATAATTATATGCATGATTTCCTCATATCTCGGTTTGCTTGATAAACTCATCAGCGGCTAGCATTACGGGACAGATTGTGCTGATATTCATGTTGTGATATACAACTTCCCGCTTGGGATCATACACTCTTGCCACGACATCGGGAACCTTAAAGATATTCTTGGCTATCTGAGCCACCATCAGATTGATATTGTCGTTATTAGTAACTGCTAAAAACACATCTGCTTTATCTACTTTTGCTTTTTGCAATACAGAGATTTCCGTTGCGTCGCCTTCTATGGTGAATCCGCTAAAATCACTGCTGAGTTCTTCAAAGGTGTCCGGATTGTTATCTATAATCACGATACTATGCCCGATTAAGCTTAATCGGTTTACAAGTATCGTCCCCAGTCTGCCGCAACCTACAACTATGATATATTTATGTCTCATGTTTATCGTCTCTCTTTTTTAATGCTGCCATCAAATCCATTAAACTCGACGAATTAGCTTCCATGGAAGTGATTCGCTTCAGATTTTCCAAAGCAGGCAGATAACGTGCATCAAATTTTATCGCCATCTGATAAGCCTGAGAAGCGGCAATATGGTCACCCAACACTTCATTAATAGCTCCCAGCAGGTTATATGCTTCTGCCGATTCAGGCTTTTGAGTAATGGCTTGTTTGATATCAGCATGCGCCTTGTGATATTCTCTTTCTTTGATATGCAGCTTCGCTAATTCAATAAACTCCTGATACTCGATTACATTCTGTTCGGATAGAAGATGTCTGGAAATTATCTTTTTGACTATTTCTCGCAGGATTTCCGGTTCCAGAGGCTTGGGCACAAAGTCTACAGCGCCATACTTCATTGCTTGCACTGCATTCTCGACAGAACCATAAGCAGTTATCATTACCACATTGACCGGAATTTTATTTTCAGATAAATGCTTCAGAATTTCCATACCGTCCATACTTGGCAATCTGATATCCAAAAAGACGATATCCCATTTTTCAGATTTTAGCTTTTGTAGTCCTTCTTTGCCATCATGACACATCTCTACCGTATAATCTGTTTTAGCAAACGTAGCTGCAATCGTTTTGGCGATATTGATTTCATCTTCAATAATTAATATTCTTACTTGTGACATGGTTAACCTCCTTGTAAAAGGTAACTTGATGCTATCCTATGGGTAAAGTAAAATAGAAGGTGCTGCCTTTACCGGGTTCTGATTCAACCCAGATTGTCCCACCGTGCGCCCGCACGATTTCTTTGCTGATAGATAATCCCAGACCTGTACCACCTGTATTAAGATTGGAAGCAACCTGAAAGAACTTGTCGAAAATCTTGTTCTGGTATTCATAAGGAATGCCTATTCCGTTATCAGCAACACTAATCTGGACATAATTCCCTGTTTTAATGGCTTTAATCAGTATCTTCCCATCTTTGGGTGTAAATCTCAAAGCATTACTCAGCAGGTTAGTCATAATCCAGGCAAGCTTACTGAAATCACCTTTGGCATGCAGTTCCGGTTCTAGCTGGCTTTCTATTGTGATATTCTTTTCCTGTGCCATTGCGATAAAGCTATGCAGGGTTTTGGTTATCACATTCTCTACAGAGACATTTTCAAAACTCAGGTCTATCTTACCAGCCTCAATCTTGGAAATATCCAGTAAGTCGTTAATCAGGGCTTTAAGCCTTTGCGTGTCTTCCACCGCTATCTGCAACAGCTCTTTCTCTGCATCATCCAGCTTGGTTTCCGCAGTTTCTTTTAATAGAGCGATACTCATACTCATACTGGTCAGAGGAGTTTTGAGCTCATGAGAAGCAATCATCAGAAATTCGCTTTTGAGCTTATCCAGTTTCTTTAAATGAGTAATATCAGTAAACAGTATCATAACTCCCAGTAATTCACCTGATTGCAGAAAGACAGGAGTAAGGTTAAATTGCAGATATTGCTTGTTATTATCATGCTCTAACGTGAGTATATTCTGCCCTTCCGTAAAGACAGGCGGCTTACCCTGAACAGCAGTTTCCTTGATAAACTCAAACAGCATTTCCTGCCTGATGAGTTCAAGTATATGCTTCCCTTTGCAGGATGCCGGGTCAGAACCAAAGAACCTGGCGCCGGAAAGATTTACATTGGTAATATGATAGTCTGTGTCCAACAAGAATAGTCCATCGTCCATATTTTGCAGAATCGCTTCATTGATTTGTTTTTCTTTGAGGATACTGCGGATATTTAATTCATGATATTCACTCAGTTTTTGCGCCATGTGATTAAATTCACTACTCACAATACCAAGCTCATCGGTTGAATGATATTCAATCCTGGCAGTATAATCCCCATTCGCAACTTTGCCCAGAGCAATCAGCATATTCTTGAGCGGACGCACAATAACAGAGGATAAGGATAAACTGAATACTATTGCCAGGATGATACCCAATATACCTATCAAACCAAGAGAGAATGTCGCTTTATGCGCTATCAGTTTTGCTCTGTTACTTGAGGCAAACATCGTTTTCTGATTTACCTGCATAATTTGGATACAGTAGTATCTTACTTTATTTAGCTGAGGTCTGATTTGGTTACTGAGATTTACGTATTTTTCATCGGGAGTAAAATCCGACTCAACGATAGTTTGGATATTTTTCAGATACTGACGATAGGATTGTTCCAGTTTATCAGCAGATTCAGCTTCACCTTTTTCTGTGATGTTACCCTTTTCGATGATAAGCCAATGCTCAAAACGGAATTGCTCATCCATCATTTCGTTTCGGTTGTCCTGTCTGCTGGTTAGTGAAAAATCGCTAATCATACGGAAGTGTTGTTCGATTGCATCCAGCATCTGGCTCGATGCTTCTATGCTCATATAGTTTTGTTTTAAAATTGCATCACTAGCCTTGCCCAATTTGAGCAAGCTGGTCAAAGACACTGCGAATACTACCAGCAGAATGATAAGGATTATACCAAAACCCAAAAGGATTTTTTTTCTGAGATTGAGCTTAAAGAAGGAAATCATGATGTGAGTGCTTTTTGTACTAATTGCCTGATATCTGATGGAGCAAAGGGTTTTTCCAGAAAGTCAACAGCGCCTTCTTTCATAGCTTCGACGGCTGTCTGAATACTGCCATGAGCACTGATAATGATTACTCTCATTTCAGGATAGAGCTTTCTTACTGTCTTCAATATCTCCATTCCGTCAATGCCGGGTAGTTTTAAATCTAACAGCAACAAATGATATGTATTCTCAGAAAGCTTAACCAAAGCTTCCTCACCACTTATTGCATCATCTACCGCCAAATCAGGCGATTCCAGGCATCGCTTCACTGTCAGACGGATGTTTTTTTCATCATCCAAAACAAGTACTTTATGCATATTTGCCTCAATTTATCTCCTTATTAATTACTCTTAGGGCTTTGTCAAGACAATTGCTGTAGCAATTTTACTCAAAACATTGTCAAATATGAAATTATCCTAGCCTCAACAGAATAAACAGGTTTGCATTTATCTGCTCAGACTATTTGCTCAAACGTCAAATCGTCAAACCGACAGAACACCTGCAAAACAGAAACCTGCTCTCTTTTATGTGGAATTGTTTCAGGACGACGCGTTAGTTCGGAGAACGACATGCCACCCTACTAATCACGATTTCTGTCTGTCCCCCGTTTTGTTCTTATATCTCCATTGCCAGATTCACAAGAGATGCACAGGAGATGTACGGGTCATATACGGGTCGGAGCCGTATATGACCCGTGTATCATTGCTTTATGTCTTGCGTATCACATAAGCAATGAATATGGAACAAAGAAGAAAGAACGATAGTTTGAATTAATACTCCCAATTCGGAATAGAACTCACTTATCTATAGATTGCATAGCGGGTTGTGGTTAGTATTTCTTTTTTGATATAGAGTTTGAGGTATTAGTGTCAATTGTCAATTGTCAACAAATAAATCAACGGAGTATGATGAACTTACCCTTAATATTGTTGTTTCCTGCTTCTAAGCTGTAGAAAAAGATGCCGTTGCTATTGATAGTGTTATAACTACTTTGTATTATTGTGGTTTTGTCTGAAAGGATAGGTTTGCTCAGCACTAATTGACCTTTGGCGTTGTATATCTTCAGGTTGCCTTTTATAGCTTTAGCAAATTTGAAAGTGATATCCTGTCCGGAATAAGCAGGATTGGGATAAACAGTGACAAGAGGATGGGGCAGAGCAGTATCATCATTAACGGGGGTTGAGGCTGACTGGAATTTCATATCAGTGGGAGCCATGCCCACGTTGTATTCTTTCCAAAAGCTTAAATCGGAATGTAATATCCTTATTTTGCCGTTGTTACCCCAATTGGGTGAAAGCAGGGCAATCAGTTCATTATTGCCCCAGACGACAGAGCCGCCGGGTGTGATGGGACTACTGGCATCATTGATGACAGCAAAGCTTTCAGGATTGTACTGATATAGATTTAACCCATTGCCATCGGCAGTAAAAGCCTGCTCAGTATTTTTAACCCATAAGCCGCCAAGACTGCCGCCAATATCCAGTGTTTGGACTAATTCATCAGTAGCGGGATTAATTACAGCTACCTTGCCTAATACATCAAACCAGTTGCCGGTGCAGGAGACATGCAACAATCCGTTCTTTTCCACGATATACTGCGGATTGGCAGACACAGGGATGGTGGTAATAACTTCAAAAGCATTTAAATCTATCACAGAGACAGAGCTATTGGCATAGTTATTCTGATATCCGCCTGTATTGGTGACATAGAGCTTGTCACCATATGTGCACAATGCTTCTGGAGAGATGCCAACCTCAATAGAGCCTTCCACTGCATCAGTAAGTGTATTCACTTTGTAAACTTTATTGGTAAAGAGACCTGATACATAGAGATAACCATCATCATAGCATACATCCCAGGGATTGCAGCCTGATTCAATCAGAATATTGGAAATTGTGCTTCCCGTCTCTGGATTGATCTTTTGCAAGGCATTATCACCTGAATTGACACACCAGAGAAAATTGCCGGCTGAGATGACCTTATTGGGTACAATGCCCAAAGTCGCGAAGGAATTCTGCACTTGATTTGTATCAGTATCGATGCGGCTAAGAGTACGTGATTCAGAATTGACGACGTAAATAATTACAGCCTGGATATCTATAGATATGGCAATAAATAAGCATAATAGGATAGTCCGAATCAGAAAATTGCGTGTAAGACTGTCATATGTCATTCAGTTTACCTCAAATCATATAATATGTGACTTGAGATAATCAATACATGTCTTCCGTACTCCGTGGAAACACTTCGACCCGGTGGCAGGTTTCCTGGCTCGCAGCGGTTTGCCTTATGGCGTTGGATTGCCTTCCCGTCTGATTATAAGATAGTGGCAATTCAAACCTTAAAGTGCTGCTTACAGTGGCGGAGACCGCTTCCGCATTTAACGGAATTCCCTATTACCTTAATTTAAGCACCATCAAGTCACTGAGTCAGAATTGCATTGTAACCAGCTCTGTCAAGAAAAACAAATTCCCATTACAAAAAAACCGCCAAAGCTATTGCTCCGGCGGTTTATCACTACCGTAGGTCACAAAGATTGCCGATTGTGACCAGGCAGACTAATAAAAATATCGAATATCAGAAACTACTGGGTGGACGTTTTAATAGCCAGGCTTCAGACTCGAAAGGAGTTAAACCACCCTGAATATGAACATCAGGGAAGTCAGGTGGTGAGCCAAAGGATAAGCGGTTATCAAAATGATAATCTTTATCATATCCAACTCCACTACCTGAAGTATTGGGAGCGTTGACTCCCGAACTGTTAAAGCCCAAAACCGGGTCGGTTATTGCCAGACCTGATGTACCGCCACAATAATCTGAAGGTATATCCCAGACACCATCATCATTGGGATAATCAGGGTCGGAGGGACCTCTGTGCACATACCCTCTTCTTCTTTGTGCTACAGAACCATATAAATGAATCTTTCCTCTTTCCATATAGGGGAATCTCTCAGGCCAGAGCGGATTATACCAGGGATAATCAATATTGGCAGGCCAGGGAGCCGAAGTTGCTTGAGGGTATTTATAGCGGTGCAGGTCAATATTATCCCAGACATAAGGATTGGTGCCTAACCTTACAGCAGGAGTGGAAGGATGGGGATGCTGGTATTCAAAGGTAAAAACACCATCTTTATGCATGTCATCTCCTCCATCACCCAAAGCACAGAGAGCTCCATAAATAAAGATGCCCTCTGCATCTCCATCACAATTGGGGTGATGCCTGCCGGTGGAATCAGCATATCCATACTGGATGACAATGCTCTTTTCAGAAATCAAGCCCAGCATATCAGTCCTGTTTAATCTGGCGGGGTCATCGGGAGCCTGGCCTCTGGTGGTACCCCTGTAGTAAACATCGTCTACAAGATACATAGTATCAGCAGAGCACCAGGTTTGATGACCATATACTTCACCTCTTATCCAGAGTTTATGATCTACAAATGCAGAGCCATTAGCAACAGATCCGCTTTGCCCCGGAGTCCATAAGGTATCGACTTTAACAAATCTGTTCTTAAACCGATAGTTACCTGCTCTGGGTGGATATTGAGTCCAGACATCAGCAGTATCGATTTCGACGGAGACGATGGTTCCGATTAAACTTGTAAAACTGGGACCAGTCATAGTTACAAAGCTAATTTTATGGGGGTCATACCCCGAGCCATTGATTCTTTGTCCATGTGCCCGGGCATCAGTAGCTGTGGGATTGAAAACTAATTGTCCTGCATGCTCAAAGTACTTTTTCCTGAATACCTGATTGTAATCAGGAGTTCCATTATGGGGGACTATAACTCCGGAAGTGTAAACCACATCAAAAAAGGTGGGCCATCCATTCACATTCTTGATATGGATATCTGTATTACTGTGAACCTTGCCATAAATCTGGTCACTGCCGTAAAAATATACCGGAGTGCCATTCATGCTGGTTTCGTTGTCAGTAAAATAATGATAACCGGCAAAGCTATTACGGCGAATACCCAATTCAGCATACTTTGATACCATGGATTGTCTGGTGCCAATAGCTGCAATTGTAGATGTGCCGCGATTTGCTTTGACAAGTGATTTGATAGTGTAGCCGGATGCGAAGTATAATCCGCCTCCGGTGGAAATATTCTCTTTCTCGATTTTCGTAGTCATCCTGTACAACGTTTTATTATGTGAACCTACTATCGTGGAAAGCTTTACAGGTAAAGCCAACCTATTACCCGAATAATCCATTTTCTCCACAAAAGTCTGACCCCTGGCTGACTCAGACCTCAATAAATGCAATTCCTGAACTGCATCAAAATCAAATCGGGTACCCATAGTATCACCAAAGGCAATTGATGCCATAGTAATTCCTGACATAATACCGATGATTGATAAAGCCAATGCAATAGTGATATTGCCCCTCTGATTACCTAAAAAAGCTAACATGTTTGCCTCCAAGTATATTTTTTCTCCGTAAAAAAATAGCCAGAACGCGCCAAACGTCCTTACATTGTTCTGGATTTATTGCCTACTAATCGTGATTATAGCTTACAGACCTTCAGCAATTTCTTACCCTACACAAATAATGCTGATATAAGTTTTGATGTCAAGAAAAAAAAAGAGATGTCTCAATAATTATCAAGACATCTCCTGTGAGAAAGTAGTTATTTATATTTTCATCATGTAATCTGCAAGATCGCAGACTCTGTTTGAATATCCCCATTCGTTATCATACCAACTCAGGATTTTGACCATGTTGTCTTTTACATAGACAGCCATTGAATCATAAATGGAAGAATATGGGTTTCCTACGATATCAATGGAGACGATGGGTTCATCAGAATACATCAGGTAACCTTTCAGATAAGTATCCGCCGCTAATTTCATGGCAGCATTAATCTCATCTTTGGTGGCAGCTTTTACCAGATTAACTGTTAAATCCACTACTGAACCATCCGGAGTAGGAACCCGAACAGCCAAGCCATCCAATTTGCCTGCGAGTTCAGGGATTACCAGACCTATAGCTTTGGCAGCGCCTGTGGAAGTGGGAATCATACTCATAGCAGCAGCTCTGGCACGGCGTAAATCACTATGTGGTAAATCCAGGATTCTCTGGTCATTGGTATAAGAATGGATAGTAGTCATCAATCCGTTGATGATACCAAAGTTATCTTGCAGGACTTTAGCTACAGGAGCCAGACAATTGGTTGTACAGCTGGCATTTGATACTATGGCATCTTCCGGTTTTAAAGTCTTGTGATTGACACCCATTACGATGGTGGCATCAATTGCATCTTTGGCAGGGGCAGTTAAAATGACTTTCCTGGCACCGGCTTTGAGATGCTTACTGGCTTTTTCCTTTGAGGTAAAAATACCTGTGGATTCTATAACAAGGTCAACACCGAGCTCTTTCCAGGGTAAGGCTTCCGGGTCCTTTTCTGCAAAGATACGAATCTCTTTGCCATCAATGATAATACTGTTATCTGTGTGTTTGATATCACCGGGATAAATCTTGTGAACACTGTCATATTTAAACAGATACGCCAGGGTCTTAGCATCAGTGATATCATTGATTGCTGCGACTTTTACATTGGGATAACGCTTCAGAATGTCTCTCAGTACCAGTCTTCCTATGCGTCCGAAACCGTTAATTGCGATTGTTGGCATGTTTGTAATCTCCTTATATTTCTTTTTTACATTAAGATACTGTTATTGGCGCTTCCGCTCATTTCACAGAAACCTTTTACGGTTGCCTGCATAGCGTCTTCGCCTTTGATTAGCCATTTGCGAGGGTCAAATTTACTTTTATTCGGAATATAGTCATCAGGATTTACATCAGCAGGACATACAATGGCATACTTTTCCTTTTCCCAGTAAGCCTGGATAGCAGAAGCCATATCCATCTGATAGCAAGTATCTTTGTTAATTTTGACTACACCATTCTTGATAGCGGTTTGTTGTTGCCAATCAGTTAAACCGCTGGCTCCATGTAAGACCAGACCTCTTTCACAGTTATTTTGAATTAAAAGGTCATCGATCTCTTTTATCAGGTCAAGATGAAGCTCAATCTTGCTGCCTTTGGAGACACCGTGGTTTGTGCCAACAGAAGCGGCAAACAGGTCGACATTGGTCTTGAGTACAAACTCAAGTGCTTCTTCAGGTTTAGTATAGAGCTCACTATCAGAGACAATCTCGTCTTCAGTACCTTTGATATGACCGATTTCACCTTCTACCAGAATATTGTATCTGTGTGCAACTGCAACGACTTCTTTGGTTACACGGATATTCTCTTCCATCGGAGAGGCAGAAGCATCAATCATTACGGACGAGACAAGGTGATTTTCTATGCAATAAACCAGGAAATCAAAATAGTTGGGAGTAGCATGGTCAATATGCAGACCGATGCCGGATTGGGGGAATTGTTTGGCAAAAGTCTTGACCATAGTTGATATGAACTCAGCTCCGACTTTTATGTCCTGGCTTGCTCCGGCAGCAAATTTTACTGCTCCGCTGCTCATTTGCATCAAACCATCAGAATTGACTGAGGCATAACCTTGAACAATTGCTCTGATCTGAGTGTCGAAAACTATGTTTGATGCGATAATGCCAAAGCGATGTTGTTTGGCTTTGAGGAATACGTCTTTTAATCTATCACCGGCTAGAAACATGAGGAACCTCCTGTAAGGCTTTTATAATTTTACAAATCTGCTATCTGTTTCATTTTCCGTCAAGCAAAATGTTGAGGTTGAACATTGTTTTCCGGTTTTGCACTAAATATGTTTGCAAGCAGCCCGTTCCGATTATCATTTGAATTGTAAAGAATTGTTTTGACAAGAATTGAATGATTAATTGAAAGTAGATAAGCAGAATTTGCGAGGTGGTTGCTTGATAAAACAAGAAAAAAACGATACTAATCATAAGTTGACGGAAATTCACAGTATCATTGATAATCTTACTGAGGGTGTTTGGATAATTGACTTAAGTTTAAGTGTTGTTGAAATCAATAATAATGCAAGAGAAGATTTTTTTGACCACCTTCAGGATAAAACTGCGATACATTTCAATGCTTTAGAAAATTTATCCATATATGAACAACAAATCTGGTCTGAACTGTATGAGCGTTGTATAATCGGAGAAACGATAACAACGGAAATAGTTATCAAGCGCAAAGAAAAGCGTGTCTTTTCTATCTCTTTGCATCCTTTAACAGAGAATGAATCTATTGTCGGTGTAATGGTCACTGCTTATGATATCACTACCTTCAAAGCAACCAGAGAAAGACTGCATAAGCTATACAGGGAGCATAAATTTGTCTCAGAACTGATGCAGGATATATACAGAACTAAAGACTGGAAAACAGCACTTACATCCATACTGGAGAAAGTCAGTAATCTGATGTCTGTCACATGTGCATATCTCAAAGTATCGGATATAGATAAAAGCCTTCAGCCGGACACATATGTAATCAGATATGACAAACCTAAAAAGCACTGCCGGTGTATGGAAATTCTTTCTGATAAACTGATAGAAAAGATGCATCATCAAATATATCTGGCTTATAATAATAGGCAGGATATCATGGATGGGCTGGATATTCCGAATAGCTATCAGGAAGCTCAGGCTTTGTTTATCTATCCCATCAGGATGATGAATCAGATTATCGGGTTTCTGGGTTTTGCAGATTGTCTGCATGCTAAAAGATGGCAAGGTGATGAGCTTATCTTTATTACCACTGTCTCTGAGGTTATTACGAGTTATGTTGTTCAACAGATATCTCAGGAAAACATGAGCAATTCTTATCAGATTACCAAGAACGTCATGGATAATCTGAATGCAATTGTTACTGTAACCGATATCAAGTCCTATAGGGTTCAGTTTGCTAATAAATTTGCCGTTGAGAAATTCGGCGAGATAGCCGGGAAAATCTGCTGGACTATTGCCAAGAAAGATGCTGATAAACCCTGTGATAATTGCGAAATTGCAGAGCTCATACTGATGAATGAAGGTGAAATCCTTTACCGTGAAGTTCAGAACGAGGTTAATAACTGCTGGTATCATACTTCAAATAGTTTGATAAACTGGATTGATGGTAAAAAGGCTCATCTGCAGATTGCTGTCGATATTTCAGACAGAATCGATATGGAGCATAAACTCAGACAAACTGCTGACGAATTGCTGGAAACCAATAAAACTAAAGATAAGTTCTTTTCAATCATTGCTCATGATTTGAAGAATCCATTTCTCAGTCTGATGGGTTTTTCGGAAATCCTGATTCATAAATCACGTCAAATGTCTATCGCCGATATTGAAGAATGTTCCTCTTTAATCCATGATGCTGCAAAAAGTGCTCAGCAACTTCTGCAAAACCTGCTGGTCTGGTCACAGTCACAAACAGGAAAGCTAAAATTTCAACCACAGGAAGTTAATCTTACCTTGCTTACTGATAATTGTCTGGAGTCAGTTAAATTGCTGGCCAGCCAAAAGCAGATTGCATTGGAAAAAGACTATCTACCAATGCCGGTCATTGTTGCAGATGTCAATATGCTTACTACAGTCATTCGGAATTTGCTTACCAATGCTGTCAAATTTACCAATGAACTGGGGACTGTAACTCTCAGGCTCAAAACTGATAGTGAGAGTGTAATCATTATTGTAGAAGATACAGGTATTGGTTTAACTCAGGACGAAATTGGTAAGTTATTTAGAGTGGATGTGAGTAATAAATCCATTGGTGTAAATGCTGCGCCGGGAACAAAAGGGACAGGGCTGGGTTTAATCCTGTGCAAAGAATTTATCCAAAAGCATGAAGGCTCTATTAGTGTAACAAGTGAATTGGGTAAAGGCAGCAGCTTTATCGTCAAATTGCCTTTAACACATATAGTTACTCCTGATTAATAATTCATATTCAGTACAATTGACATAATTCAAATCCACAATTGTTGATTTGTAACAGAGAGTTAATCTTTACATTTACAAAATCGGGAGAAAATTCACTTGACTTAATTACCAGATTAATCAAAATAACATTGAAAATAAAAGGAGGATTTATGAAATCTCTTGTATATCTTGCATTATTACTCTTACTAATTCCTATTCTCTTTTCGTGCGAAGATAACACAACTACAGAAGTAAGCACTTGTGCAACTCCTGTGATTAATCCAACTGGTGGTACATTTACAACCGCTCAGAATGTATCTATTACCTGCGAAACAGCAGGAGCAACAATATTGTACACACTTGATGGAACAGAACCGGCAGATTCTACTAAGGCCACAATGACCTATACAGCACCAATATCTGTAGCATCAAACAAAACCATAAAAGCCAAAGCAGTCAAATCAGGCTGGAATAAAAGCCTTGTAGCGTCAGCTTCTTTTATCGTTTATGACCAAATGGTTAGCCTTCCTGCCGGAACTTTCACTATGGGCAGAACCAGTGGCACAGGTTATGCTGATGAATTACCCACTCATTCAGTGACAGTTGCTCCCTTCTATATGAGCAAATATGAAATCAAGCAATCTGAATGGCTGGCTGTCATGGGCTCCAATCCTTCCAATTTCACCGGTGACACTAACAAACCTGTAGAAATGGTTAGTTTTTATGATGTACTGGTTTATTGTAACAAACGTAGTATTGCTGAAGGTCTGGCACCTGTTTATACAATAAGCGGTTCTACCAATCCTACTGTTTGGGGCGCAATTCCTAATGCAGATAATGCAACCTGGAATGCCGCTACCTGCACTTGGACAGCTAATGGTTACAGACTTCCCACCGAAGCCGAATGGGAATATGCAGCCCGTGGCGGTACAAATACTCCTGATTATTTATACTCAGGCAGTAATACTGTTGGTGATGTAAGCTGGTATCTTACAAATTCGAGCAACACAACTCATACTGCCGGAACCAAAGCGGCCAATGGTTTAGGTTTATTCGATATGAGCGGAAACGTTCAGGAATGGGTTTGGGATTGGTACAACGCTACATATTATGCTTCCAGTTCTGCCAATAATCCTACAGGACCCACAACCGGAACAATGCATACCCTGCGTGGTGGTTCATGGGAACAGACAGATTCTGCCAGCCGTGTAGTATTTAGAAGCTATGGCACACCAGAAAAGTCAAATGACAGAGTGTCTAATTCCAGACTCGGATTTAGAGTTGTAAGACTTCCATAACCTTAATATTTATTCATTAAATAACAAAAGAGCCATCCCATCGGATGGCTCTTTCTTTTATCAAATCTTAAACTTCTTACATCTTTCTGTACAGGAAAAACAAGTAGCCAATGAGATTGATATCCTGATGTTCCTCAGGGTGTATAATGATGGGTTGGTATTCATTATTTAGCGCAACTAATACTATAACCTGATTGTCAGTATCCAGAACAAGCTGTTTCAGCGTAATCGCACCATCAATGCGGACTGCACATATTTTGCCTGCCAGTTTATCCCACTCTCTGCTCTGCTTGATTAATATCAAATCATTATGCCTGATTTCAGGCTCCATACTCTTTCCATTAACTCTCAGGCAAATGAAATCATCAATGGCACCAAACATCATGCTCCTGCGTACAGTGATAACATCAATTTCATCCTCAAAGCTTTCTACCGGTAATCCTGCCGCAATCTCACCTTTAACAGGGATGTCTATTACATCAGCGTGACTATAATCCATCTTAGCCTGAGTAATATTTTGCAGCTCTTCTGTAAGCAAACTCCTGAGCTGTTCCAAACGGTTATTGGTCTTATACTTCGTAGTGGAAACAGCGTCTTCAAACATCTGCCCTTTGCCGGTTATCATCCAGTGCAGATTCACTTTGTAGCTTTTCGCCAGGAGCATAAGTGTTTCCAGAGATGGTTTTATCCGGTTAGTCTCCATTTGTGAAATAGCGGATGCATTGACCTTTAATGATTCTGCCAGTTCCTGCTGGGAAATATTCAAAGCTTTGCGGACTGTGCGAAGTCTTTGTCCATTCATAACAATCCTCCTTCTCTTGATAAAATGTAGCTATACATAACTCAAAGTCATAATGTTAGTGATGCTAATATATGTCAAGTAAAATGTTGTGTCTGTAATCTCATCGGACTTAGTTGAATGGATTCTCTTGACAACTAAGCAGTAATTTGCTGCTATCTACAAAGAAAGACAGAGGTAGATTCAGATGAAAGAAAAGAAGCCTTACATTCCACCTGTTTTTAATATTGATGCAGTTATGACCTTACTGCAGGAGCATTTTCATACAGTCAGGACTCCGGTGGTGGATTTTATTCAGGCGCAAACCAAAGACCCGTTTAAGGTTTTGATTGCTACGATTCTCAGCGCTCGCACCAAAGATGAAACAACCACTCAGGCTGTCTTGCGTCTTTTTAGCGTTATCAATACTCCTGCTGATATAGATAAGCACACTGAAGCAGAAATCAATAAACTGATATATCCTGTTGGCTTTCATCATGCCAAAGCAAAGCACTTGAAACAACTACCCGCCATTTTGAATGATTTGTTTATGGGCATTGTGCCTTCAGAAATAGACGATTTACTGCTTCTGCCCGGAGTTGGCAGGAAAACAG
Organism: Cloacimonadaceae bacterium (SeqCode); assembly: GCA_963667535.2. Taxonomy (GTDB): domain Bacteria; phylum Cloacimonadota; class Cloacimonadia; order Cloacimonadales; family Cloacimonadaceae; genus UBA5614. Next base: position 991,437 of record CAXXDU010000002.1, read on the forward strand.
CCAATCTGGTACGGGCAATTGCTTTTAACCTTCCCGCCATCTGTGTTGATGTGCACGTTCACCGCATCAGCAACCGCTGGGGCTATGTGAAGACCACTACTCCATTTGAAACAGAAATGGCATTGAGACAGATATTGCCGCAAAAATACTGGATAATGTATAATTCCTATGTTGTTGCCTTTGGTCAGAATCTGTGTTATCCACGCAAGCCGCGTTGTCATGAATGTCCCATATCTGAATACTGTTCAAGAATTGGTGTGTAAAGGAATTGTGGAGTTCAAATCGCCCATCGAATTTATCAAACCAATTATCATGCTATAGGGCGATTCGGACTTCATGATTCCGGCTATATTGGGTGTTGGTTATCAAAAAGAAATATATAGTAGTGTCGCTTACTCCGAAGTCCGAAATTCCCTTTAAAGATCAAGCAAATTAGCCAAATACATAGGGAATTTTGAACTCCGGCACGCTTAGTATTCTACCCACAGTAGCACAGAGAAAAGAGAGGAAAGAGGATTTTATGAATAATCATTGTATCTTTACGTCTTTGCGTCTTTGCGTTAAAAAAGAGACTATATCCCTGCTGATTCTTGTTTTAGCAGCGAGTCTCATATACACTCAGAACGCATTTCTCATCAAAGACAAAAGACTCAACGAAATCTCAGGTATAGTTGCCAGCCGGGTCAATCCGGATATGTATTATGTTCATAATGACTCCGGCGGAAAGAACGAAGTTTACGTTATCGATTCCCGGGGTAAAACGATTACGACTATCATATTACCCGGTTTGACCAACAGGGATTGGGAAGATATAGCCATTGGTCCCGGTCCTGACAAGAATCAGAGCTATGTTTATATAGGTGAAATTGGCGATAATAAAGCAAAACATATTAACGTAAGTCTCTATCGATTTCCTGAGCCACTTCTCAAGAGCAATGGCAATAAAAAAATTAAACCTGTCACCATTCCTATGGATAGTTTAGGCATATTTAACTTTGTCATATTGGATGGCGCAAAAGACCTTGAAACCCTCTTCATTGATTCTGCCAATGGTGACGTCTATCTTGTCTCCAAGCGCGAAGAAAAGGTTGGGCTTTACCAAATACAAGCTCCTCTGATTGATACCGGAATCAACAAAGCCGGGCGTATCCAAAGCTTCGATTTCCCTCTTGCTGTTGCAGGTGATATTTCTGCTCAAAGGGATAAAATTATCATTAAAACCTATTCAGATATTTATTGCTGGAGCGTTTTACCCAATCAGTCCATCCCTGAAGCTCTTGCCCAAAAACCAACAATTCTTCCCTATACTGTTGAACCGCAGGGAGAAGCTGCTTGCTGGTCTGCAGATGGAAAAGAGTATCTTACTATTAGCGAGAAGGTTGAGAAAGCCCAACTCTATTTAAATATCTATCCCTTTTTGCCCTAATCTTCCTCTTACATCATTTAACTGATCTAACAGAGATTGATGGGAGATGCTAGGGTCATCTAAGGGTCGCACCCTTAGATGACCCTAGCATCTCTCTTTAATCTCCATAGTATTGTTCAAGGAATAAGAGAAGAACGTTAGAGAGAATAAGAACGACTATCTGGTCACGTGAGGCACGTAACCCACGGCTCAGTAATAACGGAAGCACGTCAGGCAGTCCATAGCGTCCATAGAGCCCATGCTGTCCATAGAGTCCATTTAAACTGGGTAAGAGAGCAGAAACGGCAAAGACGCAAAATATATCTTGACACCCAAGCAACTAATTGATTATATTATATAGAAGAAAAATACTATTCATCCTGTCTGAGCAAGATACCTCCTATCAGAGAAAAGGTGTTAAAATGGCTATTAAAAAAACTAAATCTGTATTAAAACCTACCGTTACCGGTTTACCTCCGGTCAAGACAAATCATTCCAAAATACTGTTAAATTTTCCCATAATCGGGATAGGCGCTTCCGCAGGTGGCTTAGCAGCGTATGAGGCTTTCTTTTCTGCCATGCCTTCCACCACGGAATGCGGGATGGCAGTAGTAATAGTCCAGCATCTGTCACCAGACCACAAGAGTATCTTGAGTGAACTAATTAAAAGATATACCAAGATGGCAGTGCATGAGGTTATCAATGGTATAACTGTTCAACGCAACAGCGCTTATATAATACCTCCTAATAAAGACATGGCTTTTAAGGATGGCAGGCTGTATTTGCTGGAACCTGCTAACGAACGTGGGCACAGGCTACCAATAGATTTCTTTTTCCAATCTCTGGCAGAAGACCAACTGGAACGGGCAATCTGCATCGTGCTTTCCGGTACCGGGAGTGACGGCACTTTGGGAGCCAGAGCAATCAAAGGTAGTGCAGGCTTGGTCATAGCCCAAAAGCCTGAAACCACAGAATATGATGGAATGCCGCAAAGCATTATCTCGAGCGGACTGGCTGATTACATTCTTGCACCGGAAGAAATGCCGGCTATGCTGATTACATACACTTCTCATTCCACTAATCTGAAGCCATTGGAAGAATTGCATCAAAACAGATTTACTGATTATCTCAGTAAGATTTTTGAGATCATCCATACTCGCACCGGGCATGACTTTTCCAATTACAAGCCAAAAACCATCATGCGCAGAATGGAGCGGAGGATGGTTATCAATCAAATCGATAGTCCGGCAAATTACTTTACGTATCTGCAGAATAATTCTGAGGAGATTTGCGTATTGTTTCAGGACTTTTTAATAGGTGTTACGAGTTTCTTTCGCGATATTGCAGCATTTGAAGCCATGGAAAACATTATAATACCAATGATTTTTGATAATAAGCCAGCCGGTTCTACCATCAGAGTATGGGTTCCCGCCTGTTCTACAGGTGAAGAAGTGTATTCGCTGGCAATTTTATTACATGAATACACAGAAAAATATCCCAAAGGTTACATCATCCAAATCTTTGCCACAGACATTGACCAAAGTGCCATAGAAAGGGCAAGAACCGGAATATACTCCACCAATATAATCTCAGAAATATCAGCAGTGAGGTTAAGCAGAAATTTTACATTGAATACGGAAAAAAACACCTACCAAATCCGTAAGAATATCAGAGAAATGATTGTTTTTTCTGAACAGGACATTATCAAGAACCCGCCTTTTTCCAAGATGGACCTGATAAGTTGCCGCAACCTGTTGATTTATCTTAATCCAGATTTGCAAAAGAAGATTATTCCGATGTTTCATTATTCTTTGAATGAGTATGGCATCTTGTTACTTGGTACCTCAGAATCAATCGGAGACTATTCGGATTTATTTGCTCCTATTCCCAAAGCCGGTAAAATCTACCAACGCAAAGGCAGTTCTACCTACCGTCCGCATATTACTCTCAATCCTATCAGCACGGAACATCGCGAATTTATTCCTGTTAAGAAGACATCAGTAAAAGAACAAAAGCTGACATCCTACCGGGAACTGGCAGAAGCTGAGATGCTCAAACTGTATGCACCCGCTGCAGTTATCATTAATGCAGACGGGGATGCTTTGTACTTTCATGGCAGGACAGGAAAGTATCTGGAGCCTGCGCCCGGAGATGCGGAAATAAAACTAGTGAAGATGGCACGCACCGGATTGCAAAAAGACCTTGCCAACGCAATTCATAAAGTGGCTATCTATAAAAAAGAAATCCGGATTCCTAATCTGAAAGTAAAAACTAATGGCGACTATACCACCATTAATCTGATAGTCCGTCCACTGATACTTAATCCCGAACGCTATCCGGTTGCCGAAGGCGAACTTTATATCGTAATCTTTGAAGAAGCATCAGCAATTATCCCGGATATCATAGCTACAATACCCAGCAAGAAAAGTATCAAAGTTAATGCTGACTTCCTAAAAACGATTACAGACCTGGAATTGGAAATCCGCAGCAAAGACGAATATATTCAAACCACCGTTGAAGAGATGGAAACCTCTACAGAAGAGATGAAATCCACCAATGAAGAAATGCAATCTGTCAATGAGGAATTGCAGTCCACCAATGAAGAACTGGAAACCTCCAGGGAAGAGCTGCAATCAGTGAATGAAGAGCTTTCAACGGTAAATGCTGAATTACAAGGTAAAATACTGAATCTATCCAAAGCTGAGGATGATTTAAATAATCTGCTGGCAAGCACAGGGGTTGGCACCATATTCGTTGATTTGCAGCAAACCATCAAACGGTACACACCGGCAATGAGCAAGGTAATCAAGTTGATAAAAAGCGATGTCGGTCGTCATGTGGGAGATATTGTTACTCATTTACAAAATTATGACAATCTCTCCGAAGATATTCAATCTGTATTGGATACATTGATACCAATTGAAAAACAAGTCCAGACGAAAACCGAGTCCTGGCTTTTAATGCGTATCATGCCTTATCGTACGTTGGATAATGTCATTGATGGAGCAGTAATTACTTTTACAGACGTTACCCTGCATAAGCAAGCCGAAATGGTATTGCACGAGTATGAGACACTGAAACGTTTGACTGCAGTGGTTAAAGACGCTTATGCTGCTGTTATTATGCAGGATTTGTCCGGGCATATCCTGGCTTGGAATCCATCTGCTGTCCGCATGTATGGTTATAGTGAAGAAGAAGCATTAAAGATGAATACGTTTGATATAATGCCGGAGAAACTGCGCAAAGCAACACAAACCATTTTTAGTAATCTAAGCAGTTTACCTCTGAAGCCTTTCAATACCCAAAGAATCTGCAAGGATGGTAAAATCCTGCCGATTTTGGTGACGACAACCGCTCTGGTTAATGCTGAAGGCGAAGTATACGCCATTGCTACTACAGAGAAAAGCAGGTTGTTGTAATATAGCGATTGGCACAATAAAGGAAGTATATTTGCACTCTAACAAGGTTGAATTAGACAAAGCCAGGCAACTGTGTATACAGGCTGAGCAATTAGCCTGTGAAGAAGCAGCTTTGCACAATATTAATGTAATCACTTTATCAAGAGAAGACACAGATAAGTTAGTACATGAACTGCAGGTGCATCAGATTGAACTGCAGCTCCAGAATGAACAGTTAAGGAGTACTCAATCAGAGCTCGAAACTTCCAAGAATAAGTACTTTGAACTGTATGATCTGGCGCCGGTCAGTTATATTACACTGGATAGAAATGGTTTAATCAAAGAAGCTAATCTCACTTTTGGAAAGCTGGTAGGTTGCCAGCGGAAATATCTGATCGGTAAACTCTTGTCTCAATTTATTAAAGCAGATGATCAGGATATCTATTATTTATTCAAAAAACAATTACATAATTCAGGAATCCTGTGTGTCTGTGAATTGCGTATGGTAACACTAGTTGGTAAGGAGTTTAGCGCTCGGATTGAAGCCAACAGCATTCATGACAGTGATAGTAGTGATGTAACTTATCGTCTTACTATCAGTGATGTCTCTGCCCAAAAGCTTGCTGAGCAAATCATTTTGAATAATAATGTGTATTTGGAGCAAAAAGTAAAGGAAAGAACTATAGCATTAGAGCTTTCCAATGATGAACTGGAAGCTTTTTCAGCATCTGTGGCGCATGACCTTTCCAGTCCCCTGAGAACAATAGATGGTTATTCACAAATCCTTTTAGATGATTATGAAGCCTCTTTGGATTCGGAGGCAAAACGGATTCTATGTGTTATCAAACAATCTGCTGCAAGGATGCACGAGATAATTACCTCTCTTCTGGATTTAGCCAGAATCTCACGATATGAACTAAAACTCGCACGTGTTAATGTAAAAAACATTGTTCTGGAAGTCTGGAATGAAATTGAAGCTGAGACAAAAGGTACTGTAGCCATTAACATTTCTGATTTGCCTGAGGCACTGGGAGACAAGAGATTAACTAAAAATATCTTTGAAAACCTCTTATCTAACGCCATCAAGTTTACCCGTAATAACCCCATCAGGGAAATTACTGTAACAGGAACCAGAAAAGATAGGTTTGTGGAGTATTGCGTTACAGATACAGGCGCAGGTTTCGATATGGCATATTACAATAAACTCTTCAAAGCTTTTCATCGGTTGCATGGCGAAAAAGAGTTTGAGGGAACCGGCATTGGATTATCCATTGTGCTAAGAATTGTGAAAAAGCATGGTGGAGATATATGGGCTACCAGTGAAGTAAGCAAAGGAGCATCATTTTACTTTACACTACCGGCTGTAGAATAACTTTGGAAACTTGCCTTTTAGCAAGAAACATAGTATTATATATTATAGCAGATAAACTTCCTGCTACTCAGGAATGGCACGACTTTTAAAAGGAGTTTCCAATGGGAACAAACAAGTCTGACTTACTCAAAGCAAAAGATTTGCGAGAAAAGGCTGAAGAACTGAACAGGGAGGAAGATGCCCTGCACGCTGTTGATGTGGATACTTTATCCAAAGTGGGCATCAAGACACTTATTCACGAGTTACAGGTACACCAGATTGAATTGGAGCTCCAGAATGATGAATTACGGCAAATTCAGGAAGAGCTTCTGGCATCTCAAACCAAGTACTTTAAACTATTCAATCTGGCACCGGTAAGTTATCTGACTTTGGATGAGAAAGGGATAATCGTCGAATCGAACCTGACGTTCTGCAATTTACTGGGTCACTCAAGAGAGCATATAATCGGAAAGCCACTGACGCATTATATTTTACCGGAAGATCAGGACATCTATTACATGTTCAGCAAGCTTTTGAGAAATTGCGATGCCAAGCAGACCTGTGAATTGCATCTGGTTGCCAAGAGCAATTTGCAATTTAAAGCCCGGATAGAAGCTACCTGTGAACAAGATGAAGATAGCAAAGAAATTCTCTTTCATTGTGCGATCATAGATTACCATACTCCTATCAGCAAGTAACCCTGAGATTTGTGAAATATGAATCAGTGCATTGAGAGATTTAACCGCTTAAACCTGAAAGAACGTATGGAGTTTTATAACAATGCCTTTGAAGCAGAAGAGAATGTATTTTGTTTTATCAATCTGGTAAAAGACCTTTCAGAAGAAGAACTGGAGGCATTCTGTAATAGATTAGGCGCTAATGAATCCGGTTGGGTTAAGTCACATTTAATAGAAATCCAGTCTGTGGTTGATTTAGATACTGCATCCAAGAAAATCAATGGCTATCTGGATAAAATACCTGCTCTGATGGAAGTATATCAGGAAAAAGAACTTCAAGCCATCGAACTTACCACTATCAGACGAAACTGGATGAAGCACAATAGCCCGGATATCTTGTCAGACCAGATGCTGGGCGTAACACAGCCTCCTCAACAGAAAGCAATTCCGAAAGATGCAATTCTTATTGATATGCCTGCACCAACTGAAGCTGTGCTATTAAAGCCGGATATCAGAGCCTGCATAACCGAGAGAGCCAGTAAAAGAAAGTATTCTGAACAGGCATTGAGTCTGGCAGAGCTGTCATACTTACTCTGGTCAACACAAGGTATGCGCAAAGAAGTCCCGGAACGTGGCACTCATTTCAAAACCGTACCTTCCGGAGGAGCCAGACAACCGTTTGAGACTTATCTCTCTGTGCATAACGTGACAGGTCTGGAACCCGGTATTTATAGATATCTGCCTTTCGGGCATAAACTTTTATTCATCAAACAGGATGACAATCTCAAGGATAAAGTGGCTGAATATTGTTCTGAACAGAAGTTCTGCGGATATAGCTCTGTCTGCTTCTATTGGGCTGCTATACCATACCGCACTGAATGGCGTTATTCATATTCTGCAAGTAAAGATATCCTGATAGAATCCGGGCATATCTGCCAAAACTTATATCTTGCCTGTGAATCCATCGGAGCAGGCACCTGCGGCATTGCATCTTATGATCAGGAGAAAGTGGATAAACTACTGGAGCTTGACGGCATGAATGAATTTGTTATTTATGTAGCGCCGGTAGGTTTTCCGGAATAAACTCCATTTTATCCTGGCTTCCTACACTTATCCTTCAAGTAATCAGTCTTACTATCCTCCCGGGGTCCACCCGGGTGATGCTTACTACAATCACTAAGCATCAAGCAGGTGAATACATAGATGATGATAAGACTGATTACTTACCGCTTACTTGTAGCAATAGCAATTGTCAGTCATTCCCGCGAAGGTGGAAATCCACTACCTGAAAATGCGGAACGAAGTGCAGCAATACTATGCAACTCTTTATATTCATATCTAAACCTGCTCTGCTCTTAAATTGTGCCTCATAGCTGCATGGTAGAACCTGGGACTTTCCTTAGACCCCTGTCTAAGGAACTCGGCAGCAGCGTCCAAACAACAAGTAAAGACCTAATAAGGGCAATAATGGATCAATTAAGCTCAGTAACAATTTCCATTTTTCAAATTAATAATATTAGTTAGTCCCAACGGGACGACACATGGTAACGCCGGGCTTTGAGCCCGGCGAAAGTAATCCCCCTCAACTTTAGTCCCATCGGGACGGCACAAATCACTACCCGACATGAGGGGGGTAATGTTTCGTACCTACGGCACTTAATTTTGCGGGATATACGCCGGGCTCAAAGCCCGGCGTTAATACGTTTCATCCCGCTGGGATTTACTATTAGCACCACATCCAAGCTACCGTTTGAATATCCTTCAATTCCTTAATAAATCCAACAGATTTCAAAGAGGTTTATAAGGGGTATCTAAGGGGTTAGCCCTTAGATACCCCTTATAAATATGACGTTAATCTTAAGGATCGTTTAAGAACTGAAAGAGCAATGTTACAGCTTCAATATTGGAGATAGAAATAAGGTTTGACAAAATAATCGTTTGTGCAAAATCTATCATTTATCTATAGGAGTTGCATGTATATGAGTAGAATAGCATATAAAGCAGTAATGACCTCGTTAATAGCCTTTTTATTCAGCTTTTGCAATGCAGAGGGCTCTTTTCTCAGAAACTATAACAATCCCAATGAGACGATAACAAGCGTTAGGACAATTTGCAGCATGACAAATTCAAGTCCCTATATAGTTGTTCTGGAAGGGGTAAACACTCAGACTGATTCATCTTTCACCAGGGTTCAAAGCACTAATTCTCTTGGAGATTTGATAAGCGATTATTCCACGGCTTATATTGGCGAACCACAGGCTTTATCCTCCGGGGTTTGCGAGCTAAACCTTATGGGATATAAACTCGTGACCCCAACAATTAAATACTCACCGGATTCACTAAGGTGGTATTTAAATTGGCGATATTGCACAGCAGATCAAAGCACTTATGAATACTTCAACGGGAATTTTCTGCCGGTAGAATTTGATGCAATTTTAGAATTTCCCACCGTTATAGGAAATAGCTATCATCGTTTATGGGATTTTGAGGATTATCTGATAGGCGGTATTGCAGTCGTAAATGGTATTAATACATGCTTTATTTTAGAAGTTGATGATTTTGGCTATAATGATGCACATGGTAAATTGATATTCTTGCAAAGTTTGCTACGTGTAAGCGGAGTTGCTAAAATAGATGAAGGGTTTCTGATAATCGGTGAAGCAGAAAACCATACAAGTAGAATTGTCTTAGTGGATAACAATAACAATTTGCTCTGGCTGGATGATTTGACAGAGACAGTAGGGGTATCACCATTTACACAATTTACTACTCCTTTAATGTGTTGCCCGAGAGGACCTGTATACAAACCAATATTTATTTCTTATCAAGACAACAATAAAACTCTGCACATATCCAGATATCAGTCGCGCAGCTTAGTAGATATCTATACAATGTCTTTAGACAGCTATATCGGAGCAATTCCGTTGGATGTCTGGGGTCCCTGGGTTGCTTTTGCTTATATCAAAGAGGGAAAACAGTATATTTGTCAGATGGATACGACCGGAACTCTATTATGGAAAAGGGAATTACCCGGAATTGGGGATTTGGGTAAAAACTGCCTTTCTCATGCTACAGATTGGGATCAGGAATCCAATCCGACAAACTACTATTTAGTAGGTGGCAGAATGCCTGAGGGTGGATATTATCTGGCAAAGCTCAACTTAGTAAATGGACAAATAGATAATGATACTGTAAGTCAGTCTACATCAATTGATATCAGCTTTTATCCCAATCCGGGCAAAGGTGAACTGCATATTAATCTGGATTTCAAACAGCCCGGTAAAGCCAGACTGGAGATTTATAATACCAAAGGGCAGAGAATTGGCACTATATTAGACGAGTATTATCCTGCCGGTAAATTCAAAAAGCAATTGGATATTAACAGTAAGTTTGGCGAACGATTGCCATCAGGCATATACATGATTTCTGCACATCTGAACGGACAAAAGATTACCAGGAAAATCACGATTGTAAACTAATGCAACTGACCTCAAAGCCAAGATTTCCATTGACATTTAAGCAATTAGCTGCAAATTGCCTTCGAAATAATAAGCTCAGGATGGTTGTAGATTTATAGCATTTTCTTAATCCTGAGTTGCACTCAATTCGGATAATAAAAATATATATAGTAAATAAAAGTACAAAAAGGAGTTGCCATGCAGAATTCACGGCAAGAACTGGATGCCATTCTGTCCAAGTTCAAAGGCAGACACGGCGCTTTAATCCCTCTCCTGCAGGAAGTTCAGCAATTGGAAGGCTATCTGAAAAAAGACACTATGAAATATGTGTCAGAGCAGACTGGTGTTTCCGCGGCTGAAATCTTTGGAGTAGCAACCTTCTATTCCATGTTTCGCCTCAAACCACAGGGCAAATACATTGTTCGTGTGTGTAAGGGCACAGCTTGTCACGTTTCAGGAGCCAATGGTATCCTGAATGCCATCAAAGAACATCTGAAACTGGAAGGCACTGAAGATACCACGGCTGATACACAGTTTACAGTATTGGAAGTAGCCTGTCTGGGCTGCTGTTCACTCGCACCTGTTATCATGATTGGCGACCAGACTTATGGTAAGCTGACTCCCGAATCTATTCCCGCTGTTATCGGCAAGTTTGCCAAGGAATAAGCCATGGAAAAGATAATAGCAAAATTGGGTTTGGGAAGTTGTGGAATTGCTGCCGGTGCAGACATTGTCTGGACTGAGCTGAAGAAAGTTGTTAATGACAACAAAATGTCTGTCAAGATAGAGAAGACTGCCTGTATCGGTATGTGCTTTGAAGAACCTGTTCTGGAACTAAGCGGAGCAGGCAAGCCGAAAGTCATGTTGGGCAAGGTTGAAGCCAAAGATATCCAATCCATTCTGGATGGTTACTTAAATGATAAACTGGAATATCACAATATAATCCTGCATGAGAAAGAAGCAGCGGTTCATAATGAACTGATTGCCAATCAGCAGAGAATAGTCTTGCGCAATTGCGGTGTGATAGACCCTGAAAGTCTGGAAGATTATGAAGCATTGGGCGGATACAAAGCTCTAAAAAAAGCACTGAGCATGAAACCATCAAACATCATTGATATAGTCAAAGAAAGCGGTCTGCGTGGCCGTGGTGGCGCTGGTTTCAGTACAGGTATGAAATGGCAGTTTGCCGCTAATGCCAAAGGTAATAAAAAGTATGTGGTCTGTAATGCTGACGAAGGTGACCCAGGAGCATTTATGGACCGGTCAACTCTGGAAGGCGACCCTCATGCCATCATTGAAGGCATGATAATCGGTGCCTATGCCATGGGCTCGGATGAAGGTTATCTCTATGTACGTGCTGAATATCCGATGGCGATAAAACATCTGCGTAAAGCTTTAATAGATGCCGAAGCCAAGGGCTATCTGGGACTCAATATCATGGGTACTGGCTTCAATTTTGACCTGCACATCAAAGAAGGTGCAGGCGCATTTGTGTGTGGAGAAGAAACTGCTCTGATGCAATCCATTGAAGGTAAGCGCGGTATGCCCACCATACGTCCTCCTTTTCCTGCTGAATCAGGTCTCTGGGGTAAACCCACCAATATAAACAACGTTGAGACGTGGGCAAATATCCCCTGGATTATTACCAATGGGGCAGAGGCTTATCGTAAGTTTGGCACAGAGAAATCACCGGGGACAAAGGTATTTGCTTTAGCCGGTAAGATTGCTAATAGCGGTTTGATAGAAGTTCCCATGGGTATGACGCTGCATGACGTTATTTATAAAGTCGGTGGCGGTATCAAAGACGGCAAAAAGTTTAAAGGTGTACAATTGGGCGGACCTTCCGGTGGATGTGTGCCTGCCAGCTTGCTGGAAACAACCGTTGATTATGATTCGATTAATAAAACCGGTGCTATCATGGGTTCAGGCGGTATGGTGGTTATGGATGAAGATAGCTGCATGGTTGATATTGCGCGTTTCTTCCTCAACTTCACCCAGAATGAATCCTGCGGGAAATGTACTTTCTGCCGCATCGGTACTCGCCGCATGCTGGAAATCCTGACCCGTATCACAGAAGGTAAAGGCGAAATGGCTGATATTGAAAAGCTGGAACAACTGGCTGTTAATATCATCAAAGGTTCCCTCTGCGGACTGGGACAGACTGCTCCCAATCCTGTTCTTACTACGCTCAGATATTTTAAGGATGAGTATCTTGCTCACATAGTGGATAAAAAGTGTCCGGCGCATAGCTGCACGGCATTGCTCAAGTATGAGATTATTCCCGACAAGTGTATCGGCTGCACAGCATGTGCACGCAAATGCCCGGTTAAATGCATCAGCGGAACTGTTAAACAACCGCATGTGATTGACCAGAGCAAGTGCATCAAATGCGGAGCTTGTTTTACAAGCTGTAAGTTCAAAGCAGTTACGAAGGTATAGGGAGTGATAAAATGCCAAAAATAGAAGTAACTTTAAACGGAAAGAAAGTCACAGCCCAGACCGGGATGACCATTCTGGATGTGGCAAAGAAAAACGGAATAGAAATACCCACCCTGTGTCATGATGAAGAGCTCAAGCCCTACGGTTCATGCTGGGTTTGTGCAGTTGAAGTAAAAGGACGCAGAGGTTTTGTTACCTCCTGCGGAACATATCTCACAGATGGTATGGAAATCACCACTGATAGTGAAGATATTATACAGGCTCGTAAAATGGCTCTGGAACTGCTGATTAGTGACCACTATGCTGATTGTGAAGCCCCGTGCAAGATTGCCTGTCCTGACCATGTGGATGTGCAGAGCTATGTTTCCTTGATAGCTAACGGTCAATACCACGAAGCTGTCAAAGTTATCAAAGATAAGCTTCCCATGCCTCTTTCAATCGGAAGAGTGTGCCCTGCTTTCTGCGAAAAAGAATGCAGACGCCAGCTTGTGGAAGATCCGATTGCTATCAGACAGCTAAAAAGATATGCTGCTGATGAAGACCTGAATGATTATTGGACATACGTTCCTGAGAAACTTCCCTCCAAAGGCAAGAAGATTGCCATTGTCGGTGGCGGACCTTCTGGACTTACCTGTGGATATTACTTATCCAATAACGGCTATGATGTCGATGTGTATGAAGCTTCACCTGCTGCCGGTGGTTGGCTGAGATATGGTATTCCGGAATACCGTCTGCCCAAAGCAACGCTGGATAAAGAGATTGAGCTGATGTGCTCCAATGGTATGAAGATTCAATACAATACTGTGATGGGTAAAGATTTCTTTCTTGATGAATTAAGCTCCCGTTATGATGCAGTTTATATGGCAATTGGAGCTCAGAAAGCTGTTCCGATGCCTGTTAAAGGCAGTGATTTGGAAGGTTGTTATCTGGGAGTGGATTTCCTCAAAGCATGGGCAATGGGTGATACACCCAAGCTCGGTAAGAAAGTAGCCATCGTGGGTGGTGGTAATACAGCCATAGACTGTGCCCGGACATCTGTCCGCTTAGGTGCAGAGGTAAGTATTATTTATCGTCGTACTAAAGAAGAAATGCCGGCTGAGCCTTTTGAAATTGAAGCTGCTGAACATGAAGGTGTGATCTTCTACATGCTTTCCAATCCTGTGGAGTATATCGGAAAGAATGGCAAGCTCAATGAAGTTAAAATAGAAAAGATGAAACTGGGAGAAGCTGACAGCAGCGGACGCAGACGTCCGGAGCCTACCGGAGAGTATTTTAATGTACAGTTTGATAATATCATTGCTGCTATCTCTCAGGTTCCCGATACTGATGCTCTCAATATGCCTGAAAATCACATTGACGGTACAATCTTCCCAATCAGTCGATGGTCAACCGCTATTGTGAATGAAGATAATATGTATACCGGACTCAAGAATGTGTTTGCCGGTGGTGACTTCAGACGCGGTGCTGCCACTGCTATAGAAGCTATTGCCGATGGCAGGACTGCAGCAGAGATGATAGACAAATATCTGCAAGGTATGCCAATGCAACCGCCTAAAGCACGCTTTGATTCCAAAAAAGGACTCAAGGTCAAAGATATTTCCAAGAAAGAGTATGAGCAGTTTGACTGCCGTCCGCGTGTGCACATGCCTGAAATTGAGATTACCAAAGCGAAAAGCACTTTTGAGGAAGTAGAGACAGGCTTCCCGCTTGAACAGGCTAAGCTTGAAGCTGAACGCTGCCTGGAATGCGGTTGTCAGGTTAATGAAACCTGCTTCCTGCGTAAATATGCTTCAGATTATGACGTAGACCCCCTTCGTTTCTTTGGCAGTGTAAATCATCACCCGATTGATGCTTCGCATCCATATATTTTGAGAGATGCCAATAAGTGTGTTAATTGCGGTAGATGTATCAGAACCTGCGCAGAAATCCAGGGTGCAGCTGTACTTGGTTATATCTATCGCGGCTTCCCGACTGTAGTTGCTCCTGAATTTGGTTTTAGTTTGACTGAGACAGGTTGCGAATCCTGTGGAAAATGCGTAAATGTATGTCCAGTGGGAGCCTTGGTAGAAAGAAACCTTTATTATAAACTCAATCCATTGCTCAGAGAACCTGTCATGCAAAGTTGCGGATTATGCGGAACAGGTTGCTCAATCAAAGTTGAAACTGAGACTACCAGAATCGTTCGCATTACAACTCCCGGTGAAGATGATAAGGGTGTGGTTAACGAAGGATTTAATGGCAGAAATATCTGTTTCAATGGACGCTTCGGTTGGCAAAGTATGCTCAGTAAGGAAAGATTGACCACCCCTATGCAGAAAACTGCTGATGGGTGGAAAGCCATTCCCTGGATTGAAGCAGTGAATTTGATCAAAGGTAATGTAAGAGGTGCACAGAGAAAGCGTTTCGAAATTACTCCTATGGTCACTCTGGAAGAGATGTTACTTTTTAAGAGAATTGCTCAGAATACAGGCGGCTTTATTGCATCGAATGGCTATAAATCAATGTTTACAGACAGTTTGTGGCCCACATATCCGACGGATAAACCTTACTACCAGCTGGAGAAGTATGATACTTATGTGGTAGTGGGTGAGGTTAGCCATACTCTGAGGACAATTATACGCTTGCATCAACGACAGGGTAAGAAGCTGATTCTGGTTAATCCTGTGGAAGCCGGATATAATCACTTTGCTGATGAAATATATGAGAATATGGATGAACTAAAAGTTGATATGAATATGTTATTTGTTTACAATATCAACCATCTCAACGAAGCTGAAGCATATGAATTATGGCAGAAAGCATCACAGGTAAGCACATGTGATTGCAATGTGCTGATGACTTCTGATTTCCCCAATCTTTCCGGGATGCTGGCACTGGGTATCAAAGCAAGTGAAGAAAAAGCTGATTTTATCTTTAGCTACGGAGCCTATCCTGAATGTAAGCATGATGCTGCATTCAAAGTAGCAGTAATGCCTTTCTTTGAAGAGTCTGCACCTGTAGATTTACTGATTCCACAGCCTACATATCTGGAGATTGAGGGCAAAGCTCTTGCCAATGTGGGTATTGTCACGCAATTCAATAATCCTGCCAAAAGTGATATCTTCAATCAGATATTAAAGCTCACTTTTGATTTGAACTGGATTTCAGCTAATCTGGTTGAAACAATTTATTGGAATCAGAAGGCTGACCAATTCCTGCAATCATCAGAAATGCTCATCAAGCCTGATGTCCTGAAATCTGAAGCTAATAAGGCAGATTTTGTTATCAATACCAGGCTGGATGATTTGCACGAATTACGCAATAAGAAACAGACCGGATTTCCCAGGGGAGTCTAGGTTTATAAAATCAATATTAAGTAAAAAGGGTTGCTGGATAAGCAACCCTTTTTTTAATTAAGATAGATGTGTTTATATCTTTACAGAGTGGATTGTTTCCAGTTCTTTGCGGTAACAAACTGCCAGATTCTTACCGCTTTTCTTTCCGGCATATAGAGCCAGGTCTGCTTGTTTAACAACTACTTCAAGATTACTGTCCGGATAGAATGTACTAAAGCCGAGAGTAATAGTGATTTTTAAGCTAAGATCTCCCTTTTGAGCAGTGTGATTTAACACTGCCTGCCGCACTCTTTCCATCAATATCAATGTACCGACACTGGGTGTATCCGGTAAGATGAACATAAATTCTTCTCCGCCCCAACGTCCGGCTATATCAGTAGTACGGGTACTAGTCCTGAAAATCTCTGCCAGATCCTTTAAAACAATATCACCCATATCATGACCATATTTGTCATTGATTTGTTTAAAGTCGTCTATATCTGCGATACATATAGAAAACTCATGCTTCGAACGGATGGAGCGTTTGACTTCAATTTCCAGATGTTCATCCAGTTGTCTTCTATTGGGTAAGCCGGTTAAAGTATCTGTTCGGGCTAATTCATCCAATTTGAAATAGGTCTGCTGTAGTTCTTCATTCTTTTTTTTGATTTCCAGGTTAGCTTGTTTTAATTTACCATTGATTTCTTTCAGATATCGCTCATTTCTGATTTGGTCATCTACATCAATAAAAATACCAAGTACTGCAATTATCGTATTTTCTGTATTTTTTATCGTGGAGACAGTCAATCTCGCCCAAAAGCTGCTTCCGTCTTTCCTTAAATATTGTCTCAGTTTCTGAAAGTTATCAATCTCGCCATTGATGAGCCTGGCATAATTTGTTTTATTGGATTCAAATTCTTCCGGTAAGGTTATATCTTGTAAATGTAGAGATTGCGCTTCTTCAGGTGTATACCCGATTTTATCACACCATGTTTTATTGACCACAATAAATTTGCCTTGTAAATCAGTAATACCGATTGAGATTAAATCTGTATCATATACCTGCTTATATAAACTTTCCAGTACGATTTCCATACTTCAAGCTCCTTTTTGTAGTTGTTTATTAATTATTTTAACGCGTGTCAGTAGTCAAGCAAATTTTATCAGCTCAAAAAAAAGGGCTGCCAGTATTAGCTGACAGCCCTTGATTAATTATTAATATGTGTTATTCTGATATTGCGATGCTGACCATTTTATTGGGGATTACGATAATCTTGCGAATGGTTTTTCCCTCAAGAGTCTTTTTAACATTGTCAATCTCAAGAGCCATTTCTCTGACATTATCTTCAGGAGTATCGGCGGGAATATCCATCTTACCTCTGAGTTTACCGTTTATCTGGACAACATACGAGATTGTATCTCTGATCAGAAACTCCGGATTATATGAAGGCATGCCTGATTCGTGCAGCAATGTCTTGTTACCCAGTTGCTGCCATAGCTCTTCAGCTACATGCGGTGCAAATGGATAGAGCAGTCCTGGAATAATACCACAGGCTCTGGCAAATACTGCCAGTTCTGTATTGTTAAGTTTATTCGGTTCCTTGATGGACATTACATTATTCAGATGCTCCATCACAGCGGCAATCGCTGTATTATATTGCATTCTTTTACCTACGTCTTCCAGCCATTTCTGCACAGTATGATGTGAACTGTAGCGCAGTTCCTTAAATTGTTCTGATAGCTCCTCTCCTGATTGGCAACAGCTCATGCCTTTGCGAATAGCATCTTGATAAGTATCAATCAAACGCCATACCCGGTTTAGAAATCTGAAAGCTCCCATTATGCCATCATCACTCCATTCCACATCTTTTTCGGGTGGAGATGCAAACATCAGGAATACTCTCAGTGTATCTGCACCAAAGCGGTCAACAATATACTTCGGGTCTACGACGTTACCTTTACTTTTTGACATCTTGGCACCGTCTTTTGTAACCATACCCTGAGTCAATAGTCTGGCAAATGGTTCATCGCAGTTCACCCAACCCAGATCACGCATAAACTTATGAATGAATCTGGCATACAGCAAATGCATGACGGCATGTTCGATTCCACCTATATATTGGTCAACAGGCAACCAGTATTGAGCATTTTCCTTACTGAAAGGCTCAGTTGTATTCTTAGAATCAGCATATCTGGCAAAATACCAACTGCTATCCACAAACGTATCCATTGTATCGGTTTCCCTGCGTGCAGCTTTTCCACAATTGGGACAGACGGTATTTACAAATTCCGGTACAGACAACAAAGGATTACGGGTTGTCTTACCGACCTGGACATTATCAGGCAGCAAAACTGGTAAATCATGGTCAGGGACCAACACCACTCCACAATCATCACAATAGATTACAGGAATGGGATTTCCCCAATATCTTTGCCTGGAAACACCCCAATCTCTCAGACGATAAGTTATCGTTTTTTTACCCATGTTCTGAGCTGTCATCCATTCGGTAATAGCCTGCTTGGCAGTTTCGCTTTCCATACCGTCAAACTGGGCTGAATTAACTTGCCAACCCGGTTCTGTATAGGCTTCTGTCATCTTGTCCAAAACAAGGTCATGCTCTTTATTCTGAATAACTATCTTCATTGGAATATTATACTTTTTGGCAAACTCAAAATCCCGCTGATCATGAGCAGGAACAGCCATCACAGCGCCTGTGCCATAATCCATCAGCACATAGTTTGTTATCCAGATTTGTACTTTTCCTTTGTTCACAGGATTGATACAGCATCTGCCGGAGAAAATACCTTCTTTGGTTGTATCTTCGGCAGTTCTGGCGATTTTGTCTTCATTAATGACCTTATGGCAAAAATCATGCAGAGTTTTGTTATCAGGCTCTTCAGCCAGCCATCTCTGCACATAGGGGTGTTCCGGTGGCAATGCCATAAAGGTAACGCCAAAGATAGTATCAGGTCTGGTTGTGAAGACCTTAACGAGTTCTCCTGACGCCTCAAGCCTGAAATCTATTTCTGTACCAAAACTCTTGCCAATCCAGTTCTTTTGCATGGTCATTACACGCTCTGGCCATTCAATCATTTTGCCGAAGTCCAATAGTTCTTCCGCATATTCGGTTATCTTAAAATACCATTGGTCCAGGTCTTTTTGAGTAACCTGTGAGCCGCAGCGCCAGCATTTACCATCTTCCACCTGTTCATTTGCCAGTACAGTCTGGCAATCATCACACCAGTTCTGGAAGCTTTTCTTGCGATATACCAGCCCTTTTTCATACAGCTTTTTAAAGATGTATTGCCCCCATTTGTAATATTCGGGACGGCAGGTGCTTACTTCTCTTTCCCAGTCCAGACAAAATCCCAGACTATCGAATTGTTTATGCATAGCTGCTATACAATCCTCAGTAGTCAGGCGGGGATGGGAATTATTCTGGATGGCATAGTTTTCTGCCGGCATACCAAAGGAATCAAACCCCATCGGTGACATCACGTTGTAACCTTCCATCATTTTGGTACGGGCAATCGCATCACTGATTGAATAATTGGACACATGTCCGCAATGGAGGATGCCGGAGGGATAGGGAAACATGGCTAAGACATAGTATTTCTTCTTATCGGTCTTGTCTAAAGCGTTGAATATTCTCTTTTCCTGCCAGATTTTCTGCCATTTTTTCTCAATGTCCTGAAATGGATATTCCATCCTTTCCTCCTTGTTTTTTTTTTAGGTATCCCATTCTTTAGAATGGATCTATAATATATAGTCTGTTTGTACTTATCAGCGTTTTCTTGTCCATTCTAAGGAATAGATTACAGCCAAACTATTGATTTTATAATAGCATACACGGATTTGAGTATCAATCCTTTTGTCAAGCAGTTTATAATGTGTGCTTTATCTCCAAACCCTTCATTCGTCATTGGTTTACGAAGCTTTCCGATTAGATTATAGATATACATATAACTTCAATCAAGGGATTTTGCCATTCTGCTTGTAACATAGTTATAGATAACATTATTACTTCAAATTAACCTGGAGGTTAACATGAAAGTTTACTTAATCTTGCTGGGAATTGCATTCAGTCTGATTTTTCTTTCCTGCTCAAATACTACCTCATCTCAGGAAGGATATCTAACCATAAACAATTATTCAAATGGGACAGCTACTGTTTCGGTAGCCAACGGGCATTCTGTAACGATTCAAGCACATAGTCACAGTACATTGACCGTTGATACGGGTAAATCTGTAACCGCACACATTTCCTATTCAGGCGAATACATAGATAATGGCAACGATACAATTGAAATTGCTACAGACCATACTTCCATCTATGATTTATATGCAGACTGCGGCAGGCTTAGAATTAACAATAATAGTGATAACACGTTGTATATAACGTTTAACGGTAAGTCTTCCATAAGTCTTGACTCAAATTCTTATGATACTTTCAGAGTGTCTCTTCCAGATGGAGAATCCGGTCACACCAGTTTTGATTATGAAGGACTTTATGTCTTTTCTGATAATGCAACTATTCCGATTAATAGCGATGAACTTTCTACTTTTACTGCTAGTGCCGATGGTGGGGCAATCAAGATCAACAACAATTCCTCTTATTCTATCCAGAATATATATTTTTCCCCGGTATCCAGTAGTTCCTGGGGTGCAGATGTTCTGAACGGTAATCTGTATAACGGTAATTCTGCTATCTGGACAGTGGGACACGGCGATTGGGATATCAAGGTTGTGGATGATTATGGTGACGCCTACTTTATTTATGATGAACATGTTAATATAAACCAAACGCTGGATATCAACTTCTTTGACAAAAAATCATCTGAATGGAATAAAAACGATAAGAAACAAACAGGCGAGGGTAGCTTTCAGTCTGCGGTGCAATTTATTGTAGATAATCAATGAATCATAGTATTAAAGCTCCTGCATGCTTCCGGATTAAAGTGATATTTGTATTCTCATTAGAAAAGATGGAGAAAGTTTTTCAATACAAGCACAATTACAGTTGGTGTGAGAACACCAAGGATTAAAGGCTTCAAATCTTTGCTACCCATAAACAAAGCAATAATTATCCAGGCAGTTAGTAACCATCTTAGAATGTAAAAAACTATGAACAGCCAATCCTGTAAATCACCATGCAATAAAGGGAAATCCCCAAGGATTACTAAAATGAAAGCAATCCCAAAAATAACATATTTTCTATTTGGCACTTAAAATACTACCTTACATTACTAAAACGTCATCCCGATATTGATATTCGTAATTGAGGCTTTGAGTCCGATATCCCATTCGAAAAACATCCGGCTGGCTTTACTCATCGGCACCTGATAACCTATCCCGAAGGTTATATGGGGCATCAGGAAGGTACTGTACTCATTGTCATCTTCATTAGAGCCGCCCGGAGAACCCATTAAAGTTCCGATTTTTCCATAATCAACGCCTCCGGATACTATAGTATAAAACCTGTCGGTCTTAAAATTACGGATTTCATAGTTCATGCCGCCATACTCTACAAAACCACTATGCAGATAATATGCGTTCACAAAGCTTTGTAGATTGGGAGCATCCTTTTGTTTGATTTCGATACCAACGGAACCGCCATTTACCAAGCCGGCATTCAAGGCTGCTTTTACCATTGGAAAGCTCTTGCAGTAAAGTGAAGCAGAGCTGATAATCATCAGGATTATTATCAATACCGATATCAGGATCGTTTTCATATTATCCACCCGATTGATTCATTTCTAATCTGCCTACTTAAACCCTATAAATTCAAAGTCTCCGGCTGATAGAACAACTGCATTTCCGTTTTGTTCACCAACGTTATACCCGCTAATCCTGGAAGAGAAATACCACTCATACGACGGATCATCCGCCGGGCGTGTATAACTTCTGGTTTTGCCATTCAGCATCACATTTTCCGTAAAGGGAGGATACTCGGAAACGGACAAAAATGTGTTAATCTCCAGCATCTGATAATCAGGGCTGGTCGGAACTGTCCAGGTAATTTTATCCACAATAAAACCGTTTTCAGGAGTTGTATTATCATGGATAGTCACATCAGGAAAATCCGGTCTGGCAAGCGTTTTATTAAGGAGACACACTTCGTTTTGATACAACTGGAAATTCACTTGAGTTGATGTATTCAGAATGTATAATCCGTTTACCCAGAAATAGTAACCCTTCGATTTGTCATAAGTGGTTTCTAAAGGAAAAGTGATACCATTGACCTTGAAGGTAAAATCACTTGGCTGATAGTTCTGCGGGGAGTCATCATCACATTTCCAGATAATCAGAGATGCACTTAGTGTATCGGATTTCTCTATAGGTGTTTCAATTTCACAAAGGACTACCCAGGAGTGAGATTCCACCCAATCCTGATAAGCAGCATACGAGGAAAAATGATACTTAGTTTCTTCATCTTTGTTTTTATCGCAACCTACAATAAAGAAAGAGACTGTCAACATAACGGCGGCAAATATTATTATTTTCTTCATGAAGTCTACTATTGGAAGTAGTTATTTTATGTCAATTGTTAAAATCACTAATTGTTGTTTGGGATTTATCCCCTTTTCACAGAACAATTATCAATTGATAAAACAGATATTCTTCTAAGGAAAGTAACTTATCTCACCGGCTAGCTTATCATACAGGATGTTTTTCATGTATATGATAAATCCTGTTCTGTCCTTAAAATATCCATTCTTGTAGTATGGTCGCTGCTGCCGAGTTCCTTAGTTCATTAACTATGGGTTATCCAAGCGTCTACCCGACAGCTACCAAACACAATTTAAGATGAGAACAGGATTATAAGAAAAGCTTAATCCCAGCCTGAAGTCAGCCCTTGGGTGGTTTAATAAAGAATCAATTTCCTCTGAGAGATGCGTCTGCCATTATCTAATTTAAGGAAATAGATACCCGGTGTGCAGATATTGCCGTTATTGTCCTTACTGTTCCAGGATAGAGTATGCAGTCCGGCAGACTTGGTTCCATTATAGATTGTTCTGACGCACTGACCTTTGAGGTTATAGATACTAACATGGACAGTTTCAGTCTTGGACATGTTCAGTTCCACAGATGTGCTCTGATGGAAAGGATTAGGATAAATGCGGCTGATAGTTGTCTGAGGATGTAGCAAGATATCATCATCATTACCGGTAAAGATGATGGAGATTGGTCCGTGAATGTCTGTAGTGCCGTTCAGGTTTGCATTACTCAGCCAGTAGTAATATGTATTACCGGTGATGACATCAGCATCTGTAAATGTATAGTTTGCGGTTGTTGATGTATTGGTGGCAGGAATCAGCTCTGTAGTGATGATATTTGCGCTGCCAATATTGTCTGAAAGGTTGCGTAAAATGGAATATCCCAAAATATCGGTTTCATAATCTGTGACCCAGTTCAAAACTATAGCATTCTGACTATTTACCATGGCAGTAAAGGACGCAATTGAATAAGGAGCATTGCTAAGATGAACAAAGGACACATTGGAGTTCATACTGTATCCTGAGGTAAAAAACGAACGCAATCTATAGTAATATGTCTGATTAGTGGATAAACCTGTTACGAGGTAACTGGTAACATTATTGACATTTAAATTCTGATAGCCGGGTACAAAATTGGTAAATTGACTGTCCGTGGATATATCCAGGTAATAGCCTGTTGCATTAACAGCAGGAGTCCAGTTTGCTCTGAAGCTTACGGAGTCTGTATTAGTTGCCGCAGTAATGGAAGGCGCCCAAATCAGATTAACAAATTCAGGGTGGTCTATGAAAGGATTACGGTTACCCTGACGTTCCTGGATACGGTTGTTTCTGCGTCTTTCCCATGAATCGGGCGGGTCTTGCAGATGCCATTGCAACAGAGTTGAGAGCTTGCCATAATATGGCGCACTGCTCGTAGTAGATGGTGTTACATCTACCATTTCGAGGTTATAAGAAGTATCTACACCCTCATAACGTACTGCCATATAGAATATCATGCGGGCAATGTCGCCTTTTTCAACGGTGCGTGGTTCCCAGGCATTGGTGCTGGTATAACAACCTGTAGTGCCAGTGTATCCTGTATAAGGTGAATTATCCGTTACAGGGCTACCCGTAGCAGAGCAATCATCAAAGTCTTTGTTTCCTTTGGATGAATTGACTGTGGAATCAGCGGGTCTGAGATGATGCAAGTCTGTTCCGGCAGGAGCGCTTTCGCCAAAGTCACCATGGCTTTTTGACCATGTATGTTCTCTGTTCCATTGGGATGTTCCACCGCCATTATAGCTTTTGGGGACAGACCAGCCGGTATATTCTTCGATAATATTGTTTGTATTGACTGAGTCTTCGTCAGTATATTGAAGCTGAGTCCAGACACCGTCATAGGAAAATTCAGTAATGTGTGTGCTTCTAATCAGGTTGCTGAGGTTGGTTTTCAGTGTACTACCCGTTCCGGTTATACCCTCATAGTAACCTGAGACTATTGAATTTAGTGTAGTTACGCTGGCAGGATTGCCAGAAGCAGTTTGAGTATTGTATAAAGTGGATATGCCGCCACCATTATAATCAAAGACTCTGAACCAATATGTCGTATTAGGTGCAAGATTTGTGACGGTAACTGCATTTATAGGCTGCCCTTCAACTATCTGAGTAGCGCCATTATATATAATCTGCTGACCGGTGCCGGCATAGACAGAATTCGCAGTATATTCATTGCCGTCAGCAGGGATGGTAAAACTATTTGCGTTGCTGATTTTGACGATACGTTTGGCTCCATTGCCCGGAGTCCAGGTAGCCTGAATGGAATTATTGCCGGGATAGAAGACAAGCCCGGTTGCCTGAGTGGAAGGTACTCCGATATTACCTGAATGGAAAGACACGTCTTCTCCGTAACTTGTGCCGGAATTATTAGTGGCATAAGCTCTCACGTAATAGTCGGTATCAGGATTTAAACCTGTAAAATTACTGACATAGACTCCAATACCGGTGCCATCAGAAGTAAAGCTGCTAGTTAAGTCAGGGCTCGGGGAAGTATTCCAGCAAACCCCTTTTGCTATAATTGCGGATGTTCCGGCAAATTCGACATTACCACCACAAGTAGCTGAATCGTAAGTAATATTGGAAACGGCTGAAGTTGTTACAATCGGCAGTTCACTGCTCTGGTAATCTGTTACTATGATATCATGTATATAAAGCGCATGGCTGGGACTGGCAAGTCTGATCGTAGTCGGAACTGAGATATTTACATCATAGGAAAAAGTAGCGCCTGTTGCAGTAATCCCGGAAAAAGTTGTAATATCTTCCCAGGTGGTATCATTAAGTTTTTGCAGAATGACCGACCTTCCTGTAGAGCCAGCGGCAAAGTGAAATTCTACCTGACCGATAGACGCAAGCTGGGGGAATTCAACTATACCATTTGCAGCTTGTAATTGTATCCTTCCGGCTGAACCTGTACCGGATGCAACAGCATTGGGCTGAACTAAACATGAGGTAAGATTTACTGTGCCGGCAGGGATGACCTGAGTAAAATTGCCATAGGAAGCATGAGCTGTCCAGTTTTGAATATTCTCGTTTATCAGAGTAAGTGCTGAGAGGGAGATCACACTCAACATCAAAAATAACGTAATTGTTACAAATTTTACAACGTGGAAGCAGTTATTCTTAGTACTTTTCATCAGTAACCATCCTGTTTATTTAGTAAGGTGTTTCATCAGTTACAAAGGCACTATTCTGTCAATTGTAAAAACAGAACACACCTGCCAAGTATAATGTAATGCAAAATTGAAGCCAGAGGAGGGTAATAATATGTTTAAGCTTTTGGAACAAAGAAGCTTGGGTATGATGAGGCGTGGGGAAAGGCTTTAATGCAATTCCAACTGAAGCTCGTCAACCTGAGAAATGAGCCAACTCTTAACAGGGTCACGCATAGGAAGCCAGCTTTTCCAGCAGTCATCAGTGCCCAGCAAATCCAGACGGCAGGTGAGAAGGTCATTAATCCATTCTGGTTTGTGCGGGTGACGCGGATAAGCGTATAAGGGAAAATTTACCTGAACCGGGTATTGTTCGATTTCGTCCTCATTCAGTTCTGCCAGAATTGTACCAGTCAGGATTGCCTGATGCAGGAATATCCGATACATTTCATCTCTTTCAAAGAACTGATTCCAGACTGGGTTATCACGTAACCGGGCAAGATTATTGCTCCATTTCTGCAGCAGACCATTTTCAGGCTTAACTGTGATGAGACAGGCATTGAAATAAGCACGGAGTTTAGCTGAATCGACAGTCGATATCACAGGGAAAACATTGTTTTCGTTCACTTGCAACATACGGAAGATAGTGCTCCAGAAGTCATTTAAGGGAGCATCCCAAAGAGAACCAATGTTGTGAATATCCAAAGGGCGGATGCCGAGCTTTTTGCTTTTATTCAGAGCCATCAGTGACGGGTCATTCAGGAATATTGCCTCTACATCAGTATAGATGAGCTGCTCTACTTTGCCGATGGCGTACATCTCTGCTGCTCCGGCAGCCATTGATTTGGTTGTATAATATATTTTTTGTTCAGAAGTGTAATAATCAAACGGGACAATATTTACATTAAGCTTCTTTAGTTCATCAACTGATTTGGGATTGAGTTTCCCTGCTTCATTACGGGGCAGCATGGCATATATCGGCGCATTCTTTTGAGTGCTGCCAAATTGTCTGATGCTCTGGCATAGCAAAAGGGCAAATTTTTCATCATTGCCCGGTTTTATTTTAAAAGCAAAACCAAACTTAACTTTCATAACATCTCCCTATCGTGAAAGCAAGTACTCAGGTTCGCCACTCCGCTGTAGCAGAGTGACGAACCTATTCTGGAGGTAAAGTACTTAAAATGATGTGGTATCTACAAAGTTAAAATCATCAACCAGGACAGTCGGCAATTTTACTGAACTATCGCATAAGACACTTTCTCCCAAAGCCAGAATGCGCTTGGTGGTGTCATGAGGTATTTCATTGAAACGCAGATTGTTGACGGCATGCTTGACCTTTCCGTCTTCAAAATAGAGTACTCCGTCACGGGTCATTCCTGTCAGTTCTCCTGCTTTCATATCTACGGGGCGGATATACCAGAAACGGTTAACAATCAGGCCACGCGGCACCAGCTTCATCATATCTTCTTCAGTGGCATCACCACCGGGAATGAATACATTAAAAGGTGAAGCAGGTATCAGGTTTTTCATCTTTGCCCAGTATCTGGGGGTAGGCATGGTTTCTACGACACCGTTTCTAATCCAGTAAGTTTCTTTGGAAACCACATTATCCCAGGAATAGGGAGTAGCAATCAATTCAGGTATGGTAAGGGTGGACATCAAAGAAAACTTTTCACCCAGGAACTGTTTGCCAAGCTGGTCTGTGAAAGCAGTTAAACCTTCATCAGCTTGTCTGCGATTCATCATCCACATCATAAACCAGTAGAATTCCATTAAAGCAGCAGGTCTTAAAATTACGGGAATTCTTCCGGCTGCATGGGGTTGCTGATTGATTAAAGAATCAAACTGTTCATTTAAAAGAGCTACCTCTTTATCAAGATTGAAAGTATTAAAATCTTTTGAAGAGAAGGAGACTTTTGTTTCTATCTGGTCTTTTTTCAGGGTCATGGAATGACCAAACTCAGTCATATCATATTTTCCCTGAAAGCCTTTCTTCGTATTGTTAAAGACTTCCAGATGATGCTTTTCGGTCATACCTGAAACGGTAGCACCGCGTTTTTCTCCATTGGCAATGGACTTGCGAATGATATCTACCATTTGTTCAGGTGGCAGATTGAGAGTAGCATCCATGGCATTGTGTACCTGGGGATATTCCTGAGCGGTTGCGCTTTCCACATATTCAGGGTCAGGCTGATTAATGATAGCCATTTCTTCAGCAGTTTTAATCATTGCCAGCAGGGCAGCTTCATCAGTCTGATTGATAGAACAGCGTCCTGTCTTGTTTTCATAAGCAACTTCAATATCTATATCTATATTATCTCCGGCGATATGTTGGGTGATAGCATTCTGAGCAAAGCGGGTTTCATGGCTGTCACGGGCTGTGATACGCAGATTGTAATCGTCTGCTGTTACATGCTTCTTGATGAATTCTGCGATGACTTCAAAGTTTGTCTTCATTGTGAACCTCCCACGCGGATATTGGCAAAGCGTGCAAGAGCAGCTCCATGAGTCATTCTGGCTGTCTGGCTGGGTTGTCCCTTTCCGCAGTTTACCACGCCAAAAGGCTGCCAGAAACGTTCATCACAGATAGCATCGCAACTGTTCCAGAATTCGGGATTACATGATTTATAGAGCACCTTTTTCAAAGGTCTGTGCAGCTTTCCATTCTTAATTTCCCAGAATAAATCTCCGCCAAACTGGAAGTTAACTCTGTGCTGGTCTATGGAGAAACTACCGCGTCCCTGGATATAAACACCATCTTCTGTATCGGAAATCAATTGTGCCGGTGTGAGTTCTTTTTTGCCTGGCATCAGATAGAGGTTGGGTATGCGGTTTATTGGTTGATTATAATAACTGGTTGCTCTGGAACAGCCTCTGCTGTAGTTGAGCCCGATCTGCATAGCTGTGTCACGGGTGGTGCCATATTCCTGCAGGATTCCATCTTTGATGATATGCCATTTTTGTCCGGGGACACCATCATCATCAAAACCTGCGGTTGCAAGACCTTCGCACAGTGTATTATCACCCACAAAGTTCACAATATCTGAGCCGTATTTATAGTTGCCCAGCTTTTCAGGTGTAGCAAAAGAAATACCCGCATAGTCTGCTTCCCAACCCAGAACCCTGTCCAATTCTGTGGCATGACCAACTGATTCGTGCATGGTCAGACCCAGATGTCCCGGGTCCAGTATCAGGCTGCGGCGTGCTTCTTCTTTCAGCGTATCGGCTTTCACTTTCATGATGGCTTCTTCTGCCATCTGCTGGGCTTTTTCAGTCAGGTTTAAGGATGTAATCCATTCCCAACCCACAGCTCTTCCACCCTCATCAAAGGTACGGCTTTGGCTGTCTCCGTCCATCACTGCTGTAGCAGTTATCATCGGATTGATGAATTGGGTTGTGATATCCAGTCTGGTTCCCAGAGTGCTGGCAAAAAGTTTCTCGTCCTTTTGGACTAAAATGTAAAATACAGCTTGTCTGATACCTTCATAATTCATCATCATACTGTTGACTTCCATCATAAGGTCAACTTTCTCTTTGAGTGGGATATTAAAAGGGTCACATTGAATGGGAGTACGGTATGTAGCTATATAACTGCGTTCTGGTGCAAGGGTAAGTCCTGCTCCTTTTTTGGCTTTGGCTGAGAGCAGCGCTATTTCCAAAGCTCTCTTCACAGTTGCAGCTACCTGGTCTGCATCAAATTTGTTAGAATGAGCAAAGCCCCAGGCTCCATCTTTAAAGACCCTGATTCCATAACCTTTGGTAATATCTGTAGATGTGTTCTTCAGGCTCAAATTATGCAGATATATTGCTTGTGTTGTGGATTTTTCAATCCTGATATCAGCATAATCTGCGCCTAAGGATTTAGCGGTATTCATTGCAATGTCCAGATATTTCATCGGACCTCCTCAAAACAATTTATACGTTAATTATGTGTATATTTCTAGTAAGAAAGCGGGTTCATCTCCTTAATCGGTGGCATTTCCATACCCCAACGGTGATAGCGTGGCAGGAAAAAGACATCTCTGGTTGTGGTTGACTGCATTTCTTTATCACTGGCATAGGTTGCAATCTGCTGTTCACTGTAGCGCATATCTGCAGCTGCCGGAATACGCTTCTGAATAACTGTTTCAGGCAGAGCTTTTAAAATGGTGTGTCCCCAGCCCAGATATGCCTGACGTCCGGACTCAGTTAAACTGATGAGAGTCTGCGGTCTTTTACCTTTAAACGTCTTGGTAATCATCACATAACCTGCTTCTTCCATCTTACTCAGGTGAGTGGAAAGATTGCCCCAGGTCAATTCAGTAAGTTTCATTAACTGAATGAAATCCATAGTATTGGTCTGATACAATGATATAATCATCATCAGTCTTGCCGGTGTGTGAATCACCTGGTCCAGCGAACCAATCTCCAAAAGCTCGTGACAGTCATAATTCCTGATCATAATATCTCCTCTTGTTAGAAAATCTCCCGTGTCTTTGTAAAGACAAGGTACTTTGTATTTCAAAGTGCACTAACTGTCAAGAAAAATTATTCAGGTATGAGGAGTGCTTATTATAATAAATGTCCAGAGCAGGAGTGATACCTTGTCAAAGAATAACGGAAATTATCCTAAGAATCAGCGCAGGCTATGATTTTAGTTTCCAGCACGATGTATTTTTATCAAGATTCATCGTCCGCTTAGGTTAATTACACCAGTGAATCCAACTCCAAACTTATACCATTTAAAATCACGTTTAAACCAAATAGGAAATCCGCATCAGCATCGTGTCCATGTTCCATAACTAATGAAGTAGCTTCATTTAAGAATGGAAATCCGGAAGCATCAAAGCTGTTGGAAAACTCCTCTGCCAATTCTTCCGGTGGCTTTTCACTGTCAGAAACATGAGTCAATTGCCGGCAATGACCATAAATATAACCGTCAATAAGTGAGATTACTCTTAAAGCAAGCTCAATGGGAAATCCCGCCTTACGAAGAGTTCCAATGTAATTGTTTAAATATTCGAGTCGCTTAATGCCACTTTGAATCTGTGAATCCAATACAAAAGGCAACCATGCATGTTTCTGGAATAAAGCCTTTGCCGATGTTGCCCTGGTTAGCATAATTGTACGCCAATCATTGACGTTATTGTCATCATCTTCTTCAAAGTAAATATCTATAACCAAAGTGTCAGCCATTTGAGCAATGAGTTCATCTTTTGTTTTGAAATAATGATAAAGAGACATAGCCTGAATATCCAGTTCGCCGGCTAATTTCCTCATTGACAAGGCATTAATGCCTCCCTTGTCAGCAATTTCAATTGCTTTGGAAATGATTTGTTCTTTTGAGAGCGGAGGTCGTTTTTCCATATCAAAAAGCTCCTTTTTATAAGGTCGCAGCTTCATGCCTCTTTAGTAAAGATTCGGAAAAGCTAAAACTGACTAATCAATCGAAACAAACTATTCCATAGCTAATCCCGCCAGTCAACTTTAAAAGATCAATACTCGAAATTAACCCCGAGATATAAATTAGGTTCAAAGAGGAAGTAGTTATTCCATTGATCATCTTTTTCCTTGAAAGCTTGTGGTACATTTGTATCGATAGGCCAATATTGGCAATGAATTTGTGGTTCAAGATAAGCCCGGTTTTTGAAAAAGGATAAATGATACCCAATATGATACGAAGTATATAACTTAAAGCCATTACCAAGCTTAGTGTTATTTTCGTCCAGATATGTCTTTAATTGCGGGAGTATTTCGGTTGTTACAAATAGACCCTTCCAAATCATCCGCTGATACGTAACGCCAATACCACTTTCTATCAGCCTTCCCGGATAGAAATTGTCTTCATCAAATTTAAGTTGCTCTTGCATAGGCATGCCCATGGGAGCAAACATTTTCCACGTAGCTAATTTGATACCGATTTTGTCCTTAGGGGTAAGTCTGTATCCAATGTGCAGTTCATAATGTTGCGTATTTGTTTTTTCCTCTCCAATATTGAGAAGCGATAAATATGTCGTGCTGACGGAGAATTTGTACTTTTGTGCAGAATCTTTCCCGGAACTCATATTTGTTTGGTTTTGTACTTGGCAAAATGCCTTCGCCATCACTATAACCACGATGGCAAGTATCAATAATAATCTTTTCATGTTTAACTCCTGTGTTTTTTGAGACACAGCCACCTTACACTGTAAGTCTGTCAAGTGCTTTTTTAATTTTACATCTCCCCTGTAGTTTTGGAATGATTTGCTATATATCACTATTCTAATCACTTACCTCCATTACAAACCGATATCTAAACCATGCTCACATGATTACCCGGTATCCTTCAAGTAATCAGTCTTACTACTATCTTAATAGATGCCTGTTAGATGCTTAATGCTTTCAATAAGCATCTACCCAGAGAGTATTCATTTATAAGCAGTTACGATTTCCTGAAGGTTACCTGGCTATTGCTTGTTCATCTCATATTCCTTAATAAATGCATTGGATATACAAGATAGATGTAAGGGGTATATAAGGGCTTTTCCCTTAGAAACCCCTTAGAAACCCCTTTAATATCTGTAGGATCGTTTAAGGAATGAATAATGAACACAACTGGCGATGAAAGAAGTGTAGAAAGGTGGATGCATTACTACATACATAAGGTAATCCTGCTCTGACCTTGGGCTGGGTTGCTTTGCTAACTGTAAACCGATGCTGAGATACCTATATGTTCAAATAGGGATTGTTAGGGCAGTATAAGGGAGGCAAGCCAGATTAGCTTAAGGAGAGAGAAAGACTACATTCTGATGAATGTCTTGACACGTATATCATTGATACAATTATATACTTATTGAAATATCAAAATGTTGAGAGGCTGATTCGGAAGATGCTGAAATTCTACCTTATGTTACAAGCTCGCAGGCTGCATCGCATGGTTGTCGGAATGGGGGGATATCCCATCCTCAACTATCTGGTGACTGTTTCCATTTTTCTGGTTATTTCCTTCACTATGTTCTTTAATATTAAGCAGTTCAGTCTCATATACCCGTTTATTGCTTTATGGGTTGTCAGTTTACTGAGTAATCCTGAGCAGCATGACTTTCTAAAACTCACCTACTCCAGGAAGGATTATTACAGGATACGGATTATGGAGAATACTGCTATTGCGTTCCCTTTTGTGTACTTTCTATGTTGTTCGGGAAAGGTGTTGGAAGGTTTAATCTTAATAATTCTCTCTGCTTTGATGGTTTTATTTAATCCCAATGTCAGGTGGAGGAGAGCGATTCCCACACCCTTTGGTAAGTATCCGTATGAGTTTATAACGGGATTCAGAGTTATGTTTATCTTCTTTCTACTGGCATATTTCCTGACGTATATCTCCTTGCGCTATGCTAATATCGGTATCGGGATTTTTGCAATAATAGGCGTTTCCTTTGTCTGCACTTCATTCTATATCAAAGTAGAAGATGAATTCTATGTCTGGATATTCTCATCCAATGCCAGGAAATTTATGCTTGATAAGCTCAGGATTGCTGCTTATTCCTTTCTGTTCTTATGCCTGCCAATACTGATAGCCTTAATTATCAGTAATCCCGGCCGTGTACTATTAATAATGGCATTTCAGATATTTGGGCTGTGTTATGTAATTGCCGGGGTCTTATGCAAGTATTCATCCTTCCCTGGAGAAATCCAAACCCGGGAAGGCTTATTACTGTTTCCTTTTTCATTATTCTGCCCACCCTTACTGCTATTTGTCATTCCATATTTGTATAAAAAGTCAGTTAAAAGTTTAGAAGGTATTTTAGGATGATAACTATAACAAATTTGAATAAGACCTTTGGTTATGTCCAGGCACTAAAAGACGTGAATCTGCATTTTGCAGAGGGTGGTGTATATGGTGTCGTCGGTCCCAATGGTGCTGGAAAAACCACTCTGTTCAGATGTATCGCCGGTATGCTGAGTTATGATGGGAAAATAAAATACAATCTGGATAATATCAAGAATCACATGGGGTTTCTGCATACAGAACCGTACTTTCTTTCATTAATAACAGGGCGTGAATACCTGCAACTGCTGTGTAATGCGAGAAAGATTTCTGAAGCTGATATCAATGAGTTTAATATCTTCGAATTGCCTTTAGAACGCTTTGCCTCGACTTATTCCACAGGTATGAAAAAGAAACTCGCTATCACAGGTATTCTGTTACAAAGAAATCAGGTGTTTATACTGGATGAGCCGTTTAATGGAGTTGATGTTCAGAGTAATATGCTGATTACCGGGATTATTCTCAAACTCAAAGCCCTGCATAAAACGATAATCATTTCATCGCATATCCTCTCTACCTTAACCGATGTGTGCGACTTTTATATTGTGCTCAAAGACGGTAAGATAGACAAGAACGTGGATAAAGCAGCCTTTCTGGAAGTAGAAAAAGAAATGCGCAGTGCAGAGATTGGGGATAAGATAGAGAAACTCAGCCTGTGAGTGAAACGGTGGGAATATCAATTACGAATTACGAATTCCAAATTACGCATGTTGAGAAGTAGCGTAGCATTCCAATGCTGCGTAAAAGTGGAACTGTGAAACGATGTGAATATCAATTACGCATGTCGTGAAGTAGCGTAGAATTCCAATGCTGCGTAAAAGTGGAACTGTGAAAGGTGCAACCGTGGAGCAGCGAATGTAGTTCTGCCTTCAGCGTCATTCACGCCCTTCTATTCATCAGGATAAACTCCGGCGGGAATCCAGTTCCTTGTAATAGATAACCATATATAAAAATAAGTTGACGTGTTTAGTATGTTGGGACAATAGAGTAAAAGGAAGTGGTTATGAAATACTGGCTTATCTCCATTATTGTCTTGTATATTTTTCTCAGGGTCGGTGCTGTATTTTCCTCAGGCAGCAATTATAGAACTGATTGGAAATGGCTTGCTAATAAAGGCAGGACGAAGGACAAAACAAAATAAGGGTGATACAGTATATCATCATAAAATGGCTTAATATGATTGATTAATTATATACTCTTAAAATACCTTCCAATAAAGCAATCCTACTATGATAGCCGTTAAAGTAATACTCAAAATCAAAACAACCCAATTACGAAAGTGTTTCTTCTTATCAGGGTCATATAATGGAGATTTTATATGATTAATCTTTGCGTGGATATAAAACAATACTAGTCCTATCACTAAAACTATATTGCCAATCAGCCCTCTATATGGATGAGGATGAACTACTTGAAAAATGGTAGTTATAATCCAAACAACAAAACATATAATGCCTAAAACATTATAGATATAGAGATTTAGTCTTTTCATGGTAGATATTCCTGCCAATTTTATTCTACAATGTAAAATATCTGCACCATACCGCACTGTCAACGAAATTAGATATTTGCGTTCACTATAAACATATCGGTCTTTTCCTTTGACAAATTACGCTCTTTTAAAAAGTTGTAAAGGTAATACATAAGCAAATGAAGTAAGGATTTGATGAGCGAGAAACTGAGTAAGACCTTTGACAGAGTAATCCCCTATCTGAAAGCAAGCTACAAAAAGATAGTCTGGGGTATTGTCATGCTCATTCTCGTGGACGCTGTGCAACTGGCAATTCCCAAGATAATGCAATATGCCATTGACCATATCCAAAACCGTACGATTGATTCCACCGGGCTTTTATACGTTGGACTGCTGCTCTTTGGCATGGCAATTGGTATCATGGTCCTGCGTTATTTCTGGCGGGTGCTGATTATCGGGAATTCCTTTACCATAGAACAACACCTGCGTCAGGATTTCTATGACCATCTGCTGCTGCAATCACCCAATTTCTTTAATAAAGCCAAGACCGGTGACCTGATGGCGTATGCCACCAATGATTTGAATGCTGTGCGTATGCTGTTTGGCATGGGCTTTATTGCAGCCAGTGACATCATTTTAATGACGATTGCTTCCTTTTCCTTTATGGTTACAATAGATTTAAGACTGACCATGTTTGCCATTATTCCACTTCCGATTCTATCTCTGGCTATATCGTATTTCGGCAAGAAAATGCATAAGAAGTTTGCTCTTGTACAAGGCTCGTTTGCAGCCATGTCCGGAGCAGTTCAGGAAAGCATTTCCGGCATCAGAGTGGTCAAAGCCTTTGGACAGGAAGAGCCTGAAATTAAGAAAGTGGACGAATTCTCTCTGGATTATGTAAAGCAGAATATCTCTATGGCGCGGTTAGCCGGGTTCTTTCATCCGTTTAATGGCTATATCATCAGCTTCAGTATGATACTTGCCCTGGTTCTGGGTGGCAGAGCTGCTATTAATGATGAGATTACCATTGGTGGTTTCATTGCTTTCTTCTCATATCTGGGGATGCTGGTCTGGCCCATGATTGCCATTGGCTGGATAGTGGATATGTATCAACGCGGTACAGCTTCACTAAAAAGGCTGAACGAGATATTTGAGCTCAATCCCGAAATCAATGATGACAAAGCCGATAACACCATCACTGAAATCAAAGGCAAGATGGATATAAGAAATCTTACTTTCAGATACAGAGAAGAACTGCCCGATATCTTTAACGGTATCTCGACCTCTGTGCCGGAAGGCAATACTCTGGCTATCGTCGGTCCCACCGGATGCGGAAAGACCACCTTTATTGATTTATTGTCCAGAGTGTATAATCCACCTGAAAACTCCATCTTTATTGACGGACATGATATATATACAATCCCGCTAAAAGTATTGCGACGCGATATGGTTATGGTACCGCAGGATATCTTCCTGTTTTCTGATACTATTGCCAATAACATCCGTCTGGGCAATCCCAATGCAACTTTGGAAGAAGTATACGATGCAGCTGCAGCAGCTCAGATATACGAGGAAATCCAGGACTTTGATAAAGGTTTTGAGACTATTATCGGTGAAAGAGGTATCACTCTTTCCGGTGGGCAGAAACAACGTGTGGCTATTGCCAGAGCACTGCTGACCAAGCCTAATATCCTGATTCTGGACGATGCGCTTTCCGCTGTTGATACCAAGACAGAACGCTATCTGCTGGAACGCCTGATTGAACTGAGAACAGGGCTTACTACTATTATCATTGCACACCGCATATCATCATTACAGCATGCTAATCGCATCATAGTCTTTGCAGAGGGCAAGATTATCGAGACAGGAACGCATGAAGAACTGATTGCTATTGATGGTCTATATAATGATTTAGTGGAAAAGCAGAAAATTCGTGCCAGATTAGAAGGAGAGCAGGAATGATGCACGGAGGCGGTGGCGGTGGTCGCGGCGGTGGACATGGCGGTTTTTCTGATGATGTAATCCAGGGAAAGGTCTACGACAGCAGACTGTATAAACGCTTGCTCAAATATCTCAAGCCCTATCTATGGTTAGTCCTACTATCGTTCTTTATCCTTACTTTTATCACTGTATCAGAGCTGATTTTACCTCTGATTACCAGAACAGCTATAGATGACCACATTGTTTCTGACAAAGCGCTGTTTGCCTTGCAGGATGAGGCACAGGCAAAGGTATTCAATGATAAATACAAGGTTCTGAAGCTTAAGCAGCTATCATATAATAATCAGACTTTCATTATCCTGCCGACCGGTACACGCTCCAAACTCGACAAACCTTTCCTGCAAGAGATAAAGCAATCGGGACGCCTGAGCACTGAGAACTTTTACTTCATTATCAATAATCCGACTAACAGAGAAATCCTGAATAAGTACGTTATTAATACCGATAAACTGTATACTCCGCAGGACAAGTATAAAGGCTGGTTCCAGGTCAATGACAAGAAGCTGGCTGTCTCACAATCCGAGATTAAGAAAGTACCTGTAGAATTGCGAAAGACTTTGCGCAAGGACTCTTTCCATAGCCTGCTGATGCTGGCATTAATCTTCTTTGGACTTACCACCCTGCGCTTTGTAGCTAGCTTTTTCCAGACCTATCTGACTAATTACTTTTCCCAGCTAGCCATGAATGACCTGCGGCATGATATCTTTGCCCATGTGCAGAGAATGCCGGTCAAGTTCTTTGATCAGAACCCGGTAGGCAGGCTGGTAACCCGCGTTACAAGTGACGTGCGCGCTATAGATGAAATGCTGTCCTCCGGCGTAATAACTATCATACAAGACGTAATCCTGGTGGTGGCAATAGTTGTTCTGATGATACTGCTCAACTGGAAACTGGCACTTATTAGCTATGCTATTCTGCCTTTTGTTATCCTTACCATTTATATATTTAAATCCAAGACAAGAGTTATCTACAGGGAAGTGCGTAAACAACTGGCAGCGCTCAATTCCACTCTGGCTGAGCATATTGCCGGAGTAAAAATCATCCAGTTGTTTAATCAATACAGCCGTAAAAGAGATGACTTCACAGAAATCAATAAAGAGTACTTTAAAGTATCTGTTTCACAGCTTAAGCTCTTTGCCTTTTTCCGTCCGATTATCAATGTATCGTCACAATTAGCGGTTGCTGTCATCATCTGGTACGGTGGCGGACAGATACTACGGGAAGTGCTGACAATAGGCTTACTGATGGCATTTACGACTTATATCCAGAAGCTATTTGAACCCATCAATGACTTTGCTGATAAATTTAATATTCTGCAAGGTGCTTTAGCCGGTGCAGAACGTATCTTTGACCTGATGGACACTCCTGCCGAAGACTACCGCAACCATCTGAAACAGAATCTCAAACTGGAAGGCGAGATTGATTTTAGTAATGTCTGGCTGGCGTATAATGATGAAGAATGGGTACTTAAAAATGTGTCTTTCCACGTTAAACCCGGTGAGAAGATAGCCTTGGTAGGTCATACAGGTTCAGGTAAAACATCAATTGTTAATCTCATTCTGGGCATGTATCCCTATCAGAAAGGACGCATTTCCCTGGATGGGAAGGAACTGCATCAGTACGCTCTGGATGATGTCCGTAATAATGTCGGTATTGTGCAGCAGGATGTATTTATCTTTTCCGGCACTATGCGTGATAATATTGCCCTCAATAATGCCAAACTCACTCAGCCAGAACTGGAACAGGTCTGCCAGTATGTAAACGCTGATACATTTATTAAGCAATTGCCGGAAGGTTATAACGAACCTGTTATGGAACGCGGTGCAACGCTTTCCACCGGACAAAGACAACTCATTGCTTTTGCACGTGTACTGGCATATAATCCTTCTATCTTTATTCTGGACGAAGCCACCAGTAATATTGATACTGAAACAGAAATCCTGATTCAGGATGCACTGCAAAAGATTATCCAGAATAGGACTTCCATAATTATTGCACATCGGCTTTCCACCATTCAGCACGTGGATAGAATCCTTGTTTTGCATAAAGGCGAGATTGTTGAAGAAGGCACTCACTTTGAGTTGCTGGATAAAAAAGGACTTTACTACGATTTATACAGGCTGCAATATACCTAAGATATGACTTCTTTCGCTGAACTCTATCCTATCATATTAATAGCCATCGGTCTTTCCATGGATGCCTTTGCAGTATCCATTACAAGCGGTATCACAATCAAATGTTTAAAGATTAATCATGCTTTCAGGATAGCCTTTTTCTTTGGCGCTTTTCAAGCGATTATGCCTGTTATTGGCTGGTTAGCCGGCATTGGTTTGAAACAATATGTGGAAGCTTATGACCATTGGATTGCTTTTGGGTTACTTGCGTTTATCGGTGGCAAAATGATTTATGAAGCCATCTGGATAAAAGAAGTTGAAAAGAAATGCGACCCGCTCAATCTGATAGTATTGCTCGGATTGGCAGTTGCCACCAGCATTGATGCATTGGCAGTTGGTATCACCTTTGCCTTTCTGAAAGTATCTATTATCACACCTGCAGTTATCATCGGATGCATCACGTTTGTTATAAGCCTTGGCGGAGTCTATCTTGGCAACAAAGCCGGAGACAGGCTTGGTTCCACTATGGAAGTAATCGGCGGACTTATCCTGATTGGAATAGGTGCAAAGATACTGATTCAGCATCTGGTTTAATTTCTTGCGATATGTATGACTCATTATAAATGTACAAAGTCCGGAGGTTGCAATGTTTATTTTTGTGATAGCAAAACCAGCTTTTGACACATCAGTATGTTCAGCTATGAATCTGGTTTATCAGTCAGATTTTCAGGATAGTGAAAATATTCGCATATATAATAAGGATAATCATAATCCTGTTTCAGATTCTTTCTTCCAAATCGACAATGCAGAGGTCTATCTTTTTGAAGGTGTATTGGTAAACTCAAAGAGATTGGTAACAAAATATGCTCTGACTGATTGTACTAATTTAATAAAAACGGCTTTCAAGCAAGATACTTTGAGTATGCTCAGGGAATTTCATGGTCAGTTCTGTGGCATCTATTATAATAAGAAAACCAAACAGATACGGGTGTTTACTAATCTGATTAACTCATTAAGAGTATATTTCTATCATGATGGTGATCTCCTGATTGCCGGAACCTCATTGAAGATGATAAACCAATTACTGGCTGCAAATCAGATCAAAACTACTGTTGATGAAATCGGCGCACGCATGATACTTACATATGGGTTTATGCTGTCTGATTATACTACAATAAAGGAAATTAAACATCTCCAAGCCGGACATTATGTAGAATATTCTAACAATAGACTTAGTGTTAATGTATATCATGTATTTAATAATAACACTCTGCATCAAAGTCTCTCGGTAGCATTGCCTGAACTGCAGAAATTGTTTTGTGATTCAGTAAGTGATAGTTTCGATAAAGACATTACGTTTAACAAAAAGCACATGGCTTTTTTAAGCGGTGGGTTGGATTCACGCCAGACAGTTATGACAGCTTATAATTTAGGGTATAAAAACATATCATGCCTCAATTTCTGCGAACCGGGATATGCAGATGAAATCATTTCCAGACAAATAGCTAAAGATCTGGGTTTTGAATATTTCTTTTATTCACTCGAGGCGGGGAGATATTTCTTACACCTGGATAATAATCTGATTTATAACGATGGACAAGTAACTATGCATGGTGCTGCACATTTGTATGCCGGGATTTCTTCTTTAAACCTTCAGCAATATGGGGTTCTACACAGCGGTCAAATAGGTGATGCAATTTTAGGTTCCTTCCTCTCGACATCAGCTCAGATTAAGCCAAACCTGAAGTCCGGAGCTTACTCTAACAGTCTTCTAAACACTTTGTACAATGATATTGCATATTTGATGAATAGTTATCCCAACAACGAAATGTTTCTTATGTACTCTCGCGCTTTCAATGGAGCTGTGAATGGGGACCATGCCTGCGCTTTATCCAATTACAGTGTTTCACCCTTTCTTGAACCGGAATTTGCTCAATACTGCTTAAACATTGACCCGAAACTAAGGTTCCATAACCACTGTTATAGAGAATGGATGCTAAAATACAATCGTAAAGGAGCAAGCTATATCTGGGAGAAAACAAGCAGTAATCTTCTTGTTCCCGAATGGTATGCCCGCATAAAAAACTTATCATTGCATGCAATGAATAAAATTTGGAAACAAGTTATGCATCAACCGGAGAGAAGGACAATGATACCTTACGATTACTGGTGGAATCAGAATCCTGAATTAGCTGCTCATTACAAGAATGCTCCGGATAACAAACAAGCGGTTCAACAACTTGTCAGTAAAGAATTGTGGAATGATACAATTACATTATTCAAAAGCACCATAGCAACTGAAAAGATACTTGCCTATACTGTAATTGCAGGACTGGAATACTTATATGATTTTCGAAAGGTAGATTGATAACGATGAGTAATTCTAATATTTATGATGAATTAATCCAGAAACTGTCGGCCCTAAACATCCGCTTTCGGCTTGTTCCCATCAACCGGATTGAAGATCTGAAAGAAAGTATGAATAATACTCTTGAGAAGTCTGTTGATACGCGTGGTTTTTCTGTATTCATCAAGCGCATATTCAAATACACTGCACTGAATGAATTTCCTGAAGCAAAATCTATACTCGTCGCTTCTGTGTATAATCCTGCCGGAAAGGTTGTGTTTCAAAAGCAGGATAGAGATATTGAAGCTATAATTCCGCAAGGTTTTATCAAGTTTTACCCCAAACAAAGAATACTCCAGCAACAGATTACTGATATTCTTGCTTCACTTGGATACCGCACAGAGCGAATAATACTGCCAATCAAGCTGCTGGCAGTTCGTAGCGGTTTGGCTGAATATGGCAGGAACAATATCACTTATGTCAATGGCTTTGGCAGCGCTCATTTTCTCGGCTCTTTTATTACTGATCTGCCACCTCAGGACGACTTTTGGCAAGAACCAAAGGTTATGGATGTCTGTGAGAATTGTAATCTGTGCCGGTTGAATTGTCCCACCGGTGCAATAGGTGAAGATAGATTCCTTTTACACGGTGAGAAATGCATAACTCTATATAATGAAAATCCGGGTGAGTTTCCTGATTGGATTAATAAAGAATGGCATCATGCTGTAGTCGGCTGTATCAAATGTCAAGCTGTCTGCCCCTGCAATGCTGTTGCTTACGAAGATATTCCTTTGCTGGAGACTTTTACTGTGGCAGAGACAGAGATATTACTAAACGCAACTGAATTTGAACTATTGCCGGATGAACTTAAACTCAAGTTTGAGCAATTCGGCTTCCCTGAATATCATTATCTGCTGCTCAGGAATATCAAAGCTATTTGTATTTAGTTCCGCCGGCGGTTTTGTTCACAAGACAACATGCTATCATTCGGAGCAGTGATTGTATATCATTAACCTGATTGATTAAAATCCTTTTTGATTTAATACAGACTCTCTATCAACTATCCGCTTTTTCATGGTTTCCAGATAATCTGGTGCTTTGGCTTTGACTTCATTATAGAAAACACAGAACATTATCATTCTACGGTAGGCAAAGAATAAATCCAACGCATCGAATTCTTCCTTAGCTAATTGATTTTCCGTATTGTAGCCCAGCATGATATTATCCATCACAGCATTGTGATAATCTGTAAACACATCCTGCAGTTTATATTGTCTGATGCGGTTAAATTCACTATAGAATGCTATCGCAATGTCCATGATAAAGGGTTGGAAATTGGCAACATCAAAATCAAGGGCATACACACCGGTTTCATTGATAAGCAGATTTCCTGCATGCAAATCATTATGGATAAAGCCAAAGTTATCTCTGTTAACGGGAAGTCTATTCATCTGACCATATACATCTGCCCAGACTTGTTTTACTTCTTCATCCTGCAACCAGTTGTAGAATACATCATATTCCGCTTTTCTTGAGATTAAGGGATTTCCTGCTACGTCTAATGACCTGGAGTGCTGCCAATCGGGATATAACTTTGCCAGACGGTGGATGGAGCCGATGGTCTTGCCCCAACTGAAATAAAAGCTCTTAAGCTCTGCTTCGGTTCTGCCTTCAAAATGCTTACCCTCAATCTTTTGCCAGGCATAAGCTATGGCTTTCTTCCCATCGCTCTCAGCTTGAACTATCAGGCTGCCATCCTCTGATGGAATCGGATTGACAATTAAAACACCGTTATTACCCAGATAATACAGATATTGCATACGCTCAGAGGTTCTGGCATAGGCATGTTTATCCTTTTCTGATGGGTGTAACATCTTGAGCAGATAGGTTTTGCTATCTTTAATATATTCATAAACCGTGCCGTCAGACCACTCATGACCACCGGCAAAGTGCTTCAGGTCATGCTCAGTAATCCCATAGGCTTGTGCAAAGTATCTTAGCATATCTATTTATCAGATTGGTGAAGAATATTGATTATAACCCTGTACCTCAGGCAGAAGCTCTGCATCAATAGCTTCTTTGACACTTTTGCATGGCAGGTCTTCATTTATAATCTGCTCCCGGGTAATCGTTTCTAAATTTACGCTTGGGTAATTAGCTGCCAGATTCCACATCATTTTTACATATACGTTGTGCCAGTTTAGCCATGTAATGCTTTCATCATTTTCTTTTAAGTCTACCAGATAGTCTTTCAGGTTCTGCCGGAATCCCGGAGATGGATCAATCGCTTTCAGGGCAAGGCTGACATTCTTATATTTGTCATTCATAGGCTGATGCGGCATCTTGGGAACTCTTCTGCCGATAATCTTGTTGCAACCCGGAACCATGTAGTATATAATGCCATCAACTGTCCCAAGTTGCTTCTTGATATGGTCTTTAAATTTGACTTTCATTTATCCCTCCGATTATAATTGTTCGCCACATTTCTT
Source organism: Cloacimonadaceae bacterium (SeqCode) (assembly GCA_963667535.2). Taxonomy (GTDB): domain Bacteria; phylum Cloacimonadota; class Cloacimonadia; order Cloacimonadales; family Cloacimonadaceae; genus UBA5614. The sequence continues at coordinate 1,035,370 of CAXXDU010000002.1, forward strand.
ACAGGTTTTTTGATACCATTCTGTGCGCTCACCACACTTCCTGCATTTCCACTTTTCGTATTGTTCCATGAGCCAGGCAGCTCTGCCGATCACTTTAATTCTGTTAAGATTACCAATAACTTCTGAATGATGTTCCCATTCGTCTTTGCTCATAGATAAAACTTTGTCGCAGGGACAGCTATCACATTCAGCACAAGTTTCGATATCCTTAGACTTTTCACAGGTGTGGAATTCACAATCATCATGCCCGTGTGATTTACAACCTGTGCAGACAACTTCTTCTTCATGCTTGCTAAAACGCTCTGCCAATTCAGCTGTAGTACCGGTTTCTGTTGCTACCATATAAGGACATGCTCCGCAGTATAACCCGCAGTTGCTAAAGTACTTTTCCATAAGCTCTCCCATTATTATTAAACTCAAAACATAAGTCATTGTGAAGGACTTCATTTATCATTCAAGCATCATTTATTAATCCCAAGCGTAGGTCAAGCGTAATATTCTTACGCTTGACCTACGCTTGCTTCTTATGAATGAGGCGGTAATGGTAGTTAAAGCAGATGAGGCAAAGATTGAAGTGAATATAAAGAGACAACTAAAACTGCAAATAAGGACACGAAAACTGCAAATCGGGATTTTTAGGCTAATTTTGGCAGTTCATGGCGACTGACCTCCCTCGACAAAATGGACACCGTAAACTGCAAATAAGGACACCATTTCTGCAAAAACGGTCACGAAAACTGCAAATTTGCTTTGTCATTATATAACGATCCTGTTTGCAATATGATAAGAATTTAGAAAGTGCTCCATCATGGTGACATAAACACAGATCAGCAGAGGCTTAGAGACCAGTTGGAGAGCATTTATTTTATTCAGCTATTCTGATATCATCGTAAATTTGGTCTGAAAACTCACTTTAATATATCTTATCATATTGGTTGGAAAGGACTTGACCACGGTTGCTACAGGATTATGTATCACCCTATTAAACGGTGGTCGGGACTACCAGCAAGGGAGATACAAATGACTAAGAAGATCGAAGAGACCAAGACAGACAAAAAAGGCGCAAACCTCTTTAATACACAGTATAATCTGGTTATCATGAGAGATGAAGATGAACAGCAGAATACTGTTGAAGAACCTAATCCATTCGCAGATGATTTCAACTATGACAACTGGTGGAATCGCTACCGGGTAGCCTGGCTCAAGTCCGAGACCCTGACAGATGAGGAAATCAAAACACGGGTCGATGAGGCATGGGAGTGTTCAGACTATAAAGAAGCCATACAACTGATGGCAGAGATGATTTGTAGGCTGCAGAAGTAATCAATCAGGCACATTAACAGGATTAACCCGGTCATGCCGGGTTTCTCTCTTGGGTCGAGTTTCATTACATATATCAGTTCAAAGCAACACTCGAGGATGACCAGCTATTATAGTTGAGAATTTCTTATTGACTTATCATCAGTAACAGCTTTATGTCCCATCAGGAGATATGATAAGTCATGAATTCAGAAACAAATGAAGCAAAACTCAAAGAAGAATTAGCAAAAGCGCTTGAAGAGATTAAGGTTCTCCAGGAAGAGAACTCCAGTCTTAAGGCTCAACTCGCAGAGACTGGTTCACATTACGATTTAGTTTCTGAGTTGCAACCTGTAATTATTGAAGAAGAAGACGTCTTACACAGAGACAGTGATAGTATTATGCAGGATGCATCTGACTTTTATCATGTAGATAACCAGTCCTCTCCCGAAGCGAAAATAGCTTTGTTCAGAAGCTTATTTAAAGGTCGTGAGGATGTTTTTGCTATTCGGTGGTCTGGTAAAGATGGTAAATCAGGATATTCTCCTGCATGTTCTAATGACTGGAAAACTGGAGTATGCGGTAAGTTTAATAAAACATTATGCTCAAAGTGCGATAATAGGGAATTGATCCCGCTTACAAATGACATTGTCTTTAAGCATCTCAATGGAGATATCGTCATAGGTGTATATCCCTTATTGCAAGATGATACATGCCATTTTCTGGCTTTAGATTTTGATAAAAAAGAATGGCAGACTGATGTTATAGCTTTTCATGAGACGTGTATTGAATTTGGTATTCCCGCTTATATAGAAAGATCACGTTCAGGGAAAGGAGCGCATGTCTGGGTATTCTTTGAGCAAACCATTCCGGCTCGAACAGCAAGAAGTCTAGGTTGTGCCTTACTGACAGCAACCATGGAAAAACGTCATCAGGTTGGACTGGATTCATACGACCGACTGTTTCCCAATCAGGATACGATGCCAAAGGGTGGTTTTGGTAATCTTATCGCCCTCCCGATGCAAAAAGAGGCTCGAAAACATTGCAATAGCATCTTTGTTAATGGACATTTACAGCCTTATGAAGACCAGTGGGCTTTCCTATCAAAAATGATAAAACTCTCACTGGATAAGGTTAACCAGTTTATTGCATTGTTGACTAAGGAAAACTCACCCATTGGCAGCCTGAGGATTACTACTGATGAAGATACATTGCCTTGGGAACAAGTATTCAGAAATGAACCTGTGTTTAGTGATCTTCCATCTCAAGTTAATGTGTTCATTAGCAACATGATATTTATTGAGAAGGAAGGCTTACCTCAGAAACTAATAATCAGTATTATTCGGTTAGCTGCCTTTCTCAATCCCGATTATTACCGAACTCAAGCTTTACGTCTGCCTTTATACAACAAGCCCAGAATCATAAATCTGTCAGTGGAAAGTACAGATCATATCGGTATCCCCAGAGGTTGCTTAGATGAATTAGTGAAACTGTTCGAGCAGTTAAAAATCGAACCACTAATCCATGACAAAACAAATCATGGAATTGAGCAGGATTTTGAGTTTCATGGTAAACTATATGATGAACAGCTAAAAGCAGGTAAAGAACTGCTCTGTTACAACAATGGCATTTTATCAGCATCGACTGCATTTGGCAAAACGGTAGTAGCTCTTTGGTTGATATCTCAGAGGAAAACAAGCACATTGGTTATAGTTCATCGCAGACAACTGCTCCAGCAATGGAAAGAACGAATAGCAAGTTTCTTGAACATTCCAATCAAAGATATTGGAGAGATAGGAGCAGGCAAAGACAAGCGAACTATGAGAATCGATGTTGCTATCATTCAAAGCCTTTATCACGACAAAGAAGTGAAAGAATTTGTAAAAGAATATGGCATGGTTATCGTTGATGAGTGCCATCATATCTCTGCATTTTCATTTGAACAGGTTCTCAAAGAAGTTAAAGCTAAATACGTCTATGGGCTTACTGCTACACCGATCAGAAAGGATGGTCAGCATCCTATAGTCATTATGCAGTGCGGACCTATCAGAGTGAAGATTGATGCACGTAATCAGGCAAATTCCAGAGCTTTCAGTCATTCAGTAATCGTCAGGCATACAACATTTCGATTGCCAGATAGTCTGGTTCGTATTGAACCTAAAATTACAGATATCTATCAGGCTTTAGTGGATGATAAAGAGCGGAATGATTTAATCATAGATGATATTATTGCAGCGATTGAATCTGGCAGAAGTCCTTTGATTCTTACTGAACGCACTGCTCATGTGGACTTCTTTTTGGAGAAGCTGACAGGATTTGCGAAAAACATCATTGTTCTCAAAGGTGGTATGGGTAGAAAGCAACTCAAAGCTATCATGGATAAACTTCACTCCATTCCTGAGAATGAGGAAAGAGTAATTATAGCTACAGGCAAATACATCGGAGAAGGCTTTGATGACAGCAGATTGGATACTTTATTTCTCACCATGCCAATCTCTTGGAAAGGTACTCTCCAACAGTATGCCGGTAGGCTTAACCGAGCATCTGATTCGAAGACTGAGGTCATCATCTATGACTATGTAGATCAGGAAGTCCCTGTTTTGGCTGCTATGTATCAAAAGCGAATTAAAGGATATTCGGGAATTGGGTATAGTGTAAAGCAATAGTTTGTTTGAATCGAGTATGTATTCGAAAAAGTCATTACATAACTGAAATGATAACAATGACAAATAATTAGGTATTACTTATTTGATTATGCAAATAACGAATGAGACCAACCAAAAAACTGTGATAATTTTTGCATACAAATTATTGGATTTGTAATTTGTTTTTAAGAAATTTTCATGCATAAAAATCCACGTAGCAGTAATAAAGCACAACAGTATTAGAAGGTTATTCTTATTAAAGATCATGCATGCATATTCTGTAATTAATAGTGGATGGAGTCCGTGAGATATAATTAGTTCCTTTATGCTACTGGTTCTATATTCTGGATAAGTATCTAACTTTTCTTCAATGTCACCTATCTCATCTTGATTTTTCTCATATTCTCTATTCAGATCATCCTTTTTGTGCATCCGTTTACTATGTTGGTTTGTAAATGTAATTACTATCAACAAAATAACAGTACAAATACCACCGATAAATGTATATGAAACATCCCGAAAAAAATCACCGCTTAACATTATGAAACCTATCCATATATTTGTTAATTGAGGTATTTCTATCGACTAAAATTGCTTTCCATAAGCTATATGCTCTATCTCCAAGTTTGGGGCTACGATACAAATATGTAGATATGTCAACGCCAGGTTTTAAAAGAGTAATGAAATAATTATGAAATTCCTTTCCATCGGTAGTTATTCTTATTTCACATAACAAATTCACCTCCACTAATAAATTTAAGAGTTCTTTTTCTACCGATTTGTACTTTTCTGAGATAAAATAAATATCCTTTTGATTTCCAGCCTTACCTGTGTTATCAAGCATAAAACTATCGAATAATTGTGATTCTAAGTTAAAATAATCAGGTTTGAAAAGAAAACCATCAACGTGATGAAATGCAAGTATAAGATTTTTAATCAGGAATTTTTCTGTTAAGCTAGCCTTCTCATATCTAAGTAAAAATCTATTATCAAAATTCTTTTCCTGCAAAATTAGTAGAACATCTTCTGTAGATTTTCCTATTGTTCTACTTGAGAATGCCCTAAAATCCATGTAATCTGTAAATTCACAAATCACTTGCTCATCATATATGAGAGAAATAGGAGAAGCAAATTCGGGATACAAACCACCGGATATTTCGACCGATATCATCTCAATTGTTTTGTATTTATAATAGAAATGTCTGTTCCCTGTTATGGAGATTTTTGGTATATTACTAATCAAGTTCATTTCAAACCTACCCTTTATTAAGTTTTCTATATAATATAGATTCAATTATCTTAACACATACTCCCTAACGTCAAGTGTTAAACATTTGTTTTGAATGGAAGGAAGATAAGTGACCATTAATACTGTTTCTGATATCTGTCTAAGGATCTAGGCTATTGTAAAAAACCAAAGATTCTAACAAAGTAGGTAGTATTGCCGTTCGTTTAGGGTATTCTTCCTTTAACCTCCAAATAGATTCGAATAGTATGTAGGTATCTATATGATCAAGATACTTCGAAGTCAGTCCAGTCAATAAACTTATTATGTTATCATAATTATCTTTGCTTTGATAAGCAAGATTCTCAATGCCAGTAAGAATGCATCTTGTTAGGTTATGATACATTGATTGTTTTATTTCGTTTTCAAAACCGAAAGTTAGCAAATCAACCAGTGAGACTAATAGTATGATTTCAGCGATGTTCTCGAATGGGTTGGGAAAATCGTGCTCAATATGAAAAACTCTATCTCGCTTGACTGCTTCTGCGTAGCTAATCACTGAATTATCATCGCCCAAGCAGCATAAATAGTATAGATAGTTTTTTTTGTATTCAGATTCCGCAGATTGAGTTTCTTTCTTAAGTCTATGAATCAAGCCAAGCATACTCCTCTTTTCTTTGATAAAACCCTGTGCTAGTTCATTTAGTAATCGTATGGGGCAACCTTTAACATAATCATCAAACCTGGACTGATTGCTCTCTATGCGAATGATCGATTCTATACAGCAATAGCTAAGATGACCATCACTGCCAAAATCACTCTCCAATCTTCTTAAGATATCGTAAGCATGGGGTAATACTTCAGAGTAGTGATTCCTAACACAAAACCAAACATGGTTTGCTAATGGTAGCCTGGATAGATTTGACATATTTTCTAAGTTATGTAAAACTCGTAATTTGATCAAAGCTGGATTACTAATTTTGGACTCTATGAAATCCCAATCCTGATCAGAGTTATCAACAAATGAAAGGTAATCAAGCAATATATCCTTCTTGACTTCAGTTAATCCTTCTTTAATGAATATCCACAACTTACTTATATCCATGTTAATAAGAGAATGGAATTGATCAATTTGTTGTATAGCATTGAGTACACTACTCGCAGATAAAACGTCAGATTTCCATTTTTCGAGCCATTCTCGTAAGTCTATTGTAATCTCTTGATTGTTATTCTCATCATTTATAAGATTATTCGCTTTGTTTCTTATATAGTTTTCTTCAATAAAGTCTAACACAAGAGATACATGCTCGACAGTAAGTCTTTCTATGCTTTGATGTTTGCTGATTCTCGTATTGGTAAGAAAGCATTTTCTTAGGAAATTGTAAATCAACGTATTGATCAAGTAACGATCAATATTCTTAAACTGAGGTCTTGATAGCTCATCTGATGACCCAAACAACATAACCAACTCTTCTTCTAAACGGTCGAGCTTTAATAGTACCTCTAAATCTTGATCGAATCTGAGTGCTTTTCTCGAAGATATACTGTCCCTATTATATCGATCTAAATCTATGCCTTGATCTTTAATTAAATCAATATATAGTGGATTTACCGTGCTATTCGCTAAAAAGCGAAAGAGATATTCTTGAATTTGATATGACAGTGTTGGCAAGAGCTCTATACAAATCGACTTTACAAACTCGACTCTATTCTGATTTAATACTATCAGCATTGAATGATAAACACCCTCTTTATTCTCATCAAATATTCTTTTCACGATTTCGTATTCAATTCCATTTGTTATAAAATACTTGCTAATGCTTGCGATATGCTTGTCTGACATTGTCTCAAGGCAATGTATGTAAAGATGGTACATGTCTTCATAAATCTCATCGAGTTTATACTGCTCAAGTGCAAAATCAATAAGACCATCAATTTCATCATCTAAACAGTGGGTGCTTTTTAGCATTTGCTTGTTAATAATTTCTGCTACTAATTCATGCACTCTATTCGATTTAAAGCAGTGGACAAGATAGTCTTCAATGTATGATTTAGTTTCTGAATTGCGTTGATTGATTTCTCCATTATGATCAATTTCTAAGTAGAGATCAATTAATTCGTTAATATACAGAAAGCTACTATCATACTTAACGAGAAGCTGAACTGTAGCCTCTTTATCCTTATTGAACAGATTCCTTAGTACCTGTTGATCAAAGTCTTCAATAAATATGTACATCGTAGCGATGTTGTTCAGGCTCTTTCGAAATCCAATCAGGGAATCATTTTGTATACACTCAACCAGAGCTTCGTCAATCAGCTTTTTATTATATTGCTTTGAATAGCTTAACAGGACAAATGCTTCAATTATCATGTAATTGTGGTTTTTTGAATCACGAATAAAGTTGATAAGATACTTTTCCTTATCCAAAGAGTCCCAAACCGAAGCTAATTTCCTTAAATTCAATGATCTCGGGATATACTGTATGGTTGTAGAGTAATACTCGAAAGTAGATGTGAATAGTGTTTGTTTTGTGTTCTCATTTAAAAGTTCAGGCATTACTTCTATGAGTAAATCCGGTTGATAGCGGGAAATATGCTGGGATATTGATTCTCGTTCACTTTCTGGAAGAAACTCCAATATGTATTGAATTGAGGGTTCCCAGTTAAAGCTAATTCTCTCTTCACCCAAATTTGTGATGATCTTCAAGATATCGAATTCCCTTATCTTGTGAATAGCTTTAGCAGCTAGATAGTCTTGGAAAATCTTGTGAGAAAAGCTATATACTATATCCTGTGGATTTCTGACAGATTCGATCAGTCGAACATATCGTCTTAACAATAATACAAGCTTATCGTCCTTGAAAAGAGTAAGCAGCTCTTTCCTTGTAACTGTCGATTTGCCAGAGTTAGTCATGCAGAAAGCTAGTTCAGATAGAGCCACACCTAATTCATCATACTCATAATCTGCAGTAAAAGTGGCTTCAAAATGCTCTTTGTCACTCTCAATTCCTTGCAAAATAGAAAACTCCAAGATTTCAGATATGCTTCTCGGAACAATCCCTTTCTGCTTGTAGAAATCTACTATCTTCACCAAATAGAATGGGATTTGTGATAGAGAATATATCTCATTCCAAATAGGTGAACTTGTAAAGATATTCTCATTCACTGCCTGTAATCTTAGATAATCTCTGAATTGATCATATGCCAATACGCTCATATCAAATCCGGTGAAATCTCGCATGGGAGTAATTGATTGATCAAGAGGTCTGGAAGTAATGACAATCGGTGTCTCAGTGTTTAGATCAATCCAATTAAGCAAATGCTTATGAAATACCAGCTTCAAGTCATCACTGAGTTCATCGTATCCATCAATGAGTAAGATTGGTTTTGGGGGCAGCGATCTAGTCTCAGCAATAATTGTATCACCAATAGATTTAGCATCATAAAGTTTAAGCTTGATAAATACTGGCACAAAGGAATCTATCTCATATGATAATAGATAGGCAATGTATTTCAAATATGTGGATTTCCCTGAGCCTCCACTACCTGATAATAGAATTCTCTTTCCTACTTTAATCTCCTCAATTAAGTTCTTTTGATTGAGGCGAAACAGCTGGTCTTTCTTTTCATTACTATCTGAAATATATAGTTGTATTTTATAATCCTTAGGATACGAGTATTTTACATTAGTAGTTCCAATACACTCGCTGAGCTTTGACACAAATAGGCTTTCAATATCGTTAGCATTTTCATATGTATGTGATATGCCTAGTTGACGAACAGTACTGCCTCTAAACTTGTTAATTTTATCAAGCGGATCTGGGTCACAACAATCCTTATTATCTATACCTAAAAACGAGAAGCATACAATTCTAGGATATTTATAACAAGCTGCTCTTGCTTTCCGTTCTATGGCATTGTTAAATTCAAATTCGGTGGGAGAAACACCATATCCTGGCAATATTTCACCATACTTGCTGCCCATCATTCCAAAAAACAAATCATACTCTCCAATCTTCTCCATAATAATTTCTTGGGGAGATTTACCTTTTTCTGCATCAACGAACAGTGTCTGTGTCCAGTACAAGGGTATTATTCGAAAACCAAGTGGCTCGTAGTATTTATTAAGTTCTTCAGATTTCTTTACTAAATTTAAAGGGATTTCTCCCAATAATGAATCTCCACTAGGGCATGATATAAAGACCTTTATCTCAATCATACTTCTTGGTCTTTGGTTGTACTGTGATGCTTTCACTGACTGGATCAAACTTATTCCAATCTATACCCTTAAATTTGCACTTGAGTTGTTGGACGAAATCAGGATCCTTAATATCATCGTATGTAATATCTTTAAAGTAATATTTAATCTCTGTTTTGTCTATAATTGAATTGATCTTACGATACAGTACTTTACGAAGGCTATGTTTTATCTCATCGAGAACAAATTCATCATTAAGCTGTATTCTTATATCATGGGCATTCCGATATGCAGTTAAGGTGTCTTTCGAGAGTTCTTGAATTATGTTATCAATAGCTATTGTTACTTGAGTGTTTAGCGATTCAAAAAGTTCGCTCTTTGTATCATCGATTAGTTTATTCAGTTCAGTTAGTTCAGATTCCATTTTAGTTTTGTTCTCAAGAAGGTAGAGATTACCTCTTCCCTCGATACTAGCAATATACTTCTCCCGAATCTCTCTGTATTTTTCGAGATAGAGCTTGTTATTTTTGCTTTCCAAACCGTTAAACACCTTAAATGCTGTATTGAATCTCTTAACTAGGTCAGGCGGGTAATCTCTTATCACAAGTACTTTATCTAAATTGACTGATTGGCTTTTGGTTTTGCTATTAATAAAAGTCATTTCTATGTATTGAAATTGGTTAGTATAAATATTCAATCGTTTGTTTAGATCAAATTCTTGTATTGGAACTCTCTCCAAGCTCCCATTAATAAGTTTAACTTTTTCTTCATTAACTATTCTAGGTTGAGGAACTGCTGCTTGCATCACGACTTGAGGTATGCTTGAACTAGCAGGGGTTGCATCACTCTCATTCACAATTTCTTGACCTATAATTGTTATTGCTGTACTTACTATGGGTAGTTCCATGCCATTTTCAATGGTGATTACCTTAGAAGCAACGGATTTATAATATTCCCTAACCCAATCACCTTGCTGAATCATTGCATTCTGTGATGTCTGGCAAGCCGGGACATCTGCAATAGCTCGAGGTATTGGAGTAAAAATATAAGCGGTAAGCTCGTCTATGATCAAAAGTCCAATATCAATGGATTTGTCCTCAAGCAGACTGATCTCATTCTTTCGAAGCTTCTCAATTGCTGAAAAGTCACCATATCCTTGTCTGAAAGATTCTTCTTCAATTTTGGTTATGATAATTATCTTAATGCCGGATTTATTCACCTCGGACAAATTATCGGCTACGTCATTTGTAATTCCTGGTGATTGAATCAGGATAGATTGCTTAGCACTCCGAATACAGCTTATGAGTGTTTCTGGATTCATCGTAAAGAAGATATTCATTTCTCTACCTTCACATACGTCACTTCAAAAGCCCGGCACAGTCTATACCTTTGGTTCCTGTTTGTAATTGCAAATGCATCTTTGTAATCATACTGCTGAAAGATGTCGAGTCCTCTACCGAGGATTATCTTCCAGCCTGTATCGGTTTGGATATAGCGGTCATGAATGGATTCATCGTATTCATAGGTGAATAGGATACCCATCGAGATACAGGATTCCTTGATTTGTTTCAGGAAAGAATCCTGCTGTGAATCGTCAAAGTCACTGGGTTTGGTTAGAAGATGCACTTCGACCTCATCAGCATCCGATTTTCCGAGAGCGATAGTCTCCATCAGTTCCATAAGGTTCTTGGACTGATAGAAGGCACTGATGTAAGGGTCTTTGATTTCTAACTTAGCTGCTCCCTCCAGATACTTCCCGAAAAGCTTCTTATAGGATATTCCACTTTGGTTCTCTTTGATGACGATATTCCCTGCTTTGAGAATAATCGTTTCTGGCGCATCTTTCTGCTTGGGTTGAGTATTTTCACCAGATATGGGTTCAGTCGCTGAAATGGGCGTTAAATCGTCCTCTGTTTCGGGAATTTGAGCATTATAGTAAAGAGGATATTGAATCTCCTCTGTGGTCTTCACAAAATACAGCTTTTGCTCTTTATCCGTGTAGGCAAAACGTACCTGTTCATAAGTGGTGTCAATTCGCATAAGCTGGTCTTTGACTCGTTTCCTGCCTTCCATAGAAAATTGAAGTAATTCTTCAATTTCTTCCTTTGAAGCTTGTTGATTGGGATAGATTACTTTCATCAACCCGGAGAATGTCTTTTGCACACCATCCCGGTCACGAGTCGAGATATCTGAAACGAGATCAAAGTGCTCTTTATACAATTGCGAATAATCAGAATTACGAAAAGCTCTTAGTATCTCTGCCAGATAATCCACCACAAATCCATAACCATCGGAAAACATCTCTCCTCTGATAATTGGTACTTCCCAACCGGGCAGATAACCATGCAGCCTATCCAAGAAAGCTGAGTCATAGTACTTTTCGGGCAGCTCGTCAAACAGGTCAGAGTTCTTCAGCATATAAGCTACGTTATGCCGGGTATTGCCTACAAATGTCATGGAAGCTTCTGCACCCAAGGTTTCGATGCCTCTGGAGAAGGTCTTATTTGCCATATAGTTTTTCATAATGTCAACCAAGGCTTTATCCACCGTCTTTTTCTTTCCGGCAAATTCGTCAAAGGCAACTACATCCCAATAGCCTACCAGCCCGATTCTACCATTGGAGTTATTCACAAAGAGCTTAGGAACAGACACTTCTCCACCAGAGATCAAAATGCCGTGAGGAGAGAACTCAGAATAGATATGCGATTTACCTGTACCTTTAGGCCCAAGCTCTATCAGGTTATAGTTTCTTTCACAATACGGTACGAGACGGGTCAATTGCATCAGTTTCAATCTGCGGCTCATGGTTTCAGGGTTGAAGCCGATACTCTGGATTAGCAGGTCTATCCATTCATCCGAATTAAATTCCGTCCTTTTTTCCAGGAAGGCATCCATATCAAATTTGGATAGTTGCACTGGCTTTATTGAACTCATTATCCAAGGGACGCTGTTTTTATCCTCAGTATAGACGTATTCAAGCTCTGATATGCACCAGACACCGCTCACTAAAAGCTTTGGGTGCTTCTTTATGGTGTCAGAATCGACCACGACCTTACTGATACCCAGGCTGGAAAATGACGCTTCATAGCAGTCGTTTTTATCATTCAAGGATACGGAGATTTTATCAATGACTTTATGTCTGCCCTTTTCCTTGATGATGGATTTGATAAGTCCGGCTTCATTGCGATGCACATAATGCTTGGCAAGGATATCTTTGACGGTGTCGATCCCTGCCAAGATGCTTGCCTCATCCGAAGTGGCACAATACTGACCCAGCAGATATTCCAGCACATAAGTAGGCACAATGGCATTGCCTTTTACAGTTTTAACCAAGTCCTTACGTACTACTAAACCTTGAAAGTGTTCGTTTATCTTATCATCCAGTTTGCTCATCATACTTCCCCTTAAAAATCAAAATCAGATGTGAAGGATCTCCTGAGTGTATAGGACTCAGTTTTATAAACCTGATATCTATTTGTGCCCGGGATGGGCTTTTCCAGTTTTAAAATTACGCTTTGATTGTTTGCTTTTTCCGCTTTGGTGGATAGTATCAAAGAACATTGGAACTCACGTTCGCGGGGATTTTCCGAGACATAATCAAATGGAATAGTCCTTTCTTCTGATATCAGTTCATCTGCAATTGTGTATATACCAATTTTAAGAGTTATTGGTTGCATTTTATCACTCACAGGCTCTTTTTGATAGAGATTAACAATCAACTGACCTGTACTAATGATCCTGCCACTACCACTTAGAAATTCCACACTTACGAAGTCCACATCACTAGTTCTTTTTTTGTTCACTTTTATTAGTGGAACCACAATCTCCTGCAAAGAAGCTCCTCCATGCACGTATCTACTGCCGGAGCCCTTTAGCCTGAGTCTTTGATTTGCTAAAGGTAACAATACTTCCATATTACCTTCGCATGCTAATTGTTCTGACCTAAAGTGCATCAAAGCTGACTTAGTATTGAGTTCCTTGCCGAGTATGAAACGCCTATCTCTATACAGAACATTGCCGGATATATCTGCTTCGCTCACAAAGTCACTCTCTTCAAGCTGGCGATGTTGATATAAGAAACCGTGATCCGATGTAATGATGATATTATTAGCATTACCGGATGTCAGTTTACGCATAATCTCAATAATCTCTCCCTGAGCGGTTTCAACAGCTTCAAAGACCTTCGTTTCGCTTTCCCGATCATCGCCCATAGCATCGATTCTATTCTGTAGGATATAAATCACATCATAATCACGGTAGAGTTTCTTGCTCTCTTCGGAGGTCTTGCTGAGCGCTTCATCTGCCTTGAGAAGCAGAGCCTTACCGTCAGTGTATTTATGTAATATTTTAGTTCTGTTTTCGCTGCCCATACTACTCATTCCATCGATTAAGACATTTCCGGATTCGTCTTCCGCAATGCCAATAGTCTTATGGGGTAATAGTGCAGCCATTCCAAGCTGTGTATAGCTCGGAAGCATTCCAAGTGTTGCACAGAGATCCGCTTCATAGCGATCTTCCTGGCGAATCAGGCTTAATAATTCACTGGCTATTTCATAGCGTAAAGCATCAGAGATAATCACAAATATCTTTTTTCCTGTTTCAAGGTATGGCACAATCTGCCTTTGCCAGAAGCTGCTCTGTAGAGGTGTTGAGATAGACCTATACTGTTTGATTTGCTTGATCTGAGCCGACCATGCTGTAGATAGCGGAAACAGATATTTGTTTAGATAGTGGTTTTCTATCTCTTCATAAATGCTGTTAAGCAGATTTGGTTGCTTTGCTTTGGTGGAATGATATATGAATTTACGATAATGATAGTCAAGTTTGTACCAATGCGACTGATATTTGTCCAAACCCTCTTCAAAAGAGTGTAGTTTCAGATCTGTGTTACGGATTATTGCCAGCAGGTTTGATGCACTTTCCAAGGCTGAGTACTCATGTAGATAATCCTCATACCAGTGACTCAGCATCCGTTGACGGATGAGTTTTTCCACATCTATCAGGTTATATGTGCCATTAAAGATGGACAAGGCAAGATCACTTAGCACTTTCAGCTCAATCAACTCAAAATAATCAGGCTCCAATAGCTCTTTCAGTTCCCTTTTTAACAGCTCTTGTTCAATGTTTAACCACTCGCTGCATTGTTCAGAAAGTATCCGAAACGCTTTGCGGTGGCGGTTGTGATCTTTAAAGCGCTTAAGTAAATAGATTGCTTCATTATTCAGCGTTACCTTTTCTCCCAAAGCACTATAATAAGCCGAGTTGAATAGCTCAATGTAGAAATCTTTTATACTCGGATTTGGGTTCACATAGCCCAATAGCTTTTTGATCTGTTCCCAAAGGAAAACATCCAGGGAGGACTTGCATACAAGCTCGTATTTCTCTGCTTTATCAGTTGCTACCTCACTAAGCAGATTCATGATAACCTCATCCCAGCGAGTATCAGAACTGCAGCAAACAGCAAGCATTTTCCAATTAATCCGGTTCAAGGTATCGTCTCCGCTGAGAAGCTTTTTTAAATCTGCAGTTCGTTTAGCGGACTTAAAGAAAAACTCATGCTGATGAATCAGATCAATAAACTCCCTACCCAATTCCAGATCTGACAGGGTGATGGAGGCTTGGTCTATATGAACCTCTGAATTAGCCAACAGGAGGTCAGCTAACCAGTTATCCTCTATGGGTGGTCTTGAATCTGTAAAGTATAGCAGGAATTTTATATTAGGTTCTTCAATTAATATTTTGTGTTTGAGACCAAACTCATTGTTTTCTACTCGTATCTTTCGGATATTACCAATATCCAGAGATTCGAAATCAAGCAAAAACTCACGAAACTCATCATACCAGAAAACAACCCGATTAGTCTCAAATTGCTTTTCAATTACCTGCCTTATCTTATCCATCACCTATCCTAAAATTCACCTTTATCCAGCCCGGGTATCTTCTTCAAAGCAGAGCCGAATTTAAGATAGTTAGTCTTCACTCCATCATCCAAATCTATCTCCAGCTTCTTGGCAGCAAGATTAAACAGAACATCTCTCTCCCAATAATCCAGTTCGATAATCATCGCTTTGATTTTATCCAGTTCTTTGCCGGCAATGATTTTGTCTTTCTGAGAAGTGCTGGAGCTGTTAACTGTTTGCTCCAGATCAGATGCCTTGGATTTCAATTTATAGACGTATTCCCGTAGATAACCATTGAGAATTATAGATACTGTATCGGGAGTATAGCGGTGCATGTAGATCAATGTGTTGAAACTGCCGTTGGGACTGCTGAAGAGCCAATAGATAGGACGCTTTTTGTAGCGCTTCACATGGTCAGTGTAAAAATCCTTCAGGAAATAGGCACGAACTGATTTGCCTATGGCTTCTTCAATAAAGCTGAGATTCTGTGAGAAGTTAGCTTCTCCAAATGTTACTTTTACAAACTCATAGAAACTATTCACGATATCATCTGCAAACCATTCTCCATCCAGAATAGGAATGACGTTATCCTTATCTGGGACAAACCTGGGTTCGTGTATCTGTTTTAGATACTCTTCAATAGTCTCTCCCTGATTAGCCAGGATCAACCCCGGTTTATCTATTGAATATCTGCCAAACATACAGCCAACAGCATAAGAAATAAATTCTTTTATCGTATCAGCAAGTAAATCGGCTTCTAGTTTCGAATCAAGAGGAAACTCATTTATACTTTGCTGATCAGGTTTCTTAGAATAACGATAATAAGGGTTACAGGTGAGAGTAATCTCATTTAAAAGGACATCAGGTTCAAGTTTAGGTTCATCCTGCAAGCCATATGCCTCGAGAAAAGTTCGATTATTCTCTTCCTCCAAAAGTTGAATCTCCAGTGTCATATCTATCCAAATCTTTCTCAGTTTATGATAAGCTTCCCTTATTAACAAATCCTCGTTCACAAATTTTAACAGAGGTAAATGCTTGATATCCCATGAGGTTTCAAATGAGTCCCAATCTTCCTTAGTAACTGACAAGCACTTATCAATTGATGATTCAAATTGATAAGGGATAAGACGATTTCGATAAATCGGTACCCTGGCAACGTCACCAATCTGGTAGTTTAAGGTGGGATTCAGAATTTTCAGAAAAGCGTTACCAATTTTGGATGAAAGGATTGGGAGTACTTCTTTCAGGATGCTTATATTTTCGGAGTACCCTATTGCTCCTGCATCATCAAAAAGAAATCCACCAAAGCAAAATCTTGCAGATAATTGACCACTAGTTATTTTCGACCAGGTTAATGCTTCTTTAAAAGAATAATCGATGTTTTGAGGTCTCGATCGTAATTTACCATTCTTGTCAAAGAAGTTTCGAATCTCGTATCCGTCGTTTTCCCAATTAATAATTTGTTCATTATTTCCATACCATTTTCTAAACGATCCACCTTTATTTATAGGAAACCAGCGCTTTTTGCTTATTATTGATTCTTCTCTTGATGCTGCATCGAACTTAATATTGCCAACAGATACTTCATGCCATTCTCGAAGAAATCTTTGATTATCGGAGGTTGCCAACCCTTTTCTTAATACAATAATACTGCTTAATAATTCGCAATTTCCAATAACACTGCGCATTCTATCACTCACCCAATATGCAATTGGATATCCTGCTATCATTTTAAATTCTAAACAAGCAGCTCGATATAAGTAATCACAGTCGGGGTTCGATAATGCTTCCAAGAATAAATTCATCTTTTCTGTTTCGGAGCGTCCTTCTCTCAAATCGAAGTAAGTCCCCTTTGCCGTTGAAGGTAGTACTTTACATATCGTAAATGAGGTGGTCGAAACAACTTCTCCACCAATAGAATCAAATGCATGCGGTCCTAGATGAGCCATAGATATAACATCATAGTTTTCAGTTAGTATTTTTCGCAGCTTTTCATATGAAGAAAGGAACATCCAACTCTGCATAGTGATCATGCTAATGATGCCTCTTTCCATAGCCAATGACAAGCAGCGTTCAATAAACATGGCAAAGAAATCGGATCTGGAGTTAGGAAAATACTGCCTGATATGTTTCTGAAAGCTTTCATTTAATCCACTGGCACTCATATATGGAGGGTTAGTGATCACTGTTTGGTATTTAGCACTTAGAAAGTTTGCCTGCTCAATAAGTTTCATAACTTTTCTGTGTGTTGGGGCAAAGAAGACATCACCACTAAAGTCTTTGGTTTCTAAAATTTTATTAATCTCTTCAATATCCTGCTCTTCAGGAAGAATCAAAGAACCCAAGGTTTCAGCATCTTCAAACTGATGAAGCATGTTTTCAAAGTGATAGGTGAAAAGATCATGTCCGCATTTGTTCATATAGGCTTCAATTTCATCATTGCTAAAGCTGATATTCTCCAGTCGGCAAATATTGGGTTTTATCCCTCTGGTAAACCACAGCTTGTCCCTTTCTCTGGCTTTCATTGTTAGAGCAAAAGCTGCCAGTTCGGCTGCACGTTCATCTATCTCAATACCGTAAAGATTCTTAGATATGATAAGGATGGGGATTTGAAGGGAATCATATCCTTCTTCACTATAGATATCAAAAAGCAAATCAAAGGCATATGTTAGAATATGTCCGGAACCACTACAAGGATCGCAGAGTTTGATATCTTCAGGGCTTTTTAGTTTCAGAAAATTTACATCAGGTATGGACTTTGTGTCAATTCGATTGCTTTCATTTTTGATATAAAACTTCATCTTATCGATTAGTGTAGATTGGGGATGATTCTGCAGCCATAATTTACCGAGAGAATTTTGTACCATATATTGCACAATCCAGTGGGGTGTAAAAAGTTGTGTGACTGCAGGAATCTCGGAACTTTGGATTTTCTTGCCTTTGCGGATTCCCACATTGACTTCATCCTTCTTCTCAGAGATAAAGAATTGATAAAGCCATCCGATTACTTCCACGTCTTTGCAAGCTCCCGGCGTAAGAGCTTCACGGATAAATGATAATATGGAATTGCCACTCAATAGATCATCGGGCATCAGTAATTCAGTCCAGTCTGCAATATACTCAAACAGGAAGGGCATAATTCGGGCATAGTAGTTACAAGTAGATATGATGAGAATGCGGTATGCTTCTGTTTGTGGATCAGGGTGTGTTTCCTTGCCTGAGAGCAGGTCAAAAACTCTCTGCCTATTAGTAGAATTGACTAATTCCTTATCAATGTGTCCTGCTTTAGCTTCTGAGAGGATCTCAGGCTGGAACTGCCCAGGTAAGGGAGAAATGATATTCACTCTGGTGTAATTATTCACATCCATAAAGCGAAGAGCGCAGAATCGGTTGAACCAAGTATAAGCTACTTTATCGATAAGCAGATTCTTATCTTTTATCTTCTTAAGTTCATCTTCCAATCCCTGTACTTGTTTGGGATTGTATCTTCTTGCATCACTACCAACAGCAATCACCTGCTGAAGCTTATTGGCTACCTGCTCAAGCAGATACCGACGTGCGTATTTGGCAAAGCGTTCGAGTTTGGATGTTTCCATTTATATCTCTGATATCCTTTCTACTGTCCAATTAGGATAAATACTGTTCCAATTATTGATGTTAAATACTTGGCAATTGGCAATAGGATGATTTATCCATCTTGTTGAACGATGCATCAAATGCTCTAAATGTATGCTAAGTTGATCCGTAAGATATACAGTCATGGCATCATCCAGAGTAATTAAGCATAAATAATGTACATCTTTATGCAACTTATCCTCAGCCCACCTGAAAAAGAAACTGTGCCAATATTTTCTGAACAAACTTGTATCAAGTGTTCCATTTTGCATATCCGTAAAAAATCCTACTAAATTTTCTCTTCTCGCATTTGGATGTCCTGGGTCTTTTACTTCAATCAAATAAATAGCATTGGGTAATTCAACCACAAAATCAACTCTTGGCATACCCGGAATATCCAAATAATTTGGTTGTAGGGGAATTTGCTGGTCAAATTTAAAAGTATTTTCAGCTAATGCATCAGGGAAATTGAATCTTAAATCACCTTCTTCCAGTATCATTGGGTCAACTCCAGAATTCTTTTCGATGCATATCCCTTGCTAATATCTCCAAAGGCATCCAGAATAGCATTATGCTCGATTAGGTTATATTCATTTGTGCTCGTAACTCTAATGTTCCCAGTTCCGTCATCGAATAAAGAATGATAAGTTACATGGTCATTTTGTTCCCCGTTAAACAACAAATCAATCCACTTGATTAAATTATAACTATGAGTGGCAATTATTATTTGCTGTTCTGTATGCGCTATACTATAAAGGGCTTCAACTAATCTCTTTATCAGCATTGGATTTAAATTAGCATCAGGTTCATCCCATAGAAGGGTTCCACTGATACCTGGTTTAATAGAGCCAGTATCTATTAACCTATATAGAGTTCCAAGCTTTCTATATCCCTCGGCTGTAGCGTTAACCGAATATTCTTTTGCATTTGCTTTAAAGGTCACGTTTCCACCACCTTTAAACATGAACTCCCCACCACAAATATTACTAATACTCCTCATGACAGTATCAGTCCGCTCTTCTCTTTCGCTAGGTTTTTTTGCCGGTAATTCGAGTTTAGTGATTAAATCACTATAAGTCTTATCAAAAGAAAGATGGTATTCTTTCATAATACTTTGCAGCCCAAGCATCCAAGAAAGTATCTCCTTGGCTGGTATGAAAACCGGTTTTGAGTTTCTTACGGAATCTATAGATGCAGATGTGTCATTATAATATTTCTTAATCGCATTTGCGTTTTTGGTTGCGTCTGTGTTTGCATTAAATGCGATACGAATCTTTTTTTCATCCGGATACTCGACTTGAACAATGGCATCATCACCAGTTTCACCAGTTTTTTTCAGCCTCCCGATTACATCATCCAATGGTTTAAAAACACCAATGAAAGAATCAGCTATGATCTGCTTTGTTTTTTCTATAGAAGCCCCTTCATTACTTTGAATTAATCCGGTTGACCCACACATCGAATAAATTGCCTTTAAGATATGGGTTTTTCCAGTTCCATTCTCTCCTATGATCACATTAATTTTTTGTGAAAAATCAATTGATAGTTCCTTGAAAACGGTGAAATTCTTTAAGTATAGGCTCTTAATCATTGTTCTTCTCCATAGGTTTTATTCTAACCCCGTTACCCTTGCGAAGCTCGCTCAAAAGGGCATTTCTTAAATATTTAAGGTAATTATTCAGATCAAGTTCATTGTTTACAACTGAGCTTGAGTAGCCTATATCAATACTGCTGATATCAACAACTGTTTTAGGCTTAACAGGCTCATTGGGTTCTACTTTATCTTGGAATAACTTCATTAGTTTGGGATACTCGATATCCCCAAAGCGGATTATAGCGTCTTTAATGACAGCAATAATCGTAGCAGAAGATATCCTCGATTTTGTGCTGTTTAATGACTGCTCAACCATCTCTTTGATGCCTGAAGAGGAGTCCAGGTATTGCTGAGAACCAATCAATTCCCTATAATAATTTTCCAAAGTCTCAAGAGCTTGCTTCTTCTCTTCGTTTACCAACCTCTCCAGCTTGTCTTTTAAAATATCATAGATTGCTTTCAGCTTTTGTATTCTACTGCCTTTATAAATGAGGGAATCTGCAAATCCGTTTGTTAGCTCATTTACTTTATCAATGTCCAGATAGCTAAGATTCGGTTCATGATCTTTGAGAAATGACTTGATAGAGTAATAGATACTTCTCTGTTCAGAGTTCATAAATGCAACGATGGGATCGATCAATTCCAGCTTGGTTCGAGTGTATTCCTCATCATGAGTTATAAAATCAGTATAGTACCACGAGTAGTGTTTACCAATAGACGCTTTAAGAGTCTCAAAGATCGGATTCAAACAAGTAACAAAAGGATAATCTGACTGCTTACTGATAATATCTTCCAGTTTCTTGACCAATACTGCAAGTTGCTGCGTTGTCTCTTTGGCGAGAGCTTTGGCATCTGTCTCATCCGAGGGCAGGTCAAAAAGTGTGCCATACAGCTCTTTTAATCTGCGAACTTGTGATGGTGTATATTCCTGCTGAGTTTGAATAATCAGGCTACTATGTTTTTGAGTGTTTTTCAATGCCTTCTCGAGGTTGCTGTTTTCAAGGACACTACCATCTGAATAGACTTCAACTTTTCCAGCCGCATATAGTTTGGCAAGTTGACATAGGATAGCATAAAAACCCCACCCATAGGGTTTACGGCTGAATTTTTCCATCAGGTCTTGAACAGTGCATTTTTTTCCTTCTCTGCTTTGCGACGTAACATGGGAAAACACTTCTTGCTCTGCTTCGCTAAGTGTGGCTGCAAAATCTGCTTTTATCTGGCTATAATCCAGAAATTTGCCAATCTCCTGCTCTGAATAGGATACGCCTTTTAGCATTTTCAGGTAGGGATATACCTTGCCCACAACGATTTGGAATGCCTGGATTATCCGTGTATTAGCATCCTTTAACTCGATAATCTGCGGATCACCTCCAGCATAAATCTTGGCATCACAGACCAATTCTGCTAATCTATTCTTTACCAGGATTAACCTGTCCTTGTTCAACTCCCTCTTTTCATAGAGGATCTTTTTCGCTGTTTCCTTTTGCAAACTGTTGTAGTTCAGATCGTAGCATTTCTGAGTCTGCAGGGATATCTTGAGGTCGTCCCAGAATCGTTTATCTGCCGGGAGTAATACTGTTAGTTCAGGCTTACCCAGAGCATGGGCAATCGTTTGCTTTTCATCATCAAAGTCATAGTATTCGCTCAGAGGAGTAATCACTTGAATGGTGATTTCGTGCTCTTTACCAAATTGTTTGTTGTCTATTCTACGGGTATAGGGGAAATCCTGTTTGTTTTCCTCATAGCGGATTTTGAGTGACTTCACGATTTGTGCGCTGCTAAAGAGGATTTCATCCAGCTTATCGAGCAATGCCACGTTATCAATAGTGGTGTTTTTAATTTCCTGCTCTACGTCTTTTTCTTCATTGGTCAGATACTCATACATATCCCCATTCCGCTGGATATAAGTCTGGCTTTCCAGCTTGGACAATGCCTCAAACACAGTTTCTCTGAGGGTATTGATATCTGAGTCAAAGCTTTCCAGCATTAAAATACTTACATTCCGGACTGTCGCCTTGAAGTCCTTTACATATTTGAGCATGAAGAGAACTTTGAGGATTCGGATAGCAAAAGCATCTTCCAGATTAGTTTCAGCATTGATTATTGCGCCTTGGATTTGACTTTTGATTGAGGAGCGGATACCATCAAACATAAGATCAAAGGTGGCAATTCTGCCTACTTCAAAGGAAATAATAGTTTTTACTACCTGCTGGAAAACTCCCAGCATTGAGCGTTCACCTACCGAGCGGTGTCTTCCCTCAAATGCCTGATTAGCAGATAGAGACTTGATAGCCTTTTGAAATAAGGAAAACTGATATGGGATGTAAGGGTATGAGTAGATAAAATCATCCTTCCCACTGAAGTTGCGATAAGTCTGAGCTCCATCCACAAAGTCGAACATGGTTCTAAAGCTATTTTGGTGTATATGATAGAGTTCTGACAGGGGGTCTATTGCAGATTCGTTTTTGTGCAATAGTCTCTTTTGTATCACTTCATCGACATTCGCACTGGTCAGGCTTAATCTGGTTCGGAACCTTGCCTGGATTTTTGAAAAGTCATTGCTACTGGACTGATTCAATTCCCCAACTACAGCATCCAAATCTTCCTGAGACGTTACCGTAATCCATGCTCTACCCTTACAAATTGTAGCAAGACTTTCAGCTATAGTTTGCAGATTCAGCATTAGTTTGGTATTGTCTGCGATAAACTGACCTACTTCATCCACAAAGAAGTTCAATCTGAAATTTGGCTCTTGGGATTCAATATACTCCCAAACTTGACGGGCAAAGTCTTCAATCGATACTTTATAATCATTACGGTATTTATCCAGAACGCCCTTAATAGCAGCAGCGCCATTCCCTGCAACCTTTTCATAGGCAAGTGAGATATTTGCTGATTCTAAGATGGCTTCTTCTCTGCCAATTTCCCAAGATTTTCCGGCAATAGATTTATACTCATTTTGAAAGTTCTGGTAAATTCCCCGCTTATCAAGGTCACGCTCAAATTTGGCAATATGACCTTGTTTCCCATAGTAACCACAGAATTCATCAAAGACTTTCACAAATACAGCCAACAAAGCATCTGTTTGTTGTTTGGAAATCAAATCAGCCTTTTGGTCTATATTGAATAGAATACTCTTTGATGGAATCTTAACCGCTCTTTTGAGTTCAGCAATCAGAATCTCATCATCGTGGCATTTACTGATAAAACTTGAGAGGATAGAGCAAGTCCCTTCCTGCCAGTTTTGCAATAGCAGTGAGAGCATTTTGAGTAAGTGGGATTTACCTGAGCCAAAGAAACCGGAAATCCATACTCCATTTGATGATTCTTCATTGAGATAGGCATCCAGAAAGTGTCCAAGCTTTTTACTGATTTCGTTGGTAATTACGTATTCATCTATTTCACGAATTAGATTGCTTATGTCATCAGCTTTGATCACTCCTTCGATGGGACGATCCACGGGTTTGAGAAAGATATCTTTAATCTTCAAGCATGCCTCCCTTAGTTCGTAAGACAATGGTAGATATTGAATGCTCTATAGTACTTGTCGTCCATAACACCAAACAACCTTAAAGTAGAGCCGTTTGTGTCATTGGCGTTGTATTCACCGGGAAAGAAAAAAACACTGGGCTTAGAGTGAGCAAGGCTCTGCATATTGTTTAAAATGCTGTGCAACCGGATATAGGGAAACACTTCTCCCACTCCGGTAATAAACAAAATCTGATGGTTCGATTCATTAATTCTGGCTTTTATTTCTGGTATGATGTGCTTTTCGGGGTCTAAGACGCTCTGCAACTGGCTAAACAAATCAGCCTTTGAAATATCGGTTTCCATATTGATTATCTTGTCTAAGATGTTTCTTTGCTTTAGAATATCCAAGGCTACCTGATATAAATTCAATTCGAGAACGATTACCTGTTTTTGTTGAAGCTGTTTGATTAATTGAGCAATGGCTTTATTCATATCAGTGCTTTCTTTTACAGCAAAAGGACAGATAAAGAATGGAACCTCATTGCCCAAGCCTTCCATCTTCAGAAATTTGGAACTGCTCATTAGCTTCAAAAGATGCTCAAATCTATTGCTCAAACTCATGGTCTCGATGTTTTTCATATTCTTTAACTGATACCTGGAAATATGCCTAAAGGGAAATCGGTGTCTCTTGAAACAGTCTGTTTTACTTGAGTAGATACGATCATAGATTTCAGCTTATTGTCAATTGACAAAATCCCTGCGTCCCTTAGCATCTTGAATAAATTCTTGGTGAGCTTATTCTTGGATTGGGATGAGATATTGTTAAGCTCATCATGTTGGATAGCCTTATTATTGAAGAATATATTGAAATCTGCTATACTCAGTTCATCATCGTGATTTGATATCTTATATCCGATGACTTCAATGGCAAAATCTCTAATGAAGTGGTATTTTTTACATACAGCATACCAGATTACCTGAACCTGATCATCTCTGTTGGATTTGGCGATAATAGAAATGGCTTCTTCACTTATCAGCTTAATCCGGGTATATGTTTCGGAATAGATTCTTTTCTGGGCAGCAAGGGTTCTGATCTGAAGTAAATTATTTTCAAGCACCTGTTTTCTCACAGCATCCCAGTCTTTCGTCTCCAGATAGAGCTTTGCTAATAATACGGAATCCCGATAGAGAAGTGCCCCTGCAGTAAAACCTAAGTTGTATTTTGGCTCATTCACTATTCGAGTCCTCTGAACCATCATTTATGGAATGAGCTTTGACCCAAATATCTATATCTTCTTTTTTAAACTTCCATAACCTGCCAATCTTGTGAGCGGGAAGCTTCTTTTCACTTAGCCATTTATAGACGGTATCCCTTGTCACTCCGAGATATTGACTAATTTCCTCAACGGATAACCACCTGTCTTCCAATTTGGTGCTCCTTTCTTATAAATCGATGGGTATCTTGAATTCTGATGTAAATCAGATACTAATAAACAAGGACAAAACAGAATAAAAGCACGGTATTCAAGTAGTGTTTTATGTCAAAGAATTTCTATTTACGGTATCAATCGGTGTCCACCCATGCGATTCAAACTTCTCAGTTGATGCAGGATGCCTTTCTGGACTTTGGTGCCGATGTAAGGTGCTTTATCGCGGTTGATGATCACATACTTGTAGTTACGCAGGTCTACCGCACCCAAGGATGCTAAAGCTTCTAAGTAGATATATACCCACTGCCTGGACTTGCCGATGACTTTGGCGAGAGGTCTGATGCCATAGTAATTGCCACTTTCAATGATATCCATGAGCTGATAAGCTGAGGTCACATTAAATGTCCAACCTGTGATAGTACTGCACTGACTGATGTCATAACGGTTAGCCCGGACATAGATGCCACCTTCGCTCTCGGAGATGCGTTTGACCTGTTTTTTCTGCACCAGTTCTGCCATTACAGGAGCCACCGCATCGGCAGACAGACCCACGAGGCTTGCAGCCGATTGCACAGAGAAGGGTCGGTTGTATTGGCTTATGAAGTTGCTGACCAATTCCAGTTCTGTCATCTTGGTTTCCATCAATGCAATCCGAGATTGTCTAAGGTAAGTTCACTCAGGTTCAGTTGGATGGCAGACTGCTCCATACCGAAGATCATCTTCATAGCTTTGCGTAGGTTACCGCAGGAGTGGAAGTGGAGATGCTCCACCACATCATGATTGACTTTGACATCCAGTATCTCTTGGGTCAGGATCGTCAGGTCGTGCTTGGTAGCAGGTTGGAACTCGTAGTAGATATTGCATCTGTCGAAGTAGTACTCATTAATCTGCAGGAGCTTGTCTTTGGCTGTCTGCATGCCGACCAGTATGACGATTGCCAATGTCTCATCCACGATATCACGTAAGGCACCCAGCAGTTGCGGATGCCGGAAGGCATAGTCTATCTCATCTATAACAATGACTGTGTCATCATGCTCATGCAGAATAGCCTTGCATTTATCAAACAGTGCATTGGAAGTGCCGTATGGCAAGTAGCTGCCCATGCCGAAGCGTTTATAGAGAGCAGACAGCAGTTGCTGAGCGAAAGACTTGGGAGTCGAGGTGGCTTCCAGTCTCAGATACAGATAGCCTTTGCTGAATGCCATTCTGCTGGCATAGGTGGTCTTGCCGAGTCCCGGCTTGCCGTATAGCAGTCCCAAGCCCACCATTTCAATTTTGGGTCGCTTGAGCAGATAATCAATACAGACATCTGCTTCGATAACATTGCTCGTTTGAACTAAACTTCCTTGTTTCATGTCTCTCTCCTATTTTATCCCGACCCGCTTCATCATCTCTGAGAAGGTCATAGTTTTAGCTAAATTGGTAACTCCATCCTCTGATTGCTCTGCAGGTGGCATTATGTGGTTGATGGGATGTTCTATCACATGTGATTCTGTTTGATTATCGTGATTTGCATTATTGGCTCTGATGTTGTCTATGACCTGTCTGTCCAACTGATCGATGGCTTTCTCATGATTGAGTTTAGGATCAGGTGCCATTATAGCTGGTGGTTGGATAAACAAGGGATTGTTCTGTCTGGTAATCATTATCGGCATCGGTTTGACGAGTCGGTCGACATTCTCCTGAGTCTGTTTGACCAGCTTCTTGGTGCGTTGCTCAGTCTGTTTTCTCAGGTTCTTGTTCTGCCGGTATTCTCTCTCCAGTTCCTTATGAGCAATGGGATTGTCTTTATCCAGTTCGATAAAGGGATGTTGCGCTCTTCTCAGCTCTGCCTGGCAGATAAACACATCCTGCTGGCTATAGACTAATATCCAGCGTGCATCGCTGTAATCGTATCTAATGACGCAGGGTTGGGCGATATGGTCGATTAGGTCAGGATGCCAGTACAGCATCTTGTTCAGTCTGATGCCTTCGCTTCTGATGCGTTTACGTTCTGCTGTCAGCATCAGGAAGTTGAGCTTTGAAGATTCAATCTGTCTGTCTTCCGGCACTGGAGCCTGAGAAAATACATCATAAGGTTTGCGGTTTCCAATTCCGGAGTGCGGAGTGTTACCATAGATGTATCTGATGTAGAAGGCAATCATCTGCATGGTCTCTTCCACAGTGGGTGCGGTGCGTTCAAATAGCTTGCGAGCCCATTTCTCATTACGCATCAGAGTGGCAGGTTTATCTGCGACTGATGCTCCTCTGAAGGTGGAGATAAATCGTTCAAACTGCTCTTGGAAGGTTCTGAAGAACCGCTCGATGACCTTTGACCTAGCATTGTAACTTTCAGCGAAGGCGACTCCGATCCCCAGTCTTGGGAAGATGCCACCTAATTCTAATGAAAGGTCATGCTCTTCCCACTGCTCATTAAACAGCTTGGATTTGAAGGCTCTGCCATTATCGAGATAAACATACTGAGGTTTTCCACCATAATGCAGGAAGGCATTGCGGAAGGCGGTGCTGATATGTGCGCTGTCTTCTGTAACTGCCAGAGAAGCTCCCACCGGATATCGGCTTGCCCAGTCAAATATCATAATCATGGTCATGCGTTGCGCTCTGCCGGTGGCAGGATTGATAATATCGAATGCTAAGGTATGTCCATCTGCCACCCAGACCTGACCTACTTCCAAAATGCCGTCATCTCGGATAATCGATTTGATGATATGCTCCGAGACGAACTTACTGCCTTCTCTTGCCTGATACCACTCGGCAGGATGGGTCTTTTCCCATTCATCGCACCAGCGTACAAGAGTCTTTACACTGGAGGGCGACTCTATCATTTCCAGAGCCTGCATCTGCTTGAGCAGTGTTATAGCTGAACCTGTCTTAATACGTTTAGGACTCAACAGCAGGTTGAGCAGATAGTTCTGTTCAGCATAAGTGACTTTACGTCCTCTGACCTCGTTCTTGCGTTTATGAATCAAGGCAAACATATCACAGCCACTTTGCAGATAAGTCTCCACCCAGATACGCAGGGTGCGTTCACTCCGCTGACCTTTGAGTTTATACAAGTCAGGCAGCATGCGTTTGCTATTATAATCTTCGGTGATGCGTTTCCACTCCACCACCTTGGACTTGCAGTCTGTCAGTCGGTTCAAGGTATCCAGACAGAACTTGGCAAATAGCTTGGCTTCAGGTTCGAAACTGAGTGGTAACGATTCAGTTGGTATAAGAGTGAGGTCATGATTAGGTTCAAATACCTCAAGCCCATTGCCATTTTGGTCTTGGACTGTGACACGGACTGTGCCACGTTTTGGCACAGTCCAAAGTGCTTTTTTTCCTGGACTGTGCCATTTTTCACTAAAATGCTCGCTATCTCTTGCAGTATAGAAGATTAACTGCTTTTTCACTTGTTCAGGTTGGACTGTGCCATTTTGCTTGGCACAGTCGGTGTCACAGTCCGTGTCACAGTCCGACCTTTTTGTAGGTTCGTAACTTATCGCTTTCATAAGCGCCTCCCTCTAGTGTAGTATTGGGTGCTAACCTACATACAGGCAACACCTTGGGAAGGGCTTTCTGCGCTGATTAAACGCTTTCTGCAACTATTCAAACCAGTCTGAAAACCCATGTCCGATCATTGAAATTATGTCTTAGCGAATTGATTGCATTAGTGTGAGTTATGCTGTTCTGAAGCCAGTTTGATTGCTAATAGTTCAAAAGAATAGAAATAGCGTTAAAGCCTGTGAATTTCGATTTCTGAACCCAAATTTGTGATGATTTACCTATGCTGAGAAGTTGTGATTAGAAATGTCTTATGAAGTGCGGACACCGATTGGATAAGGCTTAAGATGATTCAGACTGATAACTGACGATCCCAAATTTCAAGATTTTAATGCGCTTCAGACTTTTCAGGTCTTAATATAGACTGAGGTTGGACTTTCGATTTTTGGCAAAACACCCCCGTCATGCTTCAATTGCGAGTTCTCAGATTTGCACTTAACTCATTGAATAACTGCAATATCCAAAACCAGTCCATAACCAGTCCAAATTTGCAGTTTTCGTGTCCTAAATGATGCCAAAACAGTCCAAATCGGACTGTGACACAGTCTAAAACATATCTTATCTATCTCTCCACCCATTAAAGCCTTATCCCCACTTGGCACAGTCCACTGCAATTGCAGTTTATGGTGTCTGTTTATAGTGAAGCTGGTATATAATACAGTCATTCATCTATGAATCCCAACATACCTTAAGAGCGGATATCAATCAAGATATAAATTGACAAACATAATACATGATTTATCTGGTTATAAACTGTTTTTGGCAGCTGTGAACATGATTAATCGGGATTATTTCTGTCGACTGTAAAAAAGATGATAGGATATGAATCAATGATGGGTGATATCAAGAAATGCAGAGGGAATCATGAGTAATCTATGCAAGAATTGCAATTCTGAGACAACAGATTTATACTGTGCTCATTGCGGACAGTCCACGTCAACCAAAAGAATTGACTGGGCATTTTGTTTCAAAGAGTTCATCTTCAATAATCTGACCTTGCACAAAGGGATATTATTCACAATCAAATCCTTGATAGTGAATCCGAAAAAGATGGTGGAAGACTACCTGAATGGGAAAAGAATCGGTTATACCGGCGCAGTTCATTTCTTCTTATTTATTCTCATTTTAAAAGGCATTATTGCTCTTATTACCGGGCATGCCCATGATACAGAACCCGGAAAGATTATGATTAATGGAATCAGTTCTGCTGTCGACCTAAAACAGTACCTTAAGCCTATGGTTTTCATTTTTACCACTTTCTCTTCAATTGGAAATTACCTCGTTTACAAAAGCAGAAAGTATAGCCTTGCAGAGCATTTCGTTCTAAACTTCTATATAATCGGCATGTGTTTTCTTTTCTCAGTAGTATTCAACCTGATCACATTATATAAATTCCCTGATTTAAAAGCTATTATCATGGTTCTTGTCATCATTTCTTATTATATCAGGACATTCTATGACAAAAAGATCAGAGTTGTCGATTTTTTCAAAGGAATCTGGTGTATGACTATAAACTTGTTCTTTGCCTTAATTTTGCTGATTATCGGGGCACTTATTTATGCTTATCAGCATCATATGCTGGATGATGCTGTAAAAGTAAGTATGTATTCTGGATTAAAGCATATCTTTTTCGCTTAAACAGCGTAAATCTCATGATGCATTAAGCAGGTGGAGCAATCAAATATCCAATGTTAGTAACACAGACAAAGGAGCAGATTATGAAAGTACTATTAATTAACGGCAGTCCACATGAAAAAGGATGTGTGTTTACCTCACTCACAGAGATAGCCACAGAGCTTAATAAACAAGGCATAGAAACCAGTATCTTTCATATTGGCAGGAAAGCTGTCATTGGCTGTCAGGCTTGTTTTGCCTGTGCTGAAACAGGATATTGTATCTTTACAGATGACCCTGTGAATGAGTGCATTGATTTAGCTGCTGCTGCTGATGGTATCATCATCGGAAGCCCGGTGTATTATGCTTCTATCAATGGTTCTCTGAGCTCATTTCTGGATAGGATGTTCTTTTTGAAGTCACATAAATATGCTTTTAAGCCGGCAGCCGGAATTATTAATTGCCGCAGAGGCGGTTCAACCGCAGCTTTTGATCAATTGAATAAGTACTTCACCATCTCAAATATGCCTGTGGTATCTTCCCAATACTGGAATATGACGCATGGAACCACGCCTGAAGAAGTGCAACAGGATTTGGAAGGATTGCAGACGATGCGGACTCTGGGCAGGAATATGGCATGGCTGCTCAAATGCATTGATGTAGCCAAAGATACAGTTCCGCTTCCTCAAATAGAAGAATGGCAAAGAACGAACTTTATCAGATAGTCAGCAAAACAGTATAAGATTAATTGCGACTTTATCCATATTACCATTGATTTGTTAGCTTTTCCGTTTACTGTATGTGCTCAAATATAAGAAATGAACGTAACAATCAACCCGGCTATTGAGAGAATATCCCCTGCGTGTGAGAATTTTTTTTAGCGAACCGGCATGCTACGATAAACGCAAAAGAATAGTATATTTTACTTGACATATTGTATGCTATATATTACATGACGTCATATATTCTTTACATGGTCATGGAGGTTCTCATGTTACCACAACAAAAGGAAGCTACTTTAACTCTTATCAGCAGTATAGTTTTCATGATTCTGCTGAGTTTTGTAGTGCCCATCTTTGGATTATTTCAAAATGAGGGCATATTCATCATGCTGGGTATATTTATTCTGACCCTGTGGGTAAGCCGTAAGGTTGCAGGCTTAAAATTTAAGGTGCTGGATGAGATGGAGAAAACGATAAGGTATCAGGCAGCCCTAATCGCCATACACGGATTTGGAGCAGTGGTCATGGTATTTGCCTTTGTGCTCTACCTTATACATCGCAACACGTCAGTAGTTCCGCTGCATCAGGTTATGCAAATGGCATACTACAGCTGGATATCTTTATACGTATTTTGGTCAGGCTCAATCCTGATTCTTTATCGGACAGGAGCCTGGAATGTTTAAACAGGAAGAGCAGATAACCAATCTTATCAGAAAGCTCAGGTTTGAGCATCAGGAGATGACCCAGGAGCAGCTTGCCCAGCAAGTAGGTGTGACGCGTCAGACCATTATTGCTCTGGAAGCAGGTAAATATCTGCCTTCGTTGTATCTGGCGATTAAAATTGCCAGAG
This sequence comes from Cloacimonadaceae bacterium (SeqCode), assembly GCA_963667535.2. Classification (GTDB taxonomy): domain Bacteria; phylum Cloacimonadota; class Cloacimonadia; order Cloacimonadales; family Cloacimonadaceae; genus UBA5614. Next base: position 1,067,482 of record CAXXDU010000002.1, read on the forward strand.
TATTTGACAGGAAAGTGGAAGAGATATTTATTAAGAATTAAATACTGGTTCTTTACAACGATAGTATTAACTTTTCCAGGTCATCTATCAAAAATGGTTTGGCAAGCGTGCCATCGACTCTCAAGCCTTTTGCCAGGTGTAAGTATTCAAATTTATCTACTTTTCCGCCACCGGAGATTGCAATGATTTTTACATCTTTGTAATTATCATTGAGCATCATGATCAGTTCAAAGCCATCGTGCACAGGCAGAATGATATCTGCCACGACAATTTCTATGGGATTTTTGGCGAGTATTTCCACTGCTTCCCTGAAACTGGAAGCAGTAAATATGGAATATCCGCGATTAGTAAGCAGCTCTGCCATGGCAACAAGAAAGTCTTTTTCATCATCAACTAAGAGGATTTGTTTCATGTAAAAACTCCGTTTTCATTTAGTGTATTAGCATCAATTTTCTATGTGTTTTGTGTCCTTTATTATCGATTAACTGCATTTGATACAATCCTGAAGCACAAATTGTGCCATTATTGTCTCTGCCATTCCAGTTCAGTTCTGTAGCTTTGGTATTCACATCAGTTTTCCAGACTAATTGTCCTTTGAGATTATAAATGCTGAGTTTAGCAGATTTTGTTTTGGAAACATCATATTTAACTGTAAGGGGAAAGAGAGCAGGATTGAAGGGATTGGGATAAGCAGAGAAAGGCTGAGGTGTGGCAATCTCGTCCTCAGCATGAGTAAAAATCAAGACTATGGGTACGAGGGCGAAGTTGTTATTCGTGCCGTCCCAGGCTGCCAAAGTATAAGTATGTTCTATTCCATCGTACTGAATCGGAACTGTATAAGAGCAGGTCGAAAGAGGCAGTTCGGTAATCAGAACTCCATTATCATAAAGTTTGAATGACATCATGTTCACACCTGAGCGGGGTGGAATCCAGTAAAACATAAGTGAATCACTATAAATATAACCAAAGTAAGTGGGGACTGTATCTTGCTGTAGCAAGTATGACTTCCATACATTTCCGGTTTGGGTAGGAAACATTGTGCCATCCGGTTCAACCAGAATCGGTGTGATTGATTCCATAGCCTGAACCGTATAATCAGTATTTAATTTATAATCTATCCAGTAGTTGGAATTTATATCATAAACCTGGATTTGCTTGTCATTTAAACCACCGTTAATATTGATAATATCGTAAAGATAATCAGAACCCATAGAAGTATAAATAATACCAGCGGTTGCTGTGGCATTACCAGTTAATAGGGTAGGAGTATAGGGGTCATAACTTATGAACTGTTGCCAACTGTCGTCTGAGTTTAGATTAGCAATTTTCCTCCAAACTGGTGCAGAAGGTAGGTCATAATTGTCAAATACCTCATTACTGTCAGACTGCGTTAACGAGTATCTGCTCATTCTGAGATAATCACCATCTCTGAAGAGCCATAATTTCTGAGTTGGTGACATTACAAACCAATTCTTGATAATAGGATAGGAAAGATGTTCATTAATTAATTCAGGAATTCCGACTTTATATGTCGACCAGTTAGGAAGTTCATTTATGAGTGTCAGATCTCCAACATAGAATTGTACATCGGCTATAATCTGAGTAGCTGTTGGATTTTGTAATCCACCATAAGCAGCCATGTATTGGACCTGAGACAAATCTCTTCCGGTTGCAACAATATAGACCAGGGAATCATGATATACGGGTACCTGGAAAGGAGAATTGCATTGAACAGTCCATTGGTTGATAATATTCCCGGTCTGATATGAGATAAGCTGCAATTCTGCGCTTGTCATTTGAGGATTTGTGCTGATAATCGTACCCGCCAGATAAATGGGTATAGCATTGGTGATCCAGGGGTCGTAATCTATAGTAGGGAAGGCGGGATTATCATTATAATCGGTAATGGTTGCATCAATTTCTGCTGCAGTATCGTAATCCCAGGTGTTGTTTTCGGCTTTAACCGTAAAAGTTGCAGCAGTATAGCTGTAACAGGCAATAGTGTGTCGTACGTTATTAGCATCAATATTATTGGATATGGTGTTTCCGCCTTGTGCCCAGGCATGATAGATGCTCATATCACCTAAGACTGGATTGGCATTTTCAGTTAAGTAAAAGCCTGTATAATTTCCTGTAATAATATTATCTTCAAAATATGGCTGAGCAGTATTACCACTCACCATGATGCCAGCGCCGGAATTCATATTGCCGGCTATAAAATTATTGATAACGGTATTATGATGAGTATAGCCGGAAGCATGACGTAAGTAGATACCGGTCAGATTATTTTCAACCAGATTGTCATGGATTTCGGGTTGTATGGCATTAGCAGAGACAGTGTCCCAGGCAGTGATGCCCTGCTTATAATTGTGATGAATATGGTTATTGGCAATTTCAGGGCTGCAACTTCCTCCGTCCGACTGATTAGCAAGCTGTATGGCACCGTAATAAGCTGCTGCTGTGCCATTGAACCTGATTTCATTGTACTGGATTTCAGTATTGCTGTTTTGCACTACGTAAATACCACTCTGCTGGCTGTATTCTATTAAATTATGGTCAATCAGGACAGTAGCAGGTGTGGTTGAGCCAATACCGTAAGCCTGAATGCCTTTCTGATTTTTATTGAAGTGACAGTACATAATACTGGCAGGTGAATTTATCGAATTTATTCCATATTGACCGAGTTCTATCAGGCAGTTTCTAAATTGGCTCTGGAGAGAGGTATTCTCCAAACGGATGCCTTTCCAGAGGGTTGTTTGGTTGGGCATACCTGATTTAAATTTTATGCTGTCTGCTTCTGTTCCAACCGCTATGATATTACCCTGAGCAGTAATCTGAAAATTGCCTGTTGCTTCCACAATAACTCCGGGTAAGACATTGAGTGTGGAACCTGTAGGGACGGTAATATCGCCGATAATCTGATAGGGATTATTTTCAGGAATCCAGTTACCAGACTGATTACCGCTTACCTGGATAGAGTTTAAATTTACAAATGCTAAAAGAAGAGAAATGATTAAGATAATTTGTCTCATGATGTCACCTCATATGCAAGTCCAAACAAAAAAATGCAGGTCAGTTGCCCGACCTGCTAAGAGTTACTCGGAAATCGCCTGTACGGGACAGGTCGAAATGCAAGCTCCACAATCAATGCAACTGCCTTCATCACATTTAGCTTTTCCATCATCCATGGAAAGAGCAGTGACCGGGCATACATCTACGCAAGCACCGCATCCGATGCAGGTTTCTTTGTCAATTTTAACTGCCATGATTTCGACTCCTTATATAGATTACTATATCTCTTATCGAAGATATGAGTATCTTGTCAAGCAAAAATGAGTTTTCTCTCTACTTGCGAATTTTCCTCTTCTATTACTGATAACAATTAAGGGAATCTCTTCCAGGAAAACTGCTTGCTTATCCATTGTTTATTATTCATTTACTATTAATTATGCTTTCAATGATTTTAATCTGCGCTTAAGACTTCGCCGTGACACTCCCGTGATTCTCCAGTGTTCATTTGGTTGTCATTGGGGTTTCTTAAAGGCAATCTAAGCTCAATAAAGATAAAATGAAAGAAGAATACAGAATGATCGATAATTGTGGGTTAAGGTCTGCTCAGAGGTAATTGCGGAGATATTTATGAACAAAAGCAAAGATAACTGATTTCATTCATATTTTATCTGGTTGGCAATTCATCTGAATGGTGTATTATATAGGCATTGAAAAGTTAAAGGTAATGAGTCTTTATGATAAAAAGAATAACAGTAATCCTGCTGATGCTGATTTGCATTTATAATGCTAAAGCATTAGAAAAAGGTGATACACAGTATTCCATAGTTCCGTTTATGGCTTATTCCAATGAAACAAGTTTGATGGGTGGAGGTTTCTTTAATTATCAGAAAGATATTTATCACACTTTTTCAACTGACGAATTATCATTATCTTCTTTACTAATTTATTCTGCCAGACAGCAATTCCAGTTTTTACTTATGCCCAAGTATAGCCGTAATAATGAAAAACAAATCCTGATGCTGAATCTCAAAGGCAGACACTGGCCTGATCATTTCTGGGGAATTGGTAACTTTACACCTGACAGTACAAAAGAAAACTATACTCAGGAAGAATTTCAATTCGGCTTGAGCCTTGAACAATTGCTTTTTAGAAAGCTATATCTTACAGGAAAGGTGGAATACAGGATTGAGAGTATTCTGCAGAAAACCCCCGATGGTATACTAGCTAATGATAATATCATTGGGAATGATGCGGGTAATCATTATCTGGGTAAAGGACTGGGCTTACGCTGGAAATCTACAGACAGTAACTATTATCCCACCAGGGGAGTAAACTACAACTTGCAATACATGCAGTACAGCACGGCAGAAAACATCTTTGATACAAGTGACAGTTATGATATGTTTGCGCTTGATTTGAATTATTATTTCAGTCCGTTGGCGGGTTGGGTAATAGCTGCCCAAAGCAGTTTTGCCCAGACAGAAAACAATATTCCGTTTATTTTCTTGCCGGAATTGGGTTCCAGATTACGGGCTTATGACAGTAAAAGATACATTGATAAAACCTTGATAGCACAGCGCATAGAACAGCGCATCTTTCCATCTGAGTTCAAAATCCTGCAGGAGAGTGGCATTATACAAAGCAAATTCTGGAAGAGAACCGGATTTGTAGTTTTCAGCGAAACCGGACAAGTGGCTTCTCATGTGAAACACTTTAGTCCGGACAGAAATCATTGGTCTAATGGTTTCGGATTTCGTTATGCAATCATTCCCAAAGAAAAACTTAATCTGCGCATGGATTTTGGCTTTGGAAGAAATACCGTAAACTTTATCATACAGGGTACAGAAGCTTTTTAATATAACAATGTAAGGTATCACAGATTACCAATCTGTGATACCTTACATCTGTGTTACTTTACTTTCCTTTGGCTTGATTGGCTACAGCAGCAGCAGCTTTGGCTACTTCTTCATCATCTGCCAGATAAAAACTTTTTAAAACTTTTAAATCATCATCAAAGTGATAAACTAAAGGTATTCCTGTAGGTATATTTAAGCTGGTAATCTCCGCATCACTGATTTTATCCAGATGCTTGACTATCGCTCTCAGGCTGTTGCCATGTGCTGCAATAATCATCTTTTTGCCCATCTTTAGTCTGGGGACAATAATCTCATTCCAAAATGGAACAACCCTGCCATAAGTATCTTTCAGTGATTCTGTCAAAGGCACCTGGTCTTTATTGAGTCCTGAATACTTGGCTTCATGCCCGGGCCAGCGCGGGTCACTTTCAGTTAAGGGCGGAGGTGGAATATCATAGCTTCTCCGCCAGATTTTGACCTGTTCCTCACCATACTTTTGGGCAGTTTCAGCTTTATTCAATCCCTGTAAGGCTCCATAATGACGTTCATTCAAACGCCAGTCATGGTGAACAGGCAACCACATAATGTCCATTTCATCCTGAATTATCCAAAGCGTTCTAATGGCACGTTTTAATGTGGAAGTCCAGCATTCATCAAAGACATAGCCCTCTGCTTGTAACCTCTGACCGGCAATATGCGCTTCTGTGATACCTTTCTCGGATAAATCAACATCTGTCCAGCCTGTAAACAGGTTTTCCATATTCCAGACACTCTCACCGTGCCTGACTAGTACTATTTGCTTCATTTATTATTCTCCTAATTGTCTTTCTAGATTTACTGGACAAGCGAGGAAGCCAATCCAATTTGTTTTAGCTCAAATATACTATGGCATTTTCCTTTTTTTCTATCCAACGGGCAAGAATATAGAAGAAATCAGATAATCTATTCACATATTGCAAAATGATTTCCGGTACTTCTTCCTGTCTGGATAAAGTGATTATTCTTCTTTCCGCTCTGCGGGTAATAGTTCTGCAAATATCCAGCTTAGCAGATTGAGCTGTGCTGCCAGGAATGACAAAGCCCTTCAAATCAACCCTGAATTCATAATCGAGAATAAGTTCAGTGAGCTTATTAACATCATTCATTAAAATTGGATCTCGATATTCAACTTCTTTGGAAGCCAATTGTCCCATCACTTTAGAAAGGTGTTTCTGGATATCAATTAATAAGTGCCTTATGTTCACGTCATGTATATGGTTCTTAGTTTCACCTACAAAGGCATCAAGCTCATCCAGAGAGCCATAAGCTTCTACTCTGAGGTCATCTTTCCAGACAATTTCTCCCGAGTAAAGGGAGGTCTGACCCTTGTCTCCGGTTTTTGTAGTTATCGTCATATTTTATTACCGCATGGCAATCAGAGAGATTTCCACTTTTCCGTCTTTGGGTAAGCGTGCAACTTGCACAGTTTCTCTGGCAGGATAAGGAGCGCTGAAGCGTTGGGCATAAATATCATTGAGCACTGCGAAGTCATTCATATCCTGCATAAAAATAGTTACTTTTACCACATGCCCAAACCCCATACCTGCTGCATCCAGGATTGCTTTCAGGTTATTGAAAACTTGATTCGCTTGTTCAATAAAACCATCCGGCATGGTATTGGAAACAGGGTCTATGCCCAATTGTCCCGAAATAAAAAGAGCATTGTTCATCGAAACTGCCTGCGAATATGGTCCAATGGCTCCAGGTGCACGGTTTGTTGTTACTACTTGCATCCTTATTTCCTCCCTGATTAGTGTGAGATTAATTCATTTTTTGATACGATATTCAAGCCTGATTTTTTAGTCAATATTAATATTCACAGATGACCTTGCAGAATGGAGATTAGTTTGCAACAATCATTAAGTACACAAATCATATGATACATACCTCGAATCCTCTGATACTGAACTATCTGTACAAATATTACATAACCTGATACAAAAAGCTTGCCAAGATGACAAAAGCAGATTTATTGTTGTCAAATGCTAAATGCTTGATTATCAATAAGAATCAAGTTAATGTACTTTCAGGTTTCTGGCTTAGGTAGGATAATGCAGAGAAGAAAATTTTGGCATTATACCGTTTTGTTTATGTAACAAACCTTATGTATTTGGGATTCAGATGAAAAGAAAGTTAACTCAAATCGGCTTTATCATTATTGATATCGGGATTATCATATTTTCATTTTTATTTGTTGCATGGTTTAAAATGGGAACCCGAATCTATATTGCACACTATTACAAATCCATACTTGCTTTTGGAATTATCTGGCTTGGGGTAGGATTATGGGGTCAAAAATTTTCAATTAAACTAAAGCATAATGGGAAGTCATTTGCCATCAATCTAATGAAGAACGATATGATGGCAATAGTGATAGTACTTGCCCTCATCGTCTTATTTCAAAAGTTCTACTACTCAAGATACATCGTCTTTGGTACTATCGGCTTGACTGCCATGCTGGAGTTTCTGTTCTTTGTCGGGTTGTTTTACGCATTACAGTTTCACAAAGAGAACGCCAGCTTTGCATCTTCAACACTTGTAACTAAATCCAAATTGCTGGAAGAGGATTTTTCTGATAGATTTATCAGAAATGCAGCAAATGTTGTTCCTATTCTGGATATGGGTCCGTATCATCCGGATTTCGGGAATAGTGAAGACGAGCCAATCGTTGTTTCACTTTGGCAAAATTACATGTTTGATAATAAAAAGCTATATGACTTTCTAACTAAAAGTCTCAATCTTGCAAATTTCTCCAAGTCAAAGACCTTGATTCTCAATTCAGAGGATTTATTTAATATCTCAGGCATTGAAGCTAACTCATTGCAAATGTTCTTTAATCTTCATAAGATAAATGACTTCAGACGTATTAACCAGTATTTAATTAAAGTGAATGAAAACCTGACAGATGGGGGTGTTTTTGTTTGTTGCGGAGAGACAATTGCAGAACGCCGTAATAGATTCTTCAGAAGTCTCACACCTTATATCGGAGTTTTTGCTTATGGATTCGATTTTATTGTCCGCAGAGTTTTACCCAAAATACCCATAATCCAAGGCTGGTATTTTGCACTGACGAAAGGAAGAAACCGGGCTTTATCTGAAACAGAGATGATTGGACGCTTCTATTTCTGTGGATATGAGCTTATAAGTAAAGATGAAATTGATGATAAGATATATTTCATTCTTAAGAAAGTCAAACGACCTTCACAGGACCCCAATCCTTCCTATGGACCTTTTATCAAACTGAAGCGTAAAGGCTTGAATGGCAAAATAATCTATATCAGTAAGTTTCGTACAATGCATCCCTATTCCGAGTACTTGCAGGACTATGTATACAAAACCAGTGATTTACAGGAAGGTGGAAAATTCAGTAATGACTTCAGAATTACATCATGGGGAAAAGTATTCCGTACGCTTTGGATTGATGAACTACCTCAGCTGGTTAATTTCTTCAAAGGAGATGTGGATCTGGTTGGTGTTCGAGCTTTGAGCGAGCATTATTTCAATCTATATCCACCGGATTTGCAGGAATTAAGGTGCAAATTTAAGCCTGGTCTAGTACCGCCATTTTATGCGGATATGCCAGTAACCTTTGAAGAGATAGTTGAGTCAGAAAAAAGATATCTGGAAAAAAAGCTGCAATCTCCTATTAAAACTGATTGGGAGTATTTTTGGAAAGCGGCCTGGAATATTCTCTTTAAACATGCACGCAGTAACTGAGGTGTCTGCAACTCAAATAACTATAATAATTTCTAAGGATAATAAATGAAAATACTACACCTGATTGTCGGAGCAAGACCCAACTATATGAAGATGGCTCCTCTTTATGATGAATTTAGTAAGTATCCTGATCAGTTCAAACTTAAATTTGTCCATACTGGTCAGCATTATGATGAAAGTATGAGCAAGTTATTCTTTGATGATTTAGGTATGCCCAAACCTGATATCTTTCTGGAAGTAGGCTCAGGTTCGCATGCTATTCAAACATCCCGGGTTATGGAAAGATATGAAAGGCATCTGCTTGAGGAAAAGCCAGATGTGGTTTTTGTGGCAGGTGATGTAAATTCGACTGCTGCCTGCGCTATTGATGCCGTTAAGCTCAATATCTCGGTAGCTCATGTGGAAGCCGGATTACGTAGCTATGACAGACGAATGCCTGAAGAGATTAACAGATTAGTAACAGATGTGGTTGCAGATTATTTGCTTACACCTTCACCTGATGCTGATGAGAATTTACTGAAAGAAGGGATTAGCAAGGATAAAATATTTTTTGTAGGCAATATCATGATAGATTCTTTGGTTAAACACAAAGAAGTTGCCAGAAAATCCAAGATATTGGATGATTTACAGGCAGTACATAAAACAATATTTAGTAAATATTGCCTTGTTACTTTGCATAGACCATCCAATGTAGATGATGCCCGAGGTTTAAGTACAATACTAAGTGCTTTAAAAGCAATAGGGGAGAAGACAAGGATTATATTTCCCATGCATCCCAGAACCCGCAATAATATCCAAACTCTGGGGCTGGATTCTCTGCTAAAATCCATACCAAACCTGATTGTGACAGAGCCATTGGGTTACCTGGATTTCCTTAATCTGGAGATGAATGCAGATATGGTAGTTACAGATTCCGGTGGAATTCAGGAGGAAACAACCTTTTTGCAGATACCTTGCCTGACATTGCGTGAAAACACCGAACGCCCCATCACAATCACGGAAGGCACAAATCAGCTTGTTAAGCTTGATACAGAACATATTGTCGAAGCTGCTCTGGAAATTGTTAACGGTAAGTATAAACTTGGCAGCATTCCCAAGTATTGGGATGGAAAAACCTCAGAACGCATAGTCAATTTATTCAGGTAATATTGAAAGATAAAATCGAATTTGATGTAGAACTCGTCTCACCGGATGATTATCCCAATTCTACCGCAATTACTTGCCCGTTCAATGTGTTGGAAGTATTTGGTTCAAAAGCGAGAATTCCTGTTAAAATTACTGTAGACGGGCATTCATTCAGATCATCACTAGCCCCCATGGGCGGATGTCATATGATGGTTTTCAATAAGGAAATGCGTGAAAAGACAGGTTACAAAGGTGGTGACACTATCCGTATCTTTATGGAAAGAGATACGGAACCCAGAACTGTAGATATCCCTGATGATGTATTAGTTACTTTGAAACAAAACGAAACAGCCTATCGAGTCTTCCTGAATTATTCCTATTCCCGCCAAAAAGAAGTAATCGAGTGGATTAATGATGCGAAGAAACCGGAAACCAGGCAAAAGAGGATATCTAAGTTAATGGAATCCGTTTCAAAATAGTGATTCTGTCAGATTAATCAATCTAAATGCCGGCAGTCATATCTTACATAGTAAAAGGAAAAAGAATGCTGAATAACTCTTGTTTTGACTCTGGAGTATCAAAAAAATGGCTTATCCTAACAGTGATAATATTGTCCGTACCAGCAATAATGTTTGCCTGGGCTGACTGGCAGTCTGTTTCAAATCAGCATTTCAAAATCTATTTCAAAAAAGGATGGGATGAAGAAGCCAGACAAGCAATGAAAACAATGGAGTACTACCGTCCGGGACTAGAGAAGCTGACTGGTGGCAATCAGCAACAAATCCCTATTACAATCGAAGATTTGGGGAATGTTGTCAATGGTTATACTGACCCCTTTAAGACCAGGATAGCCTTATTTGCGTATACACCTACTACTGATGAACTTGCTGTATGTGAGAATTGGTGGCAATTGGTAGGGTGCCATGAGTACATCCATATGTTACAATTGACCAGAGAACAAGGTGTCACGAAATTTATGAGAATGGGATTTAGCAATTATCTTTATCCTGAAATGTGGCAACCTGGTTGGATGACAGAAGGGATAACAGTATATGGAGAATCTCAGCTTTCCCCATATACAGGCAGATTGAATGGCGGTACGTTCCATTCTATTATTGCATCACTGGCAAAACAAAATAAGATACCTTCTCCAACTAAAGCTTCTTATAACAGTTTTGATACTCCGCAAGCAAACATATATACTTTCGGTGGGGCTTTTTTTGAATATCTGGCAACTACATATGGAGAAGACAAATTCTCAAGCCTATACAAAATAACATCTTCATCTTTACTAGCTTATCTCAATGGATTTCTGCCCTTGGCAAATCTGGACGTTGCTTTTCAGGAAATTTATGGTAAGTATCCCGGAGAATTGTGGCTGGAATGGATTAGCTATGAAAGGCAGAAACCCTATAATATGCCCAAACGTAGTTTAACTTCAGATGGTTGGTTTAAGTCCAATCTGCAGGTAGCAGATAACAAACTCTATTATATTGCCGGGAAAGCTGATAAAACCGGTCCAAACAGCTCTTTTTTCACTTACAGGCTCTATAGAGTGGATGTTCCACAATCAACAGTTATGAAAGATAAAATGCCTAATCAGGTCTTTCCCAATAGTAGTGCAGAACCAAAAATATTAATTGAGCAAAATACTGACTTTCCTGCAGGATACTGCATAATGGATGAATATCTTTACTATTCCCGCACTGAATTGCATAAAGACTATTCCAATAGCGAAATGGACGGTTATGGTGGAGATGTACAAATCTTTAGGCAGAACACGAGAGATGGTAAACGCGAAAAGCTCTATCAGGGGCAAGTTCGTGCCTTTTCACCGATGTCGGATGGGACTATTCTCGTGTCTGAGGATAATGAGTTACACACTGCATCAACCCTTTTCAAAATCAAACCTCATCAAAAAGCATCAATCCCTTTATATACAAGCAATGCATTAATACATACAATACTTGTAAATGAAGATAAACTTATTTTGGGTATTAAAAACCCATGGCAGAACTGTAGTATTGTAAGTTTGGATTTATCCGGAAATAAGCTGGAGCCAATTATCAAAACTCCTTACTTTACTACACCTGTATCGATTAACGGCGATACACTTGTCTTCAATGCTGTATTTGACGGCAAGACCGGAGCGTATGTCTATAATATGCGGGACAGGTATTGTTATAGATTATGCGATTTAGACGATATTCGCACTCCGGTTCTTTTATCTAATGATAAGGTTTTCTTTATCAGCCTGAATTCTGGTGGGTACGATATTTACCAGGACAATCTGACACGTGTTCCATATGCTTTGCCGAATGATGATATCCCCGGAGCACCCTATTTAAAAGGGGAGTCTCAGGTCGAACTTGCAATTAAACGTCTTCCGACCGGTAGATTTAAAACATATATGTCCAATCTCGGGCATATGGTTGTGCCAAGGTTAATGCATATTCCGATCATCGAAGGCACAGGAGATAGCATTGCTGTAGGCGTTATGCTCTCTGGCAACGATGTTGTAAATGACTTTCCTTTTTGGTCTGCTAATGTCTTCTATGATACAAAATTTGATAAAATCAAATATTATCTTGCACTGGAAAATAATTTCTTCCGACCCTTAAAACAAACAATCGGATATTCCAACGATGATGAACAGTCCTTTAGCACTATACAAAATATAACTTTGCATAAACAGGTAAATTATGGATTGCAGACAGTCAATCTGGGATTTAGTTTTCTCACAAAAGAAGATTATCACAGAAAAGTCTGGACTCCCTATTTTGATATGAGCTTTGGCTGGGCGACAGGCAGCCTCTTGGCCAGGCAATTCGTTCCATATGAAACAAAGACATTTCTACCTTCAGATAGAACAAGAACAGGCTGGCAGAGCTACTTTCAATATCATCAGAGACTACCCCTTTGCTCAGAACTGAAAGTTGCAGCCAACATTGCAGATGATAGAAAAGCTGATAATGATGAGGTATTTGGCACAATCCGTGGATATGATGAATCATTTGAAACTAATAGGGGAGCTATTATTCAGGCAAGTATTTACAAACCAATTATAAAAATCAGGGAAGGACTATGGAATCCTCAAATATATGCTGAAGATGTGCACCTTGGTCTTTTTTGTGATGCTGCAATTCCTAATCCTATGAATGAGGCTCTCAGACAGTCTTCCACCGGTTTGGAAATCCTGACAGAAGTAAGTATGGCTTACTATCTCAAAATGAGTCTGGGTATCCGCTTTGTTTACAATAAAGATAAAGAATACGGCTCCCAATTCTTTGTTGATACTCTTTTTTAACTAATTGTATAGCAAAAAACCCATTCTCAGATTTGAGAATGGGTTTTTCTTTTGTAAAAAAGTCTATTTGACGGAATCCAGTTTTTCTTTTATCTTTTCTTTGGTTGTCAATCCAACAATTTGTTCCTTGACTTGACCATTAACAAACAAGAGCATTGAGGGTATGGACATAATTGAATATTGGCTGGCTATAACAGGTGTTTCATCAACATTTAACTTTCCAACAATAATCTTGCCCTCATATTCTGCAGCCACTTTCTCAATCACAGGTGTCAGGGCTTTGCAAGGACCGCACCAGGGAGCCCAAAAATCTACCAGAACCGGCAGTTCAGATTTGAGAACATCGGATTCAAAATTAGCCTGAGTGAATTCTCGCAGTGCCATAATCTACTCAACAATGGCTAAGATTTCACTCTTAGCTAAAATCAGATACTTTTCTCCATCAAGTTCAATTTCTGTGCCTGAATATTTTCCGTATAGGACATTATCTCCGACTTTTACTGCCTTCTTAAGGTCTTCATCGGTACCAACAGCAATAACTTTAGCCATTTGTGGCTTTTCCTTAGCTGTATCAGGGATGATAATTCCGCCTATCTTCTTTTCTTCTGCTGCGGAAGTGATTTTCACTACTACATGGTCTTCAATAGGTCTGAGTTTCATAGTAAACCTCCATCTTTTTTTTATTTTAATAATTCAACTTATTGATTAGCTTCCTGTTGAAAGCACTTTAAATATTAGCAAACACTTTTTAAGAGTGCTAACTTTTGTCAAGCAAATATTTATTGAGACTGGCTTAATAGCTTAGAAACTGGGATAGCTCGCCGGAATAGTTCAGTAGATGCTCATCTTTTCCAAATTGAGCAACTAATTGAATTCCCAGTGGTAAGCCATTCGCCGCAATTCCTGCCGGAATAGACAGTGATGGTAATCCTGTAAATGTCCAAGGTAAGCTCATCAAGGGGTTTCCTGTACTCGATAAACCTTTAGGTGCAGGAGTGGTTGTTGAGGGGCAAATCCACAAGTCAATGCCTTCTCTGAGCATAATTTCGTCTATGCTCTGTTTATATGTTTGCTGAATTGCCAGATCAGCTAATAGTGCAGCTTTAGTTATTTTGCTGCCTTGTTTGTATAATTCACGTGAAGGTTCGGAGTAAAGCTCACTATATTTTGCATAGAGTTTCTTGTGATTTGTGGCAAATTCAGCCGCTATCAGTTCTCTGTGAATGTTGTTTATAGTTTTAATTTCCTTGAATAGAGGATAGTTGATAACTTCAAAACCAGCATCGTTAAGGATATCGACTTTTTTATAAAAGCGGTTATATGAATCGCAATCAGCCTGTACCAGGAAAGCATCTGCCGGCAGGCATAATCTCGGTTTAGGGATTGAACGAATAGACGAATCCCAATCATTAACCAGTATGCTTGCGGTAATTGCTGTACCTGTTAAATCCTGTGTAAAAAAACCTACATGGTCAGCTGACTGAGAAAAAGGGACGACTCCATCAATCGGAATTCTTCCATAACTTGGTTTAAACCCGATTATTCCGCAATAAGCTGCAGGTCTGATGATAGAAGCTATGGTTTGGGTGCCCAATGCTAGTGGGCATAATCCGGCTGCAACTGCTGCCGCTGATCCACTGGATGACCCACCAGGAGTATATTCAGTATTATGCGGATTTCTTGTAGGACCTGGGCTAAAATAAGCAAATTCAGTGCTTACTGTTTTACCAAGAACCAAAGCTCCGGCTTGTTTGAGCTTGGAAACTACAGAGGCTTCAGGACCGGCAAATTCTTCCTGAGGGAGTTTTGAGCCTGCTTGAGTAGGAAAGCCGTCAACTCTGAACAAGTCTTTAACACCTAATAATACGCCAAATAAGGGGGGGCGGTTACCGGGATTCGGGTATTTTTCAGTTAAAATGGAAGCTTCTTTTAATAACCGCTTTTCTCTACCTCGCTCAGGTAATAAAGATTGTATTACTGAGTCTACTTCTTTAATTCTCTTACAAGTGTTGTGAATATAATCATCCAGATTTAACGTATTATTACGTAAAGCTATACATATTTCTGATAAAGATGATGTTCTGAAATGCACTTAAATAACCCCATCCTGTTTTAGTAATTCCAAATCATGCTCTAACAAACCCAGAAGCTCATGATAAACTTCCAGATTGTGCTCTCCAACTTCAGGTACTTTTCCACGGGTGATTTCTTCAGGAATCGAAGTCATCTTGATTGGATTCCCGGCTATTTTGACATTGCCTGCTATTGAATCTTCCACTTCCACAATCATATTGCGGGATAGTACCTGCTCATCATGCATGACTTTTTCCACTGTATTAATCGGAGCACATGGTAGCTTTGCCAGTTCAAAGAGATTTAGCCATTGCCGGGCAGATTTTGCGATAAATACTTTGTCCAAAATAGCATTCAATTCCACTATATTTTCTGTACGGAGTTTATTAGTAGTAAAACGACTTTCTAACAACAAATCCTGTCTTTCAATAGTATTGCAGAATGTCTGCCAAAGACCATCATTACCTAACGCTATAACAAAATACTCGTCAGAAGCCTGATAAGCCTGGAAGGGTGTGATAGTCGGGTGTCTATTGCCGAGTGGCTCGGGATTTCTTCCTTCAGATTGATAACGTACAAGGGCATTTTCCAGTATGGCAACCTGACTATCCAGCATGGAAACATCGATTTTTTGGCCAAGACCGGTCTTTTCTCTGTGGTATAAAGCTGCATTCACACCAATGGCTGTAAACAGCGCTGCCGTAATATCACCCAAAGACATGCCAACTCTAGTGGGTGCGCTTCCAACCCATCCCGTGATGCTCATAATCCCGCCCATAGCCTGAGCCAGAATATCATAAGCAGGCTTCTGGGAATAAGGTCCCGTATGCCCGAAACCCGAAGAAGCTGCATAGATTATGCGGGGATTGATAGCTTTCAAATCTTCATAACCCAAATCCAGTTTTTCCATGGTGCCGGGCCGATAATTCTCAACAATAACATCAGCTTTCTTAACCAGTTCACGCAGGATTTCCTTACCTTTGGGATGTTTCAGGTTTAAAGAGATGCTCTTCTTACCCCGATTGATACTGAGGAAATACAAGCTTCTTGTTTCGATAAAAGGACCGAAAGCCCGGGAATCGTCACCTGTTCCGGGAATTTCAACCTTGATAATTTCCGCACCCAAGTCGCTGAGAATCATGGTGCAAAACGGACCAGCCAGCACTCTGGTCAGGTCCAGTACAATTATGCCTTCAAGAGGTTTGGACATTAACATTCCTTTATATGTAAGATTTATTTCTTCTTGTTAGATTGGTGTAATACAGCCATTGCCACTTTTTCAGCAGTAATCGGCATAGATTTTATCCTGATGCCAAGAGCGTCTTCGACAGCATTGGCAATCATCGGGGCAGCAGGCAGCATCGTATGCTCTCCCACACCTCTTGCTCCAAAGGGACCATCCGGCTGAGGAACTTCCACAATGATGGGCACTATCTCATCAGGCACATCCATCGCTGTGGGTATCTTATAATCAGTAAAATTAGCATTGAGCAGTTTGCCCTTTTCATCATAACGCATATCTTCATACAGCACTGTTGCCAAGCCTTGTAAAAGACCGCCGGTGATTTGTCCTCTTATCAAATCAGGGTTGAGTGCTTTTCCTACATCAACAGCTTCCACTGCTTTGATTACGTGCATCTTACCTGTTTCTCTATCAATTTCGAGGATTAAAGCTCCTGCTCCAACTGTGTAATGCACATTGGGATGCCCGCCCTGACTGGTTTCCGGGTCTCCATTAGCGGAAGAAAACTCTGGTAGAAACATACCTCTGGCATTAATCGGTCCACCTTTAAAAGTACCATCTTTGGTCATTATTCCATCAACGACAAAATCTCTCAACGGTAGGTTAAAGCTCTTTTTTGTATGGCATTTTACCGCTTCATCTTCCAGATAAAGCTGGTCTATGGGCAAATGAAACACTCTTTCAATCAAGGTAAAAATCTGGTCTCTGGCATCTATTGCTGCCTTTTTAACAGCATTACCGCTGCTCCAGGTTATATGAGAAGCCACAGTCTGCCATTCATAAGGATTTCTATCTGTATCAGGGGTTTCCACTCTAATCTTGGATGGTGGCACGGATAATATTTCTGCTGCAATCTGTGCCATCACAGTTTGATAACCTTGTCCGATATCCATGCCTGAGATAATCAGGTTGATACTGGCATCTTCATTGAACTTCAGAAAAGCGGAAGAAGATGCATTTGGTGGCATGGCAGGTGCTTTCCAGAATAGAGAGAAGCCTTTGCCGATAGCTTTCCTGGGGTCTTTGGATTTGAGCTTTTTGCCCCAGTCAATTTCTTTTGCCACTTTCTCTATACATTCCAATAGGCCATTGGGATTCATCTCAACCCCATAAGCAGTTTTATCTCCTTCTTTGATGGCATTCTTCAGTCGGAATTTTACTTCATCCATGCCCAGCTTTTTGGCAATCTGAGTCATGTGCGATTCTAAGCCAAAGAGCATCTCTGAATAACCAAACCCGCGGTAAGCGCCTCCGGGAGGCAGATTGGTATAAACACAGACTGAATCTATCGAAACATTGGGAATCCGGTATGGTCCGATGGCAGAAAGACCTACTGCATTAACAACATTAGCACCATATTCCACATATGCTCCTGCATCCCAATATATCTTATGGTCTATCGCGGTTATTGTTCCGTCTTTCTTGACTCCGACCTTGAGCTTTGCTACAACTCCCAGCCGCTGATAGGTATTCACAAATTCCTGTTCACGTGTCCAGCGCAGTTTAACAGCATAGCCTTTGAGCTTGGTAGCCAGAGCAGCAGGCAATATTTCCATAGTAACGCCTGCTTTGCCGCCAAAGCCACCGCCCACATGCGGAGCAATAACCCTTACATCTTTGTGAGCCATGCCCAGAGCTTCTGCAAAGAGATGTCTTTGTGTGTGGGGAGACTGGGATGAACTCCAGACGGTCAATCTGCCGCCCAGGTCATACTTGCCTATTGCCACATGTGTTTCTATCGCACAATGGGCATATCTGGGAACAGTGTATTCATCTTCAAAAACCAAATCAGCTTCTTTGAAGCCTTTCTCCAAATCACCTTTACGGGTTTTACGCCAATGAGCAACATTAGTATTGGCTTTTGGGAAAAACCACGGTACATGCGGATATTCGCCCAAATCAGGATGTAGTAAAACACTGTCTTTTTTCAAAGCATCCATTTGATTGGTAACAGCAGGAAGCGGTTCATATTCCACTTTCACCAGCAAAGCGCCTTGTTTGGCAGCCTGGGCAGTTCTGCCGATAACGGCTGCAACCTGTTCTCCCACAAAGCGTACCTTATCCTGGGCAAAGATATACCTGTCTTTCATATACAAACCAAATTTAAAGGGAAAATCCTTGCCGGTGAAGACTTTATAAACACCTTCCACCTTCTCTGCTTCTGAAGTGTCTATCTTCTTGATGATGGCATGAGCTTGTGTGCTGCCAACTATTTCTGCATAAAGCAGGTTAGGTCCGAAATCTATATCATCACCGTATATCGCAGCTCCGGATATCTTTTCTCTGCCGTCGATACGTATAACTGATTTGCCAATGTATTTATGTTCTTGTTCTTTCATTTCTTTTTCTCCTTGTGTGTATGGTCAAGGATTGCATCGAAGATAGGTTTATATCCCGTGCAACGACACAAATTACCGGATAATGCTTCTTTTATCTCGTCCAAATCGGGATGAGGATTATGTTCCAAAAGCTCAGTTGTTGAGATTATTACACCAGGAGCACAATATCCGCACTGAAAGGAATTGAAAGCAATGAACTTTTCCTGTATTTTAGTGAGTTTGGGTTGTGAAATGCCTTCCAGAGTCGTAACTTCCTGTCCATCCACTTCAATGGCAAAGATTAGACAGCTACGCACGCTCTTACCATTTAGCAATACAGCACAAGCTCCGCAATCACCTTTGTCACAACCGCATTTGGGACTTTTCGTTCCGAGTTTGTCACGTAAAATATCCAGAAGGGTTTCATTGGGTTTCACTTCAATGCTTCTGATTTCATCATTTAGAATAAATTTAATTTTAGCCATTTCAACCTCCCAACACAGAAGTAGCGTAGGATTCCAATCCTGCGCAAGATGCAACATCATCCATTTGTATCATTTTCTTTGAACAGCTTTGGAAAGCTATTATACTTGTAGCAATCATCTTCAACCTCCCAGTATCCGCAATGTATCTACTGTTTTGCCGTTCAGCCTTTCCATAGACGCATTCAGTCCTCTTTCCAGCATGATTTTGCACATGTGGATGCGATACTCTTTGCTGGACCGGATATCAGTAATCGGGGATATTTCGTCAGGAACAATTGCCATAGCCTTTTCTATGAGTGGAGGAGTAAGAGTTTTGCCTTTGAGTAGTTTTTCTATTTTAACAGCTCGTTTGGGGATAGGTCCAACAGCACAAAAAGCAAGGTGGTATTCCAGTTTTCCTGTAACTAATATGCCCAAGCCTGCCTGTGCTAAATCTTCTCCACCATAACGTCCGAGTTTGAGGTAACAGCCTGCATTATTGCCTGATGGCTTCGGAATACAGACTCCCAGCACTATTTCGTCAGGTTTCTTTGCTGTCTTGCGGGGAGCTATAAACCATTCTGTAATGGAAATTTTACGTTCAACTTTTTTACTGCTGACATGCACAATAGCGTCGTAACATAAAAGGACAGGAGCTGAATCCAGAGAAGGAACTGCGGAGCAAATATTGCCAACCAGTGTAGCTCTGTTACGTATTCCTACCGATGCAACCGACCTGGCAGCTTCCCACAAGGGCAGGTAATGCTTCTTGATGTCAGCACAAGCCAGAATATCAGAAAAGGTGGCGAGTGCACCGATAAATAATCCGTCCTGTTGTATCTCAACCCTTTTAAGCTCTTTCACATGTTTAATATCGATTACTGCTTCAGGATGAACCATTCCTTCTTTGATATACACTGCCAAATCAGTTCCGCCAGCCAACAGCATAGCTTTTCCACTATATTTTGCCATCAGCTTAATAGTTTCATCAAAGTTTTTGGGTCGATAATATTCAAAGTCATGCGCTACTGCCATAATGACTCCTTTCACGTCTTTTTCAATCTGTGCTGTATATATAACGTTCTGATTTTTGTCAATTCAAAGTGTAAATGAGTCGTGATATGGTTGTATTGTGTTAAAGTGGAACGGTATTCCTGGTTGTTTCTTTATTCTTCTCTATTTATTACTTATATAATCTGCGGGAGATACACAGGAGATGGACGGCTCATATACGGGTGCGACCCGTATATGAGCCGTATATCAGTGCTTCTTGTCCTGTGAATCAGTTAAGCAATGAAGAATGGACAAACAAGGAACGTGTGAAATGGAGAATTAAGCTTCGCAGTGGTACGGTGGAAAGGGGATATTTTAGCATAGGATAGTATCCTGTTACATGTCGGGAATAGCATTCCAGATTTATCATATCCGGTATTGATATTACCGGGATACAACAGATTAATAATCTATGCTAAACCTACCCTCCAGGTAATCACTCTTACTACTATCTTTATAGTTGCTTGGTAGATGCTTAATGATTTCAATAAGCATCTAATTGGAGAGTATTGACTTATAAGCAGTTACGCTTTCTTGTAGGGTAGAACAAGGAACACTCAGAAATTGCAGAATCCTTGGATAGAGGAGTAATACATAAGATGTAATCAACTTTGATTGCCCTTAAAATAAATTTACGTGCTGTATGCACGCTGCTGCCGAGTTCCTTAGTTAACTAACTAAGGGTTGTCCGGGGGTCTACCAGGCAACTACCAACCATAGATTAAGGTCAGATGTGGAGGTATTACTAGTTTTCAAATCTGGACTAATTATTATGGAAACAAAGAAAAAGATATTGACAAAAGAATAGCTGAAAACTGCTTAAGTTATTGTACATATGTCAATATACCAAGTGATAAGGAAAAGGCCAATGAAACAGACTATATTTTTTCTGCAGGTTTTAATAATTCTCTTATTATCAGGCTGCGCCAACAACAGTAACAAGGCTTTAATCGATACAAAGAATCCCAGAATTGAGAATCTCAAGAACGTCGATGTTATCGGAATAAGCGAAGAAGGCACAATTAGCCAATTAAGTTTTCCAAAAGTATGGAATGAATTTTTTGCTATTTACAATAAATCATCACATGAAAAGAATTCTATTTTCTATGGAATTACATACACAAAATCACTGACTGCTACAAATGAAAATACCATATACACATATATGGTGGGATCACCCACAAACATATACAATTCATTGCCCCTGGAAATGAAAATCCATTCAATACCAGACGGAGAATATGCAGTATTTAGCCATCTAGGTCCCGTACGTGATCTCACAGAAACGTTTAATTACATTTTTGGAGAATGGATACCCCAAAGCAGTTACAAAAGACGAAATGGTGATGTTTTTGAATACTATGATGACCGGTTTAGAGATGAAAGTTATCAATCAGTAATTGAAATCTGGGTGCCGGTGACAAAAAGATAAGACAGAGCTTAATATGTTTTGTAAAACGTTGATACACGATAACTGATAGATTCACCGTCAAGCGAGGAATGACTCAATAACAGATATGTTTGGACAACTTAGGGCAGTTATCCTACGATATTATCAACTCAAATTCAATTTCATCCCTCAGGGGAATGCCATCTATTCCCAGTAGTGGTATTTGTGGTTTCAATTGGCGGGAGATTGCCATTGCATTGGGGTAGATAGCGGAAAAGACAAAACCTCGCTTCTGGTAGAAGTGCATGGCGTAAATATTATCATTTGTAGTTATCAGCCAGATCCTGGTGCAGTTCTTGTTTTTTGCAGCAGAATTGACTTCCTGCATAAGTTTGCTACCGATGCCAATACCTTCTGACATGCTTTGCAGGACAATCACTTCGCACTCGAGATCTTCATATCTGTATAGCACAAAACCTACAATCTCGCTTTCATGCTCTGCGATAAAGCCTTCCAGTTCGAGGACGGGATAAAGTGTACCTCTGGTGACAATCTCAATTGAGTGCCACGTTTGCAGCATCAATGCGCAGATTGCTTCATTGTCTGAAGGTTGTTTTGATCGAATCGTATAGTTCATATATACCTTTATTGTAAATATGATATCCTTAGTTTTCCGTATTACAGTATCTACATTGCTGCATAAAAACGGGCAGGTACAAAGACCTGCCCTAAACACAGATTAAGTTACATTAGTAATTATTTGCCAATGGCTGCGCCAAAGATCCAGCCTTCAGTATTATCAGAGGTTTTGATTTTATACCAATTTGCTGAATAAGATTTCTTTTTCAGTGTGGCTGTATCAGTATTAGATGATTTTTCGTTTAGGTACTCAACTTTATCAGATGAGTTTACTTTTCCAATGGGTCTTCCATCAAAGCTGGGATTTTCTCTGATTTGAATATTATCAAAGAGAACGTTATATGTATTGGATTTGTTTACAGCAACGGCTTCTTTCTTCGGGGCAGTTTCCTTTTTAGGAGTTACTTCTTTTTTGGGAGCCACTTCTTTCTTAGGAGTAATTTCTTTCTTTGGAGCAGCTTCTTTCTTGGGAGTTACTTCTTTAACGGGTTCTGTCTCTTCCGTAAGTGCTGCTTCATCTTTAGGCTCTGTTTCAGTAGAAGCAGTGCCATTTTCTGTGTTTTGCAAGAATGAAGGTAGTGTCTCGTTAAAGTTTCTCTCGATAATGGTTAAAGGGATTCCGTTTTTGTATTCGATAGCTTTAATCCAATTGTTACTTTTCCCATAATCATAAACATTGGTCCACTTTTCACTGCTGCCATCTGAATACTTTGTTGACCGTTCTACAACGTTTCCCTGAACTCCATATGCGTAAGTTGTAGTATATAATAAAGCATTGTTGGCATCAAATTCTTTCTCTTCAATTAATCTGGCAGGCGATTTGTATAATTTGGCTATCTTTTCATCATCATTCTTAAAAGAGCGTTTCTTGAGGAAACTACCTGTCCCGTCATAAATGCTCTCTTCAATTTTGTTACCAAACGCATCATAGACGAAAGCCCACCTTTCTGTAAGAGAACCGGTTGAATCATAAATTCTCTTTTCAATCAGATTTCGTTTATCATTATATTTGAAGATATGTTTAATTGTAAGTTTACCGTCCTGGTCGTAGAAGTTTGTAGCAGTAAGGTTTCCCTTGCTGTCATGTTCATAAGTCTCCATTGCACGGGTTTTAACTCTTCCGTCAAAATAGTAATCATCAAGGATAAGTTCTTTCATTTCAATTTTATTGCCTTTGTTATTGTATTTATAGACAGTTTTGTAATTGAAATATCCTTCGGGTGTGTAATCTGTTATTTCCGTGATGTTGCCTTTATCATTGAAAGTAGTTTTTTGAGATGATAAAAACGCATTAGGAATCACTTCTCCAAACCGATCAATAGCAGTGTAAGTAGTTTCTCTGAACAATCTGACGTTACCGCTCAATTCTAATTGGTTCAAATCGTTTTTCGTCTTTCCATTTGTGGTGTCATCCATTTTTTTCTTACTATTAACTAATATACCAAAGGCAATGATCAGAATAATGACAACAAGACTTACAAACCACCATTTCGTATAGAATCTATGATGTACTACAATCAGTGGTTTATCAATACGATTAGCGTCATGCTCATGTCTGGTGTCTTCATCGTCGTCTGTTTTTGGAACTCTGGCCCGGAATAATGCCATAACTCCGCCCACAACGCCTAAAACCATAAAAATGGCAATTATCTTGCCACCAAAGAGGAATCCGCCGATTGAGCTTATTATCAACAAAACCGGGGTCACTCTAGATTTTGTGTATAAGGAAACAACTGAGAAAATCACAACCAAAAGAGAAATACCGATACCGATATATCCGGTGTTTGCCGCAAAGTAATCACTCATGAATGCATTAATAAATCCACCAAAAAATAGAGTTATCAACCCAGCAAGAATTGAAACAATACCACCAACTAAAGCAATAATACTGCCGGCTGTCTTCATACACTAAACTCCTAAATATTTATTTACATTTTATTCTTATTTCTAACAAAATATATATAGCTCGTTAACTGAGATATATGTTTACTGCTAGTTAATATCGTCTTTCTAAAGAACAATACTGTGAAACATTTATGCATCTTCCGGCACCATGCCGGATTTCAGAAATTACAATTATCCATGTAACTATAATCATAATAAATTGTCAAGCTTGAAAACTTCATCATGCAATATCCGCACCTGTAATATACTTCACTCTTCAATTAGTTATACACGTTTAAATCCTATTTTTCCGTAGATAAATCTCAGTAACATGCATCTTTGGAGTTCAAGTTTAATCCGAAAAATCTATAGAGAAACTTGCTACAATATTACTGCAGAGCATCTGACAATGCTGACAGTTAATCCTCCATGATTCATAAAATAAAGCCAGGGTGGGAATGCCCTGGCTTGTCGGAATTGAAAATGTTATGCTCAGATTAACGATGCTTTTCTTTACGGTTCCATTGCCACGATGCGGCACATGGAAGATTCCAGTTCTATGCCTTTAAGCGGGAAAAGTCCAATCCAGCAGCGTTTGTTGCTGAGTTTGTCGATTTCGCCACCCAGGTTTTCGGCATGGACAAGTTTCTTGGGGAAAAGCTTAAGATGCATGACCTGATAATATTCCTCTGAAGGGAAATATTCATCCCAGGTTTTACCATAATTGGCTATCAGCTTTTTCTCTGCTTCGATGAAAGACTTGGGATGCCAGTTGCGGATAATAGTATTCATCGGATGGTCTGCACTGCCGCAATCGACTCCAATCCACTTAATCTTCATTTCCAGACACCATTTGTGAAAACTGGCATCAGGGCCGGGATGCTTAACGAAGTAGCGTAGTTCGTCACTTTCAGGCTGATCCCAGGCATATTTATGATAGCCTGTGTTGATAATCAGGATGTCGCCTTTGCGGATATCTGCTTTCTTCATAAAAAGCTCAGGTGAATAAAGGTCATAATCACCGACTGAATCAGAGATATCAACTACGACACCTTGTCCCACCCATTCATGCATAGGCACTTCACCAATTGTCCTGCCACTTGCATGAAAGTGAATCTCGCCATCGATATGGGTACCGACATGGTTACTGGTAGTGATAATCTGACCATTGGCACCTTGTCCCATGTGCGCTCCGGCTATTCTCTTGAAATACTGGATTCCCAAAGGCATGTAACTGGGCCAGGGTGGTGTGTGAATACTCAGTCTCTGAGTAAGGTCATACATCTTGACATTGTCCATAAAGGTTAAGAATTCTTGTATATTCATGGTTTCCTCCATTAATTTTTAGTACAACAGACACTCTTGTCTGTGAATGTCATTCCTGCGAAGGCAGGAATCTTAAGTCATCTAAAACTTATTCCATTTCTCTGGTGTAATCACACTAATCGGACTGAAGTAAATCTCTCTGGTTTTATCTCTTGAATAATTAAGTACTCCATACTTAATGAAACACTTATTTTCTTCTGATGAACTTGTATTTATCGGAAAGAATCCATATAAAATGTAGAGCTTATTTCTTCTAACTTTAACTCTCTGTGAAACATCACCTTCGAAGTAATATTTATCATCATTACTAATGAATTGGAAATCCTTATTGTGATAATTATATGTTATTATTGTAAGATATTGATTGCATTCATCTCCATGATGATACACAAAATCAAGATTGCCATCTCTATTTATATCCAGGCAATATAAATCAAACCAACCTTCACAAGTTAAATCCTGGTTATACAAAAGAGTAAATGATCCATGTTGCTTCAAACAA
Organism: Cloacimonadaceae bacterium (SeqCode); assembly: GCA_963667535.2. GTDB lineage: Bacteria > Cloacimonadota > Cloacimonadia > Cloacimonadales > Cloacimonadaceae > UBA5614. The sequence continues at coordinate 1,093,430 of CAXXDU010000002.1, forward strand.
AAAAAAACCAAATTGTAATACCATAAGAATACATAAATCGTGTCACTTTTGTCATGAACGATTACTAATGAATCAATTGCTACGGTAGTAACAGAATCCGGTATTGCAGTATCTCCCCATTTAGTCATATCATTTAGAGATCTGTTGCTATTCACTTGATATTTATCCTGCCCCATCACAAAAGTATAATCATAGCCATAGACAATTCCCAAGCAAGTCAAGAATAGAAGAAATATAACTAATCGTATATTCACATATTCCTCATATTATACCAACATTGTTTTCTCATAGTCATTCCTGCGCAGGCAGGAATCTTAGAGAAAAAATCCATCTTTCTCAGATAAATCTTCCCACTCAGGATTCATCTCATTTATAGCCCTGAGCTTCCAATCCCTTTTCCATTTCTTTATCTGCTTTTCTCTGGTAATCGCATTGTAAGCAGTTTCAAAGACTTCCAAATATACTAGTTTATGCACAAAATATTTTTCTGTGAATCCTTCTACAGCATGTTCTTTATGTGCTTTCATACGTAATGGCAGGTTACCTATCATACCAACATAAAAAACACCGTTCTTTTTACTGGCAAGAATATATACATAATATATTTAAGATTCCTGCCTACGCAGGAATGACACACTAAAGTGTGTTACAAACTCTTTGCCAAGCCTTCTATAGCTTTGACAAAAGGTTCCATAGGTGCAGATACGACTCCGGCGCCGACCTGTCCGACTCCGGGATTCTTATGTGCAACTCCTGTATCAATAAAAGGAGTCAGGTTTCTTTCTATGATTTTGATAACGTCTATGCCCAGTGGAGTGCCTCTGAAATCAAGCCCCGGTATCTGGTAGTTCTGGCTTTCACCGGCTGTGATTTCATACATCCATTTGGTATATTTGATAGAATCCGCGGTATTACCACCCACGAACTGGACAATGGCAGGCGCTGCAGCAATAGCAAAACCACCCAGACCACCTGTTTCAGTGATAGCACTATCTCCGATATCAGGATTGGCATCTTCTTTGCTATAACCGGGAAAATATAGCGCATCCGGTACTAAAGCAGGACCTGTGAACCACTGGTTGCCTGTTCCTGCCAGTTGAACTCCAAAGTCTGTACCATTACGTGCCATAACAACTGCAATGCTGCTATCCGGAATATTGCGTGCAGCATCAAGAACTGCTTTGCAGGCAGGCATGGAAAGATTTAAGAAGGAATGGTCATTTCCATTAATAAATTCCAGTACTTTGGCTCCGTCTTCTGCATTAGTACACGTTCTGAAAATCGCAGGAGCAAGCTGCCGGAAGAAAAGTGATGTGCCGGCACGATTGCGGTTATGTACTTCATCACCCATGTGCAGAGCCTGAGCGATTAAACTCTTGAGGTCTATCATGCCAAGACTGCGGATAGCTTTATCCAGCACGGGATACATCACTGTTTCCATCCACTTCAAGCGGGTAATTACTTCCGGTGAAAAAGCACCATAGCGCAGAACCTTGCCCAGCCCTTCATTCTGAGTACAATAGGCAAAATTGCCATAAGCTTCGTTTTTGATAATATAAACCGGCATGGAAGGAGAAATTATTCCTGCCATAGGACCGACAGCGTTATGTTCATGACAAGGAGCATATTTGATAGTGTCGGACTTTGCCAGTTCTTCCGCTTCTTCGGGTGTTTTGGCTCTGCCTTCATATATCAGGGCACCGACAATTGCGCCTTTCATAGGACCGCACATCCTGTCCCAGGTAATGGGAGGTCCGGCATGCAGATAGAGGTCTTCATGCATACCCGGAATAACCTTGCGGGCTATATCCAATCCAACCAGAACAGGCTTGCCATTCTGGATGATGTCTATCACCTTTTGATTGGCAGCTTTGATTTTATCGTGATTAAAGGTTATCTTTTCTATAATGGTGGCGTCAACTGCAGCAGGCGGATTCCAGTCCACCTGAACCACTGGTATATCCTGCTTTTGCAGGTCATCTTTAAAAGACTGCAAGCCGAGGTTGATAACTTTTATGGGCTGTTGTTCTAAATCTTTTAATGGCATTTTGTCTCCATATTATGCGTTTGGGGTGGCAATCACCGAATTGCCACAGTGCTCGAAGAGCACTACTTTTGTATGCATCTGCGATGCATTTGCCGAATCGATGTTCGGCAACCCAATCACGGACAGGTACAAGACCTGTCCCTACTTATTTCTGATCGACTGAATGATGCGAACTGCCAGAGCGCAGGCTTCCGCATTGGTTGTTGTGACAATAGCTCCGGCATCCTGTAAGGTTTTAATAACTTCCTGCCTGTTTTGCGGGTCACTATCTGTGCCGACAACAGAGCAGATTGTGACTATACAGGTATTCTGTTTTAAGTCCTGAAGAGTCTTTTGCAGTTCCAGATGAGGAGAAAAGTGTGCTCCGTAACCCAATACCACATCGAGCAGAACTACTGCTACATTCTCATCAGCGCTTTCCTCTTCCAGCTTCTTGAGCCTTAAAGAAAAGTCTATCATAGGATGCGGTCTACCTACTGTAAATTCATCTGCTCCCAAATCGATAATCGTGTCTTCTTTGCTTTGCCAGACATCGGGCAGCAGGTATTCCTTTTCCAGAGGCGCATTACTGTAAGCATAGCCACCCAATCTTTGATGATAAATACTCTGCGCTTCATAACACAGTGTTCCACCGCTGAATAAGCCTCTTAAGTACTTTCTGGTTTCTCTGGTTGGAAGCGTAACCAACGTGCGATTGGGAAAGAGTGAATCTGTATTTATTTCAGTGTTGTCTTCTTTTTGGTCATGCAGCAGACGGCAGGCTTTGCGGGCAGTGTCAGCCAAAGTATCTGTAGGATATACATTATCCAAAGCAGGTTTATTAAAAGGACGCAGGAAATTCACAACAACCGGTTTATGGGTGGTTTTAATCAGATTCCAGAGTTTTGTAATAACTTCTGCATCAGGAACCTTGCTTATCAGCACAATAACTTTAGTATTGGGGTCATTTATCAGATAATCAAGACAGAACAACAGCATCAGTCCGCCGATTTCTTTCTTGCCATCTCTGCCACCTGTTCCAAAGGCTTGGGATATGCCTTCACCTGTATTATGGATAACGCAACTGACTTCCTGTAATCCGGTGCCTGATGCTGAAACGATACCGATTTTACCTTTGCGTATTGCATTGGAAAACGCCAGAGGAACACCGTTGATGATGGCAGTTCCACAATCAGGACCCATCATCAGCAAGTCATGTGCAATTGCATATTCTTTTAAACTTTTCTCTGCTGGGATGGAGACGTTATCCGAAAAGAGCATAACGTTCAGACCCATGTCCAGAGCTTTCTTTGCCTCTGCGCCGGCGAATTTCCCGGCTACAGATATAAGAGCAAGATTGGCTTCAGGCATTTGCTTGAAAGCTCCGTCGATGCTGCGAGGCAGAAAGTCTGCACTTTCCTGTGTTGCAGCGCCAGGTAAGCCTTTATCTAACCAGAGCTTTACCAATTCCAAATATTCAGTGCAGAGAGTCTCTGTCTCAGCATTGATAGCAATGCAGATATCTGTTTCCAGAGCTGTGGCAAACATTGGCAGTAGCATATTTGTAGCTTTGAGAATGGCTTTGTTTTCCTTGGTTGCCATGATAGCAACAGCATCGGTCACTCCCGCTTGTTGCCTGATTTGTTTGGAAATCAGCATCAGTTTTACGGAGTCAAGATATTTGCCGTGGACAAGTGTTCCTGTTATAGGCATAATTTTTCCTTAAAGTTGTAGTTCCCAGGCTGATATAAAACCTGTTAGTGTGTCCGCTCCGGAGGTTTCTCCCTGAGCTAAGATAGACTTAACGACATTCTCCATCTCAGGGGTATGCCCGGTTAATACAGTCAGTAATTTTTTCCAGTTTTCATTGTACCAGCCATGATAGGCTTGCAACAGAAACGTGTTTATCAGCAAATTATTGCCAAGTGAATGTGTATATATTGAAGAGCGAATATTTGACAACACTTTTTTTTCGCATTGCTGCCTGATTTTTAACCCCATTAAAAGACCAATATTATAGTCATCTCCTGCCGGTGTCAAGCCATAACCTCTGCCTCGAAAACCGTCTACTGCGCCAAGTGAGTCATTTTCCATTAATTTCGAGTAAGCTTGCTGAAATTGTTTAGAAAGCTCCTCATCAAATGGAGTAACACTGTTTCGATAGGTAACAGCAGTAAGTGAAAAACAGATAGATTTTTCACTACAGTTTTCTAAAAGAGTTTGTTTCAGTCTAAGTACATTATCATGCAAGAGATCAATATCAATATCATTAGATTTCCATGCAGAGTTATATGCTCTTCCTGTATTTCTGGGAAGCTTAAACGTATGATTTATTCTCAGCTCATCAAGAGTAAGCCGGGCTTCACTAATAGTGCTCAGATCTATCTCATCAATAACTATTCTGAATGGACCTGCGTCAATTTTTGAGGTTACGATTGAAACAATATGGTCATCAAGATGGAAATTCAAAACATGTTCAAAGCGCGAATGAATTTTGCCAAACCTCTTACATGGGATTTTATCCCCAATAGAGACAATAACTCCGATCCCAGCGCTTCCCAATTCATTATAATCCATAAAAACAACATTTACAAAATCATGACTCTTGTCAATTATATATGATTGTTTATTTACGCAACGTTAACCCAGTCTTGGCTTCCTCTTGATTCCATAGGTCAAACAGCTATCCGATGTTCCTGAATATTACCAGTTCATTTCAAGATCTGAAAAGGGATTATCTTGAGAGGATTCAGAGTTACCTGGTTTAGGATATGGAGTGTAGTGATTTAACGTGCAATAATAAGCGAGTGCAATGCTCTTTGTCTCTCCCGGAAATTTATTGTTTTCAGTATTTTTAAAACTGATCATTGCATTTTTACCTTGCTAAGTAATCAGAATGTATAAATATGGCATTTGTTGAATTAGTATCTAAAAGCTGATTAGTATTCTAATGAATCAGTAAGGGAGAAGTTATGGCAGACGCGACTAAAATCTTGATATTAGAAGATGTTTTAAGCGATGCTGAATTAGCACAAAGGGAAATAAATAAAGTTTTGGCTTTCAGTACTTTTAAAGTTGTAGATAATGAAGCTGATTTCAATAATGCCCTGCTGAGTTTTGTTCCCGATGTCATAGTTTCAGACTACAATCTCCCAGGATTTGATGGACTTGCAGCGCTAAATCTAACTCAAAAACACACTCCTTTAACACCATTTATTATCTTCACTGGTTCTCAGAATGAAGACATCGCCGTTGGTTGTATGAAAGCCGGTGCTTCGGATTATGTTATTAAAGAATACTTAAAAAGGCTGGGACCGGCTGTATTACAGGCATTGGAAAAGAAGAAAGCACTACTTGAGAAAGCACAAATGGAACGTGACCTGGTAGAAAGTGAAAAAAAGTACAGGACTATATTCGAAAATATCCAGGATATCTATTACGAAACAGCATTGGACGGAACGGTTCTGGAGGTAAGTCCTTCCATCTCTTCATTGTCTTACACCAGAGAAGAAGTAATCGGCACTAACATGTTGAAATACTATGTTGACCCTGAGCAGAGAGCAACTTTGCTTCAAACCCTTGTCCGGAATGGGAATGTAACTGATTATGAGGTTTTACTTGAGGACAGGCATGGCAATATGCTCACTGTTTCGATTACTGCCAGTGTCTTTCCACAAGAAAAAAACGGACAAAATAAAATCTCGGGTGTAATGAGGAATGTTTCTGAGCGGGTAAAATTTGTGCATGAATTGCAAGCCGAAAAAGAAAAAGCTGAGGAAATGAATAGATTAAAATCATTCTTTCTTGCTAATATGAGTCATGAACTGCGAACACCGTTATCGGGGATTCTGGGGTTTTCAGAACTGTTGACTACCATCACTACTGATGTTGAATCACAAGAAATGGTGCAAATGATTCATAAATCAGGAAAACGGCTGTTAAATACACTAAATTCAATTTTGGATTTGTCCCGCATTGAAGCAAATCAAACAGAGATTCACTGGCAAACAATTGACTTGAATCAGTTTATGGATGAAACGATTAAACACTTTGAACCGATAGCCTGCTCCAAAAGCTTGGGGATCAACTTTACAACTGATCTCAAAGATGTTGATTTCAATACTGATGCCAGAATGTTAGAGCATGTTGTAAATGCTGTTTTGGATAATGCTATCAAGTTTACAGAACAGGGAGAAATTGAAGTAAATCTGGAACAATTGGTTATCGAACGAAAAAAATGGATAACGATACGGGTAATTGATACCGGAATTGGTATTGAACATGATAAAAAAAATGTAATTTTTGAACCATTTCGTCAGGTCAGTGAAGGCTATTCACGGTCATTTGAGGGAACGGGTCTGGGGTTAACGATTGCTCATAAGTTTATGGAACTGCTGGGTGGTTGTATCACTCTTGAAAGTACATCACAAGAAGGTTCTACTTTTTTATTGAAATTCCCTTATAATCATGAACATTTCCCTGAAGAAGAAACTGATGTTAAAAAGAAATCTGAAGTTAAAAACAAGACTGTATTGGCTAAGGAAGACTTTTTAATATTGCCCAAACTACTATTAGTTGATGATGATGAAGTTACCAGAATCATGGTTCAACTAATGTTGCAAAATGTCTATGACATAGAGTTTGCTTCAACCGGGAAGGAAGCGTTGATTATGATAGATGAAACTCAGTATCAGATTATACTATTGGATATAAACCTCAAAGAAAATATCAGTGGCATAGATATCATCAGATTACTTCGTAAAAGCTCAAGATACGCATCAACTCCGATTGTCGCTGCAACAGCGTATACTATGCTGGGAGACAGAGAAAAGTTTCTGGCAGAAGGATTTACAGAGTACTTACCAAAGCCCTTCACAAAAGACGATTTAGTAAAGATAATTCAGTTCGCAGAAAAGCTACTTTAACTCATCTATTTTGACTAATAATGAAGCTACAATAATGCAAAGATTGTGGTGGAGAGGTAATGGAAGATAAAATCAGAGTTTTAATTTTGGAAGATGTTCCAAGTGATGCGGAGATGGCAGCCCGAGAGATAAGGAAATCACTACCCAACTGTGATTTTCTTACTGTAGATAATGAAACAGACTACCTGAATGCATTGAGTAACTTTGAACCTGAAATCATTATTTCGGATTATCAACTTCCCGGTTATGATGGTCTAACAGCGTTAAAACACACGCAACAGAAAACTCCTTTTCTTCCATTTATCATTCTTACGGGTTCGCAAAATGAAGATATTGCCGTTGAATGCATGAAAGCCGGTGCTACAGATTATGTTATCAAAGAACATCTAAAAAGACTTGGCAGTGCAGTAGAGCATTCATTAGACCAAAAAAGGATGAAGCTGGAACAAGAAAGAGTGAATACAACAGCAATTGAACAACAGCGAATTTATGAAAAAAAACTGATTGATAGCGAAGCCAGGGCACAAGCTTTCCTGACAAGTAATCCTGATTTGATGTTTCTATTCTCCAGAGATGGTGTTATTGTAGATTGTATGGCTGAAGACAAGTCTTTATTAATCAGAGAGCCTGAAGAGATAATCGGGAAACAGATATCTGAGCTTCTATCAAAACACTTGGCAGATTTAGCCATGTTTGCAATTGAGAAAGTTGAGACTACAGAAAAAGCCTATACTTATGAATATGAACTTCAGGTTGGAAATGCACAATACTTTGAATCCAGATTTGCTAAGTGCGGAAAAGACAAATATTTAAATATTGTAAGAGACATTACACCCCGTAAGCTGGCTGAAAATAAGCTGGTTGAAAGTGAATCCAGATATAAAGCTCTCTTAGAGGCTAATCCTGATTTAATGTTCCTTCTTTCGGCTGACGGTATTTTTCTGGAATACAAGGCCACACGGGAAGAAATGCTATTAATTCCACCCGAAACTTTCCTTGGTCAGCATGTAAGCGATGTACTTCCGGAGAATATATCCAAACCTACAATGGACAGCATTCAGGCTGCCATATTAACCGGAGCCATTCAGACTTTTGAGTATGAGCTTACATTCGCAGATGCAAAATACTTTGAATGCAGATTAGCTCCTTGCGGTAGCAATAAATTTTTAGTAATAGTCAGAGACATTACTGAGCACAGGCGTTTTGAAAGGCAACTCAGGGAAAGCGAAGCCAGATACCGCAGAATATTCGAGACTTCAAATGAAGGTATACTGTGCATCGGAGCAGATTGCAACATTACATTACTAAATCAGAAAACAGCGGATATGTTTGGATACTCGATTGAAGATATTGTAGGCAGACCAATAGAGTATTTTATGTTCGTTGAGGACATTGCAGAGCATGAAAACCTCCTTGATGAAAGAAAGAAAGGAAAGATTGGCTCTTATGAAAGGCGTTATCGTCGCAAAGATGGTTCTGCAGTTTGGGCAATTGTATCTGCTACACCTGAAATTGACGAAAAAGGTAACTTTATCGGTTCTTTTGGAATGCTGACAGATATCACAGACAGAAAGAGGTTTGAAGAAGAACTCAAGGAAAGCGAAGAAAAATACAGACGCTTATTTGAGACTGCAAATGAAGGAATCTGGGGTGTTAATTCAGAAGGAATAACCATCTTTGTTAATCAGAAAATGGCAACAATGCTGGGCTATTCAATTGATGAAATGGTTGGGGAAGTTATTACGAAACATCTGTTTCCTGAGGATATGCCCGATTATTACGCTAAAACACAGGATAGAATTTCCGGAAAACATGGCTTTTACGACCGCAAACTTAAAAAGAAAGATGGCTCAGTAATCTGGTTCAATGTATCTGCAACACCTGTTATTAAAAAGGATGATGAAAGTATCGAATCATATGCCATGTATACAGATATAACAGAAAGAAAGCATCAGGAACAGACTTTACAAAAGACTCTCGCCAGATATCAGAAACAACGGGATAACATGTTGAAAATCTCGATGTCACCGTATATTTCCGGTGGAGACGTAAAGGCATTGGCAAGGGAAATCTGTAAGGTAACTGCCTCTACGTTAGACGTTGACAGAGTGGGAGTCTGGTTGTTTGATGATAGCAGAACAAAACTCACATGTTATGAACTCTTTGATAAAAACACAAATGAATTTTCATCAGGGATGGTTTTGAGTGAATCTGAATTCATTAGCGAATTCAAGTATCTGGAAACAGCAAACTTCCTGGAATGCGAAGCCCCATTATCTGATCCCAGATTGAAAGGAATAACAAATCATTATCTGAAGCCATTCAAAATCTCTGCTTTACTGGATGCAGTAATTAAAAGCCAGGGTTTAAATCTGGGGGTTGTCTGCCTCGAAATTGTAGATAGACCTCATCACTGGGAACAGGATGAAATATCTTATGCTTGTCAGTTAGCCGACCAAATGTCGCTGACTATTGAGTATAGAAAGAGAATTATAGCTGAACAGGAATTACTCAGTAGCGAACACAGATACAGACAAATATTGGAAACAGCTCCTGTCGGCATTGCTATCCATACTGATGGAAAAGTTGTTTATGCCAATCTCGCCGGTGCTCATATCATGGCTGCAAACTCTGCACAAGATATCGTTGGCATGGACATTAAGGACATATTGCATCCTGATATTATGGAATCAACGATTGATAGGATTAAGCGTTTGGCGGCAGGCGAAAAAGGGTTATATCCTGCTGAAGAGATATTTGTTCGTTTAGATGGGAAATCAGTTCCGGTTGAAGTTGTTTCCAGTATGATAGAATTTCAAAACAAAACATCATTTCAGGTTATCGTAACAGATATCACAGAAAGAAAGAAAGCGAGCGAGATGTCCAAACGTAATGAGTTAAGACTCAAAAGCATGATAAATATTCTACAATACCAAACAGAGTCAGTTCAGGATTTGATCAATTATGCCCTTATGGAAGCAATAAATCTTACCGAAAGCACAGATGGTTTCCTTATTGTATATGAAAATGATACATATACATACGTTGGGGGAGCCAATAAGGACGCAAAAAAAACAAAAAGAATTGCACATGAAATGAATGTGAAACCATCAGATTTCTGGAGCAATATCATTAGTAAACATGAGCCCTTGATTAACAACGACTATAATGCAGAGGGGCAATTGAATGACTACATTCCGGTTGGGCATGTTCAGGTAAAGAAGTTTCTATCTCTGCCTGTGGGGGTTGGGAAAAATAATTATTTAGTAGTTGGAGTGATTAACAAGGTAACTGATTACGATGAAATGGATGTTTTACATCTGACTCTGCTTATGGATTCTGTCTGGAAAATGGTGGACGTCAAGCGCAATGAGGTTGAACTCAGAAAACTTACCAGGGCAGTGGAGCAAAGTCCTGTTTCAATTCTTATTACCGATATTCAGGGAAATATCGAATATGCAAACGATTTCTTCTCAAAAACAACGGGATATACTGCCTCAGAAGTTATCGGTCAAAATCCGAGAATACTCAAATCAGGGAATACCTCTCCAGAGACATATGAAGAACTGAAACAGACTATTTTCTCAGGGAAAACCTGGTCCGGGGAATTTTGTAACAAGAAGAAAAACGGCGAATTCTACTGGGAATATGCATCAATATCTCCTGTCTTGAATGCAGAAGGGAAAGTGATAAACTTCATAGCAGTTAAAGAAGACATAACAGCCCGCAAGCAAATCACTCAGGAATTAATAAAAGCTAAAGAGGAAGCCGAACAGATGAGCAAAGTAAAATCATCCTTTTTAGCTAATATGAGTCACGAACTGCGTACTCCTATGGTAGGAATTTTGGGGTATTCAGAATTACTGACCAATATGCTGCAGGAAGACGAAATCAAAGAAATGGCAAATACGATTAATGTGTCTGGAAAAAGGCTGCTACACACTTTGAATCAGATTCTTGATTTATCACGCGTGGAAGCCAATCTGCAGGAAATACAATGGGAGGTTATTGAGCTAAATACTTTCTTGCGGGATAAAGTTAAACTATTTGAGATTGTTGCAAAGAAAAAGGGCATTGCGCTCGTTTACAACTCAGAGAATAACAAGGTTTTACTTAAAACAGACAGCAGATTATTGGAGCATGTAGTTAACGACCTGATTAATAATGCAATTAAATACATAGATACAGGCAATGTTACAGTAGGACTGGCAATCAAAAAGACCGATAATGGAAATTACCTGCAGATAAAAATAATCGACACCGGTATTGGAATCCCGCTCAAACAACAGGATATCATCTTTGACGCATTCAGGCAGGTAAGTGAGGGATTGAACAGATCATTTGAAGGCACCGGACTTGGTTTAACAATTTCCAAGAAATATATCGAGCTATTGGGAGGTACCATTTCTCTGAAGAGCAAGGTCGGTGTAGGCTCTACTTTTATTGTCAGCTTTGTGGAAGTAAAAGACATTAGTTTGCACAATGCACTTCAGTCTATTGAAAAAAAGGCAATACCAGGGAAAGATGAAGTAGAGGTCAATATAACTAAACTACCTCATGTTTTGTTGATTGATGATGATGACGTTAGCTTTATTCTTATCCAGCGAATGCTTAAAGGTTTAGTGGAATTGGATTATGTGGACAATGGTCTGGAAGCCATTGACTATATTAATAAAACAGTCTATTCACTGATTTTATTGGATATTAATTTGCCAAGAGGAATCGGAGGATTGGAAGTGCTTGCTAAAATAAAAGCAAAGCAAGAATATCTCAATGTTCCGGTTGTAGCAGTTACAGCTTATTCCATGGTCGGAGATAAAGAGACATTTTTATCCAAAGGGTGTTCACATTATCTTTCGAAACCATTTTGCAAGGCTGATTTGGTAGATGTATTAACGCTCATCAGGTAGAGAAATAGTAAACGTGGCTCCTTGCCCGGGGACACTGTTTACATCCAGGTGCCCTGAGTGTTTCGTTATTAATTCCTGACATAGAATAAGACCTAGCCCTGTCCCGGGTTCATTATTTGTACCTTTGGTTGACTGCATATTGTCAATTTTAAATAAATTTACCATTATACCAGGATCAATACCGATACCGTTATCGCTGATTTCAATCTTTGTAGTTCTGGCCTCTTTCCATCCCTTAACAGATATCATACCTGCCTGATTGGTAAATTTAATGGCATTTGATAGTAGATTGAGCAGGATTGTCCTGAGCATGTGCGGGTCAGCATAGATTAGACAATCAGCTTGAATATCCACAGTGATTGACAATTGTTTTACAGCAGCGTTACTATTGATTACCGCCAGCACCGGCTTAAATTGCTCTTCAAGTAGCAGCTTTTGAGGATGGAACTGGAGTCTGCCGGTCTGCACGCGTGCCCATTCCAACAGGTTATCCAAAAGGTCATGAGCAAACAACGATGTATCATATATCATAGTTATTAGTTCCAGTAATTCTTCCTTTTCAATTTTATCGAGATCCTGTTTTAGATAATTGCTGAATCCGATGATAGCATTGAAGGGATTCTTCAAGTCATGAGCGATGATTGAGAAGAGCTTGTCTTTGGTTGCAATCAGCTCTTTGTTTTGTTGATTAGTTTTCAAAAGTTCATCAATATAGTGTTTACGATCTGTGATATCGCGCATAGCTATGACTCGTACAGACTTATTGTTATATTTGAACGGTTTGGAAATAATCTCCACATCCGCTCTGAAACCATCTGTGGCATTGACCTTTGCTTCATACGTCAAATCAGTGTTTTCCATGATGGATTTATTAAAATCCTCTGTCATTTCCAAGCAAGGCAAGTCCGCAAGATTTTTATTGAGTAAGTCATTCCTCGTATAACCAAACATCTTACATACCTGATTATTGACTTCTACAATTCTGCCTCCATCATGAATTATTATTGCTTCAAAAGTCGCATCAGCCAGAGTTTTGAGATTGCGTATACTGCTTCTTCTGGTAACGAGTACATAGAAATAGAGAAAGAGGGCAATTAATAACAGGATGAATATAATGATAAGATATCTGATAGTGAGTTTTTCTCTTAGCTTGAGTCCTTCGTTTTCCCGCTCAGTATAATAGGTTTGAAAAGCAGCATGAGTCTGGGTCAATTCTGATGAAGTATATTGACTGATAACGCTGTCACTTAAGGCTGAATATAGAATAAAGTACTTTTGAGCGTTAGTCAGATTGCCGGTTTGTAAATAGGCTTTGGTCAAAAAACCTGCTACTTTCTGAGAAGTATTGATCAGACCCTTAATATCAGAGAGCAGATAAGCAGCTTCGCCATGTTGAATGGCATCAGAATATTCCTTTTGATTATACTCATCATTTGCCATAGCTAAAAGAGTCTTGATAGTTCCTGATGTGTCATTTATCTTGTTATAAGAAACCAGAGCTTCGTCCAGATATTTGTTAGCCATATAAGGGTCTTTTTGCTCCTGATACAGGTTCCAGAGATTAAATTGCGCATCAGCTTTGAGTTGCAAGGCAAATTGAGGTGCATCTGTCCAACCCGCGATATCGTTGATTACCTTTGTATAATAGGCAGTTGCCCTTGAATAATCATGCAGGGCAGCATAAGCTGTTGCCAGATAATTTATACTGTGGTCAATAGCAAATCTCTCTTTATGTTTAAGACGCAGATTGCACCCGACATTGAAATAAGACAGAGCGCTATCCGGTTGATTGAGGGACATCTTGCATAACCCCAGATTATTATTCATCACAGACATGCCATAAATATCTTTATGCTTCCTGAACGATTCCAGACTGTTTCGGTAATAAGATTCTGCAATGGAAAACTGGTTAAAGGCAAAGAATACATTTCCAATATCACAATTGGAATAGGCAGCACCCGTATAATCATCCAATTCAACTTGTAACTCGTGTGCCTGAGTCAGATACTTCAAAGCTATCTGATAAAGCTGCAATTGATGATTAAGATGACCTAAATTGTAAAAGACTGCAACCATGTGCTCTTTATCATTCAGACGTACATAAATCTTCTCTGCAGCATGTAAATAACTGATTGCTTTGTTTATATCAGTAATGTAAATATATTCCTGTGCTTCAAGGTACAATCCGGCAAGAGTTGAGTCAGCCTGATGGCTTTCCAAAGCTTGCCTGATCAGATTGTCATAGTATTCCACTGTATTTGCCGGCGATTTCACACAAAATAAAAAAGAGATACTTACCATAAAGAGTACAATCAGAAGAATGCGTTTCAAAAATAAAGAGTTCAAGTCATCAAAACAATTCAATTTATTCATAATAATCACTTTAAACTATTTACATTTTAGGTCAAGAATTATCTTTATTGCCTTTATAAAAATAGGGAAAAGGTTTCGGTGAAAACATATCTTTTAGGCGAGGTATCTTCCTGTTTGTCTTCCATTTATTCATTTATTTATGAAGGGACTACCTTTGTTAATTTAACCTAAATTGCACATTGTTCAGGCATTCCCAACATTGTTTACTTAGCTGTTCTTTTTTTCTGTTGTGTCTATCTTAAGATTTCTTATCTGTATTAACAGACGTGGGTAATCATCAGGGAGTCTGCAGGGAGTCATCAGGGACTTTAGTCCCCGGTGACTTCCTGTAGATACTCTTTAGAGTCTTAGGAAAATCCCCTCGTCAGTTAAGGGATAAACAGTAGATTAACAAGTATGTTACAGGTTTAGCTTAAGTAGCATTGGTCTTGTGTCCGTTATAATTCCACGCCATCGACCATAATAGCAAGCGTATGTCAAGCGTAAGGATATTACGCTTGACCTACGCTTGATAGGCGAGAAGGAGGCGTGAGGGATTTATATTGACAGAATAAGTGATATTCACGGACTTTAAATATTAACCGATACAATCGAAAGAGGAGTTGGAAAAGATTTGAAGCCGGAATTTCGTTATACTGACTTGCAGGATAATATCATTACAGCCTCTTTAGCTGAAGCAGCAGATCATACTTGGTTGATATATCCCACGGAAAAGAGCTGTAAGCTTGCTTTGCAGGAATATCAGCTAAAATGGCGGCCTGTTAATATCAGCTTTCTCAGTATGGACGAATTCAAGCAAAAAGTGGTTTTTTCAGCTCAGGTCAGATTGCAGGATGAGAAACGTCTGGTCTGTCTGTATCAAAGTATGAGTCCTGAAGATAAAAATCAGTTTCATATTGAGAAATATCCTGATTTGATTGACTGGGGTCAGCATTTCTTTAGTTTCTTGGAAGAATTGGCAGAGGAATGCGTTGATGCGGATAATTTACTGGTTCGCATGGATAAGCTTGATTTTGATTTCCAACCGTGGCAATATGAAAACTACAATTCCATGTTACGTATCAGAAAGCAGTATCAGGAGTTTATCACCAATAAAGGTTATACAGATAAGATATTTGACCTTGACCTGAGCAATATCCGGCTTCCCAAAGAGATTACACGGTTTGTCTTTGTAAATCAATTCTACTATACGAATCTGGAAAAAGCTATTATCAGCGCTATTACAGATAAGCAGAACACAGCTATTATTTATTTTCACGGCAAAGAGAACTGGCTGGATAAAGAAAGTCTTACCAGCCGGGAACTCAATCTGGAGGAAGCTTTTCCCCAGGATAATCTACCCTTTGGCCTCAGCATCATCCAAAGTAAAACCACCTGGCAGATGGCTCTTTCCTTTTTAGCTAATCAGATAAAAAACCCAGACGCTGATAAGGATAAACACTTCATCATTGATGCCAAATTTAGCCAACAACCCTATCATACAGTATTCTCCAAAGACTATTTCCAATTTTCCGAACCGCAACCGCTGCATGAGACACAGCTATTTCACTTTTTCCAGATTATGGCAAAAGGCCTGGATAATCTGGTAAATTCAGAAGGCAGAAAGCTCATCAAACTGGCTTGGCTCTTGCAAGCACTCGGCATGGAAGGCTTTATCAAGTACTTCAGACCGGATTGGACTCCGGTGCAGCAGGACAATTTAATTACTGCCATCTGTAAGTTTAGTGAAAACGATGTCCTGTATCTGGATATAGAACTGGTCATCCTGCATACGGAAGGTTGTCCGTCCCATGATAATAACTGTGCAGATTTCCTCAGTGATATTATGCAATTATTCAGGCAACTGATGAAAGTGGATTCCATCAGACAAATGATTGCCTTGATAGACGTAAAAAATGGTATCAGAATTGACGCTCTGCTGTCTGAACAGGAAAAGACCTGCTCTAATTTGCCGGAAAGCTTTTATGAAGCGCTTGCCAACTTTATGTCTTTGGATGAACTGGCATTGGTGGATAACTGGCAAAGCCTTTATCCTGCTTCAGATGTGGCAGCCGGTATCTTTGATTTGTTTCTTACCTTTATCAAACCCAAAACCTATATTATCTATCAAAAAGAAACGTCTGCCGTCCGTCCGATACTGACTAACCTGATGGATACCCGTAATCAGCAAGCTGATAAAGTAAGCTTTCTGAATCTGGTGGAAGGTGAATTGCCCAGTGCCAGAGCAGCAGTGTGGCTGTTTAATGAGCGTCAGAGAAAAGAGATTGGACTTAAAACCTGGGAAGCAATCCGCAGTTGGGAACGCTACTATTTTTACAGACTGATAGCTTCTTCCCAAGCGGTTGAACTGTATACAGTAGCCAATCAGGATAAGGATATTGAGCCCAGCTCTTTTATCAATGAGATATTCCTGTTTGCCATTGAGAAAAAAGATAAAGAGCGAGTAAGCTGGGAGCAATCTGACCTGCCGGCTCAGACCTTGCTGCTCAATCTGCTGCATGAATCGGATAATAATCCTTTGGCATCTGAGGCAGAATATGCAGTTTCAGAGCTTAGCGCTTTCCTCAATCTGCCTTGCGACAAACAGCTTGATTTTGGTGCAGAACAAAAAGTAGACCTTTCCTGGTCAGCCTGTGAGCATTTTATCAAAAGCTCTTTTGTCTATTATCTGCGTGATGTGGCAAAGCTCAAAGAACGCATCGTCAGGCTGGATGAAACCATGAATAGAAAGATGTTTGGCAATCTTTTGCACCGATATCTATCCGTCATTACACAAAGACTGGCAGAACAGCATCAGGGCGTGCTCTCGATGAAATGGGAATGGATAAACAGTGATTTCCTGACTGCTAACCTTAAACATGCGCTCTCTACTCCAATCCTCTTTTACCAAATTCCCAAAAACTATAATTGGGACTATCTGAAAGAGCTGCTTTCACCTTTCCTGGTTGATACAGCCCGGTGGTTTTTCCAGGTAGGCTTAGCGAAAGATGATGATATTAAGTCAGAAATTATCACTCTCATACCCGAAAATGAAAGGATGACTGACAAGGAAAAACAGTTTAAACTATTAATCAAACCTGAGGAAACAGCACATGCAGTCAGCATCTCCATCCGCGGCAGAGCTGACTTGCGGTTGGAAACCAAAGCAAAGAGATTCATCATAGACTTTAAGACCGGTGATTCCGATAAATTGCAGCTTCTGTTTTATATGTGGTCATATTATCTGATTGACCAGCCGGAGCTCGAAAGCGATGTACGGGCTGCCATATACAAACTTCTGGATAAACAGCTTAAATGGCTGGATTATGATACAAAATGGGTGCCGTCTCTACTCCGGGAAAAACTCACCGAAGCTCTGGATGCGATAGTAGCAGATGGCTATACACCTGCGACTGATGCCAAAACAGGCAGATATTACATCGATATCACCAGAGCAGATTTGGTGCAAAAATTATCAACAGACGAGGTGGAGAGTGAGTAATCAGGTAAATAGAATCATCTCCGCCAGTGCAGGTACAGGTAAGACCTACCGTCTTTCACTGGAGTACCTTGCCTTGCTTCTGAAGTTTTATAAAAACCCGGAATTCAGACCGGACCAGATACTGGTGATAACCTTTACACGCAAAGCTACAGCGGAAATCCGTGACAGGATATATCTGCATCTGGATACCCTGAGCAACCATAAAGAAGGTTGGCAGGATTTAGCGCTAAACCTGAAGAAACTGACGGGTGCTTCTGAGTTTGCTGACAAAGCCAAACCATTATCAGAAGAAGAATTCAGGTTACTGGCAGATGTATATCATCACCTGATAACTCATAAGGACGAACTGCAGGTGATGACCATAGATAGCTATATTCATAGCATTTTTCGCAATCTTATCCGCCCTGTTCGCGGGATTGACCGTTTTGAACTGGATTTGAATGCTGTGGAAAAACGGATGCCTTTCCTGTTTAATGAGCTAATGACTCCTGCTCTGCTCAAACGGATTAACAGCCTGCTTTCCCGCAGGCTAAAACCTTCTTTAGACGAATTTAAGTCCTTCTTCCGTTCTCTGATTGACAACCGCTGGATTTACTATCTTTCCGGTAAAAGAGCAGTTGCAGCACAGCCGGATACTTTGGCTTATTATGCTGCACATCCGGAATTGTGGGAAGTAAAGTCCGATGCATATTACCAAAGCTTTATCGGTACATTCCGGCAGATAATCTATAACCTGAATGAGTACTTTCAGGTGAAACATAACAAGATTTTGTCCTCTGAAACAATCGAAGCAAAGCTGCTCAACAAAGACTATGTGCAATTGTTTTCGCCTTTGCCTGCAAAGTTTGGAGATTTGGCAAACGAACTGGAAACTCACTTTGCGGATGAATGGACTTTGTTACGAATATTGAAGCTTCTGAAAGATGAAAAGTATCTGTGGAACGGGCAAAGAGTGCGTGCTTCAAAGGAATTCACAGAGCTGGACTCATGGAAAGAACTGCACCGCTCAGCGCTTGAGTATCTATCCAATTATCTGGTGTTTCATCTTTTCCTGCCTGAGCAGAGAGAAATCCTCGATATCTGGCAGGATGTGCTGATGCACTATGATAAGCTGATTTACCGTTATAAAGACTTTACTTATGATGATATTGCCTGGTTCACTTTTGAAGGGTTATACAGTTCGGAACCGCCCTTATTTGAAGCTGAGAAAGAAAGTGTAGCCAATGAATTTTATGAATTTATGTGCCACCGCACCCGCTTTATGCTGATAGACGAATTTCAGGATACCAGTATTCTGCAGTTTCATATCCTTGCACCCATGATAGAAGAACTCATAGCCGGAGAAGGCTCCAGACCTTATGGTGGTTTGATTGTTGTCGGTGATGAAAAGCAATCCATCTTTGGCTGGAGAGGTGGTCAGCGGGATTTACTGTTAAACCTGGAAAGCATCTTTCCCGGCTTGCAGATTTACGCCAAAGACAGCTTAACTGATTCCTGGCGCAGCAGTCCTACTCTGATGAACTTTATCAATGGCATTTTTGGCAATGATGACCTGCATAAATACATCAATAGTATTGAATCCGACTGGCAATACAGCGATATCACAGGTCAGAAAATTGCTTTGGAAAACGATACTGTTATCAAATTTAAGCTTCAGCATTATGCTTCCCGTTCAGCCGATAATAAGCTGGACAAAGCTATGCGCAGCTTCATTGAAGAGATGGTTATTCCTGCTATTGCGGATAAATCTGGTACAGGGCGTTCCATAGCCGTGCTGGCACGTAAGAATGATGAACTGGAAATGATTCGTATCCTGCTGGCAGAGCATGGCATCACCAGTGAATTCCAGTCCAGCCGTTCTTTACTGGATCAGCCATTTATCAAGGCAATGCTGTTTCTGCTTAAGTATGCGGTTTATCACGACTGGTATGATTTTCTGGCATTCCTGCGTAGTGATTTGGTTCTGATGGATGGTAAAACACTCAAACAGGTAATCAATCATATCAGCTTATATCAGCAGGATAAATCAGAGACAAAGCCTGAAATTGACTTTAGCAGCATTCCGCTGGTAACGGCAGCACTTAATCTGGCTAAAGCTCTGGATACTGCTTCCATTTACAAAAGCTCTTTACTGATAATTCAGACCTGCCGGATTCAATGGAAGCTTCCGTTGGAACGGGACTACGTGAATATTCAACGTTGGCTGGATATTGCGCTTGAGTATGAGCAGAATTATCAAAGTGAATTGCCTGGTATGCAGGGATTTCTGCGTTATTGTGAAGATAACAGAGACCAGGCCGCTTTTCAGCAGCAGGATGTGGTAAATTCCTCTGCTATTCAGCTTTTAACCATTCATAAATCCAAGGGTCTGGAATTTGACTCAGTCTTTGTCTGGTGGAATCTTAAAGGCTTTTCTGGCAGAGAAGAAAACCGCTTAAGCTCCTGGGTGCACTATACTGATAAAAGCTATCACGATTTGAAAGACATGGCTCTTACTCTGCACTATGGCAAAGTCCTGGAAGCAAGTGCTTTCAATGAAATCATGCAGGCTGATGACAACAGGGAGCAACTCGAAGAGCTGAATAATCTGTATGTGGCATTGACCAGAGCCAAAAGCAGGCTGTATCTGCATGTGGCTTTTGATAAAAAAGAAGGCTGGGATGTTTATTGGGCAGACTATCTCTCCAAAAACAGGCTTTCACCTCAGCATTATGCAGTTAAAGCGGCTCTGGATTATCTTACTGATAAAGCAGCTATGCAGGAAGATGGTTCTCTGCTATTAGGTAAAGAAGATATACAAGAACTTTCTCATGAGCATAAACAGCCTGTTCTATCCTCCGGCCTGCCAGAAAACCTGATAGATTTGAAGCCTATCCTGCCGGACTGGCAGAAACCTGTGGAGTATATCAATAAAGAAGATTATAATCAGGATATGAACTGGAAGATTAGCTATCTGGTGGATAGAGATAATCTAAAAGGTTTAGTTGCGCATTTCTATCTGGCTCAGATTAAGTATGCTTCCCAAGCAGAGATTGAAACAGCCAGAACTCTCACTCTCAGACAATTTGGCAACCTGATGACCTTATCCACATTGAATGAACTGATTGATAAAGTTGAAGCTCAGCTATCAGAAATGAAAGAGCTGTTTAATCCGGCTTATGATATAGTTTATACTGAGTATCCCATTTTCTGTAACGGACATGAGTACAGGCTTGACCGGCTGATGATAAATACCGTTAATAAAACATTCCGTATTATTGATTATAAGACAGGCAAGACTTACAGCCCTGAACAACTTAATACTTACAGCTCGATATTAAAGAACTCCATCCTGCCCAAAGATTATAAGCAAGAAAAAGAGCCTGACTTCATAGAAATCAAGCTCTGAAAGTGTTGCGCAACAATCTGATGTTGCGTTTAGGTGGGTAGTGTAGCATTCAAATGCTGCGTAAAGTCATCTGAGTAGGTTTGGAAACCTACTCTACTATACTAATGCTAACGCTTGTTCCAAATCCTCTTGAATATCTTCCACATCTTCTATACCGACAGAAAAACGCACTAAATCGTCTGTAATACCGGCTGTGAGTTTTGCTTCTTTAGAAAGCTTGGCATGAGTCATGGAAGCTGGATGCTGGATAAGGGTTTCTATACCACCCAGAGATACAGCCAGAGCTGCCAGATGCACATTATTCATTAGTATTTTGCCGGCTTCCAGTCCGCCTTTGAGTCCAAAGGATATCATAGCGCCGGGACCGCTTTGCTGTTTCATTGCCAGTTCGTATTGCGGATGTGATTTTAAGCCGGGATAACGTACCCAGGATATTTTAGGATGCTTTTCCAGATACTCAGCCAATATCATAGCGTTTTGCTGAGCTCTTTCCATGCGGATTGCCAGAGTCTTGAGTCCACGTGATACCATATATGCCTGATGTGGGTCCATGTTTGGTCCCATCTGCGTCATCACCTGATAAAGCAGTTTGTAGTCTTCTTCTGTCTTGGCAACTATGACGCCACCAACGATATCTGCATGTCCATTGATAAACTTGGTAATTGAGTGCAAGACAATATCAGCACCCATGTCCAGAGGCTTTTGCAGATAGGGAGAGCAGAAAGTATTATCTACCACGAGTCTCACATTATGACGATGCGCAATGTCCACACATGCGGCAATATCAGTAATGGCGATGGTAGGATTGGCAGGAGTTTCTATAAAAAGCAGCTTGGTATTGGGTTTTATAGCTTGCTCAATGAGTTCAGTTTGGGAAGTATCAAGAAATGTAGCTTCCACACCAAAGCGTGAGAAGTGCTTTTCCAGTACACCTCTGGATGGTCCATACACAGCGGCAGAGCATACAATGTGACTACCTGCTCCCAGAAAAGCCATATACACTGTGGTTACGGCTGCCATTCCGCTGGCAACTGCTATACCGCCAAAGCCGTTTTCCAGGCTGGCTACTGCATTTTCAAAGGCACGGATGGTAGGATTGCCCAATCTTGTATAAATATATCCGTTGCTTTCTCCGGCGAAGCAATCTGCTCCGTCCTGTGCTGTATCAAAGGAGAAAGTAGAGGTCTGATAGATGGGAGTTACAACTGCGTTAACTTCGTTTTTTTTAAATCCGGCATGGATTAGTCTGGTATTAAAACCTGAATTCTTTTTCATCTTCTATTCCTTTCACGTTTCTTAGCGGGTTCATAAAATCTTTCTCTGCTGTCCGGGGATTTGCGTTGAACAGGATTCTCACTTCTGGCTGGTTCAAAGCGTTTTTCTTTACTACCAGTCAGGATTTTTGCCTGAACGGGATTGCCGTCATATTTAGCTTTATTCAAAGCAGCCAGCAACTGTGTGTTGTAGGCAGAATCAAGCTCTACGACTGTTTGATTGGCAGTGATATCAATATGTCCTATTTCGATACCGGAGCTTACTCTCAGGCGGTTGATAAACTTCATGAGCTCACGTTTGGTGAGGTTTTCTTTGTAACCGATATTCAGATGGAAGGAGCTAAAGACGATGTTTTGTCTGTCTTGTTGTTTATCAGGCTGTCTGCCATTTCTTAAACCGGAGGTTGTATTGGGACGCAGACCCTTATTGGGATTGGTTTCAGTTACCAAATCCAGGTCTGTGGCGTCTTTATAATAATCCAGAAAGCGGTTGAATTCGACTGAAACAAAGCGTTTAATCAGCTCTTCGCGGCTCAGCCAGCTTAGTTTCTTATAAACGTTTTCCATCATAGTATCTATCTTACTGTCATCCACTTCAATATTTTCCATGGTGTCTATCAGGTTAAAAAGCTGCTTCTCACAGATTTCTTTACCGGTGGGAACACGTTCCAGCGTGATTTCCCTGCCTAATCTGCGTTCAATATTCTTAATCTGATTCAGTTCTTTGATATGGACGATTGTGACGGAAGTTCCGCTTTTACCAGCTCTGCCTGTTCTGCCTGAACGGTGGATATAGATATCCGGGTCAAGAGGTGCTTCGTAATTGATGATATGAGTCAGGTCATCCACATCCAGACCTCTGGCTGCTACATCTGTAGCAATCAAGAGCTGCACGTATTTATTGCGGAAACGGTTCATGACCAGGTCCCTTTGATTCTGGGATAAATCTCCGTGCAAAGCATCAGCATTGTATCCGTCCTGCTGCAATCTGCTGGCGATTTCACCAGTTTCTGTACGTGTTTTGCAAAATACTATGCCATAGATTTTGGGATTGATATCAGCAATACGTTTGAGCGCTTTGTATTTGTCTTTGGCATGAACTTTATAATACAGATGTTTGATATTATCAGCGCCCTGGTCTTTATTGCCAACAGCAATACGATGCGGGCTGGTCATAAAGGTCTTGGTGATTTCCACTACTTCTTTGGGCATAGTTGCGGAAAAGAGCAATATCTGCTTTTGAGCAGGAGTGTGGCTCATGATACTGAATATCTCTTCTTTAAAGCCCATATTGAGCATCTCATCAGCTTCATCCAGAATCAACCTTTCCAGTTGCTCCAGTTTCAACACTTTCTGACGCAGCATATCAAATACACGTCCGGGAGTGCCGACTACTATATGTACTCCGCCTTTGAGCTGGTCTTTTTGTCTTTGGATGGGCGCGCCGCCATAGACAGGGCATATCCTGATGGCAGGCATATATTTGGCAAAGCTTTCAAAATCTTTGGTTATTTGCATACAGAGTTCACGGGTAGGGCAGAGGATAAGGGTTTGCACTACATTGCGCTTGCTATCTGTTTTACTGAGAACAGGAAAACCAAAAGCAGCAGTCTTGCCTGTGCCGGTCTGAGCCTGAGCTATCAAATCTGTGTCATGATCCAGTAACCATGGTATGGTTTCTTTCTGAATCGGAGTCGGGGTTATAAAGTTTAAGTCTGTAACTGCATTCTGCAGTGCTTCAGATAAACCCATTTCGTTAAATTTCTTCATTAGTCCTTCTTACTTGTTATAATGCCATGATTTTCGGATAGGCTTATCTGTCAAAGCTAATTTATTCAATATCAATTGCTTCACAGTGTTTCTATCCTTCTACCCATCCCCAATCAAGTTGAGGACAGGCTCCGACACAGAGAAAAAAAGACTCAGAGCAAAGATTTTTAAGGCAGAGAAACAGAGATAGAGAGAAGCAGAGTTTCAATTCTCGTAGTTGTTATTCAGTGTGCTTAAATCTGTCTACTATTTAAGAATTGTCATGTGGTTGAAAGTTTAGTATTGCAGTATTAACAACTCTGGTTAGATTGTGTTTATACATATTCTTTACGCTTTCTTATTCTCAACCTGACTATGTTATCCCATAGAAGGAGAGCCACCATGAGAGTGTTTTGGACGATTATTACTCTGTGTTTTTTAGGCTTACTTACATCATGCAATCTATTGAAACCTGAAAGTCACACACATCCGGGCATCAATCCATTCACCCATAGTGGGAGTGAAAGAAACATGATTGTGATTATCAGCGATTTACATCTGGGCGCAGACCTCTCCTATTCTGAAACAGTAACAAATCTAAAGCCTCTGGAGCATCTGCTCAATAAAATCAGGATATCTCCCAATGTAAAGGAACTTGTAATCGCCGGTGATCTGGCAGATGAATGGTTTGTCCCGGCCACTACAGACACTTATGACGGACAGGGACAGATTGGCTTTGTTCAACGTGTGGCACAAACCAACCCGGGAGTTATCAATGCTATAAACGCTATTATCCAGGATGGGGAAATACTTGTCACATATATACCCGGGAATCATGATCTGGGCATATCTGCAGAGAATTACGCCAACATCCTGCCGGGGATTAGTCAAGCCCGGGATGAGGAACAAGGTCTGGGTACATATTCTCCCGAAGGTCATCCTGAAATTGCCATTGAACACGGACACAGATACAACATGTTCTGTGCACCTGACCCGCTTTCCAATCAGACTGTCTCGCCGGGTTCAATACAGCCTCCCGGATATTTTTTTACCAGAATAGCAGCGCTACATGTAGCGCAGAATTGCCATACATCAGGTGACACCCTGCCTACTATCACACCCAATACAAGCGGAGGTAACAGCCAACTGGCTGCTTATTACTACTGGGAAACCTGGAAAGGACTATTAACAAATTTGCCTATTCAAAACAGTTTTGATGAGAAAATAATTGTTACCAATATTGATGGCGTCCATGGCACCTACTCAGTAAATGACATCCTGCCTTATCAGTCAACTCCCGGCGGTGTGATAGATTTCACTCTCTTTCATGGTATATATGAAAACTGGGAACAAAGACAAATCCTAAACCATGTACCTATCCATATCCCTGCTGAACTGGCTATGCTCAACGCAACTTCTAACCCTTTTACAGATACTCAGGCAGCAACGCAATACTTCATGAACCCCGCTTCCAATAAACGCATCGTAGTCTTTGGACATACGCATGTTTCAGCGTTTATTACATCAAACAATTACAACGGACTAAAATCAATCTATGCCAATTCCGGCACCTGGATTGATCATAATCCTGGTCAGCCCTTGATGACCTTTGTGGTGATTACTCCCCAAAATACTGATACTGCTTCACAAACTTACGTTAAGCTTTACAACTATGAAGGCGAAGTTGTAACCCAAATGGCAACAGATTCGCTAAGGTATTAACAACTGTCCTTTATACTTGATATCCTTTTCTTGTTCTTAATACTTCTTATTTATTGCTTCTATATCTATTGTTTGACGCAGGGAGTCTGCAGGGAGTCTACAGGGACTTTGCGGGGAGTTTAGTCCCCGCTGACTTCCTGTAGATTCTCTTTAGAATCTTTATAAAATCCTCTGGTCAGTTAAGGTATAAACAGGAGATTAAGAAGGGATAATAAGCAAGTAAGGATAGAGAAAGGGAAAGAATAAGTATGTAGTTCTGCATTTAGAGGCTGTGTGAAAATGAATAAGCGGATAGCTGGAGTTCAAAATTCCCTCATCATGTATAGGATAGATACTTTTGTAGAAGGGAATTTCGGACTTCAGCTAACACCTTTACAGATAACGCATTCCGAAGTCCGATTTGCCCAATCACAAAGATATCTACTGAAGGCTTAAAAAAGGCAAATTGAACTCCGGGAATGCTCTTCCTTTCGGGCTTTAGCCCGGCGCATAGCCCACATAATTGAGTGCCGTAGGTACGAAACATCATTGCCTCTTATCTGGTATTGAATTGTACCGTCCTACCGGACTCAGGTGTTCTACATCTCTGACCAAGCACTAACGTGCCGAGTTACATAGTAACGTCCTACGGACTGAGTAAAGAATTTCTTTGCGTCTTTAGCGTCCTTTGCGTTAAAAAAAACCTAAGTATGGCAGTAAGAGAAAAGATAAGCTTGGATATGTGAGGCACATATCCTACGGGTTGTAGGTTACCTGCCTCAGGTGACCAAAGATTGCTACGCATATTGAATAGATTCGTTTGGACAACCGAGGGCGGTTATCCTACAGTTATAACAAAGTATGCAATTTACAAAACCGCATAAATGCGGGACTACATACATAAACTCTCTCTGAGACTCTGCGGCTTTACGACTCTGCGTTATACTCCTTTCCACAAAACTTTCTCAGTGTTTCCTGACTCCGTGTCTCTAAATAGCTAAAACAGCACGTCCTTCGACAAGCTCAGGATGACAACAAGGGCTCTACTGCGACAGGATAGTAAGACTGATCAACTGATGGGTAGAGATTATACTAGAGATTATTGTATAGGTGAGTGAATATTGCTTGACGAAATCTACTTTGAAATAAGATATCTTTAATTCTAATAACTGATAATAGTAGAAAAAGATAAACGATAAAGAGGTAGGACGATGAAAGAGCTGATAATCAACAATTTGACAAAGACTTACGGCAATGGTGTGCAAGCGCTTAAAAGCGTAAATCTGACCATCGGTGAAGGTATGTTTGGACTTTTGGGTCCCAATGGCGCCGGTAAATCAACTCTGATGAGGACGATTGCGACTCTGCAGGAAGCAGACAGCGGCAGCGTGACATTTGATGGAATTGATGTAACCAAAG
The DNA here is from genome assembly GCA_963667535.2 of Cloacimonadaceae bacterium (SeqCode). Classification (GTDB taxonomy): domain Bacteria; phylum Cloacimonadota; class Cloacimonadia; order Cloacimonadales; family Cloacimonadaceae; genus UBA5614. The sequence goes on from CAXXDU010000002.1 coordinate 1,120,676, forward strand.
ACCAGACAGCGATTCGTAAGAGACTGGGTTTCCTGCCTCAGGACTTTGATTTTTATCCCAATATTTCTGCCTATGATATGCTGAGCCATCTTGCCAGACTCAAAGGTGTTTCCAATCTGAGAGAACGCAAAAAGATAGTATATCATTATCTGAATGAAGTTAACCTGTTTGACAGCAGGAAAAAGCATCTGGGCAGCTTTTCAGGCGGCATGAAACAACGTTTTGGCATTGCTCAGGCTTTGTTGGGAGAACCGGACTTACTGATAGTGGATGAGCCGACTGCGGGTCTTGACCCTAAGGAACGTAATCACTTTTACAATATTCTGTCTGAATTGGGAGAAAACAGGATAATCATACTTTCCACCCATATCGTGGATGATGTAAGTGAGCTATGCAGTGAATTTGCCATCATTCACAGAGGAGAAGTGGTACTCGAAGCCAATCCAATAGAGGCAATCAACACCATCAAAGGTCAGCTTTGGAAGAAGCTGGTAAACAAGGATGAAATTGAGCGTTACCAAAGCAAATTCAAGGTTATTTCCACCCGGCTAAACAGCGGAAAAGTGCAAATCACAGTGGAAAGCCCAGAGCTTCCTGATGATGGCTTTAGCGCTAAAGACCCTGATTTATCGGATGTGTACTTCAGCACAATTCCGGCTGAAGAAATCATTTGAGAAGGGGTAACTGATGTTTTGGGAAATGCTGTCTTTTGAGCTAAAATACAGGCTTAGCAAGATTTCCACATACGTTTATATGGCGCTGTTCTTTTTAGTCTCGGGATTTGCAGTGGTGATATCTGCCGGAGCATTTACGGGAATGAAAGTCAATATCGCCGGTGGAGAGAGGCTACTGTTAAATTCACCTTTCTTTATCCATACCACAATTCTCGGCTTTCAGATGATAGCTGTGTTTATCTGTGCAGCCTTTTCGGGTAATGCTATCAGCCGTGATTATGAATATAATATGTTTCAGATTATCTGCACCAAACCGGTAAGCAAATTTAGCTATCTGGTGGGCAGATTTGTAGGTAATGCAGTAGTGATTACCCTCATTTTGCTCTCAGTGGCAGCCGGTATATTTGTCGCTTCTATCTTGCCCTGGCTGGACAGAAGCTATTTTGGACCTATCATTCCTGCTGCTTATTTCTGGCCCTATATTACTATAGTTTTACCAAATATGATATTCTCCTGCGGGATATTCTTTGCTGTAGGAGCTTTGACCAAAAAACAGGTTACAGTGTATGTCAGTGCTATTGTGCTGCTGGTAATCTATACCATCATCGGCATCCTTGCCAGCAAAGTAAGCATGAAAGAACTGATGGCAATCCTGGACCCCTTTGCATCTTCTACATCGGGCTTTATCACAGAAAAGATGACTATGGCAGAAATGAATACCAAGCTGGTGCCGTTTGCTCCGATATTGCTGATAAACCGTTTAATCTGGCTGGGCATCGGATTTCTGCTGTTTTGGGCATCATATATAAAAACCACTTTCAAGTATCCCGAGTCCACAGAAAAAGTGAATAAACACAAGATATCCACTACCAGGTATATTCCCTATACAGGTGATGTAAGCAAAGTACAAAAGGATTTCTCATTTGCGCAATCCTGGCAGCAGTTTTACTATCTGAGCATCATGGAGTTCAAAAACATCACTTCCCGCTTCTATTTCTGGATACTGTTTGTGCTGGGTCTGGTAGTCGTTGGTTTTGCCGTATATTCGCAAGGGCAGATTTATGAAACCACCACTTTACCTGTAACATACAAGATACTGGATGGCATTACAAGCGGAGTTGCGACTCTATTAATAGTAATTATTACCCTATTTACAGGTGAACTGCTGTGGGAGAGCCGGACCCGTAGGGTAGACCTGATTATGGACAGCACACCTGCAACCACCGGTGTGTTTATGTTTTCCAAGTTTGTAGCTCTGCTGGGTATTGAGATGTTTATCATCATTTCTGCCATGTTGATAGGGATGGTATATCAGCTTATCAGCGGGTTTACCAATATTAAACCTGATGTCTATCTTATCACTCTGGGTTATCAGTTTATGCTATACCTGCGCCTAACAGCGATAGCATTTACCATACATATTCTGGTTAATAATAAATATGTGTCTCATTTTGCTTTTCTGGGGTGTCTGGGACTATCATCTATGGTGGGTTTGATCGGGCTAGAGCATCCTCTGTTCAATTACGGCTCAGGAATCGGGAGAAGCTATTCTGATATGTCCGGCTGGAACAATACATGGATGAGAGACCTGGTCAATTCAACTCTGTGGACTGCGGTTACCGCTCTCGGATTATTATTAGCCCTGCTATTATACCCCAGAGGAAGAAACAACAATTTTAAAGAGCGGATTGCTGTGCTCAGACAAAGGATAAATCCCAAAGTTATTACTGTTGCAGCAGCATTGGCAGCGGTTTATCTGATAACAGCTTCTATCGTTTTCTATAATAATAATGTAATCCATGATTTTCATCTTGGTAAGACCTGGACAAAGCTCCATGCTCAGGAAGAAAAAATGTATAAAGCCTGGGATGGTATTCCCAGTCCCAGAATCACGGATGTCAGCCTCAAAATTGACCTGTATCCTGAACAGCAAAGAGGTGAATTTAGCGGTAGATTAACCCTCAAGAATAAAGAGACCGTACCCATAGATTCCATGTACGTGGGTTACAATCAGAATATGGAACTGAAACAGCTTGCCTTTAGCAGGATGATTACCACCAGAAGCGTGGATACAGATAAAGGCATCAGGACGTACTATTTCAAGCAACCTCTAATGCCGGGAGAAAGCTTTGTAACTGAATTTACTGTAGTTTCCAAACCCAAAGGGTATAGTGGGGGAGTTGTTCGCAAAAACGGTACCTTTATGACCAATATGGAGTTTATGCCCGGATTTGCATATAATGACCAGGGGGAGATTTCCAGTCCTGATAAACGCAAGAAAATGGGCTTACCACCTAAAGAAAGAACAGCCAAAGTTGATGATATTAAAGCCAGAATGAATACCTTTATCTCCAACGATGCCGATTGGGTAAATTATGAAGTGGTAATGAGTACTACGCCTTCACAAACTGCTATCTCACCCGGCTACCTTATTAAGGAATGGACACAAGGTGACAGAAAATACTACCATTATAAAATGGATAAGCCAATTCTGAATTTCGTAGCATTCCTTTCTGCCAAACTGGAAGTGAAGAAAGACTTCTGGCAAAGCAAAACTAATCCGGAACAGAAAGTGAATCTGGAAATATATTATGATGATGACCATCCCTATAATCTGGAAAGAATGATGGATGGGATGAAAGGCGCACTTACTTATTATACTGATAACTTTGGCGCTTTTCAACACAGAGTATTACGTATTGTGGAATTTCCCCGCTGGGCGACTTATGCTCAATCTTTCCCGACGACCATTCCCTTTTCTGAATCTATAGGTTTTATAGCAGATGTCAAAACAGCAAAAGGGGATATCGATTATCCTTTGTATGTTACTGCCCATGAAACAGCACATCAGTGGTGGGCACATCAGGTAGTGGGTGGGGCAGTACAAGGCGCTCAGATGCTCAGTGAAGCTTTTGCCCAATATTCTGCTCTGAAAGTAATGGAACATAAATTCGGGAAAGCTAATATTGGCAAATTTCTCAAGAGTGAGCTGGATTCTTATGTAGCGATGCGCAGTAGTGAGAGCCGTTCAGAACAACCTCTCTATCAGGTGGAAACTCAGCAATACATATTTTATAATAAAGGCTCAGTTGTAATGTACGGCATGGCTGATAGAATCGGTGAAGCAAATATGAACAGGGCTTTGGCGGGATTTCTGCAAGCATATAAATTCTCCTCCCGACCCTATCCTAATACGTTAGATTTCCTGACCTATCTGGATAAGGAAACCCCGGACTCTCTGAAGTATCTGATTGAGGATTGGTATAAAAAAGTTACCATGTATGACAATAAAATTACTCATATCAAACTGACGAAACCCAAAGGTAATGAGAAGAATTATAAGGTAGATTTTGATGTGGAAACTGCCAAGCTGTATGATGATGGTAAGGGTGTATTCTCCAAAACCAAAATGAACGACCCGGTTGAAGTAGTAGTTTTTGCTGAAAGCCCGAATAAAAATAAGGATAATGCCATACAACTTTACAAGACTGTAGTACGGATAACCAACGGCAAGAAGCACTTTACGGTGATAACAGCCAAAAAACCTGATAAAGTGGGAGTTGACCCCAATTTCTTACTTGTAGATAAAAATCCTTTCGATAATATTGTCTCTGCCAATGGTTCGATTAATAGCGAGATGTCCGCTGAGGCAAGGCAGGAAAATTAATCATCTAAAGCAGGTTAGTGATATAAAAATGCTAACCTGCTTCACTATTTCATATTGACAAAAAATACAGATGAAGTGAAGCATGCATCAATCATACTGAGGAGTGAAGCTATGAAACATTTTACAATTATTGCCATGATATTCTTTGCTTTGACCTGCTGTGCAAAGCAGAAGGTTTACCAAAGCAACGGTGTGTCTTATTTTAACAAACCTGCACATGAACTGGATGCCATGTATAAGTTTATCAACCCAACTTCACAAGATTATTCTCATCCCTATTTACCAATCCAGGGACTTCCTCTAAGCGTGAATGAAAAACTGTATTTCCCCATAGAAACAAGTCATACGGTTAATAAACAAAGAGAGGCATATACAACAATTTACGTTGCCGATGCCAAGACAAAAGCTATAACAGACAGCCTGGTTTTGAAAGAAGAAAACGTTAAACAGTCATACAGGCATCTGATTTATAATAAAGACATATACATCATCGGAACCCGAGATTCCACCTGCCACATCTACAAAACGGACAGTAACCTGAAAGTGATAAAAGATTATAATGTGGGCATAAAAGTGTTCTACATTGCTTATGCTTCTGTCAAAGATGGAATGCTCAGAATCGCTGTTGCCAATCCTAACAAAGAAATTGTGATGTATGACCTGAGCTTTGAAACTATGCAAGCAGAACGCAAACGCAATCTGGTCAGGGATTATGATAAATCCTGCCTCGATAACGATAAACTCTGGTTTTTTACCGCCAATGACAGTGTATTATCTACCACAAAAATAGATTTATCTGTTAATGACCCGTCCCCTGTATTTAAATCCTTTCCAATCAGGATACCAATGAAAGGTAATTACAGGATATTTAATGTGGATTCCATTGATTCTACCTTGTTTATAAGCTATTCCTGGTTTACAGATGATGCTGTGGGAGCTGCTAAGTTGATTGCCTTGAACTATAATGATGGCAGGATGATTAGTAAAGAAGTCAAAGGGCTATTCTCTTTTGACGTCATCAAAATCAAGGATAAGACTTATATCTACAGAACTACTTTGGTTGATAAAAAAGCAGCCTTCACAGTCACAGAACTCAATCCTGATTTGTCTGAAGTCAATCAGAAGATATGCTTCTATCTGGCAGATATGGGAAACGTGAGGAGCATCATGCATTACAAGGGTAACCAGTTTTTCCTGACCGGTATCTATGAACAAAAGACAGGCAAGAAGGTCGTGGAAGATATACCGGGTATGCCCAGATTGAAGGTTGATGAATTGGTCCCACAGCCGTTCTGTGCAATATTAACAATAGAATAAACATGGCAGCTCAACGGAGCTGAAGATAAGAAGGAAAAGATGTTAAACTTCAAAATGATTGGTAATGACATGTATGATTACCGCAGTATAAAGCTGGCAACGGTGAAAGGTGCAGATATCTATAATACCCGTAGCCAGAAAATAGGCACCATCAGGGACTATGAAGTATATGACGACCGTTATCAAAAGATACTCATGGTCAGAGGCGACGATGTATTTGATATACATAATGTGAGAATGATTTCTTTAAATGAAATCAAACGTGGATTTGATAATGCTCCCAGCGGTGTTGTGACTGCTGCCTTGTGGTGGTTCTTTATTAAAGAATAAAACTGTAACCCATGGTTCTGCCTTGAGGGACATTGTGAAAATGATAAGCGAGTAGCTGGAGTTCAAAATTCCCTCGTCTTTTGAAATTTAGAAAGCAATGTATCAGGGAATTTCGGACTTCAGCTAAAACCTTTACTGATAACGCATTCCGAAGTCCGATTTGCCCAAACACAAAGATGTCTGCTAAAAGCTAAAAAGGGCAAATTGAACTCCGGCTATGCTCTTCCTTTGGTATTTTCGCACAGCCTCTACATGCGGAACTACATACTCTTGATTTCCGCTCTCTTCGCTTTGGTCAACGATTTAAATACCAATTCATAGGAATGGTCAATCAGTTCTTTCAATAGCTTATCCGAAATTGTGCCGTCCAGAATCAATGTATTCCAATGCTGTTTATTAAGATGATAACCTGGAATGATAGATTTATAATCCTGCCTGAGTGAAACAGCATACATCGGTTCACATTTCAAGGCAAGACGCAGGGGGTCATCGTTTATATCAGATAAAGCGAACATCTTGTTTCCGACTTTAAACACCATTGTGGTAAAATCAAACGGGAAATCCTCTATAGAACCGGGTTTGCCTAAACAGTACTTTTTTATTGCCTCAAGCGTCATACTACCACTATTTCTTTGCCACTCTGTAGCGGATAATAGTCAGGTATTTTTTTGGGTCACCCTTGCCAAACATACCGGGTCCTTTGATATATTCTTCCTCATGAACTCCGAAAACACAGTAGCCTTGTCGACCGACATATTCTCTCAACCGCTGGATGGTTTCTTTTTCATTAGCATAGGGTCCTATATGCAGTATTTCTGCAACATCGCCATACCGCCATTCAGATATATACATATACAAGCTGTCAGGATTCTTAACCTTAGGTAAGGTTGTTATTTCATTAGGTATCGGTAAGGCAAAATGACCAACCCACTGGTCTTTGGGTGTTTTCTCATCAAATGGCCATCTGGCACGGGGAGCAGGCATTTTTGGTCCCTTTGGGACTCCTTTTAATGAGTAATAAGCTTTGAAGAGTAATTTTATGGCTTTACCACCTGACTTATTCGGGTCACCCTGAATATCAACAATCAGCATATTCTGATTGGGTAACGTAGAAATTGCAGGGTCAATCAGATGTTCATACTTTTTAATTCTGGAACCACTAAGCTTCATCAAAAAAAATACTGAACATACCAGAACAACAGTTATCAGCAATATCATACCTGATTTAGACATGTCCAAGCTCCTTAAAACGATATTTTCGTACACTCTTAAGCAACTCATAAGCACAAAAAAACCTTGAAACATTACATAATGAGCATACTTGTTTGTGTCAAGCAGAGAATTCTAAGTATGTCTGACTGGAAATGATAAAGAGAGTTGACATCAATTATGCCTGATTTTAGAAGGTAACTAATAAACGTAATTGAACAGAATGTGAGGTTAAGATGCAATACAGAAGTATGCCCGGCGGAAAAGATAAACTCTCGGTACTTGGTTTCGGCTTGATGAGATTGCCAGTGGACAATGACAATAAAATTGATGAAGTTCAGGCACTGGGTATGCTCAAAGCTGCTTATGATGGCGGTGTAAACTACTATGACTCTGCCTGGCCTTATCATGGTGGTGAAAGCGAATTATTACTAGCTAAATTCTTAAAAAGCATTGATCGCAGCAAAGTCTTTGTAGCGACCAAACTTCCCACCTGGCTGCTTAAAACCCGTGAAGATATGGACTCTTATCTGGACCAACAACTACAAAAGCTGGAAACACCATATATAGACTATTATCTGATGCATTCGCTCAATGGCAAACGCTGGAAAGAACTCAAGAAACTTGGTGCCATTGATTTTCTGGAAAAAGCCAAAGCAAGCGGTAAAATAAGGCATATCGGCTTTTCATTTCATGATAAATATCCCGGCTTCAAATCCATCATTGACAGCTACCAATGGGAATTTTGCCAGATACAGCACAATTTCTTTGATATCCGACGCGAAGCAGGCACACGCGGACTACTCTATGCCGCTGATAAGGGAGTAGGGATTATCGTTATGGAACCACTTTTAGGCGGTAAACTGGCAGGCAATATCCCTGCTGAAGCTGAGAAAGCCTGGAGTAAATCAAAATACGACCGGACTCCGGCTGAAAGAGCTTTCCGTTTTGTCTGGAATTACCCGCAGGTGCAAATTGTTTTAAGTGGAATGTCCACGCTTGAACAAGTAAAAGAAAACCTCTCTATAGCATCAAATAGCAAACCTGATGATCTTTCTCCCGAAGAACTGAAGCTGTATGCTAAGGTTCGCAAAATATATCTTAGCAAGATGGTTGTCCACTGCACAGGTTGCGGATACTGTCTGCCTTGCCCAAGTAAAGTTGCTATTCCCTGGGCGCTTGGTGTTTACAACGATGCTCATATTTTCGGCGACAGGAAACGGCATCAATGGGAATACAATTTCTTCATTCCGGATGATAATAAAGCAGACAAATGTACAAAATGTGGTGTTTGTATCACAAAATGCCCACAAAAGATAGATATTCCTGCTGAATTGGAGAAAGCAGCCAATTTCTTTTCAGAAGCATAGATTATCCCTTGACAAAAAGCATCTCATAAAATATTGTATGATTTAACAGAAGCAGGGAAAATGGAATGATTAATGGCTGATTGGAGAAATCTTCTGTTTCGCAATATTAATTAACAAAGCAACATAGAAAGTTGGGTTATTTGATGTTTTTATATTATGATAAGAGTCAGGCAAAATCTTGAAACATATAACCAATCTCCTGCTTGTGTTTATTCTGGTTTTAACAGTGGATTTGTTATCTGCTCAGCAGAAAGAACTCCCTGTTACTGATATGACGATAGGCTTGTCTTATGGTATACCGGACTTTTATATCAACGGGCAGGTAGATTATCTAAATTTCCAATATAGTTCCAGTCCTACTCACACATATTTCAGTCCATATCTGGAAATTACAACAGCCAAGCTTCAAGCTAAAAACTATGGATATGGTGTAAAAGCCGGGCTTCAGGGCTGGAAAGCGGATTACTTATTAAACTGGGAAGAAGTCTCAGGCAATTTATCCGGAATTCCATTTCAATCATCGATTAGCAGCTTTAGTGTTGATTTTGGTGCGAGTTCCTATCTTAAATATGGAAGGATTTCCTTAACACAATCTTTAGCTGCCATGTTTGGAGTACTCACATTCAGTTTTTCTGATGCAAAAAATAAGTTTAATGATAGTGTTGTGGAAATTGGCTTAAATGGAGAATTGGGATTACAATATCAACTAAATAAAACAGCATCTGTCAAACTGGCTTACCAGAAGCAAATATCCATGCAGGATGTGTACACGTTTGTACCGGAACAAGGTCTAAGCTTTACAGGGAAACATAAATCTCCCACCACACTATTCAAAATAGGTGTTAATATTAACGAAGATGGTCTCACCAAAGGGTACAAATGGTTACAGAAGAAAAACATATTGTAAGCTCAGCTCTTTTCTCTGTGCTTTGCATACTGATTGTCCTGACTGCCGGTTGTATGAGAATGCCCTTTGAGCCTATAAAAAATAAACCGCCTGACAAACCCGTCATAGAGATTAATACGCATTATGTCTTACCGGAAACCCTCCTGCAATTGAGAATGAAAGGTACTGACCCGGAATCTGACAAAGTATCCTATCAGATAATGCTGGAAAAACTGGATGAAGCCGGAAGCATTCCTGAGTATACTTATTGGACATCGTTTTTTCCCAGTGGAGAAGATGCTGTCATGGGATTGCATTGCAGCGGAGGGTTATTTAGCTTAAGGTTGAGATGTAAGGATGATAATCAGGCAATGTCTGCCTTTTCTGATACAATACAGGTATATTTTGACAGTCGTACTCCTGAGATTGTTTCAGATGATTCAGTCCTGGCTGTAAATGAGAGTGGCACCTACACAATCAAAGTGACAGATACATCATACAATGAAACTGAAGTCAGGATTGACCCGGGGGACGGCTCTGGTATTACAGGTTGGTTAGAACTGGAAGACCATTACAATTATCTTTCGATAAACTATAATCATTATTACTCTCAGGCAGGCACCTATAACCTGAAAGCTCAGACAAGATATTATGATGGGACTACTTCATGCTGGTCTGAGCCGTTTGTTATAACCGTAATTCCCAGTCTGGGGCTCGTATCTGATTTCCTGGTTAACAACACCATCACTGATATTACCTGCATTGATAACTATGCATATCTGGTAACAAGTTATCAGGGAGTATGTCCAGTAAATCTACAAAACCCTTCACAACCTGCACAGGGTACGAATTTTGGGAATGCAGATGTTAGGAAATTAGCTTCCAATGGAGACGAGCTTTTTCTATATTCGAATCCCAGTTATGGCCAGTTTGGAGAGTATGCTTATAGTCTGGATGACCCGGCGCACCCTGGTTTATTGCATAATATGTCCAATAATATCTATGCTTCGGGAGTGTCCGGCAATATTCTGATTATGCATTCCAGTTATAATGTACAGGGCTCTCAATATCTTTGCTGGATATACACTTATGACCGCGCAACCGGATTTACGGAACAAGCATCAATTACCTCGACCGGGGGCTATGGTGCACAGAGCATTATTTCTTATCCGTATGTTTACATATTAACCGATAATTATTGGTCTGATGCACTGTACACAGTTGATATTTCAGATTTACATAATCCTCAGGTGGTAAACACCCAAAACCTCTATAGCTCTTATTCCGGATATGGCTTCAATATCGGAGACGGATATTTGTATCTATGTAGCGGTAACAGTATAGACATATATAGTCTGGCAACACCTTCAAATCCTGTGCGGGTTTATCAAAAACAGCTTGATACTTATACATACATCAATAAAATCCATTTTGGTAATGGCTACCTGGCTGTATCATACAGTTCTTCAAACGGAAAGCTGGAATTGTTTGACATATTGCCGGATGGAACACCGGTTTCTGCAGGATATTACCATTTACTCAATAACTGCAAGGGAGTAAGGTGTGAGGATGATTACGTTTATGCCATAGCGGATAATAATCATTTATATACTTTGCGATATCCCTCAACAACAAAACAATCTAATCACGTTAAACATAAAAACAGTAAATCACATATTATTAGTTTTGAACCTATTGTAAAATAAGCAGAATCAGATTACCTGCTCTCCATTTCCAACATATAAATGTTACGAAGCATTTTTTTCTTGCAGTAATCAAAAACCTCATTTGTATTTAGAGATATATGAATGCTTCTTTCAGAAAAAAGGAGGAGACAATGATACGATTAATTGCTAATGCCGGCATCATTATCATGCTGATGATTTGTACATCCCTGGGAGCGCAAAATTATTCTAAAAGCAGTAAACAATTCTCATCTAATGAAAAGGAACAGTTTTCCAAGTCTACTAAAAACAAATCTTCTCTTTCTGAGGAAGAACAATCTTCTCAATCTGCACAAAGCAAATCCGTTAAAGCAGAAAAAGAGCAACCCACCCAATCAGTAAAAAACAGAACAAATAATACTGATAAGGAACAAACTGTCCAATCAGATAACAGGAAAACCAATCAAACTGATTACGAAAATCCTACACAAACACAAAATAATAATCGTTCACAATCCCATGATGAAAAACCGGAACAGATAACAAATACAGATACATCACAGCATAGAAATGTGAAGTATGACCAGGTGATTGACCTCACTCCACTCAAACCTGCCAGAAGTACATCTGTACAACCCGCCAGAAGCAGAGTTTCCCAGCCCGTTGTTGTTAAACCTGCTGAACCTACCCGTAGCAAGCCTTCCCAATCTGACAAAGTAATATCAGTACAACCAAACAGAAGCAGGACTTCTCAGTCCGGCATTCATAAGCCTGCTGAACAGGGCAGAAGCAAATCCTCCCAAACGAGCAGCTTGCAACGTGAGCAATCTGTTATCAGCAAAACTACTTTATCTGATAATACCAGGTCAGTCAAAACAGTAAAAACCAAAGTTTCCCAATTTGACAGCAGACAGGCTCCACTTTCAAGTAACGTACAATATGCACAATCAGGTGGAAACAATGAGCTTCAGCCTGCAAAAAGACAGATATCCCCGATAATCAATGATCAACCGCCTCAATCCGGCAATGTGCAACCTGTTCACCCCAATAATAATGACCATAACGGATATAATCACGGGGATGGTTATGATCATGGTGATAACAGTCACAACGGATACAATCAAGGGGATGGTTATGATCACGGTGATAACAGTCACAACGGCTGGAATGACAACTATAATGACCATCATGATGGATTTGGAAATCATAATCATTACGGTTGGAACGAAGACAACCATCACAATGGATTCGGAAATCATAGTTATTATGGTTGGAACTGGCATAATCATTATCATAACGTATTTGGACCAAGCATATACTACAGTATTGGATACAATGATGGTTATTGGGACGGCTGGCATCGTCATTATGAATGCATCTATCCCAGTTTCAATTTTTATTTTACCTGGTATAATGAAGTAAAAGAATTCAGAGGATATCTGGCTGACAATGGTACGGACGTGAATGGCAATATCACAACAGGTTTATACATTGATAACCTGCCTTATCCTTACACAAATATTCATGATAACTCTTATGAAAACCCCAGACCGGGTTATGGCATTATCAGAAAAAAAGCTGACGGCAGTTATACATATCTCCACTTCGATAGTTATGGGAACAGACTTGCCAGGACATTACTTGCACATCGCACCGGTAATAAAAGAGATGTATATGTAGAAGTCCGCGGGATTGTAAATATGGATAATCATACAGTAACCGTTTTATCTCTGAAGAGAATAAAATGGTATCGTCATTTCCTGCCCCGTGAATACTCTTTTACTCATTGGTTTATGGGCAAACCTCTTTACTGGGGATGATCTTATATATTTTATATAAAAGAGGCTGGGGTTATCCCAGCCTTTCTTTTTGTTCAGAGATTCCTTGTGAAGTATCTTCTATAAATCACATTATGCCATGAGAAACATTCAATAATTCTCTATCTACTTTAGTTTTGCGATTTTATTGATAACCTGTTTACTTCCTTGTTGCATTTTTATCAAATAAATACCAGAACTGAGAGCTTTACCGTTTTTGTCTTTTCCATCCCATTTGATTTGTCCGTTTTCGGCATTTTTGGGTGTGAAATTCTGAACCTCTTGTCCTTTGAGATTGTATATACTAATCTCAACAGGAGAGGCAGAATTCTTCATCAAAAACTGTATATTTATACTATTTTGGAATGGATTCGGACTAGTCCGAAGCCACATCGGATTAACATGTAACACATTTTCTTCATTAGCTGTAGGCTGATAACCAAGACTGCCGTCTGCATTGAACCGCATGGCAAAGACATGGTCAGGACTCCAACCCTCATCCCATGAGACCACTACAAAGTTTTGTGTATGGCAGGCAGTGAAGTTCTGCTTTATAGTATTATTAAAAGCGATTATACCGGCATTTCCCTGCCAGAGAGGCTGACCTTCACTATCAAAGCTCATTGCCAGGATATGATAATTATAACAAGGTTCCTCACCCAGACCATATCCACAGATAATGCTAAAATTACCGTTAAGAAGCATAGAATCAATAATATAGATGGGATAAACATCCAAAGGAACATAAGATAACCCCTCATTACCCCATTGCCTAATTCCGTCACTATCCAGCTTTTGCATATAGACAGCATATAGATTTGGTAAAATGGGTGTTTTGCACCACAAGATATAGGTGTCCTGAGTTTGAGGATTATAAGTAATGTTAGGGAACTCTTGTGCATTATTACTCTCAGTGGAGATAGGAACTCCATTTGTCTGAAATGCCAGGCTGCCATCCGAAAAAACGTGTTGTATATATATTTCAGAGTAATTATTGTTATTACGATCTGCTCCAAGGGCTAAGACCATTCCGCCAGTGCCATCAGGAGCAATCGACCATGCTCCGGAATCATAATCAGAAACTATTAGTTCAGGGAAATCCCATGCATCAGTTCCTGTGGGTCCAAGCTTTTTCACATAGACATAACTGGGTGGATATTCATCCATTCCTATATAAGCAGAATACTCAATCAACACATTGCCTATAGTAGAAGCTAATAGTTTTGGATGCGCTACTTTACCTTCATCAATCTGTATTGTAACCCCACCAGTTCCCCAGAGTATGTTACCATCAGGATTGATTGACTGCAGTTTTATGGTTGAGGTAGATGATTGCCTTTGCCAGGCTACTACTATATTATTATCTGTTGTGCACGTCATTACCGGGGAAATGTTTGAATAAGTAGAATCAATGTCACTGGAAAGAGCTATGCCGTTTGTATCCCAAAGCATCTGTGCAGAAGGGGAGACTTTGTAGATATAGATATTTTGTGTTTGATTGCGGTCATCTGCATAAGCTAAAATAGCATTACCATCATTATCCGATAGCAGCTCCCAGTCAAGCAAGGATGTTTGAGACGGGTGGCTGGTTACGCATATTGGGGTTTGCCACTGATTTATTCCTTGTTGGTTCAATCTTTGGAGCACAATATTAAAGTTTGCTAAGCTCCAGTCATATTCTACCCAGGCAGTGTATACAGCACCATCATTACATATACTCACTTTGGGTTTGACTTGAAAATCGTTCAAGGTTGAAATCTGACTAGGATTGAAAGCATCAGTGCTCCATTCAGCGAATAAACCAACACATAATAGTAAGGTCGAAACTAATAAAATTATCTTGTTCATACATGCCTCCGATGTTTTGTTGTTATTGTTGATGCCTGTCAAATCTGATTAGATACATATAATCATCGCCTAAACCCGATAATACATTTTAGAAAAACCTACAATTCATTTACGAGATATGTAACAATCTGTATTGTTAACATCCCCTCATCCGATAGACAATCTATATTTATTCCAGTTATTGAACGTTAACCCCACATATATAATCAAGAATGTCAAACTATTTTATCTTTGAGTTAGTTTGATAGTATCAACAAATAACAGCAATATTTATTCCGAATACTACTATTTTTTAGCAAATAAGCAATTAGGCAGAATGGTTTTAACAGTAATTAATACTCATCCCTATTTCACTTCTTTTTAGCAAAATACGCTTTAACTTCGTATGGGACTGTGATTGTTCTGCCATGCTTATCAATTGCTTCTTTGATTTTGCTAAAGAGGATTTGCTTAGTGTCTTCAGGTTGGGCAATATGGTCTGAATAAGTACCCAGTAGTTGTATATACTTTGCTGAAGTATATACTTTGTTATAGGGATAAGATTTGCTTATTACATTACCAAAGAGACCACAATCATGGATTTGCTTTTCCCGTTCCTCATGACTGAGTTTAATATTTTCCTGAGGTGTGACATAGTATTTGTCATACATCTCATTTATTGTTTGATACAGTTTTCCTGCCTGTGTCAGTTCTGATCTGCTATTCCAGAAGAGAGCCAACCAGCCGTCTTTTTCCAAAAGAGAATGGATTAAGGGAAATCCCTTGCTTGGGTCTATCCAGTGAAAAGCACTGGCAGCAAAGATAAGGTTGTATTTTTGCTCAGTCCTGTAGTCCTCAAAAGGCAGATTAATTACTTTGAAACGTGTGAAGTCTTTAAACTTATCACGTGTATATGCTGCCAGCTTTTCGCCCAATTCCACAGCAGTAACCTCAAATCCGTTGTCCACAAAAAGCTGAGTTGCCTGCCCTGTTCCGCAGCCAATTTCCAACACATGACTATTGGAATTTATCCCTGTCATTTCGATAATATCATGCAACAACTCTATCGGGTAGCCGGGTCTTGCTTCAGCATAATCCGCAACAACTCCATCAAACAGATATTTTCGCTCTTTTTGCATTTAGAAACCTCTCATTTATCTTAACTGAAGAATGAATCCGATTTTCCAGTCAAGCGGAAAGTAATGTTTTGTAACACCAGCCCCTCTATTCATCAGGATATATCCCGGTAGATATTCAGTTGTGTTACTCACGGGATGCAAGAATCTTGATTTTAACTTGAAGACATAAAAAGTTTATTCTTGTAGCGAAAGTGACATAAGAGCCTCTCATATATATAATCTAAAGTGAAGATTTTGCTTTACAAAATCCTTAACAAAGTTAATGTCGCTTGAAGGATGAGAGATGAAAATAATATTAACGTGTTTGTTTAGTATCCTTACTTTTGTAGCAGTTGCTCAGGTACCTTTACAGGTTAACTACATTACATCCTCTGCTTTAAGTGACTCTTTTGATTGCGCTGCAGTCCAGGAAACAGGAGATTGTTTCCTGTTCAAAGCAATCGTAGATTCAACTACAATTACCATAAAAAGAACAATAATTACTCCCGATGGCAATGTTTCACAATCTGAAACGGTTTTTGGGTATGATAACCATCATGTCTGGGAAGGAGATGCGCCAATTCTGCGTAATACGCAGACCAAATATGGTTTTACATATATGACACTGGCTAATAGTAACTATATTTATGTTATCAAAATTCCTGATATTGCCATGAATACTGTTCCTACCTTAAAAAGGTTTACTAACCTTGAAGCCTATATTTCACCAAGTTTCTATATAATATTTGGAAGTAACAGTATCTATTGTTATTGTGGCCAGAATTATTCTACTCATAAACTTGATTTAGTTACCGGTTTACAAACAACTGTAGGTTTCGGATCTCCAATTCTGCTTGGTGATGAATATCTACTTATTAGTTATTCAAACACTGAGATTAATTTATGTAAAATTATAGACCTGGACGGTAATATTAGCAGTCCGATCTTTAATTATGCGTCAACGACTTCTTTCGATCCGGGATATGTATCACATGATATTGGTGGTTCTACATACTTTATCCAATGGTCACCTGATCTCTATCAATCTGGCGGATATCTCACCTATCAGGATAACCAGATATCATTAACAGTTCTCTCAACCACAACTTGGGGTGCGGTTTCTATACCACTGGATGTTATTCCCCTGGCATACCACAGATTTGTCTGCATTGAATATAATAGTAGCTATAATACTGCTTTTCATACATATCAGTTTAATAACGGTGGTTATGTACCTGACACTGATTTTCCCAATCTTAATCTACCTGAGTTTGAGGAATATGCAGAATATCTGCTCAACCTGAATAACAGATTTATTGTCGGAATTATGCACCGGACCTGGCATTTCAGGAAATTTGTGCTGATAGACAGATATTTTCAGCACATTGTAACTACCAACTATACCCACGATGTCAGTATTTCAGATGGTGAATGGGAAGTATTACACAGCGAAGACCATATCTTCTACCTTCGCCAGGGGGACGTAGATATCTATGGTATTGGTTCATCCCAAACTGGAACGATTGATACTGTCAGTCCGGCTACAACAATCACTGCCAATGCTTATCCCAATCCATTTAATAAGAATGTCTCAATTTGCATCAATAATTGCCCCCGGGGTAAGGTAGATATCAGAATATACAATCTCAAGGGACAGTTGATCACAACTCTCAGTAATCCCCGGAAACAATCAGGTGGTTTGGAATTCAAATGGGATGGTCTGGATTCATCGGGTAATCCTGGAGCCAGTGGTATGTATTTGTACAAAGTCATTATGCCTGACCGTGAGGTTATCTCAGGGAAAATCCTCTTACAAAAATAACTGATGCAACATCTTATGATTAATTCCCAATTTCCCAAAATGCTTGACACCAATCATAATTGTATTTATTTGTCAAAATAGCTCATATAGAATTGAAACAAAGGAGTTTCTGATGAAATCAATGATTATCACTCTTTTTTTTGTTTTTTTTATTACTATTTCCTGTGCTGTTATCAATCTTGCCAATGTGAATTTTAATTCCGGCAGCTTTCCCACCGGATGGACAAGGACCGGGACTTCTGCCAACTGGCTGATGTCCAATACCGCCAATGCCGGAGGAACAGCTTATGAGCTAAAATTTGCCAATTCGCCTGTCACAGCCGGTGTGCGGCGCTTTATATCTCCTGCCTATAATACAACAGGATATTTTGAGTTGCAACTACAGTTCCGGCAATACCTGATTGACAACGTTCCCAGTTCGAATGAATACACTATCGGGGTACAGGTATCCAATGACCTCTCAAACTGGTCTGATATCTGGTATATTACAGGAACAGATAGCTACGGTCCGGAATTGACAACTTTACCGATTCCATCTGAATACCTGAATAGCACTACTTTCCATGTTGCTTTCTATTTCAGCGGAACACCTTCTGACCTGGTGGGCTGGTATATTGACAGCGTTGTACTGGATGCCACCAAGAAAGCTGCTTCCGGTACATGGACAGCAGCAGCTAATCCCCATTATCTGGATATGGATTATGGCGTTCCGGTTGGTCAAAGCCTGATTATCCAACCCGGAGTACAGGTTATAGCGCAGGGGCAATATGGCTTGGAAGTTAGCGGTTCAATCCGGGCTGTGGGAACAGCGGCTGATTCAATCCGTTTTACAGCTCAGAACCACACAACCGGCTGGAAAGGAGTGAACGTTTATACAGCCAGTATTGATTCTGTCCTGTTTAAGTATTGCATTCTGGAATGGGGCAACAAGCCTGGTAGTTATGGCGGTGTGTTAACAATATCTTATACAGCACAAAGTGTCTTAGTACAGAATTGCCGCTTTTCAGACAATGTTTCGGAACAAGGTGCAGCGCTTTTCTGCTCCTCTCCCTTTAATGTTACAGTTGACCGTTGCCTGATGAAGAATAACACAGCTACTCAGAAAAGTACTTTAATTTTGACCTCAGCCGGAATCCTCACTTTATCCAATTCTCTGATTGTAAACAACATAAGTTTAGTGAGTAGCAACTCAAGCCATGTATATATGCAGACAAATAATGCTACCTGCGATTTGGTTTTTGAATCCAATACAATAGCAAACAATACCGGGGCTGATAATGCCTGTGAGATAGTTGGAGTTAGCTCCATGGGTATGTATTTTGACACTATCACCTTCAATAATTCCATTTTTTGGAATGATGATAGCACTTACGAAATCAGTTTTATAAATGCTATGACTTCCGGTAACCCTCATATAAATTACAGCGATGTCCGTAACCAGCTTATTTCCGGAATGTCTCCAATTCTGAATTCTTCTATTTTTACCAATCCTTTGTTTGCCTCAACTGCCAGTTTCGGCTTATCCGGCAATTCACCCTGCCTTGATGCCGGAAACCCGGCTTTAACTGACCCTGATGGCTCCAGAAAGGATATAGGCGCTGTTCCCCTTTGGAAGAAACCTGCTCTTTTATCTGTTACCGATGTTCCCTTTGATCAGGGGCTTAAGGTGAAAGTGAAATGGAGCAGTTCTCAGGCAGATGGTGGCGGTGTTGCCGGTGGTTGGTACTCAGTTTTCAGAGTGGACAATTCCCGCAATAGTAATGGTATGATGATAGATTCCCCACTACAGCTAAATAATCTTACCATAAGTGATAATGTCTATTGGCATTATCGTGATACCGATTATCTCTTCATAGGAGATGTTCCTGCTTATAATTTCAGCACTTATTCCCTTAACTGTGCCACTTTACAGGATTCTTCATCCACAGGCACACATCCTGTGTCTTTTGTGGTTGTATACAGAAATGGTACATGGTTTGCTGTTTCTGACCCGATGTCCGGCTATTCTGTGGATAATATTGCGCCTGATGCTGTCCGCAATCTTGCTATCACAAAAGAAAGCAGTCAGATAAGACTTGCCTGGGCAGCAGTCACTACCGGCACTTTTAATGGCAATAGCTATCCCGAACAGCATGGCGTTACCTACAAGATTTATTGCAGTGATAATGCTGATTTTGAAATAGGTCCTGCTACCTATCTGACAACTACAACCGGAACGTATAATCTAGTGAGTATCCTTAGCTCCCTGCAAAAGTTTTACAGGATAGTTGTTTCAGATTAGCAAAGACATTTTGCAGATAACGTTTGCCATGATTTAGCAGTAGAATTCATTCGTGTTCTAAGATATAAAAAAATGAGGTTTATAATGAAAAAAGTCGTTATCCTAGTCATCCTGGTTTCTTTTGCACTTTGTGCAATATCCCTTTATGCCCAAAATCTGAAATCAAAGTCACCGCAGGTAACGGTGCAACCAACTAACCAAGCGGTTAAACAGGTTACTGAAAAGTCTTTTTCCGGTTATTTGTCTGACGTAATGTGCGGAAATGCAGGCAGAGATACTGCCAATAACGATTTGACCAAGTACCCGTCAAAACACGCAGTAGTCTGCATGAAATCTCCTAAATGCTCCATCTCGGGATATGGCATTTTCTTCAAAAATCCCAAAGGCTTATATGAGTTTCATAGGTTCGATACTAATGGTAATAATATAGCCAAGGGGAGCATTCTGAAAAACACCACGAAGAAAAATGATGTCAGCATCGTGGTCATGGGTACATTAGGAAAAGACGGAGTTTTAAGAGTTAGTTCTATCAAAGAATCCATACTCACAAAACAAGCACAACCGGTAAAAAGAGAAGTTACAAAAAGCAAACCCACCGTTACAGGTAAATAACCTTTAGCTTCCAAGTAACAGAAGCTAAATATGTATACAAAAGGCAGGAGATAATCCTGCCTTTTGCATTTTGTAAAACCTTATTTCCTTACAAACACAGATTTGCTGATGCGTTGTTTCCCATTGTCATAACGAAGCAGATAGATTCCGCCCGAGACAAGCTCATTGTCTTTATTCCTGCCATCCCAGCTTGTGCAAAGCTCGCTTGAATCTGTTGCTTTGCTAACATTAAGATGCCGGATATGTTGTCCCTTGGCATTATAAATATCAATCATACCCGTTGTAGCGCTACCTTTTGTGATAGACAGCCTTATTTCCAATCCGGAGTTACTACTATTAAAAGGATTGGGAAAGCAATTCATAACTGGATTTGCCACTGCAACTGCGTTTTCGTCTTCATTGCCCACAACTCCTGCTGCATAGGAATAATCCACAGCGGTAGCATTGGGATTGGTCAGCACAAAGATTACGTAATTCGCACTATCGGGTAGAGGATTATATTCTATCTGAGTGGTCAGTCCGCCATCGATTACAGCGATGCATTCTTGGTCAGAATTGAAGATTAATTCGGAAATATGGATAGGTGTATTTACTTCAATATTAAAGGTTATAGGTCTCCACGCCAGGTCGTAAAAGAGATAATCAGCCGCATAGGGTTCGATAGATGCCAAATCTGTTACAGGATGCTGATTCACATTGGTCATGGTAAAATTGGGCATGTTCAGTCCTTCATAATTATATAATCCACTGTCCGGTTGAGGACTATCCAGCATATTAGCTATGGTCCAGTTGCGCAGGATTTTCCCTACTGACAGCCCGGGATAATGAATATTTACCTGATTGCTGAAAGAGGTCATACCATTAGTCGGGTCTGCAATCAAAGCACTGATAAGTCCTGTTTCGTCATAATGTTCTTTTAGATATGTGAAAAACAGCATTACCTTTACATAGTCCGCTGTCTGCTGCTCCCATAAGGTCAAATCATTATCAGGATTATTATTGAAAGAGCTTATCGGGTCCGGAACTCCATAAGCTACCATCGCCAGCTCCGCACAACCTTCATCAATCCAGGATTCTTCATCAGTGTCCTGACCCCAGTGAATCAGATGCTCCAGCTCATGTGCCAGTACAGATAACCTGATAGGAGCCACAGGACTCAAAGGATAACAGGTCATATAAATCATTTCGCACAGGTTACTGTGTCCGGGAGGATTCATCTGTTGCGCTTCGGCTTCTGTAACCTGATTGTAAGCGCTGAAATAGCCATCAAACTGAGAACCGTTAAAAGAGCCTAAAGCAGAATAAAATACAATCAGTTTGGGGTCATTATCCAGAGCATCAGGGATGGGACCAAACAGATTGATATCCATCGCAATAGCACCCTGAGCCGGGTTATTGGGGGTATTTTGTTCCAGACGTACCATAACAGAATCAACATTTGCCTGAGTAATGTGCGTATTCCATTCGCTATCTGCCACAAACACATAGCAGTGTTCACCCACAGCTCTGCAGGTGGAAGGCGCTTGTATCCAGGTGGGCGGCATCACAGCCAGATTCCAGCGCCAGAAGGTCTTTGTCTCTCCTACGATGTAATTACGCGTATCATTAAGCTGTCTATACGCTTGCTGTTCAGCCGAATTCTGAAATTGTGCAGCCTGGATACTGATATCCTTCTGAAACTCAGTCCAGGCAGCAGGCATGCAGTTCAGGATGACAATCATGCCAATCAATAAAACTATAATCATGTATGTCTTCATATTGCTAAAACTCCTCATTTATGAAGTATCATCTTCCGCAAATCAGGAAGAGAATACCCCGATATTTGCTACAAATACAGTATACCCATCCCGAGCACTTTCGTCAAGCAGGAATATTATCCATACACAGGTTTTCTTTTAACGCAAAAGACGCTAAAGACGCAAAGACCGTTGAAGTGTCATTCCTGCGAATGCGGGAATCTTATTATGAGGTAAAGAAGTATTTTAACGCAGAGAAGCAAAGCCGCAGAGTAGTATTTTAACGCAGAGAAGCAGAGTTGCAGAGAAGCAGAGCTGCAGAGAGATATAAGTTTGTAGTACCGCCTTTAGGCGGTTTTGTGAAATGGATACTTTGTTATAACTGTAGGATATGTGCCTCACATGTCCAAACGTATAGAACAATTGAGCGTCAGCATTCCAGGTCACCTGAGGCAGGTAACCAACAACCAGTAGGATAGCTTTCCAAAGCTGTCCAAACGTATTTATTCTATATGCGCAGCTATCATTGGTCACCTGAGGCAGGTATCCAACACCCGTAGGATATGTGCCTCTCACATGTCCAAACGAATTTATACAATATGCGCAGCTATCATTGGTCACCTGAGGCAGGTAACCTACGCCCGTAGGATAGCTTTCCAAAGCTGTCCAAACGTATTTTTTCTCAGTCCGTAGGACGTTACTAATTAGCCCAGCAATTCATTGCTGGGTCAGAGATATAGAAAACCTCAGTCCGGTAGGACGGCACAATTTTCCATTCTCAGTTTCACATTCACTAAACCTTCAAGTAATCAGTCTTACTATCCTCTTACTATCCTCTTGGGGTATGCTTATTGAAATCATTAAGCATCAAACAGGAGAGTATTAAGATAATAGTAAGACTGATTACTTGCCGGATACTTGTAACATAAGCATCTCATTCCTGTCGCAGTGGAGCCCTTGTTGCCATCCGAAAAGGCAATGAGGCATCAGGAATCCAGAACCGCTAACAAACCATCCTGGTTGCTAAAAATATATTTGAATCTGTTTCTTCTGATGGCAAGATGCCATCAACAACTTACAACCGGGACGGTTATGCTACAACCATATATAACACATCTCGTCATTCCTGCGAAGGCGGGAATCTTATTGCAACAAAATGAGATGTCATTCCTGCGAAGGCGGGAATCTTTCTAAACCTGTTCTGACCTTAAATTGTGTTTAATAGCTGCCGGGTAGACCCCTGGACTTTCCTTACTCAACTAACTAAGGAACTCGGCAGCAGTGTCCATACAGCAATCCTGCACTCATTAAGGTCACAATAAGATTTTTTAACCACAGAAGTAACAGAACAAACAGAAACTTGTTATAGCGCGGCTTAATTTTCCATACTCTAATCTATATTGCTCATTAGTCCCAACGGGACGACACTTTGTAACGACGGGCTTTGAGCCCGGCGAAAAGAATCCCCTACTTTTATAAGTCCCAACGGGAGGCACAAATCACTACCCGACTCGATGCTGGTAATGTTTCGTACCTACGGCACTCAATATTGTG
Organism: Cloacimonadaceae bacterium (SeqCode); assembly: GCA_963667535.2. GTDB lineage: Bacteria > Cloacimonadota > Cloacimonadia > Cloacimonadales > Cloacimonadaceae > UBA5614. The sequence continues at coordinate 1,144,560 of CAXXDU010000002.1, forward strand.
GGATATGCGCCGGGCTCAAAGCCCGTCGTTAATACGTTTAATCCCGCCGGGATTTACTCTTAGTCACACATGTATTTCCATTCTCAATTCATGAAGTCCTCAATATCTATTGTATGTAGTCCCGCCTTCAGGCGGTTTTCTAAAAAGAGATATCTTTCTATTATACAAAGAGGTAAAGATTATTTTAATGCAGAGAAGCAGAGTTGCAGGGAAGTTAAATTGTTTTTCCTAATCACCCAATCACTTAATCACATAATCACTTTTCCATTTCCATTCTCAATTCATCCCTTATTTGATCCACAGGATTAGAAGCAATGATATACGGCTCATATACGGGTCGCACCCGTATATGAGCCGTCCATCTCCTGTGCATCTCTAATATATCTAATAAGCAAGATACAGGGAATAGTAAAGTAGCGTAGCATTCCAATGCTACGTAAAGTTGTTTTTCCTAATCACCCAATCACTTAATCACCTTTTTCATTCCTTACGTTCCTCTCTTATCCCTTGTACGATCCTATGGATTAAGTACAGAGATGTAAGGGGTATATAAGGGCTTTTCCCTTATAAACCCCTTATAAACCTCTTTAATATCTGTAGTATCTATTAAGCAAGATAAGAGGAATAAAAGGAACAATAGTTATAAAGGATTAAAGACATCTTTCGACTATAGGATTTAAGATTATCCTGTAGAGATAAATTCTTGCCACTAGTAATATCCATGTTATTCATTTCGGTTATTCACTAAGTTATTGTGCTATAGCTTGAATTAACGGTTGACACAATTATTAGAAAATAATAAGAAGTAATAATGCTGAACTTGTAACATTATTTAATGTGTTGGTACGATAACAATGATGTTTAAGGTGTGATTAACATGATGGGTACGATAGACATTACAGATAGACCGATAAAGTTAGCTTTTCTTGTTAATCCCAATAATAAGAAGCACGTGAGAGAAGCAATTCAAATATGTTCAACTTTATGGGGTGGTGTATTTTTCCCAATAATACCTTTATATAAAAGAGTTGATAGGAATTTGTTTCGCAGGCTTGATAAATCTAAATCAATAGAAGATGTTATACTTGGTTATATAGATGCTTTTGATCCAGATTTATTGATTCAAATAGCTGATAGTATACCCCAATACATATTGGACTTAAAATTAAACATTATCGACCATAAAGACGTCTGGAAGGATTTTGATAAAAACAACTTTGCACCAAGGGGAGGAATAGGGATTTTTGAACTTCTAAACGGTATATTTGACAAGTATATAAAATATAAGATGAAGTATCCCATTGAAGTAATTCTTCCTATTTTACCAAAAGAAAACGCACTATTTTGGACAAGTCTTTTCGGTGAAATACCATCGATATTACAGTCTCATCTTAAATCGCATTACTATGATCCATTAGGAATTAAAACTCCAAAAGTTGAGTTAAGCATCATTAATGAACTTTTATCTGAAAGTATGATATTTCCACGAAGGATAACACGGTATTTATTGAAAGTTAGTAAATCTGGGTATGGGCACGATAACTATATTTTTTTCATGGATACCTCAAAAACAAATGATGTAATTGATTTTTGGAACTTGCGTGCTACGGGAAAGAATGTGCTGCCAATATCTATGCAATTATTTACAAATTCCAATTATAGGGAATTAGTGATTGATTTTGTGAAATCATCTCACAAACCCAGTACCTATGGCCAGAATATTTATGATTGTGTTACAATCATGAAATCAAGAATGTGTAACAAATCAGATTTTGATGGATTCATTTCTAGTTTAAAGTCTGATGAATCTATTTATGGTGGTAAGGAGCCATATTTTTATATCCAAGAATGGTATCCAAGGTTATGGGATAAATTGTTTAGAGGTAAAGATGGAGTCAAGCAACTCATTTTTTATGGTACGAAAGAAGATTCGATTGAACTCGATGAAAGTAATATATCCCATATAAGGTTTAAGCCACTATTACCGAATTTCGCACACAAGTTTTGCTATACTATCGAGCCTCGATGTGCAAATGAAATTAGCTTTCGGTTATACGGGTCAAGAGATCTTTTAGCTGAGGTCTTTCCATTTTCTTCGGGATTTAACTACTTAAGAGCATTAGATGCGTACCAAAACGTCTTTAGTAAATGGCGGATAAGCCATAATGGGCTAGTTAAATTGGTAAGGGATGACATGGTAGTAACTCTCGATATCCCTCAATCTGAAAGAATTGTGTTTGCTTGGATGGAAGATTATGGATGGAAATCAAAATTATCTAAGACGGGTATTTTGGCTAAACAATTATATTCAATATTTGGAGGCTTTTTAAATACACTACAAGATGAAAAACTACTTGGGTTTTTGGAGCATATGAGTGGTGGAAATGTAACTAAGGAATTTCAACCCAAACCAGAAATAATAATGAATCAACCAAGAACCATGAAAATAGGAGAAGTCATCAATAGATTGGGCAAAATTGAAGAAAATAACTTACATAAGAGATTGGTAAATCTAAATGTCTTTAAAATTGGATTAGAATTAAGCTGTCCCATATGCATGAGGAATTCATGGTATCCTTGTGATGCAATTTCTGAACAACTATATTGTCCAAAATGTCTATCTTCTTTTTCTGCATTAGGGAATATAGACAATTCTAACTGGTGTTATAAAACTAACGGTCCATTTACTGTCCCAAATTATGCAGAAGGCGCTTATGTTGTTCTTCTAGCGTTAAATTTCTTTAAAAACGATCATATTGGCTTTCTTAAGCTTTCACCTGCATTGAGTTTTGATACCGAAAATAGTGAAGATAAAAGAATTGAAATTGACTTAGCTTTTTTTTGGGAAGGATTTGTTGGTGGAGAAAAAATGAGAGGACTAGCGTTCGTAGAATGCAAAACTTACGGATGTTTTGAACAGAGAGATTTTGATAGAATGAGATATTTGGCTCAGAGTTTTCCTGATTCAATGATAGTTTTCTGCACATTAAGGAAGACACTATCTAACAAGGAGGTCGTAGAACTAACAAAAATCGCTAAATATGGGAGAAAAATGACCAATCTAGAGCAACCGCTTAATCCCGTATTAATACTAACAGGAACTGAATTATTAAATTATGGTTCACCTCCTTATTGTTGGGAAGGTGAAGTGAAAGAAAAGTTCTCTCAATCAAATGGTTTGCTTGATCTATGTAATGCTACTCAACAGATATATCTGAATCTGGAACCTTGGCATGATGATTGGCACAAGAAAATAAGAAAGAAAATTAAACTGAGGGGGGAAAAAATCAAGCAAAGTACTTAATTGCCTATCAAAGTAGAATATTTTTAATCGCTTCCATTTTAGACTAAGTTAGTATATAGTTTAGATAATATATTAGTTTGGTTATCACATTCTCATCATCCTGCATATTATACGGATAAGATAATCTCTCTGACAACTCCATGCCTATCTTTCGGATAAAGTTACCTGACTTAAAAAGGCATGTCCATATCTATTTATAATCAGTAGTGGGGAAGAGGGCGACAAATTCAGTGTAGATGTCCGAGGGCAGATAGCGTTTGAACCACTTTTCAGAGGAGCCGGGATTGACAGACCAGTTGTGTTCAGAGGATATAGATAAAGGGCATGGTGAAGAAGCATTTCAGGTTTACTATACAAATGTGTATTAGAAATATTACGCAAAGATGCATAATAAGTGCTTGACATTTTTTCAGGTATATAGATTGTGATTATGTATCCTTTGCCGGGAGAGTCTAAGACCGAAATTGGTAAAGGATAAGATGTAACAATAATCGAGGTGAATGATGCAAAACCCATTTAAATATGGTAACGTGGTTGAAGCTCCCTATTTTACGGATAGAGAGAAAGTGTTACAAACGATGGCTGATGATTTGCAGTCAGGCAACAACCTGATACTATATTCGCCACGGCGCTATGGTAAAACTTCGTTGCTCAATAAAGTTGCCCAGGAGATGGAAGCTTTCCAGTTTAATACAATTTACATAGACTTTTACCGGGTAAATTCAATCCAGAGTTTTATTGAGTTATATACGCGGGCTGTGATATCCAAAACTAAAAAGCCAATTACGAGTGTAATCAAGAAAATCAGCAGTTTAGTTCGGGGTGTCTCTCCTTCCTTAAGTTTTGATGCATCAGGTAATCCTGTGTTTAGTATTAGCTTTCAGCCAACAGCAGATTTACCACAAACCCTGGAAGATACACTGAATCTACCGGAAAAAATGGGTGGAGGCAAACGCTGGTTGATAGTTTTTGATGAGTTTCAGGAAATAACTAACTTGAATGGAAATAGGTTTGATGACCAGCTTAGGTCTATAATCCAGTTTCACAAAAACGCAGTGTATGTGTTTTCCGGCAGCAAACACCATTTGCTGTTAAACCTCTTTAACAAACCTGAGAATGCATTTTATCGTTTCGGGAAAATCGTCCGTTTAGAGAAAATCGACCCTGAACTCATGAAATTGTACGTTATTGAACGCTTCGCTTCCACTAAAATTAAGCTGGCAGAGGAAGTGGCGGATTTTATTATTGCTCAGACGGACAATATTCCAAACTATGTGCAATATCTATCTGCCGAAGTATGGCATAGTTGCATTGAAATGAAAGAAGAACCCGATATTGATATGGTTAAGCTGGCTACTGCAAATATGCTGTCCAATCTGCAGGACTACTTTCTTCAGATTTGGGAAAAGCTAAGCATCTATCAAAAACAGGTGTTGGCAGCTTTGGTTAGTGACCAAAGTAACCTCTTTACCAAAGAGTTTCAAAGCAAATATCATCTTTCATCTATATCAGGTACTCAGAGAGCAATAGATAAACTCGTTGAATTGGAACTGGTATATAAAGATGAGCAAAAATATGAATTTACAGATCCCTTCCTCAAACGTTACATTGAATTACGCATACTTGCGTAACGCAAATAGCAATAACTATTATTATACAATATTGCGTAATGGCTTAGGTTAGTCTTTCAAGGAAGTTGGTAACATTCTCTTCATATATGTAACAAGGATATGCATGTCTTTTTGCTAATCCTATCTTTCTGATAAAGTCATCTGCTTATTTAATCTCTAAATGTTGCAGATACTCTTTTCTTAAGATTGTATAGATAAACTGGTCATGTTTGGCATTATCAAGCCAGTAGTGTTCTCTTATCTTGCCATCCAGATGAAAACCATGCTTTTCCAGAATGCGGATGGAGGGTTGATTGTATGCAGCAGTTTCGGCCGTAATCTTGTTCATAGTCCAGAAAAAGTCATCTTTAAAAACTATCTTAAGCAATAGAGAAATCATAATGCTTCCATATCCCTTATATCTGTTTTGCTTAGGGAGATAGTAACCGATATCAGCGCTTTGATTTCTCGGATTGTAATTGGTTAAATTAATATAGCCCAGATATTCGTGGGTGTCTTTTAGTTCAAGAATGAAATAATACGTGCTTTTAACAAATTCTTTAAAGTGCTCCCGGAAAGAAATCAAACCTTCTTCAGTAGATTCAGTTTTGCCGTTCATGACAGGGTAAAAACAGTATTTGTCTTTCTCGTCTTCTTCATTTTGCCAGAGATAATATTGTTTTATCAAGTCATAGTCATCAATCCAGATGCGCTGTAGTTCATAAGAATCCAAATTTGGGATACTGATGTTTTTATGCATGTTTCCTCTTTGTCTTTGTTTATCATTATATGTGATAAATTGCCAATACGTAAAGCCTTGAACAAAGATTATCACCTAATAAGCCATGTCAATGTTATTGAGTGATTATGTGATTAAGTGATTAGGTGATTAGGTGGAAAAGTGGAAAGGTGATAAGGTGAGGCACAGAGAAAATATGAGAGGGGAAATGATTCAAATTGAGAACTTCTGGAATTGAGAATCAACTTTGCGGACTTTGCATTGGAGAAAGATGTTTCTTGAAATAAAACCGCATGAATGCGGAACTACATACTTATTCTCCCTCTCTTTACTCTCTATTTTCTCTGTGTCTCTGAGTGTAGTCTTTTTTATTCTATCACGTTTACGCAGCATCGGAGTGCTACGCTACTTTTCAACATTTGTAATTTGGAATTAGTAATTCGTAATGGATGCTTCCACCGTTACACCTCAATCATGTCTTATCCTTCGACAGGCTCAGGATGACATGATTAAAGATGCTGTTACTCACCTTTCCACCTTATCACTGTTCCACTATTTCACTAAATCAAAGATTAAATTCAATATTTGTCTTGACATTCAAACACAACACTGTAGATTATAAATATAAGAAAACCATCCACCTATGGGGGAGGTTGTCTATGAAAAAACAAATAAATTTAGCAATTCGGTTCTATCTAATAAACAGCCTACGGAAGAGAGTAAGGTATATATACATCTTCTCGAGAGTCAGGGGCAAATTAAAAACAATCAAGAAAGAGACAGAGCTCTGGCTGCATATGGAGGTAGAGCATCATGAATACTTTGAAAATAACTAAAACAACTGATAAAACCCCAAACAAACCTGTAGAGCGTTCTTTGGAATATAACAGATTTCGCACAAAGTGGTTTGTTTCCACCATTATATTAGCCTCAATTATTATCGCTTCGCTATTTGTTCTCTGGTTCGTTCGTTCCAATGATTATGCAATCAAACACAATCAGCTTGTAATCAATGCTGAATCAACTGCGGAGAATGTACGTCTCCAATTAAACGGGAATCGAGATTACTTGCTTCTCCTGTCAAAAATGCGGAGCGAAGGATTACTGGATGCCAAGTCATTCCAAGAGCGAGTTTCCCAGTATGTTACCGAAAATCCAGAATTAATATGTGTTAACTGGGTTAATGCTGATTATGTAATCACAGATGCAGCGCCTTATGCTCCTAATAAACAGATTGTGGGTCTTAAATTAAATCTGCCTGAACCGCAACGTGCATCCCGATTGGCAAGAAAAACACGACATCCAGTATATACTCATCCGTTCGTTGTAATACAGGGCGAGCTTGCATTCGAACTATGGGTACCGGTATTTCATGCTGATGAGTTTTTAGGTTTGTTCGGCGGTATTTATTCATATGAGAAGATGTTGAATTCCGTTGTTAACCCCCAGGTGCTATCAACGAACCATATCACTTTATTAAGTGATTCTGGGAAAGCGCTACTTGACATGCCTCGAAGGGGTAAGATTGACGATAGGATGGTTCAAAGCGTTTTAATCATACCACTTGAGAATAGGGTTTCGTTGCTATTTCATGGATATGGTCCGGGGATTATGGATAAGATTATGCTACTCATAGAAATATTCCTGATCGTGCTTTCCATTGGACTAGTCTTTACGTTGTGGCGGTTGAAACTTGAAATTGATGAAGGTAAACGGGCTGAAACAACAATATTACAAAACAGAAAAATGCTGGAACGGACTGAAAGGATTGCACATGTAGGCAGCTGGGAATGGGATGTGGCAAATGACTCAGTGACTTGGTCGGAAGAGTTGTTTAATATTTTCCAACTGACTCCATCAGCTATAGCACCGTCCTTTGCTGAACACCCCAAGCTTTATCATCCCGACGATATGGTAAAGTTAGAACAAGCTGTCGAGGCTGCAGTGACAATTGGGACACCATACGAGCTTGAACTTCGCGCTAAGCGGATGGATGGGGAAACCAGAGTGTGTCTGGCTCGGGGTTGTGCAGAAATGGGTTCTAATGGGAAAGCTCACCATCTTTATGGGTCACTACAAGATATTACAGAGCGAAAACAAGCAGAAGAGGATTTGCGAAAGATAAATCGTGCTCTTCGTATGCTAAGTGACACTAATCAAGCGCTGATACGTGCGGAAGACGAAACCTCATTGTTGAATGAAGTATGTCGCATTGCGGTCGAAGTAGGTGGATATCGCATTGCCTGGGCAGGATTTGTGGAGCATGATGAAGCCAAGAGTGTGCGTCCAGTTGCTCATGCAGGACTTGATGCCGGATATATCAAATCAGCCAAACTCAGTTGGGGAGATAATGAAAGAGGACAAGGTCCGGGAGGAATAGCAATTCGTACCCAGAAACCATATATCGCACTTGACCTTATATCAGACCCAAGCTTTCTACTTTGGCGTGAAGCAGCTATTGAACGTGGATACAAATCACTCATTGCCTTACCTCTTATCTGTGAAGGGGAGACAATAGCCGTCTTAGGAATCTATAGTGCAGACACAGATGCTTTTGATGAGAGGGAAGTGAGCATTCTTACTGAAATGGCAGGCGATCTGGGTTTTGGAATCACAACTTTGCGCAATATTGCAAAACGGATTCTTGCTGAAGAAGCACTTCATGAGGGCGAAAAAGAGCTTAAAGAGGCTCAACGAATTGCAAAGATTGGAAATTGGGACTGGGATGCACTAACCGATACGATTAAATGGTCGGAGGAATATTATCATATCTTTGGCTTCGACCCCTCAAAACAGCCACCGGGTTATAAGGAGCATCTTAAGGTGTATACTACTGAGAGCGCTACAAGGCTGGATACCGCTGTACAAAAAAATATTCAGACCGGTGAACCGTATGAAATTGATTTGGAGTTAGCAAACAAAGATGGACAGTGTAATTGGATTACCGCCCGTAGCGAAACTAAACGAGATGCCGATGGCCAGATAATCGGTTTACGTGGGACAGCGCAGGATATCACTGAACGCAAATACGCTGAAGATGAAAACATCAGAATCCAGGCAGAGCTAAATCAGGTACACAAAATGGAAATGCTGGGGCAACTTGCCGGAGGAGTAGCGCACGATTTTAATAACTTGCTAATCGTGATAATGGGATATAGTGCCGATCTGAGCAGCAGCCCGTCTTTGGATTGCCAGTCCAGACACGATGCCGAGGAAATATTTAAAGCTGGTACCAGGGCAAAGGGACTAAGCCAGCAGCTATTAGCGTTTAGCCGGAAGCAGGTTATCCAAGCGAAAGTACTGGATTTAAACGAGCTAATAACCAATCTTCAAAGCATATTTTCCCGACTGTTAGGAGAGCATATAGGCATTACCAACATCCCATCTCCAGAAAAAGCTATGGTGAAAGCAGACCAGGGACAATTAGACCAGGTTGTAATAAACCTGGTGCTAAACTCTCGCGATGCTATGCCCTTAGGAGGTAAGATCATCATAGAAACTTCTATTCTTGATTATGCCACCCATGATATTGAAAGCCAATTTAAAGCAAAACCCGGAAAGTATGTGCTTTTATCTGTAACAGATACAGGAAATGGAATGCCAAAAAGTATTCAGGAAAAGATATTTGAACCTTTCTTTACAACCAAGGATAAAGGAAGTGGATTGGGGCTGGGACTTTCCACCGTTTACGGGATAGTGACACAAACAGGTGGAAGCATTATTGTGGATAGTGAGCCGGGAAGGGGAACTACTATAAAAGTGTTGCTTCCCTATACATACGAAAGTCCTGTAATAGAGCAGGAAGTACTGATTGGAACTGACAAACATGGTAAGGGTGAAGCTATTCTAATCGTGGAAGATGAAGAGTCACTTGCTGTCTATTTCCGGAAAATGATTAGCAACCTCGGTTACAAGATAGCTGTTGCCAATAGCGGAGCAGAGGCTATATGCATGCTGGAAAAGGGCTTGCATCCTGATTTGGTGATGACGGATGTGATTATGCCCGGTATGAATGGTAAGGAACTTGTGGATAAGATCCGGCTTCTTGTGCCGGAACAGAAAGTGCTGTTCATGTCAGGCTTTACTGATAATATTATTATGCCGTTTGGAGTTTTGGAGGAAGGCATTCCCTTTATTCAAAAGCCATTTACTGCACATGAGATTGCTGTAAAAATCAAAACACTGTTGTCTGCTGAGCCCCATACTATCGGTAAAAGCATTAAAATATTGATGTTAGATGATGAGGCAGACATTCTGTTCTTGATGAACCGCACATGCAAAAAGATTGGGCACGAGTTTAAAGGAGTGGTGGAACTGGATGATGCGCTACTGGAATTGGGAAAAGCCCATTATGATGTTCTGCTGATAGACATTAATCTGATCGGCATCACAGGAATGGATGCACTGCAGAGAATACGTGCAGCCGGTCACAATATACCTGTAATTGCAGTTTCAGGTGCGCTAGATTCTAAACATGAAAAGGCTCTGCAAGCTTTAGGAGTACAAAAAATACTGGAGAAGTCCTTTGATATGATGCTATTAATAAACGCTGCGGAAGAGGTTGTGAAAAGTTAATAGCATAGCTGAAACCTGGATTGTGCATAATTCTTACTCCGGAATAAGTAAATAAGTAGTCTTTTTACCGTTTCACTTTTACGCAGCATTGGAATGCTACGTAACTCCACCTTTCCACCTTTACACCCAATCACCTAATCACTTAATCGCTTAAATAATGCCTTGACTAATTTCTGCCCAGCGGACATGCTTTACTCAGGTAAATAATTACTCGACAGGAGATATTATGACACTCTATGCATTACTAAAAGCTCTTGATTTTGAAAGGGTTGCCGGCTCTGCCGGAGAGCAGAAAGCGATTGAAATTATCACAGATTATTTGAAGAAATGCGGGTTAAAACCCAAGCTGGAAGCCTTTGATATTCATGGTTTCGAAGCCGGAACAGCTATCATCTCAGCAGGAAGTAAGCATTGGGAAGCAACGCCCTTTGGTTTGTGCGGAGATGCTGTAGTTGAAGGTGAAATGGTGTTTCTGGAAAATGCAGATGTGCTGCTACACAATCCTGAGCGTTACAAAGATAAAATCATCCTCTTTTTCCATAATACCAAGCGGCTTTATGACCTGTATGAATACACAAAAGTGAAGGCATTTATTGCGATAGGTCCTCCCTTTAAAAAAGCGACTTCACTTTCGCATCGCCAGAAAAGAGCGGAAGGATTTGTTATTCCCACAGCCATGCTAGCTTATGACCTGGCTAAGCAATTGATTAAGCTGGATGGAAAAAAGGTCAAGCTTACTATCAAACAAAAGATAGCTGATAAAAAAGCGCACAATATTGTTACCGAGATAAGGGGAAAAGGACATGATGACGCTCTGACTCTGATGACTGGTCATTATGACACTGTGGCACGTTCACATGGCTCAGGCGATAATGCCGGAGGTACCGTATGTCTGCTCAAAACGGCTGAGTACTTTAGTAAGCATCAACCTGCCCGGGATTTGAGGATAGTCAATTTCTCCGGTGAGGAAATCGGTCTGCTGGGCAGTTACGCTTATGCCAAAAAACATGAGGAAGAGATGAAAAAGCGTTGCAGACTGGTTGTAAATGTTGATGTGGCAGGAGACCCGATTGGCAAGAACGTTTTGATAGCTTTGGGAACAAAAGAGTTATTGGGTTATGCAGCCGGATTACTCAGAGAGCATGGATTGATGTTTGATGAATCACTCGGTATTTACAGTAGTGATTGTATGCCTTTTACTCCGATGGAAATTCCTGCTGTCAATATTGCCAGATTTGGCGGAGAAGGTAACTACTTTATCCATACTGCTGATGATACTGCCAGACATGTCAATCAAAGAGGCTTGGAAGACCCGTATAATGCAGCATTATTATTACTGAAGCATATACTCAATGCAGATATATATCCTATCTCAAAAGGAATTGACGATTCACTGAGAGAAAAGATTGAAAACTATTTGTATCAATCACAACTGGAGAAACCGGAGCTCAAATGGGTGGAGAAGTATAAGAAGTAAACTATTCTTCAATCCTGACCGGAGTACCAAACTGGACATATTGTTTTAAATCAACAATGTCCGAATTCTTGAGACGTATACAGCCTTCAGATGCATTCTTGCCAATCGAGGATGGGTCGTGTGTGCCATGAATGGCATAACCTTTCCAGCCTTTACCGCTATTGGTGGAATCCGCACCTGTATAAAGACGTAGAAACCAGGGTCCATAACTTCCCTTAATAGGTCCTTTGCCATCACCTCTGAAATCATGTAGCCAGTACATGGAGTTCTCGATGGACTGGACGTAGAAATTACCCTCAGGAGTGCAATAATCCCATTTCCGTTGCTTATCTTCCTTATTTTTACCGATGGCACAGGAATACACTTTCACGACTGTGGAATCCTTGTATAAGATTAATTTGAATTGGGATTTGATAATCACGATATGGTAATCGCTATATCTATATTTACTTTTAAAATTTGTACTGAGCAGAGTATCAGCAGTGGGAGAAACAGCAGGTATTGATGTGATAAAACATGATAATAAAAGCGCCAGAGGGAAAATCAGGTTATGTGTCAGTTGATAAGATGCTGCTAAAATTCTGTTCATATACAAATATTCTACCTTTTGAGTTTGATATGGAGATCAGTGTTTTTGCTAATGATCTTTTTAATAGCCCTATGGTAAGGTGGGATAGTAGTAAAACGAATTTCGCTCAGATAGTTTTCCATTAATACTCCTAAGCTCTGAGCGCTTTGACGCTATTCATTAAAGCTGTGCAACGTTCAAGAGATATCGCATTAGACCAGCAGCCCTGTTCTTTGAAATAAGAGCCGATAATGAAGGCATCTGCATATTGCCAGTAGTCCCTGATATTGTCAGCCGTAATGCCTGAGCCGATCAGGATGGGTAAATGAGAGTGTTTTCTTACATCGGTCAGGTCATTGATATTCACAGCTTTACCTGTCGCAGTGCCTGTAATGATAAGTCCGTCACTCAGGAAGAATTCGGCGGCAGAGGCAGTTTCGCCGATTGAAACATCAGCAGTGATGCTATTGGCAGAGTGTTTTTTCTTTATATCTGCGAAAATAGCGATATGTTCAGCACCAATGGACTTGCGGTAGCGTAAAAGCTTTCCTGCACAGGAATCTATATAGCCTTCGTCAGCCACATGACCAAAAACAAAACCCTCTGCACGAACAAAAGCAAGGTCGGCTGCTAAGGCTACAGCCAGAGCTTCCTGATTGGCTGCGGCAAGAATCTGGATGCCGACGGGCATGTGGACAGATTTACGCACAGCATCGGCAATCGCAGTCATGGAGGCTGTTACTTCCGCTCCTACAGTCCTGTTTAAGTAAGGAACGTCATGCATATTCTCCAGCATAATGGCATCTAATCCGCATTCTTCATAAAGAACTGCTTCTTTTACTGCTAATTCTATGATATTTTTTATGGATAAATGATAGTTAGGGGTACCGGGTAGAGCTTGCACATGCACCATGCCTATAACGGACTTCTGCTGAGTAAGAATTTTTTGCCATCGGGTCATAAATTTACCTCAAGAATACACTCCCCAACAGACAGCTGTAATATATCTCCACAAGCTTTGAATAGTCTTTGCCCGCAAGATACACTCGCTGTACCTGATTTGCGAAAGTGTGATTATTTCATATAAACCAGTTTAATCCGGCTTGCTTTTCCATTTTGCACAAGCCTTGCAAAGTATATACCTGCTGCCACAGGCCTATGGTTTTTGTCAATCCCATTCCAGGTAACTTCTGATGTTCCTGAAACTTGTCTGCCATTAAATATTTGTTTAACAAGTTCGCCTTTAACATTGTAGATAGCCATAGACGCTTGTCCCGGTCGTTTTAATTCATATCGGATTTTGGTATTGCCTGTAAAAGGATTGGGATAATTACTTACAAATGAAGCTGAAGGCATTACGATATCTTCATTGGCATTAACACCGGTTGTTTGAGTAATAACTTGCGTTGAATACCAGCTTACTTTATTACTATTGTTTACAGCAGCTATCTGAATTGAGTAAAGAGTGCCCGCTGTAAGGTCGGACAGAGTATAAGATGTAACTGTTGAGGTGAAGCTGTTCGGGTGAATTACAGCTAAAGAATCCAATCCGTAATTTATTATATAATGGTCAATATCCGGTTCCGGATTGCTTAACCAGTCTATAGTGATGGAGTTATCAGTTGCATCTGAGATTTGCAGAAGCGACGGAGGTGTGGGAGGTGAATCCGGATCCGGTGACTGAAGCCAGTTACTATAGTTAGCATTTCCCAGAATAGTATCTCCGGTTCCCAGTGGATTTGAGGTTTCATGATATGGTCCGGTAGTTGAACCCCACCAGTTATTCTGAGTGTTTAGCACATCTCCATCTGAATCTGAGTGCCAAATACCGTTATTAGAGTTATTGGTAATGTTGCTTTGTTGCAGATTTAGTCCACCATTATGAACAACCAATATACCGTTTAAATTGTCTGTGATTGTAGAATGCTGAATAGTTGGTGTACATACTTCTCCCAGATGGATGGCAGATGTATTAAGATATCTGTTTCTGGTAACTGTGCAATTATTAAGCTGGAAATAGACTTCATATCTGCCATAAATACCTGCTGCATAAGAACCACCGGGTGAGAAGAGAGTATTGTCTGCAACAACACAATTGTTAAAAATGGGAGATGAGAGTGGGTCAATATGAGCTCCACCGCCTGAATATGCAATATTGTGAGCGATGATTACATTTGTCAAATGCGGGCTGGCATTATAACAATACAGACCTCCGCCTGATCCATTTTGAGTGCACTCATTATGTGCAATAATACAATTGGATATCTCAGGAGAAGCATAATAGCAAGTTATCCCGGCACCCGTCAAATTACCATAGCCGTTTCTGATGGTAAATCCATTTACTTTCGTTGCTAAAGTTATTACCGGATTCTGCCAGGAACAAACAAAACCAATACCTCTGCCATTTCGATTAGCATCGATAATAGTATTTGTCATACTACCTGTGCTTATCAGAGATAAACTGTCCACTTGGGGCCATGTAATATTTTCCGTATAAATCCCCGGAGCAACAAAAACGGTATCTCCTCCCACACAAACGTTTAAGGCAGATTGAATAGTGAGGTAATCATCGGGGACATAACGGTTAGTTGCAGTCAAAGACACTAAGATAGACATGATGAAAATTAAACAAATAGCAGTTGATTTCATGACAAACTCCTTAGTAATCGTTACTAGTGTCAGGGTTTTTGTGTACATTATTTTCGACAAAGCCAGCAAAATCTGAAAAGATGTAAATTGATATCGAGGTATTAAGTCAAGAAAATACTTTACCATTACATCTCATGTATAATGTGACAATCATCAGGTATTATTATCGCAAAGAAGAATTCCAGCAATCCTGATAGATTCATTGCATTTAGTGAAGAATAACAGAGAAATGAGGTTATCAGAGGGGAATACATGAATATCAGAGACTGATAAACTGCTGACAAAAACGCTGGATATTTGGAACAGAAATTACTACAAATATAGCTATATACATAGTTCTTTTACTGAAGCGGAAAAAAGTCTTTGACAAAAAAGACATGTTTGCGCTACAAGTATATTGCTTAGTTAAAAAATAAAATGGAGAAATAATAAGGAGGACCAATGAAACAAATTTGGATTCTAGTCTTATCTCTTTTAATAGTATCATGCCTTTTTGCCAGCGGAGTTACTGCTGCACCAAGGCCAACACTTAGTAATCAAAGCCGTTATGAAGTAGTAGCTTATCAAGAAAACTTCGAAGCCGGCGGAACCGGTTGGACACATTATGATGGTGGCTTTTCACCTAACAACTGGCATGTCTACAACGCAGGCGGCACACAAGGTAACGTCTGGTGGATGGGGACACCTGCACTTGCAAGTGGTACCAACATAGGCGGATATTATGATTCTCAGTATCTTGTTATGGATACACCTCAGATATTAGTACCCACCGCAAGCCCAACTCTTACTTTCAAATTAAAATACAAAGTGGAAGCTCTAGGTACATCCGGCTCATACAATGGCTGGGATGCATGCAATGTTCGCGTTTCCACAGATAACGGGACAACCTGGACTCCAATATCAGGCGTACCCGCATATAATATGACTTCTGCTTATTCATTTGGTTTTGAGCATGGCGAAGGCGTCGGTATTCCCGGTTGGGGAGGAAACTCTAATGGCTGGCAGAATGCTACCTTTAGTTTATCTTCATATGCCGGACAGAATGTAAAAATTCGTTTTGCTTTTGCTTCAGATCCTGCTGAATCAACTGGTGACGATGCTACCTTATTTGGTATGATGGTTGACGATATTGCACTTGGTGCATATACAAACAATGGCGTTGACGATGGTCAAATGACATGGGCGAGTTTGGTTCCACTCGGTGGAGATATATGGAATCTATCAACAGTTGCGGACGCTCCTTCACCAACACATGCTTATGTATGTCAAAATCCGCAGGGTTCTTATAACATTAATATGATGGATTATCTGGTTTCTCCTCCCATCGTATTACCATCGTCCGGAGATATTCGCGCTGACTTTATGATTAAAGGTAATTTCACAGACCCCAATGCTTTCCCCGAATGTGACTATTTCGGTTGGGAAATATCCAATAACAATGGCGTAGCCTGGCATGCAATGAGTAATCCTTATGGATTGCCATCTCCTCCGGCAAACAATTATGTTTATAGTGATGCACCGGCTGAATGGACTTCTATGACCGAAAGCTACAGTCTGGATGGATACATTACAGATTATGCTGGTCAAACCGTTATGTTCAGATGGTACTTAAAATCTGATGCAGATACACCAAGCGGAACCGGCATCATGGTCGATGATTTCAAGATTTATAACGATATCTTCCTTGCTGAACCGGCAAATCTGACAGCTGCAGTTTCAGGTACTTCTGTTGTATTGAACTGGACATCACCTGGTGGTGGTGGAGAACCCGGGTGGCTTACTTATTCGTCAGAAGCTAATGCTGATGCTATAGGTCTTACCACCGGTGGAGATATGGAAGTTGCTGCCAAATGGGCTCCTTCCGGACCCAACAGTATGCTACCATATATCGGAATGAATATTACATCGGTTAAATTCTGGCCCAACCAAGCCGGAGTTACATATACTATTCGAATTTATACCGGTGCTGCCGGAAACACTGTTTATTCACAAGTTGTTACTAATCCGACTATCGGTGCCTGGAATGAAGTTGTTTTAACAACACCATTTACAATACCAACAGGTACTTATGTATGGGTTGGATATCTATGCCCGCATATTGCCGCTGAATTTCCTGCCGGCTTAGATGCAGGTCCTGCTGTAGCAGGTTTTGGCGATATGTACAGAACCGGAGCATCATGGATGTCTTTGTATACCGCTTCAGCCGGTGCCACAGACGCTAACTGGAACATTCAGGCTTATGTAACTGACGCAGCGGGCAGAGCCGTTATGATTGCTCCACCAGCTTCACGTCAGGATCGCGATATTACTGCATATAAAATCTATCGTGACGATGCTGAAGTAGGAACTGTTTCACCAGCAGTTTTAACCTATACTGATACAAATGTTGCCGGTGGATTACATAACTATAAAATAACTGCTATGTACGGTGAAAATGAATCTCTTCCGTCAAACATAACACCAGCTTATGTCCTTCCAAGTGATTATGCCGAAATGGGACATGGCGACGGCACTTCAGAACAGGGTTTCAATGTTGGTTCCACCAACTTAATGGCTGTTAAGTTTCAAAATGGTAGTGAAGTAACTCTTAAATATGTTAAAGTCTTTGTATCGAGTGTTGGTTCAACTCCTATGATTATCAGAATTTATGATGATAACGGAACTGACGGTATGCCTGGTGCAACCCATTTAACTCAGTTCACTTATGCATCTGCAAATATCGTTGAAGGTTGGAATTATATTCCAATACCTTTAGGTTCTGATCTCACCATTGCCGATGGTAGCTTCTATATTGCCATAGTGGATTATAATAACTCATCAGCAATTGGTTTTGACACAAGTCAAAACGGCTTTAGTTACAAAAAGACCAACGCTGGCTGGGAAGCTATTACAACCGGAGAAGTTCTCATTCATTGTATTGCACAAGTACCTACAGCAAATGATGACCCGGGAATTATTCCTTTTACATTAACATCAACAAATTACCCCAATCCTTTTAATCCTGTAACTTCCATTAGTTACAGTGTTCCAAAAGATGGACAAACCACGATCACTATTTATAACACTAAGGGTCAGGTTGTTCGTAACTTATTCAATAATAAAGTTAAAGCAGGAAGCTACAAGGTGTCCTGGAATGGAACTGATAATCTGGGTAATCCTGTTGTAAGCGGTATCTATTTCTATAGACTGGATAATAATCAAAAGAGCATCACAAATAAGATGCTGCTCAGTAAATAACATAATTAATAAATTACCTGATAAAAGCCCGGTCTTAGTACCGGGCTTTTTTTGTATTAAAAGAATTGACGAAATTACCGCTTTTCAATCATTGATTTTGCAATTAAACCATAAGTTGGAGATAAAAAATGTTAAGAACGATTCGTACTGCTATTTGCATACTATTTGTTTTGTCCATATTATCAGTTATGCCTGCGCAGACAAAACCCAATCCCAAAGGCATAGTAGGAAAGATTAATAACAAGGCTTACACCTACACAGAGTATAATGACATATTAAATAATTACAACAACTTCTGGCAAACTAAAGATGGAAAAAAGCTGACGACTGAACGCAAACAGGAGTTAAATAGTAAATGCTGGGAAGAACTGATTGGCAGAGCAATCTATGATAATGAAATCAAAAACAGAAAGATAGTGATTACTGATAAAGAAGCTTTTGATAGTGTAATCCAAAATCCTCCCCAACAAGTCAAACAGATAGAAGCTCTTAAGACGAATGGTAAATTTGATCCAGCAAAATTTAAAAAAGCCATGGAAGTAGATGCCAAATTTAAGCTTAACGTATTGAATCTGGTTAAGGAAACTATGGTCTATGACAAGCTTTTCCGCGTAGTCAAAGCCGAAGTTAAGGCTAAACCTGACAGCATTAAGGGAGTTTGGCTCAAAGATAATAATCTTGCAAATGCTAAAATAATCTTCTTTGATTTTTCAAAAGTCAAAGGCATCGCAGTAGCAGATTCTGAAGCTCTCAGATACTATAATGAAAAGAAAGAAACCTATAAGAGAGAACCTGCCAGAAAATACCGATATGTAAAGATAACTTCTGACATGTATGATGCAACCTCTAAATCAAAGGCAAAAGCAGATTCCATCTATAATGTTCTCAAGAACGGTGGTGATTTTGCTGCTTTGGCAAGCCAATTCTCAGACGACCCTGGTTCAGGTAAAAACGGAGGAGATTTAGGATGGTTTACCAGGGAAAAGATGGTTAAACCATTTTCTGATGCTGCTTTCTCACTGGAGATTAATGCCATATCAACACCTGTCAGAAGTCAATTTGGCTGGCATATAATCCAGACTCTTGAAAAACGCAAGAATGAACAAAACCAGGATGAAGTTAAAGCCCGGCATATATTAGTTAAATCAGAAGCTGATACAGCGCTAAAACAATTAATGGTTACAGACGCTGAGCAATTTGCATCAGTTGCTAAAGAAAAAGGTCTGGCTAATGCTGCTGCATTAAAGGGATACACCGTTAATGAAACCCGTGAGTTTTACGAAAAGAACAAAGGTATATCTGAATTCGGAGGAGCTCCGGAAATGGTTACTACAGCTTTTACCAACACTATCGGTTTCATTCCGCCAAATACAGTAACTAAAAACGGTGACATCTTTGTTAGTGAAATTTCTGATAGCTTAGGAGTACACTACTCGCCTTTTGATACAGAAAAAGCAGGCATTGTCAGAACGATGGAACGTGAAAAGAAAATAGCTGCCAATAAAGCTCAGGCTCATAATTTTTATAATAAGCATCAGGGTGGAGACTATCTGGCGTTTGCTGCCCAGGACTCCATTTCTATCGTGGAAGCTACTGATGTTAAAGAGGGTGCCAACATTACCGGGATAGGCACTGTAAAAGCTCTTAACGATAGTCTTTTAGCCTTGGAAGATGGTAAATATACTAAGGTTATTGAAAATGAAACTAATGCATATCTGGCTTTGGTTACTAAGCGTATAAAACCTGTTTTGACCAATTGGGAAAAACAAAAGACTAAGTTGATTGCTGATGCTAATGAGAAATTGAAAACGCAGCATCTAAACAATTGGTATTACGGGCAGAGACAAAAGATGAAGGTTGAAGACAACCGGAAAGACTTCTATGAATTACCGGCACCGAAAAACAATATGCAGAATATCCAATTGAACTAACACAACAGAATATTAAATAATACTTGTATTTAAGAGCCCTGCTGATGCAGGGCTCTTTTTCTTTGCCAGCGAGTAATAAAAGAAACTACTTGACAAATATATGACCGTTAGTATTATGGTGACCATTAGTCAGTAACTAATCTTATGGTCACAATGGAGTAATGATTATGGAATTCTGGAACGCAAAGAGCGAGAACGAGAACAGCGTAAAGCCGATATCATGGACTATGCTATGAAGGTTTTATTAGCCAAAGGGTTAATCAATGCTTCTATGGAAGAGATTGCTGAATTACAGGAGTATGCTGCGAAATTTGTTGGAAGCAATAATAACAAGTTATCAAAATAACGAAATAAAATAAGGAAAACACTTAAAATGAAAAATGCATTACTAGTACTGATTATTACCTTGTCATTCACAATGGCATTTTGCCGTGATTTGACCTTAACAAACTCAACCACTTCACAACCTGCAAATCAGGAAATAATGAATCGTCACTCGATTGGCAGCTCACTATTCCTGTTGGGTAATCTGCCGGATATCGGTGTAAAAAGACCAGTCTATTATGGTCAATTAAGCTATGGATACCTGCTTACTCCCAAGATTAATATTTTAATCGAAGCGAATACCTGGACGTATTATGAACCACTGGGAACATACGGAAATTCAGAAAAATTCTACCCGGGTAAAGTCAGAGCTATCGGCGTAGGAGTAGGTTTTCAGCGTTTCTTATGGAAGAATATGTTTGCATCAGCAGTAGCTACTCCATATCTGCAGCAATTCTATGATGAAAACGACAAAAAAATCCAGGATGGTTTTCAGTTGTATATTCAATTTATCGCAGGCAACCGCTTTGAATTCTTTCAGAAACGCTGGTTTGTGGAGCCTGCCATTTGTTATGCCCGCTGGCCTGTAAACACCAATTTCCCTGCATCATTTGAAGAGATTGAAAAGGGAAAACCCGGCTATAAAATTGAACCAAGAGCTAATTTCGGCTATAGGTTCTGATTAGATTTAGGAGAACGAAAATGAAAAACACAATATTAGCACTATTTATTGCCTTGTTGGTTACCACAGCATTTACCAAAGACATTACCTCAACTGATTCTTTTTCAGTTAAAGCAGAAAAGCAGAACTTAATGTACCGTCATTCTATCGGAAGTTCAATGTGCCTCTTTAAAAATTTCGGTGGGGAAGACCCTGTCCGGTTTGGACAATTGAACTATGGATACAAGCTCACCCCAATAGATAATATTGTAGTCGAAGCTAACACCTGGAATTATTATGGACCTGCTGGTCCATATAGCTCTTCTGATAAAAAGTATCCCGGTAAGATCAGAGCTTACGGGGTTGGAGCGGGTTATCAACGCTTCTTATGGAAGAACTCATTTACCTCAGTGGTAGCGACTCCTTTTCTACAGCAATACATAAATGAAGATAATAAAGAAATCCAGAAGGGTCTTCAGTTGTATCTTCAATTTACAGCAGGCTATCGCTTTGAATTCTTTAACAAAAGCTGCTTCCTTGAACCTGCAGCATCTTTAAAATATTGGCCTGTTAACACCAATTTGCCTGCTTCCTTTAAAGAAATCAATGATGGAGAACCTAACTTCGAAATCAGACCCAGAATATACTTTGGCTATAATATCTAAAATCATACCAGCCTTGGAGACAGGTTAAACCTATAAAAAATTGGTTTGGAGTCCATGTTTCCGCAGCGCAAGTTAAAGATAACAGTGTTTTCGGCTACTTGGACTCTGCATTGTGGATGAGGATAGCTTAACAGTTTAATGATGAACTTACAAGCCTATATCTGATAATCCTTAATGTATGCATTCCAGCAAAATTACACATGCAGCTTGACAGTTTATTATTGCCGTTTATTTGGTAAACGATAGTCATCAAACAACCTTTTGGTTATAAAGGAAGCATTATGGGAATACAAGAACGGAAGGAACGCGAGAGAGAACAGCGTAAAGCCAATATCATGGACTGTGCTATGAAGGTTTTTTTAGCCAAAGGGTTCATCAACGCTTCTATGGAAGAGATTGCTGAATGTGCAGAATTGAGTAAGGCTACGCTTTATCTCTACTTCAAGAATAAAGAAGAAATCATTCTGCATGTAATGAATTGTATATTGAGCAAATTTCTCGAATATCTGGAAGCCAGAATGTCCAAGGTTGATTCAGCCCAGGACAAAATACGCATGATTGGTGAGGCATACCTGGATTTTTATGGCGATTGTCATGGGCAATATTTATTGCTAAGTTCTCAGGAATCAATAGCCGGTATGGATTTTACCAATCTGGATAGTTATCATGAATATTTAAGCCATAACAGCAAATTTTGGGATATAATTTGTGCTCCAATCTATATCGCGATTAAAGAAGGGTTTTTTCGAAAAGATGTTAATGCAGTGGAAATTGCTATCACAATTTGGTCATCAAGTAAGGGATTGATGCACTTAATGAACGGTGTTGTTGCAACTATTACCTGTGAATCATATAAAAAGCTAGAGAAGAAAAACAATTTTCAGAAACAACTGGGTACTTTGGATTACAAGAAGATGCTCAGAAATCTTATAGATGCAATAATAACAAGTTATCAAAAAAAAACTAAATGAGGATGCAAATGAAGCAAAAGGCATTTATAGTTCTGTTTGCCATGCTGCTGGCGACAGGTTCATTAATGCAGGCAGCAACAATCAGCGGTTTTCTTTCTCGCAAAGACAGCGGGGAGCCACTACAGTATGTCAATGTAAGGATTACAGAGACCAAAGCCGGCTCTCAGACTAATAAGAAAGGATACTATGTTATCAATATCACTTCTCCCGGTACATACACGTTGGTAGCGTCAATGATTTCTTACCTCAAATTTTCTCAAAGCATTACTGTGAAATCAGCTACTGAGAATGTAGCTCTGGATATTGCGCTTGAGAAATCTTCAATTGAGATGAATAAAGTTACTGTTACAGCAAAGCAGAATGATAATGATGAGGTTAATACTCCGCACATCAAGGTCAGCACGATTACCCAATCAACCGAAGATATCCTCAATACAGTTTCAGTGGCAGAAGCTGATGTTTTCAGAAGTATTCTCACTTTACCCGGAGTAACGCCTATTTCTGACTTTTCCAGCGGGCTTTATGTCCGGGGTGGAAGTCCGGATCAGAACCTGATTCTGATAGACGATATAGATGTATATAATCCCAATCACTTTGGTGGCATATTTAGCACATTTAACACAGATGCTGTGGAAAGCGTGGAGCTTATCAAGGGCGGTTATCCTGCCAAGTATGGCGGAAGGCTTTCTTCTGTACTTGATGTGACTAACCGTCAAGGCAACCGCAATTACCATCAGGGTGTGGCAAGGCTCTCTCTTATCAGTGCCAGTGCCACTGTCGAAGGTCCATGGGAAATAAATTCAGAGAAAGGCTCATACATGGCATCTTTTCGCCGCACCTATCTTGATATTTTGAAAAAGGCATTTGATTTGCCGGATTACTATTTTTATGACGGACACTGGAAGCTGAACTGGGATATTGGTAATAAAGACAAAGTCAGTACCAGCATGTATTTTGGCAAAGACAATCTGGATATGGATATCGGGGATAAAATGCATATCGACTGGGGAAATACAACTTTTTCTTCTCAGTGGGTACATATCTATAACCCCACTCTGTTTTCTCATTTTGTCTTGGCAGGCAGTAACTTTGTAAGCAATTTGGAGCAGGTTTCCGTAAAAGACACAGTCAAAACCAAGGTCTTTGACCGCATGAATTCCATTGATGATGTAACAGCCAAGCAAATGTTTTCCTGGAAAGCCAATAACAATCATCAGGTTGATTTTGGCTTGGAATTGAAATGGAATCAGGTTAAACTGTTAGTTGATACCAGCTACCAAATCGATGCTAACACATTGCCGGATATCAAGCTCTCTGCTTTAACTTCCGGAGTATATGTCCAGGATATTTGGGATATTGATGAATTCTGGACTTTTCAGCCCGGACTGAGATTATCAAATTACAATTCTCTGGATATCAATCTTCCGGCTTGTAAAGATGCTTCATTTTTAAGGCTTGAACCGCGTGTATCATTACGCAGGAAGCTTGATGTGGCAGAAAATGTTTACGTAAATTACGGACGCTATTATCAATATCTGACTCTGATGTCTATGGGTGTCAGCACACCTTTTGATTTGTGGTTTCCTTTGGATGGCAGTTTGAATCCCAGTATGTCTGACCATTTTATTCTTGGTTATAAAAATCAACTCTCTCCTTACCTCAATTTTGATTTGGAATTGTATTACAAAACCTATAATGATATTCTGGAGTACAACTTAGCAACCGACTATACATGGGACAATCAGACCGGGCAGTTAAAAGACACTTTTCATGTAGGCAAAGGCTATACGTATGGTTTCGATACTCTGCTCAGAACCGATTGGCAAGGCATAGAAGGTTTCATCGGATATACCTTTGGCAAGACCCAACGCAAAATGGAAGGTATGAATATAAATCCACAAACAGATGAACCGGAGTATTTCTACCCTAAATATGATAAAACTCACCAACTCAATATAGTTGAGACTTATAATTTAACTGAAAACACAGGGAAACAGCTCTGGGGTGGAGATGTAAAGATTGGCATGAACTATTCATATTCAACCGGACAGCCTACAGAAAAGCCGGAAGGCGTATTCTTTGATGGTGACCAATTCCAGATATTATACAGCTACAAAGACAGGGTTAGATTACCGGCTTATAACAGGCTTGATATCAGCGTTAAAAATGAATGGACTAAGTCCTGGGGCACAATTGAGCCCTATTTTGAAATAATCAATGTCCTAAACCATAAAAATGTCGGCGGAAGAGATTACTATATTGTTTACAATGATGAAGGTAATGCTGTCCTTAAAAAGTCAGATAGTGGTCAGTTTCCACTGGTGCCTTTTATCGGCGTCAATGTAAAATGGTGAGGTTAAAAATGATTAACTTAGTAACAAATAGAATAGCCAAACTCCTAAGCTGCAGGAATCTCGTTCTGATATCATTGATAGCTGTATCAGCGTTGTTCCTTACTTCCTGTACTGATTTTGTTTCCCCGAAGAGATACACTCAGACTCACTATACTCTGAATGCACTTTTAAAGTCAGGAACCACTATCTCTCTTGATAATCCTGTCTGGATAGGCAAAAGCACTTCTCTATCCAATCTTAATTCAGCAGAGCTATTTGTTGGTAATGCAAGTGTAAAGATTATCCAGACTGCCCCGGATGGGGACACCCTGAGTTTCTCTTTAAGCGTTGTCTCATATCCGATTCCGGGTACAGAGCGGATTCTTTCTTTCTATATAGACCCGGCAAATCATATAATTCAGCCTGAATATACTTACAAAGCTGAAGTCACAATCCCCGGATATAACAAACTAATTACCGCAGAAACAACTGTGCCCAAGACTGCAGAGCTTATTCCCAACTTCAATTATACGCCTCCTGCCGGGCAGGGATATACTACTGATCCCACAGATACCTTATCTTCCATATCTTATCCATCAATCGATCAGCATTATCCTGTAACAGTTAAGGTAAATGGCTATCAAAGCATAAACTATATGGTTGAGTTGTATTGTCTGGAAGAATTTTCCACCGATTTGGAATTTACAACGGTTTTTATGGGGCAGGAACACCCAACACAAGATTTGGAACCAAACTACAATCAAGCTTCTGGTGAGACAATCCGCAGGATAAACATCATGGGCAGATTTGTATCCAAACAACACACAGACAACAATTGGTACGTCAGCCTGACTGATTACCGTCAGGGTTTTGTCTTCTACGGCAGATACAAAATAACTGCCTACATCCTTGATGATAACAGCTACAAGTACAAATTTATGCCGGAAGGTTACTACTATGGCGGTGTAAAGAACGCTCTCGGTTGTTTTGGTTCAGCCAGTGGTGGCGTGATGTATACCAAAATTGTGAAATAGCATAATTATATATATAAAGGGAACGTTTGAGCAATTCTGACGTTCCCTTTTTTTTTGTTATGGCTAAAACAGCGAGTAGTTAATAATAAAATCAAAGCCAATACTTTTTTCCTGCTTCAAAGGCGCTTGTTCTACTCTTTGCCACTCGTAATTTCCAGTTAATCTGGCATTGCAGGATGTTCTTTCTGTTAAGAATCTTGAATATGCCAATTGAGCGGTACAGTCTAAGACACGGTCTTTACCTCTTAACCCGCTTGATTTTGTATTTTCTGTATTGCCGACTATGATGTAATCCATAATATTCTTATACTGATAACCGCCATTTAACCGGAATGTTGCTGAGCTTCGGAAATCGGGATACCAGGTAAAAGAAGATGTAGTATAAAATCGTGTGTAAGGTAGCCAATGATAACTTGAAGAATCTGAGTCACTATGCCCGGTATAATCATCCCAAAGCTGTGACAGAGTAGTTTGGTGTTGCAGTTGAAATATTGTATGAATAGGCTTTTCATATCTAAAGCTCAGTGTCACATTATGAGTTCCGTAATAACTTGTTGCGGAATCATGGTAATCATCATTATTACTATTCCTCGTTCGCTTTGTATTATAAGTAGATGAACTGGGAGTTATTGCTATTTCAGCCCCTGTCAATCTCTGATTTCCATTCACCTGCCACAGTTGAATTAATATAGCAATTGCTCTGGATTCTTTACTGCTATCTACATACCCGGTTGATTTCAGATAATCTATCAGGGCTGTCATTTTTGCTCTCGTTTTTTGATAAGGGTCTATTACATGCACACTCCTGAGTTTATATAGTACACTTGCCAGTGAATCGATTGATGCAGATGTATAATCCGGTTTTAAGCATTCGTTTTTATCAAGCTCTTTAAAAATGTACCAGGCAAGATATGCTTCCTGGCTTTCGTATAACCTGCCCAAGCCGATGGAGATTGAATAAGTACTCCATAGTTCATATTCTCTAATCGTAAATTTATCAACACTTAACGGGTGTTCATATCTGGCTTTATCAGTTGCATAATCATATTCTTCGCTTACTCCGAACTCTGTAAATAGCTTGTCCCAATATCGTTTGTATGTGATATCATTTTCCCAGTGAAGACGGGCATACGTTCTCGTTTCTTTATTAGACTGATCGCCATTGGGATATTGAGAATTCCTGATAGAATGCGAGGGATAAAAATATGAGGAAATGGACAGCTTATAATCCTTCTTTTCTTTGATTATATTACCGTTAAATCCCAATGCATTAGCTAAGTACGAAGACTTATAATCAGCCAGTGGTATTGAATATCCGGCTGAATTACTATATCCCATTATCAAACTATAATCAAGCAAATCAGTGGGTTTGAAATGACTGATATCATAGTCAATATCCGTGGCATTTAGCACGAAAACAAACAACAAGGTCGCAAACACAAGCACGCATAATTTCATAACAACTCCTAATGATTATCTGAGAATTCACTTATGTGTTATAGAAAATAAATCTGATATTTTAGCGTCAGGCGATAAATTTATAATGTTTCATAAAAAGTCAACTCTCTTTTCATTACTGTAGAAAGTTCGTAAGACGGTACAAAATTCATTTAATTCTTATCGCAGAGCAGCAGAGTCGCAGAACCGCAGAGCAGCAGAGTCGCAGAACCGCAGAGCAGCAAATACAGTATACGTATGTAGTCCCGCCTTCAGGCGGTTTTGTAATTTGCTTACTTTGTTATAACTGTAGGATAACCGCCCTCGGTTGTCCAAACGAATTGAACACTGTGCTTATCTATCTTTGGTCACCTGAGGCAGGTAACCAACGCCTGTAGGATATGTTCCTCACATGTCCCAACGTATTTTTTCTCAGTCCGTAGGACGTTATTTTATTAGCCCAGCAATTCATTACTGGGTCAGAGATATAGAAAACCTGAGTCAGGTAGGACGGCACTATACTCAATTTATAATATTCCCTAATCCTTCAAGTAATCAGTCTTACTATCCACCCGGAGTCCACCCGGGCTATGCTTACTAAAATCATTAAGCATCAAGTAAGTTAATAGTAAGATGATAGTAAGACTGATTACTTGCCGGATACTTGCAGCATAAGCCTCCGTCATTCCTGTCGCAGTGGAGCCCTTGTTGCCATCCGAAAAGGCAATGAGGCATCGGGAATCTTACTTTCTAAACCTGTTCTGCCCTTAAATTGTGCTTGATAGCTGCTGGGTAGACCCTCGGACTTTCCTTAGACAACTAACTAAGGAATCCGGCAGCAGTGTGCCTACAGCTAACATAGGCTCAACAAGGGCAATTATGGATTATCTTATGCAAATAGTTCTGCATTTAGAGGCTGTGCGAAAATAACAAAGAAGAGCATTACCGGAGTTCAATTTGCCCTCTTTAGCTTTCAGCATTCGTCTTTGCGATTGGGCAAATCGGACTTCGGAATGCGTTATCAAAGGTTTTAGCTGAAGTCCGAAATTCCCTTTTACCATGTTTTCAATATTTCACTTGGCGAGGGAATTTTGAACTCCAGCTATTCGCTTAATCATTTTCGCACAGTCTCTTTATGCCGGTTCCCATTGATAGATACATCGTGATCAATAATTAACAACCTGCATAAATGCAGAACTACATACTTATTATTCTTATTCTTTCTCTATCCTTACTTGCTTATTATCCCTTGTTAATCTCCCGTTTATACCTTAACTGACCAGAGGATTTTGTACAGATTCTAAAGAGAATCTACAGGAAGTCATCGGGGACTAAAGTCTACGCAAACTCCCTGTAGACTCCCTGATGACTCCCTGCGTCAAACACAACACAGATAGAGAACATAAGAGCAAGAAAAGGGATTCCTGGTCACCTGAGGCAGGTAACATTGATTCTGGTCACCTGAGGCAGGTAACCTACGTTCGTAGGATATGTGCCTCACATGTCCAAACGTAATAAGCAAGTAAGGATCAGCATTCCTCAATTCTAAGCTAGGTCTTTTCTACTACAGTTTATTTTGCATTAGGTACGTTTTTGGTTGACAGAAATCAACTATATGCAGGATACTGATTTAAACTGGAAGAATCTTAGTTAGAATGATATACGGAGATGAAATTATGGATTACTTTTTAACAGATGAACAAAAAGAGATGAGAGATATTGCACGCCGGATTGCCATTGAGAAGATGGCGCCTTTGAGCGAGAAATATGATGAAGAAGGCACATTTCCCTGGGATATAGTGGAAGTGATGCGTCAAAGCGATTTGTTTGCTGTCCTGATCCCGGAAGAATATGGCGGAATCAGCGGTAAAGTAGTTGATTTAGCAATTGTGACAGAAGAGCTTTGTGCTGTTGATATGGGCATTTCTCTGGCTTTTGGTGTAACAGGGCTGGGAATGTATCCCATTTCCATCGCCGGCAGTGAAGAGCAGAAGCATAAATATCTGGGACAGATAGCTACAGGCTCCAGACTAGCTGCTTTTGGTCTGACAGAGGCGGAAGCCGGAAGTGATGTGGGCAATATGAAGACTTCTGCCCGTAAAGAAGGCGATACTTATGTCTTAAACGGAACCAAGCAATGGATTTCCAATGGCGGAGAAGCCGAGATTTATACAGTATTTGCGATGACCGATAAAACCAAGGGACCGCGTGGTTGTTCCTGCTTTGTAGTGGAAAAAGGCACTCCGGGTTTCAGCTTTGGTAAGAAAGAAAACAAGATGGGCATCAGAGCTAATTCCACTCGTGAGCTTGTTTTTGAAGATTGCGTTATTCCGGCAGAAAACTTACTCGGCAGAGAAGGCACAGGCTTTATCACAGCGATGAAAGTATTTGATAAATCACGACCCATGGTGGGAGCTCAGGCAGTTGGCGTAGCACGCGGCGCTTATGAATATGCAGCCAAATATGCCAATGAAAGAATCCAGTTTGGTAAGCCAATCTCGGCATTCCAGGCTGTTCAGTTTATGCTGGCAGATATGGCAACTCAGATAGAAGCTGCCAGAGCATTGGTTATGCAGACTGCCAGAATGATAGATGCAGGTGCAAAGAGCTATTCCAAAGAAAGTGCCATGTGTAAGTATTTTGCTTCTGATGTAGCGATGAAAGTAACAACAGATGCAGTGCAGGTCTGCGGCGGTTATGGCTATATGAAGGAATACCCGGTGGAAAAGAAGATGCGTGATGCCAAGATATTGCAGATTTATGAAGGAACCAACCAAATCCAGCGCGGGATTGTAGCTAATTCACTTTTAAAAGAATTTTAAGGATTTTACCACAAAGACACTAAGACACAAAGGAAAAGATAATAAAGAGAATCTCAACAATGATGAGTATAATGTATTTTATAACAGACTCTCTTTTCTCTCTTTACTCTCTGTGTCTCTGTGGGTAGATAAAAGATAGGAATAATATGGATTTTGAATGGGTAAAAGAGTATCCAGCTGCTATCACAGTTTGTGATCGGCAAGGTGATATTATTGAAATGAATGATAAAGCCTGTGAGACTTTTGCTGCCGATGGTGGGAAAGACTTGATAGGACATAATCTCAAAGACTGTCACAAACAAAGTTCGTGGGAAAAGATATTGTCAATCATGGAAACAGGTGAGCCCAATATTTATACTATTGAGAAAGAAGGACATCGAAAAATGATAGTCCAGCAGCCTTGGTACAAAGATGGAAAGGTTGCAGGTCTTGTGGAGATGTCAATTATATTACCGGAGGTTTTACCGCATTATGTCCGCTAAGAAATTATTGGTTCATACTTGCTGCGCTCCTTGTCTGATTGCTCCGTTGAATACGCTCAGAGAGGAATGGGATGTTACTTTATTATGGTATAATCCCAATATTCATCCGTATACGGAATATATCAAACGCAGAGATACTTTGAAAGAATTTGCCGAAAAAGAAAACATTCCTGTTATCTGGCAGGATGAATATGACCTCGATATGTATCTGAAAGCTACAGATGGAATACGGTGCAGTAAATGCTACGAACTCCGTTTGGTAAGAACTGCCCAGATAGCGATGGGGAAAGGGTTTGACGCTTTTACAACAACATTGCTTTACAGTAAATACCAGAAGCACGAAACGATTAAAGAAATCGGGGAAGACATTGCCGGACGCTTTGGAGTGGATTTTTATTATCATGATTGGCGTAATCTTTGGCAGGAAGGTATAGATTTATCCAAACTTGCCGGACTATACAGGCAGTCTTATTGTGGATGCATCTATAGTGAAAAAGAAAGGTATTGGAAACCATCGAAGGAACTAAAGTAAACTAGATAAATGAGTCATTATAAAGAAATTGATGTTAGCAAGCTTAAACGCTATCAGGTCAAAGACAGAACAAGTAAAGTAGATAATAGCCAGTTTGCAAAAACAGGTAATCCAAAGCTCTCAGAGTTCTGGTCTTTAGTGCCTGATATTCTCAAAGCCAAAGATATGAAAGAGCTTCTGGATTATTGTGCTCAAGCAGTAATAGCCGGCAAGCCAATATTTCTGGGTGTGGGTGGTCATGTTATCAAATGCGGCTTAGCTCCGTTGATAATTGAATTGATGCAAATGGGTGCTATCAAGGGGATTGCCACAAATGGTTCGGTGGTTATCCACGACTATGAAATTGCCATGTTTGGCAAAACTTCCGAAGATGTAGCTGCTGCACTGGAAGATGGTTCATTTGGGATGGCTGCTGATACAGCCGACGGAATAAACAATATTGTCACAAAAGCAAAAGAGGAAGGGCTGGGCATGGGTGAAGCTATAGGCAAAGCTCTGTCTGAAACTGCCCCCAATCAAGAGTACTCTCTGCTGGCAAACGCTTATAAACTCAAGGTTCCTGTTACAGTTCACGTGGCGGTAGGTACAGACATCATACATCAGCATCAGTCTGCTGACGGTGCCGCTATCGGTGAGACGAGTCTGAGAGACTTCCGCATTTTTTGTAATAACCTCATTAGTCTGAATAACGGAGGGGTGTTCTTAAATTTCGGTTCCAGCGTGATAATCCCTGAAGTGTTTCTAAAAGCAATTGCTGTTGTGAGAAATCTGGGCTTTCCGCTCAAAGACTTTTGTACAGCAGTATTCGATATGAATTTGAGCTACAGACCCATGGTAAATATCGTTCAGCGACCGGTTCTCCCCGGAGGAAAGGGATATTATTTTGTAGGACATCACGAGATAATGATTCCGCTGTTTCTATTGTCTTTAAAGGAAATGCTGAATAAATGAACCTTAAATCTGCTATCATTTTACTGTTTTCGGTGCTAATCAGCTATTCCGCTTTAGATGCTGTAAAATATGAAAAAAATCCCTACAGAGCGATGCTGTATTCTACAGTAGTACCGGGTGGCGGACAAATCTATACCCACGGTTACATTAAAGCAGTAGTTGTGATGGGAATGCAGGGGTATTTGATAAATCAGGCTATCAGTGACTACAACAAAATGGATAAATATCACTCGCTTATGGACGGCTCAAACAGTAGTATTGATTTGTATAATCATCAGCAAAGAAATAACTACCGCAATGACTTGAGAAGTGACTACTGGTGGATTGGAACAACTATGTTTTTATCTATAGCTGATGCCTTTGTGGATGCTCATCTTTATAACTTTAAAGCGGAAAAAAGTAAAGTACATCTCAGGTTTGAGGATAGAATATTGCAATTGGAATACAGTTTTTAACTAGGAGAAGTGTACGTCATACTTTGTATTTGGCAAAAAAGACACATATTTAGACTATCTTAAAAATGCTGGTTTTCCAGATGAGCGTTCAAAATCGGATATGACCGTAGTTATAAACGTAAGAAGTAAAAATCTGGATTTAATTGCCAACGCTGATAGTCTTGCCATCTACAATGTAAAAACACTTGATTCACCCGGTAATGGATTTGTACGCTTGAGCTATGAGGTATTGGAATCTTCTGCAGAGTCTTCAGAGCTTAATCCGACCTTCCACTGGGGATTTGGCAAATTAATAGCCAGACTTGGTGGTTTGAGTGATAGCTTGAGTGATTTGGTAAAAGATGCTGATACTCCTCAACAAACCTTAGCATTCAATCATTTTCAGAAAGCGCGTGAAGCTTTTGATAATGAGCTCTTTGAGCTTGCCCTTGAAGAGATAAATAATTCGATTAACGGAGACCTGACATCTTCCGGATATAAAGAAGAATGGCGTTTTTATCAATTGTTGGGGATAATCCATCTGGGTTATTACAATTGTGATGTAAAACTGGTTGATTTAGAAAAAGCAGTTAAGGCATTTCTGGATTCGGCAGAACTTATTATCAATAAACGACCGGCTGATGCGGCGTATTCCTATCTTGCCGCCGGCTGGGCTGCTTATTGCCTCGGGGATATATCAAATGCCAAAAGTTACACAAGTAAAGCTATAGAAAATAATCCCGGATTGGCAGAGGCATTTTTTCAAATGGCAAAGCTCATGATTGCTGATGGGAATGTGAAAGAATCATTCAAATACCTGGAGAACGCAATAGAAAAAGACACTTTCTATGCTTTAAAATCAATTGCAGACAGAGATTTTCAAAATCATGAAACAGAATTGACTGAGTATCTTGAGTCACTTAGAAAAGAAAAGAACAACAAATATAAATCAAAAATCACTGCTGATATAAATGCCCTAAGAAGCTCTAATATGCCTGCTGACCTACAGAAAAGGATTGATAACTTTACCAGCGGTAAGTCGCTTCTGGACTTGAGTAAAACGGAACGTGACTGGGAAGAATTCAAACTAAAACCGTGGTTTTATACCGTCGAGATGGGAGATATCTTTGTCGAGCACGATGTGCTTGTAAAAGTTGTAGAACCATATCGGGAAAAAGTAGTTATCAGACAAGCGACATGGTATCGAAGAGAAGAATCCAAATTTGTTACCAAGAACCGCGAAGTTGAAAAAAAGAAAAAGCAAAAATATGCAGTAAAGATATTCAGGGATACATTCACTTTCTTTACCGGAAAAGTATTGGCTGACTATGACCTGGTTTTGGTTGAAGAAGGCAATTTCTTGATGGGGGATAGTTCCAGTACCGGTAGAAGTGATGAAAAGCCGGTTCAAAACGTCAAACTCAGTCCCTATTTAATCTGCACTACACAAGTGGCTCAAAAGGTCTGGAATCTCGTTATGAATAATAATCCTTCCAACTTTGAGGGTTACAATCTACCTGTTGATCAGATTAGCTGGTATGACAGCGTTGAGTTTTGTAACAGGCTGAGTGCGATGGCAGGATTCACTCCATGCTATACGATTAACAAAGAAAAAGATAATTCTCTGAATAAGAATAAAAACGATGCTTTCAGGTGGACAATAACATGTAATCTGAAAGCAAATGGTTATCGGCTTCCAACTGAAGCTGAATGGGAATTTGCCGCAAAAGGCGGAAACAGTACCAATTTTAAAATATTTTCAGGCAGTGATGACGTCAATCAAGTGGCATGGTACAAGGATAACTCCGGCTATAAGACTCAAAATGTCGGTCAGAAACAGGCTAATGAATTGGGCATTTATGACATGAGTGGTAATGTGTGGGAGTGGTGCTGGGATTGGTACGATAATTACGGTTTGGCAGAAACACATGACCCCATGGGTCCTGAATATGGAGCTTACCGTGTTCTTAGAGGCGGGTCATGGGCTGATAGTAAAAACTATCAACGTAGTACCGGTCGCGGTAGCGAATCACCATTCGGAAGATATAGCAGCATCGGTTTAAGACTTGTCAGAGCTTATATCAAAAAAGGCTAAAATTTATTCAAAGACCTTATCTTTTATTCGCAACTTCGTTATGTATAATATTTCACAAGCTCCATTTCCTGTATCAGTTCTGATTGTACTTGTATTCCAGTTTGTAGTTCCATGTTTTTCGACATTTGCAATAATACAAACCAGATAACCTTCAATTTCTACCAACTCTTTCTTTTTAGCTACTTTCAAAGCCCTGCGGATGTTTAAGTTAGATGGTATCATATGATTGTTTGACATGTGTTGAGCTAAATATTCTACGGCAACGGGGGCAGATTGTTTGTATCTGTAATGGCAAAATCTGCCATATTGACTAAACTTCACATACGGAAACATTCCTGGCACATCTCCCCAACAGATTGCATAATCATAAGGAGAAAGCCTGCTCCAGTGAGTATTGGTGTATCTTTTTTTACTCACAAGAACTCCACTGATCTTGTATTTTGCTTTGACAGTGAAAAAGAATTTTGCATTTCCATAGGTCAAAGGAGGCAGTATCGTTTCCGAATCAGTTGTCTGAATCGGGTCAGAAGAAATATTTATCGGTTCAACAAAGGCGTCAGTTGAAAGGGGGGCAGTCTGAGTAGTATATATCAGAATACCTAGTCCGACAGCTGCAATAATCCCCAACACTATCAGTAATTTACTAGACAATTGCACCTCATTATAATAAATTTGTAGGCAGAAATAATCTAATCACCAATGATTTTTACTAAAACACGTTTACGTCTTTTACCGTCAAATTCTCCATAAAAGATTTGTTCCCAAGGACCAAAATCCAGCTTACCTTCAGTGATGGCTACAACGACTTCTCTGCCCATAATCTGTCTCTTAAGATGTGCATCAGCATTATCCTCAAAACCATTATGTGCATATTGTGAGTGTGGAAGTTCCGGGGCAAGCTTTTCCAGCCACTTTTCAAAGTCTTTATGCAAACCTTGTTCATCATCGTTGATAAAAACGCTGGCTGTAATATGCATAGCATTAACCAGACACAGACCTTCCTGAATGCCACTTTCAATTATACATGTATCAATCTGTGAGGTAATATTCACAAATTCCCTGCGCTGAGCAGTATTAAACCAGAGTTCTTTACGGTAGCTTTTCATATCAAATTCCTAATCTATATAGTCTAATAAATCAAGAGGTTCTTTGAGCAAGATTTGAGCCCCGCTCAAGATTAATTCATCTTTACCCCTGAATCCCCATTCTGCTCCGATAGATATCATACCTGCATTGTGAGCTGTGAAAATATCAATATCGCTATCTCCAACAAACCCGATTTGTTCCGGCTCAAGCTTCCAGGCATCAGCAATTTGCAAAGCCATTACAGGATTTGGTTTTGTCGGAATCCCATGGCGTTGACCGTAAACACTTGTAAAGATTGAACCCTCCAGACTGGTGTCAACAACCGGAAAGAAGAAATCAACTATTTTCAAAGTAAATTCCTCAGGTTTATTGGATAAGATAGATATCGGGATATTCTTCTTTCGAAGCGCATGCAGCAATTCTGATATGCCTTGATACAGATGAGTTTTGGCATGCCAGTTCTGATGGTAAAAGTAACGGAATCTCTCCACAAATGTGTTGATGTTTTTTTCAGTTTGCTGGTCTGATGGAAGCAGTCTCTGAGCGATGTTCTCAGCTCCACCCCCGACAATCCATCTGTATTTACTGACTTCAAGTGGAGGTAAACCAAGCTCTGCTAATGCACTATTCTCAGCATCGGCAATATCTTCTAAAGTATCTATCAGCGTACCGTCCAGATCAAAGATAACTCCTTTAATCGTCATGCGGGCTGCTCTTGATCTGATATCTCTGACGAAACGGCAATGTATGTATAGGGAATACCAATTCCTTGTTTCGCAAATTCATCCTTAATTTTCAACATCAATAGGTTCTTGATAGGGATGATGTTATCCTGAGTGCTCCAAACTCCAAACAGTATATGTATTCCCGTAGCTAAATATTGTTCGATTAAAACTACAGGTTCAGGGTTTTTAAGCGCCATAGGTTCTTTAAAGGCTATTTGTTGAAGGACTGTTATTACCTTATCCAGGTCATCATTGTATGCAACTGTTAAATTGAGGTTTAGTCTGCGGATAGGATACCTGGTAATATTTGTCACTTCGGATTTAAGCATGTTTTCATTTGGAATGCGGACAAAGCGGTTATCAACAGTTTTAACTTTTATTGAGAGCAGGTCAATGGATATGACAGTTCCTGTTGTATTGCCAATCTGGATGGAGTCACCAATAATGAAAGGTTTTTCGGAAATTAGAAAGATACCGCTGATGATATTGGATACACTGGTTTGAGAAGCAAAACCAATAGCTATACCAAATATACCTGCTGCTCCTAGTAAAGCGGATATTTTGAAACCAAGCTCATTGAGAACTGTAATCAGTATGATAATCACACCCAGATAGTATATTGAGCGTTTGATTAGCATCTCAGATTGAGTAGAAAACTTGTTTTGAATGACCTTGCCGGTGACTTTGGGAAGGATTCGTATTAATGGAATGCCTATCAGGATAATCAAGGCAACTCTCAAACCCTGCGAGAT
Organism: Cloacimonadaceae bacterium (SeqCode); assembly: GCA_963667535.2. GTDB lineage: Bacteria > Cloacimonadota > Cloacimonadia > Cloacimonadales > Cloacimonadaceae > UBA5614. The sequence continues at coordinate 1,181,954 of CAXXDU010000002.1, forward strand.
AGTTTCAGGAGTGAAGTACTCTAACGCAAAAGCATGTAAATCAATTAAACCAGCAAGCATATTTTAACTCCATCTAAACAACTGTTATTGATATTAAGCATGGATTCTATCTATAAAAGGGAGTGCTATTTGTCTATGCTTTTTTTACAAAAAAAGACAGTCCATAGTAGAAGGACTGTCTTTAATTAATTTTACTCAAAGTAATATCTTATCTGCGTTGTAAAAGGGCAGATATGGTCCAAAAGTCTTAATCATTCCAATGTTAATACTTGATATAACCCTATCCTCATTTCATAGAATCAGTATAGTAGGTTTCTATGGATAAAATCAGATGATCAAGGGTTTGCTTCAGATTACTCACATCGAAAGACTTTTTATCTCCGTTATCAAAGGTAATTACAATATTGCCTAAAGCTGTAGCTACTTCTCTGATCTTTGGAATCAGGACATATATCTTGCCTGTATGCTCATCTTCAAAAGTATATATAGCCTTCGTATAAACCTCAGTAATTATCTGTAGCGGATGATCAGCAACTATTTTTTAACGGTAATCTTTTGGATGAATGCCTGATTATCCACCAGGGGATTGTCACTCTTATCACGAGGTAATGCTTCAATCTTATGTACGATGTCCATACCTTTGGTAACCTTTCCAAATACAGTGTGCTTGCCATTCAACCAATCAGCTCCATCTTTTTTTGTAACGATAAAGAACTGAGAACCGTTTGTATTAGGTCCGCTATTTGCCATGCAGATTGTTCCATAAGCTACGGGATGCTTCACATCTTTTTTTGCAAGAACTCCTGTAAAACCTGTTTTTTCAACAAACCATTCAATTGTGTGAGCCATAATCGGTTCACCGTTCTGTGCTTTAATGACGGCATCAAACACAGCTTTAACAGACGTATCGGGTGCTGCTTCATTAGCCTGGATATAGGGAAGAATAACATCACTCCAGATGGTTCTTGCAGTCTCTTCGGTTGTAATAGCACCTGTCATCGGAGTTCCGTTAATATAGGCTTCATCTTCAAACTTGTAGCCTGGTCCACCTTGTCCATCATTAGCTCTGTCAGCGTCTTTTGTATTGGGATCGCCGCCCTGAATCATAAAATCAGGAATTACTCTGTGAAAATAAGTGTTTTCATAGAACCCATCATTACTCAGTTTTACGAAATTATCCACGGTCTTTGGTGCCATATCAGGCCATAATTCCAGTTCGATAGTTCCCTGGCTTGTTTTCATCGTTACATTTACTTTCTTGTTCATTAAGTTTGTCATACCAGTATCATCCTTTTTTTGTACTTCTTCGGCAAACAGAAGCGTTGCCATCACGATTATCACAATCAGCAAGCACAAACCTTTCATTTTAGTTAACATCATATCTCCTTGCTTTTAAATAAGCTTGTGTAAATTTATCATACAATAAAACCATAATAATTACCCTCTGTGTTTTGGGCAACTTTTATCTTTTAATACACAAATTTTCGTTATCAGTATCAACTGACTATCTTGTTCTTCCTGGATTTCTCTTCGAAATAAGAATATATGACGGGGATGAATACCAGTGTGATGAGAGTGGAACTAATCATTCCACCAACCACAGCTCTGGCAAGGGGAGCCTGAGCTTCTCCACCTTCACCCATTCCAATAGCCATCGGAATTAAACCAAGTATAGTTGTGCAGGCTGTCATCAGGATAGGGCGTAGACGTCTTCTGCCTGCTTCTTCAATAGCTTCACGCACAGGCATGCCATCCCTGCGACGCAGCAGATTAGTGGTATCTACCAGCAGGATTGCGTTATTTACTACAATTCCCCCCAGCATGATACAGCCAATATAGGATTGGATATTGAAAGTTGTATTAGTGAGGAATAGCATCAAAGCTACTCCTATTGCTGCCATGGGGACAGAGAACATCACGACAAAAGGGTCTCTCAGAGACTCGTATTGGCAAGCCATAACCATATATACCAGGATTAAAGCCAGGATAAATCCAACCATCAGTTCTCTTGAAGATTTCTGTTGTTCTTCATAATCTCCGCCAAAGACAACAGCAAAGTCCTGCGGTATTGCCACATCATGAAGCTTTGCGCGTATATCTCCAACGATTGAGCTCATATCCCTTCCGCTGATGTTTGCATTCACGGTGGTCACACGTTCCTGATTTTGGCGTTCAATTTGGGAAGCACCTCGTCCGGATTCTACAGATACAACATTTCGGAGAACTATGGGGTTCCCGGCTGAATTTGTTATAGTAAGGTTAAGTATATCATCCAGGCTAACTTTGTCTTTTTCATCCACCTGCACCAGAATACCGTACTCTTTGCCACCTTCCCTGTAGCTGCCTGCTTTTGTGCCTGATAACACGGTTTGCAGCATCTGAGCTATCTGCTCAACAGAGAGTCCCATTTCAGCAGCTTTTTGCCTGTCAACCACAACCAGTTCTTCGGGAGAACCTGTTGTACGGCTGAGATTGCTGTCAGTAACTCCCTTCACAGAATCAACTATTTTCTGAACCTGCCTGGCAATGATTGCCCCTTTATCCAGGTCATGTCCTCGCACTACCACTTCGAGCCGTCCACCACCACCTGACATTGCACGGGTCATCATACTCATACTGGGATTCACGCGTATCTTCGCTCCGGTTATATTTCCCAGTAATTTGCGTAATTGGATACAAACCTCTTCACTGGAGCGTTTTCTTTCAGCTTGCGTTACAAGGGAAATCCTTAAAGAACCAGTATTCGATGAAGCAGCACCCCAACCGCCACCGCCTATAGAACTTACCATGTTTTGTATTTCCGGAACTGATTTTTTTACTATTGCTTCCACCTGTTTCATCTTTGCATCAGTGATTTCCAGTTTTGTCCCGGCTTCCATTTCTACGTTTACCCGGATTTCGCCTTCATCAGAAGCCGGCATCAGTTCCTTACCTATGAACTGAATGAGGATAATGCTAAAAACTAATAATACTGAAGCAATTACCACGACACTTAGCCGATGGTCTAAAACATAATGCAGCAATTTCTTATACTGGGCTTCCATTATGGACAAGTATCTGCCCACTCCGTGATAAATCCTTTCTCTTAAGCCTTCACCGGGTTTTTCGTTTGGGTCATTTAATGTAAGTAACCGGCTGGAAAGCATAGGAACCAAAGTAAGAGCAGTAACCAAGGAACAAAAGATGGAAAATGATACAACGTATGCCAATTGCTTAAACATAACACCGGACATGCCACGTACAAAAATAAGAGGCAGAAAAACAACCACAGTAGTGAGAGTGCTGGCAATAATAGGCGCTACAACTTCATCAGTGCCGGCTACAGCAGCTTCTTTACGGCTCATTCCGGTTTCTCGCAGGCGATAGATATTTTCCAACACCACGATGGAATTGTCCAATAGCATGCCTACTCCTAGTGCCAATCCTCCCAGAGTCATCAGGTTCAATGTAAAACCGCTAAAGTATATCAATCCAAAAGTTGCTACTATCGAAATTGGAATTGCAGTCGAGATAATGGCGGTGCTCTTGATATTACGTAAAAACAGCAGTAAGATTAGTATTGCCAAAATACCACCGATTAAAGCTGAAGAACCTACATTGCCGATAGAACGCTGGATATATATAGAGCTATCCATGATTGGCACAAGCTTTGCCTGAGGAAAATCAATATTGATTTTTTTGATCTCTGCCAGAGCAGCCTTAGCTACATCCACAGTATTAGTTCCAGATTGTTTATTTAAGGAAATCTGGACACCAGGTTCTCCGTTAATTCTTGTAAAACGTGTTACTTTTGCCCATGAATCATCTACTGCAGACAGTTGTCCCAAGGTAATTGATGTCCCTCCGCGTTCCAGAACCACTGAGTTTCGTAGTTCTTCCAGATTACGGAATTCACCTGGTGTGCGGATTGTGATTTCGTTATTTCCGCTGGTTATAGAACCGGCAGGCAAATTAATGTTTGCATTCTTGAGTGCATTTATTATTTGCTCAAGTGGTAAACGCAGCGCTTTGATTTTCTCCGGGTCGAGATTTACATGAATCTCTCGAACCAGACCGCCACGCACATTGATAGCAGCAACACCTGGTACGCGTTCAAGCCTGTAGGCAATTTGATTATCTATCAGTTGTCTTAGTTGAAGAGCAGGAAGTTTACTGGTGACACCCAACTCCAGAATAGGAGTTGCTGCCAGATCAAACTTACGCAAAGTCGGTCTGCCGGCACCATCAGGGAGATTAGCTGTAACTCTGTCCAAACGGTCTCGCAGGTCATTGGATGCAGAATCAAGATTGGTACCCCAGTTAAAGGAAATCCTTACATTGCTGTTACCTTCGCCTGATTCAGATTCAATAGACTGCACTCCGGGTACCGCAGCTACAGCCTGTTCAATCGGTCGGGTAATAAGCTGTTCCATTTCTTCCGGGCTGGCATTGCCATAATCTGTAGAAACACTTAAGGTTGGATATGTAATATCCGGCATCAGGTCAACCGGCAGACGCGATAGTGCCAGTCCACCCAGAATCAACACTATCAGCACTATCATGCTGGTGAAAATGGGACGTTCGACTGATTTCTGTGCCAGACTCATGGTCTGTTTCCTTTCTTACCTTTAGCGCTCTTATCCTTTTCGCCGGATTGAGATAGTTTTATTTTTCCACCATCCTGCAATTGTTCCTGTCCGAGAGTTACAACGTCACCTGTAAGAGCAGAATCTAATACTTCAGCATTAAGCTCGTCTTTGATTCCGATAGTGAGAGGTACAAAGCGTACTGTTAAAGCGGTTTTATCTGCAATAAACACTCCGGTTTTACTGTCACGTTGCACTATAGCTGCAATAGGTACTACAGTCACCTTATTGTGCTGGGCATAAACTATCTGCACTTTCACAAACATACCCGGCTTGAGCAAACCATCAGCATTAGGGATATCAATCTCGGCTCTGGCTTGACGTGAAGCTTCCTGCAAAACAGGTGCCAGACGAACCAGCTTTCCGGGGAAAGACCGCTGTGGGTATGCATCGGTTTGTATTTCGACAGGTTGTCCTATTTTAATGCGGTTATAATCGCGCTCGATTACGTCGATTTCTGCTGTAACTATACTATTATCAACCACTGTTAGTATGGGAGAACTGGTTGTTAACAAATCTCCTTCATTGGCAAATAGTTCTCCGACCAGACGTGTTTTTCCACCTCCTGACCAGACAGCTTTGATTTGAGTATAGGATAATTGGATTTCTGCTTTCTTAAAAACAGCCTGGGCACGTTGCACAGTTGCCTTTGCCATATCATATTTTGCCTGGGCTGAGGCATGGTCTGCATCTGCCTGGTCCATAACTGCCTGAGATTCATATTGTTTATTAAATAAATTCTTGATGTTATTCCAATTGCCTTCACTGGCTTTCAAAGCGAGACGCATTTGTTCTACCTGAGCTTGAGCTACTGCAAGGTCTGCCCTAGCTTGTTCCAGTTCCTGCTGATATACTGCATCATCTAACGTGGCGACAAGTTGCCCGTTAGCAACTTTATCTCCCAGATGTACCAATAGCTTTTCCAACCGACCCGAAACTCTTGGAGCCAGAGTAAAGGCTGCTCTTGGTTTTAAGGAGCCACCGAATCTGCCCATATCCTGCATTGTAGCAATTTGCACAGGTGTTATCTCCACAGGAGTCGCCATTCCGGATTTCCCTTTGCTTTTTCCATCTGTCTCGCCTTTTTGAGTAACTTTCTGAAATATCCGCCAGCCTAGCAACAACACGATGGCAATCACTACAATCCATAATATCTTTTTCATTGCTTCTCCTCAATCATCAGGTTCACGCTAAAATCACAATCATTTATACTTTACCCTATTCCTGCTTGCTTGTAAATCGTCAAGAATTTACATACAACTCAAATTTAATACAATACAGACAGGGATTTCCCTCAAGAATACTTATCTCACATTCATTGCTGGTCTGAGTTATGTTTATACCCAAAGAAGAAAACAGAAGATACGAACAGAGAATATTAACACTCCGAAGCAAAATGCACCGATATTACTTGACATATTCCATTAATTGAAAAAGTTTATGAATTATTAAATCATTTTCTTTTTATTAAGAGGTAAGCATGAAGCAACTCTTTGTTTGTTCAATCTTATACTTTTTGTCCTTTTCGTTCCTTTGTGCGGAAGTATGTTGGAATGAGCCCGTTAAATTGACTGATTTCAACAATGTTTACTATTCCGGTGAAGGATGCAAAACCGTTGATAATTGCATAGTGCTTTCCTGGGAAGAATCTGCAGGTGACAACAGTAAACGATATGTACAGAAATACTCGGCTCAGATGATACCTCAATGGGATACTATGCCTGAACTCCCCCGGGGTGGTGATGTTTTGCACATGATTGAAACAAGTGATGGCAATTTTATTATAATATTTAACAGCGGTGGGCTAAGTCTCAATGGTTACAAACTAAACTCAAGCGGTGAGCAATTATGGGATTCCAACTCAGGTATATCCATTGTTACAAATACTTTAATATCCAACAGTATATGCATTCCTGACAATAGTGGTGGTGCATATTTTATAGCAGAGTGTTATGGCAGTTCCCCAAATGTATTACAGCATTTAAATTCTGATGGGACTGTGTCTTTTACACCGGCAGGATTAGTTATCGAAACCGGTGATTGCTGGAATCTTAAAGCTATTCTTTTGCCTGATAACAGCATTATCGTAAAGTATCTGCAACCAACGCAGAATGTTATAAAAAAGGTAGACTTATCCGGGCAGATAATATGGGAAAAATATGTGCCTTTTCCAATAACCGGCGAATCAGATACTAGACCTTCTGATATCTATTACACAGGCGATAACAGCTTTCTCCTGTTTGCTCAGTTTAATCATCAGGTCATTGCTTCAAAGTATGACACTAATGGCAATGTGATATGGGAAAACACGATTGTCGTGGATAATTCATCAACAAGTTATATAAGTAGTGTCAATTATGCAATGGTAGGGCAAAATATTATTATTGTGTGGAGGACATCTTCAGCAATCAAGGCTCAAAAGATTGATTTTAATGGTCAGATGCTCTGGCAGAATGATGGTATAACTGTTGATTCTTCGTCACTCCAAACAAACGGGTGTTTCGGTAACTTGAATTCTAATGTATATGATAATCTTGAGGGTGTTTATGTGGTGTATGATTATTATAGCACACAGCAAAATCCTGCCAAGACTATGTTCGCTCAACATATATCCATTACCGGCAATGTTTGGGCACAGCCTGTACAATTTGCTCAAACTGACATTACTAACAACAATTTATCCTATTGCTTTTCAACTCTGTTTGATAACAGATTATCGGTAAATTGGTATGAAAATCGTGGTCAACAAAGCGGAATATATGGACAGAGTATTGATATAAACGGTAATCTTCTGTATCAGGCATCTGGTTTACAGGTAAAAACAGGTTCAAGGGGCGGTACCACAAGTCAGGTTGTAGTGGCATTACCAAATAAGGCTTTTGTGTTCTGGGTGAATTACAATGGCTACGTGAATGATTTTTATGATTTTTATTCTACGATTACTTATCAGATTGTAGATAATAATGGAGCTCTGCTTTTACCGGCAGGCGGGCAAGCTCTGAATACCGATGTTAAAAAAGTAATCAGGAGTGTAAAAACTATTACTCTTCCCGGTAACCAGATTTTAGTTTATTGGCTGGAAAGCCCAAAAGATTTTAATATTCAAGGTGATTATTATATAAAAGCACAACTAATGGATTCCAATGCTAATCAGCTTTGGGAAACTAATGGCAAAGTCATCTTCCAGAGTTCATCAAAAATCAAGGAATATTTGGCTAATTATTATGACGGTTCAGTCTATTTTCTCTGGACAACCGCCGAAACTGATATGCCTTACCGGATTTATGGTCAGAGATATGCAAACGGTACTCCCCAATGGAACACAACCGGAGTACAGATAGCTTCTTCAAATCCTGCGTTACCCGCGTATAACTACAATGCTGTCAATATGGTGGAAAACTGGATTTGCTGGCAATCTTATGACCACGAGGATTTTGCACCCTATGGAGAAGCAGTTTATTTCCTGAAAATTGATGAAAATGGACAGCCCTTACCAGGTTTTAATGCATTTGGCAACAGAATTGCAGAATATACAACAGATTATGATTTTCAAGACCTGATTAAAATAATGAGTATTCCCGATGGACTTTTTATCGTCTTCACTAACTGGGATGTTATTCAAAACTCCGGCAGTACTTCTTTGCATGGTCAGAGTTTTGCCCAAAAGGTTGACTCAGCAGGTGTGCTACAGTTCGGGCTTAACGGGATTGTATGGGATTATTCAAATTACAGCATTGCTTCAGATTCCCATATATATAGCTATTCTTTTTACCCCTACAGTGTAAACAAACTCAATCTTGACCTAACCCTTGATACATTACAGACTGTAGATGTTACTAATGGTAATTTTTACTCAACTAAGAACTTCCAGCTAACTAATAATCGTATTTTGGCAACACTGTTTTATTTCCGGTCTGCACATGAGAAATTCATTATGCACTACTATTATGATGAAGATATAAATATCATAATTCCCTCAAGTTACATAGTCGCATCCATTGGTGATTATTATACTTACGATGCTGCCGTTTCTGAGGATAATGGATATATTATCTGGGAAAATAACAACATGTACAATTCTCCTGCCACTCTTTCTTCCAAACTCTTTATCCAGAGAGTTAATAATGGTGACGTCTCTTCGGAAGATTTATCCGAATCAAGCGCTGCAATTATTGATTTGAAAAATAATTACCCCAATCCTTTTACCAATAAAACCACTATTTCTTTTGATTTAAAGGACCCCTTGAATTGTGAAGTTGATATCTATAATATCAAAGGACAATTAGTTAAGACGTTGAGTAAGGGATTGCTGCCTAAAGGAGAAAACAAGCTGGAATGGGATGGCAAAGACAATAGTGGCATCAGTACAGCTACCGGAATTTACTTCTACCGGGTTAATGGCGGCAAACATACCTATACCAAAAAAATGATCAGAGTGAAGTAAAAGCATTTCACAAAGACACTGTGAGTAAATGAGTAAGCGTATAGCTGGAGTTCAAAATTCCCTTGTCACGTGTAATATTGATACCATTGTATAAGGGAATTTCGAACTTCAGCTAAAACCTTTACAGATAACGCATTCCGAAGTCAGATTTGCCCCAATCAAAAAGTTATCTGCTAAAAGCCTGAAAAGGGCAAATTGAACTCCGGTAATGCTCTTCTTCTGGTATTTTAGTACCGCCTCTAAATGCAGAACTACATGCTACCTTATTACCAATCCATCTTTTCACCATATCATCTAAGCATCTATCTTTCGATATATCAATACCACTCAATTTCCAGTACTAATTTACCACTTCATTCTTTGTCTATTATTCATTCATCATTAATCTTTCTCTAAGTGGTGTTAGATTGCGCGTAATATTCGTGGGTGATACGCCTTTGATACTCCAGTGATTCGCCTATGTTCATTTGGGTGTCATGTGGGTGTCATGCGGGTGTCATGCGGGTGTCTTAAGCGCAAGTTATGATAAATGAGAGCAAGATGAAAGATGAATGAATAATAAATGAAGATGCAGAGAGCAGAAAATTCAGGTGTTTTATATGAAATTAAATTGACACCAACATCATGGTTTGGAAAGTGTTTTGTATCTGTTTTGGGGCTTTATGAAGAAGGTGATGCTAAGATAGTAGGATAACTGTTCTCAGTTGTCCAGAGCAAATAGCTATGGAGGTAACATGCAGATAATTGATTTAACAACTGAATATGAGCAGGATTTCTTTATCTGTCTGGAAGAATGGTCAGATGATATGAAGGATTCGGGTATCCAAAGACAGCATTGGTATGAAGAAATGTGTCAACGTGGTTTGCGGGCGAAACTTGCTTTGAATGATGCCGGTGTTGTGGCAGGCTTTATTCAGTATATTCCTTTTGAGCATTCCACATTAGTTGGCAGCGACGGTTACTTTATCTACTGCATCTGGGTGCATGGGCATAAAAAGGGACGGGGAAATCTGACCGGGAAAGGCATAGGGAAAGCGCTTTTGCTGGCTGCCGAAGATGATGTAAAGTCTTTGGGAGCTAAAGGCATTGCTGCCTGGGGGATAGCTCTGCCCTTCTGGATGAAAGCAGCCTGGTTCAAGAAACATGGCTATAAAAAAGTGGATGCAGATGGTATTGCCCGTCTGATGTGGAAACCTTTTACATCAGATGCCATTCCTCCTAAATGGAGAAAGCCCGAAAAGAAACCGGAAGCAGGAATAGATAAAGTCAAAATCAGCGCCTTTGTGCATGGCTGGTGCTCTGCCAAGAATATAGCTATGGAACGCCTGAAACGCATAGCTGCAGAATTTCCCAATCAGGTTGAATATGTTGAGTACAATACCCGCGACAGAGCTGTGATGGAAGAATGGGGCTTGAGCGATGCTCTCTATATTGATACAGATTTAGTAAATACAGGACCACCGCCTTCTTATGATAAGCTCAAAAAGCTGGTCGGGAAGAAGATAAAGAAGAGGAAGCTATAACATTTGTTAGAGTATTAAAGGGATAAAGGAAAGTAGATAAATGAAGAATTCTATCACTTCATGGGCTGCATATAGTAAATTGAGAATCATCAGGAATCTGATTATTGTAATTCTTGTTTTAGCTGTAAATCAGTTATTTTCATTAGATACTTCCGTATATGAACCGGAGTTAGATTTTGGATTTGCATATTGTAAACCTGATTTTTCTATATCAGGTTTCTCAGAAGGAATTGAATTTATCTCCAGTAAAAATACTACCCAAACATACATATGTCCTTTCGCAAGTGTAAAGAAAATCTGGTATAAAAAGCCGCTTTACAATCTGAGTTATAAAGTGGGTGTGAACATCTGGCAAGCAGATTATTTGCTAAACTTACAGGATGAAGAGAATTGTGTTTCAGGGATTCCTTTTGAATCATCAATAAGTTGCTTTGATGCAAATGTGGGTATTATGTCGAGCCAACAAATGGGCAGATTATCATTCAGCCAATCAATATCGGTCTTGGTGGGATTATTATCATTTTCTATTGATGACAGTAATGCAAGCTATGTTGACAGAGTAGTAACAGCGGGATGTAATGGCGAAGTGGGTTTACAAATACAAGTCACAAAAAAGCAGTCTGTTTACCTGGGAGCTCAAAAACAATTAATCCCCCTAAAAGACATCCTTTTTAAGCCAGACTCTTCTCTTCGATTAAAAGGGAACTTTAGTTCTCCAAACACATTATTAAAACTCGGTATATCTATGAAAATGGGAATTTAAATGAAGAAGAAGATAGATCGCAATATTACAAGTGTACTATGGATTTTATTTGCTTTTACTGCGTTGTTAACGGGATGTGTGCCAATGCCGGAAGAACCACAGAATAACAAACCACCTACGATTCCACAGTTTTCGGTTTCCTCGCATTATATAATACCACATGAATCTGTTGAAATGAGTTTAAAAAGTAATGACATGGAAGCTGACAGATTAGCATACCAGGTTGAATTGGTCAATCTGGAAGATAATAAACAAGCACCGAAATTGACAAACTGGACATCCTTTTTCCCCAACAATAAATTGATTACTCTCAGACTGGCCTGGAGCGGTGGTTTGTATAGTATAAGAGTGAGATGTAAAGACGAACGTTCGTTAGTATCTGAGTTTTCTGATACTCTGCAGGTATATTTTGACAGCATACCGCCTACTATTACGGCATCTATATCTGAATCACATAGTTGTCCATGTGTTGTGGATTTCACTATAAAATCAGCAGATAATGAATACTATGCCTGGGATTTTAATATTGATATTGATGCAGATGGAGCACATCCATTATACTATACTGAAGATACCTATCAGGGACAATACTACCAGGTTATTTCAATACGTTTTGAAGAATTTAACCTATATAATATCAGGGCTCAGGCTATCTACACCAATCATATGACATCTAAATGGTCAGATCCACTACCCTTTTTTGTAATCCCTTCTTCTAAGGACTCACTTCGAGTTAACAGAAAAAATATCCATTCAGGATAATTTGTTGTACTCTGATGATTGAATATAACCTCATCCGCTCCAGGCGCAAGACCCTGGCATTAATGATAACCAAAGAAGGAGAGTTGGAGGCTCGCGCGCCACTTAAGCTGTCTTTGGATGTGATTGAAGCGTTTATTCAGAGAAAGCAGAACTGGATAGAACAGAAAATTGAGCTTATCAATCAGAGGAAAGTCAAACCCAAAGAGTACATGGCAGGGGAGAGCTTTCTATATCTGGGACAGAGCTATGAGTTAGAGATATCTGATGCATTCAGTCTACCCGTTGTTCTTACAGATAAGCTGTATCTTGCTACCAGGCATCAGCACAGAGCAAAAAAAGTACTGTTGGACTGGTTCAGGCGGGAGGCGCAGAGGGTACTGTCCGAGAGAGTTGGATACTTTACAACAATTACCGGATGTAGTCCCCAGACAATAAAGATGTCCAATGCAGTGCAAAGGTGGGGTTCATGTTCAGCCAGAGGTAATGTCAATTTTAGTTGGCGGTTAGTAATGGCTCCGCTGGATATTATTGATTATGTCATAGTACATGAGTTGGTTCATATGAAACAGCATGACCATTCTCATAAATTTTGGGTTCTGGTTGAACAAATCATGCCTGATTATCAGGAACGCAGGAAATGGCTGAAAGTGCATGGGGCTACTCTGGTATTGTAAAAATAGGACGCGCTGTGGCGCTAAAACTACTATGCAAAATACGTTTAGTCAGCAGTGAACAGATAGCATAGAGTAATCCCGACGGGATTTTCTATTCGATAGCCAGTGAATTTATTCACTGGGTCAAAGAATAATACAACCTGAACCCCATCGGGGGTTTTATAGGACATCAGATGATTTAAATCATCTGATATATCAATAGGAAACCCTTATCGGGTTACTATCGCTTCATATTTTTCCCCATGATTGAAATCATGGGCTAATGAATCTCAAACCCTGACGGGGTTGAATTAAGCAAGTAATTGTACCGCCATATCTCACAGCTATGAGCTATCCAATATCAAAGGATAATAAAAAGAGGGTAGATTCCTGCCTACGCATGGACGACTTATAACCTATCAGTACAAATAGAATTACAAATTTGGAATAAAAACATTTGACATATCTAGGGAGTGGTTTTTTTTGGCTTTCACTGACAAAAAGAATGATATTTGAAAGCTATAGAGTGGAATTTTCGGTTGACAATAGACCGAGGTTCAAAAGAAAGTGACAAAACCAAGTGCCGATGTAGCTCAATGGTAGAGCAATTGATTTGTAATCAATAGGTTGGGGGTTCGACTCCCTTCATCGGCTCCATAGTGTGGAGAGGTTCCCGAGCGGCCAAAGGGAACAGACTGTAAATCTGTCGTCAGACGACTTCGGAGGTTCGAATCCCCCCCTCTCCACCATTTCTTTTTTATAAAGAATTCGTTATTAAAAGGATCGGAGTAATCCGGTTTAGTATTTTAGCGGGAATAGCTCATTTGGTAGAGCATTAGCCTTCCAAGCTGAGGGTAGCGGGTTCGAGCCCCGTTTCCCGCTCCATTTTTTTATACTGAATAATTGCCGTAAGGCAGTGTGAGATTATGCTAAATGCATAATGAAATTTTAACTGAAACGTTGCTCACATAGCTCAGTCGGTAGAGCACCTCCTTGGTAAGGAGGAGGTCATCGGTTCAAATCCGATTGTGAGCTCCATTTCGCTTTTTTTTATTTCTACTAAATAAATTTGGTAACGACCACACCAGATACATTTGGTAAGACTAACTGGGTAAACTCCTCGTTTACCATAACAAATAACAGAATATAACAAAAACATGGATTGAAAAATCCAGGAGGAACAATGGCGAAAGAGAAATTCGTTCGTAACAAACCCCACGTTAATGTTGGAACCATTGGTCATATTGATCACGGTAAGACCACATTGACAGCTGCCATCACTCTTTATTTAAGTAAGAAGGGTGGAGCTACATTCCGTTCATTTGACAGTATTGATAATGCACCTGAAGAAAAAGCACGTGGTATAACCATTGCTACAGCGCACGTTGAATACCAGTCAGATAAAAGACACTATGCACACGTTGACTGTCCCGGTCATGCAGACTATATCAAAAACATGATCACAGGTGCTGCCCAGATGGATGGTGCAATACTTGTCGTCAGTGCTGCTGATGGTCCCATGCCTCAGACTCGTGAACACATCCTGCTTGCCCATCAGGTGGGCGTACCTTACATGGTTGTGTTTATGAATAAATGCGACTTAGTTGATGATCCAGAACTCCTTGACCTGGTTGAAATGGAAGTCCGTGAAATGCTTGATAAATATGATTTTCCCGGAGACTCCTGCCCTGTTATCCGTGGTTCAGCTTTAAAAGCTCTCAACGGAGACCCAGAAGGCGAAGCCGGAATTCAGGAATTAGTAGATGCTCTTGATAACTACATTCCAATGCCAGAACGCGCAGTTGACAAACCATTCCTTATGCCGGTTGAAGATGTTTTCTCAATTCCCGGACGTGGAACAGTTGCAACAGGCCGTGTAGAACGTGGTATTGTAAAAATTCAGGACAAGATCGAACGTGTCGGTATTCGCGAAACTGTTGAAACCACCTGTACAGGTGTGGAAATGTTTCGTAAGCTGATGGACGAAGCCCAGGCCGGTGACAATATCGGTGTGTTGCTTCGCGGTTTTGCCAAAGACGACGTTGAACGCGGAATGGTTCTTGCCAAACCCAAATCAATAAAACCTCATACCAAGTTTGTTGGTCAAACATATATTCTTACCACTGATGAAGGTGGACGTCACAAACCTTTCTTCTCAGGTTATCGTCCTCAATTCTATTTCCGTACAACAGACGTTACTGGAACTTTGAGTTTACCTGAAGGCGTGGAAATGGTTATGCCTGGTGATAATATTCAAATCAATGCAGAACTAATTACCCCGATTGCCATGGAGCAAGGTCTTCGCTTTGCTATCCGTGAAGGCGGTCGCACCATCGGTTCCGGTGTTGTTGCCAGTATCGTTGAATAAGATAGCACCAGGTTTGCCCGGTGTAAGGAAATTGAGATGAGAGATATTATTACCCTTGCTTGCGAAGATTGTAAGAATCGTAATTATACGACGACCCGCAATAAACGTAAGCATCCGAACAGAATGGAATTGAAGAAATTCTGTCCTTTCTGCCGGAAGCATACATTGCACAAACAAACCCGATAGATTTTGGCGTAGGATAGTAGCTCAATTGGTAGAGCATCGGTCTCCAAAACCGAGGGTTGCGGGTTCGATTCCTGCCTGTCCTGCCACATTCTCTAGAACAGTGGTTTGATAAAAAGTGGTAAAGAAATATGAAGATGATTGACGGTTTTATCCGTTTTATTCGTGAAGTACGATCCGAAATGAAATCAGTTACCTGGCCCACAAAAGACGACTTGAAAGAGGGGACTATTGTGGTTATAGCGATGTCAGCTATTGTAGCGGTATTCTTGTCAGCTGTTGATTTCATGTTTGGTTTAGCTGTACGCAGCGTTTTTTAATCTAAAGGTCAGAATCAGATGAAATGGTATGTCGTTCACACTTTTGCAGCCCATGAGAACAGGGTTAAAACTGCAATCGAAAAAGGTCTTGAAGACACAGAACTCGGGAAACAAATAGGTCAGCTATTAGTTCCTGTTCAGAAGACTTTTCAGATTCGTGATGGCAAGAAAGTTGAACGTGAAAAGAAACTCTTTACCAGCTATATAATTCTGGAAGCAGACCTGAGCCCGGAGTTAATTACCTATATCCGAAATATCGGTGGGGTGACTAATTTTCTTGGACACGGTAAAGACCCTATTCCCTTGAGCGAAGAAGAAGTCAAACGCTTACTCGGTATTGCCGAGCGAGATAAAATTACTAAAATTTATGACTTCCTTCCCGGTGATATGGTGAGAGTTATATCAGGTCCATTTTCTGACTTTGAAGGGGTAATAGTCAAATCCAGTGATGACGGCTTGAAGCTGATTATCAATGTTACTGTGTTCGGCAGAATAACTCCGGTTGAATTGAACGCTGACCAAGTTGAAATGACTAAAAGATAAAATTGGACTCAAGGATTTTCCGGACTTGTTCGGAAGAAAACCAATAGTCCAGACAAATAATATCGAGGTGCTTTAATGGCAAAACCTAAAGATGTGGCAGCAATGATTAAACTTCAGCTTCCCGCAGGCAAAGCAACTCCGGCGCCACCCGTCGGACCAGCCTTGGGACAAGCAGGAGTTAATATTCCTGAATTCTGTCGTCAATTCAATGAAAGGACGTCAGACCAACCGGGAATGGTATTTCCGGTTGTAATATATGTTGCCAAAAATAAATCCTTTACATTTGAGATAAAGACCCCCCCAGCTTCTATTCTGATTAAGAAGGAAGCCGGATTAGCCAAAGGGAGCGGTGTTCCCAATAAAACTAAAGTGGGTAAAATCAACCAGGAACAACTGCGTCGAATCGCTGAGATGAAGATGCAGGATATGAATTGTCATTCCCTTGAATCTGCGATGAGTATGATCGCCGGCACTGCGAGAAGCATGGGTGTAACTGTTGAAGAATGAGTTTCTTTTGCAGGAGAACGTATTCATTAAGGAGAATAAATGAAACATAGTAAAAGGTACAAACAAGCTTATGCGATGTTCGATCGTCAGAAACGATTTGACCTTGACGAAGCCATCAAGACTATGAAGTCTTTTCCTGCTTCAAAGTTTGATGAGTCAGTCGAGATTCATTTCAATCTTGGCGTAGACCCTCGTAAAGCTGACCAGCAAATACGTAACTCTATTGTTCTTCCCTTTGGTACCGGAAAAACTGTACGAGTAATGGTCTTTGCTGAAGGAGACAAAGCGGACGAAGCGAAAGCTGCTAATGCTGATTTTGTCGGTTTGGACGAATTTGTAGAAAAGGTTATGGGCGGTTGGTTTGACTTTGATATGGTCATTACAACACCCAATCTGATGGGAAAAATTGGTAAACTTGGTAGAGTATTAGGTCCAAGAGGTTTGATGCCAAACCCCAAAGACGGTACAGTTACCATGGATATCGGTAAAGCAGTTAATGAAGCAAAGGGCGGAAAAGTTACATACAGAGTAGATAAATTTGCCAATTTGCACATACCTGCCGGAAAAAGAAGCTTTCCTGATGAAAACCTGAAAGAGAACGTCAAATCAATATTAGCATCTATATTACGCGACCGTCCCGCTACCCTTAAAGGGGTATATATCAAAAGCATAACCCTTTGCACGACCATGGGGCCCGGTGTTAAACTACACATTGCAAATGCAACCATGGAAGCGAAGAGCTAAGGGAGTGGAGAAATGGTGCAAGCTTATAAACTAGATATCGTCAAAGATTTGAAAGAGCGGCTCCAGGACGCCAAAGCGATTGTGCTTGTGGATTATAAGGGAATTAATATAGAAGAAGTAAATCAGCTTCGAAACCGGTTTCGGTCTGAGAAAGTGGATTACTTGGTCCAGAAAAACACATTAGTAAAAATTGCCCTGCATGACTTGGGTATTACTAGTCTGGACGAATATCTTGTCGGTCCTACAGCTTTAGCAATTTGCAAATGTGATGAAATTGCTCCAGCCAGGATTGTGACAAAATTCCTGAAAGAAGTAATGGAAGACAAGGAATTTCCAAAGTTTAAAGCAGGTTTCGTATCAGGAACCCTTTTAGACGCAACTCAGATGCATGCCCTTGCCAAACTTCCATCTCGCGAAGAGCTGCTAGCCAAGTTACTTGGTAGCGCACAAGCTCCTATCAGCAGACTTTTAGGCGTTACTCAAGGGATTATCCGCAAATTCGTTTATGCGGTAGACGCCGTTGCCAAGAGCAAGGCATAACCAAAATAATATTCATATCATGGAGGAACAATGTCCGATAAAAAACAACAAGTAATTGACCTGATTAAGCAAATGACGGTTTTAGAATTGTCCGAATTAGTAAAAGAAATGGAAGAAATATTCGGCGTTTCAGCAGCCGCTCCGGTTGCAGCCGCAGCCGCTCCTTCTGCAGTTGCAGAAGCTGTTGAAGAAAAAAGCGAATTTGATGTAATTCTCCAACACGCTGGTGAGAAGAAAATCAATGTAATCAAAGTTGTTCGCGAAATTACCAAGCTTGGACTGAAAGAAGCCAAAGATCTGGTTGATGGAGCTCCCAAATTGGTAGTTGAAAAAGTTAGTAAAGAAGAAGCCGAATCCACAAAAAAGAAACTGGAAGAAGTCGGCGCCAGTATTGAAATTAAATAATAAACCTTATTTATTGTCGGGGAGTGAGACAGCATTATTACTTTCTCACTTCCCTTGTCTTTCTAAATACACTTTTGCCTTATGGCATTGTCATATAAAGGAGATTGCTTTTGAGAAACGTCAAAAGTTTTTCCAGAGTTTCTAAAAGATTCCAGGAGCTTGGCATTCCCCAGGTTAAAATTCCTGATCTTTTAGCTATGCAGGTTGATTCTTTTATAGCATTCCTGCAAAAAGATATACACCCCCGTTCAAGACAAAGAAAGGGGTTGCAGGCTGTTTTTGAAGCCGTATTCCCGTTGGAAGATTCACGGGGTAATTATTTACTTGAGTTTTTAGAATACAATATTCTGAAAGAAAAGTATTCCTTGCAAGAGTGTATTGAGCGCAATCTTTCCTATCAGGCTCCATTAAAAGCCAAGATGCGTCTCACAGTCTTTGAGGATCGTGAAGGCGAAAAAGCCTTGAAAGACGTTATTGAACAAGATGTCTTTTTAGGTGAAATACCGTTGATAACCGAGCAGGGGACATTTGTTGTCAATGGTGCCGAAAGAGTGGTTATATCGCAGTTACAACGTTCACCAGGTGTCTATTTCTCAGAGGAAAAGCACCCGAGTGGAAAAATGTTGTATTCTGCCAAGATTATTCCATATAACGGTTCCTGGCTGGAGTTTGACATTGACTTGCATGATGTCATGTATGTTCATATCGATAAAAGAAGAAAATTGCCTGTAACAGTGTTACTTAGAGCGATAGGCATTTCAACTAACGCCGATTTGAGAAATGTTTTTTATAAAAGTGAAGTATTGTCTCTGAAAGCTGCAAAAGGCAGACACTTATTTGCCGATTTGCACTCATCAGATCCTGAAAAGCCTTATGCATTGGCCAATGATCTGGTCAATGACGCTTTAATAAAAGTACTTGATTCTGCAGGAATTTCAGAAGTTGAAGTGATTGATTACAATTTTGAAATTGCTCGCAAAGTTTTAGAAAATACCATTGCCAAGGATTCCACTGCTGATCGTGAGCAGGCCTTGGAAAAGATTTATACACTAATCCGTCCGGGTGAAGAATCAACGCCTGAGGCAGCTCGTCTTCTTATTGATAGAATGTTCTTCCATGAAAAAAGATACAATCTTGGAGAAGTCGGCAGATACAAAATTAACACAAGGTTAGGATTGGAGACTGATTTATCAGTGCTGACGCTAACACTTGAAGATTTTGTACTAATTTTTAAAACGCTAATCAACATTTATCGGGATGAAGATGAAGTTGATGATATAGATAACCTGGCAAACCGCCGCGTAAGAACAGTTGGTGAGCTACTCCAGGAGCAATATGCTGCCGGATTAGCGATGGTTTCGCGCATTGTTATGGAAAGAATGAGTATTGCTAATACGGACGATGTTACTGTTCACGATTTAGTAAATAGTAATGCCCTGATATCTGTGGTTCAATCATTCTTTTTAACAGGTCAGCTCTCACAGTTTATGGAACAAACTAACCCACTAGCAGGATTGAGGCATAAACGTGCCCTATCTGCACTTGGACCTGGTGGCTTGACCAGAGAAAGAGCAGGCTTTGAAGTTCGTGACGTGCACCACTCACATTATGGCAGAGTTTGTCCGATAGAAACTCCTGAGGGACCCAACATTGGTTTGATTGTCTCTCCTGCAATATATTCTCATATAAATCAATACGGATTTCTTGAAACGCCATATATACGCGTTGAAAATGGAGTTGTTACAGATAAATATGATCTGCTGGATGCAGCGCAGGAAGAGAAATATACTATTGCTCAGGCAAATGTAAATCTGGATAACCATAGAAAAATTACTGATGAAACTATATTTGCCCGTCAAAGAGGGGAGTTTATTCAGGTGAAACCTACAGAAGTACAATATGTAGACGTTTCACCACAGCAGATGGTATCTGTATCAGCTGCAATGATACCCTTCCTTGAACATGATGATGCAAACCGGGCATTAATGGGATCAAACATGCAAAGACAAGCAGTTCCTTTGATCAATCCTGTTTCACCGATGGTCGGAACAGGCATGGAAGGAATCGCTGCCCACGATACATCCAGTATTGCGCTTGCTCCATATAGCGGTGAAGTAACAGATGTTAATTCGATGTTCATTGAAATCAAACCCCTGAATGAGAAAGATGAAGCTTTTTATCTGAGTCAGGGAAATAAAATTCAATTAAAGAAATTCCTTCGTACAAATCAGGATACATGTATTAACCAACGCCCTGTTGTTAAGATTGGTGACATTGTTGAAAAAGGACAACCGATAACAGATGGTCCTTGTGTTGAGAATAATCGCCTTGCACTTGGCACCAACATGTTGGTTGCGTTTATGCCCTGGTACGGTTATAACTATGAAGATGCAATCATTCTTAGTGAGAAAGTCGCCCGTGAAGATACCTTAACCTCAATCTATATTGAAGAACTTGAGGTTATGGTTCGTAATGTAAAAAATGGAAAAGAAGAACTTGCATACGATATACCCAACGTTCCGGCACAAGCTTTGAGAAATCTGGATAAAACTGGTATTATCAGAGTCGGCTCTGTTATTCATGCCGGAGATATTATCGTCGGTAAAGTAACACCAAAAAGTATAGAAATAGATCCTTCACCAGAAGAGAATCTTATGCGTGCACTGTTCGGAGATAGAGCAGGTGATTTTACAAATAGTTCTTTAAAAGCAAAACCAGGTATGGAAGGCGTCGTAATTGATGTTAAAGTATTTTCTCGTTTAGAGGAAGCTGGTGATACTGATGAGAAGAATCTGGATAAAATTAACCAACTTAAGCAGGACCTTGCAGACCGACGTAAGAAGATTGAAGATTTTAAAGAAGAAAAGCTTTCTTCAATTCTCTTAGGGGAAGTATCGCGATCATTAGTAGATGAAAAAACTGGAATGTTCTTTATACCTGCGGGCAAGAAAATAAACAAAGAAGACCTTAAACGCATTAATTTTAAAAAACTCAATCTGGAAGTTGATTTAGTCGAAAGTCATGAGTGTAACATGCAAATTTATCAGACTATAGTGATGAAAATTAAGTCAGCATTGGAAGAGAGTGAGAATGTTTATCGTAAATCTCGTGAACGCTTGAAACATGGAGACGAGCTTGCTTATGGAGTTCGTAAAATGGTAAAGGTGTATGTCGCTAAAAAGCGAAAGATCGAGGTAGGCGATAAAATGGCTGGTAGGCATGGTAATAAGGGTGTTATTTCGATAGTAGCACCGATTGAAGATATGCCTTTCCTTGAAGATGGAACAGCTATTGATATAGTATTGAATCCGCTAGGTGTGCCTTCACGTATGAATATAGGTCAGATCATGGAAACACATTTAGGTATGGCTGCAAGAGTTTTAGGTTTCGATGTAGAAACACCAATATTTGATGGAGCTACAATTGGAGATATTGAGTCCTTTTTAGAAAAAGCCAATTTACCTAAAGATGGAAAGCAGGCGTTGTATGACGGAAAAAGTGGTGAGCGTTTCAAAGAACGTGTAACAGTTGGTGTTATATATATGATGAAACTAAACCATTTGGTCGCTGATAAAATGCATGCACGTTCCACAGGTCCGTATTCTTTGATAACCCAACAGCCATTGGGTGGAAAGGCACAACACGGAGGCCAACGCTTGGGTGAAATGGAAGTATGGGCACTCGAAGCTTATGGTGCAGCTCATCTGTTAGAAGAGATGTTAACTCTCAAATCTGATGATGTAGATGGTCGCAATAATGCTTTCAAAGCCATAACAAGAGGTGATAACCCACCGCCTCCGGGAGTTCCGGAAAGTTTCAATGTCTTGGTTAGTGAGTTAAAATCACTAGGTTTTGAGATTGATTTTTTACAGGAATCAGAGTTGGAATAGGGGAGGCACAATATGAAAGATAGAAGAGAATTGCGCTTCGCTGATTATGATGTTGTACGAATTAGTATAGCCAGTCCAGAAGCCATACGTAATGAATGGTCTTTTGGTGAGGTTACTAAACCGGACACATTGAATTATCGCACATTGAAACCAGAAAAAGACGGTTTGTTTTGTGAGCGAATCTTTGGACCCGAGCGAGATTACGAATGCGCTTGCGGTAAGTACAAGAAAAAACGGTTCCAGAACACAGTGTGTGACAGATGTGGCGTTTTAGTAACTAGTAGCCGTATCCGCCGTACACGAATGGGTCATATTGACTTAGCTGTTCCAGTTGCTCATATCTGGTTCGTAAAAAGTGCTCCAAGTAAGATTGGAGTTTTACTTGAACTAACAGTGAAGGACCTGGAACGGGTTCTATATTACGAATCATATATCGTGATCGAACCTGGTGACAGTCCTTATGAACGGATGGAATTGATAGATGTTGACGAATTTTATGAAGTTCGTGACAAGCTAGGTGATAACTTTATAGCCAAAATTGGAGCAGAAGCTGTTTGGGAACTTCTTAATCGATTAGACTTAGAAGGCGAACAGGAAAAACTAAAAGCTCTTTTAAAGATGGAAGTATCAGCTCTTAGAAAACAAAAGATAATTAATAAGTTAAAAATAGTCGATGCTTTCCTGCAAAGCGGTAATCGTCCGGAACACATGGTAATGGAAGTACTACCTGTACTACCCCCGACCTTGCGTCCGTTAGTGCCGTTAGAAGGTGGTCGTTTTGCCACTGCAGATTTCAATGATTTGTACCGACGCGTTATTACACGCAATAACCGTTTACGCCAATTATTGGAAATACGTGCTCCTGAGGTGATTCTTCGGAACGAAAAGCGTATGTTGCAAGAAGCAGTAGATGCATTAATTGACAACAGCAGAAAAGCTCGTCCGGTACGTGGACGTGGAAATCGTCCACTTAAGAGTCTCACAGATCAGTTGAAAGGAAAACAAGGTCGATTTCGTCAGAACCTTCTGGGTAAACGTGTTGATTATTCCGGTCGTTCAGTTATTACAGTTGGTCCGGAATTAAAACTCTGGCAATGTGGATTGCCCAAAGAAATGGCTGTCGAACTCTTTAAACCTTACCTGATAGAACGCTTGCAAAAGCTGGGTGAAGTAGATAAAGTAAAGAATGCTAAGAAATTAATTGAAAAGAAACAACCTGAAATCTGGAGCATTCTTGAAGAAGTGATAAAGGATTATCCGGTTCTTCTGAATCGTGCTCCAACACTTCACCGTTTGGGAATCCAGGCTTTTATGCCCGTTTTAACTGAGAATAAGGCAATTCAATTACATCCGATGGTTTGCGTACCATTTAATGCAGACTTTGACGGTGACCAGATGGGTGTATATGTTCCATTGTCTCAGGAAGCACAAATGGAAGCCAGGGTTTTGATGCTATCCACCAGAAATTTATTACTTCCTGCCAATGGCCGGCTGGCAATGGCTGCAAACCAGGATATCGTTCTTGGCTGTTACTATCTGACAATGGAAGAAGAAGCAGCTCCAGTTAAACACGATAAACTTCGCCATTTTTATGGTACCGATGAAGTGGTTGCTGCATATGAACAGGAAGAGCTAAACTATAATGTAAAAGGTGATGCCGTTCCGGGCAGAAGTCTGGATTTGCATACCTGGATTAAAGTAAAATTAAAAAATGAATACATAGTAACGACTGTTGGCAGAATCATCTTTAATCAGATTTTACCCAGTCAGATAGGATATCAGAATATCAGCTATGACAAGGGTAAATTAAATGACCTGGCAATGCTTTGCTATGAAGCTGTAGGCCAGTGGGAAACAGCAATAATCCTTGATAATATCAAGGAAATGGGTTTCCGCTATGCCACAAAAGCCGGTGTAACGTTTAGTTTTGGTGACATTATCGTTCCTAAGAAGAAGGAACAAATATTGGAAGCTGCTGAAAAAGAAGTAGCAAAGATATTTGACCTTCAGATGAAAGGTGGTATTACCGAAAACGAACGCTTCTCCCGTGTTGTTGACCAATGGAAGAAAACCTCTGTTCGTGTAACAGACGTAATGATGGAAGAGCTTTCCAAAGACCGTCGTGGACTCAATTCGATTTATATGATGTATAAATCAGGAGCTCGTGGTAGTAAAGACCAGATAAAACAGCTGGGTGGTATGCGCGGTTTGATGGATAAACCTACAAAAAGCTCTGCTACAGGTGGTGGTGATGTTATTGAAACACCAATCAAATCCAACTTCAAGGAAGGTTTGACGGTTCTTGAATACTTTATCTCAACACATGGAGCCAGAAAAGGTCTCGCTGACACAGCACTTAAAACTGCTGATGCAGGATATCTTACCAGACGTCTGGTTGACGTTGCTCAAAATGCCATTATCACGATGGAAGATTGCGGTGCTTCAAGAGGTGTGAACATGACCTGCCTGAAAGAAGGTAATGAAATAGTTCAGACTCTTGCAGAAAGAATTCAAGGCAGAACAGCCGCTGAAGATATCATAGATCCTGTAACAGAGAAGATAATTGTCCAAACAGGTGAAGAAATTACTAATAAAATGGCCCGGACAATACAAAACCATGGAATCATTTCCGTTAAAGTGCGTTCAGTATTAACTTGTGAAGCTGACCGTGGTATCTGTGGTGCTTGTTATGGTAGAAATCTAGCAACTCAAAAAGCAGTAATTATCGGAGACCCGGTTGGAATTATTGCAGCTCAGAGTATTGGTGAACCAGGAACACAGCTTACACTGCGTACTTTCCATATCGGTGGAGCATCCAGTACAACTACTGAACTTGCTGAAGTAGCTTCAAATTATGACGGAATTGTTAAATTCGAAAGAATGAACTATGTTATCACACGAGAGCATCAGTTCATTTCTGTCAGTCACCTTGGTAAGATTAACATCATGGATGAGAAAGACCCCGAGAAGATTCTGGAAGAGTATAAAGTTGAATATGCTGCTACTATACACGTTAAAGATGGGCAAAAAGTAGCCAAAGATACTGCATTGCTTAGTTGGGATCAGTACAATAATCCATTGATATCCACTGCAAAAGGTGTTCTGCATTTTGAGAATTTCCTGAAAGACCTTACATATAAAGAAGAGTATAACGATATTACATACACACGTGATATCACAATTATCGAATCAAAGGAAAGAAAAGTCCAGCCTCAGTTTAAAATAGTCGGCGATGAGGGAGCTATAACACAGGTTCCGTTACAAACAGGACTTATAGTCCGTGTGGAAGACGGCAGCTATGTTTACCCTGGAGATGTTTTGGGGCAAACTTCCAGAACCACTATCAAACAGAGAGATATAACCGGTGGTCTGCCACGTGTTCAGGATTTATTCGAAGCACGTGTGCCCAAAGACAAAGCTAAGATATCTGAAATTGACGGTTTGGTAACAATCGGTGGTCTGAAAAAGACCGGACGTGATATATATGTTACTCCGACGAATGGCTTGTATTCACCATGCGAAGGTAAAGCATTGATTGAAGTTCGTGATGATCAGACTTACGTGATTGTGCTTCCTGATAGTGCTATTTTTGCAGATAGAGACGGAAAAGTAAGCATTACTGAAGAGAAAAAGAAACGGATTGTCACGATATCAAAGAAGAATACTAAATCTTCTGAATTCGAGATACCTAAGAAATATGAGATCATTGTTAGTGAAGGCGACTCAGTTAAAAACGGAAATCCACTTTGTGGTTTAGTTTATGCTGTTCCCAGAGATCAGGAGAATATTCTGGTTTCCGGTGACCCGATAAAAGAAGGGCAACCTTTGGCTGGGCGTAAATATGCTATTCCTTCCGGTAAGAGAATCATCGTGCATCAGGGTGACTGGGTAGAAAGTGGTGACGCTTTATCAGATGGTCCTTTTGATCCGCATGATATGCTGGTCAAAGGTATCATTGAAGCTCAGATGCTTATTCTGAACGAAGTTCAGGAAATATACCGCAAACAGGGTGTGAAGATAGACGATAAACATGTGAGTGTAATTATACGCCAGATGTTTAAGAAAGTGCGCATCATGGACCCGGGACAAACCAGTTTCCTTGAAGGTGATATCATTGATAAGATTCTGGTGGAAAAAGAGAACCATTTTGCTCAGCAGAATGATTTAGACCCGGCTCAGTTCGAGCAGTTACTCCTTGGTATTACCAAAACTTCACTGCTCACCGAGAGTTGGCTGTCGTCCGCATCCTTCCAGGAAACCACAAAGGTGCTTACCAAAGCTTCTATTGAAGGACGTATAGACCGTCTGGAAGGTTTGAAAGAAAGCATCATTCTGGGTCATAGAATTCCTGTCGGCACTGGCTCAAAGATCTACACCAGCAGAGTTAAGCAGGCAATATCCGAAGGCAAGACAGTTGCTGATATAATTCAGGAGATTGCACATCCTGCTGAAAAAGAAGAGTCAGAAAACGTATATGATTTTTAAGATAAACTACTCAAAAAAAGAGAGGTAAGAAAGAAGTGCCAACCATCAATCAACTAATTCGCAAAGGCAGAACTGAGATTATCAAAAAGAAAAAGACCAGGGCGCTAATGGGATGTCCGCAAAGGCGCGGAGTATGTACTCGTGTTTACACGACAACGCCCAAAAAACCTAACTCAGCTTTGCGTAAAGTCGCACGTGTCCGTTTAGTAAACGGATTTGAAGTAACAGCATATATTCCTGGAGAAGGTCACAATTTGCAGGAGCATTCAATAGTATTGGTACGTGGCGGTCGTGTAAAAGACTTGCCCGGTGTTCGTTATCACATCGTTCGTGGTGCATTGGATTCAGCCGGCGTTGATAAGAGAGTAAACTCTCGTTCCAAGTACGGTACAAAGCGTCCAAAAGCCAAGAAGTAGAGGTGTAGTATGCCAAGAAAAAGAAGAGCTGTTGTCAGAGTCGTACTACCTGACCCGAAATATCATGACATTATCGTCACCAAATTCATGAATTGCGTTATGAAACGCGGTAAGAAGTCCATTGCTGAAAAGATAGTATATGGAGCTTTTGAGATTATTGCTGAAAGAACTAAAGCAGACCCGCTTGAAGTCTTTAAGACTGCTCTTGAAAACGTTCGCCCTCTGGTTAAAGTTATGTCCCGCCGCGTTGGTGGTTCAAACTACCAGATTCCTACTGAAGTGAACGAGAAAAATGGCAGAGCCATTGCATTCCGCTGGATTATCAGTTATGCACGTAACCGTTCTGAGAAGACTATGCGTGATAAACTTGCCGGCGAGCTTATGGCTGCTTACAAGAAAGAAGGCAATAGCATCAAGAAACGTGAAGATACCCACAAGATGGCTGAAGCTAATAAAGCTTTCGCTCATCTCAGATGGTAGTCATATAATTCCGGTTATTTGACTGGAGTTAAACTATATTTATTGAAACCCGCAGTAATGCGGGTTTCTTTTTGTTTTCAAGTTTAATGCTTACCTGTTTGCCAGTATTTTCTTTTCAGTTAAATCATATATTTTGTTCTTCTCTCTTGCATCTCTATAATATCAACAAGGATACAAGAAAGGAATTGCAACCCTTCCATTGTTCATGCACCCTCTTTCTCAATATGGAATAAACAACTAATCCAGGAAAGAACCTCATGGGATCCTCTTGGGCTAAGCCCAGGAAGTTCTCAACAGGTTCTCAACAAGTTCCATCTTTGAACTCATATATCGAATGAGGAGAAATGGAGAAGTAAGGGATCACTTAATCACTTTATTACCCTAAAGTTGTTATTCCAGATGTAGTCAGGAATCCATATCATTGTACATTATTCATTGGTAAGGTTCTCAATTTCTTATATTCTCTTTTCATTGATTAAATGATCTTATAGATATAGTACATATATATAAGGGGTATATAAGGACTAACCCCTTATAAACCCCTTATATCTTCCTTAAATATTCATCGGATTGCTAATGGAACAAGAGGGGGATTATACAAGGATGTAACCTAAACTTTAGTTTGGATGAAGCCATTCAAAAGAATAGTCATAAAAAGGGGAGATGCTTCTTATAGCAACAGATTGTTCTTGACATTTTATAGTGCTATCCTATATTAAAAAAAATAAATATATGTAGAGTACAACAATGGACGTTAATATAGTTATACACTTTGGTAAACCCTCATCACCTGAATATGAGAAAGCAATTGAATATGCCAAAAGTTTTGACAAATTTGTACCAATTGGACCTGGCGCAGAATTGAACAGAATTAAAACCAGTAATTATGAAATCGTAAACAAATACTATCTCTTCCAAAATCTATTAGCTATTATTGGAACCTGGGAAACTGCAAAAGTGACATTTAGGGATATAGAGATTGATCTTACGAGCTTTAACCAGAAGATCAAAATCATAGCAGACTGCTATCAGGAATATATAAGAGCAAAGAACAAATCCGCATACTGTGATGATAACAGTTTAAATTGCTGGGGTTGTAAACAGATAACAGGAATAACGTTACATCATGCTGCTGCACCATTTAAAGAGGATTTGAAATATTGGTACCAATTTGGTGCATATACCAATAAAACGACCTGGCGTATAAATAAAGAGGAGCTTACGCAGGCTTTAATAGATATTGTTGAACAGAAAGACATTGATTTTTGTCCTATACTCCAGTATGCTGTGTTCAGAAGAATTGTTGCTGCTTTACCATCGTTTATAGATTTATCCGATAACAAGAACTGGGGCCATACCTATGCAGAAGAAGCCGGAACCGACGCTAAGAAATGGCAGGAAGTTAATATTTGTCACAAATCATCTTTGTCATCCCAGGATTTAGCAGATGAAGCGCATGATAAGCTCAATTCTCATAGTAAAGGTACCCATGATAAGGTTTCTAAAAACAAATATCTGAGATTTATTCCTGAAACCAGCTTCGAAGATATTGGAGGTATTGAAGATATCATCCAGAATATCAGAGAGGTGATAGAACTTCCTCTCAAAAAGCCTGAACTATTTAATTATCTGGGCATAAAACCGTTTAGAGGCATATTGTTATGGGGAGAGCCAGGAAATGGTAAAACTCTTATTGCCAAGGCGATAGCTCATGAAGCAAATGCACATTTTATCCCTGTAGCAGGACCAGACATCTTGAATAGGGGCTTTGGTGAATCTGAGAAGAACTTAAGGGATATCTTTGATGAAGCAAGTGCATTGCAACCTACTGTAATCTTTATTGACGAGATAGACTCCATTGCCCAGGCAAGGTTAGCCGGAGAAACTGCCAAATGGTATTCCACAGTTGTTAATCAACTTCTGTCATTAATGGATGGAATAAGAGAATTCGGCAATGTTACATTATTGGCATCAACCAACAGACCTGATTTGCTGGACCCTGCTCTATTAAGGCCTGGGCGGTTTGATTATAAGCTTGAAGTCAGAAGACCCAGCCTGCATGGCTGTAAGAAAATCCTCGAAATAGTGACCAGGGGAATGCCCATGGCTGATGATGTGGATTTGTTCTCATTTTCAGAAGCAATTATTGGATTTTCCGCTGCTGAGATTGCTTTTATTGCCAAAGAAGCTGCAATGATAGCAATTAGAAGAACAATAGATATAAAATCTATCATAAGGGGAGATTATGTAAGCAATGATTTCTCCGGCATTAGCATTAAACGTACTGATTTCTTCGGTGCCATTGTTACCTTGAAAAAGAACCTCAAATACTCCAATAAAACATATTCCCTGAAGGGATGATTTAAGGCCACTCAAACAATCAACAGGATAAGTCTTGCATGACAATATAAGGCAGAGGATTTGTTCCTCTGCCTTTCTTTTAACCTCTCTAAAGCATTAATCACACTACGCTACAATTACGCTATCAATAAGGAGTGAATACGTTGTTACTCCGTATTGATAGCGTAATGCGATTAACGTTGATATATGTCAGGAACATAATGAGTAGAAAAGGACATTGAGGAGACTAGCCCATTTAAGTATACAGAGGAAGAGGATGTTAATAGGATAATCAGTATTGTGGTTAAAAAAAACCCCTGCAAAAAGCAGGGGTTTAATTTAGCTTTTCATCTATCCGTTTTGGCTGAGATACAGCATTTACGGACAGGTTTGATTAATACATTATCTTCTTCTTGATCTTGGTACTTCAAGACGTGCAGGTGGTAAAGCACCGGCACCTGCTGTAACTTTATAGAAGCCTAAAAGATCTGTAGGATATGTAACACTGGTTACTCCGTTAGGAATCCAATTTACTAGTGTGTAGGGTCCTTCATATGCAGCAGAGTAATATATTCCATACCAATCAGCTCCAGCTACTGCTGTACAAGCTAAATCAATATCAGCTCCGTTTAAAGTGATTGTACATGTTGGAGCTTCAAGGGTAGAAGGCATCTCTTTTAATGAAATGTTATCAAGATACCAGTAGTTGATTGAGAATGTATTCTCACCGAAAGCTACAAATCTGACTTTGAAGATACGATTGGCAGCAAAGGCGGAGATATCATAGGAATCATTATTGAAGCCAAAGTCCCAACCTGCACCGGCATTATCAAACGATGAATAAGTTACAACATTCTGCCATACAGTTCCGTCCCAGACTTCTACGGACAACGAGTTTTCGGCATCCGTGTCATAGTTACTCAGGGCTAAGTCAAATGACAGCTTTACGTTAGACATACCTGTTGCATCAAAATTGAAGCTGGTCAAAGCTAAGGAATAGTCTGTAGCTGCTGGAGACCAGTTGAATCTTGCTTCAGGTGAGGGATTACCGTATGTGTCACTTACTTCCCAGTTTGTTTCACTTGGAGTCCAGTTATTGGTAACAAATGTAGTATCTGCCCAATCTTCTGTGAAAGGCAGAGCAATTGGTGGTATATATGTTACAAGAACTGATACAGGGTCAGACATGGGACCATTAGCACTGTAATGAACAGCCTGAACTGTATATTCGTATGTACCGGCTGCTAAATCCAAATCCGAGTAAGCGTAGGTTGTAACAAGAGTAGTATTGATTT
Source organism: Cloacimonadaceae bacterium (SeqCode) (assembly GCA_963667535.2). Lineage (GTDB taxonomy): Bacteria > Cloacimonadota > Cloacimonadia > Cloacimonadales > Cloacimonadaceae > UBA5614. Next base: position 1,213,240 of record CAXXDU010000002.1, read on the forward strand.
GAGCAGTATCGCGGAAGATATTGAAACCGCGCAGGAGACGTGAAGGATTGGGATTGGAAGCGCTGACTGTGTAATTATGCATTTCCGCTTTAGTCATTTCTCTCTGTGCAACAGGAGTATGTAACAAGCGAACTTGTCTTCTTGCCATTGGAGAGGGTGGTACATCCATATAGCCGTGGATATTCCAGTTTCCGGCAATGCTGGATGAAGCCAATGTTGTCCAGGCACCACTATTTACAGAGATTAGGTTTCCACGATTAGCGACAGCGGCAAGTCCATCTACTCCGGCAGGGTAGAATCCGGCTGCACCGGGGACTACTGTGTATCCGATATAGATAGCTTCCAGTCCTGTGATAGGAACTGCAGAAGCAAGAAGCACTTCATTCCACCCAGCTACAAAAGCTGGTACAGCTTGATTAACCAATACTGTTACAGGAGCCAGAGTTCCATTCAAGCCAGACCATACTTTTACATTTAAAGTAGTAGCAGGCGGGAAAGCTTGCAGGAAGAATTTAACTTTTGTAAGTTCCATACCGGCATATCCGGCAATTTCAAGGCTATCATATTTGACAGCGACGTCCATTGGCGAAGTACCGGCACCAATACTATTACCGTTTAATCCACTGTCCCAATGCACCCATGAAGGTGAGCCCGGGTCTCCATAAATCTTGCGCCAGGCAAGATTTACGTTATTAGTACCGGCAACTGCTCCGGTTAACTGAATAATGCTGGCAGTTGGTTCTTCAACACAAGTACCGCTAAGAGCGATATTATGTAATACTCTGGCTGTTAAATTGTCTTCAACATTCAGAGTTGCTGTTTTAGCACCAACAGTTAGAGGAAGAAATCTTACGGTAAAGCTATAGCTTTCAACACCAGTTTCTCCCAGTACTACAGGTAAACCGGTTGCGGTTAGAGTGAAATTACCTTCTGTATCACCACTAAGGTAGATATCACCTTCATTGATTGTAATATCGTCTATTCCGGCATTGGCAATTGTGAAGGTTTTGGTGACCGGATTCAGAAGCTGGGTATCAGCAATATTCCATACTGTGGGTGAAATATCAAAGATAGGAACTTGCGGAATTTCACGAATCTGAACATCATCAAGTTTCATATAGAATTGATCAGTACAATCAAAGTGACGGAACGCAATATAAATGGTTTGTCCGGCATAAGCTGCCAGACTCTGTGATCTGTAATGCCATAATCCGTCAGGTAAAGTTTCAACAAACAATTCTGTGAAATCAGTTGTATCTGTGCTTGCTGTTGAGACATACACACCATAATGTTCTGCAGGAAAGGCTGGGTCTTGAGCACCCATGTACCACTCTATCATATATTCAACGCGAGCAGCAGGAACATTAATTGGTGGTGAAATTAACCAGTTATCAGGCGTTAAAGCACCGCTACCGCTTAACCATGAAGCTGAAGCTGCACTCTTTGTGCCTGTATGAGCTGTTGCTGCAACGCTATAGGTAAACCATACATTTGCATCTGCATCAGCGTCAAACATAGCCCAGCCTGCAGGTGGGAATGTAGTCCCTTCAAATCCTTCAGACCAGGGGAATGTATCAATTGCTGGATCCGGTTCCACAGTGAAGCGGAAGAAAGTATCTTGCACAGCACTGGTATAGCCGGTTTTGAAGGCTTCAATAGTCCAGTAATAAACACCTTCATAATTCAAGGCATAGCTTCCTTCAGTAACAGGATTGAAGGAGGTATTAGTAGTTTCCCAATATTCCTGACCATAGATATCATCAGGGTCAGTGGAAAGATAAATACCATAGTTATCTGGAAGTCCACCGCCCATTGGAGTCCAGGCGAGGCTGAAGCCGGCTTTTGGTAAACCAGTGGCTAAGTTTGCAGGATAATCAAGCCTTACAGCTTCAGGTGCACCAGTGGCTCCTGGAATTGCGCTGATTACTGCAGACCAACCGAAGTCTTGTACACCTGAATCAGACATAAACTTGAAAGTCAGTGCACCGGCAGTCGAAATGAATTGCGGAACTGTAACTGCGCCACTGAAAGTTCCCAGTAAAGGTGATGATGTACTTGATCCGTTATAAACAAATAAAGTATCATAATCAGCTTCTGATGCATAAGAATCAAAGTCTGATTGAATCAAATATCCCGGAGGAGGAGTAAAGGTATGAACTAAGTTCTCACTTGCTGAATAATTGGCTAAAGGACCACCTGTATCGTAGAAGCCATAAACTGCTCCCACTGCAAGTGCTGTTGTACCATTATTCATAGTCACCACACCGGTAACACCATTGCCTTCAAGGGTGACGTCATAGTTTGTTCTGGTTTCGTTATTCACGATACGCAGAGTAGCTGTCTTAGCACCTGGTGAAGTAGGGGTGAATGTTACTGGAATAATCACAGGAGAACCTAAGGTAGCAGGTAAATTAACTGCGCTAAAACTGAACTGACCGGCGTCAGTGCCGATGATGCTGACATCACTGGCAGCAATGTGAATATTTCCACCGCCAGCATTAGTAACAGTAACATCCACGGAGGCACTTGGTACGGGTATAGTCGCTCCGCCAAAGTTAATGGAAGTGGGTTCATAATAAAAAACTGGAGCGGCTGGAGGTTCAAGAATATTAACTGTATAATCTTCTGTTTCACCCCAGGAATATGTTCCTACGGGCACTACAGATGTGGACGTGCCACCTTCGACCAAGACAACCCGCATCCGGGTATTGCCAAGCGTTGCTGTTATTGGCACACTGAATGTTCCGGTCCGAGGATTGGGATTGGTTCCACCAGTAGCAGCACCAAAAGCTAATTCGCCTGGTAAGTCAAATTGACCATTTTGATTATAATCAATAAATACTTTGGTGTAACAACTATATAATGTAGTGCCAAACTCAGTCTGCAAGATTGAGATGGGTGTAATTGCCACCTGTTGAATGTCTATGGGGGTCAATGATGTATAGTCTGTATACATCTTGTTTTGAGTGGAATTACTCAAAATCGAGTCTGGAGCAGTAGTTGGATTGGCAGTAGTACCAATAATAACTTGTCCGATATCATCGTCAGCTGTGGAGGTTGCAGTTGATGCTCCATATGCCCAAGTAGTGCCGGTTGTGAATTTTTTCACAGTTGAAGGGGCATCGCCAACGGCATTCCAGGGAACCACTTTCCAGAAATAATCTGTGCTGGGTAGATATAAGGTAGGTTTCGTGTAACTTGTGACAAGACCTATCTCGGTTCCGCTAACTCCCAAAATGTTTGTAGGAGGATTATCGGTTCCCAGGTATAGTCTGGTGCCGGAAGGTGCACCACCGCCGCCAGAGACCCAGCTAAGTATCTTGTTGAGATCGACACCTGTAAGCAAATCGGCTGGATTCCAGCCACTTACTTCATAGGGAGCCATAGGGGGCATAAGTGTAATATCATCAATACACATATAATACTGGTCTGCAGCGCTATGACCGTGGAAACCTAGGTAGTAGGTTCCACTGGTTGGTACAGTTACAGTCACTGTTGCAGTTGCATAAGTAGTGGAACTGAATGAAAGATCAGTAAGCGGAGTTACTGCCATTCCTGCTACAGTAGCAGCAGTACCGAGATGAACTGCCAGTAGCTCTGTGTAAGAGCCTGCTTTGTATTTGAATTGCAGAGTGTAATTTATACCGGTCGTTAAATTCAAAGCAGGTGTGATAGCCCAGTCATTCATAGCCAAGCTGCCGTTGTAAAGAATATACAGGCAGTTTGGAGCTGAATTATAATTAGTTGCTGCTGTTTTCCATAACTGAGCATCTCCATTGGAATTAATGATGGTCCAGCTTGCGGGAAGCGCAGGTGCAGTCACACCATCGAAAGCTTCTGTATACGGAGGTGTAATTTGCGCGAAGGCAAATACTGCAAAAAGCGTTAAGAACAAGATTGCTAATGATTTCTTCATATAAAAAACTCCTTATTAAGTTTTCTTACTTGAAACACAAGTTCCGTGGAAAGACACAATATCGTATAATAAATACCTATCATTCAAACTCCTCATAACAACGAAAAGTATGCTAATGATTTATCAGCATGGATAACACGAATTGTGCGGATTAACTTTGAAAGTTGATGATTTGTACGGAATGAGTCTAAGGCATTTTCTCTCTGCAGCGAATAATTGGTTAGAATTAGAAGCAAAGATAGTTTGAGCCTGTTGCTGATTCCGTGAATTACTTTGAAATCTTGATTCACTTTTTTTAAAAACCTGGCGGAAAATCTTATCGCTATTTTGGGGATAAGAACTTTCCGGAAATTTATCATAATTGTTAATAAATAATTCATTAGAGATGCTTGTGGAGGGGTCGGATATATTAACAGAAAGTACAGCATGATTATTCAAATAATCAAATGCAGAAGCAATATGCATAACATCTCCCTTTTAAATTTACCTATCAAACAAAGGCGATTTTATTAACTGCTGTTTAGCCGTAAAACAAGACTGCGTATTGTACTTTGTCTTACATTTCTATGAATACGAATCTATTAAAGCTTTCATTTAATGTCAAGGAAATAATTTAAAAATACTAAATAAGTTCATCAACTCTCAAAATTCAGTGTGATTATACGCTAGTTACAGTTTTCAAAATTTGGATAAATATAAAAAGACGCTGCCATTTAGCAGCGTCTTTTTTGTATTGATTTATATTAGAAACAGTGCATTACTTCATCAGAATCATCTTCCTGGTGGATGTATACATACCTGCATTCAGCTTATAGAAATAAACACCGCTTGTCACTTGCCGTCCATTTTCATCATCGCCTTTCCAGGTGATTTTATGATTTCCGGCTTTTACTTTTCCATTAACCAGAGTTTTGATTTTCTGACCTTTTATATTGTAGATTTCAATATTGATCTGAGCATCGTTCTTAACATCATATGAAATGATTGTTTCCGGATTAAAGGGATTTGGATAGTTACCCAGCAAAGCCGTTTCAGTTACGGGAATGACTGCATCTTCGTTGGGAACGCCATTGTAACCCTGAATCACGATGTCATCTACCAAAAACATGTATGCATTGTTAGATTCGCATTTAATACCGAAACGTCCACGGGCAGCGTTAAAAGTTACAGGCACCTGATATGTGTAGTGTGTCCATTCTACTGGTGCTTCCACATAAGAATTACCTGATAACATAGTAAAAGTATCCGGTGTGGGGTTGTCATCTATGGATATGCCGACTCTGAACCTTTCAAGCCCGCTAACGTTATTAGCTGATCTTGCCCAGAAGGAAAATGCATTTTCAGTACCCAGACGCATTCTGGGAGTAATCATCCAGTCATTGTTAGGTGGAGTTGTAGAGGCTATAGAGGCAGCCATTCTTTGACCGGTATGGGCGGAAACGTTTGTTAATAATGGGGTGGTAGCGGTTGGATTGAAAATCATAAATGCCATCGGGTTGCCTTCATTAGTAAAATCTACAGCATCAAAGGTTATCGTGGCACTATTGTCTTCATCATGGAGTATCCAATTACCAAAGTTCAGGGCAAAATTGGAGTAGCTTTCAAAACCGTCTGTATAGAATGTGGGAACTATAGGCACAAAAACATTTGCTGTTATAAAAGGACAGGCATCCGATTCTCCGGAAGTATAAACTGCAGTAATCCAATAAATATACGAGCCATTGGGTTGTCCTGAATCGATATAATTAGTGACGGCAATATCTGTGATGTTTGCAATCACTGAAAAATCACGATAGACATTGTATCCGGTGATTGAGCGATTCCCATTTCTACTGATTGGCGGGGTCCAGCTCAGAGATACAGTGTCACGCACAACAGTAAATTGTAGATTGGATACGGGTCTGAGTATTTCACCGGAAACAGTATTTGTAGGAGTTGACTCACCGATTGGATTGATATAAGCAGCAGTGACATAATAATTATGAATACCTGCCGATGCTGTGTTATCAGTATATGTATGACTTGCAATAGGTGTAGGTGTTAGTAATGATTCATCCCGAAATACTTTGTATCCGCTCGGAACAGAGCCAACCGGTACCTGCCAAGACAAGACAATGGAGCTTCCACCAAATACAGCAGTCAGATTTGTTGGAGGGTTAAAAACAGGTATAATATGTGATATAGCGACATCATCTATGTATAGATTATACATATTTGCATCACTGAAACCATGGAATCCGAAATAGTAAGTTCCACCGGCAGTCACCGGGAAATACGCTTCTCCCATAGAATACGAAGTATTTGTAATATTTGTATTACTGTAAATCTGAGTAGTTAGCGATGCTACATTATTGGATGTCCCAAATTTCACTTCCAGTTTTTCGGGGAGTATATTGCTATGGGCTTTAAAATAGAACTGAATTTTGTAATAACTACCTGCTTCCAGGAGGAGCGGGGGAGATATAGCCCAATCATCCATAGGTATTGCTGACGATGTATTGTAACTGCACCGCAAAGCATTGGGTGCAGAAAAGGGGCTTGATGTATTTGTGAGCCATGTGAAAGCATCATTATTGGCATTTACTACCGTCCAGGAAGGTGGCACTGCCGGGGCAGTGGTCAAATCCCAGTTTTCAGTGTGCGGGAAAACTGATATTATCGGGTCCGGCATAGAAGTGAAAGACCAGACAGGACAATTAATGGCATCTCCAACAGTATTTGTAGGTATAATTTGCCAGTAATAAACGGTCTGATAAACGAAATCAGCGACCGGGTTATATGTCGTCGGAGTCTGCAGGGTTCCATTGACAATATTGGTAGGGGGATTGTCTGTTCCCAGAAAAACCTTATACCCTGTTACCACTCCACCACCTGACTGCCAATGCAAATTTGATGTAAGGGATATACCTATAGAACCATTAGCAGGAGATACTATTTCAGCAGGATTGGGTATAGTAGGAACTAAAGCCGGTGCCCAATTATAAATCAATCCGTTAGGTGGATAAACTGTGTTGTTTATTGTACATGTAGAATTATTGGCAGTCCCGGAGGTAGTTGCACTCCAGTCTGTTGTTGTCATACGATTAAGGAATTCAGTATTAGCTGCTCCGCGCAAACCACACTGAAGAGTTGCTGCCGTTGTAACAAGGACAACATAACAATGCCCGTAATTATAAGTAATGGTATTCAAGCCTTCAAACATCTTTATCTGGAAATTTAAAGTATCATTGGCTGCATTAGTGTGAAACCGTCTGTAATTGTGCCATTGAATAGTAAATACACGGTTTGGAGCCTCACCTGAAAGACCCGAGGTCAGAGTTCCATCGGTACGCGATTTGAGATTGCATCCAAAGGGCGAAATAACATTGTTTGTAGTTCCGGTACTTAAAGGTGTATTTGTAGTAACCACACTCGGACCCATAGCAATGAACCCGTTCGTGGCGATACTGATAGATGAATACTCAATGGTGTTATAATTAAAAACAAATCCAATGGGGATATCATTAAAAACCTCATTATCATTTGCAACTGTACCATGGATTGCCCCATCAGTTATTTCCGAATAAACTCCATTCGTGCTGGTAAAAGTATAGTCTGTTATCACACTCCAGCTTAATGATAATACAAGTAAAAATAAGAAAGTTAAAATTGCCTTTGAATGATTGGTACGCATATAATCTCCCTTTACTAAGAATTAATATTTCAACTAAATTTATTATTTCTTTATGTATATTGCATGATATTGGCTTACATGTCGACCGTCAAGAAAAACCTTGAATAAAAGTAATCTACTACAAAACAATGACGTTGTCAGCCCTGTTCTAGCTATGTTAATATGTTGATATTATGCTATTTACGCCTAGTACTATTCTCTCGGCAAGAGCTGAATTCAAAATACATTCTACTCCAGTTTCATCACTTTTTTGCAGATGGTTTTATCGTTCATTACATATTCTATTAAGTAAATGCCGGCACCGGTATGCAAGTTATTTCCATTTAATCCATCCCAGTTCAGTTCCTTGCCTAAGAAATTATGCCACTGTTTGATTTTTTGTCCCTTGATGTTATATATGGTCAAAGTTGCGGGAATGTTCTTAGTTTTATTCAATCTTATATTTAGCTTATTCACAAAGGGATTGGGATAGCATATCAGCTGCGGTACTTCTGTTATGGTATTATCATCATTAGATGTAATGGGTGGATAAAGCTGAGGTAAAATCTGTAAAAGAAAACCACGGACATCTGTTTCCATCATACAATACAAAGGAAAGCCCAGCAGGATTAGTGATCCAATATTATCTGTCCTGATAGCAATAGGTTCTCCGTTACCGGTACCGCTTCCTGAGACTTCTGCCGTGTACAAAGCCTGTTGTGCTCCGGGGAAAGTGTATGACATACTCAACATTCCATTCCAGGTCGGGGTTAGTTTTGCCGGGTCAGGATGTAACTCAGTATAAATATCAGATTGTGCAGATAATAATACCGGTGTATTGTGTAAAGATGGCGTCACATCCGGGAAGAACTGGTCAAAGAAAGACTGTGGAAGCGCTCCTGGATACTTCCATCCGGAAACCACTAACTTGCCACCACTGATTACGTAGCTGCCCAGGTTGCTGATATTGTCGTCTATCCAGAAATCACTATAATCATCGCAATGCCACAATACCAGAGGATAATGGCTTAGCATACTCAATGTTGGTGCTCCCATTGTGGCGTAATCCCATTGACTGTATGGCATTCCCTGTAACACAGAATTGTAAAAACTATCCACCATCTGATCATTGGGAGAAAGTGTTGTACCATTTCCATCTCTGGTTTCGTCTACAACCATAAATCCCCAGTCAAAGGGAAAGTCTATAGGTGTGGCAGATAGCGTATTGGATGGCAGAGATTCGTAGCCGTTCGCATTTGTCGCTGTAACGTAATACTGATATGTAACATTATTAGCCAAAGAATTATCCGTAAAAGACAATCCTTCAATTGCAAGCGTATTAGCCAAAGTCCAGCTTCCATTGGGCAGGATTTTACGATATACATTATACCCGATTATCTCGCTCGGGCAGACCAAAGCATTCCAGGTCACAGTAACACTATTATTAGCCGGAAGACAACTTATTAATTGCATAGCATTGATTGTATATGCTCTTACCAACAACCAGTGATTGGGGTCTACTTGTAAGTTATTAAGATTATCAACAGCGGAATTATATGGGATAACATTGGAAAAACCTTCCGGTGTAGCTCTGACCATAACAGAATCCAGAGCGGTCGAATTTGCCAGATGCAACGGAATGTCCAGGTCAAACAGGGTTGCAGTTGGGCTTGTACTTTGAGCTACAACCTCTAAACTGCCAGACTGGTTAACAAAATAAGTCAGATTAGCTGACGGAATACCGGGAGAATAAATCCACTGCTGAAAGAACTGGTCGAGGTTCATTCCGCTGACCTGCTCAGCCATAGCTTTGATTTCTGCTGTGATTACGTTACTGTCATGGTAAGTGCTAAACCAGGTTTGCATGAAGTTTTGGAAATTAGCATTGCCCATTTTGAGCCTGAGCATATGCAATACAGAGGCTGATTTCTCGTAAGTAGGTGGAGCAAAGAGTTCATTATAAACAGGATTATAAATCGTATGTGGTCCATTACTGTTTTCCCAGTTTATATAGTAGTTCTGAATCTGCGATGCCAGATATTGCAATCCTGATTGCCAGCCCTGGTGGTGATGTGCCCAGAGAAATTCTGAATAGGTGGCAAAACTTTCCTTGAGCCAAACATCCTGCATGGTGAGGGGTGTAACAGCATTTCCCATCCATTGATGCGCAAGCTCATGTGCTACGGTCGATTCATAAGTTTGGCTGCCGGTTATATACTGGCTTCCGAACGTAGTCATGGTCTGATGCTCCATTGCTGCATACGTTGCCATGGGAACCAGTACGTGCCCGTATTTCTCAAAAGGATAGGGTCCATATATGGATGAAAAGTATGTAATCATCTCCGGTACGTTGGAAAAGTCTGCCGATGCATTATTAAGCTGAGATGGCAGGACAAAGTTCTGTATGGGTAAATCACCTGCCTGCTGCAAATATTCTACATAAGGTCCGGCGGCAATACCCACCACATAAGTCGCCACAGGATGACTACAAATCCAGTTATGTGTCTTTGTTCCATTACCGTTATCAACTATGCTTTCCCTGAGACCATTTCCCGCGACAAGCCAGTCATTCCTGACTGTAATATGTAAATCAATCAAAGCTTTATCCCACGGATGGTCATAACTGGGCCACCAATATCTGCCTGCATCAGGATTGGAGAGAGTATATATTGCCGAAGCAGTAAAAAGCATACCGATATTATACGGAGCGGGGCTATTACCCGGAATTCCGGAATAAGCTACTCTCGTAGTAAATTGCTGCCCGGCGCTGATATTTAGGAAGATATGGATTATCCCGTTCTGAAAAGTGTAAGTGCTGATTACGTCGTTTACTTTCACTTCAGTCACGTTCAGTGTACCACCCATCAGATTGTAATCAATGCCGGTCAGATTGCTTTCCGCAGTTACCTGTGCTTCCACAACTCCATTTAGATAATGCGTCTGGTCATTAATACTCAGTGACAGGTCATACTTGGTGATATCAAACCCAGTCAGCGAATCATGCCGTTCTATTGTCTGCGTAGATGGCAGCTCACTCCAAAAGGGCTGGGTAGCAAATAAAACGGTAAATGAAAATCCTAATAAGAAAGATAAACAAGTAAAACGAAACACTCTAATACAAATATTCATCGTTACCTCAAAACTATATTCGGCATAGATTCAGCATAAGTCAAGATAAATATTATGACTTTATACCACAAGGTGTTACGTCGCATCAAATAATTTCTTTACGCACTCGTTCATTAAACATGGGCACATAATCACAATATTTGGACACATAATGTACAACAGAGTACATCATGTTTTCTTATTTTAGGTGAAAATAACTACCCCCATAGGCTGCCATTCTGGATTGGGCATTATTTGCTTTCTCTTTTATTCATTATTAATCTTTCTTTAAGTGATGTTAATATGCTCATAATATACGTGGGTGCTGCGCCTTTGCTGCTCCAATGATTCCCCTATGTTCATGTGGGAGTCATGTGGGAGTCATGTGGGTGTCATGTGGGTGTCTTAAGGGCAATCTATGTGCACTTAAAGCAAGATGAATAATGAATGAATAATGGTGATGAGGACAATTATGGATTATGAATAATAGTGATTAAGTGATTAGATGATTAAGACGGGTTCTTTTAATAAAGAACTAAAATTAAAAGTCCACATGGAACACCGGGAAGGGATTTGGACTGATATAAATATAGAGGATAGGTGGAAAGGTGAACACAAATGACTGGAGTCAGAAAGGATGGGAGCACTTATATGCTGAATGGTTTGAAAAGCTTGTATAATATAGCGGGCACCAAAAATTGCACTTATGCACAAGATTGACTTGACAGAAATAATTGCATGTATCAAATAGAAAAATAATTTGTATCTTTACAAATTTAATCCCACGGGGGTATAATCATGAAGGGGATAATTTCCTCAGTCCTGCTATTAGCAGTCATATCCTTAAGCGCAATCGAGGAATCAGTTTTTCCTTTTACGCAGGTTCCACCTTCCAGTATTATCAGAGCTATGGGTTATGGTTACATAGGAGTAGCTGACATCTGGCACCAAAGTCCTTTGGTAGCCTGGGAAAATCCTGCCATGCCTGCCATGCATGATGGCATTGCTATTGGGTATTCAAAGGGCAAATATATGCAAAACTATGACGAGGTCGATATAGATTTTAATTCTTCAATGGCAACCATCGGCTATCATGGAATAGGTTTGACCTTACCATTTTACAATGCTTCAAAAGAGTTCGGGACATATCTCGACTGCTCTTATCCAACGTATATTGGTGAAGGAGGTGGAGCTTCCTGGGGTCATGAAAATGCAAGGTTTTATGGAATTTCATTTAATCCATTAAAGCATAACAGAGAATCGAATACCCCGATAATGTTCTTAAATAATATGGATATATCTTTAGGGATTAATTATACTGAATTATACTCCAAATGGTATTCAATCCCAGGTTGTAAAGACTATCCCCTTATTACGAAGATATCTTCCCATGCTGTAGACGTGGGGTTACTCGTAGATAAAAGAATTGTGCTTAACGAAATGATTAATCTTGAAGCAAGTCTTGGCTATAAGAAATTCAATATCGAAGACATTCATGTACAATCAGATGATGGCAGTAATAACCCGGTAGGGAATAACGATATCTGGGGAGCAGGACTTGCCATCTCACTTCCTACCTCGGCAGTAGCAGATGAAAAAAGCAGATTACGCGGGTGGACTGAAAATGGTTTTACCACGAGGATACTTGGCTCACACAATTTCTCCAAAAACATACCTGAGACAACAAGTGGCGGTATGGAACTTGGTTTTCTGGATACTGTCTTTCTGCGGGGTGGATACAATTATAACGAGTTACATCATTTGGGTGGGTGGACCAGAGGTTTTGGCATCAGGCTACACTACCGGGATCTGTTATCTGTAGAAGGTAATCATGCCAGGTTTCCGTTAAATGGATATGAGAAAGATGAAGAGGATTCGTGGGACTTTATGCTCAGTTTTGATGGTATAAAGATAGCTGATGCTTTATTCAAAAATAGCAAGGGAATTTAGAATGTTAAGTATATGCGGAGTAAATTGTAAGACGGATTGTAAAGCATATCAAACTGAATGTGCCGGATGTAATGAACTGGAAGGCAAGGTATCCTGGGCAGAATATTATGGACAGGAACATTGCCCTATATATGCTTGTGCTAAGGTTTTGGGATATAATTCCTGTAAAGATTGCGGCAAAGCTCCCTGCGAGATTTGGTATAGCACCAGGAATCCCGATGTATCGGAAAAAGAATTTGAAGCAGATATACAGTCCAGATTAAGAAATCTAAGAGAAAAAATATGAATAAGGAAATGATTACTATCCTATTTGTTGCAGGAATAATCATAATTATGGGTATCGGCATCATGATTTACGTGTACCGATCCATGATAAAGAAAATGAAAGTTGAATTCGAGAAAACCGGATTTTACCCTTATGGTGATTTTTTCCAGAAAGGAATAATCTATTCCATACCGTTGGCTGTCATTATCGGTTATCTGTTATTACCAAACTATGATAGTTTCAGCAGATGGTCAAGTCTACCCTTTGTTACAGCTGTATGTCTTCCGGGAATAATCATTGGTTACATAATGGAAAAAAGGAATGCTTTTCAAGTGAGACCCAGAACAGATGAAGAGAAACAGAGAAAAAACCGGTTAAATCTATGGGCTTGCGGTTTGTTAACTATGTTAATCGTATATAAAGTCTTTATTCACAAATATTAACTCCAAAGGACTAATCATGTCATTTACATTTAAGAAACGCATTTACGGTTATGAATGTGACATCTATGGTCACCTGAATAATGCCAACTATCTTACTATACTAGAATCAGCGCGCAGTGAAGCTTTGCAGGAAATGGGCATGCCTATACAGAAATTGCTGGATATCAAATGGCATATGTATATCCTGCGCTTTGAGCTTGATTATATTAAAGCAATCCAACTTGAAGATATGGTTGAAGTGCGCAGTAAAGTTACATCATTAAACAGAGTAAAATCTACCTGGAAGCAGGAAATTTATAATTCCAAAGGTGAATTGTGCTTCAGAGCAATTCCGACCGTTGTTTTTGCTTATGATGGTAAACCGGCTCGCTTAATTCCCGAGATTATGTCAGTATTTGAAAAGTATATGGATAAGGATTAGGGTTTTTCACAAAGGGATTAAGAAGACAATGACAGTATCAACTACAATTGGGATGTTTGTTCAAACCAGCTAATAAAGTTTTTGATACCCTGTTCGAAAGAGAAGGTAGGATTGTATCCTAATATCTGTTTGCTTTTTAAGATGTCAGCGCAGGTATAGTTTACATCACCAACCTGCCTGGGTTGCCAATCCAGAATAGCTGTCCTTCCGCTAATAGTTTCCAGTGTTTTTATCATATCAAGCAGCTTGATAGTCTTTGATTCACCCAGATTAAAGATTTCAAAGCAATCATGATTTTGTATATAATCCATTGCCTTAACCACACCGTCAATAATGTCATCAATGTAGGTATAATCTCTGCCGGAAGTGCCATCACCAAAGACCGGGATGGGCTTTTTATTATAGATAAGTTGCGCAAATTTATGAATAGCCAGATCAGGCCGTTGCCGCGGACCATATACTGTGAAGAAGCGCAGACAAACAACTGCCAAACCGTTCAGGCTATGCATGTTGTAGCAAAGCAATTCCGCAGCTCTTTTGGTTGCAGCATAAGGTGATATGGGTTTATCAACATTATCTGTTTCCTTAAAGGCACCACCATCCTTATCGCCATAGACTGAAGAAGAAGAAGCAAAGATGAGCTTTGTTATTTTATGTCTTTGGCATGCTTCCAATACCTGCAAAGTACCGATTATATTGACATCGGCATACAGAACAGGATATTCTATAGAAGGACGAACTCCGGCCATTGCAGCCATGTGAATGACTAAGTCAATCCTGGAATCAGTAAAACAATTATCCAAATCAGATTGATATCTGATATCGCCTTCTATCAAAGTAAAGTCCGGATTACCGATTAAGGAAGAGATATTCTCGTGCTTAGTTTCAGGGTCATAGAAGGGATTGAAGTTATCCAGGCAGATTACTCTATGCTTATCCTTAATCAGCCTTTCGCATAAATGTGAGCCGATAAAGCCAGCGCCACCCGTTACTAAAATATTCATTTAAACCTGTCAGGCATTATCTCTGGTTATTTTGGCACCGACAGCATTGAGCTTTTCTTCAATGCGGTCATAGCCACGGTCTATGTGGTAGATACGGTTTATAGTAGTTTCGCCCTGAGCTTTAATCCCAGCCAGAACAAGAGCAGCACTGGCACGTAAATCTGTAGCCATAATCTCAGCACCGCTGAAAGATTTTACTCCATGTACCGTAGCAATATTCAAATTAAGGCCGATATTTGCTTGTAGTCTGTTCAATTCAGCAACATGCATAAACCTATCAGGAAAGATAGTATCTGTGATGATGCTTACACCATCTGCCATAGCCATCAGCACCATGAACTGCGCCTGTAAATCAGTGGGAAAGCCCGGATATGGCATGGTCGTTATGTTTACCGCTTTCAGCTTTTTAGGCGGATGTATAGTAATTTCTGTTTCTTTGATATCAAGCTCGCATCCAGCGCTACGAAGCTTATCAATTACATCGGCAAGATGATGCGGCTGACAATTTGCGACAGTTAAAGACTCGTTGCTCATCGCTCCGGCAATTAAGAATGTTCCAGCTTCTATCCTGTCTGCAATCATAGGCATCCCAACCGGGAAAAGCTCATCTACTCCTTGAATCGTAAGGTGAGTCGTTCCGGTTCCGGAAATCCTGGCTCCCATCTGGTTTAGAAACTCGATTGTGGAGTCAACTTCCGGTTCCATGGCAGCATTAAGCAATTCTGTCTCACCTTTGGCTGTAACACAAGCCATAAGAGTATTAATCGTAGCCCCTACTGATGACTTTTCAAAATGGATGACAGCGCCTTTAAGTCTTTTGGCTTTGGCATGTATATAACCGTGTTCGATGTTTACTTTAGCTCCCAGCTTTTCAATGGCTTTCAGATGTAAATCCACAGGTCTGGTACCAATCGCACAGCCACCCGGAAATGATACTCTGGCTTCACCCAACCTGGCAAGCAACGGACCCAGAACATATATCGACGCACGCATTTTGCTGACCAGTTCGTAGGGAGCTTCGCTGTAACAAACATCAGTGGAATCAATATGCATTTTGCCTTCGGAGATTTCGACTCTGGCACCAATGATACGCATTAAATGCGACATAGTCTTGAGGTCAATCAAATTGGGAACATTGGATAATACTGATTTGCCGGGAGCAAGAAGGCTGGCAGCCATAATTGGCAGGATTGCATTTTTTGCACCACTGACTTCAACTTTACCTTTGAGAGGGAAACCACCCTGAATAATAAATCTGTCCATAAATCTACCTAATTCTTCGTAATCTCTGTCTGGTTATCAATTCACGATTACCCTTTTTGTCAACTGTTACTTACATCAATATGCACAAATACCTGTCTCTACCTGTTAAATCCTGTTTCAATTCTATGTTTTGATAGCCATTATTACAGGCAATCTCTGAAATGGCTGTTGCCTGCTTATCACCAATCTCAAAGTAGAGTTTACCATTAGAGTTAAGATATTTTTTTGCTGTAATCAGTATCCTTCGATAAACATCCAGACCATCTCTACCCGCAAGAAGAGCGAGTCTTGGTTCATAGAGTTTTACTTCATCATCAAGAGAATCGTAATCTACAGTTGATATGTAAGGAGGGTTGGACACAATGATATCATATTTTGCAGAAGGAGGAGGATACAAGTCTGCCTGATAGAAAGAAACTTGTATTCCTGAATGCCTGGCATTAGCTCTTGCAAGTTTTATTGCTTCAAAAGAAATATCGGTCGCGAAAACATTATAGTCAGAATTGAGATGTTTCAAGGCTAAGGCAATTGCTCCGCTACCTGTACCGATATCAAGAATGTCTATTGCTCCCCTGTTCTGCTGAGAAATCCATTCAACCAACCCTTCTGTTTCGGGTCTGGGAATCAGGACGTTTTCATTAACCTGCAAAATTAACCCGTAGAAATCGGCTTTGCCAATAATATATTGAATAGGCTCTTGCTTAAGCAGACGTTGCAAATATTGATTGAAACGGTTTTCCTGCTCGAAAGTAAGACACTTGTCATTATCAATAAATAAAGCCGGAATTGAGGAATTAGTTATATCAGCAAGCAGCAATTTGACTTTATGGGATGATACTCCTAACTTTTCGGTTTGGAGCAAAGCGGTTTTATATATATCAGCTAGAGGCTTGGAGGCTTTCTGAAACAGCATTATATATGTTTTTTTCTATTCTGATGAGCCTTCCGCCTTTACCAAAGGACATACTATCAGCCAGGTGATATATAATGGATATTCCTCTGCCATATTCATCAAGCTGGATGCCTTCATTGGTTTTAATTTTTTCAAGCCAAAGGGAGTAATCAAAGCCTTGCCCTTCATCCTCTACTTCAATAATAATAACCTGATGCTCCTGGTCAATAGAGAGCCTCAGATGTATCATTTTATCGGAAATTCCCGGCAGCAGGAGTTTGCTTTGGATCAGGTTCTTATATTCATCGTAGCTTAGGGTTCGTTCTTTGAGATTGAGATTCAGGGTTCCGTGAATAAAAGCATTATACAGCATTTCTTCCATGCAGAGGAGTAGTTCATTTATCAGTGTATT
Source organism: Cloacimonadaceae bacterium (SeqCode) (assembly GCA_963667535.2). Taxonomy (GTDB): domain Bacteria; phylum Cloacimonadota; class Cloacimonadia; order Cloacimonadales; family Cloacimonadaceae; genus UBA5614. Next base: position 1,230,566 of record CAXXDU010000002.1, read on the forward strand.
GCTCAGATTGAGATTTTGTTTAAAAAACTTAGTAAAGATTTTGATGAAATCTACCTGCCGAAACATATACGGTGGTAACGATAGCTTGATATCTGCGACACTCATATAGCTGCTAACCTGAAGATAATCCCATTCATCTTTCCTCTTGTTAAACTGAATCTGGATAACTTTCAGCAATTGTTCGATTTCAACCGGTTTGCGGATAAAATCGGCTACCCCTGATTGAATTGCCTTAAAAATACTATCTTGTTCCAGATGACCGGTCATCAGAATAAAAGAAATGTCATCATAATCACGGCGAATGTGTTTAAGCAATTCCATCCCATCCATGCCGGACATATCATAAGCGCAAATAACCAGATCATAATCTTTGATAGCTAGTTTCCGCAGAGCATCATGCCCGCTGTATGCAGGGTCAGCTTCATAGCCGGAGATATCGAGAATCTTTATCAGACTATTAACAATGCTTATACTATCATCAACAATCAGGATTCTTATTTCTTTCTCTGCCATCTAACCTAAGTTCACAGTAAACAATTGATTGAGCTTAAGCATGGAAAACAATTCATAGACGTTATGAGAACATCTTATGACTTCAATCTCACCGCCTTTGGCTATAAAATCTTTGTAAAATAAGAGAATCTTGCCAATACCTGTACTGCTAATATTACGGCATTCAAGCAGGTCAAATTCCAGCAAAGATGAATTTCCCCGCAGGACTTCATTGAGTTTATCCTGTAAGATATAGCTGTTATCACTGGTCAGGATGCCTTCAATTTTCATATTGGCAGTCTTATTGTCATAACTCAACTCAATATTCATTATACCTCCTTACTCATAAAATCTGACGGACATTTCTTACAAATTTTCAATAATTTCATTCTACCCTTTACTTGTTTGGCTGTCAAGCATTTATTTGTTAATATGATATCAGACAATTTATTCGAAGCACTATCCCGATGATTAATCGCAAGGAACTCTTACAATGAGGTATTTATCAAATTATTATACAGTATTATCAGGATACGCTTGTAATAAAGATAAGGTTGGTTTATGTTGACAATCAGGACGCAATCAGATTGCGTACATCAATTAAACTACAGATATACCTAATGAAACTGTTTAGGACGGACAATGAAGAAAGTAATCAGAATATTAATCATACTGGTTATTATTGCAGCCGCAATAATAGGGTATAGCCTCTACAAAAAAAGCAAAAATAAGCCGGAATGGCGGCTTGATAATGTAACAACAGGAAGCATTAGGGAAGAAGTTACAGCCAGCGGTTCTTTGAATCCTTCTTCCAAGGTAGAAGTTGGTACAGAAATCTCCGGTAAGATTGCCAAGTTATTCAAAGACTATAATTCAACTGTAAAAAAGGGTGATATCCTTGCTAAACTGGATACGGAAAATCTGGAGACTGCTCTGGAATCTTCTCAGGCAGATGTACGCAGATCACAGTTAAGTGCTGACGATGCCAAAGTTGACATGGACTTACAGAAAGAACTTAATAACAAAGGCATGAGCACTTCTTATGATTATCAAAAAGCTAAGAATAAATACGACCAGGCAGTGCAAAGTCTGGCAAACGCCCACTATTCCCTGAAAAGAGCAGAGAAAAATCTCAATAATGCTATTATCACATCTCCGATTGATGGGGTTATCATCTCAAGAAATGTGGAGGAAGGCCAGACAGTTGCAGCAAGCATGAGTTCTCCAATTTTATTCATTATAGCCAATAATCTGCGGCAGATGCAAATCAATGCAGATATTGATGAAGCAGACATTGGCAAAATAAAGGTGGGATTACCAGTAGAATTCACTGTAGATGCTTATGCAGATGAAAGCTTTGAAGGTAAGGTAAATCAGGTCAGACTCAGTCCCAGCACTACTCAAAACGTAGTAACATATAGTGTGATAATTGATGTGGACAATCCGCAAATGAAGCTGCTTCCCGGGATGACTGCTAATGTAACCATCATCGTCCGTGAAAAAGAAGATGTGCTACGCATTCCTGAAAGTGCTCTTCGTTTTAAGCCCAGCAAAGAGCTCTGGAAATTATTCGGTCTTAAATGGGATGATAAATTCTCCAGTCGTTCAGGCAGACGTTTTGGAAGTGGTCAATCCACAGGGATGACAAATAAAGCATCGGGACAAGCTCAACAAGGAGCTTCAGTGCAGGGCAAATCCAAACAATGGGGTAATCAGAAATCTATTCCAGAGAGCTTGCGGGTTAAATTTGCCAAGATGTCACCTGAACAAAAAGCTGCGTTTAAAGAGAAAATGAAGAAACAAGGTGGTCGTCCTGACTTTGCCAGGATGACACCTGAACAAAAAGCTGCTTTCAAGAAGAAATCTGCGCAAGGGAATTTTCAAACAGAAGTAAGTCAGTCTACTGATACAAAATTCAGCTTTGCTGCTGATAACAGTGCAGCAGAGAAACAAAATAAAGGCAGGATTTGGGTACTTGTAAATGGGAAACCAACCCAGATAGAAGTAGTAACAGGATTATCAGACGGTAATTATGCTGAAGTAATCTCAGGAGTGAAAGAAGAACAGGAATTGATAATCGGGGTAAATTACAAGAATGCTAAACAAGCCGCAAAAACCAGCACTATTCTAGGTGGTGGCGGTGGTATGGGACCCCGGTAGGAGTCAGCATGCCTGAACCATTAGTAAAAATTGAACACCTGATCAAAACATACATTATGGGTGATGTAGAAGTCCATGCTCTACGAGGAGTGGACTTAACTATCCAAGCCGGTGAATTCATAGCTATTATGGGTGCCAGCGGTTCAGGAAAAACTACGTTAATGAATCTTCTCGGATGTCTTGACAAACCAACTTCAGGCACATATAGTCTGGACGGAATTGATGTTCATACAATAAATGAAGAAGACCTGGCAGAGCTTCGTAATCAGAAAATAGGATACGTTTTTCAGTCCTTTTATCTGCTCGCAAGAACTACAGCATATGAGAATGTAGAACTACCACTATTATATAGAACCAAATTATCTCATCATGATAGAAAAGAACTCACTATGAAAGCCATGCGAAATGTAAGCATTGAAGACCGCGCCCAACACTATCCCAACCAACTGTCCGGCGGGCAGCAACAGAGAGTAGCAATCGCCAGAGCAATAGTCAACGAACCAGTCATGCTTCTGGCAGACGAACCTACAGGTAATCTTGACTCGCGCACAAGTGTTGAAGTCATGGCTGTTTTTCAGGAACTTCATCAAAGAGGCATCACTGTCATTCTTGTCACACATGAACCCGATATTTCCCAATATGCACAGCGGATTATTTCATTCAGAGATGGTAAAATCAGGTCTGATACCATAAATGCGAAATACCGGAGTGCAATTGAAGATCTAAAGGCTTTACCACCCCTGGAAGAGGATTAATATGTCAATTTCGGCAATCATCAGAATCGCCTTCAAATCTTTACAGCGTAATAAAACACGTACATTCTTAACCATGCTTGGCATTATCATAGGTGTTGCAGCCGTTATTACGATGCTGGCAATTGGTCAGGGAGCCAAGAAAATAGTAGAAGACCAGGTAAATAGTATGGGCACCAATGTTATTACTATTTCCTCAAACTTTAGCAGTTCCCGGTCTACTGCACGTTCTGAAGCCGGAACAGGTAGCCTGGTAAAAGTAGAAGATGTTGATGCTATTAAAAATCAGATAAAAGGTGTTTTGTATGCTTCACCTGTTGTAAGAAGTTATGGTCAGATAAAGTATGGTTCCATGAATTGGAGAACCAGGGTTCAGGGTAGCGATGTAGATTATTTTTATATCAGGGATATGCAAGTATCTATGGGCACACTGTTTAATAGTAATGAGGTACGTTCCGGCTCCAAAGTATGCGTGCTGGGGCAGACTGTATATTCCAATCTCTTTGGGGAAGATGACCCCATCGGAAAAGTCATCAGAATCAGAAATATACCTGTTAAGGTCGTCGGAGTACTCAAAGCTAAAGGACAAAACGTTATGGGAGATGACCAGGATGACGTTATTATTGCTCCTTATACTATGGTACTAACACGTTTTATGGGTGATCACCGACCTCCATTAATGATTAATGTTTCTGCTGAGTCCAAAGATATGATACCTATCGTACAACAAGATATAATTGATCTTATGCAACAAAGGCATCGTGATACCACTACTGAAGACTTCTGGGTGCGTACGCAGACTGACATGGCAGAGACTTCCGAAACAGTTTCCAATACACTCACAATGCTGCTTGCCAGCATTGCCGGCATTTCTTTGTTAGTTGGCGGAATCGGCATTATGAACATTATGCTTGTATCAGTCACTGAAAGAATCAAAGAAATAGGCATCCGCATGGCTGTCGGAGCCAAAAAAAGAGACGTCTTACTTCAATTCATTATCGAAGCAGTTTCTATCAGTTTATTAGGTGGCTTTATCGGAATCGGGCTGGGATATATTGCTGCTAAGATTGTAGGACATACCATGCAGTGGAGTGTATCTGTAACTCCCTGGTCAGTAGTATTAGCTGTCACCTTTTCCGGTGCTATCGGTGTATTCTTTGGCTGGTATCCTGCCCGTAAAGCTGCGGGTCTGAATCTGATAGATGCACTTAGATACGAGTAACTATTCAGAATACAATAAAAAACATCTTGCCAATTGCATGTGATTCAAACATACTGTCTTAAGTAACAGATAATAAGAGGTGTACCAGATGGAAACACAAATTGGTTTAACAGAAAAAGCTTACGATATCATCCAGAAGAAAAGTGAAGATAATACTATTGCCCAGTCTTTGAGTGGTATCTTTGGCTGGCCTATTACAATCGGTACTGACATTGCCGTTATCCCGATGATTTATGTTCCGCTATGGGATAGACTTCGCGAGTTGTATTCCCGTTCCAATGTTGCTCAGGATTCTGCAACCAATATTATCAAAGGTATTATTTCGGAAATCTTTATCGATATTGCTTTTGATAAATTTATGGGCAATATACCACTCGTGGGAATCTATTTTAATGCTATCTGCGCCAAGACCATGACCTGGCGATTGGGAACTCTGTTTACTATGCTGGCTGCCAGAGGTGAAGAAGTGGAAGGCATGGATGTGAAAGATAGTATGGCTTTGATACGCAAGATTTTTCCACAATCTGATATGTTTAAATTCGTTACTCCTGAAAAGGATAAATTTCTCAAACTCATTAATGGTATATCCAATCTTAACCAGGAAGACTATAACCGTAAAGTGGATAAAATGCTTGATATGATGGATGAACTTTAAGAAGTTGTGTCATCCTGAGCTTGTCGAAGGACGAAGCAAGACACAACTTCACTGATACCGTTATTTCTTTGTCTTTGTTAATTCGACCAGCAAATCAAAATCTTCATTTATCAAGGCTTCTTTCTTTTCTCGTCTCCAACCCTTGATTTGTTTCTCTGCCATGATTGCATCTCTTGGTGTTGGAAACGCTTGTGCAAAAACTAATTGAACCGGACGTCGATTATATGTATAGCACTTGGGGTTCAATCCTGAATTGTGTTCGGAAACCCTATTTTCGAAATTGTTTGTAACACCTGTGTAGTATTTTCCATCAAAGCACTTAACAATATAGACATACATCACAAAAGCCTCTCAATTGGCGAGTCGCTTCGTCCTTCGACAAGCTCAGGATGACACCTTCGGTGTCTTGCGAAGCTTGCAAAAGCATCTCAATTGACAAATCGCTTCGTCCTTCGACAGGCTCAGGATGACACCTTCGGTGTCTTACGAAGCTTGCAAAACCATGATTAATTACACATGTAAATACTTAAGACATTGTGTCATCCTGAGCTTGTCGAAGGATAAGACACAATTTTAAGTAAATATTAGTATCCTCTAATTCTCTTTAGTATATTTGCCTGCACATTAGTTGGAGTGATTTCGTATTTCTTAAATTCCAGAGAATAAACTGCTCTGCCCTGTGATAATGAACGTATTCGGGTAGCATAGCCAAACAATTCACATAATGGAACTTCTGCTACTATTTCCTGCTGAAATTCATTATGTCTTCTGAATATTTCCACTTTTCCGCGTTTGGAATTGATATCGCCGATTATATCACCCACAAATTCTTCAGGAGCCAGCACTGTTAGCATCATGATGGGTTCCATAATCACAGCGTCTGCTTCACGTAACGCTTTATTGACTGCCATAGCTGTAGCAATATGGAATGCCATTTCACTTGAACTCACAGAATCAAACTTTCCGTCAATCAATTCAACCTTGACTCGTTCCACATTACCATTGATCAGAGGGCCATCGTTCAGAGCATTGAAAGCGCTCTCTTCGATTGCTTTCCAGTAAATAGCCGGGATTTTATCTTCTGAGACTTTGCAGACAAAGACATTCTTCTGTCCTTCCGGCAGGTTGGCTTGCAGCATTGGAGAAAGCCTTACTTTAACTGCGGCAAAATTGACTTTGCCATTCATATCGCGTTGGAATGTCTCTTCAGCAGATATTGTCTGGGATATTGTTTCTTTATATGAGACCTGCGGAGCACCGACGTTTGCCTGCACATTGAATTCACGCTTAAGTCTGTCGATGATGATATCCAGATGCAATTCACCCATACCTGAGATCAGGGTTTGCCCTGTTTCCTTATCTATGCGCACATTAAAGGTCGGGTCTTCTTCTTCCAGTCTTGCCAGAGCTTCTTTCAGAGCATCCTGGTCAGCTTTGGTTTTGGGCTCAATAGCAACTGCTATCACTGTATCGGGGAAGTGCATTTTGGAAAGCAAAACATTGATATTATCTGATGTTATTGTATCTCCGGTTACGGTAAGTTTGGGTCCTACAATCGCACCAATATCGCCTGCATGCAGAATATCCAGGTCATTTTTGCGGTTACTCATCATTTGCAGAATACGTAATACTCTTTCTCTCTTTCCATTTGTCTGATTGAAGAAAGTGTCTCCTTTTCGTAAAGTGCCGGAGTAAACTCTGATGTAAATCAGCTTTCCTACGTATTTATCAATCTGAATTTTAAATGCCAAAGCTACGAGAGGCGCTTTGGGGTCACAAGGAATCTCCATAGGTTCATGAGTAACCGGAGCAAAACCTTCCGCAGCTCCCACATCAAGCGGTGAGGGCAGATAATCACAGATAGCATCCAACAATAGCTGAACACCTTTATTCTTTAAAGAACTACCGCATAATACCGGCACGAAAAGATTACGGACAGTTCCCTTGCGGATAGCTCTTTTCAGCACATCTTCAGGAATGGCTTCACCTTCCAGATAACAGGTCATCAGTTCATCATCAAATTCCGCTACTGCTTCCAGCAACTCTTCTCTGCTGAATTGTGCTTTATCCAGATAATCATCCGGGATTTCTTCCAAATGTATATCATTGCCCTGAGTCAGAGCATCGAATCTCCACACTTTCATAGTTACAAGGTCGATAATGCCTTCAAAGTTTTCTTCCCTGCCAATGGGGATATTAATCGGAACAGCCTTGGTTGTAAGTCTTTCATGAATCATTGCTATTACGCTTTCATAATCAGCACCAATTCTATCCAATTTATTGACAAAGGCCAGCTTTGGCACATGATAACGCTCTGCCTGATGCCAGACCGTCTCGGATTGAGGCTCAACACCACCAACTCCGCAAAAGACTCCTACTGCTCCATCTAAAACACGCAGTGACCTTTCCACTTCTGCTGTAAAATCCACATGCCCGGGTGTATCGATAATATTTATCTGTTTATCATGCCAGTGACAGGCAACGGTTGCTGCTGTTATTGTTATCCCGCGTTCACGTTCCTGGTCCATCCAGTCTGTGAAGGTATTCCCGTCATGAACTTCACCCATTTTATGCAGAAAACCGGTGTAAAACAGAATCCTCTCTGTTGTAGTGGTCTTTCCTGCATCAATATGTGCAATGATGCCGATGTTGCGAATCCGGGCTAATTTTGTAATCATAATTCCTTGCTAATAAATAAGTAATCCATTTCATTTCATCACTGATTAACGTAAAATCAGCATGTTTTCCAAGTATATTTGCGACGTTTTCTCTTTAGTACGAGACAAAAACACAGCTTTAGCTTGTTTGTCCATGAAAAATTTTCAGTAATCCGTGTGATGTCTGTTTTTATTTCAGGTGCAAAGATACATAGGTGCAGTGTTTTATTATAGGAAAAGCACGAGGCAGTAACTATATTATACAAGTATGTTATCTCACTACTTCTTATTTATCACCTCTACATTTCGTGCTTGACGTGGAGGGTCTGCAGGGAGTCTGCAGGGAGTTTGCAGGGACTATAGTCCCTGATGAATCTCTGAAGATTCTCTTTTGAGTCTTTGAATAATCCTCTTGTCAGTTAAGAAATAAACAGGAGATTAACAAGGTATAATAGAATTGAAGTCTGAATAACAAGGATTGTATGTATTAGAAAGATAGAAATATATAGTGTTGGGTTGAAATAAATGGTATTGATAAAGAAAAATGACTTGACGCTTGGTAACAACCGGAATATCTTTGTGATTATAAGAAATATTAAGAAAAACTGGAGGTATCCATGCAGACTAAAAGCATAATCATGGATAAGGCTCAGATTGAGCGCACCATACATCGTATGGCACATGAGATAATTGAGCAGAACAAGGGTTTAGAAAAAATCCGACTGGTGGGAATACGTTCCCGCGGCGTACCTTTGGCTGAAAGAATAGCCAGCTATCTGAAAGAGATTGAGACCACTGAAATACCGGTAGGCATCATTGACATAACTCTTTACAGAGATGACCTCAGTACGATTTCACACCAACCTGTTATAAAAGGAAGTTCCATCGATTTTGAAATGGAAGGTGCGATAGTGATTCTGGTGGATGATGTGCTTTTTACAGGGCGGACAGTGCGTGCAGCGATTGATGCCTTGCTTGATTTTGGCAGACCGCAGCAGATACAATTGGCGGTTTTAGTTGACCGTGGTCACAGAGAACTTCCTATCAAAGCTGATTACGTGGGAAAGAATGTTCCTACATCAAAAGAAGAAATTATTAAGGTATCATTTGAGGAGACAGATGGCGAGGACTCGGTCAAAATCGTTTTGGTTTAAGCAGCAGATAGCCTGGCGGCAAAAGAGGTCTCTCCTTTGCATAGGGCTTGATTCTGAGCTAAGCCAACTTCCCCAATGCGTTCGCAGCGACAGAAATCCGATATACTCATTCAATAAAGCAATTATTGATGCTACTGCGCCATACGTAGCTGCATATAAACCCAATCTTGCCTTTTATCTGGCAGGCGGAGTCAAAGGTCTGGAAGCGCTCAAGCTGACTATTGAGACAATACCTGAAGAGATTTCCGTAATTCTTGATTGCAAGGTGGGGGATATCGGTAATACAATGGATGCCTATATTAAAGCCTTCTTTGAAGAGATGGGCTGCGATGCGATTACATTAAATCCATTGATGGGCAGAGACGTAATCAAGATGCTGTTGAATGATGAAAAAAGCTTTGCTTTTGCTTTAGCGCTCACTTCCAATCCTTCTGCCAAAGATTTCCTGCTAAAGAAAGACCTCTATGCAGAAATTGCAGCCTGGATAAGCGGATTCAATCCTAAACAGGTCGGGGCAGTTGTAGGTGCTACTCAAACCGAATATCTGAGTAAGATGCGGGAGCTTTTACCTGAACAAATGTTTCTGATACCGGGAATTGGAGCTCAAGGCGGAGATTTGAAAGCAGTACTAGATAATGCTGTTAATACAGTTGAGGAACCAAATATACTGATAAATTCCTCCCGAGGCATTATCTTCAAGGATAAGACGTCCCGCTTTGCAGAAGTAGCTGCAGAGGAAGCAAGAAAGCTCAAAGACGAGATTAAAGCAGGGATTATAGATTAATCAGTCGATTCAGGTTATTCTGGACATAGCTCCTGTTTCGCAGTTGAAGTGAATCAATTCCACACCTGCTTCGTCCAGCATTTGTTCTGCCAGTTTATCAGGATAAGTCTCAGCAATATAAACAATTTTAATCTCGGCGTTGATAATCAGTCTGGCGCAAATGCTACAGGGCTGGTTTGTGCAGTACAATACGGCATTTCTGGTTGATGTGCCATTTATTGCACACTGGATAATGGCATTTTGTTCTGCATGTACACCACGGCATAGTTCATGCTTTTCACCGGATGGCACGTTTAATTTTTCCCGTAAACATCCCGTTTCTTTACAATGAGCGATGTTTTTGGGACTGCCGTTATAGCCTGTGGAGAGGATTTGATTGTCTCTGACTAAAACTGCACCGACTTTACGCCGTAAACAAGTGCCTCTTTGGGCAGCAAGATAAGCCATTTCCATAAAATACTTCTGCCAGGAAGGTCTGTCGTTCATATCTTTTCCCCTTCAAATCAGCTTATGTGACAATGTCACTTTTTGTCATATATTTACTTGACAAATAGTTGTCAAGGCACTATTAGATACAACATCAAAATTAAACAGGGAAAGTAATATCAAATGAATAATCTGTTACCATATCAGGGGGAAGTCAGTCTCTCGGGCTCAAAGTCAATACTGCAAAGGATTATGCTGATTTGTTCAATTCAGCAGACACGGATTGAACTCTCTCCCGGTTCTCTTTGCGAAGATGTCTTGGAAATGGCGGAAGCTCTTAAAACTCTTAGTATTATGGCTATTGTAACACCAGATAAAATTATAATCAATTCTGAATGCATGATTCCCCTTGATAAACAAACTGAACCTGTTTGTTTTAAGGCTTCTGCAACAGCTTTCCGTTTCTGGCTGGCTAGAACTATAATCTGCAAATGTGATACTGAAATAATGCTATCAGAACATCTTTTCAATCGTCCGTGGCAGTTATTTGCAGAAACCTTGAAGAGCTTTGGCTGTTCTGTCTCAATAACCGATAATATAGATAAAGATTATCCTCACCATATAACAATATCCCAAGCTACTAAAGCGCCTGATGATATCTGTGTGGATGGGTCAGTCAGCAGCCAGTTCATTTCAGGGTTGATGCTGGTAGCACCGTTGTTACCTGAGGGATTGCATCTCAGGTTTGAGCAATTACCTGTGTCTTTTGAGTATCTCAAATTAACAGGATACCTATTGGATTCATTCGGGATAAATTGTAAGATAGAAGCTAAAGAAATACATATTGCTGCGGGGTCAGTTTATCACTTTCCTGATAATTATCATATAGAATCTGATATGTCGTCGGCTGCTTTCTTCCTGGCTCTGGGTGCGTTTTCCGAAAATGGAATCAAGCTCGAAACAGGGATTTCTACCAGATGGCAACCGGACTGGGCAGTAATTGATATGATTGAGGGTATGGGAGTCAGTATTATCGATACAGGCGAGAGTATTACATCTATAAGAAATACTCTGCAAGGAGTCTGTTTAAACATGCAAGACAATCCCGATCTCTTTCCTGTTTTAGCAATACTTGCCTTGTTTGCCGATTCTGCTTCCACTTTTAATAATATAGCCAGATTGAAACACAAGGAATCTGACAGAGTAAGCGGAATTCTGGAAGCTCTGGATTTGATTGGTGCGGAATATGATTTTGACCATGATTGTCTGAAAGTATTTCCCTTGAAACAGGCTCCTGAATCAGTAACCTTAAATACTAATGGTGACCACAGGCTGATGATGGCTTTTACTTTAATACAATTGCACTTTCCTCAGGTGCTGTTATCGGAGTCAAGGTCAGTTCTCAAGTCCTGCCCGGAGTTCTTCTCAGAACTTGCACAACTAAAAAAATGATTGTAATGGTTCATAATAGGCTGATTTAGCCTCAGCAATCTACGCATTGCAACGAAATAGTTTTCAAACAAAAAACGCCGGCATTAGCCGGCGTTTCTTTTATTGCGAATGGTTATTCGTTAGTTCAATTACTTGCCTGAATGTAATAGTAACGGTAGGGATAGGTTAAGGCATCACCTTCAAGCGTAATAGAGTTTGTTAATGTGGTTCCTCTAACTTCGAATCCTGTATACGAAGAAACATCAGAAACGTAAACAGTCCAGCTTGTAGCATTCGCGTCGGCATCCCATGATAAATGAATATCATCGCCAACAACCGTAATCGTTACATTAGTTGGTGCATCTGGAGCAGCACCATTGGTAAATTCTGCCAGACTGCGCGGGACAAACTGCATGACAGTTACTGCAGGTGTACCTGTAGTATATTGCAGAATCACGCCAACGATAGTTTTTGGTGTGGTTGGAACTGCTGTCCCTACATAATCCAGATCTGTATATTGGTCTCTGCATACTCCGGTACCGGATGCATCCTGTACCGAATAATTAGCAGCAGGAGCAGCAAAGTTACCGGTAGCGCCTAAGAATGTTACATTCTGTATCTTAACCAGTTTTGCCTGGTAAGATGTATCTAAAGCAGATAAAGTTACTACTTCAGGAGTGATAGTATTTCCTGTGGAAGATGCAATTCCCGGATCTGCTGCGGGAGTAAACTGCAGCATACCTGTATAGAAAGCAATCGTTCCGACCAAGCCTGTAATTCCGTCTCCGATATTATAGGACGTGGTAATCTTTCCGGCTAAGTCATCAATTAAAACAGCACCCGTGGCATCTTGTACATACTTTGAGTTACGGATAGCAGATTTTAGTGTAAGTACCACTTCTCCGGTCAGTTTATAATATGTTCCGGTTCCGGCAGTCAAGGCTCTGAGAGCTGCAACATTGGTTACATTGGTGGGATAGATATAGGCTGCTGATGAAATCGAACTTGGAGCATATCCCGAGGCATAAGTTCTGGCTTTGACAGTCGTTGTTGTACTCACTGAAAAAGATTCGGAGTAAAGTGCAGATGTTTCAATCGGGTCACTGCCATTTGTTGTATATCGGATTTGTGCTCCGGGTGTCGAGGAAGACATACTTACCATAATAGGAGCTGATTGTAAGCCTGCTGTAGGAATAATTGTCGGAGCAACAGCAGATGTGAGTCCCGGCAAGAATGAATGAGAACCTAAATAACTATATGTACCAACCCCATATGCTGTCCAATCAGTTAATCTGTTATATACAGTAGTCGGACTAACTATATTACTGTTGCGGACAAAGGTCGAATCTGCTCCCCAACTGGGAGTAACCTGGCCAACAATTCCTACCACATCAGTTTGAATACCGTTATGATAAAGAGCAACTGCGTCATTTCCATTGAAGTTAACAGCCTGACTATTAGTGTCTAAATCAACGTAAGGCTGACCCACCAAATTTGTTCCACCAGCTGCATTACTAACAATAACGTATACATCATTATTTGCCAAAGTACCGCTTAGAACAAGTTCGCTGCCAAAAGCTCCGGCTCCGTTCGTCTGCTTCATTAATGAATAAGTTGAAAGGTCAACTGAAGCTCCGGTTCCATTAAATATCTCAATTGCTTTATTATAAGAAGTTCCTTCTACATATTCGGATATAAACAAGTCGGTAGCCACTGTTGTATTCGGATCAATACCGTTACCTGTTGTGCTGATAGTGTCTGCCTTTGCTCCACTGGTAAATGTAATAGTATTATAGACTGTACCTATAGAAGCTGGAGAGAATTTAATCCAGATTGAACCATTGTAAGTTGATGCAACCTGCAGTGGATTTGAATATGTTCCTGTTTGTGTCGAACTAAATGTGTACAGTCCTGTAGAAGCAATATCAATCGGATTGCTCAGATTGGCACTGGTAACTGTACAAGACTGTGCTGCAGATGTAGTTCCTGAATTTGTAGTGAAAGCCATCGTTGCAGGAAGAACAGAAAGCACAGGAGTCGGGTCATTAGCCACACCTGAAACGTTTACTACATTGTCTACAACCCCATCGCTGTAGTGTGTCAGTGTTCCGCTGTATGTTCCTGCAACAGTAGGATTAAATCTGACTTCAATCAAACCATCGTAGGTTGGCAGAAGACTTAAATCAGTATGCCAAACGCCATCGCCTTCAGCAGTTCTAATCTGGAATGTAGCTCCGGCGGAAGTAGCTGAAGCAACATCAAGAGAAAGCCCTGTCAAATCAGTACCGGTCAGTGTATAAGACTGAATAGCAGAAGGGGTACCGGTTAAAGTTGAGAATTGAGTAAGGCTTTGAACTACAGTAATAACTCCGGCAGGAGCTGAGGTTGTACCTGTTACAGCTCTGTTAACCGTTGTAGCATTCTGGCTTGTGTGAACTATGTTTCCACTATAAGTGTTGGGTGTTGCATGATTTAATCTTACATACACAGTGCCACGATATCCCGGAGCAAGGCTCAGTGAAGAAGTCCATGGGTCTGCATCTGTTGTTGAAAGTTCAAATCCTGTAGGAGCCTGGACTCCGATGTTACCAATCAGGTTATTACCACTTACGGTATAGGATTGGCTGGCACTGGGATTGCCTGCAACAGTGCTGAAAGTAGTAAATGAAGAGGTTACATTAATTTCAGGAGTTCCGGAAGGGAAAAGCAATGACCAGTCATTGGCAATCCGAATTCCGTCTATTAAAGCCGCAGGAGCAGCGGTTGAGCTGCCTTGACGAAGACCAACTCCGGCTATACCTGTAGGATCTGTTGTAGTGTCTCCGGTTGAAATCGTTAAATCAGCTGTCGGCTCACTTCCAGGGACAGTCGGGTTAACAAAAAGCTTTACTTCATCATTAAGAGTACCGTCCACAAATGAATATTTGAGTACTACCAGATATGTTGTATTAGGAACATAAGTATAGCTTGTAAATACAGCGGAAGCTACTGCTGCACCTCTGGTTATACCCAAGGCAAAATTAGTAGTTGAAGCATCTTTTTTCACAAACAATCTGCCTGGGAGTGTTGTCGACCAGGGATCAGTTCCAAAATGGAAAAGATAATCTCCGGTTGTTTGCGAACTTGAGACATTAATCAGTAAGGAAGCATAAATAGTACCTGATGTTTGCTCTGTAAATAGTCTGTGTACATCTTCACCAGATGTAAGCATAGAAGCGCTTCCACCAACAGATGGATATCCGCTGTAAGTCAAACCTGTACTACTGACAGGAATGTAGTTGGATGTACCGCTGTGATTGGTCCAACCGTTAGCAGTCAGAAGTGTAGCTGGTGTATAATCAAAGTTTTCAACAAACAGTAGTGATGGAGTAACTGTTGTGCCTGTAGCTGATGGCACAATGGTGTCACTTGCTGTACCGCTTACAAAGTTAATTACATCTGTATAGGTTTGGGCAGCAGGTGGTGTAAATTTGATATACACGTTACCCGTGTAATTAGTTACTAATTCCAAAGGATTGGAATATGTTCCTCCGGCAGTAAGTGAGAAGGTGAACGGTCCGGCAGAAGAGACTGATATCACACCAGTCAAATCTGAACTGGCAACCGCTGCCGTTTGTGCAGCAGATGCAACACCTACGTTTGAAGAGAATGTCATTGTTGCCGGAGTTACTACTATAGTCGGAACAATTGCTTGTGTCGCAGCAGAAACCTGAGGAACACTGCCGTCAGTTTTATAATTTACACTAGTTCCTGTATTTGTATATGGATAGATTTTGAAGTAATAGGTAGTGGAAGCAGTTAATCCTGTAAATGTATAAGTTTGTAAGCCTTGAGCAACATTGTGAACCAAGGCGCCATCGGCTTCTGCAGTACCATCACTTGGAGCAGTAATAGCAGCAAAACTACTAGAACTACCTTTAATCAGGTATGTGTCTGTATTTGCTGCATCAGTCCAGGTTAATGGAATTGATGCTGAAGTCGTTGTTCCGGCTGCGAAACTTGTTACATGGGCAGCAGGTTCAACTTTTAAGGTAGTAAATGTAACAGGGTCACCATAAGCAGTCCCTATGCTGTTTGTGGCATAAGCACGCACATAATATAAAGTATTAGCAGTCAAAGAAGCAAGTGAACTTGTGTAGGTTCCTGTCCCGGAGCTATCTGTAGTGTGGCTATCTGTGATAACCGGAGTTCCGGTTGTATTCCAGCAAACACCCCTGGAAGAAACAGTTGCTCCACCATCATTAGTGACGGTTCCACCACTGGACGCAGTAATTGTAGTGATAGAAGTTATTAGAGTTGTGGTAACTGTAGGAACTGATGGTCCGCCACCAAAGATGGAAGAGACCCATTCAGGATGGTCAATAAATGGATTACGATTACCTTGTAAGGATTGGATACGGTTATTTCTCAAAGCTTCCCAGGCATCCGGTGGATCAGCAGCAGCCCAGGCTAAAAGCGTAGATTTCTTGCCATATAAGGGCTCTCCACTAGGTGAAGAATTTACATAATCAACCATTTCGAGGTCATAGGGATCATCGCTTTCATATCTTACAGCCATATAGAATATCATTCTGGCAACGTCGCCTTTTTCCACATCTCTGGGTTCCCAGATATCAGTCGAAGTATAGCAACCTGTTACACCGCTATATGAACCATAAGGAGAAGCATCTGTATATGGAGAAGATCCTTCGTCAAAGTCACGGTTACTCTTGGCAGAATTAACGGTGGCATCGCTTGGACGTAGGTGATGTAAATCGCTACCTGCCGGTGCAGAATCGCTAAAGCCATGGCTTTTTGACCATATGTGTTCTTTATTCCAATCTGTAACCCCTCCGCCATAAGCGCTTTTGGGAACAGACCAGCCTGTATACATCTCAAGGACATTACTGGAGTTATTAGGGTCTTCATCAGTGACTTTCAACTGTGTTTCTAAGTCTGAATAACTGAACTGAGTTGTATGTGTCGTTTTTATTATAGTATGCAAACCTGCTTTTAAGGCGCTTCCGGTTAATCCCGCAACTGAAGTATAATATCCTCCAAAGGGATCAGTAGCAGTTGTTGCCTGATTTCCTGCTAATGGAGTAGTCGTCAGGTAATTAGTCGTAACACCTGAGCCATTATAAGAATAGATTTTATAATAATAAGTTGTGCTGGCGGTTAAAGAGCTTTGAGAAAAAGTGACTGCGCTACCGCTAAAGACAACAGTGCCGTCTCCGAGAGTGGTGCCGGCTGTGTACGCAGTTCCATCCGCAGGGTCTGTAGTAGGTGCTGAACCTGTCTTGCGAACAGCAATATAACCATCAACAGCAGGACTGGCAGCAGTATATGAAACAGTCATAGTAGTCGAAGCAACACTGCCGAATACAATACTGGTTGGCTGAGCTGTCGGTTCAGTAGCCAATGATGTTCCGGCACTTGTCGTAGCATCTATAGCATTGGAATTTGCGCTTGCTCCACCATCATTCACTCCTCTCACTACATAGTGATACTGAGTGCTGGCGCTAAGACCAGAAACAGGATAAGTGTACACATTACCGACATTCAGGTCCTGATAGCCGGAAACATAAGTAATCTCACGGGATAAGGAATGTGAGCCCAGATAAGAGAAGGTGTCAACAGCATTACTATTCCAGTCACTTGCTGAGTAAGTAACAGTAGGAGCTGTTATAGTGCCTTTTCTGACTAAAGTTACATTTGCTCCCCAATCAGGAGTAACCTGGTCAACTATACCAACAACATCAATCTGAACTCCGTTTTTATAGAGGGCTACAGCATCATTTCCATTAAATGCAGTAACTGTGTTATTTGTATTATCAGCCAGAGCAAGTATAGTAGCATTGGCAGATGTATTGGCTGTGATATAAACATCGTTATTGACAAGAGTGCCACTCAGGACAAGTTCATTAACAAATGCACCGGCTCCATTAGTCTGCTTCTTTAATGAGTAGGCAGACAAATCAACAGTAGCGCCTGTGCCGTTATATATCTCTATAGCTTTGTTATTGCTGGTCCCTTCCACATATTCAGAAATAAATAATTCTGAGATTGTACCACCACCGGCAGAGCCGGTATAGACATCAAGGCGATAACTGGTTGCGCCTGAAGCACTATTCCAGTTAGATGTGAAGCTGCTTGATGTAACGTCTGTGGCTGCTGTTGCTACCGGTGCGCTTGGAACCGAAACTGCACTGACTGAACCGCTGCAGGTAACTGTTTGATTGCTTGCTCCGGTTGATGAAGCTGTAAGCACTTCACTATTATAGTTTGCAGTGGATAATCCGGCTTTAAGACGTACATACACGGTCGTTGTGGTTACCGTTCCACCGGATTGTGTAAAAGTAAGCGGAGTTGTGTAGCCGCTTGCGATTGATTTGGATATTTCATAATCTGTGGAAGCTGCAATGCTGATATCAGCAGAAAGGCTGGTACCACCCACTGTAAAGGTCTGTGTGGTTGAAGGTCCGCTGCCCACAGTATAATTAAAACCTGTTAATGTTGCTGTCGATAATGTAATCGTGGGAGTAGCGCCGGCTGTCGTCGCCTGGCTGCTTGACAGAGGGGTGGTAATCAGGTAGTTTGTAGTGGTGGCAGAACCATTGAAAGGATAGACTTTATAATAATAAGTAGTGCTGGCAGTTAAACCTGATTGCGAGAAGGATACTCCGCTTCCGCTGAAAACAACTGTGCCATCGCCTAAAGTGGTTCCTGCGGTATATGCTGTTCCATCAGCAGGGTCTGTTGTTGGTGCTGAGCCTGTCTTGCGGATTGCGATGTAACCATCAACCGTTGGACTGGCTGCAGTGAAAGATACGTTAAAGGAAGTATCAAGAACAGTGCCGAACTGTAAAGAAGTTGGTCTGGAGGTCGGTTCTGTTGCTAATGAGCTTCCACCTGCTATAGATACAACAATATTATCAAAAGATGCAAACTGCGTTGCACCTGTTGAACCCTGCCAATAAGCACCTAATTTTGCAAGAGCAGCGCCGGTATATGTATTGTCTATTGCTGTTCCTTGTGTTGTCAATGAACCCGATAACGGGTCAGCAAAAGCAGTGGTGCCATCATTTCTCAGGAATAATTCCCATGTATTGGTTGATGGAGTATAAGTGACTTTTATGCTTAGATAATCTGCACCGAAATCGGTTAATCCGGTTGTATTGCTAGTGATTATATTTGTTAAGGTTCCTTGTAATCCATTGTTATACTTTATTAATCTGATGGGGTCCGTTCCTCCTGATTGTCCCAAGGCAACGGCATAACCCGTTCCGGTTGTATTAGCTGATGTACTTGAACCTGCTAAAATAAAGGCGACACCATAGCTGCTGATTCCAAACCCGGCCGGGTCTGGTCTTATTTGTCTCATATTAAAGGACCAGGTTACTGCACCTGTATTCGAGCTTAAAGTTGTAGTGTAGGGGCTGGAAGGAGCTGATGTATTATAAGCCAAACCCCATCCTTGTACATTAGCTGTTGTGCTGGCATCATTTGATACTTCAAGCAGATTGCCATTAACCCGACATCCAAAATCCACTCCTGATACATTTGCTGTTAATGCAGTTGTACCAATTTGAACTGTGGAAGCGTAGCTGCTGTTTGCTTCTGTAAAAGTTTCCGAAAAAACGGTTGTATCACCAAATGCAAATGTCGACAAAGCAACAAATAGCAAAGTGATAAGCAGTAAATTCATTCTTCTCATTTTCATATCCTTTCCTTTAAGTTAAAGTCTCTAATTTTTAATAATCTAATTCATCTTTTTAGGTTGCGCAACAAATTCAGAATACCGAATTTGGGCAAGAGAAAATATTATGCAATTTAAATTCCCAAACTTATGACAATTTATGAGTTATAAATTAATCTCTTTACCTCATTAGTTATACCACCTCATTGTTAAGCTCAGATTAAGATTAGGTTTCCTTTCCTTAATTATTAAGCCGCAAAGATGCAATAACCACTCAAGTTTTGGAAGTGAGTACTGAATCAAATTTCCTTGTTTCAATACATAAACCCTCCCGCCTGGCAAGCGTATATCAAGCGTAAGAATATTACGCTTGATATACGCTTACTATTATGGACGGTTTTGTAAATGTAACCTCAACTTTTAGTGGGCAATTATTGGGAAATTATCTGAAAACTATCTGGTTCATTAGTTCCCTTACTTATTCCCATATCTTGCTTAATAGATTCAAGAGATATTGATGGGAGATGCTAGGGTCATCTAAGGCTCTGACCCTTAGATGACCCTGGCATCTCTCTTTAATCTCCAAAGGATTATATAAGTTACAAGTGAGGAATGAAGAACAACCAAATTGTAACGAGATGGTTAGACAATACCAGAAAATCATATCTTGGTAAAATATCTCTTGACATCACTAAATACTGTGTTTTGTTGTTGCTGTGTTCGAAATATAGTTTGGAACATGCTTGATTTGTGTTGTTTATAATAAAGGAGTTATTTTATGTTCAAAAGACTATCTCTATTCTTGTTGTTGATTATTACTTGCACTATGCTGTTTTCTTTTGACTGGGGAATAAAATACGGAGCAGGATTATCAGAAAACTATGGTGATAATTCTGCATACAATTTATTATACAATCTCACGGTTGTAACAAACGATACAATCTTTACTAATGCCGGTTCGCTGAATCATGTAGCAAACCACCGCAAGAGCGGGCTGGCTCATAATGCCGGGTTATTTTTTGTTTTGCCTTTAACCGGAGATGTTAACGAATTTCAGATACAAACAGAAATTACCTGGCAAAGATACAACTTTTCAAGCAAGTTTGAGCGCGTTTATCCCATGCCGTCAGGCGGAATATTGGCTGCAGCCTTTCCTGATTTTGTAAATGGGTCCGTTTGCTCCACTATAGATTATGTCACGGTGCCATTTCTATTTAGAATGCAGCAGGACAAGCCTGCTTTCCAGGATACAAACGAGGCAATTGTAGGCTATTTCGGTTACGTTGGACCCTCGGTTTCTTATATGTTTAACCATGAAATAACCAATAAGGACGGCATCAAAGAATTGGATGATGCTATTAAAAAACTTGTTGCTGACAGTGAGACTGACTTTGTTACAAACCAAAATTACACTTATACAAAGTATGAAAACTCAACTGATAAAATTAAGAAAATCAAGTATGATATGGTCTTTGGCTTTGGCTGGAATCTTCAAAACGTTTTGAAAATCGGTCTTAAAAGAGATGCATTTGTCCTTGATGCACGTTTTAACCTCAACCTGAATCAGATAGGGGATGCTGACATAAATAATAGCTACAAGCTAATATCCGGAATAGTATCTCTGGGATATAAACTCTAGGAATAATTCCGGGATTTATTAGCTGACACTTTCACTTCAGCCCAATGCTCTTGTTGATCATCGACCAGTGGAATGGTCTTATCGATTTGTTCAACACCATCCAGGCTTACATACATTTCGCTTTTTCCATCTTGCATTTGTATAACTTCAATATGGTATACTGTTTCCCGGTAACGATAGTGCAGTTTGTATCCTTTCCAATCAGTTGGCAGGCAGGGAGTAAAACGTAGTTTGTTTGTCTCAAGTTTTAGTCCCAGCAGTGATTCAATGATGAGCCTGTACATCCAGGCAGCCGAGCCAGTGTACCACGTCCACCCTCCGCGTCCTGTATGTGGAGCTGCGGCATATACATCTGCAGCAATCACATAGGGTTCTACCTTGTAAACAGTCGTTTCTTGTACCGATTTGGCATGGTTCACCGGATTTATCATGTTAAAGATATTCCAGGCTCTTTCATTATCTCCAAGATTTGCAAAAGCCATAGAAGCCCAGATAGCCGCGTGAGTATATTGTCCGCCATTTTCCCTTACACCCGGTACGTACCCTTTTATGTAGCCGGGATTAAGCGCAGACTTGTCGAAGGGTGGATCAAGAAGCTGAACCAAGCCAAATTTGCTATTGACCAGTCTTTTTTCCAGCGAGTCCATCGCTTTTAGGGAGCGGTCGTGAGCACTTGCTCCCGACAAGACAGCCCAGCTTTGAGCTATTGAATCTATTTGGCATTCCTGATTCTCGGATGAACCTAATGGTGTGCCGTCATCAAAGTACGCACGGCGATACCACTGTCCGTCCCAGCTATTGGCTTCGATGTTGCTTTGCAGTTTTGACGCCTCTGTCAGACAAAGTTCTGTAAAGGGTTTGTCGCCATAAATACCGGCAATATCAGCAAAACGGTTGAGGACTTCAAACTGGAAAAATCCAAGCCAAACACTTTCGCCAATACCTTTTTTACCTACCAGATTCATGCCGTCGTTCCAGTCACCGGAACCCATGAGAGGGAGCCCGTGTTTGCCGTATCTGAAGCCATTCATAATGGCTTTAACACAGTGCTCATACAAGCTTTCTGATTTTTTGGAGCGGACTGGTAAATCATAATATGAATCTTCATCTGCATTAACAGGTCTTCCCACAACAAAGCTAACGGGTTCATCCAGTATACCTTTGTCACCTGTAGCATTGATATAGTAGCTGGTAACCAGTGGTAACCAGAGATAGTCATCAGAAATGTGAGTTCGTACACCTCTGCCCATCGGAGGATGCCACCAATGTTGAACATCACCTTCAGGGAACTGATGGGCAGCACTTAGAAGTATATGCTGCCGGACAAGACCAGGTTGGGAATGGATAAGCGCCATTACATCCTGCAATTGGTCGCGAAAACCGAAAGCACCACCGGATTGGTAAACAGCACTACGAGCCCAAAGACGACAGGCAATGGTCTGATAGAGCAGCCAGCCGTTTGCTAAAACATTTAGAGAGGGGTCAACTGTTTCAACGTTTACAGCTCCAAGTGTATGAGACCAGTGTTGCCATACTATATCAAGCGCTTCCCGGGCTGAAGTTGAACTACGAAAACGGTTTACTGTAGTAACAGCATCTTCAGTATCTTTTCCCACTCCCAATCTGAAGATAATTTCACGTTCTTGCCCTGAGGCCAGATCAAAATTAACCTGGATGGCTGCACAAGGGTCAAGAGCTGCACCAACCTTTCCTGATAAACGTGTTCGGGTCATGGCAGCAGGATTATTCAGCGTTCCGTTGCGACCCAGGAATTCTGTTCTGTCGCAGCTTATACTTCGATTTGAGTCATCTACATCGAAGAACGCAGTTCTGTCAGGAAATTCCATGTTGTAAGGATTTGTGGCAAAAAGAGCTCCGGTGTTGCAATCTATTTCTGTGATTACATGCATGGAGGACTTTTCCCGTAAATCACCCAGCACCCATTCAACATATCCGGTAGCTGATAGTTTACGTGTTCTGTCTGATTCATTGAAAACTTTTAGAACAGCAAATTTGATTGCTGCATCCAGAGCTACGTAGACCCATAATTCGGAACGTATACCACTTTCTGTATGTTCGAAAACGCTGTAGCCAAATCCATGCCGTGTTACATAGGGTGCTGTTCCTTTACACGGTTGCGGTGTGGGTGACCAGAAGTTACCCCGTTCCTCATCCCTCAGGTAAAAAGCTTCTCCTCTGGAATCACTTACCGGGTCATTGCTCCAGGGAGTAAGACGAAATTCATGGGCATTCTCACTCCAGGTATAGGCAAGACCACTCTCTGAGATTACAGTCCCAAATAGCGGATTCGATAGTACATTAGCCCAGGGTGCAGGGGTTATTAACTCCCGGGTAGTTGTAATAACATACTCTTTTCCGTCAGGAGTGAATCCTCCCAATCCATTGTAGAACATCAGATCTTTACGTGGTGCGGGAGGTATCATCATAGGTTCGGGTCTGAGAGTTCTGGTGGGAGTAAGAGTTGGAACTGTGATTTCCGGTAGTCTGCGTCCATTAATCTGGTCAGCCAGAGACCCCCGGCTATCTTTGATAATGACACGTGCGACTGTCTGAATCAGGATGCGGTCTTCTTCTGCAATCTGGTCTACAGGTTTTACATAAATACCACCTGGTTGGTCAGTTACGTTGGACTCGATTCCTGCTGTTATAATATCCATTATCTGGTCGTGCAGAAGCTGTCTGTAACCTGCATGATCTTCATTCCAGATTACCAAATCTACTACCAGACCTTTTAAACGCCAGTATGCATGTGCCTGTACGAGTTGACGGACAATTTCGATATTTGCCGGGTTTTCTATCTGAAGCAAGACAATAGGTAAATCACCTGAAATAGCATAACCCCATAATCCGGACTGACCGCGGCGGTTTTTAATAAGAACTCCGGGTGTAGCCCGTAAAGATGCGCCGGCATAGATTATTGCGCTGGTCAATCTTTCATAAAGCTGTGCATCAGACTCAGTGATATTGAACTGTCTCAGAAGCACTTGGGCATGAGTCCAGGCTAAATTGAAGACACGGTCTGCCAGACTCCTGTCCTGGTATTTCTCTACAAGGCTCAGAGCAGCATTCCGTGTTTCACCGATACCGTTGACTATGTTTATTGTTACTACTTCTTCAGGATTCAGGATTATTCTGCAGCGGATGGCAACAATCGGGTCGAGGACAGAACCCTCACTATTAGATAGAGCAGCATTATTATTGAGCCGATTTGTCATAACAAGCGGATTGGCAATAGTATTTCCCCTGCCGATAAATTTAACCCTGTCAGTTTCAAAGGATGTTTCTGTGATTTCAGCGCCATGTACTGCTATCAGGTGCAGCATCCAGGGTTCAGTCTCTTCCAGTGAACGTGGTCGTCTCGTGCATACTATAGCTTTCAAATTTGGAACAATCTCTGTCTGCACAAAAAGGTTGCTAAAGGCAGGATGCAATGCATCAGCAGCCATCGGGGCCAGGACAACCTCAGCATAAGTAGTGATTTCAATTGTCCGGCGGTTACGCGAACGATTGGTAATGCGAATCCGGCGGAGTTCAATATCATCTTCTGCAGAAACAGCAATCTCAGTGTGTGTGTCATAATCGTGATTTCTACCGCGAAACTCGACGCGACCTTCTGAGAAGATTGCTTCATAACCCTTTGACAATTTAAGGGTTGGCTGATATGCTGCGGACCAGTAGTCATTGCTGGAAACATCCCTTATATAGCAAAACATACCCCAGTTATCACAAGTAAAGTCTTCGCGCCATCGTGTTACAGCAAAGTCATTCCAACGGCTGTATCCACCTCCGGAATTGGAAACCATTACATGATATCTTCCATTTGAGAGTAATGCAACTTCCGGATTCTGTGAGTCAGGATTTGTCAAAACCCGGATTGGTATCTCATTAGCTCCTGGAATAATATTGTGCTCTGAAAGCTTGGTTGATCGTGCATAATATGTTGTTGCCCTTGGAATCCGTTCCTGTAATAATAACATAGTAGCCATAAACAAGGAGTCAGATTCAAACCTTTTTTGCATTGGCTGGTCGAGAAGCAGATATGCCAATGATAAAAGACTCATTCCCTGATGATGAGCCATGAAAGATTTGATAACAACACTTGTTTGTCCGCGGGGCAGACGGGACGGTGTGTAGTCAATAGCTTCGTAAAAACCATACCTTGCTTCAAAACCATCTGCAGCTAAGTGTTCGAGATTGCGGCAAGCTTCCTCAGGAGCTACCATCAATGCTAATGCAGTGGCATAAGGTGCTACAACCAGGTCCTCAGAAAGACCTCGCTTCAGCCCCAGACCCGGAACACCAAAAGCACGGTATTGGTAGTTAAAATGTACATCGATAGCGTTATAACCACTTTCCGAAATACCCCAGGGTACAGAACGCCGTTTTCCATATTCTATCTGCCGTGTGATGGCTGCTTTGTATGTTTGGTCAAGAAGTGTGTTTTCATACGTTGGCATCACCAGGAGCGGCATCAGATATTCAAACATTGAACCACTCCAGGACAACAGGATAGGCTCGCCACCTGCTGTCGTTAGCAGCCTTCCCAAAGCAAACCAGCTTTCTTGCGGTATCTTGCCCTGGGCTATTGCCACAAAGCTGGCAAACCTGGCTTCAGAAGCTAAGAGGTCGTAAAAGCTTGAGTCCTGTAAATGTTCGCTTACATTATAACCTATAGATAGCAGATGCCGTTTCTTATCATATAAAAAGTCATATTCCATTTTAGATAATTGGATGCATTGTATGGCAAGACGTTCAATATCCGCAATCCTGGTAGTGGCATTTTGACATGCAATTTTTACTAAACGCAGGAGTTCATCCAACCAGACCTTATCAGCAGATTGTGCCATTGAATTAAGACGGTGCGTCATCAAAGGTAAGAGATTAGTTTCCAAAGCTGACAAATCACATAAAGTAGGGATTTCATCCAGCGTAGTATAGTCTCCCAACCGATTATGTACTGATAAATGGTCAACCCAGGGAGTCAGATATGTCAGTTCATCCAAAGCATCCCGGCACTGTCTGGTAAAAGCATGTGCCCACCACTTCAACGGGCTGTTCTGGTTATTGTCAAGAGGCTCGATGATAGTTACTAGTGTTTCAGCAGATTTTTCTAGTTCAACAAGACACAATTTTTAAGAAACCAGAGTGGTCGGGTCTGAACTTTTCACATACTCTAGTTTTTGTCTGAGTTGAGTGAGTTGTGCCATGACATGTAATTCCGGCATGTCAGCAGCAGCATCAGCAAGAATTTCTAATGTATCATTCAAGCTTTCAAACCACCGTCTACTAAGGATTCTGTCATCAATTAGCCCCAATAGGCCATTTTGTAATGTTATCAAGTGTCCCGCCAGGTTACCACTATCAACAGATGAAATGTAAAGTGGGTAAAGTGCTTTCAGGGTCTGGGTATCGTACCAATTATATAAGTGCCCGTGATACTTATCCAGATTTTCCATAGTGTGGATAGCTTTATCAGTACGGTTTATCAATTGTCCTGCTGAAATCGTTCCAAAGTCGTAAGCTGCCAGGTTTGCCAGCAAAGCAAGTCCCATATTTGTAGGTGAGGTACGATGGGCAACCACGGCAACAGGATGCTCCTGAAAATTATCAGGTGGCAGCCAGTTATGCTCTGCAGTGACAAAAGTCTCAAAGAATGCCCAGGTCTTGCGTGAAAGTCTGCGCAGAAAATTAATCTGATTTGCTGTCAGTTTAGCTTCACGTTGAGTCAGAGGACGGCTGATCCACCAGGTGATAACAGGGGAAGCAAACCAGAGGAGAAGTATTGGTGCAGCCATTTCCAGCCTTTGAGGCCTTAGGAAAATAAGTGTAATTACCGTTGCGATACTAATAAAGGGTGCAATCCACATAGTACTGAAGGAATAAGACAGAGTTGTCCGGCTATGTTTATCAGATTCGCCGGAAGGATTCCATTCCAGCAGATGTTTATGCGATATCAGAATTCGCCAGACTGTGCGTACTACTGCATCAAGGCTATAGAATGCTTCATAGGGCAGGCATACAAGTGTAAGGGTAGCCTCAATCATACTTAGCCTGACAGAACGTAATTCAATTGCCAAATGCTCTCTCAGAGTCACATCAACAGGTTTCCTGAGTATGTTGAGAGCTGAAGCTGCCAAAGCCGGAATAGCGATAATACTGATAACTGCAAGAGTCCAAAGCCATGCAGCCGGCAATACTAACCAGCCCAACAGAAGTACCAGAGTCAAAGCAATTGCTGTCATGCTACGGCGCAAGTTGTCAAAAATCTTCCACCGGGATAGCAGAGAAAGAGGGTTCTTTTTCAAATGGGCATCAACTCCGGGCACCAAAGGCATTATCCACTGAGCTATTTGCCAGTCTCCGCGTATCCACCTGTGCCGGCGGTTCACATCTGCATTATAGCGGGATGGGTATTCCTCATAAAGTTGTACATCGCTCAATAGTCCTGCACGGGCATAGCTTCCTTCTAAAAGGTCGTGACTGAGAATCCGGTTTTCGGGAAATTGTCCACTTAAAGACTGTTCAAAAGCATCAACATCATAAATGCCTTTACCAATGAAAGAACCTTCTCCAAACAAATCCTGATAAACATCAGAAACAGTGCGTGTATAAGGGTCAATACCCGGCTCACTGGCACCTAACCTTGCATATAAAGAACGGTTTGCTCCAGGCAGGCTTACTGCCACCCGAGGCTGCAGGATTCCATAGCCATCAACAACACGCTGATGTTTGGCGTCGTATTGCGGATGGTTTAGGGGGTGAGCCATAGTCCCGATAAACTGTTTTGCCGAGTCTCGAACCAATTGGGTATCTGTATCCAGGGTTATTATGTATTTCACATCTTTTAAGACACTAACATTGCCAACTATATGAGAGAAACATTTCTCAGAACGACCACGTAAAAACCCGTTTAAACCGGAGAGTTTACCACGTTTCCGTTCGTAACCCATCCAGATTAGTTCCTTTGGATTCCAGCGTCGGGGGCGATGAAACAGGAAGAAGATATCATAATCGGGATTTGGGTACAGCGCATTCAGTTCTGCAATTTTCTGGCTGGCAAACTGAACCAGCGGCTCATCTTCAGGTAATGACTCCGTGGTGGCATCTCTGAAATCAGTGAGAAGTCCATAATGTATATAATTGTCGCTATTTGCCAGAAAGCGTACTTCCAGAGCCTTTGTCAGTTCTTCTATCTCCTGCATACCCGTGAGCATGGTTGGGACAATAACCAGAGTGCGCAATTCTTCAGGGATTCCTTTGGAAAAGTCCATGCGCGGCAAGAGTCTGGGTGTGGCGAGCATTGTGGCAAGCCAATTTACCAAAGCAACAGCCAGATGCCCGGTGCCTATTAGTATTAATAATCCATGAAACTTGAAAATCCAGCCATGAATTCCATATGAAGATGCTTGCAATAACAAGAATGCAGTAAAGATAGAAGTCAGAAAAAGGATAGAACTGATATAGAATAGTGAAGGGTTTTTCTGACTATATTTAACTAAAAGCTCATTGGGAGTTATACGCATTTTTGCTGCACGTTTAAACAATGGCAATCCTTTATCAATCAGATAATATCCAACGTGCGTTATGCGGTCGTCACCCCCTTTTTGCTGTGCTCCTGCCTGTGCAAGCTGAATTGCAATGTGGGCCACCTCATTCTCTGATTGGTGACAGCTTTTTGCGACTTTTTCAATGATATGGCGATAACTGTCACGCGTGGCAAAGTCCATTTTTCCGTAGACATCAGCAGGGTCTTCTTTCAAGGTTGTTTCTACCATGCTCATAGATTCAACGAATTCCCGCCAGTCCATGGCTCCCAGAAAGCGAAGGCTGCCTATGCTATTGCTCATTGAGACTTGATCAGCAGCCAGTTGCTGGTTTTCGGAACGAACCATTTGCTCAATAGTAAGCCCGGATTCAGACAGTCTTTGTTCTATCCAGGTCAGAGGTAAAGAAAGACCGGGAACCTGACCTTGCAGCTTGTGTGCAAGTTCTGCTACAAATGCGCTGACCATGGGTGGGTTGGAGCGTGCCATATCTGCGATTGCCAGGATAAGGCTTTTAGGGTCTTTAGCAGCAATCTCTGTCATCTGATTTGCCCAGAACTCAGCATTTTTACGGTACATCCTGTCTGCGGCAATCCTGGCAGCAACACGGCGAAGATTTTCCATCAGGGCTAAACGCAACATAATAGGAATAGCCCAAAGCTCACCCAGCTTCAGGACTAAAACAGATTGATAAGCAGATACAAAACTACTGAGATTTTCCGGGTCTATCCTGCCATCACCATGTGATACTGTCTCTAAAGCTATGTCATATACGCGTGGAAATCCCGCCGAGGGTCCGTTTAAAAGATTTGGCAGTTCGCGGCTGTAGCTCTTGGGAAAATGATGCTTTGCTGTCCGGATTTGTTCCTCAATCAGGTAAAAATTGTCTAAGAGCCATTCTCCGGCTGGTGTAATTAGCCTGTCTGCTTTTACGTCTTCTGTCAATAGGTCGTAAACTTCAAGCAGAACATTCTCATTCTCTGACAGGCGAGTCAATAAACTTTCTCTGTGAAGACCACTAGTAACTTTATGCATACCAGCCATGGTTTTGCCATGTGTTTTCATCTGATCGGCACTGTAAAGCTCCGCTCGCAGAGGCATCTCGTTATCGCTTTGAGTTTGAACCCTAATGTTTCCTTTAAGTAGTTTCCAATATCTGGAAAGACGGGCAGAAACTGTCTCAGTGGTCAAACTCATATTGGTTGTCTCCTTTTGATTGGTTTCAGATTGTCATAAAGATAATATAAGCGAATCTCATGTTCGGTGCTCTTGTTATTTACATCTATATGCAAAGTGGCTGTTCAGGTGGGGGTATGCGCTCAAAGCACGCATAGAAAATCGTCATCACTATCAGATTAGAGAATATAGTTGGCTAGAACCCGGTCATCGTGGTAGGAGTAGGGTACTTCAATAATTTGCTAGTTGGAAGCGGGAAACAAATTTCGGTGGCAAATGTGGTTATACAAATCAGAGGCAATAAAAAAAGGGGTTCGATTAGAACCCCTTTATCATTTTATTACTTGAGGATTAGTCAATCCTGATAAATTCAATTCTTCTGTTAATCTGCTTATTGGCAGGTGTGTCATTTGCTACACGTGGTCTGCTCTCGCCATAACCGGCAGTAGTCAAACGTGTACCGTCAATACCCTTGCTAACCAGATAGGTTCTCACAGATTTTGCCCTTCTTTGTGAAAGGTCAAGATTGCTTGCATCACTACCATCGCTATCTGTATGACCCTGGATAGAGAGTTTAACTTCAGGGAAGTCTTTAAGAGTTTGAACTACTTTGTTCAGTATAACAAGAGCTCCCGGAGTTAATTCTGCGCTACCTGTTTTGAATACAACACCCTCAATCACAAGATTGACATCTTTCTTAAATTCAATTTCAGGTTTCGGAGCCGGTGCAGGTTCGGGTATTGGTTCAGGAACCGGTTCTGGGATTACAACAGGTTCCGGCTCAGGTATTATGATTGGTTCCGGTATTGGTTCAATAACAGGTTCCGGTTTAGGTGGGGGTGGAGGTGGCGGAGGTGTTGGTTCCACAATAATGGGAGGTGGAGTAGCTATTGGTTTGGAGGATGATAGAGTAAGAGCTATATATCCTGTGAAAAAGGCATCTTTATCCTTTCCTCCTGGTGTTCCATCCAGATAGTCTGTATTAACTTTATGATATTCTACTCCGAGGTCACCCGATACTCCATATTTGGAGAAAAAAGTAAATCCTCCCCCAATGATGGGGGCGGTGCTTGTATGTTTTGTATAGTTATTACTACTAGTAGTAATCGGGGATGCATTTCTTCTTTCCGGGTCAAAAGTAATAACTCCGAATCCTGTATGAACATACGGAGCAATTCTCCGGATCATACCGTGACTAAAATATGCATTACAATACTTCCAGGTAGGTCTGATACGCACCATTATATCACCACCGGCAATATATGTACGGAAATTGGGTGGCTTGGGTGGGTTCCCACCATCATAAGGTCCGCCATTCAGTTGGCTGAAATAAGCATACCCGCCCAAACTGGCATAATCAGTAAACCAAGCTTCATATGAGCCCCCAAACATAAAGAGAGACCTTTGTCCGCTAGGAATGTCGGTATCGGACACAGTACGTCCGCCCCTGACTGAAAATGTATTTGTTATAGAGAAACCAGTAGTTATAAAGACAAGAAGTAAAACAACTAAGGTAATTGACTTCCGAAAATCTCTCATGTCAAATAACCTCCAAAGATTTTTTTCTATTTATAAAATTGGTTTCCATCTCTTTTTTGTCAAGGAAAAAAACAAAATTAAGTTTGTAAAGATGCTAATTGCGTGCTACGAAAACAGAAACAATCTATCCAAACAAATGGTTGATTAGCTTATATGCATCAGCATTTTGGCATAGGAATCTTCTGCGTTTATGAAATCTACCATGATTTAGCATTATAATCGGGCTGATAAACCAACGAAAGATATTGACAATCTAAGGGAGAAAGAAAATATAATAAATATGATGTAAAGCGAATGAATATAGGAGATTGCAGCCAATGGATATGAATAAAGATTTTTTTGGTTTTTGGCAGGAAGAGCAGGAAGAACCTGAATGGCAATTAAAAGAAGGTGAGAGACGAGATGTAGCTGTCCTTTTTGCTGATGTGCACGGCTTTACCAATATGTCCGGCCGGCATGACCCGGAAATTGTTCACGCTAAGATTGATGAATTGATGAAAGTATTCTCCAAGTGTACTCATTATTATGGAGGATTCGTTGATAAATATGTAGGGGATTGTATTATGTCCCTATTCGGAGCAAAAGTAGCTTCAGAAAATGATACTGAAAGAGCTATTCTTGCCGGATTGAAAATGATTAATCAATTAAAGTTGTATAATGCACTGCTCAAGACACAACCGCAGTTTAAAGATGAGGAACTCTCTATCCGTGTTGGCATTAATACAGGTCTCGTAAGTGTAGGCAAAGTTGGTGCAGCCCGCGAAGGCGATTTCACAGTTTATGGCAATACAGTTAATCTTGCCTCACGCATGGAAAGCAATGCGCCTTTGAATCAAATCATGGTGTCAGCTCAAACGAAACAAACAGTCGAGCACTTGTTTGAATTTGAGAGAGTTGGCTACATTCAGGTCAAAGGTTTTGATGAACAGATAGAAACCTTTGTGGTAAAGTGTGTAAGAAATGAACATCCGCACCGGTGGAGTGGCAGGAAGACATCATATGTGGGCAGAAGAACCGAAATTACTCTTTTACACAACATTGTATCCAATTCAATTAAAAGGATAAAAGAACCGGAGACTAAGTCGTTTTCACATACAAAAATCAGTATAACTGGCGAAGCAGGCATCGGGAAATCCCGCTTGCTGTATGAAACTCTTACTCAACAGCAAGACAGTTTTATCTATCTTTGTGCGATGTCTTCAAACGTTAATCCTGCTCCCTTAAATACGCTGACCAGTTTACTTGAGAATTATTTTCATGTGCATGTCAATCAACCAGTGGAGATAAAAAAACAGAAACTGGAAACAGGTATAGCTGAACTTATCAATTCAATGCCACTCAGGAAAGAAGCTTTGGAGGATATTGTCCCCATATTAGGGTATCTTTTAGAAATATTCTCTCCTGACATCAGGCTCCAACAAAAGGGGAAAGACCTGCTTATACATATTCAACATTCAATTCTGGTTTTTATTGAAGCTATTATCTCATTAGCTGAACTGCATAGAAAGCCGCTGGTTATCAGTTGGGATGATTTGCATTGGGCAGATGATGTAACTCTTTTGACCCTCGACTATCTCTATAAATCCGCCGGATTGAGCAATAAAAATACACCTGTACCAATACTTAGTTTTATCTTGTATCGGGAATGGGATTGTAAACAAGCCATTCTGGATATGATTGAGTTTGATCAGAAAGTAGCTTTAACAGCTCTAAAAGACTCAGAAATAATCCAGCTCATCAAACAGCAAGCCGGTCAAATGGAACTTCCGCAAAGCACTATTGACAAAGTAAAAGAGCTTTCTGACGGGAATCCCTTCTTCCTGGAAGAGTGGTGCAACTATATCTATAACCTGCCAAAGTATGAGAAAAGAGATTTGCCGGTTCCCACTAATCTGCATGCATTAATATTATCCAGGTTGGATAGACTTTCCGAAGCGGTCAAACTGCTCTTGCAGAAAGCTTCGGTTATCGGGCAAGAGTTTTTCGTGGAAATATTGCATGAGATAGAGAAGCGTCTTCAGAATTCCGATGATACAGATAAAACTCTGGCAGATATGGAAGGTCAGTCTCTCATACTGAAAATGCTGGGCTTTGACTATTCTGCATACTTCTTTAAACATATTACTACCCGTGAAGTAGCGTATCAGACACTATTGCAGATTAACAGAAAGGTATTGCACCAGCTCACAGCAGAAGCTATTGAAAGCATTTATCCCGAAAGACTGGACGAATTTCTCTTTGCTCTGGCAGAACATTATCAGCGGGCTGAAGTGGCAGATAAAGCCCAATATTACCTTTTCAAGGCCGCAAATGCTGCAGCCAGAAGCTTCAATAACACACAAGCTATCAATTATTATGACCACATATTAACCATATTACCTGAGACAGATATTCGGCAAAAAGCAGATACCTTACTCAAAAAAGCTGAAATCTGCTGGCTGACCGGTCAGTATAACGAAGCTGAACAACAAATAAGTATTGCGCTTAATCTTGCGGAAGAGATTAATGACAGGGAATTATGCTTTGAAGCCTATCGTCAAAGAGGTATTGCCCGCTTTTACAGAGAAGAACTATCGCAAGCAAGACAGGACTTTGAACAGTGTCTCACCCTTGCTGAATCCGTCATTCCCGAGCAGGCAGGAATCCAGTCCTTACAAAAAGCCGTAGCCTATGGCAACCTCGGCATCTGGTTTCAACACAATCGAGCCTATGACAATGCGCTTGAATTTCACCAACAAAGCCTGAATTATGCCAATCTGCTGACAGACTCACACAGAAAAGCCAAGACCCTGAACAACCTCGGGTTGATTTACATGGAACAAAACAGGTATGAGGAAGCTATTGACCACTTCAGACAATGCCTTTCTATCTCCGAAATCAACCGCTACCTCAAGGAAGAATCATTATCTCTGGGCAATCTGGGCTTAACCTTACAAAAACAAAACAAACCTGATGAAGCTAAACAGTATTTTGAACGCAAATGGCTGCTCTGTGAAAAGATGGGTGACCAGCTTGAACTTATTAAGGTTCTGGGTAATATCGGCAATCTGCACCGTGATAAAGGTGAACACCGCGAGGCTATGGAGTATTACAGTAAGGTTCTCAGGATTAAAGAAATGCTGGGTAATCCCAAAGAACTTGCCATTTCTCATAAAGTAATAGCTATGCAACTCTTAGAACTTAACCTGCAATCCGAGGCTCTGATAGAAATCGATAAGGCTATCGACTATGCAGCAGATTATCCCAATCTCATGTGTGGTTATCTATATACTAAAGCTATAATACTATATGAATTGAAAGACTACAAACAAGCAACAGAATTCAATCAACCTGCCCTGGAAATGGCAAAACAACAAAAGAAACAGCAAATGATTGATGCTTGCAATGAGTTATCTGAAAAGATTAGGCATGCAGAGGAAACTTTAGCTTAATATCATTCAGACTAATCAATTTTATTGTTTAGATTAGTGTACTCTTAATTATAGAAAAGACCTTGTACGTTACTTACTTTGTCCCTGTATCTTGCTTAATAGATCCACAAGACCAGAAGCACTGATATACGGCTCATATACGGGTCGCACCCGTATATGAGCCGTCCATCTCCCGTATATCACCAGCGGATCAGATAAGGAATAAATAAGGAACAAGGAATGCGCTTGACAGAAAGATAAACAATAAATTGGCTCTTTTTCTGTGAATAAAATATATGTGAGTAACAATATTGAGCTTGATTTCCAGATGGATAGACCTCGTAGAGGTGAAATGTCTTAGCCTGAGGTGGTAACCTCAGGAAATGGTGGAAACCTCATGGATAAAAATGAAAAGATCAGACAAACCTCGTAGAGGTGACATGTCTTAGCCTGAGGTGGTAACCTCAGGAAATGGTGGTAACCTCATGGTTAAAAATGAGAATATCAGATAAACCTCGCAGAGGTGAAATCCCTTAGCCTGAGGTGGTAACCTCAGGAACATTGTACAAAACGGATTTTAACCCCTTGCGGGTGACATAAATAAAAATTTGGAGACGCAATGCCGACGTCATATTGTCACATGGCTGCACATATTGTGTTTTCAACTAAAAACCGGTATAAATTCCTAACGGGTGAAAAACGCCTTGAAATGCACAAATACATTTGCGGTATAATCAAAAACCACAAAGGTCACCCCATAATAATAAATGGAATTGATGACCATATTCACATATTATGCACATTGCCCAAGGAAATGTCCATTGCTCAATTCGTTCAAACCCTAAAATCAAATTCCAGCAAATGGTTCTCCGCTACACATAATCCCAAATTTGCCTGGCAAACCGGTTACGGAGCCTTTGCCGTTAGTAAATCTATGCAAAACAAAGTGGAAATATATATAGACAATCAGGAAGCACATCACAAAGATACCACCTTTGAAGATGAATTCCGCAAATTGGTGGAAAGCCATGGTTTGGTGTATGATAAAACGCATGATTCGGAATGATTTATGTGTTTGAATATGTCACCCGCAAGGGGTTTGGTTGTTATGGGTAATGTGTTCCTGAGGTTTCCACCTCAGGCTAAGACATATCACCTCTGCGAGGTTTAGATGAACAGAAGATTAATTGGCTTCCGCCTCAGGCTAAGGGATTTCACCTCTGCGAGGTATGGATTAATAAATGATTAGTTGTATCCAACTACATGGTTATCACTATAACAAAGCAGATTTGATATATGCCAGGCAAGACTATGCCCAGGACAAAGAGTAAATCAACAAGCCCTGGAACTTGCAAAAGAGCTGAACAAACAAGCTCTGGTAGATGTGTGCAATAGATTAAATGAGAAGATATATAGTTCTATTGCAAATGGACACATAAGATAAGACTGTCATCCCTGCGAAAGCGGGAATCTTAATATATGAAAATGAATCCCTTCAAGGAGTTTGAAATGAATTATTACGGAATTAAAACAACCTGGTGCAAATTATTACTGTTTAGTCTTTTCTTATTCAGTTGTTCTCATAATTTGTTTGCAGAGTTTACACAAATTTCAAATGGCTTTTCAGGATATGTGACTTATTTTGATTATGATAATGACGGGGATTTAGACATCTTGAATAGCGGTGATGATGGAATATACACATTTTCAATAATTTACAACAACACCAATGGTGTTTATTCTGATACAGGTATTAGATTAGATAGTGTTTATCATCCATATCAAGGCCTAATTACAGGGATAAATGGGCCAGCTATTTGTGGAGATGTTGATAATGATGGTGACTTAGACGTTATTATTACTGGAGAAGTACATGGATGGGGTTACAGATCTAAAGAATCTTGCTTGTTTCGGAATAATGGGAGTTCTTTTATATATGATGGATATGCTTGGTTTAATAATAACTATTATTGTGAGAATTCATCTATAGCACTTTGTGATATTGATAATGATGGTGATTTGGATGTGATAAAATCTGGATCTGGTGCAAATATGATTCCAATGATGGAATCAACAGTGATTTATCAAAACAATAATGGCATATTTGCTGAATATTCTCGACTTGATGATATTAATTCTTATTTAGATTGTGGAGATTTTGATAACGATGGAGATATGGATATTGCAATTTCAGGGGAATCTTACTATACTGATGAATATGGTGATCATATAAATGCAATTTCCAAAATATATAGAAATGATAATGGAACGTTTATAGATGTAGAGGCAGGACTTAATACAGTTGAAAGGAACGATGTAGAATGGGGCGATTATGATAACGATGGTTTATTGGATCTTATTATGACTTGTTATTCAGGGACATCATTATATCATAATAATGGGAATAGTAATTTTACACTTGTTAATGCAGGGTTATCAAGTGTTTCTGCTTATAGCGTTGCTTGGGGTGATTATGATTGCGACGGCTTGATTGATATCCTATTTGGAAACTATTCCGAAGCAAAGATTTATCACAATAACGGGAATGGCACATTTACTTTTGTTAATGCCGGTTTGGCAGCTAATTCAATTAATGCAACATGGGGAAACTATGACAATGATGGGGACGTAGATATTTTTTTAGGAAACGCAATTGTCTTTCGAAATGATAATATAACAAACAATCCTCCCAGTTCCCCATCACTATCTTATAATCCTCAAACATCAACCTTTAATGCATGCGGGTCAATTGATGATACTACCCCATTGGGTGGAATTGGATATGCCCTTAGGATAGGGACAGTTTCTGATGGTGTAGATTATTTGTCACCAATGGCAGACTTAATCACAGGCAATAGAAGAATCAAGTCACACGGAAAGAAAGAACTAGGTTCCTATGAGCTAAAACCACAACAAACATATTATGCTTCTGCTCAGGCTATAGATAATAGCTTTGTTGGATCTTTTTTTAGCCCTGAGATATCCTTTACTACTCCATCTCTCCAAATTATATATCCAAATGGCGGAGAATCATTGGTGAGTGGCAGAACATCATATATTAGATGGGCAATAAATACCGTTAAATATTTGAAATTGAAATTTTCGACGGATGATGGTCAAAATTGGGTAAACGTTACAGCAGCCCAGGTCCCGAGTTCTCCAGGATTTTATTATTATACTGTACCCATTGCCAACAGTACTCAGTGCAGGATGAGGATACTCTGGGCTAAGGATAGTGTTTATTACGATGACAGCGACCAGGTATTTACTGTTTCGTCCAATTCATCTGAGCCAACGATTGCTGTAACTTATCCAACTGCATCGAGTATTAACGTAACTCCGGGACAAGCGATAAACATAACCTGGACAGGTACTAATTTGTCATCAGTATCAATAGATTATACCACTAATAATGGCTTATCCTGGAATACAATAGTACAAAACAGACCGGTTGCTTTATCACCATACTCATGGACAATCCCTGACAGCTTAACCAGTCAAGCCAGGATAAGAGTACGCAAGGCGGATAATGCTAACTATTATGATATTTCGGATAATCCTTTTACTATCTGCAAAGTTACAGTTCTTTCTCCGAATGGAGGAGAAGTGCTGACCGGAGATTATTCAGGAGTGGCAACTGTACCCATCAACTGGACCGCTCCCTACGTAGGAACTGTGAACTTGTATTATTCAACCAATAACGGTACAAACTGGACATCGATAACATCTGTGGCTGGCTCATTGGGAACTTACAACTGGACTTTACCGGCAGTGGAGTTTACCACCTGCCGGGTGAAGGTGTCGCATTCCAGCGCTTCCTTTATCAGCGATATCAGTAATGCTGTCTTTACTTTGAGAGTGCCGGTCAAATTTGTTAATGTCAATGGCGGAGGCTTTGTTAATAACAACTGCAACTACACTCTGCGTTGGAAGAATATAGACATTGCTCCTGCTACCCAAGTGCATCTGGAGTACTCTACAAATATAAGCGGTTGGACAAGAGCAAATGCTACTGCAATTCCTGTTACATCGTTAAGTCATACAGTTTTTTTAAATTTGGGCACGGCAACTCAGGTCTGGTTCAGGATGGCAGAGACTGGCACTAATAGAATAATTGCCAAGTCAGCAACGTCGATGACCGTTACCGGCAAGACTTTGCATATATCCACACCTGCAATTGGTGAAGGACTGGCAGTGGATAGCTATACAACTATAACCTGGACAGCCGATGGCTGTACTAACTTAAATATAGACTACACGACAGACTTTGGAGTTACATGGACGCAGATTGGCACCAATGTACCCTCAGCTCAAGGCAGCTTCGTCTGGTTAGTTCCCAATACCACTTCCACCCAATGCCGTATAAGATTGCGGGATACCACCTATTCCTATATGAATATTGAGAGTGATGGTGAGTTTACTATTATGGCGATTACGCTGATAGCTTCCTTCTATGGAGCGCCGACCAGCGGAGTTTCGGATCTGGTGGTAAGCTTCCATGACCAGTCCATCGGCTATATCTCAAGCTGGGCGTGGGACTTTGATAATAATGGTACAACTGATTCCAATTTGCAAAACCCAACCTGGACTTACCGCAAGGCAGGCTTTTACTCAGTAAAATTAACTGTCTGGGATGGACCCACCAGTGTAACCATGACCCGCAATAACTACATTTATGTCATGCCGATGGTAGCAGATTTCCTCGCCAGTGATACAGGTGGTTATGTTCCTTTTACTACTCAATTCACCGATATGACGCCCAGTGATATCACAGACTGGCAGTGGGACTTTGATAATGACGGAGTTACGGATAGTGAAGCACAAAATCCCTTTTGGACATATCTCTTTCCGGGGACATATACAGTGAAGCAAACCGTCAGCAATGGCTATGATACCGATATCGAAACCAAGACAGGCTATATTACTGTTACACTCAACCCGACCCTCACACACTATGTACCGAGTCAGTACTCCACGATTCAGGCAGCTATCGACCATTGTGTGGATGGTGACTATATCATCGTTTCAGATGGTACTTATTATGAAAACATTGTGATAGAAGGTAAGAGCATTACTATTGCCAGTAATTACCTGGTAGACAGCGATTCAACTCACATTGGCAATACAATCATAGATGGCGGGCAGTCTGATAATCCGGATGAAGGCAGTGTTATCACCATGCTGCCGGGTACAAGCAGAACGGAACCGACTCCCTATGTCATTGGCTTTACCATAAAGAATGGCACAGGCCGCAGGATTTTGCAGAATATTGGTGGAAATACCGTTGAGAAGCGGGTAGGTGGTGGAGTTTATATTAAGCAAAGTAATCCTGTGTTTATCCGTAATCATGTCGTGGATAATGAAGCAGAGGATGAAGGTGGTGGCAGTTATGCCTTCCAGAGCATACCCAATCTGGGCGGATTGGTAAATGTGGGAGTAGGCATAGTGAATCCCGGTGGTAATAAATTCCTGAGAAACCACTCGGACATTGGTAATGACATCTATATCTATGTCAGTATATCCAGAGAAGCTATCCAACTCAACAACTGCAGTTTTGAAGTATTCAGCAGTGCTGATACAACTTTGTCCAACTACTGGGCAAACTCAGCAAGTCCGCTTAGTTTTGCCGGCAGTTCAGGTTTAAAAGATGTGATTTCCTCTGATATTTATGTATCGACTGATGGTAGTGACAATAATACAGGTTTAAGCACAGGCAGTCCCTTTAAGACAGTTGACTATGCTCTGAGCAGAGCTTTTGGGACTGATGAGAATCCAATCACCATCCATATAGCGCCGGGAACTTATTCTCCATCTTTGACAGGTGAGAAGTATCCCTTGCAGATGGTGAAGTATGTTTCACTGCAAGGCAGTGGACAGGATGAAACCTATCTGGATGCTGAAGCTACGGTAGAAAGTCCCAAGCGCGTGATAGCCATGGACAGATGCACAGGAGTGAATATATCTGACCTGACTGTGATGGGTGGCTTTGTCACCCTGAGCAAGAACTATAATGGGGGCGGGATAGGTATTCTGGATTCAGATTTGACGGCTGAACATCTGCAAATAGTCAATAACAGTGCAGCGGGGGACGGAGCGGGTATTTATGCCAATAACTCCACAGTCACAATAGACAGCACAAAGATAGAAGGCAACTCCACTCTGGGTTCAGGCGGTGGACTATGCTCTATTGCCACCAATCTTTCTTTCCAAAACGGCTATATCAGTAATAACTCCTCCAGTAAAAACGGCGCAGGTGTCTTTATTGATAATGGCATAATAGAACTAAAAGGCTGTGAGATTATCTCCAATAATGCTACCGGTATCCAGAGCAAAGGTGGCGGGATTTGTTTATCCACAACAAGCAATGCCCTAATCGAAGCAAACAAAATCAAGAGCAATAATGCTGATAACGGTGCCGGGATATACTTACAGTCAAATACAAGTATCAAACTCAAACGCAATGATATCAGTAATAACCTGGCTGATTATAACGGGGGCGGCATCTATACTATAACCACCACAGGCAACCTGACCAATAACCTGATAGCCAATAACACTGCCACTCAGCGGGGCGGCGGGATATATACTTACAGCTCACCAACGCAGATTAACAATACCATTGCCAATAACAGAGCAACTCTGCAAGGTGGAGGCATTTATATCAATAACTGTTCACCTGCATCAGAGAACACTATTTGGTGGGGTAATACAGCCGGCAATACCAATGGCGGAAATCAGGTCTATCTTTATAACAATAGCTCAGCTCCGGACTTTAGTTATTGCGACATTCAGGGTGGAAGCAATGCCTTTGGGTTATCTTCCGGTACTACTATGCATGTAATTTATGCCAATAACATAGACAGTAATCCGCTCTTTACCAATCCCACCGGTTGGACAGGTATGAATCACGAAACTTATACCGCAGACTATAGTATAACTGATACATCTCCCTGCGTGGACACTGGAGACCCTGATACAGAAACAACAAACTTCCCGTTTGACCTGATTGGCAATCCCCGTAAAGATAACAACCTGATAGACATGGGAGCTTATGAGCTGATACATTACTTCGGAGCTAGAGTGGAAGCCAATCCGGCAAGCATCGACTTTGGCAGAATCAATATCAACAGCTCTGAAGCAACAAGGCAAATAGTCATAACCAATACCGGTAATCTGCCTTTAAGAATAAGCAATATCGCTTTTGAGTATTCCAACACCAGCTTCGACTGGACATACAATCATCTGAACGAAGATATCGAGCCTGGACTTACCGATACAATCGAAGTTAGCTTTAACCCAAGCAATGTGGGAAACAATACAAATACACTGCTGATATCCAATAACTCACTGAATCATATCATTCTGAATGTGGAGCTCAAAGGCACAGGCATAGATGCCTGTACTTCGACCCCGGGCAACGCCAGATTATCCATTTTCGGCAATGATGTATACCTATCATGGAACCCTGTTTTATCGGATTCTTTGGGAAATCCCTTTTCGCCGGGGGGGTATATTGTGCTTTACAGCGAAAACGCAGACTCAAATAGTGACAACTACTTTTACTTGTCTTTTGTGGAGGATACATTATTTGTTCATACCCGTGTAGCAGAATACCGTACAAAAATGTTCTATAAAATTGTTGCTGTTGATGCTGCGACCAGACTGTATATAAGGCAATTTGATAATAGTCTTTTGAGAAATGAAAAGATAATCTGGAAGATTATCAAGTCTGCGATAATGACAAAGAAATTCAAGCAGGATTTAGAATTTTAGATGTATTAAAGAGAAATAGGAGATAAATATGTTATTCTGGGGAGACCCGACCTTTATATTGTTGATTCCGGTTGTGATATTAGCTTTTTATGCCCAGGCGAGGGTGAAGGGAAATTTTAAAAAGTACTTAAAGGTGCAAAGCTCGGTTAAGATGACCGGAGCAGACGTAGCCAGAAC
This sequence comes from Cloacimonadaceae bacterium (SeqCode), assembly GCA_963667535.2. Taxonomy (GTDB): domain Bacteria; phylum Cloacimonadota; class Cloacimonadia; order Cloacimonadales; family Cloacimonadaceae; genus UBA5614. The sequence goes on from CAXXDU010000002.1 coordinate 1,273,256, forward strand.
TATTCTCAGTAGAAATGGTTTAACAGACGTAAATGTATTACCGATAGAAGGAGTGCTGACAGACAATTATGACCCGAGGAGCAGAGAAGTGCATCTATCAAAAGATGTTTTCTATGGGGATTCAGTATCTTCCGTAGCAATAGCAGCACACGAATGTGGTCATGCCTTGCAGCATGCTACTAATTACTCTCCGCTAAAAATCAGAGCCAGTATTTTGCCTGTCGCCGGGATAGGGTCCTGGCTCGCATTTCCACTTTTTATTATAGGTTTGATATTTTCTATGCCTCCTTTAATGGACTTTGGCATAATCTTGTTTAGTGCAGCTCTGTTATTCCATTTGGTTACACTGCCGGTAGAATATAATGCTTCTCAAAGAGCATTTGAGCAGCTTGACGACAGAATAATAATCTACAAAGATGAAATGAAGGGAGCCAGAAAAGTACTCAACGCTGCGGCTTTGACATATGTGGCAGCGACTTTGATGGCATTGGTTAATTTGCTCAGGCTGATTATACTTCGAAGTTCCAGAGACTAATAGCACAAACCCCTGACTTGATATATGCTAAAAAAGACAAAAAAAAATAGTCGAATTTGGTTTGACAGAATTCAGATGGTTATACTTTGTTACATAGAGAGAACTAAAAACGTCATGATATATTAGTGTTTCCTCAGGAAGAGGTTGAATAAATGTCATTTATACATCTGCATAATCATACACAATATAGTTTGCTGGATGGAGCCTGTAGGGTAGACCGGATGGTCAAACTCGCTGCACAATATGAAATGCCCGCTTTAGCAATCACAGATCATGGTAATATGTTCGGAGCTATTGACTTCTACAAAACAGCTAGTAAAGCAGGTATCAAACCGATTATAGGCATTGAAACATATATTATCAATAGCGACTTTTCTGACGAAAGAAATAAAAATGACAAACGACATCATCTGGTTCTATTAGCAATGAACGATGCAGGTTACCGCAATCTGATGAAACTATCCTCAAAAGCATATTTGGAAGGATTCTATTATAAGCCCAGAATAAACAAAAAAATGTTGGAAAATCATTCGGAAGGGCTGATCTGTATGAGCGCTTGTTTAAAAGGGGAAATCTCACAGCATATCTTAAATCAGCAACCCAGGCTGGCGATGCAGTCAGCAGACTGGTACAGAAGCGTGTTTGGAGACAGGTATTATCTTGAAATCCAGGATCATGGTATTGAACAGGAAGCCATGGCAATGCCTGGAGTAATAAAACTAGCACAGGAGATGAATATTCCATTGGTGCTGACCAATGATTGTCATTATTTGCAACAATCCGATAGTGAAGCACATGATATTCTGCTCTGTATCCAGACCGGAAAAAGTCTGAATGACCCCAATAGAATGAAATACAGTACAAATCAATTGCATTTCAGAAAACCCGAAGAGATGTTGAAGCTGTTTCCTGAAGTACCTGAAGCTTATTATAATACTCAGGAAATTGCTAACAGGATTAATTTTGAACTTAAGTATGATGATTTTCTGCTACCCAGCATCGAAACTCCTTCAGGTTTTGAGAGTATGGGAGCATATCTTCAGCATCTATGCTTAGAAAACGTTGATAAGAAGTATCCGGCTTTAACGGATGAGATCAATGACAGGCTAACTTTTGAACTGGATGTTATTCACAAAATGGGATTTGATGGATACTTCCTTGTAGTCAAAGATTTTATTGATAATGCACGAGTGCAAAATGTGCCCGTTGGTCCCGGCCGAGGCTCAGCGGCTGGAAGCATAGTATCGTATTTGCTGGGTATTACTCAGGTTGACCCGCTGAAATATAATCTTTTGTTTGAGAGATTTCTCAATCCTGAGCGCATAGGAATGCCGGATATTGATATAGATTTTTGTGCACAAGGCAGGAGCAAAGTAATTGATTATGTGGTTCAGAAGTATGGAAGAAATAGTGTTACTCAGATAATTACATTTTCTACTTTAGGTCCAAAATCAGTAATCAAGGATGTTGCAAGAGTTTTGGGGGTATCAGCTGCTGATGCGAATATTCTAACCAAATCTATTCCCTCAACATCGAAATCGCTGACAGATGCTATGAAGGAATCTAAAGAATTTGCCTCATTAATAAATACCAATGACTTATACAGCAATATATTCCAGCATAGTCAGGTACTTGAAGGATTAGTAAGACAGACAGGTATTCATGCAGCAGGTGTAGTCATCGTGCCGGGTGACTTGACTGATTATATCCCTTTAGCTTCCGGCGCTCAGAAAGACAATGAAAATGCAGTTCTGGCTCAGTACGAAGGAAAATGGCTTGGGGATCTGAAGATTCTCAAAATGGACTTTTTGGGATTAAAAACTCTTACACTGATTAATCAGGCTAAAAAGTTGATAGAAGAATCACAACAACATCAGGTTGATATAGAAAATTTGCCTTTGGATGATAAACTAACCTATAAATTGCTTGCTCAGGGTCAGACAGATGGGATTTTCCAATTTGAATCTGATGGGATGAAGAAGTATTTAATTGATTTAAAGCCCAATCAATTTGGTGACCTAATAGCTATGGTGGCATTATACCGTCCTGGACCAATGCAATTCATTGATACATATGTAAAAAGAAAACACGGGAAAGAGAAGATTTCTTATGATCATCCTCTGGTGGAAAACATATTAAAAGAGACATATGGTGTTACAGTGTATCAAGAACAGGTTATGCAGATTTCCAGAGAGATGGCAGGCTTTACCAGGGGGCAGGCAGATTCTCTCCGTAGTGCTATGTCCAAGAAAAAAATTGAATTGATGGAGGAGTTTCAGGTTAAATTCATTGAAGGAGCGAAAGCAAACAACGTACCCGATCGGATTATTAATAAAATCTGGGATGATTGGAGAGCTTTTGCAGAATATGCGTTTAATAAAAGCCATGCAACCTGTTATGCTCTTGTAGCATATCAAACAGCCTGGCTCAAAGCTCATTATCCTGTCGAATTTATGGCAGCGCTTCTATCTTTGGAAGATAATCCGGATAAAATTCCATACTTCCTGGAAGAATGCAAAAGAATGAAAATCAGTATTATCCCTCCTAATATTAATAAGAGCGATTGCGAGTTTTCTGTAAGTCACAAAGAGATTCACTTTGGATTACGAGCGATAAAAAATGTTGGTGAAGCAGCAATGAGAGCAATTGTTGCTGATAGAGAGAAGAGCGGTAATTACAAAACAATATTTGAATTCTGCAAGAGACTCGATTCGATGGCAGTTAATAAGACAGTTTTGGAAAGCTTAATCGCGGCCGGAGCGATGGACGAGCTTGAAGGCAACAGAGCACAAAAATGGCAGGTAATTGAGACTGCTTTGGACCATGCCAGCGATCATCAAAGAGAAAAAAGAAGAGGACAAACATCACTATTTGACCTCATTGAAGAAGATGAAAGCAATAGTTCCTTCAATCTTCTTTTGCCAGATACTGAGGTTTGGACGTATCAACATCAACTGGAGATGGAAAAAAGTGTTTTGGGGTTTTATTTAGCAGGTCACCCTCTGGAACCATATAAGGAAATGATAGAATTCTTAGCAACAACACAAGTTAACGCCAAAGATAAGTTAAATGGAAGCGATATCAATGTGGTAGGTGTTACAACCGGAGTAGTAAAAAAACGCGATAATAGAGGTAACCCGATGGCTTTTGTTAATATGGAAGACATGACGGGTAGATATGAAATCTCTCTGTTTAAAAACGATTTTGATAAGTTTCTAAATAGTTTTGAGTTGGGGAAAGTATATTTTGTGTCGGGAACCCGCTCTCAGTATATTTCCGGTGAAGATAGTTCTTTGAGGATTATTCCAAAAAAAGTCATAGCTTTCGATTCAATTCCATATCACCTTAAAGGGGAAGTTCAGATTGAGGTGAATGAGAAGAATATTACTAGAGATTTTACTGAAAAGATAGAGGAACTGAAGCATCAAACTGTAGGTCATTTTTCCTTAAAATTGCTAATACATACAGAGAATTACAATTCGTTGGCATTGCACCCACAGACGTTAAAGTTTTTCCCGGACAATGACTTTATACAGTGGTGCCAAGCATTGAATCTTAAACTAAAAATTCAATTGTCATCAAATGAATAGATTTGTATTATTACTTTTTTTATTGGTGAGTATCTCAAAAATACTCCCGATGGATATAATAACCAATTCATTCAATGGGAATACGACTGTATTTGTAATTATACCTTTTAATCAGTTTATATTTTCAGCTGGCAATGGTGAAGCTAATTATCAATCTAGCATCAACCTGCTTGACAACAAGAATCATAGAGTTTTCCAACGGGTTTTTGATATAAATCTCTTAAAACAGGATGTTGTCGATGATGCTGCTTATTTACTTGATTTTTCCATACCAACTGTGCCTGGAAATTACAAATTAACCTTAATGCTGCGAAATACCAATCTTGGTGATAAGAAGGAGCAGCAAAGCAACGTTACGATATCAGACTCAGGTAATGCAAGAAATAACATACTTGTAGCTGATACAGGGAAGTTTAAGTTTTATCCTTCTTCTTTCAATCAGTTGAACGCTCAACTGAAAAGCTGTTTCCTAATAATTGATGCATCTGCTGTTTATGATAGCATTATGGTAAAATATGAAGCCAATTCAGAAGAGAATAAGATCAAGGTTTCAATTGGTACAAGCAATAAGATTGATTTTGCACCCATGCTCATGAAAGGTGCTTTAACAAAAATCGAAGTGTTATATTATTCCGATAACATTATTGATATACCGAAATGGTCTTTATTCCACTCTAACGATGATTATACAAGAACGTTTTCTCTAAATGATCAGTTGCTTCAAATCAGATATATTGCCAACCAAAATGAATGGAAATCATTAAAAAAAACTCCTGAGAAAGATCTGCAAAGGGCAATCGAAAGTTTTTGGGAACGGCATAATAATAATCCGGGAACGTATAAAAATGAAACACGTGATATTTTTTATAGTAGAGTATTAAAAGCTGAAGAACTATTTACGATACATAAAAAACTAAGAGGCTGGAAATCAGACCGAGGTCGGATTTACATACAATACGGAACACCTGATGATGTCGTTGAAGATTTTTACAATGTTCAGGAATATCCCAATTCACGAGCATATCCCCATATCAGGTGGTACTATTACAAAGCGCATAAAGAGTTTAATTTCATTGACAAAACAGGTTATGGGAATTTTCAAATAATGGATGAATATTATGAGAACTAAACTACTAACTCTGTTCCTTATTTTAGTCAGTATCCAGTTACTGGCATCAGAAAAATTAGGAATGTTCGTCGAAGCGAAGAGATTTTTAGATACAAATGCAAATACAAAATTTGTAATTGATTATCAAGTGCCTTACAAAAACATGACTTTTCTTATACGAGATAGTGGATATTATGCTGAGCTAAAAGTGCTGATTGCCATTGCAAATGCAGACAGCGTTATTTATAAAAAAGAATTTGTCAACAATATCGGTGTTACTGCAAAATATGATGTCAATTCTTCTAACAAGTCTTTTTTGGATAGGATATCACTCACACTTGCAAAGCCTGAATTCAAACTTCAGATAACATTTGAGGATATCAATGGCAATACAAAACTGGAATGGAACTATACTGCAGAGCTTCTTAATGTCAATGACAGATTAAGCGATGTTGAGCTAATCTCAATGATCAATTCGGATACTACAGCTTTTTCTCAAAAATTCCTGAGGAATGGGAAGACTTACATTCCAGAACCCTCAGGATTAATATCAAGAAATGCTCTTGATACTCTCTACATCTATTGTGAAGCATACAATAATGAATCTGAGACTTCAAAAGCAGTCATGACGATTAGAAAAGATGGAGTTTCCATTGTTATAAAAAGCATGCAAATCAAGGTAGGAAAGGTTGCAGAATTGCTATTGCCGCTCAATCTGGCTACTATGGAGGTTGGAAAATATAGCTGCACTATTGACTATGTGGATCACGATACTAAGCAGTGCAGGTCCTTTGAGTTTATCATCAGTGAACAAACCGAAAAACTCTATATGCTTTTTACTGAACCTGATGATGAGTATCAGTTAATGAAGTATCTTATCACTGTAAAAAGTAATACCAACTGGGGTTCAATGTCCAAAGACGCTAAGAGGAGAAATATATCTCAATTGTGGGTTGAACTTGCCACAAAACTTGGTCAGCCGGTTGATAATGTATTAAAGCTATACAAAGATAGAGTTGACTACTGTAATATCAATTTCTCTCATTTTGAGAAAGGATGGAAAACAGATATGGGGAGAATATACATAAGAAACGGGAGACCTGATGATATTGATAAAGATACATCATCTGACGAAACAAAATATGTAAGAAAGGATATTCAGATTTGGAAATATTCAAGTAGAAAACAAGCAGTTTATTTATTTGTTGATATCCCCATGAATGGGAATTTCAAACTAGTTTATTCGGTGAATGATGATGAAGAAAGCACGTATCCTGATTGGCGAAAATATGTCGGGTCTGATTTTGATGAATCCAGACTGGATAACTAATAGTCTTCAAATATTGGTTGAAATGCATTTTTGTAATGTATTATCTTATATGATTCTTCAGAGTTAAAGCGGAATATTAATAGCACATCAAACCTGCAGCTAAGTTTTGAAAAACGTGGAGAACTGGAAACAAAATGCATCGCAGTATGAGTAATTCTTCTTCTTTTTCTAAAACTTATACTATTCTCTGCTGTTTTAACTGAGTGCTTGCAACGCGTTTTAACTTCACAGAATACTAGCTCACTCTTTTCTAGTGCTACAATATCAATCTCACCATGATCGGAGTGAAAATTTCTCGTAACAATATCATAGCCCTTGCTTTTTAGGTATTCTGTTGCCAGGGACTCTCCTATATAAGCTAGTGTAGACTTTGAATCAACAATCATAAAAATAATAAAATCACTTGACGTAAAATTTGTCAATTAGTAAGTTGACTTTAGTATAAAATAATCTCACCATAATGGTGGAGGGAAGTATGAAAAACATAGGTTTATGCTTTATTTTAACAGTGCTTGCGATAACTTCCTTGAACGCAGTTCCGTATACAACGATGGGTTTTTTACGAACTCCAGATGCATATGTTCTGCCTCATAAGACTGCTGATATCACACTGACTAATTATCTTAGAAGAGAAAAGAACTCTTTTACTACAAATGCACCATATGAATACCTTCCGACAGGGATGCTTAATGCCGGATTATTTGACAGGGTCGAGATTGGTGCATGGGGTGGAGATAAAATTGGATTTGCGAATTTAAAAGTAAAAGTTATTGAAGAAACTAATGTGATTCCACAATTTGCTATTGGAATTGACAATCTTTTTTCTCCTGTAAAAGAAGATGCTGAGAAGGACTTAGAGTATAAAACCCAAGTGGATAGTTATTTTTATGAAAGAAATTCACCATATTTTGTCTTCTCTAAGACAAGTATCCTAAAAGGAATGGCCGGTATTCAATTACTTGAATCTGCAATTTCTCTTGGCGTGGGCCGGAATAAGTTCATCGGGCAGGTTTCAATCACAAAGAGATTTGAGGGTATTTTTGGCTCGATAACAATAAAACCTCAAAAAAACGTGGCAATTACCTTTGAAAATGATGGTTTCAATTTAAATCTGGGTGCACAGTATGCCTATAAGAATTTTGCGTTTAAAGTGGCTTATGTTGGGCTAGAGGAACAAGAGAATAATCGGATTGGATTTGCAGTATCCTATTTGTTTGATAAATTTGCTGATGCAAAAAGAAGACCCAGCTTGTTAATGGATGAAGAATCAGCATCTACAAAGGGTACAGAAAGTGTAATCTCTCCAACTAAAGGCAGAGATATAAATGCAAACAAAGATTTATTGGATGAATTGAAGAAACTTAGAGAACAACGAGAGCAAGCCCAAAAGGTCTTGGACGATTTGAAGGGTCAGCTTAAGGAAATGGAAGACTAGTTACTGACTATAATTTAGTTACTCTAAATGAAAAATGCGGAACGTAAGAATTTTAGTGCTTTACAGATTAATTAATTCTACTCAGATACATACCCGGTTTGTATCTTGTATAACTAACAGCTTAACCAGCCAAACAAAGTGAGCGTTCTATGAAAAGAATGATCCTTGTTCTTATAATAATTGTTGCTGCAGTATATACTAATCCACTTTTAGCGCAATTGACTAATGAACGTAAGAGTATAATTCTCAAAGATATAAAAAATGAGATATATAAACAAACTCTATCCAATAACATCGTAGCAGGAGACAGCCAACTTCAAAGTACAATTCAAATATCCAGAGCGATCTCCCAAGCTGTTAAAGCAAAGAATACTGATGTTATAAATCAATATCTTGATTTTTACACTGGCATCCTGGATACACTTGTAATATCGAATCCAGTTGTTGCTCAGAAGGTAGTGGTAAATTTGCAGAAGTTGTTTGAGATTGACCCATCATATAGTGACAGGTTTATCTATTATTTAGGTGCTTCGAATTATTTTTTATATACGTTTGATGATGCCGAAAAGGAATTAAAGGATCTGATAATTAATTATCCCCAATCAACATATAGATCCAAAGCACTTACTCTTCTTCTCAAAGTTTATATCAATGCCTCGAAAGAGAAACAAGCTGCAGCCTTGATTGAACCCAATAAAGCAAGATTAGATGAAGATCAGAAGTTTTTAGCCGGGCATGTTTATTTTGCTTTGAATAACGATGCTCTGGCAACTCAGTATTTTACCCAAGTCAGTACTGGAAAATATAAAGATGATGCTGAGAAAATGCTGGTTTTGTTGAACTCATTTAACATGGAGCCACAAGGGGCGATAGACAATTTTACAGCAATGTTAAAAGCTGATCCGGAAAACCCTTATATCTTACTGTCCCTAGCCAGATTATCTTCACTTAACGGGCAATGGAAAAATGCCGAACAATACTATTCCAGATATATTCCAGCCATGAGATCTTTTCGTGAAATCCAGGTACAATATGAATTGGCAACATCCTATTTGAATATAGGTGATAAAGAAAGAGCTGTTGAAGTATTAGACAGTGCACTTAAAAACAAAGAACTGGGCAATTATGTTAGTCCTTTATTATATCTCTGGTCAGAGATAAGTACAACTAACGGCAAGTCAGAAGAAGCAAAGCTCAGGACTAAGCAAATAAACCAGCAAGTTAATCAGAATGAAGTTCTTATTCAATCAAAATTGGATTTAATAAATTCTGTTAATGATCTTAAAACGAGATTGGAAAACAGGACTGATGTTGTTTCTGTTAATAAAGCGATAGGTGAGCTGAGCATAATATCTGCTAATCTTGATACTTTAAATACCCAACTTAATGCTAATCCAATTGGTTTGTCGCCGGTTCAAGTAAAAAGGCTACAGATTTATGAACGAAAGATAGTCCTTTCTTTTTGGGACCTCTTAGCCAATTATATTAATGCTGATAGCCTAAAAAGTGCTCCGGACACTTTGCATGCTCGGCAATTGAAAGCTCTGGAGACTATTTATTCGGACCAGATCACGCAATTGGATTTAATTAGGCAAGCTCTGATTGGTTTGAATGATCAAAATCTATTATTGGCAATTCGAAATGAAATTGATAGTAATATAGATATTTTAGATAAGACTCTGGCACAGTTGTATGAAGAAAAGAATTCAGGTAATTCAAAAATTAACCCAGTAAAGCTGGATACATTAATCGTAACCAGCGAGAGAAAAAAGGTTGAAACAACCTTACTTAAAGATTACTATGAATTTGACAATACTCTGTATAAAGCGATTCTTGCTGAATGTGATTCTTCCATGGCGTCTGCCAGGGAACTATTGAAGCAGACACCTCTAATCAAGGAAGAATTTCAAAAGAAGTACCCATTGTACATTTCGAATAAAGAAAAGAAAATTGTGACCAGCGAAATAAATAAAGTGGTAATTCTTATTCCAGAATATGTTAAATCGGTATCAAGTCAGCAAACCCATTTAAATAAAACAAAAAAAGAACTTGAATTCATTGATCTACATATTGCTTTTATTGAGGCTACTTATTATGACAATTTGAAAAAACAACAGGAGAAGTCTCTAACATATGAGGAGAATCAAAAACTCTTTTCCGAAAATCAGACCAGAAAACAAAAGGCGTATGAACAAACCCGCATTTTTATAAACAATAATCAGGATTTTCAATCTGATATTAATCCCATTGGTTTTCCTGACATCAATTTAAAAGCAAGTACTTATTTCTCATTAGCAGAACTGAGTAATTCTTTATGGCAGGATAATCCGAGTATTGCATTAGGATACTATCGGAAAGTGTTTGAATTTGATTCCAAATTCTATTTATCAGATGCTGTTTTATACAATATAGGTTATTTAAGCAGCAATCTTATTAAGAATAGAATTGAGGCCGGGATCGCTGCTTTTGAAGCAAAGAGTTCTTTGAGTAAGCCTGATTCACTAAGGTTCACAGAAGCTACTTATCGGGAACCAATTCAAGCTTACAAAAGAATTGTTGATGAGTACAAGAATTCACAGTACTATTCTGAGGCTTTGTTTAGGCTTGGGTACTTATATTTTGAGATTGGTACAAATGCTGATCGTCCTGTTGAGTATTATCAAATCGCCAGAAGTTATTATGATCCTTTGGTAAACAATGAAAATGATCCATATCGTTACAAAGCTCTTTATCAAAGAGGCTGGACATGGTTAAACAGCAGTTCTCAAGAGGCATATGGTAAAGCAACAGAGGACTTTGTTTCGATATTAAAGGCAGTAAATGAAAAAGCCATCAAGGATAGTACAGAAGCTATAGATTATTCAATTGCCTCAATCAAGAACATTGGTTATAGTCTTATTGGTTTAGACGGTTCAGACATTAATGTCGCTTCAAAAGGGGCAGAATATGCAAAGCAGACCCTATCCAAAGTTGTTAATGAAAAAGACTTAAACTTAATAATGGATGAAGCAATTCAGCAGAAGTTGAAATTGTATATGCCCATGCAGGCGATAGATTTTATGAACGCAAAGATTGAGTTAAACCCACTAGCCTTAGAAAACCCAATTATTGCTGATTCTATATGCACGATGTATAAATTGTATCCTTCTCAGATCAGAAGTGGGTTGTCCCCGGATAGTGTTACTTATACTGAAAAAGAGAAAGTGACGACTCAATCCGGCAACAATTCCAAACGATACAGTGTTAAGAACAATAAAGATATGCTTGCTTTAGAAAATCCAATTATTGCTGATTCCGTAATTACTATGCATAAATCGTATCCGACTAAAACAAGCAATAATGAGGTGTCTCCTGATAATGTTTATTTTGCTGAGAAAGGGAGATTGACGACTCAATACGGCAATAATTCTGAGTGGTACAAAGCTAATAAAGACAAAGATATTTCCAGGCAGATTAAAGTTATCAAACAGGCATATAACAATCTAGAGAGTCATAAAAACAATCAATTCGTAGATGTTCCTAATATTGAGAATTTTAAAAGCTACACCGATTTAATTGAACAGTACGCTGCGTTTGATGCGCTACACGATGAAAAATATAACAGCTGGATTGAAGAAAAGCAAGCAAATATCATCGCTTTAAACTTAAAACTTGCACAGACATCAAAAAATCCTATTGACTATTTATCCGCAGCAACCCGAATTTACGAGTATAATGATAAATATCCCGAAAATAGTTCTTATTTTAATCTTGAAGGCGCTGCTTATGATTGCGCAAGAATTGTTAACGATTCATTGAAAGCAGATTTAGATGCGATTAAATTGGTTGACCCGACTTTTAAACTTCCATTGTCTGCCGATAGCTTAAGCACATATTATGACCTTGCAGCACAGAGATTTACTCAAGTACTATTGAATGAACGCTTCAGATCCCTTCAAAATGATAATCTCTATATTACAGTTATAATGAAACAGGCTGAGATATCCAAAGACAAGAAGAGATATACACAATCATCAGAATTCTATCAGAAGATTATTTCATTTAATGGGGTGGTTTCTAACGAAATTAAAAGGTCTGTCTTAATTAACTTAGCGGAAATAGCTGAGATAACTAAGAACTATGCAGAAGCTGAAAAATGGTATCGCATGGCTGAGAGTTTTGGGGTTAATGCTTCTGATAAAGAATTACTTCATCAAAATGCTTTAGTGCAGATACAAAATTCGATTGATACAGCTAAGGAAAATAAAGACAGTGGTCTTGCCGGAGAAGAGTATCTTCGGTTGGCTCAGGAATATTCAACTAAAGATCCCAACAAGAGTTTACAATATAAGGCAAAAGCACAAGGCGAGTACTTGGCTGCAAACCAATATCAGAAGAGCATTGATTTGCTAATTGAAATGGCTAAATCACTAAAAAGCCCAAGCGAAGTTCTGGAGTTCTACCGTTTTGCCTGGTCAATTGCTGATAGTTTAGGTAATAGTAATCAGGCAGACTCAATTAAACAGGAGTTTGTTGACTTATACCCTGCTACCAACGAAGCATATCAATTGAGATTAACATTTATTGATAAGAAGGCAGCTAGTAAAGAAACCCTAAAGCAAGCTGGGGACATGTATATGGTCCTGTATAACGACGTTCTAAATAAAAAAATAAATAGCGGAACCGACAGTCCTGTTGACTTATATCTTGCCGCTATTGGCATGTATGACCAAGCAGGAGATGAACAAACAAAGGAAACGCTGTCAGAACAATTCGTAAAGACGTATCCTGACAATCCATCCACAATCAAATTAATGGAGTATCTGGCTGACAAACAACTAGCTAAAGGTGACAGCATAGCTTACGAACAACTATCAAAATCGATATTCAAAAAGGATAAAGGCAGTCAATCAAGATATACAAACCTCGCAAAAGAAAAGCTTAGAAAAATTGCTTCTGAATTTAACACTGCATATCTAAATAAGAATTGGCAATTAGCTTTTAGTCGCCGGGACGAGTTTAAAAAAGTCCATACTGCTTATGACAAAGAGGGATTGACACTCGATTTTGCACCGGTCTACGAAGCATTTAAACAAGCTGAGACAGAATATAATGCAATCCAGGAAAGAATTGCTTTCCTCAAACAATACAATTTACAGCTTAGTCAGATTGAAAATGGATTCTTAAAAAGGAATCCTGCAGATTTGATTAGAGTAAATGTTAATACCAGATGGAAAACTAATCTTATTGGTGGTAAAGATAATCGGATACAAGGACTAAAAGACATAGCAAATGCCGAAGCCAAAAGAGTTAAACAAGTTCTTGAGTCCGGGGCTAAGTATGACCTGGATGTTGATAGCAGACTAAGAGCTTTTGACTTGATCTGCCGTATATATGAATATGGTTCTGAAGTAATCAAAACTCAGGTTGAAGCTTATATGAAGACTTCTTCAGAATTCAAAGAATTTGAAAAACAGTTCGAAGGTGCTGAAGACGAATTGTACTCCGCTTTCAATGCTCAAAGGGATGGTCACTCCTTGTCCATGATACAACAAGCATATCCCTACTATATGGCTATGTATAAGTATTTCTATGTGCCGGGATATCATACCAAGTATACAAACAATGCTGTCAAGCGCTTGGAAGCTATAAATGCCAAACCCAGATATAGGATAGAAAATTCTACTATTGATAAGAGCTGGCAATTGACTATAGTAGATTTGAATGATTCTACTAATGTCAAAGCTTACAATGGAAAGACTGATACAATAACTACCCCTTTAGGATTAAAACTTAGCCAGGTGTCAATTCCATCAAATTCTGAACTGATAATCAAAAAAAGCTTTGAACCTAAAATTCCGTATGACTATGCAATCGCAAACGTTGTAATCCCGTATTATAATGATTCCAAGTTTGAACTCAATGCTGAGGAAATTGATTATTCATTTAATCCAATTGACACATTAAAAGCCGGGGAAATCAGCACTACAAGATATGCTCTTAGTTTTGGAGAAGGAAAATTCGTTCCAAATAAAAATGATATAGTAATGCATTATTACAATTATGATGCATCGCCTTTGGATTTTGATATTAATCTTATGGTGATTTCTGACTCTGTTAAAATTGAAGCAGCTATGCCAATTGATACAGTAAGAGTTAATACCGACAACACATGGGAATACTCATTATTTTCATCAGGTAAACTCACCAAAGAGTGGAAAAAAGCACAGATTGCTAGTCAGTTTGGCTTAGCCAAAACTCAATGGTACGAGATGGAAAATTCTACAGCTGATGCTGTCTGGGTAAATGAAAAAGATAAAGGGGATTCTCTTCAGGTTGTTTTCCAAAAGGAAATAAATATTGATGGTGTGTTAAAGGAAGGAATAATAAAGTTTATTGCTCCGGATGTTGCAACCATCAAACTTAATGATACTGAGCTTTCCACAGATTACCAGTTGAATTATGATTCAGAATCCAATCTGGTTTTTGCCGGACAGGTATCCTTGACACCGGCATCACTTAGACAAGGAAAAAACACATTCCAGATTATTGTAAATAATAAATCTCAGTGGAAAGGAATTGTTGCTGAGATTATTATGACCATTGCACGTCCGGAGTGAGGTGAGAAATGAAAAGATTGATATTATTAATAGTAGTTATCTCATGTACGTTAAATTTGTTGTTTGGGGTTGATGAGAGCATTAAGAAAAAATTTGAAAAAACACAGGTGTTCAAAGCCAAAGATGTTGAAGTTGTTAAATTTGAAGTTATGAAGCCTGACATTGAGCGCTATCAGAAAAAGACTGATACAGATATTAGTTCTGGATATTATCAGTTATACAAAAACACTATCCGTTCAACTAACAGAGTAATATTAAATAAATGGCTAAAGGAGTTAAAATGAAAGTTAAAAGAACAATCCTGATTCTTATCAGCTTTTTGATGAGCATTTCCATGTTTGCGCAAGAGGCTGCAAAAGCTGCAGCTCCCAAAGGTGGAGGCGGTATTTCGGCTGGAGAGCTTATCAGCGATAGCGGAACCTGGGGCTATATGATCATCCTTGTTTTTATCATAGGTTTGGTGTTGGCAGTGGTACGTTATATCCAGCTTTATGTAAGAGAGAAAATCGATGCAGGCAAGTTTTATCTAAAACTCAAGGGTTACATTAAGAACGACCAGTTAGATGAAGCGACTAAGATTTCTGAAAGCTTTAAAAACACTACTTTAGGTTTTATTTTCTGGAGTGGTTTGATGGTCTTCAAAGATGCCAAGAAAAGCGGAAAGGGCGGCAAGGAATTAAGAGAAGCTGTTCAGAATGCTTTTGATGAAGCTGTTCTTCAAACTGTGCATAAATTGGATAGAGGCCTGTTTTGGTTTGATGTTTTAGCTCAAACAGCTACTTATCTTGGATTGCTCGGAACCATCTGGGGATTGATTATGGCTTTCAAAGCTCTGGGTACCGCGGCACAATCTGAAGCTAATAAAAAACTTACAGAAGGTATCAAGACTGCTATCGGAACAACAGCACTCGGTTTGATTGCTGCTATTCCATTGACATTTATTAAAGGATTTTTACTCGGTCGTGCACAGAACATCATAGCAGAAATCGATGAATTCTGTGTAAAGATGATTAATCAGCTAAACAATACAATCAAGGATTAAACTATGGCTTATCGCCCTTCACAAGGTAGGAACCAGAAGAGCCAATCTCCACCGGTTCAACCGGATTTAGTGCCAATTATGAATCTGTTTATGGCATTAATACCGTTTTTATTGATGCTGGTAGTCATAAGTCAGGTTGCTCTGGTTGCCTTAAATTTCTCTGCTGCAGGCGGTGGCGGTGGTGGTGGTGACGGCGGTGGTGGCGGTGCGACCCCCAAAGAAATCAAAGTGATTGTTATGGCATCTGAAGGTAATCAGATTTTCCCGGGTTTTGAAATCAGAGAACCCGATAGTGGACCTGTAACAATCAAAAACGCTGAAAATAGAGGCAATTTCAACTTTATGTCTCTAAATAATGCTTTGGGTAATATTAAAACACGCAACCAGGAGCTAGGTGACATCACTATTGTCGTTTATCCTGATGTTTTATACGGGACTCTTATCCAAACCATCGACCTTTGCAAGCAGAATGGATTTCCCAATGTTATCTATAAACCTGCAACTGTCAGCTATGGATCAGGAGGGTAATTATGAGAAAAGTCAGAAGACAATTCCCGGATGCAGCCGCGTTATCAATTACCTCTCTGCTTGACGTTTTAACTATTATTCTGGTGTTTTTGATAAAGAACGTTTCAATGGAAGCTCAAAGACTTACTGTACCTGAAAATATGCTATTGCCTACCACGATGACAAACCAGGAATTGATTGATAATGGTTTGACCGTTTTGGTAAAGTTGTATCCTGATAGAATATTGATTGGTACTGAAAGTCTTCGTGCAGGTTCACTCAAACAACTTATTGAGGACAAAAATACCAGAGAAGTTATATATAATTATATGCAGAATGAAGCTAATCAGATTACAGCTATGAATACGAGAAAAGGAACTGATTATCAACCCTGTCTATTGATTCAGGCGGATAAGCAGATTCTTTGTCAGTATATTACTCAGGTTGTTAAAATTGGTGCAGGTGCTTCCTTTGCTAACATCTACTTTTCTACTCTTGAAGACCAAAACTGGCTGTTAAAATCAGCTCAGCAGATTCAGTAGGAGGGTGAAATGGCAAAAACAGTTTTAAGTTTAAAATTGCATTATCAAGGGAAGCTACTTGATATTGCCAAATTTGGCAGGGATTTTACAACAAAACTATATGTAGGCACCAATAAAAACTTATTCTGGCAGATACTTGGTAGCAAACTACCTGCAAATCATCTTTTTCTCAAGAAGAAGGATGATAAGTTCTTTTTTGACTTGTTACCAGGGATGGATGTTACATTCAAGCAAAATGACCAGGAATTTGACAAAGCTGCCCTCAAAGCAAAGAATCTTTTGCATGGTAATGAAGTCACTCTATCAAATGAAATGACAGGTACTGTGCAACTGGCTCCGGGCTGGATGGTTTCTTTTGAATTTATGGAACCATGGGTCAAAGTACTCACAGCGGAAGAAAAACAGATTATCAATCAATATGCCAGAAGAGCAGAACCACTTCCTTTTGAAAAATTTACCCGCAATTTCCTCCTTGCTGCAACAGCATTAACTTTAATTGGTATCATTGTCTTTGAGACTCTGAAACCTAAGAATGTTGCTCAGGATACTCTAGAAGAGCGTTGGCAGCAAATGCAAGCCATGGCTACTAAAGTTGAAGTTGAGAAAACCAGCAGTGTTGAACCTGAACAAGTTTCGGCGACAGAAGGTGAAGCAAAAGCTAAAGAACAAGCTCCGACTCCTATAGATATTGGGGCAGCAAATGTTTCAGGTAGTAAGGGTGCCAGCACTGGAATGAGCAAAGCTGCTGCAAAGTCAGCATTGTCCGGTCTTTTAGGAGATAGTGGCTTTAATCCCGGTGGAACAGGTATAGCTATGAATTTCGCTGTTACAACAGAAGAAGATATAGTTGCATCATCACTTGGTGGTGGCAAAGGCGGCGGAGGCGGTAAAGGTCCCGGTAGGGCAAGTGCCGCTGGAGCAGCTGGAGCTGCAGGCTTTGGTACGGTCTTTGATCCCACTGAAGTATCATCAGGTACATCCAATCTGGCTGGTCTTTCTTCAGGCAGACCCAAAGGACAGCTTTCCACAAAAGCTCCGGGCGGTAATGTTACCACTTTTGTAGGTGATGCCGGCCGTCTTTCTCCTGTGGGAAAACCTGCAACAAAAGTATCTTCCGGTGTAATATCCCGCTTTAGTGGTCCTACTGTGAAGAAGGTATCAGAAGGTGGAATATCATCTGCCCCGGCTGAAATAAGGCCGGAACTCCAGAGAGTCGAGCAGAGAATTGCCCGGTATAAACCTCAGA
The DNA here is from genome assembly GCA_963667535.2 of Cloacimonadaceae bacterium (SeqCode). Taxonomy (GTDB): domain Bacteria; phylum Cloacimonadota; class Cloacimonadia; order Cloacimonadales; family Cloacimonadaceae; genus UBA5614. Next base: position 1,291,190 of record CAXXDU010000002.1, read on the forward strand.
TAAAGGATATGTTTAACCGTTATAGCCAGGTTAAATCAATGTATGGTTCAATTAGCTTTACAGTATACATTGATGCCGGAGGCTCAGTCGCCGGTGTACAAATTACTCCCAAAAGCGGTGAATTCTATCCTGAATTTCTGTCACAACTGGAACAACTTATTCGTGGTTGGCGCTTTGATAACAAAAACATGGTGCCGTATGAATTTATCATGACTTTCACAAAGTGATATTAACATAATAGAAATAAAAGCCCCTTTCTTTAAGGGGCTTTTTTATTATCATGAAGTATTATTCAATTTATCTGACAGTACAAACCGATCTGGATGATATTATTTACAGCTCTCAAGCAGATATTGTCAGAGGAGCAAGAGTAATTGTTTCCTTCAACAGAAAATTCATGACAGGTATCCGCAATACTGAGATAGCTCAAAGTAACCTTCCTGAAGGTGTGAGTATCAAGGGAGTCTTTGAAATTCTGGATGAGGAATGCATTTTACCTGATAATCTGCTCAAGCTGGCAGAATGGATTAGTAAATACTACCGCTGTTCTATTGGGAAAGCTATATTTGCTATGCTGCCTTCGGTTATCATGCCTGAAATAGCTACTCAGCTTAAGTGGATTGGAAAAAGTGATTATCCTGACGAGTATACTATCCTGAAAAATCTACTACCTGATGACCGTTTTTATCTGATGTCTGATGTCAAAAAAGGTTTTGGTAGCAAGCCTTTTTATAAGATACTCGAATCTGCCGAAGCTATGGGCTTACTCGAAATTAAAAGAGCCTTTGATAGTAAGGTTAAGCCCAAAACCGTAAACTTTGTTAAGGTTCTACAACAGACTGAGGCAATCAATTTAACACTCAAACAGCAGTCTGCCTGGCTGTTAATTTGTTCCCAAGACAACGAATTTCCTCTTCAATCTGTAACAGAAGAGATTTCCTATTCCATTATCAAAGCCCTTGTTGCTAAGGGTCTGATTGAGATTGTACCACGTCAGATGGAAAACAGAGCCGTCATTTTCCCCGAGCAAAGAAGCACAAAAGAGCTAACCCTCACTCCGGAGCAAGCGGGAATCATTGAATCCATTACCGGTCAATCCAAAACTCCTCAGGTTCATTTACTCTATGGGATTACCGGTAGCGGTAAAACTGAAGTCTATATCGGCATCATTAAGCATTATCTGAAGCAAGGTCAAAACATTATCCTGCTCATCCCGGAGATTGCTCTTACTCCTCAGATGGTGGATAGGTTTTACGGAGTATTTGGCTCTTCCATAGCTATCTTGCACAGTCAGCTTACAGAAAGGCAGAGGTATGAGCAATGGCAGGAGATAAAGAAAGCATCCTGCCGCATTGTAATAGGTGCCCGTAGCGCTATTTTTGCTCCGCTTAAAAAGATTGGTCTGATTATCGTGGATGAAGAGCATGAACAAAGCTATAAGCAGGAAAACATCCCGCGTTATCAGGGTAGAGACGTAGCTATAGTACGTGCCAGAATTGAGAAGGCAGCCGTAATTTTGGGCAGCGCAACTCCTTCACTGGAAACATGGTATAATGTGGAAATCGGAAGGTATCAAAAGCATATCTTGTCTTCCAGACCCACAGCACAAGGCTTGCCGGTGGTTCAGCTTATTGACCTCAGAGATGAGGAAGAAGTAGATTTGATATCAGTTACCCTTAGAGATGCCATCCAGGTATGTCTTGATAAAAAGGAACAGGTAATCCTTCTTCAGAACAGACGCGGGTTTGCGTCATTCGTACAATGTAAAAACTGTGGCATTCTGCAGAAATGTCCCAATTGTGAAATCAGCTTGTATTATCACCATGACAGAGATGAAACCATGTGTCATTATTGCGGATATCATGTGCCCATCCCTCGCAAGTGTGCAGCCTGTGGCAGCTACACGTTTTCTTTCGGAGCACCCGGTACTCAGAAGATTGAGCAACTTCTGAAAACATATTTTCCCTTAGCCAAAATACTTCGGATGGATTCAGATTCCTCCCGTAAAAAAGACACTTACAACTACATGTATAACAAAATGCACAGTAAAGAGATAGATATTCTTTTGGGTACTCAGATGATATCCAAAGGCCTGGATTTTCCCAATGTTACGCTGGTCGGTGTCATTCTGGCTGATATCTCGCTCAATGTACCCGATTTTCGTGCTGCGGAGCGCACATTCAATCTGCTTACCCAGGTAGCAGGACGTTCCGGCAGAGGTGAGCAGCCGGGGAAAGTCATCATCCAAACCTGGAATCCCGAGCATTATGCTATAAAATATGCCTGTGACCAGGATTATGTCAATTTCGCAACTGAAGAAATGGGGTACAGGAAAAGACTTTATTATCCGCCTTATTACCGTATGGGCAGATTACTCTTCACTTCCACTGACGAGAAAAAAATTCAGGCAGTCATCAATCGATATTATCAGGCGATAGAACAATTGAAACTAAAGTATCGGGTTCCCAATCTGCTGATTCTGGGACCCAGCCCGGCACCGATGAGTAAAATAAATAAACTCTTCCGTTATCACCTGATTATTAAAGCCATAGATGCGGAAACCCTCTCCCGGGCAGTTTCAGAATTGGAATCACTCATCAAATTACCTTCTGCTGTGAATATGGCTATTGATATTGACCCTATTTCATTGATGTAGTTATTTACCTATTTATCACTTCTGTCCAGGGGAGAATCATATAAAAAAAAGAAGCTCCCGACGGGAGCTTCTCAGTGTTCAATATTTTATAAAGCTTGTAAATTATGCCTTATCTTCTTCTGCAAATCTTTTCTCAAAGACCTTGGATATTGTTTCAAATTCCTTATCATCTTCAATGGAAAAGAATTCTACATTTTCGCCATCTTCTTTGAAACCATAGATAAAGTATTCGTCGCCTTCCATAGGGGCCAATGCAACATAGCTCTTTTTCTTATGCTCGTATGTATCAAGAATAATAAATTCCTCAGAAGTGCCATCTTCTAATTCTAATGTTATTGTATCACACCCGCATTCGTCGTCTTCACACCCGCAGGCTTCGTTCTTTAGTTCTTTTTCATTTGTGCTCATAGTAATCTCCAGATAGTGTAGTTTTATGTCTATTTTATTTTGAGGCTGTTTCTGACAAGCTAAATCTTCAAAATGTTGCATTTCTTGAACTTATTTAAGCTAGAAGACTCCATCATTGTAATAGACATGATACATTTCTCAGATTTCTTTCTTGTGCCTTAAATAATCCGAGGGAGATTAAACAGAGATGTAAGGGGTATCAAAGGGGTTTTTCCTTATATACCCCTTAGAAACCTCTATAATATCTGTAGAATCAGCTAAGCTATGAATAATGGACGAAAGCAATTGAACAATGTGACATTGAGAGTGGGTGAATAAGTAGCTTGACACTGCAAGCTCTAAAATTGTATGCGTAATATGACTATATATTCAGTCTGTTGGATTTAGTAATATGGCTGAATAAGCTGACGGGAGGTTACTTGCGACCATTTTTGATAGTACTGTTATGCGTAATTTGGATGGGTTTGAGTGCAAAGACATTTGTCCGCGAATACACCTACAAAGCAGGTGAATCTGATAGTAAGATATCCTCACGAGCCATAGCATTGGAGCAGGTAAAACGGCTTTTATTGGAAGAAGTTGGCATTTATATCCAGAGTAGCATCAGAAATGAAGAATCTGAAGCTAATGGTCAGGTATCATCACTGACGGAGAAGGATATAAAAGTGTTGAGTGCGGGCATCACTCAAACGAAAGTACTGGATGAAATGTGGAATGGAGTATCATTCTGGTTGAAAGCTGAAATTACTCTGGATGAAAAAGATGTGCTCAAACAACTTGATGACCTCATGAATAATGAGAAGTATAAAAAAGCGCTGGAAGACAACCGCCTGATTACTGATAATGCCCTGGCAGAATTGGAAAGACTCAGGCTCGAACTGGAACAGGAAAAGGATAAAAATGCTCAGGCACAACTTCAGAAAGATTACATAACCGAATCTGAGAAACTTAGCGCTGCTGAATGGAATGAGAAAGGTTCCGAAGCATATTTCAATTCTGACTATCCTTTGGCAATTACATATCTCAAAAAATCAGTAGAAATTGACCCGAGTAATGCGAATGTATGGTTTACTCTGGCTTTGGCGAATAAAATCAATAAAGACTTTGGGCAATCGATTATCTGTCTTAATACAATGCTGGAGCTGGACTCACTGAGTACTGATGCACTAGTAGCACTGGGAGAAGTGTATCAGGAAAGCGGTGACATCGAAAAAGCAATGCAGTATTATAACAAAACTCTGGAAATCAATCCCAATAATATGCTGGCGTATATCAATTTATCCATGGCTTATGAGAAGCTGGAAGATTTTGACAACGCTATTGCCAGTTACAAAAGAATGCTGGAATTTGATGATGAACCATCTTATGAAGTAGGTCGGCTGGGTGAAATCTATTATAACCTGAAAGACTATCCCAATTCAATAATATACTATAGAATGGCAGCAGAAATCGATACTACTTATTACTGGCTCTGGATGTCTTTGGGCGATGCCTGCTACAATAATGCTGAATATCTTCCTGCAGTGGAGGCATACAAAAAGGCTCTGGCATTACAACCGGATGATACCGGGATACTAAATAGCATTGGCAAAGCATATTATGATCTGGGTGATTATGGTAATTGCAATAAATACTATATCCAATCAGCTAAGTTGGGAGACACAGAGATTCAAGCCTGGTGTGATGCAAACGGAATCAAATGGCAGGACTGAATCCGGCTTTGTTATAATGATCTATCCTATTTCCATATATACTTCTGAGTTATACTTACTCATTTCCAATTTATTACCCGGTTGATTCTTCAGATTAAACAAACCCTGTCTTTATCAAATTCTAACATTCGAATAGTATAACCTATACATAAGAAATATGAATGTGGAGAAGAATATGTCAAAGGCAGATTTGCATTGTCATTCAATCTATTCAGAGCATCCATCAGATTGGTTCCTGCAACGTCTGGGCGCCAAAGAATCATATACAAACCCTATAACAGTCTATCATGCCGCTCTTGATGCAGGCATGGACTTTGTGACTATTACTGACCATAATAAAATCGATGGAGTGTACTTACTGAAAGATAAATTCCCCGGCAAAGTTATAACCGGGGTTGAATCAACTACTTACTTTCCCGAAGATAATTGCAAGATACATATACTAATTTATGGTTTGGATGATATCCAGTTTGAAGTTATAAATCATGTGAGAAAGGACATCTATGAGCTGAGAGACTATCTTAAACAAGAGAATCTGGCTCATAGTGTTGCTCATGCATCATATTCGATAAATGGAAAGCTCAATCAAACTCATCTGGAAAAGCTGATCTTGCTGTTTGACCACTTTGAAGCAATCAATGGTGGTCGCAGCAAGCACAACAACCTAAGCTGGAACAATTTATTACAGCAATTGAATCCGGATATTATCCAGAAACTGTATAACCTTTACCGTATCGAGCCTATGAGTGAAAATGCATGGATAAAGGGATTTACCGGTGGAAGCGATGATCATGGCGCTCTGTTTATCGGCAATACCTGGACGTCAGCAAAGGCTATCACAGGTGAAGATTTCCTCAGGAAAATCCGGGAAAAAGAAAGCCTTGCCGAAGGCAGGCACAATAGCTATCACGCTCTTGCTTTCACTGTGTATAAAATTGCCTGGGATTTTTCCAGACAAAAGACAGGGACCAGGAAAGATACTATTATCTCTAAATTGACAGAGCACATATTTGATAATCGAGGTTTAGAACTCAAGGACAGAATCAGGCTCAGAAGCATGAAGAGTATGGCTGATATCAAAGGTGACACGCTAAAGCGCAGCATGAGTGATTTGATTGAGACCCTCAAGCCAATGCCATCTGTTACAACTGACCAAAGGTTGGATTTAATCTATAGTAAAATTTCCCAATTGGCTGATGCATATTTTATGGTATTTTTGGATTCTCTGGAAGATGATATCAAGGAAATGAATCTGATAAAACTTGTACGAAACATAAGCAGCAGTTTACCCGGGATATTCTTACTGCTGCCATTCTTTAGCTCATTAAAGCATATACACCAAAATCGGACTCTGTTATCAGAAATGCGAATGAGCCTGGAAATAGAGTCTGAGCCACGCAAACAAAGAATTCTGTGGTTTACTGATACATTGAATGACTTGAATGGAGTATCTGTGACTATTAAACGGATGGGGCAGGTTGCCTTTGAGGAAGGCAGAGAAACAATGATAGTCGCTTCTCTGGATGATGACCAGATTACGGATGAAATACCGCAGAACCTGATGAATCTACCTTATATGTACCGTTTCCCGTTGCCTTTTTATGAAAACTACCGGATAAAAGTTCCATCAATTCTAAACAGTATTAAGATGATTCAGGATTATGAACCTGATAAAATCATCATCTCTACTCCTGGACCTCTGGGCTTGCTGGCGCTTCTGGCAGCCAAGATTATGCAAATTGAATGCATTGGGATATATCATACAGACTTTACCTACGAAGCAGAACACATCATTGAAGACGAATCAGCCAGGAATATGATTCTATCTTTTGAACACTGGTTTTATAACCAAATGGACGAAATCCGGGTTCCTACTCATGAGTATGAACATATCCTGAAACAGCGTGGGATTCATGCAGACCGGATGCAGCTTTTGAAGCGCGGGATTGAGACAGAGTTGTTTCGTCCGTTTGAAAATCGCAAAGCTTTGCTCCCTGCAAAGCTGTTAAACAGGAATGGAGTAACTTTACTTTATGCAGGCAGAGTATCAAAGGACAAGTCTCTGGAGCTATTGGCACATGTATATTTGAATCTGCTCCAGAAATATCCGGATCTCAATCTTATTATTGCCGGGAATGGACCTTTCCTGAAAGAATTGAAAGAAATTTTAACCGGTACAAACAATATTGTATTAACAGGTAGTAATGTGGTGTTTACGGGAGCTGTTTCCCGTAATTCATTACCTAATCTGTATAATGCAGCAGATTATTTTATCTTTCCAAGCGTTACAGATACTTTCGGAATGGTCATCCTGGAATCCCAGGCATGTGGATTACCTGCTGTTGTCTCCAATCAGGGAGGACCCAAAGAAATCATTAGTCCTTCTATGACCGGCTTTGTGGCAGCAGACCAGAAGAAAGAAAGTTGGGTCAAAATAGTGGAACACTGCATAGATTTGTATAAAAACCATCAGAAGACTTATCTTGAAATGCGACGGGCAAGCAGAGAAACTGCAATGCTTAATGGAAACTGGTCAGGCGTAATTAGTGATCTTTTAGGTGATGTAATGATATAATCCCCCTTTGTGAGAACGCCATCATACAAAACTCCCTAAACCTCCGCAGCCCTCCTGGCTTTTGTCTTGAGGGCTGTTTGTTTTAATCCGTCTCAATGCTTTGGTTCTGAGCTGCTTGACTTTCTCAGGGGTCAGATTCAGTTCCAGGGCAATATCTTTCAAGGTTTTGCCATGTTTAAAACTCAATAGAACTATTTGTTTTTCCAGCTCAGGGATGTTTTGCTTAAGTATTGCCTCGATATTGCTATTGTCCTGAGTTATTGGGGGAGTTGTAACCAATGTCCGGGTATCTGCAAGTTTTTCCGTGTCTTTGTAAGATATGTGAAGAATCTGCTTCAATTCTCTTGAAACAGCTAACAGGATGTACTTCTTTATCCAGAAAGTGGCATAAGTGCTGAATTGCACATTATGCTGATTATCAAACCTGTTACAGGCTTCCAACAAGCCAAGCATACCTTCCTGGATTAAATCATCCTTTGAAAGCCCGCTGTTTTTGTAACGAAAGGCAATTCCTTTGACAAGAGGCAGATACTCGGCTACTACACTCTCAGGATTGAGACTATTAGACGTTTGTATCATTGTTGGACTGAGGTATGGGAAATTTCATTGTGAAGCATGTGCCTTTACCGGGTGTGCTTTGCACTTCAATGGTGCCTTTATGCAGTAAAACACTATGTTTGGCAATCGCCAGACCCAGCCCTGTACCGCTTAAGCTTTTGTTGCGGGAAGGGTCTGCCACATAGAAGCGTTCGAATATACGGGGTAGGTTTTCAGCTACGATGCCGCTGCCTGTATCGCATACTTCTATGCTGAGAGCATGAGTTTCCTGCTTCAAACGGATGGTTATACCGCCTTTTTCTGTGTATCTCAGAGCATTATCAATCAGGTTAATAAAGATTTGTTCAAATTTGTAAGGGTCAACCGTTAAGCGGGGCAGATTGTCCTCAGCTTCAAAATGCAAGGTCAATCCCTTTTCTTTGAGGCTATATTGATACAAAGCTGCAATGTTGTCAAAGAAAGTAATCAGATTAATGGGCTGCAAATCAAGCTCCGGTAACCTTTCCAATTGAGCCAGAGCCTGCAAATCACTGACTAAGCTTATCATGCGGTCTGTGTGATTGCGGATGATATTCAGATACCTTGTATTATCCTTACCGGGTGTATCACTTATTGCTTCCGAAAAGCCTTTGATAGCAGTGAGAGGAGTCCTGAGTTCATGCGCCAGATTAATGATAAAGTCCTTTTTCATCTGCTCTGTTTGCTTGAGGATATCCACATTCTGCAGGATGAAGACTATTGTATCAGTTTTGGGATTAAACTCACTTTTAAATAAATAGAAATGGTTCTCAAGGGTCACTTCCTGTTGCTGGCTGTCTTTGGTTGCCTCAACAAACTTTATTCTATCCAGTAAATCAGGGTCTCGGATTACTTCCCAGTAAAACTGATTTTGTCCTTTGACATAGGAAGGAAAGATCTCGCTAAAACCTAAACTCGACCATAGGATATTACCTTCTTTATTCTGTATCCAGAGCACTTCAGTAATAGAATTTAATACAATTTTTAATTCTGCTCTGTCAGCTTTATGCTCATTAAACAGATATTGGAAGTTTTCTACCAAATCATTGATAGCCTCGCCTAAGGGTTCGATTTCCCAGTCCGTTCTTTCAGAATATCTGCCGCTTAAGTCTCCCCGGCTGGCTCTTAATGTGATATCTGTGAGGTTAATTATAGATTTATCTATCCTTCTGCTAATCAGGACTGTGAAAATGAAAGCCAGTAATATAGGCGTGAACGCCAGTAAGGTAATCCCAGAAATGGTAACCAAAACCACACTCAGGCAGACTAAGAGAAAGTCAATTATTAAGGTCAGGAATAGATTGTGGTTAATCATTGTTTTGCCCGGAATCCGGGGTTAACTCAGCGATTATAGGCTCAAACTTATATCCCACTCCCCGAATATTTCTGATATAGTTGCCATAACTACCCAGCTTATCTCTCAAATTCTTGATATGCACATCTATCGTGCGGTCTATGACAATCTTATCATTACCCCAGAGAAAGTCTAAAATCTGCTGACGGTTATACACCCAGCCGGGTCTTTTGGTCAGAAGTTGCAATATCTTAAATTCTGTAGTAGTCAAATCTGCCTTTTTATCATTCACAAAGACTTCATATTTATTGAAATCTATCTTTAAGCCTGCTTCAATTTGCAGGACTTTGTTATACGTTTCCCATTGTGCTCTTCGTAAGACGGCGTTTATTCTGGCAATTAATTCATTGGGTGCAAAAGGCTTGGTTATATAATCATCAGCGCCATAATCCAGTCCCTTGATGCGGTCATCGAGTTCCACACGTGCGGTGAGCATCACAATAGGCAGCTTCTTGTACTTATCCTGTGACCTGATTTGCTTACATAGCTCAAGTCCGTCAGCATCAGGCAGCATCAGGTCAAGAATCAGTAAATCCGGAGCTTTCTGAGCCAGAGCTCTGAGCATAGGTTCTGCTCTTTCAAAGGTCTCGGTCAGGAAGCCGGCTTTGGTCAGATTGAGGTCAACCAGTTCCAGAATATCAGGCTCATCATCAACGATGTAAATGTAATAACTCATACATTTCCTTTATGTTTTCATTTATACTGATAAAAGCAATTCTATATAAGACAATCAACTGGCAAGAGAAAAAGCTCTGGATTGCGTTAATTTTTCTTAACAATGACTACATTTATCCTGAGACTCAAATTCTTAACCCAATCTTAACAATTCCTTCATCATGACTTAACATTCATATTGTATAACCAAAGCATAACGAAATAAAACTTAGGAGTATACTATGAAACTGCATGGCTTGCTAAAATCAGTCTTAGTATTCACAACTTTATCGATTCCCCTGGTATCCAATGCTATTGATACAAAGATAGGCGGGGAGATGTGGGGTCGCTGGACTAATGAGACAGCGAAATTCAAGAATGCTCAAGGAGAATATGTAGACAAGTTATCCAAGAACTACTTCTCTCTGGAAAGAGGTTATTTTGACCTGCAAACAACTTTTACGACTAATACTAAAGCCCGTTTTACCGTTGATATGTTCAGCTCTGATGCTACTCACGAAGTGGGTACTCTGGCAGACAGTTCACAAACAACCTTGCCCATCGAACCTGCTACTCTCACTAACAAAACCAGTACATTAGATGGTGCCGGACTCAAGCTGAAGTATGCTTATGTTGACTTTGCCAACCTGATTCCCGTTCCTGAATTAACTTTAACTGCCGGACTGCAAAAAACCTACTTCGGCACCATCTATGACTGGACTTATGCCCTGATTGGCAAAGCGCCAACTGATGAATACAAAGTAGTTAGTTCCTCTGATTATGGTGTTACAATAAATGGCTATATCCCTAATGGTTTTGGCGAATATGCTTTTGGTGTGTATAATGGAGAAGGCTATAAAAAAGTCGGTGCCAGCCTCAAAGATAATACCGATTATGCTTATCTTGCCAATCTGCGTCTGACTCCCATTGCAGGCATCACATTAGGTGGTTCCTATATGTCAAATACGGTTGGCAGAGAAAAAGCTATTGCCGGCGATGCTAACAATTCCTCTTATGAAGAACAAAGCTTGATGGATGGCTTGGGTCGTTTAGCCTACGGTCCTGTTGATCTATGGGTGGAGTACATATCCAAAGATGTTAAATATCCTAATGCCACCACCAAAGATTACACAGCAAAGGGTTTGATGATTATGCCCACAGTATCTCTGGCACAGTATCTTCCTGTAGATATTCAACTTCTCGGTAGATATGACTCCTGGGATGAATCAGACCGTCCAACCTCTGATGCAGCCCGCAGTTTACTAACAGCTACCACAATCGGTGTGAACTACAACTTTTTGAAGGATGCCACAGATGTAGCCCAGATGCAGCTTCAACTCAACTACACAGACAAGAAATATGACGAAGGTAAATCCCATGCAGACTTTGCTGATGGCAAGAAAGATAGCAGTCAGCTTATGCTCCAGCTTAAATGGAAATTTGCCAACACAATATCTAATTAACCAAAGGAGATAATTATCATGAGAAGAATGACTTTTATAATCTTAATATTACTAATCATAGCGATACCGATGTTTGCTAAAAAGGCTAATCAACTTACCTGCTCAGGTTCAACTACTGTTTTGCCGATAGCTCAGGCAGCGGCTGAAGCTTTTATGACAAAGTTTCCCAGTGTGAATGTCTCCATTAGAGGTGGAGGTAGCGGGGTTGGTATTGCTGCTCTGATTTCCGGTTCATGTGATATCGCCAGTTCCTCACGTCCCATGAAAGCCAAAGAAGTTACCCAAGCCAAAGGAAAAGGAGTAAATCCTACTGCCTATTTTGTAGCGAATGACGGAATCGCCATCATAATCAATAACACTAACCCTGTAAAAGATCTTACTCTTAAACAGCTAAAAAGTATCTATACAGGCAAGATTACCAACTGGAATCAACTGGGTGGTAAGAATCTGCCGATAGTAGTAATATCCCGTGATGTAGCTTCCGGAACGTTTGAAGTGTTTAATGAAAAAGCCCTGCAAGGCAGCAAAGTAATTGATTCAGCTCAGATGCTTGCTTCCAACAATGCTGTAGCTTCCTCGGTTGGCAATACGCCCGGTGCTATCGGATATGTAGGTCTTGGTTATGTCACAGATGATGTGCATGCTCTGGTCATTGATAATGTAACTCCAACAGAAAAGACAGTAAAAGACAAAAGCTACAAACTCAGCCGTAAGCTCTATATGTACACCAATGGAAAAGCGCAGGGCAATGCAGCCAATTTCATTTCTTTTATCCAGTCCGCAGAGGGACAGCAGATAGTCAAAGATAACGGCTTTATCACTCTCAACTAAGCTGAAACAGTAAATCAATATCAGGAAGGGATGTGCATCTCCTGCCTCCCTTCTTGCTGTATGAGTAAGGGAGTATATTTTGTGTGTTAAATCCATAATTTTAAAGGTAGAAAAGTGAATTCTTACAAGGAAAAATTATTCAGAGCAGTAACCTATACTGCTTCTTTGTTTGTTCTGGTTTTTTTGGTGGGGATAATTATCAGTATTTTCAAAGAAGGCATTCCAATCTTCAAAGTAGTTAGTATCAGGGATTTTCTCTTAGGTCTTGGCTGGTATCCCACCCACGAACAGCCTGAATTTGGAGTGGGCAGCTTAATCATCGGCTCAATCTATGTAACATTAGGCGCTTTGATAATTGCCATTCCTCTGGGCTTGGGCTCTGCCATCTACATTGCAGAACTGGCAAGCTCCCGAGTAAAAGAAATAATCAAACCTATAATTGAGCTTCTGGCTGGTATTCCGTCGGTTGTATACGGACTGTTTGGCATGGCTTTTCTGGCTCCAGCTATCAGAGTGTGGTTTGGTCTGGATTCAGGATTAAATATTCTATCTGCTTCCATCATACTTGGTATCATGATTATACCTATCATTACCAGCATGAGCGAAGACGCTTTGACCACTGTACCCAAAAACCTGCGGGAAGCTTCTCTGGCACTCGGCGCTACGCCCTGGGAAACAATTACCAGGGTTGTAGTTCCTGCTGCTAAAAGCGGCATTATCGGCAGCATCCTGTTAGGTTTTGGCAGGGCAGTCGGGGAGACGATGGTAGTGCTAATGGTAGCTGGGGGCAGTGCGCAGATACCTCATAGTATCTTTGATTCTGTGCGTCCCATGACTTCTGCGATTGCTTCAGAAATGGGTGAAACTGTTGTAGGAGATTTGCATTATAATGCCTTGTTTGCGTTGGCAACAGTACTGTTTCTTATAACTTTCATCAGCAATCTGGTTACAGAACTGGTCTTCCTGAAGAGGGTTAAACGATGAATACGAGAAGTTTTAAGCAGCTCATCGGCATCAATACCATGCGCTTTTGTTCAATCGTAACAGTTGGCTTTTTACTATTGTTTTTGTATAAAATATTTTCCAAAGGCTTGGGCATGATAAGCTGGAGCTTTCTCACCCAGCCACCATTAAAAGGCATGACGGAAGGCGGTATCTATCCGGCTTTAGTGGGTACATTCTGGTTAACTGTATTGTCCATTGCCATAGCAGTTCCGCTGGGATTAGCCACAGCAGTTTTTCTCAGATGCTACGGCAAACCAAGATGGCTGATGCAGATAGTCAGGATATCGATAAACACACTTGCCGGCATACCATCCATCGTATATGGTTTGTTTGGCTTAGCAGTATTTGTAAACCTGCTCAAATTCAATGTTTCTCTGATTTCAGGAGCTTTGACTCTGGCAGTTTTAGCATTGCCGGTTATTATTAATGCCAGTGAAGAAGCGCTGAGAGGTGTTCCTGATGAATTCTATCAGGCTTCTTTAGCTTTAGGCGCGACGCAAAGCCAGACCATTATGCGGGTGCTGATTCCCACAGCTTTGCCGAGTATCCTGACCGGTATCATCATCAGTATTGGCAGGGTGGCAGGTGAAACAGCTCCGATTATGTTTACCGCAGCAACCTTTTATTCTTTGAAACTCCCTCAGGGTGTTTCAGATGAAGTCATGGCGTTGCCATATCATATTTATGCTTTAATGACAGAAGGCACACATGCCGAGTCACAAGTGCCGATTGCTTATGGCACAGCAGTTGTTTTATTACTTTTGGTATTGAGCATCAGCTCACTGGCAATCATCATACGTTATAGAATCAGGAAGAAAAGAAAATGGTAAATAATCAATTACAAACAGAATTGCTAAATCTTTGGTTTGGCAACAATCATGTTCTGCACAACGTCAGCATCGGTATTGAGGAAAAGAAAATCACCGCCATGATAGGTCCCAGCGGTTGTGGAAAATCAACTTTACTCCGAACCTTTAACCGCATGAACGACCTGATCCCGGACACCAGAATTCTGGGCAGTGTCCTTTTAGATGGAGAAAATATCTATCATACCAAAACAGATGTAACTTCAATTAGGACCAGAGTCGGCATGGTATTTCAAAAACCCAATCCCTTTCCCAAGTCTATATACAACAATGTTGCTTACGGTCTGGCTGTGCAGGGAAAGTTTAAGAAAGCGGAAATACAAGCCAGAGTAGAGCAGAGCCTCAAAGCTGCCTGGATTTGGGATGAAGTCAAGGATAGATTAAATGAATCTGCCATGTCCTTATCCGGCGGGCAGCAACAGCGCTTATGCATTGCCAGAGCTTTGGCAAATAATCCCGAAGTCTTGCTTTTGGATGAGCCTACCTCCGCACTTGACCCGCAGTCCACCGCCAAGATAGAAGAGCTTTGCCTTGAGCTAAAAAAACAGGTGACAATTCTGATAGTGACACATAACATTGCCCAGGCAGGCAGAATCTCAGACTTTACTGCTTATATGTATCTGGGTGAACTGGTTGAATTTGGTGAGACCAACAGAGTCTTTACCGTTCCGCAAGATAAACGTACCGAAGCCTATTTAACAGGCGTATTCGGTTAAGGAGCAAACATGTTAATACACAAAATAGTAGAATTGAAACAGAAGATTATGGAAATGGCAGCCACAGTCGAAAAGATGGTCTCATTGTCCTTTGAAGGTATAGAAAAAGGCATCAACCGTTACAAAGAAGTAATGGATTATGAGCAAAAAGTCAACCGCATGGAGATGGAGATAGAAGACGATTGCATAGTGCTGATGGCATTGCAACATCCCGAAGCCAAAGACCTGCGCATCATCCTGATGATTTATAAGATAAACAATGATTTGGAAAGATTGGGTGACCAGGCTTTTAATATTGCCGAAAGCGTGGCAAAGATGACAGGAAATCCTCTCAACGCACAAATCCCTGACCTCATCAGTATGAAAGAAGTTACGCTGGAAATGCTGACTCAAAGCATTGATGCCTATACCAATGAAGATGTCGACAAAGCCCGCTTGATTTGCCGTCAGGACGAAATCGTTGATAGTTATAACCGGCATATTTATAATCAACTCGTAGAATTGATGAAAGCTAACCCTCTGCAAATTGAACATTATATGCATCTGCTGAGAATTGCCAAAAACCTGGAGCGTGTGGCAGATTTGAGTACAAACATTGCAGAAAATACAGTCTATCTTGTGCAAGGCAGAGTCATCAAGCACCATCAGGAAGAAAACGAGACAGATAAGGAGTTATGATGTTAAAAGTACTCTTTGTCTGTGTCCACAATTCAGCCCGCAGCCAGATAGCTGAAGAACTGCTGCGCTTGAAGCTGGGCGATAAAGTCCAGGTGGAAAGCGCCGGTCTGGAACCGGGTGAGCTAAATCCCATCGTAGTAGAAGTACTAAAGGTAATCGGCATTGATATCTCTGCAAAGCAGACTAAAAGCGTCTTTGACCTCTTTAAAGCAGGACAGCGTTACAATTACGTTATCACAGTGTGTGATGAAACAAGCGGAGAGCGTTGTCCTATCTTTCCCGGAGCCTTAAAAACACTGCATTGGAGCTTTCCTGACCCCTCTGCTTTTCAGGGAAACTACGATGAGAAATTTGCCATGACCTGTACTGTTTTGGCTATGATTGAAACAAAAATCGAAGAATTTATCAAGTCAATAC
Source organism: Cloacimonadaceae bacterium (SeqCode) (assembly GCA_963667535.2). Lineage (GTDB taxonomy): Bacteria > Cloacimonadota > Cloacimonadia > Cloacimonadales > Cloacimonadaceae > UBA5614. Next base: position 1,307,101 of record CAXXDU010000002.1, read on the forward strand.
CTGCATAGTATTGTAGAAGGAATCTTCGCTCATTGTTGCTATTTAGAAACACAGAGAGGAAAGAGAGTTCTTGCTATTTAGAGACACGGAGTCATAGAGACACAGAGTTATTTAGTTGAAAGGTGGAACAGTGGAACGGTGAAACAGTGTCATTCCTGCGAAAGCGGGAATCTTAACCTAATCACAGAGACTGTAAGTGAAATGGTGGAAAGGTGAAAAGGTGAAACGGTGAAACGGTGAAACATTGTCATTCCTGCGAAAGCGGGAATCTTAACCTAATCACAGAGACTGCAAGTGAAATGGTGGAACGGTTGAAAGATGAAACGGTGTCGTCCCTGCGCAGGCAGGGATCCATGCTGTTTTAACAATCTACCCACAGAGGCATAGAGTTGTTAACGGAACAGTGGTGTCATTCCTGCGAAAGCGGGAATCTTGCTATTTAGAGACACGAAGCCACGAAGAGTTAGAGTATGTAGTTCCGCCTTTAGGCGGTTTTGTTTCACAAGATATGGAATTATAACGCAAAGCCGCAAGGAGCACAGTCCGGTAGGACGACACTATGTAACCCGGTACGTGAGTGCCGTGCATGAGAGGAAAAAACACGCACAGTCCGGTAGGACGACACAAACATCTCTATATAATTTACAGTGCCGTCCTGCCGGACTCAAATTGTCGGTTAGTCTTGACCCCGGCACTCACGTGCCGGGTTACATAGTGTCGTCCTACCGGATTGGGGGTGTAGTGCCGTCCTGCCGGACTCAAATTGTCAGTTAGTCTTGACCCCGGCACTCACGTGCCGGGTTACATAGTTACATCCTACCGGATTGGGGGTGTAGTGCCGTCCTGCCGGACTGATACGTAGTGGAGGTATCTGTCCCCGGCACTCACGTGCCGGGTTACATAGTTTCGTTCTCCGAACTAACCACCACATATCTCTGATTCTCCTCTTCCACTAAAGCAATGTTCCCTGCTTATAACTCTATTTATCCTCTTTAATATATTAGCTGACGGTAGGGGTCTGCAGGGAGTCATCAGGGAGTCTGCAGGGACTTTAGTCCCAAAAGACTCCCACATGAGTCTCTGTAAATTATCTGCGTCAAGCACAAAAGATAAGAGCAGGAAAAGAGAGATTACTAACGATTGACGAGTAACAATTATCGACATGCTTATCTAAATGAAAGAGCATTGCTCTTTCTCTGTCCTTTTTCTATTCTCTTCTCTCAAGAGTAAACTCATGCTTCAATCCCTATACGCTTACATAGGAATTGTTAGGGCATTATAAGGGAGGCATAACTGACCAGCCTTAGGTCAGAGCAAGATGTAACCTCAACTTTAGTTTGGAAAATACCATTCTAAAGAATGGGATACATCCTCAGTCCCCACCTCCCAATTCATAATTCATAATTTGCAACTCCGCTGCTCCACGTTTCATCAGGCAATACGAAGGCAACACACAGCGGACAATCAGCGGACTAAAGCCCGTTGATTGTCCGCTGATTGTCCGCTGTGTATCGGCTAACTAATCGAAGAGGAGTCGCATAACATTCTGAGGTGTGATAACTGCAGTGTTGTTTCTTACTGATTGATTTAATATATTGATTTATTAAAATATCTCTTGACCTCTATAAAGATAATTAGTTAAAAGTAAATGTGACGTTTACATCAATATAATTTATAGCTGACACTGTCAATGCGTGCTGATAAAAGATAGTACCAGATGGGCTTAACTGCTGCTTAATATGAGGGTTTATACAATGAGAACTATTTTTGCATCGCTGTTATTAATATTCGCTGTTTCGATTTGTGCTCAAGTGGATAGTACGTTTATCAGCTATTATTATCCAAATATTCAAACCAGTCCATACTGGGATTATATAGGAAATAGCCAAGATACAAAAGCCGCTAATGTATTTGAAATGTATAATGGTAATTTTGTCCTGCAAGCCTTAGGTATTTTTCACACACCACCACCTGAATTTGTTTACTATCAATCTCCAATGATGATTTATAACCGCGAGGGATATTATCAAAACTCAGTATTTGGACCATTTATTGGACAGGATACTATTGTTGATGGATATTTTACCAGAATCATCAAGGATGGGTTGGGTGGGTATTTGGCAAATAGTAGATTTCCGAATAGAATAGCCAGGTTGGATGCTAATCTTCAATTCATTGAATATATAAATCTTGCCTATAATTTTGAAGAAAATCTCGCACCCGATTATATTATTCCTGCTACTGATGGCTTTGTGGTTATAGGGTCAGTACTTGCAGCTGGGCTTGAACTATGGACTATCTGTGCCAAGTATGATTACAATTTTAATATGCTATGGCATTATTCATTTTTATCACATGGTCATGAACACAATAGATTAAATCCAACATCAGATGGCGGATACTTGTTCAGTTGGTGGCATTCTCCTTCTCAGTATTTCTTTAAAACAAACGCTTCAGGAGACTCATTATGGATTAAAAATAGTCAAACTCCCTTTGTATCGGAATTGATTGAATCTAACAATAAATACTATGGATTAAATTACTCAGGATTCGATATGAATAGCGGAAGACTATCTGTTTATAATTATGGGGAAAATTTCTCAGTTGTGAGTCCCGATTCTGTATTTCTTTCGATTGTTACAGAGCGCCTTTTGTATGGAGATGAAGTATTTTCCACGATCAGGACTGCGGATAACAACATTGTTTTACTTGTTTCCACTCCCAATGGAGAGATATTTAAATATGACAGCGATTTCGATCTTATCTGGTCATCTGATAATCTCGTTAATGATAGGATTGGATGCGGGACAACACCTGTAACTGAACTAAATAATGGTGACTTGCTATATTGTGCAAGATTGCTTCAGGGGTCTGATACAGATAAATTTGCTCTTGTAAGGGTTAATTCCAGTGGTCAGGTAACTCCTGTAGATGATGATTATCATGATACCCCCTTTGTAAATCAAATGTCTGTGTATCCCAATCCTTTTAATCATTTCAATACTGTTTCATTCTCAACTCCCAAAACATCTAAGTGTGAATTGATTATCTATAATATCAAAGGACAGGCAGTAAAGCATTTAGTAAGTAGTACAAAAAGCAGAGGTATTTACAAAGCTGAATGGAATGCCGAGGATGATAACGGCAAGCGAGTTTCCTCGGGAGTCTACTTTTACAGGCTGAATATAGATGGACATGTCTCTTCTAAGAAAATGGTCTTGATGAAGTAATCCCAAATACTCATATAAAGGGACGCTTCAAAACCGAGCGTCCCTTTTTTATTGGGAGCATAGCTAATAAAGGCGTAGTTATTACAGTTTAACTAAATCCGAACATTGGAACACAGAATAATACAATTCTGAGAAAAAAACAGCGGAATTCTGCTCAGCTTTTCCTATTGACAAAATCTGGTCAAAAGAGACTAATGCAAAAAATAATAATTCGTAAATGGAGGAGCCCATGTCCTATCGTGTTTTAGCAATAAATCCCGGTTCTACTTCGACTAAGATTGCAGTTTATGATGACCTTGTACCTGTGTTTGAAAAGACTTTACGTCATGATCCTGCCGAGCTTGATAAGTTTGGCGGTATCATTGAGCAGTACGAATTTCGCAAACAGCTCGTCATGGAAGCCATGCAGGAAAATAACGTAACTCCTGAGTCGCTGAATGCTGTAGTGGGCAGAGGTGGATTGGTGCGTTCCATTAGTGGCGGTACCTGGAAGATTTGCGAAAATATGCTCAGGGATTTGAAAGATCCGTCGTTGTGGGGCAGAATCCATGCTTCCAATCTGGGTGCTTTTATTGCTGAATCCATTTCCAAAGAATTGAATATTCCTTCCTTTATAGTTGACCCTGTGGTAACAGATGAATTTGACGATATAGCCAGAATTTCCGGAATCCCTGAAATTGAGAGAAAGTCCTTATTGCACGCTCTCAATATCAGATACATAGCCCGTTTACTGGCAGTGGAACTCGGCAAGGAATTTGAGTCATGTAACATGATTGGCGTACACATGGGAGGCGGGATATCCGTTGCAGCTATCAAAAAGGGCAGAGTAGTTGATGTAAACAATGCACTGTTAGGAATGGGACCATTTTCTCCTCAAAGAGCCGGCGCTTTGCCAATTGGTGACTTGCTGGATATGGCTTTCTCCGGTAAATACACTCACAAGGAATTGATTAATAAATTGACTAAAACCGGTGGACTGATGGCTTATTTGGGCACAGACAGCGGTGTTGAAATTCAAAAAAGAATAGAAAAGGGTGATGAATACGCCGGGAAAATCCAGGACGCTATGTGTTATCAGGTTGCTAAAGAAATCGGCGCTTGTGCTGCAGTTTTGGAAGGCAAAGTTGATGCTATCTTCCTGTCCGGCGGGCTGGTCTATAATCCACCCATAGTGGAAGCTATCCGTAAAAGAGCGGGATTCATAGCTCCTCTGCATATTTATCCCGGAGAAAAAGAAATGGAAGCGCTGAGTCAGGGTGGTGTGCGTGTATTGAAAGGCCTGGAAGTAGCTAAGGATTATCCCTATTAATTCAGTGGAACAGTGGAACAGTGGAACAGTGAAAGGGTGGAATGGTGAAAGCTTGTGGCACGGACACTCTTGTCCGTGTTCAGAATAAATCCTAATATGAAAATGGACATGATAAAGTCATTGATAAGGGGTAGAATCTACCCCTTTTCGCTTTTACTAATGCTATTATGGTTATCTGGTGGTGTGCTGTGGGCAACTGCAGATTGGACTATTCTGGTCTATATGGCAGCCGACAACGGCTTAAGTGAATATGCAGTGCAGGATATCAATGAGATGGAGTCTGCTACCATACCTGCCGGAACCAATGTCATAGTACAGGCAGATTTTTATGAGACGTCCTCTCCCTCAGGGGCTTTCAGATACAAAATAACACATGATGAGACAAGTGAAATCGAATCACAAGTAATATCCAATCTTGGTGAAATAGATTCCGGAGATTGGCATACTCTGCAGAGTTACATCAATTGGGGCTTTTCGCACTATCCTGCCACACATAAAGCGCTGGTTATCTGGTCACACGGTGATAGCTGGTACAAGGGCAATGACTACAAATGGATATGTCCGGATAATAATGCTGAGAGTATAATGAGTGTTTCGGACGGGGATTTAAGGAATGCTCTGGCGGAGAGTCCTTTTTTGGATGTGCTGCTCTTCGATGCCTGTAGTATGCAGTCCATAGAAGTCTTAAATGAGGTTTGTTATCAGGCAAAATATGTGATAGGCTCAGAAGATTTGGTACCTGCCACCGGATTTCCCTATCAGGATATGTTGCCTGTTTGGCAGGGAGAACCGGATTCTATTGCCTTGCAAATACCTGAATTGTATACCGGTTCGTATGCGCCATACGGCAGCCAAAACCCCTATGGATATATAGTTAAAGCTACATGCTCAGTTCTTGCTACTGAGCGTCTCAATGATGTTACTTCTCTTTTGGGAAATTTTATAGCGAATGAAATAGATTCAACTGAGGCTATCTTTGCTGCCAGACAATTGTGTTACAATCTGAATACCTATGATGCTGAGATAGATTTATTAGAATTACTAGATCAGGCCGTCACTTTCTTGCCTGCTGAAAATGTTACCGGTTTTATTCAACCTTTACAGACGGCAATCCACTCGCTTGTTGTAGCTAAGTCTGATATAAACTATGACGCTGATATCGGATATCTTACTATCTGGTTTCCGCATGAGCAGAACGCCTTTAATGCCTGGTGGCAGCAATATGTTAAGCTAAGAATGTCAGACCAATGGCTGGGACTAATCAGCAGAGCATTAGGAGCAGATTCAGGTATTCCCGGTAAACCTATACTAATGAATACAGTTCTGCTTTTCAATGATTTGAGAGTTATCTGGGAATTCCCTCCGGCACCGGAGTTTATCAGCATAAAGCTGCGTTATAAACACGATAATGAACAGTTTGAGAATAAAGAGATAAACTCTTACTGGGCAGTTTATGGGCAAAGCGATGTAAGGCATAACATTACAATCAACGATATTCAAGGCAGCGGATGGCTTATCATTTGGGCAGAAGACTATGATGGTAATTCGTCCCTTCGCGATTCCGTCTATGTAGAGTGGGTAAAACCTAAACCACAGCTTTTTGTCTATCCCAATCCATGTGCCAATTCCAGAGCAATATATTTTAACTGGTGGACAAAAGCAGATAATGATGCCGATTTTCTGACAGAAAACGTAGTCCGTATTTATAATATCAAGGGCAGAATGGTTAAAAAAATTGACCCCATACCACACAAGCAGGGATCGAGAAAAGTTGACCTGAGCTCTTTGCCTTCTGGTATATATATTGCCCGGGTTAAGGTCGGAAAGACAACCTTAACCACTAAGTTCACTCTGCTAAATGATGATTAACCACAAAGCTAAAGCAGTATGTGGATAACCTGTGGATAAAGTTGTTGAACTATTTAGTCTTTTTTGTATGTGCAAGGATAACAATAACATAGAATTATGGTTTTGTCCACAGTCTTTGTGGATAAGTTTCCAAATGTTACTTATATAAGCAGCTATGAGATTGACTGAAACAAATGTTTGCATAGGGCAAGAGTTCTTGACAGGTTTACCTTATTGAATATGTATGCATATCATGAAAATAAGGTTTAATTGATAACGCAGAATTATGAAAGACAGCGCATTTTATTATGATTTATTGCAACAGCATGAATTTGATGATATCTTCTATACTGCCACATTTACCCTGAAAAAGGATGATAATGGCAATATAATACTCTATCCTGACGATAAATTCATCAATAAAAAGACATGTATTTATAGCCATAGCAGCGTTATCTTTGAAGGCGAAATGCCGGAAATGATGCTGATTGCTGTACAGCCGGGGCTCAATCCCAAGCATTTACATGATATGCTACAATTGAGAATCGAAATTACTCCCGATGTTAAATAATCAATCCGCATATCCCTCTATCAGCAAAATCCATTTAGGTGAGCTGAAAAAGCTGCACCAAAAGAAATTCCGCAAAGCAGAAAAGAAAGTAATGGTGGAAGGCTGGAATCTGATTGAGCAATTGATATCCAACGGAATTAAGCCGGAACAGATAATTTCTACAGAACCGGAAGCTGTTTTACAGAAGTTTCCGGACTATACCGGCATACTGCTCACAGCCAAAGAACATGAACTTAATAATCTGGCTGAAACAGAAACACCACAGTCGATAATTGCCGTTTTTCAGATTCCGGAACGTAAAATTGGTGATTATAAGGTGATTCTGTATTTAGACGGGATTCAGGATCCGGGAAATCTGGGGACTATATATAGAATAGCAGCAGCTTTTAATCTGGATGGCATAGCATTATCACAGGATTGTTGCGATGTGTTTTCTCCCAAAGTAATCAGAGCCTCTCTGGGCAGTGTCTTTTGGTTGCCGTCTCAGATTGCTGATGCAGCCTGGCTTAACAGGCAAACTGCAGTAAAGATAGGTTTAGCTGCAAATAGCAGCATAAGCCTCAAAGAAATGGATATAGACAAAGGGAAAGCGGTAGTGATAGTATTAGGTTCTGAAGGAAATGGTATAAGTAATGGCATCAGAGCAGAACTGACAAAGGAAGTCAGAATTCCTATCTCGGGGCAAATGGAATCATTGAATGCAGCAGTTGCAGCCGGAATAGCAGTATATGAAATCTCTCAACGGCTTTTCTTATTGACATGAAACGTGAAATGTAAAAGTTATATCAGACCCTGAAGATAAGTGGCAGAAAGGAGTAGAATGTGAATATCAATATTCAGAAGACAGGCTGGATTGAAGTTATATGTGGTAGTATGTTCAGTGGTAAAACGGAAGAATTAATCCGCAGAATTCACAGAGCAGAGTATGCCAGGCAGAAAATCATGGCTTTTAAGCCCATCATTGATAACCGATATGACGATAAGAATATAGTATCACATTCACAAATGCAGACTCCTTCAATACCAATAGCCGATGTAAGTGAGATTTATCAGTATCTGGCAGATGATGTAGAGGTTGTTGCAATCGATGAAGCACAGTTTTTTGATGAATCGTTGATCGGTATATGTAATGACCTTGCAGACAGAGGAATCAGAGTCATCGTCGCGGGTCTTGATCAGGATTATAAGGGAAACCCGTTTGGATGCATTCCTCAAATGCTGGCAGTTGCTGAATATGTAACCAAAAATCTGGCGATTTGTCTAAAATGCGGTAATCCTGCCAATCGTACGCAGAGAACAGTACATAGAGGAGAACAGATTCTGGTAGGTTCTACCGAGGCTTATGAAGCTCGTTGCCGTAATTGTCATGAGGTTTTGGATTAATGTTTGAACAGACAAATATAGCTTTATCATTGATTAAATTAATCAGCAGCTTATTAGACGGATACGTGCTCCTGATTATAGTCAGAGCATTGATTTCATGGTTTTCTCCCAATCCTTACAATAGACTGTATCAATTGCTCATCAGGGCAACTGAACCTGTCCTTGCTCCCATCAGAAGAATTATCCCCATTCAGGGTATAGATATTTCACCGATTATTGCAATTTTACTGATAAATGTTTTGGTCAGAAGAGTAATAATCGGTCTTGTCAGTTCGCTTTTATTACATTAGGAGGAATTATGCCGATGAACCCGATAGATATCAGGCATCAGGAATTCAATACTACATTTAACGGTTATAAGAAAAAAGAAGTCAAAGCTTTTCTTGAACAAATTGCTACTGAAGTTGAAGAGATTTTCCGGAAACAGGAACGTGAGATTCAAAGACAAGTGCAAATGCATCAGGAAATCAAGCAGGAAGCTGTTCATGCCTCACAGGCAGTGGATGATTTGAAAAGACGCGAAGAATTGATCAGCCGCACACTGGTCTTCGCGGAAAAGACCAAAGCCGATATCATTGCAAATGCAAGGAAAGAGGGAGAAAACATCATCCAGGAAGCAGAACTGAAAGCCAAAAGGGCTATTCAGGAAGCGAAACAATATCTGGGAGTTTTGGAACACCAATACATGCATTTGAAAGAACAGAAAAGGCAATTTCTCCTTCAATTCAGAGTTGAATTGCAGACCTTTATGGAAAGAATCGGAAAGGACCCTTTGCTGACCAAGGAATCTGAACAGTTGCTGGATAAAGAGTTTCATGATATCAAGGATGAGATAATACCCAAGATTTCAACTCCCATGGAAAAACAGGATAATAATTAATGGATTATAAAGATACTGCTCAATGGCTTTCAGATAGGGTGCCTGAACTTCCTGTTGCCGGAATCATTCTGGGTACAGGACTCAGTCCGCTTGCGGAGATGCTGCAAAATACAATTACTATCCCTTACAGCGAAATACCGGGTTTTGTTAAAAGCACTGCCCCTTCTCATGCAGGCAATTTGCTGTTTGGATATTTATCAGGAAAGCCGTTGATATTATTTCAAGGCAGATTCCATTTTTATGAAGGCTACTCGATGTCTCAAGTAGTTTTTCCTGTCAGGGTTTTAGCCTCGATGCAAGTGAAAACGCTGATTGTAACCAATGCTTCCGGGAGCCTGAGACAAGATTTTGCGCCCGGAGATATTGTTATTCTCACAGACCACATCAATTTTATGGGAACTAACCCATTGATTGGAGCAAACGATGATGAATTGGGTGAAAGATTTCCATCCATGAATCTGCAATATTCTCCCAGGCTGCATCAGATGTTAAAGGGCTTGGCTTCTCAAAACCAGATTAGCTTACAATGGGGAGTTTACTTAGCTGTAACCGGTCCCAGTCTGGAAACAAAATCTGAGTGTGCAATGTTTGCTAAACTTGGAGCTGATTTAGTTGGTATGTCTACAGTTCCTGAGGTCATTACTGCCAGGCACGCAGGAATGGAAGTATTGGGCATCTCAATCGTAACTAACTATAGCAATCTGTTTCATGATATGGCCCATTCACAGGAAGAAATCAGGTCTAATGCTAACAGGGCTACATCACATCTTAAACTCTTAATCAGTGAATTGGTAACCAGGTTATAATTGGATATCAGGACTAAATCTATTGAAATCATTTTTTGGATTGACAGCCTGGACTTATAAGAAATCATGTCTATCTTGTATATTATTATAGTAATGAATAAAAATGACGGGAGTGAACAATGGCACTTAAACCGTTATCAGCGTCGAAGCTGAAACACTTTGAAGAAATAATAAAAAAAGAGCTTAACGATAGCAGATCATATATTGATAAAGCCAATCAAGATCAGAGTATCGGTGCGAGAGAAAGCTCGGGAGACCTTTCTTCCTATGCTTTTCATCAGGCAGATCAGGGTAGCGATACTAATTTAATGGAGCAAACTGTAATGCTGATGGAGCAAGAGAGAGATAAAGTCAGATTGCTAAATGATGCGTTAAGAAGGATATCTGAAGGTAACTATGGAGTATGTGAAATCTGTGGTGAACTTATCCCTGAAAACCGTTTGGAAATCATTCCTTATGCCCGTTATTGTATCGAATGCAAATCCAAAGAAGAAGATAAAAGGCGTCATCGTAAATAATGGAATTATTCTGGGTACAAGAGAAACAAACAGTTGCAGCTAAGCAATTCAAGTATTTATGGATTGCCGCGGTTATTATATTATTAGACCAACTGGTAAAAATAATCATCAAATTAACATTACCGCTTTATCAAAGTAAAGTTGTATTTGGGGATTTGGTATTATTAACACATGTACAAAATACAGGGGCTGCTTTTAGTATAAGCCTTGGTAACCCCGGACTTAATAGAGTGTTCTTTATAGTCATGACTATAATTGCCATCTGCTTTGTGGTTTATCTGATTTACAGGTCAGTCAATAACCTGCAGCGAATCGGGTTAAGCTTGATTATCGGCGGAGCAATGGGCAATCTGATAGATAGAGTTTTATTCGGTTATGTTACAGATTATTTGGATTGTGATTTTCCGGATTTTATAATGCAACGTTGGCCTGTTTTTAATGTTGCAGATAGTGCGATTGTTGTTGCCATGGGGCTTTTGATACTGGATATGATTATTCATAAAGATAGTCCACCTGAGCAAACACCTTTAGAAGAAAAAACAAATTCTGACTGATAGAATTAGGAGTATACTATGCGTATTACGTTTTTGCTGATATTAATGATTACATTTACTGTCACTGTATTTGGAGTCAGTATCTATGATATACAATACACTACTGTTCCCGGTAGCGGGAATTATCCGTCTCTTTTAACAGGGCAGAGTGTCTCTACAGAAGGTATTGTCACAGGAACAGGCTATACTGGTGGCAAGTATGTAATTGCAGAGGGTTCCGGACAATGGAAAGCCATTTTTGTTAATGACCCTGCCAATACTCCTGCTGTAGGAGATAAAGTAGCAATTACTGGGACAGTTGCTGAAGTCAGTGGCTCGACAGAGATTAATACGATTACGTCATACAATGTTATTAGTACAGGCAACACTCTTCCCGCTGTAACACCAATCACATTAGGCAATTTGTTATACAATACAGGTGAACCGTATGAGAGCGTCTTAATAAAAATATCTACTGTACGTGTTTCAGTTACACCTATTGGCGGACAATTTTCGGTTACAGATAATACATACAGCTGTTCTATCACAGACAACTTTTTTCCCCAACCGCACAATTGGAGCGGTATAGTTGTTGGTCAAATCTGGAATGAGATTAATGGTATTATCAGTTATTCTTCAGGTCAATTCAAAGTAAACCCACGTTATGATAGTGATATGATACCTTTGGCAGATATTAATACTATTTCGATGAAAATAGACGAAATGGAAGCTAAAAAGGGAGATACAAAAGCTGTTAATGTTCGGGTTTCCAAACTAGAAGAAAGCTGGGGCATAATCAAGTATTCGTTTAAAGTAGGATTTAATAAAAGGATCCTGAGCTTTGTGGATGCAGACTTTAGCTCTACACTTACAGCTTCAATGCCTGATTTAGTTTTAGCAGCAAACGAAGACACAATAACAGTTACTTATCAGGGAACCAATCCTATCGTGTCTGCTGAAAATAATGGGATTTTGGTTAAACTATTGTTTCGTACAGTCTCATATGGCGAATCAGCTCTTGACTTAACAAGAGGTATTTTTAACGACACGATTAATGTTTCACTACTCACTGATGGTAAGATTACCATACCAATAAAGAAAAGAATATCCTGGCTGAGTATCTGGAATGATAATTATAATAAAAAGAATATATTTAATCCATGGCTAGGGCAAAAGATTACAATTGAATACGGCGGACTTATACAAACCGGTGCTGTCTCTTGTAAGGCAATAATCAGGATTTATGATGTGCAGGGCAGATTGGTTGCAACACCAATAAATGAGAACATTGCCACCACGAATGGTATTGACTACTGTGTGTGGAATGGTCGTGACAGAAATGGTACTTTGTTGCCAATAGGTGTATATTACTGCCATCTTGAGATAATTGATCGCGTTAATGGCAAATCGGAAACAACAATTCAACCGATTGTCATAGCAGCTGAGTTAAAGTAATCAAAGTGTTATCAGAATTGAGGAATTTATGAGAAAGATAATTATAGCAATCATATTGGTCGCAAACGTAACTTTTTTATTAGCCGTTTTTAATGACTATCAACCTTCTGCTCGTGCCAGAGCAATGAGCAATGCTTATGTCGCCATTTCAGATGATGCTAACGGAGTTTTTTACAACCCTGCAGGTATTTCATTGGCTCCTATGAGCGCATCAATAGGTATGTCTCAATTGTATAACCAGGAATACACTGAACTAAAGACAGGCAGCATTGTTTATCCTTTACCAGACAAATATGGAACAATAGGTATAGGCGTTAAAATGTTTGATGTAGATTTCGAAGATAGTGCACTCATGTCCGAAAGTCACATTACTTTTGCACATGGTTTCAATCTCATGGCAGATATTCATTCATCTGTCAGGGTCGGATGGTCTGCCAATATGTACAATTTAGCGTTTGACGGCTACGGAAAGGATAGTGCTTTCGGGGTTAACATCGGAGCATTGGCAACAATGCACCAAAGAACTAAATTTGGTTTTGCAGTATCCAATCTTAATCAGCCTAAAGTCAGCAAAACAAACCAACACAGTCTTCCCCGCAAACTTTCTATGGGTATCTCGTATACTCCATATGACCAGGTTACTACAAGTATAGAAATGAAAAAAGACTTCGCGGAAGACACTGAGTTTATGGGTGGAGTTGAATTAAAGTTATTTGAACCATTGTATATCAGAGCAGGCGTACATCAGAATCCTGCTACCTGGTCAGCAGGTGCTAGCTTCAGAATGGTAGGTGTTGTTGTTGACTATTCATTTACTCAACATACAGTTTTAGATGCCACACACTATTTCAATATTGGTTATGAGTTTGCTGGGAAATAAAATGGCTGACAAAGGATTTAAACGATTTCTTCCATCATTTATCACAATTGCATTTGAATTGATGGAACATTGGAAAAGGGATTCTGCCCACAATAGTAATATCAAGAAACTAGATAAAACCAGTGAGCAGTTGGGAACTATAGAGCACATGCTTGTTCGTTTGGAAAAGAAGATTCAAACGAACAGAGAAATGGTGGATAAGCTTAAATCAGTTTTATTCATTAGTATGGCAACAAACTTGTTTTTACTGATTATTATATTCTTAAGGATTTTTGGGATTATATAAAGCTAAAACAGCAAGTTGACCGAGCAGGATATTCTCCAGTCTAATGCAGACAATGATTCACCTATAGGGTTAAGATTAATCTCTGCAATAGAGTTTTTGTTTAGCTGCCACATAGCAGACATTAATAGATTGTATTCTTTCCAATCACCCCAACTGTATTTTGGTGTTATCTGATAAATACCTATACCATATTGTTTCTGTAAAACACAACTGATTATCTGGCGTTCAACTTCTCCGTTAATCAGATAAACGTTACCATTCTTTGCACTGGTTTCATTCTTTTCCCAGGAGTAACGCAAATCAATTCTTACCGCTTCATTGGTTCTTTTCCTGTAAGGCAACAGATACCACTTTGCCAGAGTTGATTTCGTAATCAATGGTGTAGAATCATATACTAAATGATATGATGCCAGAATCTGCCTGTAAAACGTATCCTTTATACCGTTGAACGCATTATAATAGTAATTGTCATAATCTGCTCTGATTTGATATTCCTGCTGCACGATAAAACAATCTCCCACTAATACATCACATCCTGGTTGCCACTGAAAACTGGTTATTGTATTGTTATTGGCTGACAGCCAGGCATTCAAAAACACTTCATCTTTGGTAGAGTATACTATCCAGTTGTTCAATCTTATTCTATCTTTCCAAAATGCAGTCCAGCCTAGTTTGAAGACCTCATTCAGGTAATCGTTGTCAAGTTTGTGCTCAGCATCAGGATAATCAGTTCTCCTCAATTCAATAGTATAATCAGCAATCAACGAATCATATGGACTATACTCCCATCCAAGGTTTAAATTCGTATAACGTACATCAATAATTCGTGTATTGTCAACAAAAGAAAGATCCTTGAGATAGTAATTATGTGAGTTATTAGACTGTAATGTGACATTATCTGTTAGCAAGTACTTGATTCTAAGCTGAGCGACATTATTGTAATCACCAGTATTTCGTGTTTTGTTAATTTTATGTCGATAATAATGTAAGGAATACTGTTCTGAAAGCTGGCAATCAAGTCTTTCTCCTAAAGGCAATGCGATGTTCACATTTGTATCGAGATTTCTTTTAAATTGTTTGTCGTTATTATTATAATAGCTATTGATGTTCGTAGAATCAGGATTTTCCAAAACATAGAGGTCTTCATTTCTAGAGGAAGCGCTAATCAAAGCGTTTAATACAAAAGCGTTTGTTTCGACATTTGTTGACAGCATAGCAGCGACTTGCTGATATTCTTCCCAATCCAGATGCTTGTTCTCCCAATCTCCAGAAATGAGTAAACTGTTTGACTGACCACCAATAAGATAACGAGCACTGACTTTTTCCTGCAGTCCCTGGCTAATAAACTTGTGTTGTTCACAATAACGATCCTGTTCCTGCCGGTAATATGCGGTATAACTGGAAGATAAACTTAAGCTATCAAATGGGGTAATCTGAAAGCCGTATCCAAAGAAGCCGGTTTTGTTACTATACGGTTTGAGTTCACTTTCAAGATTACTATGGTCATAAAGGTATTCATAACCAGTCTGAAAATCATGTCTGATTATGGAATTGACATTAGAAAATTTTAGATTCAAATTACTATTTCTACTAGTTTGATTAAAATCCAGTCTTTTATCTTCCAGAGTATTGCCATTTATTAGCAATTGCCATTTGTCAAACGGAGTTAGGGAATAATTTGTAGATTGCTGGGACTTTTGTTGTTTCAGGCTATTGAAGAAATATAAGCTAAAGTTACTATTCTGTGCGGAGCTTATGGCTGGATATATCAAAAGCACAATCAGCCAAATGCACAAATTCGCTTTCTTCAATCGTTTCTCCTCTCCGGTTAAAATCAATTCCGCTATTCCTTTCCAGTCTAAGCAAATCCTCTGAGTTAAATATGGCACGCATATTGTTTCTCAGGGTCTTACGTCTTTGACTAAAAGCTTTATTGATGATAAGTCTATAAGTGTCAAGTGATTTAAGTACGGGTTTATCTAATCTCGGCTGGAGCATGACAACAGCAGAATTAACCTTGGGTGGCGGTTGAAATGCTTCAGGTGGAACGCTGAACAATAACCGGGTGTCAAAGGCATATTTTAGCTTGAGAGTCATTACTCCATAAGCCTTGCAGCCTGGTTTAGCCGTTAGCCGTTCTGCAACTTCCTTCTGAATCATGATGATTATTCTTGAGAACCACTTCTCGTTTTCTTCCAGAGCATACAAAACCGGTGATGTTATCTGATACGGTAGGTTTGATACCAGTTTTATTCTTTGTTGACTAGCCTCAGCTTTCTCAGAAAGAAGTTTATGCCAGTTTATAGCAAGGATATCTCTGTTTATCAGATTCACTTTGGTTCCGTATTTGTTGGAAAGAAGATCAAATAATCTGTTATCAATTTCAAATGCAGTCAAGTCATCGGTCAATTCAAGGATTCTTTCGGTTAATACTCCCTGACCCGGTCCTATTTCCCAGATGGGTTCATGAATTCTTATTTCAGCAGCTTGAACAATTTTATCGGCTATAATATCATCTTTAAGGAAATGCTGACCGAATTGCTTTAGCGGCTTGATTGACAAGGGATATCCTTAATGCAAGACAAGTATCGGACGGATTTGGTGTTCTGTTTTGCTGGAAAATCTAATATAATAAATGCCTGACGGGCATAATTGTCCGGAAATATCTTTTCCATCCCAGTCCGTTGTTTGTTTCTCAGCATTCATTCTTTTGATAAGTCTGCCTTTACTGTTAAAAATGCTTATATCCGTACTAGTCATTGTCTGAATTGATAAATTATGCTTCGATATATTTACCGGGTTGGGATAAATTCTCACTTCGGGCTTTGGCTGGATATCTTCATCAACAGAAGTTGGAGAGATATTGAAGGAAGCCAGAGCCGTAGGTGCATTAGCCGGATAATATCCTGTATAGTTTGTTACTGTACGCGCCTGTACATAATAACTAACTATAACAGGTACAGACTGAGCAGGAATGGTTGCTCTATAGGTTGTTCCGCTTAATAGATTCATTAAAACTGGGTTAAAGCCACCACTTACTTTCCAGTATAAGTAAACAAAGCTCAAGCTTGTAGATGACTGAATATTTATCCTGACTTCGATTGGTTGATTAGTTTGCGGCTGAGTAGGCACAATAACGGGGGAAGTGAAACTAACATCGGATGAGTTCTGCTGAGCAAGCCATTGCACAACATTTACTCCAAATTGTGCGTTATCATAGTCATTCCAGCCATCATATAGTTCGTTGCCGGAATTTCCGGTTCCATCATCAAAAGGTGAACTGTCACCATAAGCAGCTACTCTGCCAAGTCCGGAAGTATTTGTTACCAGACCCTCTTCATTCATATTTCTCAGCCAAATCCTTGTTAAAGCGCTTCCGGAAGGGGTTATGCTGCATCCTGCATACATACCTACTTGTGAAAGTCCATTTGTGAGTTGCGTTGCAGGATTTTCAAACAAGGCTGTCGGATCTGCATATAGGCTATTGGCATCAAAGCTGATGCCAAAATTAATCTGAGTACTAAGTGATTCGTTATACACTCTTCTGGAATCCCATCCATTGTTATTCCGGTCGCTGCCGTCGTGGTCAGCTATAAGGAAAAGTCCTCCGCCATTCTGTACAAAACTTAGTAAGACTGCCTTCTCATTGGAAGTAAATGGATTTTGTGCTTCAGGGATGACCAATACTTTTACATTTGTCAGCATAGATGAAGTTATAGTACTTCCGGTTAGAGTTGTGGTCGTATAGCCCAGGTTTCTTAAAGCAACTCCAAATTCGGAATAAGCGCCTGTCCAGTTTGGTGAGGAACCGATTGTCCAGTCTGCATTGCCGGCAGTCTCTGCTTTAGTAAGGTCAAAAGCTACAGTTATAGCGCTTATTGTATATGTTTGAAGCATAATAATACATGCTATGATTGCAACCATAAAGATACGGATTTGATTGGTGGTTTTACTCATCTTAAAAAACAATCCTGAAATCGCACAGATGTGTTTGTTGTGTACGGTTTCAGGATTAAACTGATTATGCAGCTAATGTTTCAGGATTAACGCTTTTGCAAGCCTTGCAAACTTTGTGTGTTTTATCGCCGGCTTTAACTTCATGAGTTATTTTGACACCAGTACGGTGACATACGGGGCATTCCCCTCTGCCGTGATTTGGAAGACTGCGGATTCCTTTTCCACGATGATTTTTAGCCATTTTATGCTCCTTAATGTCTAACTTAATTCTATTTCTTACAATTCTATGCGCAATTTTGTGGCGAGGCTGATATAGTCAATGGAATTCTATCATTCCCTGCTATTCTGCTGGATATAATGTATTTTGATTGACAGATTTTTCCTGTAGATTTCCATATTCATATCTGTTGAATATTTACTTGGAGTTATCATGAAACATATTCTTTGTATCATTTGTTTTACTCTGTATGCTTTATTCTGTTTCGCTTTACCAAGAGGCACCACCCAGCAAGAGTTTCCACCGGATGCTCAGGTGGTTGGACAGGCTGAACCATATTATCCTGCTCCATCTTTAATCACTGATTCTCCTCAGGGCAATCTTAACAGAGATGAATGGATTGCTGTTGATTCTCTGCATCTGAATACCATCATTAGGGCCGGTAAGCAGTTTGGGATGTGGTTTAATGGCGAGGGTGGTTATACAATGCAGTTGTGGTATAACGACTATTTAACCCCTGCCGCTCAGACTGCAATTGATAAATCTCCTGTTTGGATCAGAGCTGATTTGGATAATGTTTTGAGACAATTGAGTTCAGAGAAGCAAGCTGTCTGGTCAGCTATTATCAATGATGCAGTTGATCCTTTTATTGATGAAATAGCCTTTTCAGTTGCTAATTCATCGGTTCAGTATCTGGCATCCAATTACTCTGACCCATCTCTTTTTGTGGAAAATGCTCAGCAACTATACAGTATTGATGCAGAGCTTTCTTATGTTCAGATTGTAAATCATGGAACTTCTGAAACAGATCCTGATTATTATTCCACGACTTCCTATTTTAAAACCACAGCAGACAGTCAGATAGTGCAGGTTGAAGTCCCCCGCGATATTTATTACTGGTATATTGTGCATCCCAAAATTACTGATGAAATCCCAGCATATATTGATCCATCCATTGTGGAAAGTAACACCAACCACTCCAACAATATCATGATTTCACCTGAGGGTAAATTCTGGCGCAGCTATCTGTATAATGTTCAGGAAGAGGCTTATCCATCTCTGAGAGATACATTGATGGAATGCCAGACAGCTTTTAATCGCAATGGCAACGTCAATGATGCCATCAGAGCCATCCAATGGTGGATAAATCACACAATGAGCTTTACCAGCAACAGTGAACGCCCCCATCAGCCTGTGCGAATATATCGCAAGCATATCGGACGTTGCGGTGAATATGCAGATTATACGACTGCTGTGAGCAGAATTGCCCTGATTCCCTGCACGAGTATATTATCTGCCTCAACCGACCATACCTGGAATGAATTCTGGGAAGACGGCTGGGTACAATGGGAACCGGTTAACGGCTATATCAATACTCCTCTTGTTTACGAAGATGGTTGGGGAAAAGTCTTTGGCACAGTCTTTGAAATTCGCAGTGATGGCTATCTCACATCCGTTACAGACAGATACTCAACAGGATTGGCATCGATAACTATAGCAGTTAAAGATAGCACTAATAATCCTATTGATGGCGCACGGGTCATCCTGGCAATCTATGAAGCAGGTATCAAGTTTGATATGATTGGTTTTACTGATAACAACGGAATAGTTGTCTTTCCCGTAGGAGAAAACCGACACTACTATGCCAGAGTCGAATCCTCTGTCGGCATTTATCCCACGAACCCCGGAACTTATTTATCACTTGTTGATAATTCTGTCTCAGGAGAACAATATGCATATCAAATGGTTCTAAATCAACCCAAACCAGTCCCCGAAATTACCCAGATTCCTGTTCCAACCGGTAATACCGGTGATAGGCGTGTAGCCATAGAGTTTAATACTCCTAAGCAGGTTTTGTATGGTAAAGTTACCTGGGATGATTTGTCTTCAAATGGCTCGCAACCGTATTTCTATAATCAAATTGACACCCCGGGGAAAGTTAATTTGCTCATGACAGATGCAGATAATTACTTATTCTACAGTATTGGTCATGCCGGCGAAGCATTTAATGTTATGACTAATGTCCAAAACGGTTCAGTTCAGTTTAATATACCTACAGATAGTAACTGGTATGCTTTTTTAGATAACAGCAGCCAGGTTGCAAACTCACAGTTAGTGTCTGGAGTTATGCTCTATGAACGATACGGGGTTTCCAATGATGATCAGGTAATTCCCTCAGCGAATCTTGCCCTTTATCCAAATTATCCCAATCCTTTCGGAACTGATACAAACATCAGATACAACCTCCCCAAAGCCACTAAGGCGAAGCTCACAATATACAATATCAAAGGGCAGAAAGTAAAAGAACTCACTAATTCTCAGCAGAAATCAGGCATTAATAGTATTAACTGGAATGGTAGGGATGATAACGATAAACAAGTCAGCAATGGAATCTACTATTATCAGCTTAATAGCGAAGGAAAGAACATCACTCATAAGATGTTATTAATAAAATAAATACCTTATCATCAAGTATCTATAAAAAAAGAACCGCCTCTATCTGGGGGGCGGTTCTTTTTATAGAACGCGTAAAGACTATTTCACTATTTGCGTACTTTTCTTATCTTCTGAGGAATCTTATCCATTGGGATTTGTTCCAGTCGTAGAATTGTCTGAGTGCTATTTTTCCTTGTGTGCCAGCACTACCCGCCATTCTCTGCCATACAGGCTCACGGTATCCCAGGAGCAGGATTTCACAACTTTTTCCTGATGTCCCATTGCCTGAAACACATACTCACCACTTCCTTTGCGATTTGCACTGATTGTTTTGCCCAATTCCAATAAGCTAGTATAATCCTTATAGATAGGGTCGGTAAACAGCATTTTGCCCACTTCTTCCGTATCAGGGTCGTAGACTATCATCCCGTCTGTCTGCATAAACCAGGGTTCATAGCCCGCAGCAAAAGAGATTTCCTTCAGAATGGGTTTGACTAATATAGCAGGATTGATTAAAAGACTGATTGAGCCTAAGAAATCCCCTTTCTTGTTATATACTGGATATGCCAGATCAACAGCCAGAAATCCTTCTACCGACATAAACCCACTGCTGAATACCGGTTTTAGATTCTTCCTGAGTGCAATCACGTGGTCCTGAGCGCTGATATCGACTCCTTCAAAATTCTTGTATTCCTTTGGCTCTATATAGCGCAAAACACCCTTTACATCAACCAGCGTAGCCTCAACCACATCGGGAAATTCCGCTACTATGCTATCCAGAGATTTGCGGATAGCTGCTTCATTCTCCCAGTTACTCTTTTTTCCTGCTATGAACTTGCGGCTAAATTTATCGATGTTACTTAACTTTTTCTGCAACTCGGGAGTAAAGTGTTTGAGGGTCATCTCCAACTTTGGAGAAGCTTTGGTAAGCGTTCCCTGTTTATAGGCTGTAACCACCCACCAGTCCATTGAAGCCAATTTCTTATATTGGGCATAGCGATAGGTTCCACCGATTTCATAATTGATAGATCCCGTTTCACCGACCAGTACAGTTTGCATAGCCTCTTTGAGAGACTCTGTACCCTGCGTCAGCACATTCATAAAGATGAAATCAGGGTCTTTATCCAGGACGGTATTGCCCAGGGCGTCGATAACAAACCAGGTTGTATTTTCCGGCAAAGCAAGATAATCATTCATCCTGATACGTAATTCATCCAGATAGACCGATGCGCCCAAAGCCCCTGTAACTTTTCCATTTGTGGAAATCGGAGCTGCAAAAACAACGCTTTTCTTACCTGTGGAACGGCTGTAAACCGGAGAACCTTTGATTATATTACCATACATCAATGGCAAAAAATAATCCCTGTCTCTCAGGTTCAGATTGGTAAAGTCTTTTTCAACACTATAATAATTTCCATCAGGTTGCACATAGAAATACACACCGGGAGTAACTGCATTCAACTCAGCCAAATCAGGCTTAATCTTTTTCCAGTCTCCGTTTTGCGCTTCTGGAGTAGAGGCAGTAATCTGCAGTTTTGTGAGTGTCTCTGTACAGATACCATTCAGATGCTGAGCAGCTTTGGAAGCTAACTGAACAGCTCTGATATCTGTTTCTTCAGCCCATACAAGACTTAAACAAGCAACTGCGAGAGTGATTAACACAAGATTTCTCATACTATACTCCTTGCTAATTCTACATGATTGTCTATTAATCTTATCCTCCGTTGTTGTTATGTTTAGTCAAGAAATTATTTCTGGCGTAATTGATTTTTTGTATTTCCCTCGGACTAATACCAGACCCAATCACATTTGGGTGATACACAGTAACGTCGTTCTAAAATAAAGATGTTTGAGTGCCGAAGGTACGGCACATATACCATAAACGTTATACTGGTTAGACAATAACTGATGTAATATTGAAACACATACAGTGTCGTGCGATGCATTTATACAACACGCTTCGTAAAAAAACTCTTCTCTATCAAATTTATAAAATACGTTAAAGTGCCTTGCAGAGCATTTCTGTAATGACTACCAGTCCTCTTCAGGATTATGCATAAAATTGGCTAAACAATTGCAATTAGTATCTTACAAAGAAGACATAAATAAATCTTAGGAGAAGGAAAATGGGAACACAACAAATACTTTTAATCGTGCTTAGTGTAATTATCGTCGGTGTCGCTATTGCAGTCGGCATTACCATGTTTAATAATCAATCCTATAACAATAACCAACAGGCAGTAGCCAGCGAACTGCAGAACTATTCACTTCTGGTCTTACAATTCTTCAAAACTCCTGTGAGCCAGGGTGGTGCAGCCAGACCGGATCTTGTAACTCTGGCAGATATTGCAACCTACGTGGGCTTTTCTGGTGGAGCCAGCAGAGTCAGTCCCCCAAGCTATAGCATTAGATCTGATAATGGAGAATACAGGATAACCGGTTATAATGGAACTAATGTACAACTCATGGGCTTGGGTGTGGAAGCACAGGGTGGACTTCATCCGCTTATTGTAACAACTGTTACTTTAGCAACAGGCGAAATCACATCAGTTGTGTCAAGAGCTACCAGTTTGGACTTTGGTAATAATTAATTTCCTTTATGTAAATACTCTGCGAAGAGATAAAGCACAAATTGCCCATTTTAGGAGTTGTATTCAATATATTTAGTGACTTCTGCGAGCAATAAATTTTTTATCAGTTGCGTATCAAATAGAGACAATACCAAAAGTAATCTGAAACCATCCGAAATTGCTCAGGCTGAAAAAGAAGCCAGAGCCATACAGGATAAAATTGATTGAGGAAGATAAATCATGGCTACAAAGCCCGATATTGCCGAATTCATCGTCAGTCAGATGCAGACAGCAGGCAACGTTTACGCTAAAAAGATGTTCGGAGAGTATGGCGTTTATTTAGACGACAAGATGATTGCTCTCGTTTGTGATAACCAGTTATTTATCAAACCAACTGTTGCCGGTAAAGAATTTCTGGTTGATGTAGAAGAAGCGCCACCCTATCCCGGGGCCAGGACTTGGTTTCTTATCACAGAAGATAATTGGGATGATGCAGACTGGCTCTGTGAGCTTGTCCGCGTCACAGCTCCCGAAGTCCTGCCCGTCAAAAAGAAAGCTAAAAAGAAATAGCGCAGCATTCCAATGCTGCCTGTAGGGACATGCCTTGTGCTTGTCCGTTACTAATCGATGCATTCCAATGCTGCCTGTAGGGACATGCCTTGTGCTTGTCCGTTACTAATCGATGCATTCCAATGCTGCGTCAAAGTAATGCAAGACGAGAGAGTAGCGTAGCATTCCAATGCTGCGTCATAAAGCTGTAGTAATCGGAGTCACCGTGGATAATGAAGTCATGCAATTTATCAACAACGTTCAGGATGACAGGAGGGAATTATTCCTCAAGCTACATACTATGATTCTGAAGCTCTATCCCGATATCGGGATGAAGATTTCCTATAATATACCCAAATATTCCTATTCCAATGATGAATGGCTTTTTGTAAGCTACAATAAACTGGGTGTAACTCTACATGTGGGTTATAAAGGCAATATTCCCGGGTTTTCTGCCAAATATCCCAAATTCAAGACCGGCAAAGCGTGTGTGCATTTCAAACCCAACGACGACATTCCCTGGAAAGATGTGGAAGCTCTGATTAAAACGGCTGTGAAAAGGTGAAACAGTGGGATATATAACAACGGAATGGTAATTTCATCCAGGCAGTCTGGATTAATTACGACCTCAGGTCTCTAATGTCTAATAATCAAGCGAATCACTGCATGCCACTGATACACCATTATGTCCTTTCACCCTTTCACTGTTACACCTTTCCTCCTTATTTATTCCTTATTAATTCTACAAGAGATGCACAGGAGATGGACGGCTCATATACGGGTCGCACCCGTATATGAGCCGTATATCATTGCTTAATGTCTAGTGGATCAAATAAGCAATGAATATGGAACAAAGAAGCAATAAATGTGTTTGGTCTATGTAGTATAACCATCCTGGTTGTCTGTTGTTGATGGCATCTTGCCTCAGAGAAGAAACACTTATATTTGCTGTCTATTTATCTTTATACAGCCAGTATCCGACTAAGGTTGCCAGCAGTATTTCGATTAATCCCCACAAAGAACCGATTAATGACAAACCCCAGGGCATAAAACCATAAGCAACTAAAGATGTGTTTGCCGGTAAGTAATGCAAAAACCAGAATGCCAGAGCTACAGTTAAAGCAGCCTGCAGTTTAGTTTTGAACAGGCTTTTTGTGAAAGCATATATCGTAACAGCAGAAAATCCAAAAACCAATGACAAAACCAGGAAAAAAACCATGCCCAAAGGGCTGAGAGGAGGGCACAAATGGTTTTTTAGGACAGTATTCATTTGATCCCCGACCACAGGTACCATCGTCGAGCCACTTATAATGACCACGACACCGGCTATAAGACCGCTTTTAATTAAACTCTTAGTATTGATAGGCATATATTCCCTCTGTATAATATTTTAGAATTCACTTATTTACAGCCTCTGCAATAGTAATTCTTTGTGACAAATTTGAAATCCATCCTGTTGTGTCAAGATTCAATCAAACGTTGCCGATAGCAAACATGTCACTTGACAAGTAATGTTAAAAATTGGACAGGGTTAATTAATATCGAAGCCGGGAGGAATGAGCATGGAGAATATCCGCATTGGCATAGTTGGAAATATCGGGGTGGGAAAATCCACTTTTATCGAAGCAGCAAGTTCTGCACCTTTGAGTAAGGTTCTTACGTCTGTATATCCAAAACCAAATGGTACTGAAGGGGTTTTTGCCTTTCCGGAGAAATTCAATCCCATCGTGCTTGATTCCTTTTACAAAGACCCGGTTGCCAATGCTTTCATGGCTCAGATAGAGTTTTTCAATGGCAGGCTTGACCGCCAGAAGCTGATTCAGGGGTGTAGGGGTATTGTGCTGGAAGACAGGACTCTCGCTGAGGATTATCACATTTTCGGAAAAGCACAACGTATCCTGCAGAATATGTCTGAACCTGAATTTATCGCCTACCAGCGAACCTACAGATTGATGACAGAACAAATCAAAGGACCTGACCTCATGGTATATTTCAAAGCGGATGTGCCCATACTTCTGGAACGCATACGCGAGAGAGGTCGTGAGAGTGAACTGGCTATTCCTGCGGATTACCTCGAACTATTGAATAACCTGTATGAGGATTTTGTCGCTAATCATGTCACCTGTCCTGTCCTTGTGATTGATGCGGATAGAGCAGTGGAGAAGATAGAATGGATGCGCCGCACCGTCAATATGATTGCAGAACAGGTAAAGTCTTTGGAGCTGCGTGTGTCCAGCCCCGGGATTAGCGATTGGGTCACTTTGCCCCAGACGGAAGCCACTCTCAAAGCAATAGACGTAGAGCGTCAACTGGAACAATACCTGGCAGACAACCCGAAACTAATAACCATAGCCGGAAACGTTGGCTTGGGGAAATCGACCCTGACAGCCATTATGGGACGCAGTCTCAAGATAAATACACTATACGAAAAGCCGGAAGAGAATCCGCTTTTGGAGAAGTTTCTGGGGGATAAGAAAACCTATTGCTATGACCTGCAATTGCATTTTCTGGAGATGAGAGCTCAGCAACGCAGGCTTGGTAAAAACGGGACGGCAAGCTACGTGAAGGACCGCTCACTACCTGAAGATTTGCTGGTTTTTTGTAATCAGTTCCATGCCGACGGTTTGCTTACCGATGACGAACTGGACAATCTCGTCACCCAATTCCAGACAGTAAACAGGCAGTTGCCTTCCTCAGACCTGATAATTCTGCTGCAAGGGAGTCCGTCCCTGGCTTGGGAAAGAATTCAGCAACGCGGCAGGGAAATGGAAATTGAGGGCGGTTGGCAGTCCACAGAGATAAATAACCTCAATCACTGGTATAAAACGTACGGAGCTAACGTTGTAAAGTTCGGTTTTCATAACGGACCTATCCTGGAAATCGATGTAGAAAAACTCGACCTGACCAATCGCATCCACGTAGGCTATATCTTCGAAAGAATATTGGAAAGCCTCAAAACTCAGGATTAGAACTCAAAGAATAATTCAATTCGAACCTCGCAGAGGTGATATATCATAGCCTGAGGCGTAAGCCTCAGGTAAAGAATTGATTCACATTTGAACCCCTTGTGGGTGACATATTATCTTCGATATTGGTTCTCTGTCTGTCTATCTATGTCACCCATAAAGGGTTCAATTGTTTTTGTTATCCATCCCTGGGGTTGACACCCCAGGCTATGTTATGTCGCCTTTTCAAGGCTATGTAGCATAACCGTCCCGGTTGTCTGTAAAGGTTGGCATCCTGCCATCTGACATTATTGATATATGCTTTCATTGCAACCAGGATGGTTGATTAGCGGTTTTGGATTCCCACCTGCGTGGGAATGACGGATGCTTATGCTACAAGCCACCTCCACGTAATCAGTCTTACTGCTCTCTTACTAGTTGCCTGCTTGTTCCTTAGTGCCTGCACTAAGGAACAAGCAGGAAGATACCAATTAACAAGCACTTACGATTTCTTGAAGATTACTTGTACTTACGTTTGATTTTAATTAATTTATATCTTCCATATTCATTCTCAATTCTCAACTCGCAATTTTCAATTCTAAGTAAGCCCTTTCTCTAATCTCCTCCGCCTCCTTAACACTGCCCGTTCAATCCCTATATAGTTGTATAGGTATCTCAAAAGTAATTCTACCTCAACAAAGCAGCCTAACCTAAGGACAAAGCAAGGCTTCTCTTATCTAATCTATATTTTCTATTCGTAATTCGTAATTCGTAATTCGTAATTCGTAATAGTATCTCTCCCCTTACCGTAACATACATTACTTATTCCTTAATCAATCCTATGGTTCAGGGTTAGAGATGCTAGGGTCATCTAAGTGTCGCACCCTTAGATGACCCTAGCATCTCCCTTTAATCTCCATAAGATCATTAAATGAATAAAAGGGATATAAGCATGAGCCGAGAGAGGTTAGTAACACAGGATTCTTTCCTGTTGGAAGTGGGGGGATTGTTTCCCCTCACTCTAAAGAAATATGACAGTTAGTATTACTATCTTATATCTTTGAATGCATTATTGTATAATTTGATTTCTGATATTGCTATTGTGCATGGGGTAGGAAACCCACATGCACCCAACAGGAAAGAATCCTGTGTTACACTTATCCTCCAGGTAATCAGTCTTACTAATATCTTAGTAGATACTGCCTAGATACTTACTACTTTTAGTAAGTATCTAACCGGAAGATGGCAAATAACAAGCACTTACGATTTCTTGAAGATTGCTTGAACTTACTGTTGTGGATATAAACACAGCTATATGCTTCTAACCATCTTTACCTCTTTATACTAAAAGAAAGGCAGCATAAGCCTCAATGACTTAATAGCACCAAGTGTTCAGAATCGGTTTTTAGTGCGAAACGTGAGGTACGGAGCTCTCCTCACTAGTTTGAAGACATCTAACAAAACCATTGACAGGAAAATAGAACCAATTAATAATGAATTTAAGATATATAGATGTTACTAACTTTTTTAAACCAATATCAGAATAAAGATGGGATTTATATTCAGATGTTAACAACAATAAAAAAGGTGGAAAAATGAAAAAAACCATTATTATCGTCTTGGCAATCGTCACAGTGATAATAGGTGTTTCTTTATTTTATTATATTGAAATAGGGCAGTATAACAAAGTTATCTCAGCCCTCAGAAACCACGATTGGGATGTCGCAACAACTATTAGTAAATCAAAACTAATGGATAACCCAGAAAATCACAAACTAAAAGGATTGCTGTTTTATGCACGCGTTAGAGATAAATTTGATGAAGAAATGGAAAAAAGTGTTAAGGAAAATGAAGACAAAAACAGCAATGAAATACAGAAAAAGCTATATGATGAATATGAATTAACTACGATATTTGCCAGAATGCTATCAATGCAACAGTGGCAATATGTTGTTGAAAATAAATTATATAACAAATTAGATAATCCCCAAAATGACATTGATGAATTACGGAAAGTCTTGGACAAAGAGCTCTCTGTAAGGCTAACAAATGGATATGAAATGACTAAGGCAATCAGATACTTATCTAAAATTGGAATTAACAAACTCAGATTAAATAAAGGCGACGAAATCGACAATACGTATTACAATGTATTTTTATCATTACAATCTGGTCTTGGCAACAAGAAAGCTGATAAGATACTGTTAAAGAAAATGTTAGTTGAGAGTTCAATAACTGATTTATTCATATATTGCGGAGATGGATTTTATGGATTGCTTAAAGCAAATTTGAAACAAAAACCAAATTTAATTGAATATAAGGGTATAGTGGAGTATTTGGCGATAATGAAAGCCAAGAATATGATAAATGAAATCCAGCTCAAATATCCTCAGATTACGGATATCTCTAGGACATATTTGAAAAGTAAAAACACGGATGTTTATGATTCGACAAAAGCTAAAAGTGATAAGATAATAAGCTCATGGAATGATTTGAATAGTAGTGTTTCTAAGGATCTAAATTTGCCTTATATGAAAGAACGATTAAAAGCGCTGAAGACTAATAAACGTTTTGGTTTAAGTTTAGCAATACACTATCCAACTGACAAAGTAGAACCAATACTATTATCCATATCAGCCTTTGATACTAAAACTAATAAATTTCTAGTTTGGATATATCAATATACAAATGCTGATTTTCAAATATTAGCTTTTGAAAAAATGAATAATCCTGTAATAAATAAAGATTTATTTACTATACTAAACGTAACAAATGATGAAGCTAAGATTAGTATCCAAATAGGGAGAATTGATATTAAGCAGGAACAATACACCGAACAAGATATGAGGTACAATCCTCGTAAATATAAGTACTATGACTATTGGAGTGAATCTTATACATATAATGGCGGGTACGATTATGTAGATGTTACAAAACATAGAGATGAGGCGTATCTTATAGATGTGAAAGAGTACGGCTTATCACAAAATAAGGCATTTTTTAATAAGCAACTTAAAGATATAAAAGTTGACGATATTAGTTCTCACCGATGGAATTCTCTTGAGGAATCACCAGTTGATACCACTATGACTGCTCCTCAATACGATGAATAGCTAAACAAATATACCATTATAAACAAAAAACATGAATTTGGAAAAGACAGTTTTAAGAATTATATTTCTAATATTTTTGACTAGCATAGTTAACTTAATATATAGCAAAGAAATTGTGACAAAGGATGACGGTAGTCAAATTGTTATTTACGACAATTATACATGGGGAGTGATAGACCAAAATGATTCCCTGATAGTCTCGATAAATCCCAAAACTCCATCGAATGCCGTAGAAGTTTGGGATTATGATTTGGATTATGATAGCGGAGAATCTACCTATGATAAAAAAGTAAGATTGTATATTCATTATTGGAACAAAACCGATACTCCAATATCGGGTGTAAAAGTATATGTACGTATTTATAATTCATTTCATGAATTGGTTTATGAAGTAAGTTTTAATGATGAAGTACTGCTTAAGCCTGGAGAAAAGAATCAAAGTACATCCTATCGATATTGGGAAGATAATCCATATATTGGTGGTGAACCTTTTGATAAATTGTGGGAGTTAGCAATGAACGGAACAGCTAAACTTAAGTTCAAAATTACTAAAGTTGCATTTGTCACAGGGAAAATAATATCTATAAACAAGTAAAAAAAACTAGAGGGGCTTAATAAGAAATGGTATTATGCTTAACTTCTCAGTTATCCAATCTAAAAAAAATGATAATATTGAAATAGAAATTTATGATTTACAATACAATTTGCAAGTATCTATTCATATATAAAATCAGATAGCAAACTAGAGGTCATTATGCTAGACTATAACGGTAAAAGAAAAAACCTTGATTTGTGGAAGAGGCTACTTGTATTTAGTATTTACACTATTATACTATTCGTAACCAAACTATATATCTCAGGTTCTGTTGTTCCTACAGGAGGAATAGAGGATATTTGGTTGCTAAGTGCTATTTCATATCTATCATTTTCAATGGTTTTATCTCCATACTTCATAACTCCTAAAGACTCACTTATTAACTCTTTAATGACATTGATTCTACTTTGGTCATTAGATTTGAATCAAACAACAAATTCGGCAATTGATATGAATCCTATTAGATGGATATTTGTGGTTATTCTAGCCTTAATATCTATTTCTGCTTCAATAGCCATTATTTCTTTTAAGCCTAATCAGAAAACTAGCATGGGAGCTGAATCAATTGGGAACCCATTTTATATAATTGCAACTGCATTTGGCAAAGCCGAAATTGTGTATACACTTCCTCTGATAATCAGTATTCTATGCTTCTATGCAGCAAAACAATTTGAGATGTCTATTATAATAATAGCTTGGATACTCATAGTATTTGTTAAACCGGTTGAAAATATCTGGCTGATTATCTTGAAATGCTGTTATAAGTTTGGTCAGGGTAGCAATGTTGTAATCGAAGGGACTATACAAAGAATTGACAGCCCTAATTTAATAAGGGCTATTATTAGAGATGCACAATCTTGGGACTCATCATCAGTTAAGATAGCATGTTTAGCAAATAACAGTACAGTATATTGTCTTCCTTTGTTTTATCAAATACAAGAGGATTCTATAGTGGGAACAGGGTTGTGTTTATGTGAAGCCGAAGATACAAATAGTTTACCATTAATAAATTCGATATATAAACAAATAGGAAACAAAAAAAGAATTGATATTATTGCCCAGACATATCAGTTAACACAGAAGGCTGACATTATTGGTTTTATTGCAGAGAACTCAAATATTAGTACTATTAAATTCGAAGTAGCGTCAGACATTGAACTCCAATCTGGGCAACTAGTTTTTTGTAAGATACGTGATGAGATAATATACTACCAAATTTTAGATGGACAAACTTTTGAAGAAAACTTTAACAATAATCCAAGGGGATCTCAAATTGTTATAGCAAGTCAAATAGGGCTATATGACGAGGATAGGTTTTTTAGAAAGTTCAAATGGATACCACATATGAACTCTCCAGTATTTAGCATAAAGGATAATAAAGAAATTTTTGAAAATAAATCTGAAGATTGTTATATAGAATTAGGAAAAATTCCTGGGTCTAATTTACCAGTTTATGCAAATTTTAGCGATATGATTTATTATCATACTGCAATACTTGGAATAACAGGCACTGGAAAAACTGAAATGGCTCTTGAAATTATTAGACATGCTTATACACATAATTCTAAAATTTTTTGTGTTGATTTTACTGATGAGTATAAGAAGAGATTATTCGATTTAACCCCAGTTACAATGGGCTTCTCTAAAGAAGAAAACGATGAACTAGATAATTTATATGATAAAGTTGAAGCAGGAGAATACGGTGCTGGTAAAGAAAAAGGAGAGCTTACACGTTTCATAAAAACTATTAAACCAGCAGTAAAAATACGTGTTGATGAGTTTTTAGAAAAGACTGATTCAAATTTAGGCATTTTCGAGTTACCCGATATTGCCAACACTAGAACTACTCTACGAGCAACTGAGCTTTTTCTATCATGCATTTTTGAATGGGCAAGAAAGCATAGAAAAGCACAGAACATTTTAATCGTTCTTGAGGAAGCTCATACTATTGTACCCGAAACAAATTTATTTCCTTATGATAAAGGAGATACACAAAGTATAATTGGCAGAATGTCACAGATTGCGCTTCAAGGAAGAAAATATGGAATTGGGCTTATTCTTATTTCCCAAAGAACAGCTTTAGTTAGCAAAACTCTCCTTTCGCAATGCAATACATATTTTACGTTTAATCTTGTTGATAGAACAAGTCTTGACTATTTGGAAAATGTATACAGTTCCGATATGGTAAAGGCAATACCCAATTTGCCACATTTGAATATGATAGCTTTTGGGAAGGGAATAAATAGCGACAAACCAATTATAGTAGAAATCCCATTTGATCCTGAAAAGAAAAAAGCAAGTGAATCTCTTGATTCTTGTCCTAAAGTTACTGATGAAAAGCAGCCCAAAGAGCAAGAAGAGAAGGAAGTGCACTCAGAAACAGAAAAGGATGATCCTTCTTAGATAATCTTTGATGATTAGCTTCAATGAAAATTATTCTATGTGTTGGTCTTATAAAATTAGTTCACCACTAACTCCTCACTTTTCCCTTGACGACATGACATTAAGTTTAAATAAAGAATTTAACTGCAAATTAAGTATAAAGCAATTGGAAGTATAGAGATTAGAGATAAGGAGAAATTATGTCCAATACGAAACTGTCGACAGAAAAGCTGTTGGAAAAGGAAGCAATGATAATTAAAACAAGTGAGGAAGGGTGGCAGAATCAAGTTGCAAAAGCAATGAAAGCAAAGAAAACACTAAAAATTGAGACTGTAGACTTGGAATGGAAACCTAACTCAGACAACCCATTGAACATCGCAAAATGGATTTGGGGTACCGCTCTTCCAGGTTGGGTTGCTGTACTATTAGTTCAGAATATGATTCCTCTTGGAGTAACAGCTTACAATAAAGATGATTCATCAACACCGCCTAAGGGTATTCCTTTAGATACTGGTGAGAAGCTCGCAATAGCTGCTGCGGGAGGGTTGATGTTGTTCGGGGCAGGTATGATCCTACTAGCTTTCTTTGATCCAGAACCGACTACAAAATTATCACTATTAGTGGGGGGAGGGATTGCGACAGTGCTTGGTGGAGGAGCAATAATTCTTACGATAATAATTACAAGGAAAAAATATATATGGGAGATGGAGATTGATCCTAAAAGCGGTAAGGCAATATGGACAGCTAGACCTAGCGAATGATTAAGTTTAACTATTGTTTCTGAATAACACGGAATATTGTGCCGATCCTTTTATCATTTATTGATTGTGTTACCTTTTCAATGGGATTAGCTTGAAGGTTTCTCTGAATCTCTATGTGGATATTTGCAGAAACCTTATATTGGGGTAGTTCCCAACAAGCAAATTTGCAGCAAAAGTTATACTATTTACAATTTCACTCGTACTCTATATTCGTGTATTTAGTGGTCTAAGATCCTCACTTTTCCCTTGACGATTAGCCAATCCTTTTAAATAAAGATATTCAATCATAAACTGGATTAAAGTTATTAAAATAAATGAGTTATAGAAGGAGACCTTATGTCCTCAACTAAGGAATCGATTGAGAAGCTATTAGAAAAAGAAGCCAAAACACGTGAAATGGGCGGAGAAAAAGCTGTCCAAAAGCAACATGATGGTGGAAAGCTGACAGCCCGTGAAAGGCTTGACCTGTTGTTTGATGCCGGCACTTTTCGTGAACTTGATATGTTTATGCATCACCGCTGTGATAACTTCGGTATGGAAAAGATTGATATTCCCTCCGATGGTGTTGTTACAGGGCACGGTTTGGTGAATGGACGTCCTATCTTTGCTTTTGCACAGGACTTCACAGCGCGGGGCGGTAGCCTGGGTGAAATGCATGCTGCCAAAATCTGCAAGGTGATGGATATGGCGCTCAAATCCGGTGTTCCCATAGTTGGAATCAATGACAGTGGCGGAGCGCGTATTCAGGAAGGTGTGGATGCACTGCGTGGCTATGGCGATATCTTTTTCCGTAATTCACGTTCGAGCGGAGTTATTCCACAGCTTGCAGCGATAATGGGACCATGTGCCGGTGGCGCCGTGTATTCTCCTGCTATGGCAGATTTTGTCTTTATGGTCAAAAATACCAGCTTTATGTTCATCACAGGACCGGAAGTTATCAAAGCTGTGACAGGTGAAGAGACCACTCAGGAAGAGCTGGGCGGCGCAATGGCGCATAACAGTAAAAGCGGAAATGCCCATTTTGCCTGTGAAAGTGACGAAGATGCGATTGAACAAATGAAGACCCTGCTTTCCTACCTGCCTTCCAATAATATGGAAGACCCACCGATAATTGAATGCACTGATAATCCGCACAGGGAATGTCCTGAGCTTGATACTATCATACCGGACGACCCGAAGATAAGCTATGATATGCGCGATGTGATACATTCCATTGTGGATGATGGCATTTTCTTTGAACCGCATCATTATTATGCCCGCAATATCGTGGTCGGCTTTGCCAGAATGAATGGCAGAGTGGTCGGTATTGTGGCAGACCAGCCCAATGTCTTAGCCGGATGTCTGGATATTGATGCATCTGATAAAGCAGCCCGTTTTATCCGCACCTGCGATGCTTTCAATGTACCGCTTCTGACCTTGGTTGACGTTCCGGGATACTTGCCCGGCACACATCAGGAATGGAATGGTATCATCCGGCATGGAGCCAAGCTTTTGTGGTGCTATAGTGAAGCAACCGTTCCCAAACTGACAGTGGTCACCCGCAAGGACTATGGCGGAAGCTATATCGCTATGAGCAGCCGTCACCTGGGAGCAGATATGGTTTTCTCATGGCCTATGGCAGAGATTGCAGTTATGGGTGCACAGGGCGCTGCGAATATCATCTTCCGCAAAGAAATCGACGGAGCAGAAGATAAAGTAGCCAAACGTGCCGAAATGATTAAGATATATGAAACAGAATTCAATAATCCTTACGTAGCTGCTTCACGCGGATACGTGGATGCGATAATCCGTCCCAGTGAGACCAGAGCCAGACTTATTGACGCTCTGGAAATCCTGTGCACAAAGAGTGAAAGCCTGCCACCGAAGAAGCATGGAAACATTCCCGTGTAACGGAATTACGAATTATGAATTATGAATTATGAATTGGTGGAAAGGTGATAAGGTGATAGGGTGATAAGGTGGTTTTTAAACACGTATCACTTGAATCACACGTAAAAGAACTTAACCACAATGATGCAGAGACACAAAGAAAGTAGCCGGGACAATAATATTACGGTAAGAAAAAGATTAAGATTCCTGCCTGCGCAGAATGACTTGAAAAGGAATAGTAAAAGATTATGAGATTGGAAAACACCATATCACCTTATCACGGTGTTATTCAACCACCTTATCACCCTATCACCTTTCCACCTTATCACGTATTACGGAGTAATTAATGGAAGATAAAAAGAAACTTGCAGCTATCAGTGCTGTTGTCTCGATGATAAACAGCGAGAATGAAGAATATGACTATCCCGAAAAGCTGCCTACGCATCAACCGACGCAGTGGACGTATTGGGGCAGACAGCAGACTATGATGCACAGAGACACTGTTCAACGCAGAATTATCAAGAGAAATAAATAATAGTAGAATAAGCATCTTGCTTGTTCACTTATCAATATAAGGATAACAGAATTTTGCGCAGCATTGGAATGCTACGCTACCCTGCTTGTTAAAAAATATATATAAAAAACTAAGGAGAACACGCATGGATAAACATGGCGTTCTGGAAATGACCAAGATGCGGTATGAACCGGACAGACCCAAAGCACCAAATCCCATCAAGATACAGGATTTGACTTTTAGGGACGGGCATCAAAGCCTTTTTGCCACACGGGGCAGGACTGAAGATATGGTCGTGGTGGCTGAGGATATGGACAAAGTGGGCTTTTACTCCATGGAAATGTGGGGCGGAGCTACCTTTGACACGATGCAGCGTTATCTCAATGAAGACCCGTGGGAACGTATCCGCACCCTGAAAAAGTATATCAAAAAGACTCCTTTCTCTATGCTGCTGAGAGGGCAAAATCTGGTTGGTTACCGTAATTATGCTGACGATGTGGTGGAAGCTTTTGTGCAAAGAGCCAGCGACAATGGCATTGATATCTTCAGGGTATTTGATGCTTTGAATGACTTCAGGAATTTCCAGACTGCAGCTAAGGTTGTAAAGAAGAACAAAAAGCACTTCCAGGCTACAATCTGCTATTCCCTGACCGAACAGCGCATGGGCGGAGACGTCTATAACATTGATTACTACGTCAATAAAGCCAAACAACTGGAAGAAATGGGCGCAGACACTATCTGCATCAAAGACATGGCAGGTCTGGTTGCTCCTTATGATGCTTACAATCTGGTTAAAGCTCTCAAAGAAGCTGTGAAAGTTCCGATTCATCTGCATACACATTTCACTTCCGGCATGGGAGATTTGGCACTGTTTAAAGCCATAGAGGCAGGTGTTGATATTATTGACACATGCATGGCTCCTTATGCTTACAGGACTTCACACGCAGCGGTTGAACCACTGGTAAACAGCCTGCTCGGCACGAATCGTGATACAGGTTTTGACATCAAGCTTTTGAATAAAATCGATAAAGAACTGGAAAAGGTAATTCCCAAGTATCTGCAATTTGCTGATAATACAAAGTTCAGCATCATTGATACAGATGTAATCATTCATCAGACTCCGGGCGGTATGCTTTCCAATCTGGTAAATCAACTCAGAGATATGGATGCTCTGGACAGGTTGGATGATGTGTTTGCCGAAATACCCAAAGTTCGCAAAGAGTTGGGTATGATTCCTCTGGTAACTCCTACAAGTCAGATAGTGGGTATTCAGGCTGTGAATAATGCACTGTTTGATACTAAGCCGGGCGAATATTCCAGGACTACCGAGCAGGTTAAAGACTTATGTTACGGACTGTATGGCAAGACTACCCTGCCCATAGATAAAGAAGTTCAGAAGAAAGCTCTGAAGGATTATCCCAGAGGGGAGACGCCTATTACTGCACGTCCCGGTGATGTGATAGAACCTGCAATGACAAAGGTGAAAGAAAGCTGCAAAGACCTGGCAAAAGATATTGATGATGAGCTGACAGTAGCCTTGTATGACATTACTGCCCTGCGTTTCCTGAAATGGAAATATAATATTATTCCTGTTCCTGAAGATGCAAAACCCGTTACGCTTGAACAGGTCAAAGCAATAGATGAATTAATAAAAAAAGCAAAGGCTGGAGAATTGATGGAAAAGCCCAATAAAGACGTTCCTGTAAAACCCGAAGGCATCAGACAGTTTGATGTTTATGTAGATGGTGAATACTATCTCGTCGAAGTTAATGAAAAAGGCGGAGCTCCCAGAGTGGTGAGTTCACGTCCTGCAACACCTGTTCCTCAGGTAACCAGACCTGTGGCAACTCCCGCAGCAGTTCAGACAAGTGCCCCTGCTCAGACCAGCGCCCCCGTACCCGTCATTCCTGCGCAGGCAGGAATCCAGTCCATTGAAGGCGGTACTCCGATTACTGCGCCTATGCCCGGAATGCTGGTCAAATATGAAAAGAAAGTCGGCGATACTATCGAAATAGGCGAGACTATCCTTGTGCTCGAAGCTATGAAGATGTATAACAACATCCCC
Organism: Cloacimonadaceae bacterium (SeqCode); assembly: GCA_963667535.2. Taxonomy (GTDB): domain Bacteria; phylum Cloacimonadota; class Cloacimonadia; order Cloacimonadales; family Cloacimonadaceae; genus UBA5614. Next base: position 1,344,773 of record CAXXDU010000002.1, read on the forward strand.
AGCCCTGTAAAAGGAATAGTGGCAAGCACACCGCTTAATGCCAGTGACAGCGTAAGCAAAGGACAAGTGCTGGCTATCATAAAATAATTAAGAATTAAGAATTAAGAATTAAATGTGTAGCTGTGGCAATCATGCCGCAGTGACTTGTAAAACACTATAAATAGAATAGACATTAAAAAAAAAGAAGCCTGTCATCCTGAGCTTGTCGAAGGATAGACAGGCTTTTTCTTTACCTCAGAATTATGAGAAATAGCAGAAGATATTTATTGCCAAAATCTGATACTGTAAATACATATAGTTTTATCAATAGTTTAAATAAGGAAACGCACTATGAAACGTATTCTTCTTTTACTCTTAGCTATGATTACAATTGGCAGCCTGTATTGTCAGGGAAAATCTAAACCCACACCCCTAGCAACTCCTGTTACACCGCAAAAACCTTCTAGAGCTATGATGTCGGCATCCGAACGTGAAGCCTTTCTAAAGATGACTGCCGGTGAATGGCTCAAGCAGGCTTACTATGATGAGCTTATCAAAACCAAATCTCCCATGCAGGCACTTAAAACTGATGGTGAATGGCCTTGCTTTACAATTAAGGATAAGTCCTCCAATCCCAACGAATTCTATGTATCGAATGAACACAGGTTTGATGAATTCCGTGAGGCATATATACCTTATGAAAAAAGGGATTCTCTGGTCTTTATCAGCGACTTTGGCCGGTGGCATTTTAAGCTGAAGTTCCTTCCCGATGATAAAAATGTAGCATACTGGTCAGAAGATTATTCGGTTAAAATGGATAAATATATCAGAATTGCCAATATGGACTCACTGCTCAATTCAGTCGTAATAGCCGGAACATATCTGGATTATACATTTACTCCGGCTAAAGAAATCAGGTTTAACCCCGATGGCACTGTTACAGGCTTGGATTTGTTTAGCAAATACAAGGTAATCATGGACTGTGGGTATGCGAGATATGACCAAATCCTGGCAAATAATGATTTGTATTTCATTGAGATGAAGGCAAACAACCTTAGTATTTATCATGCCAAACGAGATTATTATGGTGATGGTTCGGATGAATATGACTGGATTAAGGGTGGTTTGCTATATACTTTTTCAAAGAAAAAATAGATAAGCTTTATCTATTGAAAGGCAAAGTAATTCTATGATTACCCGTCTGAAGGAGTTGAAATGGAAGACAGAGCCACATTCCATGAACAATTAACTAAACAGGGTTTGGATTCAACCAGGATTGATGCTGCCATAAATGAAATTGATGACTACATTGAATTCTGCGGAGGCTCAGAAGAGCACTGCACCCCAATCTGCCTGCAAGACTATTGTCGTCAGCGGATGGCTGGAAGTGAAGAGGCTTTTGAGCGTATTATTGCTCTGATTCGGTATTATGGCTTTAAGCAGCAATTAGATGAAATGGCATATCTTATCACAATGCTGGGAACTATCGGAGTCATTGAGAGTCAGCGGGAGAGCTTAATAAATCTGACAAATTCTGTAACCGATGGTAAAGTCTTTGATGGGTTGAAGCTGTTACCTCTGGGAACTCCGCAGGAAGATTATCCTCCTTTGATTGCAGATTACATTGCCCGGTTGCGAAACGTGCTAACTGAGGATATCTGCCGTAAGGTGCTGGCGGGCAATCATCACCGGATACCTGATGAGCATTTTAAGGAGCATACGAAGTATTTTGCCGAAAGTGGTAATATTGATGAATTTCTGAAGTGGCGGCATAAGCGTTTAATTGATGAATTGCAGGAACATTGCGACAGTGGGCAACTGTGGTATGAGCAGCGTATCACACCTGAAGTAGTTGAATTCGTAAAGCATAATCCCGAAATTGAAAGCGGAGTGCGCGAAGGTAACAGGATTTATATCACAAAAATTCCCTACAATCCTGATGCGTATCTCAAAGAGAAAGACCCTGTCAGAAAAAGCTATCTTGCCTGTCATTGCCCGTTTGTAAGAACCGCTTTGCTGGATGGCAGGAAAGTGCCTTCTCTATGGTGCTATTGCACCGGAGGGTATGAGAAACAGCCATTTGACCTGATTTACGGACAAACGCTGGATGTGGAAGTGCTTGAGTCTCTGCTCGATGGCGCTCCCCGTTGCCGTTTTGCCATTGTCATTCCTGATGAGGCAATTCCCAAAAGATGAAACGGTTCCGCATAGTAAGACCACGATAATTTTCCTGCTTGACAGTTTGCTGCTTTGCCAAACAAAGTAATTTGAGCGCAGTAAGAATGCTAATACACTGCAGTTTCCGGTGGGAGGACTGATGCGTCATATATTGATTACTATTATCTGCCTATATTGTTTAGGAATTTCTGCAATGACTGTCCATGAAGCTGTTGTAGCTAAAGACATAACAGCTCTGAACCAAATGTTGAAAGAAAATCCCATGCTGATTGATGCCCAGGATGCCAATGGCAATACACCTTTGCTTCTGGCATTGACAGATACTAATCCTGAAATGGCTCTGGCAATGCTGAATTACAGACCACGTCTGGACCTTGGGAACAAAAATGGTGTCCTGCCTATCCATCGGGCAGCTCAAAAACATAGTCTGCAATTAGTCCAAAGACTTGTTACCGCCGGAGCAGACATCAATGCAACTGATACCCGCACAGGCGGAAATGCTTTACATTGGGCTGCGGTAGGCGGGAATCTGGAAGTTATTAATTATCTCATTGCACAAGGCATGAATCCCAATCAGGATAGTATCGACCAATGGAAACCCGTGGACAAAGCAGTTGCCGGAGGTCATTTGGATGCACTGAAGTTGCTTTTGGAAAAAGGCGCTACTTTCCCCGTTCTCAATAATCCTGATGATTATTTCTTCATTGTAGCTATTAACAGCGGCAACACAGAATTAGTCAGCTATCTGATTGACAAGGGGTATGACCCGAATTTCAGAACCAGACCGGGAGACCTTGCCATCACTCAACCAGTGTACCGAAATGATTCTGCCATGCTGAAACTGCTAATCCAAAAGGGTGCAAAGATAAACGGTGTTTTTGACCGCAACAACTTTGCACCACTGCATGTGGCAGCCTTCTTAGGGTACACTGAACTGGCTGAAATTCTGCTCGATAATGGTGCTGTAATTGATATTGCTAAACCTAATGATGGTTCTTCTCCTCTGCAATTTGCCATTGAAATGAAAAAGAACGACTTTGCAAAATTCCTCATCAGTAATGGCGCGAATCTCAATTTTTCAGATATGAGCGGAGTGACCCCTCTCAATGCCGCAATCCTCTGGGATAATAATGAGATGGCATACTATCTTATTGAGCGTGGGGTAGATTATACAGGCAAAAAGTGCACCCCCGTTCAGAATTGCACAAATACTATCAATCCGCCTCTCATCAATGCTGCTACCCGAAACGCTGAATTGCTTGCCTATCTTCTGGACAAAGGTGTGGATATAAATATTCAAAACCGGGATGGCAATACAGCCTTGATTTGTTCAGTTTATGGAGATAGTCTGGCGCCTATGCAGGTTTTGCTGCAGCGCAAAGCCAAGCTTAATCTTCAGAATAATCGCGGTCAGACTGCTTTAATACAAGCCTGCCAGACTATGAATCTTGCCAAAGCCAACCTGTTAATCAATGCGGGTTGCGATATCTCGAAGCAGGATAAGACAGGGCAAAATGCTCTGCATATAGCCGCCATCAAAGGTAGTTCTGATTTGGTCAGGCTTCTCATCAGTAAGGGGATAAATCTTAACGCGAAAGACAAAGACAAACTTACACCGCTGGATTATGCAATGCGTTATGCTCAAACAGATGTGATAGAAATACTTAGGAGTAATAACGCCAAGAGCAGATTTCGTGAGGTTGCCCAAGCTCAGAATCGACTCGACTTTTCATCCGGCAAAGCTGAAACAGGTATTTGGTATCTGGAACACAGCGGTATGGCTGTGCGTAAAGACAACAATCTGTTGATTTTTGATTACTGGAAACAGCAACCCACTGCAAATAATCCATCACTTTATAACGGCTGGATAAATCCTGAAGAGATTAAGGATTTAAATGTTTATGTCTTTGTATCACACAGCGATATGGACCACTATGATAAACGCATTCTTGACTGGCAGAACGAAATCCCTAAACTAAAATACATCTTTGGCTTCAGACCTGAAGCTACCAATGATTATCGGCAGAATAATTATATCCTGCCCGGCTATGTCTTTGTCCCAAAAGATTCTTCCTGCATTGTGGACGGCATCAAAATCAGGACGCTCAGTTCACCTATTGACGATGGCAGTGGATTTTACGTTGAAATGAATGGGCTGAAATTTTTCCATAGCGGTGATGCTGTCAATCAAAGTAAAACGCTTCCAGACAATTATTCACGTTCTGTTGACCATCTGGCAGCACAAATCAAGGGGCTGGATTTTGCCTTTTTACCAATGTTGGGTTGCGGCATGAATGACGTGGAAGCACTTAATACCGGCACGGATTATTTTATTCAAAAACTCAATCCTACTGTGATTATTCCGATGCATTCAGGTGGCTCTGAATACAAATATGACGATTGGAGCCAGGCTGTTAAAGCAAGAGGTATTAAAAACAAAATCGAGATTTTCTTCAATTCTGGAGACCATATTTCCATCTTGTGCAGAGACTAGCAATAATAAGATATGTAATTATAAAAGAAGCCTGACATCCGGAGCCTTTCAAAGGATAAGAAAGGCTCTGGATGTCAGGCTTCTTATTGTCGGCTTATATTGTGTTACTTTACCAAGATGATTTTTTTACTGGCAGTAAATTTGCCTGAGGACATTCTGTAATAGTAAATACCAGAACTTAGGGATTTATTGTTTAGATCCCTTCCATCCAAGGCAATCTGGTAGTAACCTGCTTTGTCATGGAGATTGCTAAAACTCCTGATGACTTGTCCTTTAGTGTTATAGATATCAATTCTGACGTCTCCACCTATTTTCACAGTATACGGAATAGTTGTCATCGGATTAAAAGGATTGGGGTAGGCATTAAGCAATTCTGTGGTTGTGGGAATGACAGGTGGTACTACCGGTTCACCATCATAATTGACGATAACATTAACCGGTCCGAAGTAATAAGCTGTTCCATCTAAATCTATACTTTCCAGCCAATAACAATATGTATTATGATTAGCCACTTCTTCGTCCTGATAAGAATAAGTAATTTGAGTACCTGCTGCGCTTCCGGACGATACAAAAGAAGGATTGATAGTGATGGCGTTTGTCAGGTTGTCGTCATTACTACGCAGGACATTATAACCAAGATGATTAATCTCTGATTCTACTACCCAGGTAAGATTAACGAAAAGGTCTGAAGAGCAAATTGCAGTGAATGAGCTTAATTCTACGGGGAGAGTTTCATCTTCAAGCGTAACATTGCCTGACCAACCAGATTCATTGGTGATGGAACTAATAAGGATATCATCCAAAGTCCGTATTTCAATCCGTTTGATAGTTTGGTCAGAAGCCAATTTAAACTGAGTTCTGCCACGGGCAGCGATATCTGTTGAGGTAGCGGAGATTAAAATGCCATTATCAGACTGGTTATACCCCAATACCACATATTTGTTTGATGTCGGATATCGGGTACTGCCAACGATGTAGCCTGTAATATCAAAGGTGCTGCCGAATGTCATTGCCGTAGGAGTGCTGCAGGGCAACTGAGTATGGTATGAAGCGTAATCAGTCGTCAATGCATCAAGGAAGTAAGCGTTAACAGAAGCATTACCACCCAACACAATAGGTATCCAAAATCTGGCTCTGGTTGAAGATGGATTATGATAAAAAGGAATCCCGGTACTTGCGCTAAAAAAAGTTGGTGATTGATAAGCACCGGATACAGGATTCCAGACATTGTAATAGGTAGGGCTGGTTAAAGAGCTTGGAAGAATATATTTAGCATTAGCAGTATAGCTGCCTGCATCAACTAAGATTGCAGACTGAGAAGTGCTGGTATTGCGCAAATCCATTCGGGTCGGTCTGTATGTAAAGATTGTGCTGTTATTATCGTTGGTTGTGCCACCGGCTGAGAATGAAGCTGTGGTCATGCTTTGCATAGTTAGATTTACAGAGCCAAATGTAGGTGAAACTGTAGTCCCGCTGGAGCCGGTTGTTTCGTTTAACATCCAGTAATAATCCGGAAAGGGTGTTTCATCTGGGACAAAGGTTTCATTTGTAACAGTATCCCTATAGTCTTCGGCAATTTGACCACTGTCTTTATAATTTCCCATCCAAAGAGCAACTCCACGGATGTTTCCAACTAATATTCGTGTACCCGGGTCATTAGTTCCTAAACTGGGGCTACGACCAATCCAAAGACGGTCAGGATTTGGGTTGATATTTGTTATTGGGTTGATATCACCTGTTCTTGATGCACTTGCCTCTTCCACTCCATTAATAAAGAGTTTGATATAGCTTCCGGTATAAACTCCTGCTACATGATACCATGTATCTTTCATGGGTTGAGTCCGGGATTGCACAAAGTTTCTGCCGGTAGTCGTTCTGAGAGCAAATTCAAATTTTGTGTTAGTAACATCGTGCTGTAGCCAGAATTGACCGGTATCACTTTGATATGCTCTGTCTAAAGAGACAATATTTGCCCATTGATTAATTGCAGCGCTGGGAGGTGTCTCTGTCCATTTGACCCAAGCTTCTACTGTCATCCTGTCTTTGTGCTCAGCAGTATCCAACCCGAACTGAGTGCCATTGGGTGCGGAAAGATAAGGATACTTGCCTGCTACAGTCTGTACACCATATTGGAGTTTGGAATTAGCTTCCCTAGTAACTTGCAATGCGTAGGTTCTGGAAGCTCCAGCGGTGTTTTTTACTTTCAATGTAAAAGTATTCAGTCCCTTCTTTACCTTGATGTTTGAATCGCTGCTATTTGTAACAAGGCTATTATTTATAAACAACTCACAATCAGTGGGCACCATGGTTGAGACATTAATACTGCTCGTGCCGGCTGCTACTGTTACTTCGAAAACAGTTCCATTTGGTTTGTCAGCACTGAAAGCAGGATTAATAGTCAAAGTGTCTGATAGAACATTCGCATCCCTGACCACAAGATTACCCAGATGAGGTGACCAGCCGGACATGCCTGTAATGTTATAGCTGTATTTGGAAACACGGTTGAGGTTTGTGCCATCAGTTGTTTTTGCTCTTACCTTGATTGTACCATTACTCAAAGGATGCAAAAGTCCGGTAGGGTCTATATAAGCGGTGCCGGTCTCGGCCATCACAAACCAGCTAAGTGTTGTATAAGTTGGTGTTGTATCTCCGTTAACCAGCAATGGAGTATCAGTTCCGGGTGTAAATGAGACATTGCTTCCAGAGAGAGCAGAACTGAATTGCTTATTTGCAGAGATGCTGTATAGAGGGCTGGCAGTAGAAGCAGGTTGCAACAAAGCCATAGAAGCAACTGCACAACCCATTCTGCGTCGGAAATTTAAAGTATAGGTTCTTTCAAAGCCTGTGTTGTTTTTATTGACAATGATAGTAATAACGTTCTTTTCATTCGTACTGGCATGCCTTGCCATCTCCAGATCGGTATAAGCAGAATCAGGAGTAGTCGTTGCAGCCAATACTGTAGTAGTTAGATTGAAAATATTGGTTACTTCAACCGGATTGTTGCTATTCGGAGTTGTGTGATTGGGAAAATAAATAAACAAACCCCGTAATTCATGCCTGATGTTGGCTGTATATGTTAATGTTGCTATATTAAAGACAAAAGCAGTGTTGGTACCACCTGAATTCCAGATAGGATAACCATCGTTGTTATCATCAGCATTTAAGCCTTTTATCGTTATATTGGACAACCCTTTAACATTATTCAGAGACAATAATGAATAAGCTCCGTATCCGCTACCATCACGTGCTCTGACTTTAACTGTGTATTTGTTGTTGTTGCTAAGTGGAGCACCATCGGATAATAGGGTTGAATGAAAATCAAAATAGAGATTGGTTACGCCGGTAACTTCTGTCCCATAAGCTGTAGCATTTTTATACAATTGCAGAGAATAATCAAGAGCACCACTAACGACAGTCCAACTGATAACATCTGTTTGCACATTCCATACCGGTTTTTGAACCTGCCCCGGTAAAGCACATAAATTTACACTAATAAATAAAACCAAAACAAATAAAAGCGAACGTATTGTTTTCATATAACCCCCTGTCAAATCCTGAATCGAATATTTACTCAACTATAATGCTGTCAAGCACAATATCATTCCCGCTTATCCTCCTAAAGAATTATATTACAATAATATAACGACCACTGACAATAATATCATGCCAATAGCTTGGACGCGATTGACATGATCCGGGTCAAGCAATATTAATTTCTATAGATAGAGCTTTTGGTAGACTGTTTATCTGAGGTTCTGAGTTTTACTATAGTAGGGGTGAAAACAACCGGCAAATAGATTCTTTTGTCTTTTGCCAGATAGAGCGTTGAGAGAATTCCGTTAACAAAAGCTGCTTGCAATTGCCCAAATCATCCTGAAACTGCCGTTCTGCTACTGAGGCAATTTCCCGGTTATAGAGCATGGCATTGAGTTCAAAATTATGGCTAAAGCTGCGCATGTCCATATTAGCTGTTCCAATGGAGACTATTTCATTATCAATAATCAATACTTTGGCGTGAATAAATCCTTTTTGGTATTCAAATAATTCCACCCCAGCCTGCAGCAATTCTGCATAATATGAGCGTGAGCCCCAGAAGACTACATGATGGTCAGGCTTGGAAGGAAGAATGATTTTTACTTTTACTCCACTAAGTGATGCGGTTTTAATAGCGATAAGCAGACTTTCATTCAGGACGAGATAAGGGCTTGTTATATTAACCGATTGTGTTGCATTGGCAATACAAGCAAAATAAGTTTGCATGATACTTTCCCAGTCGGAATCCGGACCACTGCTAACTATTTGTACAGGGACATTTTTATTGCTGTCCTGAGTTTTTAGTCTTGCTTCTGCAGCGCTTTCTGCCAAAAATTCCTTCAGGATATTCTGCTTTGAAACAAAGAACCAATCGGTCAGAAAGATAGCCTGGAGAGAGCGCACACTTCTGCCTGTGATAATAAGTAATGTATCACGCCAGTAACCGAAGTACTTACTTTTGCTCATGTACTTGTTACCGATATTCAGACCACCAAGGAAAGCAGTTTCGTTATCAACTATCATCAGCTTTCGGTGGTTACGATAATTCAATCTGCTGCTGATAGTCGGGAAAGGTGATGGCAAGAAAGGATAGATTTCTATACCTGCTTTTTTCAAACTCTGCTTGTAGTGCCGTGGTAGTTTCCAGCAACCAACGGCATCATAGATCAGGCGAATTCTGATACCTTCTTTTGCTTTAGTTATCAGGATATCCTTAAATTGTTTGCCGGTCTCATCATTGGCAAGTGAAAAGTATTCAAGATGAATATTTTGTTTTGATAATCTGATAGCTTCAAGAATTTTCTCAAAAGCAGCTTGTGTGTCCGGGATAATCTGAACGTTGTTGTGGCAGGTGAGAATAGCTTTGTTGTTATTCTCAAGAAGTTTGACGAGTTTGTTGATAAGTGCATTGTCAAAATAGTTACCATGATTTTCAGGGCAATCACCATTTAGCAGGTGCTCCTGTAACTGGATAACATCCTCTATCCCTTTTCTGGAGAAGATTCTGGATTTTCGCCAGTTTCTTCCAAAGAACATGTAGAGTATAAATCCAATTATGGGTAAGTAAACCAATACTAGTATCCAGGCCAGTGTTCTGACCGGAGAGCCGTTTTCCAGAACAAGCACAACAATCATCAGGGAGATGGAAGCAGTAAAGACTATATTAAGCACAGTATTTGTCAGATTTGAAAGCCCTCGAAACACAGTGCCTTGTGTAATTAACTGTACAGCAGAAAACAAGAGAAGCAGTGATAACAGGAATATAATAAAGAGAGTAAGCGAGTCCCAAAACTTATGATTCAACAAAGATTCCTCTTTTCTTTATTCATGCTGTAACATATTATGCTGCATTACCCTGTTTGAGTCTTTCGGTTTTTACACAAAGTGCTTCAATGTGCTTATTCATATGCATAACAGCAGGACTATCTTGCATGAGTACTCCTTTTTAAACTAAATATCAAAAAAGTTTGTCTATCATACTGATTCCCTATACTTAAGCAATGAGCGGGATTATCCTGCAAGAAACATCTCTATTTATATTATTTGTATATATGATATTCCTGTCAACAACATTCTGAGCATGATAAACTTGGCTTTGAGTGGTTACCGTTTAACATATTAATAGTACATAACTTTTTTTCCTTGCCGTTTTTAGCTATGTTAAGATAATGACTTTGTAGAAGTGGGAATACTCACTAATAAAATATGTAATAACTCAATGGAGATAAATATGAAAAAAACACTCTTAATCTGCCTTTTGTTTCTGATAATCAGTATGGCATACAGCTGGGATATTATCAGACAATCTCAATTTCCAACCAACTTCTATGCTTTAGACAGAGTTGGCACAACATTATGGGCAGCCGGTTATGTAGGCGGTTTTGCAAAATCAACTGATAACGGACAAACATGGAACTTTCTTCCTAATCCTGCCTATGACGCAGTTAATCAGGTATACAAAGATGTTAATGATATCGATTTTTATGATGCACAGCATGGTGTAATAGTCAGTGCAGACGGGTTAGTCGGCATTACTGCCAATGGTGGAACTGACTGGACAACTCCTGCTCAGACTCAGACGATATTTGGTGTAGACGACGTAAACTGTTGTTATTATGAAGCAGATGGTAAAATCTGGATTGCCGGATGGAATGGCAAAATAGCTTACTCAACCGATAATGGTGCAACCTGGACAGCTCAGACTTCCGGTACAACTGACCAGATTTATTCCATCAGCATGAACGCCTTGGGAGTTGGATTCTGTGCAATGAATAATGGCAGTCCCGACCAGGCAAAACTTCTTACAACAACAAACTTCGGTGCAAACTGGACAGTCATGAATCTTACAATCACGGGTAATCCTCACCTCTATAAAATCAGACAGTATGGTTCAACTGTTGTTTTAGCCGGCAGCAGCGGATATGTGGGTGTAAGCCCTGACAATGGTGCAAACTGGACACATCATATTGCAGCCGGTGGTGCTTCTACCAATATGCAGGACATTATTCTGGAAGGGAATAACGGTTTTGCCGGTGGTTGGAATGGCGTATTATTAAAGACAACAACTGCCTGGACAACCTTTGAAACAGTTACTAATGATTTTGGCCTGTATTTTGAAGGTTTAAATCTCTTATCGAACGGTAATCTCTTAGCAGTTGGCTGGAATGGCGCTATTGCGACCTCTGCCAATAATGGTGTCAACTGGACTGACAATGTCATGAGCGCTTTGGATGTATTCAGCGCTAAAGCTGTTGATGAAAACACATGGTATCTGGCTGGTGATAAAGGTTATCTTTTAAAGACGATTAATGGCGGACAGAACTTTACCCGCTTGCATATCCCAGGCAATTTCGATGCATATTATGCCTGTTACTTCAAAGATGCCCAGGAAGGTTGGGTAACCGGTAAGACTACAGGAAAGATTTTTCATACAATCAATGGCGGAACAGACTGGACAACATATACAGTTTCTGGTGTTACCGCAGCTCAATCTTTTTTTGAAATCTACTTTGTCAGCAATCTTGTCGGGTATGTGGTCGGCTCAAACAATATCAGCGCCAAAACAACTGATGGCGGCAGTACCTGGACAATGCTTAATGGTACCGGGCTTGGAACCAGTATCCTCTATAGCACATTTTTCAAAACAGAAAGCACCGGCTTTGCTGGTTCAGGTGCAGGACAACTGTTTGTTACTCAAAATGGCGGTCAAAGCTGGGCTCCTCAAATAGTTGGCACTGCAACCGCTCAGATTCGTGACATATGGTTCAGAGATGATTTACATGGAGTACTTGTAAATTCTTTAGGAGAAATATTCCATACTTCCACAGGCGGATTAACAGCTACTGATTGGGTAGCCGGAACAGAAAGCTGTTTGGATGATATGAACGGTGTCTGGTGCGATGCTAATGGAATTTGGTGGGCATCAGGATATAGCTCTGATAATACTTCCTCCAATATTGGTAACTCCTGGTCTATCATTAAATCTGTCAATGATGGGGCAACATGGACACAGGAAACATTCCCGGCTCTTACATTTAATTCGACTCGTTTTATGGGAATCACAGGTGCTCCAAACAAACTTATTGCTTATGGAAAAAATAACCTGCTTATCGGTGCTGATAATGGCGGGATTGAACCTCCTCCTGTCGCTACCAATCTCTTCTTTTCCGAATACATTGAAGGTGGCTCAAATAATAAAGCTTTGGAAATCTATAACGGAACCGGTCATGCAGTCGATTTAAGTCAATATTCTGTAAACTTAGCACCAAATGGTCAGGCTTGGGGAACTACTCCTCTGACATTAACAGGAACGCTGGCAAATAATGATGTATTTATTATTGCAAATGCCGGCTCAATAGCAGCAATTCTTGCCTTGGCTGACGTAACCAGCACTGTAACATTTTATAATGGAGACGATGCTCTGGGATTATTCCAGGGAGGAACATTAATAGATGCTATCGGTGTACAGGGTACAGATCCAGGGATTGCCTGGAATGTTGCCGGTGTAACAGAGGCTATGCTCAATCATACTATTATCAGAAAACCAACGATTATTTCGCCTACAACAGACTGGGCTTTATCGGCGGGAACAAATGCTGACAATTCACAGTGGATTGTTCAACCACAGGACTATATAGCAGATTTGGGAATGCATACATTTAATCCCAATACAGGTCCATCAGCAGCTACACCTGTTATTGCTCCTCCCGGTGGAATCTATACATCTCCCATCAATGTTACAATCACAACAACAACACCAAATGCTACTATCTATTATACTACTGATGGCAATGCTCCAACCACAAGTTCGCTTGTTTATTCAACGCCTATTCCTGTTTCTTCTGCAATGACCATCAAAGCCATTACAGTTGCTGCAGGAATGGAAAACAGCTTTGTTGCAACTGCTGTTTACACATTCCCCATTGTTGTGGCAAACTTAGCAGCATTGAGAGCTCATCCAGCTGATAATACAACTATTTACTATGTTACAGGTGAAGTTGTTATGACCTTCAAACAAACCTTCCGCAATCAGAAATGGGTGCAGGATGGAACAGCGGGAATAATGACGGATGACCTTTCCAATGTTCTCTCGACTGCTTTTAACGTGGGAGACGGGATTACAGGCTTAACAGGTAAATTGTATGATTACTCCGGAATGCTGGAATTTATTCCTACCAGTAATATAACTACACCTTCTTCAACCGGTAATGTAGTGCTTCCTCAGGTTATTACTTTGAGCGAGTTGACTACAAACTTTGAGAATTATGAATCCGAATTAGTGAAGATATTGAATTGCTCATTTACCGCTCCTACAGGTAATTTTGCTAATGGAACTATCTATCCTGTCAGCGATGCTTCAGGCACCTTTAATATCAGAACTTCCTTTTATGATGTGGATTATATCGGGCAACCTCTGCCAACCATACCTATGCACATATCTGGTATTTGTAATTCTGCATTAACGGTACCATATTTTACTCCCAGGAATACTGCCGATATCCAGACACCTGCCGGCGATGTAGCAGCTCCGACTTTTAATCCTCCCGGAGGCAGTTACAATAGCCCTGTTCAAATTACTTTGAGTTGCGAGACAGCCGGAGCAGTTATTCACTACACTACGAATGGCGATGCACCTACTGTAGCTTCTGCCACATATACTACGCCAATCGCTGTCAGTGCTACTACGACAATCAAAGCCATAGCATTCTTGAATACGCTATCATCTGTCGTTGCTACTGCTGTGTATACTTATCCTGTGGAAGTCGCCAATCTTGCAGCTCTGCGTAGTCAAACTACAGGGGCTACAATTTATAAAGTGACAGGTGAAGTTATTCTCACATTCAAACAAAGCTATCGTAATCAGAAATTCTTGCAGGATAGCACAGCCGGTATCTTGATAGATGACTTTGCTAATGCAACGAATGTGCCTTATAATATCGGTGATGGAATTACAGGATTGATAGGAACTTTAACCGAATTTGGCGGTATGTTGGAATTTGTCCCAACAGTTAATCCCGGAGAAGCTTCTTCGACAGGGAATATAGTCATTCCCCAAAACATTAGTCTGCTTGAGTTTACTAATAACTTCGAATCTTATGAATCTGAATTGATTCAATTTTCGGCTGTTACAATTAACACTGATCTGACTACTTTTGCCAATGGAATTGTTTATCCTGTATCTGATGGAACAAACTCAGTGAATTTCCGCACTAATTTCTATGATGTGGATTATATCGGTTCGACTATTCCCACAACAGCAGTTACGATGGTAGGTATTGCCAATTCCAGAACGGACGGTAATTACTTTACCTGCAGAACATTGGCTGACTTCACACAGAGTACTTTCGACCCTCCGACTGAATTGAACTATACAATTTTGAATAATAATGATGTTACACTGCACTGGTTACCGGGACCAATTCCTGTTAAAGGTAATAATGACCGTAACTGGGATAATCTTACTGCTCTGAGAGTATATAGAAATAGCGCATTGATAGCCACGATTACTGATTTTACAGTGAACGCTGAAGCCACATACGCAGATAACGATCTTCCTGAAGGTGACTACACTTATTATGTTACCAATGTCTACTTCAACCAGTTTGAATCAACATCTTCAAATACAGTAAGCATTAATGTAACTGCTAATGAAGACCCGATAATACCTGCAACTGTAACTGCTCTGAGTGGTAATTTCCCCAATCCTTTCAATCCCAATACCAATATCAGTTATAGCATAAAGACTCCTGCTCCTGTATTGATAACCATCTACAATCTGAAGGGCGAAAAAGTACGTACCCTGGTTAATGAAACCAAAGGTAACGGCATGTATAAAGCAGCCTGGAATGGTAAAGATGATAATGGTATCAGTGTTTCCAGCGGTGTTTATTTATATCGTATGCAGGCTGGTAACTATACGTCCACCAAACGCATGATGCTGATGAAATAGCAAATTGTATAAATAAGCGTGTCATCCTGAGCTTGTCGAAGGATGTCATTCCTGCGAAAGCGGGAATCTTAAAACAAATATTAGGTGAGCCTCAGCCGGCTCACCTTTTTTTTATCGTCATTCCTGCGAAGGCGGGAATCTTATATCATTTTCACCTTGACGAAAGTCGTACATCCCGTCTGTTTGAAAAAGAGAGTGGGGCTATAGCTCAGATGGGAGAGCGACTGGTTCGCAATCAGTAGGTCAGGGGTTCGATCCCCCTTAGCTCCACCAGCGTTTAGTGGGTGAAATGAAACTTGTTTTATTGTTATTGATTCTGTCTTTTGTCTGCATATCACAGATATTTGCTCTGCAAGTTCAAGTTACTACCGGTTTGGACGTCTTTGGCAGGCAAGATATACTCTACCCCAATGTTCCCTATCATGAATTTGGCAGCTCCACATCATATAAAACTGCTGCTGAAGCCACCTATTCTCTCGAAGTCCTACTTCCTCTTCGTAATGTGCTGTTTCCGGTTCACAATATGGAGATTGGTTTTGGTACAGCATATCCAACCACCCGAAAGCTGGTTTATGAATACTGGAGTGGTGATGAGGATATTACATACAAATTCCTGCCTGTTTTTGCTACTTTTAAATGCGAGATAGTGGCGATTGACAAAATCAATACTAATGTCGAGGTATTGGGTCACTGGGGCATTAATGTACTCGAATCTCATAACAACGGATTCTATAACGATACAAAGGGAACATTTTATTGGGCAATGGGAATCGGTTTTATCCATGATAAGTTTCTGATTCAGGCTTTGTATCAGGTTAATCAGGCAAGTAGTATGGTCGATTTTTTCAATACACATGATAAGATTGATATAGTTGACACACATATCAATGTGGCTGTAGGGGTTCGCTTGTAATGATGTCTTCCTGCAGAGTTTGATGCTTAGAATTCTGCAAAGGTAGTTTTTATGGCAATAAAGTATATGTGCTTATTCGTTCTTTTTGTGCTTTGTGTTAGTTTATCTGCAATTGATGTCGGGGTGAAGTATGATTTTATCAGACAGTACCATATCAGCAGCCTGGATTTTCTTAACGACGGTTATTATGACCGGAAGGTGATTGAGAATGACAAATTCGGTTATTCCTTCTTTCTTGAATGCCCGGTTGTTGATTATAAGTACCTCAAAGCAGGTTTAGGCATAGAATATCAATATCCACGGACAAATACTATTATATCATATAGTTATAATGATTGGGATTATCACTATTATGTCAGCAGATACAACTATTACGATTACAACTTCATTCCTGTATATGTGACGAACAGACTGAACTTACCCTTTAGCACTGTTAAGCTCGAATTACTCTGTAATCTGGGGTACAACTTCTATTTGAGCTCTAATCGGTTAGTTGACTCAGATTTGGAAGATGGCTTGTATTGTGGCGTCGGAATTAACCTGTATTATAAAAATGCCTTTGCCCGGATTATTTATGAAGTGGATAACGGAATCATGGACGCAGATACAAAAGAATATAAAGTCAGGAATGAACAAATAGGCTTATCACTAGGGCTGAATCTTGTAAAAGGAAGCGAATAGTCTCCGATAATGATTGATGCACATTTTTTCTTGACACTACACAACGTAATGTTAAATTGAATGTAACGCTAAATTATAGGAAGAATAATGCCAACAATAAGTAAGTTCTTTGGAATTCTGATTCAGATGTATTATGATGATCATAATCCTCCGCACTTTCATGCAATTTATGGGGAAGAACACATCCTGGTTAAAATAGAAGATTTGAGTATTATTGCTGGTCAGTTTTCATCCAGAGCTTTAGGGCTTGTTATTGAATGGGCAAGCAATCATCAGGAAGAGCTTATGAAGGATTGGGAACTTGCAGAGCAAAGACAACCACTTTTTAATATCAATCCCTTAAATTAGGAGATACACATGTATTTCGAAATTGTAAACGCTACCTATGTCAAAGACTACCAGATATCCCTCTCTTTTAAAGATGGTAAGAAAGGCGTGGTTGACCTTACTGACTACTTAGGTAAAGAGGATGTGTTCAAACCGTTCTCAGATTTATCTTTCTTTAAGAATTTTGCAATAGAGTATGGCACCTTGGTCTGGGGAAAGGGAGAACTGGATATAGCTCCTGAGACCCTTTACCAGAAGGCATTAAGTAGTTAGCCTTTTCTCCAGATTTCATTCCGTCCATTTAGTCCATATCGTCTATTTTGTCCATTAGCCACTCACTATAAAAAGGGAGAGCAATTTCTGCTCTCCCTCTGATATTATAGAATGATTTATTCTATCCCAAATCTGCAATCAGGCTTTGGGTCAGCTCGCACTTGGTATTAACCTCAGCCAGCTTTTCCTTTTCCTTTTCCACAACTTCGGGTTTGGCGTTATTAACAAAATTAGCATTATTCAGCTTATTCTGAATGCTCTGTAGTTCCATCTTCAGCTTATCCAGTTGCTTGGTGAGTCTGGCTTTTTCCTGCTCTAAATCAACCAATCCGCTGAGAGGCATAAAGACTTCGATATTACGTACCACAGCAGCCAAAGAAGCAGGAGGCTTTGGCAGTGTAACTTCTGCTTTCAAATCAGAAACCTTTGCCAGCTTTCTGAAGTAGGACTCATACCGGTTAAACAAGGCTTGCTGCTTTACTTCTGCTAAACGGATATGAATGGCTGCCTCAGTTCCTGGTGGCAAATTTACCTGTTTGCGCAGATTACGGATAGCCACGATAGCTTCCTGTACGAACGCCATTTCATCTGCAATTTCCGGATTTATCAGACTTTCATCTGCAATCGGGAACTGTGCCATCATCAAGGAATCTTCATTTGCGCAGGATTGGAATCCTACGCTACTTTGAGGGGTAGAGTAGCTTTCCAAAGCTGCTTCAGGCGTGTTGTATGATTGGAATCCTACGCTACTTTCCATCGGAAAATGTGTTTTAATTCCCTGCCAGATTTCTTCTGTAATGAATGGCATAATCGGGTGCAGCAACCGCATGGAAGCCTGCATCACATCCAGCAAGATATACTTGGCAGTCAGCGCTACATTATTAGGTCTTACGTTATCGCTTTCTGCATACAGTCTGTCTTTGCTCAGCTCGATATACCAACTGCAGAATTCATCCCAGATAAATTTGAACAGCACTTGTGCTGCATCATTCAAACGCAAATTCTCATAATGTGCTCTGGCCTCAAGGGTCACTTCATTCAGGCGAGAATAAATCCATTTATCTGCCAGTTCCAATTCAAGTTCTTCTCGTTGAGGCAAGCCATGAATCGTTTCCGCATTCATCATGATAAAGCGGTAGGCATTCCAGATTTTATTGGCAAAGTTGCGTCCCGTTTCCAGGATTGCGTCACTATAAATGACATCCGCACCTTTGGGAGTGCTGAAGATTATGCTAAAGCGCAGAGCGTCTGCTCCGACTGTCTCAATAATATCAATCGGGTCAGGGCTATTGCCCAGGCTCTTGCTCAGCTTTCTGCCTATTTCATCACGCACTGTACCATGCAGCAAGACTGTATCAAAGGGAATCATCTTCTTAAAGTGCAGAGTGGACATAATCATGCGTGCCACCCAGAGATAGATAATTTCCGGCGCTGTAATCAGTATATTAGTCGGCAGAAAATATTGCTGGTCTTCGGTTTCATCAGGCCAGCCCATTGTACTAAAGGGCCAGAGCCAGCTACTGAACCATGTATCCAGCACATCTTCGTCCTGACGGAATTTTGTGCTTCCGCATTTACAGGAAGCAGGCATTTCCTTTGCCACTATCATCTCATTACAACTTTCGCAATAATAAGCCGGGATGCGGTGTCCCCACCAGATTTGACGCGAGATGCACCAATCACGGATGTTATTCATCCAGTGCATATAGACCTTGGTCCAGCGTTCCGGTTGGAACTTCACTTCTCCGCTTTCCACCACTTTAATGGCTTCAATAGCCAGAGGTTTCATCTTCACGAACCACTGGTCAGAGAGATATGGCTCAATCACAGTGTCGCAGCGATAACAATGTCCCACGGATAAATCGTGGTCACATATCTTTTCCAGCAAACCTTGTTCAGTGATAAGCTCAATTATCTTCTTGCGGCATTCGTATCTGTCCATGCCTCTGAATTGCTCAGGCGCATTGTCATTGATAATGCCGTGCTCATCCATAATCAGCAGGCGTTCCAGATTATGCCGGTTGCCGATTTCAAAGTCATTAGGGTCATGCGCAGGAGTAACCTTTACGCAGCCTGTTCCGAATTCCATATCCACATAATCATCGGCAATCACGGGAATAGTCCTGTCCGTGAGGGGCAGAATCAATTCCTTGCCAATCAGATGCTGATAACGTTCATCTTTGGGATTAACAGCCACTGCAGTATCTCCCAGCATGGTTTCGGGACGGGTCGTAGCGATAATTACATGACCGCTTCCGTCTTTATAGGGATATTTAAAATACCACAATTTGCCGTTCTCGTCAGCGTGTTCTACTTCGTCATTAGCGAGTGCAGTCACGCAGCGCGGACACCAGTTGATAATGTATTTCCCTTTGTATATCAAGCCATCGTTATAGAGGCTCACAAACACTTCTTTCACGGCTTTGGAAAGCATTTCGTCCATTGTGAAACGCTGGCGTGTCCAGTCACAGGAGCAGCCCAATTGCTTAAGCTGTTCAATGATTCTGTCGCCTTTTTCTTCTTTCCATTTCCAGATCAGACTGACAAGTTCTTCCCGACCTATTTGATGTCTCGTCTTCCCCTGGGTGGCAAGTTGCTTTTCAACAACGTTCTGCGTGGCAATGCCGGCATGGTCTACACCGGGCAGCCATAGAGTCGGTTCACCGCACATGCGGTGATATCGGACAATGACATCTTGCAGAGTGTTATTGAGCACGTGCCCCATGTGCAGGATTCCTGTCACATTCGGCGGGGGAATGAGTATGGTAAAGGGTTTTCTGGTCTTGTCAATGCTAGGCGTGAAATACCCCTTTTCCGACCAGAACCGATACCATTTCTTCTCAATCTGAGAAGGATCATAGGTCTTGTTGATTTCCATTTTCTTTACCTCTTTGTTATTGGGTCGGGAAAGTTTTCACTATGCTCAGACAAATTTGAGTAAGTGTTTATCTTGTCAACAGTAAAGCGATAGTATCCCGCTCCGTGTCATGGTGAGCCTGTCGAACCACGGGATACTATTCCATGTTTTCTACCCACAGAGACACAGAGGGAAAAGAGAGGAAAGAGAGTTTTTGCTATTTAGAGTCACGGAGTCACGGAGACACAGAGTTATTTAGTGGAAAGGTGGAACAGTGGAACGGTGGTGTCATTCCTGCGAATGCGGGAATCTTGCTATTTAGAGACACGGAGTCACGGAGTCACAGAGACACAGAGTTATTTAGTGGATAGGTGGAACAGTGGAAAGGTGAAACAGTGTCATTCCTGCGAAAGCGGGAATCTTAACCTTATCACCTAATCACTTTATCACTTTTTTCTACCCACAGAGACACGGAGGGAAAAGAGAGGAAAGAGAGTTTTGCTTTTTAGAGACACGGAGTCACGAAGACACAGAGAATTTAGTGGAAAGGTGGAACAGTGGAACGGTGAAACAGTGTCATTCCTGCGAAAGCGGGAATCTTAACCTAATCACTTTATCACTTTTTTCTACCCACAGAGGCACAGAGAGCACAGTCCGGTAGGACGACACTATGTAACACGGCACGTGAGTGCTGTGCATGAGAGGAAAAATCACACAGAGTCCGGTAGGACGAAACTATGTAACTCGGCACGTGAGTGCCGTGCATGAGAAAGAAAAACAAATAGAGTCCGTGAGGACGACACAAACAACTATACATCATATCCAGTGCCGTCCTCCGGACTCATATTGTAGGATGGTATTACCCCGGCACTCACGTGCCGGGTTACATAGTTTCGTTCTCCGAACTAACCACCACATATCTCTGATCTTCCTCTTCCACTAATGCACTGTTCCCTGCTTATGTCTCTATTTATCCTCTTTTATATATTAGCTGACGGTAGGGGTCTGCAGGGAGTCATCAGGGAGTCTGCAGGGACTTTAGTCCCAAAAGACTCCCTCAAGAGTCTCTGTAAATTCTCTGCGTCAAGCACAAGAGATATGAGCAGGAAAAGAGAGATTACTAACGATTGACGAATAACAATTAACGACATGCTTATCTAATTGAAAGCTCTTTGCTCTTTCTCTGTCCTTTTTCTAATCTCTTCTATCAAGAGTAAACCCATGCTTCAATCCCTATACGCTTACATAGGAATCGCAAGGGCATTATAAGGAAGGCATATCTGACCAGCCTAAGGCCAGAGCAAGATGTAACCTAAATCTTAGTTTGGATAACACCATTCTAAAGAATGGGATACATCTCAGTCCCCACCTCCCAATTCATAATTTGCAGCTCCGTTGCTCCACGTTTCATCAGACAACTCACAGTCAACACACAGCGGACAATCAGCGGACTAAAGTCCGTCAATTGTCCGCTGATTGTTCCTTGATACTCGGCTAATCAATCGAATAGGAAATGAGGACATACTTTGAACAGTAAAAGGACAGACTTTATCTAATAAATATTTCTTGACAAGTAGAACAAAAAGCAAAAATTATTTCAAAGAGAAAGGACAATTCCCGAAAACATATACATATAGGATGTAAATAGTAATTGATTTGGCAAAGTCTATGGCTTTGAGGGTGATTTATTAGAAGCAAAGGAGTATTGTATGAAGAGTTGGAAGCTACTTAAAATATCTGTTTTTGCAATTGTCTTATTTATCATATTCAGTGCGATGCTGCTTACTTACCGTTACATAAAAATTAATACATATCATCATTATATTTACGTTCTTGAACATAAGGCTGATTTTGTTAAAGACAAATATGGCAAATCCTATCAGTTATTCAAGAATGATGCCATTATTGTGTCATTGGTTAGTCCTTTTTTGAATGAAAAGAGTGGAAATACTGAATGTGCGCTGTTAACTATTCCCATAAAACAGGCGGATAATAAAAATAAACCCTACACAGTTGAAGTTATGAATCTGTGGATTGTAGATAGGAAAAACAACCAAACAATTCCGGACGGATTGCCATTAGTATACGCGAATGGCCAGTATTTTTCACAGGAATTTCAATCAGTACCAATAGCGTTCAGACAGTCAATTACAAAAACTGGCAGTCTGGACGCATTCATTTTTCGACATATATTTTCAAGAGCATATGATATAGAGTTTAAGGATTTTCCCCCAAAAGTAACCATAAACTATTATGCTAAGATTGATATACATGGAAAAGAAATAATAATTAACAAGCAGATGGACTTCGTTAAAAGAAAGAAAATCTTGATTTATAAGAATAAGCATAATTTGTTTTAGAACAGATGCTACATATCTTTTGTTGATGATATAAGGATTTATCGGGTCTGACATAAGGGAATAACACTCCACAGAAGAAATAATATGTTCATAATTTCCTTGACCAAAACTCACAATCTATAAAATAGATACCATATTACCTTTAATCTTGCCCGGTGAGGCAGAAAGGAGAAGCTTATGAATAACACCTTCAACTTTATCAACCGCAATGTTTTTGACCTCGACGACTATTCAGCTGAAGAAATCATGTATATCTTGGATGCTGCAAAAGGCATGAAAGAGATTAATCTGCGTGAATACAAAAAAATCCCAACTCTCCGAGGCAAAACAGTTTGCACCCTCTTTATCGAAAACAGCACCCGCACCCGAATGTCATTTGAACTGGCAGCCAGTCGCTTATCGGCAGACGTGGTCAGTTTCCAGGAAGCAACCTCGGCGTTATCCAAAGGTGAAAGCCTGCAGGATACGGTCTATACGCTGAATGCGATGGGTATTGACCTCTATGTAATAAGGCACAGCAGTCCGGGCAGTCCGCAACTGGTACACAAATACTCCGGCAAACCTGTTATCAACGGGGGAGATGGTCGTCATGCGCATCCCACTCAAGCCTTGCTGGATATCTTTTCCATCTGGGAGAGGATTGGCAGTATCAAAGGACTCAAAATCACCATCGTCGGCGATATCCTCAATAGCCGTGTGGTGCGTTCCAACCTGATTGGCATGAAGAAACTGGGCGCAACCGTAACAGTCTGTGGTCCCCGTACCCTGATGCCGGGATATATGGAAGATGTCTATGGCTGCAAAGTGGAATATGACCTCAAGACAGCGTTAAAAGATGCTGATTGTGTTATGGGACTCAGAATGCAATTGGAACGTCAGACTGAAGGTCTTTTCCCCTCTCTGGAGGAATATACCAAACACTATGTACTTTCCAAAGACACCATCAAGTGGGCAAAGAAAGACGCTCTGATTATGCATCCGGGTCCAATGAACCGCGGGGTGGAGATTCTGCCGGAAATTGCCGACAGTACGCAGAGTATCATTATCGAGCAGGTAGCCAATGGCGTAGCAGTCAGAATGGCGCTGCTGTTTTTGATACTGGGCGGCAAGGCGTAGTAGTGTAGCTTTCCAAAGCTACACAAAGGGTGTCGTTCCTGCGCAGGCAGGAATCCAGCCTGTTTTCCAATAAGGAGCTAAATATACAATGGAAGACACGAAAACATCAATGTGTCGTTCCTGCGTAGGCAGGAATCCAGCCTGTGGTATAGATTTGGGAGATGGTATACAAAGTAAACTTGTCACATAGGTAACACTTTAATAAGTGAAGCGGCATGGAGGAATATGCCATGCCCTGGAGAGAGATTAAACCTATGGACGAGAAATTGAAGCTTATATCAGACTGGTTAAGCGGTAACTACAAGATAACAGAGTTAGCTGAATCATATCAGATCAGCAGAAAGACAATATATAAGTGGATAGGGCGCTATCAAAAGTATAGCGTTGATGGATTAAAGGATCAAAGCAGAGCACCTTTGAGTCATCCCAATCAAACATCTCAAGAAGTATTGAAGTTGCTAATAGATTTTAAGCTTGAGCATCTCAAATGGGGTCCAAAAAAGCTTGTATCTGTATTATCAAAGAAGCATCCTACCTTGGAATTTCCATGTGCCAGCACAGCTCAGACATGGTTAAAGAGGAATGGTTTAGTGAAAAAGCGTAAACCCAGAAGAACCGTACCACCCTATACAGAGCCTTTCAAGGGGAGCAATAAATCAAATGCATCCTGGAGTATTGATTACAAGGGGCAGTTTAAAACTAAGGACGGATTGTATTGTTATCCTCTAACGATAATAGATAACTATAGCAGGTGCCTGTTACTCTGCAAGAGTCTTATCAGTCCCAATTATGAAGACACTAAAAGATGGGTAGATTGGGCTTTTCAGGAGTATGGGTTACCCGAAGCAATCAGGTCAGATAATGGGGTTCCATTTGCTGTGGCTAGTTTAACCGGTCTGAGTCGTTTAACAATTGATTGGATAAGTCTGGGTATCAAGCATGAGCGCATAGATAAAGGGCATCCTGAGCAGAATGGGCGTCTGGAACGTTTTCATCGCACACTTAAAGATGAGGCAACGAAGCCTCCTAAGAGTAACATATATGAACAGCAACAAGAGTTCGAGAGATACAGGCAAGAGTATAATGAAGAGCGTCCTCATGAGTCTCTAGGGCAAATAACACCATCAGAGTTGTATATTAAGAGCACCAGAAAGTATCCTTTGCGGAGAAAACAACCTGTATACGACTCAGACTTAATAGTCAGAAAAGTAAAGCGTTCCGGTGAGTTCTCTCACCGAAATGGCTTCTATTATATTTGCCAATTGTTAGAGGGTAAGTACATAGGCATAAGAGAAACGAAAGATGGATTTATGGAAGTGTACTATTATGATGTACTAGTAGCAAGGATTAATATGAATGGTGGTAAGTACTACCGCAAGACTTCGAAGCCACTTTGGGGCGCTGTTCCGCTACGCTCCACAGCGCCCCAAAGTAACAAGGAATTAAAGATTGAACTTGCCAAGAATGAAGCTTGGATAAATAAGTAATAGTGTAACCTATGTGCCTGGTTTACTTTGTAACCTATGTAATATTCAAACACTGTTTTAAAACCTAAAAGAGTCCGATTATGAAAAGATACTATGTATATATTCTTGCCAGCGAGCGCAATGGTACCCTTTACATTGGGATGACAAGCAATCTGGCAGTGCGTGTTATGGCGCACAAAGACCATACATTTAAGGGGTTTACTGACAAGTATAATGTTACTAAGCTTGTTTATCTTGAGATTTATGATACACCTATGGAAGCAATAATGAGAGAAAAACAACTTAAGAAATGGAAAAGAAGTTGGAAGAAGAGAATAATAGAGGAGATGAATCCGGAGTGGGAAGATTTGTCTGAAAAGGAAGATTTTGTGCTTTAAAACAGGCTGGATTCCTGCCTGCGCAGGAACGACAAACAAAACAGGCTGGATTCCTGCCTGCGCAGGAACGACAAACAAAACAGGCTGGATTCCTGCCTACGCAGGAACGACACAATAAAGAGGAGATAAAATGAAAAAGCTTATAATAAATGGCACAGTCTATTACAACGGCGCATTCGTGAAGAAAGATATATTGATAGTTAAAGACAAGATATCTGAGATAAACGACAAGATAACTGAGCAGGCAGATGAGACAATCGATGCTAAAGACAAGTATGTCTTCCCCGGTTTTGTGGATATTCATTGTCATCTCAGAGACCCGGGACAGACTTATAAAGAAGACATAATCACAGGGACCAAGGCTGCTGCCAAAGGCGGTTACACCACCGTTTGTGCCATGCCGAATACAGAGCCGGTGGTAGATAATATCGCTACAGTGGAATTCATCCAGAGACGTGCTCATGACCTGGGGAATTGCAAAGTCAAAGTAATAGGCGCAATCACCAAACAAATCGAAGGCAAAGAAATCAGTGAAATGGCAAGCATGAAAGAAGGCGGAATTGTTGCAGTCAGTGATGACGGACACTGCGTGCAGAACGGCAAGCTGATGCAGAACTGTATGAAATATGCCACCAATTACAAGATACCCATCATCATCCATGCGGAGGATTATAACTTCGCCGGCAAAGGACAGATACATTCAGGGAAAATAGCCACGCAACTCGGCTTGAGCAGTATTCCTCCCATCTCGGAAGAACTGATTATCGCACGTGACATCATGCTGGCAGAAAGCACCAAAGCCAGATTACATATAGCGCATGTTTCTTCTGCTAAAAGCCTGGAGCTGATCAAACAGGCAAAACAAAAAGGACTGCCGGTAACATGTGAAGTTACTCCCCACCATCTGTTGCTGAATGAAGAAGCCTGTGTAAACTTCGATACCAATACCAAATGCAAACCACCTCTGCGTTCAGAATTTGACAGGCTGGCTTTAATCGAAGCGTTGAATTCAGGACTGATTGATTGCATTGCCACAGACCATGCACCGCATGCGGATTATGAAAAGGAACTGGAATTTGATAAAGCTCCCTTTGGCATCAATGGCTTTGAAGCTGCTTTTGCGTCTCTCTATACAAATCTGGTAGAGAAAGGTCAAATAACTCTGGAAAGGCTGATTGAAGCTTTGACCAATGCTCCTGCCAAGCTGTTGGATTTAAAAGCCGGGATTATCGAAAAGGGTATGCAGGCTGACATCACAATTGCAGATTTAAAGGATAGTATTTGTCTCGAGACAGACAATATGTTGTCCAAATCGAAGAATACTCCCTGGTTAGGTAAAAAGCTGCAGGGCAAGATTGTCACTACCATCTGTGACGGTAAAGTCACATGGCAAGCCTGATAAGGGTTTTTATGAAAAATACAGAACTTAAAATCATTCAGATTGTACCGTTGAACGAACAATACTTCCAATTGTCAGTATCTTATGATGGTGAATTCGCTGACGGAGATATATTGCCGGGTCAGTTCTTTCAGTTGCAGACATCCGCGCCACCCTTTGAAGGATATAGAAGACTGGAGTATCCTCTGTTCAGGAAACCTTTCAGTGTTTATGATGTGGACGAAGAGACAAAAACTTTAACGTTCATGATTAAACAGGTTGGTTTGGGGACGCTCAAACTAAGGAATCGAAATCCCGGAGAAAAGCTTGAACTGCTTGGTCCCTTGGGCAATGGTTTTCCTATAACATCATTTTCTTCGTCTGTATTGATAAGCGGGGGGATAGGTTATCCGCCACTGAATTTTCTTAAACGGAAATTATTGGAGAAGCATGGGAATGTATATTGGCTGCATGGCGGAAGAGAAAAGCAAGATGCAGTCTCTGATGTTTTCCCTTGTGATGAGGTCTGGACAGACAACGGGGATTTGGGGAATGAAGGTTTTGTGACAGAGGGCTTAAACAATTATCTAATCGAGAATACCGCTATTGAGTCCATCTATGCCTGTGGACCGGACCAAATGCTCAAAGCATGCAGCGAAATCGCCGCTAAGCATAATACTGAGCTTTATGTTTCTTTTGAGGATTATATGGTCTGCGGCATTGGCGTTTGCCATGGCTGCGTGGTTAGGGTCAAGGCTGACAATCCAACCGGAATTGTTTATAAAACTGTATGCAAGGACGGACCGGTTTTTAATTCCAGGGATATAATCTGGGATTAGTTCGCAGTTCCGCATGGTGTCGTTCCTGCGCAGGCAGGAATCCAGCCTGTTTTAAAATCTAAAAAAAGAGTCCGACTATGAAAAGATATTACGTATACATTCTCGCCAGTGAGAGAAACGGCACTTTATATATCGGGATGACAAGTAATCTGGCAGTAAGGGTAATGGCGCATAAAGACAATACATTTAAAGGTTTCACGGATTCATATAATGTTACTAAACTAGTTTATTTTGAGAGTTATGAAACTCCCTTGGAAGCAATAATGAGAGAAAAACAATTAAAGAAATGGAAACGAAGCTGGAAGAAGAGAATAATCGAAGAATTGAATCCGGAGTGGGAAGATTTGTCTGAAAAGGAAGATTTTGTACTTTAGAACAGGCTGGATCCCTGCCTGCGCAGGGACGACACCCTAAAGGGTGTCCAACAAACAAAACCGCATAAATGCGGAACGACAAACATAAAGAAGAGAATACTATGAATAGATTACAAACCAAACTTGGTAAACTGGAGTTAGCAAATCCTGTTACCGTTGCCTCAGGCACTTTCGGGACAGAATACAGCGAGTTTTTTGACTTAAACAAATTAGGTGCATTTGTTACGAAGACTATCACACTTCACGAAAAACAAGGGAATCCTACTCCAAGGTTATATGAAACAGAAGCAGGATTGCTCAATTCCATCGGCTTGCAGAATCCGGGAGTGGATTTATTCGTTAAAGAACATCTTCCTGTTTTAAAACAAAAAATCAGTATACCAATCATTGTAAGTCTGTCCGGTGGTACCATTCAGGAGTTCACTTCCATTCTAAAAGCATTGGAGAAAGCAGAGGGCATCGCAGGCTATGAAATCAATATTTCCTGTCCCAATGTGGAAAAAGAGGGTATAGCCTTCGGAGTCGATGCTTTGGTTGTTTACGAGCTTATCCGCAGGCTAAGAAATCTTTCTGAGAAAGAGCTGATAATCAAGCTTACTCCAAATGTTACGGATATATCTAGTATCGCCATGGCAGCTGAAGAAGGTGGGGCAGATAGCCTGGCAATGATAAACACTGTCACCGGGATGGCGATTGATCCACTGACAGGCAAGTCCCGTATCAAGATGGGTGTCTGCGGATATAGCGGACCTGCCATCAAACCCATAGCTCTGGCTAATGTGTATAAGGTAGCTAAGAAAGTGAGAATCCCTATCCTGGCAATGGGTGGAATCTGCACGTGGCAGGATGCAATGGAGTTCTTTTATGCCGGAGCCGGCGCTATAGCCATCGGAACATATAACTTCGTTAAACCAACAGCTGCGCTGGATACAGTTATGGGATTGGAGCATCATTTTGAACAGAATGAAATGTGCCTGAAGGATATTATCGGGAAAGTGAGTTTTTAAGATACCCGCTTTCGCAGGTATGACACACTTTAAGATACCCGCTTTCGCAGGTATGACACACATTAAGATACCCGCATTCGCAGGTATGACACTCAATCACTTCGTCTTCACTCTCAGTACAAAATAAACCAAGCCCAGCATACCAAAGCCGGATGCGATAAAGAAGTTTATCTGCGGACTGGCTTTCCATAACCAGGCTCCACCAAAGGCGGCAACAGAGACTATCACATCCCGTATCAGGTAATATGAACCGAAGGTACTGGCTTTTGCGCCTTCAGGAGCAAGGGCTAGAATTAGTGATTTGCGGGTGGGTTCTCCGAATTCTTTCAGACCTCTGATGATGAAAGCAACTACAAACATAGTAAAACTGTGGCAGAATGCCAGGACCAGCGGAAAGATGGTGAAATTGAAGAAGGTAATAGCGATATACGGTTTGCGGGTGCCTTTATCTGCCAAATATGCGACCGGAATATAGATGAGCATGGCTGTGACCATTTCGATAGCTGTAAGTGCACCGAACTGCACAGCAGAAAGCTTATTGTTATTCATTACCCAAACCACCACAAAGGCATAGGGAATTTGTTCACAAAAACGTACTAATATGTCTGAAACAAGCAAATTGCTGAGATTGGGGCTGAATTTCTTTATCTTCTCACCCTCAGGTCTGGCTTCTTTTTCGGGTGGTTTGTCCTCAATCAGTTTCTGTTGGACAATGATAGCAATAATGGCAAAAAAGATGGCTGCCAGAAAGGCATAGCGTACTCCTTGCACTCTGCCGAAAGTGACTATGAAAAAGCCGCCTATCACAGGACCCAATGCCATGGGGATTCTGCGAATGAGCGAATGGACTGAGACACCCATTGTATGCTTATTCTTTGGTAAAACAGAAGAGAGCAGATTCATAGAGGCAGGTAGCGATATGGCGGTCCAGGACAGGAAGAAACAAGCGCCGATGATAACAGCATACCAGACCGGGAAGATAACCACAATCAGATAACCAAAGATAGCCATGCCGTTAAAGATAAAGAGTGCTTTCTTATAACCCAGTTTATCCGCCAGCCAGCCACCGGGATATGAATACAAAGCAGAAAGCAGATTATCCATGCCATTGAGCAGACCGATAATGATAGGACTTCCGCCCAAAGCAATCAGATATATGGGCAGGAAACGCTCTGCCATTTTCTCACCCAAGCCTACAAAGATAGCCATCAGCAGCATTGCCACCATGCTCTTTCTAAGCCCTAGAAAACCAGTTACCTGCTTAATCTTTTCGTTCATCAATACCTATCATTATCTGTTCTTTTACACGCAATTACTACATAGTATAACAACATATTCCAGTCAAGTACTGACTTATATCCTTAGGCAATCTTCTTTCTTTCCCGTTGCTATGTAGTACGAATCTCGATAGAATCACCGTACTTTCTCGGTATTAATTCGGACTTAGTCCGAGGAAGTACCGAGAAAGTACCGAGAAAGTATAGGGATTCGTACCGGATGAAAAAAAGATATGCGGAAGCGATAAATTGGTATCCATTGACATATACATTTCTGTCTTGGGTGGTTTGAGGTTGACCTTGTTGATTTAGTAGTTGACATGGTGACGGTGAATAATTTTTATGCACATATGTTCACAATAAAGAGAGGAAAATGGGAAGAAACTGTATAAGCCGGCACATACATTCAGCACCTGTTATCAAGGGTATGCGACCCTTTGGCAGATGCGGTAATAGTAAGCAGAAAATTGTGCTTTCCTTAGATGAATATGAAGCAATCAGATTATTGGACTACCAGCATTTAAACCAGGTTGAAGCAGCGGTTATCATGCAAATATCCAGATCAACCCTGACCAGAATCTATGAAAGAGCCAGGGTGAAATTTGCCACTGCTTTGGTGGAAGGTAGCATGCTCCTGATTGAGGGCGGGGAAATCCAGTTTAGTAACCATATATACCACTGCAATCACTGTCACAAGGAAATTCATTCGTTAGAAGCTGCTATTTCACAGTGTCCGCAATGCAATTCGACTCAAATAGAATCTTTAGACGAATGTCATCAAAAGGAATGCAGAAAATGCAGAAAATGTCATAGAGGAGGTAGAAATGCCAAGACATGATGGAACCGGACCGCAAGGGTCAGGAAAACCGGGACAGGGCAAGGGTCACTGCCGCACAGAGGAAAATCGTGAGCATAATGGCTTGCACATGCACAAACATAATCATCGTCATAGACTCGCTTGCTGCATCAACAACCATAATGACAAGCGAAGCCCCATGTATGAATATCAAGTGGAAGAACTGAATAACAGAAAGCAAGCCTTGCAGAAAGAAATGCAATGGCTGGAAGCCAGAATCAAAGAATTAGGAGAAAACAATGAAAATAGCAATACCGGCAACTGAAGAAAGCATCTTGTGTCCACATTTTGGACACGCACCATTATTTGCCATTATCGAATTGAACCCTGAGACAAAAGAGATTGTAAACACAATCCTGCTAAAGCCTGAAATGGGCGGTCATTCGGCTGTCCCACCCTGGCTCAGGTCTTTGGGGGTAAGCGCTCTGATCGCCGGAGGGCTGGGTGCTCTTGCCATCGAAAACCTGAATAACCACGAGATTGATGTATTCTATGGTGCAGAAGAACTTAATGTGAATGAAATTGCTGAGCTTTGGATGAAAGATGAATTGGTTCTAAACCCACAACCTTGTAATCATACCCATGATCATAATTGTGAACATTCGGAGCATGCGCATGGCTAATCCTGCAGATATTCAAGCCAACGATGCCAAGTTAATCGCTGAAGCTCTGGATAAAATCAGATATAAAATCATGGTCTTTAGCGGAAAAGGTGGTGTAGGTAAATCAACTATAGCTGTCAATCTGGCTTATGGACTGGCTATGCTGGGCAAGAATGTTGGTCTTTTGGATGCTGATATTCACGGACCTTCAGTTGCCAGAATGACAGGTAGTGATGGAGCGAGAGCCACTGCCAGCCCGGATGGCAAAATAATCCCGGTTAAATTACACGATAATTTCCATGCTCTGTCCATCGCTAATCTGATTGAGAATGCAGATGCTGCTTTGATTTGGCGTGGTCCCATGAAGATGAGCGCTCTCAAAGACATGATTCAAAACACCGAATGGGGTGAATTGGATTACCTGATTGTGGATTGTCCTCCCGGTACAGGTGACGAACCTCTGTCTGTTGCTCAGCTTTTGGGTAAAGTGGATGGAGCAGTCGTGGTCAGTTCTGCTCAGGATATTGCACTACTGGATGTCCGCAAGAGCTTAGATTTTGCTCGTCAACTCAATATTCCGATTTTGGGAATGATAGAAAACATGTCATTCATAGCTTGCCCGCATTGTGGAGAAAAGATACACCTTTATGAAGGTGAAGGTATTCCTAAAGCCCTGATTGATTATAATTTAGATTTACTGGCAAGAATGCCGTTTGATAGGAATATCACTGACAGTTGCGATAAAGGCAGACCGTTTATTTATGACTTTGGCAAGACCGAATCAGCCATTATTCTACAGGACTTTGTCCAAAAAATCGTAAACAAACTGGAGTAATCAGGTTGTTACAAAGCATCTCATAGATTGTACAGGTATGAAAACCCTTGACTTATGGTTAAGGTCTTTATATCGGTAAATCTATGGGAGATGCGTAACAGATATGAGAACAGGTAAAATTATCGATATCGAATGCCGTTGTGGCTTTAAGCTTTTCCGCTATTTCAAGGCAGGAAAAGGCAGACTTATCAAGCTGATGATTAGCAGCCTGGAAGCTGATACAGTCGGGTTGAAGGGAATGGCAACCTTTAGCCGTCCGGTCTGTCCGCAATGTGCTAAAGAACTCGGTATCATCATGATGATTCATGGAGAGCCTGCTCTCAAGATAAATCAAGGAACGATACAAAGCATAAGAATCTGAAGATATTTTAATATTGACAACAAATGCGGTTTATTAATAATGCACAGTGCGTGTAATATGTCATAATCGTTCGGAAAACTGGAGGCTTAATGAAGAGCATCGTATGTATAGTATCTGTTGTTCTGCTTTGCAGCTTGATTTATTCAATTGAAATTCCCTTCTCTCAAACATCTGTAAAAACAGATGCCAACTTATTTGAAAACTTTATCAGGCTGGAGCCTGAGGATAAAATACCGGAAACGCTGAAAACAAAGTGCTGGATTTGGCATGATGAAGATTTTCTTCATGTGGAATTTGCTACTGAAATTGACAGTACTTTCAGAACAGGATCGTACAATCCCAAAGACTACGGGGCAGAGGCTGATTTTATCCGAATCCAGTTGATAACCATTCCACAAGCCTATTATGCTTATGCTTATTATGCCTATCCCATGGGGAATCTGGTCGATGCCATACGTGGCACTGATATGAGTTTTGACTCACAATGGAATAGCAGCTATACATATACAACCAGTTTTACAGATTCGCTTTGGACAGGACAGATAAATATTCCCTTTAAAGAACTACGCTTTAAATCCCAACCTCCCTATAACTGGAAAGTGATTTTTACCACTAATCACTTTAAAACAGAGGAACTATATACCCTGCCCTGGTGCAATATCAAAGATGGGAAGGACTATTTCCTCGAAGCTGCCGATATTACACTGACTCATAAGATTAAAGCCAGCAGAGATTGGAAAATTAAGCCGTATTATGTGAAGAGTTATGATTTGGTAAGTAAAACCCAGACCTTTGACCCTGAACACATCGGTCTTGATTTCAGTTTTAATCCGGGAACCAAGACAAAAATTAAAGCGACAGTTAATCCGGATTATTCTGATATCCCCCCCGATGATGCCAGCAATAACTATAATGACAGATATCCCACCATGTATTGGGAAAGCAGGTATTTCTTTACGGAGGATATCGATGCTTTTGGAGTCGATTATGGATATTTCTATACCCGTAATATTGTTCAACCCAGATTTGCTTTTAAGTTTACAGGGAATAATGAAGGTCTGAACTATGGAGTTCTGGGCGCCTGGGATAAGAAGATAACGGAAGATGGGGATGTAACCAACAGAGATGACTATTATCAGATAGTATCTCTGATTCCTTCTACCAGGAAAGTGAAACTGGTAAATATCCTTCTCAGCAGGATGAATAAAGATTATTACAATCACGTTCCGATTGTCTCCTTAAAATGGGAGTTTCTGCCCAAAGTTAATTTACACACTACATTTATGGGTAGTTTCAAAGAGCAAAATAACATCTTTACCAAAGGTATGACAAATAGCGTCTCGATTGAAGCAAACCCGGGAAACTGGGAATTGGAAGTAGGCTACAATAATAAACTAAAGGATTTTGCCGTTGATATGGGACAGGTTTATTACGAAAACTATGATTCTGAATATCTGAGTTTTGTGTCTACCTATAGGAGTGAAACAAAGGATGCGTACATCAGAAGCTGGTCTGCCTCAGCCTGGGGTGGCACAGGTCAAAAGAGTCCTGAAGGCATCAGCTTGTGGTATATAGATAATAAAAAAGGCATCATTCACCATAATGCAGAATTTGAGAGTAACAATTTGGGATGCTGGGGCAGCCTGGAGTTAAAATCAAAGCAGAGCTTGTTTGGTCATGTCAGCTTATCCAAAACCGAGTATGACAATGAACATTATCAGCAAAACAGCCTGATGTTAACCTATAGCAATGATAAGTGGGATAAGTTTGGTTTTAATCTGCGCTATGGAGCATCCAATAACCTTGTTTACAGATTATACGATACTTACGGAATGGAAAGTGCGGGCGGGGGATTTTGGATAAGCTTCACCAAAACGCTGACAACCAGTTTTTCACTGAACAACTATGATTATTACTATCAGGGTTTCTATAATGTTGTGCATAATCAGGATACCACTGATGTTTATCTGGATAATAATTACAATATTATTACTGCTTCTTTGAGCTACAATATGAATATCAAGATGTCCTGGCGCAATGGACTGAGCTATTCTACTTATAGAACGCCAAACATGTATCCAGATTTGACCTTCTACAGCAATTTTGAATATGAATTCAAGCCGGACTGGTTTCTGTATTTGGGTTACAGAACAGGGCAGATGCAGACAGAACCTTCATCCGGTATGCTCATCTATGATAATTTCTATAGGTACAGCGCCAGTGCTTATCTGAAGGTCAGTGCTACGATTTAGTTGCAGAGTAGGCGCCACGGACAATCTCTGAAAGTTGGTTTTCAAATGCACACGTATGCTGCAAAATGCCAAGTTTGCAGAATAAACGTCACAATTTGCGGTTTGACACATTTTACTTGACGACTTGAGAATGGATTTATTTCCATCAATAAAAAGCCTAAGGATACGCATGAATACATATTATGTTCTCGGTCATAAAAATCCTGATACAGATTCCATCTGTGCTGCTAATACCTATGCCTGGTTTAAAAGTAAACTCAATCCTTTGGATAAATTCATTCCCGCAATCTGCGGTACTCCCAATGAAACTACAGAATATGTGTTTTCCCGCTTCGGTATTGAAATCCCGGAATTGATTATCGATCTTCACCCCAGAGTGTCTGATGTCATGCTGACGGACCTCGCCACTATCGATGAGAACGAGCCGATTCTGTCTGCGATTGAGAAATTTGAGGAAGGTCATATCCGTACTCTTCCAGTGCTCTCTAATGATGGATTCTATCGTGGTGTGCTGAGTATCTGGGAAATGTCTGATTTCTTTATGCCAAAGGATTTTGCCAATCGTCCCCGGTATATGTTCCGCCCTGATAATTTTGCCAAGGTCTTACCGGGTGAAATGATACGGCAGGGTCAGGTTGCTGAATTCGAGACGTCCCTGATGGTCGGAGCGATGCAATTTGATACCTTCCTAAACCGGCTGCATAAGCTGGTTTCAAAGGAAGAGGAACATTCCAATTACCCCGTGCTGGTTGTGGGCGATCGCAAAGATATTATCGAATATGCACT
This sequence comes from Cloacimonadaceae bacterium (SeqCode), assembly GCA_963667535.2. Taxonomy (GTDB): domain Bacteria; phylum Cloacimonadota; class Cloacimonadia; order Cloacimonadales; family Cloacimonadaceae; genus UBA5614. Next base: position 1,380,865 of record CAXXDU010000002.1, read on the forward strand.
TAAGCAGCCATTCCCGGCAATCATCCTGACCGGTATTGATCCTTCCTACAGACTTACCTGTGATTTTAGTACCTATCGTGGCTGGCTCTTTGTCTCTGAGACCGATACCGCTGAGACTATCAGGATTCTGCGCACAAGTGTTCCTGTGAAGGCTATTGCAAACAAGGATGTCCCTATTCTGGTACGAACGGATTATTTGAAAAAGGCAAAGGAAAACCTCAGGAACAGCTATTATCGGGGTTTACCTGTTGTTGAAGACAATCGTCTGGTCGGCTTGGTCAATTCCTCCGCATTAGTGGACCCACCTCGTAAGAAAGTCATTCTGGTTGATCACAATGAGTTTTCACAATCAGTAGAAGGGATTGAAAATTCAGAAGTGTGTGAGATTATTGATCATCATCGCATTGGGATGATTAAGACCGTCAATCCCATCTATATTTATGCCAAACCTTTGGGTAGCACCTGCACGCTTATCTATCAGCATTTCATCTCCTACCAGGTCGAAATCACCAAGCCCATCGCATCCCTCCTGCTTGCCGGGATTCTCGCAGATACCGTGATATTGCGTTCTCCAACGGCGACTGCAGAGGACAGCAAGGCGGTTGAACATCTATCCATCCTGGCAGGATTGGACTTCAACGATTTTGGCAGGGACCTGTTCTCCCATATTTCCAATCTCAGTAATCTGGATCCGGAAATGGTGATCAAAGAGGACATGAAGATATATACTGAACACGGACTGCGTTTTGGTATTGCGCAGGTGGAGGTTATTACTTTCTCAGACCTGGAGGAAGTGGTTGAGAAATATCGTATAGCTTTGGATAAATGCAAATATGAAAATCAACTGCAATGGCTGATGCTGCTGGTTACAAATATCCTCGAGGAAGACAGTTACCTTTTGATGTCTGCCTTCCCGGAAACAGAAAAATATCTCGCCTTTAGTAAAACGCAACAGCAAGTGTACCATCTTCCGGGGATTCTCTCCCGAAAGAAGCAGCTTTTACCGGAAATTATCCGTGTAGTTGAAAAATGGTATAAGGAATCGCAGTTGTAAATTAATTCTCAAATCTCATACTAACTGCTTACGTATTCTTTTAGTATAACCTCTTTCATTTTATATATTTATTAAGTACCAAATATGTTTGATTTAGTAATCCAGTCAGGTAAGGAGTTATTCCTCCTTTTCTGATCTTAATAGATGCAAAGAAGCTGTATGGACACTGCTGCCGAGTTCCATAGTTCAGAGACCAAGGGTAGTCCAAGGGTTTACCCAACAGCTACTCTACACGCATTAAGGGCAGAACAGGACGAAATACATATTGACAATTATAGAAGATTAACAATACTACTCTTTATAGCAAAGTTATGCTTTTCATGATTTTTATTGGAGGCTTTGTGAAATTCAGTTTGTTTATATTTTTTGTAGTGTGTGTTATAAGTGCTTTTTGTATGGAAATTCCATTCTCTACAGTACCGGTTAAAACTGATACTAATCTGTTTTCTGACTTTGTTAGAATAGCACCTGATGATAAGAAACCAGAGACGCTAAAAACCAAAGCCTGGCTTTGGTATGATGAAGAAGCTCTGTATATAGATTTTGAAGCAGAGATTGACAACACTTTCTCAGCCGGTATGTATGTGCCTAATGATAATATGGGTAAAGGTGATTTTCTCAGGATTCAGATAATAACAATTCCGCAGGCATATTATGCCTATTATTATATGGCTTTTCCATCCGGTTCGATGTACGACTGCATCAGGAAAGATTTGGCAGCTCCTGATAAAAACTGGAACAGCGAATACTCTTATGAATCCCAATATGAGAGTAATCTCTGGACTGTAAAGGCACGTTTTCCATTTAAGGATATGCGTTTTGGCTTCAAGCCTCCTTATGACTGGAAGATTATCCTTACACGTTTTAACAATGCATCAAACGAAACCTACAGCCTACCTTATGTCGTTCCCAAAATGGGTAAGGAATACTTTACCAATGCCACTGACATCAGGTTAACACATCAAATCAAACGTTCTTCTGATTGGAAATTCCGTCCTTACTATGTTAAGAGCTATGATCTGATGACAAAAACAGATACTTTTGACCCGGAGCATGTGGGAATGGATATCAGTTTTAGTCCCAGTACAAAGACCAAGCTCAAAATTGCCCTGAATCCTGATTTCTCTGATGTTCCGCCCGATAACGCCAGTAATATATATAACAGTAAATATCCTCCCTGGTTTTCAGAAAACCGATTCTTCTTTACTGAAGATATCGATGCTTTCGGAGTGAACTATACCACATTTTATTCCCGTTATATAGCCCAACCGCAGATTGCCGTTAAAGTTACCGGCAACAGTGATACCTGGAATTACGGATATCTGTGTGCTAAAGATAAAAAAACTGTCAGTAACGGTTCTGTAATCAATAGCGATGATTATTATCAACTGGCTTCGGTTATCAAAACCCTGCCAAGATTCTATGGAATGATATCAACTGCCAGCAGAATGAATACGGATTATTACAATCATATTGTATTAGCCAAATGGGATTGGGAGTTCATAGAGAAACTGCACATCGGTACATCGCACATTGTAAGCATCAGGCATAAAGAAGATTCGTTTCTGAACGAAGAAATCGATACTTTGGGTGTTACACATTATGTTCCGGTAAAATTTACTGATGATAATCTCGGCGCTAAGTTCAAAGCTCAATTTGAAGCCAATCCCGGTAACTGGAATATCTTAGCCAATTATGTCAATCTCCAGAATGATCTAAGGGTTGATATGGGTATTCTTGATGAAACAGGCTTTGAAGACTATCTTCTGGAACTTAATTATACAACTGAGGAAAGAGAGCAATTCCTCAGAACCTGGTCTTATTATAACAGCATGTCTTATAGCAATAAACTTGATGCAAACCGTTCATTTACTTATGCCAATATCTATAGCTACATTTCACTGACTCTTTTACCCAAATATACCATTCTGATAGATGCGAGCAGGAGCCGTGAAGCATACGAAAGCAAAGAATACGACCAATGGAATAGTTCTGGTAGTGTTACCTGGAATAAGCTGGAAAATCTAACCATATCTGCTGATTTTGAGGCTGGTAAAACGCTTGTTTATGATATCTGCAAAAGCAAGAACTACTATGCAACTTCTCTTATGATTTGGTGTAGCGCAGGAAAGAAACTAGCCGGTTCAATTGATTATCAACATTATCAATATGATTATAACAAATTATACACATTCATCACTCCGTTAGATACGACATATGTCAGTCTGGATGACAGCTTTCAGATAGTTAATGCAGGTCTGGATTATAACTTTAATAACAGTATGACATTACGCAACGGTTTGAGCATAACAACCAACGATGCAGATGGTCCATATTCCAACCTTAGTTTCTACTCCAATTTCCGTTATGAATTTAAAAAAGACTGGTTTCTCTATTTAGGTTACAAATCCAGACAGTATCAGGATGAACCCTCTAATCAAAATGATATGTTCGGGCACTTTAAACGCAATTCTGCCAGCGCTTATCTGAAAGTGAGTGCTACAATTTAATAATATCGGCTTTGCCAGAGCTTAAATCGCCGTAAAGAGGTTTTACAATGAACAAGGTAGATTTTCCCTTTATTTCTTGATTGCTTTCAGACTGTCGATGGTCGTCTTAAATACCTGGGTACTGCGTACCTTCTTAAAACTCTTATCTCTGGCGAGATGCTTTACATTAGTAAAACCATTATTGTAGGCTAGCTTAATGTATTGTACAGCTAAATCAGGTTGATTTAGCATTCCATAACAGCGGGAAAGATTATACAATGCATTTATGTCTGTGGGGTCATATTGCAGATGCGCCAGATAGTAACGGGCAGCATCTTCATAATGTTGCGTGATATAATTTTCATCAGCTTGTTTGCGGTAATCCGAAGATGGACTTATCGGACCCATATGGAGTTTATAAGTATAAGGGTCTATCTGCTCAGGAGTCAGGAAAAGATGCTTTGGAACGGTCTCAGAAATATCCCTGGCTATAAGGAGTAATCCTGATAAGAAACTTATCAGAAGGATTAGAACAAACAATTTCTTTTTCATAATAAATCCTTAATTAATCTGCCTATCAATGGCTTTTAATAACAAATCTGATCTTACACTATGCTTAAATACTTTATTATGCACTTATTAAGTGATATCCTTGCGAATATCCATAGTGGTTACCTTCGATTTCGAGGGTTATCCGAGGGTATACTATGTGTGATCTGTTGATTAAATATTTAATGAATGAATAAAGATACTAGTTCGTATGATTATGAGTAAATCAAACTAGTGATTGTACTTTTTCACTTGACTAAATCAAATGCAATTAATGACATTAAATTCTTAGTCAGATTTGGAATTGAGGAGTATAAATGAACAGACCTATTATCGGACTTACTATGAACTATATGCAACTGGGGAGTTATCACCAGTTTCATATCAGAGATAAATACATTGATGCAGTGTATGATTATGGCGGATTGCCGTTACCAATACCTTGTTTGACTGACGAAGCTGCTCTCAGGCAATATATCGGCATGATAGATGGCCTGATTATCATAGGCGGGATGGATTATCCACCTGATATGTATGGGGAAGAGGTGCATCCCAAAGCTGATATAATGCATGAACGCCGGGCTGTGAGTGACCCGCTGTTAGTAAAACTGATTCTTGAGACCAATAAACCCGTTCTGGGTATCTGTGCCGGTATGCAATTGCTCAATATTTGCATGGGTGGTAAACTCATTCAACACATGGATACTACCGATAATCACTATGGTGAGAAATATCACGAAATCACTCTTACCCAAAACCGCTGGCTTTCTCAATTCATCGATTCAGATAAAATCATTGTGAATTCCAATCACCATCAAGGCATAGACCCCGCTTATGTTGGTAAAGGTTTCACAGTGGTCGCCAGAGCTTATGACGGTGTTATTGAAGCCATGGAACTGGAAGGAGAGCAAATGGTGTTGGGCATCCAATGGCACCCTGAACGGATAACTGACCTTAAACATAGAAAACGGATATTTGAGTATTTTATCGGGAAAGCCGGAATGACACAAAACTCAAAATTTCGATTGACCAAAATATAGCTGCTTATAAAGGTGTTTCAAATCGAATAAGGATTTGTAAATATAAATGAACCAAACATATTTGCTATCATTCAAAATCAATTTTCAAGACAAATATATCAAAAAACTAGTGCGTTAACAAAAAATAACAGGAGGAATGTTATGAAGAAGACAAACGCAATGGCTGAATTCCTGCAAAAGGTTGAAGCTAAGAATCCGGGACAGCCTGAATTTATTCAAGCTGTTAAAGAAGTTGTCGAAACAATATGGGATGTTTATGAAGCAAATCCCGCTTATGTTAAAGCCAACCTCATGGAAAGAATCGTAGAACCAGACCGTACTATGATTTTCCGTGTGCCATGGATGGATGACAAGGGTGTTATTCAAGTCAACCGTGGCTTCCGCGTAGAGTTTAACAATGCAATCGGACCATACAAAGGTGGATTGCGTTTTCATCCAAGTGTAAACTTGGGCATCCTCAAGTTTTTAGGATTTGAACAGATTCTTAAAAACAGCCTGACTACTATCCCGATGGGTGGTGGAAAAGGCGGTTGTGACTTTGATCCCAAGGGAAAGAGTGACAATGAAGTTATGCGCTTCTGCCAATCCTTCATGATGGAACTTGTTCGTTTAATCGGACCTATCACTGACGTTCCAGCCGGTGATATCGGTGTGGGCGGACGCGAAATCGGTTTCATGTTTGGTATGTACAAAAAGATAAAGAATGAGCACAGTGGTGTATTGACCGGAAAAGGTCTTTCCTTTGGTGGTTCACTCATTCGTCCTGAAGCTACAGGTTATGGCTGCGTTTACTTTGCAGAAGAAATGCTCAAGACCCGTAAAGAAAGCTTCAAAGGCAAAAAAGTTGTCGTCTCCGGTTCAGGAAACGTATCTCAGTATGCCATTCAAAAGATTAACCAACTCGGTGGTATTGCCATCACAGCTTCTGACTCCAGTGGTTACATAGTAGACCCCAAAGGTATCAGTGGCGAGAAATGGGAATTCCTCATGGAACTGAAGAATGTCAAACGTGGCCGCATCAAAGAATATGCTGACAAGTTTAAAAAAGACGGCGTAAAATTCTACGAAGGCAAAACCCCATGGGGCGAAAAGTGTGATGTAGCTCTTCCTTGCGCAACTCAGAATGAATTGAATAAGAAAGATGCCGAAACTCTTGTCAAGAACGGTTGTATCTGTGTATCTGAAGGCGCAAACATGCCTTCAACAGCAGAAGCAGTTGAAATATTCCTTGCCAAGAAGATTCTCTATGGACCAGGTAAAGCTGCTAATGCCGGTGGTGTTGCTACCAGCGGACTTGAAATGCAGCAAAACGCCTGTCACACAGCCTGGACTGCAGAAAGAGTTGATTCTGAACTGCATCAAATCATGATTAAAATTCATGCTTCTTGTGTTAAAGAAGGTAAAGAAGGCAAATTCATCAATTACGTCAAAGGCGCAAACATTGCCGGCTTCAAGAAAGTCGCTGATGCCATGCTTGCCCAAGGCTTAATCTAAAAACTAAAACCGGCGGGTTAATACCTGCCAAGGCAATATACAGGCAGTACTGATTCAGTGCTGCCTGTTTTTTTGTGATTCAATCAATACATTTTTCTTGACTATAATCAACTCTCAGGAAAACTAAGCATTATACGGTTGAGACATATTCAGTTGTTTAAATAAGTAACTACTATTTATCACAAGCGAGGAATCAATCCATGAAGGACGTTTTCAAAAAACTGTCGCATTATGATGCCGGGAAGGTGCTTGATGCAGCTACAGGACGCGGTGACTTTATCAATGTAATCAAGCAGCATTTCAAATCCTATGACCAGATTATTGGCATAGACCAATCCGAAGCAGCAATCAAACAAGCACAAAAGTTATTTCCCGAAAATAACATTGAGCTATACAAAATGAATCTGGAAAAATTATCCTATGCTGATAGTTACTTTGATACTGTAACAATATCTAATTCTCTGCATCATCTGGAGCACCCTGAAAAGGTCTTCACTGAATTATTCAGAGTGTTACGTCCCGGAGGTATGCTTGTCATGGTGGAGATGTATAAAGACGGCAAACAGACAGCCGCACAGCAGACCCATATCGAGATGCATCATTGGTTTGCCAGCATAGATACACTGAATAAAGCATTTCACCGTGAAACCTATCTGAAAGATGAACTGGCAGATTTTGCCACTAAGTTGCATCTGAATAAAATGGATATAGAGGACTTTTATATTCCTGTCGATAATCCGACCGATTCCAAAACTATAGAGCCTCTGATTAAAAACGTGCAGGAATGGATTAAAAAGTGTGAATCTATTCCAGAAGCTAAAAATATTTGCTGTGAAGGCATAAAAATAATAGAAAGAATTAAATCCATCGGTTGCGTCAGCGCCAGCAGGCTGCTGATCACCGGGAATAAACGTAACGATAAAAAACACAATCAATAGGAGCACACATGAACCTCGATGATGATTTATTTGAATTAAATCAAACCCAACTGAATAAAGTAGCCAAAGAATGCGGTTTGCAAGGCTACACACAAATGAAGAAACATGAATTAATCTTTGGTATCTTTGAATTTCGGGCAGGCCAGGAAGGACTTGCGTTTGTAACTGGTTGTCTGGAAATAATGGATGATGGCTTTGGTTTCCTGCGCTTTCCGGATAACAATTACAATCCTGGTAGAGATGACGTATATGTTTCTCTGACGCAAATCAGGCGCTTTAACCTCAAAAAAGGACATATGGTATCCGGTCCTGTGCGTTCTCCCAAAGAAGGTGAGAAATATTATGCACTACTCAGAGTGGAATCAATCAATTACTCTTCGCCTAATAGCACTCAGGACATGAGACTGTTTGATGAGCTTACACCCTATTATCCAACTGAAAGACTAAATCTTGAATATGACCCCAAGAACTTTTCCACCCGCATAATCAATCTCTTTACTCCCATCGGAAAAGGACAGCGCGGCTTGATAGTCGCAGCTCCCAGAACAGGTAAGACCACACTCCTGCAGGATACAGCCAATGCCATTCTGACTAATCACCCCGAAGTGCATCTGATTGTGTTGCTCGTGGATGAACGTCCCGAGGAAGTAACAGAAATGAAGAAGATACTCAAACCCGGCAATAAAGAAGTTATCAGTTCCACCTTTGATGAATCTCCCCGTAATCATACAAATGTATCCGAAATGGTTTTGGAAAAAGCCAAGCGTATGGTGGAGATGAATCTTGATGTGGTTATTGTTTTGGATAGTATCACACGTCTGGCTAGAGCCTACAACAGCGTGATGCCTTCCAGCGGAAAAGTACTTTCCGGTGGTATTGATGCCAATGGTTTAATCAAACCTAAGAAGTTTTTTGGTTCAGCCCGTAACACAGAAGAAGCAGGCAGTCTGACCATTATTGCCACAGCTTTGGTAGATACCGGCAGTAAAATGGACCAGGTTATCTTTGAAGAATTCAAAGGAACCGGAAATATGGAATTGCAGCTTGATAGAAGCATTTCTGATATGAGATTGTATCCCGCAATAGATTTAGTCAAATCTGGCACACGCAGAGAAGAACTACTGCTTACCAAAAACGAGCTAAACCGCATGTATGTTCTGCGTAAGTTCCTCAAAACTGTAAGCCCGATTCAGGGAATAGAAACTCTGCGTAAGAAGATGGCGGTTACTGAAACTAATTATGACCTGCTTAATTCTATGAGCAATTAATCTATAGAATAAATGGAAATAGTCGCACCAGCCGGCAATTTTGAAAAATTGCAATATGCTCTGGCTTATCATGCAGATGCTGTGTATCTGGCAGGGCAGAACTATGGCTTAAGAGCGTTTGCAGGTAATTTTTCCCTAACAGAGCTCAAAGCTGCCGTAGCTTATGCTCACGCTTTGGGCAAACGTGTTTTCCTCACTCTCAATGTTTTCTCCCGTAATGACGATATTCAGGCTCTTCCGGATTTTCTGAAAGAACTGAATAGCATTGATCTGGATGCTATCATCGTATCTGAGCCCGGAACTCTATCATTAGTAAAAAAGCATACCTGTTTCCCGATTCATCTCAGTACACAAGCTAATACGACTAATTGGCAGGCTGTCAGCTTCTGGCAAGAGATGGGTGTTAGCAGAGTTATTCTGGCTAGAGAAGTTTCCTATGCTGAAACCATGGAAATCAGAAATAGAATCCCTGATATGCAACTGGAAGTTTTTATTCACGGTGCTATGTGTATGGCATGGTCAGGTCGTTGTCTGATGAGCGCTTTACTCAACGACAGAAGCGGCAATCAAGGGCAGTGTACACATCCTTGCCGTTGGGAATGGAATCTGACAGAGCCCACCCGACCGGGGCAGGTCTTTTCCGTTGAAGAAGATGAACGGGGCAGCTATCTGATGCACTCCAAGGACCTTTGTCTGCTAAAAGAAATGCCATTGATAAACAGTTCCGGCATTGCTGCCGGAAAGATTGAAGGCAGAATGAAAAGCACTTATTATACAGCATTGATGAGCAGAACTTATCAGGAAGCGCGGACATTGTTAAATACAGAATTAGACTCCTGGCAACGCTTAGCCGGAGAAGTCAATAAAGTTAATCACAGACCATATTTTCCGGGATTCTTTTATAAAGATGATAAGGATAAGTATTCGGCATCGCTACCTGATATCTGTCTGGATGATTACAATGTTGATTGGCAGTATTGCGGGAAAGTAACAAAGGCAGAAAACGGCTTATTATGGTTCGATTGTCTTTCCAAAATAGTGATAGGCGATAGAATCCAGGTTATTTTTCCTGACAGATCTGATGATATTGCCTGCACTGTAAACAAAATTTATGATGATGAAAGCAACGAAGTAACAATGACCAAACCCAACCGCAGCTTTGCCTTGCCGATTACCACAACCAAAGCAGAATGGGGTCTGGTGCGTAAACTGGATTTAGGGTATACGGATAATAATGTATAAAATAAAACTGATAACATCACTAATAATTCTTTCGCTGATAAGCTCTACTCTTTTGCAGAGTATCATTAAACCTGAGATTCAATCAATTATAGATAACTACGATAAGGGTGAAACAAATACTTGTATATCCTTGCTGCAATCCGCCCTGCCTGTCACTCCTGAAGAGAACGCGATTGTATTGTACTATAAAGCCATAATGGATAAAGATATTGAAACTGCAAAAACAAATTTCTCAACGTTGATAAAAAGTTATCCCAAGACTCGCTATGCCCAGAAAGCCATGATTGAACTGGGTAATCAATGCTTGCTAGACAGAGAATATGAAAAGGCACTGAACTATTATCGCAGTATTACAGACCCGGACCTGGTGGAAAAAGATTACTGGATTGCCAATGTGTATTACCAGATGAGCGATTATCAGAATTCCATAGCTTCCGGTAACCAATTCATTCGCTATGCTAAATTTGGTCCGATGATTGAGGATATTTACTATTTGGTTGCAGATTCATATTTTAGCCTGGCTCAGTACAATAATACAATTTCCACCTTAAAAAAGCTACTGGCACAACCGAATACACTTGATGACGAGCAATATCTGCGATACCGTTACGGTTATGCCTGTGAGTTACTGGGAAACCGTCAGGAGGCAATTTCTCAATACAAACAAGGTATTGAAAAAGACCGTTTCTCGTCACTGGCGTACTTAATCGAAGACAGATTGTTTGATATGCGTGGGAAATACGGCAGCTCTCTTGATTTGAGCTTTCTTTATCCGTTCTCAGATAGTCCTTTACCTGATATTGTCATCGAAGAACAACTCAAAGCAGAAGAGGAAGCTGAACAGGAAAAGCAGGACTCAACTTTAGTCGTAATCGATAATCAGCCTAAACGATTAGATGCTGCTCCTGATAGTGGTCTGTATTTACAAGCAGGACGTTTCAGTCTGGAAAAGAATGCTCTCAAGCTTTGCGAGCAGATAATCAAGCTAAAACTGAATGCTCTGTATTATAAATCTACCCAGTTTAAAGATGTCTCCTGGGTAGTTGTTATCGGTCCCTATCAGACTCAGGAAGAAGCCCAGACAGCAAAAGACACGTTAAAAGATAATCTGATTGATTCCTTCATCATAGAAAGATAAGCTGCAAACCATGAAACTTCCTTATTTACTTCTCCTTTCCCTCTTGCTTGACTCAGAGAGTCTTCAGGGAGTCTACAGGGAGTCATCAGGGACTTTAGTCCCACAAAACCCCCTTCAGAGTCTCTTATGAGTACAAAAGTGAGACAGGCGATTAAAGAGGAGCAAAGCGGGGACGTCAAAGTAACTCCCATGCTGAAACAGTATCTGGATATTAAACAGGCGCATCCTGATAAACTGGTTCTCTTTCGTATGGGTGACTTTTACGAAACCTTCTTTGAAGATGCCTATACTACTTCAAAAGTACTCAATATTACACTGACCACCCGCAACAAGCATAATGATAATCCTGTTCCTCTGGCTGGTTTTCCTTATCATGCTCTGGATAATTATCTGGATAAATTGATTAAAGCAGGCTTGAAGGTAGCTATCTGTGAGCAGATGGAAGACCCCAAACAAGCTGTAGGAATTGTCAAAAGAGGCATCACAGAAATCATTACTCCCGGAGCTATACTAGACCAGAACCTGATTGACATGCATGATAACAACTTTTTATGTAGCGTGTATTTCGAAAAGAAACCTGACATAATCGGCTTGGCAAGTCTTGATATCTCTACTGCTGACTTCCGCTTTACGGAAGTTACTATGGATGACTTTTACAACGAGATTCAACGTTTGCATCCGGCTGAAATCATAGTTAACAATACTGAGACAGAGCGTTGGCTTGGTGAAATCCTGTCAGAAACCAAACCGACTGTTACCGTTTTCGATAACTGGCAGTTTCAACCCACAGAAGCAATTCAATTACTAAAAAAACACTTTAAAGTGAAATCTCTGGAGAGCTTTGGTGCACACAATAAAACTATGGGAGCTACTGCTGCAGGCGCTGCTTTAGCTTATGTGCAATCGCTTTATAATGACAATCTGAAACATGTAGCCAGTTTGCGCTACTACTCCCTTAGCAGCTATATGCAATTAGACGAAGTAACCAGACGCAATCTGGAACTTATGCGCTCCATGCGATATGGTAATAAAACCGGTAGTTTAGTAGAAATAATTGACCAGACGCTTACTCCGATGGGCTCCAGACTATTACACCAATGGCTGCTCCATCCCCTGCTGGATATAAATGAAATTACTCAAAGACAAGACATCGTTGCTTTGTTTTTAAGTAATTTTCCCAACCTGAAAGACCTGAGAGAAAAACTTAAAGATGTAGGCGACATCAGCCGGTTAATATCCAAGATTGGCTCATCAAGAATCAATCCCAGAGAAATCATAGCTTTGCAGTCATATTTGCTGGTTCTCAAGGAACTCAGCCGCATATTGAACAGCTTTAGTAATAACACTACATATCAATGGCTGGAATTACTGAATGGTTTTGATGACCTGATTGAGAAGATAGATGCTGCAATTACTGAAAGACCTCCGCTTGTCATTACTGACGGGGGAATATTCAAACAAAACTATCACAATGAACTGGATGAACTACTATCCATCAGCCATGATGGTAAATCGTGGATTGCCCAGTTGGAAGATGACGAAAGAAAGAAAACCGGTATTCCCACTCTAAAAATCGGATATAACAAAGTATTTGGCTATTATATCGAAGTTTCTACCGCCCATCGTAGTAAGGTGCCTGATTATTACATCGGAAAACAGACACTGGTTAATGCTGAACGCTTCATTTCTCCACGTTTAAAGGAATATGAATCAAAGGTTCTCAGTGCTGAAGAGAGAATAAAAAGTCTCGAATATGAATTGTTTAAAGACTTCAGAGTTTATCTGGGTGAACAGATTTCCAGATTACAAAGTCTTTCTGAAGTAGTGGCATTGATTGATGTTTATTGTGGGTTGGCTTTCCTAGCACATCAGAATAATTACTCAAGACCTGTTTTCACAGAAGAACGAACACTCAACATAGTCAATGGCAGACATCCTGTGATAGAAAAATTACTGGTTGGCGAAGAGTTTATTCCCAATGATACAATGCTAAACAGCACTGATAATAGAATAGCAATTATTACAGGTCCGAATATGGCAGGGAAATCCACATATCTGAGACAAATCGGCTTGATAGTTATCATGGCTCAGATTGGTAGTTTTGTGCCCGCCGCGAGCATAGAAACCCCCTTATATGACAGAATCTTTACCAGAGTCGGAGCTTCTGATAATCTGGCACAGGGTCAGAGTACATTCCTGGTTGAAATGATTGAGACTGCTAATATTCTGCATTCTGCCACACCTGATTCTCTGATACTATTGGATGAAATCGGACGTGGAACTTCCACTTTTGATGGACTTAGTCTGGCTTGGTCTATCGTGGAATACATTGAAAAGATGGTGTCGGCTATGACTCTTTTTGCTACCCATTATCACGAACTCACAGAGTTGGAAAATCTTTATCCCGCAGTAAAGAATTATAATATAGCTGTGAAAGAATGGCATGACCAAATGATATTCCTGAGAAAGATTGAGCGGGGTGGGGCAGACCAAAGTTATGGTATTCAGGTTGCCAGATTAGCCGGTATTCCGGATAAAGTAGTGCGCAGAGCCAAAGACATTCTCAGGAATCTGGAAGAACACGAAATCAGCCCGCAAGGACTGACAAACACCATCAGGAAAAGACTGAACCAGAGTTTACCCCAGATGGAAATCTTTGAAGTACTACTCGATAAGACAGAAGAAAAAGATACTTTCATTCAGGAGATAAAAAACCTTGACTTGAATGAACTAACGCCTATACAGGCATGGCAATTCCTGAAGGATTTGCAGAATAGATTATAACTTTTCAAGAGAAGGCATTAATTATGACATGGTTAAAACAAAAACGAGCTAATTCAAACGGTAACAATTCCATACTTTTATTGTGGCTTGGTGCGATTATCCTCTCAATGACAATCGGTTGTGCAGTCCAAAGAGCTGATAGTGCCGGACAAATAAACGGAGTTTACATCAAGAAACAAGATTTCATGAATTCTTTCAAGGGACATTTTACAGGATTTGTCCTGGAAAAAGACAGAACTCCCAGTGAAGCTGAGAAGCGCGAGATGTTTAATACTACCTGGAGAGATATCACAATTCACGTTATCCTCAAAGAATACTTTAAAAAGTATGGAATCAGTGTATCACAACAGGAAATTATCGATACACTGTTAAATAACATACCGTCGACTATGTATAAAGCTCCTCTGTTCCAAATCAATGGAGTCTTTGACAAGTCGCTTTACGTACAGGCATTATTGGCTGAAGATTCACAGAAACTTGATTGGCTGAAGAGTTATTACTTCAATTATTATATCCCGATTGCCAAGCTAAAACTGAAACTGCAAAAAGATGAAATCATCGGCAAGAAGGAAATAGGTAAGCTTGATAAAATTCTAAATAGCTCAGCAGATATTGATTGGGTTGTGTTTGACCCAAACCTTACAAAAGTTGAAGTTCCTCAGTCGGAAATCGAAAACTATTATCATGGACATATGGACGAGTTTCAGATAAAACCTTTTGCCAGCTTTGGCTGGGTAGCTGTGCCCATTACGCTGAATGACGTTGATGTCAGCAAAGCGAAAGCAAAAATTGATTCACTCTATTTTGAATTGACCAATGGCGGTTCATTCATCTATCTGGTTGAACAGTTTTCGCAATCAGGGACTGCCAAGTCAGGCGGGTCAATGGGATTTATAAAAACGGAAGAACTACCCCCGGCTGTCAGTAAAGCAATCGAAGGATTGGACAAAAACAGTTTTACCAGACCGGTTAGACTAACTAATGCCTGGGTTATTTATCAATTATTAGAACACACCAAGAGTCTGGTGAAACTAAATGAATTGGTTATTAAAATAGCTCCGGGTGAAGAAACAAAGAATGCAGCACAGGGAGATGCTATCCAGTTGAGAGATCTGGCTTTGCAACTGGGACTTGAGACAGCTGCTCAGGAGATGGACCTGAAATATAAACTTAGTGGGATTGTAGACAAGGATTCATTGTGGTTAAAAGACGGGGATATTAGTGCTGTACTAACAGACAGAGCTTATACTCAAAAACCGGGTTCTATCCTGGAACCTGTCTATTCTGAAAGTATGCGTGCCTGGATTTTGGCATCTGTAATTGATGTACAGCCCTATCAATATCAGCCTTTGATCAGTGTTAGCGACAAAATCAATGCGAAGATGAAATTAAGTAAACAAATGTCTAAGACTATGGAAGAAGTTGTAAACTGGTCTCAGCTCAATAAATCAAATCAAATCAAAGCTGCGCAGAGTCAATCGCTGCCAATGCTTAAAACATATTCATTACTGGTAACCGGTACTGTAATGGAACAACCAATAAGAAGTTGTTTTGTCGATATCGTTACATGCTATCAGCAAAAGAAACAGCAAATTCCATATCGGATTGGAGACAAGATATTGCTACCGGTTGTTTCCAACATCAGAAATGTAAGTCCGCCCATATTTACTCAAAGTGATATCCGAAAATACTATTTTGAGTATTTAAATGCTGATTGGTTTGACAAATGGCTCAATGCTGAAATAAAAAAGACAGATTTAAAAATATGGGCATCATATCCTTAAGAACATTTAAATTTAGAATCATCAGAAAAGACAGACATAAAAGAAATCAAAGGCAGTTGTACAATCAACTGCCTTTCATTTTGTCCACCCACTTTACATACTATTATCCTTTAAAAATGTTGATATAATAGCCCTGTATTGTCCTTAGGGTAAACACATTTGCCACCCTAATACCTCCCTTACAATTCCTATGTTTCCGTTTAGGCAATTCAAGAGAGATTAAATACCGGTATTAAAGCCCAGCCTAAGGTCAGAGCAGGTTTAAATGCAATTACGAATAAAGAATTTCTGATTTCGAATTGATTATAGAGCTATCTAAACTTCAGGAAATCGTAAGTGCTTATATATGAATACTCTCCTGCTTGATGCTTACTGCAAGCACTAAGGATCAAGCAGGCAACTACTAAGATAGTAGTAAGACTGATTACCTGGAGGATACTTGTGGCATTGTCTTTTAGACGGTAAGTGTAACACAGGATTCTTATGCTCATTATTCATTGCTTAAACGATACTACGGATATTAAAGAGGTTTCTAAGGGGTATATAAGGGCAAACCCCTTATATACCCCTTACATCTCTGACCAATACCCCTTGGATTGTTTAAGGAATAAGAGAGAAAGTAAAGCGATGAATAAACTCATTATTTCCCTTGACCTTAGATTTAAAGCAATAACTATAGTATTATTGAAAAGTATCACTTAGGGGGAACCGATGAGAACGCTATTTATATTGTTTTTTGTTTTTGCTATATCTATGTCAGCAGCTACAACATTGTATGTTAATCTTCTTCAGGTTACAAATCCTGCAAATAATATGTATCACACAATATCTGAAGCTTATACTGCTGCAGCAAGTGGTGATGTTATTCTAGTATATCCGGGAGATTATTTTGAATCTATAAATGCTTCAAGATCCATCACGCTGACAATAATGGGCACAACACAAAGTTCCTCAAGAATAATAACGAATAATTCTATTGGAATCTCTATAACCAGTGGAAGTCTTACTATAAAAAACTTGTATTTCAAGAGTTCAGGGTCTTCCGGAATAAAACTCAGTAATAGCTGCCCGGCTCAAGTGATCCGCAACTGTATATTTGAGTCATGTGGTAATGGAATACTGGTTTCTACTACTACTACAATAACTATATCAAATAGCGTCTTTAGGTCTTGTGCAAATGGGCTATTGGTTGACACATTCCAAAACGATGTTTTTGGTTCTGTTTCAAATTGTGTATTTCATGATAATACAAAAGCAATACATTTTGATGCGGATTATTCGGGCAGGACATACAGTATAGACATTTTCAATTCAGTTTTCTTCCATAATGGTCATGCAATTTATAAATACAGCTCTCCGGCATATAATGGAACTTTTGGATACTGCTCTTTGTTTAATAGCACAGTTGTTGACACCTATGGAGTTACTTGGGGACCTGGGAATATCTCGAATGATCCTTCACTTACCAATATTGCATCATCACCATACTTCAATTATTTCCCCATGCCAGGTTCTCCATGCATTAATGCCGGGAATCCCAATTTAAGTTATAATGATTTAGATAATACTCGCAATGATATTGGTATATATGGCGGACCGTATCAATGGGGAGATGGAAAGCCTGTTGTACTCGATATGCAATTAACCCCCAATCCTGTTCAGCAAGGTGGGACAATCAATATCCAGGCAACCGGACAAACCAAATAATTAGCATTGGTAAAGAAGGTATAGAATGAGAATCACTATACTTGTCTGTCTCTGCCTGATATTAAGTAAAGTTCTAGTTGCTGGTGTTATTACATCAGGAGAGTTCTTTGTAGATACTGATCCCGGAGAGGGAAGCGGATATTATATAGATGGAAATTACGATACAGATAGTGTAACAGTTAATACAAGTTATAATACGACAGGACTGTCTTTCGGATGTCATTGGATTTTTGTCAGATTTAAAGATGACGAACATTGGGGGAAACCGCAAGCATCGTTATTCTGGAACATTGACCCCAATGGTAAAAGCATACTTGCCGGTGAGTACTATTTTGATACAGACCCGGGTGTAGGTGGTGGACAAGCCTTAGAAGGCAACTTTGGCAATAAAGTAGTAACTGCTAATTATAACAATTTTAATACATCAAATCTTACCTTAGGTACTCACTTTTTATATGTACGGTTCATGGATTCTTCCTTGCAATGGGGAAATGCTCAGGCTACTATTTTGAATATCAGCAATTCAACGCATGGTTCGATTGAATGCGGAGAGTACTTTATAGATACCGACCCGGGAATCGGGCAAGCAGAAGCGCTGACAGGCAGTTATAACGGGTCAGTATTTGTGGCTTCAGCTCCTAATGTCCCTATTTATATGCTTAGTGAAGGTGACCATAATGTATATGTTCGATTTAAAGACTCCCTCGGTAACTGGGGTTCTGCAAAGAGCTACAAAATCACTGTAGTACATGATGCTCCGGAACTGATAAAAAACGGTGGTTGTGAGGATGCAATAGTTAATGGCAACATATCATCTTGGGATGAGGTATTAGGAACAAACTGGACCCGGAACAATTCGATTGCTGCATATCAGGGCACCTATTACTTTCATCCAACTCAGACAATCAATTTAGCTGAATTGAAACAAGATGTTGATGTTTCAGCATATAGTTTATATATTGACAGTGGCAACCAGAACTTTGTTTTCTCAGGATATGTAAGGTCTTATCCGCAAAACCCAATTGATTTTTCACGCATCAAATTAGAATATCTGAATGCAAGCAAGAATCTGATTACTTTAGGTTACGACACAGGCAATAGTTCAAACACTGCTCAATGGGACTTGAAATCATATACCGGATTAGCTCCGGTTGGTACAAGATATGTCAGAATAAGGCTGATAAGTACAAGAAATTCCACAACAGATAATAATGATGGTTACTATGATGCACTCTCACTGAAAGCTCCCTTGGCAAATGGTCCCCAATTTTCCAATATAACTGTCTTACAGAGAGAAGATGAGACCAAGAAGGTTGATATTTATTATAGTATGTCGCATGACCAGCCATTAACAATTTCTCTGCAAGTATCAAAAGATAATGGTGCAACCTGGGATGTTCCATGTACTATGCTTACAGGAGATATTGGCCGTAACATAAGTCCCGGCTTAGGGAAACACATCATCTGGAATGTTCTTTTAGATCAACCTGATATAAACTTTTCAAACTATGTCTTCAGGCTTGTTGCAACCGATGGTGTACTGTATGGCAGCATAACATCAGGGCAAGTAGAAATCGATGCTGTTGATGAGAATTATTCTAATTATCGAATTGTACCTGTTTCTCAGGCACCTAATCCTGCAATATTGCAAATACCTGAGGGCGGATATGGATATGCCTGGTTTGCTGTTGAGGGATTCAGAGACAATGTCTGGATGCCAATATTGACCAACAATATCGAGGCTGTTGACGCACAGGAAAATGTAATTCATGCAAAAACAGGTCGTCTTCCATATAAGTTTATTACAGGTATGATAAGTATGCAGAATATTGGTGTATTTGCTTTACCTATCTGTTATGACATAATTGGAAATGGTAATCCTGAGAGTCAGGAAATAATTACCGTCAACAAGGTAAACAACTTGCTTATAGCTCCACAGAACAGACAAAGTGTACCGTGTAGAATAATTCCATATAAATATAAAAGTGAATGGGGATATCGATTATATTCAAAGGGTGGAGCAGGTATTTCAGCCGGCATTGTAACGGCAACAGGCTTTGCTGGCGGTGGGTCAGGAGCAACTGTTTCTCTCGATTTGGAGGGTCTTGGTTCTAACCCTGATTATAATAGCTTAAAAATTAGCAGAAGAGATGATATTTTTGCAGGTTTTGAAGTTGAACTAGGTCCACCACCCCTTTTTGATATTGCATCAGCAAGCGTATCTGCCCAAGTTAGTTTTCCTTATGAAAATGAATACGAATTTGATCTGTCTCAAATTGACGGGCTCGAAGCTTTAATGGCATATTACTTACTTGCAGAGCCGATTATTATCCACTCACCAAAGACAAGACTTAACCCGAGACTTAGCACAGATTTTCTTTCATATGTTGTTCAGGTTTTAATAAATAATAATGCCAATAACGGTCTTGGAATAGCGCGTGTATCTGATGAAACCGGGTTGGATATTGAAGGAAGTATTGGCTTTTCAACGAACTTACTAGCTGGATTGCCTTTAGCCTTAAGATTGGGTCCCGGATTCGATTTGAGCTCTCATTTTGGCACAAGTTCTAAGCGTTTTACTAATTCTGCGGGTATATACAACGGGAAACTTCAAAACAGGATTTATCTGGGGAGTGAGTTTAATATTACAACTAACGCCGGGCCAAAACTCATACCTAATATGGATGTCAGCACTAAATTCTTTTATCCGCATGGTCTGAATAGTATTTTTTTCCCCCAAAGCGGTAATTCAGAGTATGAATTATTATGCAAATGGAATGAAGGGTATGCGTGGGATTCTGTGGAGTTATCTTCGAAAACAGGTTCAACTAACACGAATTTCAAAATCTATGATTTGCCGGGACAAATGCAGGAATATAAAGTAAGCTTGATAGTTAATAGAGAATCAGTAAAAAACCTTCTATTTAATGCAACCCAGATACCAAGTAAACTGTGGAATATCGGAACAGCAGAGGTTAATCTCGTTACCAATAACAGTACTTTTAGCCAGGATTATGCAAATTTCCTCGGGACTATATATAATGAACAGAACCGGGACTTGCCGGTTCAACTGGGCTATGCGATTAGTTGTGAAGACAAATCTGCCTATAATTTTAATTTTGACCTTCCATTACCCATTGCTGGTTTAATTATTAAACTAGGTGGTGGGCTTGAAGCAACAAATTCCAACACATATAATATAGCTGACGGATATTGGGTGAAAGGTTATCAGTATTTGCAGACAGAAATGCTTACCCCACCACAGCCATCTGTTACTTTTAGTGATGTAAGAGATTATCTGTGGGATAAAATTGTTCACGGGAATATCTGGAGTGAACTCAAAGACGTAATAGAGTCTCAAATCAGAGATGGGTGGTTGAAGTTCTGGAATTCGAGGACAAATCAGATTAATATTCTGAATAATAAAGGTTCATATATTATTCTAACAGAGAATTCAATTCCAGGAGTCGTAGATTCTGTTCTTTTTAGAAACTGGGATTGGAGTGATGAGCCGATTATGCCAAGGTTATCTTTGCAGAAAAGAGAAGCCATTACAAGATATAACAAGAATCTTAGAAGAATAAGTGAACGAAACGTGGGGATGAGATATGGGATTGGAGGGTTCTACAAATTTGAGAGCACCGAAGAGAATTGGAACCAATCTCCTCAGTTGACAATTAAATACTTGGATAACGAAATAGCAGGATTGGATGAAAACACATTAAAAATGTACTGGGAAGACAATTCTGGTGTTTGGCACGTATTACCTTCTAGCGCAGTGCCCGATTCAAATCTGGTCAGGGCAGACATACCCTACTTTACAACATATACACTGGCTCCCAGCTTACCTCAGGGTCGCTTTAATATGACCGCCAGTCCCGATAGCATCTTAGCTGACGGTATATCTACTACTCAAGTTACATCAACTACATTGTTCAATAATGATGGGTCAATAGTTACCAATGGGGCGTTATATACTGTTTTACTAGATAGGGGGGAAATAATCACTGCTGATGCTGATTTATCTATGACTGGAAAACAAATTGCTGCTTTGGGCGGGTGCATTTCTTTCACCGTTCGGGCAGATTCACTACCTGTCCCTATTGTTGCCACTGTTAATTCCTCTTGTGGATATGCTCAGGGTTCAATAACTATACATGTATTTAAAGTAACAGGACCCAATGCACCACTCTTATTGTCTGTTCAGTCAGAACACCGAGCATTGAAGTTAACATGGCAACAAGTTAGCGACCCAAGCATTATCGGGTATAAAATTTACTATGACAATGATACAAGTGGGAGTCCATATTCTGGTGTATCTAATGTATTCGGAGAAAACAGCCCCGTAACAACCGGAAACGTAAGTAACTATACTTTAAATGGACTAAATAATGATGATCATTATTATATCAGGGTAACAGCTATTGATGCATATGGGAATGAAAGTATACTTTCCAATGAGCTTATCGCACAACCGATTCTAAACGCAGTTCATGATTTAATGATCATTCAGAATGAAACTGGTACTATGTTATCATGGTCTCCATCAGTTGGAGCCGAATCATTCAAAGTATATAGGGGGAACAATCCAAATTCACCTCTTACCGAAATGGAGTTTGTTACCCAGACAGTTCAAACACATTGGACAGATTTTTCAGCTCAAACATCCGACAAATGTTTCTATAGAGTAATTGCTATTGGTTATTAATCTTACATCGGTTAACTATGGTTAGAGATATGAATCCGGTACAGGGTTATGAAGTATTGCTATGTTTTAGGATTACTTTTTGCTTGACATTAGATAGGAGTAAATAAATAGTACATTAGAGGTATTTGAATGAAAGGCATTTTTACTATCATTCTTCTTAGCGGGGTGTTATTACTGTCAGGGATTTCCATATTCCAGATTCAGTATACTACATACTCAGGCAGAGATAATACCTTTCCATCTTTATATGTCGGGAAAGTAGTATCCGTTGAAGGCATTGTGACAGCTACAAATTATCAGGATGAAGGCTTTTTTATAAGTGAATCAGCCGGTGGACCCTGGAGAAGCATTTATATCAAATCAGAAAATACCAATGTCAGACCCGGAGACAAAGTGCTGCTCAAAGGTACTGTTGCAGAATATTATGGTATGACATGCTTAAATAGCGTCAGCAAAATATCAGTTGTGGATTCCCGTCGTCCTTTACCGTTTGCCAATCAGATTGCTTCCGGGCAGATAACAACACCGGAACAAGCAGAAGCTTACGAATGTACATTGGTTAGAATTCAAAATGCGACCTGTGTACAAAACCAGTCGGGAAATTCTGCAGTTACTGTTAACGATGGTTCCGGTCCATGTTATATTCGAAATAATCTCATGTCTGATAGAATGAAGTCATATAAGTCCGGCGATGTTTTCGCAGCATTTACCGGAATAGTGTGCTATGCATTTGGTGAATATTCCATTAATCCCAGATACAATACTGACATTTCTGTCATGGTACCTGTGTTTAATCAAAACAGATCATGGGGCAGAATCAAATCAATTTATAAATAACAAAGAGGAGAAGTAATGAAATTCTTTAAAACTCTTTTCGTAGTAGGTGGAACAGCTCTTGCCGGATATTTCGGACTTAAGCTCTATAAAATTGTTAGCAATATTACAAAGCTTCACAGATCTCTTCCTGAATTTCTTAATAATGTTTATGGTGAAAAACCTACCCTCCATATCAATCACAATCTCAAAGAAGTTACAGTAAAAGTCGGGTTTTCACAAGAAATCATTGATAAGCATACTGACATTGAAGCAACTGTTCGCGAGTACATTGATGACTTTTATCCTGAATTAGGTAAAAACAAAGTTAACGTAGAAGTCTTTACCAAATCTGATGAACCAGAAGAAGAGTGTAGTTGCTGCTGTAGTGGCGATGATGATGATAAGGCTGAAGAAGAAGATAAAGACTGATATTCAGTATAAAATTATGATTAAGGTGTTCGTGATTACGAACACCTTTTTTTTATCCTAGAACAATCACTCCCATCTGGCATAAAAGAGTAACCGCAGCTGCTGCCATCAATACACCAAGGAAGATATAAAGCAATGATTTCCAAAACTGCAATCCGAATATCTCTGCCGCAAAAGCTCCTGTCCAGGCACCGGTTCCGGGTAAAGGGATACCGACAAATATTGCCAGTCCTGCAGCTTTATACTTTTCTATGAGCTGTCCTTTTCGTTTGGTACGTTTGTATAGCCAATCCGTCATCTTAAATCCCGTTTTTGTTTTACGTAACATCGCCATGGCTTTGAACCATAACAGTAAAACAAAAGGAATTGGTATCATATTGCCGAAAATGGATAGCAAAGCTGCTTTGTACCAGCTAAAGTGAAACATAAACATGCCAACCGGTATGGAACCTCTGAGTTCAATAACCGGCAGGGTAGAGATGATTAATACTATACCTTCGGGTGATATGTGATTTCTGGCTAACCAATCAATAGTTCTGGTCTGAAAAGCATTTTGAGCATTCAGAACAAGTGTAAAACACATCAACATTAATATTATCAGAGCTAATTTTCTCATTACTTACCTCAATACTGTAGGTTAAATTTCAAAAGGGATTGCTTTTGTCAATTCACAATTCAAAATACTCACTAACCGGTTTACTTAAAATATTCCAGGCTTTTCAGATAGATAGTCTTGTGGAATTGAAGGCTTATGTAGTGAAGGAAGAAATGGTTGAGCTGTCTGATGCATTCTTTTGAGATTTCCAGGTCATTAATATAGTTGCCAATGATTGGTAAAAGCACAATTAAATTTGATGCTTCCGGGTTAAGAATGTAGGTTGTCTGCATAGTCAGAAGGCATTTATCACATAAAAGCTGCCCTGTATCGGTTGCATATCCCGCAGGTCTTTCCATAACTTCATGGCAGCATGAGCACTTTTCCAGGTTTACGGGGACCCCCAGATGCTTAAAAATGCTGATTAGAAATCGCCAGAAGATAGCGATTGAATTCACAGGCACACTCTTTTGATAGGTGAGATAGCGACTCAAGGTCTGATAAAACAACGGAATTTCTTCTTCTGTGACGAGAAGTTTTGTAAGAAGTTCCACTCCTGCCTGAGCAGAAAACCAGGTTTCAAGTGGCAAGTCAGTAGGG
Source organism: Cloacimonadaceae bacterium (SeqCode) (assembly GCA_963667535.2). Taxonomy (GTDB): domain Bacteria; phylum Cloacimonadota; class Cloacimonadia; order Cloacimonadales; family Cloacimonadaceae; genus UBA5614. The sequence continues at coordinate 1,405,500 of CAXXDU010000002.1, forward strand.
TATTCATTGATAATCACCAGTTCTGATAAGACGTGCATACCAGAAGGCGAAGCTTCAGTAATCACCATTTCATATTCATTCAGGATATTCAGTAGAAAATCCTGATTAGCTTTGCTTTTATGCAATCCTTTTGCCAGCACTGAGATCATACCAAGTGAGTCAGAAAAAACCTGCATTAATATACTGGTTTCACTATAAGGCTGCTTTTTTAACAGGAAGCAATTGGTCTTAATTTTATTCTTCATACACGGCAATAATTTGCTTGGCAGCAGCAACATCTATCGGGTCAACGAATACCGTTTTCTGGCTAGTATATGTAACGAGTCCCGGTGCACTTTTGCGTGGTTTGCGGACAAATCTGATCTGTGTGTAATCAACAGGCACATTTTCTGAATTCTTGGCTTTACTGAATGCAGCAGCTAATCCGCAACACAGCTCAATCAAGCTATTGGGTGGTTCTTTCTTATGGAAATTACGCAACAGAATGTGCGAGCCGTGATAAATCCTGGTATGAAACCACCAGTCGTTAGGCTTACCGATTTGCGTAGTTATCAAGTCATTTTCTTTAGCTTTGCGTCCGATAACAATCTCCCAATGCTCATTGATGGGTAATCTGAAGAGATTATCTGTCTGTTTGAGTCTGGCAAGCGCTTCCCCTGAATGAACTGTCTCTGTTTCCAGGTCCTGCCACTTATCGGTGTCCAGGATTGCCTGCAATTTCTTAATCTGTTCTATATCCTGCATGGTTTTTGCTATCTGAACAGCAATTTTCTCTTTACCTTGCTTGGCTTTGTGATATTTCTTGAGATAAATCTTAAGATTATCCTGTGGGCTTTTATCTGTTTTTAAAGGAATGATGATCATCTTCATATCAGGGTCGAAGTAGTTGATGGTTTCAAGATTGCTATCACCCTTATTAATCTGTTTCAGATTTACTTTGAGCATTTCGGAATAAGTAAGCCAGGTGTTTTCCAGTTCAGCATCAGCTAGCTCTGTTTGTTGTTGTGAAAGCTTCTTTTCTGCCTTTGTGAGTTCTTTCTTCCATTTGGAAATCAGCTTTTGCTTGCGTTGAAGTTGTTCTTTTTGCTCAATAATAAGCGTGAAGTAAAGCCAAAAATATTCATTAACTGTATTGCAAGCGATGGGAGCGTCCTGACTGGCAGGTGCTATCATAAGTGGATATTCCACAGTTTCCCGTTCAGCCTTAAAATTCGTTCTGGGAGACTCATAGATTAGTCCTGAAAGGATTTGTCTTTGCGGATTATCCGCATAGGTAAACTTGAGCAGAGCATCCTGAATGACTAGTCTGTCACTTTCCAACTGACACAGGATGAGGTTTGCCTGAGGCGGCATGCATTCAAAGATAAGACGTGATTCTATCACTTTTTGATAGATGTCTTTCAATCTTAGTTTGAATGTAATTATCCTGTCAGCATCTGCAATGTCAATCTCATAAAGATTGGCATTATTCAGGTTTGTCCAGATTTGCCCGGATGTATGTGCTGCGTTTTTACCTGAATCAGCAAAGTAAAGTACCGGAGAAGAAGTCTTATAATGAAAAACCAGGCTATTGCCTTCTTTGAAGCTGATTGACAGCATAGAAGGAGAGGTTCTGATTTGATGAATAACCAGATTTCTGCTTCTGTTTTCCTTTACCCATTGAGCCAGCAAAAAATATTTCATTGACAAATACCATTAGTGCATTAGATTTTAACTATGATTGCTGTAGTATGTAATAGTAACGGTATTTTGTCAACACAAACATTACAGGCAGGTGTATGTAAATTTGCTAAGACTGGTCAGTCTATGCGATGCAATTTAATATTTAACAATACAAATAACTTTTAGGAGACATTATTATGAAGTCGTCAAACGTGATTACGATTATACTTATTGTTGTTGTTCTGGCATTAGGTGTATTCTGGTGGATAACCTATGGTGAAAAAGCCAAATTAATCCAACAGAGGGATAGCCTTCAGGCAAATTTTGAGAGAGCTACCGGTACAATTAATGATATTCAGAGCAATCTTGATTCAATCGAAACAGGGCTGACTGGTCAGTTATTCTCTGATGGTGAAATTCCCCAAAATGCTTCAGACCGCAGAACTCAGATTATAAATAGTATTAATAATATGAAACGCCAGATTCAGTCTGATAAACAAAGGATTGCTGATCTGGAGGTACGTCTTGCCAATTCTCAACACAAAATCAAAGGTATGGATGAGCTCATTGCCAAGCTTAAAGGTTCTCTTGCCGATAAAGAAAAAATTGTGTCTGAACTGTCCGGTAAACTGGGTATGACTGAAGACAGTCTATACACAGAAAGAGCTCTGTCTAAAGTAGAAATTGCCAAGAGAGACAAGGAAATTGCAGCTAAACAAGCTACTATTGAATCCCAGGAAAAAGACATAAACACAATTTTCTATGCCTATGGCACGCGCAAAGAGCTGATCAGTAATAAAGTTATTTCCAGTTCAGGTGGATTACTTGGAATAGGTAAAGTCACCACTCTTAAAAAGAGCACAGACTTTGACAGATACAAAACCTTCAATCTGAAGTTAGTCGATGGTATCTCTTTCCCGGTAACCAAAAAAGGTTATGCCATCCTTTCCAATCAAAATGCTTCTTCTTATAAAGTGGATAAAATTGGTGCTAACTACATTATGAAAGTCACGAATAAAGAAATCTTCCGCAGAAGTAAAGTACTTGTAATAGAGCTTTTGTAATCATAATTACATTCCGGTCTTAATGAAATCAATAGGAACATAAAGATATAAGGCTATCCGGTTGGGTAGCCTTTTTTATAGTTGTTGTGACATTCATGTCCCAATATATTTACGTTACATTATGAGGAATAGTTTATGTATCATGGTAATAAAGAGCATCGCATTATTTTGCAGGCTATAGCTCACAGGGTTATGCTGGATAAAGGACTTTTTCCTGATTTCCCACCTGAAGTCATAAGCCAGTTAACCACTATCAGCAGCCCCAATATCACATCGTTACCATTTCATAAAGATATGAGAAACCTGCTCTGGTGTTCAATTGACAACGATTCCTCCAGGGATTTGGATCAGCTCACTGTAGCAGAGCTGCTTCCCAATGGTATTACTAAGCTGATGATTGCTGTCGCAGATGTGGATGCTGTGGTTAAGCCCGATACTGCCATAGATCAATATGCTCTGCACAATACCACTTCTGTCTATACTGCGGGTGAAGTATTTCCAATGCTGCCATCTCAGCTATCTAATGACATCACTTCTCTTAATTTAAATACTGATAGAACTGCTATCGTGACAGAGATAGTCCTGCTGGCTGATGGAACTATACAGAGTTGGGATGTGCATCAAGCCATCGTTCGCAGTCATGCCAAGCTGGCATATAATAGTCTGGCTCCCTGGCTGGAGGGTAATGCTCCCGTTCCATTTAAAGTTCAGCAAGTGCCTGGTCTGGCAGCTAATCTGCTTTTACAGGATAAAGCTGCTCAAAAGCTGAGCAATCTGCGTCATGCCCATGGTGCTTTAAATCTGCAAACCAGGGAAGTCACACCAGTTTTTGAAGGTGATGAATTGCTTTCAATTGAGGTTGAGGAAAAGAACCGTACCAAAGAACTTATAGAAGACCTGATGATTATTGCCAATAGTGTCTGTGCCTGGTTCCTGGAATCAAAGAATTTTCCTTCACTCAGACGTGTTGTACACGTTCCTCAGCGTTGGGACAGGCTTGTGGAACTGGCTGATGATTATGGTTTCAAATTACCTGTAGAGCCGGATTCAAAGTCTTTGGAGCAATTCCTGGTCGAGAGAAAAGCAGCAGACCCACAGCGCTTTCCCGATTTATCCTTAAGTGTGATAAAACTTCTGGGTGCAGGCGAGTATGTCGTTGATTTACCGGGTCAGGCAGCAGAAGGACATTTTGGACTGGCTGTAAAAGATTATACTCATTCCACTGCCCCCAACAGGCGATACCCGGATATCATCACACACAGGCTGCTTAAAGCTGCATTAGCTGGAAAATCTAATCCCTATACGTTATCTGAATTGGAAGCTCTTGCCAAACATTGCAACGAGGGAGAGGATGCTGCCAGGAAAGTTGAACGTCAGGTTGGCAAATCAGCAGCGGCTATGATATTGGAACACCAGATTGGCAGTGTTTTTGATGGCTTTATCACCGGTGCTGCTGATAAAGGTACCTGGGTTCGCATCATTCACCCGCCTGTGGAAGGCAAAGTAATAGAAGGTGCCCAGGGTCTGGATATAGGAAAACAAGTGAAAGTAAGACTATTAAGCACTAATGTGGAATTAGGACAAATCGACTTCGCTTTAGTTTAATGTGTTTAAACTCTGACTACGAGTAGCATCTGCTGATATAAAACACGCAATTATTTCGATGTTCTCAAACCCATATCAGCCATTCCGTTCATATTCTCTCCCATTATAGTAATGTGTTACTTTATCTTTTCCCTTTCACTCATTGCCATTATCTGCAAATATAACCTTGATATATATAATATCGCAACTCAATGTAAATACATAATTTAAATAGCTTGACTCTTGATTCAGTTTTATAAGATGGATGCGATAAACATCACATATAGAATACTCAGCTAATAACACAATATGATATGAGGAGTTATGAAGATACATAGATTACCCGTAATTTGCCTGATTGTGTTTGCATTCATCAATGTGGGGGCACAAACAAGCTTAAGTCTGGAACAAGCACGCATGTCTGCATTAGCTCATAACAGACAGATTCAAGTCAGTAAAGAACATCAGGCAGGAGCGCAGGATTTAAAGAAAGCTGCTTTTACATACTTCCTGCCATCTCTAAGCGCTATGGGTGATTTTACCTACATGAATAAGAAAGTCAAGTATGAGAAGGACCTGGGATTTGATAAGATTTTAGCCGGTATGGCACAGGCAAACCCGGCTGTGCAAACAGACCCTTTCTATCAGACCCTGGCTGGATTGCTCCAGCAAGGTATGCTGCCTAATCAATTGACTCTGGAACTGGGACAGCATAAGAATTATCTGGCAGGTCTATCTTTGAATCAACCTCTGTTTACAGGTGGGAAAGTCCATAGTCAATACAAACTGGCAAGCTTGAACGCTAACTTAAGCAAAATAAGTACAGAACTAAACAATACAGCTATCATAGAAAGTACTGATGAATCCTATTGGAAGCTTGTCTCACTACGTGATAAAGTACTTCTGGCAGAGCAATATAAAGCCGTGGTTCAGGCTCATTTGTATGATATTCACAATCTTCTCGATGCTGATATGGTCACGATGAACGATTATCTGAAAGTGCAGGTTGCTTTTAATGATGCAGAGCTTCAACTGCTAAAAGCTAAAGACGGATATACACTTGTTTCCATGTCTCTGAATAGAATCATGGGACAAACATTGAGTAATGAAATTACCCCTTCGGACACTGATATGGTGGTAACTGAACCATTCACAACTATGCCCCCCATGCAGGAAGTATTCTCCCAACGCAAAGAGATTTCTGCTCTGCAAACAGGAGTGGAGATGAATAGAACTCTGGAACGCCTGGCAATATCCAGATACCTTCCCAATGTGCTTCTTACAGCAGGTTACGGCGTAATGCGTCCCAATCCATATAATAGTCTGGAAGACGAATTTGGTGATGACTGGCAGGTGAGTATCCTTGCGCAATGGGATATCTTTCACTGGAATGAAAGAGGATATACTGTAGCAGCAGCAAAACATAGCACCAATGCGGCAGAACTCAAACTACAAGAAGCCCAGGAGATGATAGAACTGGAAGTCACCCAAGCCTGGTTTCAATACAAAGAAGCGCTTATCAAAATACAACTGACTGAATCAAGCCTGGTGCAGACAACAGAAAACCTGCGTCTCACGTCAGACAAATTCTCCGATAGTATGGCAAGCTCTACTGACGTCATAGATGCTCAGGTTGCCTGGCAGAAAGCCTTTAGTGAGAATATCGATGCCAAAGCCGACTTCAGGGCACAAACCACCCGTTTGCACAAAGCATGTGGCAACTTAGGTAAGGAGGAATAGTGTTTTTAGATAAAATAAAGGGGAAAAGGCTTTTATGGATTCCCGTCGTACTCATGATAATCATTCTTATCATATTGATAGTCAGACATCATAAGCCACGGGTTGATATTATCAGCGGTGAAATTGATGCCCGTCAGATAGATGTGAGCTCCAAGCTGGCAGGCAGGATGGATTCTCTCTTTGTGCATGAAGGTCAGTGTGTGAAGCGCGGAGATGTGCTTGCCATGATGATTTCTCCCGAAATGCAGGCAAAATATGATCAGGCGGTATCTGCAGTTGCTTCAGCCAAGGCTATGTATGATATGGCTCTGAATGGAGCCAGACAGCAGGATATTCAAAGCGCATTTGAGCTATATACAGCCGCTAAAGCCAGGTATGATCTGATGCAAAAGACTTATGTCCGTATGCAGAGCTTGCTTGCTAAAAAGACCATTACCTTGCAAAGCTTTGATGAAACCCAGGCTAAACTGGATGGCTCCAAAGCAGAGATGGATGCAGCCAAAGCTCAATGGGATAAAGCCAAACAAGGCGCCAGAATGGAAGAAATAGCTGCTGCCAAAGGTAATTATGACAGAGCAAATAATACACTCAAAGAAGTGCGTTCTTATCTGAATGAAACCTATATTACTGCTCCTATAAATGGGGAAATTGACAATATTGTCATTGACCCGGGAGAAATGGTGGCTGCCGGTTATCCGGTGGTCTCCATGATTGATTTAATAGATTCCTGGGTATCTGTCTATATACCTGAAACCAAGCTCAGAGAGTTCACAATGGGTAGCGTTCATCAGGTGAATATTCCTGCTCTGGGCTTAAAGTCTATTCACTGTAAGGTTACATACATCAGCGTCATGGCTGATTTTGCCACAAAGAAAGCAACAAATGACAATGGCAGCTTTGATTTAAAATCCTTTGAACTTCATTTGGTGCCGACCTCTCATATAGATAATCTCAGACCCGGTATGAGTGCACAGATCGAATTATCCGTTAAATGAAAACTCAGCAGGCAATCAGAAACATAGCTCTTTACCAATGGCAGCAGATACTGCGCATCAGGCAATTGTGGCTGATGCTTCTGGTATTGCCGCTTACGCTTAGTTTCTTTGTTTGTTATATATATCAGCAAAATTACCTGCGCAAAATGCCTATTGTGGTCGTTGATATGGATAATAGCCACACTTCGCATCTGGTCGTCAGATATCTGGATACACACAGGTATTTGCACATTATTAAAACATTGCAATCAGTACCGGAAGCTCGCTGTTATCTGCAAACCAGAAAAGCCAATGCTCTGATACTTATCCCACCGCATTTTGAAAAAGACCTCAAAAGCAGCAAACAACCCACCGTAAAAGCTTATAGTTATGGAGCAAATTTAGTTGTAAGCAGAGAACTGCAAAAGGCAGTTTCAGAGATTGTCCTGACGGTTAATGCAAAGCTCAATTTTTCCAGACTGGCTGCCTGGAAAAATAACTGGGAGAATCAGAAACATGATTTTCCCCCTCTCAGACTGGAAACACATAATCTGTACAACCCCTATTTTAACTATCAGTGGTTTGTTCCGCCGGGTATCATTATTGCTATCTGGCAGTTGCTTTTGGTGCTTAGTGTTGCCATCATCTGGTCTATGGATTTTGAACAGAATAAATGGCAAAACGTTTTGAATCTGGCAAACAGACGTATCAGCCTCGTCTGGATTGGCAGATTAATTCCATTTTTTGTCATCTTTGTTATCCAATGGCTGGCTTTGATTTATATCGTCTTTCCAATATTTGGCATTCCCTTATTAGGTGCTTTATGGCAAGGGTTGCTACTATGGATGCTCTTTGTAGTGTTGGTTTATAATTATGGCAGCACAATATCAGTATTATCCAAAGACTCTCTTTTTTCTGTAACTGTCTGCTCTCTGACTCTGGCAGGAGCTTTTGCCTTTTCAGGCTATTCCTATCCGATTTGGGAAATACCATTGATACCCAGATTATTCGCCTTCATCATGCCCACCACACATTATCTGCCATGCTTCCAGAGCTTTTATATGCAGGGAAACTCGCTGTCAGGCAACCTGACCTCATGGGCACATTTGATTATTTATACAATAGTCATGGCAATAGTAACATTTCCAGCCTGGCTGCATCTGGCAAAGAGGGCAAAACAATCATGAGCAGCAAGGGCAGATTCAAACAAGGTTTTATCCGGGAAGTAAAGAATTGTCTTAATGACCGGAATCTCTTTCTGATTGCTTTGATTGCCCCAGTCTTTTATTTATTCTTTTACGGCTCTGTTTATATGCATAATGTGGTGATCAAATTGAATGTAGCAGTGGTTGATTATGACAAAACGGCAACCTCACGTCACTATAGTAACTTCATTGAAGCAGATAAAGTCATCCGGCTCCGTTATCAGGATAATACTGATAACGCCAGATTACTGGTGGAACGGGGCATTATCCAGGGCTACATTGTCATTCCCCAGGGTTTGGAAAAGAACCTCAAAACAGGTAGACAGACCGTCCTCGGTCTTTATGCCAATGCTAATAGCTTTCTGGTGTCCAACGAACTTAATAAACGCTTTTCTGAAATTACGGAGTCAATGAATACGGGTGTAATGATGAAGTATTGGAAAGCCCAGGGTCTTTCTACCAAACAAGCCTTTGGGGCTTCTATGCCCATCAGGATAGATATTTCTCCTTTGGGAAATGCTGCTTATGGCTATTCCAGCTTTATCTATATCGCCATTTTTCTTCTGATTCTGCACCAACTGGGCATCATTGTTGTCAGTGAATCACTTGCCAAAGAAAAAGAACTGCATACGATAGAAAGCTGGCAATCAGCATCGGGCAACAATCTGCCCATGATGTTGATATCAAAAACCGCACCCTACCTCATATTGAACTTTTTGTATTATCTGATGCTGGTTGTGATAGCCTATCCCATCTTTCATTTGCAGATACAGTGTCCCATGTGGCAATTAATCATACTGGCGATACCATTTTATCTTGCTCTAAATACCTTTGCCTGGGTATTAGGCAGCTTTTTTCAAAACCAGCTACAGGCTTTTCAGTTCATCGTTGTTGGCTCCATGCCTCTGATTATGATAAGTGGTTATCTCTGGCTCCCTTCTGCTTTGCCCATGATTCTCAAACCTCTACCATATCTGCTGCCCACTTATCCCATGATGACCATGATGCAGGCTATGACTCAGACAGAAGCATCACTGGGACAATTGTGGAGCTTCTGGTTAATTTTATGGATTCAGACCGCAGGATATGGCATCCTCGGCATCTATCTGTGGCAAAGGATTATGCAAAAGCACTAAATACTTACAGATCACTAAACACAACAGCCCAATCGTTTTTCTAATCCTCTTTCCTTACTTGCTTATTGCTTTATTGATCCTACAGATATTAAAGGGGTTTCTAAGGGGTATATAAGGATAAACCCCTTAGAAACCCCTTACATCTCTGACCTTAATCTATAGGATTGTACAAGGTACAAGCAGGAAACAAGCAAGAACAAAGGAAACACGATAAAACATAAAAACTCAGAGCTTTGAGATTTGCTGTGTACTAGTGTTTTAACTTCAGGTACAATCCTGTAAAATTAATTGTCAGGTTGTTTTCATATGATTCACGTCTTTCTTTAAACTCACCACCCGGGAAATTGGCATACTCGAATGAGTAAACGATGATGTTTTTATAATCTAAGTTGATACCAAAACCGTAAGTGTCACCCTGAACTTTAGAGAGTATGTTTTTGTAATGACCTCTACGGAAATAAACAGTATCGAGAAAGCTGAATTCCAAGCCATTACCTGTCACGTTGGCTGTATTGTAATAATAATTCAGACTGGAGGATAGAAAGCGGAGTGCCAGAAAGTCCTTATCTTTGAAATACCAGCTATCTTCTTCATTAGTGGCAATGGTTCTTGCAGGAATGGAAGCAGCCAGGGCTAAACCCAGATTGCGGTGGCTATAGAGTAAATCCTCGCGGACTTCGTTGAAGTAATGGATTTTGTTTTTGAAGACATTGAAATGAGCCAGTCCGACCACTCCCTGCAGTTTCAATAGCTCTATAGGTTGAACTGCATATTTGGCTAAAATTCCTGTGTCTATGCTTCGAGAGCGGTCATTACCATCATGATAGTAATAATTTCCCATTTGTGTATTGCCAATTTTGGAATAGACGTCCACATAGTTGCATCCCAGGCTCACCTCAAGATTCTTGAACTGTGAATCCTGTCCTGTGAAACTTCTGTACAAGCGTAAAGGACTGATGGAAAAGCCATAGACAGCAGAGCTTTCATACAGGGAGAAAAAATTCTGGTTTAGCTCAAGAGGCTGATAGCTTTGTTCCTGTCCATAATCCATGGTTAGTCCTGCTTTCACATTTGTATTAAGTGATGGCAAAGTGAGAGCAATTCCGCTGTGGGCAAGGGTAATCAGGCTGCCATGATAGAAGATATTTTCTTGATTAGGTTGCTCAGGTTCATTGTCAAAGATACTGCCCAAAGACATACCTTCATGCAAAGCAGGTAAAGCCGGATTGGCGTATGCCATCAGGGCATTGCTATGCCAGATATTGGCTGCACCGGTGGTCAAACCCAGAGCACGGTTGGTTACTGATGGGTCAATACTTAAGAAGCTACAGGCATAATCATGATAAATGCCGGCAAAGGCAGAAGATATCATTAATAATAGCAGGGCGATGAGAATCATCTTACAATGATTACTTTGCATGCCTCATTCCTTTTATATAAGCGTATTTTTATCACTTTAGCAGATTGGTTAATGATAAGGCAAATACAGCTGTGACTGTGCACAGAACAAACAGGACTATAGCAAGGACGATAAGTACTCTGGCTCTGATTTTGGCTGCACTATCATACAGAATTCTGGTATCTTTGATGACCCTGGTTGCAGGAGGTGGGAATTGACCGTGTTTGTTTATTTGAATAGCCATGCGGATTAAGTACATCGAAAACAATGCTGGAATCATAACCAGAAAGAGTAGCAAATACTTAACAATGTTTAGTGAAACATCAGGTTCATGTTTGGCAAGATATTCTCCAAGTAATGGCATGAGCAATTGGAGGCACAGAACTCCGCCAATAGCAATTACTATTATAATAATAATGATTTTTCTGCGATAGGCAGGATCTGCCTGCAGATATTCCGGTCTATCCAAATTACCTTCCTTGCTTAGCTTACAATAGAAGAAAACATCAGGTGATAATAATGTCTTTGAGGGCTCGTTTTGGTACGTGGTGCACCGAGAAATCATCCCGCCAGTATTCAATATCTTCGGGGTCAATGACCTTTTCGATAATCACTTGTTCCACAGGTTTACCGATAGCGAGGACGAGGACAATTTCCAGGTCTTGAGGAAGGTTTAGAACTTCATGTAATTCTTCTTTTTTAGCGGAAGCAATCTGACAACCGCCCAGTCCCTGCTCAACAGCACCGAGTAGTATTGTGTGCGCTGCAATACCGGTATCCACCAGTAGATATTTGGAAATATCTTTGGGTCCGAGCATAATGATATAAGCTGTAGGTCTTTCTCCAGCCGGTGGTCCTTCCCAGTTTCTTAAATAGGCCGCCCATGAGATCAGAGGAAAGATGAGTTTATTAGTTTTTTTATCTATAGAATAAAAGAACTTAAGCTGTTGCAAATTGCCGGCACTTGGGCAGAAACGGGTAAGGTCTATGAGTTGGGTTATCTGCTTCTTGGTAATACGGACGGATTCATCAAATCGGCGGTAACTGCGGTTTGCTTTTACAAGTTTTTTAAACATAACTATCTCCTATCATAATTGTGGCTGGATCCTGTCTCAGTTATTTATTCTGACCGGAGCAGAATTACTTCGGCTACTGATTTGGATAAGCTGTAATCAGGATATCCTTATCAATCTGTTCAATCTGCATATTCTGTAAATCGATAGCTTTGTCAATGGATTCTATTCCGATATCATGCAAGGCTGTATATGCTCCACCCAAAAGTTTGGGAGCGAGGAAAGCATAAATTTTATCCACCAAACCAGCCTTGAGGAAGGAGGAATTCACTCTGGCACCTGCTTCTATCATAACCACACCTATCTTGCGGTTATACAATTCCTGCATGACAAGATTCAAATCAAGATAGCCCTTGCAGGACTTTAGTCTGCATATTTCCAAGCCAAGCTCAGTTAAAGCCTTTTCCTTGCGGATGTTTTTTGTAGTAGAGCTTGTAAAGATAAGGGTTTTATGCTCTGAAGCTGTCTGCACTATCTTGGCTATCAACGGGATGGATAGCTTTGCATCAAGAATTACCCTGACAGGTTGCTTATATGGATTATCAAGACGGACGTTGAGCAGGGGATTGTCCTTGAGCACAGTGCCGATACCGGTAAGTACCGCATCAGCTTCCTGACGCAGTTCATGGGTTCGGTTGCGGGAAGCTTCGCAGCTAATCCAGCGTGAAGTGCCGTCCATAGCAGCTATTCTGCCATCCAATGTAATTGCAGTTTTTAAAAAGACAAAAGGACGCTGTTTGGTTATATATGTAAGGTAATATTCCAATTGGTGCGTAATTTCTTCAGCGCAAAAGCCATATTCAACAATTATGCCTGACTCTGTTAACATCTGTCTGCCTTTACCGGCAACCAGAGGATTGGGGTCATCAATACCGTAATAGACTTTCTTGATACCACTTTCAATAATTGCTTTGGCGCAGGGAGGAGTTTTGCCGTAATGGGCACATGGTTCCAGAGTTACATATATCTCTGCATTCCTGCATTGCTTGCCTGCCTGCTTTATTGCCTGCACTTCAGCATGGTCAAAGCCATACTTCTGAGTAAATCCTTCACCCACTATCTTGCCGTCTTTGACAATAACAGCCCCGACAAACGGATTAGGTGAGCATTTACCTCTGGCTTGTTCTGCCAGTTCGATAGCCCTACGCATGTACAATGTGGTTTTATCCATTCCTGAGGTGCTCAAGGTTCTTTTTCGCTATTTCAGAATTGGGATCAAGCCTGAGAGCTTGTTCCCAGGCACTCTGTGCTTTGTCTGTTTGTTCGAGACCCAGATAGCAGACACCAATATTGTTCATAATATTAGCATTTTCGGGGTTTAGTAGATTCAGCTTTTCCAAATGAGTAATAGCAGTGGTATAATCCTTTTGACTCATAAAGATAAAGGCTAGCTGAAACATCGGCTCCTGCCAGTTGGGTTCAAGAGCTAAGGCACCTGTAAAAGCAGATTTGGCATCATCCCATCTTTTTACAAGACCATAGTATAAGCCGTAGTAGTATTGGATATCAGCAGAGAGAGGATACTTGTTTTTAACGCTGTCCAGCAGGTTAAAGATAGCACTTTCGTCTTTATTGCTGATGGCGATGGCAATTTGCCTGAATTGAGTCTTCTGTTCATAATAATCCTGGAGAGTACCCCAGATAGATTGATAGAATTGCCAGTACCCTGCATTATTAACAAATATAAAAGTCCAGTTCTCTTTGCCATTGAGTTCACAAAAGACAAAAGCTTGTTTCAGGTCCTGAGTAAATCCTGAATTGATGATAGTAACATGGCGCACCTTCTTCAGCATCGGGTGATTCATTAGCAGTTTAGTATAGTAAGAAATTGTATCTGCAGAACAGTCAAAATCAGCAATATGAAAACACGCCACTGCATCCCAATCGTGCGAGATAACAGCATCGAAATAGCTTGAGGCAAGAGTTTCGATATTAGGGTTTGCCTCTTCCTGTATTTCCAGCTTTAGATTAAGCTTTTTATTCAGAAGATTTAGAATACCTGAATCCGGGAAAGAGAAACCGCACAGCCAATCTGTCAGAGCAACTTTACCTGTTTCATTCAGACTGAGTTCATTGGGCGTCTGATTGTTTAAATCTGTAACGGGCAGATATATCCAGGATTGCAGATAATGCTCCAGATAATCCATAAACTCTGTTCGAGAGTCTGATTTAATCTTGGGCAGCAGTGAATTTGTCACATCTTTTATAGGAGAGTATGGGCAGGTATCAGGGCACTTGCCATCAGCTCTGTAACTATTGCAGCATTTCCAGCCAAGTTCCTTATTATGTCGTAAACAATAGCGGACTGAGCGTTCATCACTGCAAATACGGCAACGTTCTTTCTTTAGCCATTGCATCATAATGAAACCTGCTTGTACCAATCTGTGATCAGGGGTGGAAGCTGTCTCTTGAATACAGTTTTATTCATTAATTCGATTACTCTATGTACCTGAGACCGGGGAATTCCCTCTTTAATAATATCTTCAGTAGATTTGTTTTCTTCTGTCAGACTATAGAGGATGGCATCAAGCCGGCTGTATTTAATACCAATCTCATCCTCATCGGTTTGATTTGCCCAAAGGTCGGCTGTGGGTGTCTTATCAATAATCTGCTGAGGAATGCCCAGGAGAGCTGCCATTTGCCATACTTCTGTTTTATAGAGATGACCTATAGGCTCAAAAGCACAAGCTCCGTCACCATGCTGAGTGAAATAGCCTACCAAAATCTCAGTGCGGTTACTGGTGCCCACTACCAATCCCTTGTATTGGGCAGATAAATCATAAAGAACGCACATTCTGGTACGTGCCATCCAGTTACCCAATCTCAGGTTATCAGCCTTAGCAGCATAATTATCAAAGTAAGCTTTCACCATGGGTGTGATTTCTATCTTCTCGTGATGCATGCCCAGATGTTGTGCCAGTAGAAGCGCATCATTATAACTGGCAGGGCTGCTGTTTTCCCAGGGCAGCATGGCACCATAGACATGCTCTTTGCCAAGGGCTTTGACAGCGAGTGCAGCAGATAAAGATGAGTCAATTCCGCCAGAGAGACCAATAACAACATTGGCTAAACCGCTGGACTGCACATAATCACGGATAAATTGAGCTGCACTTTGTATCTCTATTGTTAAATCTAACTTTCGCATAGCATTTTCCTCATTAATAATTCCAAAGTCACAATAATTATAACTCAAGTACAATTCTTGCAGATAATGTCAAATTAAAAAATACAATTTATCTGATTCGCTGATGTCTTATTCCAGCCATTGCTTTGATTCTATAGAAGCATCTTTGCTGCCAGACCGGTATGATTGGATAGGTGTCATTGAATTCTGATGATGCTATTTCGATGCTTTGAGTATCAGCACTTGAGAAATCAGGAGAGGAAGATTTTGTAATAAGGTAATAATCCGGATTATCTGCAAATCCGCTGAGAGTGTGGGTTACAGGTTGCCATTGCAACCTGATGAAACCATCGGGAGGCTGGGATATACCTGTTATCACAGGAGCAGGATAGCATCTGAAATAGCCTGTGATTAGAGTACTATTGGAGTAGGTGAGACCATTGGCTCCCAATGTAACAATCCTGTATTCGTAGATCAGAGAATCCGGTTGCGTGAATAAACTGTCAGTATAACAGTTGGTTGCCGGGGGTACTGTTGCATGGTTTTGCCAGCTATATGTATCGGGGAATCTGCGGTCAATTCTATAACCATTAATCAGGATATTTTCCGGTACGGGTGTCCAGCTCAAGGATATATGTTTGCTATCAGTCTGTATGCGGTTGAAACTAAGACTAGTTACAAGCGGTGAAGTGGAATAAGTAACAATGTTTCGGGAAGCTGATGCATCCGATGTTCTGCCTGATTTATCAGTGGCAGTCAACCAGATTTTGTAATGATAACCAAGCGGGAAACCGGATATATCAATGCCTGTTAATGCCTGGTCTGCGAGAGCAGGATAGATGTCTCTATCATAAATCAGGGTATCTATGATGCTATAATTTCCATTGCCCAAATACACTTTTCTTTCCAGATGGATTGTCCAGGTATGAAAATCATATTCAGTAAGCGGCAGCCAGGTCATGCGTAGTATGCTGTTGCTTTGCATGGCAGCGGCGGTAAAGACCGGTGTATGCGGGGTATGGTCATCATTCATGCCAAAAGTATGCTGCAAGCTTGATGCCAAAGCGTCAATCAACGGCTGGTAATATGCCAGAGCTTTCTGGTATCTGATTCTTTCATTCCAGGCTAAAGAATCGCAATCCCATCCGTAAAACCATGCCAGGGTTGAATCATTTTGAGTATAGCAATCCGGCAATTCATCCATTTCAACATGGCAAAAAGGGTCATAGACATCATAGTTGGTCCATTGGTTCAGCGTATATTGCTGCTGACAATTGTAACTGTATCCGGGTAAATCAATATGATTTGAGACAGATTCAAAATGTTCTGCATCCTGGAAAGCAAAAGAGTGCAGATTATAGTTTACAGCCCAGAAATTCCCGGTCTGGACTACTGCATTGCAACCAATTGTATTAGCCGCATGGATTACATAACCTGCAGCATTGATCAGATCAGGCACTGTCCTGGAAAGGTCACGGATAGGCAGATTTACGCAAGTCTGTCCATTACCGGCAGACATCTGGCAATTAGCATAACCTATATGATGCCCTGTATCATAGGAGTGTATCTGAAGCGAGAATTCTCTGTTAAGAATACTGTTTTGATTTACCAATAGAGTTCTAACCTCATCTGCGCAATGTTTATACGTCAGATGCAGCGGATGAGCAGCATTACGGCTCGGGTCACTTAAAGTAAGGCTGTTTGTATATGTGCCCTGATTTGTCCACATGACTTCTCTTCCTGCGCCTGAAATCATAAAATATCGGGTATTCAATTGGGTAAAAGCCTTCCAGGCAATCGGGATGGACATGTAATCATCACAAGGGTGAGGGACTGTGGTAATAATCTGGTTAGTAGCCTGAGGATTAAAAACAAATAAGCCCCAGCCCAGGTCAAAGCTGCCTAATTCATCATCTGCCAGGGTTTCAGTTCCGTTATCATCATAATTACGGTTCAGTCTTTCCCTGAGCAAATAGTATTGTCTGCCGGTATCTGTATCATCAAATCTGACTAAATCATAGGGCAGACTGTAGCTAATCAGAGCTTCGCATACACTTGTCCATTGCTGATTGACGAAATAATTGCTCACAGTATTCCATTGTGATGTCTGGGTACTATCAGGATAGACAAAGCTTCCAAATCCCGGGGTTTGTCTGTCCCAGGGAGCATAATCATTGTATCCGGGCAGGACTAATCCTTCAGCTACATGGGAAATCCAGTTATCATAAGCACAACCCGGTTCATAACCAAACAAGAATTGGTAAAAAGAGCCGGACTCATTGACAATGCTATTGCCAATAACAGGTAGCAGTAGCAAGACTATTATGGAGAACACAAGCTTAAGTGCTTTTAGCTTTAGCAAAATGTCTTCTGAACTCCGATGCTTATTATTCATGGAAATTAGCTTACAAAACACGCTATTACTTGTCAATTATAAACTTTTGAAATTATAACTACGGATGCCATTCAAAATCTGCAAATCAGATATAAGCAAGCCGTTGAAGCAAAAAAAAGTACTCAGGAACGATAATTGCACTTGATAAAAAACTAAGCAGTAATTTGATTGTATTCAAATGGGAGGAATAGCATGCTGAAACGCGTAATTATTCTGTTGATAGTACTGATAACCATCTTTGGTTGTGCCAAAAAAAGCACTGAATTGAAAGAAAACCATATATTAAGTCTGACAGCCACCATACCTCTGGTCGGAAATCCTCTGGATATGGATGCTGCGGATACCTTAGTCTATGTTGCTGAAGACCAGGGTGGGGTTTCACGTATAAATCTTAACAATTTTACCAAGACCTGGTATTCTTCTTTTTATAGCACCGGCAGCAATATAGTCAATATGGTAAAGATTCGCAATATCTCTGTGGTTAAGCCTCTTAACCTATTGTTTGCCAAAGAAAGCGGTGGTTCAGATGCCATCAGAATCATCAATACCACAAATCCCGATTCTCTGAGATTATCCGTACCGATTACAGGTGGCACTTCTGATATCCAGGAGATGCAATTTGAGCAGATAACGCCTGCCGGCGGACAGTATACCTTTGAAGGAGCATACACTTCTGTAGTAAACGGAATCAGAGATGTCAGCTATGGCACTTTTGGTGTGCATGTCACTGGTTTTCCTCCATATTATGCAGAAACCAGGACTTTTAATCCTCCGGCTAATGCCAATGGCTTTTTTATGACAGCACAGTATATGTTTGTAGCGGCTGATCAGAGAGGACTATTTATATATAACCGTTCCAATAGTGCACTTGTGGGTCAGCTTGATTTACCCGGTAATGCACAAAAGGTCAAAGTAATGGGCAATTATGCTTATCTTACCTGCAAACAGGATGGTCTGCAGATAATAGATATTACCGATCCTGCTGCACCTGTCAAAGTTGGCAGTTTTGATACAAGCGGATACGCCACTAATCTTGATGTCTGGGAAAATCATGTAGTAGTCAGTTCCGGAGGCGGTGGAGTCTATGTATTTGATGTCACCAATCCGGCTAATCCTGTTTTAGATGAAAACATTACCAATTGCGGTTATGTCAATACAGTCAAATACCATCAGAATAAAGTACTGGTTGCCAGCCGTGACCTTGGCTTATTGATATATAATATTTTACCCTAAATAAACCTAGAGTCTGTATTTCAAGATAACCTGTCACAGCATTCGGATGCTGTGACAGGATTTTTTTTATCTATTTCTTAAGCAATACCTGCACGGGTTTCATGCCATAAGGACTGCCTTGTACAATAGCATCCAGAATAGCGCCGCCACCGGTAAAGAAGTAATAACTGATATCATTGGCTGCCTTCATCCAGATGCCCGGCAGCAGGTCTTTGAATTCCTGGATGGTATCTCCGCCGCCAAACAGCTTCAAAGCTTTTTTATTGGTATCTATCAGAGCATACATCGCTTTGGTACCGCATTTAAACAAGGTGGTATATCCCATTACTGCATTAACAAAGATGGTTCCCGCTTCGTCAAAAATAGCCTTTATCTTCTCATCTGCAAATGATTCCTCGCCGGCATCCAATACGTAATTCAGCTTTGTACCCGGCTTTAAATCTGCTACTTTGTGTGTTCTGTATGAGCCTTCTGATGTTTCTTCAAATGAATCGGATTCCACAATATAGGGTAATTCCACTACTCTGTCTATATATTTTCCGGAATCGGCAATGAACTTCTTTGCCATAGCAATATCATCTTCACCCAATCCGTTGATGGTAATATCATACTTAGCTGCCAGATAGGCATTGTATAAAACTCCTCCCAGCACCAGATGGTCGCTCATTTTGATTAGAGAACTAAGCGGACCTATCTTAGTATCAAACTTTGAACCTGCCACTACAGAAACCAGAGGCTGTTTAGGCTCAAAAACCTGTTCCAGATGCTTCACTTCTTTTTCCATCAGCAGCCCGGCATAAGAAGGCAGATACTGGGTGATATTATAGGTGGAAACATGTGGTTGCCATGAACCAAAAGCATCATTGATATAGACATCTGCCAGGCGTGAAAGCTCCATTGCCAGAGTCTCGGAAGCTTCGTTCTTTGTCTCTTCACCATTAAACCAACGCGTATTAGGCAGATACAACATCTGGATATCACCTTTCTTGAGCTTTGCCACATACGTGAGTAAACTGCTCAAATCAATGATTCCGTTCAAATCTGTAGCAGGCAGCTCAGGTACTTCTATCTTAAGCGCCAGCTTGTGTTCCAGATACTCAACGATTGGTTTGACTGATTCTTCTTCGGAGATTGTATAATTACCGGTTTTTTTATCATAAGGTCTGCCTACGTGCGTCATCAGAATAGGTTTTCCACCTTTCCGGTAGATGTGCAGGATGGTGGGAATAGTTGCATCAATCCGCATACTGTCCTTGACCTTGCCTTTTTTTACAACATTGTGGTCAACCCTGACCAAGACGACCTTGTCTCTCAAGTCTGCATGCATGAAACTCTGGAGTTGCTTCTTTTCCATGTAAAACCTCTCATATTAAGTAGTTATATTTTCACTATGCTTTTCCTAAAGCAGAGGATAAGTCAAGAGAATTGTTAAAATGAGAGCCCTACTCAGGAACGTAACATAGCTTTTCAAGCTGTTGTATGGTTGGGTTTGTTACCCAATCCCTGTGCAACTTGAATTCATAATTTATAATTAGCATCGAAGAGGCTCTGCCCTCTTTCCAAATATGGGATAAACCACTGTTCCAGAAAAGAACCTCTTGGGATCCTCTTGGGCTTAGCCCAGGAAGTTCCCAACAGGTTCTCAACAGGTTCCATCTTTGAACTCATATTTCAAACTGCGGGGGAGGGAAAACTTAATGGATAAGCTCTTTTTCTGTTTTTACCTCTTTGTCTCTATGTGCAGTTTAAAACATGACAAAATGCTTGACTGAAAACATCATAGAAAAATAAATGGCATTCATGATGTTAGCTGACAGAAATGTCAGCATTTTTATTATTCGAAAGTTGGTTTATTTTTAGCACAGGACATTAGTCATAAATAGGATTTATTAATGGAAAAGTATCGTTCAAAGATTGAAGAAGTTGGCAAGCGAGTAGCGGCAGACCTTCATCTTGCAGTGTATGACATTGAAGAAAAGACTACTTCCAAAGGAAAAGTGATTGTAGTATTTCTGACCAAGATTGGTGGTATCAATCTGGATGAATGCGCTATTTTCAGCCGTAAGCTGAGTGAAGAGCTTGACGCTTTGGATTTTATTGCTGATAAGTATTATCTGGAAGTATCATCACCCGGAATTGAAAGACCTTTAAAACTGAAAATGCACTATATGAGCGCAATAAATGAACTGGTAGAAGTACAATGGAATAAAGATGCTGTGAGATTGACGACCAAAGGCTTACTGCAGGAAGTGAATCCTGATTTCATTATCGTAAATGAAAAAGAAGTCATGGTAGAGATACCAATGTCGGCAATCCATAAAGCAAGGACCTGTTTTTCGATGAGTAAGACAAGGGAGCAGAAATGAGTGCTAATATTTTAGATGCAGTAATCAAATTAGCTGCCATCAAACAATTGAATAAAGAAGAGATTCAGCAGATAATCATTGAATCAATCACCTCTACTCTGAGTAAAAGAATGAATCCGGAAAGTAATCTGGAAGTTTTGATTGATACCCATACCGGAGCTGTAAAAGCCAGCTTTATCTGCACCATCGTAGAAGCAGAAAAGAATCTGGACGAGATTTCTCTCATCGACGCAAAACAGGAGTATGGCAAATTTGTAAAACTAGGCGAACAGTTTAACCGTGAAATATCCTTACATGATTTTGAACCAAAGGTTGTGAAGACTGCACAAAAGATAATTCTGGATAAAATCAGAGACCTGGAACACGAGAGAATCAAGACGGACTTTGATAAACTCAAACATACCATTGTGACCGGCAGAGTAAAGAGTATTGACGACATTGCAGGTTATAAAGTGGATATCGGTTACACAGAAGCGCTACTTCCTCCCGATGAGCAGATTGATAACGAATTTTATAAAGTCAATGACATGATAAAGGCTTATGTAGTCAATATCAGAGCAAAAGATGCAAACGTGGTAATCATTCTTTCCAGAACTAATCCTGAGTTTGTTAAAAAGCTGTTTGAGGCTGAGATATCAGAAATATTTGAAGGCATAGTCAAGATTAAGAAAATCGTGAGAGAACCCGGTGTCCGCACTAAAATTGAGCTGGAATCATCTGACCCCAAGATTGACCCGATAGCCTGTTGCGTTGGCAGCAAAGGAACCAGAATTGATTCTATCCGCCGTGAATTGCATGGTGAACAGATTGATATCGTTGTGTATAGCGAAGATGCTGAAACAATGATAGCTCATGCTCTGGGCATTGCTACTATCAAAAGAGTCATTATTGAACGCGGCAAGACTGCGGCTGTGATAGTGGCAGAAGAAGATAAAGTAACTGCCATAGGCAAGCAGGGTAAAAACGTTAAACTTGCTGCCAAGCTCTGTGGTTTTAAGCTGGATATCTATACACAGGATGAATTCGAAGATAAGATGGCAAAAGAACGCCGGACTATCAGCCATATCAAAGAACTTGACGGGGTTAATCCCAAGATAGAAGAGATTCTCAGAAAGCATGGCTACACATCAGTCGAAGATGTATTTGCTGCATCAGTAGATGAACTGTGTAATCTGGAAGGAATAGGTCAGAAGACCGCAGAAAAGCTTATAGAGGCAGCCAGATTATTCTAATGCCCAATCAAAGCAGTCATGCGGGACACATTCCCTATAGAACATGTATAATATGTAAGAATAAGATTGACAAGAAGTTGCTCTTAGGTTTATTCATAATGAACAGAGAAATTGTGTTTGATGTGAACGGACTGGTTTCCACCAGAAAAAAGTATGTATGTCACAAGGCTGAATGCCTGACAATACTTAATAAATGGTTGGACAAGCATCTTAAGAAGTCAGGTAAACATAAACGGACAGGGACTGTTTAATATGTCTCCCAAAGCAAAGCACTATACCAGAGAGATTGAAGCAGAACCTGTAGATAACGAAAAGAAGATATTTACCTTATTGCAGTTTGCCAGAAAAGCAGGAATGTTAGTTCACGGCTTTGAAGCATGCAAAAAGAATATAGTCAATGGTAGAATTAAATTGTTGTTGTTGACCGAAGATATTGGAGACAACACAAAGGATAAGATTATGCACGTAGTAGAAACCATGGAATACCCGCTTCCAATCCTGACTCTTAGTAATCAGGAAGAAATGAGTACTACATTGGGATTACCCTGGACGTGCATTCTCGGAATTCTGGATAGTAATTTTGCTAAGAAAATACAAAGTTACCTAACTCAGTAACTATGGATGGAGGAACTTTGACCGAAGCCCCGACCTCAACTCAAATACGTGTACACGAACTGGCGAAAGAGCTGAAAATCAGCACAATGGCTTTAAAAACGCACCTCAATGCTTTGGGTGTGTTTACAAAGAGTCACATGAGCTTTATTGAAGATGAAGTAGCAAACAAAATCCGCTCCAAATACAACGAGCAGATTAATGCTGAAAAGAAAGCTGAAAAAGATAGAAAGCACTTCATTGAAATGAAGCATCAAGCCGCTGTGAAAGCAAAACATGATGCTGAAGATGCCTTGCATCCTCCTGTGGTAGAAGTAGAGCCGGAAGTAGTGGATGTAACTATTGAAGAGCAGATTGAACCTGTTCAGAAACAACCGGTGGAAGAACAACCGGCTGCACAACATGCTGCTCCTGTCCGTAAAAGGGATGAAACTCCAGCCAGGGATATCAGAACTCCATTCCAACAATATAAACCTACTCCCAGACCATCAACAAGTCAGCCGCAGGAACGCGGTCAATACAGAGACAGACCACAAGGTCAGAATCAGGGACAAAGCTCCGGACAAGGTCAATACAGAGACAGACCTCAAGGTCAGAATCAGGGTCAAAGCTCCGGACAAGGTCAATACAGAGACAGACCGCAAGGTCAGTATCAGGGACAAAGTTCCGGTCCTGGACAACCAAGACAATACAGTAGCGCCCCGAGACAGTCAGACAGACCTGCCGGCACAGGCGGCTACCGTGACAACAGACCTCCTCAGGGCGGAGCTCCGGGTGATCAGCGTAAAAGACCTGATTTCCAGCAACGCAGACCGGGTGGTCCCGCATCTACTCCTCCCAGAAAACCTGCTGCAGGAGCTGCTCCTTCTACTACA
The DNA here is from genome assembly GCA_963667535.2 of Cloacimonadaceae bacterium (SeqCode). Taxonomy (GTDB): domain Bacteria; phylum Cloacimonadota; class Cloacimonadia; order Cloacimonadales; family Cloacimonadaceae; genus UBA5614. The sequence goes on from CAXXDU010000002.1 coordinate 1,429,174, forward strand.
CCTACTCCCAAAGTGGAAGAGAGAGAGAGATTTGGTAAATCAAAAATTAGTCATGAGGAACTCGGTGAGAAAAGCAAACACCGCAAAGCTCTGATCAAACAAACTAAAAAAACAAAACCTGTAACTGTTGAACCGACCGAAATGGAAGAGGCTGAAATCTCCCGTAGTATCAAAAGGACTTTAGCCGGTTCACAGAAGAAGAAAAAATACCATAAAGAAGCACAACAAGTAGCCGACCACACTACCAATGAAATTGTCATCAGGGAATATACGTCTGTCAGCGAGCTTTCCAAAATAATGGATGTAGCTCCTTCAGAAATAATTACAAAGTTCTTCATGATGGGGCAGCTTGTTACTATGAATCAACGCCTGGACAAAGACTCTCTGGAAATGATATGCGATGAATTCAGCTTTAACTTCAGATTTGAAGATGAATTCGGAGTTGAATTTCTTGATAAAGAAAAGAAACAATATGACGATGTGGAATATATTCACAGACCACCGATTGTAACTATCATGGGTCATGTCGATCATGGTAAAACCTCTATTCTGGACTATATCAGAAGCACAAACATTGTAGCCGGAGAATCCGGTGGCATCACCCAGCACATAGGCGCTTATCAGATTGAAGTAAATAAGCATAAGATAACCTTCCTTGATACTCCTGGTCACGAAGCTTTTACAGCTATGCGTTCTCGCGGAGCAAATGTAACAGATATCGCGATTATTGTAGTAGCTGCATCTGAAGGTGTCAAACCACAGACTATAGAAGCTATTGACCATGCCAAAGCGGCTGGTGTCAGCATGATAATTGCAATAAACAAGATAGATTTACCCGATGCAAATATTGACAGGACTATCGCACAAATACTTGATCAGGGTGTTTATCTGGAAACATACGGTGGAGAAGTTCCCTGGTGCAAAACCTCTACTGTAACAGGTGAAGGCATCCTCAATCTAATCGAACTTATCCTACTCACTGCTGAAATGAAAGAACTGACTGCACGTCTGGAAGTTCCGGCTGAAGCCATAGTTATTGAGGCTGAGAAAGACCCGCGAATGGGTGCTGTGGTTACTATTCTCTTACGTGAAGGCAAGCTGAAGAAAGGTGATATCGTAGTCTGCGGAGCAAATTTTGGCAGAGTGCGTAAGATGGAAAACGAACGTGGTATCGAAATTAAAGATTTATATCCATCCGATGTTGCCAGACTGTATGGTCTGAATGACGTTCCCAAAGCAGGCGATGTGCTGAATCAGGTTGATACTGAAAAGACAGCACGTTCCATCAGCTCAGAACGTCAGCAAATCAGATTGGAACGCGAGAAATATCAAAACAAGACTTCACTGCAGAATATCTTTGCCCGTATCAAAGAGGACCAGATGAGTGAGCTAAAGCTCATCATCAAGGGCGATACAGACGGTTCAGTGGAAGCTTTGGCTGATTCATTCCAAAAGCTTTCCAACGAAGAAGTGGCAGTGAATATCATCCATAAAAGCGTAGGCGGTATTAATGAAGCGGATGTAAGTCTCGCTTCTGCCTCAGACGCAATTATTATCGGATTTCACGTGCGTGCCAACCAGCAAGCAAAGAAAGTGGCTGAAGACGAGAATGTGGAGATTAAAATCTATCAGGTTATTTATGCAGCCATTGATGACGTGAAGAAAGGTCTGGAAGGCATGCTGAAACCTGAATTTGAAGAAAAAGCATTGGGAACAGTTGCTATCAGGCAGCTCTTTAAGATGAAGAAACTTGGCAACATTGCCGGTTGCTACGTGGAAAAGGGTTCCATTCAGCGCAGTTGTAACGTTCGCCTGTATCGTAACGATGTCTTAATTTATGAAGGCAAGCTGGGTTCCTTAAAACATTATCAGAACGAAGCGAGCGAAGTTAAAGCCGGTACTGATTGCGGACTGACCCTGGATAACTATCAGGATATCCGCGAAGGTGATGTCTTGGAATGCTACACAATTCAGCAGGTCGAGAAGAAGCTAACATAACGATATGAAATCTTTTCGCTTAGAACGTTTGCAGAATGAGATAAAAAAGATACTCAATACAGCCTTGAGTACAAAACTCAACGACCCCCGGCTGGATTGGGTTATAATTACCGAAGTAATAATATCCAAAGATTTAAACTACATAAAAGTATACTTTTCACATTATAATAATCCATTGGGACACCAACAGATAAAAGAAATACTAGTAGTAGCATCAGGATTCTTTAAAAAACAAATAGCAGGAGCAAAACTTATGAGAACCATACCAGAAATCACCTACTTCTACGATGAAACTGAAGAAAGAGCAGCAAAGGTTGAAACACTACTGGCATCAGTCAAAGATGATTTCGAAGATGAAGACGATTACGATCCGGATATTGATATTGACGATTATTTGGAAGATGAGGAATACTTTGATTTTGACTCAGATGAGGATGATTTCGACGAAATAGACGATGATGACGAAGAAGATGATTATTAATTCCGGTCTTTTTTCATGAGGGCAGTAATGTTACTGCCCTTTTTTTTGTTTATGACCAGCTTTTTTTAAAGGGAAACATCATGCCACATTCACAATTAGCAGCAGATTTTACTACCAGATTGATGGAATCAGCTAAAACAGCTAAATCTATTTGTCTGATTACACATATCAATCCGGATGGCGATGGGCTATGCACCTGCCTTGCTCTCAAACGCATCTTGAAAGGTCTTGGTTATCAGTCTGAGATAGTTGTAGATGAGCTCAATCTTGACCGTTATGACTTTCTGAATATATTTGATGAAGTAATTGCCGATAGCCCTGAACTTACTTATGAAATGGCAGTGGTAATTGATTTACATGATAACGGACGATTGGGTGAAAGAAATCACCTGGTAACATCAGCAAAGACAGTGCTTGTCTTGGACCATCATGAGATAGAAAATGATTTGATGAATTGCACATACTCCTGGATACAGACCTCTGCCGTGTGTACAGGATGGATGCTGCATGAGATGTTTAAAGGCACTATTAATACAATGTCTGCTGAGGATAAATTATACATAGGCTCATGTCTGTATACAACCTTACTCAATGATACAAATAATTTTGCCAATGCCAATACAGATAAACATGCATACGAACTCAGCGCAGCATTGTGCGGTTACGGTATAAAACCATACCTTATACATAGAACATTTATGGTTTCCCGAACTCCTATTGAGATGAAGCTTATCGGGGAAATTCTTTCCACAATTGAGCTGCATAAAGATGGCAAGGTTCTGTTTATGCATAGCACATTGGAAATGTTGGTCAGGAACGGCCTGGATGATGAAGCCACGTCCAATATAACCCGCTGGGTACAGGATTTGAAGGGAGTGGAGACTATCACTTATTTCAAAGAAGAAAACTCAAATGACTACAGACTCAGCTTACGTTCAAAAACAATCAATGTTCATTCTATCGCCATACAATATGAAGGCGGGGGACACCTGCGAGCTTCAGGTTGTCACTGTTTGGGTACATTACCTGAATTAAAAGTATTGATTCTGGATAAAATACTCTCTGCTGAGAAGCTTTCAAATTAACTAATGAATATCGAATTGCCCTCAGGCTTTTTACTGGTTGATAAACCCAAAGGATTAAGCTCTTTTGATGTTATCAGGCATTTGCGAAAGCAAACCGGAATCAGGACTTTTGGTCATGCCGGTACACTGGATCCTTTTGCCACAGGACTTTTAATCATAGCTGTAAACAAATACACCCGGCTTCTCTCGTTATTGGACAATGCAGAAAAAGATTATACTGCTACAATGGTTTTAGGTAAAGCAACATCTACCGGTGACCCGGAAGGTGAAGTAATACAGACAATGGATAAAGTGATACATGCATCTGAACTGGAAACGGTTACGCAGGGAGTTCTAAACATTCAAGCTCTGAAACCACCGGTGTATTCTGCTATCAAAGTGAATGGCAAAAGAGCTTATGACAGGGCAAGAGCAGCAGAAGATTTTGAGCTTCCGGAAAGGGAATCCCATATCTATAAATTCTCGATAGACAGCTTTGAATTTCCTAATCTGGTATATTCATGCAGAGTCTCAAAGGGAACCTATATACGTAGTCTGAGCCAATGGATTGCAGAAGCTTCGGGTACTTTGGGATATACTATTGAACTGTGCAGAACAGCAATCGGTAAAGTATCTGTAAGAAAAGCTTCCCAATTAAATGATATCACAAGTGAAACCTTAAGCAAGCATTTGATATCTGCGCTTGACATTATGCCCGATATGCAAAGTTATACTCTTTCTGAAGACGAGTTAAAAAGAATCAGAAATGGCAATAGTATTGCCAATGCAGGTATTGATAGTAATGAAATCCTGCTGTTTGATGTAAATTCAAACTGTGCAGGAATAGGTATCAGAAACAACAACGTACTAAATCCCAAAGTGAATATATGATAAAATGGTTTGATGACCCATTACCTGATTTTACCGGAACAGTGCTAACCATGGGTAACTTTGACGGCATGCACCTTGGTCACAGAAAACTCATCCGGGAATTGATTAACAAAGCTGAAGAGCTAAAGACAGAACCTATCATTCTGAGCTATCTTGAGCATCCGGGACACTACGTCCATTTCAAGCACCCTGTTCAGATTTTAACTCCCAGAATGTATAAAAGAGAGCTTTTCAGAGAAATAGGGGTAAGCAGAGCTTACTTTCTCAATTTTACTTCTGAAACAGCTCATATCACAGCGCTTGATTTCTTGCAGAATGTAATCATGGAGTACTTTAAACCAAAGTTTATCGTCTCAGGCTATGATACACATTTTGGCTATCAAAGACAGGGAAATTCAGATTTTCTCAAGCTGCATGAGCATGATTTTGGCTACGAAACACTACAGATACCACCAGTGTACTACAAGAATGATATTATCAGTAGTACAATCATCAGAGAGAAACTTGAGCAGGGCGATTTAGCCTCTGCTAACGCTATGCTGGGTAAACCGTATCGGCTGTACGGATCAGTAACTCACGGGGAAAAGATAGGCCGTGAAATAGGATTTCCCACGATTAACCTTAATCTTTTGGATATTGAACAATTGATTCCTGATAATGGAGTGTATTTTACTGCTGTTGTTATTGCGGATAAACGCTATTTTGGATTGACAAATATCGGGACAAGTCCCACTGTGAAAAATAGTTCTCAGATAGAGATTGAGACGCATATTCTGAACTTTGACTGTGACATATACGAAGAATATGTCAGGTTGGATTTATTAGAATATATCAGAGATGAACGTAAGTTTTCAGATTTGACAGAGCTCAAAAAGGCGATAACAGACGATATTGAAAAAAGCAAAGGACTGATTAAAGAATATGAATAACATGCAAAACAGAGCAATAAAAAGGCTATTATTGTTATTGGTCTTGATTATTCTATCAATTCTGCCAATATACAGCATAGACTTTGAATACGGAAGCGGAGCAGATGTATCCTTAAGCTCCGGTCAAACCAGAGACAGAGACTTTTATTATCACAACAATACAGATGACCAGCATTGGTTTGGTGCAACTCAGTGGGCTGTTCGTTATAATTTTACTGCTGAATATCCTTCTTATGAAACATCTCAGTTCGTAGTTAAGAAAGTAAAGGTATATTTCCCGATTATTTCTGCTACTAATGCCACTGTTACATTGTATTCAGATGTGCTGGCTCCGTTGGACTCCAGCCTGGTATCTGTCACGAATTCAGTAACGGCTAACTGGATGGAGTTTACGCTGGCAACTCCGCAGACAGTAAATGCTGTTTGGGTGGTCGTTACATATACAACAGCAGATAATGTGGCTTACATCTCCTCTTCAATTGGTGGTGGCTCACATAGCTATTATTACAATACCAATGTACCCAATCCTTATTGGCAACAAATGGCAGGAGTTGGATATAACAGCGAATTCCTCGTTAGTGTTACGGGCAATTTCCACTTGAGTGAGGTTGATCTGGAGCTCTTTTCCTTTCAGTTGAAACCTGAGATATCTCCTAATAGTGACGTCCGTCCTGAATTTGTCATATACAATAATTCTGATGCTGATACTATTCGTACAGCTACCATAGCTTATACTCTTTCAAGCCCGAATACAGCCTTCTCTGTACAGGATACGATTATTGTCCTCAGCGAGATAATGCCTCGGGCAGAACTAAGAGTAGCTTTTGACAATCCTGATTATCATGAATATATAAATACTCTGCCGGAATATCCTACCCAAATCAAGCTGAATGCAGTATTACATTCCGAATACGATTCAACCGACCCAACCTTCAATAATACTATTACCAAAACGTATAACTGCTTTAATGAATCTATGCCCGTGAAGCTAATCGAAAACTTTGTTCGCTCCAATTCTGTTCCGTCCCAGAATCTTTTAAATACTCAGTTTTCTCTGATATCAGGAACGGCAAAACTGATTAATTATTACCCTACTATTAGTGATTCAAATTATACAACGGGAGCTGTGCAACGTTACAATTGGTATGATTTTAGCGGTCTTCCCATGACAGCCATAGGTGGAGATGAGGTGATAACAGGTTTCCTGCCTGAATCATATCCATCAACATTTACGTCAGCTATGGCTGAGTTAGATGCACAAAAGACTTTTTTACATCAGAGTAGTGATTCTTTGTTTTTACCCAGCCCTTATAACCAGTTAAAGGTTAGCCTGGTTTTGCGTAATCCCTCCACTTATCTGTTTTCTGACCCTACCTTAGGTTCTCAATGCAGGTTTTATGCTGCACTATGTAAAAAGACCACTTCCCCGCAAAAATATATATTTGCTAAATGGGGTGCTTTTTCAGATACACTGACAACATTTTATGCCATCGAAAGTACCAATCAAAAACGGTTTTCAGTTACACTCGGTGATATTTCCCTGGATGAATTGAATGCCGACTATGTTATCGTCTATTGGATACAATATATATCATCCAAAGAAATTATCTATGCAAATGTAATACCCATGGGGCAGGTTGTTGCTGCTACTGATGAATTTCTTCCGGTTGTACCATTAAGCATCGTTTTATCGCCCAATCCTGTTAATATCGGGCAGGACCTGAAGCTTACGATTCCTGCAAGCTACTCAAAGAGTTTCATCCAATACAGTATTTACAATGTTAAAGGGCAATTGGTTAAGCATAGCAGTATAGAGCCAGGTGCAAAGAGTGTGCTGCCTACTGCTGATATTAAAGCAGCGGGTGTTTACCTGATTAGATTTTCCCTAGCAGATAAACACAATCAGGGTTGCCCTGCCACAATTACTAAGAAAATACTTCTTTATTGAAAAAGGAATAGATATGGACCGCATTGAAGTTAAAGAGCTATCACAGTTTGTCGGTAAGGAAATTACCGGCTTCTATCTGGCAACCGAAAAAGAATTGAGAGAAGGCAAAAACGACTTCTTCTTAAAAATCAGATTACAGGATAAAAGCGGCAGCATTAATGCCAACGTCTGGAATAATGCTCAAAAGGAAGCAGAAGGCTTTGAAGAAGGTGATGTAGTAAAGCTTAAAGCGATGGTCATCAGTTACAAAGGACAGATTCAACTTACCATCTCCAAAATCAGATTGGCAGATAAATCAGAGTTTGATTTAAACGAGTTTCTCGCTAAAAGCAGCAAAGACCCCAATCAGATGTCAGATGAGTTTTTTACCTATCTGGAAAGCATTCAGGATATTCATCTGAAGCAATTGCTCAAGTCCATCTTTGATGATAAAGAATTCTTTGCCAGGTTCTCTTATTCTCCGGCAGCTAAAAGCTGGCATCATAATTACATTCATGGCTTGCTGGAACACACAGTTTCAGTTGCCAGAATCTGCGAATACATGTCTAAATATTACAACGTAAATCACGATTTGCTGATTACAGGTGCACTCTTGCACGATGTGGCAAAAGTGTATGAGTATGAGCAGAAACCTGCTATCGAATTCAGCGTGATAGGCAGACTTGTGGGTCACTTAAGTCTGGGAGACCAGCTTGTATGTGCCAAAGCAGCCTTGATTAATAACTTCCCAAGCGAAACACTCATGATGGTGCGCCACTTAATCCTGGCTCATCACGGTGAATACGAAAAAGCTTCTGTACGTCTGCCTCAGACAATTGAAGCTCTAGCATTGCATCTTGCTGATAACCTTGACGCACAGACAATAGGTGTGCAGCAATTAATGGATATTACTCCGGCTGATGCTGAATGGTCTGAATTTGATAAGCTGAATAACCGCTACTATTACAATTATCACGGCTAAGCTATGTTCCAGACAGCTGTAATTGCTTCAGGAAGCAAGGGCAACTGCGTTCTGGTCAGAACTTCCCAAACTGCCTTATTAGTTGATGTGGGGATTTCTGCCAAACGTGTATGGGAAGCTCTTGATCACCTGAAAGTAGATAAAACGCAGATTGAAGGCATTCTCATTACTCATGAGCATAGCGACCATATCAGTGGAGTGGGTGCAGTTTCACGTCATTTGAAAATCCCTGTTTATATGACCAGAGACACTTTTCAGGCTTGTAAACACAGATTGGGTAATATGAATGAGCGGGTCAGTTTCATTCAGGCTGGCAGCACTTTTACTATCAAGAATCTGATTGTCCATCCGTTTCAATCACCTCATGATGCCATTGACAGTTGTAATTTTACCTTTACTCATCTGCAAGATAAGGATAGAAAGCTGGCAGTGGCAACTGATGTGGGCTATCAGTCCCGGCTTTTGACCACACATCTGAGTGCATGCTCTGTAGTTATTCTGGAAAGTAATCACGATAAACAAATGTTGATGGACGGACCTTATCCATGGCACTTGAAACAACGGATTATGAGCAATCACGGGCATCTTTCCAATCTTGATGCGGTGGGAGTAATCAGCCAGATTATGCATTCCGGTTTAAAAACCCTGATTCTGGCTCATTTAAGTGAAGTTAATAATCATCCCGAGCTTGCTGAGAAGACTATGAGAAAATACTTGCATACTCTGAATAGCGACACACTTCTCATCATTGCAGACCAGTATACGCATACCAATCTGATAGACGTATAACAGATTATCTGCCGATTAATTATTTTCGATTAACTGATAGACTCCAATCAGGTCAACCATCAGCATACAATCTGTAGATTTCTGGATATCAACTAAGTATCCACCGGGGAATTCAGCAGAATTGAACTCAAGGGCAATCACATCAGCATAATGCAGATTAAGTCCAAACCCGGAGGTTGTACCTTTTATTTCTCCATCAGGGTCACTAAAATTGCCAATTCTGTAATAGAAAGTATCAAATACTCCAATTTCCACACCACTGCTTTTCACTTCGCTATGTATTTTGGAAAAGTTTTGACTCGTGAGCACGCGGAGAGTCATACAGTTTTCAGTCCAGTTTAGCAAACCGTTTCCTTCTTCCACTATGTTTTTCAAGGGAACTGATGCGCCTAAACCAATTCCGAATATTTTGTTCTGTCCAATGGGGTCCTTTTGCTCATCATTGATATATGATACATGCTCGTCAATCAGATTAAATTGCTTATAACCAATTGACACTTCTCCGGTAAAATTATCTGCCAGTTGGTCTTTGTAACTCATGATTAATCCGACATCGAATATTTGTGTATTGACACTACCATCTATGTCTGCATCAGTTGCTCCGGTTCCGGGACCCAAATCAGAATCGATGTCAATACAGGATATTCCGGCAGCCAGATTGAAGTTATTATACCAATCAGGATAGTCTGGCGTAGTCTGACGCAGATAAGATAAGAGATTGTACGAAGCGCTAAAGCATCTGGCAGTCTCATATGAGCTAAATTCGCCGATTGTGTTACCCATTTCATCCATAATCTCTTGTACACCATAATCGATGGTCGTGCCAAGCTCTCCGTAGTTATTACCGGAAGGTAGTGTAATACCCAAGCCTTTGTAACCAAAGGTTATCATTCCGGAATGAAAGTACAAGTCTTCAACTCCACTGTTTTTGAGCCAATTATCTTTGGTATAACTTACTGCCAAGCCCTCATGCAATGATGGCAGCGCCGGATTATCCCAGGCTATAAACGGGCTCTGATGCCAGATATCAGCTACTCCATTATACCCATAACCCAACGCTCTGCTGATGGAAGATGGCTGTATTTGCAGAAATATCATGGTCGCTTCACTTACACTGAATAACGAAACACAAATCAAAACCTGAAGCAGGATTAGGATCAGAGTCAACAGACATTTCATTTTATCTCCTCAATATCCGGAAAACATAATATTAAAGCATTTTATGTATTAGCATAATTTGTCAATACAAATTGCCAGAGCAACTATTCCGGTAGTCATACTATTTACTCCTTTGTTTAGATGTTATAGATTGCCGGCAGAGAGATTCAAATTCAATTTCTTTGCTCAACGGAAGTGCTAACTTTCTTTGTCATTCCCGGGACATCAGGAACCAAATAAGTATATCATAGAAGACATAATGTAAAATACACTTGACAAAATATCAAGTACAGAAGATATTGTAAGTGGAGGTACAATGGAACTAAGGAATAGCTTAAAAGTCTGGCGTGCCCGGCAGGATATTACTCAGGCAGACCTGGCAATCGCTGTCGGACTCAGCCGACAGACCATTAACTCTATTGAAAAAGGTGTATTTGTGCCGTCAGTAGTTACAGCAATGAAGCTGGCAGCATATTTTCAAACAACAGTGGAAGAAATATTCAGTTTTGAGGAGACAAAATGACAATCAGAGGTAACTATCACATCTACTTTGCTATCAGTGTCATCATGGGAATTATCATCTTTGCCGTCGCCCCAAAGTACGGGGTTTACGGTCTTGGTGTCGTCATGATTCTTATCCAGATACCATTATTTCTAATCTTTAACAAACATAAGCCGGACGAACGGGAAAAAGCGCTGATGTATAAGATTGACAGCTTTGGAATGGCTTTCACAATTGCTATAGCAGTTATAATCTATTTATTCTTCTCTCAGTTAAACTGGTTTTTTACTCTGATCTCTGCTATGTATGTAACGAAAGGATTAATCGGTCTTCTGATCTTTAGCCTGGAATAATGCAACCGGTAATAAACTGCGCAAGAGTAGGATAGCATAAGCTTTGTTTCATAGCACATAAGCTAATGTTTGTAGTTCCGCTGGCGGTTTTGTATATTGCTTACTTTGTTATAACTGTAGGATAACCGCCCTCGGTTGTACAAACGAATTGAATATAATGCGCAGCAATCATTGGTCAACTAAGGCAGGTAACCTACGCTCGTAGGATAACTGTCCTCAGTTGTACAAACACTTCTTACAAAAGCTTCTTCAATGCAAAGATTCTAAGCCACTAACCCTTCAAGTAATCAGTCTTACTATCCTCCCGGGGTCCACCCGGGTGATGCTTACTGAAATCAATAAGCATCAAGCAAGTTAATATATAGATGATGATAAGACTGATTACTTGCCGGATACTTGTAGCATAAGCATCTCGTCATTCCTGCGCAGGCAGGAATCGAACCGCTAACAAACCATCCTGGTTGCTAAAAATATCTTCGAATCTGTTTCTCCTGATGGCAAGATGCCATCAACAACTGACAACCGGGACGGTTATGCTACAACCCTATATAACACATCTAGTTGTTCCTGCGCAGGCAGGAATCCAGTACCATAAAAACGCAGAACGAAGTGCAGCAATACTATGCAACTCTTTAGAGTCATAATTATACCTGTTCTGCCCTTAAATTGTGCTGTATAGCTGCCGGGTAGACCCCTGGACTTTCCTTACTCAGTTAACTAAGGAACCCGGCATCAGCGTGCCTACAGCTAGCATAGACTCAACAAGGGCAATTAAAGATTATCTTATGCATGTAGTTCTGCATTTATGCAGGTTACCATTGATAGATACATCGTGATACATAATTACCAACCTGCATAAATGCAGAACTACATACTTATTCTTTCTCTATCCCTTTCTCTATCCCTTTCTCTATCCCTTTCTCTATCCCTTTCTCTATCCCTTTCTCTATCCCTTTCTCTATCCCTATCCCTATCCCTATCCTTACTTGCTAATTATCCCTTGTTAATCTCCTGCTTATACCTTAACTGACAAGAGGATTTTCAAAAGACTTAAAAGAGAATCTACAGGAAGTCATCGGGGACTAAAGTCTCTGTAAACTCCCTGCAGACTCCCTGATGACTCCCTGCGTGAAGCACAACATATAAAGAGAACTTAAGAACAAGAAAAGGGATATTAGGCATATATATAGACAGTTGTTGGTTGCTCTTGCCTGCTAAGTCTGAGATACTAATGACATCATATAGAAATTGGCATCTACTATCATGTATTATAACAAATAATTCAAGAATAAACTGATTGATATAGTTGCAAACACAGCAGATTTATATTTGAGCAAATTTAAAGAAAAATCATAGAAAACGCTTGACAAAATAATTCAAAAAAAAAAAAAATGAGTAGGTACAAATTATATAAGGAGTTTATTATGGCACAAGTACCGGAATTCAAAGTCGGCTGTAATACAAACCAAATTAAAGTTATTGCAGCATCCGATTGGCCTTCGATCTTAGGAGCAGATGGAGCATTTGCAAGCGGTGAAGCTTCGTACATCAGTGATGGTTATACGTTGACTTTAGGAAGTGACAGGGATATCATGATTATCGATGGCAATGATAAATTTGATGTAGAATTTACATCTGCAGATAGTTTGGGGTATCCGTTAGGAATGAGAATCCCAATTGGTTTTACATCTGTAGAAATTAAAAATGTTACAAGCAATGTCAAAATCCTCAGATTAAACTATCAAACTATGAATACTAGGATAAGAGATGCTTATACTGATAGTAACTCGGTAACCGCTGCTCAGTATGATTTGCTATATCCTGGCGACATTATTGTTGCTTATGCTGAGGAATCATACAATTTTCAATTAGAGTACTCCTTTGATCCCAGTCTAAGGTATTCACAAACAGGATTTGATGTTATCGCATTGTCAAATGCTAATCCGGTTTAGAGAATTCTGGGGGATATATGATAATCAATTCATGTTATAGGAATTGTAATATCTTATCAAGTTATAATAGTACAAATCAGTTCATTAGCGATTGGATCGTTGCATCTGCTATAATATTTTCTGACACGTTAGATATTGATGTTGTTGATTTTGGTATTTTAACAGAGTTACCTAATTATTATGTAAATGCTCAAATTGCTGTACAGAACTTTTTGCAGAAAACAATTAGTCTTGGGTTATCTTCTAACCTTCCTGATCAGTTACCTAGTATTAGGCACACAGCAGCAGCAACAAATTGTTCTGCATCAGGAAGGTTCTGCACATGTTCACCTGGCTCACATGCTGCACCACAACAAAACGTCAGAGCAGATGTGGTTGCGTCTATTGCAATTGTTGAAGGGAGACTAATAGAGAGTGGACACAATATCCCCTAAGTTTATGATTGACAAGATTATCGTATCGAAGAAAGAGGATGGTACAACATATGTGTATCATCCTCTTAATAATAAGTTATTCAAGGTTGACAACAACAAAGATAATGATATTAAAAGAATAAAGAAACCAAACCAAGCATCCGAAAACATAATGAAGTCACCCCCTTTTCCTATTTTTTCATTTTTGCCTATGGACGAAAATGATACGTGTAACAGATCACAACAGAGGATTATTATATGTCTTACTCACCAGTGCAATTTCAGATGTGATTATTGCATTTATGGAGGGAATTATCGTGAACATGGATATAGATACCATTCAAACGACTCTATAACTTTTGAAATAGCGGCATTAGCATTAATAGATATATTGAATGATTCATTAAAATGTAAAAGATCTCTCAATTTTTGTTTTTATGGTGGAGAACCCTTATTAGAAAAAGCTTTGCTAACTGATATAGTGAATTTTATCGAATCAAATTTTAATGATATTGATTACAATTACACTATTACTACTAATGGAAGTTTACTTGATACTCTAACTATTGAATTTTTGATAAAACACAACTTCTTTACTTATATCAGTATTGATGGGCACCCTGATAATCATAACAAACATAGAAAAACAGTATCTGGAATAGATACATTCGATGATATTTTCTATAACATTAAAAATATATATTTGCAAAATCCTGCATATTTTATAAACAACGTGTATTATAATCTTACCTATAATGCTGATACTGATTTTTACCAATTGATCTCATTCCTTTCCGAAAACCAAACTTATTTTCCACCATCTAAGATAATTCTATCTTCAGTATTAAAAAGTAATGGGTCTCTTTTTGGTGATACAAACTTAACGTTATCAGAAATAGTTGTTCGTTCTGTAGATAGATTGACAGGTAACAAATTTAAAACTCAGGACATGTCTGATAAAGAAAAATATGAATTAGAGATTGGAAAAAAAATCCTCTTTCCAAAATTGTCTTTCTTGTATAATAACTTATCAGTCAAGAAAATATGCAATGGGTTTGTCCACTTAAATGGCTGTTGTGTTCCAGGTAAAGACGTGCTTTTTGTTGATATAGACGGCAAATACTATTATTGCCAAAGCATAACATCGTATGGAAATTGCATTGGAGATGCTTTTAAAGGTGTGGATAATTCTCTAATCAAGGGAATTGTAAATAAATATCAATCTAAAATGCTGGAAAAATGTAGAAAATGTTGGGCTGTAAGCCTATGTAGACAATGTTACTTTACTGTAGATATAAACAACGAATCAGTTAACATAGATACAATTTGTGATAATTACCGTTTGATACTACTGAGCGACTTAAAGCTATATTGCAAAGTATATGAGCGTGATAAATATTTTTATAATAAATGTACTGATATGTAAAGGATATTTCATGGGAAAACATTATTACATAACAATTGGTTTGATAATATTGATAACTATCGGGGTTCTGTTATTACAGCATACTACTAAGTATAAGCTAAAATTAGTAGATAAATTTGAGATCATTAATATTAGTAGGAATACGAATCATGCATATGTCGATGGCTTTGCAGTTAGTTTTGCATTATCTGATTCTTATATATATGTATTAGATACATCTGATACGACTAATACTATTAGTAAATGTTATAGCTATTCGGGTTCACAAACACTTGATTTTAGTTTTCCTAAAGAACGAGGATATGGTGAAGTCTTAAACGAGGATGTATTCTATTATCTACCAAGCAGTAACAAACTAGCATATAATTATTGGAATAAAAGAATATTTGATATTTACTCATTAAAGGGTGAGCCTATAGAGAGGCTGAAAATGAAGTTAAAGATGAAAGGTAGTTTAGTTGACATGTGTGAAACGAATAGCACACGATACTATGTAACTAATTCATATCCGAAAAGTAATAAAGCGCCAATTGCATATTTATTTCAAGAAAAACCTGAGGACCACGTGACAATAATTGATAGCTTCTTAACTGAATCATATTGGAAGCGGGCGTGTATGACGTCCAAACAATTCCAAGTAGATAACTTTGATAACAAAAAAATGGCTTCATTGAAGGTATATGATAAATACTATATGGTTAAGATATTTGTCAACAACATTAGCAAGGATTTACGAATAAGAAGATACATTAGAATATTTCCCTGGCAATTTCAAGATTCGCCGTATAAATTCAATTTAGGCAAAAACTATGTAATTATTGGTTCTTGGAAGAAGGATATGAAGTATCCCTTGCTAGAAAGAATCTATGACTTTAAAGGACATTACATTGGTCGGCTCAATTTCAAGGACGATCCCAAGAATGAACTAGTTGATATAGTGGGAGACCGTTTAGTAGCATTTAATCCGGCTACAAGCGTAATAAGTATTTATGTGATAAAGGTGAAGTAAAGATAGATAGACTTTTTGATAATAGAGATTAACAGCCCTTATATATTAAAACAGCATGGGTCCCTGCCTGCGCAGGGACGACACCCTAACCAACTTATCATTTCCAGCTTATTACAGTTTAATGTAACCTAAAACGGCATATTTGGCATACCCTTGGGCATATTCTTCGGCATCTGACCATTGGACATTTTCTTCATCATCTTTTTCATTTCTTCAAACTGACGTAGCAAGCGGTTTATTTCTGTAACGCTTCTGCCGCAACCTCTGGAGATACGCAGGCGGCGGTTGCCATTGAGTATTTCCGGCTTTTCTCTTTCTTTATAGGTCATGGATTGGATGATAGCTTCCACGTGGGTGAGAGCTTTGCCGTCCAGATTAAAGTCAGCCGGGAGCTTGGGAGCGAGACCGGGTATCATCTTCATTAATGATTCAAGAGGACCCATCTTCTTGATGCTTTGCAATTGAGACAGGAAATCGTTTAAAGTGAACTGGTTCTTCTGCATCTTTTTGGCAAGCTTTTCTGCTTCCACTTCATCAAAGGCTTCTTCAGCTCTTTCAATCAAAGAAAGCACATCACCCATGCCAAGGATACGGGAAGCCATTCTATCAGGATAAAAAGCTTCCAGGTCGCTAACCTTTTCACCAACGCCAACAAAGGCAACAGGTTTATCGGTAGCAGCTTTGATAGAAAGGGCAGCGCCGCCTCTGGAATCACCATCCAGTTTGGTCAGGATAACGGCATCGAAAGCAAGTTTATTATAAAATTCCTGTGCTACATTCACAGCTTCCTGTCCGGTCATGGCATCTGCTACAAAAAAGATATAGTCAGGTTTGATAAAAGCTTTGAGTTTAGCTACTTCATTCATCATCTCTTCATCAATGTGCAGACGTCCGGCTGTATCAAAAATCAGCAGATTAGTAAAGTCTTTTTCAGCTTCTTTGAGAGCGACTGTGGCTATTTTGATAACATCTTTATCTTCAGTGGCAACCACCGGGATATCCAGTTGTTTACCCAGAACCTGTAACTGATGAATAGCGGCAGGACGGTAAACGTCACAGGCAACGAGCATGGGTTTGATTTTCTTTTTGCGGTAATAGGAGCCAAGTTTGGCGCAGGCAGTGGTTTTACCGCTACCTTGCAGACCAACCAGCATGATTTTGGTTAGTTTATTATCATAGACCTTCATCTCAAAGCCGCCGGTATCCATCAGCGCAATTAGCTGTTCATGGACTATTTTGACCACTTGCTGACCGGGAGTGAGGCTCTTTTGTACTTCTTGTCCAAGTGCCCTTTTCTCGACCTCT
The DNA here is from genome assembly GCA_963667535.2 of Cloacimonadaceae bacterium (SeqCode). Classification (GTDB taxonomy): domain Bacteria; phylum Cloacimonadota; class Cloacimonadia; order Cloacimonadales; family Cloacimonadaceae; genus UBA5614. The sequence goes on from CAXXDU010000002.1 coordinate 1,446,353, forward strand.
ATGATGAAGTTTTTGACGATTTTAAAGTTTACGTCTGCTTCCAGTAAAGCCAGACGGATTTCACGCATGGTGTCTTTGATGTTTTGTTCGGTGAGAAAGCCTTTACCTTTGAGGTTTTTGAATATCTTGTCAAGACGCTCGGATAAACTATTGAACATTTCTTAAACTCCTGATAGCATGTGCATAATCGGTGCCGGAAAATATATAAGACGCTGAAACGAGAATGTCTGCACCTGAAGCTATCAATTCAGGAGCGTTCTGATTATTAATACCGCCATCCACCTCTATGAGGATTGGCAGGTTATGTTCGATTATCATAGACTTCATCTGTTTTACTTTGTCCGTGACATGTGTGATAAACTTTTGACCTGAATAGCCTGGATTGACGCTCATCAGGAGTACGAAATCCAGTTCAGGCAGCAATTCCTCAATCGTGGTTACTGGGATTCCGGGATTGAGAGCAATTCCGGCTTTCATGCCGGCAGCTTTGATTGACTGGATTATTTTATGTGGATGAAAAACAGTTTCAGGATGAAAAGATAAGTAGGAAACTCCCAGCTTCGCCATTCCATCAACGTAATCCTGCGGATTTGTAACCATCAAATGTGCATCGAGAGGAAGTCTTGATAGTCTGGCAATAGTCTCTACGATAACAAAGCCAAAAGTGAGGTTGGGGACATAATGACCGTCCATGATATCCAGATGCAGAATGTCAGCTCCGGCTGCTTCTACGGCTTTGATTTCGTCGGCTAATGTACCAAAATTGGATGATAGGATGGATGGAGCGATAAGAATGTTATTTTTTGGCATGTTTGCTTCCCATAATAAAAACGATTTCATTGACCTGAAGATTCTTGTTTTCGTTAAGCCGTGATAAAATCATTGGTTTGATAAGGATTAATTCCTGCATCCAGGTAGAATTAGTTACTTTGACAAAAAGAACATGGTGCTCATACTTCTCAGGCGCTGACCGCTCAGCAAGAAGTTCACCAACGATGTTCTTCCAGTTCAAAGCAATCAACGCCAGAAAGTAATATTTCTCGCCGGCAATCTTTAGAACTAAATCTCTGCAATAGTTACCGACTGAAGACCATGGCATATTTAGTCTTTATTCAAATATAAAGAAAAACCCCACCAGGAAAGAATGGCAACCAAAGTAGCTACATAATAAACAGAACCAATACCGGTTGTCGTACGATCATAAGGTATTACCAACAACGCCGGAACTGCAGACAGAACAATAACAATTACATAGCCCAGTATTCTGGATATTTTGGTCGAACCAGCTTTATTGATAAGGTAAGCTGCATAAATCCCACCTGCTATAAGAGCTATTGTGATAGCAATTATCATAGCCAATATACCATTGCCGACTTTTGTAACGCCAAAATCAATTATTGACATATTAGCAATTGTTAACACCGGAGTTGCTATCGCTACCAACATAATGACGATACCTAGAGCTTTCATAACTTTGGGGTTTGATTGGCTAATGATTTCAAAATGTCTTTGATTTCTTTTAACGAATTGGAAAAAGAAAAACATCACTATTGCGAAAAAACCGGCAAAAGCTAAAACCATTATCGGTTTACCGGAAGCCATGCCCATCAAGGAAAGAGCCAGAATGAATACAATCAGACCTATGACTTTACCTATGATAAACAATTTATCTTTCATGGGACCTCCCAAATATTCTGTCTATTTTTCTACAATTTCTTCTACAGTTGTAACAGCTGGTTCAATAACTTCAGCTTCTTCTTCAACAACTGCTTCGTTCTCGATAACAGGTTCTGCAGCTATAATCTCTTCAACAACAGGCTCTTCAATAATCGGCTGTTCAATGACAGGTTCTTTGACCTTTTCCACTTTAACAGCTTCTTTTTCAGCACCTTCTTTAAGCACAGTACCACGAACTTTGACATTAATATCCTTGTGAAGACGAATGTCAACTTCAAATTCACCAAGCTGCTTGATATGCTTATCCATTAAAACAGCAGTCTTTGGGATGTCAATGTTCTTTTCTTTGAGTTCATGCATGATATCCATTTCAGAAACAGAACCGTACATGTGATCATTTTCATCAACTTTACGTGTGTATGCCAAATGCAGTCCGGTAATCTTTTCTGCTACGAGCTTGAGATGTTCCAGACGCTTGTTTTCTTCATCAGCAAAACGTTGCTTGATGCCAACCAGATTTTTCATATTCTGAGGTGTGGCATAAATAGCGAAGTCTCTTGGAACTAAGTAATTACGGGCAAACCCGCGCTTTACATTTATAACTTCACCTTTAACGCCGACCTTTTCTATGTTTTCAGTTAATATTACTTTCATGTTTTTCCTCCATTAAAGTTATCTTGCGAAAATCAAACCATACATCTAATAGTCCGATAAGTGCAATCAGAATCAGAATTGGATAATTCAGAATGATTGCCATGATTAAAAAAGTCCTGAGTAGCCTGGCTTTCGAAAAGAAGTCACCCCAGGCAAAACTAAGAACGGCTGTTCCCTGGATTAAATATATAATACTCATGCATATCAGTAAGTTTATCCCCCATATTCGGGTTACCGGGTACAAAGATAAACCCATTGCTGCTATCATTAAAAAGACTAAAGCATAAGGTAGCTTTATCAACCTCACAGGCAATTTCATTAAGGATGTTTTATTGAATAATAAAAAACCGAAGAAAATACCTGCAAGCTGTATTGACCCCCATATAGCTGACTGATACCTTAGCATAAACTGTTGAATCCAGGTTATAGTATCCTGATTCAGTTTGAATGCAGGTATCCTTTTTAAGTACGTCTCATACATGGGAGCCATTTGTTGATATAATGATGCCAGAGTGGGAGCAAATATCCAGTTCCTGAAAAAGCAATAGCCGATTTCATAAACCAGAACCAGAGCAAGTGCTTTATTAATATCCATTCTCTGTTTGAGAATCAGAATAAAAAGCACGCTGCCCAGCCCAACTCCTATCAGTGCGTCACATGCATTCAACCATACTGCAGAATCATGCTCAAAGAAAGCAACTGCAATAATAATTACAGAAAAACTTACCAGAGCAATGATTTGCTGTCTTAAAGTCTGATACCAGATTTTACCACTATATGCGATCGAAAAGAGCATGCCCAAAAACGGGGATATTAAACTAATAAAGCCGAGTATTACCGGGATGATATGCTCCGGGACTATTCAATAACGAAAGGCACTAAAGCCATCTGACGCGCACGCTTGATTTCATTAGCAAGATGACGCTGATGCTTGGCACAGTTACCTGTCATGCGACCTGGTTCAATTTTGCCAACGTCTGAAATATATTGTCTGATTACATCAATATTCTTGTAATCAATAACTAATTCCGCATTAGCACAGAATTTGCAGTATCTCTTTTTCGTAAATTTCTTGCGTTTATCGTATGTATTCATTAATTTCTCCTTTAGAACGGGACATCATCGTTTGTTACTTGTGGGTGTGAATTATCTTCTTCAGGCAGAGGAGCTGATTCTTCATGATCACCGGAATGAACAGCTTCGTCAGCTTTTGGTTTGAATTCAAGGAATTGAATATACTCTGCAATCACTTCCACTGATTTTCGATTATTGTTATTAGAATCGACATAACTACGGGTTTCCAAACGGCCTTCAACAATAATCGGACTACCTTTATGAGCTGAATTGTTAACAGATTCAGCCCACTTTGACCAAGCTACAATCTCGATAAAGCTGGCTTGATTCTGCCATTGGCCGGATTCATCCTTAACAGCTCTATCCACAGCAAGAGTAAACCTGATAACAGGAGTACCTTTTGCTGTATAGCGAAGCTCGATATCGTTGGTGATTCGCCCTGATAATAAAACACGGTTTATTCTGGGTAATCTCAACTCAGCCATGTTAACCTCACTTCTCGTTTCTGTCCACGATTATAAAGCGTAGGATGTTTTCATTAATGTTGTAAAGTCTTTGCAATGTCTTAATATTCAAAGACTCCATGCGGAAGTAATTAATGAAGTAATGTCCCTCGTTTTGTTTCTTGATGGGATAAGCAAGTTGGCGCTTGCCCCATACGTCTGTTTTAATCAGTTCACCGCCATTGTCAGTAATAACTGCAACAACTTTGTCATTCTCTTTGATAACCTCATCTTGATTTAGTTGAGGTTTGAGGATTATCATGCTTTCATAATCCTTAATCATTCGGTTCCTCCTTTGGTCTATTGATTCCACCTTCGGTAGATGGAATAGGTCTTTTTTTCCATTTACTGTATTCATCTAACAGATTCTTCATGTCGGTTTTGATATACAAATCCAACCATTCTGTTATAGTTGAAAGAGTCTCATTAATCACATCTCTTTCATCAGAGCTAAAGTTATCCAAAACATGCTTGCGGGGAGTACCCTTGTCTGGTCTTCCGATGCCTATTCTTATCCTTGAAACTTGCAATGTATCCATTTGTTCAAGAATAGATTTTAAGCCATTGTGTCCGCCAGCCCCCCCGGATGTTCGAATTCTGATTTCTCCAACCGGCAAGTCTATGTCATCCAAAATAACCATTACTTCTTCAAATTGCTTATATTTATTCAAAGCAGTCTGATAAGCTGCGCCACTGGCATTCATGTAAGTCTGGGGCATCATCAAGATGGAGTCTTTATATCTTGTATATCTGTAATTCTTTGATGTTTTATATTCAAGACCGTGAGTAGAAGCAAATTTGTTCAGACACAAGAATCCAATGTTGTGCCTTGTTTGCTCGTACTCCTTACCAAAATTTCCCAGACCAATAACTAATTTCATTTATCCTGGATGGAGTTGCTAAGCCACTCTATGCGATAAATTCCGAAGTCTATTTTTTATCTTCCGTTACTACATCAGGCTGAGGTTCAACAGCAGGCGCTGCGTCTGTCTTTTTGGAATGAATTGTAACCAACGCTTTTTCAGGGTGGTCTTTAACAATCCAATTGCCTTTGGGTACCTGGTGTACATGTAAAGCTTCACCAACTATCAAATGACTGATATCTACTTCAATATCTTCAGGAATAGCATCTTCAACACATTGAATGTGTAATACTCTGTGAACAACATCCATAAATCCACCTTCTTTTGTACCTTTGGGAGTACCGATGAATCTTAATGGAACATCCACATCTATCATCTGATGAGGAGGTATTACCATAAAATCAACATGTAATATCTCACGTGATACCGGATGCATTTGGCGTTCTTTCATAAGAGTATGGTATTCTTTACCGGCAATTTGAACTTCATAAAATACGAGTTCATTGAAACTCTTTTTATAAAGCTTCATAAAGTCGGCTTTATCAAGAGTAATTCTAATTGGTTCTACACCAGGACCGTAGATTACAGCTGGTATGAATCCATCTTTGCGTAGCTTAGTAAGATCAGATTTACGCTCTGTCTTTCTCTGTGTCGCATCAATTTTGAATATCATTTATTCCTCCACATGTGCAATTCTATCTAAAAAGAATACTTATTGATTCTTCAATGTGTATTTTTTTTATAGCTATAGCTAACATTTCAGCTATAGACAACTGGACTATTTTACTGCTTCTTTTCTTATCAGTATTTAAGGGAATTGAATTAGTTATAAAGAGTTTTTCGATGGTTGAATTCTCAATGTTCTCAATTGCATTACCTGAAAGTACACCATGTACACATGCAGCATAAACCTTTTTTGCTCCTTGCTCTGTCAGTACCTTAGATACTTTAATCAGGCTACCACCGGTATCAATAATATCATCAAATAAAATGGCAACCTTGTCTTTAACATCTCCAATAATATTTAGAAGCTCTATTTGGTCATTGTTTCCACTGCGTCTTTTATCGCCTATTGCCAATCCGCATTTTAGCCTTTTGGCTAAACTTCGCGCCCTATTTGCTCCGCCTGAGTCCGGCGATACTACTACGAGGTCTTCAGTCTTCATTATACTCTTAAAGTATCTCTCAAATATGGGCGTTGAGTAAAGATGATCGACCGGAATATTGAAGAAGCCTTGAATCTGGTCAGCATGCAAATCAACGGTAATTACTCTATCTGCTCCTGCTACTGTAATAATATCAGCGACGAGTTTAGCTGTAATTGGAACACGCGGTTGGTCTTTTTTATCAGAGCGAGCATATCCAAAATATGGGATTACGCAATTTATTCTTTGAGCGGATGCTCTTCTGAGGGCATCTATAATTATAAGCAGATCCATCAGGTTATCATTAACAGGATAACAGGTTGGTTGAATAATAAACACATCAGACCCTCTGACATTGTCGTTAATTTTAACGAATGCTTCATCATTGGAGAATTTGAATAATTCAATATCTCCAAGAGGAATTCCGGCATATCTTGCCACTTCCTCTGCCAAGGGTTTGTTTGCATTTCCTGTAATCAACTTAAGTTTTGAAAACATTCCTGATATTTACTCCGACTCAATGTCTTAACTGTGGCATTCCACATCTTTATTGACGTAAAATATTGTGCAGCTGAACTCTTCTGGCTTCTATGTTCAAACAGCCCTATACAAGTAGGTCCGCTACCGGACATCATTACTTCACTGGCACCAAGTTCCTTTAGCGTATGCAAAACATCATTAACAGCAGCGTAACGATTTCTAATCCCATTTTCCAGGCTGTTATACCACCATCCAGCGTGATTTTTGTTCGCATCATCAACATTTACTAACTGGTATGCTTCCCTACTTGAGATTGCAAGTCCAGGATTTACTAAAAGCATCTCTATTTCAGGTATATCTGGCAAGGGTGTAATTAGCTCACCCCTTGAGGTTCCTTTCGCAAAACCACCAGTTAAGAAGAAATTTATATCACTTCCATATTCTGCTGCAATTGAGTGCATATAATTCTCTTCCAACTTTAAATCTAACAAAACGTTCAGAGCCATAATTGTAGTGGCTGCATTACTGCTACCACCTCCTAATCCTGCTGCAACTGGTATACGTTTTCTCAAATATATTTTAATTCCTCGATTGACTTCAAAATCACTCAAAACCTTTTGGGCGATTTTGTAGACTAAATTGTTTACTGAAGCCAATTCAGGAATGTTAGACAAAATTTGGATTTCAGGCTTTTTTGTCAAAACAAATTTCAAGCTATCATGAAGATTGATAGTTGAAAACAACGTTTCAATCTCATGATAGCCATCATTTCTCTTATTTATTACATTAAGAAATAGATTGATTTTTGCGTAAGAATTTATTAACACGTTTCTTTTGCTTTTGTGGAACCTCGTCACCATAATAGTAATAGTAATAGTAATAGTAATAGTAATAGTAGCTCTGCTTGCTATAATATTTTTGAGCATATATCCCATTTACTATAATACCGTCAATTTTTCCATCAACATTTTCTATTAATTCTTTGGTTCTCTTTATAATTCCTTTTTCTGTATGGTCAATTCTTACTATCACAAATGTCATGTCGACCTTTTTGGTTAAAATCAATGCATCAGTGACTGCGATGATGGGGGGGGTATCAAACAAAATATAGTCGTAATTCTGTTTAAGTTCACTTATCATCTGATCCATTCTGGGTGAAGAAATCAATTCTGATGGGTTAGGTGGGACAAAACCGCTGGTGATGATATCCAAATTTAACATACCTGAGCGTTTTGTAATCATATCGAGCTGAATATCTGGATCAATCAAGTAGTCGCTAGAACCATTTTCTTTATCAGTCCCAAATTTTGTGTGTATCATCGGTCTTCTCAGATCCAGATCAATTAAAACAACCTTTGAATTCATCTGCGCAAGAGTAATCGCTAAATTGGCAACAGTGGTAGACTTTCCCTCTTTCGGACCGGATGACGTCACTAACATTGCAACTGTTTCTTTCGTTTTTTTGGAAAGTATGTTGGTTCTCAAAGTCCTATAGGATTCTGCAACAGGTGATTTAGGAGCATAATGGGAAACAAGTTGCATCATAACATAATGCAGAGATTTGGTCAATTGTTCCCTGCTCTCTCCCTCAGATTGTTCTATCATTCGATTAAAATCTTCTATTCTGGACTCAGATTCCTGAATTATGGGTATCGTCCCTACAATCGGGAGTTTAACGAAGTTCTCCATATCATCCAAAGTCCGTAACTTAGTATCCAAAGAATGAATCAGAAAAGCTGTACCAATACCTAAGAAAAGACCTATTACTACACCAACGATCATGTTATTGGGGATTTTGGGTTTTATCGGTCTGTTGGGTATTTCTGCTCTTTCAATAATTCTAATATTACCCATTTTGGCTTGTTCAGCTACTTTCGCATCTTCATATTTTTCGACCATCATCGAATGAATTTTTTCATCAAGTGCCATATTTCTCATTAATCTTGCTAACTCAAGCTCATTATCAGGGAGAATGGCAATCCGTTGGTTGTACACATCATTCGTAGATTTTAATCCATCAGCTCTTGCATTTGCGATTTCTAGTTCAATCTGTGCAGTAATAATCTGGTTCAATAAACTCGAGCGTGTATGAATCGGATCAGTTTCTGAAGTAGAGTTAATCATTTTTCTGATTTCGATGTCCATCTTGGCTTTTGTATTCTCAATTTCTCTATTCAATGATACGATCTGTGGATGATTGATGGAATAATCATTCTTTGTAAGCAATTTAGTTATGGTGCTCTGAGTTTCTACAATCTGTTTGCTTAGTTCATTAATATAAGGCGTTGAAAGAATATTATTTACGTTAGTTAATAGAGTATCTTGCTGTTGAAGTCTTTTGTTTAAAAAGTTAAGGGTTTTTTGTTTAATTATTGCTTCAGTCTTTGCTTCTTGATAGCTGGCCTCGAGATCAGATGATTTCGTTATCAATTGCCTGGTTTCTTCTGACAATTCTGTTAAACCATTTTCAATTTTAAAAGCTCTTAAGTCCTCTTCGGATGTTTGTAATCTGCGAGAAATCGCATCCAATTGTGATTCGAGGAATTCTCTGATATTAGTAAATTCCAGTCTGGCAAACTGAGTATTCTGTTGCTGTATTGCTTCAGCGATAGAATTTGCCGCTGCCATTGCTTCGAGAGGGTTTGATGTAGAGTAGCTGATAGTAAGAATATCTGTATCTCGTTTTGAATCTACTCTCATAGATGAACGCATATTTGCTACTGGGTTTGCAGAGTTTTTCAAAGGGAATGTATCAGCATCCTTATATTTCTGCATTATTTGCCATGCTACTGCAACAACGGGAGTGCTCCTAATTAGCTCAATTTGATTATTAATGGTCGTCGGTCCAATGCCTGGTGATGTTAAAAACATTAATTCTGAGTTGCTTTTTGCATCCTCAAGCAGAACTTTTGCTGATGTTGAGTATACTTTCGGAGATTTTGCTGTGTATAGTATGGTCAAACCTAGAACTAAAACAAAAATAACGATTATTAAATATCTATATTGGTTGATAATTCTCAAGTAGTCGGATAGACGAAATTCTTGTTCTTTGCTTTCCAGTTGATCCTGATAATCCATATTAATTCCCTGTTACTATAAAGTAGATATTAAATTATACAGACTTAATGCTATAGCTGCTTTAGACAAAAAGTCGGTTAAGCGTGAGAATGCATAAAATATTGTTCCAGAAACAATAACAATATCGCCTGGTTGCATAATAGGTATCATTTTTTCATCACCAGTTTCCAAATACTTTTTCATATTAATCCAGATAATGCGTTCACCATTAACAGTCGGTCTTACTATACGAATTTTTGATAGCTTAGCATCTTCTCTTGGACCTCCAGCTAAGGATAATAATGTAAGTAAATCAGTATCATCGGGAACTAAGTAAAGACCAGGTTTATATATTTGACCCCAAACATATGTATATATTTTTAATTTTGATTCATTATTTCTTGAACCCTCGTAGGTGTAGGCGGATGCGTTATTAGTTGGAGTAAAATTCTCTTGATTTTGAGCAAATAAACCAATTATCAACATCGCAAACGCAAAAATCAGAAATCCCTTTTTCACATGATCCTCTTTAAGTCTTTTTGTTAATTTATAGAAAAATGCATTTCAGTCAAGTACTTTCTACATTCCTATCTGTTATTATCAGATAAGTTATTGCATCATATATTGAATATAAAATTCTCACTCTATTAATCACTACTATCTAAAACAGATAGCGTTCCACGGGAGTTCAAGCTTTTTTTCTATACTTCTGTTATTTTGAAGACAAATAGGCAATACTCTCATTGGACTCAGAACCTATAAGCATATTGAGTTCACTATCCCAGTCAAAAGCATCGACACGCCAATAAATCTTACCGGTATATTGTTGAGGCGGATTATTAGGCCAAACGACTTCAAAAAAGTCACCTTCAGTTGTTACCTGAATATCATTTTGCCATAAATAATCATGATTCTCGTTAAAAACCAGTAATCTGAATTTTGAGACAAAGCCACTTTTCTGCCATCCGAAAGCAACATTATTGGGGTTGACGTTACTATTAATTTGTGGATATGTCAGAATCTGTTTACTCAGTAAACTATAGGATACAGTATCTGATAAAGCTGAGTTACCTGCATTATCAACAGCTTCAATATAGTATGAGTATCTTATGTTTGTTTGTAATGCAGCATTGCTATCAATATAAAAGTCCTCTGATGGATTGTATTGAATTGAGTCAATTAACGCAGTTAAGTGAATTGGATCATTTGGACTATCGTCAAACCTGAATATTTTAATATAATCTAAATCGGTATCCAAAAGATGACTCCAGCTGATTCTTAACCAATCACCATCAGGAACAGCATCAATCCCATTATTCTCGTCGGTAGGGATAAGGTTTTGGTACGTTTCAATAGCCGGATCACCCAGATCACCAAGATGAGGGGTAAGGATGGGGGGGGCTGGCGGTGTTTTATCAACCGTAATTTTATCTTTTCCAGCACATGCGAATAGAAATATCATACATACAATTGAGAGGGGTATATAGCGCATTTTCATCTCCTTAGACTCAAAAATTGAATCTTAGACCCATTCGGTTTGATAACCCCAATGGATTAGTGACAACAGCATAATCAATGTTAATATTGTATAGTTTTACAGATGCTCCGGCAGAAATGTTTTCATTATAATAGCCAAATCTTAGGTTAGCTTTTGAATCATAGTTCCAATCCAGTCCAAAGTGATGAACCGATTCATAAACATAATCGACATCATAAGCCAAGGTTAATGTTGAGTTTAAGCCAGAAATTGGTTGTTCAAGAGCAACCCCTACTTTCGTGTTAAACAAGATTTCATCTTTATGGAAATTGTCTGATTCTCCCCATGTTATTTCTGTACCTGCTACATCCTGGAAGTTAGTAGCAAAGCTAATCTTACCTAATCCATCAAGATCAAATAATGAAGCCATGTCTGTTTTTATCATATAAGAAAGATCAAATCCTGTTCCGTTGCCGATGTTGTCGCCAATTTGACGTTTGATATATTTAACATTTGCCCCTAAATAAGCGTCAACAGGGACTGCAAAAAAGAGCCAACCCATGTTGACATTGTAATGAAGATGCTTGCTAAAAGCAAACTGGAAGAGATCATCAGTACTTTTAAAAGAGCCTTCAGGAGTGCCGGGCAGGTGATAAAGGCTATTATTTATTCTCTCATCAACATTGTGACCAATCAGCCACCTCTCATCAAAATACGGTATATTGTCTATGGTTAATCGTGTCAGGTTGAGTCCAATAGTTACCTCATTGGGTAACGGTTGACAGAATGATATATTATCATAAGCAGCAATACCTTTATACAGAAAAGCGTGCATTATTGTTATTTCTGAATCTCTGATTTGGGCAATGCCAGAGGAATTCCAATATATTGCATTACCATCATTGGCAATAGCAGCAAAAGCCCCCCCCATTCCGAGTGGCTTCACTCCGGCTCCGATCATCATAAAATCACCTGCATATCTTCCGGCAAAGATGCTCGATACAGCAAGCAAACATATCAGAATAGTTAGTAATCTAAAGAGTTTCATCTTTCCTCATTTCGCAATCGCAAGTTTTTGTGTTTTTTCAACTATCTTATTGCCTTTTTTAGCAATTATTTTGTAAAAATATACTCCATTTGCTAAAAGGAACCCTTGATCATCAGTACAATCCCAAGCATAAACTGTTCTTGGGAATTCATGATATCCCACACCATATGGGAGATTGTTAAATGTCTTAACTAACCTGCCAGATACAGTGAATATTTTAATTTTTACTTCATCTGCATCATCAGTTATCACATAGGTAAATCGAGTCCTTCCGGAATTTTTTGGATCTACAGTATTTCCCGTAACCGGATTGGGGTAATTAGCTATATTAACGACATCAAATGCATCATTAACAATAAATTGGATATCTCGTGTATTAAAATTGCCATTAACATCTTTGCAATCAACCACTAATGTGTAATATCCTTTCGGCAGATTCAACGGATACTTGATAGGTATCCGGTTGATATCATCCTGATTAATTGTCTTGACCCACTGGTTTTCTGAAACTTCAGTTCCATCCAGGAATAATTTGATTGAATTGTCAAATACATCAATCCCATTGGCATCACTTAAAATCAGCGAGATGGTTCCCTTTCCAGATATATAACCACCAACAGTAAACTCCTGATCCTGAACATTGATATCTATTGATGGTCTGGTTCTGTCCAGAGTTCTTAACAAAGTATAAATTCCTTGTTTGTTAACCTCAAAAACTACCTTATGAGCAATTGTCGAGATATTCCCCCCCTGAATTACCCACTTTCTGAAAGCAGGCTCCCAACGGAAGATTTTATATGAATTCTCATCTTCGTTATCCAGAGTTTCCTGATCTGAGGAACTATAATTGAAAGTAAGCTTAAGTTTCTTACCACCTATAAAAACTCCGGTCGTGTCAACAATTCTACTGTCTAAAGTCTTTATCTCGTATGGTATAGATGGGATGCCTGATTTTAAAACAATGGGATAAACATCAGGTTCATCAAGTGCACTTACAGAGGCTAGATCATTGATATAGAATAAGGAAGATTGATTTGGCGTTACCAGATTTGCAGGTATTTCACAAATCAGGTTACTATCAAGACTGGAAATCGAACCACCTGATGGAGTCAATGCGTGATAGTTCATGGGAACAGTAAGAGACACTGTGTTATTATTGTCCAAAATACTCCACTCCGGAAATATTCTGGGGATATTTACTTTAGCTTGCAAGATTACATTACTTGTTAAGAGAGTATCAATAATTATTGTTATTGAGCGTTGTTCATTTACTGCTAGTGGTGCAAGCGCTATATTTTCCAGTAAGATTGATGGTTGTCCGGATAGAGATGCAAATAATTTAATATTAGTCGAGGGAGATTGAGAATTACCAATATTTTTTACCTGTACTTTTACACCCAGGTTCTGATTTTGTGCAATAAATTGCATATCAGAAATAATCAATTCAGGTCCTGCTGTCGAAAAAGTATGAACAATAGATTCAATTATTGCGCTATTAGAATCAGTCGCTCTATACTTGAAATCAACCATTTTACCAATTGTTTGGGGCGGTAACCATGAATCTGTATAGTAAATTGTAGAATCGGTTGGTGATACACTCATAGGGAATTCTAGCCATATGGGGTGGGTCGTGGTAGAATCTGTTCTAATCCTGCACACAAGACTCCTAATATTAACGATACCGAATACTTTAGCAGCAAATTTTACTGAATCACTCCATGTAGGTTGTTCCGGTATTGTGTTTGTGTGAGATACTAATCCTTTACCAAATGAAACATCTTTTGCACCACAATATTCTCCCTGATCCGAAAAACCAGCAACATACACTTTTCTTTGATATGATTCCAGTAAGTTCCCAGGCATATTGAAGGAGTATTGGTATGCTCCTGAAATAACTGGCAAATCGTAGGGAGTATTAACAGAGATTTCAGTTGTTTTCATTACAAATGTTCTTGCTGCAATTACATTTTGTGGAAATGTAGCTGAGACTTTCAACGTGTCACCAACAGTATAAATCTCTTTATTTGAACTTACTGAAATATTTGTACTGGGCTTGATAACTTTAATATTAGCATCTCCTAATACTGCACACCCTTGAGTTAATGCTAGCTGTGCAGATGGAGATGAAGTTGTAACATAGAATTTTGCCTTTGTAAAATTCAAGGCATCACCCAAACTTTCAAAGTTTTGGCCAAACAACCCCTCAGTTAACGCAAAAGCATAGTTTAGGTCATCATATAAGTAACCCAAGCCTGAAAAACCAATAGTAGCTATCGCTCCTTTTCCCGGTTGCAGAACTAATGCTTCGCTTATTGATGCAGCTCCGCCTGTGTCAAATGCTGAACAGTAACATGCCAGGCTGCTGACTATGGGATAATTCTGATTATTCAAAGATGCAATATCAGAAATAACAAACAGATTATAATCTGACCAAACCCTTCCTCCTCCATGTCCCATAAATTGTAGAAAGATTGTTCCCTCGTTAACCACATTTTTTAGGGTTGCAGTAACTCCATGAAAGTCTGGACTAACAGTTTGTGTTGTTGTGTATACTCTTGATGTACGATATGATTCAGGGATTCCAAATGCTCGTACAGATTCTGATTGTCTTGAGAATACATCATTGCCGTCCCCTGCTTTACCTCCGGAAGCCAGAACAACATGTCCATGCCACAGATTATTAAAATTTGGCTGTGAATTGTAGTGTTCACTTTTTTGCGCAACCTGGATTATTTGCTCAGGTTTCCAAACATTTATTCTTGTAACAGAAATGTCCGATATAGGGTCAGTACCTACTACGCAACCATACCAGTTATCACAGGAAGTAGCTCCATGTTTATATGTCCATAGTTTTTTTACAGGTACAATATTGTACTTTTTTAATGCACTGTTATCTCTTTCATCATCAGTTCCATCTCCGAGGATGACCACGCTTTTAAGTTGTGGTTCTTGCCAGTTATTATAAGCAAACACTAAGAAATCCTTGATTGAATCTGCAGATTTGATTCCTGAATTGAATTCATCATAAATATCCTGAACATCAACTATTTCAACCTGATATCCCTGAGTTTCCCATACCTGCTTATACAGTAATGTGCCCTCATTATTCAGGAATTCTCTATTTGTTAAGATGATACAATCAGCTGCATTTTCTGATGTGTGCCAGTATGATGGAATGTTTACTCTGAAATCCTTTGGGATTTTTTTACCTTGTTCTGTAACAGCATAATATCTTACGTCGTTTGAAATGACACTATCCTGAAATGTCACACTCCAGGGTTGTCCACCACCTAATCCAAATGGTTCAATTTGCAGATTATTAAAAACGCTGGAACCTACTTTATATAGTGAAATATCATTTGAAGTAAATCCTTCAACTTTAAACTGATACAATCCGGAGGAGCGGTTTGAGGGTTTTGAGAATTTGATAAAGTCTTCGCTGGTCTTATACTCACGCCAATAAGTCAGTTCAATGTAATCCAACAGGATTTGTTCAGTATTGCCCATGGCAGTTTCGCCATTCATGCTTATATAGCAGTAATTTGTACCATTTTGCAGAAAAGAGTTGGGGAGAGGAGTCGAATTCTGGAATATTTGTTCCGACTGATCCCGCCATGATTTTGTGTTTATCAGTGCTTGATTCAGACGAATAGTTGCCTTATGGTCAAATTGTCCCAAAGGTAAACCCTCCAGGTAAGTCAATCCAAACAGAGATACTTTTGCAGAAAATGTACGAATAGTAGTATCTTTAGGATATTGTAGTTCAAACGGTACTATATCAAGGTTAGGTGCTGTGATTTTGCGCCAAAACCATGTATCTTCACGGTAATAATTCTGATTTGATGACCAGCTTCTGCCCAGTTTATCAGGTATCAGCTGTTGTTCTAAGTGTATACTGTGTTCATATGCATCCGGAACAATATATAAAGAGGAATTGGAGATAGTCAAACCTCCATTTTCGACGGCCAGCCTTGCTCCAAGTTGATTTATAACTGTCAGGGTATAGACATTCTCTGCTGTATAGTCATCCTGATATTGTATGTCACCATAGTGTCTGTCACCATAAAACTCGAAATAGTCTGTTTCATCAAACGAACCATCTTCCTCTCCACTAAAGTGGATTGCTACAGGTCCGAATTCATCGCTTAACTGCAAATAACGTGGGTCAACAGAGTTTACTGCCCAGGAGTATTCAATTCCCAGAGAGTCAGCCATTATACTCATTTTCTCAATAAGATATTGATATGTTATCTTGTAAATTCCTTCCTTGTCAACAATAAGTCTTAACTCACTAACCTGATTTGTTGTTGCTCTGGGTTTGGGAATAAATTGGCTATTCTCTTTTGGTTTGCGCCATTCCTGAGAAGTCCTGTTATTCAGGAAAAAAGTATTCCCGGATTTGTCGATGAAGTTTGTTGATGATTGCCAGTTTCTGGTTGGTACTTTATTACCGGTAATATGAATGACAAACTCAATCTCTGTGGTAACTAACAATTCTCTGTTTTGAGCCCTGTATTGAAACGGATACAGTTGTACAGGAATCATATTACGGTTACCAATAAAAGCAGGAGTGCCTTTCTTGACCAGTAGGGAAGGGTATAATGAATTGCTTCTGTAAGCGCTTAAATCCTGGTAAAAAGTATAGTCTACATCCATTCCGCTGACGTCAATCTTTTCGGAGGGGTAGAGCTTCACGTCCGGAACTATAGAATTCCTTTGCGATAATACCTCAATGGATACATCACCATCCACGGGTATTCCCACAGCTTCTGAAAACGATTTAAGCAAGGGAAAGCCCTCTTGTGAGAAAGTTCCGCCCTCGTCACATATGATATTTTGCCATGTTTGGTTGTTTTGTCTGACAGATTCCAGCTTCCAGGTTGGTAGTGTGAATTTCACTCGGACGTTATCAGAAGTTTCTTCCAAAACCTGAAATGGAGAAGCTAACAACAGTCCTGTCATTAGCATTAAGCAGGTAACTGCAAGGCTCAGTTTCAGTTGATTTGACATGTATAACCTCATTTGTATAGATGCGTTATTATTAAATCCTATTTTCTCTTAAACCGATATCGCTTCGAAAATGCATACCTTCAAAAAATACTTTATTCAGGTCATGATAAACACGGGTTCTGGCGTCTGCTTTGGATAATCCAACAGAAGTAACCGCTATTATACGTCCACCGTTAGTAACCAATTCATTGTCCTGTACTTTGACAGCACCATAGAATGCATGAGAATCCATGTGATCTGAAAAGCTGATAGGTATGTTAATTGCACAACTGCCAGGATATTCTTTGCTGACGGCATAAACGCAGACAGCAGTTTTATTTGTCCATTTTAATTCAAGAATACTTACCGTTTTATCAAGGATTGATTTACAGATATCTACCAGGTCTGTTTCCAGAAGAGGAAGAATTGTTTGAGCTTCCGGGTCTCCCAATCTGCAGTTGAATTCAATCACTTTGGGACCGTCACGGGTTATCATTAACCCAATATATAATATCCCCTGATATGTGCTATTTTCTTCCTTAAGTGCTTTGAGAATCGGATTGATTATCTGCTGCTCAATTTCCAATCTGTAAAGCTCTGCTTCGGGGACTGGTGAATAAGCTCCCATACCGCCGGTATTAGGTCCCTGATCACCGTCATTAAGCTGTTTATGGTCTTGAGAAAATAGAGTTGTTACAAAATTATCTCCATCTGTAAAAGCAAACAAAGATACTTCCCAACCGTATAAATATTCTTCGATAATAATCTTGTTTCCTGCATCTCCTAATGATTTTTCCTGCATAATCTTGTTTAAGACCTGGATGGCAATTTCCTTTGTGAATGCTATAAAAACACCCTTGCCTGAAGCTAGCCCATCCGCTTTTATGACTAAAGGAAAGCTCCACTTTTCTAATGAAGCCAGTGCACTATTGATATCTTCATACATTTCGTATTTTGAAGTTGGTATATTGTACTTTAACATGATATCTTTGGCAAAACCCTTACTACTCTCAATTCTGGCAGCAGCTTTTGATGGTCCGATAACCTGAATTCGCTGGCTGCGTAAATGGTCAGCCAATCCATCAGCTAAAGGTTGTTCCGGTCCCACGAAGACCATATCAATTCCCTCTATAATACAGTAATCCTCGATATCTTCAAAGCTATCAAGTTCAACAGTCTCAAATTCTCTGGCTATTCCTGCATTCCCGGGGGATACTATGACATGCGGCTTATATGTGCTACGGTGAAAAGACTCAGCTATAGCGTGCTCTCTGGCACCGCTACCGATTATCAATATCTTCATCCTCTGCTCCCAAGGTAGTCTAATAATAACAGTAAAACATATTCTGCGGCTTTCCAACGGATAGATTTTCTGTCTCCATTGAATACAATCATTTTTGTGCTGACTCTTGTTCCATCATATATTCCAAAACAAACCAATCCTATAGGTTTATCTATAGTACCACCACCAGGTCCTGCTATACCTGTGATAGAGATACCAAGATCTGATTTAGTAACTGCTTTGATACCAACTGCCATTTCTGCTGCTGTTTCTATACTAACTGCTCCGAATTTATCCAGAGTATCAGGTTTGACATCTAATTGATTTATCTTCATCTCATTGCTATAAGTAACAATTCCACCTACAAAGTACTCGCTGGAGTTGGGCACACCGGTCAGTAATTCCTGCACCAATCCACCTGTGCAGGATTCTGCTACAGATAATGTTAAACCTTTGCCTATCATCATCCCTTGCACACTGGTTTGTGGTTTGTCATCACCCATGCCCCAAATCCAGGGCTGAGCTTTTTGATGTATTTCCTCTTCCAGTTTGTCTATTAGCTTCCAATCTTTACCATATATCCTCAAATCAACTCTTCCGGTTTGAGGCAGCCAGGCTAACTGCACTCCATCTGGAATTTTAAGGTCGATGAGCTTCTCTGCCAAAGCTGATTCACTGATGTTCCAGGTATGGATATTAACGATTTCCAGTGGTTCACAAGGGTAATCTTTTGATAGAATAGCGCTGATATGGTCAGCAAATATTGTCTTCATTTCCAGAGGCACACCCGGCAAAGCAAAAAAAGATTTACCATGCTCCATGTAATAAAGACCGGGAGCGGTGCCTTTGCTATTTGACAAAGCTGTAAAACCTTCAGGCACCATTGCCTGAGAACGGTTTATCTCCGGTATTTTGATATTTCTGCGGGCAAAGATATCATGCACATTCTTCCAGACTTCTTCTCTGAATTCGAGCTGTTTATGAAAGAAATCAGCGATTACTGCTTTGGTTATGTCATCGTCAGTTGGACCAAGCCCACCTGTTACAATTACAACATCATGTAACTGCCATTCGGCTTGAAGAGTCGCTTTGATATCTTCAGGATTATCCTGTATTGTAACTGAACGAGATATTGGTAAACCCAATTCTGCTAGATGAACACCTAACCAACTCAGGTTGATATTGATAGTCCTGCCTAAAAGCAGTTCATTGCCAATATTGATAATGCAAACTTTTACGCTCATAACTCTCTTAATAGGACTTGGCAAAGATTACTCTACGCCTGGAAGGTTTACCACAGCAGATGCATTTGCCTGCTTCTTCAACTGCATCATTGGGAATGCATCTGATTGTTACTTTCAAATCTTCTTTGATTTTATCTTCGCATTCAGTGCTCTCACACCAATGTGAATGGGCAAAACCGCCATGTACTTCAGGCTGTTCTGCATTCTTAGGTGTAAAGAACTTATAAAATTCTTCCTTATCATCTATATTAATTGTATATGTCTTGCGCATTTCAAGAGCTTTATTATAGATATTGTCCTGAATATCATCCAGTATTTCCGGTAAGGAACCGATAATCTGTTCAAAGTTCAGAGTCTGTTTATCTTTGGCATCTTTGTCTCTGCGTCCCATAAAGACACTTCTGTTTTGCAAGTCACGCGGACCAATTTCCATTCTGATAGGAATGCCTTTCTTTATCCAATACCAGCCACGTTCACTGGAGGTCATATCACGGTCGTCAATTTCCAAACGGATGGGGATTCCATCATATTGAACAGTTTTAAGTGCATGTTGAATTTCTGATACGAATGACATAATAGCTTCGCGTTCTTCTTCAGTTTTATAGATGGGTATAATCACAGCATGTGAAGGTGCAATCTTGGGAGGCAATACCAGTCCGTTATCATCACTGTGGCTCATAATCAGAGCGCCTATCAGACGTGTACTTACACCCCAGCTTGTCGTCCAGGCATATTGTACCTCACCGTTACGGTTCTGGAATTTGATATTACTGCTCTTGGCAAAGTTCTGTCCCAAAAAGTGTGAAGTTCCGCTCTGCAGAGCTTTTCTATCCTGCATCATTGCTTCTATTGTAAAGGTTGACACTGCGCCGGGGAATCTTTCACCTTCAGTCTTTTCACCCTTAATTACCGGGAATGCCAGATACTTCTCAGCAAAGGTGCCATATACATCCAGCATCTTGCGGGTTTCCACCATCGCATCTTCATAGCTTTCATGTACTGTATGCCCTTCCTGCCATAAGAACTCAGCAGTTCTCAGGAAAAGGCGGGTTCTGAGTTCCCAGCGCACAATATTAGCCCACTGATTTATAAGAAGAGGTAGGTCTCTATACGAATTTACCCAGCGGGAAAAGGATTCTCCAATAATGGTTTCAGATGTAGGTCTTACTATATAGGGTTCTGTCAGCTCTCCGGCAACTTTAAGACCACCTTTGCCGTCGTCTTCCAGACGGGAGTGAGTGACAATTGCACATTCTTTGGCAAAGCCTTCCACATGGGCAGCTTCTTTTTCAAAATAACTCTTGGGAATAAAGATAGGGAAGTAGGCATTCTTATGCCCTGTTTCACGGAACATTCCATCCAGAATCCTCTGGATATTTTCCCAGATTGCATAGCCCCAGGGCTTGATAACCATACAGCCACGCACATCACTATTCTCTGCCAAATCGGCAGCTTTAATTACCTGTTGATACCATTCCGCATAGTTCTCTTCACGAGTCGGTTCAATCGCTGTTCTAACTTGTTTACTCATGTACATCTCCATAAACATCAATACAATTCAAATATAATAGATAAAGCTATTCTGTCAATCTTTCCAAAAGGGATTAAGGGGTAAAGATAAAAATTGAATAATTATGTTTTATACTAACTCAAACAGTTTTTTTAAATCCGATTAAGCTGTCAAGAATTTTGTCTGAGCAATATCTGCACAGAGAGACAAAGGGTATTGGAATAAATGGATTGGAGTAATTCTGGTAAATGGTTTAACAACTTGAACTGGGTATCGGTTGTTTATCCCTCTCTTGTTATCTCTGTATTTAGTGTTTGACGCAGGGAGTCATCAGGGAGTCTGCGGGGAGTTTGCAGAGACTCGAGTCCCCGATGACTTCCCATAGATTCCCTTTAGAATCTTTGTAAAATCCTCTTGTCAGTTAAGAAATAAACAGGAGGTTAAGAAGGGATAAAAGAATAGTAATTAGCTTTGAGATATCAGTAGTACAGAAGAAGTATGTAGTTCTTCGCAGGAATGACACTACGACAGGCTCAGGATGACGGATTCCTGACTACTCGGGAATGACACTACGGTGATAAAGTTAATAAGTAATCTCATACTTCTCTTTCCCTTCCCTTTAGAAATATGAGTTCAACGATGGAACCTGTTGAGAATCTGTTGGGAACCTCCTGGGCTAAGCCCAAGAGGAACCCAAGAAGTTCTTATCAGGAATAGTTGTTTATCCCATATTTGGAAAGAGGAGGCATTAAATGAGAATTGAGAACTTAGGAAATTGAGCATTGAAAAGTACTCCTGCGATTCTGCATTTGGACAACCGGGGTCGGTTATTCTACAAATGAGCAAAGGTCGTAGGGACATGCCTTGTGCTTGTCCGAAACAAATAATCACTACATCATTTGACATCAATATAACATCAGCTGTTGCGGACAAGCACAAGGCATGTCCCTACGGCTATCACATAACCTACCGATTAGCAAAACAACTTTTCGGACAAGCACAAGGCATGTCCCTACGGCTATCACATAACCTACCGATTAGCAAAACAACTTTTCGGACAAGCACAAGGCATGTCCCTACGGTAATACCAGCCGTGCTCTGATATAATAAAACATGTTCAGTTCATCAGGACCGATACCTGTTAAGCGGTATGTAGTTAAAGCAGTATAGCCGAGGTATTCAAAATCTGCAAAAACGCCATAAGGATAATCATTACGGTAAACGAAGTAGTAGGGGGGGGCAATATTGAAGCCATCTGTATCATGAGTAACAGGATCCCAGGACAGGATAAGGTCAATGCCATCAACAGTCAGGCTTACGTTTTCCGGTGGAAGCGGGGTTGGTTCATAACTGATAAAGCTCCAGACGGGGCAATTTACGGCATCTCCTGCTTCATTATAGGGAACTACCTGCCAATAATACTGAGTGTTTTTGTCAAAATCAAATGGTGGGTTGTAATCTGCATCAGGTTCAGTGGAAACCAATTCCAGCGGGGGATTCTGAGTGGAGAGATATACTTTGTAACCATCAGCGCTGTCAGCCGGTGACCAGTATAAAGTGGTGTTAATGGGTACATCCAGTTGTGTATCAGCAGGGAAGGGATTGGTCGCAGGTAAAGGCGGAACCTGGATTTCCGGTGTAAAGGTAAGCCTGATATTGGGTCTTTGCGCAGTACCGTTCAGAGCTGTAGGAAGAGAACCCTGCTGCGCAGTGCATCTGGTTCTGTAATATGGGCTGGTCGTGGTATTACGGTAATAAGGTGCCTCAACTGTGTACGGCTGATAATCCCTAACAATCAGAATATCCAGATTCTGCGCATTTTCATAGACAAACGGAGTAGTCAGTTCGATTTCCTGATAACCTGAGGCAGAATTGGGAAAGCTTCCGCTCCAGACCAATGTAAAACCGGTTGTGCTCCAAACTGTTGTTGAGAATGAATTTGACCAGGTGTGCTTCATATAGACGGTGACATTGTGAATGGAGACAGAAGAGGAACCGCCGAGCTTATCAAAAGCTATATGGGTAATCCTGCCAGCCTGATTGATTTCGGATTGTCTGTAAATCATTTCACTCACAGCATAGTCATAGTAACGGTTAAGCGGGTGATAGTTAACGCCTGCTGAGGTTGGTGATCCGATGACAACCTGTTGAGCAAGCAAGAATGAACACGCGAATAGTATAATCAATACACATACAAATATAAAAGCTTTTCTCATAATGGCTCCCTGTATGTTTCAAATCAATTAATTGATACAATTGCAATGTTATACACTGTACATTTTGCTGTCAAGCAAAACCAATAAGCCGGCAGGATTATTCACTCACTCCATAGTTCGCTGCGTTTACTATGCTAAAGATGATAGCAAGCTATAACAAAGATGGATTACTCGAGAGTATGATAAACAAGTATGAAGAATATAAATTTGCTTGACAAGAAATTATATTTAGGATAATTAATGTAAAATACTAATAGTGGGGTCAATCATGAAAAAGCACTATATGTTTTGTTTACTACTTGCCTTGCCCATATTTGTATCGGGAATACAGCATAATCAACAGGATAATTTACGACTATCATCACAAAGCACTGAATCCAGGCATCAGCAATATTGCCGGTCATTCAGGTCTGAATCCAGAGACAGAAGCTGGCGATTACAGAAAATAGTATATTATGATCAATCGCTTTTATCAAGCTGGTCAGAAAAAGTAACGGAGTATTCATATAATGCCTTTCAACCTGCTAAGATTGATGAAATCTGGATAAGGTATCATAACATTGATCTTGATGTGTGGACCAATGATAGTTGCTATCAGTTTAATTATAACACAGATTTGCAGCAAATCATAGAACGCCAAACATATTCCTGCTACAACGGGAATCACATAATTGCAAGAAATACTGCAGATTACGATACGCAGAACAGATTAACGGACTTAAATGGATATACTACTGCCATAGACCCCAATCTGCAACTGGCGAATAGTAGAGTTCATTACATATATGGAGCAAACACATTAAATTCCGTTGTAACCTGGATGAACTACGGGGCAGGCACAAACAACTTTTACAAATCTGTCATGACTACTGATACAGGTGGAAGGATTACTGAGCAGTATTTATTTGCTTCAGAAGATTCAATCAGCTGGAGTAATTCCGGAAGATATTTTTACACTTATCATCCCAATGACACAACCACAGGCGAACTGATGATTGCTTATCTGAAAGACAGTTTTGGTGAAAACCTGTATGAATATGAATACAATGAGTATTTGCTAAAAGGAATGGTTACAGAGCTTCTGGAGCAGGATTATTACAATGACCAGTGGAATGATGCGGCAAGATATATAAAGACCTATGATAATAATAACCGTTTGATTATCTGCATCCGCCAGACTCACAATTCCGGTTTCTGGGAAAATGACTGGAAAGATATTGCGGGTTATGACAATAACGGGAATTTATTCGCAATTGAAACCTCATTATGGAATGCTGATATTAGTGACTGGGGTGGAGCAATTGACAGGTCAACCTATACATGGGAGCAAACGACTGCTACAGATGATAATAGTGTAACTCCGGTATCGCTTAGCATGGTTGTTTATCCCAATCCTTTCCGTAGTAAATTGAATGTTTCTTTTCAAAGCAAAAGCAATGCTCCAATTGAAATATGTATTTACAACGTTAAAGGACAAGTGATTAAGACATTTGTGATGAATAAAAGCACTACTCTAAACTGGGATGGTAATGATAATACCGGTAATCAGGTAAGCAATGGTATATACTATATCAAAGCAAAACAAAATGGGCAGGTGGTAAGTAATAAGCTAATCAAGATGAACTGAAATATCAGCCTTTCAGCATCTGGATAAAGAGCATTACATTCAGGATAACGACAATAATTCCAGTTATCCATAGCATTATCTTATCAGGGATTTTATTTGCATGAGAGCCCATCACTTTTTTGGAAGAAGTGAGATATATCTGCAGGAAGATAGTAATTGGAAGCTGGATGCTGAGCAGCATTTGGGAAAAGACCAATCCTTTGAAGGGATTAGTAATAAACTGAATAATCAGAGTAGCGAAAACCATGGTTATGCCAACTCCAACTTTGCTATGCCAGTCTTTGATATCATATGATTCTTTAAAAATACCGGAGAAAATACTGCCGCCAGCCATTCCGGCTGTGACACTGGACGAGATGCCGGCAAAGAGTAGAGCAACGGCAAAGACAATGGCTGCAGAACTTCCCAGTAGTGGTTTCAGCATAATCTGTGCCTGTTGAAGCTCTGTAATAACCACCTTGTTTTGAAAGAAAACGGCAGCTGCAACCAGAATCATAGCGCTATTAATTGCCCAACCAACACCCATGGCAAAGGCTGTATCCACAAATTCATATTTAAGCTGATGCTTGATTACTTCATCGTCTTGCAGGTTCCATTGTCTGCTTTGGATGATTTCGGAGTGCAGAAAGAGGTTGTGAGGCATCACAACAGCACCCAATACACTCATAATAATCAGGATTGAACCATTCGGAATCGAAGGTGTAACCCAACCGTGTACTGCAAGTCCCCAATTAACGTTAACCATACTGAGTTCAAAGATAAAAGACAATCCAATCAACGAAACAAAGCCTATGATATATTTTTCCAATAGTTTATAGGAATTAGCATAAAGCAGCCACAGAATAAGTACCAAAATCATAACACTGCCTATTCTCAAAGGTATGTGAAACAGCATTTGCAGTGCGATAGAGCCACCGAGAATTTCTGCCATTGCTGTGAATATAGCAGCCAGCATAGCACTGATTAGGGCAAGGATAGAAACAGGTTTGGGGAGATAATGTGTGGCAGCTTCAGAAATACAAAGCCCTGTGGCAATGCCCAGATGTGCGGCGTTGTGTTGCAGGATTACCAGCATGATAGTAGAGATTGTAATTAACCAGAGCAGATGATAGCCAAATCCTGAACCCGCGGCAATATTGGAAGCCCAATTACCTGGGTCGATAAATCCCATGGTAACGAGAAGTCCCGGACCGATATACTTGAGGATTTCCAACCCCATGAGGCGGGGTTTGTGGTTTTTTGTGGAAAGCAGGTTATTGAGAAACTTCATGCTCTCAAATCCTTATTGAACCTGGGGTTTGATTCCGGATCCTCCGCTTAAGCTGAATATCACAGGTTGGTCCTTTGCAACAGGACCCCAACCGACACTTAAACCATACTTCGTTCTGGCGACTTCTCTGGCTTTGCGGAATAGTTCAATATTGTCAGGATATACCAGGAAATAGACAAATTGCTTCCTGCCGTCAATAGCGCTTAGGCTTTTACAAAATTGTGAATCCTTTGAGTTAAGAGCTTCCTTGGTTTCACCTGCATTAGTTTTGGGATAAAATGAGGCAGAAAGTATAAGCTGAGCGCTTCTATCCAAGTCACTACCTGAATAGCTTGTTTCTCCTTCCGGAATAACAGCAAAGCAATCATCATCGGCTCGTTTACGATTGAATCTTCGAATCCATTGTTCTGCATTTTCGTATGAGAGAGATGGTAACCCTTTAAAAAAGGACTTAGTAAGCTCAGTATTTAGTGGGAGCAGCCTTTGATTACTGCAGACATAAATGACCGATGAGCTTCCTTGTTCAGAGTGCTCAATAGGTAATTTCATGGGAACAACTCCACCAGCGCTTTGTAAGACAGTAAATGCTAAGACAAAGATTATTATTCCTACTGAATTCGATAGTAAATCGGCAAAGGGTATTAAACCGGAATTGTCATTTCCTTCTTTAACAAATCTCCGTCGCATATTCTACTCCTTGCCCTTAATAAGCTTGATTCGCTTGCTTTGCTCTACAGGCTCATATCCAATAGTGATGCCTTTGGTTCGAAACTCTGCAGCAAGAGACTGAAAGTTTTCAAACCCGGAAGGGCGAACTGCAAATAAAACGTAATATTTATCCCCTTTAGATTTCATTTCATTCATAAAGTTCAGGAGTTCCACGCTCTCAAATTTTGGATTAGCCTTACTCCACCAGAGATACTTGTTTTTCCCTAAAAATATGCTCTTATTACCGGTTGTCTTCTGGACAATAATTGCTTCTCCATTCCATTCAACCAACACAGGCATTTTATTATCAGTACCTGGGTCCTGTACCGGTACCCATCCCTCACCTGCGTCTATGCCAACATTAATGGATGCCATCACCATTGTTACAAAAAGAAGTGTGGCTAAAACAATCAACATCACAGCAATAAACGGTAGGATGTCAAAGTGATCATCATCAGCATAGGATTCATGAGATATACGCAACGCTGTTTTCCTTTCTTTATTGCTTTAAAGATCTTGCGGGCACAGCCTGGAAAACCATTGGTTCATGGAATTGTATTAAAACCTCAGAAACGAATTTGAGAGTTTCTCCAAGATTCTGTAAAGCTGAGGTTAATCCCATTTCTTCAATTTGCTTTATACTGTTTTGCAGGTTTACCTGACAGGAAGTGAGCCGTTCATTTATCGCTGTCGAACCTTGCATGATCTGACTGTTTGACTCATTTTGTGCCTTGATAGCTTGTATTGTTTCTGCCAGGGATTTTATGACATCAATTATTTCACCATGTGTGAGTTCTGCTATTGATTTGGTAAGAGACTCATGACCTCCCAGTAATAATTCATAAGAAGTCTGTAACTGCTGAATGACAAGAATTGTCTCATGAGCAGCTTTAATGTGTTTTTCCATAGCTGCATCAAGCTTCTCAGCAATGCTAACAGATGATGCAATGCTCTTTTCAGAGTTGTTGCGTATAGCCTCAATTGTATTTTCAAGAGATACACGAATTTGGGATAATTGGGTCAAGAATTCATCAGTAGTTTTGGACAGATTGTCTCCGATTTTATCAGAAGCTTCGGAAATTTGTAGAATTGCCTGATGATTTTTATCCATGATTTGGTTCTGCCACTCATCAAAGCGCATTCTGGCAGCTACCAATACTTCATTGGCTGCAATACCAGCAGATTGGACCGTTGACCGGACTATCTCCTTGAGAGTTTCCTGCATTTCTGACGATAAGGATGACATCCCTGTACCGGCTTGTTCAGGATACATTCCCTGAATTAGAGGTAAGAAATGATCTACGATTGTTGATTCTGCACGCTTGTTCATTTTTTCTTCTCTGGTTTGCATAATTGAGGAAAACAGAGTTAGAAACAAAGCGCCTAATAGACCCAAAAGAGTTGTAGTAAATGCATAAGATAGCCCCGCTGTAACTCTGATCAGGCTCGTTTTGATAACTGCAACATCGTTAACATTGCCACCCAGGAGTTGACCAAAATCACCAACAGCCAATGCTATTCCTATAACAGTGCCAATCAGACCTAATACAGGAAGAGACCAGATAAAAGTCTTTACAATTCCATAAGTATGCCGGATATCTTCTGAATCAGACACAGCGATTTGCTCAACAAGAGACATTGAATCCTGAAGACTTGGTTTAGAACTCCACTGGCGGAGTACAACCCGGAGTCGTTTTAATAACGGGCAGATTTGAGAAGCTTCCATTTCATCTAGTTTATCATGCATTTCTAATGGGGTATATAATGTCAGGCTATAAGATAAATCTGCTATAACCTCAGAACTAGAAATCTTCTCAATCTTAAGAGTACGTGACCTACGGAGAAATGATAGCACAATTCCCCAACAAAACATGCAAACCATTACTACAGGTAGAACTACTTGCTTACTTTCAAAGTTAAAAAGCATTCCAAGCATGGATTGTTTGGAGGATAATGAAGCTATTGCTATAGATAACGCAATGCCCAGTATTGTTCCCATGATTGGAGAAATTGATTGAGCTCTGTCATCGTTAATTCTTATTCGGGGTATTGCAGCTGAGCTATCCAGTTTTAGCTTTAGTTGAGCCTTGTCTTTTTTTGCTTTTAGAGAATCGAGTTGAGGTGTGTCCTGATTATTCTCATCAGTTTGTTCAGGGTTTAATTCAGCTTTCTTCAGGTCCTCGCTTGATTGCTTGCCAGAACCGTTCTTTTTGAGTATGTCATCATTTCTTTTACTCATCCTATCTCCATTTATCTTTTAGTATTTTCTTTGCTTTCCTGCTTCGTTACTATATTATGCCACTCAGATTATCGTCTATTGATAAGACATTGCCAAACCTGAATTAACATCAATGAATCTGATCTATTTAGTTCTTACACCATTCTGAAACACTGCCGTTCCAACAACGGCACCTTTAAAGTCATAAACAAACCAACTACCGTTTTCTTTACCATTCAAATAGGTGCCTTTTTGAGTCAACTGTCCAGCGATATTGTAAAAACTCCATTCTCCGGTTCGTAGATTATCAATATAACTGCCAACCGCCTTTTCCCCATTCTTATCGACTTCCGTCCATAAGCCGGTCTTTTTGCCTTCCTGCATTGACCCCATCGTGGTAGCAACCCCCAAAGAATCAAAATAAGTCCAGGTACCTACTTTCAGACCTTTGCTCCATTCACCGGAGGTAGTCATTCTTTTCTTAACATCGTAGTATTTCCAAAGGCCCTCTCTTTTATCAGCAATGTAATCACCGCTACTGTATCCGCCATCTTCAAAGTTTTCAGTCCAGATACCTGTCTTGATTCCCTCTGTTTTTGTGCCTTCTGAGCCAATCTTACCATCGGAAAGATAGTTTGTCCAGATGCCGGATTGAACGCCTTTGGTCCACATACCCTTGCTGGTAATTTTACCCATTTTATCATAATATGTAGCCATGCCATCCAATACACCGTTAGCATAGGTCAATTCACGCGTGATAACGCCATCTTTTTCATAATAATACCAGACACCATTCTCTTTACCGTTCAGATAAGTGCCTTTTTGAGTGAGTTTATTTTCACTATCATAAAAAGACCATTCTCCAACTCTGATTTCATTGAGATAGGTACCTTCACGATAGTTGCCTTTATCGTCTTTTTCTTTCCAAAGCCCAGCTTTCTTACCATCTTCCATCATACCGGACATAGTCAAAACTCCCAGTGAATCGTAGTATGACCAAGCACCTGATTTTTTGCCTAATGTCCATTCACCATTGGATATATTTCTGTCTTTAGCATCATAATATTTCCAGCTTCCATTGCGAAGATCATCAAAATAGCTGCCGACAGAATACCCACCGTTGTCGTAGTATTCTTTCCATTCACCGTTTTTATTACCATTGTTTTTCGTTCCCTCAGAAGCGATATTCCCATTTGACAGATAATAGGTCCAGTGTCCTGTCTGCACACCTTGTTTCCAAAGACCTTTTCTGTTTAAAATACCGGCTTTGTCATAATAGTAAGCTAACCCGTTGAGGAAACCATTCACATACTCCTGTTCCTGCATCAAAGTGCCATCGGGATAGAAATAAAAAACTTTACCATCTGTATAAACATCCGGATCAACTGAGAGCATATTAGCTTCAAAGTATAACTTGCGGTTATTATAGAAATACTTAACGGAACTGACAATATTGCCTTTATCGTAGGTCAGATTTCTGATGTAAGCAAAATTCAGAGTATCCGGAAGAGCTTTGAAATCTTTATCCAAATATTGTATCCATTCTCCATTGGGTTTCCCGGTTCTGGGATCAGTTCTGTTGAGCATAACGCGCTTAGCAAAAGCAAGAGATGCTGAGATAGTAATAATAATTACCAGTAGTAATGAGACTATCGGTTTAGTACTCATGGTATTCTTCCTTTCTTTATTAAACTAAATTCTATATCTTTTAATAGTTATTTGTTAACCTGAACACCTGCTGCATATTTTATGGTATCTGAAAAGTGACCATTAGAATCATAAACATTCCAGATTCCCTCTTGTTTATCATCTACAAAATTACCACTCATGGTTTGTATTCCACCTGATGAGTACAATCTCCACTCTCCATACTTTTTGAAATCTTTCATTGGACCAATTCCATAAGAGCTATCGCTATAATATTGAGTCCAGTTGCCATCCTGCACATCATCTTTATAATTACCATTGAATACTACTTCACCATTAATTGTATAAAATGTCCAGTCCTGCTGACGTTTACCATCGCTCCACCAACCTTGTGCCTGCTTCTTTCCGTCGTTATAAAAGTATTGCCACATTCCTGTTTTTATGTCTTCTGTTTCCAGTTTGCCTACACCGCGGGTAGTGTCGTCATAGTATTCTTCCCAATCTCCATCTATCAGTCCATTATAATACTGACCCTTTTGCATCAGAATTCCATCAGCATTCATATATTGACATGAACCATTTTTAATGCCGGCTTTGTAATTGAGTTTACATTGTACTTTACCACTTTCCCAATAGAAGGTTACTTCTCCATCAGCCATCTCAATCGGGTTAGTGTCCCATACTTCAGTTTCAAAATACAAGTTCCCTGAAGGATAGTACATTTTTAAAGGGTTGGTTATTTCGCCGTTATCATAGGTGATGATTCCATAATAATCAGGGGTTTCATCATCCCAATATTCGTAAAAATCTCCATCGAAGAGCAGCACCCATTCACCGGTTCTGTCACCTTCATCATTCTCAAAGTTATCACATTCGGGGATAACACAATATAAGGAAATGTTAAATAAGAATAGAAAAACTAAGAGAGAACTAATTGCCTTGAATCTCATTAATAATCACCTCTTGGCCATCCTTAAACATTTTTGTTTCAATCACATTCCCGATGTTATCAAATCTTTTCCACTCACCATCTTGTTTGCCTTTCAGATAAGTGCTTTCGATTAATTTATTACCCTGAGTATCAAACATAGTCCAGACTCCATCCTGAATGTCATCAATGTAATTACCCTGACTCAATTGTCCGATTAAATCCCATTCTTTCCAAAATCCGTTTTTCTTTCCCATACGGTAACTGCCATAAAAAAGAGGTTTATCGTTATTATAATTACAAACCCACGTTCCATCAGGTATACCATCTGTATAGTTACCTTCAGCAACATCACCATTTTCCCTGTATTCTGTCCATACTCCTGTCTGCTTGCCATTATGAAATTTACCTTCTGATTTTAAAGAACCGTCGGTATAATAAAATGTCCATTTTCCATCTGGTAATTCATCTTTAAAGCTTCCTATACCGTATTGTCCATTTTCTTCCCATTGTTTCCAGACGCCGGATTTTTTATCATCAATATAATTGCCGTGAAATAAGGGTTTGCCATCAGGATAGAAATAATCAGCTTGTCCATTCAGCCTGCCATTTTGATAGGAAAGAACCTTTAAAACATTTCCAGCTGGAGTAAAGAATTTGATTTCGCCATCTGTATATACATCAGGGTCGATTGACTTTACGGGGGTCTGAAAGAACAATTTACCTGATTTGTAATAGTAATTAACAAAACCGATTGGCTTTCCAGTAACGTAAGTGATTACTTTATGATATGCCTCGCTGTCAGCAGATACAATAGTGTTTAAATCCTTGTCTAAGGGTAATATCCATTTACCTGTCCGTGTTCCGTTTGCGTCAGTCTTGTTTGTGACATTATTCTGAGCGTTCAAAACCAGGGTATATATGACTAGAATAATTAAAGCCAGTAAAGTATTACGAGTCATTTTATATGTCAAACCAACCTCACTTTGCACATAATCACTTGAAAAAGTGTCAATTACTAGAAATGATTTAGTGATTACATTTTCCAATTATTGTCAAGCATAAATCACCCATATTCAATTATAAGAACAAAAATGACTGCAATCAAGTTCTGAATTAATCACAAATTCGAATCTAAAGTTTATTCTCCGCGAACTATTCTTCGTATGAAATATAACCCTGGTTATTATGAGTTAAGAAAACCCGTTCCTCAAATGAGAAACGGGTATTTTAAAAATTTAACATTTTTTGGATAGATTTATAATTAAGGCCAGTTCTTTTCTGCGACTACTTTATAGAAATAACTCAGACCCGGAACTTCTTCTGAAAAAGTAGTTGTACTTGAAGTACCTGCCAACGTTGTAAAAGGTCCTGCAGAATTAGTACTACGATAAATCTTGTATTGATTAACCGAAGTTGGATATGTCCAGTTTAACTGTATCCTGTTGGTTGATGGGATATAGCTAATGGATGGTGACTGCACAGCAGGAAGTGAATTCCATGTAGTTCTGAGAAAACCTGCTGCATTATTTGATTCGTTGGATTCAGAAATAGTATTGTTGGTATCCAATCTGTAATAAGTTTGCCAGTAGCCTGCTACAGTGCTGCTAGAAGCCGGGAACGTATAAGTTGTCGAAGCATGAGCACCTAAACCTGCTAAAGAATAAGTCTTGTCTCCGGTTGTCCCTTGTAACGGAATTGACGCGGTATTATAATACAAATCAAGCCGAATTGGAGTTGAAATAGCATAATCTGAATCATTGATTATCGTTATACTATAACTGACAGGTTCACAAACATATCTGCTTGAATAGTCAGAGTAGTAAGCCGTAATCCTCAAATCAGGTAAGCCCATAAGCCAATTTATCCGACCATTGGTGTCGCTTTCATATGTTGTACCTGAGAAGTTACCGGAGTAACCACTAAAATTGACAGTGCCCTGATTGAGTGACTTTGTTACATTGTAACTTCCTGACCATATATTGGTAGGGAAGTTTGCTCCGGAGATAGTAAGCGTTTGGTTGTTATTGATAGTTATTAATGTACCGGTTGCTGCTCCCAATTGGAAAGTACAGTTGTTTAATGCATGTGTTGTATTGATGAAAGCACCGTTTTTTACATTGATACCGCTGGTATTCATATATTCAAAAGTGGCGTATTCTGCACTGATAGTACCACCGCTTTCAATATTGAGAGCATAATTGCCTGCCTGATGAGTTAGTCTGGCATTGTGACCTGATGTTCCAATCAGCTCAAGAGTTCCACCACTATTTACAGTGAGAACCTGGGTATTTCCTAATTCTAATGAACCATCTCCATCAACTGCAATCTTGCCGGTATTGTTAATAGTAACAGATCCTGTTGTTCTGTAGAAGTAGTTATTCAAATCCAGAATACCGGCATTAATCAGAACATTGCCACTATTTAATCCCAGAATATTGCTTCCTAAGGATACAGTATTTGCTCTCTCTTCCCGGGCACCGGGTTTATCAACAGTCAAAGAGTATATGCTACTTGAACCATTATTTGTAAATACCTGGTCTGCCGAACCCTTGAAAGCAATTGTATTTCGATTAGAAGCATACCAGGTACCGTTAATTCCAATTACCAAATTTCCTCTGAATTCGTGGGTCAGGTTAGTTATCATATCAACCCAGACACCACTTGTTATAGAACAGTTACCCAAGACACGTACTGGCTTATTAAAATGAACTTCAGCTCCAACTACTTTGTTAATTACCAGATTAAAAACTTCCAGATTGGCTGAAGCATGCGTAACAGTTTGAACCAAACTACCACTAAAAGTCAAAGTGGAAGTACCGGGATAATATCCTGTCGCATCAGTATAAGCAGCATTGGCATCAGTCCAGTTTCTACCTACGGAGATATTTACTAAAGAACTGTTTTGGCAATTGATACCAGCACCTGATGCAATACTAATATCATTCGTTACATTCAAGGCAGAACCGGTTAGCATATTAACAGTACCGTCTGTAACTGTCAGGTCATGAGCAACATCAGCTATAACGCCGTTTGGTATTTCGAAGTTGTTCCAGCTTGCAGATGTATTATTGACTATTAGATTATAAAATGTGTCACTGTTAGAAATACCTGTATTATCATTAGAGCCGGTAAATGTTACTGTTCCGGTTCCCTCCGTAAACCCTGCTGTTCCCATCAGGTTTTGCCAATAACCATAAACTGTAATATTGTTGTTCTGAGAATTCAGGGTGCCGGCAGTAATTTGCACGTTATGTCTTACATCAATTGCTGAACCTAAAATTATCGTGTTTGAACGCGTGATTTCTCTGATTGAACCGTCTTTGTTTGTTTCGTAGTCACTTGAGATAACTTCATTTCTGCCGGATGCTTTGCTTACATACAAATCATAGAAATAACTTCCAGCAGCCATTGTTATTGCGCCATCAGTTGCTCCGGTCAGCTCTATTCGTCCACCAGAAGGAGTGAAATTAGTTCTGTTGTTACTAAAACCACCAGCGGAACGAATGATCCCGGAAGTAATATTACAATTGAAAGTATATGCATTATTGGAGATTATGACTCCTTTGCTCTTGAAGTTTAATTCGCCACCTGTCATCGTGAGAGCGGCATTGCCACCGTATGTGATGTAACAATCCAAACTACCGCCGTAAATATCAATTCTACCATTATTGGCAATTGTAACCTGTCCATTGATGTCAGTCCATTGATCTGTGCCTTGATGTAGCTCAATTGCTCCATTGTCAGCAAGGTACTGACCAAATATACCATTATTGACAATATCTGTTATGATAACATTTGCAAGGCTCAGAGCTTTAAATATTCCTCCACCGTTGTATGATGCGATGGTCGATGTATAATTGCCTGTGAATCTTACTTCAGCAGCAGCAACTGTATTGTTCATCGTTCCAATCGTAGCAGCAATTGCGTAGAAACTTACCCCGTTGTTTACATTCAGTATATTCGCGACGGTTGTTGTATTTCTGAATTCCAATAGAGTACCTGTGTGAGATTCAATAACATTGTAGAAATTGGTTTGTCCCAGAACCAGTTGTGTACTCCCTACTTTGTTAAACGTTACAGTTCCTGTTCCGGGAGTAAAAGCACCGGGTCCGATGTTGTTTGTCCAGGTGCCTCCGATTGTCATGTTACGATTATTGGTGATTATTCCACCAGACTGGATACCCATATCACCTTTAACAATCAGGTCATTTTGAAGATAAGCTCTGTATGAGCTGCCTTTATTAACAATCAGGCTGCATATATAGTTGCCATTTGATACGTCGACAGTGGGATTACTATTACCAATTAATTCTACTTCACCACTCTCCTGATGGAATGCATTAAGCTCATTAGCCGTAAAACCTGCTCCTACTCTGATCAGACAGTTATTAAAGATGCGGTCTGCATGAGCTCTCATCACGACTGTATTATTTGTGATTTCAAGCTGACCACCTTCCAGATGAATAGCACCTTTGAGTTCAACAGTAGAGCGATTATCGTCTCTTGCCCAAGCTATATCATTGATAAAAACACCCCAGTTGATTAGTAACGAAGCAGTATCATAAGAAGTATAGATACCTTTTACAATTGCAGTACCGGGACCGACATTAAGCACACCACTTAAATCAAGAGCAGATTTCATCAGAATATAGCCACCATCTCCAACTGTAATGCCACCGGTTGCGACTATAGATGTGTTACCGTCAACACGGCAAGGGCGACTGAACAGGTCGAGAGTATTTTCTGCTGCAACTGCTAAAATACCTTTGACTACCAGGCTGTCTGAACTATCAGAGGTTATACTATAAATGCATCCCTCACCGCCACCGCCGCCACTTATAGACAGATTTCCAAACCAGGAGTTAGGACTGGACGTTTTAATTACATTATCATAATCTGAACTCATATATGTGGTGCATCCGTTAAGTTGAGCAGCAGATCCGGAAGTAAAATACATACCACCCAAACAGACAATGCTGCCCGTTGTTACATTAGTCGTAGAGCCGGAGCTCCAATAGAAATCATTTCCACAATATAAAATACTACCAGCAATTGTCATTGTGATGTTACCCCAAATGCCAAATGAATTATAAGCCTCAATTGTTCTACCGCTGACCTCAAAAATGCCGGCTGTTACAAAAAATGACCCATGCATCATCAGATTTGTACCAGCGTATATCGCATTAAATCTATAATCAATGGGTTCCTGTCTGCCCTTAGAGGAATCTATATCATGTTCAACAGGGTTTCTGGAAAGGTCATTTGGTCTGGCTCCGGTTTTATTTATACTTAAATTGTAAAAATAACTGCCTGTTCCCAGCGATACCTGATAATAACCGGGACCACAGAGATCAACATATCCACCATTGAAACAAACATTTGCTCTTTCACCGAGACAACCTCCATTTCCTCTTAGAACTCCTCCTGTTACATTAACTGTCAGAGTATATCCGGTATTATGAAAATCAAAACTCTTGTCTTTAAAGTCGATTGTCCCGCTGGTCATGGTAATACCTGCATTGGCAGACCAGGCAATATCACTTGGTATAGAGCCGCCATAAATGTTTATTGTGCCACCATAATTATATAAAAATCCATTCAAGTCTATGTATTGATCTGAGCCCTGATGCAAGTTTATTACTCCACCGGGATTCGTATAGAAATTGCCATAAACTCCATTTTGAGTCAGGTCATTTGCAGTGAATGTTCCATTTAAAATGTCAACAGCCCCGGCTGTCCATGTATAATATACGCATGTTACATTTGCAAAGGCATAATTAACTCTGAAAGCTGCTGTTTTATTAATTAGCAGTGTATAAAAGTTCTCGTTGTTATCACAGTATTGATGTGAAGCTCCATTAAACTCCACAGTGCCGGTTCCTTCGATAAAAGCATCTGGCCCGGCATTGTTTATCCAGTTACCGGCAACCTGCATAACTGCAGGAGCTGTAAAAGTTCCGCCAAGCAATGAAAAAGCACCATTGATATCAAGATTATTAGGGCAACTAACTGAATTGGTTCTGGTCAGAATTTCTCGGTGCCTGTCTTTGCTTATTACATTAATCGATTTTGGTTCTTCATTATCCCTGCTGGATTTATTTATTGTAAGGTTGTAAAAGTTGCTACCGGCAATAGTGACAATAGAACAATCAACTGAACCATATAGCTCAATCGTGCCACCAGAGGGTGTGAAATCAGAGCGTTGATTCTCAAATCCAAATCTGGTGCGTATTGTGCCACCTGTTATGTTTTCAGCCAATGCCCATTCTGTCCTGACTCTTATTGCTACTCCGCTAAAGTCAAGAGTTCCGCCATCCATTGTAATGCTTGAAGGAGTTGTAAAAGGAAAATCACAAGGACCGACTCCACCGTTTATTGTAAAAGCTCCCCCGTGAATAGTTATATTGCCTTGCAAATCGACGTAAGCACCTGCAGCAGTATCCTGAGTGTAATTTATGTTACCTGAATTCAGAGTAATATTCCCAAAGATGCCGGCATCTACCATATCGCTTACATTAAATGTTCCGCCATCAACGCGGTATCCACCTGCAACCCAATCAAACCTGGCACATCCTGTTGTGGTAGCACTGGGAATAACTAATTCTCCAGAGGGTTTATTGAGAATTAGAGTATAAAAAGTCTCTCCGCTGCAGGATTGCTGCCCGGTACCGGAAAAGATAACCTGCCCCGTTCCTTCAATAAAGCCCACTGTGCCTGCGAGATCAATCCAGTTGCCACCGAGGTCAATTGTGAAGGTATTGCTGGATAAACTACCGGATTGTATATTCAAGTCACCCTTGACAGCAATGCTTGTATTCATTGTCATCTGAGCTCCACTGGTCTTGGCTATTCTCAAATTGTTAAAGTAGCATCCATCCGCACTATTATTAGTAATAGTCTGTGAATAGTTTCCCTCAAAACTTATTGTGCCATAATCGGCTGTGAATATTCCACCTGAGGCATTGCTGAAGTTGCCTTTTATGTGAAGAATACCTGTCAGATAATTATGAAAGGTCTTGCCATTATAATTATATAAATCACCGTTAATTACAAGATCATTTGTTGATCCATAACTGATGCCCAATGAACCCGGAGCAGTTTTGTATGACCTTAGATTACAAATGATAGCAGTGGCATATACTCTTATCCAGGAATCCCCAACTCCGTTAAATTCTATAGTTCCTGTAGCCATCGATACAGAGGAACCCGCTTTAAATTCCATATTGCCTCTGAGATATATAAGCCCGTTGGCACTAATCGCTGTGCTTGAGCCGGATTCCCAGTAGATGCTGCCATCAACGCTCAAATATCCTGATTCACTATACATGGTTAAATTACCATAGACGGATAAATCACCATACACGCTTAGATATGAAGATCCTATTAAACAGTTTGCTCCTGCTTTGATAATCAGACTCTTGCAACTGGCTGGCGAGGATATAATCGGCCAGCGGGTAATACCTGTACTCGGTATCTCAACATATTGGTACATAGTAGGAACAGTATTCTGGCTCCAATTTGCAGGAGTATTCCAATTTGTACTACTGCTGCCGTCCCAGATATTCGGCGCTGCATCCCTTACTGTGAAAGTGATTGTTGTGCCTCCAGATGGTCCGACATCAGTGATAACAAGATTACCATCCATCTGTGTAGCCGGATATACATACATCCAGGGTTTAGGGTCTGTATAATTGTTTATTCCTGTTCGTCCCACTGTCGATGACATATTGGCATCGGGCCAAACACCGTCTGAGGTTATATCTCCACCGGGACGATAGACATAGATTTCATCCGGTGGTCCTGCAGCATTGCCGCCAATATCATTGCCATTATAGGTGTCAATCACACGATAGGCTATCAATCCTGTTGCCGGTACTCCCACCTCATATCTACCGGATTGCCTGCGGTATTCCAGCATATAAAACTGACCCACTATATTGGAAGGTATTTTATAGCAGGAATATGGACTTTGGTCAATAGCGGTCAATGTGTATTGGGTAGGTGTGGAAGTGGGTGTTATAGTTGGTATGGTTGTAAACCAGGTTCCGTATTTCCATTTCTCATAAGCAAGCTCATGCTGAGTATTATCAGAAGCCATCAGACTCCAGCTACCCACAGGAGAAATAAAATTATTATTGTAATGGTACAAATCAGGGAAACCAATCATATGTCCCATTTCATGACATATAACACTGGAACCCAGACCACCTTCAAAATCAGTTACATAATGCCAGATAGGAACTCCATTGATGGTGCCATTTGAACCTGTCCACCAAAGATGCTGGGGCCATAAAATATCGCTCCAGCCATCAGTGCCACCTCTGATAACAAAGGTCAAAGCATCATTAATATTGTCTCCGTCAGTATCAAGGTTTATATTATTTGGAACCAAGGGATCAGTCAACGTACAAAGCTCTCCAAACATTCCCCAGTTTCTGCTGTTCTTTTCAGCATTGCCGGAGTATCCACCCGGATTTGTTGTAGCATTATAGGGACTATAATAATTCCGGTTGTGTGATAACTGGATTGAGGCTATATAGCCTGTGCTGTTGCCGTACAAATAAGAATTCACAGCCAACTGCCCCTGAGAAACCTCGTCATAATAATCAGCCAATGATTTCTGGCCCGTAGAATTAAATAAATCATCATATGTGTAATAACCCGGAGTTGTAGGAAATTCAGTCTGGTCATGGAACCTGACAAAAACAACAATATTATTTACGACTCCTAGAGGAGATACTCGCTGTCCGCTGTTGGAATGCTGAAGCTGGTTTTGAAACCTCGTTTCAGCTTCTGCGTCATGCTTCAGCAAATTTGGTTGAATTCCTAGAGTGGATGGATCTGTCTGCCCCACAATAAAATTTGAAGCCTTGATTGTGTTACCATCTTGAAAGGCATATACTGCATAACCTGTTTCGGGATGCAACAGGATGGTATATCCATTGGCATCATGTACCCGGTGATTGTATTCGTCACCACTCACAAAGAGAGACAGCTTTGTCCCATCGGGTTGTATTTGTTCCATTGGTTTATTTTCTGCAAGATTTGCTCTAAGCATCATGGGGAATAGGCAAAGTATCAGAAAGTACATATATTTGTTCATAGCGGTCTCCTTAATGTTTTGTGATGTGTCAAAACCCACCCGAGATGGATGTGCCGTCCAAAATCAACGTATTCATCAATCTGAAACCACGCACATTACCGGCAATTAGATAGTTAAAGTTGGGCAGTTCACCGGTTACATCGACATTCCCGCTCAGGTTCAGTTTTAAAAAATAACTATCAAAGGGCAGGAGCAAATTCAGGGTTAACTCTCCGGATAAGTTACTATTGGGCATTATAATTTCTGCGACATCCTCACCAGGATTTTCGCCACTGGCATAAACGCCAAACCAATCGACCTCAGTGCCCGGAGGACTGAATTCACCGTTTGTCATCCAGCCAAAGGTATAACACTGATAATGTGGTGTTTCATCACCTTCATAATAAAACAACACAGAGTCTTTGTGGCTATTGTTTATCCAGTTATCGCCATCCATGGCATTATAAAAATCAATCAAACCCTGTCTTTGAGTGAGTGAGATTTGTGCATTTAATATACTAACGAAAGTTAAAAGCAGGAATACAACTATCAATATCAAGTTTTTGTGCATTTGTTCAATTCTCCTAAGTCCTGTTGGTTTTTGCCTATAAGTTAGAATCGCATCTTTGTGTCAAGCATAACGGGCTTATGGCGCTTTTTCAAACCCATAATTACCCTTTAGACCGGTTGTCAGTTTTGCCTGCCTGGGCTGCATATCCAACCAAATTTCTTTGAACAGCTTTGGAATGCTATTCTACTACTATACTACTTTCCTTATTTATTGTATCTAAGCGTGTATCATACGTATTTAAGACACGCTTGATACAGGTGTGATAACCGTGATACATGTACTGCGATACAATATACTCTAAAGAAAGATGGGTATAATAAGCATGATTTATACATGATTTATACATGATTTATACATGATTTATAACGTCTCACATAACAGATATTTAAGTAACTTTGCACAGACCCTCAATAATAGCAAGCGTAGGTCAAGCGTAATATCCTTACGCTTGACCTACGCTTGATAGGCGGGGAATTGGCGTGTTCCAAAGTGGATGTTGATTGAAATGTGACAAATCAAACTGCAAATTGTGACACGTACGCTGCAAACTTTGGCATCCTGTGGCAACTGTGTGCAAATGAAAACCAGACACAGCAAGATGATTCTGTCTCTAACTATGCAAATCGTGACAAGATATATGCAGTTACTGCCACGATAATTACGCTTGGTCAAATTGCAGATGTAGAGACATAAATAAAGCAATTATCAATAATTGGTGGGTGGACAGATTTTGTGCTATTTATGTCTATCATCCTATTGTATATGTCAGTTAGGCAATATGTCCATCTGGCACTTCCTGCAGCTCGAGGTATCAGTTGTAAACCCACTCGATTTGAAATTGAGCCTGACAAAACACTTGACACAATTCTGAATTATTTGACTGTATATTAAGAAGATTATAAGGAAGGATTTATGAAAGCAACTGTGTTGACCATTATGTTTATCATCTTTACTACCTGCCTTTCTGCTTTGACGGGCTTCGGTGTTTCGGCTCCCTTGCTAAATGATACCGTGAATCCTGCTGTTACCTTGCTAACACCTTTATCCGTGGATACCTGGTATGTGGGGCAAATGAAGGACATCACCTGGACTGCATCCGATAGCAATCTCCTGACTGATGGCATAAATCTGTATTATAGTCTGGATGGAGGTCTTTCCTTTTATCCCCTGACGGGTAACCTGGCAAATACCGGAAGCTTCACCTTGCAGATACCTGCCATAGAATGTGATATTACCCAGGTCAGAGTGAAAGCGACAGACAGCTTTGGTAACTTTACCCAGGAAGCTCATCCCCTGGTTTTATCCTATACACCTCCCAGGCAGGTTCAAAATGTGGAAGTGGCTGCTTTGGGTACGGATGTAATCATCAGTTGGCAGGCTGTAACTCAGAGTGTATTAAATGAAGCTTTTACACCCGACGGTTATATGCTCTTTTACTGTGAAACAGCCTCGGCAAACAGGCAGGATTTTACTTTACTGGCTACGACAAACCAGACTTTTTATAGCGATCCAGATGCAACCTGGACGTATGGGCAGCGGTTTTACTACGTGGTAGCCTATAAAAATTATACAGTTAGGGCGGGGATAAATCTGGAGCAAGACGAGGCACCGGCAGGATTGCCTGATATCCGGAGCAAGAAAGCTGATAAAAAAGCGGGAGGTGGCAAATGAAAAGGCATACTTTTGCTTTACTTTGCCTTCTGCTGAGTGTTTCCGTGGCTGGGACGGTTACTACTAAACAACCCGCTGTCTTGCGACAATCCTCTGATAATGTGAGAACCTCTTCCGCACCTGTGGTTTCCAATGTATCTGCCAGCCAGCGAATGGATGGCAGTAAAATAATCGACATCACGTATAATCTTGCCGATCCGAATGACGATATCTGCACTGTCAGCCTGAAGGTTAGCGGTAATAACGGGCTTAGCTTCAATATCTTTCCTTTGATGCCAAATCTGAGCGGTGATATTGGAGCTGGTATCATACCCGGAGCCGGTAAGCACATAGTCTGGAATGCTGGAGCAGAAAACTATGAGCTGAACGGCTCTTATCAGTACTATATCCAAGCTGATGACCTAAATTCTATTGAGATGAACTGGGAATACAAACTGGTGAACGGCGGAACCTTCAATAACGGCACCACAAATGTCACCGTCGGCAGTCTGTATATGCTGTGGACAGAGGTTACGCAGTCACAGTTCTTTGCTGTGATGGGTTACAATCCCGCCCATTGGGCTATCAGTCCCAGCACCCCCGTGCATTCCGTTAACTGGTTTGAGGCTATCGAATATTGCAACCGCCGCAGCATTTCGGAAGGATTGATGCCATGTTACAGCTACGGGACTTATGGTCAGAATCCTGACAACTGGCCTGCCGGTTGGGATGGGCTTGCGGTTAATCGCAGCAATGTGCACTGGAACTGGAATGCTGTGGGATATCGTTTGCCCACAGAAATGGAGTGGGAGTTTTCCGCAAGAGGCGGAAATCTGACCCATGGCTATACATATAGCGGTTCGAATGACATCTACGCAGTCGCCGCTATTGCTCCCTTTGCAACCCTGCCTGTTACGGTGGGACTGAAGGCACCCAATGAGCTTGGCATTTATGATATGAGTGGAAATGTAGCGGAATGGTGTTGGGATATCTTTGGTGAGTATCGCCCCGAAGCACAATCAAATCCTACCGGGGCTGCCTCCGGAGGTTATCAGGTCACCCGTGGCGGAGCCTGGGACACCGCCG
Organism: Cloacimonadaceae bacterium (SeqCode); assembly: GCA_963667535.2. Taxonomy (GTDB): domain Bacteria; phylum Cloacimonadota; class Cloacimonadia; order Cloacimonadales; family Cloacimonadaceae; genus UBA5614. Next base: position 1,490,362 of record CAXXDU010000002.1, read on the forward strand.
GTCTCTGTCCCGTCAATATGCGCGATTATCGATCACCTTTATCTATAAGTGACAGTTATGGATTCCGGGTTTGCCTTTCAACCACTGAGACGGCGCAAAGCGTGCCGGCTCCTGTTTTTTACCCCCTGCCCGGGACATATTATAATCCACTTGAAGTCAGTATCAGAACCGCTTCACTGGACGCCGTCATCCGTTGGACAGACAACGGCAGCAACCCCGATGAAGGTAATGGTAATGTATATTCGAGCCCCCTTACGCTAACTTCCGGTATGGCATTAAAAGCGGTTGCCTGCACCGGAAATAATGGCAATTCCACTATCAGCACGGTACTTTACACTCTGGTAGCAGCTTCGCCTGTGTTCAGCCTGCCCGCCGGAGCTTATGGCGACTTGTTCAGTGTGGAATTGAGCAGCATAACCACCGATGCGGTAATCTATTATACCACAGACGGCAGCACTCCCAGCCAGCAGAGCGGCACATTATACTCTGCTCCGGTACCGGTTGCATCTGATTTAACCCTCAAAGCAGTTGCAATTTCACCCTTATTGGGGTCTTCTCCAGTCAGTAGTGTAGCTTATACCCTGAAGACTGCAACTCCCGGCTATGCCATGCCAAGTGGAGTTTATACCAATGCCGTGACTGTGACACTTAGCTGCCCAACGGTAAATTCAGCTATTTATTATACCCTGGACGGCAGCACCCCCAGCGCGATGAATGGTTCGCTTTATACTGCTCCCTTTGCCTTGAGATACACCACAACAGTAAAGGCAATAGCGGTTCGCACCGGGTTTGCAGACTCGGATGTAAATAACGCCGGCTACACAGTCGTCTTTCCTCTGAACGAAGACTTTATGCTTGTGCAGGGAGGTGTGTTCAACAATGGCACATCTGATGTCACTCTCAACAGTTTTTATCTCGATAAGCTTGAACTTACCCAGAGCGCTTTTCAGGCTGTGATGGGCTTCAACCCGTCATATTATGGCGGGAACCCCAACTTCCCGGTGGAATTCACTTCCTGGTATCAGGCAGTGGAGTATTGTAACCGCCGAAGTATCGCCGAAAACCTCCTGCCTTGCTACAGCTATGCAAGCTATGGCACCAATCCAAATAACTGGCCGGTCGGGTGGAACACTGGTGACAACAATCATCTCAATATTAGTTGTGACTTTGGCGCTACCGGATACCGTCTGCCCACTGAGATGGAATGGATGTACGCGGCAAGAGGCGGAAACCAGAGCCAGGGTTACATTTATTGCGGTGGGAACAACGTCAATGAGGTTGCCTGGTGCGCCACCAACTCGGGAACTGCGACTCATAATACTGGAAGTCTGAATGCCAACGAGCTCGGTTTATTTGACATGGGTGGAAACGTGTGGGAATGGTGCTGGGATATCTTCGCCGGCAGTTATCCTGCCGGTTCGCAGGTCAACCCCACCGGTCCCGCCTCCGGGTCATACCGCTTGATGCGCGGAGCCAGTGCTTTCAGTCCTGCCGACCAATGCAATCCTGTGTTCCGAAACACCATCTGGACAACCTTTCAAGACAGGTCGCTGGGTTTCAGAATATGCCGTTCGGTTCCTTTGATGGATGCCGAAGTTACCGCTCCTGTTTTTGATACCCCGCCGGATGAATATTTCCAAAGCGTGCAGATAGCTTTGTCCTGTTCCACTGCCGGAGCGATGATTCGCTACACCACAGATGGCAGCGTGCCCAGCCCAAGCAACGGAACACTGTATCTCAACCCCTTTACCATTACAACCTCAGCAATTGTAAAAGCAGTGGCTTTCTTTATCGGGCACAGCAGTTCCTTGGTTACAGTGCGCAGTTTTGTCATCTATACAGGTATGCCGCCCAGTTTTATTCCGGTACAGAGCGGAACTTTCAACAACGGCACTTCTGAGGTTGCAGTCAGTAATTTTTTCATAGACCCGGTGGAACTTACCCAGTCTCATTATAAGGCAGTTATGGGCGATAGCCTTGTCTGGACGGTGGGTGTGGGACCGTACTATCCGGCGCACAGCCTTTCCTGGTTCAATGCCATCGAGTATTGCAACCGGCGTAGTATAATGGAGGGATTGACGCCTTGTTACAGCTATCTTGCCCTCGGCACAAATCCGGATGACTGGCCTGCCGGCTGGGACACGGAGAACAGTAATCATCTCAGTACAAGCTGCAACTGGACAGCGGACGGCTACCGCCTGCCCACAGATATGGAATGGATGCACGCTGCCAGGGGCGGAATCCAGTCGCACAATTATACTTACAGCGGGGGTAATGACCTGTACGCCCTGGCCACATTCATAAACAACTGGGGCTGGTACAATAACTTTCCCCAGACTGTGGCAAGCATGACTCCCAACGAACTTGGCATCTACGACATGAGCGGTAATTTGTTTGAATGGTGCTGGGATATCTATGCCGCCAGTCCGGACACCACACGGGTCAATCCGACCGGACCTGTCACCGGAACCAGCCGCTTGATGCGGGGAGGCAGCTTCGTACATGACAGCAACATCTGTACTGTTGCCTTTCGCAATGAGAATGCTCCTACCTACAACTATAACTGCGCCGGATTCCGTGTCTGCCGGATAGTGACTACTGCTTATCCGCAAACATTGGCAGCTCCCATAGTCTATCCCAATGGAGGCTCCTACGATAGCAATATCTATGCGGAGCTTTACTGCCAAACTCCGGGAGCATTTATCCGCTACACTCTGGATGGCAACACGCCCAGCGAAAACTACGGCACTCTTTACACGGAAGAACCCATCCTGATTTCGGGTATCTGCATCCTGAAAGCAATGGCATACCTGCTCGGGTATAACACATCGGCAGTAATGGAAATCCCATTTACAATAGTTCCTCCGGCTATAGGATCAATGCTCTATGACTCCTTAGCAAATTTAGCGGTCAGCCCGTATGAGGTCACGCAGGGGGAATATCAAGCTGTGATGGGCACCAATCCCGCCTCCGGCTCCGGAGTGGGAGATAATTATCCGGTGTATAATGTGAGCTGGCAAAATGCTGTGGAATACTGCAACCGCCGCAGCATTGCCGAAGGCAAGTCTCCGGTTTACAGTTACAGCACTTACGGAACAGACCCTAACAACTGGCCTGCCGGCTGGAACACAGGCTTTAGTAATAGTGTCCGCAGCTTTGACGTACAAATGAATCAATCTGTAAACGGCTATCGATTACCCACCGAGAGTGAATGGCTTTATCTTGCCAGTGGAGGCGATTCCACGCTTAGTAATGTTTTCAGTGGTTCAAATACCGTCAATTACGTGGCCTGGTATAGCGGAAACTCCGGCATCACGTCCCATACGGTTGGCACTAAAAACAGTAATGAGCTGAGATTGTATGACATGAGCGGAAATCTCTGGGAATGGTGCTGGGATTATACAAACACTTATAGTCCAGGTTCCCCACCTCGTCTGCTTTACTCCAAACGAGCAGTCCGGGGAGGTAGTTGGGCAGATGCAGCCAGCAATTGCACTGTCTCGTCCCGTGCTATCTTTGCACCTTATACCCTTTCCGCGATAGGTTTCCGGGTAATCAGAACGGAGAATGGAGCAGACTGATCAGCATCCAGGCTTCCGCATAGGCAAACCTGTTTCAGGTAATTAACGTTTTTTCTGTTCTTGCACAGGGGTTGGGGGGATAAACCTTAACCCCTGTTTTGCATCCATGGATCTCTCTCTCAATGACTTTTGCATAATGTGTTTTCCCAAGTCATTCCCGCGCAGGCGGGAATTAACTACATAAATAAAACCTCTCAGATCAACCACTTCAATGGATGCTAAAGCCTCCAGGTAAATATAGACCCACTGCCTGGATTTTCCAACGACTTGAGCGATGTCTCTGATGGACTTAAACCTGCCACCTTCTAAGGTATCCAATAGCTGATGTGCTGCCATTAAGTCGAATGTCCAACCCTTGTAGTGCTGATAACCAATCTTGGTATTGAACCGGTTTGTTCTTACATAGATAGGTGGATTATCATCGATTTTCTTAATCTTATCTTTGGTTATTAGTTCTTCCAATACAGGCTGTGCTGTGATTATGCTGACATTGGTAAGAGATGCCACCGTTTCGACGGTAAAGGGTCGATTATATTGATCGGTGAAGTTGAGGATCAGTTCTTTCTCTGTCATAGCATCCTCATCTTGGTAAGTCGGTTTGGTTAACTTGGCTGAGTTGCTTTTGGAAACCCATCTCTTCAACTGAGTGGATTAGTTTCATGGCTTTCCGCAGATTACCACATGAATGAAAATATATATAATCAATCACTTCTGGTGAGAAGGGAACTTCCAATATCTCCTTGCATAGTTGAGCTATGTCTTGTTTGGCAAGAGATTGAAACTCATAAAACATATTACATCTATCAAAGTAGTATTCATTGATCTGATTTAGTCTATCCTTGGCATTCTGCATACCGACCAAGATAACCACTGCTGTTGTTTGATCTACGATGTATCTAATCGAACCTAAGAGTTGTGGATGCCGGTATGCATAATCAATCTCATCAATGATAATGATGGTGCCGGGATTAGCTTCAATTGCAACTATACAATGCTTATACAGGTTATTGGCAGTTCCGTATGGAATATATTCTCCCATACCGAAGCGTTTGTATAAAGCTGTCAGCAGGTCAGTCGCAAATGATTTGGGAGTGGTTGTAGCTTCCAGTCTTAGGTAGACATAGCCATTGCTAAATGCCATACGGCTGGCATAGGTAGTCTTACCGAGTCCGGGCTTACCGTACAGTAATCCCAGTCCCACCATCTCCATCTTAGGTCTGTTAAGTAAGTATTCTATATGTTTGTCGGCAGCGATTACATTCAGTGTTCTGACGAGTGTTCCCTGTTTCATTTTATCCTCCTACTTAATTCCAATCATACGCATCATCTCATCCCATGACTTGTGCATTACAGGTGAGTCTTGATTATCATCAGCTTGGTTATTGGTATTGGTTTGGGGTTCTGATTCTAACGGTGGTTTCTCCGTTTCTACATGCTCTTGGTTGTCCTTGCTGTCACGATGTCCTCTGTTTGCTTCAGACTGGATGTACTGCTGTCTTGTTACGGTGGTTATTGGGTGAGATAAATAAGCCGGTTTATCATTCAAGGTGTCTATCGTATGCTCATCTCTCTTTGGAGTATTCTCATATAGCTTCTGCTGGAGTTCATCCATTGACTGCTGTGAACTCTTGGGTGGAGGCGATATCATCGGTGGACTGGTAAACATCTGGTTTGATAGTTCAGGTGTTTCCTTGTTTGTGATTAGCCTCGATGCTTCCAGATACGGTTCAAGGAATCTATCACAAGCTTCCTGAGTCTGAACTACGATAGCCTTTGCACTCTGTTCTTTGGTTCTCCGCATCTTCTTGATTTGCTTGTATTCTTTATCCAAGTCTTTATGGGCAATCGGATTATCCATAGCGAGTTTAATAAAGGGATGTTGTGCTCTTCTCAGTTCAGCCTGGCAGATGAACTTATCTTCTTTGGTATAGACCAATATCCATCTGGCATCTTTGAAATCGTAACGGATAACGCAGGGTTGTCCCTCATGGTCAATAAGAGCTTCATGCCAGTAGAGCTTATGGTTAAGTCTGAGTCCTTCACTGCGGATGCTACAATTGACGTTACTTTTTCAGATATCACTACTTTGACATCAGGAACCTGGAGTTCGTATGTATATATTGATGAGAACAATCTGGTCAGCGAATCCAATGAAAGCAATAACAGTAATGGTCCGGCTTTTGTAAACTGGTTGCCCTTGCCGGCAATCGATGATTTAACCATTCATTATATTCCTCAAAATGATGAAATCCAGTTAACCTGGACTTACCCCATGGGTGTACAGCGTTTTATAATCTATCAGGATGTAAGTCCTTCCGGAACTTTCTCAACCGTAGCAGGCACGAGCATAGACCCTTCATTTAGTGTGCCGGTTAATGACTTCATATATTTTTATAGAGTTACAGCAGAGCGAATGTAGAGTCATAAGTAGTTTCGGTCAAGGTTACAATCCTGTTTATTCTACCAAAATCTCTATTGCTGCCGATACTCATGTACAAGTCCCCTACACACATCATCAGGCTACACGAAGCAACCACACAGCGGACAATCAGCGGACTTTAGTCCGCTGATTGTCCGCTGATTGTCCGCTGTGGGTAGGTTAGTCAATCGTGTGCCGGATTTGTAATTGACAGATTACACAAAACGATTAAGCTATCATTATGAAAGTATTAAACGTTAAATCAATTGCTCCCACTCAATGGGTGTTGAGTATTATCTTTATTACAATAACCTTGTTATCAAACATCAATCTTGAAGCAGTTATTTTATCGGAGATAAGTATTAATGCAAGTTGCGGCTATAATCTTGCCCAGCACTATGGTGTGAAAGAGCAGGCTGCAGGTTACAAAGTAGAGACCGGATTTCATCATGGTATGACAGCAGGCTTGATGCTGGAACTGCAGATAACACCTGCATTTGCTTTCCGGTATGAATTCAATTATGTAACCAAAGGTTCATCTGAGAAAATAACGATAAAAGAACTGGATGGTGAAGCTCTGATTAAACCGGCAGTAATGAATGTGAAGTATGGGATGGATTACATTGAGTTTCCCATGCTATTCAAACTAAAAACCATAGAAGGCAATAATTTTAGTATATCGGTTATTGCCGGAGCAGCCATGGCTTTGAAAGTAAGTGGTGATTACAAACTTGATGGGAAGCTCTATTTTCCGGTAGTAGACAGTTTTGAAGTGATTATCATCAAGGACAAATCCAGGCTAAAGGACATTAATCAATTTGATTACAGCCTGATCTATGGGGGAGAGCTGGATTTCAAGATAAAGAAACAACCCCTCACGTTGGGTTACCGCTTCACTATTGGTTGGGATTACATGAATCTGCCAACCTATGAAGCTGGTGGATTTGAGCCTGTACAACTGCGTAATCAAAGCTATGCCCTGTATCTGAGTGTTCCACTGTGGGCACATAAGTAAACGGAGAAATTATGAAAGCACTTTATACAATTCTTATGATGATAATGTTATCATGTCTCAATGCTGAACTGAACTGGCAACATATTTACTTCAGCGGAGCACAGGCAGTTAGTCTGAGGGCTGTCAGGATAGAGGCAACGCAGTCTGAGCCTATTCTCTTATTAAAAGAAAACAACATCATTACTCAGACACCTATGCTTGCTTTAGATGATGGGTATAATAACTATCAGGTTACCGTTACAGAGCCTGCTTATCCATTTATCGGGTTCAGACAGCAGACAGATTCTACCACGGTTATTCTGCCTGTGTGGCATGATTATAGTTCAATACCGGTTTTGAGTGATTTGACTCCCGCAATGAACGATCCGGTGGGAGATGCTTTGTTTACCCAGACTAATCTCGATATTGTCAATAGCTATGCCACTTTCAGTAATGATAAGTTCTATTTTGCCATCATCAATAATGGCGGTGGCTTTCCTGTAAGCGCTGGCTTTACATTTTATGCATATATGGCAGCTATAGTCAATCCTGCAACAGCCAATGAACCAAATCCTACGGTTTGGGGACTGATGTATACTGTAGATGTGGCAGGGATTATTGCGCCGGGATTATATCGCATAACGGGTACTTCAACCAGTGATATGACTTTATTAGGAGCGATTGAGACAACTGTGATTCCCGGCTCAAATGGTTTGCTAATGTCTTGTAATAAAGCAGATTTAATGGCAGATAGCAGCTTTGCTGTCTGGTTTAATGCGGATAATCCTGTGATTGGGTGTCAGATAATAACTAACAAAATATCGCTGGTTAGCGGGACACTGCTGGCTGACCAGACCAATGGCTTTGATTTGATACATAAAAAGGTAGTGTTTGCTCCGGAAACAGTACCATTTCAGGTTATCAGTAATCCCACTGTTACTTATCTGGCAAACTGGAATCTTGCTTTCGGAGTGGACTATTTTAGTGAGGATAGTTTTCTTCCGATTGAAGCCGAAGTAGTGATTGATAACGAGCATATATATCCATTGTTACCGTATGAGTTTCCAGATTTTAGTCACAATGTCCATTATTCTGCTATCGTTAATCCAATCGAGACAGGAGAATGGACGCAGGCAGTATATCGCTTTACCGGTAATGGGATAAACTGGTCAACTACGCAAATCACGAATACTGCAAATGATGACTATTCCGAAATCTTAGCACCGGATGTTTTGATTATAAATCACTATCCCAACCCGATTGGTAATATTCTGAATATGGAACTCAGGAAAGATATTGGGTTAGCTGATTTGAGTATCTATAATCTAAAGGGACAGAGAATTGTGAATAAGCAAATCAGGATATCTGATTATAAATTCCAGCTTGATATAACAGAGATTGACGCTCCTAATGGGATATACTTTTTAAAGATAACAGCTCATAACAAGAGCCAGATAAAGAAAGTATTAATCCGCAGATAATATCTTGTAACGATATAATCAAAAGAAGGTATATGTGGGTTATGTGTTTAGCAATATACACAATCTTCTTACATTAGCCCGGGACAAGTCACCGGAAAAAAGACAATGCAATCTAAAGTGTCAGTTATTTTATGGGTATGGTAAAAGAAAAAGTGCTACCTTTATCCAGAGGTGAGCTAACGCTGACAGTTCCGCCTATCTGAGTGACGAATTCCTTGACGAGGGGCAAACCAAGTCCCGCACCTCTTCCATAGCCCGTACCGGTTGAAAAGACGCTGAGTTTACTTTCGAATATATGCTTTTGCAATTCCAGTGGAATACCCTGTCCACTGTCTTTGATATTGCAGACAAAATAGTTATTGTCACGCAAAAGCTCCACTTTAACCACACCGGAATCGGGCGTAAATTTAACAGCATTGGAAAGAAGATTACGAAACACAACTTCCACAAAACCAGGGTCAACCATTAACGTTTCTTTTGCATGAAAATCCGTAATAATCTCAATATGTTTAGCTGATATAATCAAAGCATGCTGCTCAATTATTTTTTGAAAGAGGGGTTCCAACAGCACGGGTTTGGGGTTTACAACAATCTTGTCGAGTTGTTGGGCTGACCAACGTAAAAGATTGTCTGTAAGCGAATAAACGTCAAAGGCTGAACGCTGTATTTGGGTGAGAAATTCTTTGTCTTGTGCAGGATAAGACTCCTCTTCCAAAACCAGTTCAATACCCTGATAAATGCTGGCAAGAGGACCTCTGAGGTCATGGGCAACGATAGAAAATAGTTTTGTCTTGGCATCATTGGCAGATTTTAGTTTTTCCAAAGCTGATTCAAGCTGTGTCTTTTGCTCATTGATTAGTTTGTTGCGTTTTTTGAGTTCCACGTTCTTCAGTCTGAATATTTCAGCTTTTTGTTGTTCTTTAATCTTGTTAAATTCTTGTTCTAATTGTAAGAATTGGGCTTCTTTATCTTTGTTCCAGATTTTTGATTCTGTTTGTTTTGAAGCCTCTAAATATTCAACGGCCTGCTTCCACTTTTTCTGTGCCATGCAGATATTGTAGCCTTGATTATAGGCAGGTAACAGAAAATTGATATCATTCATGCTCTTTATCAGAGGAATGATTATCTTCAGATACCGGGTGGCGGAGCGATAATTATGCATCTGAACATAAGACTCAACTAAGGTAAGACAGATCCTGATGTAGAAATTGGGTTCTTCGTTAACTTCTTTATTTTTTAAAGCTTTGTTGAGATACAGCAAAGCTTCTGCAGGACGTCTGGCTTGATTATAAATAATTCCCAAATGAAGCTGTATTCTGGATATCTGATACTGATCATTACGGTCCTCATAAATTTGGAGAATAATAAGAATGGTTTTAAGTGCTAATCCGGGTTTGTTGGTGAGAGTATAAATCCTGCTGAGGTTACTCAAGGCATGGGCATATTGCATCATATTCTTTTGTTTCAAAGATAGAGTTGCTGCCTTCCGATAATGTTTGATTGCCTTTTTTTGATCCAGCGCATTAGAATAGACATTACCAAAGCCCAGTGCTATGCTAATCAGAAATGAATCCAGCTTATGAGCAGTCGCCAGTTGTTCAGCCCGAAACAGACTGTCTGCTGCATCTGTGTAATTCATCAAACCATCCTGGCATCTTGCCAGGCTAAGGTAAGAATGGATAATATGCGGAACATTGTCAAAACTTTGAAAGAGCTCTTCCGCCTTTTTTATCAAGGCTATGGCTTCCTCATACCGTTCTAAATTCAGAAGATTATCTCCGGTTGCACAGAGTAGAGTCGCCAGTTCAATATCCTTGAGTCCTGTCCGCTTTTTTATCTTGAGAGCGAGGGAAATCATCTCATACGCATCATTGAATTTTCCACAAGTACTCAGGCAGTTCGAATATGTAAGCAGAAAGGGGATTAGTTGCACAGGTGGAGTATGAGAGCGGATTATTTCCCAGGTTTCCTTGGCAAAAGCAATAGCCCGGGGTGGATTTTCATAAATAAGTTGATTGATTTCAATTACTTTGGCATCAATTTCATTGATATCTAATTTGTTAATATTCTTACTGCTCATATTATATTACCTCAAGTCAAACTGTTCAAAGCAGACTAAGCAAGACAGGGATTGGTGTCAATAAAATAAAAGAAAGACCGCTTATCTGACGGGCTTTGATATTTTATCATTCCTCGCTTGTCGGGGAATCCTGGTTTTTAGTTGATTTAGTTTAAGCTGAGCGAGGATAATTTATCTAATGTCTTTCTCCAGTTTAAAGTGAGAGGTACAGACAAGGAATTCTCTTTACATAACATATCGAGTGCAGTGAATGATTCGGCTTTATCTTTCCATATCCATTCGTGGTTGATGTGATAGAGACTTCCATCCAGATTTACTTTATTGGCTTTTAGTATGATGTAGCCGGCTGGGTCAATAGACTTTTGTATCTGATTAAAGCAATCCTCAGCTATTCTAACCGGTAAGGCAGACTGGGTTTGATAAGCCCAATCCACAATAAAAGAAAAACCACGTAAGACATCATAATCATAGTAGCGGGGAAAGGAAATTTGAAGCCAGTCTGCCTCAATAATTTTACCTGTGGAGGATTTATACATGTTATGGCTCAGGAGATAATGAGCTCCCTTATCCAATAGTGTTTTAATCTTATCATCGTGTGTTTTGCAATAGACAATCAGCATAGCTTCCAAAACCGGTAAAGTCGACAGGAATGAGCTTTTCCTGCTTTTTGTATAAGCTGCTTCTTCGCAATTATAACCACCATCGGGTAATTGATATTTACTCAGCCATTCATACCACCAGGGTAATCGTTCTTTTATGCAAAAGCCACAATCCTCAAACACCTTGTACATGTTTCCCAAAGCACAGAAGCAAAGGATATCACGATAAGGGTCAATGCCTTTGGGTAATTCGGCTTCTGTCAGGGGAAAATCGTGCAGATAGTGCTTATCAATGACATCGATAAGCACATCGAGAAATTCGATAGGTATTAGATGCTTATATCCGGTTTCATAAAGCAGAAGTACTTTCCACCAGGGGCTATCCCATTTGGGCCAGTAGGGATCAAGTTTGATGCTTTGTAGAGCAAGCTCTGTCTTGAGTTCTTCACTGATAACTAGCAAACTCTTTATTTGCTCTTCACTCAAAGTAAGTTCTGCTGTTAAGGCAGGAAACTTAAGATACTGTTCAATTCTATTATTTAAATCGTTCATCTCGTTCTCCGGGAATCACAACATCTGGTCCGTAAAAACTATTTGCCATAAGCTTGAATTTGTATCTGTAGTATAGATTATCGTTGATTGTAATAGTCCTGTCCTTTTCAATAATTTCAAAACCAAGCCCGAGAGCCAGCTTCACCATTCTCTCGTTACCTGACCATGTTTCGCAGTGGATGTAAGGGATATCCTTAGATTCCAACAAATATGAAATCCACAATTCCAGTACTTCTTTTCCGAGACCAATACCCCAGCAATCTGTCTCAGTGATATTTATACCTACAGCAAGCTGATCTTTATCATGGTCAATATGGTATGATGAGACCCAGCCAATATGTTTGTATTGGTAGCAGATTTCAAATCTTGTCCTAATTTCAGGAGGCCCAATCAATATCCTTTCTGAGAGCAGGCTTATATAGCCCTTTGCAAAGGATTCATCAACTATTTCCCAGGGGGCATCCCATTTAGTCCATTCCTGTTCACTGGTAAACCATCTTTGGTAATCAACGATATCGATATCAAGGAGGTCTCTCAAGACTATCCTACTGCCAACTATTTCTTTTATCATATTATTAACTCTCAGGACAACTTGATTTGCTGTCAATGAAAAAAAGCCCGTCAAATCTGACGGGCTTTTATTTGTATGGATTCCCAATCAAGTTGGGAATGACAATTAATGATGTTTATGAGTTGCCTGTTCTGTGATTTGACCATTACTTACAGAACGTTTGAAGTAATATGTATGCAACAGTTTCAGGGCAAGTGGTGAATTAGGAGCACCTAAGAAACGTTCATAAATTCTTGCAACTTCAGGATTCTGATGAGATCTGCGGACGGGCAGGGATTTGTCTTCTGCATAAAGACTTTCACCACGACGAGCGCGCATTGCAAGGTCGTTGCCATAAGGTTGCCCACCACCACCCACGCAGCCACCTGGGCACGCCATGATTTCAACGAAATGATAAGGTGATACACCATCTTTGGCAAGACCTGCTCTGATTTTGTCCATAACGATACGGGCATTGGAAAGTCCATGAGCAACAGCAATACGTAAATCACCAAAACCAGGTATTGGAACCACAGCTTCTTTGACGCCAACCAGACCGCGAACAGCCTTGATTTCGACATCTTCCAGTTCTGTACCCGTAATCAGGAAATAAGCGCTACGCAAAGCTGCTTCCATCACACCACCGGTAGCACCGAAAATAGTTCCGGCACCGGTGTAGAAGCTCATGTTTTCATCAGCGTCCTCGTCTTTGATGTTTTTGAGGTCAACGCCGGCTTCTTTGAACATACGCTGTAATTCACGGGTGGTCAGGACGTAGTCTGTATCCTGATATCCGGAATCGCGTAGTTCAGGACGGGCAGCTTCAAATTTCTTGGCAGTGCAAGGCATAATGGCAACGGAAACTATCTTTGCCGGGTCGATATTCTGTTCCTGTGCATAATAGGTTTTTGCCAGAACGCCGAACATTGACATGGGAGACTTGGCAGTACTGACGCAATCAGCCAAATCAGGATAGTAGGTTTCCATAAATTTTATCCAGCCGGGAGAGCAGGATGTTATAACAGGTTTCTTGCTACCGGCTTTGAGTTTTTCTACTACTTCTGTACCTTCTTCCAGAATGGTAAGGTCTGCTGTAAAATTTGTATCCATCACAGCATCAAAACCAACTTTCCGAAGTCCGGCATACATTTTTTTTACTGTGAGAGAACCCATTTCCATTCCATATTCCTCGCCAAGAGAAACACGGATAGACGGAGCTTCCTGCACGATGACATGTTTGTCAGGGTCAAGAATGGCATTCCAGACTTCATCCACAGCACTTCTTTCACGCAGGGCACCTGTGGGGCAATAGACTGTGCATTGACCGCAATTTACGCAAGGACTGTTTGCCATACCGCCTGCAAAGGCAGTATCAACATGGCTTTCAAAGCCTCTATCAGCAAAAGTGAGTGCATAAACGGTCTGCACATCATTGCACACAGTTACACAACGACCACAGGCAATACATTTGTCTATATCGCGGATAATGGAAAGACTGCTGTCATCTTCTTTGTGCTTATGCAGGATTTGAGGCAAATGCTCGGCATTTACACCAAGGTTATTTGCCAGAGTTTGAAGTTCACATTTGTTGTTCGCTGCACAAGTAGGGCAGGTCACATCGTGATTACTGAGAATCATTTCCACCAGAGTTTTACGGTAAGCACGTAACTTCTTTGAATTTGTGGTTACTTTCATACCTTCAGCTACAGGAGTGCAGCAAGCTCTTTTGGGAAGCGGATTACCTGACGCTTCCACAACACACACACCACAATTGGCTGTGGGCGGAAGGTCAGGATGATAACACAGGCGGGGAATATGGATGCCATATTTGTCAGCAGCTTCGATGATTGTCATCGTCTCCGGAACTTCAATATGGTGACCATCTATCCAGACATTAACTGTTTTCGCCATGAGGTTTTCCTCCAGATATCTATCTTTATTCTTTGATTAATGCAAGAAATTCGTCTCTGAAGTTTTCCAGAGCGCTGCGAATAGGCATAATCGGAGACTGTCCTAAAGCGCAGAATGAAGTCTGCTGCATTGTTTCAGCAATTAGCAGCAGTTTATCCAAATCATCAACAGAGCCATGACCTTTTTTTATCTTGGTGATTATATCATAAAGCTGTTGAGAACCGTTACGGCAGGGAGCACACTTTCCGCAGGATTCATGGCGGAAGAAGCGCAGGATTGACCAAAGCATATCAACAATACTGGTGTTTTCGTTCATGACAAGAATGGCACCTGAACCCAAAACAGCAGAATACTGATTAAGGCTGTTCAGATCCATCTTTACATCAAGCATGCGTTCATTTAAAATGACGCCAGCAGCTCCACCGATAAGTGCAGCTTTGAAACGGAAGCCTTTTTTCATGCCACCGGCATAGTCGTTGATGATAGTTCTGAGGGTCGTACCCATATCAATTTCACAAAGACCGGGATAAGCTACCTCACCCAAAATCGTATAGACTTTGGTACCACTGCAGTCAGGTGTTCCGAATTTCTTATATCCATCAGCACCATGCTTGATGATGTAGGGGATATTTGCCAGTGTTTCAACATTATTGACTATAGTAGGGCATTCCCACAGACCTTTAACGCCAGGGAATGGTGGTTTCCAGCGGGGATTACCGCGATTTCCTTCTAATGATTCAATCAAAGCTGTTTCTTCACCGCAGACATAAGCACCTGCGCCAATTCTGATATCAATATCAAGGTCAAACCCACTATCAAAGATATTCTTGCCGAGTAAGCCATATTCGTTACACTTAGCAATGGCTATTTTCAGACGGCTGATACTGAGCTTGTATTCACCCCGGATGTAGATATAGGCTTTGGTGGCTCCGACTGCTCTGGCACAAATCATAATGCCTTCCAGAAGCTGATGGGGGTCACCTTCCATAATCAAACGGTCTTTAAACGTACCGGGTTCACCTTCGTCAGCATTTACAACAACATATTTCTGAGCACATTCGATGGGAGCAGTAAAACTCCACTTCAAACCTGTAGGGAAACCTGCTCCACCGCGTCCGCGTAAACCTGAATTCTTAACTTCAGTAACAATATCCATAGGTTTCATCTGAAGAAGAGCTTTTTCCCAGGCTTCATAACCACCGGCACCGAGATATTCATCAATGTTCTCGGGGTCAATGATACCGGAATTGCGAAGCACGATACGAGATTCGTAATTAAACTTGGGACTGAATTTAGAGCCTGCATCAAGCATCAACCGATGCACAGGACGTCCTTTTAAAAAGTGTTCATTTACAAGCTCTGGAATATCGGTAGTCTGAACATTCTCATAGTTTACATTTTCAGGATAAATAGTCAGACAAATACCTTTGCCGAAAAAGCCTAATGGACCGGTTTCCAGAATATTGACTTCTTCGTGCAAAGCAGCAGTAGTCAGCTCTTTGCGTAGAGCATCAGTAAATTCTTTCACTCCGGCTTGTTGAGAGGTTTCATTGATTCCGATCAGTATGTGTGTGCGGTAGTATTTCATTATTTCACCTCTCTGAGTTTGGCAAAAACCTCATCGACTTTGTCTTCGGTCAAATCGCCATATACATCGTCGTTAATCATCATAACCGGTGCATTACCGCAAACGCCCAAACAGGCGCAGAGTTCCAAAGTAAAAAGACCATCTTTGGATGTTTCACCGATTCCGATATTCAGAGCATTCTTCATCTTGCGCAGAATGTTTTCTGAACCTTTAATGTAGCAATGAGGGGATTCACACAAGCGGATTATATTCTTTCCACGTGGTTTTGTGCTGTACATTGAATAGAATGTAATCACGCCATAAATGTGATTGGCTGGTATTTTGAGATATTCGGAGACAGCCTGAACAGCCTCTTCTGACAAGTAGTGCTGAGGATGAGTATCCTGAATGTCATGCAGGATGTAAATCAGGTTATCTTTTGTGGGAGCGTATTTGGAAAATATTTCCTGATACATATATACTCCTTTATTCTTCGTTTTCAGATATAAGTTTCATAGCTTGGCGTTTTGCTTCTACTTCACTATGCATTTCAGGGACTTTGCTGATTGCTTTTACCGGGCAAACATCCATACACGTTCCACACTTTACGCAGTCAAGCTGATGTATTATATACTTGTCTTCTTTACTGCCTGTAATGCATGTAACAGGGCATTTTCTTGCACATAGTGAGCAACCGATACACTTATTTTTATCAATTATGAAATGCATCAAATCAAGGCAAACCGAGGTTGCGCATTTATGTTCTTTAATGTGTGATTCATATTCATCTCTGAAATAGCGGATTGTACTGAGTACAGGATTGGGAGCAGTCTGACCCAAACCGCATAGAGAAAGCTGGTTTATGGCTTCTCCCAGTCGAATCAGTTCTTCAATATCACCTTCCACACCATTACCTGAAGTTATCCGCTCCATGATATCGAGCATTTGTTTAAGCCCGATACGGCAGGGAGAACACTTTCCGCATGATTCTTCAACAGAGAAATCAAGGAAAAACTTGGCTATACTGACCATACAGTTGGAGTCATTCATAACAATGACGCCACCTGAACCCATCATTGCACCTTTTTCTTTGAGTGATTCATAGTCAATAGGCACATTAAGATGATCTTTGGTTAAGCATCCACCGGATGGACCACCCAATTGAACAGCTTTGAAACCGCGGTCACCAATAATACCACCACCAACTTCAAAAATCATATCTTTTAGTGTGATACCCATCGGGACTTCAACCAGACCGGTGTTTTTTACATCACCTGTGAGGGCAAAGACCTTGGTTCCCTTGCTGGTTTCTGTTCCCATGGAAGCAAACCAATCAGCGCCTTTTAAGAAGATAGTAGGGAGATTTGCCAGGGTTTCTACATTATTCACAACGGTTGGTTTACCCCAAAGACCTTTGTCAGAGGGATAAGGTGGTTTTGCTGAAGGGTGCCCGCGCATTCCTTCAATCGAGTGAATAAGAGCGGTTTCTTCGCCACAAACAAAAGCTCCCGCTCCGGTTCGTACCTCAGCATCAAACTCAAAATTGCTGCCAAAGATATTCTTGCCGATTAAGCCAAACTCTCTTGCCTGTTCAATAGCTTGTTTAATGCGTTTGATAGCAAGCGGATATTCTGCGCGAATATAAAAGAAACCCTTGGAAGCTCCGATTGCATAAGCAGCAATCATCATTCCTTCCAATACTCTATGGGGGTCACCTTCAAGCAGTGATCTGTCCATAAAAGCTCCTGGGTCGCCTTCATCGCCATTGCAGATTATATATTTCTGGCTATCAGCATTACCGCTTGCAAATTTCCACTTTAATGCGGTTGGAAAACCGCCGCCGCCTCTACCTCTTAATCCGGATTTACGGACGACTTCAATAGTGTCGGTAGTAGACATTGTGGTCAGAATTGTGCCCAATGCCTCATAACCGCCTTGTGCTATATATTCATCAAGGCTTTCAGGGTCTATGTACCCACAATTTGCCAAAGCAACCTTCACCTGTTTCTGATAAAAGGGGATTTCCTTGGTAGTAGTCAGTACAAGATCTTCCTTGTCGTGGAGCATCATTCGTTTAACAGGTCTGCCTTTGACAAAATGTTCCTCAACTAATTCCTCAACATCATCAAGTGTAACTTTTTTATAGAATACACCTTCCGGGTATACTATCATGACAGGACCATAATCACAAGGTCCCATACATCCGGTCTCGATAATATTGATTTCGTTGAGCAACCCTTTTGTTTGCAGAATTGCCTGTATTTTTTCTTTGATCTTAAGTGCTCCGGCTGAGACACATCCTGACCCGCAGCAAATCAGCAGGTCTATTCGTTTAAGAGACATGGAATATTCCTCCTTCTAATTGCCGGTAGCGACAACGTAGTCGGAGACAATCCTTCCGTTTACAATGTGTTCTACAACGACTTTCTTGACTTTTTCGGGTGTCATATTGCCATAAGTGACTTTATCTTTGCCCTCTTCGACAACATCCACCACGGGTTCCATTGATGATAAACCTTTTTCACCTGTTTGGGTGACTAAGACATCGGTTAAGTTGCGCTGGGATATTTCTTCCAGGAAAGTCTTCATAACTTCCCGGGCTCCCATTGCGATTCCAGAAGTGCCCATACCAACAACAATCTTAATCCTAACATTGCTGCCGCGTAGCTTCATCTCTTCCTGAGCTTTTTCGCGGATTTTCTTAAGGTCTGCCAGTGTTTTCATCAGACATCCTCCATGTTTGTATTTTGTATTCCTTCTTTTAAACTTTGTTCAATATATTCTATCACATCCGGATAGGTAAGAGGGATATCACCCAGTTCTTCTTTTATTGCTTCTGTATCAAAATGAAATGATTGTTCTTTGCCTTTGTCTCTGCTAATCAGGTTTACGAAAAAGTCTACATCAGAGTGACCGATAATCGCTCCGAGTAGTGTATCTTTCAAATTTCCCAAGGGAAGTCTGTCAATATGGTCTTTTTCAAAATCAGCTTTCAACACAGTTCCAAGGCAAGGTTCACTTGTTATTGTGAAGCTTCCGTTGCATAATTCGGCATTTTGTTTAAACAGGGGGATTCCCAATCCAACTTTTTTTACTCTGTCTTCTTTTGATGTATAAAACGGGTCCTGAGCCATTGCCAGTGTTTCAGAATCCATTCCGCATCCATCATCTTCTACTATAAAACGTAAGATATTCTCCTGTGCATCATTGATGATTCTGATACGAATGCCTTTGGCACCTGCACGTACAGAATTTTCTATAATGTCCAAAAGATGCAGTGATATATCTTGCATATAGAGTTCCGCTACTTTGTTTCCTGGTATTTTCGGATTATCTCTATTAGCTGCGCTTTAGTATCAAGTCTTCCGAAAGTATCTTCTCCAATTACCAGCACCGGAGCCAATGAACATGCTCCCACGCATCGGACTGCACTCAAAGTGAAGAGATTATCAGGAGTAGTTTCACCCATCTTAATACCCAGCATTTCCTCCAGATTAGCAACCACTCTTGATGCGCCTTTTACATAACAAGCTGTTCCCAGACATACATTTACTACATGCTTACCCCTGGGTTTCATTGTGAAGAAATTGTAAAAAGTTACTACGCCATAAATCTTACTAACAGGAACATCCATCTCATTGGCTATAAATTCCTGTACTTCGACAGGTAGATATCCAAATATCTCCTGTGCCTGACGCAGAACTTCAATCAAAGGATTTTGCGTTTCCTTCTTTTCCTCGATAACAGCACGCAAGCGCTCATACAGAGCATTATTAAAACTTGTGCCTTGTGCCATTAATCCTCCTTAGTCTTTTATTTTCTATACTTTTATTTTTCTTTCTGAGATTCGTTTTGATGCCATCACTAATTCTGCAACTGTGGGCGATTCCACCGTAATTATTGTGCTTCCGCAACCCAGGTCAGTGAGATAATGAGCATCAGAAGCTCTTAGGAAACTACTGTCTTTCATCTCGGGATGCTTAGCCAAATAATCAGATACTATCAAACCGGACGTTATCCCCAACACAGGAAAGCTGATGTCCATGGGAAGAAATCCCAATTGGCTGATGATGCTATTTGCTTCTGCATCTATATGTGCAGGAATACAAAAACCACCATACTTATCAACCATCTCAATAGTCTCGTCCAGATTCCACATTACTGAGTTACTCAGTGCTCTTTCTTCCATCCGGATTATATTTTCCTGCGCATCTATAACAACCTGGTCACCAAAAAAATCAGCATCATTAGGAAAAGGGGGCAGCGCTTGATACAGCACGCTGTCAAACTCCATCGCTTTGGCATGGTCATCAAAATAAGCAAGAAGATGTATTTCTTCTGAGGTCTGAATTTCCACTCCATACGTGAAAGCAATTCCATGTAGTTCTGCCACTTGCGCGTATGCAGGACAATTTGCCAGGCTGTTATGGTCTGTAATGGCAATCCACTCTATTTTGAGCTCTTTGATGCGTTGCATTAGCGCCTGAGGCGACATCTCCAATCCTCCGCAGGGCGAAAGGACGGAATGTATATGCAAGTCAGCCTTATAGCTATGCATCTTATATCCTGTAAAGAACTATATAAATAAACACTCTTATTCAGAGCTTATTAATCAAAACTATTTTTGCAGCATCTGATAAAGAATGCCGGCAAGGTCAAAAACCTGCTTGTCGCTGATAGCAAGACAAACATCTTCCTGGATGGCACGTTCAATCACGGCTGCATCAGGCTGGATACCTTTGGCAAATAAAACACAGGGAATATTGGTCATGGAAGCAACAGCTATTGTATTCATATGCCTCATAATGGTTATCCAGACCTGCTGTTCCTTGGCGGTACCCATTACATCACTCAGCATATCTGAAACATAACCGTCCACAATCTGGATTTTGGAAGCATCAATATCCGGTGTTAAAACTTCGGCATTTATTTTATCAAGGTAATCTTTGAGATTGATAGCCATAACTAATCCTCTTCTTTCTGATGTCTTTTGAGCAGTACTACGCAATCATCGATGGATGCTTTATCACATACAATGTCTTCTGCCAGAGCATAACAGGATGGAGAACCGCATGCACTGCAGTTAAGTCCGGGCAGCATAACCAGGATTTCATTCAGCTTCTTCATCTTCTGGATGGCTTGTTTGATATCATGGTCAAGTTCCATTATGGAACGTGGTTCCAGTGGTACTACGGCAAATTCACCGTCTTTATAAAGCTCTTTAAGCTCAGAAGTATTGATGTTTTTATGTTTGGAATTCTTGATTAATTTCTTTATGCGTGACATGGCAACGAAGGGGTTTTCCACGTTCAGACAACCACCCACACAGCCGTTTGTACAGCTTCTGAGCACGATATAGTCATATTGATCAAGGTAATGGTCTTCAACTTTGGAAAGGATTTCTTTTACGTTATCTGTACCATTTACTGATAAAGCTCTGATATCGTCGCAATCTACCATCTCGGCTTCCACACCTGCCAAAGCCCAGGTCAAGCCGTGTTCAAAGGTCTCTATGGGTTTCTGGTCACCATTCATCTTTCTCAGTCGTTCACGGATTTTACCATAAATCATGCCAATGGAAAATGCTCCGTCCTGCAAATGCTTGTAAGCACCTTCCGGTTGATGAACTGCTGTAACATGGGCAACGCAGGGCACGATTACAAAAATGCCGATGTCTTTGTCTTTTAGACCTTTCTCTGCCTGAATCTTTTCCCTCAAATATCTGGTCAATATGCTCATCGGAGCTTCCTGATGCAAAAGATTGGGCAAAAGAGACGGGTACTTAACCTGAATCAAACGCACTACTGCCGGGCAGTTACTGGATAAGATCGGACGAAAATCTCTGTGCTGGCGGATATAATCTCTGATCAGATTAACCATAAAATCAGAAACCATCGCTTCTTCTGCCACTTCATCAAAGCCAAGTTCAAGCAAAGCCTGCTTGGTTGTTGAATAGGGAATATCTTCTGTGAATTGTCCTGCATATGAGGAAGAAAGAATGGCTACTTTATATTTAAAATTATTGATGATTTCCAGAGAGTCGCTTTTGGGAAGAATAGCATGAAAAGAGCAGATAGTGACGCAATTGCCACAATCCACACAACGATTGGAATCAATCTCAGCTTTGCCATTACGTACACGTATTGCCTCTGTCGGACAAACCTTCACACAGGATGTGCAGCCGGTACAATTATCCGAAACTATCTGTAAAGCATGGTAGTATTCTTTTTCGTGTAGCGTCATTTTTCTCTATGAGTAATAAATAATTATTTCCAATAAAGTGGAATCACCATATTCAGAAGTAATATGCATAACATCTGAATTCTTCTTAATATTGGGTAATCCCAGTCCTGCTCCAAAACCCATTTCCCGAACCAGGTCATCAGCAGTCGACCAACCGGGAACCATTGCCTGTTCTATATCAGAAATCCCCGGTCCTTTATCAACGAAGCGGATATAAACCAAATCATCATAAACCTTACTGGTCATGTGGCCACCATTGGAATGGGCTGTCACATTGATTTCTGCTTCATAAGAAGCTACAGCTATCCGCCTGAGAATAACAGGGTCTACTCCCAGTCTTTTCAGAACGTTTTTTACCTCTGCGCTGCCTTTGCCGGCATTCACAAAGTCTTTTACCCCAATCTCAAATTCCAGTGTCACTTCTGCTTCAGGTTTGCTTTCTAAGAAGGTTTTAGTGGCTGTTTCGTAATTGGGTTCGATATTCCAATATTCAGCCATATCAGATTTTACAACTCCTCAGACCGGAATTGAAGAGGATGCCGCTGGAACGATACATGGTCAGTTTTGTACTAAATAAAACCAGTTTCCGTTCTTCTGCCATTTCAATCAATTCCTGCGGGGGAACTTTTCCTCTGACAAAAACGATACCGAGTAAGTCTATCATATCTGAAAGGCGAATTACCTGAGGATTGGTTAGCCCTGTTAATAGGAGGGTCGGTTCTTTTGTACACATCAAGATATCACTGATTAAATCAGAGGCAAAGGCACAAGGCACTTCCTTCTCCAAATCAGCATTTGAGTTCAGAACTTCCGCTTCGAGTAGTGTTAGAATCTCTCTTAAAGTCATCTTACCACACCTGAATATTATATTATAGGCATAACTTTACGAAATGGCTTTATCGTCAAGGAAAAATACAGGCTAAATTCCTACAAAGCAAGTAGCTTTTGAAACAGTGGAAAGGTAGAAAGGTGGTAAGGTGGAAAAGTGAAACGGTGAGTCATTCCTGCGCAGGCAGGTTGTCATCCTGAGCTTGTCGAAGGACATGCTCTTTTAGCTAATTATAGAGATGGAGTCACAGAGGCAAAGTGTCGTATCATTTTCAATTTATAGGTATGCAGTTCCGCATTCATGCGGTTTTGTAGTTATAGATAACTCTAGATCAAGGAATGCTAACTTGCATAAATGCAGAACTACATCCACCTAATCACTTAATCACTCAATCACTTAATCACTATTTTAAAAGAACCAGCTTCTTCGTCTCCTGATACTTATTTGTTTTAAGCTGATAGAAATATATCCCCGAAGCACACTGCCTGTTATTCTCATCTCTGCTGTTCCAACTAAGTTTGGGATTTTTAGAATTAACCTCAAATGTCTTAATCTTCTGCCCTTTAATGTTATAGATAGTAAGAGTACCAGTCTCATTTGCCTTTAAAGTTGTCTCAAAAGTAACTGCTCCCAACTGCCTGAAAGGATTGGGAAAGGCTTTGATGCAAGAAAAAGCTTCAGGACTTTGAGTATCATCTTCATTATGGACGAGGTTTCTTACTATTGCAGATACGACATGATTCCCTGCTGCAATTGCAATGTAATCATTGCGAGGAGGGACATTACATTGACCCCAGGAATTATCGCCCCAGGCTATAACATTTCCATTTGATTTCAAAGCAACACTATACCTCTCTCCAGCTGCAATTGAAACAAAGTTACTTTCTGTTGGAGCATTACATTGTCCAAAATTATTGTATCCCCAAGCAAGTATTGAACCATCAGATTTTAAAGCAAGGCTAAACGCAGTACCAGCTGCGACAGCAGTGAAGTTATTGCCAGTTGGTACATTACATTGACCATGATAGTTTTCTCCCCATGCAACCAAAGAACCATCAGATTTTATTGCTAGACCATGATCTTCCCCAGCGGATATTGCAATAAAATTGTTTCCATTTGGGGTATTGCACTGACCATAATAATTATCACCCCAGGCAATGAGCGAACCATCATTTTTTATAGCAAGGTTGTAAAAGAATCCAGAATCTATTTCAATATAATTGTTATCTGATGGAACATTGCATTGTCCCTCATAATTTCTTCCCCAAGCAACTATTGACCCATTGGACTTCAAGGCAAGACTATGACCATATCCGGTATCAATATCAGTAAAATCATTTCCAGTTGGGATATCACCACAATCTCCCCATCCAACAATTGATCCATCTGATTTTAAAGCTAACCCATGTTGTTCGTTGGAAGTTATAGATGCATAATTGTTACCAGATGGAATAAAGTTAACATACCCCCATGCAACCATTGAACCATCAGATTTTAAAGCAAGGCAATGAAATTCACCTGCAGTAATAGCTAAATAGTTATCTCCGGATGGAACATTTAACTGTCCAAAAGCATTATCCCCCCATGCTATTAATGATCCATCTGACTTTAATGCAAGACAATAATTTCCACCAGCTTGAATTGATACAAAATTGTTTCCAGGTGGTACGTTGCATTGGCTATTATCATTAAATCCCCAAGCAACCAATGAACCATCAGCTTTCAATGCTATGCTATGATACATTCCTACTGCAATGGCAGTATAATTATTTCCAAAAGGAACATTGCATTGACCTAAATTATTATTACCCCATGCAATTAATGAACCATCTGATTTTAGAGATAGACTAAAGTTATCTCCAGCCGCGATAGCTGTAAAGTTATTCCCAATCGGAACATCGCATTCTCCAGAACTATTCTCTCCCCAAGCAAATAGGGAGCCATCTGTTTTAAGAGTGAGGTTAAACCCGATTCCGATCGAAATAGCTTCAAAATCATTCCCTAAATAACTAGGGATAGTAAAAGAGTTTCCCCAGCCTATAAGTGATCCATCGTTTTTCAAAGCAAGACTACGATCATAACCAGCAGCAATTGCCACAAAATTGTTACCAGTGGGCACAATGCATTGTCCATAACTATTATCACCATATGCAGCCAGAGATCCATCAGATTTTAACAGAACGCTAAATTTTCTACCTGCCGATATCTTCGAAACATTACTTCCATAGGGGCTTCCTATTACAGAACCCCAATTCATCAGATAACCATTATCAGCAACTAAGCTAACTATTAAGAGAGAAAAACAAGCTAAACTATACACTTTCTTCATTCTATTCTCCCGAATTATTCATTGTATAAAGCTATTTGATTATAACCAGTTTCTTTATTTCCAGATATTTGTTTGTCGAGAACTTATAGAAATAAATCCCCGATGAACATTGTCTGTTGTTATCATCTCTGCAGTTCCAGAGAAATTTAGAATTCTTACTATTTAATTCAAATGTCTTTATCTTTTGTCCTTTAAGGTTGTATATAGTGAGAGAGCCTGTCTCGTTTTCTTTTAACTTTGTCTCAAATGTTACATTATCAAACCGCCTGAATGGATTGGGGTATGCTTTGATTGAAGATAATGTTACAAGACTATTAGTTTCACCTACATTATGCACAGAACCGTTTCTTACTATTGCTGCTGAAATATCAAAACCAGTAGAAATTTCGATATAATCACTCCGTTGAGGGACATTGCATTGACCATATTCATTATCACCCCAAGCAATCAGAGATCCATCTGATTTAAGAGCAAGGTTATGATAATCTCCTGCTTCAATGTCTATAAAATCATTACCTGATGGAACATTGCATTCCCCCTCTGCATTATATCCCCATGCTAATAGTGAACCATCAGCTTTGATAGCAAGACTATGGCCACTACCACCAGCAATTGCACTGTAGCTATTGCCAGTCGGAACATTGCATTGTCCAGTGTAGTTAAGTCCCCATGCTGTACATGATCCATCTGATTTTAAGGCAAGAAAGTGATTATATCCAGCCGCAATACCAATTAAGTCATTGCCAGGTGGTGGATTGTATCCTAAATAATTACATTCACCCCAAACACTTAGCGAGCCATCAGATTTTAATGCAATACCACTTCGCATACTTGCTGCAATTGAAATATAATTATTGCCAGTCGGAACGTCACAATCTCCCAAGTAGTTATCTCCCCAAGCGATAAGTTCCCCATCGGTTTTTATTGCAATATTGAAAGCTTTCCCTGCAGCTATAGCAGTAAAGTTATTACCAACTGGAACATCGCATTCTCCATAAAGATTTGAACCCCAAGCAACTAATGAACCATCTGATTTTAGAGCAACACAATGTCCCTCTTGTCCATAATTGCCATCAGATTTACTACCAGAAATAGCAACGAAATCATTACCCATTGGGATATTGCATTGACCATAATTGTTTGCACCAAAGGAAACAACAGTTCCATCAGACTTGAGGGAAACACTATGAGTATAACCTGCAGCAACAGCAATAAAATTGTTGCCGGAAGGTACACTGTTGATTTGCCCCCACCCATTCAAACCCCAAGAAACTAGTGAACCATTGGACTTTATGGCGATAAAATGTCCATATTGCCCAGCGATGGTTGTGTAGTTATTACCAATTGGCACATTGCATTGTCCTAATTCATTATTACCCCATGCTATGAGTGAGCCGTCTGATTTTAAAGCAAGTAAACACCGATATCCTGCTGCCACGGCTATGAAATTATTTCCAGATGGTCTGTTGTAGATTTGACCATATGTATCACTACCCCATACTACGAGTGATCCATCGGTTTTAATAGCAATGAAATTGTCAGTTCCAGCTGCAATAGCTGTGCAACTACTTATACTTCCCGGAACAACTAGCTGTGTAGGGTAATAAGTTCCTCCCACTATTATCGATCCATCGGATTTTAATGCTAAGTAATCATTTTCTCCTGCAGCAACTGCAATAAAGCTGCTGTCCTCTGATGTATATTGATTGAGGGTTTCACCCCACACTGAAATCGTGTGATCATCTCTAAGTGCAATATTGTGGTTCTTGCTTGCTGCAATATTGATAAAATTATTTCCTTCAGGAACATTACATTGTCCAAACTCGTTATTTCCCCAAGCCTTAAGGGTTCCGTCAGACTTGAGAGCAATACTATGCTTTTCACCTGCAGCAATTTTAACTACTGGATCATCAAAAGAATCACCAATCATTCTACCCCAGGTCATTAGACATCCGCTTTCAGTCTGTGCAAATAAACCAATTGTCAGAATTAAGAGAGTTAAAGTTATATTATAGGATTTTTTCATTGAATTCCTCCCATTTCGTTAAGGAATAACGCAATGATTATTTGTTATCTTTATGTGCTTTTTGTGTCAAGATTATTCTTATTAAGCGGCATTGTTTGAGTGTAATCCGGATAGAATGTGTCCAAAATCTCAACGACACTATCATTTATAACTCAATCTAAAGTAATTTTGTACTGTGAACATGAATATCCCTTTTCTTGCTCTTATGTTCTCCATATGTGTTGTGTTTGACGCAGGGAGTCATCAGGGAGTCTACAGGGACTTTGCAGAGACTCGAGTCCCCGATGACTTCCTGTAGAATCTCTTTAGAGTCTTTGAAAAATCCTCTTGTCAGTTAAGGTATAAACAGGAGATTAAGAAGGGATAATAAGCAAGTAAGGATAGAGAAAGAATAGTAATAAGAATGTAGTTCTGCATTTATGTATTCAAGTAAGGAACACCGGATTCATCCGGTAGGATTACCAAATTTATTTGGTTTTATTAGTTAACATGTAAAACCAGTTAAAACTGGTGGACCTGCCATATAAATATGGCGTTCCAGGCTAACAAGTAGCAAAGCAATCCAATGCTGAGCAATACAACGTTCGCTTCGAACCTCGACATTCAGCTAACACCTTTACAGATAACGCATTCCGAAGTCCGATTTGCCCAATCACAAAGATATCTACTGAAGACTTAAATGGGCAAATTGAACTCCGGTAATGCTCTTCCTTTCGGGCTTTAGCCCGGCGCATATCCCCAAAAATAGAGCGTTGCAGATTGGAAAAATGAGTTCTACAGATTTGGACATGTGAGGCACATATCTTACGGGCGTAGGTTACCTGCCTCAGGTGACCAAAGATTGCTGCGCATATTGAATAGATTCGTTTGGACAACCGAGGGAGGTTATCCTACAGTTGCTAACAAAGTATCCATTTCACAAAACCGCCTGAAGGCGGGACTACATACTTATACTGCCTCTGAGTCTCTGCAACTCTGCGGCTTTGCGACTCTGCGTTAAAAATCTCTTTTCTATAGTACTTTCTCTGCGTCCCCAGACTCCGTGTCTCTAAATAGCTAAAACAGCATGCCCTTCCCTTCGACAAGTTCAGGGCAGGCTCACTCAGGATGACAACCTGCCTGCGCAGGAATGACGGATGCTTATGCTACAAGTATCGGGCAAGTAATCAGTCTTACTAGCAACTATGTATTAACTTGCTTGATGCTTAATGATTTTAGTAAGCATCACCCGGGTGGACCCCGTGAGGATAGTAAGACTGATTACTTGAAGGGTTAGTGAATATGAAACTGAGAATGGAAAATGGATATTGTGCCGTCCTACCGGACTCAGGTTTTCTATATCTCTGACCCAGCACTTACGTGCTGGGTTACATAGTAACGTCCTTAGGACTTACAAAGGAATATCTTTTTACTCTTTGCGGCTCTGCTCAAATAATAAATGGATAAGGGGTTACTCGCAGGCTTTCTTCAGGATTTGCTCCTGTTCAGGAGTCCAGCCGGATTTGTAATAGCTATTCTCATGAATTTGATAGGCTGTCTGATCTTCTGAGTTCTTGAGTTTGGCATTTGCACCGCTGTTTAATAATTCAATTGCTACAAGAGGATTTGTATTAGTGAAAGTGGCAGACATCAGGGCAGTATAACTACCGGGACCTATATCGTTAATTTTAGCACCTGCTTTGAGCAGGGTTTTGATGATTTCCACATTGGTGTTCTTTGCAGCGGCACGTATCAGGGCTGTGTCTCCATTTGTGGCTTTGGCGTTTATCTTAGCTCCACCTTTGATGAGCAAGGTGATTATTTCAGGCGATTCAATTTGTTCGGCTGCAAACATCAGGGTGGTTTTTTTATCAGCATCTTTGGCTACGTCTTTGGCACCGGCCGTGATGAGAGCTTTGATGAAGTCATTACTTGCTTTGTCTTTGCACGCCCACATCAGTGGATCCAGACCATCCTGATCACGCTCATTTACTTTTGCTTTGGCTCTGAGTAAAATCTGCAGTAAAGGCAAAGCTGAAGGATTAGTATCAACGTACATCAGGGCTGTTCTGCCTTTTTCGTCCTGGGCATTGACATCTGCTTTGGCATTGATAATGGCTTGCATTACATCGGGATTAGGATTTCTGCTGGCAGCCATCATCACAGGCGTCCTACCCTGATTATCTGCTGCATTGATATTGGCACCGGCTACGAGTAAACGCTCTATCACAGCAGGATAGGGATTATTTTCAGCAGACCATAGTATTGCAGTCCAGCCTTCATAATCACTTTCTGCAATATCCACTCCTGCGGAAATTAGGGATTCAAGCTGGGCGATGGTAAGCGTAGTGAAATCTACGTCATCATCAAAGAAACTTCGGGCAAAAGAGATTTGGCAAATAAGTAGAGCAACCATAATCAGTAGTAGCGTTTTCATTAAATCCTCACTTCAATAAGATAGTTACATAGTTTTGAGAAGGGAGGTTGGTGTCAAGACTAGCTACGAATCATTGGATAAAGGAGTTTCAAAATAAAGAAAAACGGACTGTCACAAATGCAGCAGTCCGTTTAAATAGCTTATGTATGTGTTTATTTAACTTTGATAAGTTTTTGGGTTGAGACAGTTCTACCGGAGACGGTCATTTTGCAGAAGTATATTCCACTGGGGCAGAGATTTCCGGAGCTGTCTTTACCTGACCAGATATAACTATGTTCGCCTGCCACCTGGTTATTCAGTGGGGCAGAGAGCACTTTAGCGCCTTTGACATTAAAGATTTGCAGCTCAGCTTTATCATTTTGATTGAGGCTATACTTGATAGCAGAATAGTTTATAAAAGGATTGGGAGCTATGCTCAGAATCTTGCTTACGTTGAGAGTACTATTCTGATCATCATTGGCAGTACCAGTGACATTGGCAGTAATCGGGATAGTAATAGTCGGGTAGGCAGGATTATCAGTTGTTATTGTAATGTTAGCTTCGTTGAAACCCGGAGTATTGGCTGTAAAGAATACATCAAATACCATATCTTCCATAAAGGGAACTAAATAAGCATCACGAGCCTGTGGGAAAAGAAAGAAATCCTGATTATCGACAGTGATATCGACATTCATATCCTGTGACCACCAATTGTGCAGAGTAATAGGCTGACTGGACATATCTCCCAAATCAATGTTACCAAAATCAAGAGTAGGGTCGCTTACAGGAAATATATTTTCCAAAGCATTAACACTATATTTGCAACCCTGTAACACTTCTTTGGTAGAGTTGTTTTGCAGGAAAAAGATGAATTCAAATTCTGTGGCATTCCAGGCTTGAAGAGCTGTGAAAGTGAGATTTACAGTCTGAGATGCTACTGTGGAGAAATCTATGGTTGTTCCGTTTTGGTCAGGAGCCATCAGTCTTTGTACAAATTCCAGATGGGATTGACCCTGCCAGTTTTGCGATATGCCTGATTGGGTCAAAGCAGCATGAAGCCTAATATCAGTATTGGCATCATCTTCCATTTTAGTAACAGTGACTGCCACATTATAAACCAATCCGGTGTGGCTTCCGGTCGCAGTGATACTGTATTTGGAAGGAATGCCTAATCTATTGGTTACCTTAGTTCTGTATGAAGGATACAAGCTTGTATTGTTGCTACCACCAATAGAAGCATTTGCTCCATCAAAATAAGCTGTAGGGAAGCTGTTGATGCTATAATATGTATTTCTGGCATTGCTGAAAGTATTAGCATAGGGGTCACCGTTATGGTTTTCGACAATTGCTGCCCTATGATGGTTTTCCACCAAATCATCAGCGCCCATAGCTGCACCGGGGCAATACTGACACCAGGTACCGGTGCCGATTTCCACTACAACCATGTCTCTAGGAACTGCTACCATTGCTGAAAGCAGCAGTGTTAAAAAAGCCAAAGCAAGTAAAGTCCTTTTCATTGTTATCTCCTAATTTTATGATATATTTGCACTATAAGCTAAAGTGACGATAGCCATAATGGCTTCAAACATTACGGCATAGTCTGTTTCTAGGTACTCAATAGTCCTGCCATCCAGCCTTTTAACATGTGGCATCAGGCAAGCTACATCTGCCATGGACGTAGACAGAAATTCTATCCTAAGAGTAATCGGACCGTTGAATCTAAACAAGGGATATTCAGCCTTCTCCTTATTAAGAGCTTTTTGAACACCGTCAATGGTTCTTTCTCTTACTTTGATGGAAGAATAATTTTTGGCAGCAAATTTGGCAACAGCTTCTTTGGTTGTAACAAAGTTTACCCAGGGCATGGCTCCATCGGTCAGGATTTCTTCAGAAAGGGTTTTATCTCCGGTAATCAGAGTTACGGGAACGCCATGATATCCTGCGTAAGCTGCATTGATGAGAGCTTCATTCATTCTTTGGTTATTCAGCCAAATTTTATGAATGCGGCGGTTGGAATAAGTGTGGTCCATATTGCCCTTGAGAGCTCCGGTTCCGGCATGGTATCCGACCAGAAAGACCTGGTCATATTCGCCGGAAAAAGCCGGCATCATATAGTATGGTCTGGGATTACCGGAAATCAAATCAATTCTCACATCCAAAGCAGTGAAATCATAACTGATGTTGTCACCATTAGAATGCGAATCAGCTATGGTAATTTCATCAATATGGGCGTTTTGACGGCTGTCTTTGATTGTTTCGATAATAGTTTGCAAGTGGCTTGTCATGTATGATTTGACAGAAGCTCTGTCGTTGGTCTCCTGCTCCCAGTTATAAGTACCTGGTATTCCTTCCATATCCAAAGAAATGTATATCTTCATCCAAAACCTCTCAGGCGTGCAAGAATATGACATTGTTATCATCCCGGCTAAGGCGGGAATCCGACTCTACTATATATATGCAAATTGGAGTCCAAACAAGGTAATATTATATTTGTAATATCTTTGGAAGGCGAAATGATGTCAAATAATTTCTACTCTGTCAATTTATTAGCTATCAGGCTGCCGACTATCACGTTGTTTCGGAGTAATGCCAGATTGGCTTCCACAGATTTACCCTGAGTGATTTCTGAAAGACGTTTCAATAGCCAGGGAGTAATGGTTTTCCCTTTAATATTTTGTAGATTTGCTTCATTCACAGCTTGCTCGATGTAGGGCTCAATCTGCTCTGAAAGCATATTGTATTCATTGGGGATGGGATTCATAACAATCATTCCTGTAGCTGAATCAGGTTTGCCGAAACTCGTTAAACTACGATATGCATTTGTAATGGTTTGAGCATCATCAACTCGGTCAATCTTGTGGGAAGTAGTCTGAGTGTAAAAAGCAGGGCAGAAGTCTGTCTGCCAGCCATAAACAGGCACGGAAAGACTTTCCAGTTGTTCCAGTGTAGCAGGAATATCCAGAATGGCTTTGCATCCTGCTGTAACCACAATTACGGGAATACTTGCCAAAGCCTGTAAATCAGCAGAGATATCAAGGCTATCCTGCCAACCCCGGTGCACTCCGCCAATACCACCAGTGGCAAAAACCTCTATCCCAGCCTGATATGCTAAAAACATCGTAGCGGAAACAGTAGTTCCTCCGCTCCATTTTTGAGCAACAGCCAAAGGAATATCCCTCAGAGCTATCTTCTTTAAAACACCGCTGACAGAATCAGCCTGTGTGAGTCCAGAAAGTTTCGCCATGTCTTCATCATCCAAACCGATATGAATAATGCCATCAATGAAAGCAATTGTAGCAGGAGTGACACCTTGTTCTTTGGCAAGCTTCTCCAGTTCAAGCGCAATCTCCATATTCCGGGGATAGGGCAGACCATGTGTGATAACAGTTGATTCCAAAGCCAGGACAGGCGTGTGATTTGTCAGTGCAGCATCAACTGCTGCAGATAACTTGATGGATGGAGCTAAAGTACTTATACTCATTTACGTATCCTCAATCAGTCTTCTCAATAAATTCAGAGTGTCATTCCTGCGCAGGCAGGAATCCATGCTGTTTTAGTATATTTTCCGCTGGCGGTTTTGTTTCTAAAGACATCGATGTAATACAATTAGAACCTGCCAGAAGACAGAACTACTTATTTAAATCAATTCAGAGCTGAAATACTCAAATGTGGATATATCTATCTTGTAAAGACAAAAAGACATAAATCCCTTTTTCGATTGTTTTGTGTATTTCGTGGTAAAGTAAGTACTATCTTTCGACTAAATTGGTGTTCAAGCTGTCATTCGGGATGATTTGGACAAGCAAGGACATAACTCCTGCTCTTACCATATCAATCTCTTTGGCTGCCGCATAAGATAAATCAAGCTGCCGATGTCTTCTGAACGGACCTCTGTCGTTGACACGCACAACGACTGATTTGTTGTTTTTGGGATTTGTCACTTTCAATAGGGTGTTAAAGGGGAGTGTTTTGTGAGCACAGGTAAAATCTAAGCGGTCATACCTTTCACCGCTGGATGTTCTTCTGCCATTGAAACAACGTGAATAAAACGTTGCAACCATGGTGTCCACCACCGCTGGTATCCCGGGTGGTTCTTGTGTGTGCAATGAGTCTATCACCAGGGCTGATTGACCCTGGATAAAGGCATCACTGCCGATTCCGGTAGCCGGCTCTGCAATCATCAAAGGCGTACAATAAAGTTGCAATCCCAGAACTCCGACTAATAGTAATTTCGTTCTTCTTTTCATAATTTGTTCCAAATATGGATAAGCTCTTTGTTTCCCATACCCCAAAACCTGTCAAGCTATAAATGTCTTGAAAGACAGATATGTCGTATCACTGCAATACGTTATGGCAGACATATGTCACAGGTATAAATGACACGTATTGGGAAATATCAAGACTCACTCGGGGAGTTTTGAGGTATAAAACAGGATTAATAATTTGTAACTCAATCGGGATAAAAAAAAGGGATGCAGTTTTCTATTCTGCATCCCAAAAAGTGAGTAAAATATGGATTATTTCATCAGTATCATTTTCTTGTTGGTTGTGAAGTCACCGCTGGTCATGCGGAAGAAATATATACCGGGAGAAACCATGGTACCTTTAATATCTTTACCATCCCAGGCCAGATTGTACTCTCCAGCATCTTTTGTGCCGGAGAATAGTGTACGGATATGTTGACCTTTAAGATTGTATATCTCTAACCGGATATCCGATGATTTGGCAAGAGAGAAAGGTATGTTAATGGATTGGTTGAAAGGATTGGGATACATCTCTTGCACGACAGGAGTGCTGTTATCAACAGGAGATTGAGGGTCTTCAGGTGTTTCAATCCCTTTTAAGGTAAGATTGAAGGTTGGGTACATGCCAATCTCAGCATTATTGCCACCACTGACATCTTCCAGAGCAAATACGAGAGTATGATCTTCAGCTGTCTTTGAACTGTTAATAACATTAAAGGTGATTTCCTGTGTTGTGGAACTTCCGGCAGGGAACACCAATGTTTTTGTAGTAAAACAATCTACTTCAGACGCATCGCCATCTCTCAGAATAATCCGGGCTACAGTGGGTTCTGTCTCACTGGGATTTAGGATAGAAATCTTCATAGTGACTGTATCTGAAGATTTGTCAACCAGAGCACTTGCTGGACTGAACTGCAAGGTTGTGCTAGAGGATTTTGCTCCCCAAATGCTGGAGACGTATTCCGGATGGTCAACATAAGGATTTCTGTTTGACATAAAACTATAAATGGAAGCATTACGATTATATTCCCAAGTACTTACAGGGTCAGCAGCATGCCAGGCAAGCATTGTAGGCAGCATGTCAACACCGCTGATGCTCAGGCTCATCTCATAACGAGTAGTAAAATATAACAGTGCCCTGGCGCAGTCACCTTTATGCTGAAGAGCGGGTTCAAAAACAGTCTGCCCTGCTGCATTAGTACCACGCTTACTGACATACCCGTTATAGGTTGCATAAGTAGTTGTCTGAGTTGAAACTACTCCATAAGGTAAATTGCCTCGTGATGAATTTACACCTGAATTTGTGGGGAAGAGGTGATGCAGGTCTGCTGTTTTGATGTTAACTTCGCTAGTGCCCATCCAGCTTTGGGCGAAAGTATGTTCTGTATTGGGGTCTGTGCTACCGGTATAACTGTAGCCCACATTATAATCCTGACCGATATATACGCAGCGGATATAACCAGCTTGCAAATCAAGAGTCTGATACAGATAGACTTTGGCTCCGGAATAACTGGAATAGGTATTATTGTGGATGAGAGTATGCAAACCAGACTTCAACGCTGTTCCTGTAAGTCCGCTGACAGAATTGTAATACCCGTTGAAAGGGTCAGATGCAGTCGTAGTTGCAGTAATAGTATTGGATGAAGCGCTTGTTCCATTGGTATTATAGGCACGAATCCTGTAGTAATATGTTGTCGAAACGGCAAGTCCTGTTACTGACTTGGTTGTAGCGCTTACGGTCAGATTACTATATCCTGTAACAAATGTGCCGAATGAACTGCTGGTAGATACATCAAAACGATAGGAAGTAGCACCGGAAGAAGCATTCCAGTTAGCAGTGAAACTGTTTCCTGTGATGGAAGTAGCAGCTATTGCTACAGGAGCAGGAGGAGCTCCGCCTGTTGTTGAAAATGAAATGTCTGTTCCGTAAGATGTACCAATGCTATTGGTAGCATAAGCACGTACATGGTATGTTGTAGCAGCTGTCAATCCGGTAATGGAGCTTGTGAAAGTACCTGTTCCGCTACCGTCGGTTGTATGACTGCCTGTTGCTACAGGATTGGCTGTCAATGCCCAACAAACGCCTCTGGCAGTTACAGTTGCTCCGCCATCTGCAGTTACATTTCCACCGCTGGTAGCTGTGGTAGTTGTAATAGCTGATACAGCAGTAGTAGTAACTGTCGGTGCACTTGCGGAACCGGCAGCGGTTATGGAGACATTATCTATACCCAAAGCCTGAGCATTGGTAGTTGTAGTACCTGAGGTGGCTGAATAGTTCCAGGCAAGGTAGAGATTGCTTCCGGCAGCCAACGCAACGGCTAGCGTTTTGCTGCTAACATTGGACGTTGCTCCCGGTGCCGTCGTATATCCGGAATTGTCAGCATCTGCTGCAAAAGAAGTCAGGAAGTTGGTTCCTGCCGAAGTCCAGGATGTTCCTGTCGTAGAATAGTACATTTGGATAGAATATCCTGCAGCGTTTGAACCCTTGCGGTATTTTTCCACACCATAAGAGATTGTGAAATTGCTGATCTGCGAAGCACCGTTATTTGTTAGTAATACGTAAAGGTTACCACTGACAGTACCAGAACCGGATGATACCCATCCCACTGCACGGTCTGTGGCACTACCTGCTACTCCTGCCCCATAATTATATATACCGTTTCCGGCTGTGGTGGACATGGAGTTTCCTGCTATTATTGCTGTCTGAGTCAGAGCAGCAGAATAAGTTCCCAATGTACGGACAGTAGTATTTTTGTCTACTTTCCATCCGGTAGGTAACGTTGCGGTTGCACTTGTTCCGATAGTAAATCCTTCGGTTACATTTCCGCCTGCGCTTATACTGACAGCTGAAATCAAAGAGAAAGCAACTGTAAATATAAGTATAAAAACAAAACACTTTGTTGTCACATCACACCTCTCTGTTTTATTTATTACCGGGTATAAAATTAAGCATGGAAACACACCCGGATACAAATTACATATTATGAAAAGCATAAAAGTTAGTCAAGTTGTAATTCATAATCTGACATAAAGATACGGATTATCATCAAAAACCTCAGAATGCTTTGAAAACGTCGTATCGCGTTTAGTCCTTTATAGATAGCTATCAAGGTGAATTAACTTGACTTGTATTGAGTATTTAATTATATAGTTTATTAGTAATCTATATAGGAAAATAAGGAGGTATTATGATTAAGGATTTGATTATAGTTTGCTTAGCAATGCTTATCATGCTATTCTCTGTAGGTTGTGAGATGTCAAAAGCAAAAATTACCAGGATAGTAGCTGCTTCACTGCAAAAGAGCTTAAGCTTTGACCCTCAATATATGGAGACCAACATGAAGCTTAAAGAATTAACAATAGAAAGGATAGAGAAAAACTCTTACAGAGGTATAGCAAAAATCGAATACACTGGAGTTATTCATTCCATACCTTTGTTGATCACAGTCAAGAACTCCGGAGTTACCTGGGAGTTAGAACCTGGCGCACTGGCATTTATACCCAGATAAGTACAGCAGCGTTAAGCTTAATTCCGGATAAGAAATAAAAAAAGACTCCCGTTATCGAGAGTCTTTTTAAATAAGTTAAAGTTTATATTTGGTTATTCGTTTGGAATAACGCTGATGTATTTACGTCCGTTTGCTTTGGTACGAAAGAGTACTTTGCCTTCAATCTTACTAAAGATAGTGTAGTCTTTTCCCATTCCTACGTTGTCACCGGGGTGGAATTTAGTTCCTCTCTGACGAACGATGATATTACCTGCTATGACAGCTTCACTGCCATATTTCTTAACACCAAGATACTGGGGATTACTTACTCTGCCGTTACGACTACTGCCAACACCTTTTTTATGTGCCATAATTCGCCTCTTTTAACCTGTAATAATATCAGTGATTCTGATGTCTGTGTATTGAGCGCGGAAACCTTTTTTAACCCGGTAGCCTTTTCTCTTTTTCTTATGGAAAATGATAACTTTCTTACCTTTTCCGCTGTCAACAACTTCTGCTAAAACTTTAGCGCCTGTAACGACCGGCTGTCCGAAATGAATTTCATCATCAGAGCGGACAAGCAAGACACGGTCTATTTCGACCTTGTGTCCGGGCTCAGTCGCATCCAGCAAGGGGACGCGTATTACAGCGTTCTTTTCTGCCCTGTACTGAAAACCTTTGAAATCAATAATGGCGTACATTTTTGAGCTCCTTAAGCCTATTCATTTATATCTGTTTGTACAACGTCTTTTTAGGCAAGTTATATGTCAAGTAGTATATTTGGAAGTAAGGTCTTTTTCATCTGGTAAACTCAGGACTCTAAAGCTGTCCTGACGTACTGAGGAATCTTCCTGAAACTCAATCTGATGTTGATATGCAACAAAATAGTCTTTGTTTTTGCTGATGAATTCCATTACATTCGGATGCACTACAATGCGCAGTTTGTCATTACTTATAAAATACTCAGCGCGGCTCAGCCATCTGTAAATCCTCATTACCACAGCATCACGGGAAAGAATCTTGCCTGTTCCGTTGCAATGAGGGCAAGGCTCGGAGTAATTGGCAACCAGTGATGTGCGCATTCTTTTGCGGGTAATCTCGACCAAACCTAGTTCAGTAAAAGTATAGACTTTATTCTTGGCTCTGTCTCTGTTTAAGCCTGTTTTAAGAGCATCCAGAACCTCATGTTTATGACCTTCATCAGTCATATCGATAAAATCCACCACTATCACACCGCTCAGGTCACGCAGCCTGATTTGGCGCGCAATCTCATTTGCTGCTTCGACATTGGTCTTTTTAATGGTCTCATTATAATTTGAGCTTCCGGTAAAACTACCTGTATTAACATCAACAGAAACCATAGCCTCTGTCTGTTCCAGCCGGATATTACCGCCACTGGGCAGATAGACTCTGGAATGGAAGATCGTCTCAATCTTTTTTTCAATAGCCCAGGCATCAAAGATAGGCGAATCTTCTTTATAAACTTCCACTTTAGAAGAAAGTTCAGGAGCAATATCTTCCAACTGGGAAACGATTCTTTTAGCAAAGGCTTTGTCATCAATGACCAGGCGGTCTACGTGTTCTCCAAACAGGTCACGAATCAGGTAGTTTTCCAGTGCATTCTCTTCAAAAACGCAAGCTGGTGGCTTGGCATAATTAAGCTGCTTATCAATCAGTCTCCAGGTTTTGGCAAGCGCATTGTATTCATTAGTAAAATCTTCCTCACTATTGCCCTCAGCTTCAGTTCTGACGATTAAGCCTACATGAGGATCTTTAATCGCAGTAAGTATATTGCGTATGCGTGATTTCTCATTAGAGGAATTGATTTTACGTGAAATAGCAATCTTGTTTTTATTGGGGAAATAGACCAGGTACTTGCCCGGGATGGATATCTGACCTGTGAGTCTGGCGCCTTTGCTGCCAATCGGACCTTTATGAACCTGAACAAGAATTTCCTGTCCGGGTTTAAGCAATTGGGTTATTTTGGAGGAATCACCTTTGTTAATGTGCTTGCGGGGTGAATCAGTTTCAAATACATCCAGGAAATCCAGGACTATATCTGAGTAATGTAAAAATGCGGTTCTTTCCAGACCGATGTCTATAAAGGCTGCTCCCATTCCGGGGAGTACGTCCTTAACTATTCCTTTGTAGATATTACCAACGAGGTTCTGGCGATTTTGTTTTTCAACAAACATCTCCACCAGTTTGTTCTCTTCCAGGACGGCAACTCTCTTTTCCAAAGGATGTACATTGACAATAATTTCTGTCAAAATGTGTGACTTTTTCATGTTATGTTCCAAAAGTTTATTTCAAGTCTTGCGACCTGATGTTTACGTTATTCAAAGTCAAATGGCATGATACACAGGACGGTATACGGCTTAAAGATATTCTGCATTTGTGTATACAAAATATCAGCGATAGTGTCCAGACTAATGTTTTTGTTCATAGCCAGTCGACCTTTATCAAGTTGCTCCATAAAAAGCTCCCAATAGGGTTTCTTTTCAGGCAGGACAACTTTTTGCCAGGTTGTGATTTTTGCCAGGGTTGAGGCTTTCATGATAGCGTCATCAAGAGTTCCGATTTGGTCTATCAGATGATAATTTAACGCATCCTGGGCAGACCAGACTCTACCCCCGGCCAGGTTTTCCAGGCTGTCATAATCTATCTTTCGATATTGGACAACCCGGTGTTTAAATTCGCTATAGACTTTTTCTGAATTGCGTTGTAGCGATGCCAGTAACTCTTCAGATGGAGTATTCATAAGATTCATGGCACCGGCATATTTGCCAAAGTTAATACTCTGATTGGTTACACCGATTTTATTGCCCAGACCTGATGCATCCGGCAATAACTGGATAACCCCGATAGACCCTGTCACAGTATATGGGTCAGCCATGATATAATCAGAAGCTGCGCTGATATAATATCCGCCCGAAGCAGCAACACCACTCATTGAGATAACAATCGGGATTTCCTTTTTAAGGCTTTCAAGTTTGCGATAAATAAGCTCGGATTCCAGAGCACTGCCGCCGGGACTATTAACTCTGAACACTACAGCTTTAATCTTTTTATCCTTCTTAATCTGGTCAATCAGTTTTTGTACCTTATCAGCTGTAATTCCGGTTTGGTTATATTGTGACATTCCTGTAGTAATGCCACCCTGTAAATAACAAACTGCGATTTTGTCTTTGGCTTTGTTATCGGTAGTTGTCGGATTGTAATCTGATATCGGAGTAAGCTGTTTCTTATCAATACTATTCTGCTTGTAAAATTCGTCTTTACCCACTGCGTAATCAATCAGACCGGCTTCTTTGGCATATTCAGCAGAAATCA
Organism: Cloacimonadaceae bacterium (SeqCode); assembly: GCA_963667535.2. Classification (GTDB taxonomy): domain Bacteria; phylum Cloacimonadota; class Cloacimonadia; order Cloacimonadales; family Cloacimonadaceae; genus UBA5614. The sequence continues at coordinate 1,530,983 of CAXXDU010000002.1, forward strand.
GATAATCAGCTCTTTGTTCAAAGATGGCTTTTACTTGCTGCGGAGTGAGTTTTCTCTGGTTGACCAGGTCGTTCATTAAAAGGCTGTATCTGCCTTCCAGAAGTTGTTTCATATTACCGTAAGTTTCCGGCGACAAAGAAGTACGGGAATATGTTTCACCATAACCCTTGAATTGTCCTGAGCGAATGATATTTACCTTGAGACCCAGCTTATCAAGCAGATTTTTGTAAAAGGAGATGTTGGCCTGAACTCCTTCAAAAAACATACCTGCGGAAGCAGCAGGTTCCATGGCAATTTTGTCTGCATAAGAAGCCAGCCAGTAGTCCTTTTGACTTTGCATGGTGAGATACGCAAGAACAGGCTTTTTACTTTGCTTAAAAACTTTGAGGGCTTCACCAATTTCGTGAATACCGGAATAACTGACCTGAATAAAGCCGGGATTAATAATAATACCTTTTACGTTTTTATCATTTGCAGCTTGTTTGATTTTGGAGCAGATTTCTTCTACTGAAGAGGAGCTATTCATATTCCCAAATCCGAAATCATATTCGATTTCGTTATAGTCTTCGATTACACCAGCAGGGTTGATTTGCAGCCAGGTGTTGCTTTTCATAGGCTTCACGTAAGTCATATCCTTTGCAGGCTGGTTTAATCCTATAAAGAAAGCAATTACTGCAAGTACTGGAAAGACTATACAGATAATCAGTATAAAGTTTTTTTTCATTCGTAACTCCGGTATCAGCTAAAAAATTGTGGCAAGAAGCATGGCTAAATAAAACACTGGCGGAGATGTAGGGGTTCGAACCCTAGAAGCGCTTATTAAACGCTTACACGATTTCCAATCGTGCTCCTTCAACCAGCTCGGACACATCTCCGCATGAATTGTGCTCATGCTTTTCTGCTCAGGGTTCCTGTCAATCAAAATCTAATGCCTGAAATGACGCATCCCGGTCATTATCATACTGATATTTAGTTCATTACATGCGGCTATCACTTCATCATCACCCTTGGAACCACCGGGCTGGATAACGGCATTAATTCCGTGTTTGGATAGTAATTCTACTGAGTCTCTGAACGGGAAAAACCCATCAGAAGCACATACTGCAGCGGAAAGGTCATGTCCAAAGCTCAAAGCTTTTCTAATAGCTATCTCAGTTGAATCAATCCTGCTGGTCTGACCTGTACCCAGACCAAGGCTTCTGTCGCCAGTCGTCAGGCATATCGCATTGGATTTGAGGATGGAAACAGTCCGCCAGGCAAAACGCAAAGCTTCCATTTCAGCAGGGGAAGGTTTTTTCCCGGTTACTACTTTCCAGTCTTGTTCGGAAGCAATTTCCTTATCCCATTCCTGAACCAGATAACCTGAAATGATACTTTTTACTTCCAAATCCTGTCTCTCAGCCATCAGCTGGTCTTTACTATAGGAGACCAATCTTCTGTCTTTTCTTTTCCTGAGAAGCTCCAGGGCAGAATTCTCAAATTCTGGAGCAATAATAATCTCAGTAAATATCTCGTTGATTTTGTCTACAGTATTGATATCTAATTTGCGGTTAGAAATCACGATTCCGCCATAAGGTGAAAGTGGGTCTGTATCAAAAGCCTTTTGATAGGCTTCCAGTAAGCTGTCTCCACTTCCGATTCCGCATGGATTGGTATGCTTGAAAATCATGACAGTGGGTTTGTCAAATAGCATAATACCTTTTAGCGCTGCATCCAAATCCAGAAGATTGTTATAGGATAGGGGTTTGCCGTGCAGTTGAATCCAGCCTTTAGTTGTGTTGCTAAAGTATCCTGCTTTCTGGTGTGGGTTTTCACCATAGCGCATAGTTTGAATCATGGGAGCTGAGATTTCCAGATGTTGCAGTTGCAGTTCATCATCTGCAGGCTGCTCTACCCCGGAGTCAGTAGCATTCCTGAAATAGGCAGCGATGGCAATATCGTATCTTTCTACATGTATAAATGCCCTCTTAGCCAGATACTTGCGCCATTCAAGCGAAGCTGAGCCTGTTTCACGATACTGTCTTAAAGTTTCACTATAATCTTCCGGCTCTGTAAGAATAACTACATGCTTGAAATTCTTAGCCGCAGATCTGATCAGGGTAGGTCCTCCGATATCAATATTCTCGATGATTTCTTCTTCAGTTGATGAAGGATTTGCTACAGTTTTCTCGAAAGGATATAGGTTTACAACCACAAATTCGATTGGTTTGATCTCCAGTTTGTCCATCACAGCCAAATGCTCAGGGATATCCAAATCAGCCAGAATTCCGCCATGAACCTTTGGATGCAGGGTTTTTACTCTTCCGTCCATGATTTCCGGAAAGCCGGTCCATTCGCTAATCTGAATAGTGGTTATTCCTTTTTCGTTTAGAAACTTTGCCGTACCACCTGTGGAGATGATACTAATACCCAGCTTAACTAATTCCGCTGCCAGTAAATCAATACCGGCTTTGTCGCTGACACTTATCAGTGCATATCTGGTCATTCAGGTTTATCCTTTGTTAGTGTTTCGATTAGTTCAGGGATAATATCCTTCTTCAGGATAGTATCAACTTCTTTATCCATTTTTTTGTTCGTATACATTTCCAGTATAATTCTCACGAAATGCTTCTTATCTACGACATCAAGAGCCTTTTCCTTATGCTCCAGAACTGTAACTAAAACCATTCCTCCCAATACAACAACCCAGTTCAGATAAATCCAAAACAGGAAGATGGGCAGAGATTTGAGTACACCATAGATTGCTTCGATATTGGTCAGATTATAGATATAATAGTCAAAGAAACCTTTGAATATGACCCAGACCAGAGTTGTCCAAAAGGCTGCTCTGTACAAAGAACTACGTTTTACTTTGATGGAAGGCAGGATCATATACATAAAAACTAGTGCCAAAAACTGCAGGACAAAGGGTAAGATATAGAGTAGCTGCTTTTTAAAAAGTGGAATATTCAACAGGCTGGATATAATCGGTAATGAAGAGCTGGAAAACAGCAGTAAAATGATAATAAACCCAAAAATTATTGTTCCGAAGAACTTTAACAACTGAGCGAGCCAATCTTTCGGCGGCTGAAATTCCATTACGAGAATTCTGTCAAAAGCATCTCTGATAACCTTAAAAAGTGAATAAGATGTAACTATTGCCACTACAAAGCTGAAAACATTAAAGGGTGCTCTTTTAGCTATCAACTGAGAAACAAGGAAGCCCACATCACCGGTTGATACCGGCAGAAAGTTCTGATAGAGATGAGTCTGGAATTTGGAGTTAATTGACAGGAAGGGTAATTTGGGCACCAGAAACACAATAAAAAACAAGAAGGGAATAAACCCCAGTATTGTTATATAGGTAAGAGCAGCAGCTTCTTTTAGTATCTGTTCCTGAGTAGATTTCTTATAAAATAGTACTAAGAACTTGTGAATGTTTTCATACATCAGTTTACGCTTATCGTTATCCGTGATGTGCGAAAACAATCTGAATAAGTCATGCAAACCCAATCTCATATAGTAAAAGAGCAGGATAAAAAGTCTTTTCCAGGGGGAGAGTTTTACGATATCTTCATCATGCTTTAGTTCAGTGATTATTCTCTTCATATTATTCGTTCCTCAAAGCGGTTACAGGATTCAGATTACTTGCTCTGATTGCCGGGACTACTCCAAAAATCAAACCGACTCCTACAGAAACAAGCAATGCCGTTCCTATCATTTGCATGGAAGCAGATAAACTCATTTCGAGATACTTGCCTACTATATTAAGAATTCCAAAACCAAGCATGATTCCAATAACTCCACCCAATGTAGTTATCAAAACAGCCTGCACCATGAACTGGATAAAGATATCTATTCTTCTTGCCCCAATTGCCAGCCTGACTCCGATTTCTCTGGTTCTTTCCTGGATGGAAGCCAGCATAATATTCATGATGACTATCCCTCCCACCAGCAATGAGATTACAGCTATCAAAACAAAGATAACAGTAAAGATCATGGAGTTCTGTTTCATCTGGTCCATCATTTCCTTGGCAGAACTAACTTCAAAAACATGCCTGCCCTGTTTGAGATTCAGGATGATATTCTGCAGGTTTGTCCGCAGTTTTACGGCTTCCTCAGGATTATTAGCTTTAACCTCTAGTTGATTGATTTGCTGGGATATTGCAGACTTTCTGAACATGGTTGTCAGAGGTACGAATGTTCTGCGGTTCATATGCTCCAGCATGTTACCACCACCAAATCCACCTTGCTGAACCAGGTTCTTTTCCTGCATGACTCCGATTACCATAAGCGCTTGATTCTGAATGCTAACATACTGTCCAAGCGGGTTTTTATTGCCAAAGAGTTCAGTTGCGACAGTACTGCCCAGCACAACCACATTATTAAAATTATTCAGGTCATAATAGTTGATAAATCGTCCTGATTTCAGTTTCCATTCTTCGATTATCGGCATATCAGGAAAGACACCACGTACAGATGATTCATAAGATAAATCACCTTTTTGGACAGGGATATTTCTGGCACTAACTACCGGAGTGAAAGCTTTTGCTTCCGGAATCAGGGAACGGATGAGCTTAATCTCATTAAGGGTAAAATAGGCATAAGCCCAATCTTCTTGCTTCATGCTCCAATTGGGATGAACTTCTATTTTATTTAATCCACCGCGTTCATTCATCCATTGCATTGTACTTTTGTTCATACCATTAACGATTGCCAATACCACCATGATTGACATCACGCCAAGGATTATACCAATCACTGTTACAATTGAACGTACTTTTCTGGTCCAGATATCTGCTAAGCCGATTTCAACCGATTCACGCAGCGATATCGCCATCTACAATTTTCCCGTCAATGATTCTGATTATCCGGTTTGCTCTGTTTGCCACTGCCAGGTCATGCGTGACAATGATTATGGTGTGTCCTTGCGCATGCAAATCATTAAATATACTCAAAATGTCACCCCCAGCCTGAGTATCCAGATTGCCGGTGGGTTCATCTGCTAACAGGATGGTAGGATTATTAACAATTGCTCTGGCGATGGCTACTCTTTGTCTTTGACCACCGGAAAGCTCTGAAGGTTTATGCTTTAATCTGTCACTTAAACCCACGCTGGTCAACACATCCCGTGCCTTTTTTATCCTTTCTTTGTAGGACATCCCTGCATACATCAAGGGCAATTCAACGTTTTTCAGGATATTCAGATGCGGCAATAGATTAAAGGTCTGAAAGACAAAACCTACTTCTTTATTCCTGATGGAAGCCAATTCACTTTTCTTCAGCTCGTTTACTTTGATATTATCCAATATATAATTACCTTCTGAAGGTGTATCCAGACAACCGATGATATGCATTAAAGTACTTTTTCCTGAACCTGATGGTCCCATGATGGCTACAAACTCACCTTTCTCAATTTTCAGATTGATTCCGTTCAAGGCTCTTACCTTAACTTTTCCCATATCATAGTCTTTGATGATGTCCTGAGTTTCAATTATCAGCATAAAAATTATCTATCCTTAGTAAAAACTTGTAATCGAATTGTCATATTTTATTTATTCTCAGCATTGTCAATAAAAAGCACATAATATGCAAAACATCATATTTTGATGGCGAATCAGGCAAGAGAAGGTTGATTTGCAATCCTTTCTCTATATGAAGGCTTTGCTATATTCTTTCATCCTTATGGTTACCTGGATGTCAACTTGTTAACACGACTCATTGCTTATATTCATTCTTATTCTTTCATTCATCTTTCATCCATTGTTCATCTTTCTTTCAGTGCACATAGCTTGCCCTTAAGACACCCGGATGACACCCGGATGACACCCAGATGACTCCCAAATGAACATAGGGGAATCATTGGAGTAGCAAAGGCGCAGCACTAGCGTATATTATGCACAATCTACAATCATTTAAAGAAAGATTAACAAGAGACAAATAATATAGGAGAGGATAAGATATGGTAAAACGCGACTTGAATGACTACTAACCGGTTTTATGCGGCTCTGTTTCTCAGGGGGAAAATCAATTTCTGCTTAGACACACGATACAGCTATCCACATAGACTAATACGTGATTAGCCAGATTATCTGCGGAAGTCTTTCTTTTGTGTATCGGGTCTTCCGGGTTTAAAAGTACATATCCCGTTTACCGGTTTGCATTTGCTTCAGCTTATCGCGAACATTAGCTTGCATTGCTGCATCCGGTATCTGGGTCAGTTCCTTTTCTATCAATGCCATTCCTGCTTTTAAGGTGCGTTCTGAAGAATAATCATACAAGTATTCGGCAAAAGTAAGCAGTGCATTAGGTGTGCAGAATCTTTTCACAAAGCCGGGTATGGCAAATTCCATGAAGTGTTCGCCTGTCCTGCCGGCTCTGTAGCAGCTTGTACAGAAAGAAGGGATATAGCCGTGTTCTGCCAGCTCAAAGATTACTTCATCCAGAGTTCTGGTATCTCCTAAGACAAACTGGGCTTTTTTAAATGCTTCATCATTATCAGCAGAATAAGAGCCAACACCGATGCTGCTGCCGGCATCAATCTGTGAGACACCATAGCTCAGCACTTCATTGCGGATGGCAATTGGTTCACGGGCGGTTAGAATCATACCGGTGTAAGGAACACTCAATCTGATAGTTGCGACCAGATGTTTAAATTGTTCATCAGTAACCCTGAAAGGTGGATGCTGTGTAAATTCAGTACCTACAGCAGGTTCAATGCGTGGGAAAGAAATAGTGTGAGGACCTACTCCGAATGTGTCTTCCAGATGTATAGTGTGATACAATAATCCCATTACTTCAAAACGGTAGTCATAAAGACCCATCAAAGCGCCGATACCAAGGTCGTCAATGCCTGCCTGCATAGCTCTGTCCAGGCCATACAGTCTCCACAGAAAACTGCTTTTAGGTCCTCTGGGGTGCATTTTCTCATAAGTGGGTTGATGATATGTCTCCTGGAATATCTGATAAGTGCCGATACCTGTTTGCTTAACTATGCGAAAGCCTTCCACATCGAGCGGAGCTGCATTGATATTAACACGCCGTATTTCGCCTTTTCCGCTTTTGGTGGCATATACGGTTTCCACCGTCTCGGCAATATACTCCGGGCTGTATTTCGGGTGTTCGCCATAGACCATAATGAGCCGTTTATGTCCTGCTTCTTCCAGAGCTTTGGTTTCATTTATCAGTTGGTCATGCGACAGGGTTGAGCGCATACATTCAGCATTGCTGCTGCGGAAGCCGCAATAGACACAATCATTGATGCAGTCATTGCCGACATACAGTGGCGCAAAAAGCACTATCCTGTTGCCATATATACGTTCTTTCAATGTCTTTGCACCGTTCAGAATCATCTGCTTTAGTTCAGGGTCTGTTACATTGAGTAGCGCAGCAGTTTCATCGGGATTAAGTCTTTGCTTATCAAGAGACTTGTTGATGATATCTCTGATTTTTATACTGTCTATGTGCTTTTGTTGTTCCAGATGCGCATTAATCTCTGCATCGGGAATGAATGTCTTGAGTCCTTCAATATTAAACTTCATTCTTACTCCAATTTATAACGGTAGGATAACCGACTCGGTTGTCCAAACGCTTTTTTCAATTTTGTCATTCCTACGGAGGCAGGAATCCATGCTGTTTTAACTAACTTAAATAATTTTCTTTGATCAAGCGAGGGCGCTTAATCTACTTTTATAAAACATGTCTCTGTGTCTCCGTGTCTCTGTGTCTCCATGTGTCCGTATCTCTAAAAAGCATACTCATATCTTGAGTGTTATGCTTTTAACGTTTACTGATTTCATCTGACCGAGTTTACCCGAAAAAGCGCCCATATCATCCAGGTTCATTTCCATGATTAGAAAAATAACAGAGACGTTTTTGTCTTTCATTGGATAACCTACCCTCAGTTTAATTTTGGAAGAATACCCGTGCAAAAGCTCCGTAATGGGATGATAAGCTTCTTCTACATTATTGATTACAATCGTAACAACGTGCATTTTGTCTTCCATGTTTTAGCTCCGTGATTGCAATAGAGAAGCTTCAATAAATGCAAGAAAGAGGTTTAGTTCTTTCCCTTGATGACAGATGCTTCCCTCATCGCAGGTTAATTTCTAACTATAGAATATCCGAGTCCGCCTTTTTGGCAAGAGGAATATTTGAAATCAAATGATAATAGTTTCTATTCAGGTTTGTTTGTAATATTATCCATCCTGGCTTGATATACTTTTGCTTTATCAAGTTCTCCGGTCTTTTCGTATAATTCTACTAGTCCTTTGATGCTTTTTAAAGTGTGCGGATGCTCAGTATCCATCACTTTTTCCCAAATCTTCAAAGCGCTCTGGTAAAGTGTTTCAGCTTGGTCATACTTACCTTGAGAGCTATAAAACTCAGCCAGGTTATTCATAGATGCTGCCATAGTTGGATGACCGGTATTAAGGACTTTTTCCCATACCTTCAAAGCTCTTTGATACAGTTGTTCAGCCTGGTCATATCTGCCCTGATAACTATATAAGTCTTCCAGATTATTCATGGATGTTGTTATATTAGGCTGACCGGCACCAAGGACTTTTTCTTTAATATCCAGTGCTTTCAGATAAATCTGTTCAGCCTGGTCATTTTTGCCCTGAGAATCATAAAAGCTTGCCAGATTATTCATGGATTGTGCAGTCAGAGGGTGTTCTACTCCCAGTACTTTTTCTCTGATTTCGAGCGCTTTCAGGTAAAGTGGTTCTGCCTGTCCAAAATTATCCTGTGAATCATATAAACCTGCCAGATTATTCATGGACTGTGCAGTTAGAGGATGTTCAGCACCCAATACTTTTTTTCTAATATCCAGAGCTCTGATGTAAAGAGGTTCTGATTTGTCATACCTGCCCTGAGAATCATATAAGCTTGCCAGATTATTTAGTGCTTTCGCGGTTTCAGGGTGCTCAGGACCCATGCCATTTTCTTTGATTTCCAGTACTTTCTGATATAAAGGGACTGCCTGTTTATAATTACCTTGCAGCCAATACAGACTGGCTAAGTTAGAAAGTAATCCCGCTGTATCCGGATGTTCAGCGCTAAGAACAATCTCTCTGATTTGCAACTCTCTTTGGTAGAGCGACTCAGGTTGGTCATGGCTACCCTGATACTGATAAATGGAAGCCTGGTCATTAGAGATATTTGCTGTATCAGGATGTTCGGCACCTAATATCGTCTCATATATATCCATGACTCTCTGGTAATATGGTCCGGCTTCTTCATACTTACCCTGTAACCAGAACAAGTGAGCCAGATTGAGCAGAGACGGGGCAGTATCCGGATGCTGAGCACCAAGTACCTTTTCTTTAATTTTCAAAGCCTTCAGATAAAGAGGCTCAGCTTGTTCATATTTATCCTGATCTTTATACATGACAGCCAGATTATTGAGAGGAGCTATAATATCGGGATGATCTATGCCAAGAACTTTTTCCAGTATTTCCAAAGCTCTCATATATAGTGGTTCTGCCAGTTCATTCTTGCCTTGTGACTTATGCAAAGCAGCCAAATTTGTTAAAGAATCTGCCGTATCGACATGTTCTGCACCTAATACCATTTCCCTGAGTTGCAGGGCTTTGTTTAAGTTTAAAACACCACCGGCAAAATCATAGGTATCTCTGAAATAGCAGCCTGCTCTGTCATAATAGTCTGCTGCTTTGAGTGGCAGATTTCCTTTCTCAAAATGTATTGCTGTTTCCACTGCATATTCATCCAGCTTGTCGGCAAACACAATTTCCATGGATTCAGCAGCAGTCTTATGTAGCATTTGGAGCTTTTCACTCACCATTCGCTGGTAGATAATATCTTTAATCAGAATATGGGTAAATACATACCTCAATTCGTCCATATCTCTCCAGATGCGGTTTTTCACACCTGCTTCAAGTTCCGCTACAGGCTCTGCCTTGAGCATCTGAGATAAGACACGGACATTAAACTCTGTACCCAGGACACTGGCATTAAACATACATTCACGTACTTTTTCGTTAAGACGGTCAATACGGTTGCTGATTATATCGCTGATACTGAAAGAACTTAGGTAATCAATCTCTCCGGTAATCACGCCTTTGTTATTAATGCTGTTACTTTCCATCAGATAGGACGTAAGCTGTTCTATAAAAAGCGGATTACCCATAGACCTATTAGTAATCAGACTCAAGGTTTCTTCTGGTATATATTCCAATCTCAAAATTGACTTTATCAGTTCATAACTACCCAAATCACTTAAAGAATTTAAATCAAGGTCAAATCTTTTGTGTTTGCAAAGTTTCAGCTCTACCTTTTCTCCATTTTCCAGATAACGGCAGGATGATACAATAATGATAGGAGCGATGGATTTTTCACTAAGCTTTTGCAGATAAACCTTGCTTTCCTCAGCCAACCATTGTCCATCGTCCAGATGAATCAGAACAGGTTTTGTTGTTGCCAATTGTTTCATAAAGCGGATAAAGGCGTTTCTAAGCTGGTTGGGTTTCTCATCAGAAGGCAGGATGTTCCAGATAGAACCCAGCCATTCATAGCCCAGTAACCAGGCAATGATGGATTCAATTCTTTGCAATTCTGCATCATCCTGAGCAAGAGACATCCACAGACCTTTGAACATAGCTATGCCGGCATCTTCCGGTAGTTGAGGATTGTAATAAGCAAATGTTCTGATTATTTGCTTGATTGCTTCCAGGGGTTTGGGGAGATATGTATCACAGGTTATCGTGAATTTATGATAGGTAATGGCAGAATAATATGCCAAAGCTTCTTTGACTAATCTGCTTTTGCCGATACCGGCATCGCCTGAGACATAAATAATAGTGTTTTCTTGTGATGCAATGCTGTTATCAACCAATGCCTTGATTTCAAAGAGTTCTTCGTCTCTGCCCACGAACCTGCTTTCCTGGCGCCAAGCCCTGTCTTTGGCACGTTGACTTAGCTGATAATAGCGCATCGGCAATGCAATTCCTTTTAGATACAATGAACCCAGATAGTCAAAATCATATTGAGCATTCATCTCCTGCCATAGAAACGTATCTGCCAGGATTTCTCCTGCCCGGGCATTACTCATTAATCGCGAAGCCAGATTGACAGGATGACCAAAGGCTGTATATTCACTTATCTCACCACAGCCAATAAAGCCTGCAAACACACTGCCACAGCTTATGCCCAATACTATATCCGGAATGCTGTCTACTGCTTCTACTGAAAAGCTGCATATCCGCTCCAATGTCTTGCCTACACTGTGAGGTAATCCAAACAGCAGCAGAGCAACCAATCCCTTATCTGTAAAGTCCAGCTTGTTGAGAAAAGCTCCGTACTTATTTGCCAGCACATGCAGATTGGCTATTGCTTCCTCTCTTTCTGCGATTGCTATCTTTTCTAATGATGCAAAACAAAAAGCAGCGGTTCGGATTTCGTTTTCAGGGATAATATCTCTGTATCTGGGATGACAGAACAGCAAAGGGGTATTTGGATTGTAGTGATACTCTTTGCCGGTTAAACCTGGAGTAATAGATTCATCCAGTGATATCCAGCCAATTCCTTCAGCAGAAAACTGCTGAATACCTACCATTTGTGCCGCAGCTTCTGACCAAATGACTTCAGACTTCTGTAAAGAAAGTACGCCTACTTCCTGCATGACATTACCATGAAAGACATACTCGTTTTGCAAATCATTCCTGAATATCTGCCAATCCAGAGAACCAAAACCTATTGTTTGCCGTACCTGCAATGCAATATCTCCGGTCAAAGTTTTATATATTCGGTTATCCTTAAAGTGTTTACTGATTGAATTGACTGCTGAGACAATGTTTTTGGCTTCAGCATCAGGAAAGATGGCACAAAATGCATCTCCGGCAAAGACACTGACAAATCCGCCATATTTCTCAACTAGTTCTATTGGTGTGCCAAACACTATTTCCAGAAATCGGCTGAGTTCCTCAGCTCCCTGTTTTCCCTCTTTCTGTAAAGTGGTTCCGATTTTGGTAAAATCTGCAATATCAAACAACAGAATATAGGCTGAAAGAGTCCCATGATGATTATTCTCTTCATAGTTCTGCAAAATAAACGCCGGAATGTAACGTATCATATCAACTCCTTCATGGTTTTTCCAATAAGTAAGGTCTCAAAGCCGGTGAGTCTCCAATGGTTGGATTCTTAATCAATTGTATTGCAGTCAATGGATTACATAATGTTATCAATTGGCTTGTGAGTTTCACATCGCAACTATACTGTAAACCAATAGTATATTCAAAATAGCTCATTTCACAATGTGAATATTTGCAAATCGCATAAAGATGATAACCAGAATAGATTCTTACCTCAAATATTCCTCAACATATAAAAGCGCAATCCAGCTTTTATAAAGAGAAAATCGGACTTGACACAAATATGAATTAATTTATTTTAGAAAAGTACTTGGATAATTATTCATTCTACAAATTGGAAATAGTCAAGGAGAAGAAATAATGTGCAATAATAAATTTGTTAAGTTAACCCTTATTACTATGTTGATCCTGCCAATCATCTCTTTTGTTTATGGACAGGATTCTCCTTATGAGTTCTCTTTCAATGAATCTACATCAACTGACTCGACATGGGGAAACAGTGAGATTATTGAGTTGCAAGTCAATTCAGAAAGCAGGTGTTTTTTTACTGTTGAACATACCTGGGGTAACTTCATTGCTGGATATTCAAATAGTAATCTGGATGTTTATCAGTTTGGTACAGATAACACTCTTACATCTCTATCTCAAGAAGAATTTGCTGCTGATGATTATCCAGGTTACATATATCACAGAAGTGTGGTGAATGGATTAAATTCCCTGGCTTTTCCTGTTTTATCAGGTAACGTTTTCAAGTGGTGTTATGGTCCCGATGATTATTCCAATCCGATACTATTTCCTAGTAGCTCTTACATTATCGATGGAATCAGCCAGATTGACGACACTCACTGCCTGATATTGTTTCGTAATATCGATGTTTCGGGGTACCAGATAGAGGCTTATTACATGGATACATCAGCTAACGTTATCTGGAATTGCTCATTTGATTTGAGTACTATAGCAACAGTATTCTCAACATTCCAGAAAGTGTATATAGTTGATAGTACACATTTTGTTATAGGTATGCAAAGATCAGATCAGTTTTATGAGATTTATACACTCAACAGCACGGGTACAGTTGAATCAAGCAATGTTATTCAACCGGGAGAAGGAGCTTATCTATCAAACACTAACGTCCCCGGTAGATTTATTGTAACCGCATTACAGGATACCAGTATCAACTGCTATAAATATGAAAATAATGTCAGCACTTATTTAATGACCGTGCCAATGTCAAATCCTCCGCGCTTTGTTCCTGTTGTAGCTGATGCCAATTGTATTGTTATTCCTGAAAGCCAGACGTCCAGTTCCATGTGTTTATCAAAGTATGATTGGAATGGAAACATGTTGTGGTCTGACAATTTATCGATTACACATCATAATGATGATAACATTATTACCAGATGGCTAAAGCTAGCTCCTAACGGAAGCATCCTGACTGCTCTATATGACCGTAAATGGGGTATAGCCGGTTATGATTCCTTAACCAACGTGCCTTATTATGGATGGGTTAATTATACACGTGTAATGAAGATTATGCCCGATGGCGTTACTACAGATATAACTGATGAGGTAATCCCTCAACCCATTGAATATGCCTCAGTCTATCCCAACCCCTTTAACAGGACTGTGTCAGTAGATATCAATCTAAGTAAGAGCAGCAAAGTAGAATGCCAAATTTACGATATCAAAGGCAGAAAAGTGAGAACCCTTTCTGTAGGAAGTAAACAAGCCGGATTAAATACTCTGAATTGGGATGGAAAAGACACTAGTGGAAATGTATCTGCGCCGGGAATGTATATAATCAGGATTCAAACGGAGCAATCAACTATCACGAGGAAAGCGCTAAAAATACATTGATTTATGTAATCCCGAAAGACACTAAATACTCGATAAGCAAATATATGTCTGTCAAAACGACACACGATTTAAATATATTTTCAGGCAAATAAATTTATGTAATGGAGCGTTTATGCAGAAAACTCTGATTTTGTTTTTGTTTCTGATTAGTATCTCCGTCTTTTATGCCCAAACGGGTAGTCTCAACAGGCAAATTCGCAATCTTACAGCTTTTAACAAACTATATGGCTATGTACGGCATTTTCATCCTTCTGACGAAGCACAGGAGATAGACTGGGAACAGTTTGCTTCATATGGTTCGGGAAAGGTTATCAATGCCAATGATGACAAGGAATTGACCAATATCCTTTATGACCTGTTTATACCTGTTGCTCCCACTCTGGAGCTATATTCCACAAAGCAGGACCAGGTCTATGATTGGTCAAAGCTGGTTCCACCTGACACCACGGGATACAGACAAACCTGCTGGCAATATAAAGGTTATCAAAACAAACCTGAGTCATATTATCAATCGCACAGAACGTATCGTCCTTTCCGAATACCAAAGAAACACAGAGATGATTACATTGTTGCCTTCATTACCCTGGTAACTGATAAACTAAGCAGCATACCCCAAGCCATGAGATTATCCTTTTCCATACGAAAAGCAGCCGGCGACACACTAAAATATGAAATATATGGTGTCTGCGGTCAGGTTAATCAAGCCGATTCGCTTCTGACTGATGATTGGGAACATAAGAGCTTTGTATTCAATGATATTACTACAGATAATCCTGCAATGTGGATATATCTGGGTAACATTGCCAAAGTGCAGATTGATTCGATTAAGTGTGAAGCCCTGATTAACAATGAATATAAACAGATTTATTATAACGATTTCACCACTTCCATGCCTGGAGCTATGCCCAACGGTCTGAAGGTTAATATCAATCCGTTTAATGGTCAGGCGCCGGATAATGACACTTATGTCGAAAACATTAACGGCAATAACGTGCTTAGCATTCAGAAATCAACTACAGATTTGCCATACACTTGGGGATATTTTACCAAGCTGTTTGATGAAGAAGTACCAGCCAAAACCTTTATGAATAAACCTCTGGTCAAAGGTTTATCATGTTTGCTGCCTTTGTCTCTTTATTGCTCTACTGCTCAGACTTATCCACCTGCAGATAAAAACAAATTGAAACAATTAAAAGACAATCTTGCTCTCATAGATACGCATGACCGCACCAATCACAATAACTATCTGGCTGCTCTAATGATCTATTGGAACGAGTTGCAGCACTTTTTCCCTTACTGGCAATATGCAGAGACAGACTGGAGCAAAGACTTTGAAAAAGCTCTCAGGCAAACGCTCCAATGTAAAAATCTCACAGACTTTGTGTTCATTATGTGTGAATTGGCTTCCCAGACGAAAGATAGTCATGCCACCTTTTTTGATGACAAGCTGGATAGAAAGATGCCTGGTTTCAATGCTGAGCCCATTGAAGGAAAGTGGATTGTAACCGCTGTTGCAGATACTTCTCTTGCTATTCCTTCCGGCTCTGAACTAATCCGGTTTAACCACAAACCCATTGCCCAATACATCAATAAATACCGAAAATATTATGTTTCCGGTACCTTACAGAATACAGACAAATATCTCTTTATCCGGGCTATGAGGTCTTTTCAGGATTCAATTGCTCAGTTTACTTTCAAAACACCTGATAACAAGAAATTAACTCAAAATGCCACTTTCGGATTATACACTGTTGCAGGTTGGTATAATCGTGAAGGTAAGTTTAGCAAGCTTTCTGACAGCATCTATTATGTAAATCTGGGTACGAAAGGGGTGAATAGTGATGAACTGGATTCACTCATGACAGAGCTTACCCAAGCCCAAGGTATTATCTTTGACCTGAGAGATTATCCTCAACGCACCAACATCCTCAACTATCTATTAGCAAAACCAGATATGACATTGAGTGGTTATGTTAAGCGGTCAATCTATCCTGATAACAGTTTTCTGTCATACCACGGTTCGCAAAGTGATGAATGGAATCTGCAACCTAAGGAACCGCATATCACGGCTAAATGCGTTTTCCTGTGTGGAGGCTATAGCGTCAGTTATTGCGAATCTGTTCTGATGGAAATCAAATATAACAAGCTGGGTACCATCATCGGACAGCCTACAGCCGGAGTGACAGGCAACATAGTCATGGGCACTTATCCCTGTGATTTGGGAGCCTGGTGGACAGGTATGTTTGTACATAATCCCGATGGCAGCAGATTTCATGGAGTCGGTATCATACCTGATATTATAGTTCCCCGCACCATTGAAGCAGTTGTGCAAGGTAAAGACTCAGAACTGGAAGCAGCGCTCGAATTTCTGAGTAAAGATTGATTATAGTAGGTTACGTGCCTCACGTGACCAAACGCAAATCCAAAGACTCAACAGCTACGGAAAATACTTGCCAGTGAACCCAGCCCGGTCCAACAATAACTATTACTATCCAAAACTGTCCACCAATGTCAATGCTTTACATACAAAGATTATGGTCATGCCCTTGTAGCCGGGAATCCAACCCAGATAGTTACTAAACTGACAGACTTCATAAATAGTATCAACTAATAAAGCACGTAACATCCATAAATAAAACCATAAAAGAAACGCCCCCTCCACCCGAATCCCACCCCGGCTTTTCCCCGCGTGGAACCCGCGTGGAGGCGGCGTGTGATTTATTGTCGATTCAGTGACACAAAGACATGAAATTCTTTTATTGACAATTATGTCAATTTACCGGTAAGCAATATCAAGATAATCAGTATATAAATGGAATAAGTCTTAAACTTGGGGAACAAGATATGGCATCACTTATAATTATCTGTCTTATGCTGATAAGCATTGGTCTATTATCTATAATTCTGTTAAAAAGGAGTAAGGCCGGCTCCATTACCAATAAAGATAGTAAGAAGAAATCACGTAAGAGATATGCTATCATTGCCATTGTAGTTTTTGTAATTCTATTCATCTTATTTGCCAATACTGAACGCAAAAAGAGATATGCAGCCATTGAAAGGGCACGCAAGACTATTGAGCTTAGAGGTGATATATAGTATGAGGTCAGGAGAATAGAGACTTAATTACCTAAAAACGCATCCAGAGTCACATTTCTACTATAGCTTCTGACATAATCCAGAACAAGGTCATAACATTCCATCTGGTCTAATCCTTCAGCTTCAGCCTCAGATACTTCGTTATCGATGGCGGACATGGGGATAATCGCCATGTAGTCATTATCGTCGCCACCATAAGGGCAAGATATATACTTCACTGTTTTTATCTTGTCTGTAAAAGAGGATTGGGTATATTCACACAAGTCTTTTTGTACCCACTGAAAGAGTAATGCCGCTCCGGCGATGTACTGATATGCGCCGTCTTCATCAGGGAATTCACCATTGAAATTGTAATAGATTAAATAGCTCTCACCGTCGTGATTCTCGATATTTGCATCATTCATAACAGTATTGATAGAATCATCAATAGATAAGGCAGAAACAAGAGTAAAAGTCAGAACAAACAGGATTAGCATCATACATATTTTCACAACAACAACTCCAATTATTTAATTGAATTACGCTTATAACGCTTTGCAATATTTGTCAAGTGAAGTATCCATCCCAGTAACATAGCTTTTTAAGCTGTTGTTAGTGTCGGATTGCATCCGACACATTATTTTTCCTGAGGTATCAAACCTCAGGTTACAACAGGATGCCACCCTATGGTACGAAATACTCAAAGATATTGACAATTTCACATAAGAACTGTAATATTGGTTCAATTGAAAACAGGACTGATAAAAGGTGCATAACATGAGTAATAAGCAAATGATGATTATAGTGAGTTTAATACTGTTGATAGGTATTGGCATCATTGTGACAATTGTAATAGTGACCAATAAACCAGTGAAAGACGAAGTACCGAATGAGCAGTATATTCTGGAGCAAATTAAACAAAGAGAATCCCAAGAACGACCTGACAACACCCAGGTAGCGGATAATACCCTTAAGCGTGACCCGGTGAATCAAAATGAACCAATAGAAATTACAAACAAAAGCAGCGCTATAGAGCAGGATTATAAAGATAATGAGTATAAAGTTTCAAGAGAACTACAAAACTGCGCTGCTATGATTAATCAATATTACAACTGCCCTGAATCTATCGGAGGTGCAGATAAAAACCCCTTAAATGTGACGATTCCCAAAATTATTGCCTTCACCGGTCATTTTGACGGACCTCAAAACAGCCACACAACCAATGATGGAGAATTTCGCCTGATTGCTTCCTCATACGGTATTGTGACACTCAAAGGAATGGGAATCATTAAGAAAGATAACCAATTTGCCCTTGTGACAACCAAAGTGAATTGCAATAGTGGAGTAATAGAAACCAGACCAGGTAAAGGAACTGAATTTTAGAGTATTTAACTTTATCCCCATATCCCGCAGCTTTCCCGTTGATATGTAGTAGGAATCCCCGTAGAATCACCATACTTTCTCGGTACTTCCTCGGACTAAGTCCGAGGAAGTACCGAGAAAGTACCGAGAATGTACGGTGAATCATAGATGATAGGAAGGGGATATATAGATTGGGCAATTAAATATCTTGACACTCAATATAATATACAATAAGAGTATTATAATAATTGTTTAGAGAGTTGTATAATGAATAATGAGATTCAACAAATTAGGGTACTTTTGGATAAAATGGAACAATCTTCAAAGGGTGAGGAAGAAAAAACAATTAAAGAGTCATTTAATTACTTGGAATTGCCGGAATTAATTTCATCGATAGTTGATTATCTTCAGCCCTTACTATCTCCATATGAAGTTAGTATATTCTGGTTTCTGTTTAGGCATAGTATTGTTGAAAAAGGTGATGTAAATCTAAGGGTAAGTAATACATTGATTGGTAAGTCTATTGGATCAAAATTTAAAGGGTCTGATTCAAAAAAATCTTTATGTGATAAAACTGTCCAAGATAATCTGAGAAGTCTTGAAGAAAAGGGAGTTATAAAGAAAGCTGGCGATACTAATAGAGATGGTACATTGTACAGAATTTACTTACCAGAAGAAATAGAGATTTGTAGAAATAGAATGAAGGAGTCTCAAACAACAGAAACTGCGAATGTCAACTTTGAAAAAGAAGCCGATTTCTATAATATCAAAGAAAACATACTCAAAGTATTTGAAAGAGATGGTTATAGATGTTATAAATGCGATAAGTTGCTAACAAGATTCAGCGCTACATTGGATCATATAGAGCCAGTTAGCAAAGGTGGAGATAACTCCCTTGACAATCTAAGAACAGCCTGTTTGCATTGTAATTCTCAAAGAGGGAATAAACCACTACAAGAGTTTCTTGAGAAGGAGTAGAATCCTTTATGGTAAAGGTTTCAATCAAAATTGATTATATCCGTAAAGAGTCAGATAAAGAAAAAAACAATATTGTTACACTTGTATTACTAATTGATTTGTTTTTATTTATTTCATCAATCCTGCTCTTCTTATTGCTAAAATCTTTTGAGGAATTAGCAATTTACATATCTATCGTATTCTACTTTACTATATTCGCAAGGTCTATAGTTCAATTAATGAGAAGCGGGAATTATTATGACAAAATGCTTCCGATTGATGATGTTAAACTATGGGAAAAGGTCAAACTTATTACAAATTTGTGGATTAATTCGCTTGTGGGGTTTTATCCTATTGTGTTAGAAGATAGCACAGAAATTTATATGGGTAATGGGAAAGAGTGTAAACCCGATATAAGTTGTTTAATTTATAGATTTCATTTCAATACTCTTTACCCTATGTTACTTGGATTTATAGAATTATATGTCTATCCTTGGTTATTAATAACACACCATATAGACTATATCTGGATATATATTGGTTTTAAGACAATAGCACAATGGGATAAATGGAAAACTCACAGAAGCTCATTTTATACTTATTTAATAGGGAATGTTCTAATTGTGCTTGCAGCATTTCTGCTGGCAAGTTGGTTCAATAATACGAACATACCCTTTTTAAGTTCTATAGAGCAATTTCTTCCGAGTTGTAAATGGGGTACAATAAACTGCATTAACAATTACTAATTGAAAAGGCATATAGCGAATTTCCTTGACACCCACCTTTGTTTAAAATATCATAAAACAAAAGAAGTATATCCATAAAAACACGGTTGAATATCGTGCTAAATTCACATTACGATAGGAGAAATACATGTCACTTAACAATCCTATAAATATACAATTACCGGATAGCTTGCCACCGATAAAGTCATTTGAAGCGGGGATACGCAGAGCGCCGAACAGAGGTCTTGCTCTTAACCAAAAAGAGATTGGTATTGCCCTCAAAAATGCGCTGAGATATATCCCTAAACACTTACATGCGGAGCTGGCTGCTGAGTTTCTGGAAGAGCTACAGACGATGGGGCGCATTTATGGTTACCGCTACAGACCGGCTGGCAAAATTACAGGCAAAGCGATTGATCAATACAAAGGCAGTGCTGCCGGCAGGGCTTTGCAGGTAATGATAGACAACAATCTCGATTTTGAAATAGCTTTATATCCTTATGAACTGGTCACTTATGGTGAAACAGGGCAGGTGTGTCAAAACTGGATGCAATACAATCTGATTAAACAATATCTGGAGGTGATGACCGATGAGCAGACTTTGGTCATGTCGTCGGGACATCCATTGGGACTGTTTCCCAGCAAAGCTGATGCACCGAGAGTTATCTCTACCAATGGTTTAGTCATAGGTAAATGGGATAATCCCGAGGAATTCAAACGTCTCACAGCGTTGGGAGTAGCCAATTACGGACAAATGACAGCCGGCGGCTGGATGTATATAGGACCGCAAGGCATCGTGCATGGCACATTCTTAACCTTACTCAATGCGGGTAGAAAATATCTCGGCATTGCTGAAGACAAGGATTTAGCCGGCGTGTTATACATTACATCCGGTTTGGGTGGCATGAGTGGCGCTCAGGCTAAAGCTGTGGAAATAGCGGGTGGAATCGGTGTTATCGCAGAAGTTGATTATAGCAGGATAGAAACACGTCACAGTCAGGGTTGGGTGAGCAAAGTTTCATCTGATTTGGCAGAAATCTTCCACTGGGTGGATGAGTACAGACAAAGTAAAAAGCCTGTTTCCATAGCCTATCACGGCAATATCGTTGATTTGCTGGAATATGTGGATAAAAACAATATCAAGGCAGAGCTTTTATCAGACCAGACCAGTTGTCACGTGGTCTATGAAGGTGGTTACACGCCGCAGGGCTTCACATTTGAACAGGGACGTGAACTGCTCAAGAAAGAAGAAAAAGTGTTTAAGAATGCTGTGGATGCTTCATTAAGAAAGCATTTCCTTGTCTTGTTGAGTCTTTCAAAAAAGGGCTCAAAGTTTTGGGATTATGGCAATAACTTCATGGCTTCCGTGTTTGAAGCAGGAGTAAAGGACATTTCCAGTAATGGCATCGATACGTTAGATGGGTTTATCTGGCCCAGTTATGTGGAAGATATCATGGGTCCGGTCTGTTTTGACAGAGGCTATGGTCCATTCAGATGGGTATGTCTGAGCCGTAAGGATGAAGACCTGCGCAAGACAGATAATGCTGCGATGGCTTTGATAGACCCGCTGCGCTGTTCTTTAGACAGGGATAATCACCATTGGATTGCCACTGCTGAGCAGAATAAGCTCGTAGTAGGCACCAAAGCGCGTATCCTCTATTCCGATGAAGAAGGCAGAGTGCGCATTGCCTTAAAATTTAATGAAATGGTACGCAAGGGTGAGATTGGTCCCGTTATGCTGGGCAGAGACCATCATGATGTTTCAGGCACAGATTCTCCTTTTAGAGAAACAGCCAATATCTATGATGGCAGCAATGTCACTGCCGATATGGCAACTCAATGCTTTGCCGGTAATGCAGCCCGGGGCATGACTTTGGTTGTGCTGTCCAATGGGGGAGGGGTCGGCATAGGCAGGTCAATCAATGGTGGCAATGGTATTCTCCTGGATGGCAGTGAACGCATGGATGAAATAGTCAAATCCGCTTTGTCATGGGACGTGATGGGAGGAGTTGCCCGCCGCAACTGGGCACGTAATGCTCCTGCTATTAAAACTTCAGAAGAATGGAATCAAAAACATCAGGGCTTGGGACACATCACAATTCCCTTTGTAGCTGATGAAGAGCTGATAAATAGCCAGGTAGATAAAATATTTGGAGAATAGAATGGGCAAACATCTGGAAGACTTTGCTAAACTCATGTGGCAGGAAGGCATTTCCGAAAACGTAATCAAGACTTTTGCTGCTTACTACAATATTCTTGCTTCCGGAGCCAGCAGTAAAATTGGTAAAAAAGAAATCAAGCCTCCTTCTGCTCAAAACCTCGTTCAATATGAAAACCTCAATCAAAATCCCAATACAGAAATCCTGCGCAAGACTGTTGTCATCAAACTCAATGGCGGTCTGGGAACGAGTATGGGTTTATCTAAAGCCAAGTCACTCTTACCTGTGAAAGGTAACATGAATTTCCTGGATATCATCGCGCGGCAGGTATTGACTTTGAGAGCGCAACAAGGCAGTGATATTCACCTTATCTTTATGGACAGTTACAGCACCCATGAAGATACAATCAGGTATTTAGACAAATATCCTGACCTGGCAAAGGGCGATATTCCGCTGGACTTTATTCAGAATAAGTTTCCCAGAATAGTAAAACAAGACCTGAGTCCTTTTATTCCGAAAGACGATACACAGAAATGGAATCCTCCCGGACATGGTGATATCTTTTCAGCCATCTATAGTAATGGCATTTTGGACAGTCTGCTGGCTAAAGGTGTAAAATATGCCTTTATTTCCAATTCCGATAATCTGGGTGCGACTGTAAATGCTGCCATTCCGGATTATATGGAAAAGCAGGGCATACCTTTTCTGATGGAAGTATGTATCCGCAGCGAAGTGGATAAGAAAGGCGGGCATTTAAGCGAAACCAAAGATGGCAGATTGCTGCTGAGAGAAGTAGCACAATGCCCCGATGATGAGGTGAGTGAGTTTCAAAATATAGAAGTGTACAAGTATTTTAATACGAATAATATCTGGATTGATTTGGAAAAGCTCAAAGCCGAAATGGATAAAAACGAGGGTGTTTTGCTTCTACCACTCATTGTAAATCCCAAAACAGTGGAAGGCACTGCGGTTTATCAGCTTGAAACTGCCATGGGAGCCGCTATCGGTATTTTTGAAGGCTCAAAAGCATTGGTCGTGCCACGCACACGTTTTGCTCCTGTCAAAAAGACCACAGATCTGCTGGCAATCTGGAGTGACGCTTATGAGCTCAATGACCAGTATCAGATTGTGTTAAAAAGAACCCGGAAAGAACCGCCGGTCATTACTCTGGATGAAAGATATTATAATAAGATTGACCAGTTGCAGGAACGTTTTAAAGGTGTTCCATCTCTACAGAATTGCGATTCATTAAACGTATCAGGCGATATCTCCTTTGGTGAAGACGTAATCTGCAGAGGCAATGTCTATATAGTTTCCGACACTCAAACTAAGCTAAAAGACCGTATTTGCGAAGGAATAATTAATCTTTAGAGGTAGATAAAAATATGTCATATCCCGTTTATTTTGTTAATGCATTTGCTGATAGCTTTTATAAGGGTAATCAGGCAGCAGTGGTGATTGTGGAAGAATTCTTTGAAGACGCTGCCATGTTGGGTCTGGCAAAGGAATTTGGCTTTTCTGAAACTGCTTTTGTCATGAGGCTGGGTTTTGGTAAATATCACATCAGATGGTTTACTCCCGAAACGGAAGTAAACCTTTGCGGACATGCCACTCTGGCTTCAGCCAAAGTGCTGTTTCATGATATTATACCCAATGAAAAGCTGATGTTGTTTCAAAGCCGTTCCGGTGATTTGCTGGCAAGACGAACCGGAGAAACCATTCAGCTTGACTTTCCTGTAGATGAGCCCGTAACAATTGAAGTAGATGAACGGATTTTGAAAGCTTTTAGTCTGACTAATGCAGAAGAACTGCTGTTTTCTTCATCAACACGTAATATGGTTGTGGTCTATAAGGACGTTGAGACTATTATATCATTAAAGCCTGATTTTAGACAACTCTCCCAGCTTAGATCTGACAATATCTTTGGTATTATTGTCACAGCCGCCGGAATGGGCGAATATGATTATACCTGCCGTTACTTTGCACCTTGGGAAGGCATTAATGAAGACCCTGTGACCGGTTCGGCTCAAACTTGTCTGGCACCCTATTGGAGCAAGAAACTGGGGAAAAATATACTGAAGGGTTATCAGGCTTCCAGCCGGGGTGGAGAATTCACAGTTGAAATGGCTGATGACCGGGTATTGATTTCCGGGAAAGCATTTATCTATCTCAAAGGGGAGATAAAAAGAGGTTTCTAATGGTAACAAAAGCACAAAAGATAAGACTGGGGATATTTATTGCCATCGGTAGTGTACTAATCCTGGTTTTTGCCGGAGTCGTGGCAGGCAGCCAGTTATTACAAAAAAGAGACATCTATTACGTCCAATATGAAGATACCTCTGTTAATGGGCTTCAGGTAGGCGGGACAGTTCTCTATCATGGGATAAAAATAGGCAGAGTGGAAACTATCAAGCTCAATCCCAAGGATGTAACCAAAGTTATTCTGACTATCAGTGTGGAATCCGGTACGCCCATCAAGACTGATGTGGAGGCAACCCTGGTGCCGGTTGGGATTACGGGTTTGAAATCTATAGAACTGCGTGGAGGCTCTAATCAGGCTGCTTTAGCAAAACCTAAGTCTTTCTTAAAAGTTGGTACTTCCACCTTTGACGATATTACCGGCAGGGCAGTATCCATTGCAGAGAAGATTGATTTGATAGCCGCTAATATTTCCAAAATAACCAATGACGAAAACCAACGCAATATTGCTGAAATCCTACGTCAAACCAGTTTACTTCTGGCAGATACCAGAGAAAATCTGGGTGGAACTTTGAAGAGTTTATCCGTTATTGCTGCCAATGCATCCGAAATTACGAGTTCTGCGGCTTCTAATCTGACCAAATTTACTGATAATGCCAATCAGAATATGACGTTACTTACAACTTCAACTGTTAATAACCTGGACAGAATTACTAATTCTGCCACAGGTCAGATGGAAAGTGTAGGTAAAAACGTAAATCAGTCCATTACAGAGCTAAATAGTAATACAAATTTGCTGATTACCGATACGCGCTCCCAGATAAATACTGTTGGTGGTCATACTGACCAGATGATTATTCAGACTACCAAGGACATTGGTAATATCGCAGCCAATATCAATCAGACTATGGATAGGATAAATCAAATAGTATATTCCGCTCCGTTTGATAGTCTGATTGTAAATGCTAATACAATTTCCAAAAAGCTGGCAGCAGCCGATTTGGTGAAACTCGTTCAGGATTTGGACGTAACAGTAAGTAAGACTTCATCATTGATTGCCAATGCTGATAGGACAGTTACCCGCGGACGCACAGATTTGCTCCAGACACTGGAAGATTTACGTGAAGCTGCTGAGAACCTGAATGATTTTTCCAAACAGATTTCCGAAAACCCATCAGTGCTCTTACGTGGCAGTAAAACCGGGCAATAACGGAATAGGAAGGTAAGATGAAAAATATTGCTTCAATCAGTCTCAGACAGAAACCAATTTCTGTATTGTTGATTTTATCATTTCTGATTATTCTTTTTAGCCAAAGCGGTTGTTTTTTAAGTAAGACTGAGTACATCCCTCCCAATTACTACGTGTTGGATTATTTAAAGGCAACAGAAAACCATGCTTTGATTCAGAGCAAGCCTTTCGAAAAAACACTGGAGATTATGGATGCAAAGCTGCCCCGCACTTATGACCGTAATCAATTAGTAAAGAAGACTTCCTATGCATCAATATCCTATTTTGAAAAAGATTTATGGGCAAACAGGCTTTATGATGCAGTACCCAATATAATAGCACAACGCCTGAATGCTTACAATATTTTCCGTAAATGTGCCAGAGATCTGGGAGATGCAACTCCTGATTACTTTCTGGAAACCTATATACAAAATATTGAATTTGTCGAAGGGGATGTTCCTCAGGCTTTCATAAGAATGGAGTTTTATCTGCGAAATTCTGCTAATCAGGATGTTATCTTTTCGCAGGTTAATGAACGAAGTCAGGATTTACGGGATAAATCAGTTGATTATCTGGTTCAGACCTACAATCAAATGATTATGTTTGAAACTGACTTATTTGCCGGGAGATGCATAGATTTTCTGAGTGGCAGGCCTATTCGTGAGACTTATAAAGTAGCAGATGTCATCAGTAAATTTTACAACAAAGGAGCCCCAACTCCGATGGATTCTCTGGGCAACAAATATGTAAGTACCGGAGAATTGCTTGTTCCGCTTAAGATTGATAATGAGGTTCCGATTTCATACATTGTTAGTCACTTAGATACTTTATCAAATGAGATAGATGCACACACAGGTAACATGAATGAAGCGCTGACCCTTAAACCGGGTAAATACAGCCTCTCGTTCGGTGGTGAGCAGGATATTACCACAGATGTAGAGGTTTTAGCTAAGATGCGGACAGTAGCTATTCCTACCTGGGGTGAATTGATGATTAACATAATCGACCAGAATCAAACAAAAATCCGCATGCAATATGACCTGTATTACAAAGCTCCGGGTCAACAGACTTACAAGGAGCATCTAAGTTCACGCTATAGTCCCAGCGATGAAATAGGCGAAACTGACTTTGTCTGGGTTATTAGACCCGGCAGTTATATGATAACCTTACAGGGAGAATCTCCATCATCATTAATTAATTTTACGACAGTAAACATCGAAGAAGGGAAAAGTTACATAGAAACAGTGGTAGTTAATCCTGAAGGCGGACGTAATGTACTGATTGGAGCAGGTTTGCTGGAATCAACCGATACTTTGGCACGTAAATCATTACATCGGGGTGCTATTCATGCAGATGTCAATTTCTCCAGGAATAATCTGGTTGATGAGAAAAAACCTGTGAGTAGTATCAATCTTTCCGGTCAGTTTGATAACAAGCTTGAATATGACAAATGGCCATTTCATATTATTGTAAAAAGTCTCTATGAATTGGGATTCAACAAAACTACCGGCTCAGATTTCAAAGTAAATGTGGATGATTATTCTCTAAAAAACTCTTTAGTCTTCTTCCCATGGGAAAAGGATAAAACCCTGAAAAACTTTGGTGTCTACGGCAGAGCTGATGTCGGTACGCATGCTTTTCCAGATTACGTTTACTACTCATCTCCGAAGAATTTTATGAGGATATCGGAGGAGAATGTTACTCTTTATACTTATGATTCAAAAAAACTGGTGGTGACAGAACCACCCTATCCGATTAACCTGAGAGAAGGCTCCGGATTGACTTATAGATGGACAATCTCTCCCTCTGTATCAATGAACTTCCGGGGTGGTTACGGCTGGAAGCAGGATTATCAAAAATCAGTATATTCCTATGCCGATACAGTTACATACGATGGCGAACTCTATGAAGTTTACAGGGAAAACCCATCTAAAGTAGAACGTGGATTTGAAAGTACTATCATCTTTTCTGCCTTTAGTTTATTTAAATTTATCAGTATAAACTCTACTTTCGACGTGCTTTTTCCCAAAAATAAGGTAGACGATACAGCCAAATATTACAACGAAAACCTAATCAATATTAAGCTCTTCCGTAATATATCTCTGGATATAAAAGCCAATGCTAAGTATGATAAATCTCCCAATGACTTTATCCAGAAAGATTATATTCAGACTGATTATAGCGCATTCCTGCGTGTTTCTATGTACTATTAGGATTATGGAACAGGTAGCCATCCAAAACAGCATCATCAGCCTTTCAGGAGATGTAAATGCTCAAACAATACCATTATTGATTGAGCAGGTAACTCCTGTTTTGGACAAAGAAAAACCTCTTACTATTGATTTGGCGGCAGTAACATCAATAGATAGTGCCGGTGTAGCCTTTATAGAAAGCTTACAGGACAAAATCCTCTCTTACAGTAAAGTCTTCTTTCTGCAGGGAATACCGGAGCATTTAAAACCAATTCTAAAGACTTTTTCCAGCGAACAAGTTCCTCCTGCTGATATTAAAGTGCATGTCGGTCTGTTCGAAGCGATAGGCAATAGTATATTTAAAGCCCTTGGCTCATTTAAAGAAGCACTAGTCGTGGCAGCAGATGTGTTTTTCTGGTCGTTTTATGGCTTGTTTAATCGGAAGGGTCAACGGAAAGGCGCTTTTGTCCAACAAGGTGTTTTACTAGGGGTAGAAGCTTTACCTGTAGTAGGTTTATTGTCTTTGATTATCGGGTTTATTCTATCCTTGCAATCTGCTGCACAATTACGTAATTTTGGCGCTAATGTGTTTATTGCAGATTTACTCTCAATCTCTCTGGTCAGAGAAATGGGACCAATGATGACAGCAATCATTGTGGCAGGAAGAAGCGGTAGCTCGATAGCCTCGGAAATTGCATCAATGCAGGTTTCCGAAGAGATAGATGCCCTGCGTATGATGGCAATAAATCCTATCCGGTATGTTGTAGTTCCAAAGTTTCACGCCATCACGATTGTTATGCCGATTCTGGTTACATTTGCCATTCTGATTGGTGAATTGGGTGGATTGATTATAGCAACAGGATATCTGGATTTGAGTGTACAGACCTTTGTCAGCAGATCTATCGATATCCTTGCTGTAAAAGATGTGATAGTCAGTTTATCAAAAAGCACTTTTTTTGCCTGGGTAATTGTCATTATCGGCAGCTATTTCGGCTTATCTGTAAAAGGTGGAGCTGAAGGAGTAGGCAGAGCAACTACTAATTCTGTTGTTGCTTCCATATTTGCTGTAATACTATTTGATGCTATGTTTAGCTTGTTGTATTTATAATGAAGCACAAAATTGATAAGCTAAAACCCATTATCGAGGTAAAAAACCTTACTGCCAAATATGGCGAAAACACTATTCTGTCTGACATCTCAGTAGATATCTATCCCAACGAAGTGACAGTCATATTAGGTGGTAGCGGATGTGGGAAAACTACTCTTTTAAAAAACATTCTCAGGTTGTATGAACCGACATCAGGTAGCGTCAAATTCTGGGATGAGGAAATTACATCTCTTAATGAACAGGATTTCAATGAAAAGATACTTAATAATATAGGCATGCTCTTTCAGGGTGGGGCACTACTCAATTCCATACCTGTTGGAGAAAACATCTCTATCCCGTTAGAACAGCATACTAGCCTGAATAAAGATATCAGAGACAGAATAATCAGAACTAAGCTACATCTGGTTAAACTCGACCATGCTGTGAATCTGCTTCCTTCCGAGCTCTCAGGTGGCATGAAGAAAAGAGCTGCGCTTGCCAGAGCATTAGCTCTCGATCCTGAAATCCTCTTCTGTGATGAACCATCTGCCGGGCTTGACCCGCTTACATCTCTGGCTCTGGATGAGCTTTTACTTACTTTAAAGACCCAACTCAATATGACTATTGTTGTCGTGACTCATGAACTGGCTTCCATCCATAGGATAGCCGACAAAATCATCTTTCTGGACAAAGGTAAATTGCTTTTCTCCGGTACTCTGGATGATGCCAAAGCTAGCGGAAATAGTGCTATTGACCAGTTTTTTGCTGTAGATAAACCAATTAAGTAACATTTTCCCGATAATCCAATAACTCTCTTTCAAGCATCTTCATATACTCTTTATACGCTTTTCTATTGCAACTGCTTAATAGTTATGGCTAAAGACGATTTTCTGCTTATACTATAAGTATTGCAAATCCTCAAGGCAATTACTTTGGGACATCATATGTTTACACTATGTATCCAGCCTCAATGAGAGTACTATTTAACGCGCATGAAATTCAGTTTGGAGCAACCATGAAGATAAAAATGAAAACAATCCTGATTTCCGGGTACACAGTCATCACCGTTATTCTTATCTTGTCATTCTTATATGCCATTCTACAGATGAAGAAGATAGATAAAGAAATATCTGTAAACATAGTTCCCGAAGTAGCAAAAGCTGATTGGATTGGTACATTATCGATGCACTTGTCAGATTTAAAATTGGCATCAGAGATAATCTCACACAGTAGCGATACAAAAGAAATCGAACTGAATGAGAATATCATATTAAAAGCACATCAGGGAATTGAATCATGCATAGTAGAACTAGATAAGCTGTTTACAGATCAGGAAGTCAAGAATCAGTTTAATATATTCAAATCCGGATGGAATCAGTTTAAGAGTAACGATATTACTACGTATGTATCGGGTTCAGAAAATGAGCAATTGCAATTCAACCAGAAAGATATAGATAGAATGCAATCCAGTATTTTACAATTACGACTCATGAAAATGGATATGATGGCGAAAAGCATAGCTTCCACGAAATCAAATACTACATCTACAAAGCGGACATTACTGTTAATGATGTTTATTACATTTGCTATTTCTGTCACTGTTTCAATTATTGTCATACGTTTGATGCAAAATAAAATCGGTGGTGAACCTGATTTTGTAAATGAAGCAGCAGCCAGAGTTGTGGATGGTGACCTAAAGGTAGATTTCGGAGAAAACCCCACAGGTATCTTTGCTGCCCTGCAAAAGGTAGTATGCAATCTTGAGCAGGTAGTAAAACAGGCTGATACAATTGCCGGCGGGAATTATGATGAAGACATCGAGCCACGTAGTGAAGAAGATACGTTGGGATTTGCCCTCAAACAAATGAATGACAATTTACGTAATAGTGCTATTAACAATATAGAACAAAACTGGCTCAAAGACGGGATAAACAATCTAACCTTAGCAATCAGTGGAGATTTGTCCTTGCAGCAACGAGCGGAGAAAGCTATCAGATTTATTGGTGGTTATGTTAAGGTTGGCAGAGGTGTTTTGTATGTTACTGCATCAGAAGGAAAATCACAGATACTAATGAGTTCGTATGCTTATACAGAAAGAGACAAGCTTTCAAATGAGTTTCAGCTTGGTGAAGGTGTCGTCGGACAGGTTGCTCTGGAAAAGAAGCCGATTTTGCTGAAGAACATGGGAGTCAGCGATGCTGAAATAGTCAGTGGAACTGCTGCGCAGCTTCCATTTAACACATATACATACCCTTTATTGTATGAAAACGAAATCTATGGAGTTGTAGAAATTGCCACCACACAAGCGATTAAGTCTATTGAACAGGATTTCCTTGATCAATCCAGCGGGGTTCTGGCATCTTATGTTTTGTCCAGCCGTTTAAAAGAGCAAGTTCAGCAATTTCTAGCTCAGGCACAAGAAGCCCAGGCTCTGGCTGAAGAAAAAGCCAAGACTCTGCAGGAACTGAATGCTCAGATGGAAGAACAACAGCAACAGTTGCAACAGCAGACAGAAGAATTACAACAGTCCAATGCTCAGATGGAAGAGCAGCAGCAGCAATTACAACAACAAACAGAAGAATTACAGCAGTCTAATGCTCAGATGGAAGAGCAACAACAGCAATTGCAGCAGCAACAGGAAGAATTGCAGCAGACCAATGATACATTAGTGACTGCAAAAGTCGATTTGGACAAGCGGGCACAGGATTTGGAACTTTCCAATCTGTATAAATCAGAATTTCTGGCAAACATGAGCCATGAATTGCGTACCCCTCTCAATTCGATTATGATGCTGTCCAAACTGATTGCACGTAATGATAAAGGTAATATGCAGGAAGAAGATATTAAAAAAGCCAATATTATTAATTCTTCCGGTGATGAGCTTCTGAGACTGATTAACGATATTCTCGATCTTTCCAAGCTGGAGGCTGGCAAAAACGCTGTTCGCATTGAGCCTGTATCTTCTGCAACATGGGAAAATGAATTGCACAATTATTTCAACCAGCTTGCTCAGGACAAAGGACTGGAATTAACCATATCCAATAAGATAAATAAAACCATTGCTACGGATGCGGATAAAGTATCTCAAATCCTGAGAAATTTCTTATCCAATGCGATAAAATTCACAACTGAAGGTTATATTCATGCTGAATTCAGCATAACAGACCATCCAACCCGACCGGTTAAACTGGAAATCTCGGATTCCGGAATTGGCATCTCTCCTGAACAACAAATTAAGATTTTCGATGCTTTTCATCAGGTAGATAGCTCAGTATCAAGAGAATTCGGCGGAACTGGTCTTGGATTAACTATTGCAAAACGCTTAACTAATATTCTGGGTGGTGAAATAACTCTGAGTAGCGAAGAAGGAAAAGGAAGCGTGTTTACATTGTGGTTACCGCTTGAGATTACAGATGGTATAAAGGTGCGTCGCAAAGAGGACATGGCAGTCAATCCCGGTTTAGAAACCAAGCGGGAGTTTCAGCATCCGGCAAGATCAATAACTGCTGGTAAGAAGCTAAATCCTCCGATTAAAGACGATAAGACTATCTTAGATAAAGACAAACAAGTATTTCTGATTATCGAAGATGATATGATTTTTGCCAGCATTGTAGGAAGTGTAGTTCACAGCCTGGGAAAGCAATTTGTGCATGCATCAACTGCTGAAGCCGGTTTTCAAATGGCAGAACATTACTTGCCTTCAGGTATTATTCTTGATATTACCTTACCTGATGCTAATGGGGTTGAACTTCTGCGCAGATTCAAAAGCTCAAAGACGCTAAAAAACATTCCGGTACAAATCATCTCTTCTATGGATAAAGACCCGGGAATACTCGATCTTGGTGCCATGAGCGTTATTCAAAAACCGGTTAAAGAAGAGCATATCAAATCTGCCTTATTGGAGTTACTTGATTTTAACCAAACACAAAAGAAGCACTTGCTTATCGTTGAAGATAACGAAATCCAGCGTAATGTACTTGTCGAATTCATCGGCGATGAAGAATTAGAAGTTTTTGGTATCGGTACTGAAGCTGAAGCTTTGGCAGAATTGCAAAAAGGTAAATATGATGCTATTGTTATCGATTTGGGGCTCAAGGACGGAAATGGCTTAAACCTGTGTAAAACAATCAGGAATAAGGAATTCAAGCTTCCCATCATCGTTTATACCGGTAAAGACCTGAGTGAAGCTGAAGAAAAAGAAATAAAACAATTTGCTGACAGAATTATCATTAAAACTATCAACTCAGTTCAACGGCTCGTAGATGAATTAGCCATATTTTTGCATATAGGGAAAACGGTTGAGCCGGTATCAGTTGCAAAAAGTCCGCTTACAGATTTGAAAAACGGTAATCTTAAGGGTAAGAAAATCCTAATCGTAGATGACGATATCAAGAATGTCTATGTGCTATGCGCAGCTCTCGAAAACAAAGGACTGATAATCAAAGATACTCAGAATGGTAAAGTGGCTATTGAAATGATGAGAAATGAGGAATTTGACCTGATTCTGATGGATATTATGATGCCTGTAATGGATGGTTTTACTGCTATGAGAATGATTCGTGAAGATGAAACTCTCAAGCATACTCCCATTATTGCCCTTACTGCAAAAGCTCTCAGAGAAGACAGGGATAAATGCATTGAAGCAGGCGCTAATGATTACATTTCGAAACCTGTTGATTATGATGGTCTGCTCAATCTCATCCAGGCATGGATTCACAATAAGGTGTAATTGTGAAGCTTAACCTGATTGTTAAGGGCAATACTACCTATTTTAATATTGAAGGTGTTTTTAACAGCGATACTCATACGAATAAATTTGTTGCACAACTTGAAAGCTGCTCGACTGATTATCTCGAAATTGCTTTTATGGATGCCTGGATGCTGCCGGTAGCTATTATCATAGCTTTGCATACGAAATTCACAGCGCAACCTCTTCAAAAGATTAAAGTAATCGTCTTTTGCAGGTATCTGGCTGCATATCTGTCAAAAATGAGTATTCGCTGCGTCAATCAGTCCAATTTGACCAATCAATATTTCGAAAATAAGTCTGTTAAAGCCATTGTTATTGGTGGCTCTGCCGGTAGTCTGGAGCCTATTTTAACCATAATGAGTAAATTGCCTCTGGCTGAAGTATCCATCTTCATCGTACAGCATATCCTGGAGCATTCACAGAACCATCTCAATAATCTGATTAGCGAACGCTCAGCATTTAATGTTGCTGTTGTCAAAGATGGAATGAAGATAGAACCGGGAAAAGTCTATATTGCTCCTCCTGCATGTCATTTGATTGTTGATAAAGGCAAAATACACCTTACTACTGAAGACAAATTAAATTATGCCAGACCTTCTATATCTCGGTTATTTGATTCTGCTGCCAAAGAATACGGCTGCAATCTCATTGCCATATTGCTCTGCGGATATGGTGGAGACGGCTCCTCATCTCTGCAACTTTTGCACAATAACAAAGCTACTATTATCATGGAAGACCCGGAGGAGTGTGATGCCAAAGATATGCTGCTCAATGCATGGAATACAGGATTAATCGACTACAAGTTTCCCCTCCCGGAAATCATTTCATATCTCAATAGAATGCTGGCTAATATTGAACCGGAAATTACAGACCAGGATTTGTATCTCTTTCTGACTTCTATCAACGAAAAGTATGGATACAATTATCTCCGCTATGAAAAAGAAAGCATCAAACGGCGGATTAAACATGGCATGAATGAGCTTAGGATTCATTCCTTCAGACAATTCAAACAGATTGTCATGAACGATGATGATGTCTTTGAATTCCTCTTTTTGGAATTCAGTATCAATGTTACTGATTTGTTCAGAGACCCCGGTATGTACAAAGTGATTGGAGAAGTAATTCTTCCCTATCTGGAATCTTATCCTTATATAAAGATATGGAGTGCAGGCTGTTCTACAGGACTGGAACCATATAGCCTGGCAATCAAACTTGAGGAATCAGGTCTGCTCAGGAAAACTCAGATTTATGCCTCTGATATTAACCCTTATGTAATTGAAGAAGCAAAAAACGGCTTGTTACCCATGTCTTATCTGGAAAGAGCAGAGAAAAACTACCTGGCTGCCGGAGGGGTTAATAGTATTACTGACTATATGAATACTTCCGCCTCTTATATCCAAATAAAAAACACAATTCTGGATAAAATCCTCTTCTTTCAGCATAGCTTGCTGAATTCCGGAATTTTCCATGAGTTTCAGCTTATCGTGTGCCGGAATGTATTGATTTACTTCGACAAAGAACTACAATTGCAGGTCATAAACCTCTTTATCAAATCTTTGGATATAAACGGATTCCTGATTCTGGGGAAAAACGAAACATTTGCAACAGGTATATCAGGATTAACGCTGATTGATAAAACTAACAATATCTATAAGAGAATGCACTGAGGATGATATGGTTGGTGACATAGTATTTAAGAAAATGCTTCTGGTTGATGACAATGCTACAAACCTGTATGTCTTGCACGAAGTGATTCGTCTGCATTATCCTGAAACTGAAATACTCAAAGCTTCTTCTGGAATCGAAGCTCTAACGATAGTCAATAGTGAACAAATCGATATCATCCTGATGGATGTTAAAATGCCTGTGATGGATGGATTTGAAACAGCTAAGCTAATTCTCGGCAGAGGTAAAACCTCTCATATTCCCATAATCTTCCTCTCAGCCTATGATTCTGATTCGCTCAAACTGAAATCAAACCTGATTGCCGGAAGAATACGATATCTGACCAAGCCGATTGATGAAACCCAACTGCTAAGAACGCTGCTTTTATATCAACGCTTTATCAAACAAAAAAGAAAACTCACTACCGAATAGTTTTTTCTTTCAGCGGTGCACGTAGATCTGCCGTCATTCCTAAAGGACATAAATCTATAAATTTGTAGTTCCGCATTCATGCGGTTTTGTTATGATTGACATCTATGTACCTATTTGGTCTGACCTGCTTGCTAAGGACTTGTTAATTCCCTATATCTTGCTTAATAGATTCAAGTGACATTAAAGGGAGATGCTAGGGTCATCTAAGGGTCGCACCCTTAG
Organism: Cloacimonadaceae bacterium (SeqCode); assembly: GCA_963667535.2. Taxonomy (GTDB): domain Bacteria; phylum Cloacimonadota; class Cloacimonadia; order Cloacimonadales; family Cloacimonadaceae; genus UBA5614. The sequence goes on from CAXXDU010000002.1 coordinate 1,566,982, forward strand.
ATGACCCTAGCATCTCCCTTTAATCTCCCGCGGATTGTATTAGGAATATGAGGGAGGGATAAGGGCTATTAGTGCTTAGGTGATTATGAAAAATAATTGTTAGGTGAACAGCATAAGATAAGCCATAATAATTTCATAAAAGAAACGCCGCATCCACGCGGGACCCACCCGGGAAAAAGCCGGGGAGGCACCCGCGTGGAGGCGGCGTTTGCGTTATGGTTTGAGGCATGTTATATGAGGTATGTTATATATATAGTTAATCCTGTCAGGATTTGCTATTCGATAGCCAGTGAATTCATTCACTGGGGAAAAATCCAGATAAAACGGTTCAACCCCAGCGGGTAATCCCCTCAGGATTTGCTATTCGATAGCCAGTGAATTCATTCTCTGGAAAAATACAGATAAAGCGGATCAACCCAAGCGGGTAATCCCCTCGGGATTTGCTATTCGATAGCCAGTGAATTCATTCACTGGGAAAAAACATATAAAACGATATAACCCCGATGGGGTTAATCCGATGCCCAATATTAACTCCATGGTTCGAAACCATGGGCTATTGAATACAAAATCCCTACAGGATTCATCCTATATTAAACCACACTACGGTTGACGCTTCTGCACATTTCTGTTGACATATTAAAAACTATCAATATAGAGTCAAGTTGATTGCTAGAGACGGAACAGATGACTTTGTCTATGTTCCTGCCGGTACTTTTACGATGGGTAATACGCTCGGAGGTGGAAGCTCAGATGAACTGCCGACACATTCAGTAATTTTATCTGGCTTTTATATGGGTAAATATGAAGTTACGCAAGCTGAATGGCTTGCTGTGATGGGGAGCAATCCATCATATTTTCCCGGAGACTTAAACAGACCTGTGGTACAAGTTAGTTGGTATGCCATCTTGGTTTACTGTAATAAAAAGAGCATTGCAGAGGGCAAGACACCTGCCGATAGCATCGGTGGTTCTATCAATCCGGATAATTGGGGCACGGTTCCCACCAATAGTAATGCCACTTGGAATGCAGCTATCTGCAATTGGTCAGCCAATGGTTACAGAATGGCGACAGAAGCGGAATGGGAATATGCGGCTCGAGGCGGAACAACAACTCCGGATTATATCTATGCGGGCAGTGATGACATCAACGCTGTGGCATGGTATTGGGACAATTCACCTGATGGCACCAAACCTGTTGGTGGCAAAGCTGCCAACGATTTGGGGATATATGACATGAGCGGTAACGTATGGGAATGGTGTTGGGATTGGGCGGGTGATTATAGTTCCACTGCTCAGAATGATCCCACAGGTCCAGGCAGTGGCAGCGATCGTCTGCTACGGGGTGGATATTGTTACTGCGATGCCGTCAATTGCCGTTTGTCTGATCGCGACTCTTACTATCCGTACGGCAACTCCTTCCTAGGATTTCGTATATGTAGGGCTAATTAATTGGGTCTTGATTTTGGAGCTTGATTCTTGGGATAGCCGATTATAAGAAGTTGCGTAACACCCCGTTGTTACGAGAACGAGCACAATATCGAACCCCTTTCACGCAAGAACGGAGTCTTGCGCAACGTTTTTCAATGCAACATCGGAGTGTTACTCAACTGCAAATCACAAAGAAAATCATGCTGATTTGATAAAGTAGGAATCCATTAATAGGTCGTACTAACATTCTAACGGACTAATAATCAAATAAGTATATACATTTAGTGTCCAGTGAACAGCAATAAATCGGGTATTAGTCTTCAGATAAATCAAATAAAGTTTAGATTTCCACTTGACAGAAAAGTGGAGGAAAAGAGATTGGCATAACCCTTGTTTGAGCGCCTGATTTTTGGGATTGCTGATGGGGGTATAGATCTTTGTAAGTAGATAGAAGTGGGATGAGAGAACCTGCGATCGGTAATACTTAATAGGTATTTATCAGATTGTGAGAAAAAAAACGCGATAAAATAAGTAACTTAAGAGCAAGTAATATGAGCTTTTAGGTGATAACTTAAAATTATTTATGATGGAGAGTTTGATCCTGGCTCAGGACGAACGCTGGCGGCGTGGATTAGGCATGCAAGTCGAACGGTAGGATACTTTCGGGTATCTGAGAGTGGCGAACGGGTGAGTAACGCGTAGGTGATCTACCTTCAAGTGGGGGACAACCCAGGGAAACTTGGGCTAATACCGCATGTGGCAGTAATGCTAAAGCCGGCCTCTGAATATGCTGGTGCTTGGAGATGAGCCTGCGTCTGATTAGCTAGACGGTGGGGTAATGGCCTACCGTGGCGATGATAAGTAGGCGGCTTTAACGAGTGGTCGCCCACACTGGGATTGAGATACGGCCCAGACTCCTACGGGAGGCAGCAGTCGAGGATAGTCTACAATGGTCGAAAGATTGATAGTGCGACGCCGCGTGAACGATGAAGCATTTCGGTGTGTAAAGTTCTTTTCTATGCGAGCAGGGGTTGGGAGGTGAATAGCTTCCTGATTTTGATATTAGTATAGGAATAAGCCACGGCTAACTCCGTGCCAGCAGCCGCGGTAATACGGGGGTGGCAAGCGTTGTCCGGAATTACTAGGCGTAAAGGGCAGGTAGGCGGATTGGTAAGTTAATTGTTAAAGGCCCATGCTCACCATGGGTAAGGCAGTTGATACTGTCAGTCTGGAAGCGAGTGGGGGAAGACGGAATTCCTGGTGTAGCGGTGGAATGCGCAGATATCAGGAGGAACACCGAAGGCGAAGGCAGTCTTCTACGCTTTGCTTGACGCTAAACTGCGAAGGTGCGGGTATCAAACAGGATTAGATACCCTGGTAGTCCGCACAGTAAACGATAATCACTAGGTGTCGGTGGGATAGACCTGTCGGTGCCGTAGCTAACGCGATAAGTGATTCGCCTGGGGAGTACGATCGCAAGGTTGAAACTCAAAGGAATTGACGGGGGCCCGCACAAGCGGTGGAGCATGTGGTTTAATTCGATGCAACGCGAAGAACCTTACCTGGGCTTGACATCCCAAGAAGAGAGCAGAGATGTTCTTGTGCCTTTCGGGGAACTTGGAGACAGGTGCTGCATGGCTGTCGTCAGCTCGTGTCGTGAGATGTTGGGTTAAGTCCCGCAACGAGCGCAACCCCTATTTCCAGTTACCATCATTAAGTTGGGGACTCTGGAGAGACCGCTGCAGTAACAATGCAGAGGAAGGTGGGGACGACGTCAAGTCATCATGGTCCTTATGTCCAGGGCTACACACGTGCTACAATGGTAGTTACAGAGGGGAGCGAGACAGTAATGTGGAGCGAATCTCAGAAAAGCTACCTCAGTTCGGATTGAGGTCTGCAACTCGGCCTCATGAAGCTGGAATCGCTAGTAATCGCGTAACAGCATGACGCGGTGAATACGTTCCCGGGCCTTGTACACACCGCCCGTCAAGTCAGCCGAGTGGAGTGCACCCGAAGTAGGTGAGCGAACCCGTAAGGGTAGCAGCTTTCGAAGGTGTGCTTCGTGAGGAGGACTAAGTCGTAACAAGGTAGCCGTACCGGAAGGTGTGGCTGGATCACCTCCTTTAAAAGGTGTAACAACCATCAAAGTTTCACAAATTTGAACCTGATCACAGGTTTCTCTCATCCCTAATATAATCTTTAAATTTTCGGGGAATTAGCTCAGTTGGGAGAGCGCCGCCCTTGCAAGGCGGAGGCCGTCGGTTCGAACCCGTCATTCTCCACCATATTGAATTTTCAGATCTTTAAAAGTATAGAAGAGTGTAAAAGCGAAACGAGAGCGCGAGCAAGCGCAGGAGAAATAGGTGGAAGTATGTAAGAGCATACGGTGGATGCCTAAGCACTGCAAGACGAAGAAGGACGTGGCTAACTGCGAAAAGCCCCGGGGAGCTGTAAGCGAGCCTGGATCCGGGGATGTCCGAATGGGGAAACCCGCTGAGTTGAAGACTTAGCACCCGGCACTCATTAAGCATTTACGGCTTTGAGCAACTAAGCATATTAAGTTGTGAGAAGTCCTCCTTAGCTGAAAGGTTGTAGGAAGAGTGTTTAATGAGTGTCGGGAGTAAACGGCGTGAACTGAAACATCTAAGTAGCGCCAGGAAGAGAAAGTAAAAACGATTTCCTAAGTAGTGGCGAACGAACGGGAAAGAGCCTAAACCGTCCAGCGATGGGCGGGGTTGTGGGACCGAGTGAGTAGTTTTGTGTACTTATAGACGAACCTGTCTGGAAAGGCAGACCGCAGGGGGTGAAAGTCCCGTAGTCGACATGAGTACATGAGTGAATCGGTATCCCGAGTAGCCCGGAACACGAGAAATTCTGGGTGAATCAGCGTGGACCATCACGTAAGGCTAAATACTTGTAGTGACTGACAGCGTAGCAGTACCGTGAGGGAAAGGTGAAAAGGACCCCGGGAGGGGAGTGAAATAGAACCTGAAACCGTATGCTTACAAGCGGTCAGAGCTTTGTAGTAATACAGGGTGATGGCGTGCCTTTTGCATAATGAGCCGACGAGTTGTTGTTATCAGCGAGGTTAAGGTCTAGAGGACTGAAGCCGGAGCGAAAGCGAGTTTTAATAGAGCGATTAGTTGATAGTAACGGACCCGAAACCAGGTGATCTATCCATGGTCAGGTTGAAGGTGGGGTAAAACCCAGTGGAGGACCGCACCAACCGATGTTGAAAAATCGGTGGATGAACTGTGGATAGGGGTGAAAGGCCAATCAAACCTGGAGATAGCTGGTTCTCTCCGAAACATATTTAGGTATGGCCTTAATCGAGATTGATGGAGGTAGAGCACTGGATGGGCTAGGGGTCAGAGATGACTACTGAACCCAACCAAACTGCGAATGCTATCAATTGTATGATTAGGAGACAGGGCGTGAGGGATAAGCTTCACGCGCGAGAGGGGAACAACCCAGACAGTCAGCTAAGGGCCTTAATTTGATGCTTAGTGCGGAAGGATGTGCAGTTGCACAGACAGCCAGGATCTTGGCTTAGAAGCAGCCACGATTTAAAGAGTGCGTAACAGCTCACTGGTCGAGTGGTCGTGCACCGAAGATGAACGGGACTAAGAAGCATCAACCCGAAGCTGCTGATCTCATAGTAATATGGGGTGGTAGGAGAGCATTGTAATTGCGCAGAAGGTGTACTGTAAGGTATGCTGGAGCGGTTACAAGAGAGCATGTCGGCATGAGTAACGATAATGCAGATGAGAAGTCTGCACACCATAAGCCCGAGGTTTCCTGAGTAAAGTAAATCTTCTCAGGGTTAGTCGGTCCCTAAGGCGAGGCCGTTAGGCGTAGTTGATGGGCATCAGGTTAATATTCCTGAACCTGTGTATAAGAGTGATGGAGTGACGCGTCAGTGCGGCAGAGACAGCTGTTGGATTAGCTGTTGAATGCATGTAGGATGAGGGACAGGCAAATCCGTTCCTCGTGAAGTCCGAGGTGTAGGACGAGGCAGTAATGCCAAAAGTCTGCTTAGAGATGATGCCAAGAAATAGCTTCTAAGCGTTTACTTATATACAGACCGTACCGCAAACCGACTCAGGTGGGCGAGGAGAGTATCCTGCGGTGTTCGAGCGAACTCTGGTTAAGGAACTAGGCAAAATAACCCCGTAACTTAGGGAGAAGGGGTACCCCGATATTGTGAAGGAGCACATCCGGAGCGAGAGGGGGTCGCAGTGAAGAGGCCCAAGCGACTGTTTATCAAAAACACAGGTCTATGCGAAGGCGCAAGCCACGGTATATAGACTGACACCTGCCCGGTGCCGGAAGGTTAAATGGAGAGGTTAGGCTACACTAATCATACTGATTAGAATTAAGAATTAAGAATTAAGAATTAAGAATTAAGAATGAGGCGGAGAGATATAATCCATCCGCGTAACTCATAACAAAAGGATAAATCTTTGAGTCTTTGAGCCTTTGTGGTGAAGAAGACAGAAGGTGTGATTAGTGTAGCCGAAGCTTTGAAATGAAGCCCCGGTAAACGGCGGCCGTAACTATAACGGTCCTAAGGTAGCGAAATTCCTTGTCGGGTAAGTTCCGACCTGCACGAATGGTGTAACGACTTGGGCGCTGTCTCAACCAGGGACTCGGTGAAATTGAAGTAGCGGTGAAGATGCCGCTTACCCGCGAACGGACGGAAAGACCCCGTGAACCTTTACTGCATCCTGGCATTGTGAACTGGTGCAGTATGTGTAGGATAGGTGGGAGGCTGTGATTTTGGCACGCCAGTGTCGGAGGAGCCGTTGTTGAAATACCACCCTTATTGTATTGGTTTACTAACGTGCATAACAAGTGTGCGGACATTGTCAGGAGGGCAGTTTGACTGGGGCGGTCGCCTCCGAAAGAGTAACGGAGGCTTACCAAGGTTCCCTCAGCCTGGTTGGTAATCAGGCGCAGAGCATAAAGGTATAAGGGAGCTTGACTGCGAGACTGACGGGTCGAGCAGGTGAGAAATCAGGTCTTAGTGATCCGGCGGTCCTGAATGGAAGGGCCGTTGCTCAAAGGATAAAAGGTACTCCGGGGATAACAGGCTGATACCGCCCAAGAGTTCACATCGACGGCGGTGTTTGGCACCTCGATGTCGGCTCAACTCATCCTGGGGCTGAAGAAGGTCCCAAGGGTTCGGCTGTTCGCCGATTAAAGAGTTACGCGAGCTGGGTTCAGAACGTCGTGAGACAGTTCGGTCCCTATCCTTCGTGGGCGTAGGAAATTTGAGGGGAACTGCATTTAGTACGAGAGGACCGGTGTGGACGGACCTCTGGTGTACCGGTTGTGACGCCAGTTGCATCGCCGGGTAGCCAAGTCCGGAACGGATAACCGCTGAAAGCATCTAAGCGGGAAGCCGGCCCCAAGAATAGATTTCCCAACAGACAGGTTGGAGACTACAACCTTGATAGGTCACAGGTGTAAGTGCAGTAATGCATTCAGCCGAGTGATACTAATCTGTCGATTGGCTTCCATATATTTTTACTGTGTTTGCTTGTTAGCAATCGTTTCGCTTTTAAACACTCCTTGCCCTGACGTGGTTATGTGATAAGGTGATTAAGTGATTAGGTAATCCGACTCACTCATCAAACCTTAACACTAAACACAGACAACTTTGAAGTCAGGCGAGAGAGATGGTGGTTATTGCGGTGAGGTCACACCTGTTCCCATTCCGAACACAGTCGTTAAGCTCACTCGCGCCCATGGTACTGCAGGGGCAACTCTGTGGAAGAGTAGGTCGCCGCCATCTCCCTCGCCTGACTATTTTTCTGCCCACACCTCAACACCTTCATTAACTCCATCACCCCCTCTCATCATAACCACACAATTATCTCCGTTCACTCCAGCCTCAATGTATCCAATCTCCATCGCACTATTTAAATCACTTAAACTCTTTTAATTATAAACTGATTATCAATATTTATTTAAGACTCTCGACATGCATCCTAATAAATGTTCAAACGCATCAAATAATAAATGATAAAGATATTCAAAAGCCTGCTCCCTGCATCTTGTTTTACAATCGAAAACCACCATTAAAATAAACTATGCTACAGGTAAAGCTCAGAGAAAGAAAAAAAATCTATAATTCCGCTTGACAAGATATATGATTGTGCATATAGGTCTCAATGTATGTCAAAAAAGTTCAAAGAATCTCAGGAAAAGTCAAAGCGTGCTATGAAAAGAAGCTTACGCAGAGCGAAAAGAGAAGCTGTGCACGAAAAGGATAAGTAAGATGTCAGGCGAATTCATTGGAACATTCCCAGATAATGCAGTTCATAAATCTCGCATTATGATTCCGGCAAAATTCAAGAAGAAATTTGCTCCTGATGCTAACAGTACTGTTGTAGTAACTCTTGGACCGAATGGAACAGTTGCAATATTTCCTATGGATTCCTGGCTGATAATGAGAGCTCAGTTGCAGACAAGTCAATCTGATAAATATAAAAAATTGCTTGCTAATTTGTTTGACTTTGCAATGCCGGAACAAGTTTTAGAAGGTCCCGGGCGGATTCGTATCAGCGATGAACTAATGCAAATTGCTAAGATTAAAGAAAGTGTATCAATCAAAGGTGAAGGTCACTTTATGACTGTTTGGAATACCGAGATATTGAAAGGAATCAAACAGAAAAAATCAGAAGACCACATTGAAACCTATGAATCAACGGATTACCAATTAAATGCTATATCATAAGCCGGTTCTGTTGCAAGAGAGTATTGAATTACTCAACCTCAGGAAAGGTGGTATTTATGTTGATGCCACGTTAGGTGGAGGTGGGCATGCAGAAGCCATTCTTAACAATCCGCTTGTAAAACATGTATATGCAATTGATCAGGATTCAGATGCAATATCATTTGCATCCGAAAGACTTAAACCCTATTTAAAAAAGACAACAATTATTAAGGCAAATTTTGAAGAACTAAGGACTCAACTGGCATTAAGGAAAATCAAGGGCATTGACGGAGCACTTTTTGATCTTGGGGTTTCATCATACCAGCTTGATAAAGGCGAACGCGGGTTCAGTTTTGACAAAGATGCTCAACTCGACATGAGGATGGATAAGCAATCAGATATAACAGTTAAAGAAATCCTAAATACACTGTCCGTAGAAGATTTGACAAGGATATTCAGGAATTATGGTGAAGAACAAGCAGCATACAAAATAGCTCAATGGATAGATAAAGAGAGAAAGATTAAGCAGATTGAAACAACACATGAACTGTGCAGGATAATAGATAAAAATATGCGCGCAAATCCTGAGTTAATTACAAAAACCAAAGCCAGAATATTCCAATCATTACGGATACATCTTAATAGAGAACTGGAAGTATTGCAAGTCACACTAAATGATGCACTTAATCTACTGAACAAACATGGTAGATTAGTTGTTATTACATATCACAGCCTTGAAGATAGGATAGTTAAGACCACTTTTGCTAAAGCTGCAAAAGGCTGCGTTTGCCCAAAAACTATATTAAAATGTAATTGTAATCAGAAGGAAATGGTTAAGCTAATCAATAATAAAGCTATAAAACCTTCTGAAGAGGAATTAAAATTAAACAGTCGTTCCCGTAGTGCAAAACTCAGAGCTGTTGAAAAACTATAGTATAGGAGACTGAGATGAAAGGAAGATTATTATACGTAATACTTGCTTTAGTTATTTACATTTTTTTTCATTGCTTCAATGGAAATCAGATTCTTCGGAGCACCCAGAGAATGAGTCAAATGGAAAAGACATTTCAGGCGGAACGCAATATAAAAACAGAATTAATGATTGAACATGATGATTTGATATCCGGAAGAAATATAGCGAGTTTGATGCCAGTTGAGATGAGCAAATATGTTTCCAAAGAAAAAGCCGGTAACGTAATCTATATTCAAGAACCTGCTAAGCAAAAGACGCCAACTTACTATTGCATAATAGATCTCTTAACCCCCAAAGCTGAAGCAGTTACTGCAATTCAACCGGATTAAGGGATGCGTCTCCGTTTTTTTATATTACTGGTAATATTTGCAATTGTAATTTTAATCTGGTCGGTATATTTATTTAGCATACAAATATTTGATCCATTGCATTTAGATTATTACAGACAAATAAGATACAAACCATCCAAAGAAATACTCATCCCATCCAGAGGTTCAATATTGGATTGTAATGGGAATCTTTTTGTCAGCTCTGTTGCATATTATCAGGCGGATGTTGATAGAAAGCAAGTAAGCCAGTGGGCAAAAAAACAAAATGTAACTTTAGAGAAAGCTTACAAAATTATCAGTAATGCTTTTGCCAAGAATTCTTCGCTTACTGCAGATTTTGTATATGGAAAGCTGACAATCAATGATAATCTGCGATCGATACAGATATCAAACAAGATAAAAGAATCAGAGCTAGAACAATTAATTCAATACTTTGATAAAAATAAACTACCAGGATTTATCTCTTCATTCAGTTCATTGAAACGCATCTACTCCAAGGGAATAACTGCTGCAAGATTATTGGGTTCTGTAAAAGAAAGTACTGCAGACTATAATCCCGATGATCCTGTGAACTCAATTTATAAACTATCAGGTTTAAATGGTTTAGAAGCAACATATGATAAAGAACTTGCTGGTCAATATGGTTGGAGAGAAGTCATTTATGATGCAAATCACAACCGGGTACCATACCCTAACTTACATGAGAAGAAGCCAGTTAACGGCGAAAACCTCTGGTTAACAATAGATTCATCGATTCAAGATGTGGTGGAAGAGTCTCTTGCTGAGGGATTACAACTCTATGGAGCGAAGAACGCAGCAGCAGTAGTAATGGATGTCAATACAGGTAAAATACTTGCTATGGCAGGTGTTTCTGCTGAGGATTATAGTGAAGATCCAGGATTTGTACGTGTCAAATCTAATATTCCTGTTAGTTTTTTATTTGAACCGGGATCAACAATGAAACCTTTCACTGCTTTAACAGCACTTGATGCAAAACTTGTAAGTCCATTTGAAAAATTCCCCAGTGGTACACGTATAGTTGGTGGAAGAGAAATCCGAGATACACATAATTATGGACCGATAGGAATCAGAGATATAATATCAAAATCAAGCAATGTTGGCATTTCACTAATTGGAGATAGAGTAGGTTCCCGTCGCTTGTATAATAAACTAATAGCCCTCGGATTTGGACAAAAGACAGGATTAAACCTCTTTGGAGAATCCAGTGGAATTTACCACAAATTAGAAGACTGGGATGGTTATTCTTTACATTCAATTACCTTCGGATATGCGATATCTGTTACTGCGGTTCAATTAGCAACTGCCTATTGTACTGTTGCTAATGGGGGTAACTTTGTCAAACCTTATCTGATTGATTCAGTCAGAGATGATACTGGAAAGGTTATAGAAAAGTATGAGCCTAAAATTATTCGCAGGGTCGTTGCCCAAACAGCAGCAGATACATTAAAATCATATTTGCAAAGCGTTGTGGAGGATGGAACTGCTAAGCATATTCGATTAAATTACATTTCCATGGCTGGTAAAACGGGAACAGCTCAGAAAAAACTCGAAGGTTCTGCAGGATATGCACCTGGCAAATACACTGGGAATTTTGTAGGTTTTCTACCCGTCGAAAAACCAGAGATTGTTATAGCAGTTGTTTATGATGAACCATCACCAGGGTTACATTATGGTGGCTTATGTGCTGCTCCTACATTTCAGAAAATTGCTGAAAGAACGCTCTTTTTACCAACATGTTCGATTTTACCAAAAAACAAAAGATTGCAACAAATCACGATACTCACTCCTCATGTCATTGGAATGCCTGTTTCACAAGCTATAAGTATTCTTAAGAGGAATGGTCTGAATTATAAGATTGAGTCACATGATAGTTCAAATGTTATTATTGATCAGTATCCAAAACCTAATGTATCGCTTGACCGATCACATCCATTAATTCTCGTCACAGGAAAGGTTAACCAAATTGTTAACGCTACTCCTCAATCTGGAATAATGCCAGATCTTAAGGGAATGACTTTAAGAAAGGCTCTACAGGTAACATCATTTAATAAATTAAAACTAAAAATCCAGGGAATAGGAATCATACATAGTCAATCAATCCTGGCAGGAACAAGAATAGCGCCAGGAAGTACTTGTTCAGTAGAAGCGTCACTATAAGATTTTCTAACATCCTTGATTTTCATAAGGAAAGGCGACACTAAATGATTTCAGTTGAAAGTTATATTGAATTACTGAAGGAGAAAAACCTTTGGGTATCAGATCAATCAATAACTTCCTCAATGCTGATATCCGGTAAGCCAGAGACTGATTCTAGGATTTTAAAAAAAGAAGATGTGTTCATCTGCATTAAAGGCTTGAAATCAGATGGTCACAATTATGTAAAACACGCTCGCGCTATCGGAATACAATTAATAGTTCTGGAAGATGAATATCAAGACGATATGCCTGCTATCAGGGTAAGGAACAGCAGAAAAGCTGCTGCACTATTATCTAAGCTCTATTTTAACAACCCTACAGAAAAATTCACTCTGATAGGGGTAACCGGAACAAATGGCAAGACTACCACAAGTATGTTGATTTGGCAAGCGTTAACAGATATGGGCTTAAGAACAGGTTGGATTGGAACCTTGGGATATATAGTTGATTCAGAGATTATTGAGACTAATAATACTACTCCGGATATTCTGGAACTCAACGGTATATTTGCCCAAATGGTGGAAGCCGGTAGTCAATATGTTGTGATGGAAGTATCTTCACATGCATTGGCTTTAGATAGAGTGTATGGTTTGAGCTTTGACATTGCAATTTTTTTGAACCTATCCAGGGATCATCTTGATTTTCATAAAGATATGACAGATTACTTTGAGAGCAAATACATCCTATTCAAAAATACGTTGGATAATGGTGGAAAGTGCATAATAAACAGCGATGATGAACAGGGAAATATTATTGTTACTCGTAATGCTCAAACCATGAGACAGAGTTTAGTTACTGTTTCAGAAATTAGTGGTGATGTAACCATTATTGATTATAAGAGCAGCTTATCTGGAAGTGAAATCAACATCAGATTTGATAATAATTCCGAAACGACATTAAGTACTGAGCTTATCGGGCACTTCAATATTCTCAATTTAACAATGGCCGTTACTACGATAAAGGTGCTTTTTCCAGATATAAATAATGCTGCAATTAAGCATATTGCTATGGGACTAAAACCAGTTAGAGGCAGATTAGAAAAGGTGTCAAACAGCTTCCGCAGAGGTATTTTTGTTGATTATGCACATACACCTGATGCTTTGAAAAATGTGCTGGAAACACTTATTGATCTTCCACACAGACGATTATTGGTTGTTTTTGGAGCCGGAGGTGACAGAGACAAGGGCAAGCGCTCTGATATGCTCAGGGAAGTTTTACATTATTCTGATGCAACTATAATCACAGACGATAACCCTAGATTTGAAAATCCGAACCAAATAATAATGGATGTCGTTGGAGATAACGATTTGTGGAAACCCTGGTGGATAATCAGAGACAGAGAGACAGCCATTAAAGTAATGCTCAAATTGTCACAAGAGAATGATATTATTCTGATTGCAGGGAAGGGTCACGAAACATACCAGGAAATATCAGGTATCAAATATCCTTTTGATGATGTAAAAATCGCTGGGGATGCTTGTAAAGATAACCTGGATTCTAAAATTAATAATGGTGAGTTGAGTTTACCTATTCATCCTCTTATGCTTGAATTATTATACAACAAACCTAGTCAATTTAATCCTGATATCGATTGTGTAGCAAACTGTCTTTATAAACATATTTCAACAGACTCAAGAAACATAAATCCCGACTCGGTCTATTTTGCAATAAAGGGCGAGAATTACGATGGGCATGATTACATAGATAAAGTTCTGGAAGACAATACTTGTTGCGCAATTTCCAGCATTGTTACTACAGAAAAGCAAAGAACATTCTGTTATTCTGATACCCAGGATGCTCTGGGTCTACTTGCAAAAAAGTACTTATTAATGTTCTCTGTTTTCAAAATTGCATTAACAGGAAGTACAGGCAAGACGACTACTAAAGAATATATCGCTAACATTTTCTCTGTTAAGGGTCCGGTGTTAAAAACAGTAGCCAATGAAAACAACATTATCGGCCTGAGCAAAACGATATTCCGAGTCCATCCTGAACATAAAACAGCAGTATTCGAATTAGGTACTAATCATTTTGGGGAAATCGAAACTCTCGCAGATATCTGTAACCCGGATTTAGGCATAATAACTAATATCGGTCCATCTCATTTAGAATTTCTAAATGATGAAAGCGGAGTATATTCAGAAAAGACAGCTCTTTTTAGAAGGGAGATTACAACCATAATCTACCCAGGAGATGATAACAGGTTTTCTGAATTTGCAACGAGTGGAAAGAGTGTCGGGTATTCAAATGCTTGCAGCTTTCAAATTAGCGATGTAATAATCAAAGGCAGATTCACCGAAATTGTTCTGAATGGGAGTCATTGGAAAATTCCACAATTGGTTCCATTTCTTACTACAAACAGTTCTTTTGCAATAGCATGTGCTATCGAATCAGGGATTTCAGATATACAAATCCAAGAGGGATTATTAAAAACCTTAGATCTGCAAATGCGCATGGAGATCCTACAAGATAGGAATAGAACCATCATCATGGATTGTTACAATGCCAATCCGGTTTCTATGAATGCAGCACTTGAGTTTTGGTATTCTTATTTCCCAGAAAATCCCCATGTTGCTATTCTAGGTGATATGCTTGAATTGGGTGAAAAGTCAATTGATTATCATGAGAATATTAGCGCTAAACTGCAGCAGATGGGGTTCGATGCACTTTTCACAATTGGTAAATTATCAATGCATTATGCAGATTCAGGATTTTCCAATAAGAGAGATTCTTATGCATATCAGCATTTTCAGGATGTTGATGAATTCATTAATAGTAAAGTTATATTTTCTCAGCCAGATAACGCTGTCATCCTTATAAAAGCATCTCATGGTCTGCACCTTGAAAAGATAAAGAGAATATTTGAAAACAACTCAGATGCGTCCGTTAGCAAAAACTCGAGCGGTAAGGAGTAAGAATGTTCTATCACATTTTCGTCCCTTTAGCAGATTATAACACGATTTTCAATGTCTTTAGATATGTAACATTCAGATCCATTGCTGCTTTCATTACCGCTCTGTTATTTTCTCTATTTATCGGACCATATATTATTAAGAGCTTGAGAGCACATTCAGCTGTAGAAACTATAGATGAAGATGTACCCGAAAGCCATAGAATTAAGCAAGGTACTCCAACAATGGGTGGTTTAATCATCCTGTGTGGATTGATGATATCTTCATTATTGTGGAACAATTTAACAAATAGCTTTATCTTAATGATGTATTTAACTACAGTCTGGTTGGGTGTTTTTGGATTTTTGGACGATTACTTGAAGAACTTTGTAAAAGCAAAAAAGGGTTTGATACCAAGGTACAAATTGCTGGGGCAAGTTAGTATAGCGATTCTATTGATGCTAGTGATATACTATAGCAGTCCCAATAAAGACATTGTTACTACAATGCAAATCCCTTTTCTGAAAAACACAATAATCCAGCTTGGCTTTTTCTTCTTTCCCATTGTTTTATTTATGATAGTCGGCACCTCAAACGCAGTCAATCTAACAGATGGCTTAGATGGCTTAGCATCAGGAATAATTATTTTTGCTGCTTTGGGTCTAGGTATTATGTCTTACCTTAAGGGAAATTTTGTCATAGCCAAGTACTTAAACCTTGAATATATATTCGAAGCTGGAGAACTCATAGTGTTTATCTCTGCACTGATAGGAACTCTCATTGGTTTCTTATGGTACAATTCGTATCCTGCGCAGGTTTTTATGGGTGACACGGGTTCTCTTACTTTAGGTGGGATATTAGCAGTACTGGCAATAATGCTTCGAGAGCAACTGTTCTTCTTTATTATTGGGCTATTGTTTGTATCTGAGGCAATGTCTGTATTAATCCAAAGATACTATTTTAAATATACTAAGAAGAAATTCGGAGTGGGTAAGCGTGTTTTTCTTTGCGCCCCGATACATCATCACTATGAATTAAGGGGACTACACGAATCAAAAATCGTAATAAGATTTTGGATTATTGCAATATTACTGGTAGCCGTAGGCTTGAGTACGATAAAATTAAGATAAGGATAAATGATGTTTAGTCAACAAAAAAAATACGGTATTTTGGGCTTGGCAAGAAGCGGTATCGCAGCTGCCTATAAGATAAAGAGTTTAGTGGGAATTGCTTTTCTCAGCGACATGAAGCAGGAATTGGAAATACCTGACTCCAACCAACTGAAAATTGATTTTAAATGTGAATTCGGTGGTCATAGCGATGAATTGTTAACTTGCGATGAATGGATTGTAAGCCCAGGGATACCATTGACTTCACCAATTATTGAAAGTGGAAAAGCTCATCACATACCTATGATTAGTGAATTGGAATTCGGCTTCCAGATTTCATCTCCTAAAGCTTGTATCATTGCGGTAACAGGATCAAATGGTAAAAGTACTACAGCGAGTTTAATTGCACACATAATAAGTCAAAGTGGTAAGAAGTGTCTACTGGCAGGAAACATTGGAGACGCTTTTTGTAATTTTCCGATAGAACAACCAGTATATGATTTTATTGTGTTAGAAGTAAGTAGTTTTCAGCTTGATTTGATTGATACATTTAAACCCCATATCGCCTTACTTCTCAATATTACGCCCGATCATCTTAATCGTTATAGTACATTCAAGGATTATGCACTTTCAAAATTCAAAGTATTCCTAAATCAAAACCTAGATGATCATGCTATTCTAAACATGGATGATGTCGTTATCGAAGGGCTGGAAGAACTTGTCCACAGTAAGAGACATTACTTTTCTTTGGAAAGGGTTAGCAAGGTCAGACGAGTTCCTGATGCATGGCTAAACAACTCTTTTATTGAATATAAAGGTGGGGAGCAACACTTTGCTGTATACGATTTGCAGATAAAGGGTCCGCATAACTGGGCAAATGCTATGTCTGCAATACTTGCATGTGATGCTGCCGGTATAAGTCATAAAAACATTGCCGAAGGTTTAAAGAGCTTTATGTCTCTGAATCATCGTCTGCAATTTGTTGATACCATTAATGGTATATCCTTTTACAACGATTCAAAAGCAACAAATACAGACTCAGTAAAGTATGCGTTATTATCTTTCGAAAATCCGATTCGAATAATAATGGGTGGGTCTGACAAGGGGGAAGACTTTTCAGTACTGACAGAGATACTCCAAAAAAATGCTAAGAAGGTATATATTACAGGTGATACCTCTGATAAAATGAGGCAAGCGTGGTTTGGCAAATTACCCGTATCTGTTATAGATAATTTTGAAGTTTGTGTCCAAACAGCCTTTAAGGAGTCTTTAACCGGTGACAATATCGTCTTATCTCCTGCATGTGCGAGTTTTGACAGATTCAAAAACTTTGAACACAGAGGTGATACCTTTATACAGATTGTTAAAGCGATAGCAAGAGAAAATGAAAAAAAGTAATAATAGACTCTATGTAACAAGCTACGATAAAGTGATACTCTTTTCCTATCTGGGTCTTATGCTAATCGGACTGTTGATTATGCTGGACATCAGTTCAGTCAGGAACACAATGCTATATTTCTATCGTCAACTTGCTTATGCCATAGTCTCAATTGTTTTAGCTTTGTACGTTCTATACTATTGCAACTTAAACAAGCTAAGGCCACTCAACATTGTACTTATTGCAATTACAATTGTTCTTCTGATTATCGTTCTATTCAAAGGGCAGACAGTAAAAGGTGCGACCAGAAGCATAAATTTTGGGATTGTAAACTTCCAGCCAAGTTTTTTTGCAAGAGTTGCTCTGATATTTTTCTTTGCTCATGTAATAGATAGAAAAAGAGATGAGCTTATAAAATCTGGTTTCAGCGACTTTTTTAAGAATTTTTTCCCCCTTCTTGTTGTCACTGCTATCGTATATGGATTGATTTTAAAGGGACAACATCTTAGTTCGTTGATTATTAGCGCTGCATCTTTAGTTTGTTTACTTTTCTTGGGCGGCTTAAGATTTAAGCTTGTTGCTGTAGCGTTAATTGTCTGCTTGATTGCCGGGATTGCTGTCATACAGGTAGGAGCAAAATATCGTAGTGATAGACTGGATATATTTAAAAAATATTGCCTGTTTTATAGGGGACCTGTACCAAAGCTGCCACCTGAAAAAGAATATCAGGTAAAAGAAAGCCTCACTGCATTGACCAGTGGAAAGCTATTCGGTACCGGAGCAGACAGGGGAAGAGCTAAACATTATTATCTTCCTGAGGCAAGGACTGATTATGTATTTACTGTTATTGGAGAAGAATTCGGTTTTCTGGGAGCTATCTTTGTCTTTGGTTTACATTGTCTGCTTTTCTTTCGAATCATGATGATGGCATTTAAGCAGACCGACCTATATCTGCAATTAGTAGCTATGGGTCTGGCACTTAATATCTTTCTAAACGTGCTGGTAAATGTAGGTGTTTCTATGTCCATACTGCCATCAACCGGTAATACACTGCCATTTATAAGTTACAGTGGTACAGCTATGTTGATTGACTCTTTATCAATAGGGGTAATACTTAACATTAGTGCAAAGAGGAAACAAGTTTGAGACTTCTAGTCGGTGCGGGTGGCACAGGTGGTCATATTATACCGGCAATTGCCATAGCCCTGGAAATGTTTGCACGGAACTGGGATATCGCATTTATTGGCAATAGTAACAGCATGGAGCAAGATATTGTACTGAAAAACAATTATCGTTTTTATCCGATACATGTACAGAAAATCTATCGAAAACTCACTTTCGAGCATTTGAAGTTTCCTTTCCATTTTTTCAAGAGTGTTTCAGATAGCATATTGCATATCAAGAAATTTAAACCCGATGTTGTAATCTGTACCGGTGGCTTTGTTTCAGGTCCTGTAGCCGTTGCAGCTATAATTCTCGGCAAGACGCTATATTTTCAGGACGGTAACAGCTACCCCGGATTAACAACCAGAATCATGGCTAAACATGCGAAACATGTTTTTATTGCGTCAGATGCAGCAAAACCATATCTGAAAAGTGCGTCCTGCATAATGACTGGAAATCCTTTATTGAAATTTACCAAAATAGATAAATCCAATATTGACTGGAACAGTTTTAACCTGAGTGCAAATACCAAAAAACTCTTTATCATCGGTGGAAGCCAGGGTTCTGCCATGATTAATAATACTGTGGCAAGTATCATTGAAGAGTTGTTAAAATTACAGATAGAAGTAATCTGGCAAACAGGCAAATCGCACAAACAAAGCATAGTTGAAAGGTTTGGAAACCATAAAGGGGTTCACATATTTGATTTTACTGACAAAATGAGCCAGTATTATCAGATGTCTGATATGGCAATTTCCAGAGCAGGCGCATTGTCGATTGCTGAATTGGAAGAACATAGGATTCCGACGATATTTATTCCATTGCCTATAGCAGCTGAGAACCATCAATACAAAAATGCTATAGCTCAATCTGAGAAGGGTTTGGGACTAGTTATTGAGCAAAAGTGCCTTGATTCCAGGGTACTTTTGGATAGTATTGTAACACTCTCAAACAATTTGCAAGTCTATAAAGATAGATTGAAACAATTACCGGAAAACACTGCCACTCAAGAAATCAGCAATGTTATCGAACAGGAAGCCAAGCGGCTATAGGAGTCAAAGATGTTAGGAAAAACCAGAAAAATACATTTTGTTGGTATCGGCGGAATAGGCATGTCAGGAATAGCTGAATTTCTTCATAATCAGGGTTTGGAAATCAGCGGTTCTGATATGAAAAAGAGTGATTTAACTGCGCATCTGGAAAAAATTGGCATCCATATTTATGAAGGGCATGATCCTAAAACAATAAAAGACATAGATGTTGTAGTAAAATCATCAGCTGTGAAAGATGATAATCCGGAAATAGTTGCTGCGAAGGCACAAAAGATACCTGTGATTCGCCGGGCAGAAATGCTGGCTGAAATTACTCGCATGAGTTACAGTATCGGGATAGCAGGAACTCATGGTAAGACTACAACAACATCAATGGCCGGCATGGTACTTGAAGCTGCCGGACTGGAACCTACTATCATAGTTGGCGGGAAAGTTATGAACTTTGGCTCAAACAATGTGATGGGTTCCGGGAAATACATCGTTGTTGAAGCAGATGAATATGATCACTCTTTTCTAAGTTTAACTCCCATCATTGCAGGGATAACCAATATTGACTCTGATCATTTGGATTGTTATCAGAATTACGCTAATATCAAAAAAGCGTTTGTTGAATATGCTAACAAAGTGCCTTTCTTCGGTTGTGTGATTGCTTGCCTGCCGGATCCCGGAGTGCAGGCGATATTACCTCTTATCAATAAAAAAGTAGTTACTTATGGAACATCCCGGCAAGCAGATGTGCAAGCAGTCAATATCAATATGAAGGGCTTCAAAGCTGAATATGATGCACTCTATAAAGGATATTGCCTAGGCCGGATTCATATGAAAGTTACAGGAATGCACAATATCCTGAATTCCCTGTTAGCGGTTGCCATGGGTTTAGAACTAGATATCCCGTTTTCAGATATCCAGAAAGGGCTGGCTGAATACAAAGGAGTTTACCGTAGATTTGAGCTGAAAGCTGAAATCAATGGAATTGCTGTGTTTGATGATTATGCTCATCACCCGACTGAAATTACTGCGACCCTTGAGGGTTTCAGAGATAGTTCTGACCGAAGAATCGTGGTAATCTTTCAACCGCATTTGTATTCCAGAACAAAGGACTTTCAAAAGGAATTCGGAAGAGCATTCTTCTCGTGTGATAATTTGATTTTGGCACCAATTTATCCTGCCAGAGAACAGCCTATCCCGGGTGTGACATCAAAGCTTATAGCTGATGCAGCTATCCAATGCGGACATCACCATGTAACGTGTTTAGATGATAATTCTCAAATCGTGAGCACCGCAATGGAGATTATTCAGGAAGGTGATATAGTCATAACTATGGGTGCCGGGAATATCTGGCAATTTGGCGAAGAAATAATAAAACAGATAAGTGCAAAAAAGTGATTGACAACATCACTAAGTTATAAAATGATAGAATATTATGAAGTACTACATGGAAATGCGTTTTTTTGGTTCAAACGCATAACTGTTTAAAATTAAATAAGGTAGCATTGATGGCAGAGAAGGGACGCAAAAGAAGAGGTAACAGCAGGTTTATCTTTTTCTTTATCATGATTTTACTTGTCTTGGGCGGTTTGACCTGGGCAAGCTATGAAGGGCTCCGAAGAGCTCCATGGCTTGCTATCAGTAAATTCAGCGTTTCCGGGAACGAATGCATCTCTGCTTCTACTATTAATGGTTTACTCCAGGATTATATGGGAGCAAACTTAGTAGATATATCTTCCAAATCTGTTAGAAAGCAACTGATGAAAATAAAACGTATTGAGAGAGTCAGTATCTTCCGCCTTTTCCCGAATACTCTCAAGATTAAAATTACTGAACGTAAGGGCTTTGTGTATTTAATGAGCAGGGAAGGCGATTTGTTTCCTGTTGATGATAAAAGCATGGTTATTGAATATGCCATTTATCCATCTAAAGAGGATTTGCCCATTGTTCATTCTCAATACCCGAGTCAGCAACTTCATGCAGGCAGGATTGTTAATGATGGCTTTTTGAAGAGAGTAATAAAGCTTCAGAAACAGATTATTGCTGAAAGACCGGAGTTTTTAAAATCCATTTCCGAGTATTATCAGGATAATGGTGCATTAGTTATCGTTGATATCAAGTATGGAACCCGCATACTAGTAAATGATCAGGATTTAAGCGACCAAATCAGGCGCTATCAGTTTGTACAGGAGAACGGTGATATAGACCGTAAGAATATATTGGATTTAAGATTTAAAAACCAGGTAATTGTCCGTCCGGAGGTAAGATGAGAGCGACAACCATTACTGCTTTGGACATTGGCTCATCCTTTGTTAGAGTTCTGATATCTCAGATCAATGCAGAGGGAAGAATAGAAATAAAAGGTATTGGTGAAATACCCTCTGAGGGGATGGATAAAGGGCTTGTTAAAGATATTCAGGCAGTTTCCAACTGCATCAAAACAGCTATGCAAAATGCTGAAGATGCTGCAGACTGTAAAGCAGAAAATATTTATATCAATATCACAGGAGAACACATTCGCAGTCACAGTGTGATGGGCAGGATTTCCATATCAGGTCCGTCATCCAATGAGCCTTCAGAAATCACTGAAGAGCATATTGATCAGGTTATTAATGATGCTAAGAATAGTATAAAAACCCAGAAAGGCTTTGAACGTTTACAGATATTGCACGGATTACCCCAGTATTTTGATATTGATGACCAAAAAGAGATTTACAATCCTGTTAATATGACAGGTTATCATTTAACTTCGCATGTTTTACTAGTGCTGGCTGATATTACGTCAATCCGCAATCTGCTCAAATGTGTGGAAGTAGCCGGATACAACGTTGACCCGTCTAATATCGTTCTGAGTCATATAGCAGCCGGGCTTTCTACTTTGAGTGATGATGAACGCAGACTGGGTGCTGTTTTGATTGATATCGGCGGGGGATGCTGTGATATTGCTTTTTATAATAAAGGTAATCTCATCCAGACGTCAGTAACTCCGATGGCAGGCAATAACATTACCCGAGATTTGGCTATTGGTTTGAGAACAACAGTCACTCATGCCGAAAGTGTAAAGATTGAATATGGCAATGCAGTTTCTGATGAAGTGCAAGCAACTCAGGAAGTTACGGTTGATGGCATTAGCGGCAGGTCTTCCACAAACGTAAAAGTCAATCATATCAGCATGATTATTCAAAGCAGATTATCTGAATTCATGGAAACCTGTTACCAGTTTATCAAAGGAGCTTATCCCACAGAACTTATTACTGCGGGTGTCGTTATTACAGGTGGCACAGCAAAACTACGCTCTATTGATACATTTACGTCTGAGCTTTTTAATCTGCCGGTCAAGATAGGATATCCGGACCTTTCCAGATTAAGCGGAGCTATTTCCAGGCTGGAAGACCCTTCTTATGCGACTTCGATTGGACTCATTTATTTTGGCATGGACCAGACTAAGGATCCTAAGCAGTCTTTCATGCCCAGATTCAAACTTGGTAAGGAAAACATGATAACCAAGTTTTTCAATTACTTAAAAGAATATTTATAAAGATAAAAAAACGATAGGGGGATACAATGATCGAATTTGATGACAAGCCATTGCAAATCGGAACGGTAATTAAGATTATCGGAGTTGGCGGAGCAGGTGGAAATGCAATCAACACTATGATTGAAAATAATCTGAGTGGAGTTGAATTCATTGCTGCAAATACTGATATGATGGATTTACAGAAATCCAAAGCCAAGATGAGACTACAGGTAGGAAAGAAGTCAACCCGAGGCTTAGGTACAGGAGCAAATCCTGAAGTAGGACGCCAGGCAGCCGAGGAATCTAAGGATGATATCCGCGCCAATCTGGAAGGTGCAGACATGGTATTTATCGCTGCCGGTATGGGTGGCGGAACAGGCACAGGCGGTGCTCCGGTTGTTGCCAAAATAGCCCGTGATATGGGTATCCTTACTCTGGGTATTGTAAGCAGACCTTTCGAATCGGAAGGACTAAGAAGAAAACAGAATGCGGAAGAAGGTATCAAAAACCTGACTGAATTTGTGGATACACTTATCGTGATTCCCAATGAAAAGCTCAAAGAAATTTATTCCGATATGGGCATCATTGATGCATTCCATAAAGCAGATAACGTCCTGTATGAAGCTGCCAAGGCTGTTTCCGATATTATTAATCTCAGCGGCTATATCAATGTTGACTTTGCAGATGTTAAGACAGTTATGCAGAATATGGGTTATGCCTTGATGGGTACAGGCGAAGCAGAAGGCGAATCCAGAGCTGTGCATGCAGCCAGGGAAGCTTTACTCAATCCGCTGCTTTCTGATGTTAAACTTCAGGGCTGTCAGGCACTCTTAATCAACATCACTGCCGGCACCGACATGAAGATGGCTGAACTGGACGAAGTTTCTCAGGTTGTAGTGAGTGAGACAGGTTCTGCCGCCAATATCATTATGGGTCTTATCTTTGACGATAATATGACCGGTAAGATATCCGTAACCATTATTGCTACAGGACTTAGCCACACAGAAGAGCAAATCATGGCTTTCTCCACGATTAAGACAAAACCGATTGAAGAAGCCAGTCCCGATATCAAAGATATTCTGGAAAGATTGAAATACACTCAACCTGTCCAGACGGAAATACCCACCAATAATTTAAAGGATGACCCGATTCCTTTATCATCAATGAAAACAGACATACCTTCATTTTTGAAGGCATTGGACTAAATACAAAAGCTAAGAACTCCTAACTCAGTCTGAAATCGGTTGCTATAGAACCGATTATGTCACCGGCGGATTTCCCCCTTGCCGGTGACTTTTTTTTCCATATAACATATTCTTTAGAATGTTCCTTTTGCAGAAAAGTTGTCATCCTGAGCCTGTCGAAGGACGAAACTCAATTCT
Source organism: Cloacimonadaceae bacterium (SeqCode) (assembly GCA_963667535.2). Classification (GTDB taxonomy): domain Bacteria; phylum Cloacimonadota; class Cloacimonadia; order Cloacimonadales; family Cloacimonadaceae; genus UBA5614. The sequence continues at coordinate 1,591,130 of CAXXDU010000002.1, forward strand.
CATTTAATGCCTTCTCTGTTCAAATATGGGATAAACAACTATTCCTGAAAAGAACCTCTTGGGTTCCTCTTGGGCTTACCCCAGGAGGTTCCCAACAGGTTCTCAACAAGTTCCGTCGTTGAACTCAAATTTCGAAAAAGGAGAAATAAAGAAATAAGAGATTACCCATTCTCTTTTTCACCAAATCACTTAATCACTGCGAAGCAATTTTTCCCTTTTCAATTCTATGTTTTCCTCCTAATCACTCTTTTATTGATTGTATAATATTACAGATATTGTATGAGTTACTAAGGGGTATCTAAGGGCTAACCCCTTAGATACCCCTTAGTAACTCCTTTAATATTCATAGGATTGTTAAAGGAATATTAGATGACTCTCCTATAAGGAACCAGAGAAATATAATTTTTATCTTGCAAGTGGAAAAAAATGAAGTAACCCCGAAAAATTCTTGACATATAAACGCTTATTGATTTGCTTTAAATTATAAGATAGGAATTCCTGTAGACTTTAAAATTTTAAATTATTGCAATCTCAGAATGGAATTCTCCTAAAGCCTTTACATTGATTATAGTACTAAGTGTAGTTGCAGACGCCTCGTCTGTAGAAATGATATTATATTAAGTTGAGTAAAGTAATTTTCGATATTGAGACTGATAGATGAAAAACCATAAATAAATATTCCAGCAAAATATCCAGGGAGGATAACATGAAAGCTTATTACATAATACTCAGTTTATTAATATTCGTAGCCTTTTTGAGTGCCACAGTCTGGCATGTCAATAACGTAACAATCCCAACCGGGGCACCTAATATTTTGAGAGATTTCACAGACTTGCAAGCTGCCAATAACTCATCCAGTGTCGCAAATGGAGATACACTTTATCTCTATGCCGGGAATTATGGTGGAGCTACTATTACCAAGCAACTCACGATTATTGGCACTGGTTATTTTCTTAGCCAAAATCCCGAAACTCAATTCAATACTCAATCTTCAATTGTAGAGGGTATAAATTTCAACACCGGATCTGAGTATTCTGTATTAACTGGTGTAGAGACATCTGGGGTTAACGTCAATCAAACGGATAACATTACTATTAAACGAAATTATATTCGCGGATGGAGTCCTGCAGTGAGAATAACTAGTTCATACAATATTTTAGTATACCAAAACATCTGTCAAGCTGATATGAATAACTACAACAATATCGATGTAAAGATAGAAGGAATCTACATTAATCCAATTTCAGGAATTCAGATTAAAAATAACATTTTACTTCAAAATAATTGGAACACCGGGTGTGGAGTGTACAGCGTTGTAGCATGTTTGGTCGAAAATAACGTATTTCAATTATGCAGTTTAGATGTAATAGGTTCGAATGTTAGAAATAATATTTTGTATGCAGGTGGGTACAATGGTCATGAAACCAGTATTTTCATGAATAATATTTGTGATGGTACTCAATTTGCTCCAGATGGTGTTAACGGTAACCAATGTAATAAAGATATACCAGGGCAAGTGATTCTCTGGAGTGGGACTACAGATGGTCGGTTTCAATTACGTCCAGGTTCCCCAGCCATCGGAGCCGGTCTAAATGGAGTTGACTGCGGAGCCTTTGGTGGTGGCACTGCGTATGTACTTTCCGGTATGCCTTCAGAAATACCTTCTGTGTTTTTCTTTGAGGACAGTTACGTTGGCTACACATATCCGTTCCATATAAAAGCAAAATCACACAAGTAAGGGTTTTCTTATGAAGACCAAGATGCTGATACTGGCAATGCTCGCTTTTATATCAGCCTGGTCAGCTATATTAAATCGAGCTGAGTACTTTATTGATACTGACCCCGGTCTGGGAAACGGGATTGAAATCCCCATATCTGCTGACAGTCTGATAGATGTAAGCTGGACGATTGATACCGATGTCATGAACTATGGTCCACACATAGCATATTTTCGGGTGAGAGATAATAATGGGAATTGGAGTTTCAGACATGCCAAGGACATATTCAAGTTTGATGCTTATGCTGAAATTCCACCAGACCCGGAAGCATCACTGCTGGTTAAGCTTGAGTACTTTGTTGATGTTGACCCCGGTTTTGACAATGGCACAGCAGTAGTATTCACTCCATCCCTGACTATTGATACAAGCTTTATCATAGATACATCATCTTTATCGGACGGTCCGCATAAAGTGTATTACCGGTTTAAGGATAGCCGTGGTCATTGGAGCTTTAGACAAAGCAAGGATATCTTTAAGTTTGTAACTTATAATCCTATCCCTGCAGATGCGGAACAATCTCCGATTGTTAAGTGTGAGTATTTTATTGATACTGACCCTGGTTTTGGACTGGGTATGAACGTTCCTGTAACTGCTGACAGCATAGTAGAGGTTAACTTCATAGTTGAAACTTCAGGATTGTCAGAAGGTGCTCACAGAGTATATTACAGATTTCAGGACGCAACAGGCAGATGGAGTTACAGGCATAATAAGGATATCTTTAAATATGCAGCCTATGCTACGATTCCTCCAGATCCGGAAGCATCACCGCTTGTTAAGCTCGAATACTTCGTTGATGTTGACCCCGGTTTTGATAATGGAACGGCTGTAGTCTTTACTCCATCCCTGACTATTGATACAAGCTTTATCATAGATACATCATCTTTATCGAATGGACCGCACAAGGTATATTACCGTTTTAAGGATAGCCGTGGTCATTGGAGCTTTAGACAAAGCAAGGATATCTTTAAGTTTGTAGCTTATAATCCTATCCCGGCAGATGCGGAACAGTCTCCGATTGTTAAGTGTGAGTATTTTATTGATACTGACCCTGGTTTTGGACTGGGTATGAACGTTCCGGTAACGGCTGACAGTGTCGTTGAGGTTAACTTCATAGTTGTAACTACAGGATTGTCAGAAGGTGCTCACAGGGTATATTACAGATTTCAGGACGCATCAGGCAGATGGAGTTACAGGCATAATAATGATATCTTTAAATATGCAGCTTATGTAGCAATTCCCCCAGACCCGGAAGCATCTCCACTGGTCAAACTTGAGTACTTTGTGGATGTTGACCCCGGTTTTGACAATGGCACAGCAGTAGTATTCACTCCATCCCTGACTATTGATACAAGCTTTATCATAGATACATCATCTTTATCAAACGGTCCGCACAAAGTGTATTACCGTTTTAAGGATAGCCGTGGTCATTGGAGCTTTAGACAAAGCAAGGATATCTTTAAGTTTGTAGCGTATGATTCTGTCCCGGCAGATGCGGAGCAGTCTCCGATTGTTAAGTGTGAGTATTTTATTGATACTGACCCCGGTTTTGGACTGGGCATGAATGTTCCGGTTACGGCTGACAGCGTTGTTGAGGTTAATTTCATTGTTGATACAAGTCCACTGACTTTTGGACCTCATACAGTTTATTACAGGTTTCAAAATCAAGCAATGAATTGGTCAAAAAGGCACTCAAAGCCGATATTTAAGTTTGACATTTATGCATCAATTCCCGCTGATACTATATCAATGGAGATTACATCAGTCAAGTGGTATATAACTGGTGAGAATAGTTTCCAAACTGATGTTTATTCTTATTCAGACTTTAATAGTGAATACACAATAGAGCCGTTTATTGCTTTTAGTGTGATGGACTTACAATTACTTGTTCCGTATACGTTACATCTGTATGTGGTTGATTCTAATGGTCATAAAAGCCAGACCATATTCACAGATTTTATTATTGATAGGCGTCCGCAGGTTTTCCAGCTTGAAGCAGATAGTAATCTCATGCACATAATCTGGAATCCTGTTCCTGGAGCTACCGGATATAAAGTCTATACTTCACCAAATCCTTATGGAGAATATTCAGAGACCAATGAAGGAACTATCAATGGCAATGTCTGGACATTTGAGAACAACTATTTAGAAAAGTTCTTTAAGGTTACTTCATTAAAAGAGGATATTAGTAAATAGAATTGGATTGCGGTAGTCAAATTGTGTTTATGCGACATTCGAGTCGAGGTCATTACTGCTAATGCTAATAATACTTTACAAAAAACACTCAGGATAAATGATGGTTACAAAATATGCAAGGAGAACACAATGGCGTTGAAACCAGAGGCAAAAACAGCTATCATGGCAGAGTTTAAACTCCATGAGTCAGATTCCGGTTCACCAGAAGTACAGGTGGCTCTTCTTTCGCAGAGAATCAAGGATATCACTGAACACCTCAAGGTTCATCCGAAAGATTTTTCCACCCGACGTGGTTTGCTGAAGCTGATCGGACAGCGTCGCCGTTTGCTTGACTATCTTACAAAGAAAGACATCAACCGGTACCGCACCATTATCAAGGCACTTGGTATTAGGAAATAAACTATTGCCACTTTAAGGGGATAAGCTTTTATCCCCTTCTTTGTTTTTAAGCTCAGCCACTTAAGGCTGAACCATAGCGTGAAAAAAAGTAAGATTCCCGTCTCGTTCCGTCCTTCGTCCTTCGACAAGCTCAGGATGACTCAGGATAACACAAGCGGAACTCGCTGGAATGTAAAGAAAATGTAGTTCTGCCATTCAGGCAGGTCTTTCGAATGCAAATCGATGTATAATGAGGCGAAACCGCATAAATGCGGTACTACATACTATAAGATTAGGGAGAACGGAGCAATACGATGAATGAAACCCACTCCTTTCATTCACCCTATTGCTTATTCTCCCACAACATTAACCGGAGAATATATGCATAACTTCAACATTATCAAAAAGACTGCCGAGTTTTGCGGCAGAACCCTAACCATTGAAACTGGCAAAATGGCTAAGCAAGCCAATGGCGCTGTTTTCATGCAATACGGTCTCACCACCGTTTTAGTTACTGCCACAATGGCAAAAGAGTACACAGAAGGTACGGATTTCCTGCCTTTAACCGTGGACTATAATGAAAAGATGTTTGCCTCGGGAAAGATTCCCGGCGGCTTTTTCAAAAGAGAAACCAAACCTTCAACCGATGCAACCCTCAATGCACGCCAAATAGACCGTTCCATCAGACCACTATTCCCGGAAGGTTTTCGTAATGCTGTGCAGATAGTTGTAAATATTCTTTCCTATGACGGCATAAATGATCCTAATGTCTTGGGTGTTTTGGGGGCTTCATTAGCTCTTGGTATATCCGACATTCCTTTTAATGGACCGCTTGCCGGCGTTGTTGTTGGTTATGTGGATGATGCTATTGTTGTAAATCCCACCATTCAGCAATTGAATGAAACAAGTAAACTCAATCTTGCTGTTTCAGGCACAGAAACATCAGTATGTATGATAGAATCTGCAGCCTCAGAGCTTTCTGAACAGGTTATGCTGGATGCAGTTTATACCGGACATGATGAAATCGTAAAACTTTGTGCTTTCCAAAAGGAATTCATAGCCGAAGCCGGCAAACCCAAAGCTGACCTTAAATATGACCTCACGCCACCCGAAATCATGTCCAAAGTGGAAGCAGATTATGGCACAATGGTGGCAGAAGCAGCCGTTGTATTGGGCAAGCATGAGCGTCAGGAAGCTTTTGACAAAGCAGAAGAAGATATGCTCACCAAGTACGAAGAAGCTGATGGTGAAAATTTCAAAAGCAATCTGCGTTATTACAAAGAATCATTCCATGAGTTGATTAAGCGTTTTGTGCGCCAATCAATCCTGTATAAACATCTCAGAGTGGATGGCAGAGAAATGGACGAAATACGCGATATCACCTGTGAAATAGACATTCTTCCCATAGTACACGGTTCAGCCCTATTTACACGTGGGGAAACCCAGTCTCTGGGTACTGTTACTTTAGGTGGCGGCAGCGATGAACAAGTGATAGACAGTCTGGAAGAAGAATATAAAAAGAAATTCTATTTACATTACAATTTCCCTCCTTTTAGTGTGGGTGAAGTTGGTAGAATGGGAGCTCCGGGACGCAGGGAACTCGGTCATGGCAATTTGGCAGAAAGAGCTTTGAAAGCTGTTCTACCGGATGGTGAAGCTTTTCCATATACAATCAGGATTGTTTCTGACATTCTTGAATCCAATGGTTCTTCATCAATGGCAACCATTTGTAGCGGAACCTTGGCTATGATGGCAGCCGGTGTACCAATTAAAGCTCCTGTGGCAGGTATTGCCAACGGTCTGATTATGGAAGGCAAAGACTTCGTAGTTCTGACTGATATCATGGGCCTGGAAGACCATCTTGGCGACATGGATTTCAAGTGTGCCGGCACACGTGACGGTATCACAGCCATGCAAATGGATATCAAGATTGAAGGCATTACCAAAGAAATCATGACTATTGCTCTGGAAAAAGCTAAAATTGCCAGACTGTTCATTATCAATGAGCTGGAAAAGACTATTCCGACCGCTCGAGAAGACATAGCTTCCACAGCGCCAAGAATTGAAAGCTTTAAGATTCCTACCGATAAAATCGGTGAGGTAATAGGACCATCAGGCAAGAACATCAAAGCTGTTATCGAAATCTGTAAGGTTGAGATAAACATTCAGGACGATGGCACAGTAAAGATACTATCACCCAATAAAGAAGCTATAGACAAAGCCAAAGGTATGATTTTGAGTGTGGTTATCGAGCCTGAAATGAATCAGGTCTATGATGGTGTTGTCACCAGAATGGAGCCATTCGGCGCTTTTGTCAAATTCCTGGGTAACAAAGAAGGCATGGTACATGTATCTCAGTTATCCAATGTCAGAATTAACCAACCCGGTGACATGCTCAAACTGGGCGATAAAGTCACTGTTAAAGTCATTGGTAACGAAAGAGGCAAGATTGCTCTCAGCATGAAAGGTCTGGAAGGAAATCCGCAACCCAGTGAAGACGCTATTGCCAAGGGACAAAATCCACCACCCAGGGAACCACGTAATGATGACAGAGGTGGTTATAACCGCGGTGGCAGAGATGACCGTGGCGGACGCGGCGGATTCAGAAGATAATTTTCAATATAGAAGTGGCACGGACACTCTTGTCCGTGCTCTTTTAATATAAACATACTCTCGGACAAGAGTGTCCGAGCCACTTTATATTACGAGGTGAACATGGCTTATAAAGTAGCAGATATCAAATTAGCCGATTATGGCAGAAAAGATATTAATATTTCGGAAAAAGAAATGCCCGGGCTTATGGCTCTCAGGGCAAAATATGGTAAAGAAAAACCTTTTACCGGAGCACACATAACCGGCTCTCTGCACATGACAATTCAGACAGCAATCCTGATTGAAACACTGGTTGAACTTGGCGCTAAAGTGCAATGGGCAAGCTGTAATATCTACTCTACTCAAGACCATGCAGCAGCAGCAATTGCTGAAGCAGGTGTTCCTGTTTTTGCCTGGAAAGGTGAAACTCTGGAAGAATACTGGTGGTGTACATTACAGGCTTTAACCTGGGAAAATGGCAGTGGCCCTGATTTACTTGTGGATGATGGCGGTGATGCTACATTAATGATTCATGAAGGCTACCGTCTGGAATCTGAATATCAGAAGACAGGCATACTTCCACAGGTTACTACAGACAATAAAGAACTGGCAATTGTTCATAAAATACTGATAGAAGAGCTACAGAAAGACGCTCAGAAATGGCATAAAATGACTGCTAAAATCAAAGGAGTCAGCGAAGAGACCACAACAGGTGTACACCGTTTGTACCTTATGATGGAGGCAGGCACTCTTCTTTTCCCGGCAATCAATGTGAATGATTCGGTAACTAAATCCAAGTTTGATAATCTGTATGGTTGTCGTGAATCGTTAGCAGACGGTATCAAACGCGGAACAGATACTATGGTTGCAGGCAAAGTAGTGGTTGTATGCGGATATGGCGATGTGGGTAAAGGTTGTGCACAATCTATGCGTGGTTTCGGAGCCAGAGTCATAATTACTGAGATAGATCCGATCTGCGCGTTGCAGGCTGCGATGGAAGGCTTTGAAGTAAGCACAGTGAAAGATTCTTTAGCTGAAGCAGACGTCTTTGTAACCGCAACAGGTAATTGCGATGTAATCACCACAGAACATATGCAAAAGATGAAAGACCAGACGATTGTCTGCAATATTGGTCACTTTGATAATGAAATACAAGTGGACAAATTGTATGCATTGCAGGGCATAAATAAGATGAACATCAAACCGCAGGTAGACCAGATATTCTTCCCTGACGGGCATTCCATAATACTTCTTTCAGAAGGCAGACTTGTTAATCTTGGTAATGCTACCGGACATCCTTCTTTTGTGATGAGCTGCAGCTTTACAAATCAGGTTTTGGCGCAATTACAATTGTGGCAAAATGAACATGAAAAGAAAGTATTTATACTGCCCAAACCACTTGATGAAGAAGTGGCAAGACTACATTTGGGCAAGCTGGGTGTGAAGCTTACCAAGCTAACCAAGCACCAATCAGAATATAGTACGATTCCCGTTGAGGGACCTTATAAACCAGACAACTACAGATATTAATACCTGACTTAGGGAGGATAAATGAGCCTTGTAACAAAATTGAAAGACAAAACAGCCGTCATCGGAGTGGTAGGACTAGGATATGTGGGATTACCTATGGCAGTTACTGCCGCAAAGAAAGGCTTCAAAGTACTAGGCTTTGAAGTTAGTCAGTATTCCATAGAACATGTAAATGCAGGTCAGAACTACATCGGTGATGTGGAAGATGCAGATTTGGAAAAAGTGGTTAAAGCAGGTATGTTATCAGCCACTAACGACTATTGCAGAATTAATGAAGTCAATGTTGTAATTATTGCCGTTCCAACTCCTTTGGACAAATATCATCAGCCTGATACTACTTTTATTGATAGAGTTACGATGGCGATGACTCCTCATTTACAAAAGGAAACGCTTGTTGTACTGGAAAGCACAACTTATCCCGGCACCACCAGAGAAATCATCGTACCCGAGCTTGAAAAACAGAAACTGGTTATAGGTAAAGACGTTTTTGTAGCTTTTTCTCCAGAGAGGGTAGACCCGGGTAACGAGCATTATAAAACCAATAACACTCCCAAAGTTGTAGGCGGAATGACTCCTGCCTGTAATGAAGCTGCCAAAGTTCTGTATGAAAGCATTCTGGATGCTCCTGTACATTGTGTTTCCTCTCCTGAAGTGGCAGAAATGGAAAAGATTTATGAGAATACCTTCCGGAATATTAATATTGCCCTTGCTAATGAAATGACTGTTCTCTGCGAGAGAATGGGCATCAGCATTTGGGAAGTGGTTGATGCTGCCAAGACCAAGCCTTATGGCTTCATGGCTTTTTATCCCGGACCGGGAGTTGGTGGACACTGCATTCCCATTGACCCGTTTTATCTGACCTGGAAAGCCAGAGAATTTGATTTTCATACCCGCTTGATTGAGCTTGCCGGTGAAATTAATATTGCCATGCCGGAATATGTAGCAATACGTGCGAATAAAATACTCAATAAGAAAGGTATTTCCATATCAAGAGCAAAGCTGCTTCTGATTGGCGCTGCCTATAAAAAAGACATCAGAGACATGCGTGAATCCCCGGTAGAGGGAGTAATCATGGCTTTGGAAAATTATAACGCTGAGTTTGATATCTATGACCCCTATGTAGATGAATTTCACAACGAGAAGAACGATAAAATTTACAAGACTGTTCCACTCGGGAATCTGATTAAGTATGATTTGATAATCATTATCACTGACCATAGCAATGTTGATTACAAGACGCTTGTAAACAGCGGAGTTGCTATTCTCGATACCCGTAATGCCTGCAAAAATATTAAAGCTTCCAATATAGAAGTTTTATAATAGTTGTCACCGGGGTGTAATTGGCAACACATAAGCCGGTTATGGTAGACGAGCTTTGGGGTGAATTGACTCTATCTGCTGAAGAAGAGACAAAATGGAATGTTATCTACACCAAACCGCAATGTGAAAAGAAACTTGCGGACTATCTCAAACGCAGAGATATCAGGTATTATCTGCCTTTATATGAAAGCAAGAAAGCTTATCAACACCGAAAAGTAGTATTTACCAAGCCGTTATTTCCCGGATATGTTTTTTCCTGCTTTGGTCTCAATAACAAGCTGGATATCCTGAATTGCGGATATGTAGTCCGCTTTATGAAAGTACCAAATCAACAGGAATTGTTAAATGACCTGCATTGGATTTATCAAGGAAGAATGAAGCAACTTGACTTTGAACAAAGCGAATGGCTTAAGACAGGCTGGCAGGTTGAAATTATCAGCGGTCCGATGCAAGGTATGCTTGGGTTAGTGCAATCACAGACTAAGCTTGATGAAGTGAATCTTCAGGTAAATATCTTACAGCAATCTGTGAAGCTGAAGCTCAATCCATCGGATGTGAGAGTCATGAATGCATACGGTAACCAGTAAGCTATCAAAGCTAGTATTTAAGGAACAGTAATGAAAATACTAATTACAGGGGCAGCAGGCTTTATTGCTTCTCATGTTGCTGATGCATACATAGAGCTCGGACACGATGTAATCATAGTTGATAATCTTTATTCAGGGTATCTCCAAAATCTAAATCCCCGGGCAAAGTTTTATCAACTTGATGTTTGCTCATCTGAACTCGAAGAGGTATTTGCTCTTGAAAAGCCTGACTTTGTTAATCACCATGCTGCTCAGATTAGCGTTCCTCTCTCTGTGAAAGAACCGCTTCTGGATGCTGAGGTCAATGTTAAAGGCTTTATTAATGTGTTGGAAAACTGTGTTAAGTATAAGATAAACAAAGTTATCTTCATTTCTTCAGGCGGAGCTATTTATGGCGAAGCGGAAGAATACCCCACAACTGAGAAATGTCCTCTTAAACCATTATCTCCATATGCTATAAACAAAATGGCATCAGAGAGTTACTTGAATTACTACAGACATCAATATGGTTTAAAACATACTATTTTGCGTTATGCCAACGTCTATGGACCCAGACAGGTTTCCCACGGAGAAGCAGGTGTGGTTTCCATCTTCATCGAGAAGCTACTTACAGGTGTGCAACCAGATATTTATTGCTTTGATGGTGAACCTGATGGTATGATCAGGGATTATGTTTATGTCAAAGATGTAGTTAAGTCAAATGTACTAGCATTAGAATCTGGTGAAGGCGAAGCTTTTAATATAGGTAACGGGATAGAAATCACAACCGGGATGCTCTATAGAGAAATTATCCGACAAATGAAGCTGGATTCAAAACCCAATCCTGGTCAAGCCAGAGCAGGTGATATACACCGGAGTCTTTTAAATGCTGATAAAGCAAAACGTGTTTTACATTGGACAGCTGATTATTCCCTCGAACAGGGTATTTCAGAAACGATAGAATTCTTTAAAACAAAACAGAGGTGAATATGAAACTCGCAGTAGTAGGTTCCGGATATGTAGGTCTGGTTACAGGCGCTTGTTTTGCCGAAATGGGCAGTGAAGTTATTTGTGTAGATAATGACAATGCTAAAATAACAATGTTACTCTCAGGACAGATTCCTATTTATGAACCAGGTCTGGAAGATATGGTCAAACGCAACGCTGCCGAGGGTAGAATAGCTTTTACGCAGGACATAAAAGCAGCAGTTGAGCAATCTCAGATTATCTTCGTAGCTGTGGGAACTCCTCCCGATGAAGACGGTTCGGCTGATTTGCAATATGTTTTGGCTGTGGCACGTGACATTGCATCTTACATGAATGAATACAAAATTGTGGTAGATAAATCCACTGTTCCGGTAGGTACTGCTGATTTAGTACGGCATGAAATGCAGAAAGTACTTGATGACAGAGGTTGTAATCTCAGCTTCGATGTTGTCTCCAATCCTGAATTTCTCAAAGAAGGCGCAGCTATTGATGACTTTATGAAACCTGACAGAGTAGTGGTCGGTGTAGAACATGACAAGGTTGGCGACACTATGCGTGAACTCTATGCACCTTTTAATATGAGCAGAGACCGTGTAATAGTAATGTCTGTTCGTTCCGCTGAAATGACAAAATATGCTGCCAATGCCATGTTGGCAACCAAGATTTCCTTTATGAACGAAGTAGCCATTCTATGTGAAAAACTCGGTGCTGACGTAAACGAAGTACGTAACGGTATTGGCTCTGATAGCAGAATCGGGTATAAATTTATCTATCCCGGAGTGGGATATGGCGGGAGCTGTTTTCCCAAAGACGTCAAAGCACTGATTCACATGGCAAAGAAAGCTGGCATAGACCCCAAGGTTATGACCGCCGTAGAAGACAGGAATGATGCTCAGAAGCATATCCTGATTAATAAAGTAAAGGCTCATTTTGGCGATAATCTGACAGATAAGACCTTTGCAGTGTGGGGATTGGCATTCAAACCTCAGACTGATGATATGCGTGAAGCTCCATCCATTGTTATTATCAATGGTCTGATTGAAGCCGGAGCTAAAGTTATCGCTTATGATCCTGTGGCTATAAATGAAGCAAAGCATCGTTTAGGTGACAAATCAGGGTTGTCGTATGCTTCTAATCAATATGATGCTTTAAAACAAGCGGATGCCCTCTTGTTAATTACAGAATGGCACCAGTTCCGTCATCCCGACTTTATGAAAATCAAAACTCTGCTTAAAACTCCCTATATCTTTGACGGCAGGAATCAATATGACCCTGAGCATCTGAAACAACTTGGTTTCACATATTACGGTATTGGCAGAAAGTAACTCTTTGATTTTATTACGACTGAAGTGCATCTTTGTTACAAAGGTGCACTTTTGTTTATTGGGGAACTACTTTGCAGAGTTCTTTGGAACATACAGGTAGTTAATACTGAGCTTGCAAAAAAATAATCTTGACAGTCTCCATGACCTTTGATAAAAATGAACATTGCATATTGGTGTATTATAATGACGGATAATCAGACAATTCAGGAGATATCATGAAACAATTTAGAATATTGGTATTACTTATTTTTATTCTGCCTATCATTTTTTCCTGTCAAAAGAAGACTACAGAACCGCATGTAAAACCTGTTGTGGCAACTCCCGCATTAAGTCCTGCCGGGGGTACTTATTCTAACATGCAAAGTGTAACTATATCCTGTTCGACTGTTGGAGCATCCATATTGTATAGTGTTGATGGCACAGAACCAACCCCTTCTTCAATACTATACACCAATCCGGTGAACATCAGCTCAACTGCAACGTTAAAAGCCCGGGCATTTAAAACGGATTGGGATGCAAGTGAAATTGCTACAGCAAATTATGAAATTAATATACCACCGGATACGGTTGATACTCCTGAAATTAATCCTCATGGTGGTATCTATACTGAAGCACAAAATGTATCGATGTTTTGCACTACTAGTGGAGCATTAATCTGCTACACTACTGATGGTACGGATCCAGACATATATTCCGCACATTATAATGATAGCATAGAGATTTCTGTTTCTTGTACAGTAAAAGCCAGAGCATTCAAATCCGGCATGATAGACAGTGATATCGCTTTAGCAGAATATACAATAAATATCCCTCCCGACCCCATGGTCCTCGTTCCGGGTGGAAGTTTTACCATGGGTAGAACAGTAGGATCTGGAGCTTCGGATGAATTGCCTACTCATCAGGTGACTTTGTCATCTTTCTACATAAGCAAATATGAAGTTACTCAAGCAGAATGGAAAGCAGTAATGGAAAACAATCCTGCCCAGTTTAATAGTGATACAACCAGACCTGTAGATTCAGTAAGTTGGTATGCTGTATTGGTTTATTGTAATAAAAAGAGCATACTAGATGGAAGAACTCCTGTGTATAGCATAAGCTCTTTTACTAATCCGGATGACTGGGGTTCTATACCAACCAGTAACAGTGCTGTATGGAACAATGTCTCATGTAACTGGACTGCTAATGGTTACAGGATGCCAACTGAAGCGGAATGGGAATATGCAGCCCGTGGAGCGCAATCTACTCCTGATTATGTGTATTCAGGTAGCAATAATGTTGATGCCGTTGCCTGGTATTTTCTCAATTCGAATAATTCAACTCATCCTGTTGGTCTGAAACAACCTAATAGCCTTGGAATTTATGATATGAGTGGAAATGTCTGGGAATGGTGTTGGGATTGGCTTGATTCTTATAATAGTGCGTCTGTTCAAAACCCTACCGGCCCGGAAAGTGGTGTGTCTAAAATTCTGAGAGGTGGAGCCTGGGATGCTAATGATGACGATGGACGCCGGATTGCCAGCCGGGGCTGGTGGGTTCCATATTACTACAATAATAACGGTGGGGTTCGTATTGTAAGAGCAAATGTATTCCGGAGTATCAAGTAGGGCAGCATTCCAATACTCACAAAGAATGATTCAGTCTTATATTAATGTTGGATTGGAATCCTGAACTATAAAAAAAAGGACAAGCATTTCTGCATGTCCTTTTGTATTAATGGCTGGGATGAGAGGACTTGAACCCCTACGTACGGAACCAGAATCCGCTGTCCTACCATTAGACGACATCCCAGTATGTAAAAATTATATGTGGCAGGGCTGGGAGGATTCGAACCCCCGGATGTCGGGACCAAAACCCGGTGCCTTACCGCTTGGCGACAGCCCTACTAGTTTAAATATTATGGCGGAGAGGGAGGGATTCGAACCCTCGGTAGGCTTTTGACCTACATACGCTTAGCAGGCGCACGCCTTCAGCCAACTCGGCCACCTCTCCATACGGCATTCGCCGCTAACCAAACACTCTATAAGGTATGTAGTATTGCACCCAGAAAATCTTTGTTCATGCAGAGACTACATACTTAAATATTCTATTTATGGCGGAGGACGAGGGACTCGAACCCCCATGGGCAGAACCCGGCGGTTTTCAAGACCGCTGCCTTACCAATTAGGACTAGTCCTCCACTTGGATTACACACTATAATGTTATGCCTTTCAATCTGTGAGGGACTTTTTTGTCAACTGATTTCTTTTATTTCGCTTTGCTTATATGACAGAATATCACATTCTGATTTAGAAAAAACTGAAGCCTTTTGTTAGATCATTTATCTATCTGCTAATATGACTGAACCGTTTAGTAGTGTTTATATAAGTTATGCTGCTCAATTTTTTTCAGATATTCATTAACTAATACCTTTTCCAGATTAATCATCCATTCAGGTTTTTCAGCATACAAGTGAATATCCATTGCCTTCTTAATCCTGATATATTGCATAAAATCATGTAATCTAAGGAACTTGGGAATCATCTCAAACATGTCAATCGCCAATTGGGAAGTTGACTCGTATCCCATTCGGAAAGCCTGTAAGCGCTCCATTACATTATCTTCTTTATACAAATCACGTAACGCGAAGGCAATGTCAGCTGCATACCACATTTGAATGCAGTCATCATAATCCAGAGAAGATGGAATTTCCAAATCAGTCCAAAATAGATTGTCCTGTTCAAAGTCTGCGTGAATAACACCATAGCTCTTGCCATGCGGGAGTGAATTTGCCCACTGGATTAATGCGTCCATTTCATCTATCATTTCCGGTTTTAGCAAATACTTATCAAATTCACTTATTGCTTCGTTCCAAGGTTTTATGAGATGAGCCATAGGATAAGTTGCTGTAAGCTTATGCAACTGACCCAAAGCCTTTCCCCAGGCATGAAAATCATCTAAGGTCAAGTTCTCGGTTTCTTTTTGCTGACCTTTTAAAGCTTCAAACATGGCAACGCTATATCCATTATAGGATTCAACAAATTTGCCTGAAAGAGAGCGAACAGGTTTAACACAGGGATAATCATTTCTATATAAGTAAAGAAGTATTTCTATCTCATTATTCCATTGTTTTTCTTTTCCCTGGTTGAATCTCAGATAGTATCTGGCTTCTCCCTTCTGGCAGCGAAATATCACATTAGAGCTTGCTCTTATATATACAGCATTATCCATCCCCCATAATGAGCAGAGCTCATCTGCCAGAGGGTGTTGCCATTTGCTGTTTATTCCGGAAACTATCTGCAACATCAGGTCAAGAGACATCATAATAGTATCCTGTTAAATTGCGAAAATACGTTCAAGCATTGTATAGCAGTACAGAGAAAAACATGAGTATTTATCAGCTACCTTCGATCTTTTAAATATTGGTTTATTGATTCCAGTTCTTTATCGAATCCAGCTTTACCCATCATCGCATACGTTGAAATCTTACCTGCTTCCACACCTGGTTGGTCCAGTGGATTGATATTAAGTAATTTGCCGGTGAAGACAGTCTGGATCTGATACATCATAATGAATTGGCCCAGAGTATATTCATTCAATTCGGGGAAGATGATATTGGCATTTGGACGTCCTGCTCTGGTCAAAGCTATTTCTGTTGCCAATCTTTCTGTATTCAGAAGTCTGCTGATGGGTTTGTTTGCCAGGAAATTGACTTCCTCACGGTCCGGATGAAGATCTGGGATTATATAGTCATGTTTAAACTTTTCAACAGTCAGGAAAGTAAATACCTTATCATTAGGACCTTCAGTATAAAGCTGAACCTGAGAATGCTGATCAGTCGTGCCTAAAGCTTTGACGGGAGTCTGACCGACAAATACTTCTTTATTCTGCCGATTGTACCGTTTACCAAGGCTTTCAGCCCAGAGCTGGCGATACCAGTCTGCACAATCATAAAGAGGGTTGGCATAAGGCATCATCACTGAAATGTTTTTGCTCTGACGCATGTATTGCCAATGTAAAAGTCCATTCAGGTAAGCTGGATTATTCCAGATATCTTCACTTTCACAGTGTAGTTTCATCGCTTCCACACCAGAAAGCAGAGCTTTAATATTCAACCCTACGAATGCAGACGATACTAACCCAACGTCAGTAAGCACTGAAAAGCGTCCACCTACGTTATCCGGGACCACAAATGAAGGATAACTCTCTTTATTGATTATATCTCTCAGAAAGCCCTTATTTGCATCCGTAGTGATAATCATTCTTTGTTTAAAGTCCGCCGGAAATTTCTTTCTCAGGATATCACCGATAATCATATAAGCTGCCATCGTCTCACTGGTAGTTCCGCTTTTGGAGATAAGATTGAAGATGGTCTTATCCCATTCTATTTGTGAAAGAATGTCAAATAACATTGTAGGGTCTACATTATCACATACTAATAATTTCTTTTTGAGTTCAAGTTCTGTTTTCAACGCTGAATATACAGCTTTATTCCCTAATGCGGAGCCGCCAATACCAAGGACAACCATTGTGTCAAACTTGCTTTCGATAGTCTTCAGATAGTCAAGGATAGGGGTTACATCCTGCTTGGTTAGTTCATAAAAACCCAGAATGTTTGCCTGACGATCTTGTTGTATATCCTGATGAGCTTCAAGACACTTAGGTCGAAGTTCCTTGATAACATCTTTTGTGATACCGCAGCGGATATGGTCCGAATATAGTAAGTTCTGATAGTCAAAGCGGAGTTCCATCTTTAACCTCCTGATGAATTTTATGATTGGATTGTATAGTAATGTTTGAGAGTAACTTCTAACAGATAATCGATGTTTACCAGGTGCGTATTAAAGTCAAATTCATCGATAAGCTTGAATAAATGCTTGTCGCAGTTGCGGATAATGGCTTTAACAGGCAATGTCTGGAGTGGACTGACACTGAGTTCGGTAATGCCCATTCCTATAAGTAATGGTACATACATCAGATTGGAAGCCATTTCACCACAGACAGAAACTGGAATTTCAGCTCGTCGTGCCGAATTGATGGTTTCCTGGATGAGCATTAGGACAGCCGGATGATGCTGTATGTAATATGGCTTGACATTATCATTGTTGCGGTCTGTTGCAAGTGTGTATTGTACGAGGTCATTTGTTCCCAGGCTAAAAAAATCACATTCTTTAGCCAACTGATCAGAGCATAATGCTGCTGATGGCGTTTCTATCATTACTCCCAATGGGATGTTATGGTCAAATTCAATTCCATCATTCAAAAGTTCATTCCTGCATTCCAGCACAACTGCTTTAGCCTGCCGGAAATCTTCAACACCAATTATCATAGGAAACATAATATTGGCTTTTCCATGTATTGACGCTTTGAGTATTGCTCTGATCTGAGTTTTAAAGATATCCGGGTATTGCATAGAAAACCGGATACCCCTGCTACCAAGATAGGGATTTTCTTCCTTTTGGGTTGGGATTAAAAGTGAGAGCTTATCTCCACCTAAATCAAACGTTCTGATTGTGGCAGGCAAACCATGTAACCCCTTCAGAATATCAGAATAGACTTTGGTTTGTTCTTCTTCATCGGGTAGGGTCTGTCGGTTTAAATAAAGGAATTCAGTTCGAAATAGCCCAATACCTTCACAATTATTTGCTGTCACATTTTCTAATTCACCGGAGTACTCGATATTGGCTTTGATGGAAATACTAACTTTATTTAGTGTATTTGCAGGGAGAGACAGCAAAGACTTGAAAAACTTCTCTCTCTCTAGTAGAGATAGTTGTTTATTCTTGTATTCTGAAATCTGAACCGGTTCCGGATTGATGATTATACAATTCTTTTCGGAGTCAAGAATTGCTGTGTCCCCATTTGTTAGACTGGATATAATGTTGTCCTTGATAACCAAAGCTGTAAGTCCCATAGCACGAGTGAGAATGGAACTGTGTGAAATGTAGCTACCTCTTTCAACACAATATGCCATGAGTCCGTTCTGAGCAAATTGAGAGACAAGACTGGGTGTAATCTCACTTGTAAAAACAATCTCATCCGGTTCAAAGGAAATATCTTCTTCTTTATTGCCCAGCAGCAATCTCAGAAGGCGGTGAGATACGTCTTTATAATCATCGGCGCGCTGTGCCATGTAATTGTTATCCATCTTTTCGAAATTACTGATAATTTCTTCAAATGATGTATATACTGCCTGAGGAGCAGACATCAGGTCAAGTGAGATGGCTTTGTCTAACAATTGTGCGATTTCGATATCTGTTAAAATCATTAAGTGAGTTTCCAGGACATCTTTATCAAGTTGTGATGTCTTCTTATCATGTAAAAATTCACTGATTTCAGTTTCCAGTAATTTGATACATTTCTTCAGTTTGGATGTTTCTGATTGAACCTCAGAAGAATTTATGGTTTTATGGATTATCTGATAAGCATGTGGTTTAAAGATTCTGACTTTCCCGATAAAAATATTGCCTGATATGGCTAAACCCTGATAAATTGCCATCAATCCTCGCCAAATCTTGATGTAAACATACCCGTGATTTCTTCGAGTAAATAGGCTTCATCAACTCCATCTGCAACAATCATCAGCTTAGAGCCCCGTTCTGCGGCAAGCATCATGACACCCATAATACTCTTCCCATTTACACGCATACCATCTTTTTCAATAAAGAAATCAGACCTGTACTTAGTTGCCGCTTTTACTAAAAGTGCAGAGGGTCTGGCATGCAGTCCGAGCTTATTCTCTACGGTAATCTGTTGAGTTATCATTTTCTTCCACAGAAAAGTCGATATTCTTTAGTTTAGTTTTTCTTTTGATTTCATCATGGACTTTGCGATTCCAGTCTTCGGCTGCATCATAACCCTCATGTCTGAGGATAAGATTCATTGCAGCTACTTCGACTATGACAGAGACATTCTTACCGGGTGAGACAGGTAAATAAATAACCGGAACCCTTACTCCCAAATGCTCCACATAATTATCGGCAAGACCGATACGTTCGTAGTCCATATTTTCCTGCCATGGCATGAGTTCAATCTGAATATCAATGTTCTTTTGATGGCGGACTCTTTCGATACCAAACATTTTTTCCACATTAATCAAGCCTACGCCTCTGATTTCCATAAAGTAGCCAAATTCTTTGCCTGGTTTACCAACCAGGTGGTCTTCAATGAAACGCATGTTTATCATATCGTCCCCGATCAGGCTATGACCTCTGTGAATCAGGTCCAGAGCGCATTCACTTTTTCCTATACCGCTCTTTCCTGTCAGCAATACCCCCAGCCCAAAGACATCAATTAATGTGGCATGAATAGTTTTCTCGAGAGCAAAGACCTCATGCAGATACTTAGTAAGCAATTGAAACAAATTAATCGTTGAAAGCCTGCTGGAAAGAATCGCAATATTCATATCGTTTGCCAGATATTCAATAATTGGAGGCAGAGTAAGCCCCTTGGCAACGATAATGCAGGGAATATCGCTGGTAAATACTTCTTTCATGCGAGGATACAGGCTCTCTTCATCAAAGGTTTGCAGATAGCGGACTTCAGTTTCACCAAATACTTGTAATCTGTCAGCAGCGAAAACTTCTGTGTATCCTGCCAGCGCCAGACCGGGACGATTTACGTGTGATGAAGTAATCTTTTTATTAAGTGTCGCCGGTTCTGTAACTAACGATAGAGCCAAGTCCTTCTTTTTTGTGTCAAAAAAGTCCCTAACGGTGATTTCTTTCATGCTATTTCTCTCTAATTAAGAGGGGGGAGGGTTGCTCCCCCCTGATTTATTATGGTTCGAATAATTTGAAATGTGTCTCGTCTTTTCTAACTAATACGTTAATGCCGTCTGTTTCTACATTTTTAAAAATGAAGTATCCTTCTTCAGAAGAATCCAATCTGGCAATTGCTTCCTGCACCGTTAATGTCTCAGGAACCACTCGTTTTGTTTTGATAAGCTTTTTGGTTGCGTTTTGGCCGTTAGTCTGATAGAGCGAAGCTCTTGAATAATCGTCATAATCTTTGATTGAGTGCTTGTGATGGTCGGTAACTCTATCCTTTAGTTTCTTGACCTGAGCTTCCATTTTATCAATCGTATTATCGATAGACAAGTACATATCGACTTCTTCAGATTGACTTTGCAGACCAAATTTCGAGGCATGCAGTGACATTTCGCAGAGATTCCGGCTATTTTCCAAAGCTAAGGTGACATGAATCGTAATAATCTGGTCAAAATACTTATCAAGTTTCAGACAAGCCGTTTCGACATGGTCACGGATGGCTTTGGTTAATTCAAAGTGTCTGGCTGTAATTGTAATCTGCATGATAAAACCTCCTGGTTTTTATATTTTGTGAATCGAAAGACCCATAAGGTCTTCGATTGCTTCCATGATTGCTTCCGACAAAGTCGGATGCGCAAACACTACTTTTTCAACGTCTTTTGCCCTGACATTAAGATTAATCAGAATGCTTCCCTGCGCTATTAACTCAGCAGCATTAGGACCAATAATATGCATTCCGATTATCTGTAAATCATCTGCCTTGGCGATAACTTTAACAAATCCGTTTGTATTACCTCCTGCTAGAGCTTTTCCATTGGCAGTAAAAGGGAATCTGCCGACTTTTATGTCTTTGTATTTTTCTATTGCCTGTTTTTCAGTAAGTCCGCAAGAACTTACTTCAGGGTTTGTAAACGTACATCTGGGTATATTTTCATAAATCATTTCTGAATGATGCATATCCTTATTCTGAATTTCGGATAGTATGTGTTCTGCCGCTATCAGTCCCTGCTTACTCGCAGTATGAGCCAATGGAAGCTTACCTGTAACATCTCCGATTGCATAGATATTCTCAATATTGGTTTTCATGTATCGGTCAATTTCGATAGCTCCATTTACTGTTACCAACTCTGCCGGTGCACATTTAAGATTAAATTGGGGTATTCTGCCCACGCAAAGCAGTGCTTTTTCCACAGCAAGCTCAGAATCATCGGTCATTTTCAGCAAAATACTGTCATCAATCTTAATACAACCATTTACTCCGATGCCTGTCTTTATTTTAATTCCAGTTTTTTTCAAACACATCTGCAGACGTTTTGCCACTTCTTCATCTTCTGTGGAGAGAATGGCAGGTAAAAACTCTATCAGGTGAACTTCTACTCCGAGTGCGTTATATATGGAAGCAAATTCACAACCAACAACGCCACCGCCTATGACTGCAAGAGACTTAGGCAATTGCTGCATTTGCAGGATTCCGGTGGAAGAAAGGACATCTCTCTCATCAATCTTCAGATTGGGGAGCTCTTTAGGTACTGAACCTGTAGCAATTATTACATAATCTGCGCTGATATCTTCTTCTGTTTCCAGTTTAATTGTGAATGCGTCGTTTATCTTGTTTATGGTTAAAGCTTTGGTGATAAGCACAGGAATCTGTCTCTTACGGAAAAGAAATTCCACACCTGATACCAGCTTTTCCACTACTTCGTTCTTTCTGGCAACCAGTTTTGAATAGTCCAATGTGTTTCGTGTGGTAGATAAACCAAATGCTTCTGCTTCTGATATTTCATGCCACAATTCAGATGATTTAACCAATGCTTTGGTGGGAATGCATCCCCAATTCAGGCAGATACCACCTATTCTGGATTTTTCCACTACTGCACAATCAATACCATATTGATTAAGTCTGATGGCAGCTTCATAACCTCCGGGTCCGCCACCAATGACAACTACTTGATAATGTTTCAAACTTTCTCCTGATTATGTTTATGGATTAATGTTCTATTCAGTTACTTATCACTGCCTTTGCGCAGACGGCTATTCAGGATACCCATTTCATCCCGGTATTTGGCAATTATTCTTCTGGAAATGGTCAATCCTTCACCCAGCAGCCTTTCAACTAATTCCTGGTCACTCAAAGGGTTATCTTTGGATTCAGTTTCGATTAGCTTTGTTATCTGTGATTTTACTCTTTGGCGTGATACAGATTCGTAATTATCATCCTTGCCGGCAGTGGAAGTAAAGAAATCCTTTAGCCCATATATGCCGTAAGGTGTTTCTGCATATTTATGTTTTACAACTCTGGATATGGTCGATTCACTTACTCCCAGATCCTGAGCAATTACAGAATATGTCAGGGGAAGCATCACTCCTGAACCGCTGTAAAAGAAATCATTCTGATGCTTGATGATGGACAGAGTTACACGCTCAAGAGTACGCATACGCATATAAATAGATTTAATTAAAAACTTAGCTGAATTGATTTTATCCCGGACAAACGCCATCGTTTCTTTGTCTTTGAAACCCCGGGTTATCATTTTACGGTATCGTGAACTGATAACGATATTCGGCGTAATCATGTCATTTATAACGACGATAAATTCATCATCGATCTTTTTGATAGTAACGTCGGGGAAAATGTAGTTATTATTGGAAGACAGTATTCTCAGACCAGGTTTGGGGTCGAGGTGAGAAACCTGTTCCCGGGCTGCCATTATAACTTCTTCTGCCACTCCGAAATGCGATGCAATTTTCTGATATCTGCGGTGTATCAGGTTTTCAAATTGTTCATTTACTAAGCCCACTAATATTCGATTAGTCTTCTGTTCAGGATTTAACTGAGCCATCAGGCATTCAGAGAGGTTTCTTGCAGTAATGCCTTGCGGAGGCAGAGAGAGGATAAGAGCATGAATTTTATCAGCATTAACAGGAGTTATATTATAGAATTTGGCTGCATCATACAAATCGAAATCAGCAGGTAAAAAACCATAAGAATCACAATTCTCAACCAATTCGGTGGCAAATTCCAGCTCATTCTCGTTCAGGTCAAATGGATAAAGCGCTTCCAGAAATTTAAACTTGCCGTCTTCTTCGTAACGGATCAGATATTCTGTGTGTTCACTATCTCCATCACCACCACCACTGCCATAAGGTTCATAGTCCTGATGAAATTCATTCCATTGGTCCAGAGTATCAGTTAGTTCTTTTGCTTCTGATAGCGTTTGCCCGAATTCCGGGTCGCTTGTCGTATTTTCAAGGGGAGTTTCGCTTTCCACGGTACTGCTTTCAGGGACAAATTCTTCCAAATCCTCATCGTCTTTATCTTCTCTGAGTTCCAACAGGGGATTATTAACCAGTTCCTGTTTGATATAGACTTCCAGTTCCAAAGCAGGCAGAGACAGCATTTTGAGGGATTGCAACATCTTTGGTTTTAATGCCAATTCCTGCTTTTGCCTGAGAGAGAGGATATGTTCTAATGATGCCATAATCTCTTATAAAACCGTGTTCATTTGAAATTTTTCCCCTAAATACAGTTCCCTGGCTTTTTCATCATTTACCAGTTCATGACTGTTTCCCGAAACTATAATTTTACCTTCATAAATAATATAAGCGCGATTGACAATTTTCAAAGTCTCAACTACATTATGGTCTGTAATCATGATACCAATGCTCTTTTCCTTGAGCTTACCGATAATATCCTGAATATCAGAAACTGCAATTGGGTCTACTCCCGCAAAAGGTTCATCCATAAACAGAAACTTGGGATTAGTAACCAATGCCCGGGTGATTTCCAGCTTGCGTCTTTCACCACCGGAAAGAGTATAGGCTTTTTGTTTGGCTAAAGGAGTAAGATTGAGCTCTGCCAGATATTCTTCCAGCTTTTGCATTCTTTCTTTTTTGGTGAGTTTGAGTGTCTCCAGAATTGCCAGGATATTGTCTTCTACCGTAAGCTTATGAAAGATGGAAGGTGCCTGGGCAAGATAACCGATTCCCAATCTGGCTCGTTTGAACATGGGCTTTTTGGTGATATCAATATCATTAAAAAAGACCTTGCCGCCATTAGGACGCGCCAGTCCTATAATCATATAAAATGTAGTGGTCTTCCCGGCGCCGTTGGGACCAAGTATTGCTACTACTTCACCTTGTGAGATATACATACTCAGGTCATTTACGACTCTTCGCTTGCCATATATCTTAACGAGATTTTCCGCTCGAATTTTATGTTCATCCATAATTCTAAAATAAAGGACTCATCTTATTTTGTCAAGGAAAAGCAGGTTTGTCTTAAAATTATTTTTCAGATTGGCATAAATCTTGTTAAGAGTGTATCGTTTTTATAGTCAATAGAGAAAAGTATTCCATTACTTAGATTTTTGAGATGCTATGCTGACTGCTATCGCTACAATTATTGCGGTTCCCATCAATCCCCCGGTCAGAACAGCCTTCATGTTATCAGATTTAGATTGCTTATAATAGCCATCAACATAAGCATTTTGGTTGCAATCAGGTGGTATATCTCCAGGAATACTTCCTCCAACAGTGAGAGCAGAAAAGCCGGTGCCGATAGGTCCCAGTAGCATTCCTGAAAGAATACCTCCGGCAATAAAGTAGTTAGAATCTTTACTGTATGTTGCATCTCTGATTCCTCTTAAATATGATTCATCATAGGGCAGATAAGCAACTTTTAAGCTGTCTAATCTATTGATAACCAAGGCTGTATCTGACACTACAGACTTCAAGAAGATACGCGTATCCCGAGGTTTTTTATACTTATCATAATCCCGCGGGTAGGTACTTTTTTTGGAATTGAGCAATGTATTTGTATATAACTCTGAGGATATAGATTTTACAAGTTTTTTATCAACTAATATTTGCTCTCCGCTTTCCATTTTCAGGTAAATACATTCTTTGTCATATCCTGTAATGCTACCGGTTAAAATTGCACCGGATTTGAGCTCAAGGATGTCAGCGAACAATCCAAAAACCATTAACAGGAGAATGAAAGAAGCTATCCACTTTTTCAGCAACAAATCTCTCTTTACTTTTCAGTGGCAAAATATATGATAATTCCGGTGGCTATAGTTCCGATGACTCCACCGGTAAGGGCAGCACCGCGGTTAGCTATTTTTGTTTGTTTCTTATATCCATTCAAATAACCATTGGGGTCACAATTAGCAGGAACGGTGTCCGGGTATGTTTCGGGGGCAGCTAAAGAAATCATCGGCGGTCCTAAAACCGGCAGGAATAAGCCTGTAGCAAATCCCCCCATAAGCCACTTGTTTGTTTTGTGCCACCTCAAAGCATCGCGAATACCATTACTGTACGAATCGGAAAAATTGAGTATCTCTGTTGATAAAATCTCACCGTTCTCTTTGGATATCGGGTTATTGGAGTCACCTTGTTTCAGATAGTTTTCCAGATCATCCGGCTTCTGGTATTTTGAATAATTACGCGGATATGAGCTTTTGTTCGAATTTAAGAAGGGAGTAGAGTATTTTTCTGAGTTTATGGACTCTATAAGTGTTTTGTCAATCAGGATAAGCTGAGAATCATTCATTTGCAGATAAATGTTATCTTTGTCATATCCGGTTATCTTGCCATAGCAGACCGTACCGGATTTCAAACTAATTGTCACTGCGAAGGCACTCGTAGCCAACAGCATGATAATCACCAGGATGAAATACTGCTTAGTATTCAAAATATCCCCCAAAAAATTAATACTGCATCCTTTTATGATACACAGATTATTGTCAAACTATTTCAGCTATGTGAGTATTGCTGATATGTTAATCTGCAAAGAATGTATCTAATACCAATAAAGCATATCTCTTAGCAACACTAACCTCTTCTTTTCTCCTTTTCATATATCCTTTTCATTCCCCTCATCTTAGAAATTTGAGTTCCAAAAAGGAACTTGTTGAGAACCTCTTGGGTTCCTCCTGGGCTTAGCCCAGGAGGAACCCAAGAGGTTCTTTCGAAGATTTGTTGTTAATCCCAAAATTGGAACGAGGTGGTGACGTTTGCTTAGTGTAATTCAAATGAATTAAAAGATTGCCTGCGTGAGAATTACGCAAGCGTATATACATATCAATTAAACCGACGGTCAAATTGTTTGAGTTTCTTTGTACCAATGAGTCTTTGTGGTGAATATGTACTTAAGAGAGCAGGTTTATATTGTTGATGGCATAGCTTGAGCAGCCATTAAATCTGGTAAAGCGGTCCAGTTCCTTTGTAAAGGCAGTCTGAAAAGATGGTTGCATCCAGACTTTTTTAGTTATAAAGATGGAGTTAATGGTTAGCAGTTTGGTTTTACGGTCTGCCTTGGGATCGAGCCTGCCAACGAAATTATCTTTCCAGAGAATGGGACAGCTCCAATAGCCATAAATTCTTTTTGCCGGAGTGACATAGCATTCTATCGTATATTCAAAATCAAAGAGCTGTTTCAATCTGGAGCGCAAAATAACTGCATTATCAAAAGGAGAGAGCAGACGTACCTGTTTGTCTGATGCAGAATGGGATTTATCTTTCCAGGCTGTATCTGAAGCGCAATAGAAAGTATCGTTAATTCCTTCAATCTGAATTGGGATAATGGCACCAGCTTTGCTCAGAGCTTGAAGCGCATCTGCAACTGCAGGTTTGGGTGCAATAGGAAGATGCTTATTGATATCGTTTTCTGAGACAATACCATGTGCCAGGATTGCTCTGTTTATCATAAATTCTGCTCTGGTTTGTTCAGAGGGCACTTCAATCTCTTTGTAGTGTGGAATGATACGCTCTGTCAGGTCATAAACACGCTGGAACTTATTGCGGGCTGTTACAATCAAATCACCTTTCCACATCAGGAGTTCAAGCATAATTTTAGCAGGTTTGATGTTGCCCCATACGACGTTTTCTTTAACGGTGCGGGTATCCTCAAAGTGTTTGGTAGAAAGAGGTCCTTCCTCTTTAATTCTATACAGAATCGGTTTTGCCAAATCCTTGTGAAGTTCCCAGAACCCCTTTTCCCATGTACCGTTGGGAAAGTTCTGCATCCTGATTTTATAGAAGGGGTAATCCTCAATTGGTAAGTAACTGGCTGCATGTCCCCAAAACTCCCAGATTGCCTTATCTTTGGCAAGCAGGTCATCCAGCATATCGGGGTGGTAATTTGACACTCGATTGTATAAAGTGTGGTTATGAGCCCGCTCAATCACACTGATAGTATCAATCTGAACATAGCCGAGAGTCTTGATGGCATCAAGGACACCGTCTTTGTCCTTATGTTCGCAAAATTTATAGAGCTGAGCCTGTAAAGCAAGGTGTCTGGCGTGAGGAGGAGTGATTTTCATACTTATTATTCCACTCGGTTGATGGCGTAATCGCAGAGGGCAATCAGAGGGCAATCAGAGCACTTTGGCTTTTTGGAGCAATGTTCCTTGGCATGTTTGATTATGAGAGCATGGTATTCGTTATAGAGCTTCGTATCAGCAGGCAGGAACTGCATGAACCAGGCTTGTAAATCATGATACTTTGCCCTATCGGAACATAAACCCAACCGGCTGAAGATTCGGATGGTATAGGCATCAATCACAAAAACAGGGATTTCGTGAGCATAGAGCAAAATACAGTCTGCTGTTTCAGGTCCGATCCCATTCAAAGCCAGCAGGTATTTTCTAAATTCAAAGGGCTCCTGTGGAAGTGCATCGTTAGTCAAAGCCAGAGCAATAGAAATGAGTCTGGCAGCTTTTTGATTGGGATAGCCTGCCGGTCTGATATATTCAGCAAGTTTATCAGGTTGCATTTTACTGATTGAGGGTAGCAAAAGCAAATGGTCTGCTCTGAGATTGGCTAGGGCTTTTTCCACATTCAACCAATTGGTATTTTGGGTAAGAATAGCGCCAATGATTATCTCATCAGCGGTTTCGCCGAACCATTTGTTACGCAAGCCATATTCGTACAGCAAGAGTTGGTAGATTTTCAGTAAATGCTTGGTCATGTGGGTCAGACTTGTCTGATTCCTTTGGAATAAACCTGGGCAATTTGCCACTCATGTCCTGTAAAGATTAGCTCCGAGATAATCTCTTCATCAAGAGGTCTTCGGGTATCAGGTAGTTTAAAAATCACAAAATTGGCATCTTTACCGGTTTCCAGAGTTCCGATTTTTTTCTCCAGATTAAGTATTTTGGCAGCTCCCAAAGTGATGCGGTAAAAGGCGTCAGACGGAGCAATACGGGTTTGAGATTGCCTGTAATTATACATTTTGGCATGATACAACATGTTGAGGGACGTGCCGGCTCCCACATCAGAACCCAATCCATAAGGAATATCCTTCTTGATGATACCTGAAGCAGGGAATTGACCACTGCGCAGGAAGAAATTGGAATCGGGACAGTGAGCGATGCTACTGCCGGAATCTTTAATGATGTTCATTTCCGTATTTGAAAGATGAATGCAATGTGCCAGAATGGTTTTATCGGTCAGAATGCCTGCTTTTTTATAAACTTCAGTATAGGAACCCATGCCAAAAAGCTGTTTAACCCAGTTGATTTCATCCGGATTCTCAGCAAGATGAGTCTGAATCCAGATACTATTCTGTCTGGCATATTCTCCAATCCATTGCATCAATTCCATGGAGCAGGTGGGAGCAAAGCGTGGTGTGAAGATGAATTGCCGATCGCTTTTAGGGCTATGATGTTCATTTATTATAGCTTCGCATTGGGTTTTGATTTGTTCAGTAGTGCTCTTCATAGCTTCAGGACAATTCTGGTTCATCAAAGTCATGCCGATAAAGGCACGGAAACTCTTTTGTCTGGCAACATTAAAAGCAGCTTCACAAGCAGTTTTATATGGAGCAGTATAGATTACGGCGGTGGTTGTACCTGCTCTGTACAAAGCGTTAAAAAAATCATCAGCTAAACCATAAGCATTATCATAATTGGCAGAAAGCTGTTCCTCAGGGAAGACAAATTCTTCCAGCCAAGGTAGCAACGCATCACGGTAATGCCCTTTAATTCTGTATTGAGATAGATGTACGTGCAAATCAATTAAACCGGGTATTGTCAAAGAATCCCTGGCATCAATATCATACTGCATCCCTGATGACCAGGGCAGAATGTGTTCAATAGAACCTTTGAACAGCGTGATGATTTGGTCAAGCTTTAATTCTACCTGTTCCGGAGAGACAGGATTGAGGATATTAGTTCTGATTTTAATGGCATTTTCCATAGTTAACTCCCTTTATAGCTCAGGGTTTAAATAGTTTATAGTTAACGATTTTATTATTCTTGCCAATCCCAAAATGGAGTATCTGTTCGGACTGGGAAGTTGTCCCTTTGGCAGAGGAAAGTTCGCGGACAAGCTTGCATTTAGTACCGTCTGGTTTTTGTAAATTAAGGATTACTCTGGCACCATAGGCGGGAGAATTGTGCTTGCCGGGCATATCAGTGTAAGATTGAATCAATGATACTTTTCCTTTTTCCCATACAGGTTTGAGGATAAGAGCCTGATTGTATGTGTCTGTTTCATTCAGAAAGACCTTAGTTCCGTTAGCGCTTCCTACTACCATGTCCAGCTTGCCATCATGATTGAAGTCGGCAAAGGCATTACCCCAGCCGTTATATACTCTGCAACCAGCCAGCCAGGTTATATCTGTAAAAGTACCATCGCCATTATTATGGTAGAGATAACTGCGGTCATTTTCATAAACAGAAGTAATAAAAAGGTCGAGATTCCCGTCATTATCTGCATCAAACCACATCGGGTCAGAATGCAATTCATCAAAGGTAATCCCGGTTTGTCCGGTAACGTCAGTGAATTGCCAATATACTACTTTCTCACCTTCAATGATTCTGGTCTTTTGTCCATCATTGCGTAGCAGCATGCTTTTATCGGAAATATCTATAAATCTGGGATGGGCAAGATTGGCAACAAACAGGTCAAGATCTCCGTCATTATCATAATCACCCCAGTCAGCACCGATGCTGTGTCCATAATAACCCTTTTTCAGAACACCTTGTAAGTCATTAATGGCTGCGATATCGGTAAATGTAGTATTTTGTCTGTCCCAGAGGAAGTTACGGCATAAACGGTAATTTGTAACATAGATTTCCTGTTCACCGTCATTATCAAAATCAGCCGGGGCTACACCTCTGCCAGCCTGCCCGGGGTCATGGGTATAATCAGCAGAGAGAAAGCCATAGTCTTTTGTTTTGTCTGTGAAATAGCCTTGTTTATTGAGCCAAAAGCGGTCTTCATAACCATTCTGTACCTGCCACTTTTCATAATTGGCACAATACAAATCAGGATATCCGTCATTAAAAGCATCTATCCAGGCTGCTCCTTCTGTAGGGAATTTATCATCAATCTCACCTGCTCTGTCATTGACTGGGACAAAGCTTGAACCCGTATTTTTCATCAGACGTTCACCATCGCCTTCTTCACCGTGAGAGATAGTCATAAAATCAAGCTTTCCGTCCAGATTGAAATCAGCAAAGAGTCCACCGTTGGCATTCAGATATTCCAGTCCCAGTGTGTCAGTCAATTCAGTGAAAGTAAGATTACCGTTATTTTGGTAAAGTCTTTTACCATTGAGCAGGATATCGGCAAAGCTGTCATTATTAAAGTCACCAATAGCAACACGGTTTTCTCTGTTCTTAGTAAAACCGACAGATTCTGTAATATCCTGAAATCTGATGTCTTGATAGCCCTTGAGTCTTCTCAGCCAGGTCAATGGGTCTGTCTTAAGCTTGAGCCTTGTTATAATCTGAGTGATATATCGATTAGCATCCAGGTCGTATTTCTTACGGGGAGCGCCTTTGATCAGGCAATCACCAAAGTACTCAGCAGCCTTGATAGCAGTCTCTTCCTCATCAAGCAGAATAAACAGTTTGCCTTTCCAAAAGGACAGTTCTGCCTGCTCACCGGAGTCATTATTCTCAAAGCTGATATGCTTCAGAAGTGCATCAATAGCTTGCCACTCTTCATTTGAAGGTTTTACTATAAATGCCAGGGAATCTTCATCTCCATAATAACCGTTTCGAGCTGCCAGCCTGTAATAAAGTGTTTTGGCTTTTTGCAGATTTACCCGCGCTTCCCAGTGTGCAGGAGTGTAGTCATCATACAAAACGAGCTGACCTTCTATACCTGTGGGAATGCCGTTTAATAAAGTCAATGATTTTGCTATAAGCTCATCAGGCTTATATTTACTACTGAGATTCCTTCTTAAAGTGGGGCTTAGAAGGAATAAGGTGGTCAAATATGCATGAGCAGGAGTCAGATTAGCTTTATTATCCATCAGAGCAAAAGCATTATCATAATCCTTGATTCCTATGTAGTGTGATAACTCAAAGTAATAGATAGTCTGAGTCCATTTGGAATATGGGAAGCTTTGATAAAATTTCTCAGTCAATGCAAAAGCAAGAGAATCGTCAGTTTCAGTGCTGATCATATCAACAAGCGCTTTTGCCAGGTCTTCAATATAGTTATTGTAGCTCATGAGCTTAGAAAAAGCTGTGTAGAGGGAATCTTCGCTTACGCTATCCCGATAGACTTTAAGCAGGAGCTGGTCCGGTTCCTTTGTGTAGATATTAACCAGACTATCAGAAATTGTCTTTACCTGATAGTCGGGATGTGTAGCAGAATATGTAGTTGAGATAGAGAACCAGGCAATTGCTGCATCGTAATCATTATGGTTCAAAGCAAGTCTTTCCAGGCAGCTCAGATAAGCCAGAGTGTCGGCTTTTGATTCGGCATAAGCTTTAAACAGATTGAGCCATTTACTATCAGAAGGCTTAATCAGGGCACTGTCCTGTATGGCGGCAATATGCTTATCGAGAATAGGGAAGAGCTCTTTCTTCAGACAGAAATCAGCATCAGAATAGGATATGGCATAAGTAGCCGACAGACTACATAGCAGGAAAACCAAAAGGAAATACTTATACATTCAATGGACTCCCAAGCGATAATGATTTGATGATATCCTGCATATCTGCAGCAGTAAAATCATATTGTGTATTGCAATAGTGGCAGATAGGTGCAATCCCTTCCGTCATGGATGTAAGCTCTTCCTCTCCCAGCAATCTCAAAGCATTGGCAAATCTTTGTTTGGAGCAATTGCACTGATACTTTGCCGGAATGGTTTCGCTAATAGTATAATCCATATTCTTAAAGATAGATTGCGATAGTATCTTTTCCCAATTAAGACCCATATCCAGTAAATCAGTGATATAGGGAGTATTGGTAAGATTTGAAGTAAGCTTTTCTACATCTTTGGGGTCTGAGGAGGGCAATTGCTGGATGAGATAGCCACCGGCAGAACGGATTTTGCCTTCTTCATCAAATAGCACTCCCAGGCTGACAGCAGTGGGTATCTGTTCTGACTTAAGGTAATAATGCGCAATATCCTCTGCCACTTCTCCGGTTACCAACTCAATTGTGCCGGTCATAGGCTCTTTTAGTCTGAGGTCTTTGATAACGTTAAGCGTGCCCTTACCCAATAGTTTCCCTATCAGCCAGTTGTTCTTGATATCTTCATCAAAGTAATCAGGATTCTTGGCATAGCCTCTGACCTTCCCGGGGAATTCATAGATAGCGATTGCACCTCTGAGCACACCTTCTGCTTCGATATTGAGCGTCAGGTTGGCTGCTTCATCTTTAAGGTCTGCTCCCATGAGCAGTGCCGCTGTGAGCAATCTTCCCAGTAAAAGTGTTGCAGACGGTGCCAGATGATGCAAATCCAGTGCGGCTTGCACAGTCTCAGTAGAATTAACTGCCATAAACCTGAATTGGTTATGACAGGCTGTTCCTCGTAATATGTAATCTTTAATATCCATCGTAAGTATCCATTCTAAATCGTTTTTCAGCTAAATCCGGTCTTGCCAGCCAATGGGTTCTCAAATCTACTCCGGGATAATAATGCTTCAAAATTGCATTCCAGGTCCAGCCTTGTCTGGCTTTTTGCAGAGCACCCACCTGACAGAGCCCAACTCCATGTCCGGAACCTTTGCCCTTCATATTTATTGTTTCTGGTAGAGAATATAATCTATTGCTGTTACTTTTGCCATTGGTGATGTAAAAGAAGGAACTGGGTAATCCGCCAAACTGCTGCCTGATTTTCCATTCATTATCCAATACTACTGAATTGCTGCCAGTCAACCGCAATTTGATAATTCTACCCGAATAGCCTCTTTTTAATACTTCCATGGTTTGCAAATCTGATACTCCGCAATTTGATGCCAGTTTTGACCTGGAGATGGTCCTGTCCCACATCTCAGAACGCATTTCCCAGCTTGCCATGTCAGAAGTAGATACTTTTGTATTAATGCATTCGACTGCATCAGCTTCTTTTGTCAGATCCATCGTCTCCAGTTCATGATAGCAGGCAACACCTTGCAAATAGGGAATAGCTGTACCATTCCAGGCATTCTGGTTGCTTTCTGTCTTGCCGCCACAACTACTGTGATAGACTCCGTCAGCTATCTTGCCTTCATACATCATGACAATGCCTTTTGTTTCAAGAATAGCTTTGTCGATTTCCTCTCCGCGCAAATGATTACCTTTATACACCTGGCAATGAGTACCGTTACACAGGTCATAACCATCATCATTATGTCTGTTATACAGCATCAGGCTGACAGCATGAGTCCGGGCTGCCACAGCCTGTGCTTTAAGCGCTTCTTCGGGAGCTACATTGCCTACTTCATTGGGTACCACACCTGCCACGTAGTTTTCGATATCCTGCAGATTTGTGATGATAAGCTTACCATGACCGGGTTTGATGATAAACATACCCTGATAGATATCAGAATTACCGTTAAAGCTGATACCATCTTTGCAGATGAGCTTAACAGGGAGCTGATAGAAATGGGTTTTACCATCTGTAAGGGTCACTTTCAACCCGGCATTCTGCATGGGAATAGGACGTATCTGCTTTTTAGAATAACCTGTCTCAGAGGCATACTTTTCGGCAGCTTCTTTGGAATTAAAATACTTGTCTTCAAAAGTCAGTTTCTCATACCGGATGGTTAAAACACTATCCTGCCAGACAAACTTTTCCCTGATATTTTCATCCAGATAATATTGTAATGTATCGGGTTTGATAACTTCGCTTTTATTGATTATGCCCCACATTGACTGTTCATCAGCAGCATTAAGTTGCAGGGTGATTTTATCGGAATACTCTCTGGAGATGGGAGAGCCAATCTCGCTGATAGAGTAATTGCCCTGAGGTACAACGGTGGTTTGTTTACCATCAAGTACATAGATTTCAAGAAAAAGCTGCCCGTTCTTTATCTCTGCAGAAAACAGAACAGACAGCATTATAATTAATGCTATCGTAAATAGCAAACGCATATTATGAGATTGTACTTCCCGGAGGGGTTTCTCTGTGAGGGAATAGAATGGAAAGCTTATCTTTATCTTTGGCACAAAGTATCATACCATTGGAGACAACGCCTCTGATTTTACGCGGCTGCAAGTTTACCAGCATAACAACGTCCTTGCCTATCAGGTCTTGCGGCTCATAATGCTGAGCTATACCTGCCACCAGTTCTCTGGTCTCAGAGCCGATACTTACCTTTAAGTGCAATAGTTTATCCGCTTTGGGCACAGCTTCTGCTTCCAAAACTCTGGCTATCCTGATATCCATCTTATCAAAGTCATCATAACTGATTTCAGGCTTAATAGATACAAAACACTCTTCACAATGCGAAGCTTCCTGATTTTCTTTATAAGCTTTGAAAAGCTTTTCCAGTTGTTTCTCGATAACTTCATCTTCAATCTTGGTAAAGAGCTGCTCTGTCTCTGCTAAAGTAAGGGTGTCTGTCACAGGTGTTTTCCATTCATTCCAGTGCTCAATCTCACCCAGACCGAGCATCTTTCTCAGCTTGAGCATACTCTTGGGAATAATGGGATAAAGCACTACGGTTATCATCCTGAGCAGACATGTGCAGACATAGATGGTTTCCTCGGCTGAAAAATGGTTTTCTTTGATGGAATGCCAGGGTTTACTTTCATCGAAGTACTTATTACCAAGTCTGGCGATATCCATAATGGTCTTGGTATTACGACGCACCTGATAGTCTTTATAGCCATCTTCAATCTGCTGACACAGCCAGTTCGCTTCGGTTAAAACTGCTTTACTTGCTTCAGTAAGTTCCACCGGCTTGATGATGCCACGAAAGTGCTTTTTACTAAAGGCAAATACACGATGTGCCAGATTACCGAGTGTATTATTGAGTTCGTTATTTATCTTATTTTGAAAGTCTTTCCAGCTAAAGTCGCTGTCTTTGCTTTCCGGGGCATTATTTGCCAGATAATAGCGCAGATAATCTCCGTCAAACTCCTTGACAAATTCATCCACCCAGATAGCCCAATTACGGCTGGTGGAGATTTTTTGTCCTTCCAGATTCATGAATTCATTGGCAGGGATATCATAGGGGAGAACGTATTTGCTTTGTAGCGTAGCATTCCGATGCTGCGTCAAATCCGTTTGAGCAGGATTGGAATCCTGCTCTACTACATTTTGTCCCATCAGAACTGCAGGCCAGGTGAGAGCATGGAAAATAATATTGTCTTTACCGATAAAGTGGATTAGCCGGGTATCAGTGTCATGCCAATAGTCTTTCCATCTGTCCGGCTGACCGATTCTCTCAGCCCATTCAATGGTTGAGGAAATATAGCCGATTGGCGCATCGAACCATACATATAGCACTTTGTCTTTGGCTTCTTCCAGAGGAACGGGGATACCCCATTTAATGTCTCTGGTGATTGAGCGTTCAACTAAGCCTTGCTCCAGCAGGTTAAGCATAAAATTGCGTACATTATCCTTCCAATAGTCCTTTTGAGCAATCCAGTTCTTCATTCTTTCCGTAAAACCGTCTAAATGCAGAAACCAGTGCCTGGTACCTTTGATGATGGGAGTATTGCCGCAAATCTTGCATTTAGGTTCTTTTAAAGTGATTGTATCATAGATTTGTCCGCAGGCATCACATTGGTCGCCACGTGCTCCCGGAGCTTCACATTTTGGGCATATACCTTCCACATAACGGTCTGCTAGAAAGCGATCGTCATGTTCGCAAAAGAACTGCAATGTATCTTTGGGATGGATATTCTGGTTTTTATAAAGATTAAGAAAGAACTCCTGTGATATCTTGTAGTGGGGAGGACGTGATGTACCGGAAAAGTTATCAAAGTCTATATCAATGCCGTCAAATGCTTCTTTAATCAGGGCATGATAGCGGTCTACAATTACCTGTGGATGAACACCTTCTGCATCTGCCTGAATAGAAATGGGGGTGCCGTGTTCATCAGTACCACAGATATAAACTACATCTTCGTGATTAAGTTTGAGAAAGCGGACAAAGATATCGGCCGGCAGATATGCTCCGGCAACATGTCCTATATGCAGCTTGCCATTGGCATAGGGCAAAGCGCTGGTTACTAAATATTTCATTTATGCTCCGTTACGTATTTCTTATGCAGGGTTTGTACGCAGGCTTCCACGTTCACATCAGGCAGCAAAATCTCAATCGTGCGCTCAGAATGACTGATTTGCATGATGCCGAGGTCCGAAATTTCTTTCAAAATCTCATCCAGAAAAGGCAAATCAAGATTAATGCCAATTCCTACCATGGTAACATAACCCAGGTTAGTTGTTTTGCTGATAGGCTTTATGTCATTCTTTTTCAGAATATTATCAATGTCATGAGCATAAAAAGCCTCTATGAATAAATCTATCTGGTTATCATTTACTATATACTTGAATATTTCATTCGTCCAGTTTTGCATGAGAAATCGCATTCGGTCTGTCTGTTCCAGCCTGTAGCGGATAAGTTTTTGCTTGTGGGCGATGGCAGTAATCTTTCTTTCTTCCACTTTAACTTCCTTAATTATCATTTGAAAGCTTTCTTCGGTTTGTAAAACCATGGTTCCCGGTTCGAAGGTAAAGGAAGATTTTACTTCCACGGGAATCTTATATTTCATTGCAAATTCCACAGCTCTCGGATGTAAAACCCGTGAGCCGTTATAGGCAAGAGCCAGCATTTCTTCGTAATCTATTGTTTGCAGGAGCACAGGGTCTTTCACAATCCTCGGGTCAGCAGTATAAACTCCATCTACGTCGGTATAGATTTCGCAGGTATCAGCTTTGAGATAACTGGCAAGCGCTACAGCCGAAGTATCAGAACCACCCCGACCCAAAGTGGTGACTTCCTTAGTGTAACTCACACCTTGAAAACCTGCCACGATTACGATTTTATCCTTTTCCAGTTCGTCCTTGATACGAAAGGCATTAACTCTGAGAATCCTGGCATTGCCATGACTGGTATCGGTTAAAATACCGCTTTGTGAACCTGTAAAAGAGATAGAACTCAAGCCCTCTTCGTGGAGTGCTAAGGACAATAGCGACATCGTGATGCGTTCCCCTGCGCTCAGCAGCATATCCAGTTCACGATGAGAAGGATGATCGGTTATCTGATAAGCTAGTTGAAACAGCTCATCGGTTGTCTTACCCATAGCGGAGACAACTATCACTATCTGGTCTTCCGGTTGCTTTCTGGCAGCAATCTCAGCGGCAATATGCCTGATTTTGTCTATAGAACCAACCGAGGTTCCGCCAAACTTTTTTACAATAATAGCCATAACTTTTCCATAAGCCTGATAAAAGCGGTATGTGTCAAGAGATAATTGAGTGGAACGGTGGAAAGGTGATATGGTGGAGTAGCGTAGCATTCCGATGCTGCGTAAACGTGATACGGTGGAACGGTGTCATCCTGCCTGCGAGCCTGTGCGAAAATGTGGAAGGGAATAGCTGGAGTTCAAAATTCCTTCGTTACGTTAAATATGGACAGCATTGTAAACGGGAATTTCGGACTTCAGCTAAAACCTTTACAGATAACGCATTCCGAAGTCCGATTTGCCCAAACACAATGATGTCTGCAAAAGCTATAGAGGGCAAATTGAACTCCGGCACTGCTCTTCATTTGGTATTTTCGCACAGCCTCGCAGGCAGGGATGACATCATTTTACCTAATCACTTAATCAATATTAATAGTCCTTCTTTCATCCTTCTTTCATTTATCTTTCAGTGTACATAGCTTACCCTTAAGACACCCATATGACACCCATATGATACCCAAATGACTCCCAGATGAACATAGGGGAATCATTGGAGTAACAAAGGCGCAGCACTCATGTATATTATGCGCAATCTAACACCACTTAAAGAAAGATTAAAGAAGGATGAAAGAAGGATTAAAGAAAAGGGACTTACTAGTACAGGAAATGACAGTCATCTCTTCTGTATCAAATAAGAACAATATTAATCTTAGAGTCTTTGTGCCTTTGTGGTGAAAATAAAACAACCAAACCTATTGACGAAATGTCTGAGCTATAGAAACTGCAATTATGGATATTAAGGTAGTCAAAACAGAATTTCTTTCAGAACACATGGAGCGTTGGCAGGTCTGCCTACACAAAGCACAGTTTATGGAGTTTGGTTTTTACGTGGAAGCTCTGGATGGAGTAGCTTTGCACAGACGTTCTTTTGAGGCAGAGAATCTGATGGAAGTAGATGTGGCAATAGGCTTTAAGGACGAGATGCTGGCTTTGATTGAAGCGCTTCAGAACCAACAATAAACTATCTTCAATTTTATAACCTTGACAAAAGAAGCTGTAATAAATTTATGACGAATAGCTGCGGGGTGTAGCGCAGCCCGGTTAGCGCACTGGTTTTGGGAACCAGGTGTCGGAGGTTCGAATCCTCTCACCCCGACCAGTTACTAACAAACATTACTACAAGGGCGTTTAGCTCAGCTGGGAGAGCGCTTGCCTTACAAGCAAGTGGTCGGGGGTTCAAGTCCCTCAACGCCCACCATGTTTTTGAAACGGCTGTTATGATGACAGCCGTTTTTTTTTATATAGACAAAATAACTAAAATTATAATCGTGCTAATGTAACGAAGTGGCACAGACACTCGCGTCTGGATAAGAGAAGTGGCACAGACACTCTTGTCTGTGAAATAAGGAGCAACATTGCGGATAGTAATAACCGGAGCCAATGGATTTGTGGGAAGCAATCTAACCCGCTTCCTGATGAAGAAAGGTCATGACGTAACCGCTCTGGTGCGTAAGACTGCCAATGTGTCACTGTTACCCATCAAAAGTAAAATAGTCGAAATAGATTACTGCAACGCTGAATCAATTACCGAGGCCATTGCCGGACAAGATATCATAATTCATACTGCTGCTTTGACCAGAGCTAACAACTGGCTGCAAATGAAAGAAATCAATGTCGGTGTCACAGAAAAGCTGGTGGAAGCAATCAATCATTCCGAGACTGTTAAACAACTCATCTATATCAGCAGTCAGGCTGCAGCAGGTATGGGGGAAAGGTATAAACCCAAAACCGAAGAAGACCTTGCCAAGCCCATTACCTGGTATGGCAAAACCAAGCTTTTGGCAGAAGAAGTAATCAAGAACAGAATGCTCAAGGAATGGACGATTATCCGTCCTGTCTCAATTTACGGTCCCGGAGATAAAGACTTTCTGCAAACCTTTAAGATGATGAAGAATCATCTTTCTGTTTCACTGGGTATCAAAGACAAATTTATCAGCCTGATATATATTGATGAATTAATGCAGTTTATCGGCAAGTGCATTGATAATCCGGTGGCTTATCATCAGGTGTTCTTTGCTTCCGATGGCATGACCTATACACACAGGATGTTTTCCAATGCCATGCAAAGCGCTATTCATACGTATAGCCTGCATCTGACTATCCCGGACGCCTTAGTTTTCTATGTGGCGACCCTGGGAGAGCTCAAGAATAAATTTAAACCCCGCTCTTCCATTGTAACTCTGCAAAAGTTTAAGGAACTGAAAGGCAGATACTGGACAGTGAGTATAGACAAAGCCAGAAAACTGCTGGATTATCATCCTAAGCCCAATTTAACACATTATATACACACGACCTGGATATGGTACAAAGAACAGGGCTGGCTTTAATCCTGCTGCTGACCCTGGCAGTCAGCTTCCTCTTTGCTCAGGAAACGACGGAGTTCTCTCCACCCAGACTGTTGTCTGAACCTGTTCTGGATATTCCTGAATCTTTCCAGAACCCACCGGATGATGTTATGATTCTGGTGGAAGTAAAAGCCGATAGTACTGCAACTCTGATTAAAATTCTGGACGGTAAGGAAGAACTAAAATCCAATATAGAAGAATTACTGCCCTATCTGATGTTCGTGCCGGCAATCAAAAAAGGTGAGCCCTTTACAAGCACACTATCATTTAAACTTACAGTCAGAAAGCCTGGTGCAATGCAACAACCGGATAAACAGGCAGCAGCAGATAGCCTGAATAAAGTAGATAAAGAACTACTAATCTCTGATATTAAAGATAAACTGGCAAATGAAGATATCCAACACCTAAGCTCAAATGACACCATGTATAGAACTAATTTTTATATGATGGGTTTGAATACAAATTCTGATTTGTTTATAAAAGACGGTTTTATTGAGCCTGCACGAATCTACTACAATGCCCTCCAGTATCAGATGTTGTCTAGTTTCAGGGATATTGATATAGACAAAACAGGCGTTGGGACAACAACTTTTTCTGCAGTTAAGGCAGATTGGCAGGTACCACGTATTAAAAAACAGAATCCTGATACAACAGTTGTAAGTAGTATCAAATCTAAAACATCGGCAGATTCTACAGACACTGTCCGGCAATACCCTTGGGCTGCTATGTGCACAGACGTCTATGCGGGGCTGGGCGATTACGAATTTAACTTTGCTAAAGGACAGGTTCTTAAAAATCACCTGTTCGGAGTAAAAGACTTTTATAGCGAATTTGGTTTTCTGGTACAAAACGGCTGGTGGCAGGAAACAATCTCAGACCAGACATCAATGCGGATATTCCTGAAAATGCCTCTGCATTTCTATGGAACAAATCTGCTTTTCAACTATGAGAGCTATGACCAGAATATACCTTCTACTACTCTTCTGCCCGGACTGCAAAACGGGAGTCTCTTCAGGATTGGGCAGAAACTGCAAAGCCTGTATATCAAATGGAAATTGCCTTGGTTCACAGTAGGCTGGCAGAGCAGTAAAGAGAGATTCAGTGCTCCGGGCATCCTGAATAAACAAGAATTCAATACAGGTAATATCTTGCTGGAAGATAAACTCAGATTTCTGGATACAGATATTAACTGGACATATCAATATAACGGCAAAACTGATATGCCCGATGTACAGACTTTGTACCAATACAATAAACCTAACAAATATCAGGGTTTGATAAAGATAAACCATAAACAT
The DNA here is from genome assembly GCA_963667535.2 of Cloacimonadaceae bacterium (SeqCode). Taxonomy (GTDB): domain Bacteria; phylum Cloacimonadota; class Cloacimonadia; order Cloacimonadales; family Cloacimonadaceae; genus UBA5614. The sequence goes on from CAXXDU010000002.1 coordinate 1,632,833, forward strand.
AATGCATTGCGGAGCGATAATCAATTACTTCTGAGCGAAAATGGACTGGAAAAAGCTGATGTTGTACTGGGTAATTTCTTTAATGCCCGCTTTGGAGCAGGTCTTAGCTTTAAATATTATCAAGGTAAGCATTATACAGGCGCAATGCAGGATTTCTATGCAGATACTACAGATGTATATTTTCCTTCTGCTTATATCAAACAATCTGTGATGGCAGATATAATGTGGGTGGCATCTGAGGATGTAAATACAAAACTTAGTGCAGGAGTAAATAAATTCGATACAGCTCAGGGTATATCCGTTCCTAATGGCTATGCTCTCTTTTCTGAGAATTGTCCATCTGCAAAGTTTGAATTGTCTGCATCAAAAGAGTTTGGCAGTCTCAAAGCTAGCCTGGACCAAACAATCCAATGGACTCAGTATAAGAAAGGTTTATATGAACAACCAGAATTAACCGGACAAGCCAGATTCAAACTGGTCAGAGATATGAAATACAATAATGCTTTATCTGCCGGGTTCAATCTTACAGGGCATACTGATTATATCCAGGCTGATAGTCTCAATACTCCGATCTGGGGTTCATTGGTAGCTGATGCCTGGCTGGGAGTGAAGATAACTGATTTATTCGAGTTCCAGCTTATGATGAAGAACCTGGGTAATAACCCTATCTTTGGACTCAGTCCGCATCCACGCACCATTATCGGCACTATTCACTGGTTCTATCTGAATTAAGGCTTTCTTATGATATTCGTAATCGGCGATATCCATGGCATGTATGACCCGCTCAGGATATTAACAGATTACATCTATAACAAAGCCCGCAAGAACGAAACTGTTAGCAAAATCATCTTTCTGGGTGATTACATAGACTGCGGTCCCTCCTCTAAACAAGTGGTTGATTTAATTCTGCAGCTAAAGCAGGACTTTGAAGTAATTACCCTACTCGGCAATCATGAAGAAATGCTGCTATCTTTCAATAACAGGATATTCAACTACCAGAAAGTTGGGAATTACTGGTTAAGTTATAATGGCGGTCTGCAAACAGTTTACAGTTTTTATCCTCAATCCCTGCTCTTTAAAAAAGACCTGTATCCCGATGAAAAAACAATCTCAGATTTGCTGCAGTTTGAAGATATTCTCAAGCTGGAAAAACCTTATGCAGATTTCTTTGCAGGCTTGCTTTCCACTTACCAGATATCACTGGAACAAGGAGAAAAGAGGTATGACCTGCTATTTAGTCATTCTGCTTTGAGTCCACGCTTCTCTTTGGATGAACAGATAGCAATCAAGGACTGGAAAGGATTACATGCGTTTATTGATAAGAACGGTCTGGATTTGGAAGAAACTCATATCTGGAACAGACAATTGCTGACTCAGCAACTGAGAGAAAACCTGATTCTGATTCATGGCCATACACCCACCAAGTATTACAGGCAAATGACCAAGTTACTCAGATTCTGGGAAGAGGAAGAGAATACTCCTTTTGTGGTGAGGGAAAAGAAGAATAGGCAGCTTGCCCAGATTGATATTGATACAGGTCTTATCTATGGTGGTTCTCTTTCTATGCTGGTGATTGATGATGCTCCTAATGCCGGGAATATCTTTCCCTATTATATTTCTGTAGACCCCAAGCGGGGCTTTCGGCATAAACAATTTAGCAAGACAGAGCTCGATTTAGTGTAGTAGTAACTGTAGGGACATGCCTTGCGCTTGTCCACAAACAATTACTTAACACTCAGTTGTTACGTAGAAAGATTTGGTTTAATGTAGCGTAGGTTTCCAAACCTGCGAAAAGTAAGCTTACACAGCATTGGAATGCTATGCTACTTTATCAAGGACAAGCGCAAGGCATGTCCCTACGGCTCTATTTCAATTCAAACACAGCTGAGATAGTCACAGATATGCTTTTATTGCGGGTATTGGTATTATAAATTCCATAATCTGAGACATCAGTGGAATAAGGCTCTGTAATCTGAAAAACACCGGCTCTGGCTTCACGTAGTTTGCCCAATCTCACATTTGCAGAAGACGCCACTTCCTTTGCCCGTTCCTTGGCATCTGCAGTGGCAGCGCCGAGAAGTTTCTTCTTCATATCCGGCAATTTGGTATATAAATATGAAAGATTGGACATCTGGAGCAGTAATCCCCTGTCAGCAAAGAAATCAGGATTAAGAGCCAGCTTTTCAATCTTATTGAGCTGATTGGTGATGATAAAGACATTCTGATTGAGATTATATGATGTAATCTTGCCGTAATTGTCATACACGGGGTTACTCGTTACGGGCTGGATATTGATTTCCTTTTCCGGAATACCATTACTAATCAGAAACTGCTTAAAGGCGACAATATCTGTAGCAAGTGACTTATAGGCAGTCTTGAGTTCAGAGATATCAGCCGTCTTTTGTACAGTAAGATTCCATTTGACCAGGTCAGACACAAATTCCTTATTGGCATATCCGACTATTTTTAGGGTCTTGGTTTCTTGTTTACTTCTCACTAAGAATACTCCGATTAGCAGCATTCCAATTACAAAGCTAAGCCCAAGTATTTTTGCTATTCCGTTTTGCATAACAGCACTCCATTGATTTCATCATTAATTGAACATACTATCTAACATCTCAGATTAAAGTCAAGGACAATTGTCGTTTAAGCCTGCCAACATAACTCAGTGGAACTTCCAGCCTAAAAGTAATATTTATGTTTGACAAGAAAAGCATACACATATTTTCTTTCTCTGATTTGCTGGCAAAATCGGTTGCCTCCCATTGAATGTTTTCGTAGATATGGTTCAGCAATTGCTTTGGAAAGCAAATATCTTTATATTGGAGTCGCAATATGAGAACAGTATTTCTAATTTTAATAGCAACTATGATTATGATGCCTCTTATGGGCAACAGCCTCACTTATACTAAGCTTAACACAAGCGAAATGAAGATAAGCTTTCAATTACCTGAATATAACACAACCAGAGAAACCTCAGAGGGTAAAGAACTTCAGAAGCTAAGAGTTACTACCACTTCAGAGGAAAACTGGCAGGAAAATTTTTCAGGTGTTCCGCAACTCGATAAGTGGATATATATCCCGGATGGTTATGATGCAAATGTTACATTAGAAAATCCCGCAACCGGTACTAAAAGCAATTATCTTTGCGATACTGAGCAGACTGATAAAGATATTGCCGGCTGGCTTGATGTGTCTCAGCCGATAGTATTTAGGGGAAACCGGATTCTTTCTATCTGTATCAAACCATTTAAATATGATTCATCAACTAAGCAGCTAACGACTCTGAACAGTGCAGATATCAGAGTACATCTGGTTCCATCAAATACTTACATCCGTAATGAACGGCTTTATACTCCTGCTACAGTGGAAATGCTCAAAGCGATATGTATAAACCGTGATGATATCAGAGAAAGTAATCAGGGACCTGGTTCGATGGTCATTTTTTATAACGGGGTTGCTCTGGCTAACTATATACAACCTTTGGTAGATTGGAAACATCAGAAAGGATATGATGTCAGAATGGTAAATACAACTACCATTGGAAATAACACTAATGCTATCAAGAATTATCTCCAGACAGGATATAACACATGGACAAACCCGCCTGAATATGTATTAATCATGGGCAGGGGTACGAGTGGAACTTATTATGTCCCTCCTTTTAACGATAACTTTAGTCAGCCCTGGAATACGCATGGTGATTATCAATACACTTTATTGGAAGGTGGGGACCTCGTCCCTGATGCCTATGTCGGGAGACTGACTTTCTCAAGTACGGATGAATTGCAAATGGCTGTTACTAAAATTATAAATTATGAGACGATGCAGGATATGTCACCATCTACATGGCTGAATAAATCATTCTTACTGGGTGATCCATATCAATCCGGTGAGTCTTGTATCACAACTATGTACTATGTGAAGCAATTGCTGCAGAGTTACAATCCAACTGCAACGATAACTGAAACATATTCCGGTTCGTTTCCCAATCAAATCAGTGCTGCAATAGACTCGGGTGTAGGTACTTATTGGTATCGGGGTCATGGAGAATTCAGCGGATGGTCAAATTCAGATACAGCCGAGTTGAGTAATGCAGGGAAACTCCCTTTTATCTCTTATGTTACCTGCTTTTCAGGTAATTTTGGCAATAGCTCGACATCAATAAGTCAGGCTGAGAAATTCATGAGAGTCGGAACTCCTTCAATTCCACTCGGTGCAATCGGAGTTATCGGTGCTTCCTGTGAAACCCATACCTGTCTGAATAACATAATGACCGGAGGTTTTGCCTACGGTACTTATGTGGATGAAATCTCGCAATGCGGACCTGTTCTGGTCAGAGGAAAACTTGCTCTAATGGCAAACTATCCTCAGAATCCGGCTGATTACATTGGTCAGAATTTCCTATCCATAAATTTGTTTGGCGATCCTTCCCTGGATATTATGCTTAAGCCTGTTGAAGATATGGTTATTACGGCACCGGCACAATTGTATTCAACTGGTGGAAATGTTTCAGTCCGTGTTACATACACAGATAGTATGCCTGTTTCAAATGCCTGGGTGTGTTTTACCAAAGGTGCTAGTGAATTATTTGTTTCAGGATATACAGATGAAAATGGAATGATTGTGCTAAACTATGGAGCTTTGAGTGCCGGTAGTGCAACATTGACGGTTACTAAACCACAGCACCGTCCTTATCAGTTGAATCTCAATGTAAGTATGTCTTTACCCACCTTTACTATGCAAAATATAACTGCACTGAATCAGTGTTATGCCGGTTCTAACATTTCTTTTCCCATTACTATTACCAATAACAGTGCTGCTACTCTTTACAATGTAACAGGCAGTATACTGATTCAAAATCAATACATTACTCTGCCAGCGGCTGATGCAACTTTTGGTAACATCTCCGCCGGGGCAACAGCAACATCTGAAACAAACATTCAAATGAGTATTGATTCAGGCATTGCCAAAGGCGACAATATTTACATGACATTGCATATATCCTATGTTGGCGGTAGTTTTGATATACCGATACAATGTGTTGAAAATGGTCCTGATTTTAAGGTGGAGACTGCTGCTTTCACCAATAATGCTTTAAATCATGGGACAAACCACTTGACTCTCACTCTGCTGAATGACAGTCAGGCTGCAATTACCGGACTTCAGTCAACGCTTGAAAGTACCAATCCTTTTCTGATAATCCAGAATCCAGATGTTACTTTAGGGAGTATTGCTGCTAATGCCACATTCTCAATCCCTGGATCCTATACTATTCAGATTGCCGATTCTTTGCTGGAAGGGATGAATGTAAGGCTGAATTTACGGTTATTTAATACCAGTGGTTTTGTACAAATGCTGGCGATTGATAAAAAAGTTGGGTCCGAGTCAGCAGATGATATTACAGGTCCTGATACTTACGGTTATATTTGTTACGGACCAGGAGATGATGGTTACAAACCCTACAATTGGATAGAAATTGACCCAAATTCAGGGGGGACAGGGATTAATCTTAATTTTACTGACACTGATACTGAGGGGAGTGGGGATTATTCCTCTATTTCGCTTCCCTTTCAATTCAGATTTTATGGGAAGACATATAGTCAATTAACAGTGTGTTCCAATGGAATTGTAATGCCGGGTAGCCAGGGAAGCATTGAATGGATGAATTGGGCGATACCAGGACCTATGGTACCCAGACCAATTATAGCGCCTTTCTGGGATGACCTTTTAACAGATGCCAACAGCAGAGTTCTTTATAAATATGACGTTGCTTTGCATGCCGAGATAATCCAATGGCAAAACCTTAAAAACAAATATTCACCCTCTTTGAGAGAAACCTTTCAGGCTATACTGTATGACCCTTCTATTCAAACCACCCCCACCGGCGACAGTCAGATGCTCTTTCAGTATAAAGTCTTTAATAATATTGATGGTGGTAATTATGAAATGGATTATGTTGACCATGGTCAATATGCCACTGTTGGAATTGGTGATCATACCGGGTTGGTTGGGCTGCAATATACTTTTAATAATCAGTATCCTGCTACCGCTCAGTTACTTTCAAACCAGTCAACTCTCTTTTTTACAACCTTGCCGAATTACTTTGCTGACCCCAATCCGGTTTTATTGAATTGCGTCATGAACGAAGTAACAGGTAATGGGAATGGGCAAGTTGATTTTGGTGAGCAGTTTAATCTGAGTATGATAATAAAAAATACAGGGCAAGGTTCTTTTTCAGCTTCTCTGGCAACTTTATCCTCCACAGACCCCAATGTTACCATCCTCCAGAATCAAGGTAATCTGCAAGCCCTATACAACAATCAAACAGCCACTATTAGTCCTGCCTTTGGCGTACTGATTTCTCAGGCTTGTCCCAATCTACATATTATCAGGTTCAATCTGCATCTTCAAAATTCTACAGGTGGTTTTGATATTCCTTATGAGATGGTTGTACATGCCTGGCAATTTAACTATAGTGACGTGGTTATAACGGATAACAATAACAATCTCCCTGAACAAGGTGAGACTGTGCAAATAAGCTTCAATTTATCTAATGTATCTCTGCTTTCAGCACAGAACATCATTGTGACTTTAAACCAACCTGCCGGTGTTACAGTAAATCCTGCATCTCAGACTATCAATCTGGCTGCTCTTACTTCTCAATCACTTAGCTTTCAGGTAACTCTCGGCAATTCAATATCACAAGGCAGCGTTATTGCACTCGGACCTCATGTAACAGTAGGTAGTGTGTATGATAGTTTAATGACGATGTCCCTTCTGGTTGGTGTTCCTGAAGTAAACCTGAATACAGGATTTGAAGACGAAAATATTGGTGCGGTAATATCCTATTTGTTTAACACTACTATTAGCCCGGCACAGTATATACATAATACAGGGATGGAAGCAGTAATGTCATTTCCAAACAATTATCCCGCGAGTTACATAGTGAGTTATCCTATATCTACCAATGATTTATTGAATACGCGGGTAAAATTTACCTGGTTTAATGCTAATACCAACGCAGACATTTCTTTACAGGTACTATATTCAAACCAGTTGAATTTTCAATCAGTCTGGAATTCCTCAGCGATTACGACAACGCCTCAGACAACAACTTTCGATTTGAATAGTATACCCGCTTCTTGTGAGTATATCTACTTCCTATTACTAGCTCAGAGATTCGGAAATGATGCGACTCCTATTATTCTCGATGATTTATCTATCCTGAGTGTTCATCATGCTCCCGGGTTTATTGCAGGTCATGTAGATCTTGACCTCAATCCTGAACTTGTATCACAGGTTAATCTGGTTCAACGCTATTCCAGTACAGTTTACCACCCGGATGTAAATGGTGACTTCCTGATGCCTGCTTATCAGGGACAGAATGTGGTATATGCAACTATGGAAGGCTACATTTATCCTGCTGATTCACTAGTGGTAACGGTTGTAAGTGGTCTGACCTCGGATAACAATCAAATTTCCATGCAAAAGCTCTGTGGTCCGATGAACCTGGAATACACAATGTCAGGAAATACAATTACACTAAACTGGGACTTGGAAGGTCAGGATACTATCTTTAAAGCTAAAGATGGTTCTGAAAACCAGGATAGATTTATGGTTCCCGATTTTTACCGGGTTTGGTTTAAATGTAATAGCATCAATTTCCAGGCAACAACAACCACGCAATCATTAAACAGGTTACTCAGCATGACAGGTAACTATCAAATCTACGTCTGTGGAATTTACCTGATTGACGGTGAAGAGGTCCAGAGTGATTCATCTAATGTACTGACCTTTCATTTTACCCCCAATCAGGAAGACCTGAATGTGCCTGTCGTATTCGGATTAAACCAAAACAGTCCCAATCCATTTAACCCAACTACTCAAATCAGCTTTTCTTTGCCGGAAAAGAGCATAACAAGCCTGAATATTTACAATCTGAAAGGGCAATTGGTCAAAACGCTGATTGATAAAGAATATAGTAAAGGCAATCACACAATAGTCTGGAACGGCAACGATAACAATGATATACCTGTAAGTTCCGGGGTATATTACTATAGACTGAAATGGAAGAATAAAGAACTGACCCGCAAGATGGTTATGCTAAAGTAGTAGATTATTAAATAGGCATTTTGTTACAGTGACCTTACTACTCTGAAACCGATATTATTGGCTTTACTCCAGGGTTTGAGATGGTTGCGCTTAGTTACTCTTTGTCCGGTTTGGTCATCACTAAAACTACCACCTCGTAAGGTTCTTTCTGTACCAAGAGGGGGACCTTCAAACAGTTGTGCGGCTTTTTCGCTATAAGGGGCATATAAGTTCCAGCACCACTCCCAGACATTTCCGCTCATATCATACAGCCCAAATTGGTTAGCTTGTTTCTGTCCAACGGGGTGAGTGAATCCTTCGCTATTTTCAGAACTCCAGGCGACCAAATCTACTTCATTGCTTCCGGAAAAGAGCATCTGATTATCTTTAATCCCGGCTTTGGCAGCAAATTCCCATTCTGCTTCTGTAGGTAAGCGATAGCCATTAGCTCTGAAATCACAGTAAATCTGTCCATCCCTGAAATCGTAACAGGAGATATAGCCATCCAATTCACTCTTGGCATTACAAAATTCCACTGCTTCAAAAAAGGAAACATTCTCTACAGGTCTGCGGTTATCTACGGAACCGGCAGGATTAATTCCATTAACCATCAGCCACTCTTTTTGGGTGATTTCAAATTTACCGACATAAAAATCCGGAATCATGATTTCAAAGACTGGGAATTCATCCGAAGCTGCATCGCTGTCCATACTGCCGATAACGTATTTACCACCCCGAACTGAGACTAGCTCAATGCGTTCGTTTTTAACTTTGGGGGCTGGTTCCTCTTCACTTGTTGCGACTGGAGTTGAGTCTTCCTTAACATCATCAAATTTTACCTGAGTGCTTTGGTAATAGTATTTGCCTATCGTGATGATAACGATGAGAATGCATACTAAAGCCAATATCTTAAATGTCTTGCTCAGTGGTTTTATTTCCTTTTTATAAGCCAGTTCGGGTTCAGGTGTAACAACTTTCTGCTGCGTAGCAGGTCTTGGCGTAGGAGTCGGCACCACTCTTGGCGCAACAGGAGGGATAACCTGCTTAACAGGTTCGATATGTTTAACGGGGGGAATTACTTCCTCAGCAAATATTGCTTTTGGCTTTGGCTCCGGAACCGGTGGAATCTCTGCAGGTAATACTTTCGTGGCAGGTGGGATTTCTACAACTACCGGTGTAACTTTTGGAGTTAAGAAAGGAGTTGATTCATGTTGAAACACATCCGGTACCGCATCGGTTGTCTCAACTGTTTCATCCGGTGTTTCTTCTTCCAGAAGCGCCATGAAGTCCACTGAATCATCTTCAATTTCTGCTGGTTTTTCTATTGGCTTTTCTACGAGTATGGGTTCTTCTTTGATATCTTTAATATCTTCAATCAAATCCGGTATTGATTCGAAAACTGTTTCCGGTTCTGGTATTGGTTCAGGAACAGGCTCCGGAACTAAGTCTGGCTCATTTACAGGTTCAGGAATAAACTCAGGGATGGGGGCAGAAACCGGTTCGGGAATATACTCAGGGATAGGGATTATTGGCTCCGGAATTTCTGTTTCAGGTTGTGTAATTGATTGTTTGGCGGGTGTATGTGCAGTTAATGACGAGATTTCCTTCTTTTCTGCGAGAGCAGTGATAAACTCATCAATGCTTTGGAAGCGTTTCATGCCCACTGTTTGCAGCGCTTTCCTGATAACCGTAAACAACCAGAACGGGATTTGTTGGTTAAACAAAGAGGGGTCAAGAATCATTTGTGAGATGCTTTTCTCTTTGGAAACCATGGGATTGGTAGCATCGGATATATTCCAGGGCATACGGTTTGTCAGCATTTGGTATAACACAACTCCCAATGAATAAACATCGGAAGTAATCAGTTTATAGTTCGAGTTTAATTGTTCGGGAGCAAGATAATAGATAGGATGATTGCGCAGGTTGGCAGCATCAATTCTAACCCATGAGGCGGCGGGTCTGCCAAAACCGTCCAGAACAATTTGTTTATCATCAGTCAGATAGATGAAACCGGGATTTATCTGCCCATGAATATTGCCTTTGGAATGAGCATATCTGACAGCTTCGAGCAGTTGGGAAAAATATGATAATGTATCGTTGATGCTGATAATTCTGGAAGTAGATTTATAGAATTCTGCCAAGGTTTGTCCCTGTAGAAATTCCTGGATGATATATAAATTTCTGCCTTCTTCAATGATTTGCAGCACCTTACGTATATTAGGATGCTCCATAGTCTGCATGGTTTTTGCAGAGGCAAGAAACTGTTCCAGTGTCTGCTCATCGCGTTCACGTCCGGGATTAAGGGTTTTGATGACAACTAAATCATTGGAGGGGAATCGGAAAGCTTTTCTGACTGTATAATCTTTGGTCGTAGCCAGAGTATCAACGATTTCGAAGGTATATTTCCCGTTCTGGTTTTCCATCCTATTTCCAATGCTCGGTTAAGCTATTCAGACTGGAAGATAATCTTGCCGGCTTTGATGACAGTCTCTAAATATGAACTGCCAAAGTGATAAGGTATAAAATTATAAGACGGGATGTCCCAAATCAGTAAATCAGCTTTCTTCCCAATGGTAATGGAACCTGTCTCATGTTCCAGATTGATGGCAGCAGCAGCATTGATAGTAGCAGCAGCAAGAGCTTCAGCAGGAGTCATCTTCATCATCAGGCAGGCAAGAGTTATAACGAATGACATCGAGTCACAATTACAGCTTCCCGGGTTATAATCAGTGGCAAGGGCTACTGGCAAACCGGCATCAATCATTTTACGGGCATTGGCGTAAGTCTTACTTCCCAAAGAGAACAGAGTAGCAGGCAAAAGCACTGGCACAACACCGGCTTTTTGCATGGCAAGGATACCTGGTTCAGACGTCATCCCCAGATGATCTGCTGAGGTGCAGTTAAGCTCAGCTGCGAGTTCTGCTCCGCCAATCGGCTCAATTTCATCGGCATGCATCTTGAGTTTAAGCCCAAGTTCCTTCGCTCTGCGGAGTACTTTCCGGCTTTCCTCTATTGAGTAAACATGTGCTTCAGTAAAGATATCACAATACTTCGCTATCCCTTGTTTCACAACTGCGGGCAGCATTTCATTACAGAGAATGTCAATGTAGGAATTATGGTTTTGTTTATATTCCTCAGGAAATTCATGCGCTCCCATGAAGGTGGGAATGATATCCAAAGGCATATTATCAGAAAGTTGTTTTATTACATTGAGTTGTTTGAGTTCACTTTCAGTAGTCAAGCCATATCCGCTTTTGGCTTCCAGTGTTGTTGTTCCCTGAGTAATCATCTTTTCCATACGTTGTTTTGCTGATGTATATAAGTCATGCTCAGAAGCAGTGCGGGTTGTTTTGATTGTTGAGCGTATACCGCCTCCGGTTTGAGCAATCTCAACATAGCTCTTACCTGCTATCCTCATTTCAAATTCATTCTCACGGGTGTGTAAAAAGATAGGATGGGTATGTGGGTCTACAAACCCGGGAGTTACTACTTTTCCTTGGGCATCGATAAGCTGCGCAGATTGGTATTGTGAGCAAATCTCCAGCGTTGTTCCGATTTGCAGAATGTGTCCTTTATCAATAGCCAAAGCCTGATCAGATAATATACTGATTTCGTTCATCTGCTTGCCATACAACGGCTTTCCGGTGGTAGAAACCCCAACAAGTTCTTTTATATTACTAATAATCAGGTCTATCTGCATCAATTATCTCCCGTAGAGTCTGGACTAACTAAAAAATGTTTTGATTGATTTCTCTTCAAATGAATATCGAATTTCGTCAAGTAGCATTTGCACTTGGTAAATAAATGCTTATATTTTTGAGTAAAGCCCATAGGAGATAATAATGAAAAAGTATATTCTTATAACACTTGCAATTTTATTTTTGGGAATGACAGTTTTGTCTGCTCATCCTGCCAGCCTGTTAAATGTTACTTTCGACAAAGACAAGGATAATCTCATTGTATCCTTTGTCCACAAAGTCAAAACCCCACAAGACCATTTTATACACCATATTACTGTTCAGCTAAATAAAAAAGACATCATATCCCAAAACACATTCAGCCAGGATACAACGGATGGTGGGACTATTTATTACAAAGTAATTGATGCTAAGGTTGGTGATAAAATATCGGTAACTGTCGATTGCAATAAATCAGGAAAGAAATCTGAGACTATACTAGTTAAGTAAAACCCGCACGTTTGGTCTTGACAAAAAGACTGTCTCTGAGACAATATAAATATATGATTCTGTCCTGGGGAGTGAATGTTTAAAAATATACTTAAACAAGCGATAATGAATAGAGTGCTATATGCACTGATGCCTGTCATGTTATTTAGTATCTACCTGTTTGGCTGGCGAGTGTTATTCGTGGTTATTACATCAAATTTGTTTGCTTATCTGACAGAATTTCTTTTCATTCGAAATAAAAAGAATGGTAAAGTATCGATGGCTGTTTTTGTGAGCGGTACTTTACTGGCAATGACATTACCTCCCACTATTCCTTTCTGGATAGCAGGCGTTGGAGCCATTATTGCCATCTTGTTTGGTAAGATGGTCTTTGGCGGATTTGGGCTGAATGTCTTTAATCCTGCGATAGTCGGCAGAACGTTTGTTTACATTTCCTTTCCACAGCAGATGACAATCACATGGCTCAAATCCTATACAATCAATGACTTTCCGGGTGGGTTGTTACGTTGGACTGCAGAGCCTGCCATGCAGACTTCTGCCACAATATTAGGGCAGATACGTCATTCCGGCGTGACTGAATACTCTATAACAAATGCTTTTCTGGGCTTTATCCCCGGCAGTATCGGTGAGACAAGCGCTTTGCTCATTCTACTGGCAGGCATCTACCTGATTATAACTAAAACTGCCAAATGGCAGCCCATGGTGGCAACCACAGTTAGTCTGCTTATTTGCAATATGATATTTTATCCTCATCAAAACCCATTATTTAACCTTGTTACAGGCGGAGCAATGTTTGGCATAGTTTATATGACCACTGACCCGGTTTCTCAGGCAAAAGGTAAACTCGCTATCTGGATATATGGCATTATGATAGGATTTTTAACAGTATTTATCAGACGCTTTTCACTCTTCTATGAGGGTATGATGTTTGCCATTCTGCTGACTAATGCCTTTATGCCTATAATTGAATACTTTATTGATAATGTAGTTAACAAGAAACCTGAGGCAGTCAAAGCATGAGCAAAGAAAAAACAGATTTCCTTGAAAGTAACACCTATCCTGTGCTTTTTATGCTCGTTATCACTGTCGTCTTTGTTGGAGTACTTTCTATCTTTTACCGTTCAACTGAGAAAAAGGTTGAAACATATAAAAGACAAACTTATCAAATGCAGATTTTATCACTATTTGCCGATACTCTATCCACGGTAACAGGGATGGATAAAGTAAAGCTGGCGGATATTAATAACCTGAATGACAATTATAGAAAATTCATCATAGAGAAGAAACTGCCCAAGGTATCGGGTAACGCTGTAAATCAAACTTTCTATGAAGCATCAGCCGGGAATGGAATCGTACTGGGCTATTGCTTTGATGTCACGGGCAGCGGTTTATGGGGCACAATGCGAGGACTTATGGCAGTGACTCCAGACTTTGGCAGGATAATTAATTTTGTGATTTATGACCAAATGGAAACTCCGGGCTTGGGAGCCCGTGTGGAAGAACCCTGGTTTAAAGCTCAGTTTAGCGGTAAGCCTTTGATAACCGGCAATACAATCACAACCTTTACCTTAGTACCGGAAGAAGCACTACCTGCTGCTACCCAGATTAAGCAAATCACAGGTGCATCTATTACAAGCTCCAGTGTTCTCAAGATTATCCAGACTGCGGCTCTTGAGTTGAGTAATGATTTCAATCTGAAGGCTAAGTGAGATAGTTATGACAAAAAAAGCCGTAGGGACATGCCTTGCGCTTGTCCGTTATTCTGATATACAGGCTAAGTGAGTAAGCTATGACTAAAAAAGAAATATTCATCCTTAGCTCTTTTCAAGAAAACTCAGTATGGAGACAGATTCTGGGTATCTGTTCATCTCTGGCTGTAACTAATCTGATGATGAACAGCCTGATAATGGGTTTGGGTTTAACCTTCTCACTCGTCTTTTCCAATATGACAATATCTGCTATAAGAAATTATACTCCACGCAGTGTACGCATGATGGTTCAGGTTCTTATTATCGGGGCTTATGTCATAATTGTAGATATTTATCTAAGGGCGACCATGCCGGATATCAGTAAACAATTGGGACCTTACGTGGGACTTATTATCACAAATTGTATTCTTATGGGCAGAGCAGAAGCTTTTGCTGCTAAGAATACACCGGTTGATTCCATGATAGATGGCTTGGGAGCAGGCTTAGGCTATACATTGGTTTTACTAACCCTCGCATCCATCAGAGAACTCTTTGGCTTTGGTTCGTTATTCGGTTTTCAGATAATGGGTAACTGGTGGACTAAATGGTCCATCATGGTGATGGCACCAAGTGCTTTCTTCTTACTCGCAGCAATGATTTGGATTATCAACGTTAAATACTATAAAGTGAAACCGAGTTAGGAGCTTCAGAATGCATATTAATCCGTTCATTCTCTTCTGGGCAGCCATCTTTACCAGTAATGTACTTCTGACAAACTTCCTGGGGATGTGCTCCTATCTTTCTGTTTCCAGAGAAGTGGAATCAGCCTTCGGACTTGGCATAGCGGTTGTGTTTGTGCTTACCTTGACCTGCGCTTTGAACTGGCTGGTTTATTATTATCTGCTAGTGCCACTGGGAATTATCTATCTGCAATATATCATCTTTATCATCGTTATAGCTGCTACTGTGCAGATACTGGAGCTGCTGATTGAGCGATTTGCTCCTGCTTTATATTACACCCTTGGCATCTTTTTGCCATTAATCACTGTAAACTGTGCCATCTTTGGCGTCGCACTATTCATGATAATCAGAAACTATAATTTTATCCAGACTCTGGCTTATGCGGCAGGCAGCGGATTAGGCTGGATGATGGCGATACTGATGTTAGCCGGAATCCGTACCAGAGTGAAGGACAAACTTATTCCGAATGGTCTGCAAGGCGCAGGCATCAGTCTGATTATTACTGGAATTATGGCTTTGGCATTTGTTGGTTTTTCAGGTATTGTTAATGTACAGTAAACAAGATTAAAGATATGGGAATTCAGATTTTAAAGGATATCCTCGCAACTTCTGCCATCAGTGTCATTCTGGCAGTAATCCTTGTCATTGATCAGAAGTATTTAAATTCTTATGGTGATTGTAAAATCAACATCAATGACAAACGTGATGTGACAGTTAAAGGCGGGAATAGCTTATTGGCATCGCTGTCAGACCAGCAGATATATCTGGCTTCTGCCTGTGGTGGAAAGGGCAGTTGCGGAGCCTGCAAATGCAAAGTTCAGGAGGGTGGAGGTCCACTTCTTCCTACTGAAAAACCGTTGTTATCCGCCTTTGAACAAAAAGACAAAATCCGGCTAGCCTGTCAGGTGAAAGTCAAGACAGACATCAGAATCAATATTCCTGAAGCAGTTTTCAATATCCGTAAATATCGAACGACAGTAACAGAGATTATCGATTATACTTATGATATAAAAGGCATAACGTTTAAGTTATTAGAACCGAATAACATAGATTTCAAAGCCGGACAGTATGTCCAGCTTGAAACTCCTCCCTATGACAAGGTTAAGCAGAAAACTATCAGGGCGTATTCCATAGCGTCTAAACCGGAAGATAATGGTTTGATTCATTTGATTATCCGGCTTGTACCGGAAGGGCTTTGCACTACCTGGGTACATAAGTATCTGAAGGTAGGGGATGATGTAATATTAACCGGTCCTTATGGAGATTTTTATATCAGGGATACAGATGCTGATATGATATTTATAGCCGGTGGCAGCGGTAAAGCTCCCATCAAGTCCATGCTGGAACATCTGCAAATAGTTGGCACAACCCGCAAGATGACATATTTCTTTGGGGCACGTTCAGGTAAAGATTTGTATCTGACAGACCAATTTGTCGATTATGAAAAAGTATTCCCTGATTTTAAGTATATCCCGGTACTATCGCAATGCACGCCTGAAGATAAGTGGTGTGGCAGGTCTGGCTATATTATGCCATATTTTAAAGAGGTAATCCGCGATCCTAAGAATACAGAAGCTTATATGTGCGGTAGTCCCGGAATGCTGAATGCTGCCCAGAAAGAACTGTTAGCATTGGGTGTCCCGGTGGATAAGATATTCTTTGATAGTTTTGGATAAAGAGAGTTAATTATGAAACAGACTCCGCATGAAGATAAAGTTACAAGTAAGATGCAACCCGGTATCATTACTCTGAATGGTTTTTTGGGAACTGACACAAGGCATTATCACACAATAGTAGCGGAAGATGAAAAGACTTTGGCATCTCTTGATAAAACGCCCGAAGAACTGGCTGAGCGTCTGGAGTATTTTACCAAATCTTCTTTTGACAGCTTTATGGGTCCGATTCTAATAGACGATATCTATGAAGTGGAAACAGAAGTTACCCGCGGTAAACTTCCCTGTCCTTTCAGCCATGCCGGTATTTACCGCAAAACCGTCACTACTCTAGTCAATAAAACCAATAATCTTTCAGTTCGCTGGACCTCGCTCAATATCCATCTCATCAAAGAGCATCACTTCTTTGAAGGTTTAGGCTCCACTTTCAGGCTTGACCCTGATTTCCTCATAAAAGCAATTTTTTAATTATACGACTTGGGTTTTGATTTTTACGACACAGAGATAACGATGTTTTACGCTCTTTGGTTCTGTATTCTCATGCTCTCTTTTCCCTTCTCAATGCAGGGTTAAATTGCTCGACGGGTCCGAACTCCGGCTTATGGAGGTTTTATGTTGGAATTCTTCTGTTGTTCTTATGGATTGGGAGTCCATGCCCGGCACTTTGAGAAAAGATGTATACACTTGAATACTCAATGTAAATTATTTGTTGACATCAAAATATGGTGTTTATAAAATAGCTAAATAAGAAAATTAGGTTTAGTTGTAAAGATTTTGGGAGATGAATTGAAGATGATCAAGAGCATTGTTACTATGATTGTCAGCCGTTATTCCTACTATCTCAGGCATATCAGAATGTCTCTAATTGTGTAGATAAACTGAATTAGGGAGTTGGTCATGAAATTGAACTTGAAACGACTCTGTGGTCCCGTTGAAATTTTGATTTCTGTAGTAGTCGTCATAGTTGTGTTCAGTTTTATGAACTTTATTAATAACTTTTGGGAGTTGTCTGCTTATAAAGTTGACTATCTGCCCATGGCTCCAACCACAGCTTTGATTATACTCATGCTTTGCTATTGCACTCTTCTATCTATATCACAATCCAGAAAAAACAACTCCAAGACTCCTTTATTTTTCTTGCTGGGTGTTATCAATGCGTATTGTGTATATATAATTGCACTTAAAATAGGTAATATTGGCGTTTCTATAGTTGACAAACTGATTTCCGGTGGTAGGCATATAAATGGACAAACGATTGGCACGATGTCACCTATTACAGCCTTTGTAGCCATAATATCCTCTCTGGTTTTGCTGTTTTGTTCTTATTTGAAAAATGGTAAGGTTTATAAGCGATATATCGGGATATCGTTAGCTATCATTAACATCATGTTTTGTGTGACTATCGTGTTCAGCTTTGCAGCCGGGATGCCGGTCTTTTATGGTAGTTCAATGCCAATGGCGTTATTCACAGCTTTGTCCTTTTTATTGCTCAATATTGCTCTTTTGGGCTTGTATGGAACACAGGGCTGGATGATTGGTGTATTCTGGAAACTTAATCCTGATATGGACGATAAATCCAAAATGCAGCGAAGGGGTACAATTTACTCGTTTTTGGTATTGATGGTTCTAATAGCAGTTGGGGGTATTTTCTTTCTCCGTCTGACTTACAAATCTGCACAGGCAACAGCTTTTAAAGAGCTTAAAACAATTGGAGACATGAAAACTGAGCAAATTAGTGATTGGTATACTGACCGGTTAAACGACGCTGACGAAGTCAGACAGGATGAATCAATCAATATCCAGGCAATTAGTGTCTTTCAGGGTAAAGCTGATAATTACCAAATCAATAAACTGTTAAGATGGATGATAGCTCGCCAGAATAGTGACAGGTATGCCAGATTTGCCTTATATAACAAACATGGAGAGGAAGTACTGAGTTACCCCTCAGGTAATATTGAATCAGAAATCAAAAACGACCCGAATTTTATTGATGCAATAAAATTTAACCGTATTCTTGTGACTGATTTACATGAAGATAAAAGGGATAATCCCAATCAATCTCTGTCTGTGCATCTGAATGTATGGGTTCCCTTGAGTATCGGTTATGAGAAGGCAGAAGGTGCCTGGCTGATACAATACAATCCCGCAGATTATCTGTATCCTTTGATTCAGCGCTGGCCCACTTATAGCAAAACAGGTGAAACACTAATAGTTCGGAAAGAGGCCAATTCGGTAGTGTATTTAAACGAGTTGAGACATAGGGAAAATAGTGCTTTCAGGCTTCGTTTAGACATCAGCAAATTCAATGCTTTACCGGCAGCCATGGCAGTGAAGGGGCAAATCGGGGTAGTGGAAGGCATGGACTACCGTGGAGTACCTGTTTTGTCATATATCAAGCCTGTGGAAGATACACCCTGGTATGCAATAGTGAAAATCGACAGGGATGAAATATATCAGAGTCTAAAAAACAGAATATGGACGATTTGGGGCTTTATCCTGATACTGATAGCCATGGTAGCTATGGGAGTGGGTTACAGGGATAAACAACGAGACCAGAAATGGTTGCAAAGCCAAATTGATTTAAGTCTTGAGAAACAAAAATATGCAGAGCAACTTAGAGAGACTACAGATTATCTGGAAAAGCTGTTTACCTATGCAAATGCACCTATAATTACCTGGAACCCGGATTTAACCATACAACGCTTTAATAATGCTTTTGAAAGATTAACTGGAAAAGTTGCAAGTGAAATTATTGGTAAGCATATAGAAGTTCTTTTCCCTGAAGACAGTCGTCTGGATTCCATGCTAAAGATTATTAGCGCTGCTAGCGGAGAGTTTTGGCAAACAGTGGAGATACCTATTCAGCATAAAGATGGTTCAGTCAAGATTGCTCTCTGGAATTCTGCCAACATCTACTCTAATGACGGTAAAACCCTCGTTTCCACGATTGCACAAGGACAGGATATAACTGATAGATATCATGCTGAAATTGCTCTGCGGGAAAGCGAAGATGATTTAAAAGAATCCCAGCGGATAGCAAAGGTGGGTAGTTGGCGGTTGGATGTTGCCAGCAATCAGGTGAAATGGACGGATGAACTATACAGAATGTATGGTTTTGATTCCTCCTTTCCTCCACCACCTTTTACAGAACACCAAAAACTATTCACACAAGAAAGTTGGGAGAGGTTGTCAATAACCTTGGCTAATACAGTTGAAACCGGAAACCCTTACGAATTAGAACTGGAGACAGTGCGAAAAGATGGCAATAACGGATGGATGTGGGTGTTTGGCGAATCAATACGCGATGCCAATGGAGTGACGGTTGGACTGCATGGAGCAGCTCAGGATATTTCTGAACGCAAGCTGGCTGAAGCCAAAATCAAAGTAAGTAAAGACAGGTTGCAAACGTTAATTGATAAAGCTCCATTCGGAGCTCATACTTATTACGTAGATGAAAACAATGATTTAATCTTTACCAATTATAATCTGTCTGCCAATGTAATTCTCGGGTTTGACCATAAACCGCTCATTGGGAAGAAGATTGATGAAGCTTTTCCTGCTCACAAAACAAGCAATATTCCCGATATCTACCGCAAAGTAGCTTTAACAGGTGAAACGTATGAAAATGTAGACTATCAGTATCAGGATGGCAATATTAGCGGTGCTTTTGATATTCATGCCATACAAACCGGCGATAGAAGAGTTACGGCATTTTTTATGGATATTACTGAGCGCAAACAATTTGAAGACAAGCTGAGAGAAGCAAAAGACTGGTTACAGACAATCATTGACAAATCTCCCTTTGGCGCTTATACTTATGATGTTTCTGACGATAATAAACTTATCTTTAGCGGTTATAATCTTTCGGCAAACAAGATTAAAGGATATGACCATCAAAAACTGATTGGGAAGAGCATCGAAGATGCTTTTCCAGCTGTGGCAGACACTGATATCCGGGATGTAAACCTAAGGGTTGCCATGACAGGAGAAGTCTTTGAACGGATAGAATACACTTTCAAAGATGGAGATATTAGTGAAGCCTATGATGTCAGAACTATAAAGACCGGCGCTAAACAAATTACAGCTTTCTTCATGGATGTTACAGAACGCATTAAAGCAGAGCACTTGATTATGGAAAACCAGAACAGACTAAAGATGTCTCAAGCTCTGGGTCTGATCGGCAGTTGGGAATACAATCTGACAACAGGTATCATTTGGGGTTCTGAAGAAGGATTTAGGATTTATGGTCTACCACCTCAAACCGGTGAAATGCCCATTGAAAAAATAGAAGCGTGTATTCCTGAGCGGGAAAGAGTAAACAAAGCACTTTTAGATTTGATAGAAAAAGAAACGCCATATGATCTGGAGTTTATGATAAATCCTGCCGATGGAAGCACTCCAAGAGTAATTACATCCAAAGCAACATTAGTTAAGAATGAAAAGGGCGTTCCGGTCAGAGTTGCCGGTGTTATCCAGGATATTACTGCCAGAAAAAAAGCTGAAGAAGAAATCAGATTACTCAATGAAACCCTGGAGCAAAGAGTGGCTGAACGAACAGCACAACTCACTTCTGCCATGAAAGAACTGGAATCATTTTCATATTCTGTATCGCATGATTTACGTGCTCCCCTGCGCGGGATAGATGGATGGAGCCATGCGCTGATGGAAGATTATAGTGATAAACTTGATGATAAAGGTATGTCTTATCTGAAAATTATCCGCTCTGAAGCTCAGAATATGGGCATACTGATTGATGCCATGCTCGACTTGTCCAAAATGAGCAGGGGAGACATGGAGTTTAAGGAGACAAATCTGAGTCAAATGGCTCTTACAATAACTGAAAAATTAAGAAATGAGTCACTCACAAGACAGATAGAACTCAGGATTCAGCCTGATTTAACCGGGTGTTGTGACTCCAGATTAATGGAAATTGCACTAACGAATCTATTCAGTAATGCTTTCAAATTTACCAAAACCAAAACAAAAGCCAGGATTGAATTCGGGAAAGTCAACCAAGACGGCAAAGAAGCTTTTTTCATCAGAGATAATGGAGTCGGGTTTGAAATGGATTATGTGGGCAAACTATTCGGAACATTCCAACGTTTACATAAGTCTGCCGATTTTGATGGCACAGGAATTGGCTTAGCCACAGTAAAAAGAATCATTATCAGACATGGCGGAGTAATTTGGGCTGAATCTGAACCTGATAAACAAACAACTTTTTATTTTACCCTCAAGGAGGAATAATGGAAATAAAAACAATTCTCTTAGTTGAAGACAATCCCAGTGATGTAGCTTTAACCAGGCGTGCCCTGGAGAAGAGCAGAATTAAAAACAAAATGGTAGTGGTTGAGGATGGTGCGGAAGCTCTGGATTATCTCTTTTGTACAGGTACATATGCTGACAGAGACCCCTGTGACCTGCCAACAGTTGTGTTGCTTGACCTTAAATTGCCTAAAGTTGATGGTCTCGAAGTACTCAGACGTCTTAGGTCAAATGATAAAACCAGACGACTGCCTATTGTCATTATGACATCTTCCAAAGAAGATGTGGACGTTGCTTCTGCTTATGATTTTGGCGCAAATAGCTATATCCGTAAACCTGTCGATTTCAATCAGTTTGCTGAAGCAGTTAACCATCTGGGGCTTTATTGGCTGGTGATTAACGAACCACCTCCATTGGATTAGAATTATTGAGTTAGCCAACAATGTGCAGCAGGATTTATCCTGCAAAATGAAACAAACAGAATAAGGTTGTTCTTACTATAACGCGTTTATTTTGTTTGATGAATCGTCTTTGTGAAGTCAGTCTAACAGTGCTGAATGTAAAGGGGTTGTTATGAATCAGGGTATTTTTTATGGATTGATGTATAATGCGGCACTGTTGATGGCGCTGGGTATTGTTTTTGACTCCATCACTTTGAGGAATTACCGCAATATACTTCTGGCAAAGATTGTTACCGGGTTATGTCTGGGTTGTATAGCTCTTGCAATCATGATCAATCCATTTGTCCTGAGACCCGGAGTTGTTTTTGATACCAGGTCAATCCTCCTGTGCTTAACTGCTTTATTCTTTGGTTTTATCCCAACTTGCATTGCAACCTTAATGGCACTGTTGTACAGGATTTGGCAGGGAGGAGCCGGTGTATACATGGGCTGCTCTGTCATCATTGCTTCGGTAGGGTGGGGATATCTCGGAAAGCTCTTTCACGGTAAATGGCACAAACCATACGCTTTCTTAGAATTATACCTTCTGGGTATCGCAACTCATATTACAATGCTGGCTTTGACCATACTATTACCTGCTTCAATCCGGCTGGATATCTTTAATGCAATTGTTTTGCCTGTACTTGTGCTATATCCGGTTGCTACTGTTTTTATGGGTCAATTGATAGCGCGTAGGATTATACGCAGAAAGGAAAAATATGAGCTGGAAGCAAGTGAAAAACAGTTCAGGAATCTCTACGAAAATGCTCCCTTACCATATCAATCACTCGATGGTAAAGGTGACTTCATCACGGTCAATAAAGCCTGGCTTGAATCTTTGGGTTATCATCAGGATGAAGTTGTAGGAAAGAACTTTGCAGAATTCCTGCACCCTGATTACAAAGAGCACTTTGCCAGAAACTTTCCTCACTTCAAAGCTGTAGGACATATTGAAGGTGTAGAATTCATTCTGATTAAGAAGGATGGACTTCCTATCCTGACCAGCTTTACCGGGAAGATTGTATATAGTGAAGATGGGAAATTTAAACAAACGCAATGTGTATTTACTAATATTACGGAACAGAGAAAGCAGGAAAGCGCTTTGCGAAGCATAGAGTGGATGCTGACAAAGCAACATATAGAATCTAACAGCAAAGTTACTTACGGTGATTTAACGGAGTTAAACACAAGCAGACTTATCCTGGATTCTATCGGAAAGGACATTTTGAAAGAACTCGTCGAGGATTATTTGTCCTTATTAGATACATCAGCGGCAGTATATGAAAAGAATGGAGATTATGCGCTGGGAATCTTTTCCTCCTCATGGTGCCAGTATCTGGATAGCGTTTCCAGGAAGCTATGTAATACCGAGGACAATGAAGAAGCATTAAATTGTGGAAAATGGCTGTGCCATGAATCGTGCTGGAGTCATATTTCTAAAGAAGCTGTTGAAACAGGTGAAACCATTGATAAAGAGTGTAATGGCGGGTTGTTTTTATATGCAGTACCCATTAGAACTTCTGCCGGAGTAATTGGGGCTATAAATTTGGGTTATGGCACCCCTCCCCGAGATGAACAGAAACGAAAAGAGATTGCCGAGTTATATCATGTAGATATCAACGAACTCACGCAAAAAGCAATTCAATACCGGACTCGCCCTCCTTTTATTGTCGAACAGGCGAAGCGTAAACTGCATACAGCAGCCAGAATTATCGGTGAAATTGTTGAGCGTAAACAAGCTGAACTGGAGCTTCAGAAAATTAAGCAGGATTGGGAAATAATCTTCCAGTCTATTCCGCATCCAACTTATATTCTTGATAAAGACCAAAATGTAATAGCTGCTAATTCCATTCTGGAAAAGGCTATGGGTATGAGTGTAGAGCAAATGCAAGGAAGGAAATGCTGGGAGCTTATGCATGGCAAAGGCTCGCTTCACCCACCCAATGAATGTCCGTTTGCTGATAGCTGTGTACACGAAAACAACTTTGTAAGTGAAATGGAGGTCGAAGCTCTGGGCGGATTCTATATGGTATCCTGCAAGCCAATATATGACAAAGATGGTAACGTAGATAAAGTCATTCACATTGCTATGGATATCACTGCCAGACGCTCTGCAGAACTCATTCTGGCGGAAAGTGAAGAAAAGTACAGGGTTTTAACAGAAACTGCTAAAGATATAATTATCGTACATCAAATGAATGGTTCATTAACATATGCAAATAAAATAGCTCTGGAATTCTTAGGAGCTAAACCTGATAAATTGAATGAAGTTAATCTCTGGAATGTAATAGTACCGGAATACCATGATATGCTGAAACAGCATATCTCTGAAAGGGCAGAAGGATATATCGGCTCAAGATTGTATCAGCTTGAGCTGTTTAATCATTTTGGACAAAGAAGACACATGGAAGTAAGCAGTTCACCGATTATCTCTAACGATAAAATCTCTGGAATACTAGCTGTAATTCGTGATGTAACAGAGCGTTTAGCAGACCAGATAGCAATTAAGGAAAGTGAAGAGAAATATAGACGTCTGGTGGAAACCGCCAACGAAGGTATCCTGATAATGGACGCAAGCAATGTTACGACTTTTGTTAATAAGAGATTAGCAGAGATGGTCGGTTATACTGAAAGTGAAATAATCGGGGAGCATGTAAATTCATTCATGCCAATAGATGAGATGCAAGACCATAAAATAAAATTGCTTGATAGGCAGCAAGGAAAGGATGATCATTATGAGAGAAAATTTATAGTCAAAGATGGTAGCGCTATCTGGGTACTGGTCTCCGCCAAGGCAATTTTGGATAAAGAAGGTAAATTTAACGGTTCATTTGTCATGCTAACTGACATTACAACAATCAAGCATACCGAACAAGCTTTAAAAGAAAGTCAGGCGATGTTTGAGCTGTTTATGGATAATCTTCCGGGTGGTGGATTCATTTCCGATAAAAATAGTAAGGCATTGTTTGTAAATCGTTATTTGCTTGATATATATGGACAAAAGGGAGGAATTGGTTCTTCTCCTCTGGATACATTCCCGCCAGAAGCGGCTAAAGCTCTTTTAGCTGATGACAGATTGGCTTTGGAACAAGGATTCAGTCATTCAGAAGAGACAACAAAATACCCTGATGGTACTACCCATATTAATGAGACTATCAAATTTGCTATTAAACGTGATAATGCAGATTCTTTGCTGGGTGGGATTGTATTGGATGTTACGGAAAGGAAGAGGACAGAAAAAGCCCTGGCTGATAGTGAAGCCAGATTTGTTCATTTTATGAATCAAATCCCGGGTAATGTGTTTATTAAAGATAAACATAGTAGATTCCTTTATGTTAATAGAGTTATGGAGCAAGTTCACGGCTCCTCAACCTGGTTGGGCAAAACACCTGATGAAGTATTCCCCGAGGATGAAGCCAGAGAAATTTTTGCAGATGATCAAAAAGTACTTGAACTCGGCATCAAGCAGATGATTGACTGTCTGCCTGATAAAAAGGGTGAACTGCGTTATTTCGAAACTACCAAGTTTATCATTGAAAGAGAAAATGCTGATGTGCTCATAGGTGGGTTATCGCTAGATGTTACAGCAAGAGTCAAAGCTGAAGAAGAACGAAACCAATATGCACAAAGACTTGAGATTATTCATGAAATAGACAGCGATATTCTGGAATCTAGGTCGTTAGAGGAGATTTGTACTGAAAGCCTGGTTCATATTCATAAGCTGGTACCTAGTGAAAGATGCTCAATATCAGCGTGTGATCACACGCTGGAAGACTGGTTGATAGTAGCGATTGATGATAATGACGATTCTGTAACAAATAGTATCAGGATAAAAGAAAATCCTGTAGGATATGAATCTGATTTAACTGCCGGAAAATCGTTACATATACCTGATATTAACAGCTATTCGGGTGAAATCAGTGATTTCAGAAAGAATCTTATCAAGCAAGGCTTAGTCAGTTACTTACACATCCCGTTAGTTATGCACGGTGATTTTTTTGGCTCGATTAATTTTGGCTCATCTATAAAGAATTTCTTTACTAGCGCTCAGGTAAGTATTATGTTTGATATAGCTAAACAAATAACTATTGCCATCCAGCAAATGCATTTAACCAAAGAAATTGCCCGTCATGCTGAGGATCTGGAATCAAAAGTGGAAGAAAGGACAGAGCAGTTAAAGAATGTCAATAAAGAGCTGGAATCTTTCTCGTATTCTGTTGCTCACGATTTACGTTCACCATTGCGTACTATAGATGGCTTTGCCAATATTCTGCTGGAAGATCATGCGTCTCAACTGGATGAAGAGGGCAAAAAGAAACTTGAAGTAATAAAAAGTAGCGCTTCAAAGATGGATACGCTGATTAAGGAACTACTCGATTTGGCAAAGTTAAACCCCTATTCCATGAAGATTAAACAGCTGAAGATGAATGACATTATTAGCGGCGTTTTGGATAATGCTCTTGAACCGGAGATTAGAAAACTATTTGATATTCAGGTAGAAAAATTACCTAACACACTGGCAGATCAAGTACTCATGCAGCAAACCTGGCAAAATCTGATTACTAATGCAATCAAATTTACCATGCCCAAGGACATCAAAAAGATAATAATCGGAAGCTACAAAAGGGATAATGAAGTGGTCTTCTTTATTAAAGATACTGGTGTCGGATTTGATATGAGATATGTGGATAAGATATTCGGTCCCTTCCAACGTCTACACAGGGCACAGGATTTTGAGGGAACAGGCATCGGTCTGGCGATAGTGAGTAAAATCATCCAGAGACATAACGGAACTATCTGGGCTGAAAGTGAGCTTGATAAAGGAGCTTCCTTCTATTTTACATTACCTTTGCAAGACTGATGAAAGCAGTTTGAACTATTCAGCTTTGTTCTCGTCTCGCTTTCTCTCAGTGTGATGGAGAATCTTTTTTCTCAATCTGATGCAATCCGGAGTGATTTCTAATAATTCATCATCACCGACATATTCGATAGCTTGCTCAAGCGTAAATATCCGCGGCGGTATGAGCTTTAAAGCATCGTCTTTACCGGCAGCGCGATTATTGGTTAGTTTCTTGCCACGGCAGACATTGATAACTAAATCTTTGTCCTTACTGTGCTGTCCGACTACCATCCCGGCATATACTTCGGTATTGGGGTTGATAAAAAACGAACCACGCGCCTGAAAATTATTGAGTGAATAACCCATGGCGATACCTGCTTCCATAGCTACCATTGAGCCGTGGCTTGAACCTTGTATTTCACCTTTGTAATTGTCATATTCATAAAAACATTGATTCAGTATACCTGTACCTCTTGTTTCTGTCAAAAATTCGTTTCGGAATCCGATTAGTCCACGTGCAGGAACTTTGAACTCCAGACGGGAATATCCATCTACAGCAGCAGTCATGTGAGTAAGTTCACCTTTTCTGCCACCCATCAGACTAATCACAGTTCCCACGAATTCTTCAGAAACATCCACAATTGCCAGTTCAATTGGTTCAAGCACCTGGCCATCTTTCTCGTGAAAGATTACTCTGGGCTTTGAGACTGCAAATTCATAGCCTTCTCTGCGCATATTTTCCATTAGAATAGCCAATTGAAGCTCGCCTCGTCCTTTGACTGTAAATGTGTCAGAAGTGCTGGTTCTTTCTACTATTAACGAAACATTGGTCTGTAGTTCTTTTTGCAGGCGTTCCCAAATTTTATTGGAAGTAACCCATTTTCCGCTTCTACCCATAAAAGGGGAATCGTTTATCATAAATTCTATGGCTATAGTCGGTTCATCTATCTGAATACTGGCTAGCGGGACGGGATTATCTTTATTGGCAACTGTTTCGCCCACATCAATTTGCTCTAATCCGGCTATCAGAATGATGTCTCCGGCATAAGCAGTCTTAATCTCTTTCTTATGCACACCCTCGTAGGTGAAAAGATTTGTGGCACGATATAGGATTTTTTCATCATTCGCTTTGAGCAGAAGTACTTCTTCTCCGGCATTAATTGTACCGCAATGGATTTTACCGGTGCCCATTTTCCCCAGATAATTATCGTACTCTATTGCAGAAATCAGCATCTGGAAAGGTTTATCTATATCACCTTCTGCGTCAGGGACTTCTTTGACTATCATATCAAGCAGAGGGAAAATGTTCAAGTGCTCATCAGTCAACTCATTTACGGCATAGCCGTCTTTTGCTGAAGCGTAGATAACAGGGAAGTCCAATTGTGTGTGGTGTGCATTGAGTTCTACAAATAGGTCAAATACCATATCCAATACTTCATGTGCCCTGGCATTGTGCCGGTCAATTTTATTGATAACTACTATGGGTTTGAGTCCCAGTTCCAGTGCATTTTTGAGGACATATTTGGTTTGAGGCATAGGACCTTCAAAAGCATCCACCAATAGAAGAACAGAATCAACCATCTTCATGATGCGTTGCACTTCTCCGCCAAAGTCTGAGTGACCAGGGGTATCAACCAGATTGATTTTGTAGTCTTTATATTCCAGGGAAGCGCTCTTGGAAAAGATAGTTATTCCACGTTCTTTTTCTATATCATTGGAGTCCATTATTCTTTCTACTACTCTTTCGTTATCTCTAAAAACTCCTGCCTGTCTGAGTATCGCATCCACAAGAGTTGTCTTACCATGATCAACATGTGCTATGATTGCAATGTTCTTGATTTTTTGCATTGTAAATCCTTTGTTTGAGTTCAATATGTAGCCATAATTCTGAAGTGGTGATAACCGTCAATCTGTTATATATTTATGTTGTTTCTTATCAGTTTCAAATCTACTTATGCGCAATTACTGGCTATATTTACTCACAATGTCACTCGCACAGTGTTTATCGAAACAGTAACATCCATGGATTCATGGTATCTAACCGGCGTTTGAACATCGAATATACATAAGTTAAAGTACAATTGAGGCTATCTGTATCAATTATCTTGACGGTAAGGCTCAGGAGATTCTAATGGCAAAATGTGAAACAAAGAAATATTAAGATAAATAGAGGTGTTCAATGAAATATCCCAAAACTAGGAAAGATTCGATTACTGAAGAAATGTTTAATGTTAAGCAGTCTGATCCCTACCGTTGGTTGGAAGATGATCACAGCGCAGAAACAGAAGCCTGGGTAAAAGAGCAGCAAGTGCTGACTGAAAGTGTTTTAAATGAATATCCTGAACGTAAGAATATTCTGAGTAGGCTTGTGGAACTGAACAACTATGAAAAACTATCCTGCCCGATGAAGAAAGGAGATTGGATTTATTTTTATAAAAATGACGGATTGCAAAACCAATGGGTACAGTATCGTAAACGTACTATGGATGGGGAAGCTGAGGTTTTCTTTGATCCCAATGCTTTGTCAGAGGATGGTACTACTACCGGTAGTATAGTCGGGTTTTCCAAAGATTATAAGTACTTTGTATATAATATTTCCAAAGCTGGAGCAGATGCAGGTGAATTTTGGATAATGGAAACTGAAAGCAAGACCTGGCTGGATGATAAATTGCTCAATATGCGCCATTCAAGCGCTGCCTGGTACAAAGGTGGCTACTTTTACGGTCGCTATGATGAGGATGAGAATTATCAAAAGCAGAATAAGAATCAAAAAATCTATTATCATAAACTAAACGACAGCAAAGAGAATGATGTATTGATCTACGAAGACCCGGAACACCCCTTGCGTTACCAACATGCCTCAGTCTCTGATGATGAAAGATATCTCTTCATTCATAGCTCTGAAGGTACTATGGGAACCAAAATCAGCTTTAAATTGCTGGCGGATGATAAAGCTGAATTCCGGACACTGTTTGAAGGGTTTGATTATGATGCCTATTACATAGATGCTTATGAACCGGATGTATTCTATCTGATGACCAATAAACATGCCAAAAACTACCGTCTCTTGAAAGTGAATCTGACCAATCCGGCTGAAGAAAATTGGGTGGAGATTATTCCCGAACGTGATTACTTGCTGGATAGCGTTCAGATTGTAGGGGGAAAGCTCTTTGCCATTTATACGAAAGATGTGAAATCTCAAATAGAAATAATGGATTTGGAGGGTAAGTTTCTTTATAACATCGAAATGCCTTATCAGGGCACAGCAGGTTTTGCTTATGTCAAAAAAGAAGATACTGAAGGTTACTTTCATTTCTCTTCTTATGTCCGCCCTTATGAAGTGTATCATTATGACATAACAAATAACAAGCTGACCTTTTTCTACCGTTACCCGGTCCAAGCCAGGGTGGAAGAGCTTGTTTCCGAGCAAATCTTCTTTCCATCTAAAGATGGTACAATAATTCCAATGTCACTAATCTACAAAAAAGGGATTGTTAAAAACGCCAAAAACCCTGTATATCTGTATGGTTATGGTGGGTTCAACAATTCACTTATGCCGGGTTTCAATGAAAACCAGATGGTATTTCTGGAAAGAGGCGGAATCGTAGTTAACGTAAACCTGAGAGGTGGCGGAGAATATGGCGAAAATTGGCATGAAGCAGGAATGTTGCTAAAGAAGCAGAATGTCTTTGATGATTTCATAGCGGCTGCCGAGTATTTAATCAAAGATAATTACACAAATCCTGATAAAATTGCCATTGCCGGTGGCTCAAACGGGGGCTTACTGGTAGGTGCTGTCATGCTGCAAAGACCTGATTTGTTTAAAGTTGCTCTGCCTATGATGGGTGTACTGGATATGCTCAGATATCACAAATTCACCTGCGGTTGGGGTTGGATGGTGGAATATGGCAATCCGGATGAGGAAGAACACTTTCATAATATCCTGAAGTATTCACCTTTGCACAACGTAAAACAAGGCGTGCAATATCCTGCCACAATGGTGGTAACGGCTGACCATGATGACAGAGTTATTCCCGGACATTCTTTCAAATTTGCTGCCACATTACAAGAAAAAGCCAATCAGGAACTACCTCTATTGCTTTATACCCAGTTTCAGTCTGCTCATGGAGCCAGCAGTATGACCAAAAGACTGGAATTATCAGCGGATTCATGGACATTTATCTTTAAATATCTGGAAATGTAGTAAGCTATTATTGTAGCTCGAACAAACTGGTGGGAATGTGATGCACAATGATGATTCAATACTAAAAGCAATAAATAACTTAAATGATGGCTGCAACTGTGCCCAGGCTGTGTTGGGGCAATACTGCGAATCCTTTGGTCTGGATATCAGAACGGCTATGAAGCTTGCTTCCGGGTTTGGCGGTGGCATGAGAATGGGTAAAACATGTGGAGCTATTACAGGCGGGATAATGGTATTGGGGCTCAAATACGGCTTTGACCAACCGGGTGACAGCATTGCAAAAGAAACGATAGAAGGCATCATAAGTGAGTACATTACAAATGTTAGAAAAAGCCTTGGGACCTGCGACTGTAATGAACTGTTGGGTATTGATGTTACTGTGCCTGAAGTGCGCAAACTAGCCAAAGAAGAAGGCATATTCAAGGAAAAATGCCCGGTCTTTATCAGGATGGTGATGGAAGAGTTGAATAAAAGACTTGTCCTGACTTCCTAAATACAAGTTATATAAGCTCCAATGTGCCTTTGAATCGGCTGTAATCATTTAGCTTGACGTTTAGGTAAAACAGATTTTCCTGACAAAACATGAAACATAGCAGTAATAGTATAATCATCCAGTATGCTTTCTTTACGGCAGTTGCCACGACCGTGTACTTTCTGGAAAGCATGGCAGTCAGGGCTTTGCCTTTACCCTTTTTAAGGATTGGGCTGGCAAATGTGATTATTGTGTATTTGTTAATGAGGAAAGACTTTATCCTTGCGTTTACGGTAAATATCCTGAAAACCCTGATTGGAGGATTGATTAGCTTCACTTTGCTAAGTCCTGCCACAGTTCTTTCTATCTGTGGTGGCATCGGCTCTCTGATAATCATGTGGTTGCTGCTGATATCAAGGATTAATTTTAGCATAATAGGTATCAGTATCGCCGGAGCAGTTGTGCACAATGTAATTCAAATCTTTTGTGTACGATGGTTGATTATACAAAGGGATTCAGTTTTTTACTTATTGCCGGTACTGATAGTAATCGGCATAGTTACAGGATTTGTCACCGGCATCATAGCACATGAGCTTTATATCAAGCTGGAAGGAAACAAGGAATGCGAAAAACTACCAGTATGAGTTTCTGGGAAAAAAACCGGGAACTTGTAAATAGAATCGGTATCGGACTGTGTATATTCATAGGAATACTAGTGGGGATTGTCTGGTTTTACAACGATGAATTACCTCCCATGAGCGAGCTAAAAAGCTATACAATGCGCTCCGGCTCGGAAGTATATGACCGTAATGGAAAGATGATATACCTGTTTGCCTTTGAAAGAAGGAAACTAGTTTCAATTAAAGAACTCCCGACTTATATGACAGATGCTTTGATAGCAACTGAAGACAGGTCTTTTTATCACCATTTTGGTATAGATATTCTGGGATTTATGCGTGCAATCTTTATTGATATTGTCAGAATGGATTTTTCGCAGGGAGCCAGTACAATTACTCAGCAGATGGCACGCAATATGTTTCTGACACTTGATAAAAAAGTATCACGTAAGATAAAAGAAGTAATTCTTGCCTTGCGTATAGAACGTAACTTTACAAAAGAAGAAATCCTGGAAATCTACTTTAACAAAATCTTCTTTGGCGGTCAAATCTATGGGGTTGAAACTGCTTCACTCTACTATTTTGGTAAGCATGCAATGGACCTGACTCTGCCCGAATCAGCCTTATTAGTGGGGATGATACAACGTCCCAACTATTTTGACCCACGCCGTCACCCCGATAGAGCCATTACCCGCAGAAACCTTGTCCTCAATAATATGTATAAACAGGATAAAATCTCCAAAGCTGAATATGATGCGGCGATAAAAGCACCGATTAATCCTGAACAAACAGCACTTAAGCATTATGCTTCCGATTACTTTATCGAGACCATTCGCCAGTATCTGGAAAAGAAATATGGTACTGATAAACTATTTGAAGGCAGCTTAAAGATATACACAACCCTGGATTATAATCTATCCAATTATGCAGACTCAGTATTGAATGCGCATCTGACCAGAGTAGAAAAGAGCAGAGGTTATGCTGCTAAACTAGGTGATTTTGACCAGATGGATTCGGATATTGTTACAGATTATCTGCAGGGTGGATTGATTTTAATGGAGAATAGAACCGGCTATGTCAGAGCAATGGCAGGTGGCAGAAACTTTAATCACAGCAAATTTAACCGCATGACTCAGGCAAAAAGGCAACCCGGTTCTGCCATAAAACCCATATATTATACCATAGCAGTTGAGAAAGGTTATACGCCTTCGACCGTTATAAATGATAGCCCGATATTATTCTTTGACAGAGATGGGGAAGAATGGAAACCCCAGAATTATTCCAAAGAATACTATGGCTTAGCCCGAATGCGTACCGCCATTACAAATTCCTTTAATGTCTGGGCAGTACGGACAGCTTATGATATCGGATTACCTGCCGTTTCTGATGCATTTAAACGATTTGGCTTCAATTATCAGGCAAATGATTATTCGGCAGCACTGGGATCTTACGATGTCGTACCGATGCAGCTTGTTTCTGCTTATACCACTTTCCCGAATGGTGGTTACAGAGTTAAGCCGATATTGATTGAGCGTGTGGAAGACCAGAAAGGAACAGTTTTGGAAAGGGCAAGAGTCTTGCAATATAAAGTCTGTGAACCTGAGGTGGCATATATTATGACCAGTATGCTGCAATCTGTAGTAACCAGTGGAACAGGCAATGCTGCCAGACAAGGATATATCTGGCCTGCTGCCGGGAAAACAGGAACTACGGATGACTATCGTGACGCCTGGTTTATCGGCTTTAATAAAGAGCTTACTTTGGGTATCTGGACAGGTTTTGACAAAGTTAAAACCATGGGCAGCAATATGGCTGGTGGTGTAGTCTGCGCTCCGGTCTGGGGTACGATTATGAGAAAAGCCATTCTTTTGGAAAACAAAGGGCGTTATCCGGCTACAGATGATAGCCGCTATTCCTTTAGTGAACCTGAAAATATTATCCACAGATCGATAAACCCCAGTACAGGTTTTCTGGCAGATTATGGCATTGATGAAGTCTTCATTGATGGCACTGAACCACAGGTTACTTCCGATAGCCTGATTTATAATTTTCATCCAACCAGATATAGGTATAAAGACCGTAATCCCTATATCGTTAACCCACAATAATGCAAAACTGATGGAGTTGGCAACATGAATTTAGCAATATTTGATGACTATCCGGTACAGTTTTATCCTGTAAGTCTGACCCGCTCAACCGGCGATATCCGCTGTGGTATTTTAAAACTAAGACAAAGACTGCAAGCACTGCTTTTTGGCGAAGAAGAGATTGTCATAATAGACAATGTATTGGTTAATCTTTATCAGGAAAGACATCCTGATTGGGTGATAAACAAAGTTACCGGAGATGTACTATTTGTTAATTCACGTCTGAAAATAGATGCTGAGATTGTCGCTAAAATAAAGGATTTGAAACTAAATCAGGGACTAAAGGACAGCACAGGTGCTTTGATTGCTTTCAGGGTAAATGCTGCCAATGTAAAAGTTGCTTTTTCAGACCTGGAAATACTGGCTAAGAGTGTGGAAATGCTGGAAATCAAGGCTGAGTTATATCAGAATATAGCTGATATAATCATGGATAACAGCAGATTAATTGAGTTTGATTATGAGCACTTTTTCCAGGATGAAGAAAACTTTATAGAAACGGAAATGGGTGTGACAGTGCTAAATCCTTACAAAGTATGGATTGGAGAAGGAGCTACCCTCAAGCCTGGAGTAGTGATAGATGCAACCACCGGTCCGGTCATTATCGACGAAAAAGCTGAAATTATGACTCATTCTGTAATCATGGGTCCGGCTTATATTGGAAAAGGCAGCAAAATAAAAGTCGGAGCGAAAATCTATGGAGGTACATCCATAGGTCCGGTCTGTAAAATCGGCGGAGAAGTTGAAGGCTCAATCATCCAGGCTTATTCAAACAAACAGCACGATGGATTTCTCGGACATGCATATATCGGAGAATGGGTAAATCTGGGTGCAGATACAAATAACAGTGACCTCAAGAATAACTACAAACCCGTAGCTTTCTATTCCTATGCGTCCAAAGTCAAGATTCAATCAGGTTATCAGTTTCTCGGCTCTGTCATTGCAGATCACGCCAAGACTGGTATCAATTGCTCTCTGAATACAGGTGTTGTCATTGGAGTTGGATGCAACCTCTGGGGAAGCGCTTTGATTGGAGACTATATTCCATCTTTTTCCTGGGGAGAAGCAAATGAGCTTTCAGCTTACAGGATTGATGATTTTATCCAAACTGCTAAAACCGTTAAACAAAGAAGGAAACTTGATGTTTCTGAGATAGAGATAAAGCTTTTCAAAGCCATTTGGCAAAGCGAACAATAGGAGAATAAATTGCAAGATTTTATAGAAGTAGAATACCGTTCAAGCAGATTGGGGCATTTCCTCAATCCACATAATCTGGAAATTCATCCGGAAGACCTGGTTATCGTTGAAGTGGAACGCGGTGAAGATATAGCTCAGGTAATGCATCTGGCTGTCTGTAACGAAGAACTCGAGAACCAATTTGCCAACAGCAAAATCCTAAACATAAAAAGACTGGCAACAGTAGAAGACAAAGAAAAACTCGCTCATCTGGAAGAAGAAGAAGCCAAAGCTACAAAGTCCTTCCTGGAGATTGTAGTCAATTACCCTTTCCAGATGAAGCTGATAGATACTGTCTATCAATTTGATGGCAACAAGTTAACCTTCTTTTTCATCGCTGATGGCAGAATTGACTTCCGGCTGTTTGTCAGAGAACTTGCCACTTTATTTAAAACAAGAATAGAGCTGCATCAGACGACTGGAAGAGACGAAGCGAAAAGACTGGGTGGCTTTGGTATGTGTGGCAATAGTTATTGTTGCTGTTCCTTTTTAAAACGCTTTAATCAGGTGACTATCAAAATGGCAAAAGACCAGAATCTGGCAGGAAACCTTTCCAAAATCTCCGGTCCCTGCGGAAGACTGCTCTGCTGCCTTAATTTTGAAGAAGACTTTTATGTGGAACAGGGTAAGGATTATCCTACCGTAGGTACTTGCGTTATCTTCAACGAACAAAAGATGTTTGTCTTCAAAAATGATGTACTCAATAACAGAGTGTATCTGACTTCAGAAGATCAGATACTGGCAGATTTGCCTTTGGAACAGTTTCGTGATTTGGAAGTAGTTGACGTACCAGTTATTGAAGAATGTTAATTCCAGTTTATTCCATACATCCAGATAACTTCCTGGAGCAGATTACTCAGGCCGGATTCAAGTCTTTCCGTTTCAGACAACTGATGAAATGGCTTTATCCCAGAGCTGTGAATAACCTGAATGCCATGACTGACTTACCGGCTGACTTCAAAGCCTTTTTAGCAGACAACTATAGTTTTACCTTACCCGTTATCAGACAGAGTCTCACAGCCAAAGACGGTTCCACAAAGTTTGTTCTGGAGTTAACAGATGGGGAACTGATAGAATCTGTACTCATGCCTGAAGCAGAGAAAAACACTTTATGCATATCTTCACAAGTTGGTTGTGCCTGGGGTTGTGCCTTTTGTGCAACCGGCACTCTTGGTCCTGTCCGGGATTTAACAGTCGATGAGATAATCGGTCAGATTATGATTGCCAAACAACTTCTGAAGAAAGATAAGCTCACTAATCTCGTGTTTATGGGTATGGGTGACCCGCTGGATAATCTGGAAAACGTAGTTCCTGCGATTAAGATTCTTCAATCAGACTTTGGTCTGCAGTTTAGTCCCAGACGTATGACAATTTCTACCTGCGGTGATGTGCCTAACATCTATAAACTGACTGAAACAGGGGTTCGCATCAAACTGGCAGTCTCTTTGAATAGCGCAATAGACAACAAGCGTGACGAGATAATGCCGGTCAACAAAGTCTATAATCTCACAGAATTGAAGAAAGCAATTCTGAGCTTTCGCTGGAATAGCCCATGGCGTATAACACTGGAATACATCATGATTCCTGGTTTTAATATGGCTGATGAAGATGCTCTGGCTCTGATGAAGTTTGTCGGAGACATATCATGTAAACTCAATTTAATTTCATATAATAAGGTGGAGGGCTTTGCCTGGCGCAGTCCGACTGTGAAGGAATCTCTGGCTTTTCAGGATAAACTCAGACAATTACCCATCTCAGTAACTATCAGGAAAAGCCGTGGTACAGAGATTTCTGCTGCCTGCGGTCAATTGGCAGCACAAAGTAAGTAGCATAGATAGAAGTAGTGTAGGTTTCCAAACCTGCATAAAGTCATTCCTGCGCAGGCGGGAATCTTAAAAATATTATTAAGCAACATCAGAGTGTTGCTTAACTTATAAAAAAGCGAGGTTATCATGCAGGAAATAAAAGATATTGCCATCAGATTATTTGGCTCAAACTCTCCCTGTAACTGTGGGGGAGGACACGAGATTTGTCTTAGATGCTTTGAATGCAAATCAAAACACCCGGATATGCTGTGGGATGAACAAAAGCCGATAGCCGAATATCTGGATTCAACTGTTTTGAAAGCAAATACGGAAGAACACGATATCAAGAATCTATGCGTACAAGCCCGGGACACTTCATGTAAGGCTGTATGCATAAATTCTCACTTTCTTCCTTATGCCAGGAGCATTCTCCTTGATAAGGTAGCCCTTTGTACAGTGATAAACTTTCCGCTTGGGTCAAACAAGAATGAAGCTGTTTTGGCAGAAGCAGAAGCTGTACTGGAAGAACAAATTGCAGAGCTTGATATGGTGCAGAATCTGTCTGCTTTGCTTTCAGGTTATTGGCATGTTACCTATCAGGGTATTCTGGATGTAAAAAAAGCCTGTCAGGATCAGGATTCCTTGCTAAAAGTAATCATAGAAACCTGCTTTCTCTCCAGGGAACAGATTATCATATCCTGCCTGATTGCCAAGAAAGCCGGAGCAGACTTTGTAAAAACCTCTACAGGTATGGGTTCTGGTGGTGCTACTGCTGAAAACATCAAGCTAATGCGTGATATCGTAGGTCCCAAACTGGGCGTCAAAGCCAGTGGCGGAGTACGAACCAGAGAAGAAGCTATCACCATGCTTAAGGCAGGGGCTAGCCGGATTGGCACCAGTAACGCCAAAGGGATTATTGAGGGTTAAATGCAGGTTTTACTTGCAGGATTCAATATAGACAAACATCTGATTGATAAGCTAAGTGATGAGATAGCGGCAACCCCGGAAGTCATTTCAGCAGCTTATGCCAGAATCAGCCGCAGCAGCAAATCTGTCACTGAACTGAGGGCAGAAGCCCGCAAGGATGTGGAAAAAGCACGCCAGTCCAATCAGAACATCGTTTTTGAGATGGGGCACAGTTCTGTGGCTGAGCATGCAGTCTTTAATTTCGATATTATCGGCATTTCACGCTATCTGGCAGAGTTTATCCAAAGGAGCAGACTTGCATCCTTTACAGAGAAATCTCAACGCTACGTCACACTGGACGGCGATTTTGTGCTGCCCGCCGAGATTGAGCACTCAGAATACAAGACAGCATTTGAAAACCTGATTGCTGAGTCATTTCAACTCTACCAATCTCTGTTTGTTGACCTGAAAAAGCAAAAAGAGACTGAGCAGATATGGAATTCCAAACGCGATTTGGAAGGCGCTGCCAAAGAAGATGCCCGCTACATTTTACCTCTGTGTACCAAGACTCAGATGGGGATGACCATCAATGCCCGCAGCTTTGCTCTTCTACTGCGCAGGCTGGAAGCTGTTCCTTTGAACGAAGCTAAGGAGCTATATCATCTGCTCTATAATGAAGTGAATGTGATTGCTCCTTCCATTGTGCGCTATATCAAAGCCGATGAGCTTCCCAATAAAAATCTGCCTATACACGTAGAAATGAAAAGCCGAAATGGTAATTACAATGAGATTACTTTAATCAACTGCCCAAAATATCCGGATGACAGGGTACTCACCGGAATGCTCTTTGAACAGCAGGGTGGTGATTTTCAGCAAGCTCTGAAAGAGATAGTCAAGCTGAGTAAAGAACAAAAGCACACACTTTGGAATAACTTCTTTGCAGGTATCAAACCCTGGCATAAGATGCCCCGCGCTTTTGAATTGGTAGATTTTACTTTTGAACTTACTATGTCATCCAGTTGTTATGCCCAGTTTAAACGCCACAGATTATGTACAATCATTAAGTCTCCATATAATACTGCGGATGGCTATGTTTTGCCCCGTTCTATCAAGGATGCTACCCAGGTAAAATTCTTTTACAATCACTTAAAAAAGCTGGAGCAGTTATCTGCTAAGCTTCAGAAAATTAATCCCGTTTTATCTCCCTACGCTTTGTCCAATGCTCACAGAGTGCGGATACTGGTAAAAATGAACCTGCGGGAGCTATATCATTTTGTGCGCCTGCGTTCCGATGAGCATGCCCAATGGGAAATCAAAGAGCTTTCGGAAGAACTCCGCAAGATAGTAAAAAAACACTGTCCTCTGTCTGCTCAATGGCTGATAGGGAAGAGCGAGATGAAGTAAGAGACATCATTTTCAACGCAAAGCAGCAGATACATAATAAATAGAGACAGTTTTAATAGATGCATTATAAATAGATACAGCATAAATAGAGACATAATAAGTATGTAGTCCCGCCTTCAGGCTGTTTTGTAATTTGCTTACTTTGTTATAACTGTAGGATAACCGCCCCCGGTTGTCCAAACGTATCTATTCAATATGTTTAACTATCTTTGGTCACCTGAGGCAGGTAACCTACGCCCCGTAGGATATGTTCCTCACATGTCCAAACGAGATTTTCCTCTTACTTCCATACTTAGGTTTTCTTTTAACGCAAAGGACGCTATAGACGCAAAGACCGCAAAGGAATCCTTCTCTCAGTCCGTAGGACGTTACTATGTAGCCCAGCACGTTAGTGCTGGGTCAGAGATATAGAAAACCTGAGTCCGTAGGACGGCACAATATCCATCTATTATTTGAGCAGAGTCGCAGAGAGTCCATTCTTCAATTTATGACATTCACTAACCCTTCAAGTAATCAGTCTTACTATCCTCCCGGGGTCCACCCGGGTGATGCTTACTGCAATCACTAAGCAACAAGCAAGTTAATACCCTGTTAATGATAAGACTGATTACTTGTAGATTACTTGTTACATAAGTACTGTCATTCCTGTCGCAGTGGAACCCTTGTTGCCATCCGAAAAGGCAATGAGGCATCTGGAATCTTACATTTCTAATCCTGCTCTATCCTTACCACCTTACTATCCCTTCTTAACCTCCTGTTTATGCCTTAACTGACCAGAGGATTTTCCAAAGACTCATAAGAGAATCTACAGGAAGTCATCGGGGACTAAACTCTCTGCAAACTCCCTGCAGACTCCCTGTAGACTCCCTGCGTCAAATACAACACATATGGAGAACTTAAGAGCAAGAAAAGGTATTCCTAGTCACGTGAGGCACCTAACCTACAATCTGTAGGATAACCGCCCCGGTTGTCCAAACGTATTTAGCAAATAAGCGTCAGTGTTCTTTGATCACCTGAGGCAGGCAACCTACTTTTTAATTAGCATTGGTCACGTGAGGCACGTAACCTACTTAGCCAAATTGAATTCAGTTGACAAAATAACCCTGTTCCCAAGCTTGAATAGAATAACGTGTCCCTGTAGCTCAGCTGGACAGAGTGGCACCCTCCGAAGGTGAAGGTCAGGAGTTCGAATCCCCTCAGGGACACCATATTTTATTGTATGTATTACCGCTT
This sequence comes from Cloacimonadaceae bacterium (SeqCode), assembly GCA_963667535.2. GTDB lineage: Bacteria > Cloacimonadota > Cloacimonadia > Cloacimonadales > Cloacimonadaceae > UBA5614. Next base: position 1,673,782 of record CAXXDU010000002.1, read on the forward strand.
TCAGGTGGTTTTGCTTACATAGATAACGATGTATAATGATATAGAAAACCGTCTGAAGACGGTACTACATGCTATAAGATTTCTGCCTGTGTCCCGTCCTTCGACAAGCTCAGGATGACACATGCGGGACTCGCAGGAATGACAAGGATAATATGCCATCAGAAATACTGATTTCCATAGAAGAAGTTTCCAAGCACATTGCCGGCAGAGTTCTGTTTGAACCTGTCAGTTTTGGTATCCATCAGGATGACAAGATAGGTTTGGTCGGAATCAATGGCAGTGGCAAAAGCACGTTAATCAAGATACTGGCAAATATAGACCCTTCTACTACAGGCGAAATTACCAACCGCAAAGGTTTAAAAGTGGGCTATCTACCTCAGATACCGGAGCTTAATTACAATCTGGATGTGCTTTCTCAGGTTTTGATTGATTCTGAATTTCCCAAAGAACAACAGTGGGAAGCTGAGCATCTGGCAAAGGCTATTCTCTCCAGGCTCAAGCTCACAGATTATGAAAAGCCGATTGCGATATTATCCGGAGGTCAAAAGCGTAAGGTTGATTTAGCCAGAGTTCTGTTGCAAAAGCCTGATGTCCTGCTGTTGGATGAGCCGACCAACCATCTGGACCTGGATACAATTGAGTGGCTTCAGGATTATTTGCAGGGATATAAAGGTGCAGTGCTGTTTATCACACACGACCGTTACTTTCTGGATGCAATCTGCACCAGAGTGCTGGAAATTGACAAACAGCTCATTCATATCTATGATGGCGGATATTCAGACTTTATTGAAGGGCAGGTGATTCGTCAGACTGATGAGTCCCGCAAAGAAGTTCGCCGGCATGCCCAGCTCAAGAAAGAACTGGACTGGTTGAAGCGGGGAGCCAAAGCCCGCACCAGTAAGCCTAAGAACCATGTGGACAGAGTGAAGGAACTGATTTCCAAATCATACCTGATCAGCAATCAGGATTTGAGTATATCCTTCCAGACTAAAAGGCTGGGCAAGACCATTCTGGAGATGCATAATCTATCCAAAAGCTACAACGATACTGAGCTATTCCATAATATTGACCACAACTTCCAATCCAAAGACCGCATCGGTATTATCGGACCCAATGGCTGCGGTAAAACAACACTTCTAAGACTCATGACCGGAGAGGAAAAACCTGATGCAGGAAAGCTGAAAATAGGGCTGAATACACACTTTGCCTATTATAAGCAAGACCAGGAAGACATGAATGCCAATGTCTCGGTTTTGGACTATGTAAACCAATTTGCTGATGTGATTAAAACTGCTGATGGACAGAAGTTTTCAGCGTCAGAAATGCTGAAACGCTTTCTCTTTGATGGCAAGATGCAGCAAATGAAAGTAAAATCACTTTCAGGTGGAGAAAAGAAAAGACTGCATCTGATGGTATCTCTGATGTTTGGCAGCAATTTTATGATATTGGACGAACCGACCAATGATTTGGATATCCGTACTCTGGAGATTCTGGAGGATTATCTGGATGCCTATCATGGCTGCATAGTTGTTGTCTCACATGACAGATACTTTCTGGACAGAGTGGTTGACCATATCTTTATCTTTGAAAATGGCAGGATTCGCAAGTTTGCAGGCAACTATTCAGACTATCTTTTGGTGAAGCGTTATCTGCAAGAAGAATCTGCTGAGCAGGAAATGGAGAAGTTGGGAAAGGTTAAGCTGAAACCGGAAGGTTCGGAAGATAAACTATCCTGGAAAGAAAAGCAGGAAATGCTGGCTCTGGAAAAGAAGATAGAAGCCAATGAAACAGAAATCAGTACCCTCGAAGCAACCATGAATGATAACAGCTTACCTTATACGGAATATAAAGTTATCGGTGATAAAATAGAAGCATTAAAGCATGAGACTGCAACTGCATTGGAAAAATGGAGTGAACTGGCAGAGAGAGATTTGTAAGTTTTCTGGTGCTGGAGGGGGGACTCGAACCCCCACGAGCATATTGCTCACTAGTCCCTGAAACTAGCGTGTCTACCAATTTCACCACTTCAGCATCATTGTTTATAGCATGTAATCATAAAATCACATTGCTATTTGTTCAAAACTTAATTTACAGCCTTTTTGTCAAGCAGAAACTATTGTTTATCCTTGTAAAGCTTTGCTGCTCCGATAAATTCTCTGAATATTGGTTGAGGTTTGGCAGGACGTGATTTAAATTCAGGATGAAACTGTACTCCAATAAAGAAGTCATTCTTTGGATACTCCATAATCTCAACTAATAAGCCGTCAGGAGAAGTGCCGGAAAAGGTTACTCCCTTTTCGAGCATAACATCACGGTATAGGTTGTTAAATTCATATCGGTGTCGGTGTCTTTCCGAAATCTCTTTGCTTTGATAAATCTTGTGAGCAAGTGAATCAGGGGTAAGCTGACAGGGATATGCACCCAAACGCATTGTGCCGCCCATCTTTTCCAGATATTTCTGGTCTTGCATCAGAAAGATAACCGGGTCCGGCGAAGCTTCATCGAACTCTGTACTGTTTGCTTTGGGAAGATTGCACAAATGACGGGCAATTTCAATAGCTGCCACATGCATACCCAGACATATACCAAAATAGGGAATATTGTGTTCACGGGCATATTGGGTTATCGCTATCTTACCCTCAATACCTCTCAAGCCAAATCCACCTGGAATCAGAATACCGTTAATACCTTTGAGTTCAGTATCCAATTCTCCATGTTCATAGCTTTTTTCAGTATCAACCCATCTGATTTCGAGCTTAAGTTTATGATAAGCTGCAGCATGTATGAGTGCTTCTTCAACACTTTTGTAAGCATCCTGATGCTTAACATATTTACCACACACAGCGATATGTATGACATCAGTGGGAGATACTACATTCTCAATGAACTTTTCCCAGTCCTGCATATCCAGCATATGATGCTCCAGTTGGAAGTGCTTACAGATAATTTCGTGCAATCCGTCTTTATAGAAAGTGAGTGGAACTTTGTATACACTATCCACATCAATGGCATTTACAACTTTCTTGCGTGAGACATTGGTAAATAAAGCTATCTTGCTATAGACATCTTCATCAAATTGCGTTTCACAACGGCAGAGTATGATGTCAGGCTGAATACCGATTTCCCTTAGTTTGTAAGCGCTGTGCTGAGTAGGCTTGGTTTTGAGTTCACCTGCTGATTTGATAAAAGGCACATAAGTAAGCAAAATATAGAGAGTGTTTTCAAAACCCAGGTCAAGTCTCAATTGACGTACTGCTTCCAGAAAAGGCAGGCTTTCAATATCACCGACAGTACCGCCAATCTCAGAGATAATGATGTCATACTCTTTGTCGAGTTTCGTTATGCGCTCTTTGATTTCATCTGTGACGTGGGGAATTACCTGGACGGTCTTGCCCAGATAATCACCTTTGCGTTCTTTTTTGATTACACTGTCATAGACCTGTCCGGCTGAATTGCTTGACCATTTGCTGAGTGAAACATCCACAAAACGTTCATAATGACCAAGGTCAAGGTCGGTCTCAGCACCATCATCGGTTACAAATACCTCACCATGCTGAAATGGACTCATGGTGCCCGGGTCAACATTTAGATAAGGGTCAAACTTTTGCAGACATACTTTATAGCCTGTGCGTTTCAAAAGCAAACCAATAGAAGCTGTAGCAATTCCCTTTCCCAAAGAGGAAAGGACTCCGCCCATGACAAAAATATACTTTGCCATTTTTCCTCCGGTTATGCTAAAGGTTTGATTTCATCAAGCGATTCTTTGATTGCATTTATAGTATAGTCCAAATCTTCCTTGGTATGTCTGTAGCAAATATATCCGTGATGATATGGTTGCAGGAATACTTTGCGTCTGATCAGATGCGTATAGAATTCATTTCTTAGTTTTTTGTAATTGCCTGTTTCGTCTTTGGGGAAAGTAATAAACGGCATCCAGGGAGTTCCACTGAAATTGACAGGCAGACCTGAATCTGAGACAAGTTTTTCCACAGCTTTGGCAAAGTATAATCCCTTTTCGTGAATTACATCCAGAATGTGGTCTCTTTCCAGAATTTCAATGGTCTTGAGAGCTGCAATCTGCGCATCGCTATTGGGGAAGAAAGTTGAAGAAAGAAATACCTTATCTGCCAGTACATTCATAAATTCACGTTTACCGACTAAGGCGCTGATGGAATAACCGTTTGCCATAGCTTTGCCGATGGTGGCAAGGTCAGGAGTCACACCAAAGTACTTCTGAGCTCCGCCAATTGAGCATCTGAATCCACTTCTGATTTCGTCAAAAATCAAGACACAGCCATATTGGTCGGAAAGCTTACGTACTCCTTCCAGATAGCCGGGTTTGGGCATTTCCACTTCATGAGCAAGAGGATGACCAACAGGTGTTACAATTATTGCCGCCATATCATTGGCATTCTGTTTGAGGATGTCTTCCAACTGGTTAAGGTCGTTATAATGAAATTCAATGATATCTTCGTAAAACTTTTTGTCGATACCACCTTTGACTTCCACACACCAGTCATGCCAGCCGTGATAACCGCATCGTGCTACTTTAAGTTTTCCTGTATAACCTCTGGCAACTCTGATGGCAATAGTGGTAGCATCAGAACCTGTCTTGACAATGGCTGCCATTTCACAGCAGGGCACTACTTCGGTCAGCTTCTGAATAAGTGTATTCTGAATGGGCTGAGTCAGAGAAAAGCAAAAGCCCTTGGTTTTTATCTGCTCATAGACTGCAGCATCTATTTCTTCTTCACCATATCCAATGATTATTGGACCATAAGCACATAGATAATCGATGTATTCGTTACCATCCACATCAACAACATGACTGCCTTTGGCGCGGTCAAAGAAGATGGGGTACTCACCGGGCACAAAGTTATATGGTCTGCGAATACCGGCAACTCCACCCGGAACAAGGCGTTTTGCTTCTTCAAACATCTGGAAGCTATTCTGAAGGTTTAATTTGTCTGCCATAAATCTATCCTCTTTTTTTTTTTCATTATTGTTAGGTTTTGTTACATTTCCCAGAGAGTGGCTATTCCCATGCCTCCGCCAATGCAAAGGGAAGCCAGTCCTTTATGCAGATTGCGCTTTTTCATTTCATGCAGCAAGGTAACAATTATCCGGGCTCCACTGGCACCAATCGGATGTCCCATGGCGATTGCTCCACCATTAACATTCACGATGGAAGCTTCCAGATTGCCATGTCCTTCCTGCACTAAACCCTTTAAAACTGCTATTGATTGAGCAGCAAAAGCTTCATTGAGTTCTGCCAGTTCTATATCTTGCAGAGTCCAGTTTGCCTTCTTCAGAGCTTTTGTAATTGCTCCGACGGGCCCGATACCCATGATAGAAGGGTCAACTCCTGCCGATGCATAAGAAATGAGATAAGCAAGCGGTGTCAAACCCAATTCCCTGGCTTTGTCTTCACTCATGATAATCACCATTGCCGCGCCGTCATTTATTCCTGATGCATTTGCAGCAGTAACAGTCCCATCAGATTTAAAAGCGGGTCTGAGCTTGGCAAGACTATCATAAGTTACACCTTTTCTGGGCATTTCATCATCTTTAATAATAAGCGGGTCGCCTTTCCTCTGAGGAATAATGACAGGAACTATCTCATCATTAAATCTGCCCGTTGACATTGCCACTTCTGTTTTATTCTGACTGGATACAGAGAAAGAATCCTGCTCTTCGCGCGTTACATTGTATTGAGTTGCCAGATTCTCAGCAGTAATACCCATATGATAGTTATTGAAGATATCAGTTAAACCATCCTGAACCATAGGGTCAACCATGGTTTTATTGCCCATACGGGCACCCCAGCGTGCATCCGGTAATATATAAGGTATCTGGCTCATGTTTTCAGCACCGCCGGCTAAAATGATATCTGCTTCACCTAATGCGATTGAAGCTGCTGCCAGGGCAATTGCTTTCATCCCGCTTCCACAGACTTTATTAACAGTGAAGGCTGATACTGATTCAGGAATTCCGCTGCCGATGGAGATTTGACGCGCAACATTCTGTCCCAATCCCACACCACAAACATTGCCGATTATTACTTCTTCAACCATATCAGGTTTAATACCACTTTCTTCAAGCACTGCTTTCGCGGCTATTACGCCAAGCTGAACAGCTGAAATGTCTTTAAAAACACCGCCAAAATTGCCAATTGGAGTGCGTTTTGCACAAATAATAACTGGTCTTTTCATTGATCCCCCATAGTAATATTTTTTTTCATTAAATAAGGGATAGGGGTTTTGGTCAATCATTTTTACAGCTTTCTTTTGAATTATTTCAGAGCAGAATCACTTATTCTCATGAATTAGTATTCCTTATTCAATCATATCGCTCAACATTGACGACGTCCCATTAGCATAAATCGGCATGTTCAGATAAGACAACTATCACGATAACAAAACCGGACCCAAAGGAACGGCTAACTGTTGTCTGATTGGGAATAGTTTGTGCTTATTAAATATCGCAGAGAAGAGACGGTATGGATGTGAAACTGATGAATTATTATTGTGATATTATCGTGAAAAATATTGAAGTTTGGAAGATGCTAGACTGAAAAATATTTACTGTTGGGCTCTTGGAGTACAGTTTGAAGTTAATAAAGCACTTAAGTGTCAAACATTGACTTTGTATTTCAGAGTGTTTTGATTATTTTATTATTGAAGCAAGGAATTATTAAGAAACGATAAAAAAACTGCTTGACGATTTTACGTTATCTTAGAAAGGCTTACTAAAGGCGTTTTTTTTTCGCGAAACGCATAGAGTGTAATAGTATAAATTATTGATATATATAAAAGAAACTCATAACCCAAGGAGCAAGGGAGGTCTTCAATGCGAAAAACAGCATTGATACTTATGATTTTGTTAACGCTATGCGTTACGTCGATTTATGCCGGTACTACCGGTAAGTTAGCCGGTAAGGTTCGTGATGATGGTGGGAAAGGTCTGGCTTATGTGAATATTTCTGTTCTACAAAACGGCAGAAGAATAACAGGTGGACAATCCAAAGAAAACGGAACCTATATGATAATCAACATTTCACCCGGGGTATATGAAGTAAAATACCAACTCATGGGTTTTGCTCCATCCACTGTTGCCAATCTGAGAATAAATGCTGATCAGACGACCACACAGAATGTTACTTTGTATAAACAAGGCGTTCTGATGGAAACCTATAAAGTCACAGCAAATCAGACTGGTGTAAAGTCAGATGTGTCCGGCTCTCAACGTCAGGTTAATATGAAAAATATTAGCGATGTAGCGGTAAGTGATGTTGAAGGCATAGTCGCATTGCAGGCAGGAGCCAATCTAATCGGAGGCGAACTGCATGTTCGTGGCGGTCGTGCCAACGAGGTCAGTTATACGATTGATAATATGTCTGTGTCAGACCCTGTGGACGGGGGTAGCGCGTTACAGGTTGATCCTGATGCTATAAGCGATATGAAAGTTATGACAGGTGGATTCACTGCCGAATATGGCAACGCCCAATCCGGGGTTGTTAATATTATTACTAAAGAAGGTGACTCCTACTATTCCGGGAAAACAGAATACAGTACAGATCATATCATTGGCGATGGCAGAAATGAAGATGCTTTAAAATTTGCCATAGGCGGACCAGTTCTACCATTTGCTTCTGATGATATGAGAAATAAATTCACCTTTTATTTAAATGGTGGTGGTGACTGGCAGGATGGCAGGCTAAGCAAATATGCGAAAGGTGACCCCAATGAAGACTTCGTTTTAAACGGTGTTTCTTTATTAGAGAATGATTATCCTAATGTGGATCCATTCTCCAGCCGCAAGAACTTTCTTGGCATTGATACCGGAAACCGTTTTTATAATTCATACAATGTCAATTTCAAAACAAAGTATGCTATAGATGAACTGCGCAAGATTACCTTTGCCGCCAGAGGCGACAGGTCGACCAATGACTTCTATACTTACCTTTGGAGATATGCACCTGATTTCAATGGTGCTGATGAAACCAACCAAAAGCAATATGTGCTTTCTTACGACCAGGTAATAAACCCACAAATGACACTCAAAGTCAAAGCCAGTTATTATCAAAAGAATTATTCTCAGGGGCCCAAAGGTATAAATAGAGATAAGTATTTATTCTATACTTTAAATCCTGCACGCGATAGTGTTTTAGCCAATAAACCACAGTATGTACAGGATGTGTTGCTTGGAGATTATGGCTATGGTAGCGTGGGTATTGATACTGATGGCAACGGCACCTATTATTATTATAATGGCTATATTGATGAGACACTTTGGACATACAGGATTCAGGGTGTTGAAAACCCGAGGAATGTGGAAGGCTTTGTTGCTCCAGGTACAATATATACTACTTTTATTGACGACCAAACCTCTACTCTGAGCGGAAGAGCAGATTTTGAATATCAGGTTAATGATATTCACCAGGCCAAATCAGGATTTGAGCTTATTAAACACAGTATTAAAAAAGACCAGATATTTAATTTTTTAACTGTTTATGAAGATAGACGGCAGGCGTACCTGAACGGTATTTATAATATAGATAATTATGTAGACCCTACTCCTGAAGATACATTAGTCTATGTTCCTGAAGAATTGGTTGATGTCATAGTACCTGATGATGGTGGCAAACCCATACCTATTTATTATCCTACCGATTATTACAATGCTGCTTATGCAGCTTCCGGTAAAACTGATGGATACAAAGCTGATCCATGGCAAGCTGCTTATTATCTGCAAGATAAAATGGAATGGGAAGGCATGATTGTTAATGCCGGACTCAGATTTGACTTCTGGTATTTAGGTAATAGCTATAAGGTCGCTCAAGACGATGGTTCATATCGGACAGTGACATTTAAAAACAAGGATAAATTCCAGATGATGGTATCTCCCAGATTGGGAGTATCTCATCCGATTTCCGATAAAGATGTACTGAGATTTGCTTATAATTACCAGAACCAGTTACCTCAAATGCAGTATATCTTTACCAGCAAAACACCTGAAGATGCCAATGTAAGTGATCAGGTTATCACTGTTGGTAATCCGACCCTGCAACCGCAGATTACTGTAACATATGAAGTCGGCCTTTCACATCAGATAAGCGAAGACTATATGTTAGATATGACAGCATACTATAAGAACCTGTATAATTATGTAAGCACAAAGAAAGTCTCTAAACCAGGTGAATCACAGGTTTCCTGGTATGAATATATATCTGAGGATTATGGCAGTACTCGTGGTATTGATATGCAATTGGAAAAGAATTTGTCAGATTTCAATACCTGGTCTGTATCTTATTCCCTGGCTTGGGCTCAGGGTAATAACTCATCAACAGTAATCCAGGATGAAGCTACAAACCTGAGAGAGTTTCCTCTGGACTGGGATGTGCGTCATAATGTGAACGTTAACTATACTTTCAGAATAGCTCGTGGTGAAGAGTATATAATTCCATTCTCGAATTTGATTCTTCCACTGGACGACTTTTCTGCCAATATGACCTGGACAATTGCTTCGGGATCACCATATACGCCTACTACAGGTTCGCAAAATACTGCCTTAGATACAAACAGCAAACGCAAGGGGTTGACCCAACAGGCAAATCTGCGTTTAACAAAAGGTGTTACTTTACCTTTTGGTTCATACCTGAGACTATATATGGATGTGGAAAATCTGTTTAAATATCCCAATATCGGCGGCGTATTTTCCAAGACTGGTTCTTATTTGAATGACGGAGCAGATTTATCTGAGCCTGATGATCAGAACTTTACATTTGCCGAACGGGAATATATGCACAGAAAAGCTATTCAAAATCCAGGTAATGTAAATAACTTCCGTGCTGTCACATTCGGTGTCAGCTTTAACTTTTAAAAAACTCCAAGGAGGACCCATATAATGAAAAAAGCTCTCATCCGCACGATCCTGTTGATGATGGTATTAAACCTATTATTAGTATCAGTGGCTTTTGCCCAGACCACTCAAGCAGCTGCTACTGCTAAAGGCAGCGTAATTGAAAATATCGCCACGGTAATATTTGGCAGCGGACTTGTAAAATGGTTCTTAAACGGTGGATGGGCAATGTGGCCAATCCTGTTTGTAACCTTGTACGCTCTTGCATATGTTATCTGGAAGTTTATATCCTTGATGTATGGCAAGATTAGATTAAATGTTTTTATTGATCAGATAGTTCCATTAGTAAAACAGAAGAAATATAAAGAAGCTGCAGAAATTGCCTCCAAAACCAGAGGACCTGTCGCAGCAATTATTTATGCAGGCTTACAAAAAGCTGACAGAGGCGTTGAAGCTTTTGAAAAAGCTATAGAAAATGCTGCTAATATTGAATTGTCATATTTGGAAAAGGGATTCACTGAGATGAGCGCAGGTATAAATCTGGCTCCGATGCTTGGATTCCTGGGAACTGTTGCAGGTATGATCACTGCCTTCGAAGCTATTGCAGCTGCAAGAGCTGTTGATGCAACAATCGTGGCAACAGGTATCAAAATCGCCTTGATTACTACAGAAGCTGGCCTTTGCGTTGCTATCCCGGTCCAGTTCTTTAATAATTTGTTTATAACCTGGGTAGACGGCCTGGTAATAGATATGCAAACTGCCTCTGAAAAGGTGACCGAAGCTTTGATTGAATCCATTTAGGAGGAAGAGTGAATATTTCTCGTAAGAGGAAAGGGAAACAAGAAATTCCTAATGCCTCGACCTCAGATATAGCGTTTTTGTTGATTATATTCTTTATGGCGACGACCAAGTTTGATGTAAAGGAAGGTCTTACTCTGGTTCTGCCTCCGGCAGCGCAGGAAGGCGCTACGGTAGTCAAACTTACCCAGAAGAATATGACTAAGATTATGATTGCTAACACCGGAGAAATCTCATTTAATGGAACTAGTGTTGGTATTTATAACCAAACTGTATTAGATTCTAATATAAAGGGATTACTTGCTAAGAATCCCCAAATGATATTTTCGATAAAGACAGATCGCGATGCGAAGTATGATGAGATGATAAAAGTGCTTGACCGCTTAAAAGCAGCTGGTGCTGATAAAATATCTCTTTCTACAAATTAACTTTGGAGTTATGATATGGCAAAGATAAGTACAAAAAGACGTCATCCTGAAATTCCTCAAGCATCACAATCTGATATTGCATTCTTGCTGTTACTGTTCTTCATGGTTACTACAGTTTTTGTTCAGGAAAAAGTATTTTGGGTAGAGCGAAACAGATGGCCGGTTGCAGAAGCTGTGCAAAAAGTTCCTCGCAATCATACTGCCACAATATATGTTAAACAAGATAACACAGTATTGATTGACGATGTTCCATATAATATTGAAGATATCGAAGCTATGAGAATTGGCAGTGTCATGCAGAGAAAACTGAATGAAGATGAAAACCTGATAGTATGCTATCGCACGGATAGAGATGCAAAGTATGGTATCATGTCTGACATATTGAGGCAGATGCAGGATATTGGGGCTCTCAAGGTAACTTTTGAAACTCAGAAGAAGACTGAGTAAGGAGGTTCTATGGAAACAAAAAGTTTTGATTGGAAAGATGTAGCTAATTCACAATTTGATAAAGCGTTCGCTTTTGCGATATTGCTGCTGTTACTTTGTATGATGGCTACTCCCAGGGTTGATGTTCAAAAGCAGAAGTTCTCAGTAGAACAGATGATCGCAATTGAACTTCCACCTGATGAACGAATCCAGATGAAACCACCTGATATTGCGAAACCAGTAATTGACATTCAAATTAGCGAAGAATTAGCTTCTGATAGCTCAGGGGATCTGGAATTACAGGATTTGGCATTAAAGAAGTTTTTAAATGATTTGACCTCTACAAACGTCAATAATAAGGCTGCAACAGATGACAGACCATTTGAGTTTGTCCCATATGAGGATCCTCCTGTAGCAATTAGTCAGAAAGCTCCGGAATATACGGATTTTAGTATAAAATCCGGAATTCAGGGAACAGTGGTACTAGAAGTTGATGTATACAGGGACGGTTCCATAGGAAAGATTAATGTAAAAAGATCACTGTTACCAGGACCCGGAGGATTGGATGAAGCCGCTATAAATGCAGTCAAAAAGTGGAAATTTCAGCCTGGTAAAAGCGGTGGTAAGGCAGTTGATACAACAGTTATTATTCCAGTCGAATTCAGTCTCACGAGAAATTAGCAGGAGCATTGCATGAGTTTAAAAAAAGTACTTATTTGTCTTAGCTTAATACTCTTAATGGGAGTATCAGTTGGATATGCCAATAAAGCAGTTCAAACGATACCTGGGAAGAAATTTGATTTATCCAAATACCATAATGTGGGAAATATTTGGATGCGCGTAAGTAACTACGGTTTCTTTGGTTCTGGTGATGATGCCGTACCACAGTGGCCTTCATTGGAGTATCCGGGTGGAAGCGGGGTTGATTATCTATATCAGGGTTCCTTATGGTTTGGTGCTAAGAAATACCGCAGAAATACAGCCGGAAGAAAGCTCTATTGGGTTGCGCAAACTCCTGATGCCGACAGCAGCCAGGTTATTGCTGAAAACGACGATGGTTGGTTAAGCAGTATGAAACCGGTAATTGATACTCTTGTGACTGTCGGGTTTGACGGCGATAAAGACCTTTATGAGTTCCTGCCTGCATATAATCCTCTCGAAAGTGGTAATGCATCAATAGAAACTCAATATAATCTATATAATACTACAGACATGATCGCTACCGCTTCATCAAGATATCAGAAAAGAGGGGTTGACGATGATGGTGATGGTAAAATCGATGAAGATTTTGTAGGTTATACTTTCCCACTTAGGTCAGCACAAGAACTGCCTGATAACTTTGCCCTCTTTGGTGGTCAATACATTCACAACACTGAAAATTTTGGTATTGTCTCCAATCCTACAAATTTTGAAATATGGTTTCCGCTTGGATTTATGAACTTAGCAGATTTGTCTCATGGTTCATACAATTTTAGTGCTCCTTACGATGATGATGGTGATGGCCAATATGATGAGGATGGATCTCCAGTATCCGAGCAAGACTTTATTTCTTACTATTATGACTATAGTCCTTTTGGGACAAGTGGAGAAAGAGATTGGGGTTCATCCAGATCTTCGAACAAACATGTACCATTAAAAGTTCGTGTTCGCCAGATGTCCTATCAATGGAGTTATGAATACATTAAAAATTTGATTTATGTGGAATTTGATATAACTAACATGAATTTAAGCAATAATCCAGCGCAAGAGGATACTTTGTTTGATTGTGCAATGGGCATATACATGGACTCAGATGTAGGACCTCAAAGCTATGGTCCTGATAAAGCTTCTGACGATTTATCCGGATATGTTATGGGACTCGGTTATGAATTTGCCTATACTAAAGATGATGACGGCGACGGAGGTTTAACACCGGGATTAGTTGGTTCAAGAGTATGCACACCAGATCCGGAAGTACTAAGTTTCAGTTGCTGGTATTGGAAAGTGGGAGATGGTCCTGATGATTTTACTCCTCAGTCTTTATCTCTTGGCTCCAAAAACACTTCCAACGAAAAATACTGGTTATTGACAGGGAAGAATCCGAACCCCGGAGCTTCTACTAAATATCAGATTCTACGTGGAGGACCATCAGGCGACCAGGCAGAATACATCCAACCTTCAAAAGCTGATACTCGTTATTTATTTGCTTTTTATGGTGCGCAACCAGGCTCTAGCACTTATGCTGATTCATCAAAATGGAATTTGGCTCCGGGAAGAACAATGAAAATAGTTATTGCTGTTTTCCCAGGGGACAACTTAGAGGACTTAAAACGCTCCGCACGGTGGGCAAAAGAAATTTATGATAAACCTCAAACTCTTACAACAGTTATATTGCCGGACACATTCCCACATTATAATCCACCAGAACCACCACAAATTCCCAAACTTTTTGCTGAACTTACTAACGATGGTGACCAGATTGATATGTATTGGGATAACCGTTCGGAGTTCTCTTATGATGTGAAGACCGTTAGTACTGCTGTTATAGGTTGGCAGGATCCTGCCAATTCTGCATATGTGCCAAATATTGACAGTGATCCGGTATATATCACACCAAGTGTATATAATCAATATCCTTCTCAGTTTCGACCCAATGCATCTCCTACTAATCCTAACAGTAGGATAAACCCATACACAGGATATAGGCTAAGACATGATTTCCAAGGCTATACGATGTGGGGCCGATCGGGTAGTGGTTCACAAGAAAACTGGGAACTCTATGAAAAGTGGGATAAAATCGATACCGAACAAGATTATGCTGACTATAACACAAATTTATCAAGCACATATTACGCAAATTATGGTGGCTATACTGGTGTTGATAAAGGTCTTCCCAATCCAAATTTGATTACCGACCCAATCGAAAAGGTCAAATATTACAGATACGATGAAAACTATGATTTGGTCAAGTACGAAGCAGATGCAAGTGATGTATTTTACGGAAAACCGATATACCGCCCGGATAGAGATTGGTCACAAAGCCTACAAGATGAAGCTGATGCTATGGTAAATGATCCAAGCAATATGACAGATGACGAAAAGCTGAGGCAAACTCTGTTATTTAAAAATGTAGCAATGAGAGATGACATCTATTTAGCATTAGTTGACGATAAACTAATACCCTTGTTAAATCATGGTGGTCAGGTTGCTATCGGTGACACTACGAAACTATTTGATTTAAAGAGAGCAAGATTAGCTCGCAGGTATTATCAGTCTACAATCAATCACCCACGTAAGGGTATTGAATACTATGTAGCAATAACTGCTTATGACAGGGGTATTCCCTCTAATGATCTAGATTATCTGGAAACAGGTCGCGACGCTGATGCCAATATGAAAGTATTTTTCCCCGGACCATTATCAAATCAAAAAATGAAAAACATATATGTTGTTCCAAATCCTTATGTTGGAAGCAGTAAATTTGATGGCCGCAGAGAAAACGATCGTAAAGGTGATAAGAGTAAGAGACTGTGGTTTGTTAATCTTCCCGAGAAATGCAAAATCCGGATATATACTCTCGCCGGGGATCTCGTTGATGAATTAGATCATGAAGGTGCTTATAGTGAAGACATTATAAATGTCAGCAAAGCAGCTTCTTTGGGAATAACAGCAAGTGGAATTCACACGTGGGATCTTCTTTCCAAGAATAAACAAATTATTGCCAGCGGAGTTTACTTATTCTCTGTTGAAAATAAAGCTAACGGCGATGTAAAAGTCGGCAAGTTCGTAATTATTAAATAGGGAGAGTACTGTGAAAAAGAAATATATAGTAATTCTTTCAGTGCTGTTACTTGGCGTTTTCAGCCTTTCAGCTAAACCTTTTGGCAAAACAGGTACAGCGGCATTGCAGTTTCTTAAACTCGGTATTGATGCCAGAGCAGTTGGTATGGGTGAAGCTTATACCGCTGTTACTGATGATATATCATCAGTCTGGTGGAATCCTGCAGGATTAGCTCCGGCTCTTAATCAGCAGTTTTTCTTTTCACATACAAACTGGCCAGCTGATATTATGCATGAATATGCTGCTGCATCTTACACTAATGGAGTTTCTACCTGGGCACTTTCTGCTTCAGTATTACATATGGATCAAATGGATATTACAACAGAAGAAGAATTTGGACCAACCGGAGAAACATTTACTAATAGTGATTTAGCCTTGGGTGTAACCTATGCCAGTACTTTTACCGACAAATTTTCTTTTGGCATCACCGGTAAATATCTTAGAGAAAATCTGTATGTATACGATATCAACAGTTTTTCATTCGACCTTGGGTCAATGTATAAAACAGGCTGGAACAATGTACAGATTGGCATGGCTCTCCGGAACTTTGGTCCCGATGTTAAATACAAAGTAGATGATGATGGCGATAGTAATTTCAATGAAGATCCTTTTGATCTTTTAGATAATGACGGAGATGGTCTTATTGATGAAGATGGAGAGGAATTGGAAAACAAAATTCCAATGAACTTTTCATTAGGAATTAGCACAGATTTAATGCGTACTAATGATTCCTATTGCATCGCATCTCTGCAATTGGATAATTGCATTGATAGAATGGAAACCTGGAACTTAGGTGCAGAATATAAACTAGGAAATTTATTCCTTAGAGGGGGGTATCAGCTAAACTATGATACCAATGGATTAAGCGCTGGTTTTGGAGTGCAGGTTCCTACCCGATTTGCAGTTTTTAATGTCGATTATGCTTATACAAATATGGGTTATCTCGAAGAGAATTTTCTAAAAAGTGCTCATCGGGTATCCTTGAAGATTAAGTATTAAATCAAATTAGCTCCGGGAAATTGATATAAATAATCCCGGAGCTTTAGATAATTAAGTACTCTGGAGGTACATATGAAAAAAGGATTATTAATAATCCTGGCGTTAACTATCTTAGTAAGCGTCATTTTTGCACAAGACAACTTGCTTCCCGGACGTCTGAACAAAGCGGTTTCGCAAAGATTTCCTGAGAAGTATAGAGCACCTGAGGCTACTAGGGCAGACTCTTGTCTATACAGTTTTAGTGTAAACCCCACTACATTACTCATGTCTTTTTATGATTATATGATTGGTGGTTACAATGATCTTCCGCTTTGCGTACAACCTGACCCCTTATATGGCGGATATTTTTTAACCTTTCATGGTAAAAGAACTGCTACTGGTCAAAGACGTGTATTCTATGGATACATTGACGACAGTGGTGCTGTCCAAAACCTGAATGAAATAACCAATGTTCAGAATTGGGAAGGATATCCTTCAATTGCTGTTGATCCTGTATCAGGTAAACCTCTTTATGCCTGGCACGTTCAACTTCAAACAGCTAATGATCCCTATGATATCCAATTTGCTTATGATGCATTTCTTTCTGGAGCAGCCGGCTTGATGAGTGATCCGACCGTTATCGTAAATAATCCACTATCAATGCCCGCTCCATATAATACCACAGACGAAGAATACTTATGGCCAACCATTCAGATTGGTCCATCACCAACAGCAGGGATGCGTCGTGCCTATGTCTTAAACAGAAATTCCACTCCCCATGTTTCCGGAGTAACAGTTCCATCTGAAAGTGCATATATCGTATATGCAGATTTTAATGGAGATATGTTGGAATTGGGCTCACCATTAACCTGGAGTACCACTTCAATTCCAACTCTTGATGCTTGGAACCATGCTACTGACAATACTTTCAGAAGACCAAATTATGGGTTTACTGTTGGAAATGATGGCAAGATTTATTATGTAGGTTATCATTCAGCAGGATTTGTTGCACCAGAAGGTGATATTATTGAACCTGAGCTTGATGCTTTTGTATGCGATAATTATGGTGCCGGGACATGGCAAAGAATCAGAGGTACCGGAGAATATCGTAGCTGGGGACCACAGAATAATTTTGGAACCGGCGACCCATGGATGACTCAATCTGATAACACCACACCTGTTCCGGTTGATTCTGTTTACATATCAATTTCAGATTCTGCCCATCTTAACGCAGTTATGGATGATACTACTGGTAAAATTCATTTGCTAACCAACTGGGCACCTTTTTGGCATGAAGGAACAATTGCAACTGAATTGAGTGCTTATTATGCATCCGATATGCAGTTCATTAAAGAACTTGTTTTTGATACCAGTACAAATACTTTCAGCACTACCGAAGTATATCCTATAGCTGGTACTCCTACAGATAATTTACTGTGGTTACCCTGGGATGAAAATGGTGATGGTGTAACTGATGCTTATTGGGATGATGATCCTACCAGCACATCTTATGGAATGCCCAAAACTGTCAGATTATGGCCTTTCCCTTATTGGGACCGTACTGTACATACCAATGCTATGTTCTTCCATTATGGCAACACAAAGATTACTCCCCCTAATGCACAGGGTATGATGGCTGCTGTATGGCAGGACTCGAACCGTTCACGTTATTACAATGAATATCCAGCTGATTATCCGGAATTGGCTCCTTATGCTGATGCTCCTGAAATCTGGATATCTTGTTCACCTGACAGAGGAATCACCTGGTCAGAACCTTTCTCATTGAACAAAGTTGAAACACCACAATTTGCCGGAATGAAACCTATGTGGGTATATCCTTCTGATCAAGTTAAATATGTTACAACAACTAATGAAGGACGCAAAGTCGGTAAGCTTGCTCTGATGTTCTATGATGACATATCATGGGGCGCTTATTGCATTGAAGGTCCTGTTGGCCAGAATGACGGAGGTTATGTTAAATTCACTGAATTGGAGATTACTTTCCCAGTAGCAGGTCCATCAGCTAACGAAGATAACATTGTAACTCCTGAACTCAAAATGCTCAAGCAAAACTACCCAAATCCTTTCAATCCTGAAACATCAATCAGATTTAACATGCCAAAGAATGGTAATGCTAATCTTAGTATCTACAATACCAAGGGTCAACTTGTTAAGACATTGGTTAACGGCAATGTATCCAAAGGTGAGCAAAAGCTTACTTGGACAGGTACTGACAATAACGGTAGCCGTGTAGCCAGTGGATTATATTTCTACAAGCTAAGTGCTGATGGAAAAGTTGAAACCCGTAAGATGATGTTAATGAAATAAACATCTCATAAATTACACATTAAAGCCGGTTGCTAATTGTAACCGGTTTTTTTTATAGCTTCAACAGGATTCTGCTGCTTTAATAAGTCAATCTGTTCAGGCTAAATTACTTTCTCCTAGCTTAAAAATTGTTTGACATTATTATGATGTTGACTATCTTGTGAATATATCTGTTTATAGTAAAGAAGTAAGACTTTGATTTTGTTAATCTGCTTCACTGCGACTTTTAAACCAAGTATTTGGAGGTACATATGAAGAAAGTTTTATTTTTAGTCACACTTACATTATTGGTGAGTGTTGTTTTTGCAAACGATTTCATGACGCCCGGTCCACAAAAACATGATAGATATATTCCGGGACAAGCTAAACTAGTCACATCTTCACGCGCGGATAGTTGCCTTTATAACTTCAGTATTACCCCAATCTCATTATTGACATCATACTATGATTACATGATAGGTGGGTATAATGATCTTCCGATGTGTGTTGAACCCGACCCGCTATATGGAGGGTACTTTCTCACATTTCATGGGAAAAGAACAGCAACAGGTCAAAGAAGAGTATTCTTTAGTTACATCAGTGACAACGGAGTTGTTCAGAATAATAACGAATTAACAAATGTCCAGAATTGGGAAGGATTTGCTTCTATTGCAATCGACCCTTTGTCAGGTAAGCCTTTGTATGCCTGGCATGCAAAGCTACATACAGAAGAATTATTTGATGTCCAGTTTGCCTATGATGCTTTTCTTGAAGGAGCTGCGGGGTTGATCAGTGACCCAGTAGTGATTGTGGACAATTCATCTGAAGATAAATATAACTGGCCATCTATTCAGATTGGTCCCTCACCCAATGCCGGTATGCGTCGAGTATATGTTTTATGCCGGAATGCTGCCAGCCATGTAGGCGCAACTACATATGCCAGTGAAAATGTCTGGATAATGTATGCTGACTTTAATGCAAGCATGCTGGAACTGGGCGAAGAATTATCTTGGAATCATACAACTATTCCATATCTGGATACCTGGAACCATGCCGATGACAACACATACAGACGTCCTTTCTATGGTTTTACCGTAGGTAATGATGGACGCATATACTATGTTGGATATCATGCCAGTAGTTTTATAGCTCCTGAAGGTGATATTGTGGAATCAGACCTTGATGCATTTGTGTGTGACAACTATGGAGCAGGGACCTGGACTCGTGTTATGAGCAGTAGCGATATTCCTGGCTGGAACCCTAAAACTAACTTTGGAACAGGTAATGGATGGATACTCCAGGCTGACGAAATTACACCGGTTCCTGACGATTCAGTGTACTTTAGTATTGTAAATTCATCTCACATTAATACAGTTCTAGACAGTTCCGGAAAAATCCATACAGCAGCTTTATGGGCACCGTGTTGGAGAGAAGGAACAATTCCAACAGAGTTGAGCGCGTACTATCTAACAGACATGCAGATTACGAAAGAGCTTATCTATGATACGAATACTCAGAATTTCAGTGTCAGGGAGATTTATCCAATGGCGGGAACCCCATCTGATACTCTGATTTGGATGCCTTGGGATACAAACAGTGATGGTGAAGAAGATGAGTTTTATGAAGATGACATTACTAGCACATCATATGGATATCCCTTAAGCGAAAGAACCTGGCCTTTTCCTTTTTGGGATAGAACTGTTCACACCAATCTTATGTTTTTTCACTACAACGGTATAAAAATTACCAAACCTAATGCTCAGGGAATGATGGCAGCTGTATGGCAGGAATCAAACCGTGCCCGCTTATATAACACTTATCCTACCGATTATGCTGAATTAGCCCCTTATGCCGATACTCCCGAGATATACATTGCCTGTTCGCCGGACAATGGCTATACATGGTCAAAACCTATCGTACTAAATAAAATTGAAACAACTCAACTTGCCGGAATGAGACCTATGTGGGTTTATCCCTCAGATCAGGTTAAATATACTTACACTACAGATGATAATCGTAAAGTTGGAAAACTCGCATTACTGTTTTATGATGATTTTTCCTGGGGTTCTTACGTAATGGATGGACCTGTCGGACAGAATGATGGTGGGAGCATTAAATTTACTGAGTTAAATATTACTTTCCCCCAAGCTCTTGTTGCAAACGACGATCAGGTAGAAACTCCGGTAATAACAATGTTAAAGCAAAACTATCCAAATCCCTTCAATCCAGAAACCACTATTAGTTTTATTATGCCAAAGAGCGCAACTGCAAATCTTAGCATCTATAACCCTAAAGGGCAATTGGTTAATACTCTTATTAAAGGAGTGGTATCCAAAGGTGAGCAAAAGATAAAGTGGCAAGGAATTGATAAATATGGTAATCATGTTGCAAGTGGTTTGTATTTCTACAAACTTGAAACAGGTGGTAGAGTAGAAGCCCGGAAAATGATTTTAATGAAATAATTTCAGCTCAAGTTATAATGCCGGTTGCACAACGCAACCGGCATTTTTTTTAAAGACTTATATTGCAATCTGGATTGACGCTCTTACACAGTGTGTACTTCAAATTGCAAAGTTATTGTAAAACCAAACAAAATACTATTTGACATTATTTTGGGTTGTTTTATATTTGTTAAAATGAGATTATATAATTTCTAAAGCAAAATTTGGAATTATCGGGTCAGTGACCTCAGGGTCACTCTAACAAATTAGCAACAGGAGGAACAAATGAAAAAAGGATTACTAGTCATTCTTGCTTTGGCATTATGTTTTAGCGCTGTTTGTGCAGATTATATGCTACCTGGTCCTCAAAAACACAGTATCGGGATTACAGGCAAACAGAATTACACTCAACCTACCAGAAGTGACTCATGCTATTACTCGTTTAGTATTTTACCCATGACATTGCAAACGTCATATTTTGATTATATGATTGGCGGTTATAATGATTTACCTCTTTGCGTAGAACCTGACCCCTTATACGGCGGGTATTTCATGACTTATATGGGACAAAGGACTCCCAATGGGCAGAGAAGAGTTTTCTACAGTTACATTAGTGATACTGGTGTTATTCAGAATAACAACGAATTAACCAATGTCCAGAATTATGAAGGATTTTCATCAATGGATGTTGATCCTGTATCCGGTAAACCGATTTATGCGTGGCATTATGGGCTAACTGCTTCTGCTGCAAACATGGACGTCCAATATGCCTATGATGCTTTTCTTGCAGGTGCAGCAGGTCTGATTAGCGATCCTGTAACTGTAATTAACGCACCTATTACTTACCCGGCTCCTTATAATTCGACTGATAATGAATTTATCTGGCCTACAGTGCAAATAGGTCCATCTCCAACAGCAGGTATGCGTCGTGTGTATGTGTTAGGGCGCAATTATGCCGGGCATCTTGACGGTTCAGCCAATGCCAGTGAAAATGCCTGGATTGCCTATGCTGATTTTAATGGTGATATGTTTGAAATGGGTACCCCTCTGATCTGGAATCATGTATCTATACCTGTTCTGGATAATTGGAATCATTCCACAGGTACTCCCAATCAAGCTCGGCGCCCAATGTGTGCTTTTGCTGTAAGTAACGACGGGCATTTGTATTATATGGGAATTCATGTTGCTTATTTTTGCGATACTGAGGGTGATATTGTCGAACCGGATTTAGATGTCTTTGTCTGTGATAATTATGGGCAAGGCACCTGGAGCAGAGTGACTGGAAGCAGCGTTTATAAAAGCTGGAATCCGCAGCTAAACTATGGTGCCGGTGCTGGATTCTTTAAAGGTACTGATTCAACTACTCCTGTTCCATCAGATTCATTATTCTGGAGTATCAGTAATTCTGCTCATATGAATTCTGTTATTGATTCAGAGGGTAAGATTCATAGCGCTAATATCTGGACTCAACAATTTAGAGAAGGTCCCGTTAATGATTTGGGCTCATGGTTTCATGGTACTCTCCAAACAGTAAAAGACCTGATATATGATACAAATACTTCCACATTCAGTTTCAGAGAAATCTATCCAATTGCTGGTACTCCATCAGATACATTATTGTGGAGACCATGGGATAAAAATGGTGACTGGGTTACTGACGAATATTGGGATGATCCCGAAGATCCTGAATCACTAGGTTATCCTAAAATGACTTCGACCTTCCCCTTCCCATATTGGGATGACACTGTTCATGCTAATGGCATGTATTTTCATTACAGCAATGTCAAGATTACAGAACCTAATGAACAAGGTATGATGGCAGCAGTTTGGAGTGAATCCAACCGTGCCCGTTTATACAATGAAAATCCTGCTTCATATCCTGAGCTTGCTCAATTTGCAGATGTACCTGAGATATGGATATCATTTACTCAGGATTTAGGTATGACCTGGACAGAGCCTTTCTCATTAAACAAAATCGAGACTCCTCAATTGGCAGGTATGAAACCTATGTGGGTATACCCGGCCAATAAAATCAAATACACTACAACTGTTGATGGACATAAGATGGGTAAGCTAGCCCTGATGTTTTACGATGATATATCCTGGGGTTCTTATCAGCAGGATCCTCCTGTAGGTCAGAATGATGGTGGTTATGTTAAATTTATGGAGCTTACCTTGAACTATCCGGTTGCTTCAGAAGATCCAATAAACAAACCGGTTATATCTATGCTCCAACAGAATTTCCCCAATCCTTTCAATCCTGAAACTACAATCAGTTTTAGTATACCCAAGAGTGGGAAAGCTAATCTCAGCATTTATAATACCAAAGGTCAATTAGTTAAAACTTTGGTTGACGGCAATGTTGCCAAAGGTGCACAACAACTTACCTGGAAAGGAACCGATAATAATGGTAAGCGTGTTGGCAGTGGTTTGTATTTCTACAAGCTCAATACCGATGGTAAAGTAGAAACCCGCAAAATGATGTTGATGAAATAAACCTCAACTTATAAATTATCTGTAAACCGGTTGCTCCAGACAACCGGTTTTTTTTACCTCATCATTTCATAGCGCCATTTACTGCATTTTCAAACTCTCTATGTTCTGTACCAAATATAAATCCACAATTCACTATCTTTGTCCATGTTCATTCATCTTTCATTTATCTTTAAGCGAACTTAGCTTAGCCTTAAGACACCCAAGTGACTCCCATATGACACCCATATGACTCCTCAATGATCACGGCGGAGTCACGGGGGAGTCACGGCGGAGTCTTATGGACAATCTAACCACACATAAAGAAGAATGAATAGTATATGAAAGAAAAGGATAGGCTGAACAAAAATATAATGCTAATCCTATTCGTAATTATTAAGTAGCATAACCACCCTTGGTTGTAACAGGCTGGGAGCCTGTGTGTACGAATCTTCTTGATTGGCCTTAGCAGTAGAACAACCACATCAAAGTTGGACTTGGTGCTTCATCCCATGATAATCTATCAGCACAATATTAAATATTTGACTATAGACCTAATATTTGCATTTATTATATGAAAAGAATTGACAATCTATTGTATGTGATTATTCTGTATATATGCGTAAAGGTTGATTCTGAAAATTGATTCAACGAGAACACAATGTTTACTATGTCTCTATCCGTAATAAGCTATGGGAGGTTATTATGCGAAAAGGACTTTTAGTGATGATAATCCTTATTTTATGCACCAGTATGGCTTACACTCATGATATCAGATTACCTGGCCGAAAGGCACATACAGTAAAATATACAGGGAAAGAAAGTACTAATCAAAATACCAGACCTGATACTGTAGAATTCTCTTTCAGTATCGCCCCGGTAACCATATTGATGTCTTATTATGACTACATGATAGGAGGGCACAACAGTCTTCCGCTCTGTGTTGATACCGGTTCTCCAAGTGGTGGTTATATCCTTACTTTTCATGGACAACGTTCTGCTACAGGGCAAAGACGAGTGTTTAACGCAAGTATTGAAGCAGGAGGAAATGTCCATGCAATGAGTGAACTCACAAATGTACAGAATTATGAAGGATTTTCTTCCATTGATATTGATCCTGTATCGGGAACACCTTTCTATGCCTGGCATGCATGGCTTCAGACTTTCAATAACCCTCTTGATGTTCAGTTTACTTACAATTCTTATTTGAATGGTATCCCGGAAATTGAGCCTCCGCAAGTAATAGTAAATAATCCGGTTACAATGACTGCACCCTTCAATACTACTGACAATGAGTTCATCTGGCCTACTTTACAGATAGGTCCATCCCCAAACTTCGGTATGCAAAGAGTGTATGTCCTTTGCCGAAATCTAACCAGACATATTGCAGGTTCTTCAATGCAATCTGGTAATGCATGGATTGTTTATGCTGATTTTAATAGTGATATGTTGGAAGCAAATAGTATTTTGACCTGGAATCATACAACTATTCCGATTCTAGATGCCTGGAATCATGCTAGTGATAACACATTTCGCAGTTTTAATGGAGCATTTACAGTAGGGGATGATGGACGGATATTTTTAACAGGATATCACGAGAGCCATATTGCTGATACTGAAAGTGAAATAATTGAGCCGGAACTGGATGCTTTTGTTTGTGATAACTATGGAACAGGAACCTGGCAGAGAATCAATAGCAGCGCTGTATATCCGAGCTGGAACCCACATAATCAATACAATTCATCGTATGGTATCTTTACACAATCTGATGATCAGTCACCCTTATATGATGAAGAACTGAGTTGGAAGATTATTAATTCAGAACACATGAATGCTGTTATGGATAATAGCGGTTTAATCCATATGGGAGCTGTATTTGCTCAGCACCATTATGAGAATAATGAAGGGCATTTACGCTCATATTATAACAGCACACTACAAAATGTGAAAGACCTGGTTTATAATACAAATAGCCAGATTTTCAATCTGAGGGAAATCTATCCGAAAGCGGGAACCTCAAGTGATAGCCTGATGTGGTTACCCTGGGATACTGATGCTGACGGTATTATTGATGCTTACGATCTGTCAGATACCATGTCACAATCTTATGGAGACCCTCTGATGCAAACTACCTTTCCCTTTCCCTATTGGGATGATAGTGTTCATACAAATAGTATGTTTTTTCATTATAACAATATAAAGATTACTAAGCCTAATCATCAGGGGATGATAGCGGTAGTCTGGCAGGATTCCAACCGCGCAAGAAAATATAATCAATTTACTGACATTTATCCTGAACTTGCGTCTTATTCTGATACCCCTGAGATATACATATCTGTATCTTCCGATAATGGTTACAATTGGTCGGCTCCAATTATTCTAAATAAAGTTGTAACCCCTGAACTTGCAGGAATGAAACCAATGTGGGTATATCCGGCAGACCGGATTATATTTTCTCATATCAGTCCGGAAGGTCACTTAATCGGCAAACTTGGCTTACTCTTCTATGATGATATATCATGGGGTTCTTATCAAATGGACCCTCCAGTTGGCCAGAATGATGGTGGTTATGTGAAATTCGCAGAACTGGAAATAGCTTTTCCGGCAACAACTGCTATAGAAAATCCTGAAACAGAGCCATTATCCAACATACTCAGGCAAAACTATCCCAATCCCTTTAATCCAGAGACAACGATAGGTTTCATAATGTCAAAATCAGGGAAATGTGATTTGAAAATATACAACTCTAAAGGACAGTTGATAAAGACATTACTTAGTAATCAGATTAGAGCAGGGGAACAAAAAATCAAATGGGACGGAACTGATAATGACGGGAAGAAAGTATCAAGTGGTATATATGCATACAAGATTTCCTCAGGAACGTATTCAGCGACCAGAAAAATGATTTTATTGAAGTAAATCTGCATTTGTTTCCTGATGCTAATAATCAATTTTGTAGATAAATTAATCAGAAGGCTATGCATGATACGAGAGTGGTTAACTCACGACGCTTAGAAGGGATAAACAAGTATAGTACAGTGTGTATTCTCCGTTTCAAAAGGCTGAAGGAAAGATTTATGTTTTTTTTTATTGACTAACTACCATTGTGTATAAATTATAGTAACTATGATGAAATATAATTCGAGGTAGGATAATGGCAGCACGCATTCTTCTTGTTGATGATGACAGACTATTACGTGAAGTAGTAGGGGAATACCTTTCCGGACACAATTATCAGGTTGATTTAGCAGAAAGCGGAGAGGAAGCATTATCAATGTTCGAACCCGGTAAATATAACTTAGCTTTATTGGATTTAGTTATGCCAGGTATGAACGGTTTGGAGCTAATGGAAAAATTAATGAAAGGTGACGATAAAATTTACTGCCTCATTATGACCGGTTATCCCACCATAGACAGTGCTTATAAAGCAATGGTAGACGGTGTTTCTGATTATATTATAAAGCCATTTCAATTATCCGAATTACTGGAAACAGTTCAAAAATATACCTAAATAACGCGGTCAGGATGTGAATACTTTTTTATGCAGATTTCTTTCTCCTGAGCAAGCAATAACCTTTAACCCAAATTTACCATTCTGGTTCAATCCCATCTGGATGAATTCGATTGCCAAACTATACAAAATAACCCCGAGAGTACTGACCTGCTACAAAAACAATAATCCTGTTGCCTATCTGCCTTTCTACGAAAAGAGTTTTATCACCATCAAAAAAGCTTATAATCCAACCATGGTTTATTACTGCCCTGTAGTGTTTAACTTCACAGAGCGAAAAAATCCAAACCGGGAAATGTTACTGGAATATGAGATTACTAAAACTATGGGTGATGCTTTGTGGAGCAATTATAGAAAGGTCTTACTCAATCTTAATCCGGAGCTATATGATATCAGGGGATTTAAAGATGCCAGGTTTATCGTTAAGCCTCATTACACATTTGTAAAAGACTTAAAAACTCCGGAAGGTTTCTTTATTGACGAGATGACTAAGCTCAGGAAAGCTCAGAAAAATGATTACATATTTTCAAAAAACTATAATCCTGAAAGACTATTGGATATGCTGTATAAGCTATACTCACGCAAAAAGCACTCTTTTCCAATTGAAAGAGAAAGATTACTAACGCTGATAAATGATTTGTATAAAGCCGATTTAATTGAGCAACACACAATTATGAAAGAAGGTAAAGTAGTCAGCTCAATGTTCAATATTCTGAATAGTGGCAATACTCTGGTTGCCTGGTTAACGGCTACAGAAGAGGAAGATTTAAAGAATGGAGTAAGTCTTCTGATGTTTTGGAACTTGTTTCAAACATACTCTGACAGATATGAATTCTATGATTTGTGCGGAGCAAACGTCAAGGGACCGTCCAGAGTCAAAGCAGGGATGGGCGCTGATTTGAAGTTGTTTTTCCAGATAAGTAAAGGTTAATACTGTGTTAACTGATAGAATTTCCTTGACATATAAACATAGTTTAGTTCAAATATACGTGTACACTTGTCAGAATAATATGTCTGAGGTTTGATGATGCTAAGTATTGTTGTTTTATTAGGTGGTAATTCTTCTGAACGTGATGTTTCTTTAACATCCGGAAGGGAGATATCAGGCCAATTGAAATTAAATGGTCATCAGATTACAGAAATTGATCCGGCAGATTATGCATTTGGGCACGATATGATAAAAGCAATTCATGATACTAAACCTGATTTAGTATTTATTGGACTGCATGGGGGAGAAGGTGAGAACGGAGTTTTACAGGCAATGCTGTCCGGGAGTAGGATTCCGTATACTGGCTCACATTTCAAAGCTAGTGCTATAGCCATGGATAAGTTACTCTCAAAGTTTGTTGCAGAACAAGCTCAGGTAAAAACACCCCAATACATGGTAATTAATAAGAATGACTATGCAAATAGAAAGAATCCCGGGTATCTTGATTGTTTGGGTTTATTAATAGGTGGCAACTCTGCACCGGAAGTAGTAGTCAAACCTATTGATGCCGGTTCTTCAGTTGGTGTTCACATTGTTAATGACCGGACTCAGTGGGATAATGCTCTTTCTGATGCTTTGTTGTATTCTGATAAAGTGATGATTGAAGAATACATTGAAGGACGGGAATTGACTGTCACAGTTATTGATGGTGAAGCTCTGCCGGTTGTGGAAATTAAACCTCATGATGGATTTTACGATTATCCTAATAAGTATACAAAGGGTAACACGACTTATCATGCTCCTGCAATTCTAACTACTCAGGAAACGGCTACTGTTCAAAATCAAGCACTGAAAATCTGGCAGGTAATGGAATGCTCAGGCTATGCCAGAATTGATTTCAGATATAATAATAAAGATTTCTACTTTCTGGAAGTAAATACGCTTCCGGGAATGACACCTCTGAGTCTTACGCCAATGTCAGCAAAAGCAAGCGGGATGGACTTCGGGGACTTATTGGAAAAAATAATGGATGTAGCTTTAACATCTAAAGATTAAACTAATAACATGCATAGCATGGGAGGAATAATGCAACGCATAATAATTTTACTAGTTTTAATGTTGTTACTATGCGGGTGGCTTTTTTCACAGGAAATATCTATCAGTTGTTCGCCACCTCAGATCTTTGTAAATTCACTTAGCACGGGTAGCTTTGACCCGGTTAATCCATTAAACCAGCCGGTATTGACTACTGTAACAATATCAAATCTTACACAGCAAGCATATATGTATGATATGAATATTGCAATTAAGTGGAATACGACGGAAATAACCAATGTAACCTTACACTCCAGATATCTCTTGCATCCGGGACAGCCTACAGTAGTTACTAATCGTGATTTAATCTCAAAAAATGCAGGAAACCTCTTTACGGCACCTGATGGTGAAATCAGTATAACTAATGTTATGGAGCAGAATGCTGTATTAAGTAGTGCACTTCAGTCAGGTTTCTTTCCGGATGGCACTATCAGCTTTGTCATGACTGTTACTCCTGTTACGTCAGTACCTACCCCTGCTACAGCAACTTTCGCAGTAAGGATAAAAAACATTAATTCCATCTTTTTAACCTTCCCGGGAAAGCCATGTGGTCAGAATCCTTCAAATATTAATATGAGACCTGTTACTTTCTTATGGAATACAGTAAATACCAATGCAAATCAATACCGATTAGTTATCAAAGAATTTTTACCTACCAGTCCACCTAACCCGAATTCGGTGGAAACATCAGGGAACACAGTGTTTGATGGGATGCTAGACCAGAGTATGTTTGCTGAGTTTTTACCTTTTCAGGACAAGCATTTTTACGCCTGGCAAGTGAGTACTGACTTATTTAACGCGCAGAATCCCCATATAGGTGAAAGAGATAATACTGACCAAGGCTCTGTTCTAAAAAGCGAGTGGTTTGTGTTTAAGTATGTTGCCGACCAAAATTCATCAAATGCAGAAAGCCAACAAATGATGGCTATTATAAATATGTTTAATGACCCTTCGTTACAAGGTCTGTTTGCTCAAGGATATGAGCTGACTGGAGTTGTTATTTACGAAGGGCAGGTTTATACAGGGCAGGAAGCAATAGACTTGATAAATTCGCTCCTGGGCAAGAATCTCGAAATTGAAATCAAAGAGCAGTAGGAGCGAAAAATGAAAAAAGTTATTTTAGCTTGTTTAATTCTCATTGTCGTCGGAGTTCTTGCAGCTGCAGAACCTATTGCATATTTGATTCAAGGGAAAGGTAAAGTACAGATTTTACGGGACCAGAAAATTGTTAAATTTAAAAATGGAGAGTTGCTTTTTAATAATGATGAAATCAGAACATCAGGCGAGTCTTTTGCAGCAGTTAAGTATATGGATGGCGGAGCTGCAATAAAAGTGTTTCCCAATTCAGTAGTAAAGATTACTGCTATCAAACAGGGAAAACAACTTAACAAGAATACTTCTCTCCAACTCGGTAGCCTTTATTCTAAAGTAAATAATAAAATCAAAGGCAACTATCAGGTTGAAACTCCCTCAACCGTTGCATCTGTAAAAGGAACGGGATTTGTCACTAAACTCACTGCTGATAAGAAAACCATTGTTATTGTAATGGAAGGTGAAGTACTCTTGCAGCACAAAGAAAGTGGTAAGAGCAAGTCAGTTTCTCCGGGTAATACCGGTGTATCTGATTCCCAGGGTGGTGTTGATGTGGAAAAAACCAAGATTAATGATGTATCTGAGACAGAAATGAAAGAAATTGAGTCTACTAATCAGGAAGCACAAAAGACAATGAAGATTCAGGTCACAGACGAGAATGGTAATATTAAATATATTGAAATTACCTATTAAGAATGCCAGAATGTACTTTGAAGAATAGTGAGGTATCATGATGAAATATAGACTATTGTTACTAACAGTATTATGCATATCGTTCTTGTCAGCCATAGTAGTAAACCACGTTCCACCTGTGGGATTTGAACTCAACCAGCAGCAGGAACTAAGAGTAGAAATAGTTCAGGGTTGGTCTGATGTTTCTGAAGCTCTGATCTTGTTCAGATTGCAAGGTGACAGCCAATATCAACAGGTTAATCTGGATAAGGAAAATCCTGATGGTTTATGGATGAGAGGTTATCTACCTGTTTCATCCTCACCTGATAAAGCGTATGAATACTATTTTAAGTTTACACTAAATACCGGTGCGATTGAAACACTTCCGGTTTTGGAACCTGATAAACGTCCTTTTACACTACAACCCAAAGCAAAAACCGGAGTTTTATCCGAAGACTTCATCATGCTGAACGAAGAAGGTGCTGTTCTTGCCAAAGACGGCTACATAGTGGCTATCTCCTGGTACGCTCTGGAAGGCACTCTTGACATGAAATCAATCAAATTGTTTATTAATGGAAAAGATTCCACAAAAAGAGCAGACATAAGCAGTAACATGCTCATTTATAAAGACGATACTCCCAAACCGGGTCTGACATCTGTATTTGTAACTGCAAACACGCTTGAAGGCAAAAGCATTTATTCACAAACGTGGACAAATGTGATTAAAGCAAGCGGCTCGATTACTACACTTCCTATGAATCTGCGCGGTAGTGTTAATGCCGGCAACAACGTCTATTCGACCTCAAAAGACCCATCTGCCACAAGCTTTGGCGGAAATCGTGATGATGGCTGGGCAAGCCTGGATATGTATGGAGAATACCGCAAATTAGAGCTTCAATCCTATACTTATCTGTCAACTCTGGAAAGTGAAAACAGACAGCATGTGGACAGATTTAAGTTTGGAATACTATTACCTTTCTGGGAAACATACTTTGGCGACTATTCACCTGATTTCAGCAGCCTCACGATGAGTAACAAAAACCTAAGAGGTATATATTCCAAGATATATACTAAGTTCTTCGGTTTTAGCTTTGCTCATGGCGAAATGATACGGAGTATAGATGGCAACAAGTTCGTTTCTAATACAGATACATTGTATTCTGCCGGAACATTTAAGCAGGAAGCAATAGCAGCCAGACTTCGTCTGGGTAGAGAAGACGGCTTTAGTCTTGGATTTAATACAACCAGAAACAGAGATATTGTTAGTTCTCTAGATTCCAAATACGTTATGAGAGATACTACGCAGATTGCTTTCCCCAAAGACAATCTGGTTGTGAGTATGGATGCGAAGCTCACTGTGCCTACCCAGAATATTATTCTTGGCATAGAAGGAGCAGGAAGCCTTTACAATAGTAACATCCTGCCAGGACCGCTCAGTTCTGAAGACCTGGAAGATTATATAGATGGAACTTCACCCGTCAATCCTGCTGATTTCCAGGATATCTTTATAATCAACACAAACATGCAGCCTTTACCTATGTCAGCCGATTTTGATGACCCACTGGCATTAGTAGCCTGGCAAGCATATATGAGGAACTTCTGGCTGAATAATCTGATTAATGTCAGCTATTCGGAAGTGGGTGCTTCATTCCGTTCTCTGAGTACTAACTATCTGCAGAATGATGCTTCACAGTTATCTATTTCAGATCAGTACAATTTCCGCCAATATATCTATTTGACTGGTGGATATAATCAAACCAAAGATAACTTGTCAAAAGACAGGCTTGAAACTAATATCTATAATTCATTATATCTGCAGGGTATGTTCAGGATTCCAAAGTATCCGTATTTAACTCTGTCTTTTTCGACCAGCGATGGTAAGAATAAACCTAATACCGAAATCGATTCAGTTGATACGTCTTTATATAACCCCTATAAAAGACAATCTAATATGATTTCTCTTGGGGTTGGGTATGAATTTGGTATGATGCCAATAGCTCCCACTACTCTTGATATTGGCTTTAGAACCGGATATGATAACGAGAAGAGACCTAATGCAAACGATGTCTTTGTCAAATTCTATGATAATGAAACAGAGAATATCTCAATCAGTTTAATCAGCAGGTTTATCGATCTTCCGCTGAAAACATTGGTAGCAATTTCCAATAGTACTCAGGAAAGAAAGACAACAGGCGACAAAAACAGCAACTTCAATTTCCAATTGAAAGGCGAATACAGGCTTTTCAATAATATGATAATCCCCTGGGCGGAATACCGTACCACTCTGTTAGGCGGCGACCAGGACCAACAAACATATAATTACGTTACAATCGGTGCTGATGCAAGACCTTTGGAATCAATAACTGCTTCCACCAGCTTAGGCTGGCAGATGTATGGAAATAACGATGTGAATAATGTAGATTACAGCACAACAGTCTGGCACTTAAACCTTAGCTACCGTTTCTGATGTAGCTGAATATTATAAGACGATAAGTAATGCTCTAGCTTGCTTATCGTCTTTTTTTTTCTCAATCTGAAAGGAGGATGGAATGCCTATATTAAAAAAACTCTTCATACCTGTTTGTATTATCCTGATTATTCGACTATTGTTTCAGATTTACTTCTTTGATAGTCTGGAGCATAAAGCACAGGATTCATTGTTTCGCATCAGGGGTGCCAAGCAAGTATCAGGTGATGTTGTAATCGTAGCAATAGATGACAATACCTTTCAGGCGTTGAATAGACCTTGGCCTTTCCCTCGTGATTTGCATGCCAAGCTGATAGATAATCTGAAAAAAGCCGGCGCTAAAGAAATTATCTTTGATATAGAATTCACTGAGTATTCCAATCCATATTCTGATGCAGCTTTAGCTGTAGCAGCTGCCAATGCCGGTAATGTAGTATTTTGTGGTAAATACATCGTAGATCCGGATAATCCCGATCATCAGCAGGTACAGACTCCGATACAACCTCTGCTTGACCTTAAAATGAACTGGGGTATTGTCAATATGCCAACCGACTGGGATGGCTTTATCCGCGAATATACTTTGTTTGAAAAAATGGATAAAACCAAATACTACTCTATTGGTGTGGCAGGTCTTGGCAATTACCGTCTCTACGCTCCTGAATGGGAAAAGGGAGTGACTGTTGCTAATAAATATTTAAACGTAGCTGATTACCGCATTCCAATTATTAATGGAAAAAACGCTTTGATTAATTTCTACGGACCATCAGAAACCTTTAAACATGTTTCTTATGCCAGTGTTGTTGATGATAGTTCATTGAGTATGCCTGGTTATCAGGGTATGGAGCTTGATGAGTATTATGATTTGGCAAAAAGTGGTGTCTTCAAGGATAAAATCGTTCTGATTGGGGCTACTATCGAGGAACTACACGATAAATTTCCTACTGCATATAGCTCCAAGCTCACTGCAGGGGTAGAAATCCATGCTAACTTCATGGAAATGGTCAGACATAACGATTATCTTTACAACCTTAATATCTGGCTGTTTGTCCTTATTGAGTTTATCCTCGCGATTGGTGTTTTCATGCTATTATCGTATGTTAAGCCTCAGCATTCTGTATTGATAACTCTATTCCTGATTATTTCGCTGCTTGGATTAAGCTTTTGCCTGTTTAAATATGCCAATGTACTGCTTCCGGTTGTGGAACTGGTTATACTCTTCCTGCTATTATATGTAAGCGCTTTGGTTATTCACTACTTGAAATCACAAAAAGATAAGAAATTTATCAAGAACTCTTTCGAGAAATATCTTGCTCCCGAACTTGTGAACGTTCTGCTCAAAGACCCAAGCAAACTTAAATATGGTGGAGCTTTGCAGGAAGTTACTGTGCTATTTACGGATATTGTTTCATTTACCACTTTTACCGAAAAGCACCGCCCTGAAGAAACGGTACAAATGCTTAGAGGATATCTGACTGAGATGGTCAAAACCATCATTAAAAACGGTGGAATCATTGATAAATTTGTGGGTGATGAAATCATGGCTTTGTTTGGTGTACCTGTTTATACAGATGAACATGCCTTACAGGCTTGTAAAACTGCTCTTGATATGCGTGCCTGTTTGCTGCAACTGCGCGAGAAATGGGCAGCTGAAGGGGTTGAACCTTTTAATTTTGGTGTGGGTATAAACACAGGACAAGCAGTGGTCGGAAATCTAGGGTCAGAACAGCTTTTTGACTATACAGCCATCGGTGACACGATAAATCTGGGTGCACGTCTGGAAGCCAAAACCCGTGACTATGACCTCAAAGAAATGACCATTATCAGCGAATTTACCTACGAAAAAGTCAAAGATAAGGTTGAAGCCCGTTATCTTGACGATATCAAAGTCAAAGGCAAAGATATTTCGGTTAAAATATATGAATTAATCAGCATCAAAGAATAGTATATTTCTTTAAGATAATACAAAAAAGCCCGGCTTAATAAACCGGGCTTTTCTTGTTTAACCTGCAATTACGCTATATTTATTCAAAAGTCACATAGTACTCTATATAGAGATGTCTTGTCCATATCCAATCTATTTCCTTCTCTTTTATGTCTTAACTGACGACAGGGTTCTGCAGGGAGTCATCAGGGAGTCTGCAGGGACTTTAGTCTCTGGATACTCCCTGATGACTCTCTGCAGATTCTTGCTGTCAAATAAGGCATGGATAAGATATCAGCAAGTAAGTAAGGTGAAATTTAGTAAATACAAGATGGTTTACTGTATATAATGAAAAACATCCATTGCTCATAAATTGCCATAAGAAAATAAGAAGAATTCTCATAAAGTTAAAAAAAATACTCACTTTATAGAGTTACATTTGTTGGTTTATTAATCAGCGTTTAGTGTATATATAGTCCTGTAATGTGCTAATATATATTGGATTAGGTGGGCATGGCACAAGTAAAGCCACTAGCAAAGCCTCACTGCGAAGCAATCGAAAAATGAAATTACCTAAATCGTCAAAACAAACGCTTAAAGCAACAAAAAAATTCTTGACATGAAATTCATGTATCCAAATAATCGGTCTCATATTTACCTTAAAATAAAAAATAAGGGAGGAATCATGTTTAAGAAATTCACGATTTCATTCTTTTTACTGGCTCTAATCATTTCACTGAATGCCGTATGGAAATACGAACAGGAAGCAGATTCTAATGGAGTTGACATTAAATATGGAGTATTAGCAGATGATTGGATATGCACAGAGACGGGACCAATAGCAGAAATCTGCTTTGCCCACTCATGGAAAGACGGGATAGTCGGCACGATCACGGGAATCTGGGTTAACATTTATGATGATAATGCAGGTGTACCGGGTTCAATTATTTTTTCACAATTCAAAACCCAAGGGGATACTGTTAGATATAGTGGTTTAGAAGGCTGGTATGATCCATACACTAATACATTTTTACCAGATAATCACACTAAATTCTACAGGCACAAACTAGAACTGATTCCTCCGTTTATTCAGCAAGCAGGAACGCATTACTGGTTGAGTATTGTCCCTATAGTAGTTCCCCCGGAAGAGATTGGATGGAAAACTTCTCTTATTGATCCATTTAACAGAGCAGTATATTTTGATGGTGCCTGGTTACCTCTGCCGTATTCAGGATTAGCATTTAAACTCGCATCGACACCAGATGAAACTTGTCCGGTTGAACTATCATCATTCACTGCAACGACAACAACAACTGGAAATGAAGTTGAACTAAAATGGATAACTCAGTCAGAAACAAACCTGCTGGGTTACAATATAATGAGATCCATGACAAGTAATGCTTCTGATGCAGTTAGCTGCAATTTAAACGTAATTCCATCCGGAAATTCCAGCACCGAACAAATCTACACATACAGAGATGCAGATATTCAGACTCAAACATCATACTGGTACTGGTTGGAAAGTGTGGAATTGAATGGCATAACAGAGTATCATGGACCCGTCTTTGTTACTGTGGGTAATCCCGGTAATCCTGATACTCCTCCTGCAACAATCTATGCAAATGCTTTACACGATGCATATCCCAATCCTTTCGGGAGTGCAACAAAAATCTCTTATGATTTAAAGTCAGAAGGGAGAGTAACTATAGATATTTATAATCTGAAGGGAGAGAAAATCCGCACTTTGGAAAGCGCTGATCAAAAAGCTGCCGGTACATATAACTGTTCATGGAACGGCTTAGATGAGAATGGCAATCAACTATCAAGCGGCATATATTTATATCGTATGCAAACAGATAATTTTATCCAAACCAAGAGAGTCATTTTAACAAAATAACTCACAACATATACATAAGGGCTGCTCAATTGAGCAGCCCTTTTTTTTCCCTTATTACTATGCTTTAGATAAACCTGTGTCCGTTATGCGCAACAATAAAAAGCAAAAAATGCTGAAGATTCTTCTTACTTATCTTTCTTTTGCTGATCGTCTCTAAGCTTTTTCCACCAGTCAAGCCGTTTGGCAATTTCTTTTTCAAAGCCAAATTCACCGGGTTTATAATATGACTTTTCAGTCATGGCATCAGGAAAGCACTTTTGATAGAAGTATTTATTCTCATGTTCATGGTCGTATTCATAGTCCTTGCCATAGTTCAGCTCTTTCATCAGCTTGGTGGGAGCGTTGCGTATATGCAGAGGAACTCCCATGTGGGAAGTATTTTTGGCATCATCTGCTGCTTTGTTGTAAGCTTCATATAAAGCATTGCTTTTAGGAGCGGTTGCCAGATAGACAACGAGTTGAGCCAAGGCATTGCTGCATTCGGGCATACCCATAAACAGTACGGCTTCTTTGGCAGCAACAGCCTGAAGCAGAGCTTGCGGGTCAGCCAAACCGATATCTTCACTGGCAAAACGCATCAATCTGCGCACAATATAGCGGGGGTCTTCGCCTGCTTCCAGCATCCGGGCCAGCCAATATAGCCCGGCTTGAGGGTCACTGCCACGCAGGGATTTGTGCAAAGCAGATATGATATTATAATGCTCTTCCTTATTTTTATCATAGAACATT
This sequence comes from Cloacimonadaceae bacterium (SeqCode), assembly GCA_963667535.2. Taxonomy (GTDB): domain Bacteria; phylum Cloacimonadota; class Cloacimonadia; order Cloacimonadales; family Cloacimonadaceae; genus UBA5614. Next base: position 1,711,625 of record CAXXDU010000002.1, read on the forward strand.
GTCTTCTTTGTATAAACCTTTGCCAGTTCTTTGATATCAATATGCGGATGGTCTTTGAGATAAGGTGCCAGCAATTCCAAATCGTTGAGAGCACGTCTGGCGTCACCTCCGCTCTGAACAGCCATCCAGTTAATAATATCAATATCCTGCGCCAGTCCCAGTTCACTGAAACCCTTTGTTAGAATCTCCAGCAAGTCAGTTTCAGAAAGCATTTCCAGAACAAAGACATGGCATCTTGATAATAGTGCAGAGATTACTTCAAAGCTTGGATTTTCAGTAGTTGCGCCAATTAGAATGATTGCCCCTGATTCCACATAAGGGAGAAAGGCGTCCTGCTGTGATTTATTAAAGCGATGGATTTCATCTATGAAGAGGATAGTCGGCTGGTTCTTGGCACGATGCCTGTATTCAGCTTCTTTCATCACGGTTTTAACGTCATTAATACTGCTCAGTACAGCGCTGAAATGCACGAAAGGAAGGTTGGAAGTCTTCTCTATTATCTTGGCAATAGTTGTCTTGCCTGTACCTGGAGGTCCCCACAGAATAAACGAATGATAGTCATTACTTTCAATCATATGACTGAGTAGAGAACCTTCAGACAGTAGCTTTGATTGTCCTTTAAGTTCAATCAGGGAATGTGGACGCAGCTTCTCTGCCAAAGGTACTTTGGTTAAAGGTTCACTTTTTTCACTTTCAAAGATATTCTGTTGGTCTTTACGCATTCTCTTGCCTTTTCATATATGTTGTTAAGCCTTCAGGCGGTAATCCGGTCATACCTGCGCAAGCGGGTATCTTAAGATTCCCCGTCCAGCGAGGAATGACTAAGGTTAGTTACTCTGCCTTATGGCAGTTACAATTTAGCGTGTTTATCTTATATATACAATCTGATACTGTTTTGAACGTATCCTTTTCAATAAAATGATACAAAATACGATTGCCTTGCCTTGTAAAGTCCAAAAGTCCTTTATCTTTGAGTATTTTCAAATGCTTGGAGATTAACGGTTGGGGTAATCCAAGTTCAAGATAGATATCACTTACGCTGCAGCAGCTTTCTTTGCGTTTACAACACTCCGATATCAGATAATCCAGAATTTTAAGCCTGACAGGGTTTGTTAAAACAGAAAAGAAATCTGCCAGCTTATCATAATCAGTATCTTTGGTTAACATCCGCAACTCGAATTACTGCTACATCCGCAACCGGTACCCTTGGGCACAGTCTTGAGAATGTCTTCTTTTAAAATTGCTACCAGACATCCGGTTCCTTTGGTCAGACTGATGGCTTTTGCCGGACAGTTTAAATCGCAGGCACCGCACTCAAGGCATGCCACAGGGTCTGCTATAATAGCTTTTTTATTTGCAATTGTGATTACCTTACGAGGGCAAACATTCTTGCACAGGCTGCAGCCGAGGCATTTATCTTTATCTACAGCTATCATGATAAAACTCCTTTGAGAATCACACTAACCAATGAAGCCAGGAACAGGATAATTACAACCGGGAAGAACAAAACAGTTTCCCTTTTTACAATGCTATAGTTGCTGACCCCGCTATTTCCGGTATAATACAAACCATAAAAAACACTGAATCCTGCTATATAACTCAGATAAAAAACATGATTATAGATAGTTTGATGCAATTGAAGACTATAAATCAGATAAACAAATCCTGTCATCAAAAAAAGGAAGAAACCTTTGTAAACAAAACTACGGGTTGGAAGATAAGGGAAGAGCAGCACGTACAACGTTGTTAAGATAACTCCGATGGGGTAGACCTGCCACCAGATACCGATCTTTAGCCAAATATTGAGGATAAACAAGACAAAAGCAGCTCCACTGGAATAAGTTATTATCTGCACCCAGGATGGAACTAACGTAAAAAGCCTGTCCAAAAGGTCAAACTGGAATATCTGCTCATTGCAATCCCTATACGGAGGATTATTCAGATAATTTGGTATGTCTCCAGCGTAGACCGGACCAATGATGGGCTTGATGTTGTGTTTTCTGAGGTCTGACAACTTTACTCCCGAAAGAGATAATTTGGGCAGGATTAATTGAATCTCTTCACTCCGGGTAATAACCTCTTTGGGATACTTATCCAGTTGAAGCAATATCTCTTCGGCGCAGAACCTACCTTTGCCGGATGAACACCACACATTGATTCCATCTGTGTCTATGACCAGAACTCTAGTATTCAGATGTTTGATTCTCCGCCAGACAGTCCAGACGGTTAAATGATAATTGGCTGTGACCAGCAGGGGAGTAGTTATGTCATACTTATCCCCTGTATAGTACAGTCCCGGTTTAATATAGTATATCCTTCTGAAAGAAAACAGCCACTCCCAAAGGACCTTGAATAAATCCATCAAGTTGAACTGTAATTCGTTAATATTGGTTGGTTCATTTAAACTATCAGTATGATTAGTATTCATTTACACCTCTGTATATATGCTATAAGTATTATATGCTGATTATGGCATATACTGTCAAGATGTATTTCTAAATCTAAGTAGTCTGTTCTTTTATTGAGGTGATTTAGCAAAATGCTGTGGGCTCTATAAGCTCTGTATATACTCCAGATACCTGGTTATACAAGCCTTGCCTATAGGTGCAAAGGGATATATACCGATAAAGTCATCCAGTTCTTCCATTGGCACAAATACATACTCAGTGTGCTCATCTTTATCTTTCGCATCAATGAGTTTATCAGAAAGCTGTTTTTCTGTAAGGTTTAGATGAAAGTAGCAAAGGAATTCAGGTTTCCTTGTTACAAAGTTTTCGCCAAAGCCCAAACAAACAGCATATTGAATATCCCGGCTTACTACATTCAATTCCTCTTCCAGTTCAATCTGCATAAAGGCTATCGGGTTTATTACTTTATGCAGTGAACCACCAGGGACATGCCAGAGGTCAGCGGTTTCTGCCATATTGGGATTACGCTTGCCAACAAAGACAGAACCTTCAGTAGTTTCAACCACTGCACAAGCAGAAAGCACATTAGCAAGCTCATCTTTGGGGATAATGAGCGGATTAGATATGTTTGTGCCGTATGAGCTTTTGTAATCAGTTGCCTGCACTTTAAGAAGCATCTTGTCTCTGTCCGAGACTTCATCATGATGAATATCAGCAGAGAGCAGACTGATTACTTTACCGTTAAAGATATGCAGATCAGGATTCAGGCGTGCTTCCTGCCATGCTTCGTTAATCAGTTTGCGGGTGCTTGCGTTGTACTTTCTTTTACCCGGAATAACTTCAAATCTGAAGTCAGTTTCACTGAAGAGTCCTTTATAGATTATCTGATAATCAGTAGCGTGTTTCATGTTCCAATATCAGGATAAATTCACCCTTGGGGAATTGGTCAGTTTTGTGTGATAGTTCTTCCAGATTACCCAAAAAGATGCTTTGACTGGGTTGTGTAAGTTTATATAAGAAGCGGATTCTTCTTTTCTTACCCAGGATATTCATCATATCATCAACCAGGCTTTTCAGCCGGTAAGGCGCTTCCAGAAAGATTATGTCCAAAGTAGTCATGGATTTTAGCTGTTTCAGTTCAGCCACCCGCTCTTCCTTTTTGGCAGATAAAAAGCCATAATAGAGAAACCGTTTAGCATCCAGACCGCTTGCCATGATAGCTGCCATGAGTGATGAAGCACCGGGAACAGGATACACTTTTACCTGATAATCGTGGCAAATCTGGACAAGCTCAGCACCTGGATCAGCAAAGCCGGGAGTACCTGCATCAGTAATGAGAGCGATAGCCTTGTCTTTCATAATCAGAAGGTCTTCAAACATCTGTTTGATTTCCACGGATTTGCTGTGCTCATTCAGGAAATAAAGCGGTTTATCTATACCAATGGATTTGAGAAAGCGGATTCCATCCCTGCGTTCTTCGCAGATAACTGCATCACATTTTCGAAGAGTTTCCATAGCTCTCACTGTGATATCATCAGGATTGCCTATGTGAATTGCCACAGGATAAAGTCCTGCCGGTAAGGTTAAATCTGATAATGTCTTACCGGCAGATAATGTTTTTTCTTTTTTCATATTTGAGCTTTATAAAGCAGGCTTGACCTCTGTCTTACGTTTTCTGTACCATAGAAAAGCTCCTCCCAGCAGGGCAAGAAGTGAAGCAAGCAGTCCCAATCCACTCAGCATAATGCTTTTCTTATAACTGGCTGGTTCAAACTTCATCTCTATCTTGTGTTTCCCCGCAGGAACTACAATTCCTCTCAGAATGTAGTCTGTCGGATATATCTTTGTTTCTTTTCCGTCAATAAAGGCTTTCCAACCGGCAGGATAATAGATTTCACTTACTGTCATGAAAGCCTGTTTATCAGTTTCGGTTTCAAAGCTGAGATACTGCAAATCAAATTTTGTGGGTTTCACAATCCTGACTGCAGGATTGGCAATAACTCCCACTGATTCTTCCACAATGGCAGTTGTAGCAGGATTAAACTTTTCAGAATTGATTTCTGACCAGATGTACTTAGGTTCTTTGATTTGTTTAACATTATCTACAAACCATGCTCTGGGCAGAGCTGACATGTTTCTGTGCACAATCATATTGTCATCATTACTGCTAAATACCGGCACAAGATTGGGGAATGGCAGTGTATCCTGGAAGATTATATATTTCACATCCAGCATATTCAGCAAATTCCAGTTGATTTTATTCTGTCTGAGCTGAGCATCCAGACTGTTTTCCAGTATTTCCTGATAACGTTTGAGCTTTGCACCATGATAACCTTGAATAGTTTGGTGATAATATGCCCATTTACCGGACATGCCGACATTGAGCGGAAAGATTCTATAATTATCTTTATCGCTAAGCAGAAATTCATCGTAATCGCGCTTAACAAAGGTATCCTGTGTATTCTGAACCGGCTCGATACTCTTCAGATTCTTGCCTGTATACATCCAGAGATCCAGGAAAGCAACGATTAAAATCAAAACTAAGAACACAACCTTGGGGATATTCTTGCGAATAAACATAAATATCAGCCCAAATCCCATCGCTAAGAACATAAAACTCAGCGCGCCACTCTTGTATAGCATTCCCAATCTCATCGCCTTGAGAGACGCTAATTGGTCATATTGACCGGCTTGCTTGAGCTGTTCAATCTCATTGGTTGTGGTGAAAGGTAAACCTTTAAATAACCCTTTACCTGCTAAAAGGAAGAGCACCAATAGAACTACGGCAACGATAAACCAGACCTTGAATTGGCGAATAAAGACCTGATCATCTTCCTTTGCCTTTTCCAGAACGGTTGCCAAACCTATTGCCGCCAGTACGGCTGCATTAAACTGAGTAATCACTAGCAGCATGGAAGGCACGCGGAATTTATTAAAGAAAGGCAGATAGTTGAGTAGAATATTGCTAAACCAACTCCAATGCCTGCCAAAAGACATAACTAAAAACAGTAATGACGTAATCCACAAAAAGCCAGCCAGTTTCCTTCTGCGTCCTGCCAGTGCTAAAAGACCCAGAGCTAAAATCAATATTCCGAAATAGTTGTATATCTGGGTAAATTCCATCCAACCCCAGTAGGATTGATTGATTCCGCCAAAGAAATCAGGAATCAGGAAAGTTATAATTTCCAGAGGATGAAAGCTCCAGCCTTGAGCATAGGCTGTATCAAGACCGGAAGTACCACCACGGATAGTATATTTACTGTATTCCATAGTGGAAAGATTGGGATTCATCACTGCCAGCCCGGTAAAACCGAAAGCTATTATCAAAAGTAACGTAAAGATAATCAGCTTTTTCCATTCTTTATTGCCAAAGGTCTCTATCAGGCTATACACCCAAAACATGCCAATAAACAGATATAGATAATAGGTGATTTGCGGATGATTTTCCCTTAGCTGAGTTATCATAAATACACTGGCAAAACCTAATCCCAGCAGGTTTGGCTTTTGCCGCAGCCACATTACAGCCCAGACCACCCAGGGAATCCACATAATTGCACGGTATTTTGTATTATGGCCTATATCCAGTAATCCTGTCCAGTGACTACTAAAGATAAAAGCCACAGCACCAAAGAATGATGTGAAGCCATCCAACCCCATCAGTCTAAGCAGGAGAAACATACCCAATCCACCGAGAAACAGCAGGAATATCCTCCAGTTCATCACATAATCAAAGAGCTTGGTTACATATTCGAGAAACGGAAACTTAAATGGGAATGTAATCAGATAACTCGGCATTCCGCTAAACATATTAGGTTGCCAAAGTGCTTTGTCAGTGTGAGTTTTATTATATTCATTTAGTCTGTGGGCAGCTCCCTGCCACTGGATTGTATCACTTGCCGGCGGGTATTGCTTTTCAAAAGCTACCGGGAAATAGATTATTGCCACTAATGCAAACAACAAAATCACATAAATCCAGGGTTTCTTTTCCAGAAAGGACTCTTTTGGCATTGCTAATGCACTTGTTTTGGCTGAACTATGCTTCTTATCCGGTGTCTGATACTTCTTCTTGGGTACCGGTTGACTGCTCATCTTCACCTCTTATCGTGTTTTAATAGAGTAATTCATTGTATTTCTTTCTTTCCTGACAGGCAATTTAGTCAAGGATTTTATCTACCCTGCATTACTTAATCACTCTGAGATAAAACGCTTGACTAAATTATTATTTAAGATAATAGAGAATTATCAATATTTACAGGCAGATGTTAAAGTTTAACCTAAGACCAATATCTATTCGGGAGGAATAATGAAAAGACCTGGATTGCTACTACTACTGTTGGCTATGGGTTGTTTTGGCTGGCTGAGTGCACAGACCTGGCAATTGGATATAACGGATGCATCACAGCAAAGCATTGAGGCTGATATGCATGTTACCAATAATACCGGTTCTGCCATAAGCTGGTCATTTGGGTACATTACTTGGTTACATCTGTTTATCGATGGGCAAGATGGAGTAAATGTAGAACTCCCTGCAGGAGTGGTGGTCAATATTCCTGTGAGCGCTACTATTACTCAGCATATATCATTCTCCCAGTTTCAGTATTATCCTGTTCATCCCATACCTTTGGGAACTCACACAGTACAAGCATACAGAAGAAGCATCGCTCCCGGTGAACCTACCTGGACACCGGTGGGTAATATCGAGACTGTGTTTTTGTATGCCTGGCAAGATGTTATAAACCCTGTTTTCACTGTGGAAGCTGCCAATCAGGATAGTATAACAGTCTTATTATCTATAACTAATACCGATATCTATCCTATGCACAAAACATTTACTACAACAGAATGGGCTTGGATTGAACTGAATGGCATACCGGATCTGAATAGTTATTCAAATTTACCTTCAACCCTGAATCTGGCGCCGAATGAAACAAGAACCTTTAGAGTGCGGTATAATCCAACTGCGCTTATCCCCGGTGGCAATCACGAATTGCAGGTCGGGATTGAGGACTTTGGTTATCCGGGAGGAATTTTAATCCTCATAGACGGACCCAATAATCAGGTGGTGTTTGAAACAGTATTGAAGAGAGTCTCTCAGGTAGAAATCGTAGCAGATTTATTTGTAACCAATAACACGAGTCAGGATATTCACTGGGGCTTTAATGAATATCCCTGGGCGGAAATGTTTGTAGATGGTCAAAATGATTTAAATGGTGTTTTTCCTGCTTTATGGAATGTTGATATCCCAATCGGAGAGACAGTTTCCATTGAAATCGTATATTCACATTATGAAGACATACCATCAGAACTCATACCTCTGGGCACCCATTCAGTACAGGCTATGCTCAAAAACCAAGGCATAGGAGAACCTATCTGGACCCCGGTCGGTAATACTGAGATAGTAGCAGTTTATGATACATACCATTTTATAGATATTACCTGCCAGCCACAAACAATCAGCCAGGAAACCGTTTCTGTCCTGGTAAGTCTCACAAATACAGATGAGTATCAATTCCTGCATGAATATACTGAAGAATGGGCATTTCTCTATATCGACGGACAAGTTATATCAAATAATATGACGCCGCTACCAGGAATAGAGGATATATCATCCGGTGAGACAGAATCCTTATACTTAACTTATCAGCCTATGTTTCCATTGGCTGCGGGTCTGCATCAGGTGCAGGTATTTATCCGGGACTATGGTTTCCTGCCGGCAGTAACTATAGACATTCCTGCCTCGACCTATCCTTTGGCGTATAATCTGGATGTGGTTTTGGCTACTCCCCAAGTGATTGTAGCTGATTTAAACATGATCAATAACACCGATCAGGAAATCTGTTGGGAGTTTACCGAAACAGGATGGGCGGATTTGTTTGTTGACGGAGAGAATGATATATCCAATACCCAGCCTGCTGTGATTCCGATTACAATTCAGCCGGGAGCAACCCATACAGAATACGTCAGCTTTAGCCCCCTGGCAGGAATTCCGGTAGGAACTCATAGCTTGCAGGCAAAGACCAGAACAACCTACGAAGGGGAAGATGTATGGGTGCCTGTGGGTTATCCTGTAACTGTGCAAGTAAACCCTACCCCTACGACTGATGTGTATATCCAACCCATACACATATCTGCCTATCCCAATCCATTTCACAGCCGGCTTACACTCTCTTTAAAAACTGAAATACCCGGTAAAGCAGAACTTGAGATATATAACATCAAAGGAAAGCAAATAAATACTTTATATCAAACCACTAATAGCGGTTATAACCTTCTTAACTGGGATGGAAACGATAAACATGGCCATCCTTCTCCCGCTGGAATATACCTGATAAAAGTCATAAATGGTAAGACCAACCGGATAATCAAATGCCTTAAAGTGGAGTAAATCCTAACCACGGAATACACAGAACAGGAGATTATTCAATACAGAGAAGTGTAGGGACATGCCTTGCGCTTGTCCGATTAGTGGCATGGACACTCTTGTTTGATTAGTGGCACGGACACTCTTGTCCGTGAGAACATTTTTCTTAACGCAAAGACCCCAACTGAATAACACCTGCCTTTCCATTATTAAGCGAAAAGATTGTCACATCTACGTTGCAGGCATAAGATATCGTCATATAAAATTACTATTATATTATCATATAGCAGTCACTTAACGAAATATTGCTGAACTATTTTCATGAATTAGTTACATGGTTGCCATAGATGCAATATTATATCATAAATTATTGGCAGAGCCCTGATTGAGCCAACCATCATGATTGAGCAGTCACTAATAAATATTTGTAAAAAAATAGCTTGACATACAAGGGAGTGTTGAAGAAAATCAATATGTCTTTGCATTTATCTATGTATGGAGAATATAATGAAAAAATTATTTATCGCCATATTTATTCTAACCCTATTTACCATACCATTGATAGCCGTACTGGAAACCGAAAACAACGATATCCCTCCTCTGGCAAACGTAGTACCGGTTGGTTCTTACGTTGATGACCAGGTTGGTATGATTCCTGTGGATGTTGATGTTGACTGGTATACTTATCATGTCAATGTTGGTAATCCGATTCTTGTAACAATCATGTTTGCTACATTTCCACCGGCACTTTTTGTCGATGTGTGTACGGATAATCCCTTCGTAGTACAGGCTACACTGAATCTGATTACATGGCCATCTGTTATGTTCATTGCCCAAAACGGAAACATGCACTATATCAAAGTGTATTCTACCGTGGACAACAACAATTATGTAGTTCGCCTGCAAAATCTGCAAGACCCGACTCTGCCTGTCGTCCTTTCCAGCTTCACCGCTGATTACAATAGCGGATTTGTCGGAATACAATGGACAACCCAGTCAGAAACAGAACTAAGCGGCTACAATGTCCTGAGAAATGAAGCATGTGATATGGCAACAGCCTCACAGGTTAATTTCGGGATTATCCCATCAACGAATACTTCCAACGTTCAAAATTACTCGTATCAAGACCAGGAAATCGAGTCCAACGTCACATATTATTATTGGTTACAAGCAGTTAATATGGACGGCACTATGGAGCACTACGGTCCTGTTACCGTAAACACTAACGATATCGGTGGTAACACTACACCCGAGATTGTTCAGTTTACAGGCATGGACACAGCTTATCCCAATCCTTTTGGTGAAGAAACCAATCTTAAAATCAGGCTTAATGCCAATATGAATGTAAAGCTTGATATTTATGACATCAAAGGGCAAAAGATAAGGAGTATCTTCGCAGGAGAACTCGATAAGGGAATTCACAGATACAAATGGGATGGAAAAAACATCCATGGCTCCACAGTAAGCTCAGGGATATATCTGAGCCGTCTGACCACACCCACCGGAGTCTACAGCACAAAGCTGCATTTTGTAAAATAAGTTATTAACCGGTAAATGTGAAGACATAAAGGGATGGATTTCTCCATCCCTTTTTTTCCGTTGGGACACAAGGAGGTAAATGAAGAGTATTCCGCCATATAGACCCTAAGACCGTATAGAAAGTTCAACCACGGAATACACAGAACCCACGGAACAGGAGATTATTCTCCACGGAGAAGCGTAGGGACATGCCTTGCGCTTGTTCGATTAGTGGCATGTATACTCTTGTTTGATTAGTGGCACGGACACGCTTGTCCGTGAGAGCATTTTTCTTAACGCAAAGCACGCTAAAGACGCTAAGCCCGCAAAGCTTCCCCATATAGTCACTCCTGGCTTGGAGGCTGTGCGAAAATACCAAAGGAAAAGCTATGCCGGAGTTCAATTTGCCCTTTTTAGTTTTTAGTAGACATCCTTGTGTTTGGGCAAATCGGACTTCGGATTGCGATATCTGTAAAGGTTTTAGCTGAAGTCCGAAATTCCTGCATACTTTGCTTTCTATATTTAAAAAGACGAGGGAATTTTGAACTCCAGCTATTCGCTTAATCACCTTTCCACTGTTCCACTGTTTCACCTTTTCACCATTCCACCTTTCCACTTTATCACCCAATCTCATGACACAGCAATTCATATCCGGAAACAGGTACCAGCAGTTGTGACGTGACAGCATCAGTCACGCTTTGCACAGGAGCGTTGAGATTGACAATGTCTTGAACTGTTACGGTTGATAAATTCACCTGTTCAGCAGCGGAGCGGTGCCAGGCATACATCATATTGATGAAGATGCCAAAGGCTGCGGGCGGGAACTGTCCTGATCTGAGCTTTTGAGTTTTAAACTTTTTGGCAAACAGCTTCAAATCTTCTTTGTAATCAGGATTTGCCTCATCCCAGACTCTTTTGAGGTTATGTGTGATACCTGCCAATACTGCCTGAGAAGCAGTGGCATCAGGCTTTGACCAACCCCTGCCCAAACACAGATTGCCCTTCCTGTATGACATATACGTCATCTCTTGCTGGGTTCCCGAAAAGGTCTTAAACGGCCATTCAAACGTAATCTTCATTTTATCTCCATGTTATGAAGTGGAACGGTGTAAAGGTGGAACAGTGCCATTGTGTCCTCCCCATTTTAACAATGTGTCATTCCTGCGCAAGCGGGAATCTTAGCCACGAAATACACTAAATAAACGAAATAAGAATCTTAACCACAAAGGCACTGAGGCACAAAGTCTTTTCTTTAACGCAGAGATTTATCTGTTTCCACTTAATCACCTAATCACTTTTCACTATCCCTCTATAATTATATCAGTCCAAATTCCTTCCCGGTGTTCCACGTGGACAAATTAATTCATAATTAATAATTCTTAGTGTCTTTGTGCCTTTGTGGTGAAAAATATTGTCTTAAGTGTAAAAAACTATTTGACACAATTTCTGCATTAATAACCATGTCACATAAGCATTCATTCTCAAATTTGTATCTTTACCATCCTCTTTTTTTATCTTCAAAGTATCGCATATCAGCAGGAGTCTGTTTTTCCGGTACCTGCCCTCTTCTTATCTATTTGTTCACATACAGTGGAAAGGGATTATTTATAATTATGAATTAACCTAATCACTTAATCACCTAACCACCTTATCACGCAAAAAAAAGATATGGAGGATGAATTACTTATGCCCTGCTTTGAAACGACCGAAATCATCAGAAAAGTACATAACGCAGCCCCTCACTCAGCGTCTGTCCGTTATTTTGAAGGCTTACTCCTGCATCCCAACCAGCCGTTTAATCCCACCGTTTTGCGTCATGCGGAAGACCTGGAATTCTATTATGATGAACTGGAATATGCAGTTGTGTATAAACAGTATGACCACATCAGGCTGGGAATTCCCGATGCAGAGCTACCTGTGGTGGATAATAAAACAGTGGCTGATTGCATTAAACGCCTGACTTATCTGAATGGTAAACTGGATGAAGCAAATGGACACAGAGATACCCTCACTCTGCAAACCTATGAACAGGAAAGGGATTTTATTATCAGGTTCTTAGGCAAATCACTCAATAAGCAAGGCAAACCCTACGATTTTAAAAACATGCGCGAATATGACTACCGCTGCGTGTTCAAAGCCCTCATGCGCCTGATTAGTAAAGTAAGAGAAGCAGACCCTATCCTCGCTGACTATATCAAAACCCACCTCTCCACCGGCATGACCTTTATGTGGTGGGAGTAGAGTACAAATACCCATATTTACCAAGATCCATACATTTGAACACCCAGTCTGGACTGTTGTAAATTATAGCAAATCCAGACGGGTTATCTGAAATTATCAGATTAATATTATGATTAGTTAAAGGCTCATTTAACAACTTGCATTTGAGTTTTTTAATCCCTTCTTTAATATAATCAGGATCTGAACTAGTGATTATATGGTAATCATCAATTAACAAAATGTCCATCATATATTTTTTCTTAAGCTTCTTTTCCACATTTAAATAGATAACATTTGCCCAAATATCTGCTCTTGGAAATCCTATCTCAGAGTAACCGTTCCCATAATCCTCGAGATATAGAAGTAAATCACTTTTTCTTATCCGCATTTCATCTCTAAATAATTGAAAGTCAATTTTTTTTATAATTCTTCCAAGTTGCTTAGATAATCTGTACAACCTAGCCAAATTTTGAGTAATAGTTCTTGCTATTTCTATTCTGAAATCTCTATTTGGAGTGGATATTACAAAGTCTGGAGATTCATTTTTGTGTATTTTATAAGGATATTGAATATTAACACACTTCAATTCATTCGTTTCATTCTTCTTAAGAAAATTGATTAAACTTCTCCACTCTCCAAGCTCTTGGTTGTTCTTATCAGAGGAAATAGTAACTTTGTGTTCGCTAATATTCTTTGTGATATTATACTCTTGATCTATTTTGTTATACAATTTTACAACATCATCATATTCTCTAATTATTTGCACTCTACATACAAACACTGATTTTTTACCATTTGGTTTCATAAAACCTCTCTATTGTTACGTAAAATTCTTCCTAATGTCAGTCAACTCTTTTCTTTCCGCTTCTTTTATTCATTATTAAACTTTCTTTAAGTGGTCTTAGATTGTGCATAATATACATGGGTGCTGCGCCTTTGCTGCTCCAATGATTCCCCTATGTTCATGTGGGTGTCATCCGGGTGTCATGTGGGTGTCATGTGGGTGTCTTAAGGGCAAGCTATGTTCACTGAAAGTAAAATGAAAGAAGAATGAATAATGGTGATTAGGTGATTAAGTGATTAGGTGGAAAGGTGAATGGAACACAGGGAAGGGCTAAGGATAATTATGAATTAGACTCTGTGGAAAGAAGTGGGCTAGCGCTCCGGAGTTCAAAATTCCCATCAAAAATCAAAACAAGTTATCCCATCTTAGGGGAATTTCGGACTTCGGTGAAAGCGACATTGTGTACCTTGTAACTATTCATTGCCATATACTAAGATAACAGGAATATTGAAGTCCGAATCGCCCTTTACCATGTATAAATGTGTTGTATTTCGGGGGCGATTTGAACTCCAAAATTCCTCATGCGTACTTTTTTCCACAGAGTCTGAATTATGAATTATAAATTAATTGGTCCACATGGAACACCGGGAAGGAATTTGGACTGATATAATTATAGGGAATTGAAAATTGAGAATTGAAAATTGAATCTTTGCGACTCTGCGACTTTGCGTCTTTGCGTTAAAAATCTCTTTTCTCTCTTTTTCTCTGTGTCTCTGTGGGTAGAAATAAACTGGAGGATAAAAATGAAAGTTAAATTATCGCATGGGATAAGCGCATTATCCGGCAAGAAGGATAGTGTTGTCTATTGTTATAGTAAGGAAAGTGATGCTGTCTATAGCCGTGGTTATGTGAAGCCGGATGAGTCTGTGGCTAATGTGAGCTTTACTGCTATACAAAAGAATCTCTGGAATTTGCACCCATCTGAAGAGTACAAAAATGATTTACGGCGATACATCGAGGTATTCAATAGAGTTCGCCCCAGACGGTTGGCACCAATGCATAAGTGGACTAATCTCTACGTGCTAATGCTTTTTGAGATGCAGAGACGGATGCCGCAGCAGGTGAATCTGGCAACGCTAACTAGGGAGCAGATAATTGAGCAGGACTTGCCTTGCAGAAGCGTGGCAGCAGCGGTGCAGGGGAATCTGATCCTACCGGTAGCCGGCTGGGAAGAAATGAATGCTCAATTATGAATTATGGCTCTGGATAATCATGTTGAGGAATCTTGGAGTTCAAATCGCCTTCTGAGGTTTAATATAACCATGCATGTTCGAGGGCGATTCGGACTTCAATATTCCGACTATTTAATTATTTGGCAATGAATAATAAAGATGAGTATAGTGTCGCTTACACCGAAGTCCGAAATTCCCTAAAAACCAGGATAATATTCGATGATTTAAAACGGGAATTTTGAACTCCGGGACGCTTAGTACTTTCATTTATGGTTAAAGGAGACTAATTCCATTGATTCGGTGGTTAAATATCGCCCTATTAAATTGCCTGCTTCACCGAAATAGTCTGCCATTGTTTCAAAATAGAATTTAACGGGACCTGTAGACGAGAAATAGTTCAGATATGACCAATTAAATGTATCCTGTCCAATAACATCGCATTTCCTTTTTACAGCATAAACATTACCAGCCGGAACAGTGATATGCTCCTTTGGTAAAATGGTGTAGCTCATGGAATATTCTCCATCAATATTTGTATTATTCCAGGTTGTACCCTCCTCAAATTCAAACGGCATCATGAGACGAGGTTCAGAGTACCACAACGGACCTTCAGTATCATCTTTTACAAAGGGGTGAAAAGGATTATGCGGGAAAGGCTGATTGGTTCCTTTGATGGGCACGAAGAAATAGTTGCAGTCATATCCCAGTTCATAAAAGCCATCAGGTCTGTTGACCACATAAGTATAATCATATTGACCCAGAGGCTGA
This sequence comes from Cloacimonadaceae bacterium (SeqCode), assembly GCA_963667535.2. Taxonomy (GTDB): domain Bacteria; phylum Cloacimonadota; class Cloacimonadia; order Cloacimonadales; family Cloacimonadaceae; genus UBA5614. The sequence continues at coordinate 1,726,916 of CAXXDU010000002.1, forward strand.
TCTGCATAGTGTGCTTTTAAGCGGATGCATTGCTCACCATCAGGACTGGTAGAATAGGAATCTGCCACCATGTCAAATATCTCGGTATATAGTTCCATCTGTTGTGTATTTGTATCATAATAGCTATAATTATACCGATACGTCCAGGTACTGCCGATATCAAGCGGGAAACGGTAATGCTCTTTATCTGACCCGCAGCTAAGCAAAGCGAAAGCTATAACAAGGAGTAGGGATAGACGCCTGATAATTATCACAAATCCTCCGTCTTTTAAATCATTAGGACACATTATGGATAAATTCATGTTTGCGTAAGGAATAAATTTAGTCAAGGGATTTTAACCACGGAAAACACAGAATACACGGAAAAGGATTTTTAACCACGAAATACGCGAAATACACGAAAAAGGATTATTCACCACAAAGACACTAAGACGCAAAGAGAAAAGAGAGAAGGAAAAGGGTTCATTCTCAACCTCATCACTTGTCCACTTAATCACTTAATCACTCAATCACCTAATCACTCGATTACGTTTACGCAGCATCGGAGTGCTACGCTACTACTTAATCACCTAATCACTCGATTACCTAATCCCGTTTACGCAGCATCGGAGTGCTACGCTACTACTTAACCACCTAATCACTCGATTACGTTTACGCAGCATCGGAGTGCTACGCTACTACTTAATCACCTAATCACTCGATTACCTAATCCCGTTTACGCAGCATCGGAGTGCTACGCTACTACTTAATCACCTAATCACTCGATTACGTTTACGCAGCATCGGAGTGCTACGCTACTACTTAATCACCTAATCACTCGATTACGTTTACGCAGCATCGGAGTGCTACGCTACTACCTAATCACGTTTACGCAGCACCGGAGTGCTACGCTACTTCTTAATCACCTAATCACTCGATTACGTTTACGCAGCATCGGAGTGCTACGCTACTACCTAATCACATAATCACGTTGCTAAGAATCAGTTCAGGTGATAGGACATCAGTTCATAATTCATAGTGGAGAGGAATGGTCCGACTTGTTCTCCGAATTCTTCTTCATCAGAATAATACAGCCAGGCTTCAAAGAGCATTTGAACAGTTCCGGGTGTTGAAATATATGTATTATACGGGTTTGCTGTATTGGGTAAAACCAATGCCGTTCTCTTGATAGTATCAAAACTGCCGGCAGGGACTGTGATATGTTTCCGGGAGTCGATAGTGTATTGAACCGCGCTTTGGTTCTCACTTGATTCGGTTGTCCAGGTCATGCCATTTTTATATTTGTATGGCATCAGAAGCTGAGGTAGATTACGCGTTGCTTTGGATGCCGGATTATGCATAACTATCGGGTCAAACGGATTACCTGTCAACTGCAGGTTCGTGCCCTTCAAAGGAATAATTCCGTAGATATTAGTAGTTCCCAGCTTGTAAAAACCATCAGCATTATTCATAACATAAGTATAGGAAAACTGTCCTTCAGGTTGGGCACCATAGTGTGACTTTAAACGAAAGCAATCCTCACCGTCATTGTTGGTATAAACAGAATCCACCAGAATATCAACAGTATCAATATAATCTGCCATTGTATCAGTATCAGTATTATAATAATGAAAAGTATAACGGTAGTTCCAGGAATTACCCATCTTCATAGGATAGCGGTAATAATCAAACTCAGATTTATTACAACTCAGCAATGCTATAACTAAAATCAGGAGCAAGAAGAATATACGTAAAGCTTTCATAATGCCTCTTAAAAATTTAATAGATTATATTATATGCAAACACAGTAATTTGTCTTCAATCTACAGGTCAAGTAAATTTACATAAATAACAGAAGGGGATATTAACCACGAAAATCACTAAATATACAAAAAAGGATTTTCACCACAAAGACGCAAAGAGAAAAGAGAAAAGAGAGTAGGAAAAGGGTTCGTTCTCAACCTAATCACCAAATCACGTTTACGCAGCATCGGAGTGCTACGCTACTACTTAACCACCTAATCACTCAATCACGTTTACGCAGCATCGGAGTGCTACGCTACTTCTTAATCACCTAATCACTCGATTACGTTTACGCAGCATCGGAGTGCTACGCTACTACTTAATCACCTAATCACTCGATTACCTAATCCCGTTTACGCAGCATCGGAGTGCTACGCTACTTCTTAATCACCTAATCACGTTTACGCAGCATCGGAGTGCTACGCTACTACTTAACCACCTAATCACTCAATCACGATTACGCAGCATCGGAGTGCTACGCTACTACTTAACCACCTAATCACTCAATCACGTTTACGCAGCATCGGAGTGCTACGCTACTACTTAATCACTTAATCACTTAATTACCTAATCACGTTACAAATTGCTTGACGTGAATATAATTTGCCACATGATAGTAATATTCTCATTGTAGTGACGTTAATGTATAATATAAATGAGACTTTGAATAACCCGGAGGTAGAGTGAAGGTACAGTTATTGGTATTATTAGTTCTGTTACCGTTGATGTTACTGAGCAAATCAGCCAATCACCAAGCGAAAGACAGAAGTATGAGGATTCATAATATTTATCAGGAGATACTACAACAGGATTCAGTAGAATTCATTTTTTTTGATAATTATGAAGTAGTTTATTCTGATAGCTCTTCTGATAAAATAGACCGACTAATTACAACCTCAGGCATAATAGATCATGCAGAATTCGCTGTGCCTTATAATCTCATTTTTAATTACAATAACACCTTTGGATATATGTCCGGGATTGATGACGACGGTGATTATAATGGTCCGCGCTACGCGTATGAGTATGATAATCAGGGCAGATTAATCAGAGATTTTCAATATGCCAGAGAGGATAGCATTAGCATCTATCCTCACTATATCCATGAGTATCTGTATAATAATAACCGATTGACTACAAAATATGGTTCTAATAATGACTTTGCCGGCACTTTGTTGTGGGACAGATTCAATTATATCCGGGATCCGCAAGGAAGAGTAATCACAGTATTGAGATATGTGTCTTCTGATTCACTTAACTGGAGCACAGACTCCAAATATGATATCACATACTATCCGGATTATACTTCCAATGCAGTAGATGAAGTTCAGGTTCTGCGTGATTATTGGATTAGCACATTTTCCTTATATGACATTTCTTCTTCATTATATGGTAAGGTCAATGAGATGACATATAGAAAATGGACCGGGACGATCTGGAAAAGTCTGTTTAAATACGTTTACACCTATGATGACAACGTCAATCTCATCTCTATCGAAAGTACTGCATACTATGAGAATAGCTGGCATCCCGATTCGGAAGAATTGTATACTTATGATGCAAACGGTAATCTTATCCAAAAAACATTTCGCTTCTGGGATTTGAATAATGAGCAATGGGACTACCTTGATACCCGTTTAACTATTACCTGGGAACAATTCACTGCCAATGAGGACGAAACAGTTACACCTGTTACCTCTAACCTGATAGCCTATCCCAATCCATTCGGAGATGAGCTTTCTCTCAAACTGGAATCCCAGACGCCGGGAAAGGCTGAAATCAAGATATATAATATCAAAGGACAATTGATAAAAACCAGTACAGTCATTGCCAAGCGAGGTGAAAATGTATTTAACTGGGATGGCAAAGACTCACACGGAAAAGCCGCTCCGGTAGGCATGTATCTGATAAAAGTCAGAAATGGGGGAAACAGCCGGACGCTCAAATGCCTGAAAGTGGAGTAGAATTAACCACGAAAAACACGGGAAAGGATTTTTCACCACAAAGACACAAAGACGCAAAGAGAAAAGAGAGTAGGAAAAGGGTTCGTTCTCAACCTAATCACCTAATCACGTTTACGCAGCATCGGAGTGCTACGCAACTACTTAATCACCTAATCACGTTTACGCAGCATCGGAGTGCTACGCAACTACTTAATCATCTAATCATGATTACGCAGCATCGGAGTGCTACGCAACTACTTAATCACTTAATCACGTTTACGCAGCATCGGAGTGCTACGCAACTACTTAATCACTTAATCACGTTTACGCAGCATCGGAGTGCTACGCAACTACTTAATCACTTAATGATCTAATCACAGCTTAAGTCCTGCATACATGCCGTTATAACTGCCGTGATACCACCAAGAGTGGAGGCAAGTACATTCATCAAAGCTGTGCGAAAGTGTCCGTCATGAATAAGATTCATGGTATCCAGGGAGAAAGTGCTGAAGGTGGTGAAGGCACCCAAAAAGCCTGTAATAAAGAAAATACGGTAGACACTGCTGAAATTGTTTCTTTGAAATCTCATCACCAAAAAGCCAACTAATAGGCATCCGACGATATTTACAATGAAGGTGGACCAGGGGAAAGGACTGGTTGTTTCGTGATGATGATAGGTGAGACGCGCAACTAAATAACGCAATACACTGCCCAAAGCACCGCCTGCCAAAACCAGTAAAATATCCAGCCAAAGTGATTTTGTAGTAATCATGTTCTGCTCCATAATCAATTTCATGCAGGAGTCATCGTCTTTATCAAAGCGGTTTTGGTTAAGATGACCAGGGTGAACTCCATCACCAATTGCACAAAACAGGGAAATATGCTAATCCGGTCAAATAAAATATTCTTGACAGCAAGGCGCAACTCAAGAGTCTATCACATTTCAATAAAAAGGGATAAAGGATGTAAGATGTTAAACGTTTCAATCGCTCCCGACGGAAAAGAGTATCCTCTGCCAACTGCTGAGGATAGCGAAAAAGAGAAAGCAATTTTAAAACAAATCACTGAAGAACAACGTAAACTCGGACGCAAGATAGTAGCAGTGCAAGGTCTGGGCTTTGTTGGCTGTGTGATGGCAACAGTGGTTGCTGATGCAGTTGATGCCAATGGCAAGCCTATCTATTATGTGCACGGTCAGCAGCGTACTTCCAAGCGTTCTTTCTGGAAAGTTCCCATGATAAATACAGGGATACCGCCAGTCAGTTCTTCTGACCCGGAAGTACCTGAAATCTTCCATCGTTGTGTAGTGGAAAAGCAGAATTTCCGTGCTACCTGGGAACCGTATGTCTATGAATTGGCTGATGTAGTGGTGGTTGATATTCAGCTTGATGCCACTAAGCCTGCCTTTGGAGAAGCGGAGAAAGGTTATTGTGATTTAACAGCTTTCAGAGAAGGGATTCGCACTTTGGGTCAGCACATTAAACCCGATTGCATGATACTGGTGGAAACCACAGTACCCCCCGGAACCTGTGAAAAAGTAGTAAAACCTATTATAGAAGAAGAATTTACCAAACGTGGAATTGATATAGCCAAACAGCCTCCCCTCATAGCACATTCCTATGAAAGAGTGATGCCGGGCGCTAAGTATGTAGCTTCTATCCGTGACTTCTGGAGAGTGTATTCCGGAGTGAATCAGAAGAGTATCGATATGTGTAAAGCTTTCCTGACCGACATTCTGGATGTGAAGAATTATCCTCTCACAGAACTGGAAAGCACTAATGCATCAGAACTTTCCAAAGTGATGGAAAACTCATACAGGGCTACCAATATTGCTTTGACTCTGGAATGGGCAAGATTTGCCGAACAGATTGGAGTAAATTTATTCACAGTGAGAAATGCCATTCGTAAACGCAAAGGCACGCATGATAATTTACTCAGACCCAGCCTGGGAGTAGGCGGATATTGTCTGACCAAGGACCCTGTCTTGGCAAACTGGTCGATGGGTACACTATTTGGTTTGGAAGGTTCGCTTAAACTGGCAATCAACTCAGTTAACATTAATGATACAATGCCATTACACACGATTGATTTGATTAAATCCGAGATTGAAACCCTGCGTAATATCAAGGTAGCAGTTTTGGGTGTGTCTTATCTGGAAAATCTGGGTGATACAAGGCATTCTCCTTCCAAGATATTAGTAGAATTCTTACGCAAAGACTTTGCTCTGGTCAAAGTGCATGACCCTTATGTCGAGAGCTGGCCTGAAGTGGAAGAAATCACTGTTCTGACCAAAATGGATGAAGTACTGGCAGATGCAGATGTAGTAGTCTTTGCTGTTGGTCATGATGAATACCGTAATCTTAAGCCACAATCAGTTATAGAGCTTTCCGGAAAGAAACCTCTGATCATTGACTGTTCAGACTTCCTGAGTGATGATACGATAAAAGAGTATCTGAAGCTGGGATGTAAAGTCAAGGGTGTTGGCAAAGGTCACATAGACAGTCTCAAATAATAGTCTCAATATAAAAAAAGCAGCTGTAGAGGGTTAAACCATTCAGCTGCTTTTGTCTATTTAAACAGTTATCTGTTAATTGCTTGCCACTAGCACATCATTTAGCATATTGATGATAGAATCTTTATTAAAGGGTTTTCCGATATAATGACTACAGCCACCTTCGATTAATCTCTCTTTATCACCAATCATTGTATATCCTGTAACTGCGACAATCGGAGTGCTTTCATAACCAGGTTGCTTTCTGATTATTTGCGCAGCTTGTAAGCCGTCCATGCCGGAGCCAAGATTAATATCCATCAGTATGGCATCGTATTTATTAGTTTTGGTCATATCTACAGCCGCTTCACCTGTGGAAGCACAATCAATCATGCTGCAATAACTATTCAGGAAATTGACCAATAGCTTAGTATTTATCATGTTGTCTTCAACAATCAATACTCTGATATCGGTTGTGGGTTTTGCCAGAGGTGTTATCCTGATGTTCTTTTCAATTTTGGGAGTCTCTGTCTTTTCAATCTTTACGCCGGTATAGAGGGGAAGTACGAATGTAAAAGCAGACCCTACATCGGGAGTACTGTTTACTGAAATCTGACCATTGAAAAGTTCGATAATCCGTTGGGTAATAGATAACCCGATACCGATACCTTCGTAGTTTCTGTCATAACCTTCGCTGACCTGTCTGAATTCTTCAAATATGACGTCTTTATAGTGTTCAGGTATTCCGATACCGGTATCCTGTACCGTTATCAGTGCACACTTCTTATTATCAATTTCATCTGCATTCAGCGAAATCCTGATAGAACCTTTATGAGTATATTTAAGTGCATTTTCTATTAATATGGCAATAGCACTGCGTAAAAGTTTAGGTTCAATTTCAGCATAGACGTCCGGTTTAATATCCAGAATATATTCCAGCCCTTTCTCTTTTACCAATTCATCCATAGATAGAGCTACTTCTGTCACAATGTCACCCATAGCCATGGGTATGAGTTTGACAGGCATAGCTTTTGTTCCTGCCTGCAATTGTGCCAAAAGCATGATAGAATCAAGAGTTTGTAATAGCCTTTTACCTGATATATCTATCATCCGTGCCATGATTTTAATCTCATTAAGGACAGAGGACTGCATAATCAACTCTGTAAAGCCCAGAATCCCGTTCATCGGAGTTCTGAGTTCATGGCTCATGTTTGTGAGTAAAGCTGATTTTAATTTATCAGATTCCTCAGCTTTGGTTTTCGCAATCAGCATTTCTTGTGCAATTTGCTTGCGGTGAGTGATATCTTCTACTTGTGCGATAAAATATTGAGGAGTGCCGGTTGCACTTCTAAACAATGAGGCTGATACACTCACCCAAATATGTTTACCATCTTTTCGGACATATCGTTTTTCGAAATTTACATAATCCTGTTCACCGGTTACAAGCTTCTTTACATAGTTTTCGTTATCTTCTAAATCATCAGGATGGGTGAAATCACGAAAGCTAACATTGCATAGCTCATCGTAGGTATAACCGGTTAAGTCACAAAAGGCTTTATTTGCCCGCATCAGTTTCCCTGACAATGCTATCAATTCCTGACCAATCGGGGCATTATCAAAAGCAGAGCGGAAGCGGACTTCACTTTCCTGCCATGCTTCCTGCATTTTCTTACGTTCGGTAACGTCACTCAAAATGTTGATTGCGTTTTTGGGGTTGCCGACGTCATCAGCGATGAGTTTAGACCGTAATTCTCCCCAAAAGCGTTCACCGGTCTTCGTGACAAATTTCATTTCTAAAGCCTGAATCTGACCTGTTTCAAACAACTGCTTTGTCATTTCCGGAATAAGATTTTGGAAATCAGCATCAATTAATGAAAATGTATTTAAACCTATCAAATCTTCCGGTTGCTTGAAGCCAAACATATCAGCTTTTCTCTGATTGCAGTAGATGATTGTTCCGTCCAGGTCAAGCATACAAATAGCATCGGGAGAAGTTTCCACCAAGCTCTTATATAGTTTTTCCCTTTCCTGAAGTTCCTTTTTAGTACGATTCCTCTCGGTAATATCCTGCCCGATGCTGGCTACACCGATAACATCTCCGGAAGTATCAAAAAGAGTGGTGTTGCTCCAGGATATTGTCTTCCATTCGCCTGTTTTTGTTACAATCTCGTTTTCGCCAAAAGTCTTCATTTTATTGATTTGAAGCTGGCTATATACTCTTACCTTTAAATCAATGTCCTGTGGAGTAAATAAGTCAAACCAATTCTGATCAATGATTTCGCTGTATTTCCAGCCGGTTAGATCAAGCAGGTATTGATTACAGAATCTGATAATGCCATCAGAATCTAGAATTATAGCAATCATCTCCATATTTTGCATCAGTTCTTTGAAACGTTTCTCTGAAGCTATTAATTGGTCGTCTGAGGACTTTTTTCCAGTGATATCAATTAGAAGACCCTGCACATAATTCTTGTGGCCTATTTCGTCAGTGATAATAGTAGATTGATCAAGAACCCAACGGGTTGAACCGTCTTTGCAGAATATGCGGTATTCGAGGTCATAATGCTTTTTCCCTTCAGCATGATTTTTAACTCTGATGGGGAAGATAACCTTGTCATCATCAGGATGGATAATTTGCTTAAACAAGATTTGCCCTGATGTAAATTCAACAGGAGCGTAACCAAATTGTCTGACATTTTCTGATACATACAAAACAGGTAAGGCTGTATCTAAACTCCATTGCCATAGAACAACCGGACTACTATTAACTATTGCCCTTGCCACATGAAGTTCATCAAGAAAACGTTTCTTCTCTTTACGGTTAGTATATTCTGTCAGCTCTTTATTGACTGCAGGAGCAAGCAAATTGAGCTTATCCTTCATAATGTAATCATGTGCACCACTTTTTAACATTCTGATGGCAATATCTTCACCAACAGAACCTGAAACAAGAATAAACGGTACATCGAGGCCGGAGGCATTGTATATTTGAAGGGCTTCTTCTCCGGAAAATCCCGGCATGGCAAAGTCTGATATGATAATGTCCCATTCACTTTGGAGGATTACTTTCTTCATATCGGCTGCATTATCAACCCTATAATGAGATACTTCGTATCCTTCTTTCTTCAGTAGTGATATGGCAAGAATAGAATCGTCTTCATTATCTTCGATAAAAAGCACACGCAGATTCTTCTTCATTTATCTCCTCAGCTGGCTAATCTATAATAAGTTAAAAACAGATAATACTGCAAGTTCGTAATATTACTTCGAAATTCCAGCGTTTTATTGTCAAGGTATTCATCAATCAAAATCCATTCCATACAACAAACAATTCGTGATAATATTATGTGGAAGTATGAATATTATTGTCAACAAATATTTCACTATCATGTACTCAATCTCGCCTTAATTATCAATATCGACCATATTAGTCAATTATTTATCAGTAGAATCTGCTATTAGCGGGAATTTCAAAATGAAGCTGCTTCCTTTGCCGATAGAGCTTTCAACTTCCATCTTTCCATTATGTCTCTCAATAAACTCCTTGCAAAGTATCAACCCCAACCCACTGCCATGTTGTGCAGGGGCAATATTAATCAGTTTCCTCGGGTCTACTGAGAACAAATACTTAAGCTGTTCTCTGCTCATTCCAATGCCGTTATCCTCAATCTTGATTATTACATAATTTGCTTGTTGTGAAGCAGAAATGCGGATTTGTCCTTTTTCTTTTGAGTATTTTATTGCATTGGAAATTATGTTTCTAACAATCGTGCAAAGCATTTTGTAATCGGCAAAGGCAGACAAGTTGTTTTGAATATCCATCGTAATGTTTATGCTCTTGTTCATTGCCTGGCTTTTAGCCAATTTCCAGCAATCATATATAACTTTCTCAATTGATACAATCTCGGGGTTGAAATCAATGGAGCCTGATTGTGATTTTGCCCATTCCAGTAAATTTTCCAGCAGGATGAAAGAATTCTTTGCCGTATCGTTCATTTGATTAAGGAATTCTGATATTTCAGTTTTGGATAGTTTTGCGAGTTGCAGTTGCATAAACTCCGTAAGTGTTATCAAAGAGAACAACGGGTTCTTTAGGTCATGTGCGATAATAGAAAAGAATTTGTCTTTCATTTTATTGAGATTGGACAGCTCTTCAGTGGTTTTTAATAATTCAGCTTCCAGTTCTTTTCGTCTCTGAATATTTCTACAGGAAAAAATTCTGTAAACACAATTGTCTTCAGCGCTGGTTACATTTTTAACAACAATCTCGACCCAGCCATATTCGCCTGATTCCTTTCTTGAGCGCCATTCAAAAGCAACTTCATTTTCTTGTTCAAGACGGTCAAGAGCGGACTTTATTGCAGAGAAATCTTCTTTATGCGCCAAATCAAAGATATTCTTGCTAATCATATTTTCAGAAAACCAGCCTGTTTCTCTTTGTACAGAGGGTGTTAAAAAGATAATTCCGCTTTTCTGACTCGAAATGCCGATAACATCATTGATGCTTTCCAAGATCAATGTATGAAATTTAACCGCATCTAAGTTCTTTTTATCAGATTCTATAATCATTTGTAAATCACCATCGCTGATGTCACTCATTCAAACCTCCTGATGTCAATAACACACTAGAAAAAAGTTAATAATTCATTGTCAAAACCAATTAAACATATGCTTGCAATTCTCATTATAATTGTCAACAAATATTTAACATTAAATAGGGTTTCGATTATGCAATTGTACATGCTTGATGCTTTTATCATAATAGGGATTCTTCCCGAACCATCAATATCCAGTCTTTGAAAATTATTCAATTTAGCAATAAATATAACCGCTGGGCAATATATGGGCAGAGTTTATATTGACAACTGCGTAAACCCTCAAAAAAGATATAATCTATAATAACAATGAGAGAAAGTATGAATAAGTATTTGATAATTGAGATTGGCACAAATACAACTAAGAGCCTGAGAGCACAATATAATGATGGAACATGGCAGAATATTGAAGATTCTATCTATGCTTCAAGGCTGGGTGAAAACCTTTCTGTCACAGGCATTTTGAGCAAAGACGTAATTAAAAGAAACCTGGATATTATTAAATCAATTCTTCTTGAATACAGCAATGAAAGTGGTGTAATAACCCACATCATTGCAACAGAAAGCGTCCGCAAGGCAGCTAATGCTGAGGAATTTATCAGACAGGTTTATGATTGCTGCAATATTAAGATTGAAGTCCTTACAGGTGAGGAAGAAGCGATGCTGGCTTATCGGGGTGCTACCTATCATTCATTATCAGACGACAGACTAACGGAAGTTGTAGATATTGGTGGCGGTAGCACTGAGCTTACTATTGGTTTCGGAGATAAAATTGTCTCCACTCAAAGCCTTCCCATCGGAGCAGTTAAGCTTACAGAGTTTTGCATTCATCACGATCCTCCTTCTACATGTGACATTGAGATGATGCAAAGCATAATAAATGACCGGATTAAGATGATAGCACCTGGAAATTCAATGATAAAGTTAATTGGTGTGGGCGGAACAATAACAACATTGGCTGCATTGAACAGTGCGGGAAAGCAAGATACTGTTGCTGATGTGGAGCAAATAATTCTTTTGTTGCAAGATGTACAGAAAATGATAAATCTAATCTCTCCTATGAACCTGAAGGAAAAGAAAGCGTTACCAAACATGCCGGAAGGCAGAGCTGACATCATTCTGGCTGGGGCAGTATTATTGGAAATGCTTATGCAAAAGCTCCGGCAATCTGAGCTAATTGTCAGTGTCAGAGGAGTAAGGCACGGATATTTGTTTACATACATTAAGCCATAATTCTTGCCAGACCCCAAATAAATTTTCTTGCCCTATAAACTATGCCTGAAATTCTTGTTACAAAAATAATATGATTGCCAGACAATCACAAAACTCAAAAGGAGCAAAGTATGCCGTTCAATCTTAAGAATCGCCACTTTTTAACCCTGCTGGACTTTACGCCGCAGGAAATCCAATTCTTGTTAGATCTTTCCGCTGACCTCAAGAAAGCCAAATATATTGGAAACGAAGTTCAGCGTCTGAAAGGCAAGAACATTGCTCTAATCTTTGAAAAAGACAGCACACGCACACGCTGTGCTTTTGAAGTAGCCTCCTTTGACCAGGGAGCACACGTAACATATCTGGGACCCACCGGCAGTCAAATGGGCAAGAAAGAATCCATTGCTGATACAGCAAGAGTTCTGGGACGCATGTATGACGCTATTGAATACCGCGGATATGGTCAGGAAATTGTGGAAGAACTTGCTAAGTATGCTGGAGTTCCCGTTTGGAACGGTCTTACTACTGAAGACCATCCTACTCAAATCCTGGCAGATTTCCTCACAGCTATTGAATGCCTGAAGAAACCTTTGAATCAGATGGTCTGGGTCTATACCGGAGATGGACGTAACAACATGGCTAATGCTCTCATGATTGGTTCTGCCAAAATGGGTATTGATTTCAGGATAGTAGCACCCAAGACTCTATTCCCCGAAAAAGCACTCATTGATAAATGCAAAGTCATTGCCAAGGAAACCGGAGCAAAGCTTACGTTTACAGATGACATAGCCAAAGGCGTAAAAGGCGCAGATGTAATATACACAGATGTTTGGGTTTCTATGGGCGAAGCAGACAGTGTTTGGGAAAGCCGCATTAAACTGCTCAAACCTTTCCAGGTAAATAAGGCTATGATGAAGCTGACAGGTAAAAAAGAAACAGTGTTTATGCATTGTCTGCCTGCTTTTCATGATACCAAAACCACAATAGGGAAAGAAATTTTTAAGAAATATGGTCTGAATGGTATGGAAGTAGCTGATGAAGTATTTGAAAGCGAACAGTCAGTTGCATTTGCTGAAGCTGAAAACCGTATGCATACCATCAAAGCTGTGATGGTTGCCACTTTGGGACAGCAATAAAATATTCTGACAACATAGATTATAAAAAAGGCGACCCGGTATCAGGTCGCCTTTTCTTTATGTTCTATTTTCAGGGAATTTAATGTCTGATATAAATCATTTTTCTTGATACCGAATACCTACCCGTGTCCATTCTATAGCAATATACACCACTTGATACTTTATTGCCATGCGCGTCAGTGCCATTCCATGTAATGCTATGGTTTCCTGTTCTGGCTTCGCTATTAGTTAATACCTTAATGATTTGTCCGCTGATATTAGTAATACTAACCGTTACTGTTTGACCGGTTTTCACATTATAACTAATAGTGGTAAAATCAGAAAATGTGACGGGAGAGCAGGAAATCAGCTCTTGCGAGTCAATAGACGATTGTTCCTTTGGTGCAGTGGTATCAGGAGAGCAGGAAAACATAACCAACGTAAGCACTGAAAGTGTAATGTATAAATAAATGAGTTTCATCCTATCCTCTGGCAATAATTATTTTGTATCTACAAATTATATTTTGGGAAAAGATGGCTATTTGTCAAGTTTAATTTCTTGATTCAGGCTATGATACAAAACCTGATGTAAAATTGCGCATAATTTACTAAAGTTTTTATTGACTTATCTGTGATTGACAAAAAATAAGGATATAAATAAAAATGGATGAAGTGCATGACCAAATTGTTTAAGAAGAACATAGTTAAAATGCAGGAAAGGTTTGCTGACAAAACTCAATGTTTGGAGTACATGTCAAATCTACTGGCAGAAAGTGGTTGTATGCAGTTTCCAGATAGGTTTCTGGCAGCAGTGAAAGGCAGAGAAGAGATAATGAGCACCGGTATAGGTAGAGGAGTGGCAATTCCTCATGCCAGAGATTTGATGGTCAATACCCTCAGGATAGCTGTTTGTTTGATAAATGAACCACTTGAGTTTCAGTCTATTGATGAAGAACCGGTTAGAATCGTTTTCATGATTGCAGTTCCTCAAAACTCTAATCCGGAATATATGAAGATATTGCGTTCAATTTCAGAATATTTGAGACAGGACGATAAACGGCTGCGGCTGTTAGAGTCAAAAAACGAAGAAGAACTATTTAGCCAGGTAAGTGAGATAGAACATGTTATTACGCAAAATACTCAGTCTTAGCCTATTATCCTTGTGTGTCTTAGGATTGTTTGGTATTAATGAAAATGCAGGAACCACCGGTTTCAGCAATCTGCAGATAGTCTATTCAGCCAGAGCTATGTCTGTAGCGCAAGCTATGACCGGTGTCAGCGCTACAATCGATGGTTTGCAATTTAATCCTGCGGCTATTTTAAAAGTCGAAGGTACAAATGCCAGAACTACTTTCAGCAGCTATCTGGTTGATACCAATGGCGGAGCTATTCATTTACTGTTACCTCATAGTGAAGAAGTTACATACGGAGTGCAGCTTCATTATCTGAATTTCGGACAATTGGACAGAACAGAAATCACTCAGAATAATGAATATCTGGATATGGGTGAGACGTTTGGTGCGAGTAATATCATCTTTGGTCTTTCAGCAGCACGATATATCAATCCTCAGATTGACTTGGGTATCACATTAAAATACATATACGATAAAATTGATACATATTCAGCCTCAGCGGTTGCTTTGGATTTGGGTATGATCCATCATCCGATGAATGAAAAGATTAAAGTGGGCATAGCAGTCAGAAATCTAGGTTCACAATTAAGTTATTATACCGATAGTAAGTATTCTGAAAAGCTGCCATTCACCTTCGCAGCAGGACTTAGTTATCAGATGAAACCAAATTTACTGGGTTCTTTCGAGATATCCAAACCCAAGGGACCTGACTTGATAGGCAGATTCGGAATTGATTACAAAATCCATCCTATGCTCAATGCCAGAGCCGGTTACAGTACTAATTCATCCAACTGGAAAACAGGTGGAGAGATGGACTGGGCATCCGGATTGACTTTTGGGATGGGATTTAATTGGAAAGACTATGTTCTGGACTATGGAGTAGCTTCTTACGGCAACCTAGGCTTAATTAATCAAGTCTCCCTTAATTATAGATTTTAATGCTATCCCAATCCGATTAAAGCATTATTATCTTTACATAGCATTGCACGAGACAGACATATAAAATATTTTCAGACTGAGAGGTAATCCTTGCTAACCAAAGACTTTCTATTGGAAATTGGAACTGAAGAAATCCCCGCCGGTTATCTGAATGATGCGATTAATTATATTGATACTAACTTTAAACAATTCCTGCAAACGAACAGACTTTCATCAAATAAGATAATAACTACTTTTACACCCAGACGGCTTGCTCTGATAGCTTTTGACCTACAGGCAAAACAAGAGGATCTGGATATTATAAAAACAGGACCTGCCAAACGAATAGCCTTTCAGGAAGACGGAAATCCCTCTCCTGCTTTGGATGGTTTTCTGCGTAACAACAAAGCTACCAAAGACGATGTGTTCTTTCAGGATAGCCCCAAAGGTGAAATTACTGCAATCCGTATCAAGCAGACTGGTCTTGTCACTGAAGAGCTTTTGGTCCAATGGATGAGCACGATAATTACTACTATTCCATTTCCTAAACGCATGAAGTGGGGACAGGGCAGTATGGATTTTGCCAGACCTGTGCGCTGGGTAGTTAGTTTGTGGGGAGATGAGATTCTTCGCTTCACTACAGGCACTGTTTCCTCAGGCAGAAAAAGTTATGGGAACAGATTCCTGGGTTTGGAAACATCAATTGATATTGCCAGGGCACATGACTATTTCAATGCATTGAAACAGATAAATGTCTTTGCCGAAAGACAGGTAAGATATGATATGATCAGGAAACAGCTTCAGAATATCTTTACTGGGACTGATTATAGTGTTGATATCAACGAAGGTTTATTACAGACAGTAACAGATTTGGTGGAATATCCTAATGCTGTGATAGCAGAATTTGAAGAGAGATTCCTTATTCTACCTGAAAAGATTATCACTTCCACTATCAGCCAGAACCAAAAGTACTTTGCAGTAATGGATAAATCGGCAAAACTCACCAATAAGTTTGTCTTTATTTCCAATGGTAATCCTGAGCATAGCAAACTCATCAGACAAGGTAATGAAAAGGTTGTCAAGCCTCGTTTGGAAGATGCCATGTGGTATTATCACGAAGATACAAAGCATAATCTGGAAGAATATGTTCCTGCTCTTGCCAATGTCGTATTTCAGGCAGAGCTTGGTACCCTTAAAGAGAAAACAGAACGGATAGTCAATATTAGCACCTATATCTGCAATCTGCTCCATTCTCCTCAAAATGAAGTTCAGAAAGCACAAAGGACAGCACTGTTATGCAAGGCTGACCTGGTGACTAAGATGCTGGGAGAAAAGGAATTTACTAAGCTACAAGGCTACATCGGAATGCACTATGCCATTGCTTCGAATGAACAGGAAGGCGTTCCGCAAGGCATTTATGAACATTATATGCCACGCGGACAGAATGATGACCTACCTCAATCACAAAACGGTGCCATAGTAGCTGTGGCAGACAAACTTGATACAGTTTGTGGTATTATCGGTATCGGTATGCTACCTACAGGTTCTGCCGACCCTTATGCTTTACGGCGTGCTGCTAACGGCATTGTTCAGATTATTGCCGAACGTAAATGGGATATCAATATTGCCGACATTATCAAATACAGTTTAAGCCAATATGCACACCTCGGGCTGGATAAACCCGAGACGAATAAAACCATACTAAATTTCTTCCATCAGAGAATTAACTGGTATCTGCAACAGCAGAATATAGAATATGATGTAATTGACAGCGTAATGCACATTGATTTTGGCAATATTCTTTTCCTTTTGGAAAGAGCTAAAGCCGTTCAGGACTTTAAAGTTAACTCTGATTTTGTTAAACTGGTTATCGGTTTTAAGAGAGTATCCAATATCATCAAAGATGAAAAAGCTATACTCAGCATCTCTGAAACTCAATTCATAGAACCAGCAGAAACAGAGCTTTTCACAGCTTTAAGAAAGCTGGAAAGCAGCATTGAGATTGAATTGGAGCAGCTAAACTTCACACAGGTTCTCAATCATCTTGTTTCAATCCGCCCTGCTATTGACAGGTTCTTTGATGATGTGCTGGTCAATGCTGAGGATGAAAAGTTGCGTCTTAACCGTTATGCCCTATTACAGGAAATCCGCAATGCCTTCCTGAAAGTTGCCGATATATCTCTGCTGGTAGTGGAAGGTAAAGGTTAAACAAGATGGTAATGATGTGTTATTATCTGTCATTTCTCGCTTGACGGGGAATCTTTAAACAAAGATGCCCGCTTTCGCAGGCACGACAGCCAATGTAATTACTTAAATAAAATATATAGAGGACGTTATGGCTATCAAACTTTCAAACCGAATTCAACTGATTAAGCCTTCTCCAACTTTGGCAATGTCCAATAAAGCCAAGGAAATGAAGGATGCCGGACATGATGTAATCAATTTTGGAGTGGGTGAACCGGACTTTAATACTCCTGATTATATCAAACAAGCAGCACATAAAGCTATTGATGACAATTTCACGCGCTACACTGCAAATGCAGGCATCATTGAGTTGCGTAAAGCTATCTGTCAGAAACTGGAACGTGATAACGGTCTTAAATATGACCCAAAACAAATACTGGTTTCTCCGGGTGCCAAAGCTTCTATTCTAGATGTGCTGATGGCAGTTTGCGACAGTAATGACCAGGTAATTATCCCCGTTCCGTATTGGGTTAGTTATCCCTATCAGGCGATGCTCGCAGATGCACTTCCCGTTTATCTCACCACACACCAGGAAGATGGTTTCAGAGTTAAGGCAGAGGAGCTTGAGCACTGCATAAATGACAACCCTACCGCAAAAGTACTTATCCTCAATTCTCCCAGTAATCCGACAGGTACTGTTTATAGCAAAAAAGAACTGGAAGAAATAGCAGCAGTGTGTCTTAAACATAAGATACTCGTTATCTCGGATGAAATATATGAGCGTCTTGTTTATGACGATTCCAAACATATCTCGATTGCATCCATTAGTCCTGAAATGCAAGACCATACAGTTATTGTAAACGGAGTTTCCAAGGCTTACGCCATGACAGGCTGGAGGCTTGGATATGCTGCCGGTCCTGCCAATATCATATCTTATGCCGGCAGAGTACAGGAACATGCCACTTCCTGCGTTAATTCCATCACTCAGAAAGCCTGTGTGGTTGCTTTAAACAATGAAGATGAATCAATTGAAGCTATGCGGCTGGAGTTTGATAAACGCCGTAATTTCTTATATACAGAATTAGTTAAAAACCCGCATCTGAGTTGTTTCAAACCGGAAGGTGCTTTCTATATCTTTCCCAATATCAGTTGGTATATCAAAAACAATACTATGGGAATAACCAATACCGACCAGTTCTGCGATAAGCTGTTGGAAAAGCACTATGTTGCTTTGGTTTCAGGCAGTTCTTTTGGGATTGAAGGTTTTGTGCGCTTTTCCTATGCCAATAGCCTGGAAAACCTTACCAAAGGTGCCAAGCGTTTTGCTGAATTCCTGCAGGAACTGATTAGTTAGTCAAACAATTATGGCTGAGTTCAATAAAAAGTTCAGAGACCGATGGCAACAGAAAAAAGCTAAATCAAGTAACTGGAAATCTCTGATTATTAAAATATTCATACTGTTTGCCCTGATATATGTAGTCAGCAAAATCAGTACGAGTACAAATATTGACTGGTCAAATCTAAAAAGTAAACCTGATACAATGCAGACTGCACCGAATTAATAAGTCCTGTCATTTCTCGCTTGTCGGGAATCTTATGACCTAGATGCCCGCATTTGCAGGCAAGATGCTATAAGGAACATAAATGAGTTTAGTTATTGTTGGTTCAATCGGTCTTGATACCATAGAAACACCTGTCGGTAAAGTAACTGACGCGCTGGGTGGCTCGGCAGTTTACGGAGCTTTGGCAGCTTCATATTTTACGCAAGCCTTTACCGTTGGAGTTGTTGGCACAGATTTTCCCAGAGAACATATAGATTTACTCATCAAACACGGTATCATTGTTGATGGGGTGGAAATCAAAGAAGGTAATACCTTTCGCTGGGCAGGTAAATATGAAAACTGGAATCAAGCCCAGACTCTGGATACACAGCTTAATGTATTCGGTGATTTCAATCCTGTTTTACCGGTAAGCTGCCATGTCTGCAATAGCCTGCTATTGGGTAATATCCATCCGGATTTACAATTACGTGTCTTGCAACAGATTAAAAGCTACAAATTCTGTGCTGCTGATACTATGAACTATTGGATAAATAGTGCCAGGGATCGGCTGGATGAAGTTATCAAACGAGTGGATATTGTCTTTATGAATGAGGATGAACTCAAGAGCTATGCCGGAGAAAGTTCTGTCTACACTGCAGCTGAAGTGGTTCTTGCCAAAGGACCGAAGCTCGTAGTGCTGAAGCGTGGAGAATATGGTTGTGCTTTAATCGGGGAGAATATTTTGTTCTTTGCACCTGCATATCCGATTGTGGAAGTCAAAGACCCGACCGGTGCAGGTGATTCTTTTGCCGGTGGCTTTATGGGTTATTTGGCAAAAGTGGGTGAGATGACTGCCCAAAATTTGAAAGAAGCTTGCTTGTATGGAACAGTAATGGCTGCCCTTAATGTAAGTGAATTCAGCGTTATTAAACTGGCTAATCACTCCTGGGAGCACATTCAGCTTATGCAGGAAGAACTTAAAAACTGGATGAGAATCTAATGCCTGTTAATTATAAGAGTTCCGGAGTAAATATCGAAGCTGGTGAAAATGCTGTCAAAGCCATAAAACAAATGGTCAGGACGACCTATAATAAAAATGTATTGAGTGAATTAGGCAGCTTTGGCGGACTCTATCAGCTTGACTTATCTGAGTGGCAAAAGCCCGTTCTGGTATCAAGTACTGATGGTGTTGGGACAAAACTGCGTCTAGCTATCAAGGCCGGCAGGTTTGATACAGTCGGACAGGATTTGGTCAATCACTGCGTGAATGATATCCTTGTTCAGGGTGCAATTCCACAGTTCTTTCTCGATTACATAGGGGTTGGTGAACTGAATTCCGAACAGATTGAGCAGATTATCTCCGGCTTTGTCAAAGCGTGCAAAGAGAACGGTTGTGCTCTGATTGGCGGAGAAATGGCAGAAATGCCCGGATTTTATGCTAAAGGCGATTTTGATTTAGCAGGAACTATTATCGGTTTAGTGGAAAAGGACAAGCTCATCACCGGAAAAGCAATTCAGGATGGGGATATTCTGATAGGGTTACCTAGTTATGGATTGCACACCAATGGCTATTCTCTGGCACGTAAAATTCTTGAAAAAAGCAAGCTTTCGGTTGATTCTTATATCGGAGAACTGGATTGCACAGTTGCAGAAGCATTCCTGAGTGTACATAAATCTTATCTGCATGAGATTAAACCGCTTTTGGACAAAAAAAGTATAAACGGAATGGCGCATATTACCGGTGGAGGCATTCCCGGCAATCTGGCACGTATTATACCCGAGGGACTTTGTGCCGTTGTAAACGAAGGCTCCTGGGAAATACCTCTTATCTTTCAATGGCTGCAGACATTAGGCAAAGTAGAGATTTCCGAGATGCGCAAAGTCTTTAATATGGGCATCGGTATGATAATATCTGTCTCAGCTTTACAAGCTCAATTAGTTTTGCGGTCAGTTAACGGATTTCATATCGGCAGAATTGAAAAAAGCAAAGGCGAAAAGGTCGTATTCAAATAAGTTCGTTTTCCGAAATCTTACTCTTTCCTGCCTGCAAGTATTTTGTCGATGCAATGCAGCAATTGTTTATTACCAAAAGACTTTACAATCGAATCAACTACCCCCAGAGACTTAATGTATTCCATATCTGAAGCAGGAAATTCACCTGAGTACAGAATTGCAGGTATCGTTGACCATGTTTTGCGAATTTCTTCCAGGGCTTCTATGCCGTTCATACCAATCAGATGCAAATCAATTATCATAACATCAATACTCTTTTCAGTAAGGACATTTTTCGCATCATTCAGGTTTCCAACTCCGTTGAAACTAAACCCTTTTTTATTACACGCATGTTGAACCAGCATTCTGGCATCTTCTTCATCATCCAACATCAGTATTTCTGCTTTTTGAGGGGAGAGGATTGTTGTATCTGACAACAGCTTCCTGATATTGATGGCAATATCACCTGAAGTGAAAGGTTTCTGTATAAACGGAATGTCCTCGTTGAGTATTCCATGCTGTTCTATAATATCGTCAGTAAACCCGGACATGAACAGGACTTTCTGATTGGGGATTATTTTTGTGATTCGGTCTGCCAATTCCTTGCCATTCATTTCAGGCATGATAACGTCAGTTATCACCAAATCCGGTTTGAGTCCATTTTCTATCATTGCCAGAGCCTCTGTGCTGCTTATCGAAAAGGTCACACGGTATCTCAGTTTCTCGATCATTTTCTTGATATAAAGGCATAATGATTCGTCATCTTCTACGATTAAAATGTGCTCTTCATTGCCTGATAAATCTTTTCCAATAGCTGATTCAGTCTTTTCTTCGGGTTTTTCATAAGTAACGGGGAGTATGATTTTAACAGTTGTGCCCAAATCCCTTTTGCTTTTCATGATGATATGCCCGCCGGATTGCTTGACTATGCCATATACAGTCGACAATCCCAGACCTAAACCTTTGCCAGTCTTCTTTGTTGTAAAAAACGGTTCAAATACTCTGCTGAGGATTTCTTCATCCATTCCGCTTCCGGTGTCAGTAAAGGTAAGCAAAACGTATTGTCCCTGTTTTACATCTTTTGGAAAATCAGCTAGTAAACTGCTATCCATTATCTTGGAAGTCTCAATTGTTAATTTTCCACCCATAGGCATGGCATCTCTGGCATTGACAACAAGATTGATAACAACCTGTTCCATCTGACCGAAATCAGCTTTTACTATACAATCATCATTCTGCAAAATAATGATTTTGATGTGCTCACCAATCAATCTAAACAGCATTGAATGTAAATTTGAGACTAGTTCATTTAAATCCAGTACTCTTGGCTGTATGACCTGCTTGCGACTAAATGTTAATAACTGATGTGTTAAACGTGAAGCTCTCTTTCCTGCTTTAACGACTTCTTCTGCTTCCTTTTGTAAAGAATCATTAGATGCCAGGTTATTAACCAGGTCTTCACCATAACCCAGTATCACAGTAAGTAGATTATTAAAATCGTGAGCTACACCACCTGCGAGTTGACCGATAGCTTCCATTTTCTGTGTGGCAAGCAGTTGTTCTTCAAGTAATCTTCGTTTCGTTATATCCACAAATGATGCCATCATGCAAACTGGTTCTCCGCACGGATATTTTACCACATTGGCTGATATCTGGATGTCAAATTTGGTTCCGTCAGTTTTAAAAGCGATTCCTTCTCCGATAAAGCTCTTTTCCTTCATCAAAGCAGAGACCATCAGTTCTTCTTCCTGGTCTTTCAATATGGTAAATTCTGATACATTCATACCCAATACTTCATTGGTACTTTGATAACCCCACATATTGAGATAAGCTTCATTAATATAAATGATTTTTCCTTTCATATCAGCTAAGCAGATTGCACTCAGGGAAGATTGAAGAGCAAAGTCTTTGATTAACAAAGCATCGGTGGCACGCTTTTGTTCGGTTATATCACTCATTAATCCCACAGATCCGATAATCTGACCGCTATTACCTTTGATAGGCGCACCACTGATTTTTAACCAGATGGTTTCTCCGGTAATCTTTTGGGCACGAACCTCATAGGTATCTATATTGCCTTCTAAACGGGATAAATTCTTCTTCTGGACTATATGCTGGTCTTCTTCATGGATTAAAAATTTATAACCGACCTTTCCGATCAGGTCGTCCTGCTGATACCCGTATAAATCACAACAGCTCTGGTTTATATATAATATTACATCATCATTATCAACATAAACCACACCTTCCTGCATGGTATCAAGTAATAGCCTGTATTGTTCCCTGCTCGCCTTGTAAGACTCTTCTGCATGTTTACGGTCTGTAATATCAGAGATAAATCCCTCAAAAGCAACCAGCTTCTTATTTTCAAAAACGGGACAACCACGTTCCCAAACCCAGCGTATGCTGCCATCCTGATGGATTATTCTATACTCGAAGGTAAAAAATCTATGGTCTGCCATGGCTGATACAATCTCGAACCAGGTTGACTTTACTTCGTCCGGATGTATGATATCACTATACAATCGTTTGCGGTTGCCGATAAAGTCTTCTGCCGGATAACCTGACAATTCAGTAATACCTGCACTGATATACTCCATCGTCCAGTTTCCATCATTAACACAACGATATACCACACCCCTGAGATTATCAACCATCGTGTTTAGTTTGCGGGTGCTCTCTTTTAGTAAGTCTTCTGCTATCTTGCGTTCAGTAATATCCTGACAAATCCCCACTACCTTTTCCAGTTTGCCGTTTTTATCAAGCTGTACTTCACCCGCTGCATAAACATGCCTGATTTCGCCACCTGGTAATATGATGCGGCATTCAAGGGATTGCTGCTGACCTGTCTTTCTGGCTTTATTTGTAGCCTCAATGATTCTGATACGATCAGCAGGATAAAAGAACTTGAGGGGTCTTTTGGTTGTCATGTCAGCTCTGGGTTTGATTCCAAAGATATGATACATTTCTTCAGACCACTGAATTTTATTCCTTTCCGGTAGCCAAATCCAATTGCCGATTTTTCCAATCCTCTGGGCTTCATTCATCCGCAACTGACTTTCATTAAGCGCATCAGATACTTTTTTTCTATCGGTCAAATCTCTTTGAATCACCAGAAATGATACTATTCTTCCTCTCTCATCGAAAATCGGGGAAGCATTCGAGGAATACCAACTCCAGGTGCCATTCTTATGAAGAATTCTATAATCGATTCCGGCTATCTTACTTTTTGCCTTTATCCCATTATTAAAGTACTCAAGTGTTTTTTGTACATCATCAGGATGAATAAATTTCTCAAGCATTGGTTGATTTATGACTTCACTTACATCAAACCCGGTCAAATCCTTAACATTGGGAGAAACATAGGTAATGATACCTTTGAGGGTAATCGTTCCTATCAAATCGTTGGCATTTTCTACGAATGAACGGTATTTGTTGACATTTTGCTTCAAAATCTTGTTTTCTTGTTTCAGATTCTCAAGCTCAGCTTTCACTGCAGATAGTTGATCTGATAACTGACTATCGTCTACTGTTTCAGTACAAAGTCTGCTTTCAATGTCATCATGCATTGCTAACCTCTATTGTTATCGAACAGTTAATGTAATCCGATGCCCTTTCTATAAAGGAATCATAAATTTTCAACGGTAAATATTTTTAGTTTATTTAGTATCAGGGAAAGTACTATTTCTGTCAACTATTTTTTGGTTTATGGCATTTCTCTTAACGCATTACCTGTTGTAGATTACCATCAATAATATTGCCGGAATAAGTAATGTTTTTAGGAATCATCTTTGCCGTATTGCTTTACTATCATTGTTCTTACATTCCTGTTCCCACCTCAACCCGGACTAAGGTTTTACTTTGGTTCCACCTGGGTTCCACCTGGGTTCCACCTGGGCTTAGCCCAAGAGGTTCCCAGGTGGAACCAAAGTGGAACCTTACTCCGGGCTATGGACGCATTAAGATTGATACAGGGCATGAGGTTGTTTATTCTGAACTTGTTTTTTTTACGAAAATATCCTGTTTGAAGATAGTATCAATGCACTCCATGGACAAGATGGACACTATGGGCAGGGCAAAGTGGCAGACCATACAGCAGGCGGAGAGGTTTGAAAAACAGAATGCTACAGATAAGCACTTAGAGTCCTCACAATCGGAGCAGTTCATAATGTCCATCCAGTCTATATCGTCCATAAAACCCAGTAATAATCAGCTAATCCATTTTGTAATAAACCGGATGATGTCCATGCTCATTAAAGAATTTATAGCACACACATAGTTGACAGCGAAAACCATTGACACGCATACTGCCCTGCTTTTCTTTGCTACAAGTAAGAATATAAGTATTTCTGGTTGTAATTAAGGAAATCGAATCCATACATGTCCCGTCCTTCGACAAGCTCAGGATGACATTAGCGGGACACTCAGGATCGACGATAAAAGGGTAGCATGAAAAGAAGAGCATTTGAAGCAAGGCTGAACACAATCCGGAAGCATTATAACGGGATTCTGTTCAGACGTACGTTTATAAAGTGTCTGCTGATACTGGCTCTGGCTTTTCATCTCTATTTATCTTTCAGGATATTTATCAAAGCACCTTCTGAGATATTAATGCTGGCAAATCTATTCAGATTCCTCAGTTTGGGTGGTGTGATTCTGATTCTGGCAAATGATTACAGATACAGACCAGGACAGTTAAGGATATCGCGTTGGTTGGATGACTTGCATGGTAGCAAGGACGACCTTTATCAGAATGTAATAGAGCTAAAGAAAGATGCAGATATTGCTCAGAGTGAAATCTATCAAAGGTTATATGACAACGGTGCAGAACGTATTCATGAGCAGCAGGTAACATATCCGCCCACCTTTAGTCCATTGTTTAGAAAGGTAATCCTGATATGTCTTCTGAGTATGGCTGTGCTCTGGGGTTTAAATTATAAACAAGTTCCCAAAAGCGCTGAAGAGTATTGGTTAAACCGTATTCAGACCACTAATCTCATTTCCTATATCGAAGTCAAACCGGGAAGTCTGAAACTCGGCAGGAATCAGGATGTCCTGATAGAAGTAGTGGATGCTATATCAGACATACAGTATCATCTGATGTATAAGATAGAAAACCAATGGCGCGAGATAGCCATGCCGGATGGGAAATACCTGTTTGAAAAGCTGGATTACTCCTTTAGTTACTATGTAAAAGCCGGGAATATCCGTTCCAATACTTTCCGTATTGATGTATTGGATAATCCTGCAGTCAGACGTTATACGGTTTCCTATCATTATCCTGCTTATACCAGGCTGAAAGCGGAAATGGACAGTACAAACTACGGTAATATCCAGGCTTTGAAGCACACGCTGGTTACTTTTAGTATAGATACCAATATATCTGTCAAAGATGCGCGCATGCACTTTTCCAATGGTGCTGAAAAGGTTTTGCAACCTGTTTCTGAGAAATCATTTGTTACCCAACTGGAAGTGCTTGAACCTCTTACCTGGTATATGGAGCTTACTGATGCCCTGGGCAGAAAAAGCATACCGGAAGAAAAGACAATAGAAGTGATTCCTGATAATCCGCCTGAAATAAATATTCCAGAACCCGGGGACGATGTTATTCTCAATCAGAATATGTTGCTGCCGATGCGAATTGTTGCTTCTGATGACTATGGATTAAAAAATCTGATGCTCAAATATCAGGTGAATGATCAGAATAGCCAGTCTATGGAACTACAAGGCATAATCAATTCAGCTAATCTGGATTTGGATTATGTGCTGAGTTTGCAGAGTATGAATATGCTGCCCGGAGATATTGTAACCTATTGGGTAGAAATCAACGATAACTCACCTGAGATGCAGAAAGCCATAAGTAAAAAGTACAAAGCACGTTTCCCTTCTATTGAAGAAATTTATAAAGAAATTGAGCAACAGGAAACAGGCAAAAAAGATGAACTCAAGGATATCCTGAAACAGTCAACAGAACTGCAAAAGGATTTTGAACAGAAACGCAGGGAAATGCTCAAAGACGATACTATGAAATGGGAAGATAAAAAACAACTGGAAAACATGGTTCAAAACCAGCAGCAATTGGCTGACCAGGTAGAGAAAGTAGCTGATAGTTATCAGCAAATGATAGACAAGGTTCAAAACAATCAGGCTTTATCGCAGGAAACTCTGGAAAAGATGCAAAAGATTCAGCAGATTATGTCTGAAATAGATAATGAGCAATTGCAAAAAGCCATGGAGCAATTCAGTAAATCCCTGCAAAACCTTGATCCCAATGCCATCAAGAAGGCTATGGAAAATTTTAAGTTTTCCCTGGAAGACTTTAACGAAAAGATAGATCAGACCCTTAAACTGTTGGAAAGCATCAAAAAAGAGCAGGCTGTACAAAAGGCATTGCAGATTTCCGAAGAAATGGAAAAGATGCAGCAAGCCCTGATGGATAAAACTGCTGACTCCAAAAATCAGGCAGATAAGCTGGCAGAAGAACAGAAGAAAATTGGTGATAAGCTGGATAGTATCAAAGAACAAATGGATAAAATTGATGACTTGCTTGATGACCAAAAGGATAAAGAAGCCTCAGACATGCTGAAAGAACTGGAAGAGATGATGAAACAGGATGAATTAAACAAAGATACACAGTCCAGTCAGGAGTCTCTATCCAAAAACCAGCGTCAGCAATCTATGTCTTCACAAAAGCAGGCTCAACAAAAAATGCGCAAGATGACGAATAAATTGCAGGAAATGAAGGATTCTGTCAGTTCAGGTAATTCACAAAAGACAATGCAATCCATGCAAACTGCTGTCAGAGAACTTATGATTTTTTCACAAAAGCATGAGGAAGCTGCCAATAAATATAAGCAAGACCCATATCCCATTTTGCCTGATTTACTATCAGGATATGAAGGAATGCAGCTCAGTGTTAATAAGCTGTTTTCCAATCCGATGGTGATGATGTTTATGCCACAGAAATTCTTTATAGACTCCAATCAGGCAGCCCAAAGCTACCGCGATTTCTTTATTAATGTCAATGAAATCCAGTATTTTAGCATTCCCCAAAATCTGGATGGTATTCAGAAAGGCTTAAACCTGATGGCTTATGACCTGATGCAGGCTATGAATCAGTCTTCTCAAGGTGGTCAGGGTGGCGGAGGCATGGAGTCGCTGATGAAGCAACTGCAGCAGATGGGGCAGGAGCAGATGGCAATGAATATGCTTACTCAGCAAATGCTACAGCAAATGCAGCAGAACGGCGGACGAATGGGTAATGCAGAACAGCAACAATTGCAGAGACTGGCTAATGAACAGGAGCGTCTGGCTGAGAACCTTAAGCGTGCCATTCAGAATTCTCCTGAAGCCCAAAGACAAGGTAATTCCCTCAAACAAATGGCTGAAGAAATGGAAGCTATTTCCCGACAGCTTAAAGAGAATAGAATAGACCAGGATTTGATTAACAGACAGGAAAGAATACTGTCTAAGCTGCTTGATGCCCAGAAATCAATCAACAAGCGTGAATTTAGCCAAAAGCGTAAGGGTGAGACGGCTGAAAATAATCCTGATAATCCCAATATCCCGTCAACTGACTTTGATATGCTTCGCAAGAAAGCAATGCTGGATGAGCAATACCGTGCTTTCCCCAAAGAATATCAGCAAGTTATACAACAATACCTCAAAACATTAAATGAACAGAGTCAGAAATAGATGAAGAATAAACTAATACTAATTACATTATTACTGGTCATAGCCACTATGGTTTATGCACAATATGACGAGAAAGCCATACTAACTCAACAAGCTCAACAGCTAACCTTCCAGAGACAGTTTACTCAAGCGGAACAAGCCTGGCTTCAAATCCTGCAGAAATACCCCAACGATGCAGCATCAATAACTCAGCTTTTCCAGATGTATTTGCAAATCAATCAAATGGACAAAGCAGATAAACTTCTCAAAGATTACAGGGCAGTCTTACCGGAAAACCAAAGAATGGAATACGAAGTACAGCTTCTTATTAATCAGGCTAAATTAACTGAGGCATGGGATAAATCACAAGCTTATATCCAGCTTAGTCCAAAAGAAGAAAACCGATACCGGATGCTGGCGTATTACTTTGAGCAAAAGGGTTTCTATGAGCAGGCAATCAGAATGTATGAACAGGGTAGGAAAGCTCTGAATAATGATAATCTGTATAGCATGGAGATAGGCAATAGCGCATATTACAGTCATATTTATGACAAAGCCATGACGGAGTATATCAGATTTCTGGAAGCTCAACCTGGTAATCTTTTCTTCGTAAGCAACCAGATGAAGAATATCCTGACAGATAATCCCGAACTAATCAAACAGCTAAAAGGCTTAGCCAAAGCCAGCTCCAGTCTGGAAGTCAAAGAAGCTTATGCCATCTCTCTCAGCAGGATGGGCAAGCTAAGTGAAGCGCTGGCTGAATACGAATTACTTCCCACAGAAAAACTCTATACTTTTGCTAATGAGCAATATACTAATGGTAAGGACTCTCTGGCGATAGCGGCTTACAATTCACTGAGAAACAGACAACCGGATGTTACTATGCTGGGTGAAATCTATATCAAGCTAAGCGGGTTGTATATCCGGCAAAAGCAGTTTGCTATGGCAGACAGTATTTTAAGCAATATAGTGGATATCAGCAGTAATAAAGTGAATTCTATATTTGAACGTAGAAAGTACCCCTTACAGGCTTATCTGATGTTGGCAGATCTGGCGCAGTGGCAAGCCAGAGATGTAGACTCAATAATCAAAATATACAACGATGCAAAAAAGTATGCCTATCAGTCTGATGACCTGCCTGAAATTGAATTCAGGCTTATTGATACATACTATGTTAATGACAGGATTGAACAGGCGGAGCTGCTTCTGGCGAAGCAAAACAAGAACAAACAACCAGATAGATTGCTGTATTATCAATACTTGATTGCCATGGCAAAGCTTATGCCCGAGAAGGCAGATTCATTACTAAACGACCTGATGATAGTTGCTCCATCCAGTAAGTATGTGAATGACCTGATGACCATCAATATCCTGATTATGAATCTCTCCAGGACTGCTCAGGGTACCTTTTATCAGGCTTATCAGCAAAAACTGAGTCATAAGGATTCATTGGCTGTACAGACTGTATATGAGTTATCTACAACTGCCAAGGATGAAGAACTGCGTATTTTGGCAGCAGACTGGGCGTTAACCTCGGGATTAAAGTCAATGGCTGATAGTCTGTATACATTTGAATGGAAGGATGAAATCCTCAAAGAATATGCTTCTCTGCAACGCTCCCGTCTTGAGAATGAAACGATAAAAGCAGAAAGCATGGCACAGGATTTTCTTAAAAGTAATCCCAATAGTGTCTTTTCACCAAGTTTCAGGCAAATTCTTCAAAAATCTCCAGCCGGTAGGCCAAGTTTGTAAGCATAAATCCGATATTATACTTAATCATATAAAATTATAATGGGGAATAAGAGATGAAAAAGCTAATTCGCCGCACTTACACTTTTGATGATGTCCTGCTTGTACCGCAAAACTCAACCATATTGCCTGCCCAGGTTGACCTTACAACTAAGTTAACCAGTAAGATAAAGCTCCGTATCCCAATTATCAGCGCTGCAATGGATACTGTTACGGAATCAGGACTGGCAATTGCTCTCGCCCGTGAAGGTGGAATCGGGATTATTCACAAGAATATGACTATTGAAGAACAGGCAAACGAAGTTCATCGGGTAAAGAGAGCCGAAAGCGGAGTCGTAAGCCATCCATATACTATATCTCCCACCGATACTCTGGAGACAGTTTTTGCAATGAAAAGCAAGCATAAAATCGGTGGTTTCCCTGTAGTTGAAAATGGCAAACTGGTCGGAATTCTTACCAATCGTGATATGCGGTTTGAGTTGAATTCCAAGATTCTTGTGCACGAACTAATGACTCCCAGGGAAAAGCTGGTGACAGCACCGGAAGGTATCTCCATGGAAGAAGCACAGGCACGGTTGCACAAGCATAGAATCGAAAAACTGCTAATCATTAACTCCATCGGTGATTTAGTCGGGATGATAACTGTCCGGGACATTATGAAGAAAATCGATTATCCTTACGCTGTGCAGGATAAGAATAATCGTCTTTTAGTTGGTGCTGCCATAGGAGTCACGGGTGACTATCTGGAAAGAGCAAAAGAACTCATACTCATGGGAGCGGATGTTATTACCATAGATACAGCCCATGGTCATCATACCAATATTTCCAAAGCTATCAAATCGATTAAAAAGTCCTGCAAGATAGAAATTATCGCAGGTAACATTGCCACTGCCAAGGCTGCTCAATATCTAATTGATGCAGGTGCAGATGCGATTAAAGTGGGAATTGGTCCGGGTTCAATTTGTACAACCAGAGTTGTCGCCGGTATCGGAGTTCCGCAGTTAACAGCAATAATGGATTGTGCTGAGATTGCTGAAAAAGCAGGTATTCCCGTCATAGCCGATGGTGGGATTAAATACTCCGGAGATATCGTTAAAGCTCTGGCAGGTGGAGCAAATGTTGTCATGATAGGCAGTTTGTTTGCAGGGACTGATGAAAGCCCAGGAGAATCTATTATCTTTAATGGCAGACGTTTTAAATCATATCGTGGCATGGGCTCTATCGGAGCAATGAAACAAGGTAGCAAAGACAGATATTTCCAGAGTGAAAAAGAAGACAATAAGCTTGTTGCCGAAGGTATAGAAGGTATGGTGCCCTATAAAGGTCCGTTGAAAGACTTTGTCTATCAGCTTATCGGTGGTATCAGGTCTGGAATGGGCTATTGCGGTGCCAGGAGTTTAAAATTACTGAGAGAGCATGCTGAGTTTATAGAAATCACTTCGGCAGGATTAAAAGAATCACATCCACACGATATCAGAATTACCAAGGAGACTCCCAATTACTTTAGTAGCGAGTAATACACTCAATCCTCAGCTTATCAGTGCTTTAAACAGCTTTCTGTACTTTCTCAAAGTTGAGAAAGGCATGGCAGAAAACTCCGTGGAAAGCTATCGCAGAGACCTGGAAGATTTTCTTCGATACAGCCCCAAAGTGTTGACAAGCTATACTGCAAGTGACATTGTTTCATACTTTGTGACACTTCAGAGTATTGGTCTGGTAAATACTTCCTTAGCTCGTAAGAGAGTTGCTATCAAACAATTCTTTCTCTATCTTGAACGTCAGGAAATGGATGTACAAGTAGATTTTGAGCAAGTTCCAAAGATAAAAATCAGCCAGCACCTTCCTGATTTCCTGAGTGTTGATGAAATGTTTAAACT
This sequence comes from Cloacimonadaceae bacterium (SeqCode), assembly GCA_963667535.2. Classification (GTDB taxonomy): domain Bacteria; phylum Cloacimonadota; class Cloacimonadia; order Cloacimonadales; family Cloacimonadaceae; genus UBA5614. The sequence goes on from CAXXDU010000002.1 coordinate 1,759,122, forward strand.
ATTGGATTCTTTACCGGTTGAACAACCTCTCCAGATTCGTAACAAGGCGATGATGGAATTACTCTATGCCACGGGACTGCGAATTTCTGAACTGCTGGGATTGACTATTCATGACATTGTATACAATGACAAGGTTATTCTGATCAGAGGTAAAGGCAGCAAACAAAGATATGTGCCTGTTTTAGATAATGTCCTGGAACTGGTCTCGGGTTATATAGTTAATATCAGACCCATACTGTTAAAATTTAAGAAGAACGATTACATATTTTTGAATAAACTCGGCAATAAAATGAGCCGCATGGGGTTTTGGAAGATACTGCAGCAAGCCGTTCTCAATGCAGCGATTAAGAAAGACATCACGCCTCATACTTTCAGACATTCCTTTGCCACACATTTACTGGAAGCAGGTGTAAATCTCAGGATTGTTCAGACACTTCTGGGGCATTCCAGTATTAATACTACACAAATCTACACTCATGTAGATACCAGATATCTGGTGGAAACTCATAGAATGTATCATCCCCGTGCATAAATTATTTCATTTAGGAGATAGAATGAAGAACCTTGTAATTATTGTCATCTGCCTGCTTTTACTGATAGGGCTTACATCCTGTAAAAAAACGCCACAGACATTGATTCCTGTTACCGTAACATTGGATTGGACTCCCAATACAAACCATACCGGTCTTTATGTAGCTTTGGAGCAGGGGCTGTTTAAGAACGAAGGACTTGATGTTAAGATAGTACAACCGGGTTCGGGATATACTGACCAGATTGTAGCAACAGGTAAAAGTGAATTCGGTGTATCATATCAGGAGAATGTAACCAGAGCGCGTGCTGAGAATATCCCACTCGTCTCTATTGCAGCAGTTATCCAACATAATACTTCGGGCTTTGCGTCGTTGAAGAAATCGAATATAATCACACCTAAAGACTTTGAAGGTAAGCGTTATGGTTCCTGGGATTCTCCTTCAGAAAAGGCAGTATTAGAAGCAATTATGAAGAAATCAAATGCTGATTTTACTAAAGTAAAAATAGTTTCAGGGATAACTGATTTCTTTTCTACTATTAGCAGAGATGCTGACTTTGAATGGATTTATTCAGGATGGGATGGGGTAGAAGCCCAACTGAGAAAAATGGATTTGAATTTCCTTGCTCTAAAGGATTTAGAACCTGCTCTGGATTATTATACTCCGGTTATCATTACCAGCGACAATATTATTAAAACCAATCCTGAATTAGTCAAAAGCTTTATGAGAGCCACCGCTGCGGGATATGCCTTCGCCATTGCCAATCCTGATTCTGCTGCAAGTATTCTTCTCAAACACGCTCCGGAACTAAAACCCGAGCTAGTCAAAGCCAGTCAAAAGTATTTAAGTACACAATATCAGGCTGATAGTCCTCAGTGGGGATTACAAAAAGCTGAAGTCTGGCAACGTTTTAATGATTGGATGGTGAAGCAAGGGCTTCTCACCAAAAGCATAGATACCAAAGCTGCTTTTACCAATGAATTCCTTCCGAAGAATTAAGTAAATCATAAAGGCGACAGATGAATAGTATTCTCAAGGTTGAGAAGCTCTGTAAATCTTTTCTTTTTAAGGGAAAGTCAGTTTTGGTCTTGAAAGACATCACCTTTGAGGTTACCGGGCAGGAATTCATTAGTATCATAGGCACCAGCGGCTGTGGGAAAAGTACTCTTCTTGAACTAATAGCCGGGATAACAACACCTGATAGCGGTACGATATTTGAGCAGGGCAAGGATATTACAGGTAAAGCAGGATTTGCGGGATACATGCCTCAGGAAGATTTACTCTTACCCTGGCTGACATTAATGGAAAACGCCATTCTTCCATATAGAATAAAGAAAAAAGACATCAAAAAAGCAAAACTAAAAGTAATAAGCCTATTATCAGATTTCGGTTTAACCGGCTATGAGCATCATCTACCCTGGCAACTATCAGGGGGTATGAAGCAAAGAGCTGCTTTCCTCCGAACGGTTATGTCTGAAGCCGATATCCTGCTTCTGGATGAACCATTTGCCAATCTGGATGCACTTACCAGGCTACAAATGCAGGAATGGCTGATTAAAATTCAAGCAAAACTGAAGCAGACTATCATTCTGGTTACACATGATATTGACGAAGCTATTCATTTGTCTGACACAATATATATTATGGACAGTATGCCAGGACCTTTTATTCATAAAGAAGTAATTCCTGCTGAATTTCTGAGAAGCAGAAAAGATGCTTCAAATCCCTTTCTTGCAGAGATAAAAGCTACGCTTACAGCAAAATTGAATACCTGATATCTATCCTAACCTTAAATCGTCACAAGGATTACACCACCCAATCCCATAAAGATGCCAATAATCTGAGTTAGTGTCAAATGCTCTTTGAGAAGTATTACTGATAGGACAACAGCTATTGCTGCACTGAAAGAATTAATGATAACAACGGTGCTTACTTTACACATCCTAAGCGCAATTATGAAGAAGAGATAGGCAAATCCCGACAATACTCCGGCTGTAAGACTATAATTTATGCCACTCCAGCTATAATTTTTGTCCGGGCTGAAAAACAACCAGTACAACAGTACACTAAGAAAGCTAGCGCCTAAAGATATCATAGCGAAAGTTACACTATCAATTCCGGTTGTCTTTTTCTGCATGATTGTGGTAAAGCCGAATAATACACAACTGATTATGGCAATCAGGATATACGGATTCATTCTAAACCCCTTCATCTTACATTCTTCAGCAATTGATGCTGCTTTCATAAATAATCATGATATACTTTCCAATTCTAATATGCGGTCTCTGAGTTCTGCAGCACGTTCAAATTGAAGCTGTTGGGCAGCTTTACGCATTTCTCTTTTTAAAAGCTCCAGAATTTTGTCTTTATTATCCAGATCCAGGTATTCCATAAATTCAGCTTTATCAATCTTCTTATTTTGCTTGACCTTGTCAATATTGTCATATCCTTCTGCGACTGAAGTAGCTTGCTGGATTTGCTCCAAAGTCTTCATAATGGTCTGAGGTGTGATATTGTTATCTTCATTATACTTCATCTGCCTGGCTCTACGGCTGTTTGTGATAGCCACTGTTTCTTTGATGGCATCTGTAATCTCATCTGCAAAGAAGATTACTTTACCATCCACATGTCTGGCAGCGCGTCCGGATGTCTGAATTAAAGAGCGTGTCGAACGCAGAAACCCGGTTTTGTCAGCATCCAGGATAGCCACTAATGACACTTCCGGCAAATCCAGACCCTCTCTTAATAGATTAATGCCTACTATTACGTCAAACTCACCTGTTCTGAGTCCTCTGATTATCTTTATTCTTTCAATGGAATCAATATCACTATGTAGATAACGTACCTGGATACCGGCATTGGTCAGATAAGTTGTCAAATCTTCAGCCATGCGCTTGGTTAGTGTTGTGACCAGTACCTTTTGATGCCTGGCTGTTCTTTCCCTGATTTGCGTAATCAAATCATCTACCTGATGTTTAATCGGTCTGATTTCTATCTCCGGGTCCAGTAAACCTGTAGGTCTGATTACCTGTTCAATTATTACGCCCTGAGTTAGCTCAAGTTCATAATCAGCAGGAGTGGCTGAGACAAATATTACGCGTTTCAGGAATTTCTCAAATTCATCAAATCTGAGTGGTCTGTTATCAAAAGCAGAAGGTAATCTGAAGCCATATTCCACCAGGTTTTTCTTGCGGGTATAATCTCCGCCGTACATACCATGCACCTGTGGAATCGAAGCATGGGATTCATCAATGATAAACAAAAAGTCATCAGGAAAGTAATCCAGAAGACAGTTTGGCGGTTCACCCGGCTTCACTCCTGTCAGATGCCTTGTGTAGTTTTCAATACCGGAGCAGTAACCCAATTCGTGCAGCATTTCCAAATCAAACTTTGTCCGCTGCTGTAATCTGTCTGCTTCTACATAACGTTTGTTTTCTGTGTAGTAATTAACTCTATCCCTTAGCTCGTTTTCAATTGATACCAACGCTCCCTGCATTTTATCGGGTGACATAATAAAGTGGATAGCCGGATATATAGGATATTCATCTACTTTTCCCAGTGACTGATATGATATAGGGTGCAGTTTTTCCAGATTGATTATTTCATCATCAAAGAACTCAACTCTGATGCAGTGTTCCAGATAGGCGGGATAGATATCCACTACATCACCCCGTACTCTGAAAGCGCCATGCTGAAAAGCTATATCATTTCTGCTGTAATGAGCCTGAACCAGCTTCTGGATAAGGGCTTCTCTATCCATCTTGTCGCCGACTTTTACACGAATCAGCGCTTCCCGGTACTCTTCGGGAACACCTAATCCATAGATACAGGAAACGGATGAGACTATTATCACATCCTTTCTTTCCATCAGTGACATTGTTGCTCTCAAACGCAGTTTCTCTATTTGTTCATTGATATCAGAGTCTTTCTCAATATATATATCTTTTCCGGGTATATATGCTTCCGGCTGGTAATAATCATAATAGCTGATAAAGTATTCAACAGCATTTTCAGGAAAGAGTTGTTTCAATTCACCATACAGTTGTGCAGCCAGAGTTTTATTATGAGATAATACGAGAACGGGTTTGTTATATTGAGTGATGACGTTAGCAATTGTAAATGTCTTACCTGAGCCTGTTACTCCCAGTAAAACCTGATATGGTCTGTTTTCATTGAGACCGCTAACAAGTTCTGCTATTGCGTCCGGCTGATCTCCACAAGGCTGATAATCTGATACAAGTTTAAAAATCGACATGTCTAATCCTCAAGTGTTTTCTTATCTTCAAACAGATTTGTAAAATTGGGTAGCGGTATTCGGAACTGAATAGCCCCTTTTCTGCTTTGAGCATGTTTCATATCAAGATAGAAATATACGATATTGTTGTAATTATATAGCTCAACTTTTCTTAAATAGTAATCCAGATATACTTCTTTTGATACGTCATACAACTCGCTATCTGACAGCTCAGAATCATACATATCAAACATATAGTTGTAATTGTTGTTTAGCCAGTTTAGTTTATACAATTCGTTTTGTTTTTGTGTCCTGTAAGTCTTATACACTTTCAGAAACTTTTGCTTTAGAGAATCCGGGTTTACATGGGTGCTATCAGAGAGTATGATTGGCTTGGTGTCTGCAGGACTATTACTCATACCCATTACGATGGCAGGATAACAAGTCAGTAATAATAAACAAATCATACCGTAATTCTTCATTCTTTTGCATAAGACCATTTCTACAGAATGCAGATATTTCATCATGTACCTGTCATTAATATTATTCTTGACTGTCAGACTCATTTCTTTAATGTGGACTATAAATCAAACCAGTTTATTTTGTCGAGAATAAAGATAAAGAAGGGAGATACAATGGCACCGACTGAAGAATTCCAAGTCAATTATGAGAATCTACTGAAATTAGGCTATGCAGTTGTTGACATCAGATACAAAGATTATGATGTTTTACCTGAAAGCCAGAAGCTTATCATTGCCAGAGTTGAGAGTGACAGAGATGAATTTTATCCGATGATGCTCAAGCAATATACCGGCTGTGAATTCAAGCCTAATGAAGTATACGAAGCCTGGACTAATGTATTGAAGCACAAAATCAGTATGAGCAGTATGCTAAATCGTGATATAGCAGTAAAAGTTGCAGCTCTGGATTATTTTGAAACTATCTATCTGAAGAAATGATTGAAAAGACCCTGCTGCTAATCAAACCCAATGCTACCCGCAAGCACCATATCGGCGAAATTCTTACTATCATAGAAAAGCATGGGTTTAAAATAATCAAGCTAAAGTCACTTACCTTTGACCTCCCTTTGGCAAGTCAATTCTATCAAGAGCACATCGGAAAGGAATTCTTTGAAAGGTTAGTTACTTTCATGACTTCGGGTATGATTGTAGCAGCCCTTTTGGAGAAAGATGAAGCAGTATATCATTTGCGGGAATTGATTGGTGATACAAATCCTGAGACCCGCAAAATAGGCTCAATCCGCTCTTTATATGCCGATACTTATACTGAGAATGCTGTTCACGCTTCTGATACACATGATCATGCTCTGCGTGAGATAGCACTCATATTTCCTGAAGTACCGCAGTCCTGATATATTTTTCCCTCCTTGCTGCAACCACAGCAAGAAAAAAAGAAGGCTCGCAGTAATGCGAGCCTTTTGATTTTATCATACTGAGTATTTGAAGAACATCGTCCTTTATCCCTTGGTGTTCAATTACATCTGGATAACAAATCCATATTAATCCAAACAATCCAATTCAATAACTTCAACTAAGTCGTTTTTTTTAGTTATAGGATAAACTAAATTTATTTTTCCTATTATTGAAGGCATTACTATCAAAAATATCTTGACACGTATCACATTTTTGAATAGAAAGTTAATAATGCTATCCACTATGTTTATGGGAGGATACTTTGCGTATATTCATTATTACAGCATTACTGCTCCTGTTCTGTGCAACTATTTTTGCTTTAGTAGGCTGGCAAGAACCACTCAGAATTGCAGAATATCAGAATATCTCTTTCGAATTTAACTCTTATACTATTCCAATATCAGATGGTGGAATTATCTACGCATGGAGTCAGGAGTCAACTGATAGCAGATGTATTTATATTACCCGGATTGATGCAGCGGGAAACAGTGTATGGGATGAACCAATGCTTTTATATTCAAGCAATTATGATCAATACTCGCCGTATTTGTGTAGGACATCAGATGGTAACATCATGGTTTTCTGGCAAGAAAATGCAAGAACAAAGGTGCAGAAATTTGACGAAGCAGGTCAGTTGTTATGGGTTACCCCAGTCGATTACTATGCATTCACAGTACATGAAATCAAGCCAGACCATCAAGGTGGAGTATATATACTCAGAGACAACTTCGTAAGAAGGATGAATTCAAACGGTGTTTGGATATGGAACAGTTGGGTAGCTTTAGACAATATTGAATCTGATTATCCTATAAAAAGTGATGTATTGCCCGATAACAGCATAGTCTTCATTTCCAAGTCGTCATCCTGGACTGGTGAAACAGATTTGCAAATGGAAAAAATCAATAACGACGGTACAATTGCCTCGGGTCCGGTATTTATTACTACCGATAATAATGTTTATTATGATTATAGTATTAACCTCGCAAGTGGTAGTGATTATTTCATTACCTGGAGCGATTATAGCACTGCTAACCAGCTTAATACGATATATTGTAATAAATTTAATATAACTGGGAATTCTGTATGGAATCAACCTCTTGCGGTGGCCACAAACCAGCATTTGTCACAACTGTTTACGTCAGTTAGCGGTACAAGCCTGATAATATCCTGGAATACCCAACAGGGGATAATGGCACAGAAAGTATCATCTGATGGCAGTTCCGTCTGGAGCGATGCTGTTTGTGTCACTCAAATGGGCTCTACTTTACAATCTGATTATTTTATTTGTCAACCCGATATTTCTGGTGGTGTGTATTACATTTGGAGAAACGGAGAAACGTGGATTTATTCACAGCATATTGATTCTGCTGGCAACATCACTATGGGAAATGACGCTCTATTGTACCAATCTACAGCTATTAATGACGGTGTGTCCTTATCGGTGACAGCTGGAAGTTCTGTTCAAGTCCTGATTACATTTTCGGATTATTATCATACAGAGATATTATACCAGTCTGTGAACCTGAATGGTACTTTGCTGGCCGGAATTAATGGTACAATGCTAACAAGCGGATTAGATGGTCAAATTCAGCAGTCAGCTCTTTTCAAGTTGGGTAATAAGGTCATGTGCCTTTGGATCACTGACCATAATAATCATCCACGGTTATATCACACGCTTGTCACTGGGGATGGAATCTCAAATGGTACGCTTGAGATATCCTATCCGGATAATTATGCTCAGGGATTGTATGATTTTTCTGCGGCATCAAGCGGCAGTGAGGTCTATGTACTAAACAGGGTTTACACATCTCCATGGGATTCAAACATTATTATGCAATGCTTCGATTCCAGTGGAACACCTTACAGCCCTGTTTCGGGTATTCTGGTTGCTCATAACGCCACTGATTATGCCGTCACTTGCGATGGAGTTGCATTTTATGCGTTCTGGGTAACCAATGTCTCAGAAGTCCATCAGTTAAGATGCCAGAAGTATATAAACGGGGTTGAGCAATGGGTTGCTGGTGGTATTGCTCTGAGTTATGAGACCACAAGTGATATTTCTTTTAATGCAAATCAACGGACAGTAGTTTGGCAAAACGGTGTTTATCTCTACAGTACAAGAATCAATCCTGACGGTACCTTTGTTCAGGGATGGAGCTTGGGTAATAGCAATCTTGTGGAACTGGAACATCCCACAGCTCAACAGCTTGTCGGTAATCTGATTGCTGCTGAGAATGGATTCTTCCTCAACTATTATGAGAGTGGGACAGAATATGACCCCCATTGTGAAATTTTTGTTGCATATTACAGATACTTCCATAACCCGAATTCTCTAAACGAAATGCCCACCTATTTCGATGTTCCCGGAGGCATTACTAAAATATATGACGCAATATACAGTGTTGGTAGTAATCAAATCTGCAAAACCGGATTTGATGGCACATCAATTTGGAATTCAGCTTCAATAGGTATTAACTATTTCAGTTGCTGCTCAATAGAAATGAATAGTAATGCAGAGGGAGTGATAATATATCTGAGAAATGATAATGGATTATCAGCGTATTATGTATTCTTTGATTCAACCGGTAATATCATTTTACCTACTGACGGATCAGTTCCTTTATTTAACAGAGGTTGGACAGTCAGCTCGTGCATTATGAACAACGACTTCTATGCAGCTAACATGCAATCTTCTTATCTGGAACTGCAAAAAATCATTTTCGGTAATGTATCAGATGACGATGAAATATTACCAGAAATACCATTTATATCTGCAATACAGATGAGCCCTAACCCCTTCTCAGCAAGAATACAACTATCCTTTACGGTCAAAGAGAAAGTCATGGGGGAAATCAGCATTTATAATTCAAAAGGTCAGAGAGTCAGACTTCTTGCCAAAGAAACTCTTGATAAAGGTAATAATACCTTAACCTGGGACGGCAAAAATGATAGTGGTTCAGATTCTGGAAACGGTGTTTTCTTCTATCGGATAAAAAGCCCTATGTTTGTAAAAACTGGAAAATTTGTACGAATTAAGTAAGTGGCTTATCTATAACCTAATTCATAAACTGTCATTCCTGAAATATTACCTATTTACCAATCAACCTCTGGGTTGTCAACTTTGACCTGATTGGTGATACAAATTCTGAGACCCGAAAGATGGGCTCTATCCGCTATTTATATGCCGATACTTATACTGAGAATGCTGTTCACGCTTCTGATACTCATGACCATGCCTTGCGTGAGGTAGCGCTCATATTTCCTGAAGTACAACAGTCCTGATATAGTTTTCCCTCCTTGCTGCAATTACAGCAAGAAAAAAGAAGGCTCGCAGCAATGCGAGCCTTTAATTATATAAAAGTGTCGAATCTACAAATCAAAACTGAAACTCAACCCCAAAGGTCATTGATTTTACCGTCTCGTCTTTGCCTTTAATCTTGCCGTTTCCATTGATGTCAACATAACGTTCAGAGTATTTACCAACCAGGAAAGTATTGGCGGAAAGTCCATAGGCTACTTTGCCATCAATCTGAGCAGAAGGAGTTTGGATTTTCTTTACAGAAATATAGGGAACATTCGTTTGAGCATAACCGATTGATGCTTCTCTGAGTTTGGGAATAATCTTGGGGTCAAGACCAACCTTTGCCCAAATGGATTTACCTGTCTGCACGTCCTCACCATACATATCCTGATAAGCAGCCCGCATGATGATTACATTAAAGAGATTAGCTTCCAGACTGCCATACCAGCCATAAGAAGCTTTTACATAATCCAGCATCATATCTTTGGTCATGATTGTATCACCCATCACATAAGCTCTTTGGTCGTCATACAGATTATCAAAATAGGCAGGGATAAATTTCTCGCCAAATCTTCTGAATTCCAGATTAGCATTGAAGATAAGGAATTTTGAATAGAAGCCCGGGAAGATAAAACCAGTACCGTAATTCTCTATCTTGGCGATTTCAGCATAATGTCCCAGTGTAAAAAGCTTTGTTGTGATAAGGGGTAAATCATAATCAACACTGAAGATTTTAACATCTTTCTTATTTCCGTAGCGGTGCAGAGGGTCTATCTGATTATCCAGTAACGCTGCCAGAGTAGAGTCCATTAGAGCAGGATACTGGTCTGCAACATAATCATTTACCCAGGGAGAATCCAGAATACTATCACCATCCATATCCAGGTCAACAACGTTATTTATCGCATCACCATCGAGGTCATAAACATAGTTTGGTAAATCAGGATTTGGGTCTAAGACATCAGGAACATTGTCGTTATCAGCATCTTCATATTTGCCGTATTGGTCTCTGTCTGTGGCAACTGAAACTCCCACACTTATATTGGATAGCAAGGGGATTTCTGCTAATGAGAAGGGCATAAAGTGGGCATTAGCTGCCAGGATTTCGTTTTTCTCCACATTGGATGTGAATAGCTCTGCTCCGGGTTTCAAAGGTAAAGGCAGGTTGAAACCCATCATTGCGCCTATATTTCTCTGATTGGGATAGAGCAGCATATTGGAATAGTCTTTCATAATCAGCCCATGTCCTAAAGTGTAAAAAGGAAATCCGCCTACTCTGGCGTAAAAAGGATCACCTCTCTGAGCAAATCTGATATAGTAAATTTTATTGATTATATCCTTGGTTTCATCCCAGTCTTCCTTGCGCACATTCCCTTCCGCATCTATCAAAAGGTCAATATCCAGTCCAAAACCAAACTTCCAGAATGTTATCTCAGGCATTAATCTGATTTGGGAATAAGTCTGGTCTCCGATTGTTACAGAACCTACCATTCCACCCATACCGATTCCATTTTCAGGCTCTGTCGGCATACCTTCTTCCTGAGCTAAAAGCATCAAAGGAAAGAGTATAATAAACAGCCACATTAGTTTCTTCATGTTTAACACCTCATATCGGGATTATTTGAATAAAACAATAATTAACCCGCCCTTGCTTGTCAAGACAAAAGAGTGAGATAGTCGTGATGTTGAGTAACACCTTTACTCATAATTGTGATTCTGCAGAATTTTTTAATTCATACTATTAGATTCTGAAGTTCTTTCTTTTAGATAATTATCCTTTTTGTACAATTCGGACTTCTGGTCCAGATTTCTCAACGACTTGAATCTGTTGTAAGTCTCCTTCTGTCTTAGGATACTTCTTTCCAGGGCATGAGAGAAGTGGAACAAATCGGAATTGAAATCTTCATTTAAGAAGTACATATTGCGGATAATTCTCTGATATGCTTCGCCTCCTTGCTGAACATCCAAAGCTAATTTGTAATGTTCTTTTGCCTTGGCATAATAATACCCGTGAGTGATAATAGTGATTTTCTCTTTAACCGGGTCAAGATACTTTGATTTTTGATCTTCGTCTATTAGCACGATAAATTCATCTATATGTTTGCACCACCTGCCCATGTGAAAGTATGCACTCGCCTGGCAAGAGTGATTTGTAGTATATGAAATGCCTGCTATATGTAAATACTTAATTATTGCTTCCATGCAATATAACCCCTCTTTTATCAGGGTGAATAATACGTCTTTGAGTTGGACAGGATTATCATTATTCCCTGGGAGGGTGTTTATGGGTATAATATCAATGCTCCGTAAATATTCCAGATCGTCAGCATCAACCACCTGCTCTAATCTCCTCTTTTCTTGTGCTTCAAATTCCTCTTTATAATCATGATCATAGTTATATTTTTCACACAAAATCTGATAAATCAGCGAGTAAAATTTAGATTTAAAATTCAGGTTCAAGGCTCTGATACTCATCATATTGGCAAAAGCATAGGGCCCAATCTGGTTAACGAAATCCTGGAATTCCTGAATGGCATGTTTAAATAAACACTGCATTTCCATTTTATATGAATAATGCATCTTATATGGTTTCAATCTGTTCATAATCACAAAATAACGTTTTAACTTGTAACCTTCAAAAATCGCTATCAATTCGTTGATTTCAGGATATATGGAAATACTATTGATCTGAACCATCTTTCGACTTCCTATGGGTTGATTAAGCAAAAACTCACGTTTCCTGTTAATCTCAGACCTATGGATTGAATCGTAGGTGTGATAACATTCCTGAATACCAAGATTGATTAATGCGTCAAAAAATAATCTAATCCCTTGTTTGCTTGGGTCATATCCATGAAATGTGTACAGCAGATAGACAATTTTTCTGATAGAATCTGCTTCATACCTATAGTATCCGGTTCTTCTGAATACAAGCAGAGCAGTCAGATATCCTATAAAAGCTTTAATAATCGGGGTGTTATGGTTATCTTGAGAAAAAATCTCGTTTAGTACTATTGAATGGAATGGATGATTTAGCTTATCCACTTCATTGTTTTGATTATGCTGAGCTTCCTGAAGGTCTTTTAGTCTTGTGAATGAAACCCATATCCTGTTAATAATACCACTCAGTAATGTATCATTCTCCAAATTCTTTACACAACACGACATATAACAATCGCTTAAAGCTGAAATATTCTTTGCCAGGTCAACCCATTGTACCGGTGTGAGGCGTTCATATCGTTTTTGTTCCATATTATTGAGGATCTTATTTATTGTATCTAAAAATTTGTATTTGGCTGATCCAGATTGAGTTCTTCCCAATAGGTCATCAGGTTCAAAGTATGTTCTGTGCAGATGATCAATATTGTGCATATAGATGTAACAGGCATAACAACTTTGGATTGATAATAAGCATGGCTCAGTATATACAGTACACTTAGGATATGCATTAGGATTTGTACACTCTAGAAACATCTTATTAAGTTTATGACGAAATGGGGTAAAGTATCTAAGGTTTTGATATAGGATTGTTTTTTTAAAATCTCTCAACATTATCGTTCCATTGACGTCAAGTGAGCTTTGAATAAAATCCGGATTTTTGAAGAAAATTAAGTCACCAATTTTCTTCCAGAACTCAGATTGGATAAATTGCTCCTCCCTTTTTCTCAAAATTTTATTGATAAAGTCAAATTCCTTTTCTACTCTGTTCATATCGCTTAGTACCAAGCCTCCGTGATAAGCTTTTTCCAGAACATGCAATTTTGCTATGAATGGCTGGATAAGTATCCTAACGTTTTCAAACACTGCAATCTTGGACAATAATTCTTCTTTTTGAGGAGAAAACTCGGTTCTGATTAACAGATGCCAAAAATTATTCGAACGCTCAATAACCTTACTATTTTTATATGAAGATAAAAGAGGTAATTCGATTTCATGATCTTCTATGGATTCTATGAAACATACATCAAGCTGTGAAGGTTTGATTATCAATCTATGAGTTTCTCCTTTCTTGATGTGCTCAACCCTATGAATAAGACGTGTTTTTATATCATCGAACAGGAAGTCGCTTCTCTTAACTAGCCTTTTTAATCTGGTATTATTCGGATCATCTTTAAGCTTCTTAATCTGGACTTCAATCAGCTCCAAGTCTTTTAAATCAATATTTCTGAATTTTACGACATCAACACAGGCTTTTTCATAGTAAGCTAAAGCGTTATCATAATTGTGCATCTTTTCATAAGTCAAACCAATCTTTAGCATACACTTTAAAAATGTAATAAATAATGTGATTTCATGTTGAGGAATAGTTTGAAACCTGATTGGCTGAATAGCTTTGCGGTATTGAATCAGAGCTTCTTCATATTCTTCATCATTAAAGTGAAGGTCACCCAGAAGTAAATGGGTAAACATTTCGGAATTATCAATCTGCATTTCTGTGTGCGTATTGAGGTATCTTTGGTTGGAGAGAATTTTCAATTTCTGATAATGATGGCGCTTCATGACAAAGGACTCATCTAAAGTGAAATTGAAGGCGGCAGCATCCTTCTCCGATACTTTGGATAAAAACCGAATTTCTTCTACAATGCGTTTATTAAAGACAAAATTGTATATCCCGTTTTGAATCGATTCCATGTGCGATTGTTGTAAACTGGTCAATACTCTCTGCATCATATCTCTCAGCTCAGGAGCTTTATTAATATCAAGGAATTCCGGCATAAACTCCAAATCCTGCCATGAAAAACCTGTTTTGTGGAACTTGAGGATATGATCATAGATAAAGGATGTGTCTACTAAGAGTTTATCTCCAAAATCCTGTACAGAGGCATTAGATGGAAGCAATAGTGGTCCTACCAGGTAATTTGTAAACTCTATAACATATTGATTATAATACCCAAAGCGTAAGTAAAGATTATTAGCGCTTCTACCGACCAACAACTCATTTTTCTTGATGTACGACAATTTTTCTACAGGAAAAGGCTCTATAAATTCTTCGAACAAAGCTGATATTCTCTTGGGAGCGCCATTGCTCCGATATGCTAAATAAACAACAAAATGTTGCAGTACGCTGATAACCTTGTCAAGTTCTTTACCATGAAGATTCATATTCTCCTGCAAGTAACCTCTGTATTCTCTAACACAATAAAGCTTATATTTTGAAGATAAACCTTCTATTTTCCTACGGTTATTAATATAATCCCTGGGTATCAGAAACTGGCAAATGTATGATTCAGTCATGGTCGATATAGACTGCGGATTTCCATCAGATAAATCTTTATAGAAACTTTCGATATTCAGGACATCGTGAAATATGCTTCTCAAAAAGAAGTCCCTGTCAGATACATCAGCTAATGAGGCATCATAGATTTCTTTGCCGGCGATAAAGAAGAACTTGGTTTCTGTAGTTGTAAAGAAGTGCTTAAGATTGGATAGAAGGTTGAAAATAGAATTCCTACGCTTTCTGGTCTGTTCGGCTATAGTTGTAAGCTGAGATTTTGAACTCAACTGTTCTGTCGTTTCTTCTTCAATTTCAGCTAAGGTTTGATTGGAAAATGCTTCTATCTTATCAATTTCGTCGATTAATATTAGGAAAAGCGGTAGTTTACCCTTGTCATGCTTGACTTTTATCAGGTGGAATATTTTGATTAATTCCTGTTCAATTTCTTTAGCAGATGGCAGTGGGTGGTCTACTTTTGTCTGTCTTAGCCTGAGTAAGCTTGTTATTCCTGAATACGATGGTACATCTGTGCCCCGGGAAGAAGAAAAGGAAGCATAAAGCCTGGTTTCCAGTTCCTGGATAGATTTATAAATCTTATCGAAGTATTTGAGTTTAATTTTTATGATTATTCTCACTAACCAGATTACGAAGAAAACCAATAGAATATGCATAAACAAACTGTATCTAAATATTATGTAATAATAATTGTCGATTAGGTTAATGTACTGTAAGGGAATCGTTAATCTGTTCAAATAGTACTGCAATACACTACTGGTATAAATATCTATTGAAGCAATCATTTTACAGCTTTCCAAACCCAGCCATTTAATAATGGGATAATGATAACTATTGCTTAGTACGCTCTTTGATTTATCTCCCTGAGAACTTAGTGATACTTTATAGTTTTGAGCTTGTTTATCAGATGGCTGAATTTCTACTTTTTCTTGATTACCTGAGTCAGTTTTGCTAATGTCAATCTTAAGAGGTTTTTTACTATTTATCAATGAACTTTTGACATCAATTATCATCGATAAAGAGTCGGGGTAGTTGTTTTTGTTTAGCTTTTGTTCCTCTTCGTAATTGCTATAATATATATTAAGTCTCTTTTGTAATTCCTGTTTGTTTTGAATATAGAAATTACTATATGATGTCCTGATGCTTTTATTTTCACGACTATTCATCTGCGAAGGGAATATCCCAACTAGTTCGTACTTGTTATAGAATTCATGGCGGAAATTTACAACAATTGGTAAACTGTATGTAATCAGAAATATAAGTATGTAAAACAGCCAGTGCATATTGTAATGCTTGCTGATTGTGTATTCCTTGATTTTTTCTTTAAGCCCTTTCGTAATCAGAACAAAGATATCTCTTTCGCTGATTGTATCATATCCCACTGAGATATCGACCATATCGGTATTCTTCTTTTTGATATCGAAAATCTCTTGCCATAGTACTTTCCAGAAAGATACTATATCTTCAGATTCGTACTTTTTATCGTGTAATCTGTTATAGTAATATCCAAACCGAAGAATCAACAGCAATATGCTGATAAACAATACAGGATATATTTGTACTAGCACTAAATCAACTATATCAATTACCTTGAAATGTAACATTGACAGAGCTGAGGAGAGCGTTAAAAAGTACATTGATAAAAGGAAAAATACTACGTGGATATCTTTGACAGGTTTATACAAATTATACTTACTATAAGGATAGATAATAAAAATTAAAAACGGAAATGAAACAGCAAACAGCGCGTATGATCCGAGATTAAAACGAGTCTGTGTATAAAAGATACTGCTCATGAATGGTATATTGGGGAAAATGATGGCTAGTAAATAAATCCCAATAAAGAAAATATTCACATTTCCTAATAATGAAAAATTCCTTCCTAATGGCAGTATATTGTTGTTGCGAAAGCTTTTCGTAAACCGTTCTACAGAAAACAGCGTAAAAAGCAGAATGAAAAAGGTATAGGCTGTCATTGAAAAACTGATAAGCTTTCCCAGCGACAAAGTTTCCAGGGTGTTGTCAAAGGACTGGAAACAAGCCCTAACTGCTAAAATCAAGAATAGTATCAAAAGAATAATCGGGTATTTGGCAGCTAAACTCAGTCCTTCTTTATCAGATTTTGTCCTGGAGTAATCGCTGAATACAGAGCGGATGAAACTTGATTTGCCCATGCCTCTGATACCTGTAATCAGATAAGCTCCAGATGCAGTTTTTGTATTGTCAATTATCCGCTTTAGCTTTTCTGTAAGCTTCTTTCTTCCAATAAATCGCGTATCTTCATTTTCCGGGTTATAGGGGGAGTGATAATATTGATATTTGGGTAACTCAATATAGACATCCTGAATTCTCGATTGAAAATTATTCAGATTATCAGTATTTTGTTTTCCCCACTTTTTTTTACACCAATTCGTAAAACTATTTACAATTCGCATAGTAACCACCTTTTATGCCATGTCTATAGCGAAGAGCTGAAGATTTATTTTGGGAATTGAATATGGTTCCCAATCTGTTTAGTCTATCACTCATATTCATGCTCAGTTTTCATTCTAAAGATATACTGAACGTTGCTTCAGTAAAAGAATTATCACTATCTTTCAGGTTTAATAATTGCCTACAAATTACATAATCATTACTAATATTAAGAATAGTATTGTGTCAAGAAAATTATTTTAATTAACTTCGGGCTATAATTAACTAAGTCCCCAATTCTGCATTTTCATAAACTAACCCTTCAAGTAATCAGTCTTACTATCCTCCCGGAGGCCACCCGGGCCATGCTTACTAAAATCATTAAGCATCAAGTAAGTTAATAGTAAGATGATAGTAAGACTGATTACTTGCCGGATACTTGCAGCATAAGCCTTCGTCATTCCTGTCGCAGTAGAGCCCTTGTTGCCATCCGAAAAGGCAATGAGGCATCGGGAATCTTACTTTCTAAACCCTCCCGTCATTCCCGGCTTGATCGGGAATCCAGTACCTTATAAACGCGGAACGAAGTGCAGCAATACTATTCAACTCTTAATATTCATTTCTAAACCTGCTCTGCCCTTAAATTGTGTTCACCTGCTGTAGGGTAGACGCCCGGACTTTCCTTAGTTCACTAACTAAGGGTCTCGGTGGCAGCGTGCCTACAGCTAGCATAGACTCAACAAGGGCAATTGTGGATTATCTTATGCAAGTAGTTCTGCATTTAGATGTTGTGCGAAAATGTTTAAGCGAATAGCTGGAGTTCAAAATTCCCTCGTCTTTTGAAATATAGAAAGCAATGTATCAGGGACTTTCGGACTTCAGCTAAAAACCTTTACAGATAACGCATTCCGAAGTCCGATTTGCCCAAACACAAAGATGTCTTCTAAAAGCTAAAAATGGCAAATTGAACTCCGGTAATGCTCTTCCTTTGGTATTTTCTCACAGCTTCTTCACTACGTCTGCGTTATTTATACAGATGTCAAATAATACAAAATCGCATAAATGCAGAACTACATACTTATTATTCTTATTCTTTCTCTATCCTTACTTGCTTATTATCACTTGTTAACCCCCTGTATATACCTTAACTTACCAGAGGATTTTTCAAAGACTCTAAAGAGAATCTACAGGAAGTCATCGGGGACTAAACTCTCTGCAAACTCCCTGCAGACTCCCTGATGACTCCCTGCGTCAAACACAACACATATAGAGAACATAAGAGCAAGAAAAGGGATTTTAGGCATATATTATTTGCTCGTTTTTAACGGTGTTTTGCTAATCCGTTTGGTTTTATGATAGTCGTAGGGACATGCCTTGTGTTTGTCCGTAATTGTTGATATGATATTTTAATATTGCTGTTTAGCGGTATGGTTGTAATTCTTATCGGACAAGCACAAGGCATGTCCCTACGACCTTTGTTCACCTGAGGCAGGTAACCTACAACCGTAGGATATGTTCCTCACATGTTCAAACATATTTAGCAAGCAAGCGTCAGCATTCCTGGTCACCTGAAGCAGTTAAATGAAAGTAGGATGAGCTGAGAAATCATATTTGCGTTGACAGAATAGAAAAGTGCCATTTTAAGGAACAAAATTATTATTATTGTATGCAAACTATAAATAAATAGATTAGAGGAGAGCCCATGCCGTATATTTCTACGACTGAACAAGAAAGACAGCAGATGTTACAGGCAATTGGTGTTAAAAGTTTTGATGAGCTTATCTCTGCCATTCCCGAAAAGCTGAGATT
This sequence comes from Cloacimonadaceae bacterium (SeqCode), assembly GCA_963667535.2. GTDB lineage: Bacteria > Cloacimonadota > Cloacimonadia > Cloacimonadales > Cloacimonadaceae > UBA5614. The sequence continues at coordinate 1,778,071 of CAXXDU010000002.1, forward strand.
AAAGACACCACTTCAGCTTGAACCTGCAGTATCTGAACTGGAGATTTTACGCAATATCAGCGAAAAGACCTGCCGCAATTTGTGTGTTGGCAATGCCAATTCGTTTTTAGGAGCAGGCATTTATGACCATTTTATACCTGCTGCTGTGGAAGCAATTATCAGCAGACCTGAGTTTATGACAGCTTATACTCCTTATCAGGCTGAAGTGAGTCAGGGAACTTTGCAGTATATTTTTGAATATCAGACCATGATCTGTGAACTTACTGGCATGGAGATAGCCAATGCCAGCATGTATGATGGTGCCAGCGCTGCTGCGGAGGCAATTCTGATGGCAGTACGTAAAAACCGTCTGATGAAAGCTGTGTTATCCGGCACATTACATCCTGAATTCCTGAAAGTAATCAAATGCTATACAGAGGGGATTGGGGTTGAGCTTGTGATTGTACCGGCAAAAGATGGCATAACCGACCTGAATGCTTTAAAAGCAGCAGTTGATGATAAGACATCCTGCGTAGTAATCCAGACTCCCAATTTCTATGGTAATCTGGAAGAGGTTTTTGAGATTGATGCTATCGTGCATGCTCAGGAAAAGTGTCTTCTGGTTGCGGCTGTGGACCCCATAAGTCTGGCAATATTCAATGCTCCTTCTGAATACCATGCTGATATCGTGGTGGGTGAGGGACAGGCTTTGGGTAATAGCTTGAATATGGGTGGACCTTTGTTTGGTTTCTTTGCCAGTAAACTGGACATGGCACGTTCCATGCCGGGACGTATCGTGGGAGCAACGCTTGATGTAGAAGGCAAAAAGGCTTATGTGTTAACCTTACAGGCAAGAGAACAGCACATCCGCAGGGACAAAGCGACCAGTAATATCTGTTCCAATGAATCATTATGCGCATTGGCAGCTACGGTTTATATGAGTCTGATGGGAAAAAGAGGACTACAGGAAGTTGCTATGCATTCAGTGCGTAAGGCGCATTATCTGGCAATGGAATTAATCAAGCTACCGGGCTTTAGCATGGCATATCCCGAAACTCCCTTCTTTAAGGAATTCGTGATAAATACTCCGATACCCGCTAAGGATATTATTGCTATAATGCTGAGCAAAGCCATCTATCCGGGATTGGATATGGCACAATATGGCAATTCCAATCAACTTATGATTGCAGTTACCGAAAAAAAGAGCCTTACTGACCTGGATGATTTGGTCAAATCTCTGAAGGAGGTCTGCCATGTCTAAAACAATATTTGAGATTAGCAGTCCGGGCCGTAAAGGTTATACACTTCCCAAATGTGATTTACCCGATTCGTTTAATGCAACTATACCTGAATGTTATAAGAAGTTTATGCGTAAAGAGGCTGCACGTTTACCTGAATGCAGCGAACTTGATGTGATGAGACACTTTATCGAGTTAAGTCATAAGAACCACTTTATTGAAAAAGGACTGTATCCGCTTGGCTCCTGCACTATGAAGTATAATCCCAAATTACATGAGACTATTGCCCGGCATACGTGCTTTGCCAATATTCATCCTTATCAGCCGTGTGAAACGGTGCAAGGTGCTTTGGAGATTATGTATGAGCTTCAGAAAGACCTGTGTGAGATTTCCGGAATGGCACAGGTGACTTTACAACCTGTGGCAGGGGCTCATGGGGAATTTACAGGTCTGAAGGTGATTCATGCTTATCATCTGGCAAAAGGTAATCATCACAAGAACAAGATAATTATGCCGGACAGCGCTCATGGTACTAATCCGGCCAGTTGTACATTAGCAGGATTTGAAGTAATAGAACTGAAGTCTAAAGAAGATGGCAGAGTTGATACAGAACATCTGAAGCAGATTGTAAATGAAGAGACAGCCGGATTTATGCTGACCAATCCCAATACCCTGGGTTTATTTGAATCGCAGGTGGAAGAAATTGCAGCTATCATTCATGGTGTGGATGGTCTGATGTATATGGATGGAGCCAATCTTAATGCGCTTTTGGGCATAGTCAAACCTGGTAAAATTGGTTTTGATGTGATGCACTTTAATCTGCATAAAACATTTGCCACTCCTCATGGTGGTGGCGGACCGGGCAGCGGACCTGTAGGCGTAGTAGAGAAACTGGTTCCTTTCTTACCTGTTCCTTTGATTGGCAAGAAAGACAATGGTTATTACTTCGACTATAGCCATGAGCAGACTGCAATTAACAAAGTTCATACTTACTATGGTAATTTTGCTGTCATGCTCAGAGCGTATGTATATATCAAAATGCTTGGAGCAGAGGGCTTGAGACGTGTTTCAGAAAATGCAGTTATCAATGCCAATTATCTGAAACATAAGCTTGCTCCGTATTTCCATATTGAACACATGGAGCATTGCATGCACGAATTTGTGGCTGATGGTACAAAGCAGAAAAGGGATAAAGGTGTTTCGACACTTGATATAGCCAAGCGACTTTTGGATAAAGGTTATCACGCTCCGACTATCTACTTCCCGTTGATTATCCATGAAGCTATGATGTTTGAACCCACAGAAACAGAAAGTTTACAAAGCCTGGATGCCTTTGCTGAGGCTATGATTGAAATAGCAAAAGAAGCAGAATCAAATCCTGAACTTTTACACGAAGCTCCGCTCACAACTCCTGTGCGCAGAGCTGATGATGTGAGAGCAGTGAAGCAGCTTGAAATTAAGTATATAATTTAAAAAAAACCGACATTTATCAGAAAAGACTGTTGCAATCGTGACAGTCTTTTTCTTTATCATCTATACTTTACACTCAAAGCAAGGTAATCCCGTCAGATAATTATGTTGACTTGTAAATACAGATAAATAAATTGCATTCAATATAGATAGAAGTTTTTTTATTTAGCAATAAAGATTAGGAGAATCAATGAAACGCATTATAATTTTGCTCATAGCTTTAGTAGGGATAGGCATTGTCTCAGCTCAAACAGCCAAAATTGGCTATGTTAATACAGACAGAATCCTGGCAGGTAGTAATGAAGCCGCAGAAATTGCAAGAATCTATGATTTGGACAGAACCGGCTGGATGAATCAGGTAAAGACTCTGAATGAAGATGTCAAACAAATGGAAAGGAACTATGAGATAGACAAACTGACAAAAAATGAAGCTGCCAAACGTGATGCTCAGGCAAAGATTTCTGCCAAGAAAGCCGAAGCCGGACAGAAACTGGAAGAGTATTTTGGAGACGGCGGAAAAGCAGAACAACGTTATAAAGAACTGATAGAACCACTAACACAAAAGATAAATGATGTTATAAAAAAGATTTCTGAACAAGAAAAGTACATGTTGGTACTGGATGTTAGCATGGGCACTGTTCTTTATGCTGCACCGACTATGGATATTACTGACCAGGTTCTGGCTGAACTTAACAAAGACACCCCAAGTCCTGATCAGAATAAGCCCAAAACTACACCCGAACAGCCTGTAGCTCCCAAAGATAATCAAACACCGGAATCAGATAAGAAGTAAACAAGTATGAAGAAATTCAGGCAGAGCCTAACTCCTGAAGCAATTCATCAAATTATAGGTGGCGATTATGTTGCCAATAAAACTGTATCCTTGAGTAGTATAGCAGATGCAGGCGAAGCAGAAGTTCACTCTGTTATCTTCATTGATAATGACAAGTTTCTTTCTCATGTTAAAAGTTCAAAGGCAGGTTTGATAATAGCAGGTAATAAGTACAAGGATGAACTGAATTACCATGAATCCAACCTGATATTTGTTGATAACGCATATCATGCAGTCCTTATTTTGATGCATTACTGGCAAGAAACTGAAAAAGCAGATTTTGTGTCCTTTGTACATCCGACAGCAGTAATCGGTGATAATGTAACTCTTTCTGATAACGTGAGAGTAGGACCTTATGCGGTATTAGCTGAAAATGCTTCCATCGGCGATTTTGTTCACGTTGATGCTTTTTGCTCAATCGGGGAAAATGTTTCCATCGGGAACAATTGTCACTTTTATCCGAATGTTACTATCTACAATGATACTATTATTGGAAACAACGTTGTAATTAATTCCGGATGTGTGATCGGAGCAGATGGATTTGGATATCTGTTAATAGATGGTGTACAGCAAAAGATACCTCAGATAGGTAAAGTAATAATCCACGATAATGTTGAAATAGGTGCAAACTCTGCCATAGACAGGGGAATGATAGGTACAACTATCATAGGAGAAGGCACTAAGATAGATAACTTAGTACAGGTTGGGCACAATTGTATTATCGGAAAGCACTGCATCCTGTGTGCACAGGTTGGCCTGGCAGGAAGTACAGTAATCGGCGATTATGTGTACCTGGCAGGGCAAGTTGGAGTAGCAGGACATCTGACAATTGGAGACGGTGTCATGATTGGAGCTCAATCAGGAGTTGTTTCGGACATTGAAGCAGGGAAGAAATACTTTGGCTCTCCAGCCCGGGAAGCTATGTTGTCAAAGAGAATTATGGCTGTAGAAAACAATCTTCCGGACATGTATAAATTCTATCAAAAACTCAAAAAAGAAAGAGAACTGGAGTAATCATGACCGATAATAAACATACAATAGGTGGAGAAGTATCATATACAGGAATAGGTTTACATTCAGGAGAGATATCCACCATTAAGTTCAAACCTGCAGGTAAGGACGAAGGAATAGTTTTTATCCGGGTTGATTTACCGGATAAGCCTGAAATACCTGCAGATATCGATCATGTTATAGACATATCCAGAGGGACGACAATCGGCATCAAGAATGCTTCAGTCGGAACTATTGAGCACGTCTTATCTGCAATTAAAGGTTTGAATATTGATAATATCCGTATAGAGATTGATGGTCCGGAGGCTCCTGTGGCTGACGGAAGTGCTATCTGTTTTCTCAATTTATTAAAAACTGCCGGATTGGTAGAACAGGATTCTCCCCGTATCTATTTTGAGTTTGAAGAGCCGATAAGTTTTTCTGCTCTCGATGATAATGTGGATGTGGTTATTGTTCCATCCAATGAACTGAAAGTCACTTTCATGATAGATTACAAACATCCCTATCTGGGCACCCAATACACCTGGTTACCAAATCTTAGCTGTTATGAAAAGGAATTTGCCGGAGCCAGGACATTCTGCTTTATAAATGAGATTCTGCAGCTTAAAAGTATGGGTTTGATTAAAGGCGGTTCCCTGGAAAATGCTCTGGTGATTGCAGAACCTGATATGAGTGAGGAAGAGCTCAAGCATTTGCAGGATGTGTTTGGTTATCACAATCCTGTAACAGTATCAGACGAAGGAATATTAAACAGTCATGCTTTGCGTTATCATAATGAGTTTGTCAGACACAAAGTTCTTGATTTATTAGGGGATATCGCTCTGCTGGGGATGCCGATCAAAGGGCATATTCTGGCAGCACGCTCCGGACATAAAACAAATGTTGAACTTGTCAAAAAACTCCGCACTATACAAAAGAAGAATGAGCTGCAAAAGCTATATCAGAAGAAGAAAACAACAGATGTAGTCTTTGATATAAATGCAATAATGCGGATTATTCCCCATCGCTATCCATTCCTTTTAGTTGATAAAATCATCGAATTTATTCCTGAAGAAAAAATAGTAGGGATAAAAAACGTTACGATAAACGAGAACTTCTTTCAGGGACATTTTCCGGGTCATCCCATTATGCCGGGTGTCCTTATAATCGAAGGAATGGCACAGACCGGCGGAATTATGTTATTGAATCAATTGGAAGATCCTTCTAAATATGTAGCTTTATTTGCTTCGATTGATAATGTAAAGTTTAGAAAACCGGTTCTTCCTGGTGATACTTTAAGATTTGAAATGACGGCATTGTCCTTAAAAAAGACTGTTTGTAAAATGCATGGTGAAACATACGTCGGCACTGAAAAAGTCTGTGAGGGCGACTTCCTGGCTAAGATTATGGAGAAATAGATATGACTACAGTACATCCAACTGCAATCATAGACCCCTTGGCAAAGATAGGTTCTGATTGTTATATAGGACCATATTGTATTATCGGTCCTGATGTAATTTTGGGAGATAGGAATCACTTGTTTTCTAATGTTGTTATCGGCAAAAACACTACAATTGGAACCGACAATAAAATCTACGCATATGCAGTTTTGGGAACTGATCCTCAGGACTTAAAATTTAGTGGAGAAGAGACAAAACTTATTATCGGAAGCAACAATACAATCAGGGAATTTGTTACAATTAACCGCTCAAACCAGTTGGAAGAGTCAACAGTAGTCGGAGATTATAATCTCTTGATGGAGTACGTGCACATTGCTCATAATTGCCAGATTGGTAATCATATTGTCATCGCTAACGCAGTTAACATGGCCGGACACGTTCATATTCAAGATTGGGTTTCAATAGGCGGAATCGTCGGCATTCACCAGTTTGTTCATATTGGGACTCACTCTTTTATCGGCGGGATGTCAGCTATAAAGAAAGATATTGCTCCATATACACGCGGACAAGGCAATCCATACGAGACTGTTGGTCTCAATAGTGTCGGTTTGATGAGAAAAGGGTTTTCTTCTGAAACTGTAGCCGGTATTAAGAAGATTTATAAGATGTTTTATGAAAATAATCTAAACACTACACAGGCTTTACAGGCAGTTGAGTTACTTGATGAGCTAAGTACTGAACAGAAGATATTCGTAGACTTTATTAAAAACTGTGATAGAGGATTATCAACCTAAATCAAAGACAGATATCATTATAAATTAAGCGAGCGTGCCGGAAGTAAACTCTGGCAGTATTATTCTCCTGATTTAAGGACCTTAATAACATCCTCAAAATGGACAGGTTTACTTATATAATCATCCATCCCTGCTTCAATGCATTTATCTTTATCACCCTGCATAGCATGTGCTGTCATGGCATATATTCTTGGTTGAGTCTTTATGGTCTTTGAATGACGTACATTCTTAGTAGCTTCAAAACCGTCCATTTCAGGCATTACAACATCCATAAAAACGATATCGTATGAGTTCTTTTTAATCAGATTCAGTCCTTCTAATCCATTACCAGCAACATCTGCCCGGTAACCAAGTTTGCTTAGAACATTAATCATCAGTTTTTGATTTATAATATTATCATCTACAACAAGTATGTTATGAGGATATGATTTGGCAAATTTACTATTCAATGTTACAGTGTTTCTTGATTCATCTGTTTCTTGCTTTTTGTTTAATGCCTGATTAAATGTAATACCCATAAGTCGATATTTTATTGGTTTGGTCATAAAATAATTTATAGGATTGTAATATTCTTCATTTGATAAAGTCTTTACTCCAATAGCGCGCAGGAAAACAAACGGTGTATCTTTGTAGGGTGGATGATTCCTCAGACCTACGATAAATTGGTTGATGTCCTCCACGACATCATTGATATCTACAATACCAGTAGTAAACAGGGGATACTTCGCCATATCCCTGATAAAATTCTCATAATCATCTATGATATATGTATTCAGAGCAATAGAATTTAAGTATTCACAAACCAGCTTGCGCATCAATGGATTCGAGATAAAAACAAAGACAAGGTTCTCAGCCGGGATATTCATTTCTAATTCATTGGGTAAAACTAAAGGTTCATCTTTAATGAACTGTGTTTTAATCGTAAAATGAAACGATGTACCAACGCCTTGCTCGCTTTCAACTCCAATTTCTCCATGCATCATTTCCACTAACTTCTTGGAGATTGCTAAGCCTAAACCAGTTCCTCCATATATTCTGGAAGTAGAAGAATCAGCTTGAGAGAAGGGTTTAAACATGTTATCCAAATTCGCTTTTGAAATGCCGATGCCAGTATCTTGGATAGTAAACCGGATGAAAATATCTTCAGAATCAGTTGTTACTAAATCGATAGTCAGATATATGTATCCGACATGAGTAAATTTTATTGCATTACCAATCAGATTAACCAGAATCTGCCTAAGACGTAAGCTATCTCCTTTAACCTGGTACTTTATGTCCGGAGAAATGCTATACAAAAGTTCAAGGCGCTTTTCAGCTGATTTTACTGCCATGAGGTCAAGAACATCCTCGATACAAGTTCTGATATTAAAGTGTTGTGTATCAAGCTCAAATTTACCGCTTTCAATCTTGGAGAAATCCAGAATATCATTTATAATGTCCAACAAAGCTTCCCCGCTCAATCGAATAATATTAACGTAATCTGATTGCTCAGAATCAAGATTGGTCTGCTTTAACAGATTAGACATACCCAAAACACCATTCATAGGAGTACGTATTTCATGGCTCATAGTAGCAAGGAAACTTGATTTTGCCATATTTGCCTGGTCAGCAAATTCTTTGGCTATATGTAATGCATTAACTGTTAAATTTCTTGATAATACACCACCAATTGCAGCACTCAAGGGCATTAATGTTACTTCATCGCCTTTGGTCCATTCTCTGGGAGCAATGCAATCGATAAAAGCCAACACCCCCCAATAAGTGGAATCAACGAATATTGGTGCCAATAACGATGACTTTATTCCCATTAATTCAAGGATTTGTTTCTCTTCTGGTGTACCTGAATTTGCAGAAGCTATGACATTTCTACCGTTTTTAAGCGTTGTAAACCACTCGCGCGATACACTGTTATCGGGTAAATGAAGCAGGTTTTCCAGTTCTTTTTCCATTAACTGGTTCTTTGTCCACTTCCAAATCAATTCGAAATGATTGGTATTTTCTAATGCCAGGTTATCGAATTTAAACAATATCACATGATCAGTATTGAGTGCTCTACCCATGACGGGAAGAGCTTCTTGAATTGCTTTATCAAAGTTTGTTTCTGTCAGAAGAATGTTACTGGCAAAAGAAATCCCGTACAGTACCCTGCTTTGATGAGTCAGCCTTGTGTTCAAAGATATTCTTTCCGTTATATCTATCATAACAGTCAATATACAACATTCACCAGATAACTCGACTTTCTCAGCGATGAAGGCAACATGAAGGTTTTTACCGTCTTTGGCTTTGATTTTAACTTCTTTATTTTCCAGATGTCCTTTTTCAACCACTTGTTTTATGTAGTTTTCTCTTTCAGCCAAATTACTGAATATCTCTATCTCGAAAGTAGATTTTCCAATTATTTCTTCTTTAGTATAGCCCAGGGTAGTTAAGAAACTCTTGTTAACATCCAGATATCTGTCGTCTATTAAAGAACTTATGCATATCATAGCGGGAGTAACATCGAAGACCTTCATAAATTTTGCTTCTGTCTGCTGACGGCTATCCTCATCAGCCTGGCGTTCAGTGATATCGTGTGAAACTGCAAAGTAGATTTCTTTATGATGCCAAAGTGACTTTCTAATCCGTGTTTCCATGAGCAGAAGCGATGAGTCTTTCCTTAAAAAAGATGATTTCACATAAGAATTATTATCCAAAGTGCTTAGAAGCTCAAATCTGATTTTGTTTTTATCAGTATTACTAAAGTAATCTAACAATGAATTACCCAGAATATCCGGAACTGTGTACCCGAGAAAGTCTTTAATTGTGTCGTTTGTCTGCAGTATATTAAAATCTGTATCAAGAAGCCAGATTATCTCATCAAGATGGTTAAACAGTCTTAGGTAATTCTTTTGATTTTCTCTGATGAATTTTTCTTTCATTGAGATATCTATTATGTCATTATTAAGGCGCGATGTTTTTTTAACAAAGTCTATAGATATAATGCTAGAAATTATTGCATAGAATAAATATGTAATAGATTTGATATAATCAAGAGGGAGGATATGACCATGTCTAATTGAACCTCCAACCAGTTCAAATATAAAAAACCCCAGACTTATATATGTCCCAAATGGGTAAGTAAAAATGCATATACAGATTATGTAAGCTATAATAACATATGAGAGAATCACATCGATGCGTTCATTATTCAGAAGTACTGAAACGATAATTAAAGCAAGTCCAAATAAAGTAATCAAGAGGTACTTGATAATAGTATTCTTTTTCATTATCCTACTCGGTTCTTTACATTATTATAGTTTATGTACTTTTGGAAGGACAGAAAGTTTCAATTCTATCACTTCATTCCAATATCAACATTATTGTAAGCATTAACAATGTCGCTGTGAATCTGATTAACCATCAGTTGTTTATCTTGATAAATCTCATCCGATGGTTTGATAGGTTTTAGAATTTGCAAGACTATTTCAGACCGGTTTATTCGTTTATTTATTTCAAAAATATTGCGGGTTCCGATTAAAGCTATTGGTTGGATAACTGCGTTTGCATTGATAGCCAATCTCAGGCTTCCTAATTTAAAATCACCAATCTGACCAGTCTGACTACGTGTTCCTTCCGGAAAAATAACAATTGCATGTCCATTTCTAATGGTTTCCGCTGCCTTGTTAATGGAATTAATGGCATTCCTTGAGTTACTTCTGTCTAGAAAAACGGAATGAATAGCAGTTATCCAGGTGCTCAGGACAGGGATTTTCTTCAGTTCCTGCTTGGCAACAAAGCCAACAGGTATAGTTAACCAACCCATTAGAACAGGGATATCGAATAAGCTCTGATGATTGCAGATAAAACAGACATTGTTTTTATTAGTTAGAGCGTCTAAGCCTTTAACAATTACTGATGAGCCTGTAGTAATGATGATGGACTTTGCCCAAAACCGGGTAAAATAGTAAGCAAATTTGTCAGCTCGAATGACACCAAACAGCATCTTGACGATGTAATAAATGCATAAGATTGGAATAGTACACATCATTCCAAGAACAAAGCCGATTGACCAAAGACATGTTTTCATATTTTTATTACTTCAATAACTAATATTTACCCATTCATCATAAATATGATTCAGGGATGTTGTCCAGCCATTTCTATTCTTTGCTTTCTTAATCATAGCCCAGTATAGACTTCCCCAAAAGGGGAAATCGATATTATCAAATGTTGTATTGTGCCATAACAAAGAGATATGTGATTGGTATTTTGCAGCTCTGACCAGAATTCTGGACAAGCGTCTTTTGGCACTGTAACTGTTTAAATTCATTGCTTTATGTGACAGTAATGATGTATCCATAACAATCAAAGGAATCTCCAGTACCCTGAAGGGTCTGTTTTCCTTTAAATTAAACGGATAAAAAGGAAAAGAAATCCCGGCACGATAACCTATGTGCTCCCAATATCCCAGAGTACTGTCATAATTGATGCCTGCCTGTTCAAGAATTGAGAAACTTGTTTGATAATCAAAATGTAAATAATGCGTTCTAAAACCACTGGGGCTAAAGCCAAGCTTTTTTAGAACTGCTATTTCCTGATTCAGGATATCCAGATTAAAAGCAGATTCAGGGCTTCCATGTAAACCAATATCCTTCTGACTTAATAAATCAAGAATGTGTTCCCTGTAGATAACATTGGATATATAATTCTGCCTCTCATCTTCAAAGTTATCTTTGGCAAATAGAAACCAGGTTGATTGAACACCCAGAGCTTCTTCCTTTTTTATTATACGATGGACCTTTTTCCAAGGATTATTTCCCAGTGCTTTGTCAATTGTATGCCCCAGCATTTTAAACAAAGCAGCCACAGGTCTTTTATAGATAGTTGAAAGATTGTATTGATAAGTACTCAATATCTGTTTAGGTGTCCAATAATGCCAATAATCAACATCATGAGAGAGGCTTAAAGCAAATGAATTTGTATCATTCCAATGGATATCCCTGATAAACTCTGGTAGAATCAAGTTTATTATTCTATACAGAATCTGACAATAGACATCGACAACCGGGATTTCTGTAAAATCCCACCTGTATTGTAAAGATTGCTTATAATCAACTCTTCCCCTGGGTATTCCTTTGATATTCATGATGTATTCATGCCAGCATGTTAAAAAATAGAAGCCGCTGGCTATAATGTCTTTTCGGATAACGCAGAAATCTTCGAAAAAGGAAAACACACTACCATTCTGAGAAAAGAGGAATGGAATATATTCCTTATTGTACTTACAGAAATTTACTTTTTCCAGAGGATATAACTCAAGCTCATCAAAGAAACTTGCTGTTTCTGGATTAAAGAATATTCTGATAGGGTATGTCTGATCATTATATTCTCCATAATAAAGATGTATTCCCTCACTATGAAAACTATAATAGAACTTCGGATTGAGTCTTAGGATATAACAATACGTCCTTAGAACAAATTCTGCTTTTGGCAGATATCTGCTTGGTACGTTTATCAATATGTTTATATTGGGGTATTTTTCCATCAGAATACCAGTCTGTTATGCTTCACTTTGTGATTAATACCATCTTTAGAATTTCTGACACATCAGTGACATAAGTGATTTTCATATCTTCCATTATAGTTGGGTCTATTTCAGAAATAGATTCCCGATTTTCAGCCGGGACAATTACTGAATGGATACCTGCTCTTTTAGCTGCAAGCAGTTTTTCCTTCAAACCCCCTATGGGGAGTACTTTTCCTAATAACGTTATCTCTCCGGTCATGGCAATATCGTGTCTGACTTTCTTTTGCATGAATAATGATGCCAAAGATGTCGTAAGTGTCACACCTGCAGAAGGACCATCTTTAGGAACTGAGCCTGCAGGGAAATGAACATGAACATCATGTTTCTCAAAATCTTTTGGGTTTATCTTATACTTCAAATGATTTGCTTTTAAATAACTTATTGCTATGCGTGCAGATTCTTTCATTACCTCACCTAATAGCCCTGTGAGTATGACAGCTCCTTTACCGGGCATCCGGATTGATTCACAGAAAAGGATTTCACCGCCATACTGAGTCCAGGCTAAGCCGGTTGCCACACCTATTTCAGCTTTACGGTTTGCCAGTTCCAAACTGAATTTCCGTGAACCTAAGTAATCCTTTACGTTCTTAGATGTTATCACATACTTGCCTTCATTGCCTGATGCAAAAGCTTTGGCTAGTTTTCTCAATATTGAACCAATTCTTCTCTGCAAGTTTCTCACGCCCGCTTCTCTAACGTAATAACGGCAAAGTTCTTCAAAAGCAGATTTTTGGAATCGGATACTTTTACCTTTCAATCCATTTGCATCCAATTCTTTAGGTAGCAGAAAGCGTTTTGCGATTTCTATCTTTTCATTTTCAACATAACTGGTAAACTCAATTATCTCCATTCTGTCCCGTAATGCGGGTGGAATTGTTTCCAATGAATTTGCGGTAGTTATAAACATCACTTCAGAAAGATCAAACGGTAAGTTTAAGTAATTATCGATGAATGAATTGTTTTGTTCAGGATCGAGCACTTCCAGTAAAGCAGATGCCGGATCTCCTCTAAAATCTCTGCCCAGTTTGTCAATTTCATCAAGCATAAATACAGGGTTAGCAGTACCTTGTCTTTTGATCTCCATGATTATCTTACCGGGCATAGCTCCAATATATGTTCTGCGATGACCTCTGATTTCCGCTTCATCATGAATACCACCCAAGGAAAGCCTGATAAATTTTCTATTCATAGATTTTGCAACAGATTTGCCGATAGAAGTCTTTCCTACTCCGGGGGGACCCACAAAACACAGGATCGGGCCTTTGAGTCTTCCTTTTAATTTTTTAACAGCGATGTACTCCAGTATGCGTTCTTTAGGCTTTTGCAATCCGAAATGGTCATTAGTAAGTATTTGCTCGATTTTCTTTAAATCCAGTCTGTCTTTGCTGTATTTTTGCCAGGGTAGATTGACAATCCAATCCAGATAATTTCGAATTACTCCATATTCACTAGCAGCAGGCTGCATGGATGATAACCTTTCCAATTCTTCAAATGCGACATCTTTCACATATTCAGGAAGCTCATTTTTTTTAATCAGACTATGCCATTTTTGAATCTCTTTGCTGACTTCGTCCATCTCGCCCAGTTCTTTTCTAATGGCATCCATTTGCTCTCTAAGGTAATATTTTCGCTGGTCTTCACTCATTTCAAGCTGGATATTGCTTCGCAATTGGTTTTCCAAACGCATTTGCCTGATTAATTCAGCGAGGCAATTATTGAGAATATTAAATCGCTTGGTTAAATCTATTGCTTCAAGGATTGTCTGTCGGTCTTCTAAAAGAATTTCTGTATTCCCGGCTATGATATCAGCTACTCTTCCGGCTTGTTTGATATTACTCAGACCAGATATCATTTCACGATTTAACAGGTTGCTCTCTTGGGACATCTTTTCCAATAATTCAATCGCTATCTTTCTGAGAGCCATAATTTCGGGACTATCATCAGGTTTTTCTGATATTGATTCCACGTCAACCATCATATAAGGGTCTTTTTGAACCAATTTTTGCAACATGATGCGAGAAGTACCCTGTAATAGAAGGCTTATTGACCCATCCTGATTGCGCAGCATCCTCAGTATCGTAACTGCGGTTCCGAAAGAATGTAATCCTGAATCTGTATTATGTATTTTCTCTTTATCCAGAAAGAAAGCCATAGATTTATCATTTGATAAGGCATAATCTATCACAAGCTTTGATTCTTCATCAGTAACGACCAAAGGCATTAATAAAAAAGGAAACATTACCACATTGTTCATATGTAAAACAGGCAATGTTCTGGGTATCCTGTTGTATTGCTCATCCATATATACGACTCCAAACTTCTTTATGCATATTTCTTTACGTTTTTAGTATCTATTCGTCTAACATATCCTATAGCCTGAAACAAGTATATTTGACAAGGAAAAAAAGGTCTTTTCCCGATTAGACCAATTAAATATCTGCAATTAGCATTAATAAGGCAGATGCTTCTCTCTAATAACCGTGACAGAATAATGCCGTAATATATGAGATCTATATTAGTTTTACGCAATTGGAATAAGGTTTGCTCTGTTTAAATATATGGAACAAAAAAAAGTAACTGAACTGATAACAATACATTCACATACAAAAGTTGCGGTTATAACCGGTGCAGGGATAAGTGCAGAGTCAGGGATAAAGACTTTCCGTGATTCTGATGGGCTATGGGAAAATCACAAGATTGAGGATGTAGCCACTCCTGAAGCATTTTCCAGAAATCCGGAACTTGTCTGGGATTTTTACAAGCAAAGATACATCAGCGCTTCTTCTGCTGAACCTAATCCCGCGCACATTGCACTGGCTGAAATGGAACATAAGCTAAATTCAAATTTTCATCTGATTACCCAGAATATTGACGGGTTACATATAAAAGCCGGTAATAGAAATGTTATCGAAATGCACGGCAATCTTCAAAAAAGCTTCTGCCCCCATTGTCATAAGAACTACCTGATAAGTGATATTGACCTGGAAGCAAAACTGCCATATTGCAACAAATGCGGTAATATTCTCCGTCCCGATATTGTTTGGTTTGGTGAGATACCCTATCACCTGGAGAAAATTGAAAAGCTGATTCTGAAATGTAATATATTCATTGTGATCGGCACTAGCGGGTTGGTTTATCCTGCTGCAGGTTTTGTCATGGCAGCAAAGTATCATGGCGCTATTACAATTGGTATCAATCTGGAAAAGCCGGTTAACATGAAATATTTCGATTATTTCTTTCAGGGCAAATCCGGAGATTTGCTTCCCGACTTAGTCAAACAATGGCTGCACTAGATGAATATTGTAAGGTGATGCTCATACAAAAAAAGCGAACCAATTGAGGTTCGCTTTTAAAGGGTTGCGTTGTTATTTATTGTAATGTTTTATAAATGTCACTATACTTTTTTACAAGGTCTTTACGTGCTGTTTTATCAGCGATAAGCATACACATCTGTACAGCTTCCTTACTGGTAGAATCTTTTTCGTACCAGCGTTCAGCATAGTCCATCAGCCCATCATACATCTCGTAAGTATAAAGTAAATAACACAAAGTCGCCAGATTTTTGGAAGAATTATCAACACTAACTAATCGTTTCATGTAATCTACTTCAGCAGTTCTATTGTTAAGGTTTCTTGCCAGATCCTTGGCAAAAGCAAGAGCTTCAAGGTTTTCGGGTTCGAGATTTAGGACTTTATTAACTGCTTCAAGAGATGATTGATAATCCTTTAAGTAGGAATATGAATTTGCCATTAATAAAAGGTTATTAATATCCAGTGGAGCAACTTTCATTGTTTGCTTAAAATAGACCAAAGCATTAGTATAATCTTTTTTATAATAATACTGAGCTCCCATCATTTTAATCATTCCGGCATCATTTGGGTCTTTTTCCAGAACTTTCGCCAGATATAATTCTATCTTGGGTTCATCTTTCTTTTCCTGATAGCAGGCTACCAGCATTTTTAAAGGCTCAATCTTGGATGGGTCAATTTTATTAGCTGTTTCAAAAGCGAATATAGCTTCATCATATTTAGTGTTATCAAATAAGATTTGTCCGATCTTAAAAATTCTGACCCATGAACCATCTTTCTTTTTCTGGGCATCACGTTTCATTGAACGTTCATCGTCGTTAAGCTTTTCGAATGAGTTTATTACTGTTAAAACAGAATCATACTTACCGTAAGTAATTATATATAGATTGATGGCATTTCTTGCTTTATCCAATCTGGAGTATTCTTTGATTCCATTTTTGTCATCCACTAGCGGTTCAATTTGAGTAGCATAATAAAAGTTAATATCTGCGGTTCTTTTTAAAGCTGTAATCTGCAATGGGTTATCAGCAAGAACTTTATTATATAAAGTAAGAGATTTAGCTAAAGAAGCTTCATTATCTTTCTGTGTATAATAAACATTGGCGCTTTTAAGGTTCAGATTTGCTTGAGGTGACAGCTTCTGCCTGGAAGTTGAGCATGCGGAAAGCACTAATAGAATTGCTAAACCAAACAATAAGACTTTCTTCATTTTTAGAATCTCCTTTAAGGGAAAATCATTTCTTTCTTTTACTCTAAATTTAGTTATTGTATTTAAGTCAAGGAATTTTGTCCTCTGTCCAATGCCGAAAGCATAAAATCAGGGAATTGCAGTGTTTAATTTTCAGGTTATCAGGCGATGGACAGGAAGCTATTTAAAATAACTTTACAAAATCAGAGTGCGATGAATTCTGTCTTTTTGATGGAAATCTTAATAAGGAAAGAATATGAAAAGGTGGCTGCTATTATTGTTAAGCCTGTTACCACTGGTTGTCTTTGCTCAACTGGTTGACATAAATACTGTCAATCTTACAGAGCTGAAAAAACTACCTATATCAGAGCAGCAGGCTCAAGATATATATTCTTACAGAGAATATGTAGCTTATTTCAACAGTATCTATGACCTCAGAACCATACCCTCAATTGACCAAAAGACATTTCTCAAGCTCAAACCGCTGGTTATGGTATCTCTATATCGTGAAACCGATGATGCAACAATTCGCCGCGAAGAAATCATGAGCATGATTGACCGCTATGATTCAAATGAAGGTGCATCAGAAGGTATGGCTGATGTCTGGATGGATTATCTGATGACACCTCAAAATGTCAATACAATGCATTTTGATGATTTGATTAGCTTGCCCAACGTATCTGCGGTTGATGCTGCAGGAATATTAACACGCAGGGCAGCCGGTGACACAATAGCTGACACCAGAGATTTACGTAATACCCCCGGGCTTTCTTATTACGGTTATTCAAATTTGCGAAGTTTTGTTTACTATAGAGAACCCCCGGTAAAAAACCGTATGTTTTTTGATGCGCAGGTTCAGTATTTTACAAGGTACCTGGAAGAAGGACCTTATGATATGCTGAGAGAAGCAATTATCCGTAATACGGGTAATGGCTCAACCGGAGTTATTGTTCCCCATACCAGGAATCTAAATTATTGGGGTTATTTCCATTTGGATCAGGTAAGCCCTGACGTTATACTGAAAGCCAGAATGCGTTATGGGAATATGCTTAAATCAGGATGGATGTACTATTCTTCGAAAGGTGAGACCCCACCCAGTTTTGCACAATCTCAAAATGGTTCAGCTATAGTTAATCTTGAAAACGGTGACAAAATCTGGAAAGACTCTAAAATGTATGTAGGCTACGAAAATCCTGAATTTCCTGTTTTAAACAATTCATCATTGAAGGTTTATCTGGGTAATTTCCGTGCTACATATGGTGAAGGTCTGGTCATGGAAAACACTGACTTCTATACTTCCAGAAAGACAGGATATGGCTTTGGGAAACGCATCATAGGTATTACCCCTGACCTTTCCAGAACTCAGGAATTTGCCCTCAGGGGTGGAGCAATGGAATATAAGAATCCATGGTTTGGAGCATCATTTTTTGTTTCACACGATAAAAAAGATGCTATAGTCTATATGGAAAGAGATTCGGTTGTGACACCATCCGGAACGCAATATTTGGAAACCACACATCCCAAACGTGATGTCAACGGAAAATATGATGTGTTTTCGTATGTTGCTTCTTCTATTAGGTTTGATAACGATGAACTGAGTCAGGCAGAAACATATTTTAATCATGAATTACCCAGCGGTGACGCCTACAGAACTCCTTACATCAATCTTGCACCGCGCACTGATTTCATGGATGAAAAGTTATGGGGTACACATTTACAGGTTACACCATTAGTCGGAACAAAGCTTGGTTTTACTTCATATACTGCATTATACGATAATGTCAATTTTAAGACTCCAACCGGGGATGCGTTAAAGCAAATTCTTATCAGAGACGCATACGATGATTTGAAGTTTAAATATAACGACAGTGAAATAGGCGCTTTATACGATACCAAAACAAGTACTTATGACAGGGATTTCCGTAGAGTAATGGGATTTGACGGCATGACAGTACTTGGTAATACATCATTTCAGGGTGAATATGCAGAGCTTACTGTAAATGGTAAAGACGAAAAGATAGGCGATGACCCCAAAGCTATGATATTTAGTGCTTACACTCAGTATGAAAACCTATATTTATTAACTCTTTACCGCAATATCGAACTTGATTTTGATAATCCTTACAGTAACGCCTTTGGCGAACATGCAAGGTTTGATGATACGATATTTGACAAGAATATATATGCCCTTACCAATCCATTATTGTCAGATTTATGGCAGACAAGCTCTCAATCACAACCTGAGAAAGGCGTTTACTTTGAAACAAGATATAGATTCAGTAATTACTATACGATTGGCCGCAGTTATCTTGATATTTGGGAAAGATTGAGTGACCATAGACGTAGTGCACGTTTCCAAAGTGAACTGGAGTTTCGTCCCCTGTTCCAGCTTGGACTGAGACTAAGATATAAGAATCAGATAAACAGAACAGACGATTATGCTGACAGAGCTGTTTCCAAAACAAACGAATATACTATGTCAGCCAGAACCTTCTTGTCCAATCGTGATTATCTGGAATTTGAATACAGATATAACACAGTATGGGGACCTCCCTACACTTCTCTTACCAATCCGGCTGATCCAAACCCTGATACCAATGTGAGCAATACCTATGCAGCAGGAATGGTTCTGATGAAAGGTGATTATATCGGTGTTAATTATACTCACCATTTCAATGAGAACTTCTATTTCCAGGGCTCATTCATTTATTGGTATGGTCATGGAATTTCACATTGGGATTGGGAAGATATGGAAATAGATTTTATGGGCTATAAAGGCTGCAAGAGTTGGATTGCATTGCATAGTCAGATATCCAGGAATCTATACCTGACGCTTAAATATAAAAACAAATCATACATGGATAAAGAACTCTTTATTCGTAATTACAATCAACCATATCCTACTAACGGAAATAATTATTTTCAACAAGTAGAACATTCAGAAAACACTATCAGATTACAACTTGATTATCGCTTTTAAGGGAGGAATCATGCAATTAAATAAATCAATCAGACCCCTATATATGACAATCGGATTACTGCTCATTGCTTTCAATTTGTGCGCCTGGTCAGTATCAGATAATTACCTGGGTAATACAACACAGAATTTTAGCGCCCGCAATCTCGGTATGGGTAATACAGGCGTATTTGATACATTTTCACCAATGTCTGTAGCTATCAATCCCGCCAATCTTACAATGATGCGTGGGAAAGTGGGATTAACAGCCAGTGGTTTATTCACCAGAAATGAGGATAATCGCAGTCTTCCTCTCTATAATAGCTTTGATACTTTTATTGATGATGCTACATACAGCTCAAATATCAATGTGTTTGACGATTATGGTTTTGCCGGATACAGCAAGATGAAGTTTAACAGATACATAGCAGGTCTGGGAATTCATTATATGCCTGTCGTTAATTTCAAAGGTACTTATGATGAAGAGATACGGAACAATAATGGTTCCAATGATGATGGATATCCACCCATCTTAGCTTTAAATAAAATCGACAATACAGGTAGATTAAATGCTCTGGGTTTCTCTTTAGCCGGTGGCATGCAAATCGGTGATGAAATGGAAGCTCATGTCGGCTTGACCCTCAATATGCTTTCAGGCGAAAGTAATACGGAAAGAAGTATCAAATGGTCTGATTGGTCCATTGAACAGTCGATGATGTCTACAGCGACACAATTACAAAACTGTTTACCTGATTCCATTTATACTACAAAAGCTGACCTAAGCGGTATGCAGATTAAATTGGGTACGGACTTGCTGATAAACAGTCATTTTGGTGTTGGTATCGCCTATGCTGCCAAATCTGAATTTGACAGAGATACAGATATCCATTCTGTCTATGGTCCTTTTCTGGTCAGAAATACTCTGAATGTACTAGTACCAACAACTATCGATTCTACATTTTCAGTAAAAGACAAATACATTTTACCATCCAGATTTAGAATAGGGTTCAATTACCAACCTCAAAACATCATGAAAACTTACTTCAATGCTGAAGTCGAATACGTAAAATGGACTGATGTTAATAGTTTATTTGACGATAGCTGGGATATTCATGTTGGTGTAGAACATACAGTCATGAATCGTTTCCCTCTTCGTCTGGGATTCCAATCTGCCACGGAATGGCAGGCAATTCCCGATTATGCAAATTTAACTGCGGATAACAGACCTACTATAAGTGCAAACAAGGTTATTACACCATCGATGAATGCAGGTAGTAGCTTTGAAGTTGCGAAGAATATAGTTATTGATATGGGATTGAGCTTTTCTTGGAGAGAATATCAAGCTGTTGATATGTTCAGAGACGGTTATTATAATGATATGCATTATCACACCGGTGGATATATTTTATGGCCCAATACTCACATAGCTTTATCAGACCGTGGTTGGGAAAATCCTGACAAAATCAGAGAGTCGTTTACACAATTTTCCACAGGTATTACCTGGACATGGTAACAAAAGTAATTAGATACAAAATTAGGATTTCTTATGAAAGCTAAAAGCTTAATCATATTTATAGCACTAATCGGGCTAGTCGGTATGCTGTTTAGTGAAGAAATGAAATTGGATATAATGTTTACAAATGATGTGCATGGTGGCATAGACAGAGCAGCTGCGACTTTCATTAATCCTTCGTTCCCACCTATGTTGGGTGGTGGCGGTGTAGCAGCGACCATCATAAACCAGATCAGAGCTCTGAGTAAAGATGATGTCAGATCCAGCCTCCTTCTTGATCAGGGGGATTTTTTCCAGGGACATCCTATCGGCTCGATTACCAAAGGTAAGGCTGTTATTGAATATATGAACGATATCGGTTATACTGCCATGACTTTGGGTAACCACGATTATGATTCTGGTCAGACCTCATTGGAAGAAGCTCTTGCTTTGGCAAAATTTCCTGTCATTTCTTGCAATATTACAGACAGGACATCAGGAAACAGTCCTTATTATCTTAAGCCATATCTGATAGTAGAAAGGATGGGTCTCAGGATTGCTTTAATAGGCTTCACAACTACTGATACAGAAAAAATGAGTTTTCCTGATAACATTAAAAATGTCGACTTTACAGATGAGAAAGAAGCATTGAACAAATGGGTACCGTATGTAAGAGAGCATGAAAAGGCTGACCTGGTTATTGTTATGGGTCACGCTGGCTTGCCCTACGAACCTGAAGTTACATATGAAAGCCGTTACGACAAAACAGGAAAGACTTTGAACGAGTCACGTTACGCTTCATGGGGCTGGGATTCACAAGAACTTGCCCACGAAGTGAAAGGCATAGATTTAATCATTGGTGGTCACATGCATAAGGGTTTTGGTCAACCCTGGATAGACCCTGTTACTCACACAATGGCAATTCAGGGTTATGCTTATGGCAGCAATATTGGCTGGTTGACATTGAAGATAGACCCGGAAACAAAAACAATCTCCGGTTTTGAAACACCTGCATTGCGTGAAGGGATGCTCATTACTCTTTTTGAGGATGAATTTATCCCTGATGCAACAATCTCTCAGAAAATTGCAGTCCAGCAAGCTATAGCAGAAAAAGGCATGGATGAAATCGTCGGTACAGCCGGTGAGTATTTATCCAGAATCAATACTGATGCTCAGAGTTTAATGGGTAATACTATCTGTGATGCTATGAAAGCAGAAGTTGATGCTGATTTTGCCTTTATGAATCTCGGTGGTGTCAGAGCTGATATCAAAAGCGGTCCTGTCACATATCGTAATGTATTTGATGTTATGCCCTTCGATAATCAAATCGTCAGTTTCAATTGTACCGGTGAGTTTCTTCGCAGGATAATTGAAACACGTATTGAAGGTTCCCGTCACGGTCTTGTAGTCTCGCAGGGATGCAAAATAGTATATTCCAAAAAGAGAAAGAACTATGACCGTATTACTTCTTTCAGTATTGGCGGTAAACCCTGGGATCCTAAGAAGATTTACAGATGTACTACCACTGACTTCCTTATGCAGGGTAATGCAGGTTTAACTCTTCTGACTCAGGTTCCGGAAGACCAAATCACTTATCACATGATTAATCTCAGAGACGGCATCGTGCACTATTTCCAGAAGCACAGTCCTGTAAAAACTAAGATTGATGATCGTTGGAAGCGTGAAGACAATGCAGCGCAAACACCTGAAATGCTGCAAACGACTCCTTAAATAGATTTATCCTAAAAAGAAAAAGCCCATTCGATTTGAATGGGCTTTTTTTATTACTGTATATTTCGCTAAATCATTTACTCAATGGTTTCATGCTTAGATTAGCAAATGAACTGAGGCTGATTTCCGTATCATTGCCTTTGACAAATACTACTTCCACTTTATCACCTCTTTGAGTGACAGGCAATTGAGAGCTTAAGTCAGAGTTTGCGACCAGTATCTTGTCAGGTATTTCCACCAGAGTCAGATAATAATACGTTCTGCCGTCTCTGATATCGCTTCCTATCCTGGATATTGTACCAGTCGTTTCAACCTTGTTAATCGTAGTATTTGGCAGGTTTCCGGCACGCGATGAAGACAGTACCATCAGATAACTGTCTCTGGTTCCTTTGACTGTTTCTCCCACACCCACCACACTATAATCCTTTACCGATACCATGGCATACATTTTCACCAGTCCGGCATTGTCTTTTAGAGTAATAAAGTAAGTTGGTAATCCGGATACATTAATCAGAATGGGGAAGGTAGCTCTATACTTAAAATTCTGAACCTTACCTTCTGCTGATTGCATGGCTGCATACTCTGTCGCACCTGATAACTTATACAGATGTGTTTGTTTTGTACGGGTATCTACTAATACAAATCCAACTGCGCCTTCATCAGCGCCTACACTGGTCATTCCAGTATAGAAATAGCATTTATTGTCAGTGCCATAGATGACATTGTATCCTTCCGTTGTCATGAGCATATCCCGTTTTCCAAATACTGTATTCCAGAATCCATGCACATAATTTCCCCACCAGTTTAATTGTGAGATTACATAATCAGCCGGATTGATTCTGTCAATCCAGACGGGAACTTTGTCTTTAGGATAATAAGTTATTTCTCCTGTATCTGTTTTAACAAGCGCAATCCCGACTGCATCATCACCACTGACGCCAACATTTTTGTTGTAAACAGTCGTAGTCCAATAGGGGACGCCATCATCATCAAGTTCAAAGGTAAAGTCTGTCAGTCCCTTTGTGATAAAGCCATGCTGATACAGATGCCTGTGCAGATTCTGTTGATAATAGGCATTTGGCTGGTACTTTATTTTTACCGGTTGTCCCTTTGCTTCTCTGACAAATCTGACATCCTGCGGATTAGTAGCTGATACGACCAAATAGGCAGGAGTTCCTTCCAGATTATTAATCCATTTGAAAAAACCGCTGTGCAGAAGAGGAATTACCCATAAAAGCTCTCCATCCACCATTTGTCTGGTAGGCCAGCCCAAAGAAACCCGGCTGCCCAAGGCAAAGTCATCTCCCAGTTTCTTCTCAGCCAGCATTGAAGCAAAATCTCTGTCTACAACAGGTATCTGATTCAGGGCAACTGGTGAAACTAATTCCGTAAAGTTTGTACTCCTGATTTTTCCAATCAGATTTCTATAAGCCTGAGCTCTGAATAGTGGCATGGTGCTAAAAAGCATAATCAGCAGTAATAATCCCCAGACCATATAGATGTATGTAATCGGTTTCTTTAGCTTGCTTACAAATAATAAGGGTAGGATTACAAATGCCAGCACG
This sequence comes from Cloacimonadaceae bacterium (SeqCode), assembly GCA_963667535.2. Taxonomy (GTDB): domain Bacteria; phylum Cloacimonadota; class Cloacimonadia; order Cloacimonadales; family Cloacimonadaceae; genus UBA5614. The sequence continues at coordinate 1,802,581 of CAXXDU010000002.1, forward strand.
ATGTAAGACCCGGCAAATTTGTAGGACAATACAGGCATGGAAAAGTAGAGTATAAATGCCAGCAGAATTAATGAAATTACAATCGCAACGCTGAGCTTGAGCTTCAGATTGATATTGATATTCTCAAACTTGATCTCAGGTTGTTGCGGGTTTTTTATTATAGTTGGGTTGACTAGCATGCTTTCTCCTTATGGTCGATAATTGCAAATTCATCCATAGATGATTTTATCGCCTTGATTACTTAATAAGTGTTACTTTCCTGGTGACATTAGCGTTACCGGAAAGCATCCTGATATAGTATATCCCTGTGGATACAGGTTTTCCATTATCATTAGTTCCATCCCAGGTTGTTGTATGATTACCTGAGCTTTTATGAGCTGAAACAAGAGTGCGGATGGCTTCGCCTTTCAGATTATATACCTTCATTGTGATATCTGATGCTTTTGAGAGATTGTATGATATCGTAGTTAATGGATTAAAGGGATTGGGGTGTGCATTCAGACTCAGCAATTGAGGAGCAATAAAATTGTCTTCATTAGCTGTAAAAGTTGACCAGTCGTAAAGTGAGCGGGTATCATTTAACCAGCCACCGTTATCCCAGATAGAATATGTATCATCTGTCATATTATTATTGGCATCATACAGATAATCATTCTTGGCATTATTGACCCAGTTTCCTCCCTGCCATTTTGATTCGGTTGCATTTGTAAGAGTGTTTCCGGCGTTGTATGTAAAGATTTCTTTGTATTTATTCACCCATTGATTGTTATTCCAGCTTTGAGTAAGTGATTGAGATTGTTTACCATAAAAAGGACCGTTATAGTCGCTAATCATAGCAAGAGGTAAGAGATGTGAAAAACCATTTACAAAGCTATCCCCGGTAGTATTATCTCCGGGTATATATTCGTGTGTTACCTTTTCATCATTCACCCAACTGAGTGAATCAAGGGATACTTCAATGCTTTCCTGTATTATCCTGCCCTGAGCATCCCACAGAAAAGTAGAATGATCCCATTGCGGTACCAGATCATCATTTTCTGCTTCCCAATTCCATACCTGATAATTACTGGTAGAAACGTATTGTATTGTCATTCTTGCCTTTGGTTCCAAATATCCACTTTCACCTTGCATCAACATTTCAAAACCAATCAGATATCCCTGAGCAGTGTAGCTGAATGTCAATTCCTGTATCGTCATTACCATAGGACCGTAGGTAAAAGTAAGAATCATATGTGTAATATGCTGACCTGATTCATCATAGGTGATGTGGTAAACGCCACTTGCGACAAAGGCATTCTCGTCAGCATCCCAACTGTAAAAAACAATGGAATCAGGATTTGCTGATGTAGATGGCACATAATGATATGTGTATTTCAAAGCATTTATCCATGAACTTCCGGCATAACTCCAGCTCTGCATAGTGTGCTGCACGAGGCGAAAGGCACGGTCAATCTGCATTTGCGGGTTTTGTCCAGTGCTGCTATTGCCTATACGTAAGAAGCTGTTACCGGCAAATATGAATAATGGGATGGATATTAAAACCAACATTATGATTAGTTTTCTCATCGTAAATCTCCTACTTTGATTTATTAAAAAAGTGAATTAATCATGTTTTGACTATCCATTGATGTCAAGGAATAATTTACCTGTTCTCATAATGTCCTCATAACGGACTTAAGTTAGAATTGAGTTCCGGTAAAGTTCCTCTTGGGTTCCTCCTGGGGTTAGCCCAAGAGGATCCCAAGTGGAACCTAAGTGCATCCCTCCACCGTAATATGTAGGCAATATGTCTGCATTAATTGTCTGTGAGTATAAAGAGTAACTTTCTGTGAGTAGTCGCTTTCCTGGAATTTCCCTCTTTCAAACAACCTATCCGGATTATCTGTTTAATCCCTGTAACATGTATACTCTCCATTCTCATTAATAGCAGTCTTTAATCATTAGTGTATCCACCTCATTCAGCCCTTGTTTGATGCTAAGGATTTGTCAGGTATCTGCAGAGTGTCATCGGGGACTCGAGTCTCTGCAAACTCCCTGTAGACTCCCTGCAGACTCCCTGCGTCAAACACTAAATGTATAGGCAATAAGAGAAATACTTTCTTGACCAATAAAGTGAAATAAATATATAAGGTATTTATTGATTAATGGGATAAACTAATAGCATAGGTTGATGCAGAAGAATGATACTGTTCCCCGAAGTCCGATTTGCCCGATAAATAGGATGAAAGTATCAAATCTTCGTTGGGCAAATTGAACTCCGGGAAATAGCCCGGTAAATAAGATGACAATATCTAGTTTGCGTTGGGCAAATTGAACTCCGGAAAGGGTAAGAATGCATGAAAATCCTTGATAGCTGGTGATAGCTGGAGTTCAAAATTCCCTCCTCCGATGGATTATTGATAGCATTGCAAAAAGGGAATTTCGGACTTCAGCGGACAAAATGAGAATATGAAATGAGATTAAAATCAGAAGAATTTGTCAAAGGACAATATTATCATATATATAATCACGCAGTAGCAAATGACTTGCTATTCTATGATGAGGACGATTATCTGATGTGTCTCAGGCGTTTAAGAAGATATTATGAAAAGGATGCCTACTCAATTCTAGCTTATTGTTTAATGCCCAACCATTATCATTTTCTGCTATATCAAAATACAGATATTCCATTCCATAATTCTCTGAACAAAGTATGGTTTAGTTATTCTTGCTATCTGAATAAAAAGTATGATAGAAAAGGAACTATCTTTTCAGGCAAACAACAGCATATCGGCATAAAAAATGAGGCTTATCTTAGATATTTATGTGCTTATATACATTTAAATCCGGTAAAAGCAAAGCTAGTTGACACTCCTGAAGCATGGAATTGGTCAAATTACAGAGAGTGGATTGGTTTAAGGGATGGCATATTGATTGACAGAGAGCATATTAGTTGTTTCTTTCAAAATCCGTCTGAATATAAAGAATGCATAAATAGTCTAATTAATGTACCGGATAAAAGATTACTAATTGATGCAGAAGAATGATGCTGTTCCCCGAAGTCCGATTTGCCCGATAAATAGGATGAAAGTATCAAATCTTCGATGGGCAAATTGAACTCCGGGAAATCGCCCATTAAAATCGGATGAGAGTATTAAATCTACGTTGGGCAAATTGAACTCCGGGAAATCGCCCATTAAAATCGGATGAGAGTATTAAATCTACGTTGGGCAAATTGAACTCCGGGAAATTGGAATTTAAACATTAAGAAGAAGATGGTTCTCTTCATTAGACCAATATTGAAAACAATTCTTTTCTTGACAATCAGTTAGGAAGAGTTATTATATCAATAGGCGCAATTAATGGAGTAATATATAATGAGGCATAATCTTGGAAATCTGATTCTGGTTATGATTTTGATTATGCTGAGTAGTGCTCTGGTTGGCACCGATTTACGAACCATTAGATTACAATTAAAATGGAAACATCAGTTTCAGTTTGCCGGTTACTATGCTGCTGTGGAAAAGGGCTATTACCGTGATGTGGGTTTTGATGTTAAATTGCTGGAACTGGATGATACAGAGACTCCTTTTGATGCTGTAACGAGTGGTAAAGCAGAATTTGGAACCAGTACCACAGATATCATATTGGCTCGTTCTGCCGGAAAGAAAGTGGTTGTCTTAGCTTCTATCTTCCAACACTCTCCTCATGTCTGGATTACCTTAAAAAAATCGGGTATCTTCTATGCCCAGGATCTAGTGGGAAAAAGGATTGCAGTAGAACCGGGAGCTGCTGAATTATATGCTTTCCTGATAGCTGAAGGTGTAGCGCTGAATCGATGTTTCATAGAAGATTATGACTTTAACATAAACAATCTGAGCAATGGGAAGCTTGATGCAATATCAGCTTATTCCACAGATGAGCCGTATTTCTTTGCTCAGAATGGAGAAGCAGTTAATACTCTATATCCTTCCTCCGCAGGTATTGATTTTTACGGGGATTTGCTATTTACCAGTGAAGATATGATAAAGAAAGAGCCTCAGGTAGTTAAGAAATTCAGGGCAGCTTCTTTGAAAGGCTGGTCCTATGCCATGAGACATCCTGAAGAGATTGTCAGATTGATTTATTACAAGTATGATAAAAGACATTCTTTGGAACATCTGCGGTTTGAAGCAAATCAGATGCAAAAACTCATACTGCCTGATGTTGTCGAAATCGGTTATACAAATCCCGGCAGATGGGAAGCTATCCTGACTCAGTATAAGAAACTTGGCAGAGTGGACAAATCCTCCACGATAGAAGGGCTATTGTATGCCGATTATGATAAACATGGCGTTAAGATACCGTGGAATATCATTATTATATTCTCGATAGCATTAATAATAGCTTTTAGTTTTCTCTATATCTTTTACCGGTCCAGTAAAAGCCTGAGGAAAGAGATTCTGAAGAGAGAAAATATTCAAAAGGAATTAGCAGTCAGCGAAGCATTATACCGTTCAATTCTAAGAGCATCACCTGATAATATTACAGTAACAGATCTACATGGGGTAATCCGGATTGTATCAAAAGCAGCCCTGCAGATGTTGGGATGCGATATGGAATGTGAGATAATCGGCAGAAATGTGAGCGAATTCACCCACCCGGATGATTTGGAACGAGTTAAGAAGAGATCAGCCAGAATGCTCGAGGGTATTCTGAATGAGCCGGAAGAATACCGTTTACTTAGAAAGGATGGCACAATTATTGATACAGAATTAAATGCTGAAATCATTAAAGACGCCAATGGTAACAATTCCGGTATAGTGATGGTCGTGAGGAATATTCAGGAACGGAAGCAAAGGGATGCTGAAATCAAACTGAAAAACGCCGAACTTACAAAAACAAATGCTGAGAAGGACAAATTCTTTTCAATCATCTCTCATGATTTACGCAGTCCCTTCCATACATTTTTGGGGTTAACCCAATTGTTATTGGAAGATATCGGCAGCTTTGACCAAAACAAAATTCAACACTTTGCGGTTATTTTAAATAAGAGTGCTGCCAGGTTGTATCGTCTATTGGAAAACCTGCTGGAATGGTCGAGAGTAGAACGGGGTCTAATAGTTCCCAAACCAAGCGAATTTTCCATTAATACAGCAATTGAAGATATACTTAAGATGTTTAAGGATTCCACCCAATTGAAAAACCAAACCATAGTAACCGGTCTATCGAAGGATGTTATGGCATTTGCAGACTACCAAATGACCGAAACAATCCTGAGAAACCTGCTCTCCAATGCAGCTAAATTTACTCCTAAAGGTGGAACCATCACAATTTCCACAAGTCAGCTTACAGAAGAATTTGTTAAAATTACCATTACAGATACAGGTATCGGTATGAACAAAGACATTCTGGATAATCTATTCAGAATTGATGCAAATATCAACCGCCCGGGTACCGAAGGAGAATCAAGCACAGGCTTGGGCTTGCTCTTATGCAAAGAGTTTATCGAATTGAATGAGGGTACATTTAGTATTAGTTCTTTAGAGGGTAAGGGAAGCGAGTTTTCATTTACTTTGAAAATTGCTTGACTTAATATACCAAAATTGCTATTAGTCCTCACGTTAAGATTTGTACTTACAACAATTGAAATGAGGAAAATATTATGTTTGAATTACCGGAATTGGTTATACTAGCGCGGCAATTTGACACGACGCTGAAAGGTAAGGTTATTACGCAGGGGGTTTTAGGGAATTCTCCTCATAAATTTGTATGGTACAATCAAACACATGAAGAATTTGCTCAATTAATGGAAAACAAAAGAATCGGAAGCACTACAGTTAAGGGCAGATGGTTATTTGTAAATATTGAACCCGGCTATGTAATGGTTTTAGGTGAACTTGGAGGGAAGATTTATCATCACACCTCGATGGAAAAAGCACCTGATAAATATCACTTGTTGCTCAAGTTTAAGGGTGGAAGTCAATTGAGTGTAATCATACAAATGTGGGGTGCGATAGAATTGTATAAAAAAGGTGATGAGTTAAAAAGAGAATATGTCAAAGATATGAATCCCACCCCGGCAGACAATTCTTTCACATATACATATTTTGAAAAGCTTATTAATAAAATCAAAGCCGGACCAAAACGTAGCGTGAAAAGCCTTCTGACGCAGGAACAGACCATACCCGGACTAGGCAATTCAATTGCCCAGGATATCATGTTCAGGGCAAGATTAAACCCCAAACGCCCAATACCGGAACTAACACCGGTTGAAGTAATCAGATTATATAAATCAATCTGCCAGACCTTCTATTCTGTTGTCTCTCAGGGTGGACGTTATGATGAAACGGATTTACATGGACAAGCCGGCAGATACAAAAGGCTAATGGACAAACATACAGTAGGAAAACCCTGTCCGATATGTAAAACCATCATTGAAAAAATGAGTTATTTAGGCGGAACTATTTACTTTTGTCCAAGCTGTCAGAAGTAACATCATTCATTCTGTTTAGCAGGATAATTCCTACGTTAATTTCCTCATACCTGCAATTAACCACCTTAAACATTAATACACACGCCGATGACACCCTGGTCTTATGAATGGGGAGAAGCGTGTTAATTACTTGACAAAAAACTATTAGCAAAAGCCTTGTCTAATTGCTATCAAGCTTATTTTACAACAACATAGTTTGTTATAGATATAATCATATTTATAGATTTGAGGAAAACATGAAATTTGAACATGAACTGAAAGTAATTCGCAAGGGTGTTGAAGAAATCATTCCTGAAGAAGAATTAATTAAAAAACTGGAAAAGTCAGAAAAGACAGGTAAACCCCTTAGAATTAAATATGGCATTGACCCTACAGGATATGATGTACATATCGGGCATTTGGTACCTATACGTAAGATGCGTGAGTTTCAGGATCTGGGGCATACGGGCGTAATCATCATAGGTGATTTTACAGCTCAGATCGGAGACCCGACGGGTAGAGATGAATCCAGACCACCTTTAAATGCCGAGATGGTAAAATCCAATAGTGAAAAGTATATGGAACAGCTTTTTACCGTACTTGATGCTTCGAAAACAGAAGTAAGACTGCAAAGCGAGTGGTTCGGCAAAATGGGTATGATGGATGTGCTTAAGCTGATGGGAAAATTTACTCTGGCACAATTCATGGCGCATGATACATTCCGTAACAGATATGAACAGGGTTTACCCCTTGGCATGCACGAAATTATGTATCCCATCCTGCAAGGTTATGACTCTGTAGCGATTGAATCGGATGTGGAACTGGGTGCTACTGAGCAAAAGTTTAATATCCTCTGTGGCAGAGATATGCAACGTATCTATGGGATGGAACAACAGATTGCCGTGCTGTCTCCAATATTGCTTGGAACTGACGGTATTCAGAAAATGGGTAAATCCATGAATAATTACATTGCTGTGTTTGATACACCTAATGACAAATTCGGCAAAGTGATGTCCATTCCTGATGCTTTAATTCTGAATTACTTCAATTATGCTACTAAGCTTGATCCTGATGAGATAGAAAAGATAAAGAAAGAACTGGCAACCGGGATAAACCCAATGATATACAAGAAAATGCTGGCACGGGAAATTGTAAAACTTTATCATGGGGAAGAGGCTGGCATGGAAGCTCAGTCAGCATTTGAGAAGGTCTTTAGCAACAAGGAACTTCCTGACGATATTCCAGAAATTACCATGACTGATGACAAAATAAAGATGATAAGACTTCTTGTAGATAATCAGCTTTGTGCATCCAATAGTGAAGCGAAGAGGATGATTATGCAAAATGCGGTTACCGTTGATGGTGAGAAATGGTCAGATGTGGAAGGAGATTTGCAAATAACAGATGGACTTGTAATTAAAGTCGGAAAGCGAAAGTACTTACAGATAAAGAAAGATCAAGGATAATCATATAAAATGATAATGTTACTATTCAAATTTGGCATGATTGCTGTAATCTTCTATTCCATTATCTTTCATGAAATCAGCCACGGTTTAGCTGCTTTATGGCTGGGTGATGACACTGCCAAGCGCAGAGGCAGGCTGAGCCTGAATCCTCTGTCTCATATTGATTGGTTTGGTACGGTAATCCTACCATTAGTCTTTTACTATACAGCCGGGTTTGTCTTGGGATATGCCAAACCTGTACCTATCAATCCTTATAACTTTAAGAACTTTAAAACAGATACCGGTTTAACCGCCATGGCAGGACCGCTTTCGAATATATTGATAGCAATTCTGTTTGCATTAGTTTTTCATATCAGCGGAAGCAATTCTATACTCGGGGCAATCAGTGTGCCAATCGTTCAAATTAATCTGTTTTTGGCACTATTAAATATGATTCCAATTCCACCTCTGGATGGCAGTAAGGTTTTGGGTATATTCCTTTCTGATGATGCATACTTTAAATACACTGCACAGGAGAGAACGGGAATGATAGTCTTTTTTGCTATATTATTGATTTCCAATATGTTCCATCTGGATTTATTCGGCAGATTTATCGGACCTATAATTACCTTTCTGTCCGGGCTATTGGGCATACCATCATAATATATACTATAATAACATAAATTGGAGATACAATGGACGTCAAACAACTTAAGAAAATGATTTCCGAAAGCGATGTCAAAGCCATAGACCTGCGTTATTGCGGTCTTGACGGCAAATGGTATCACATCACATTTCCTCCCCGCAGACTCGATTTTGTTTTAGAGCGTGGAGTATCATTTGATGGTAGCAGTATTCCCGGTATGAGAGCAGTGGAATCCGGTGATATGATTTTAATGCCGGACATTTCATCGGCGCATATTGACCCTTTCTTTGCCACAACCACACTAAGTATTCTATGCTCAATCTGTGATGCAGAAACCCGTAAGGGAGTCAAGAAAGACCCTCGCAGCGTAGCTCAAAGAGCTCATGACTATTTAATCAGCACAGGTATAGCCGATAATTCTCTTTGGATTCCTGAGTTTGAATTTCATCTGCTGGACAGCGCAGAATATATGTATGATGATTTCAGTGCAGGTTATACCCTGTCTTCTTCTGAAAGCAAACAGGCTTTACCAGATGATTTTGATGACGGAGATGCTGTTTCTCAGCAGGATGTGAAAGGTTATCATATGATGGTTCCGCATGACAGGTTTTATGAAGTGCGCCAGGATATGGTTGATACTATGGAGGAAATGGGGATAAATATCCGCTATCATCACCATGAAGTTGGTTTGTCCTCTCAGCAGGAGATTGAAACTGAATTACTGAGCTTTCCCAAGATATGCGATGATACTATGGTAATCAAGGATATTATCCGCAGGACAGCTTTAGAAAACGGCTTAACTGCTACGTTTATGCCAAAACCAATATACAATCAAGCCGGTAATGGGATGCACTTTCACATCATGCTGCATAAAAAAGGTAAGAACATATTTTATAAGAAAGGCGGATACGCTGATCTATCCAAAGAAGCCATGTATTTCATTGGTGGTATCCTGAAGCATGGTAAAAGCATTGTAGCTTTTACCAATCCCAGTACAAATTCTTTTAAACGATTACTTCCAGGGTTTGAAGCGCCTGTTAAGCTGTTCTTTGGACTGGCAAACCGTAGCGCTGCCATCCGTATTCCTAAATACGTTACAGACCCCACAACCAAACGGTTTGAATTCAGAACCGGTGATGGTACCTGCAACCCTTATCTGGCAATGAGCGCACTCTTGATGGCTGGTCTGGATGGTATTAAGAACAAGATTGACCCAACCAAGTATAACTTTGGTCCCTTTGATGATAATGTATTTGAGTGGTCTGCTGAGAAAAAGGCTACTCTCGAATCCATACCGGCAGACATGAAAGAAGCTATGCTGGCTTTAAAAGAAGACCATGCATACCTGACTGCAGGCAGTGTCTTTAATGAAGAACTCATAGAGAGTTACATCAAACTGAAAATGAAAGAACACGATGCGGTTAATAACCGACCTCATCCATACGAAATGGTTTTATATTATAATCAATAAACTGATTAATAAACCCGGTATTCTATGCCGGGTTTATTTTTTTCTTGCACAAATAAGCGAATGCCTGTCAGTATACATTTGTTAAAACAAAAGTGTTAAACTTAACCTCAATTGATATTTGGAGTTTGATATGAAAGCAGTTGATATAATGATAAAACAAGGATATTGGTTGTTTAGATTCAGAAGTTATTTACCTTTGCTTCTGTTAGGATTTGTTTTGGTGAGCCTATGGTTTCAAAGACAAATTTATACTACTGAAAATATCTGGTTTGATTTGTGCTGCTTAATGGTTGCACTATGCGGAGAATTAATCAGAACTCTGGCGGTAGGCTATTCTGCTGATAGAACATCCGGACGAAATACGAAACAACAAGTTGCTGATGAGATTAATACAACAGGTATTTATTCACTGATGAGACATCCACTTTATGTAGGCAATTTCTTCATGTGGCTGGGTATCGCATTATATACGCGTATATGGTGGTTGGTATTAATCTTCATTCTCGTTTACTGGCTTTATTATGAGAGAATTATCATGGCTGAAGAGAATTTTCTGGAAAGCAAATTTGGAGAAGACTATCTGCCATATACTAATCATATTTCTTGCATAATTCCCAAATTCTCTAATTACGTTCAAAATAAATACTACTTTAGGATAAAGAAGGTACTGCGTCAGGAAAACTCGAGCCTGTTCGGGTTGGTTGCAGTTTTCCTTTTGATTGAGTTTTATCAGGATTTGATTAGCAGGCAAACACTGATTCCGGAAGTGCACTGGTTGGTAATCGGTTCTGTCAGCTTAGTTATGTATTTGACCTTGAGAGTTTTGAAGAAGAAAACCCGGATTTTACACAATGATGTACAAAAACAGAAAAGCGATTATAAGGAATATTTATTGCAAATAAAATAATCTTTACATAGTAGGGGTTGGTATATGAAAAAGATTACTATCTTGATACTATTGACGCTTTATGTACAAGTAATTGCAATATCATTATGGGCAGTAAATCAATCAATCGCAAAGCCTTTTGCTATTGGCACTAAAACAGCAAGTTCTATGGATATTCAATTCAAAGTTCCTGATTTTGAAATTGAAGAATCAGTTGTAGCAGGCGTAACCTATAAAAAAGTTAAGATAGATAATGCCGGATATTTAATGGAAACAGGCATGCCTGAATTGCCAATCTTAACGACTACGATTGCTATACCCAATCATGGACAGGTCCGTGTAGAGCTAGTAGATACACACCAAAAGATGATTCAACACGTGATTCCTTATCCTTCACAAGATGGCGACATAGAAGATACATCCAGGAATTTGTCATTGAATCAGGCTTTTTATCAAGGTACGGATGTTTATCCACAGGAAGTAATTAAGTGCAGTGAACCACAAATCCTGAGAGACTTCAGATTAGTCACGGTTCAGATTCAACCTTTTGCCTGGAATGCGACGACACATGAGCTGATAGTGCGGGACCAGGTTGATTTCAGACTTAATTTTACAGATACACCGGGATTAAATGAATTAGAAGGTCCACAGGTAATCTCATCGAGTTTTGCCAATATTTATGAATCAACAATCTTGAACTTCGATGACTACCGAAATGCAATGGTGGCTAATACCCCTCCTCGCTATTTAATGATTTATGGAGCATATACCAATCAGGCATTTTTAACCAGTTTGAATGATTTTGTCTTCTGGAAGAAGCAAAAAGGTGCAGATATAAGATTGGTCAGCACTATTGTTACAGGGATGAGCTCATCTTCAATTAAAAACTATATTCAGAATATCTATAATGATGTGAATGCACGTCCTGATTATATTGTATTGATAGGTGATGTAACCGGTTCATTTTCCATCCCTACTTTTACGGAGGCATGGTCTGGTTATAGCGGTCATGGAGATTATCCTTACACGCATTTAGCCGGTAACGACTATCTTGGTGACGTCTTTATTGGCAGAATATCGGCTGAAAGCATAGCCCTATTGGATATCATTTTCTCAAAAGTTTATGCTTATGAAAAAAACATAGATGTAAATTCGGCTCAGTGGCTAAACAGTATGTTACTGGTTGGAGATACAAATCCATCCGGTATTGGTGTTCAGTATACAATGAAGAACATCAGGGACATGAGTTTTGTTAACAACCCTGATTATACATATTATGAACTATATGGAGATCCATCACCATCTTCAATGGATGCCGGGATTAATGCGGGAGTAGGATTTTTCTGGTACAGGGGATATGCCGGAATGAGCGGTTGGAATCCCGGAGGTTCTCAGGTCAATGGCGCAAAACTACCCCATTCAATAATGCTTACAGATGCTACAGGTAATTTTGCTGGAGGCACCGGAACAACCGAAGCATTTATTCGTCAGGGTACAACGGATGTTCCAGCCGGAGCAGTTACCGCTATCGGTATGGAAACATCGCAAACAAGTACTATGTGCAATAATGCCCTGGAAAGAGGCATGGGGAATGGCTTATTTATAAACAATATGCGCAGTATGGGCGAAGCGTTGTTAAATGGTAAACTATATCTGAGTCAGATGTACGGACAAAACCACACGTCTGTGGCAAATTACTCAAATCACTGGTGTAACCTGATGGGGGATCCTACTATGGAAGTATATTGTGGGATACCCGGCACATTCATGACCAATGCTCCAGCCTCTCTGGCATTTGGCACTAATAACCTTGTGTTGTTTTTGACTGACCAGAATTCAGTTCCTGTTAAGGAAGCCTGTGTGACAGTAAGCCAGAATAGTGTAATCCAAGCCAGAGGCTATTCTGATATAAGCGGTAGAGTTGTTTTATTTCTTAGTCCTGCTCTTAGTGCAGGCACAGCCGTTGTTACTGTATCCAAGCATAATTATAAACCGCTTCAACAAATGATAAGTATCAGTGATACAGGGTCCATGGTATCAGGAATGCCAATGATTAATGATGATATGATTGGTAGTTCCATTGGTAATGGTAACTTGGTAGCTAACAGTGGTGAAACACTGGAAATATCGTTTTCATTACTTAATGTAGTTTCTGAGAATTTCAATAATGTAACAGGATATGTTACTTGCTTAAGCCCATATATAGCATTAGTTGATAGTATGATTCACTTTGGTAATGTTGATGCGGGTCAAACTATATATTCATTTGCACCAATTATAACGCATGTCGCAACAGGATGTCCTGACAATACATTAATTCGTTTTGATTTGCATTTGACCGATGCATCTGAATCAATGTATGAATTAAATGTTTTTATCACCGTAACAGATGCGTTTATGTCTTTTGTTGCATATCAGGTGAACGATGGTAATAATCAGGTTCTGGACCCGAGTGAGACAGCACCGTTTGGTATAACTCTGAAGAATAATGGTACTGTTCCTGTAAATGATCTTTACGGTCTGCTAATCACCCAAAATAGCTTTGTTCAGGTTCAGGATAGCATTGGATTCTTCGGTAACATATTGGTTGGCGAACAAGTTATGCCTACATCTGACTTTTATCAGCTATATGGACACTCCCGGTTGCTTCCCGGCATGATAATACCGATGTGGCTGAAGCTCTATAATACAGCCGGATTTCTGCAATGGTTAGATTTTACTCTTACAGTCGGAGCGGTAACATCAACTGACCCGGTCGGACCCGATGCTTATGGTTACGTCATCTATGATGTTACTGATGTTATTTACGAAGATTGTCCCACATATTCATGGGTGGGAATTGCCCCTGCAGAAGGTGGTCAGGGTACAATGATACCTTTTTTTGATAGTACAGTTGATGTAGATGGAGACGCTGATGGTGCTATATCAACAATTGGCGTAACATTACCTTTCTCCTTTCGATTCTATGGGATACTATACGACCAGATAACTGTATGCTCCAATGGTTTTATCGCCATGGGAATGACTTCGAACGGGAATTGGTCAAACTGCCCGCTTCCGGGTTATGGCGGACCGAGTCCTCTGATAGCACCGTTCTGGGATGATTTAGTTACAGGCAGCGGTGGAGTCTATAAATGGTATGATTCAATTAATCATAAATACATAATTGAATGGTATAATATGAAGAACGGTCACGATCAAACATCTATAGAGACCTTCCAGGTAATTCTGTTTGACCCTGTGTATTATCCAACCAGTCTGGGTGATGGTCCTATCAAGATACAATACAGCACATTTAACAATGTTGACGATGTTTGGGCACCTACCGACCTTGGCTCAGTATCAGGTAGTGGTAATTACTCTACCATCGGTATTCAGAATGCGAACCAGAGCACAGGTCTGCAGTATTCATTTAATAATTTGTATCCGACGGCAGCCGCGCCGTTGGGCAATCAGAAAGCTTTGTACATCACCAATGTACCTGTTTATCATTACACCCCGCATTTGATGTATGACAGTTCTGTCGTACTGGATAATAACAACAATGTAGTAGAACCGGGCGAGACAGTTGACCTGAATATTGATCTGATTAATATAGGCGAACAGACAGCGACTGGTATAAGTGCTGTCTTGTCATCAACCGATCCTTATGTGACGATGGTTAGTGACACATCCTCCTATACTCCGATAGCCCAGGAAACGACAGGAGCAAATATCTATCCTTTCAGATTCACCGTATCTAATACCTGTCCGGATCAGCATATCATACCATTTACGATAAGCATCAGTACCGAGACCAACAACTGGCTGCGCACGTTTAATGTGCAGGTGGAGAAATCCAGTTTAACCTATTATTCATATCTGATCAACGATACTTCAGGTAATAACAATGGTGTTGCCGATCCCGGAGAAACAGTAACCATGATTATCAATGCCCGTAACAAATCTTTGGTAGATGCCTATGATTTATCTGGAATGCTGACTTCGAGCTATGTGGGAGTGACAATCAGTAATCCCATCATAGTTAAGTCTATGCTATCACCTGATGACATCATCCAGTTTGCCTATCATGTATCACTGGACCCAACGATTACCAGCGGTGCCAATGTACCGTTTACCTTCAATCTGATTTCCAGTAATGCACCTACAGTAAACCAGACTATTTCAGTTCCCTGTGGAACGAGTGGCATGATCCTGGATTTTGAATCAACCAATGGTAATTTTGAATCAGTAACAGGTTGGCAATTTGGGACACCAACCCAGACAACACCTCATTCGGGGATGAACTTATGGAGCACGGGTTTATCAGGGCAATATCCCAATAATGCCATGCTTATCCTGAAGACACCGACCATAACCCTGGGAGAGAATGCCACTCTGTCATTCTGGCATATGATGTCCTGTCAAAACTACTATGATGGTGGTAATGTCAGCATCTCTAATAATGGTGGCGATACCTGGACATTATTGTATCCTGTCGCCGGCTATAACACATCACTTAACGTATATTCACTGGGAGAAGTCGGGTTTACCAATCAAGTAGCCTGGTCTCAGACGACCTTTAACTTAGGTCAGTATGCCAATAGTGATGTTATTATCCGCTGGAGATTTGGTTCCAGTGCATCAGTTCAGAGTAATGGCTGGTTTATAGATGATGTCATGATATCCGGTTACCATATCAATACCGGAGTAGTGACGGGTAATGTTACTCTTACATCCCCGACTAATCCTTCCGTGGTAAAGCTGATGGCGCAGAACAGGTTTGTAACCAATCCTGATTCCACCGGTGTTTATGCCATGTATCTCCCGGTCGGGACTTACGCAGTAACTGCAAGCCTGCCATACCATACAGCGCAGACTTCACCTTCCATCGTAATCAGTAATGAGCAGCAATTATATAATTTTAACTTCTCATTAGGCTATTTACCCACTCCGGGCAGCTTGCATCTGAGCGGACAAAGCGGGCAACCGGATGTAACAGCCACCTGGACAGCTCCCTTTGAACCTGTCTATGCAGTAACCGGTTACAATGTCTACCGCAGATATGGTGATCATCCTTATCAGCTTGCCGATCAAACGACAGAGACAACCTTTACCGAGACGCTTACTCTGGAAGGTACTTATATTTATTATATCCGTGCAATCTATGCAGAGGGAGAAGGTGCACCTTGCGATACCAGCAGTATAGCATTTCCATTTACGGTGGTGGCCAACGGAGACGAGCCTACACCGGTATTGGTTAATGCTTTGCATGCCAATTATCCCAATCCTTTCAATCCTACTACCACGATATCCTATTCTCTGGCAAAGTCAGGCGACGTAACACTGCGTGTGTATAACACCAAGGGTCAGTTAGTCAGGATTCTGGATCAGGGTAATAAGAAAGCGGGTAACTATAGTGTTGCCTGGGATGGAAAGAACAGTAGTGGTAAGACAGTGTCATCCGGATTGTATTTCTTTAGAATGGATGCTGCCAATTACACCAATACCCGTAAAATGATGTTACTTAAATAGAACATAGTTTAACAGTCAATGAACGCCGGTTGAACAAACCAGCGTTTCTTTTTGTTAATAGCTTAGCAATATTTAAAAAATTAATTGAGTATTACGCATTATCACAATGGAAAACTAAACGTCAGGAATAATAATTGCATATTAGGAACAACAAATCACTCATAGTTGAGGTTAGAATATGAAAAAGATTGCCATCTTAATCCTGTTAGCGGTATTTATGCAAATGATTGCATTATCGTTATGGGCAGTAAATCAATCAATAGCAAAGCCTTTTGCTATTGGCACAAAAACAGCAAGATCGATGGATATTCAATTCAAAGTTCCTGATTTTGAAATTGAAGAATCAGTTGTAGCAGGCGTAACCTATAAAAAAGTTAAGATAGATAATGCCGGATACTTAATGGAAACAGGCATGCCTGAATTGCCAATCTTAACGACTACGATTGCTATACCCAATCACGGACAGGTCCGTGTAGAGCTAGTAGATACACACCAAAAGATGATTCAACATGTGATTCCTTATCCTTCACAAGATGGCGACATAGAAGATACATCCAGGAATTTGTCATTGAATCAGGCTTTTTATCAAGGTACGGATGTTTATCCACAGGAAGTAATTAAGTGCAGTGATCCACAAATCCTGAGAGACTTCAGATTAGTCACGGTTCAGATTCAACCTTTTGCCTGGAATGCGACAACGCATGAACTGATAGTGCGGGACCAGGTTGATTTCAGACTTAATTTTACAGATACACCGGGATTAAATGAATTAGAAGGTCCACAGGTAATCTCATCGAGTTTTGCTAATATTTATGAATCAACAATCTTGAACTTCGAAGACTACCGAAATGCGATGGTGGCTAATACCCCTCCTCGCTATTTAATGATTTACGGGGCATATACCAATCAGGCATTTTTAACCAGTTTGAATGATTTTGTCTTCTGGAAGAAACAAAAAGGTGCAGATATAAGATTGGTCAGCACTGCCGTTACCGGTAATACCACTGCGGCTATTAAGACCTTTATCCAGAATATCTATAATGATGTGAATGCAC
The DNA here is from genome assembly GCA_963667535.2 of Cloacimonadaceae bacterium (SeqCode). GTDB lineage: Bacteria > Cloacimonadota > Cloacimonadia > Cloacimonadales > Cloacimonadaceae > UBA5614. Next base: position 1,820,031 of record CAXXDU010000002.1, read on the forward strand.
GCCCTGATTACGTAGTTTTGGTTGGAGATGTGACCGGTTCATTTTCAGTACCGACTTTTACTGAATCCTGGTCAGGTTTAAGCGGACATGGAGATTATCCTTACACGCATTTAGCCGGGACCGATTATTTAGGGGATGTCTTTATAGGCAGAATATCGGCAGAAAGTACATCTCAATTAGACGTCATTCTATCCAAAACATATTATTATGAAAGAGATATCAATGTTCCCACAGCACAATGGCTGAACCGCATGTTACTGGTTGGAGATAACAATCCTTCCGGTATGGGATTAACCTATGTTATGAAAAATATTAAGGATTTGGGTTGGCTATACAACCCTGATTATACTTATAATGAGCAATATGGAGATCCATCTCCATCTTCAATGGATGCCGGGATTAATGCGGGAGTAGGATTTTTCTGGTATCGTGGTTGGATTGGCATGAGCAGTTGGAGTCCAAGTGGTTCCTTAATTAATGGAATTAAAACTCCCCATAGCATAATTGTTACCTGTGGTACTGGTAATTTTGCTTCTGGTGAAGGGACGACTGAAACATTCGTACGTGGATTAGGTACAGCAGCAGTTCCAGCCGGAGCAGTTACCGCTATCGGTATGGAAACAGCACATACAAATCCCATGTGTAATAACATGCTGGAAAGAGGCATGGCTGAGGGTATTTTTGTACATAATATGCGCTCTATGGGTGAATCATTATTGAATGGTAAACTGCTTTTAAGCCTTGTGAATGGACAAAACCACGCCAGCGTAGCAAATTATTCAAATCACTGGTGTAATCTGATTGGAGATCCCACCATGGAAGTGTATTGTGGGATACCCGGCACATTCACGACCAATGCTCCAACCTTGCTGGCACTTGGAACCAATAACCTTGAGTTATTTGTGACAGACCAGAGTTCAGTTCCGGTCAAGGACGCCTGTGTAACTATAAGCCAAAATAATGTTATCATGGCCAGAGGCTATTCTGACATAAGTGGCAGGACAGTGCTATTTCTTAGTTCAGTTCTGAATGCCGGTGCAGCAGTAGTTACAATATCCAAGCATAATTATAAACCGCTTCAACAGATGATAGGTATCAATGGTACAGGTTCTTTAGTAGCCGGTATATCAATGATAGATGATGATACTGTGGGCAGTTCTATAGGTAATGGTAACTTTGCTGCCAACAGTGGGGAGACACTGGAGGTTCTATTTTCCTTGAGGAATACGACAACCAGTGTAATCAATGAAGTTACAGGAGACGTAACTTGCACCAGTTCATATGTAACTTTAAGCAATAACACAATGAATTTTTCCAATATAGAACCCGGAGCTTCGAATTATTCCTTGCTTCCTGTATTGGTACATATAGCACCTGATTGTCCGAATAATACGGTCATCAGGTTTAACCTGCATCTGACTGATAGTGCTACCGTGGCTTATGAGATACCGAATTTTATCACCGTAACAGATGCGTTTATGTCTTTTGTTGCATATCAGGTGAACGATGGTAATAATCAGGTTCTGGATCCAAGTGAGACAGCACCGTTTGGTATAACTCTGAAGAATAATGGTACTGTTCCTGTAAATGATCTTTACGGTTTGCTAATCACCCAAAATGACCTTGTGCAGGTTCAGGATAATTTGGGTTATTTCGGGAATGCATTAGTAGGAGCACAGATTACATCAATAGTAGATTTATATCAGCTTGTGGGCAGAGCACAAATGCTTCCCGGCATGTTAATACCAATGCGGCTGAAGCTCTATAATGCAGCCGGATTTCTGCAATGGTTAGATTTTACACTGACAGTCGGAGCGGTAACATCTAATGACCCGGTCGGACCCGATGCTTATGGCTATGTCATCTATGATGTTACTGATGTTATTTACGAAGATTGTCCGACCTATAGCTGGATAGGAATTGCCCCTGCAGAAGGTGGACAAGGTACTCTAATACCTTTCTCTGACACCACTGTTGATGGTGAGGGTGATAATGTTGGTGCTATATCAACAATTGGAGTAACATTACCTTTCGCGTTTCAATTCTATGGCATACCTTACGACCAGATAACAGTATGCTCCAATGGTTTTATCGCTATGGGAGCAACAGAAAATGCAAATTGGGCTAATTGTCCGCTACCCGGACTAGGAGGACCAAGTCCTCTGATAGCACCGTTCTGGGATGATTTAGTTACAGGCAGCGGTGGAGTCTATAAATGGTATGATTCAATTAATCATAAATACATAATTGAATGGTATAATATGAAGAATGGTCACGAGCAATCATCCATTGAAACCTTCCAGGTAATTCTGTTTGACCCTGTGTATTATCCAACCAGTCTGGGTGATGGTCCTATCAAGATACAATACAGCACATTTAACAATGTTGACGATGTTTGGGCACCTACCGACCTTGGCTCAGTATCAGGTAGTGGTAATTACTCTACCATCGGTATTCAGAATGCGAACCAGAGCACAGGTCTGCAGTATTCATTTAATAATTTGTATCCGACGGCAGCCGCGCCGTTGGGCAATCAGAAAGCTTTGTACATCACCAATGTACCTGTTTATCATTACACCCCGCATTTGATGTATGACAGTTCTGTCGTACTGGATAATAACAACAATGTAGTAGAACCGGGCGAGACAGTTGACCTGAATATTGATCTGATTAATATAGGCGAACAGACAGCGACTGGTATAAGTGCTGTCTTGTCATCAACCGATCCTTATGTGACGATGGTTAGTGACACATCCTCCTATACTCCGATAGCCCAGGAAACGACAGGAGCAAATATCTATCCTTTCAGATTCACCGTATCTAATACCTGTCCGGATCAGCATATCATACCATTTACGATAAGCATCAGTACCGAGACCAACAACTGGCTGCGCACGTTTAATGTGCAGGTGGAGAAATCCAGTTTAACCTATTATTCATATCTGATCAACGATACTTCAGGTAATAACAATGGTGTTGCCGATCCCGGAGAAACAGTAACCATGATTATCAATGCCCGTAACAAATCTTTGGTAGATGCCTATGATTTATCTGGAATGCTGACTTCGAGCTATGTGGGAGTGACAATCAGTAATCCCATCATAGTTAAGTCTATGCTATCACCTGATGACATCATCCAGTTTGCCTATCATGTATCACTGGACCCAACGATTACCAGCGGTGCCAATGTACCGTTTACCTTCAATCTGATTTCCAGTAATGCACCTACAGTAAACCAGACTATTTCAGTTCCCTGTGGAACGAGTGGCATGATCCTGGATTTTGAATCAACCAATGGTAATTTTGAATCAGTAACAGGTTGGCAATTTGGGACACCAACCCAGACAACACCTCATTCGGGGATGAACTTATGGAGCACGGGTTTATCAGGGCAATATCCCAATAATGCCATGCTTATCCTGAAGACACCGACCATAACCCTGGGAGAGAATGCCACTCTGTCATTCTGGCATATGATGTCCTGTCAAAACTACTATGATGGTGGTAATGTCAGCATCTCTAATAATGGTGGCGATACCTGGACATTATTGTATCCTGTCGCCGGCTATAACACATCACTTAACGTATATTCACTGGGAGAAGTCGGGTTTACCAATCAGGTAGCCTGGTCTCAGACGACCTTTAACTTAGGTCAGTATGCCAATAGTGATGTTATTATCCGCTGGAGATTTGGTTCCAATGCATCAGTTCAGAGTAATGGCTGGTTTATAGATGATGTAATGATATCCGGTTACCACATCAATACCGGAGTAGTGACGGGTAATGTTACTCTTACTTCCCCGACTAATCCTTCCGTGGTAAAGCTGATGGCGCAGAACAGGTTTGTAACCAATCCTGATTCCACCGGTGTTTATGCCATGTATCTCCCGGTCGGGACTTACGCAGTAACTGCAAGCCTGCCATACCATACAGCGCAGACTTCACCTTCCATCGTAATCAGTAATGAGCAGCAATTATATAATTTTAACTTCTCATTAGGCTATTTACCCACTCCGGGCAGCTTGCATCTGAGCGGACAAAGCGGGCAACCGGATGTAACAGCCACCTGGACAGCTCCCTTCGAACCTGTCTATGCAGTAACCGGTTACAATGTCTACCGCAGATATGGTGATCATCCTTATCAGCTTGCCGGTCAAACGGCAGAGACAACCTTTACCGAGACGCTTACTCTGGAAGGTACTTATATTTATTATATCCGTGCAATCTATGCAGAGGGAGAAGGTGCACCTTGCGATACCAGCAGTATAGCATTTCCATTTACGGTGGTGGCCAACGGAGACGAGCCTACACCGGTATTGGTTAATGCTTTGCATGCCAATTATCCCAATCCGTTCAATCCTACTACCACGATATCCTATTCTCTGGCAAAGTCAGGCGACGTAACACTGCGTGTATATAACACCAAGGGTCAGTTAGTCAGGATTCTGGATCAGGGTAATAAGAAAGCGGGTAACTATAGTGTTGCCTGGGATGGAAAGAACAGTAGTGGTAAGACAGTGTCATCCGGATTGTATTTCTTTAGAATGGATGCTGCCAATTACACCAATACCCGTAAAATGATGTTACTTAAATAGAACATAGTTTAACAATCAATGAACGCCGGTTGAACAAACCGGCGTTTCTTTTTGTTAATGGCTTAACACTCTATTGATTTGTAATTTACAAGCTTTTCAAGCACTGATCGTTCATAGGCAAAATATTATTATCATTCAGAACTATTTACATGCATCAACTATTGATGAGCGATATATGCTTGACAAGATGAAACAATACTATATTGTTATTCTAAGAGATTAACTTATTAACGGGAGGATACTTATATGAAAAAGAAGTATTTGTTTACATTTTTATTGGTGCTAATGACTTTTATGTTGTTCAGTTTACCTGTTACCGAATTACAAGTAAAAAGAGTCGCACAGAACCTGAGCATTGAAAGGAATGGTCAATTCTGTGAAATTGAATCAATAAGTTTTCTGAATCAAGACCCAAAATCAGGCATATATATCACTAAGTTATTACCAAGCGGTTTTGTTTTAGTAGCCGGAGATGATGCATCCCAACCGATTTTGGGCTATGACTTTATCAATAAATGGACAGGTAAGAACATTCCCGTCCAATTAGAAGATTTTCTCCAATCGTGGACTAGACAGTTAACGTACATTGCAGAAAACAATCTTGTTGCTGACAGATCTATCAGAGCAGAATGGCAAAGATTGGATGTAGAATCATCCAGCTTTACACCTCTTAGAAATGATAGGGCTGTTTCTCCGCTTATCAGCACAACATGGGGTCAGGAAGGTTATTATAATGACCTTTGTCCTTCAAATACTCCGGTTGGCTGTGTTGCTACAGCCATGGCACAAATTATGAGATACTGGTCATATCCAACCGTGGGACAGGGTTCACACAGCTATGTCCATCCGGTGTATGGATCACAGACTGCCAATTTTGGTGGCACCACCTATAATTGGGCAGGCATGCCAAACCAGGTAGGGAGCCCCAATACATCCGTTGCGACACTTGGTTATCATGCCGGTGTCGCCGTGGAGATGGATTACGATCCTACCGGCTCAGGTGCTTACAGTACCGACGTGCCTGGTGCTCTCATTAGTTACTTTAAATATAAAAGCACAGCGATACTCAGATACAAATCAGCCTATTCTGATGCCAACTGGAATACTTTACTGCAGGGAGAACTGAATAATGCCCGACCTGTTTATTATGCCGGTAGCGGACCTGACGGGGGCCATGCCTTTATCATAGACGGTTTTTCCGGAACAACCTCACCTTATTACTACCATTTTAATTGGGGCTGGGACGGTTATTACAATGGTAATTATTATCTTTCCAATTTAAACCCGGGAGGGTATAACTTTACAACTGGTCAGGAAGCAGTTGTTGGAATTGAACCCAGTGCAAGTGGAGCAACTACTCTTGCAGAGGGTTTCGAGGGCACAACCTTTCCACCTATGGGCTGGACATTATCCAACGGCGGAGATGCCAATACATGGGTGAGAAATACCACAGCGGGCTATCCCAGAACAGGTTCAGCCTGTGCAAGCATTACTTACAATTCTACGACAGCACATAACGACTGGCTGATTTCTCCCAGACTAAGTCCCACTGCCGGAAACTACACATTTAGTTTCTATGCAAAGAATATTGATGCTAGCTATCTTGATTTGTTTAACGTAAAATTATCGACCACCACGAATGCGACAGCTAGTTTTACAGTATCACTGGCAGCAAACCAAGGTCCAGGAACTACTTATACACTATATACATACAACTTAAGTGCATACGTGGGTCAGAATGTGTATGTTGCTATCCAGGCAATTTCTCGTGATATGTTCAAATTGTGTGTTGATGATGTGGTCGGACCTCCACTTTATGTTAATCCCAATCCCACTGCTGCCCTGAATATCACTGCCTGGGCAGCCGGCGAACTTACCCCGGGCAATTCTGCCAGTTCAGGGAGTATATTCCAGCTTTCCAATACCGGACAAGGAATACTGACTATAACCAGCGTAACCAATCTCTCAGCTTCTGAATTTAAATCCACCATAAATACCGGAGTAGCGTTGGTACCGGGGCAGATTCACGAATTCGGCTTCACTTATGATCCTCTGAACTATGGTACTGATAACCAGACCTTCCAGATTGTCACTAATGGAGGAACAGTTAGTATCAGCTTGAGTGGTAGTGCTGCATATCATTACTTTAGTGATAGTTTTGAAACTTATAATGATTTCGTAATTAGTTTTCCACCATGGACGAATACTGATGTGGATGGATATGCCACCTATGGTTTTACAGGGTATAGTTGGACTAATGCCTACGCAGCACAGGCTTTTATAATCTTTAATCCTTCGACAGTAACTCCAGCCCTGACGGATGCCAACCCTCATACAGGAAATAAAGCTGCCTGGTGTTTGCCGGCGACAACTTTTCCCAATAACGACTATCTAATTACTCCCCAGTTAACTTTAACTGGAACTACCACAGTAAGTTTCTGGGCTAAATCATATTTTGGGACTGCTAACGCCACCAGATTCAGAGTTCAGTATTCGACCACAACCAATGCAGTTGCAAGTTTTACAAGCTATTTAGCTGGTTCCGGCACAACATCGATTGTTCCAACGGCTACATGGACTAATTATTCTTATACTTTGCCAACAACTGCAAGATATGTTGCTATTCATTGCGTATCATCAGCGGCAGATCTATTGATGATAGATGATTTTATTATTAATGATGGGTCTACACCACCCACTCCGTACTTTGGACATGTGAGTGGTTACGTTTATGAATACGGAACCACTAACCCTATTACAAATGCCTATGTGCAAGTCGGAAGTAAGACAGCTATCACTAATGCCTCTGGTTTCTACCAGATCAGCAACCTCATGGTTGGGACCTATGCGGGGAACTGCACAACTCCCGGTGCTGATTATTTCAGCTCCTCTGCCAGCGGAATTGCTATAACTTCTGGTAATACAACATCTCAGAACTTCTACCTGAAGTGGTCTGAACTGGCTGTGAACGCGACTTCTTTTACCACAAATCTCTTTTTGGGTGAAAGTGACGAACAGACCCTAACTATTTCCAATCCAGGTGGAACGGCAAACCTGACCTACTCCATGTCTCTGGCTTCCAATACCGCTGCTGCTTCACCAAGAAGTAATATGCCAGTTACACTTTCTCTGCCTGCTACGGAAAATCACAGAATTCCTGAAAGGATTGCAGCGAAGCCAAGAGTAGCAGTAGAGGGCTCAATATACTACGGCGACATCGACGCTGCTGCCTATTACACAGACTACGTAACTGAACGCGCCACCAAGTTTACTATATCTGACTGGGGTCTCTGGAGTAATAGTGGTGTTACGATTTCCCAATTGGAAACCTATTTTTGTAACGCTGCAAGCTGGGGAACTGAGGACACATTTGTCTTCAAAATCTATGCAGCCAATGGATCAACAGTCTTACACACTTCTACCACTCTTACGGCTGTTCCTGATGATGCATCATACATTTATCCTACCACTTATACTCTTCCGACTCCGCTGACAATTGATGGAGATTTTTATGTGGCAGTTGTGCCTGAAGGTACCACAACAGGATTCCCTTATGGTGTGAGCACCGATTATAGTTTAGGACATTCCTATTATGGCTCAGCCGGAGCCTGGACAGCGCTGGGAGAAGAGGAACATATAATTTCTGCTTTCATCAACGGTAATTGGTTGATTTCCACCAGTGGAGGGACAGGCACGGTTATTCCGGCAGGATCAGAAGATATCACAATTACTTTCGATACTACGGATCTTAGTGTAGGCACCTACCAGGCTTTACTAACTATTAGCAACGATTCAAATTACATCGCTCCCAGTGGAGCCGGAGCTCCGCGTGGAGATGATATGGTAGTTCCGATAACTCTGAATGTAATGCTTGCTACCTATGGTGATGTTGAAGGCCACGTGTATTATTCCGGTACAACTACCCCGGTTGTCAATGCAGTAGTATCCATCAGCTCCTGGACTGACACAACTGACGTGAATGGTTATTACTTACTGGAAGATGTCCCCAGTGAAACCACGGACCCTTTAACTGTGACCGCCACTGGATGTCAGGATTACAGTAATTCAATAACGATACTGGCCAACCAGACAAATACATATAATGTCTATCTGGATTACTCAAAATTTAGTACACCCCAAACTGTATTTGACCTGACCTGTGCAACCGGATCTACCACTTCAGGAGCCACAACTCTGCAGAATGTTGGATCTCATGCAATTGACTGGACAAGTGATAGTGGCGTTTGGGGAGGAAATACATATCTGGGAGGTCCATTGGACGTCGATTGGGAAGACAATAATATGACAGGATGGACAGGCTCTGTTGGCTATTACTCTGACCTATATGGTTCAGTTACACTTCCCTATGGTCATAATAGCCTGGTCACCTGGGCTTTCAACTCTAATGGAGTCACCGATGTGCAGTACATCATAAGTCCCCGGCTTAACGTACAGAGTACGGATGCCCTCACATTTTGGTACAAGCAGTTTAACAACTCTTCCGAATCTTTAGAAATCCTTGTTTCAACGACTGATAACGCTATTGGCTCATTCACCACGAGGCTGGCAACCATAGGTCCACTGGCAGATACAACCTGGGTTCAGTTCAACCAATCACTGAGTTCTTTTGCCGGGCAGAATATCTATATCTGTTTCAATTATCCCAGGATTGACGGATATGAATTCGGTTACGTTTTTATTGACGATATAACAGGTCCAAACGTATATTTGCCCTATACAGAATGGCTGAGCTGTAGCCCCGCATCCGGAAGTCTGGTTAGCGGAGGATCAGTGCCATTGACATTGAATGCTAATGCATCCACATTACCAGTAGGAACTTATACTGCTGAGACCTGGGTCTTTGGTGATGCCACAAACTCACCTTATAAATTAAATGTTACACTAACTGTTGCAGCAGCTCAGGCAGAAATTCCTGTTAATGTGACCATTTCAAGAGAAAGTGGCGAGAACTTCGATGTCCTGTTAAACTGGGATGCAAGCGATAATGCAGCACGTTATCATGTCTATGCCTGTGCAGATTCTCTGGATTTTGACTATTACACTCATGTGGGTGTAACAAATTCTGAATCAATTGTAATCACACAAACGGATTTAGCCAATGCAGGAATTACAGGTAACAATGTTTTCTTTAAGGTTACTGCGGATAATGAAAGCATGAGATACAATTATATTTCAAAGTCTAAAACAAATCAGAGTTATTCTCCCAGTATTAGTAGAATTAAATCTATGCAAAATACCAGGCAGCGTTTTTTGAAACGAATATAAATAGTATTTACTCATGTGATAAGGGTCACCCTGGCAGGTGACCCTTTTTTACAAACCCAGGACATCATAAGGTGACACATTATGTTACTTCAGTGTTTAAACCCCCTATTCTTTCCTTCGACAAACCTACCGCATAGCCTATAAACTCAATGCGGTGTCATGCCGGAGTTAAGATCCTCTATGGTTCCACTTGGGTTCCTCTTGGGCTAAGCCCAGGTGGATCCCAAGTGGTACCTTGCTGTAACCTAAACCCTGCTTGAGGTGGGAAAAAGAAATGTATGAAAGATTATGATGTAATACCTTGTTAATCCCCTGCTTTTCCATTTACTGACGATTAGGTTTATCAGGGAATCTTCAGGCAGTTTTCAGGGACTTAAGCCCCTGATGACTCCCTGCGTCAAGCATATAATACAAGGATATCTCAAGACAGTGAAGAATAGTGGCAGATAAGAAAGATAGATAAGTTGACAGAATTGAATAATCACCAAATAAGGAAAAAAAATGTGAGATGAAAATGGTTAAAAGCAAATACAAGATACTAATCACTTTATATGGTATACTTATTACAGGCCTATGTGCTTCGTTGACAGCGATGCCCAGGACACCGGCAGCATCAATAATACCTGATACGTTAGTGCTGAATAATACAACCATAGTTGATAACTATGCATGGCTCAAAGAAAGAGACAATCACAAAGTCAGACGCCATCTAATCAAAGAAAACAGATATGCGGACGCACAACTCAAACCTTCAAAGCCACTGGCAAAAGTTTTGTATCAAGAGTTTCTAAGTCATTTAAATGAGTCTGAAGTCAGCCAGCCGTACTTATATCATGGTTACTATTACTACACGCGGCAGGAACAAAGCAAGGCTTATACAATCAACTGCCGGAAAAAGGACTCTTTAACTAATCCTGAGCAGATTATTCTGGATGAAAATGAACTGGCAAAAGACCAGAGCTTCTTTTCTATAGGTGCCTATGCAATCAGCCCTAATCAGAACCTGTTGGCATTCAGTATTGACTACAAAGGTGATGAAGTTTACGAATTGTACTTAAAAAATCTGACAACGGGCTTGGTCGTTAAAACACCGATAAAGAATGTTTCAGAAGTAACCTGGATGGCAGATAATGAAACACTGCTGTATACATCTGTTAATCAAAGAATGCAGACTGATATGTGCTGGAAATGGTCTATACTCGGCAATGAACCACAAGCGGTATATCTGGAAAACGATCCGGGTTGGGATGTGTCAATATATCAAAGTACAGATGAACAGATGATATTTCTTTCCACCTCCAGCAAAGATGAAACCGAAGTATATTATGTAAAAAGCAACGATTTAAAAGGTAAGCTCAATTGCCTTTTACCACGGCAATTAAAACATTCATACAGCCCGGATTATTATGAGGGCAAATTTTATATTCGGACAAACATCCGGCAAGCTGATAATGATATCGCCGTTTGCAAAGAAGACAACACAGCGCTCTCAGCATGGGAATACATTTATCAGAGTAAAGAACAAGAGCCAATAAACGGCTTTGGTGTGTTCGATACGAATCTGGTTTTATTGCAAAGAAAGAATGGTTTTGATAACCTGGTTATCATTGACCGGCAATTTGGAACTGTGACAGATATTATTACGCCAGAGCAGCCAATGGATTTGAGTTTGTGGGTAAATGTGAATCCAAAAGCGATGGAATTCTTTTACATGGCAGAGGACGAGATTACTCCTCTGACTATTTATAAATATGATTTCTATACTCAACAATCAAAAGTTGTCAGGCAGTATTCACCGGCAGGAGTATTTGATAAAAATAAGTATACTACAGATTTAAAAATGGTTAAAACTGATTCGGGAGTTGATATACCCTTAATGCTGACTTATCTGAAAGATTTGGATATGAGTAAGACACATCCAGTCGATTTGAATGGATACGGAGCTTATGGTGACTGTAACGATCCCTATTTTAGTGCATCCAGACTTTCTCTGCTGGATAGAGGTGTAATTTATGCCACAGCTCATATCAGAGGTGGGGGAGAATTTGGTCAGGGCTGGTATGATAATGGCAGACTGATGAATAAAAAGAACAGTTTTACAGATTTTGTTGCGTGCATGGACTACCTTTTGGATAATGGTTATACAACTAAAGACAAATTAGTCATTGAAGGTGGTAGCGCCGGTGGGCTATTAATGGGCGCTGTGACAAATCTGGCTTACAATAAGTGCGGGTTAGTGGTTGCTGATGTTCCATTTGTAGATGTATTGCAAACAATGCTGGATGATACTCTTCCTTTAACGTTACAAGAATATGAAGAATGGGGAAATCCTAATGATAAAGCAGCGTTTGAGTACATCGAATCATATAGTCCGGTTGATAATGTAAAACCTGTCGCTTATCCCACCATGCTTATCACTGCTGCCTGGAATGACACGAGGGTTGGATACTGGGAAGGAGCAAAGTGGGCAGCTAAGCTCAGAGCTAATAACACAGGGGATAATCCTATTATTTATAGAATTAACTGGAATGAAGGGCATACAGGACAGGTGGACAGATACCAAAGTATGATGTACTACGCAGATACAATGGCATATCAATTACTTTATCTGGGTAAGAAATAGGATTTAAATCAAAGAAACCCTTAAGAATAAAAAAAGATATACTTTTCTCGAATCTGCTTGACACTAATACTGCACAGTATATTATGAGTTTGAAATATATTTTATGAGTGGGGACTTATGAACAAGATTAAGTATTTATTGATGTTTGCTTTGTTACTACAAATATGTTTTGCCTTTTCTCAGAGTGTATCTGTCAGATTTAGAGATGTATCAACTCCTGCTTTACCTTTAACCCAGGCTGCTTTAAATGTGGAATGCCAAGCTCAGTTTGGACAGAATTATACCTTTACTTTCCCAACTGTAGCAAACAGATGGAGATTTCAATGGTATAAAGATGGCGGAGATAACGTTATATCTCCACTTAGCGAATATGGACTTCCAACCGGTGATGATATTGAAGCAATCGGGCTTTTTAATCCGGGGAACACTACCGGTACAGTATTTCTGACCCCCGTTCAGACATGGGTACCAAGCAGTGCAATTTTTACTTATGCAGGTGGAGCCGGAAACACATTTATAGGTGATAAAGTATATATCAGGATATTTAATGCCAGCACTATTGCTGCTGCGACAAAATATATGAGTTTTACCTCTCTCTATACAATTACTACAATTGGGACACAGACTATCCAACCATTTGTTCCAGCCTATGCCTGGAGTCCATGGTCCATGGTTCCACCCAACCCTATAGTGGATATAACCTCCACACCGGATAATGCTGATATATTTGCAGATGGAATCGATACCGGATTTAATACACCACATATTTTCATGTTATCTCCCCACAGTAATACTACATTTACTGTAGCTAAGCCCGGTTATACCTGGACTCCGTCATCATTTGTGATTAATGATATCATGACAAATGTTAGCCAAAACTTTGTCGGGAGCCAGACAATTATTCCAGGGGAATCCATGCAAGTAACACCACCGGGAAATGTCCTGATAGCCAGTGTCACGCTGGAAACCCCCGGTACCACTTCTTTTGACATTGATTATACGGTTCTGAATATTAATGCATTGACTCATATCCCACCCAATGGCGGATTAAACAATGACAACAGTTATGCTATTATGCTAAGTGCAGCTTCAGGAACAGTAGATATGTCAATATCCGTTCCGGCAGGGACATGGTGGATATGCGGATACTGGGACGGTACCTGGCATCAGGCTATTCCATATCCGTATAGTAACACAGTTCCCGGAACAGTAACTTTATATGGCATACCTTTTGGTTTGAAAGGCGAAGTGCCGTTAGTTATTTCTGAGGGTGAGGGTTTAGACCCGACGTTGCCAGTGACACTTAGTTCTTTTACGGCAACTATTGCCTCGCAAAGCTATGTAAATCTTACCTGGGTAACAGAATCAGAAACTCAGGTACTTGGTTATAATGTCTATCGAGCCGAAGATAATAGCATGGGCAATTCTATCAAATTGAATCAGGTAATAATACCTGCTACCAATACATCAGAACGTCAAAGCTATACTCTGAGTGATAGTGATGGTTTACAAGCAAATCAAACTTATTACTATTGGCTGGAAAACGTCGATATGGGTGGCGGGAATAATCTTTATGGACCAGTCAGTGCGACAATAACAGAGCAGTTTACTCCTGAACTCCCGGGAGTAACTACAATTATAAATGCATATCCAAATCCTATCAGGACAGGTAATACAGCTAAAATAGACGTTAATCTCAAAGCCGGTGAAACGGGTACAGTGAACATATACAATGTACGAGGGCAGCTTGTAAAAAAATACAATGTTCATCAAGGTGTAAACGAGCTTTCATGGGATGCCAAGGGTTGTGGCAGCGGTATCTATTTTTGCAGATTGAGTACGCCAACAGCTAATGTTATCAGGAAGTTGGTTATTACAAATTAATGCTGAGCACGGATTCTACTATTTGTCTGGCTGACAGCATTAATATCAAGGTAGATTCATCTCAGTAGTTTTCCCTTTTTTTAAATCTACAGTTGTTTTTATGATAACTACTTCATTTCTCAATAAAGTTATCTGATGAACACCAGGTGTGTATTTGTAAACGTAATTCTTTTTTCTGTTCTCCAGTAGTAGTCCATGATCAACATCATCAATCAGCAGCGTAACATCATCAATGTTGCCACTGAACTTAATATAAGCCGGGCGACTAGCAAATTTGCTGACAGTGTAACAACCGTTTAGTAGTAAAAATATAACTAGAATCAATAACAACGTAAAAACCTTCATTGAAATATTCCCCTTTCTTATATACTAGTATGTATCTATATAGTAGCAAGTAGTATAATCACAATACAAAAACCTAACATGCTAATAAGCCTGGATATTTCTATAAACAACGATTACATATTGAGTTTTCTTAGTAAAAGCACATTTAGCATGTTAATGTGCGGACAGGAAATTAGCAGTCTAACATTTTGATTGACAATTTTCTTGTCCTGATTATCTTGTCTATATATTAGCACCTGAGGTAATGAACTGCTAAACCCTGATTTAATTTATGCAGAATTCTATGAAAAACTCATTGAGGTGTTAAACAGGTAGATATGAAAAAAAATCAGTTAAGACTAAACGAGACACTTTGTGCACTGGTAGACGAGTATATCATCACCAATGAACCTGTGTCGTCCCGCATGTTGAATGAGAAGTATCTCACAAATGTGAGTCCGGCAACGCTACGAATCGATTTGTTTAAACTTGAAGAGATGAATCTGATTCAGCAACCACACACTTCTGCGGGAAGGATACCCACTGTTCTTGGATACAGGCAATATCTACAATCCATTGAGACTGAGCATAAACAAACAACGTTCGGAGAAATGGACATTTTACGGGAACTATTAATCAGACATTATAAAGACACCCCCCGTGCATTGCATTACATTATGCAGCTTCTGGCAAAAGAAACAGACCAACTTAGTTTTGTAGCGGAACCGGAAGTATCATCAGGTTATTTAAGTAAGCTGGAAGTATTTCGCATCGAACCTAATAAGTTTCTATTTGTTATGAGTTTGGATAGTGGTTTGGATAAAACCGTAATTTTAAAATGTGATTATGATATCACAGAAGTTCAGCTCAAGAAGCTTGTGCGTTATCTGAATGATGAATTGATAGGATTACGTATTTATGACATTGCTAATAAGTATTTAGTCGAGATGAGGGAAAATATTGACCAGGAAAGCGCGTTATTAAGACAGTTCTTGCGTGAATTGCATCAGGCTTTTATTGAAATATCGGGATTCTTTATTCATTTTGATGGAAGTATTAAATTTTTGGAACAACCTGAGTTTGATACAAAAGAAGAAGTTTTAAACTTTATGCATCTGATTCAGCGACAAGATAAAATACTGAAACTGATGAAACAGTTTGAGATACCTGATCGCGTTAATGTTATTATGGGTGAACAGCTTCTGGAGTCGAGTTGGCAACAATTTTCCATTATCTATACCAGGTATGAGATTTATGAAATCCCGGGATATCTGGGCATAATAGCACCTGTAAGGACTGATTACAGGAAACTGATACCTTTGGTCAGAGACGTGGCAAATACTATCACTGTGACGACAAAACGTGGGATGATGGTTAAGAACCAATAGTCAGCTTAAGGGATGAAGAATGTCAAAGAAGAAAAATAAAGAAGAATTGATGGAACGAGACACAGAAATGGATAAAGAACTAGCTAAAGAAGAATTGTATTCAGAGACAGAAGAAATGAACGAAATAGAAATAATCAGAGCCAGAATTGCAGAATTGGAATTAAGTGTTGATGAATGGAAAGATAAGTATCTGAGGTCTATGGCTGAATTTGACAATTATCGAAGGCGTTCCATAGAGGAAAAATCAGATTGGATTAAACGGGCAACCGAGAAACTAGCTTTATCAGTTTGCGACGTATTAGACAACTTTGATAGGGCTTTGATGCAGGTTAAAGATGATCAAAAAGAAGATAGTTTTGTCAAAGGCATTATCATGATCGACCAGCAATTAAAGTCAGCTCTGGAAAAAGAGGGTGTGAAACGAATTGAAGCTTTGGGCGATGATTTCGACCTCAGATTTCATGAGGCATTGGCTAATATTCCTTCAGAATACGAAGAAGGTAAGGTAGCTGCAATTATTCAAAATGGTTATACAATGCATGACAAACTTATACGCCCAGTAAGGGTAGCAGTGTCAATCGGCACAACAGATATTAACAAAGATACAGAAGATTAAAAAAGATAAATGGAGGAAATACCATGGGAAAAATAATCGGTATAGACCTTGGAACAACTAACTCCTGTGTTTCTGTCGTTGAAGGCGGGAAACCGGTAGTTATTCAAAATGCAGAAGGTGGAAGAACAACTCCATCTGTTGTAGGCTTTACAAAAGATGGACAAAGAGTAGTCGGCCAAATGGCTAAACGTCAAGCCGTTACAAATCCTCATAATACTGTTTATTCAATCAAACGGTTTATGGGCAGGGCATTCTCTGAAGTAAGCGAAGAAATCAAACAAGTTCCTTATAAAGTCACTTCAGGATTAAAAGGTCAGGCAGTTGTACATGTGGATATAGATAATAAAGACTTCACTCCTCAAGAAATCAGCGCTATGATTTTGACTAAGATGAAAGAAACAGCGGAAGCTTATCTGGGCACCAAAATAACTGAAGCTGTAATAACTGTCCCCGCTTATTTTAATGATGATCAGAGACAGGCAACTAAAGATGCAGGAAGAATCGCAGGACTGGATGTAAAACGCATTATCAATGAACCTACTGCTGCAGCTTTAGCTTATGGGATGGAAAACAAAAAGGAACAGAAAGTAGCTGTGTATGACTTAGGTGGTGGCACATTTGATATATCCATTCTAGATATATCTGACGGTGTCGTAGAAGTTCTTTCCACCAATGGCGATACTCACCTGGGTGGAGATGATTTCGACAAACGTGTTATAGACTGGATTCTTGAGCAATTTAAGAAAGCTGAAGGGATTGATTTATCAAAGGATGCAATGGCAATGCAACGTTTGAAAGAAGCAGCAGAAAAGGCTAAAGTAGAGCTTTCAGGTACGCAAACGACTAATATCAATTTACCCTTCATCACTGCAGATGCCACTGGTCCTAAGCATCTGAGTATCGATTTGACTCTCAGTGAGTTTAACAGGCTTACATCAGATTTAGTTGAGCGTACTTTGGGCCCTTGCCAAAAAGCAATGCAGGATGCAAAACTCACCCAGTCAGATATCAGCGAAATTCTGATGGTGGGTGGAAGTACACGTATACCTGCTGTACAGGATGAAGTAGAAAAGTTCTTTGGAAAGAAACCAAATTACAGTCTGAATCCGGATGAAGTAGTTGCAATTGGTGCAGGTATTCAGGGTGCAATTTTAAGTGGTGATGAGAAAGTAAGTGATGTATTATTGCTTGATGTAACACCTTTGTCATTAGGGATTGAGACCCTGGGTAGTGTTATGACAACTCTCATACAAAGAAATACAACAATACCAACAAAAAAGAGTCAGGTGTTTTCCACTGCTGCGGATAATCAAACTGCTGTGACCATTCATGTATTGCAGGGTGAAAGGCCAATGGCTACTGACAATAAATCGTTAGGTCGTTTTGATTTGGTTGGTATTCCACCTGCCCAGAGAGGTATGCCTCAAATAGAAGTGACTTTTGACATTGATGCCAATGGGCTATTGCATGTTTCTGCAAAAGACAAGGGTACAGGCAAAGAGCAGTCGATAGTCATAGATCGTGCCGGTAACTTGAATAAAGATGATATAGATAGAATGATAAAAGATGCTGAGATGCATGCAGATGAAGATAAAAAACGTCAGGAATTCATCACAGCCAAAAATGAGCTTGATACAATAATCTTCTCTACAGAAAAAGCCTTGTCAGAGCATGGCGACAAACTATCTCCGGAAGAGAAAGCAGAATTGGAAGAAGCTTTGAAAGAAGCTAAAGATAAACATGAAAAAGCTACTGAGAAAGAAGATTTGGATGGAGCTAAAGAAGCGCTTTCGAAAAAAGCTCAGAAGCTGGGTGAAATCATCTATGCTCAGGCTCAACAACAAGGTGGAGCCGGTGCTGGATTTGATCCCAACGCACAAGGCTTTAATCCTGAAGATTTTGCTCAGGGTCAGCAGCAGCAGCAACAAGAACCTCAACAAGATAATGGACCTATAGACGCAGATTTTGAAGTAGTTGACGATAAAGACAAAAAATAAATTGTGGTAAACCATGAAGGGTATATAATATATCTTTCATGGTTTTTTTAATATCTAAGGAGTTTTGATGGCAAAACGTGACTATTATGAAGTGTTAGGTGTGGAAAAAAATGCCGACGACTCCACAATAAAAAAATCATATCGCAAATTAGCAATGCAATTTCATCCTGACAAGAATCCGGACGATAAAGTTGCTGAAGAAAAATTTAAGGAAGCTAGTGAAGCGTATGAAGTTCTTTCAGACCCTGAAAAGAAAAAACTCTATGACCAATATGGACATGCCGGACTGGAGAATGCATTTGGCGGGCATGGTTTCAGTTGGGAAAACTTTACTCATCAGGATGACTTAAGTGATATCTTTGGTAGTGGTTTCAGCAGTATATTTGAAACTTTTTTTGGCGGTGGTGGAGGTGGACGAAGCAGACAGCAAAGCAATCGTGGAGAAGATCTGCAGATAGAACTTTCACTTACCTTAAAAGAAATTGCTACTGGAACAGATAAGAAAATAAAAATCGGTGTTAAAGATGCTTGTGATAAATGTAACGGGTCAGGTAGTGCAGACGGTAAAACAGAAAACTGCACTCAATGCCGGGGAACAGGTCAGGTACGTCAGATTAGACAATCACTATTTGGCCAGATGCAAACTGTATCCGAATGTCCATCATGTAGGGGAGAGGGCAAGATTATCAAGAACCGCTGTTCGAAGTGTTATGGTGAAGGTCGGATGGGAAAAGTCAATGAAATCAATGTCAAGATACCTGCCGGAGTTGAAGAAGGGCAATACATCAGACTTAGGGGGCAAGGCAATGTAGGTCCCAGAAGTGGTATAAAAGGTGATATACTGGTTCTGATTCATGAAAAACAGGATGATCAGTTTGAGAGAGATGGACGAGACTTGCATATAAAATATCCGATTTCGTTTTCACAGTCAGCTTTGGGTGATGAGATAATTGTTCCCACTTTGCAATCTACAGTGAAGATGAAGATTCCGGCCGGAACTCAAAGTGGCAGGATATTCAGGCTTAAAGGTCAGGGGCTTCCATCGATACATTCATCTTACGGGAATGGTGATTTATTAGTTGAAATCTTAGTAATTACTCCTAATCGCCTTAGCAAAGAAGAATCTGAGCTTTTCCAAAAACTGCGTCAATTTGATGCCAAGAGAGAACTCAAACCAGGGAAAAGCTTTGTCTCAAAGCTGAAAGAGTACTTTACCTGATTAAGTGGTAATAAATGTCTTCCTTTTATTATCCTGAGCTTGATGACACAAAAAATCAAATCAAGCTGATTAATGAAGAACATCATCACCTTGCACATGTATTGCGATGCAGACAAGGTGATGAAATCAATATAAATAGTGGACATGGATGGTTTGCTAAGGGCAAAGTAGTATCAGTAAACAAAACACATTCTTTAATAGATATTACTAAAGCAATCTTCCAAAATCAAGATTTGCATTTTGCAATTGCCTTTAGTTTATTACGCAATAAAAATGATGAATGGCTTGTGGAGAAGGTTACGGAATTAGGTGTGACAGATTTGTTTCCTATGACAACTCAATATTCAGTAAGAAATCCTTCAAAGAACACTCTTTCAAGATTTCAACAGACTGCACTGAATGCCATCAAACAATGTGACAATTCCTGGTTGCCCATAATCCATGATGTTCAAACACTCGAACAAACATTTTATACAATTACAAAGCTTGGATACATTCCCGTAGTAACCTCAGAAAAAAGACCCGATGTTTGGGTAAACAACTTGGATACAAATAGACCATTGTGCTTTATCATCGGACCGGAGGGTGGGTTTAGCGAAGAAGAATTTATTCAGTTCAGAAAGAATGATGCACAGGAGATAACAATTTCCAGCCTAATTTTACGTGCTGAAACTGCGGCAATAGCAATTGCTTCTCAGTATGTTTTATTAAATAGATAGCAATTTACATAAACCATTTAAGAGTAATCGGGACAACATAATATACCCAAGTACTAATCACAGTAGCACAGACAATATTCATAACAAACCCGGCAATCATCATAAACTTCAATGACACTTTTGAGGAAGAGCCAAATCCCAATCCGTTCGCAGGAGTTGCTATCGGTGTCATAAAAGCACATGAAGAGCATAAAGTTATTATTAACATTCCCTGCCAGGACATATCGGGAATTGTTTTGGTCATAGGAAAAAGAACCATGAACATTGTTACCTGAACTGCAGAATTACTTACGATTTCAGATGCAAAAGTTGTCAGTAAAGCAAAAATCCAATACAGTAAGAAGAGAGAATGTTTTCCATCTAACCATTGGGTAAACCAAGTTGCCATATAAGTATGGAACTTTAGTTTCCATAACAAAATCGTAACCAGAATTGCCAAGCCAATCCAAAGCAATCCCTTCTTGGGAATATCCTGTAAAGTTTCCTTAAATAGAAGCAGTTTTCTGGGTTTACCACTTTCTGCTTTCCAATTATGGATAAGCATCAAGTAGATGTAAATCAGAGTCCATAAAACAGTAGCAATCAGAACTAAATATTGATTCTGGTGAAAAACACTGAGTAATAGTGATAAAACTGAAGCAGTTACAATGAAAGATGCAGCTAATAAAAAACCGATTCTTTGCATCTTATGCGAAAGTCCTGAAGATTCTAAGTATTCAGCAAAATCAGGTTTATGCACTCGGTTTCCAGGCTTGAAAATTGCCATTAATACAAACCACCCCAAGAAACTTAAAATCAAAACCAACGGCAATCCCCAAACAGCCCATGATATAAATGTAAAGTCCTTAGCAATTGGTACTTTATAGAACTCATATAGCCCGATTAATACTCCGTTAGTGGTTGTGCCAGTTACCATCCCGACACCACCAATATTTGCTCCCCATATAACCGATAACAAAAGAAGAGTATTCATTTTTTTTGTGAATTCTTCTGAGGATTTGATTTCTTTTTGTAGCAATATGACAAGGGGCATTAATGTAAGGACAGTAATGACATTGGCAATTACTGTGGAAATAAATGCAGAGCCAAGGATTAGTATAAATGTCAGTTTCTGGATGGAAACATGTTTCTTCTCAAATAAATAATACACGATCAATTCGGGAATTTTGAGAATAACAAAAACTCTGGAGAGCAAATATGAAATAACGAAGAAAAAGAAAACCTGTAATGTATCCATCAGACAACTTTAACAAATTTTCTTATTTTATCCATAACATACTCTAATAACTTGTCAGAGTTTTTGTCAAGTGTAAAACTTATACAAAGGATTAGCAAGCATTCTTCAAACTCAGGGAATTTTCTTAGTTTAGAGAAATCTTTTTCTGTAGTCAGTAACCATTGAGCACCAGATTTGCGGAATTCATCCAGAATAGTCTTTCTCATCATTTGTGAATTATAGTCACAATGGTCTGAAAAAACCTGATGAGATATAATATTCAGATTCATTGTGGCTATTGTTTCTTCAAACCCTTTTGGATTACCAATACCTGAAATCAGCATAATTTTAGTTTCTTTCAAAGACTCGATGTTAATCTTGTGTAAATGAAAACTATATATACAGTCCGGAGTGTAACTACCTGAAAAAACAGGTTTATTATAAATATCTCCTAGAATCATAATGCTACTACTTCGACCATTGTCTGATCTTTGTTCGTTAAGAATTAACACCTCAGAATTTGCAATAGATGCGACTGGCTCTCTCAAATATCCTGCAGGTAAGACAAAACCATTGCCAAGACCTGTTAGAGAGTTAAACACTACATAATCCAGGTTATGCTTTACTTTCAGGTGTTGAAATGAATCATCTAAGATAATGCATTCAATATCCGGATAAACACTAGTTAATAACTTTATGGACTTGATTCTTTCTTTGCCAACTACAACTGGAGTTCCCAACAACCTTGATGCAATCAACCAAGCCTCGTCTCCTGCTTTATCAGCATCAGGTAACATGCCTGCTTTGTCAGATATTAATCTTACATGCTTTTCCCAACTCCCTTTGTAACCCCTATGCGATACTCCGACAAACACGCCATTTTTGGTAAGAAGATTTGCCAAAAAAATAGTAAAGGGGGTTTTTCCACTTCCACCAGCTGTAATATTTCCTACACTAATAATGAAAACCGGAGATGTGTATTGAGGTAAAATCCTATGATATGCAATACGCCTGAGAATCAGGATTCCACAAAATAATAGAGATATCGGATATAGTGCGTAGCTTAATATTGATCGCTTGAGAAGGTGCCTTACTATGAATTGTTGCAGAGACATTATGTTGATAGACGAGTTTCGATTAATTCAACTAATTTGCTTGTTTCAAATGGTTTATAAAGTATATCTTTAAGACCCTCTTGTCGTGAACGGACAAGAACATGATTTGGATCATAACCAAATCCCGTCATCATAATTACTGGTAAATCCGCATTATAATCTTTGATACGCCAGTACAATTCATATCCATCCATATCAGGCATGGCAATATCAGTTACAACAAGACAGACCTGACCTTTCATGATTTCCTTGATAGCTTCAAGACCTGATGTATAGGATTTTATCACCCATTCAGGATGAATATCCTGTATTTCTAAAGCAAGGTTTTCTATTAAATCTTCTTCGTCATCAATAATACAAATTAATTTTACCATTGTTTATCAAAGTCTCCTGTTATTATCTTGTAACTTTGGATATATTTATCTCTTGTTTTCGAAATAACTTCTTCAGGTAATTCAGGTGCAGGAGGGGTTTTATCCCATCCACTATTTGTTACAAAATCCCTGATAAATTGTTTATCAAAACTTTGAGGTGTCTTTCCAACTTCATAAGATTCTCTATCCCAGAACCTTGAAGAATCAGGTGTGAGCACTTCATCAATTAAAAAAACTTCTGAACCGATGATGCCGAATTCAAATTTGGTGTCAGCAACTATTATATTGTTTTTTATGAGCTTATTATGAGCATGATTATACAATTCAAGCGATTTATCCTTAAGATAAACTGCTAATTTTTCATCCATTCTGTTTAGCATATCTCTATAACTAATATTCTCATCATGGCCTGAATCAGCTTTTGTTGAAGGCGTGAAGAGCGGATGCTGAAAACGTTGGCTTTCCAGCATTCCATCTGCTACAAGCATATTGCCGATTGTACTTGTCCTTTTGTATTCGCTCCAGGCGGAGCCAGTAATATATCCTCTCACTATACATTCAAAAGGTATCACTCTTGTTTTGCGGACAAGCATACTCCGACCTTCTAAATCCGATTTGAATACTTGGAATTCAATAGGGTATTCATCAACAATGTCTGTTATAAAGTGATTCTTGATAATTGACTTTGTGGTTTTAAAAAAGTAAGCAGAAATCCCATTAAGAATTACTCCTTTATCAGGGATAAGATTGGGAAATACAACATCAAAAGCGGAAACACGATCAGAAGTAACTATCAGTAATTCATCTCCTAAGTCATAAATATCTCTGACTTTTCCTTGCCAGGCCTGTTTGACAATATGCAAATTTCGTAATGTTTCAAACATCAAAGACTCTCCTGATATAATATCCAAGCATCATCAACTAAGTTCTTATTCATCGCCAATATTTCATTAGGTCTATATGGTATCTCAATGAATGGGTTATAATGTTCAATACCGTCCATATTGAAACCGATTAACTGTCCATTTCTGACCTTGACTTTCTTCGATTCAAAGCTCATTATCTTTGCTTTATATAAAAAAATCAACCAATTCTTATATCTCTTTAAAAGATCAATTTGGGTTGATAGCAAATCAGCTTTTATGAACTGCAAGCTGTCTTCATATTTGTTTTTTTCAATTTGAATCATTTCCAGTAAACCATTGTCCGGATGGACATAAGCTTCCTTTAACAATGCGTCGAGCTTACTAATATTTGGTGTTTCTATTTTATCTTCAGGATCTATGGATAACTCAGATTTAACAAGCATACACCAACCACGGCAAAGAGAATTGTTTTGCTTACCACAAGGACCTTGTTTGTCGTCACAATGAGGGAGTTGAAGCAATTTGCTCATTAGCTCCATAATGTCTTTAAGAAAAAACCTGTTTTTAAAAGGACCCAGATAAAACCATTCCTCTTCAGTATACTCTGTAATCTTTACATAAGGGAATTCGGTAGGATTTATTGCCAGATAAACATATTCCTTCCATTCATTGATAATCTGGTTAAATTCAGGCTTTCCCTTTTCCAGAATCAGCTTTGCGGATAATAGGGCATCCAAAGCATTAGGGGTCTCATCTATCTGAATATAAAGTGAATTACGAAATAACTCCCTCAGATTCAAATCCTCTTCTTTACGAGAAAAGAGCTTTATCATTTTATTCTTAAGATTGACTGCATCGGTTATATATAGCAGATCAGTATTTGAGAAAAAACGAATGACTCCGCTTTCTTCAGATACTTTGCTAACATATTGACTGTCAATCTCATGTAAATAAATTCTATCCATAATAGCCATAGTACCTAATCAATCCAGTTTGTCAAATGATTTTACCTGAATCTCTCTGATATTAACGTTTCACCATAAATTATGACGAAATTGAATATGCTTCCAAGACTTTGGACTATGTCAGTCTCAAACGCAAATAAAAACTGTAGACACAAGTCGGCATCTTATCATTGATTGATTATTCACCAGTCCAGGTTAATATAATTAGACTACTGGAGGAATTAATAATTGGAAATTGATAAAATCACAATCAATAATTTAGGAATTTTCTAGCTATAGAGGATGCCTCTTTGGATAATAACTTGACGGATTTTGTGACAAAGCAATTTTGGAGAAAAAATTAAGAGAAGAATATGACAAATAGACTAGATATTTTCACGCTAATAAAATCGATAATCAAGCATCACAAGTTTATCATCACTTTTGTAGTGATTATTAGTATTTTAGCGGTAATAATCTCAATAATATATCCAAAATTCTGGAAGAGCACTGCTGTAATAGCAGTAACATCAAATAGTGCTGCCTTTCCAGGAGTTTTATCAAGCCTTTTATCTAACTATTCATCCAATTTGGCGAGTCTTGCTGGAAATGGTGAAGCTGACTTGCAGTTAGAAATTTTAAATTCAAGAGAATTCTACGAGAAAACAATACAACATTTCAACCTTAGGGAGTATTTCAAGGTTAAAGAAAATAGATGGAAAATAGATAGCCTCAACGTCATGGATTCATGTGTTAACCAATTACAAAATGACGTGATTAGAGTATCGGCTAATGAAGTAACGGGGACAATTACTATATCAGCAACAACAAAAGATAGAGTTCTATCCAAAAAAATTGTTGAATTTTTAGTTGAAGAATTGGACAAATATAACAAAGAAATAAAAATTTCTAAAGGAAAAGAGAAGAGACTGTTTCTAGAAAAGAGAATGTTACAGGTAGAAGATGATATTGACAATCAATCAGAAGAATTAGCGGCATTCCAACAAAAAAACCATCTAATAAATCTTGATGAACAAGTTTCAGCTGCGATTGGTGCATTCAGTGAAATGGTTAAAGAGAAGGTAAAAACTGTAACAGAGCTCGAGTTTGTAATCAGCTATATGTCTAAAGATAACCCCAAAGTCATGGAGTACAAAAAGAGATTAGAATCTATCAATGCTCAATTAGACAGGATGCAGAACGATAATTTCTCTAAGTACATTCCGAATTTTGAAGACGTCAATGGTTTAACACTTGTATATATGAAAAAGAAACTAAAACTAGAGATATCTTCACAGGTATATGAGACACTTCTACCTCAGTATGAACTTGCCAAACTTGAAGAAATAAATGATCTAACAAGCATTCAATATATTCAACGAGCATCTCTGGACGGTATAAGAGAAAAACCAAAAAGGGCAGCAATTTGTATTGTAGCATTTCTTTTATCATTGGTGTTTGCATGCTTGGCAAGTCTGTTGTATGATTTGTTGATCGTATACAAACCACTATTTATTGAAGTTTTGCGTCCAGATACAGAGTAATGGCAAAAATCTACAAATTGCTAATAATACTATGTGTATTATTTGCAGGTGTTTCCATACTGTTATTATCTGATTCCTTACAACAAATTACTCTAAAACCATTGTTACTATTCTTGCTTGGAATTTTTGGATTAGTACTCTATTTTGTGTTTAACGAGATAAAGGTTATTAGCTATTTGTACCTTTCACCAGTAATTTTCTTCCGTCAGTCAATTGAATTGAATATTACATACACTATTGGATTGGTGTGCGTTTTCATTTTCCAGTATTTAAATGATCCTGAAAATACAAAGACTCAAATTCCCTATGCTATTTTCTTTGTTTTATTGTTAGTTGCAGGCATTAGATCAATAATTATTGGAATTCACGGATGGCATCCCTATACTTTCTTTTTTAATGAGTGCATATTACCGATTTTGATAATCATTACAGTAGTCAATTCACCAATCAAAAAGGATGAAATCAGGCAATTAATATTTATCCACGTTGTTTTTGCTTCGTTATTGAGCATAATAGGTGTGACATTAGCAATAACTCACCCCGGAGAACGAATGGGTTCTACATGGGAAGAAGCAATGACGATTAACGGTTATTATATCCTTGCATTCTTTTTGGGGATTGGTTTAATGGATGAAGCATCACGTGGGCATCAAAAAATATTGTTTGTTTTAACAATTTCCATCCTATTGGGAATGATCTTTACTTATACAAGAGTCGTGCTTGTAGGTGTTGTTATCGGATTGTTTATCATGTCACTCAAGAAACCACAGTTCTTAAAGTACTTTTTAATTTTGCTGATTACCGCTCCGTTGCTAATACCGGGTGATATGATTGAAAGAGTACAAAATCTGCAAACTGCTGATACTTCCATCCTTATCAGGCTTTTAGTATGGTATTACTCTGTAAAATTAATAATTCTGAAACCATTGTGGGGTTATGGGTTCGATTCGTTTGTTATACTTTATAAAAGTTTAATATCTATTAAATATTTAAGAGCAATACACTCACACAATGTATATTTAAGATTGCTTGTTGAGATTGGGTTTATTGGGTTTATTGGGTATATGGGAGTAGTGTTTGACATTTTATTAAAAGGATACAAGCATACTAAAAGTATAAAGGGTTTAACATTAACTTTTTTGATGTGGGTTGCTTTAATTGTAGAACTGGTTTTCTGTATAACAGATGTTTTTATTTCACAAGTTTCAATTAGTTTCATATTTTGGCTTCTCCTTGCTCTACTTTACAAAGTAACAAATGAAATGAAAACGAATAACCTGGAACAGATAATTGAATATAATTAAACGTATATTACAAAACCCAGCATTAATGCAGTTTATTAAATATGTTATTGTTGGCATAATTGTTACCTTCCTCGATATGGCAATGCTTCACATATCATACCATTACTTGCACATCAATATTAAAGTAAGTGTTATTCTTGGATTCATGTTTGGCAATATATCAAGCTTTTTCCTCAACAAATATTTCACTTTTAACAATTATTCCTCAACTATCGTAAGGCAATACTCAAAGTATCTTGTTACATCCATGACCGGGCTTGCTTGGACAGTGTTTTTGATGTCACTATTTTATGAACATATGGGTTTATTTAAAGGGATAACTCAGTATAATTATCTCATATGTAAAATGTTGGTAGCAATTCTCGTTATGTTTTGGAATTTTGTGATAATTAGAAATTGGACATTGGCAAATTACGAATTAGGGCTTGTTAAATCTTACAGGTCAATGGATCAATCAGTATTCTTGAGTATAATTATACCAGCATTCAATGAAGAAAAGAGGCTCCCGAGTACTCTTAAGAGTGTAATCCAGTGGTTGAGTAATCAAACTTTTTCATGGGAAATCATTGTTGTTGATGATGGGAGCACTGATAACACATTCGAAGAAGTAAACTCAAAATATTCTTTGCCCAATTTGATTGTACACAGTCTAGGAAAAAACTGCGGTAAAGGTGCAGCAGTTAAAGAGGGAATGCTCATTGCTCATGGAGAGTATCGATTATTTTTAGATGCAGATCACCAAATTAATATTTCTGAATTAGATGAATTCCTCCCTATGGTTAACAAGAACCTTATTTTAATTGGCTCAAAATACTTATCCACGAGCAAAAAAAAGAGAGAGCTATCAAGTATTAGCTTCACAAGAAAACTTATATCAAGGTCGGGTAATCTACTTATTCGGGTTTTTTTAAACTTGTCTTTTGCTGATACTCAATGTGGATTCAAATTGTTTCCTGGGATAGTAGCTGACAATGTATTTAGATTGCAAAGATTAAGTGGATTTTCCTTTGACATAGAGATATTATTGTTGGCTAGCTTATTCAAAGTCGATATTAAAGAAATGCCAATTGTGTTGCATGAAGTAGATGAAAGCCGAGTTCGAAATGTCAGAGATAGTATTAGAGTATTTTCAGATCTAATACGTATCAAGTTAAATGTCTGGAAAAAAGTATACTTAAAACTGCAAGAAAGTTATAAAAATCAGTGATAGTTGGTGTTTGATATGTTCAAAAAATCACTAAGTTACATTATCATTGCATTGATATTTTCTTTTTTCGTAATTTCGGTCTTCAATATAAACCATAACATTCCCTTATACTCAGATGATTACCTGTATTCTTTTAAGTTTGATAAAGGGTTTATCGGGGACAATTCCTTTCAAGTAGCTTATACGAAAATTCATGATGTAAAAGATTATATCAATTCCTTAACGGTTCTTTATAATTATCTAACTGGAAGACTTGTTGCTCACGGGATATTGCAATTTCTGTTATTGTTCCCCCCCATAATCTTTGATATTTTAAATAGCTTAGCTATATTTATTTTATGTTTCCTAATGATAAAATGGGTTTTACCGCAAAGAATACCCAATTTCATGTTATACTTATTGATATCATTCTCAATGTTCTATACCATTGTTGCAGTTACATATCAGAATTTCTATGTTGCTGCTTTTAGTTGCAATTATATCTGGACATTAATTATAACACTTGGTTTTCTTTATCAATATAAAATTCAGATATACCATCATGTGTTTAAAGACAGAGATTTTTTATATAGCTTAGTGATATTTATCTGGGGTTTTGTAGTCGGAGATACAAATGAACCAGTAGTCCCTGGAATCATTGCTTTTCTCATTGTTTATCTTATTTATAAAAGAATAAATAAGCAACACATACCTTTATGGATGTATTACGGATTATGGGGTGTTATTGCTGGTTTTTGTTTTTTATATTTTGCGCCGGGCAATACTCAAAGATTAATGTATGAAACTAGATTTCCGCGTGAATATACCAGTCTGAAATTCAACATATCGAGTTTAGCAAAAATCGTTTTTCTTAGTCTTCCGGCAATTCCCACATTTTTAATATCGCTATTATCATTGTTTAAAATCAGAATACATAATAAAATAGAAGCATCCATTCCCTTGATCGGAACAATTATTATCATTATACTAATCAATATTCTTATTTTATTTTTACCAGTAGTAACGTTAAGATTCACAGTGTTCTTTGGGTGTTTTTATACCATGATAGCATTATATGCAATTTACTATAGTAATTACTCAAAGCCAGCTTATCTATGGATCGTTCTTATCTTAATGCTTCCTTTAGTTATGTTTAGAGTATATTCTGATTATCAAAGATCAGTTAACATACAAAATGAGTATAGATATTTTTTACAACAGATTCGCAATCATAAGAACGAAGAAGTACTTGTCTCACCAAGAGCATATGCAGACCCAATTACTCAACAAAATTGGGCAAAGGCTATTGCACAATATCATGGGTTGAAGTCTCTTTGGGTCAATAATATGTTACAAGATAGTATATTTGGTAAAGCAAAGAATGCAACATATACAAAAGCTTTAGAAAACTTTTATCAAGGTCATGGAGTTTCGAAATTCTACTTAAGCAAAATCAGGTATTACGACAATAGCAGATGGTCAAGGACACAATATTTGGAATTTTGCGTTGCTAGCAGTGATATTAATATTTCCAAGTTACCGGTTTATTATTATTCAATTAATATAAAAAACCGGTATTTGAAAAAGATGTTTGAATTATTACCATTTTCCTTAAAGAAGTATATAATGGTACAGTCAATTGAATTTAGACAAAGAGAATACCAGATTACTGATTCGGGAGTTATACTAGTTGTATCAACGCAAAATACGGGTAGTAAGAGTGATTATGTCATAATCAAAGTGTTTAATAAAAGCGACTGCATATATCGAACATTATTAAAAGATGTTATATATTAATAGTTTCCATTATTTCACTTTCTGCTCGATAGAAATTCATATAGTTTTAGCGAAAAATTAAAGGTATATGCATTACTTAGTTGTTTGGGGTATCTTTATCTCCCGAAGCCGAAAGCTATTATCAGAAGTACTATTTTTGCTAAATATCTTATCAAATCATTTCAAAGGTGGTGGTTCATTAATAACCAGCCAGTACAAACCCAGATGCTTGACAGATTCGCTAAACTGAACGAAATCAACCGGCTTTCTGATATAGCTGTTAGCTCCGATATCATAACATGTCTCAACATCGTTTTTCTCATTTGAAGATGTGAGGATAACAACAGGCAACCTCTTTGTTCTTTCATCTCCACGGATTCTTTTTAAAACCTCATGTCCATCAACCTTCGGAAGCTTTAGGTCAAGTAGAATCAAAGCAGGCAAATTGGAGATATCTCTTCCTGCATGGGACCCGATTCCAAACAAATAATCAATAGCTTCTTCGCCATCTTCAGCTATAACAAGTTTATTGGCTATGTGGCTCTTTTCCAAAGCTCTCCTGGTCAAAGCTACATCATCGGGATTATCCTCTATCAGTAGAATAATTTTTGCTTTCATAACATCTCTCTTATAAAGTAAAATAGAAAGTAGAGCCTACATTGAGCTGTGACTCAGCCCAGACTCTACCACCATGACGTGTTATAATTCTTTTAACAGTGGCTAGACCTATCCCTGTGCCCTCAAACTCTGAAGGTTTATGCAGGCGCTGAAATGTGCCAAACAGTTTATCAGCATAAGCCATGTTAAAACCAACTCCATTATCTTTTACGAAGAAAACATTCTCGTTATCTATTATACTACAACCGGCTTCAATTACTGCATTGGTGATTTTACTAGTAAATTTCCAGGCATTCTCCAGCAAATTCGTCATAACCGCATCAATTAAGTGGGGGTCTCCCTTACATTTCATTTCAGGCTGAATAATAAACTTTGAAATCCGCTCAGATTGTTCAGATTGCAGTCGGGTAACTATTTCCTGTACAATTTCGGTAAGATTGATATCTTTTATATTCATCTCGACCTTAGAAGTCCTGGATAACTGCAAGAGTGCATCAATTAAGTACCCCATATGTTGTGTTTCAAAACGGAGTCTTTCCAAAAGGTGTTTTCCATCATCATCAATTTTATCAGAATAGTCTTCCAGAAGAGCTAAGCTCCAGCCATCCAGTATTCTCAGAGGAGCACGTAAATCATGTGATACTGAATATGAAAAGGCTTCCAATTCTTTGTTTGAAGTTTCCAGCTGAGTTGTTCTTTCTATTACCCGTTGTTCCAGACTTTCGTTGAGTTTTCGTATTTCGGATTCAGCCTTTGCTTTTTCAGTGATATCTCTAAAAAAGACAGTCATTCGGTTCACACCGATATTCATTGCCTGCACTTCAAAAGCTCCTGTAATGGAATCGTCATGATACTCAACCTGGTTAGTTGAATAATTATCTCCACCTTTAGCAACACTCCTGTATATCTCCGGCAATTCAGTTTCTTTATTCCCGGGGAATGCTTCCAGCATTTCTTTTCCTAATAAAGCCTGATTATCTATATGAAGAATTTTATCAGCTGAAAGATTAGCTCCAATCAAAATCAAACTGTCATCATCATCTAGTTGATATGTATGTGCACCAAAGGGTGCATTGTCAATTATCGATTGCAGTCTTTGTTGGATATCAAGTATTTCCTGTTGTGTCTTCTTTCTTGCTGTGATATCTGTAGCAAAAGAATAGTAGTAGTCTGTCGCTCCATTTGGTTTCTTGGTGATATGCAGGAAAATTTCAACCGGAACTCTGGAGCCGTCTTTTCTGATGTATTCTTTCTCGAATCGTACAGGTCTTCCGGTTTCAATTAACTCATTCACGTTCTTATCTTCGATTTCTGCCCAATCGGGAGGAGTGAGTTCATTGGTATTCAATTCTTCTGTTTCTGAGTAACCTATCATTTGCCTAAACGCATTATTACTTTTGGTTATTTTTCCACCAGGATAGATAACTGCAAAAGGTTGAGAGGAGTTTTCCAGCAGACGAGCTAAAAAACGATTTTCCTGTTCGGCTTTCATACGTATAGTTACATCATCAAAAATTGATACAATCTCTCCAGTTTCTAATTTTATCACATAGTTATCGAACCAGGAATCTAATCTTCCATCAGTGTAATAATTTGTGGGGTAGTGGATAGGTAGACCGGATTGATTTACTTTTTTCAATACATCAAACAAACCCATCTCTTTAACTCCAGGGAAGGTAGACAAAACGCTTTTACCGATGATATCATCCCGTTTTGTATATGTCATTGATTCACCGGAACTATTCATCCCCAAAATGATAAAATCTTCGCCCCCGTTTATCGCGTTATAAATTGTTACACCGCTGCTCATGTGCTCAAAGAGTTCTCTGAATCGCATTTCACTATCTTTTAGAGCTGTTTCCGCCTGTTTCTGTGATGAAATATCTCTGATTATGTGAACTGCACCTTCCAGAATATTTTCCTGATTCAATATCGGGTCGACTGTAATATTAACCCAGTGCCCTTTTAGCTGCATCTCAACGCTTGTTCTTTTCAATGTTTTCTTCATTTGAATAATGGGACACTCAGGTATAGGTGCATCTGTACCATGTACCAATTTCCAGCAATATTCGCCAACTATTCTGTCAGGACTTACACCAAAAATATTCTGGATAGATGAATTACTTCTGATGATTTTGAAATCTTTATTCAGTTGCCAGATAACATCGATTACTGAATCAAAGGTTGATTTCCATTCTCTGGCGACTGATTCGCTTTTTTCCAGAAACATCCATTTTTCCCAGTATCCGATTGTCAATGCAGCAGATACCAACAAGATGAATAGTATCAATCCCACTGTCAAGGCTTGTCTCCGTAGAGGCTCTATAATCTCTGTTCTGTCAATCTTTGCAATCATATACCAAGGTGTATACTGTATCCTTCTCAGGGCAGACAAAACCGGTGTTCCACGGTAATCAATACCTTCCATAATGCCTTCGAAGCCCTGAACAGCTCTGATAGAAGGCATCTGGCTATCTTTTGTTATAGGGATATGTATGCTTAAGGGAGACGCATTATTATGTTTTAGAATACTGATATAGCATACGGAATTGTTTTGTTTCTCGATAATTAATGTCTCGGCAGATTTACTGGATGTGGGCCAGGATTGGACCATTGGGAAAAGGTAATGATATGGGTTAATCTGCATCAGCCAGGCTCCCACAGCCGGAGCATCAGGATTATCTGGATTCAAAACAGGTATCCAGAAGCCAAGATGTAGTTTTACCTTACCACTTCGATCAGTATAACTAGTGATATCGCTAAAAATTGTCTTTTTACTGACAAGAGCTTTTCTGAAAGTGAAGTCATAAACAGGATACATATAGGCATTTGGGTCATCAGTTCCGATAATAACCTTACCTGCATTGTTATAAAGAATACAGGCTTCGTAGCTGTAATATGCCTGGATGCTGTGCATCCACCGCAAGACATAGTTAAAGTCATTGGTTCTCGTTATGCCGGTAATCAGCTTATAGCTTTCAATTTGAGCAAAATATCCACCAAAGATTAATTGCGCATCTCCATTTCTTTCATTGTACCAACGGGAAATCTGGTCTGCTTTTAAGTCTGCAATTGCAGAAAGCTCCTTTTCTCTGGAAGCTGTATAATTATTAACCTGCTGTCTGATATAAACAGCTCCGGCTACGATTACTGAAATAGCAAACAGCATAAACACCAGCACTGAAATATTACCCGGGAATCCTTTCTTTTTTTCATCTTTGCTCTGTCTGAATATCAACGATGCCGGATAAACGTCCAATCCTGAAAGATATAACAGAATTATACTTAGCAAAGATAATACTAAACTTGTAGATAATGCCATTTGGGTAGTAAGATTATTGATAAAAATAATAACTTTTGACAGATAGCTGACAAAAATTCCCAAACTTGTAGTTAAAGCCATAGTTGAAAATATAGCAGAGATTTGCCTACACCATTTTCTTGATTTTAGAGGAGAATTAATTATAAATAACGATAATGCAATAACCAGTAAAGTCGGAGCTGTCAACTCTGACATTTTCCACTTTGCCACATTACCTATCATATCCTGCGAAGCAATAAAGTAACTTTCCAAATCAAACTGCATTTTAACCCAATATCTTAGCATTACTGAGACACTCATTATAGCCGTTAAAATTAATGAGATATACAGATAATATTTGTATATGATACTAATGGGTTTCTTCTGAATCAATAACATTGAACTGGACATTAATAAGAGCAGACAGGCAGTACTTACTGCCATGGGTTTGTACAGGTCATATAGAGAAAAGATATTCCAGGCAAACTTCCAACACAATATTGAAAAGAAAGAAACTATGCAAATAATGATTAAAGAAATATCAATCGGTTTCCAGAAGCCTTTCGGGTTAAGCCTCATTTTGTCTCCAGTTGATGTCCGGTAGTTTTTACCAGCAGTAACTGTAGTTCATACATTGACTAAAACTACGTAAAAAAAATAGCACTCATATTTTTTCTAAGGCTTAAAAACATTCTTACATAATATAAATATAAACCGATTAATTTTAATGTCAATGATAATCTTTTGACGACAGATATTTATAATGAAAAAACTCCCTGCTCAAGCCGAACGGGGAGTTTCAAAATAACAAAGGTGGAAAGGCTTGTTACCAGCCAAAATTTAGCATTAAACCCATAGAAGCTGAGGGATATTTGGCAATGTTGTAATCAAAGTTCAGATTAACAAGTGCTAGTCTGAAGCTTAAGCCCGCTGTCATTCTGCTTGTATTCTTACCCTTAACTTCAAATTCAATCGGAAGCGTGGGTGGAACTCCGACCATGGTTGAATTGGTGATATAATCATAATGGAATTTCATCTTGGAAGATTCCGCCGAAATCCCCGCATAGGGAGTAACACTCATAAGCTTCAAGCCAAATCTCTTGGAAACATTCAATCCATAAGTGGTTGCGCTTGATTTAACCATTGTGCCCAAATCCAGATTCTGAGTGAAGAAAGATAAAGCCAGATCCACCGGCATCTTAAAAGGAATCCAGAAAGCAGGATTATGTTGAATGCCATATCCCATATACTTGATTGAGCCAAGCTCAGGAGTTATTTCTGTATCAGGAAGATACCTGAAGGACAACTGGGTGCCGGCAATAGTGCCTATACTAAGCTGTGGAGCAGCTAAAGGCAGAAGTGGCAAATCTTCCAGCAGACCACCAAACTGGATTGGAATCGCCTGAGCCGGAACAGTTTGAGTCATAGATGAACCGTCATAAGTAAAAGTTACAGGCTGGGCAGGGAAGTAACCAACAATCGCATTTTCTCCGGTGGTTTCATTGTAGGACGGTCCTGTAATAGTCGGTCCGGCAATACCAATTCTAAAGCTCTGAGAGGAAAGTGTTTGGACCAGAGCATCATAAAAGTCCTCGCCTGCATAACTTTGGGCTAACTGCTCTGCCTGGTCCTGAGTAAATCTGAATCGACCTGTGACATTAAAATCCTTGTCTTTGTCATCAAACATCGTACCCATCATCACTATGCCCACTTCAAAATCCCAGCCGAATAATTTTGCCTTGGGAGCTTTGTGAAACCAACCGCCATTCATGTCAGAACCAAAAGCTGTCACCATTGGCTTTACATAGCTTTTGGCAGCATCACCTGACAATGATTGCAAGGTTTCCTCAAGAGTTGCAGCAAATAAAGTAACACCGAATGCCACAAGTAGTATAATTAAAATCATCAGTCTTCTGAACATCTTTACCTCCATAATATTATCAATATCAGTCAGTTATATTTAATATCATTCTCTACAACTCTTTCTTATTCTGTCAATACAATTATGCCTCAAGTACCATAAGTTCAACAAATATACTTTTATCTCTGATTAGTAAGACTTAGACAACTGAAACAATGTTGTTACAGTGTTACACCTATGTCATCTTTCAGTAATTAGTATAACTAATACTGATAGAATACAATAGCAGTAATACCCGGGACTGCATGTAGCATATATGTATCATAATCTCTCAACAGCCAATGTTGAATTATCATCATAAAACATTATTAATCATACAATTACATAAATGTATGTGATTGGCATAGTTGTTGCAGTAACCAAACATTATTGTTATGCATTATTTGATAATTCAAATGGAGGCACAGTGAAAGTAAGTATTTGGTTAACAATTCTGATAGGGATTCTATCCATGAACCTGTTTGCTCAGGATTTTTATGACCCTGCAACAGTGAACGAAATACGTCTGTATTTTACTCAGAGCAATTGGGACCAGTTACTTGATAATCTATTTGCAGCCGGTGATGAAGATAGATTACTTGGAACAGCAATAATAAATGATGTGACCTTTGATAGTGTGGGGGTGAGGTATAAAGGTAATTCATCCTATAGCGCAAACAGGCTTAAGAATCCCTTTAATATTAAGCTCGATTACATAATAGATGACCAGCTTTTAGATGGCAAATATGGTACTATTAAGCTTGCCAATGGATTTTCAGACCCAACGCTTGTAAGAGAAACGCTTAGTTATGAAATTGCCAGAAAGTATATGCCTGCCTGCAGAGCCAATTATGCCAATGTTTATGTGAATGATGTGCTCATTGGAGTTTATACTTCTGTGCAGGATGTTGATACATACTTTATGAACGAACATTTCCACTGCTCTGGCAAACCTCGCTTTAAATGTGATACCAATTCGATGGGCTCAATTACAGTATGGGGTTATCTGGGAGCAGATTCATCAGCATACTCTCAGTATTATGGGATAGAATCTGATTATGGTTGGGCAGAATTGATTAATTTTACCAATGTCCTGGCTAATAATCAGACGAATATTGCTAATGTAATGAATGTTGACCAAAACCTCTGGATGGTTGCCTTTGACAATTTACTGGTGAATCTGGATTCACCCATAAATATCTTTCACAACTTCTATTTATTCGGAGATGCGAGCAATAGATTTAATCCATTACTATGGGATTTAAACATGTCTTTTGGCGGATTCCCCGGAGGCGGTGGTTCCACAACTCAAATGCAGCAATATAACCCGTTACAAAACATCACAAGCTCCACATTTACACTTATCAGCCATGTTATTTCCAATGCCAGATACAAGAAGATGTATATAGCTCACATGCGGACTATGTTAACTGAGAACATTTCAAACAACTGGTATTATACACGGGCAATGGAATTGCAGACAATCTGCGGACCTTCAGTGCAATCAGACACTCATTATTTCTATACTTATGCCAATTTTCAGGCTAACATAAACAGCACAGTTTCAGGAGGAAGTGGTGGCCCGGGAGGTGGTAATATCTGCGGAATTACCCAATTAATGAATGCCCGCGCAACTTATCTGCTAAATTCTACTGCTTTCCAGGGAACCTTACCTGCCATAACCGGCATTAGTCATTCTCCCGAAAACCCTGTTCAATATTGCGCTGTAACCTTTACCATGACCACAACCAATGCTACATTTGCACAGATTGGCATTAGACAAGATGTTGCAGATAAATTTGATTATTACCAGATGTACGATGATGGTGCGCATAACGATGGTGCTTCAGGTGATGGAGTCTTTGGCATTACAATTGATATTGGCTTTGGTGACCTGCAATATTACGGATATGCAGAAAACTCAGCGCAGGGAGTCTTTTTACCTGCCAGAGCAGAACATGAGTTTTTTGAATTACCTGTATTAACAAATCCAGGAGAATTAGTTATCAACGAAATCATGGCTAAGAATTTATCTTTTCCTGACCCCAATAATGAATTGGATGATTGGGTAGAGATATATAACACTACAAATTCAGCCATTGATATTGGCGGAATGTATATGACTGATAGTCATTTCAGCACAGGGATTTCAGCCTGGACACAAATCCCTGCTACTACACCAAACATGACTACTATCCCGCCTCATGGTTATCTGATTGTCTGGTTTGATGAAGACCTTGATCAAGGTCCGCTGCATATTAATGATAAACTGGGCGGTGCTGCTGACGCTGTTTATCTGATAGATTCAGATGGGACTACTGTTTTAGATAGTTACATCTGGACAGATGATACAGGTTTAAACGTTGATGATGTATCTATCGGCAGAACTGTTGATGGGGGAGCTAACTGGCAGTTATTTGGAGCCGGTCAGGCGAATCCCAGCACTCCCGGAGCATCAAATCAAGGTACTACTACAAATTTTGCTCCTGTTATCAGCAATATTAGTTATAGTCCGATTCTCACAAACAATACGACCCCGGTTATTATCTCAGCACAAGTTGCAGATGCTGATAACAACCTGTCTTCGGTTCAACTCTTATGGGGTGAAGCCAGTATTTCCGAACATACCGTTGGCATGACATTGCTTGAAGGTATTTATTCAGCCTCAATCGGTACATTCCCCACAGATGCTGTAATACATTACTCGATTAAAGCTACAGACACTATGGATGCAATCACACAGTCTCCTATTTATAATATCATTATCGGGTATCAAGCTCCAACCCTCTACATTAATGAGCTGATGCCATCTAATACTGCTACAGCTACTGACAATTATAACGAGTATGAAGACTGGGTGGAAATCTATAATCCAAATAACTTCTCTGTGAATCTGGCGGGATATTACTTTGTAGATAATCATTATGGAGATGACAATTTTGCAATGATACCCATCAGTACTACTCAACCTGACAGCACTACTATTGCAGGTCATGGCTTCAAACTGTTCTGGTTTGATGAAGAAACTAACCAGGGTGTTCTGCATATCAATACCAAGCTTGGAACATCGGCAGATGCTGCTTATTTACTGGCTCCTGATATGCTGACGGTTTTGGACAATGTAATCTGGACTGCTGAAACAGGATTTGCCGCTGATTTATCCTACGGCAGGTATCCGGATGGTAGTGATACCTGGACTCTTTTTGGGAGTGAAAATCCCAATCCTGTTACTCCCGGGATCAATAATGCTCCTGTTTCTAATGAAGATAACACCGTCACATTGCTTAAACCAGGCATGTCAGTTTATCCCAATCCCTCTAATAAGATAATGAATATAGAGATTACAAATTCAAAAGCTGTAGCTGTAATCAGGATTTATGACCTTAAAGGTAGATTAGTTGACGAGATTGTGAGCCTTCCCGGCTCAAAAGCAGTATGGAACGGCAATACAAAGACAGGAACAAAACTCAGTACCGGTCTGTACATCGTGAAAGCAGTTACCGGAAAACATACGTTAACTCAAAAGGTTTGTATCATTCATTGAGGACAGCACCATGAAGAGAATAATATTGTTGTTAACCTTGGTGAGTATAGCTTTCCTGATTAATGCTACAGTGATAACGGGCTGGGACTTTGAAGCCCAATCGCTTACTCCCTCAACAGGTAGCGGAAGCCTTAACCTGATTGGAAGCTTGGTTCAAAATGCCTATGCAACAGGCTATAATTCCAGTTCTTTCGCCTTAGTTACCACAACTTTCCCGGCTCAGGGCACAAATAACCAAACAGCAGGAATTTACTTTGAAACTTCTACTGCCGGGTTCAACACTATTTCTTTAAGCTGGGCAATCAGACATAGTAACACTTCTCCCAGCAGGGCAGTGCTGTTGTATACTCTAGACCGCACTGCGTCCGTACCTGTCTGGCAGCAGGCAGGAATATACACAACATCTGCTGGAGATGCCTGGTTTGCCGGGAGTTTTGATGGCAGTGGTATATCTGACTTAAATAATAATCCCAACGTAGCATTTAAACTGGTAGCAGCTTTTGCTAACGAAGCAAATACGCAATATGTTGCTTCAAGCTCAGGAAGCAGTTATGCCACATCCGGGAAATGGCGGTTTGATAGTATAAATCTGGAAGGAACTGCATTGATACCGCATTTGGATATTATTGCCTCTCTACTGCCTTTCTATGCCTTGGTTGGCGCTATATCAAGCCTTCAGACTTATCAGGTTTCCGGTATTAATCTGACTTCCGATTTGGTAATAACAGCTCCGGATTACTTTCAGGTTTGTCTGTCCGGCACTGGCAACTTTGCCAATCAACTTACAATAATGCCTCGTTCCGGTATTGTTGACAAATCTATAGATATCCGGTTTATGCCCACCATTGCCGGAGAACAAAATGCCAATATTCAGCACAGTGGGGGAGGTTTGTCAGTCCAGAATCTGGCTGTTTATGGTTCAACGATTCTGCCGGAACCCACAAACTATCCCACCGGTTTTTTAGCAAGCAATGTCACATATTATCAGCTCATACTGAACTGGACTGATGCCACCGGTTCTATTCAGCCTTATGGATACCTTATCAAAGGTAGTAAAATCAGCGCTGATAGTATTGCTTATCCCATTGATGGAGTATCGGAAGCAGATAAAAAGCTGACCAAAAATGTGCTTCAGGGCATCCAGACTCAATTAATCTTTGAATTAAATGAATTAGCTCCCTACTATTTCAAAATCTTTCCTTTTACTAATACCGGTACTTCTATCAATTATAAAACTGATGGAGTTATCCCTCTGGTTTCAGTTGTAACAGCTACTGGTCCGATTGGCTCTGTACTGATACCCGGTGATATTGCCTTTGTGGAATATGCTTCCGATTCTCCTGACAGGTTTGCCTTTGTTTTACTCAAAGATGTATTGGAAAACACCAAAATCTCTTTCACAGATAAAGCCTGGACCGGCTCTACCTTTGCTGACGGAGAGGACATATACTATTGGCGCGGAGTAGCCAGAGAGTATCTGAAAGGTGAAGTCATTCATATCGAAGAAGGTGTCCTATATTCTGACGAGGGCATCTATAATCCTGATTTTACCGGATTTTCCAATAGTGGCGACCAAATACTGGCTTTTCAAGGTGAAGATACTAGTCCTGTCTTTATCGCCGGCTTTTCCATTACCGGCTGGATAACAACAGGTATTCCTACCAATAATTCTTCTTATTTACCTTTTGAATTAACACTGGGCATAAACGCTTTAGGTTTTTCCACTGAGATTGATAATGGTGTCTATAACGGAATTACAGAAAGTAGTAAAGAACTATTATTATGCAATATTAACAATCCTGTCAATTGGACGCGCAACAATTCATTAACAGGACTGATTTATCCGGAATGGCAATTCCAAGTCATTGATTTGCTTGCTACTCCCCAAATCTTTATAACAAGAATAAATAGTGATATAATACGGATAAGCTGGGATTTGGTTCCACATGCTATATATTACAAAGTATACGTTACAGCTAATCCGAATGGCTCTTTTCCTGCTGAATGGGATGTGCTGAGTGATAATGTCACAGGTTTATTCTATGACGTTACTGTTCCATCCGGTGTCAATACTGAATTCTTTTATAAAGTTCAAGCTGAACTATAGCCATATCCTCCTATTCATTTAACTCCAAGCCTGCGTACCGCCGGATAGCCTGAACAACTTATGGCGGTACGCTTTTTTTTATATTAAGCTGTGTTTCTGACATAGCAATTCTTTTGTGTAACCATAGAATAATCCTCAATTATACTATGCTCCTAATACCCATGATTCTTTTGGCAGCAAGTTTTCCCTTTGCCACAAATTGCTTCCTGTCGTTTAGTTATATGTCTCTTCAATGTCTCTTCAATGTCTCTTCAATGTCTCTTCAATGTTTGTTTATCATTAATCTTTCTTTTAATGATGTTAAAGTGTTCATAATATCCGCCTTTGATAAAGCTATGCTGCTCCAATGATTCCTCAATGTTCATCTGGGTGTCATCCGGGTGTCATCCGGGTGTCATACGGGTGTCTTATGGACAAGCTATGTTCACTAAAAGGAAGATGAATAAGGAATGAAAGAAGAATGAATAAGGAATGAATAAGGAATGAATAAGGAATGAAAGAAGAATAAAAGAAGAATAAAAGAAGAATAAGTTGAAGTGGAAAGATGACTTTCAGGGAACTATCCAAATCCTTTTAATCCTGAAACTGCGATAATGTTTGATATCAGTAAAGCCGGAAATGTAAACCCGGATATTTACAACGTTAAAGGTCAGTTAGTGAAATCGGTGATGCACGAAAACAAAGATGCAGGTTCATATTCCATAAAATGGAATGGTAATGATAATTATAACAGGCCTGTTTCATCAGGAGTTTACTTTTATATGCTGACATCAGGTGGAAAAACCTTGACTAAAAAAATGATGCTGATGAAATAAGAATGTCATATCAGGGAGGGATTTACTTCCTCCCTGATAAACTTGGCAGGAATTTTGAATCTACGATAAAGGTTGATATGAAAAACTATATACTACTGATTATATTACTTTTACCCTTATTTCTGCAGGGAGTTACCCGCACTGTAGCTTTGGACGGGACACAGCAGTATACTTCCATTCAGGCTGCAGTGAATGTATCCTGGTTTGATGACATTATTCTGGTTTACCCCGGAAGATATATTGAGAATATTAACCTGAATGGGCATAATGTTACGATTGCGAGTCTTTACTCACAAGATCCACAGCAGACATACATTGACA
Source organism: Cloacimonadaceae bacterium (SeqCode) (assembly GCA_963667535.2). Classification (GTDB taxonomy): domain Bacteria; phylum Cloacimonadota; class Cloacimonadia; order Cloacimonadales; family Cloacimonadaceae; genus UBA5614. The sequence continues at coordinate 1,863,613 of CAXXDU010000002.1, forward strand.
GCACGATAATTGACGGTAATCTACAAACTTGCATTAAGGCTGAAAATGGAGAAGCCTTCACCATAAATGGCCTTACTTTTGTTAATAACGATAATAACACACAATTTGAATTTTGGGGATCTGGTGGCGCGCTAAAGCTTAGAAATGGAAGTCACTTGATTTTAAGTAATTGTATAATACGAAATTGTTTTGCCTCCTATGGAGGTGCAATTTCGGCTGGTTTTAGTTCAATCATAGAATTTTCCAATGTTGATATACATTCCAACAGAGCTGACGAAGAAGGCGGTGGTATCGTAATTGGTGAAGATAGTCAGCTTTTATGGGATTCTCAAGCTCCAAGTAAAGTATATGATAATGTTGCCCCCATAGGTATGGATTTTTTTATTGAGGATAGCACAATACCAGGTAACATACAGCTAAGTTTTGGAAGCTCTATGCTCAATAATCCAGATAACTACTACATTGTTTATTCCGGAAATAATGACCCACCGACTGTGTCTATAACTCAGGGATATTCTACCCCTATAGATCATGATATATATGTGAGCCCTGATGGTTTGGATAGCAATAACGGCATAAGTTCGGTTACACCCTTTAAGACAATCCTGCATGCCTTACAATTAATTACCTCAAATCCGGATAATCCCAGGACAATTCATTTAGCAGCGGGGACTTATTCCATGTCCGCCAATGACCAAATCTTTCTGATAGCTCTCAAGCCATATATAAGGTTATCAGGAGCAGGGAGTGATGTTACTATCCTGGATGGCGAATTGCAGTCATCATTCTTCGGAGCTTATCGGGCAGATGGATTAGTAGTATCGGATATGAAGCTAATTAATGCTAGATCATCTTCAATAGCTCCGATTATCGTGGAATTTTCTGAGAATGTAACGGTGAAGAATTTAAATTTTGAAAATAACTGTTCGAGTTTATCTGGGGGAATTGCTGTTGTTGAATGCTGCAATGTAATTATAGAAAATGTTGTTGCGGGAGATATTGAGATAGAAAATTCTGTATTAACGATTGATATAGTTTATTGTGACAATGTCATCATAAATAAGATAATCTCGAAAAACGAAACGATAATTACAGATGAAGAAAACAACATGGGGATATGTATAGAGGAAAGCGACGTTGTATTTCGGAATTCTATTATTGCCAACAACACTGCACAGGATGCTTACATATTCAGCTATCAGAATATTCATAATTATAATGCTGATAAGACTCTGGATATGAGTAACGTCTTGATCTATAATAATAATATCTCATTCTGTAGTTGGGCTTTTTCTCCTGTATATATCCAAAACAGATACCAGCCGGTTAAGATAAATAATTGCACCATCGCAGGCAATACAGGTTGGGGTTATTTTACCAAGATATTCTGCTATGCCGAGATAAATAACCTGATAAGCTATAATCCTTTGTTTCAGAATGAAGTGGTTATGGTCAATCATGTATATGATGAGATTTATACACATCAGTATATAGATGCAGAAGTATCTGTCAATAACAGTCTGTTCAGGACTGATTCTATTGGAAGCAGTCTGCCCAATCTTTTGACATTAACCGATAATATATTTGGTGGTAATCCGCTTTTTCTGGGAGATGTAACAGATAGCTTAGAAGTAACAGACCCGGAATACTATTACCTAAGTGCAGGTTCACCCTGTATCAATAGTGGAACTGCTGATACAACGGGACTCAATTTACCCCTGACAGACCTGGCTGGGAACTACCGGGTTTGGAATAACAGGATAGATATAGGCTGTTATGAATACGGTTCAGAGCACTACGTGGCAAATGAAGACCCGGAATATCCGCCCCTGCCGGATAAGATAGCAATAAGCCTTTATCCCAATCCTGTATATCTTAATGGCAGTAAGGGTGCTTATACGTTTATAGAGTTTACCTTACCGGAAAAGACCAAAGAAAAGCCTGTGGTGGAGATATATAACCTCAAAGGACAGAAAGTACGGGCAATGAAGCTGAGTGAAAGCTATAACAGCTTAGTCAGGAAAGCGGGGATAAGTATAAATAACTATGAATTAGGGATTATTAATGATAAATTGGACAATCGTATTACAGGCAAGGGTGCCTGTGCTACAGGCGGAGAGTTTTACAGTACTGTGTTTGACTGTCGGGATGATAGAAGTCAAAGGCTGTCTGCAGGAATATACATCATGAAAGTTACCGCAGGACAATATCACTCCACAACGAAGATGACGATACTAAAGTAAATTGAGAATCGAAGACAACTTATAAGTATGCCATTAGTCATTCCTGGCTTGAAAGGGAAACTATTCCTTTTGTATTGTGTGGTGGATTGCCATGGAGCGATGCGAACTACTTAAGAATAATGACAGTAAATCAGCATGAATATTGTATGTATAGATGTACAGTATTAAAGTACTTATTGACACGAATTCAGTTTCAACAAAACTGAACATAGATCTTTACAGTATTATATGGGGGTGATCTGGTTTCGACAGGGAATCAGGAGGCTTGAAATGCATGCCGGATACGTCATCTATCTCGTTACCGATGATGGCAAAAAGCAAATTAATTGCAAACGATAATTTACTCTTAGCTGCTTAATCGCAGTTAACGTGTGCCCAGTCCGTACCCGCGGGATTGGTGCAGGCGTCGTAACAGCCGGGACGCTGCAGGAGGTATGTCTATAACTTCTGCCTAAGATTATAGGCTGGGCTTTGGATGGTCTGATTATCGTCTAACTCAAAGCTGAGACTTAACGATAACTAAGCATGTAGATTAGCAGGTTGCCGGTTTTTTGGACGCGGGTTCGACTCCCGCCACCTCCACCATAAATACAATTATTTACCACGAAATACACGAAACAAACGAAAAGCATTATTATTGTTCATTTTGCACAATCAGGGATTACTCAAGAAGAATGAAGAAATTAATTGGACTTATTAAATTAATGAGGTTTGAGCTTCCGCTTTCAGCAGGGGTATGCGTCGTGCTGGGACAAGTACTTGCTCAATGTAAGTTTGCTTCTTTTCTGGTAATGCTGAATGGATTTCTTTCTATCTTCTTTATCTCTGCTGCTATCCTGGTGATGAATGATATCATTGACCTGGAAACGGATAAAATCAATGCTCCTGAACGACCTCTGCCTTCCAAACAAGTTACTCCGGCGCAATCTATTATCTTTGCCATATTTCTATTAACAGCAGGTTTGATTTTAAGCAGTCTGATTAGCATAAATGCGCTTCTGATATCAATTGTCTTAGCCATTATCGGTTTTCTCTATAACCGCTATTTTATGAAACATGGTTTGATCGGTAATCTGATGGTTAGCTTCTCGGTGGGGATGACCTTTATTTATGGTGGCGCATCTGTGGGCATGCCTTTCAATAAAACAGTGCTGTTCTTTGCACTGATATCTGCTTTGGTGGATTTGGGAGAAGAGATTGCAGCCGATGCCATGGATATGGAAGGAGACAAATTAATCAATTCCAAATCTCTGGCAATAAAATACGGTAAGAGTACTGCACGTAAGGTAAGCACCGGAATATTCTCTCTGGTCGTACTACTATCAGCTATACCTTTTATCTTCAAATGGTTTAGCTTGATATATCTGATACCGATAGTAATTATGGATTTCTTTATTGCTTATTCGACACTCAAATTACTGAAAGCACCCAAAGAAAGTGAACGTGTTTACATCAGAATGATTTATCTGGGAGCAACCTTCGGGTTAGTGGTATTCCTTGTCATGAGACTGGCAGGATTATAAAATTTTACTTTACAATAACCTCGTTATTTAAACAAGTATTTCAACAAAGCAAGAGAGAAGATATTTCTGCATAGGAAAAAGCATTTCTTGATTTGGAGAATGCCGGATGGACGTAACTCAATATCAATACAACAGTGTGAAGCAGTATTATGCAAAATGGCTTGATATGGCGGTTGAGGATATGGACAAAAGCTTTCATATCACAAGCTCAGCTCTGCGCAGTATTGCTCAATTCGGCTTTTCTAAACCACATAAAGTCTATTGTTTATTCAGACAGGGACATCTATCCATATCGTGTAAGCAAGAGCTGATAGATAGCCTGAGTAGAATAACCAATAACCTGGAACAGGCTGTAGACATAAAAGAATTAACTGATTGTTTAACCGAGCAAAATATGGGAATAGTGAACCATAGCATTGCATATTACCATTCAGGAATTGAACCGGAAGTTAACAACCTTGCAATTAAGCTAAGAGCAGAACATTATCAGCAATTTCTAAAATTCTTTATTACGGAGAATCCCGGTAGTGAGACTGATTGGCTGAAGGAATACTTTGATACAATGGTGAGCAGGGGATATGCTTATGGTTGTTTTGAAGCAGAGAAACTGGTAGCAGCAGGTGATTTACCCGGTATTCCTTTTATGGAAGACGTAATTGTTGAAACAGGGATTTGCACTTTAGAGGAATACCGTAATAGGGGATATGCCAAAGCTATTATCGGAAACGGCATTGCAGCGATACTCAAGGATGGTAAAGTGCCTATCTGGTCATGCAGTTATGCAAATATTGGTTCCAATGCCCTGGCAAAGAGCGTTGGGTTTATTAAGTTCGGTGATGTTTTGACTATTGATGAACAGTAATAGAAGTAAATAAGGTTGTATTTTGGAAATTAGAATCAATGCCCAATGGGAACTCCTGATGCTTATACTTTTTCTTTCAGATAAGAGAGATGAATGCTCTTTGGACGAGATTAGCAGCCCTTATCCTATGGAACTTGAGAAGCGATTTGGCAGCTTTCGCAACCATCCTGCTGTGACAGAATATCCCAAAATGTTTGACATGGATTTCGATGGACAAGGTCTCATAGAAACAGTATTTTATCTGGATAATGACTTTAAGATAAGTGAAGATGCCTATAAAGATCCAGAACTTAAATCGATGTATGAAAGCTCCCTGCCAGAAATACTTGTCTATCTTGAGCATGTAAGGGATTTGTATATTAAGACTGAATTTGAAAAGTTTATATGGGAGCAGGAAATAGTCTATCAGGATTTAATCAGTTCAATCAAAAAGACTATGACTGATAAACCGTTAAACAGCCTCTTAGAAGCTTACCTGGGAGTAAAGCAACCCAAACAGAGATTTGTATTATCTTTGTTACTCAGACCCTTTCTGGGCTTTCCGCATTGTGAGAATGGTGAAATGGAGTCTATCTTGATAATCAGCAGAATGTTGCTGGAAAGAGCCATTCAATACAATTATTTCGAAAGGAATGTCATTTCCTGTTTTTGGCATGAATTTAGCCATCCCATCATTAATCCTTTTACTGATGCTCTATTTGATAATTCACATGATATGACTGATGAACAACGAGCCTGGTATTGCACAGTAAATGAGAGCATAATTGAGGGAATAAATCTACGGCTAAAGCTTAGAGAGAATGTTATTAATGAAGATTTCATCGAACATAATATAACCAATTCAATTAGAAATGGTGCACCCAAAGTTAGGGAATGTGCAGACTTATTACTTGAAAAATATGAGAATAACAGAGATATGTATCCTGATATAGGAGTTTTCTATCCTGAGTTTCTCCCTCTATTTGGAGAACGGCCATAAAAGAAGAAATGAAGTAAGAGGAAATTAATGGAAATCAAAATCAATGCGAAACTGGAATTCATGCTACTTATAGTCTTTCTTTCAGAGAAGAAAAATGAAGGCTCTTTGGATAATACTGTTAATAACTATACTGAAAAGCTTGAACAACGCTTTGGCAGTTTGCGAAACCATCCTGCTATCACAGGATATCCCAGAATGTATGATCTGGATTTCTGTTGGCAGGGATTGGTAGAAACGGTTCTTTATCTGGATGATGATTTCAGGCTTAAACCGGAAGCATTTAAGGATGAGGAACTGAAGTCGATGTACGAAAACTCTTTGCCGGAGCTTAATGCATATCTGGAACTGGTCAGAGAGCTGTATGATAAAACTGAATTCCAGCAGTTTATCACTGAACAGGAATCTGTATATCAGGAGTTGATTAATTCCATCAGAAGCACGATAGAAGAAAAACCCCTGAATAATATATTAGAGGCTTATCTGGGGGTAAAACAACCCAAGCAGAGGTTTGTATTATCTCTATTACATAAAGCTTTTATGGGGCTTACACATTATGAAGATGGAGAAGTAGAGACCGTCTTTGTGATCAGCCGGATGCTACTGGAAAAAGCAATGCAATACAATTATTTCAGGAGAAATGTCATAGCTTGTTTCTGGCATGAATTCAGCCATCCGGTGATTAATCCTTACACAGATACTCTTTTTGATAATAACCATGATATGAATGATGAACAATGTACATGGTATTGTAAAGTAAATGAGAGTATTATTGAGGGTATCTGTCTGCGTTTAATGGTTAGAGAGAATGTCCTGAACCCTGAAAATGTGGAGCTTGATATTACAAATTCTATGCGGAATGGTGCACCCAAAATCAGAGAATGCGCTGATTTATTACTTGAAAAGTATGAGAATAACAGAGATAAGTATCCGAATATCGGAGCTTTCTATCCTGAGTTTCTCCCGATATTTGGAGAGAGACCCAATAAATAAAGTGAAATAGGTTATCTATCAATATGAAGCGCTATATAATCGCTGGTTCTGCATTGGTTTTACTTTTTGCCATAGCATGGCTCTTTCTGTTTGGTAAATTATTCCCTTTTTCACCAATATTAATCGGGTTTAATAAAGTGGAATTGAGCAATATCAATGTTTATGCCCAACGTAGTAGCAAGATACCTGATTTAACAGAAATCAATAGCATGATACCGGAAATAGAAAAGTTTCACGAACTAAAGTTCCTGCATAAGCCTGAACTTATCGTTTTTAAAGATAGTCTTTCCTATATTCACCGTGCACCTTCCAAAGCCCGGTTTTGTGCTTTTTCCAGTAGCCGCTTGCTGATATCTCCCTGGGCAGTGGAAGAAGCCCGGGAAGAAAAAATATCCATGAATATCTATGTTAAGCATGAGTTGTCACATGTCTTGATTCTACCGCATAAGGGATTTATCGGGGCGTTGCTATTCCCAAAATGGCTATTAGAAGGAATTGCGGTCTATAGCGCAGATCAGATGGGTACATCCTTCTATCCGGACAAAAAAGAGACTCTTTATGAAATATCGAAGGGTAACTTTATGCCTCCTGAGTATTTCAAAACAAGGAGAGATGAGACGGTCAAATTGAATGTGAAATATCCAATTGCTTTTCAATACTCCGAATTTGCCTGCATGGTTGATTACCTCATCCTCAAATATGGCAAAGCTAAATTCCTGTATTATTTAAAAGGCTTGCTTGATTCCAATCATAATGATGAAGTATTCCGCAAAGTTTATGGTCATAGTTTTTCTGATTTCATCAAGGATTTCAGGAATTATGCAGATGAATATTCAAAACCTAATAATAAAGCTAATGAGCAAAACAAATTTCAAGGAGATTTATATGCCAAACATTTTAGTGAACAAAGACCTATGTAACAAATGTAATACCTGTGCAACTGTCTGTGTGACAGGCATAATCATGAAGGCTACAGATAATAGCTATCCGGAAGTGCCACAAGCTATCGAAAGCAATTGTATGAAGTGTGGGCATTGCGAGGCTTTTTGTCCACAGCAAGCTCTGATTCTGAACTTAAAAACCGAAGAAAAGATTAAGTATGAAAGTTCAGAAAGCAAGATTAAAGCAGAAAACCTTGCTCTCTATATGAAGGAGCGCAGGTCAATCAGGCACTTTGCCAATAAACCGGTTGATAAAGATATTATCAATCAGGTTCTGGAAGTAGCACGCTATGCACCTACAGGTGGGAATGCTCAGACAGTGAAATGGCTGGTGATTTATGATACCAATGAAGTTAAACGCATAGCAGGAATCACAATTGACTGGTTTCGTACAATACAGGAACCTCATCCTTTTGCTAAATATGCCCAGTATCAGGTGGCTGCCTGGGATAAAGGCATAGATACAATCACCCGTAATGCTCCTCATCTGCTGTTTGCTCATCTGCCATATAATGAGTTTATGGACGACCGTACAGATGCTATAATTGCCTTATCATCTGTTGACATTGCTGCTCCGGCTTTTGGTTTGGGAACGTGCTGGGCAGGATTTATCAAAATGGCATCAGAGCTTTACAAACCGATGCAGGACGCTCTGGCACTACATGATAAACGCAGAATGGGATATGGTCTGATGTTTGGTTATCCTTTGTATAAGCCGGTTGCGATACCGAGACGAAATCCTCTTGATGTAACCTGGAAATAGCAGACGTAGTTCTGCCTTCAAACAGGTGTGCATGATTATATTCGTATTGTTTTGAATAACCTGCGTAAACGCAGAACTACATTTGGAGAGTTATAAATGGATGATATCAGTAACAGATTAGTCAGGGGTAAGTACTTCTACCTTGTAGAGAATATGCAGGTTGTTGAACCAAATCCTTCTATCTTGTTTTGGTTGGCTTTGCCTATGAATCATAAAGGACAAAAGGTAAATATCCATTCCATTAATCCGGTTCCGGCTGAGATTATTGAGGATACTATGAATGGCAACAGAATTGTCTTTTGGAAGCTGGCAGAACTCAATGACATTCGCAATATACAGTTTGATTATGAGTTTGATGTTTTGGCAGAAGATGTAGAGCACGAGATAGATTTAAACGAGATTGAACCTTACGATACGGACTCTGAGCTTTATAAGTTTTACACAAAATCAGAGCCCTGGATAGAAATCACTTCCGGGATTGCACAAAAGGCTAAGGAAATTGTCGGTTTAGAACGCAATCCGTATTTATGTGCAAAACTACTCTTCGATTGGGTTGTAGCGAACATGGCTTATCTCTATCCTGATGTAAATGACAGGGGTGCAGGGAAGTCATTTGCCAGACTATCTGGTGATTGTGGTGAATTTAGTTATGTATTTATTGCTTTATGCCGTTCGATAGGAATCCCTGCCAGGTCCGTAACTGCAGTGTGGTCTAATGAATCAGGACATGCCTGGGCTGAGTTTTATCTTGAACCGTATGGTTGGCTACCTGTAGATACTAATGCAGCGCAGGCAATGAATGAAGAAGCACAGAAGAAAATCAAATCCAAAAGCATTGAGCGGGATTATTTATTCGGCAATCTCTATCCCAATAGATTAATCGTCTGCATCGGCACTAATATTGTAGCGGATGCAAAGACAGAAAACATAACAAGGACATTCAGCTTTTTACAACCAGGCGGTTATTGTAGTTATTCTTGCAGTATTGAGTTTAATGGATTTTCAGAAAAGGTAATTCATGCCGGATTTTATCTGTTTGATGAAGAAATCAATGATATCGATATGTTCAATGCGAGGAAAGACAAAGAATTTGCTCAGAGTTATTTCCAGATAGGAGATTATGATAAAGCTGAAAAAGACTTACTTAATATTGTGAATCATGACAACAATGCTCTGATTAGTTGGTTCTATTTAGGTCAGGTGTATCTCAATAAAGGAAAACCGGAAGATGCGATTCGGTGCTTTCAAAACTCAATTAATAATGAAAAAGCAAAGTTACCTGAGGAAGCATTGGTCTGGGCATATAATCTATTAGGAAGTTGCTATTTGCAAACTGACAGGCAAGCAGAAGCTATCGAGTCATTCCGTTTAGTCATTGACAAAGGCTTTGATTATCAGGGTGCACTGGAATATGCCGGGAAATTATTAGAAGAAGCTAATAAGACGAAACCTTAAGATAATCAATAATGAAAAAGTATATAATGATGTTCTTTTTCCTTTACATATTGTTCTCACAGATTGAGTCCAGAGAAAGCAAAGTCATTCCGATTAAGCTATTGGGAAATAAAACGCTTGTAACCGTTAAAATCGGCAAGCTGACAATTCCGGATATTATGCTGGATACAGGCATGCCTACAGATGGGGTCATGATATACAATCCGGCATACAGAGATTCCATAGAATTAACCAAGGCAACTGAAGTTGTAATAGGTGGGGCAGGCGGTGGTAATCCTTCTAAGTCATTGATGCTAGATTCTGCTGAATTGTATCTGGATAATCTTAAACTGACAAACCAGCAGGTGATAGTATTACAGAGCGATATTTACAAGGGTTTCTCCACCAATGGAATTATCGGTAATTCTATCTTCGGGCATTATGTAACAGAACTGGATTATGATAACAATACAATGACATTATCTGATTCACTGCAAAAAGAGATAGATGAAGACTGGACTATCACACCAGTTTACTTTAAAAATAACAGGATTCCCTGGATTGACATATATATTGCAATTGGAAATGAAAAACCTGTCCTTTTATCAGCATATATTGACTTTGCTATGGAAGATAATATTGTCTTGCTGGAAAAGCCTGATATGAAGTATACTTTGCCTGAGTTAACGGACAATAAACATCTGGGAACAGGTCTGAGTGGTGATATCTATGGCAGAACAGGCAAGATATCTATGCTTAATATCGGTTCTTATGAGTTAAATTATCTGACTGCGGATATTGCGTCATCAGAAGTACGATCCAAGCAGGATAATGCAGACGCTATCATTGGTAGCGGAGTACTTACCAGATTCAATATTATCCTGGATTACAAATATAAAAAGCTCTATCTCAAACCCAATCATCACTTCAGTAACAAATAAACCTAGCACAGACATCAACCTAAACTCATTTCTATTATGCTTCATCCAGATTATATATATTGCTATTCTTAAAAAAACCTTTAGTATATCAGTATATCAAACGACAGAGCCGATTGAAAGTCCATTGAATTATCATACAATCTTACCTATTATAACTTTGTCAAATCTGATATAACAAAAAAAGGAAGCATAATGAAAAGTGTATTATTAACATTAGTATTATTTGTAGCTGTTATTGTTGTTTTTGCCCAGAATCCTGTTGCAGAAGGACAATCACAGTTCAACGCAGGTGTGGGATTTTCCAATTGGGGAGTGCCGGTGTATATGGGTTTTGATCATGGAGTAAGCCGGGATATTACTTTGGGTGGCGAATTCTCATACAATTCATACCACGAAGATTATCATCATGATCACTATAATCATTCCATAATCGGGATTTCCGGTAATGGCAATTATCATTTTAACCACGTTCTTGAGATTCCAAGTGACTGGGATTTTTATGCAGGCATCAACATTGGATTCTATGTTTGGAATTCACCTGATGACTATGATGGAGACCATAAATCCAATTTAGGTCTTGGTGCTCAGATTGGCGGACGTTATTACTTTACCGACAGTGTCGGTTTTAATCTGGAACTGGGAGGAGGCAATGCTTTTTCCGGTGGTAAATTTGGTCTATCTATAAAACTTTAATCCATGAATACACTGCTCTGATTATCATTCTGATGGTGTAAATTCTTTCGAGTATGTATAAATGAGCAATTAATTTAATATCCTTGGAGGATATTATGAAAACATTATTTCTACTAGTCAGCATAATCCTTGTTATGACCAACGCTATATATGGCTTAGGCCCTGCTACGGTGAATCTTGGAACAGCCGGAGAATTTGCGATTCTCACTTGCACCGGGGTTACAACCACAGGAACTACTTCAATAATTGGTAATATCGGAGTTAGCCCTACGGCTGCAACTTCGATAACCGGATTTGGACTAATCCTGGATTCTTCCGGGACATATTCAACCTCAGCTTTAGTGACTGGAAGAGTATATGCTGCAGACTATACAGCACCGACTCCGTCCTATTTAACTACAGCAATTAGCAACCAGCAGACTGCTTATACGGATGCAGCCGGAAGATTAAATCCTGATTATACAGAGTTTTATGCCGGAGATTTAACCGGACAGACTCTAATACCTGGCCTTTATAAATGGGGAACAGGCATTTTAATTAGCGCCGGAGGACTTACTTTTGCAGGTGGTTCGAATGACGTCTGGATTTTGCAGATTGCACAAAACCTTACAGTAGCGGATGCTGCTATTATTACATTGAGTGGTGGTGCGCAACCACAGAACATTTTCTGGCAGGTAGCAGGTCAGGCTAATCTGGGAACAACTGCTCAATTCAAGGGAATTATATTATGTCAAACTCTGATATCCATGAATACCGGAGCAACTGTTAATGGCAGGCTATTGGCGCAGACTGCTGTGACATTAGACCAAAACAGTGTAATGCAACCAACCCCTTCAACTCCTGTTATTGATGATGGCGTTCCTTATTCTACAATCATATCTTCTCTGGATTCAAATTATCCCAATCCTTTTAACCCAGCAACAACTATCAAATTTGATATTGTTAAAGGTGAACAGGGAAGTCTGATGATTTACAATATCAAAGGGCAAGCAGTTTTGCGTAAGAATTTTACTTCCGGAAAACACAACTACGAATGGAAGTCAGAGGGACTAGCTTCAGGCATCTATTTTTACAGATTGAAGACAACTACACAAGATATCACAAAGAAAATGATTCTTAAGAAATAACCTTAGTGTTTCATGAAGTTCCCAAAAAAAGGCTTTTCGGATAACACCGGAAAGCCTTTGTTTATCCGGGTGAATTGATTCACCTCAGAATAACTTGCTGCCTCCACGAAATTAATGCTTTACAATTTTCTTGAAATCAGAATTCAAATACTCAGGACTTGTGGATAAGATTTCTGCCTGCGCAGGAATGACTACGAAAGTAGGATAAGCTGCCTTGCTTGTCCAAACGGAAATGACTGACAAAACAGGAATGACTATATAATGAAAGGTTAATAATGAACGTTAAAGATTTGATACAAAACCTTGAGTGGCTTCGTAATGATATCATAGGTAGAAATATGATATTCAAAACACCTTTTGGTGATAGACCTCTGGTTTATGCTGATTACACTGCCAGCGGAAGAGGACTTTATACTATTGAGAATTATATTCAGCGGATACTGCAATTCTATGCCAATACTCATACTGAGGATGACTTTACAGGCAAGACTATGACAGGACTCTTGCATGAAGCTGAAATGATAATTAAGAAAGCTGTCAATGCCGGACCCAAAGGCAAAATCATCTTTACTGAGTCAGGTACTACCGGCGGAATTACCAAGCTTCAGCAAATACTTGGAGTATACTGGCCTCCGGCTACACGTGAAAGAGTGAATGGTTTCCTTAAAAGCTGTCTTGACAGAAATCCTGATAGGGAAGCGTGTAACATTGCTCTACACGAATATATCGATAATAATAAACCCATAGTCTTAGTCGGTCCCTATGAACACCATTCCAATGAAGTGATGTGGCGACAAACTCTCTGTGACATTGTGGAAATTCCTTTGAATGAAGAAGAAGAGCTCGATTTATTAAAACTGGAAGAGATGATTTCCAATCCAAAATATGCCAATCGTCCCAAGATAGGCTCTTTCTCAGCGGCTTCAAATGTAAGCGGTCTCAAGACGAATGTTTATGAAGTTGCCCGCATTTTACATAAGCATAATGCTCTTGCTTGCTTTGATTTTGCTGCTTGCGCACCATATCTTGAGATAGATATGAATAAAGACAATGAATGCTATTTTGATGCTATATTCCTTTCTCCTCACAAGTTTTTGGGCGGTCCCGGTACAAGTGGTATCCTCATTTTCAATTCCGATATTTATCCATCCAATTTGCCTCCGACTATTGGAGCAGGGGGAACGGTTGATTATGTTTCGCCCTCCAAACAGGAGTTTATCAAAGATATTGAAACCAGAGAAAAAGCAGGAACTCCAGGTATTCTACAAGCAATAAGAACTTCGCTTGTTTTTGAGGTGAAAGATAAAGTAGGTACCCAAGCCATAGAAGAAATTGAGGAATTTTATTACCATCGGTTTATAGATGCTTTTAAAGATGACAAAAGAATTGCTTTTTATGGTCCTCTGGACACAAAGAAGAAAATACCCATTATTCCCTTCAATATTGTACATAAGGACAAGATACTGCATCCCAAGTTTGTCACCCGTTTGACTAATGACTTGTTCGGTATCCAGACACGAGCAGGATGTTCATGTGCAGGACCTTATGGACATTACTTAATGGGAATCGAGCAGAAGCTATCTGATTACTACCGATGTATGATTACAAATATCGGCTACACAGGTATTAAGCCTGGTTGGGTTAGGCTAAACCTGCACTATATTTTGGATGAGTATGAAATTAATTACCTGATTGAAGCGGTACAATTCGTCCTGGAACACGGCTACAAATTCCTGCCCTTATATACATTTGATATCAAAACAGGTGAGTGGGAACATCAGGAAACAGAATTGTTTTCCCCTGTAAGTTTGAATATTGAGCAAGTCTACAATACAGACAGATTTATACATAATCAAATTAAGAATGCACCCGAGTTATATAAGATAGCTCTGGATGAGGCTAAACGATTTGCCGGGACTCTTTCGGATGATTTAACATTTGTAAGATTTGACAAAGAAATGGAAGCTTTAATGTATTTTTATGTTAACAAGGTTAAAAACTACCATCCTGTAGATGAGATTTGCCTATAGAATTACGTTTCTATGTAATATCAGTTTAACAGCAGCTTTCTTACACGCTTGGTAATCACAACCAGAAAAATAGTAAAGCCTATCATTAGAGTTGAAAGTGCATTGATAGTTGTAATTGTTCCTCTGCGGATAGCACCCTCCACATAAATAGGAAGCGTATCAAATCCTCTGCCGGAAGTGAAGAAAGTAATAATAAAATCATCTATTGATAGCGTAAAAGCCAGCAGTGCAGCCGCAATAATGCCCGGAACCATCAGAGGGAACTTCACTTTCCAGAATATCAGCCATGGTTTAGCACCCAAATCCATTGCTGCTTCTTCCAGGGAATAGTCAAATCCTTCCAATCTGCTTTGTATCACTATCACTGTGTATGACAAACAAAATGTAATATGGGCTATCAGAACGGTAAACATACCCGTTTCCACTCTGAGAAAATTAAATAGTAATGCCAGAGAAACACCCATCAGAATGTCCGGCATAATCAATGGAATATACACCAGACTATTTATTAGCCTTCTGCCTGTGAACCGTTTATTCTGAAGTCCCAAAGCAGCCAGTACTCCCAAAACAGTTGAAACGATAGTAGATAGAATTGCAATCAGCATTGTATGTTGAAAGGCAAGCTTAATCTGATTATTGTGAAACAACAGACCATAGTACTTAAAGGTAAACCCTTTCCAGCCTGCGACAATTTTACTGTCGTTAAAGCTAAAAATAATCAGAATGATTATCGGGATGTATAAAAAAACCATGACCAAAGAAAAGACAGTCAGATTCATGTTCTTATATAATTTGTCTGGTCTCATGTAGTTTCCCGGAAATCTTACGTTTGTATATGGTAAATGCAATTAAGAGAAATACTGCAATAATGATCAACATAACTAGTGACAACGCTGAGGCCACAGGCCAGTTGCGCGGTATGTTCTTTATCTTATAGGTAATAATCTGTCCTATATAGAGTGCATTCTGATTTCCCATCAGTTGAGGTATGATGTAAGCACCGAGTGAGGGAATGAAGACAAGGATGGAACCTGCAAAGATTCCTTCTCTGGATAAGGGAAGCGTTACCTTGAAAAAAGCTTTGGGTTCATTAGCTCCCAGGTCCATTGCAGCATTGAGCAAGGTAAAATCCATCTTCTCGATTACACTGTAAAGCGGCAATATCATATAAGGCAGATACACATACACCATCACGATGATAACAGCCCAATCTGTCCTGATAATCTCCAGCGGTGTATTCACCAGATGCAGACGCATCAGCACTTCGTTCATCACGCCATTGGTAGAGAGATAGATTCTCCATGAGAATATACGTATTATAAAGTTGGTCCAAAACGGAATGATTATCAGAACCAGCAGGATATTCTTCCATTTTTCAGTGCTTCTGGCAATCAGATAAGCAACCGGATAACCCAGCAACAGACATAAAATAGTAGTGGCTAAGGCTAGCCTGAAAGAAAGCAGGAAAGGCTTGAAATATACTCCGCTCAGTATTTCCTGAAAAGCACTTAGAGAGAATTGAAATTTAACGTCATAAATCTCTGCGGTAAGCATGCTATAGATGATTACAATCAGATAGGGAATAGAAAAGAATATCGTTAGCCAGATTATGGAAGGAGATGCCAATAACCAGCT
Organism: Cloacimonadaceae bacterium (SeqCode); assembly: GCA_963667535.2. GTDB lineage: Bacteria > Cloacimonadota > Cloacimonadia > Cloacimonadales > Cloacimonadaceae > UBA5614. The sequence continues at coordinate 1,879,774 of CAXXDU010000002.1, forward strand.
ATGCAGATTTTGTCTGCTATCGTATTTATTCTCTAGTTCACTTGTAACGTAATGTTGTTCTGCAGTGTTCATTCGGGTCTCAGGATACGTTTACTGCCTCTGGACATTTGAATAGGACGCTCAAAAACATTCACATCCCCAAAGTCCATTCCCGTAGGTGTGATTTCATCTATTAACCAGGAATCACTATCATGCCAGAAGAGCCAGACCGGTTCTTCCCAGTCCAGAGCTTTATCATCAAAATATACTCTTTTATGCTGACTAAAGACTCTGAATTTCAGACTGCCCACTTTGACTATATATTGCGTATGAGTACCCAGATAGAGAATATCCTCAATAATACCTTTTATCATGTTGATATTGTCCAGAGCGCGAGGTTTTGTGCGTGAAACGGCTATCTTCTCAGGTCTCAGGGAAACCGTTAGCCGTTGTCCGACTTCCGGTTTGAAGTGAAATGTGCTGTCTATCTCGAAACTATCCTCAGCTCCAGCATCGCAGTTTAATTCTACGTAGTCTGCTTCCACAGAAGTCACAATCGCCGGAATCAGATTTGTTTCTCCGATGAAATAAGCTGAAAAGATACTGGCAGGTCTCTCATATATGTCATCAGGTGGACCGGATTGTATGATATTACCATGATTCATGACAGCCACACGGTCACTGATACTCATCGCTTCGCCCTGATCATGGGTAACATAGATGAAAGTAATACCTACTGCATCGTGGATATTCATCAGTTCTATCAGCATATGTTGACGCAGTTTCAGGTCAAGCGCTGCCAAAGGTTCATCCAGAAGCAATACCTGAGGGTTATTAATCAATGCTCTGGCGATGGCAACCCGCTGTTTCTGTCCACCGCTGATGGTATTGGGGTATTTATCTGCCTGATCATCCATCTTTACGAGTTGGAGCATGTCCCTTACCCGGTGGGCAATTTCAGAATTAGGTAGTTTTCGGATTCTTAATGCAAATGCCACATTCTCAAAAACTGTCATGTGCGGAAATAGAGAGTAATTCTGGAAGATAGTATTGACTTGTCTTTTATAAGGCGGGAGCTGAGTGATATCCTGTTCTCCGAGTAGTATCCTGCCGGTCAGGGGAACTTCAAAGCCGGCGATCATTCTCAGTAAAGTAGTTTTTCCGCACCCACTGGGACCAAGAAAAGAAAACAATTCTCCCGGTTGGATGGTGAGAGATACATCATTCACTGCCACGAAGCCGCTGAATGATTTGGTCAGATTTTCAATTCTAATCGGTTCCAATACTCGTACCAACTCCTTACACAATATTGTCATGAATCTTCAAGCAATGTGATAAATTAAGATTGGTTTTCAAATAAAATAAGCAACCCATAATGTAAAGTATTATTTTGCCAAAGGATTTTACGGGTAAAAAAATAACAGTGGGTAACATCGGGCGATGTACCCACTGCTCGGAGGGCATTCTATGTAGGGTCTGTAGGCTGATTCCATAAATAGTCACTAAAGTTTTTCTGTCAAGTTTTTTTTATCATGTTTTTGTAATTTTTTTCTTCATGCTTTTCAAGAGCTTTTATATACAATAATTCCCGGTGTAACTGGAAATCCAATCCAGGATATTAACATTAACATAATCGCTGCTTATCCCATCTTATTCACCCCTCATTTGTCTTCTATCTGACGATAAGGTTTTCGATGGAATCATGAGAGAATGTTTCGGGAGTCTGCAGGGACTAAAGTCCCTGCAGACTCCCTGATGACTCCCTGAAGACCCCTAACGTCAGATAATAAATAAATGAGAGATAAATAATGAATTCTCAAGAGTTAGCTTATTACAAAGTGAAAAGGCAAAATGCAAATCGTGGCACGTGGTCTGCTCACTTTATCAAGCTTGTGCAAATGTATGCAATTGAAAACCAAACAATGCAAGGTGCTGTTGTCTCTAACTAGGCAAATTGTGTCAGGAAACGTAGAGGTTTCGATACTCTCTCGCATACCTTATTTACTATGCGTGAATATAAAGTGGTCACCCGGATTTTGAAACACCTTTGTCTTTTGCCCATAACCCATAGCCTGAGTAGCATTTGTCCAGATACTGTTATCAATTTCCGGTGAAGCAGATGACCAACTATCATCAATTACACGGGAAGCAATGTGCACAGGCACTATCGTCTTTGGTTTTATTTTCTTAACGAAATAATCTGAGTTTTGCTTCAAGTCTGCATAATTACCCCTTCCCGGTACAGCAACAGGCAGAAAAGCCAGGTCAATCTCGGGGTTATCTGCTACTAATGAGTTTATACCCGCCTTGAAAGCTACTGAAAGTGTGTCGCTTTTATTGAAAAAACAGCCTGAGTACCAGATAGTGATGCCATTTACTTTTACACAATAGCCGATGAGATCCTCAAATCTATGCATATATTCTTGCTTAAACTTTATGGATGTAACGCTCACACCATTGGAATCTGTCTTAGAACCTCTTATGGGCTCGTAACGTGGCAGACGGGGATACATATAATTCTGAAAGCCTGGTTGTGTATCGAAACCGAAGACATACTTCACATTGGGAATCTGGTCTTTCAATTCCAGTATGCCTTTACCACGATTTAACGGATCCATTGATCTGTTTGTAACAAAGACATATACATTCAACCCTTTGATTTCATCAGGATTAATCCAGCCATTGTATAGTGAGGGATTTGCCGGTGTCTGCCTTTCTCTTGGATTTGTGTATAATGAAGGATTGATGTTGGGAACTTGTGGTTTCAGATAATCAAAGATAAGCAGGTTTTGTCCGCTGCGTACAGCTATGCCGCTATCTCCCAGATACCATACCCCTATTACATTCTTTTCATGAGATAAGTCAATCTTCCCTACTGCCTGTGAAGCGTTTTTATACTCAGTCTTTGCATGTTTGCTCTTCAACAATCGTGCAATATCTTTATAAGCATATTTCAAGGCATAATCCAAAGCAGTAAACCCATCTTTGTCTTTAGCATTCAAATCAGCTCCGGCATCTATCAGAGCTTTTACCAGAACAGGATTACCATTTAATACAGCAATATGCATAGCACTCCTGCCGTTGACATCTCTTATCTCCAGGGCACTTCCGGCTTTTATGAGGAGACCGGCTATCTCTTCATTCTGAATTTGACAAGCCAAGATCAGCGCTGTCTGACCGTTTTTATTCTGTATGTTCAAATCAGCTTTATAGCGAAGCAAGGTTTGCAAGGCAATCAGGCTATCATTGTTAACAGAAACAAGCAAGGCGGTATCACCATATTTATCTTTCCGGTTGATGTCCACACCCTTATCCAGCATATTCTGAAGTACGTCCGGACATTCTCTTACAGCAAGGAAAAAGGGTGTCAGTCCATCTTTGACTGCCAGGTTAAGATTTGCTCCTTTGTCAATAAGCAACCTGACAAAGTCTTTTTTATGCAAATCTATAGCCACCCAAAGCAAAGACGATCCTCCCTCATTCAATTGATTTACGTCTGCACCCTGGTCTATCAGATAACTCATCAAATCCGTTGATTTAGACCATAAAGCACTAAAGATGGATATTTCACCTTCTGAAGTTATTTGCCTGGGATTGTACCCCAAATTTATCAGATACTTAACAATTCTCAGATTACCACCTGCAACTGCATCCTGAAAAAGCAATTCTTTGGCACTGTTTGTTGTGGGCAGGTTTGCTCCTCTTTCTAACAACAATTCGAAAGCGTAAATACGACCACCCTGAGCAGCTTTGTTTAAGGGAGTTCTGCCATTAGGCTTTAACTGGTTGATATCCAGTCCTTTATCTAAGAGGTATCTGATCATGTCATTTTTTCCGCCAAAAGCTGCCCAATACAGTGCATCACCATTCTCTATAGTATCCGTGGAATGAATATCTGCTCCCAACGCTACTAACTGCTCAAGCATCTTTTCAGTATGCATTTGAACCAGAATATGGACAGGTAACAGACCTTTACTGTCTCGAACATCCACAGGAGGGTTATGATCAAGAATTGCCTGAGCCATATCCGGACTGCTCCATCTTAAGGCATAGTTTAAAGGTGTGACCCATTCCCGAAATCTACTATCCATGCTATCTACTTTAGAATTCAAGACATTTGGGTCAGTGTCAATCATATCGTTTATGGCAGCCACATCTCTCGCGTAAATAGCATTGAAAATATTTGCATATTTGTCAGTTGAAGTATTATCACCCAATAGAAGTGTGAATGAAAATAAAATAATCAGGACAACAGTCAGAATATTTGTGCGTTTCATAACAAATCCCTTTCCTTTGCATGAATTACTTGCTCATTTCTTTTAATAATATCCGGACAATAAGGTCAAGAGAAATTAGTGTTTGGTAAGAGCTTTTTCTTTTTCTGTACCCTGTTTATATTTGTAGTATAAGTGCCACAAACTAAACAAGTCTAAATCAGTTCTTGGGTAAGTTCAAAGCTTATGGTATCTATCACACTAGCAATTAAAGCATTACAGCATTATGTCTATCTGTTACTTCCTGCAGTATGGGGTGTCAGTTTGTACATGTCTTGGGTTTCCATTCTCGGGAACAACTGCCTTGGGTGTAGCTTTCAGCTTCAAACATATTTTGCATCCGGTACAAAACAAATCACGCATTCTACTTGACATAAAATACCCATTTCAAGACATAGGAAAAAATAACATATATTTTAATATCTGGAGGATAACATGTTAATTCCTGAAGATTTGTACTACACTGAGAGTCATGAATGGATACGTGTTGTTGGTGACGTTGCAATAATGGGTATAACAGATTTTGCCCAACATGAATTAGGCGACATTGTCTATGTGGAATTACCTGATGTCGGCAAAAAAGTTTCCGCCGGTGAACCATGCGGCAGCATAGAAGCGGTCAAAGCAGTTGAAGATATCAATTCTGCTGTAAGCGGTAAGGTTGATAGCAGAAACACTGATTTGGAGGATACTCCGGACCTGATGAATAAATCTCCCTACGAAGATGGCTGGCTTATCAAGATAAAAATGTCCAATCCTGATGAAATCGAGAATTTGCTGACTGCTGTTGAATACCAGAAAATCGTAGAAGGATAAATTTGCTTTCGATTACGAATCGACCCAGTATGCAGATAACGTGGAATTGATTTTACGTTATGGAATATATAAGAAATCCCTTCCTGATTATACTCTCTGCTCCTTCAGGCGGAGGAAAGAGTACAATTCTGCACGAGATTATGAAAAAGTCGGACAAGATAGAATATTCTGTTTCCTATACTACACGTAAACCTCGAGGGACTGAGCAGGATGGTATTCATTATCACTTTGTGGATGAAGATGCTTTTAATGAACGCATAGATTCAGGTGATTTCCTGGAGAATGCAGTTTTCGCGGAGCATCAATATGGAACATCCATCAGCTATATCCAAAGCCGTCTTGCCATGGGTAAGCACGTTATTATGGATATTGAAGTGCAAGGCGCAGCTCAGATTAGCTGTACTGATATACCTTACGTAAAGGTATTTATTCTGCCTCCATCACTTGATATTTTAAAAGACAGGCTGATAAACAGGCAGACAGATACTATTGAAGAAATTGAGAAACGCCTGATTATTGCACAATATGAGATTACTCAGATACCATGCTATGATTATTTAATTATTAATGATAAACTTGAAGATGCAGTTGAAGATGTCTGGTCCATAGTTAAAGCGGAAGAAAACCGTGCTGCAAGGTACAAACATCCCGACCAGGTATTTATCAATGCAAGGAGTATACAATGATCAATAAGAAAGTGGAAACCTTCTTAGAACACACTAATATGAACTATATGTTCTGTTTACTTTCAAATCTGGAAGTCCTTCGTCTGAATGCGCTTCCCTCATATATCAAGCAGAAATTCGGTGATAAGATTACTGAAATAGCCTTAGACCATGTTGCTGAAAATGAAGTTCCTGATTATATGATGGATATCGAAGAAGCCAAAGCAGAAATGGAAAGATTGGGACTCACTCCCGAAGAATTTGAATCAGGCGGACGCAGAGACAGATTTGACGATGAAGATGAATTTGAACAAGAACTCGTTGCCGAAGAATTTCAGGGTGAATACACTCCTACATATTCTGATGATAACTTTGATGACGATATTGAAGAAGATACACTTGATGCGGATGATGAAGATTAATCCTTATTGATTAATGAAAAAAGCCCTCAAACAATACCTGGAACAACTCAAACTTTCAGGTATTAATGAAATATATATCACAAGAACAGCTCCTCAGACTTATCCCAAATTACAATTGTCATTAGCTGACAAAAAAGTAAGACTTGCAGAGAATCAGGACACATATAAAGATTGCAGGAAGTGTCCGCTGTGGTCAGGCAGAAAGAAATTCGTTTATGGTGAAGGCAATCCTGATGCCGTTTGTATGGTGATTGGAGAAGGTCCCGGAGAGCAGGAAAACCTGCAAGGCAGACCATTTGTAGGTCCTGCAGGACAGCTTCTGGATAAAATGCTGATTGCTATCAAGATTAAAAGAGAAGACGTTTATATCGCCAATATAGTCAAATGCCGTCCCCCCGGTAACAGAAATCCCGAACAACCGGAGCGCATTGCTTGTCTGCCTTATCTCAATGAACAGATAGCCATCATTCAACCCAAGGTGTTTCTGCTGATGGGGCTGGTTGCTGCGCAGACTCTGCTGGAAACCAAACAATCAATGCAGCTATTAAGAGAAGACGCTCACAGCTATCTTGATATTCCCGCTTATGTTACTTATCACCCTTCTGCACTTCTGCGTAATCCCAATTGGAAAAAACCGGCCTGGGAAGACTTGCAGAAGTTTCAGCTTGTTTACGAAGAACTTCTGCAAAAGTAAAGACAGAGATTAGTGTTTAATAAAAAATCCATTCTATATCTATTAGTATTTATTCTCAGCTCCAATTTGGCTGCTGTTACTGTTGTATATGGCGATTCACGCAGTCAACCTGAGATACATCAGCAAATAGTGAATCAACTGATAAAATATAAACCTGTTGCTGTATTCCACACAGGAGACATGAATACAAACGGGATGAGACAAAGCGAATACGACAATTTCTTTTCTATTCTTAAGCCACTGACAGACTCCAGCAGGTTTTATCCTGTGAAAGGTAATCACGAAAAGAACCTGGAGCTCTATTTATCCAACTTTCCTGAGCTTAAGGGTCAGACCTATTACACTGCCACAGAAGATTCCATCGTCTGGATTATCATGGACAGCACCATTAAGCTCGGTCCGGGGTCTCCGCAATACAAATGGTTGCAGGCTAAGCTGGAACTGCATAAACAAAGCCCGATGATTATTCTTATGCATCATCCGGTGTTTAGCTCTGGTGAACATGGCGATGAACTGGGCTTGAGTTTCTTTTTGCCTGCATTATTGAAAGACTATCCGGTATTGGCGGTATTCTGCGGACATGACCATATCTATGAGCGTTCTGAATATAAAGGACAATTTTATATAGTGACGGGTGGGGCAGGGGCTCCTCTATACAGAGCTGACAGCCGGAATGATTATAGCAAAAAGATATATCTGGGACATAACTTTTGCGTATTGAATTATCAAAATGCTGTATTAGATGTGAAAGTCTATGACCTTGAAGGAAAACAAATTGACGAGTTTAGTGCGCCTTTTAAAGCACTGACCAGACCAGCAGAAACAGAGAAGTAGTAATCAAAACATAATCAAAAGCTTGCAAATTCACTTTCCGATAATTCGTATGCTTCCCGCCATTTCTGAAACCACGCAATTCCAGAGTAATAGCCAGATACTTGGCATTACTGACAGTTCTGCCCAGGATGGGCATTATCAAAGAAAGATACAATTCAACTCTTTTCCTGAGACTTAATTCACTAATACCAATCCCTCTCAATCTGATTTGCTGAAGGCTTTGCTTAATCTGCCCTGCCAGCAAAGGGATAAACCCGATAGTCAAAGCTGTCATTACTGCAAAGGATTCCGGCAGCCTGACGATTCTGAAAGCAAATAGGAATTCCCGTAAGCCCAGCTTCATCAAATATCCTGCCGAAAAGACTATGATTAGCAGTCTCAGCATCACCTGCACCGCAGTGCTAACCCCATGTGAAGTTATTCTGATTATCCACAGGTGAAAGATAACATGTCCGGAATTATCAAAGAGCAACTGAATAAGAAAGATACTGATAAAAACCGGAATCAGCTTAAACACTTTCATAAACAGCCTGGTCCAGTCTTCAGATGCATTAGCGTTAAATACGTTCAGCATCATACTAATCAGTAATAACTCAATGAGGATTACAACATTCTGATGCAGCAAAGAGCCGGTGGTAATGCAGATTACAATGAATAGTTTGGTCAGAGCATGTACTTTCATGGTTTAGAATGCTCCCCGAACTGTTTGCTTAATTGTGCCATCAGAATTGATATGCCACAGTTCTGAACAAATGTCTTTATACAATGCAGGTTTGTGGGAAATAATCAAAGCTCCGGTCTGATGCTGAGCTTTGTTCTGTAAAAATGCCACGAGTTTTGCACAATAAACACTATCCAACGCTGCTTCAGGCTCATCCAAAACCCAATACCTGTCTGGGTACAAGCTGATTCCTGCCAGACATAATCGCTTCAATTCTCCTGCACTCAATTCCCATACAGGTCTGTTACGGATATCAGTTAAACCCCAATTATCGAGTTCTTGCTTTATTTGTTCTTCATTCCTATCATGTGTAGATTGGGATAGAGACCAGATGTATAAATCACTTTCTGCATCAATCCCCACAATATTCTTCTCTGTTTTCTGCTGTAAACAGGCTATGGACTTGTAAAGCTTGCCGGAATGCTTTGCGTCTGTTGGAAGTCCATTATGTGAAATAGTTCCTATCGTCGGAATTATCAATCCGGCAATCAGAGAAGCGAAAGTGGATTTCCCGCTGCCATTCTCTCCGGTTAGCACGATAATTTTGTCAGAGGGGAAGCTAAAATCAAGGTTAGAGAAAAGCAAATGCAGCTTATTCCAACCGAAGGATACGTGACTGAATTGTATAATGCTATCAGGCATACAAAAACCCATCAGCATTAAAGCAAAGCTTATGTGTGGCGATGGTCTCCAATTCTTCGTTATGCTCCGTTAAAATGATGATTTTACCCTCTTGTTTACAAATTTCGAGCCAGGAGAGCACCAGATTGATATGTGAAGCAGATAATCCGCTCAGCGGTTCATCAAGCAGCATAACATCAGGAGAAGCAGCGTCAATGATACAAAGCATTAGCAGCTTTTGATATCCTGCTGAAAGATGATGAGGATTGGCTTTTTGATATTGAGCCAGATGAAATCTATCCAGAGACTGCTGTAGCCTATCTGCGATTATGTTATCGGCAAGCCCTGTATTTTCAAGAGCATAGATAATTTCTTCCTCAACCGTTGGAAACAGTATCTGCCACTCAGGATTTTGCATCACCATAGACATCAGTGGAAGCATGCGGGGTAAGGGGATGTCATTCAAAACCTGTTCATCAAAGAGGATTTGACCTTGCCTGACAGCTCCGATATGCTGAGGAATGATATTGGACAGAGCATAAAGCAGGCTTGTTTTACCACAACCGTTGGGTCCTTTAATCCATAAAAGACTACCCGTTTGCAACTGAAAGGACAAATCCTGAAACAGATATGCTTCTGCATCAGAATAACGCACAGTCAAATTCTGAACTTTCAGCATATTTAGAACCACATAGAATTATAGATTATGCTTCCTTCAATTACCCAGTTCAAGCCATTCATCATTCTGGAAATTGTATCTGGAAAGCTCTTCAACCTGAGTTAAAGTAATTTCTTTAATCACTGCATTTATCTTTATGTTTATCTGCAAGTTATCGGGTGCTTTCCATTCCAGTAATTTATAGAGGGAAGCCAGTTCATTCAGGTAATCTTTCCTGATCATGGAGACGGGTCCGCACTGGATATAGGTAATATCTTTCAGCCACATTCCACCGGGTATATTGGGGCTTTTCATATTGTATTTACCATCTTTGGTGTATTCAATCACAGCGCCTTGCAGATGTTTGGGGTATTCCAGCCTGAGCCTCAGTCCGTCTCTGCTGACCAGTACAACTGATTCTTCATCATCGCAAAAGATATCACTCATAATCGTATCAAAGCTATAGCCTTTAATATCCACAAAGGGTTTGGGGTCTTTGAGTAAAGACAGTTTTGCCAAAGCATTTTCCGCAATAAAGAGCTGACGTGGTTTTGGAACCGGACGGTAGTCTTCCAGAACAATTCTTGCAATACCTCTTACCCAAAACATATCTCTCTGCTTAGGGAAAATGACTCTGATTTCCGTACTGTCGATGGGAACTTTCTCGTGAACTAAAGCGATATATCCCGGCATCGTATCCATTTCTGCTTTGTGAATGCGCACCATATAGCGGTCATCACTTTCAAATCTGATACTCTGGAAGTCGTTTATGTTCTCTTGCTCCAGCCATTTCTGCAAAGGAATACCCTGCCAGTTGTCAATGATATCCTTACCATCTTTATGACGTTTGGTCTGAAAGCTCTCCAAAGGATGCGCTTTTAACTGGTTGTATGTGATATAGGATGCCACACCGGTTTTACTGATAATCTCGATACCGGATATAGTGGTTATACAGGAAATCAAAATTGCAAGCAGGATTAAGACAGATAATTTATTCATCATTATTCTCCATTTACTTTCTTTAGATAAGTCTGTACCTTGTGAGTTGTTTAAAAATCAGATAAGACAATACACCGCCTATGCAGCCGGAAATTATAGCCATACTGAGAGAGATAAGCAGCGGAGCCTTGGGCAGGCGCATAATCAGCCAGCCAACCAGATAAGTGCCCACCAGATTAGCTCCTACACAGTAGAGGATTTGTCCGTCCAGCTTTATTCTTCTTCTGTATAGATAAGCTAAAACATCAACTGCCAGACCCGGCAAGGCATAAGTGATGATGGAAGCTGCTCCGTGACTGCCATACCAGCCTGTAATCAGGACAACCACACCCTGCACCAGACCGGTCAGGGTAGCAGAACCAAATCTGGGCACCATGGCAGCTATCAAACAAAGCCACATCATATAAAACCCACCACCGAAAGTCCCGCCGGGAATACCTAAGGGAGTTGATATCAGATGAGTAATTGTTTTGACTAAAGGCTTGATGGCTATGCCAATGGCAGCCATTAAAGCAATCAGAATAAGGTCTTTGGTCGTAAACTTGTAGTTTTTCATACACTATTCTCCAAATTAAACATGTCTGGAGAGAACAGTATTCATCTGTAAAAGCCTTTCCAAACACGGGAGGCAAAGCTGTTTCCCGCTTTACCTATAGGTAAGCCATCATAGCGCTATTCACAGAGCCACAGACATGCTTACTCGGCTGAAGTTCTTTTATTTTTGCTTATCCTTTTTGTCAATAGCTCAATAATCCCGTTCATATCTTCTAAGATTCACCGTACATTCCCGGTACTTTCTCGGTACTTCCTCGGACTTAGTCCGAGGAAGTACCGAGAAAGTATGGAGATTCTACCGAGAATCGTACTACATATCAACGGGAATACTGCGGGATATTACGAGAAACATTGTGACAGACAGATGCACTTGACAAAAAGGCGCAGATATTAAACAAAGAACTTAACGCCGAGTATTAGTTTCTAAACCACAAGGCACGAGCTAATACCGATAGGGTATAACGGGAAACGGTTATGCCTCCCTTTGGAAAGGTGGGACAGAAATATTAGCTGTCTTGCCTCCGGATTTTTCATGGAGGTAAAATGAAAAAACTACTACTTATTTTGGTTGCAATTTCGACTCTAATGGTCTTCTTTGGTTGCAGCGAAAAAGACGACAACAATCCCACTGCTGTGCATGTCTGGGCTTACAGTCTGGACCAATTCATCAGCAAAACAGCTGTGCATGATACCATTAATGCTTCTGCTTCTGATACCACCGATTACCGTGGTTTGTATAACTATCAGATAGTAAGCAATGAAGACGGATTCAGTCCACGTAATAGCACCAACGCCGGTTATGATATCAATTGGGACAAATTCAAGCAAGGCTACTATGTTCCAGGTAACGGTTTTGAAACCTGGTTTCCCAATAGCATGCTTCCCAATGCTTTCAAAGTCAGCTCCACCGGTTTATTTCGTTTATACCGCAAGATTGACGTTAATGCCGGCAGCAGAGGAACCACATCAGTGGAACTCCATGCTCTTCAGATTTACCCGATTGTGAATAGTCAGAATGTGACAGAAGACGCTATCAAACTGACTGATTTACTGACCGGGATTGCCGCTTATGATTCTGTCAGAATGGTTTGTTATGATGGTTACGGAGAGGATAAATACTATCATACCGACGATATTAATGCAGGCTATTATCTGTTAACCTCTGAAAAGACGATCTTCCCGAATCATACCTTTCCACAGACCGGATATAGCAGTCTGAAGAAAGTTTCATACATTGATGTATACGGAGCTACAACTACTCCTGCTGTTAATTTTGTGTTGGCTGATGAAGACAAAGCTGATATTATCTTTCATATTCCGCCAGTGCTGAGCGATCTTGATGCCACCGATATTAACGGTATGACAAAATAATTTGAGGTAATTGATGCATGGAGTACTCAGGCAGAGTAATCTGTAACCCTTTAAATATGAGACTCCATGCATTGATTTCTGACCTGATTATGAATAAAACCCTCCTTACTACTCTTATAATGATCTGTCTTGGCATGAGCCTGCTTGCGGCTGAGGATACAGATATTAATCCCAAGCCGGATAGCACACAATTCCGCAGATACACTCTGGATACGGTACGGGTTATAGGCGAAATACCTTCTGAAACGATAGGCGCTATCACTCTCAAACAGCTTGATACGGCAATTCAGCCTACTCCCATCAATATCAGGGAGTCACTGCAAAACGTCTCCGGTGTTACTGTCACAGTAGGCACCAAAGATGAAAGCAATCTTCGCATCAGAGGTTTTCGCAAGAATGAAGTAAAGATACTGATAGATGGAAGACCGCTAAATACAGGATATTTCGGACATGCTGATTTGCAAAATCTACCACTGGCAGACATCAAATCTATTTATATACTCAAAGGTCCCATATCTTCAATGTATGGCAGCAACACAATGGGCGGAGTGGTCAATCTGATTACCAATGCGCCTTCCACAAGGAAATGGCTGCATCTGGGCACACAATTCAAACGCAATAATACCAATCACTTCGAATTGAGCACATCACACAGTTTTGACAACTGGAATTACTGGCTATATACAGCCCGCGACAACACTGATGGTTTTATACTTTCAAAAGATTTTAATCCCACAGACCAGGAAAATGGTGATGTCCGCAATAATCTGCAAAAGACACAATATAATCTGCAAGGCAAGGTAAATCTGAATCTTTCCGCCTTGCATACTATGGGAATAACAGCAGGTTATACCGGTATCGACAAAAAGAAAATCCCTTTATCAGTTTACGGATTTGATGAAGAATTGCGTATGTTCAAAGACTGGAAACGTTATCAGTCTGCATTGATGGATGATTACATTATCTCTGAAACACAATCACTCAAAACAATGCTCTGGTTAGATGGGGGAGAGGATACATATCAAACCTTTACTGATGCGCTATATCACGATATGAAGATGAATTCAACCTTAAGGTACAGTACTTTCGGTTTTAATCCACGTTATCTATGGCAAATTGGGTCAAAAGCCAGACTCAATACAGGTTACAGGAGTGAAGCAGTTTTTAGCACCAGAAAAGACAACAGCAACTATCTTACCTGGACACCGCACAATTTACAGACTCATAACCTGTTTTCTCAATTGGAATACCAAATAGACAACACTCTTTCCATTACAGGCGGTACCGGACTCGCTTTATTCAGGAATGATGTTCGTAATACATTTGAAGCATATTTGGAACCTACCTTCGGGACATATTACACATTCTCCAATGGGATAAATTCCTCTTTGGCGGCAGGTTTAAACAGCGCTTACCCCACAATGCAGCAGCTTTTCAGTTCGGATAAAGGCAATCCTGATTTAAAACCCCAATATTCTGCCAAGTATGAGCTTTCATTACAAAAACCTTTTACATACAGCTTTTTTACAGGCGAGATTGAGACAACTTTCTATTACAATGAGGTACGCAATTTGATTGATGAAGTTGCAGGAAAATACCGCAACATTGACCATGAAAAAACCTACGGAACTGAGCTAAGTATTCTGTACAAACCGCTTGAGCGTCTGGAACTCAATTGTTCTTATGCCTTATTGGAAACAGTAAAAGATACACATTACAAACTGACGGAAAGTCCGCATAACAGCGCTGAATTCAATACCATTATCTCATTACCTGCCGGGATTTCCTGCTCTGTCACCTCTGCTTATAAAGATTACCGCTTAAGTCAGGATTCAGGATTTGCTTACCGGGTTTTGCCATCTTACTGGACGCATGATTTGGTAATCAAAAAAAGCTGGAAAGATATACGTATCAGTGCGGGTCTGGAAAACTTTACCGATACATACTATGAAGAGGAATATGGCTTTCCCGCTGCAGGCAGGAACTTTAATCTGCAATTAGAAGCTGATATCTAGTCTATTAAAACGTTATCAATTAGCACTGTCATTCCTGCGAAGGCGGGAAGTGTAATAATCCAGATGCCAGCCAAAGACTATCTGATTATCCCTTTTACTATTCGTATGCTTTTCTGCAGCTTGTGAAAGAAAAAAACCGAGAAATTAACAAACTCGTCATTAAATTACTTCATTAAGATTAATTTCTGCACTTTGACGTAATTTGCAGCAACCATTTTAAGAAGGTAAATACCTGAGTTTAGATTGTGACCATTATCATCTTTACCATTCCAGATAACATTATACGAACCTATATCAAGTTTTTTATCTATTATATTGCAAATCCTCTCACCTTTTAGATTATATACTTCAAGTTTTACATTGTTTTGTTTAGAAACATTGATAGTAATGTTAGTAATAGGGTTAAAAGGATTAGGATAAACTTGCAGCATGTTTGTATAGGTTGGCAAAACCCGGTTTATACAAGGTCTTCCATCAGATATAACTATGCTTACTGGGTTGTACTGATATGTATAGCCGTTAATATCTATACTTGTAAGCCAATAGTAATACATTCCCGAAGTAAGTGAATCACAATCAGTAAATATGTATTGTGTCTCAACGGGGTTATTGGAAACAATCACTGTTGGACTTAGTTGCTTTGAACTTTCATAATCCATTACAGTATTACGTTTAATACAATATTTTTGCATACCGGTTTCGCACTGTGTTGTCCATGTAAGTTTTGTTAAGTTTTGGGGAGTTATCATTGCTGTATAGGAAGTCAGTACAACAGGGAAAGTACCCAATCCATCATTAAATACAATAATTAGTTTCCCGTTATTTGATTCAGCTAAACCCCTGATCGTAACTGTAGTAGAATCCTCAGAAGTAGTGAAATCTGCAGATTTCCACAAATCGTTATTATACTTGTATCGAATAAAAGTAGGAACAAACCCCATACGTTTATGATAAAAGGTATAAACACCATTTAAAGAAGAAGATTCAGAGCAAGAAACAGTGCTCATAATCCTAGCATTAGCCATAGTATCATAACCATTATTACACCAATTGATTATAATGGAAAAATCAGAGTCTCTTGTATTGTCTGGGTCAACTTTAACATTATTATCTGAAAATTGAGGACCACCAATCACCGAAGGAATAAACAATGTTGTAGGTTCTCCATGCATAGAAGTATTTGCACCCTCACCGTGTGTTACTGGTTTTGTAGTAACCTGAATTACATTTGAATTAAATCCCTCGTTTGCATTATACGCTCTAACGCAGTATTTATATGTAGTATTACTATTTAGGAAATCGACTCTAACCTTAACATCTTCAACCTTTAAATCATGATATCCATCAACATAAGTGATGCCGTCAGCTTGAAACACATCAAGATTGTATTCAGTTGCTCCGATTACAGGTTTCCAATGGGCTGTAAAACCATTATAACTTATTGCTGTTGGTTCTGTGGCTACAGGCAATATTTCACCGCCAATGGTTTCCGTATAGCCGATTCTTGAAGGAACACCATTAGTCCTTAAACTTGAATACCAAACTTTAAAATTCATTGTTCCATCATTCATAGGGACAATGCTTGCCCTGTACAGGATTTTATCCCAATCATAAGGTCTTCTATATAACAAAGGATTTGTACCAAAAGTCCAGTTGATGCCATCGGAAGAATAGCATAAATAGATTTCTCCACCTAACGGATTATTCGGACCTACCTGATTAATCATCCAGTAATATCCATTGTAAAATATTACATTAATATGCCAGGTTTGCATAAATGAATTTGGACCATCATAAGAGATTGGTGCTATGTTGGTTTCTTGTATTGAAGCAGATCCTAAACCCGTAAGAGTGCTTGCTTCTCTGTATTGCACTTTCCTTGGAGTCCCCTCGGGGTCATAGCCACTGTGTATATAAGGGCATTTAACGTTCCACATTCGATATTTACCATTATAATATATAATTGAGGGAGATATTAGTGCTGTAGCATTCATGGAAGACTGGGCAAAAAGAACTGATTCAGGGCTTGTCCAGTGTACTCCATCTGTTGTTGATTTGTAGTAAATCGTCTCCAACGTCCAGTTTTCCAATCGTCGCCAGACACAAAATAGTGTATCTCCTTGTGCAGATAATAAAAGATCTGGATCTGAATTATATGGCGTATTATTAGATGAAGCAGTCCATTCCACTGTACTTAAGGGATTGTCAGGATACGTCGGAACAACCCAATTGATGTTATCATTCGAAGCAACAATACTTGGATTCTCATAAAATGAATTACTGTTTGGGTAAGGAGTAAAAGACATCCAATATGTGTAACCATGCCAACCGCCCGGTATATAAAGCACATCAGGATGCACAACTTCATCACCTTGCTGACTATTACTGTTGTGTGTATATGATGGTATATTTAATATTGTTCTTACTCCTGTTGTCGAATAAGCGTCAATATTTATTAATGCTATTAATCCACTACTTAAGCTAAGGAGCAAAACAAAAACTATACCATTCTTTAATGCACTCATTAAGGCACCTTTTACAATATGAACTGATTCAATTATTAACTAATTATAAGGACACATAGTATTTTGTCAACTAGAATTCAACACCAGAAATTTATCTTTGTTTTTCGATCAATTAATTAATAAGGTTACAGAGAAATATGCTCCTTAAGTAAGAAACATCGTGATAAATAAAGCATTAAAAATTCAGTACAATTGAAAGCAGATGAATTTATTACTATTCTTTATAGAGGGTATGATTAACATATAGATTCAGCTTAATAATCCAGATGCCAGCCAAAGACTATTTGATTATCCCATTTACTATTCGTGTGCTTTTCTGCTGCTTGTGAAAGAAACAACTTATGATGCTTCAGAATCCCGATGCGAAAAGAGTTTTCCACACGTGTAGTATTAGTAATTACTCCCTGTAACCAATTAGCAGTGTCATTGTAAGAATCAGTAACGTAATCATCAGAGTTCGTCAGGAAGTTGCTACCAAAGCTGCCTTGCCTCATATAAGATACATATCCTGTATAGCTGCAATCCCAGGGAAGAGGAACGCTGAGTTTTGCTGCATAATGCAGTAGATTCGCACCCATGGGAAAGCCCAGACAACGATTATCCTGAGTGTATTTATCGTACATCAGGTAATGTGTATATGTCCAGGGACGCACAGCAGTCATTTCCACCGTAAAACGCGGAGCTTTTCCCTCAACAATTTCGTAAGGGATTTTATAGGAAATTCCACCTTGATAAGCGTACTTATTTCCCCACCAATTGTGAAGTAACTTTTCGGGACGAAGCTCATCCATCATAAAGTTGAAGTAGAAGAGCCATTGCTTGTGCAGAGTCCAGTCAAAGCCTGTATACATCGTGGCATTATCCCTGTCATGGTCACTATCTGCCAATACACGATAGTAGGCTTGCGGCAGCAGGTAGTTAAAGTTAAAAGACGTATTGCCATAAACCAGCGTTTCCCCGGCAAAGAAATGGAAATTGTCCACCGGCACCCAGGAAAACTGATGAGCTACAAAATACTTATTAGGAAAGTTCTTATCGTTTAGCTGATTATTATCGTAAACAGCCAGAGTGCTGTCTGCCACGAGCTCTGCATTCATCAGGGACATGACAAAATTGCCTATCCGAAACTCAGCAGACAGATAAGCATAATCATTTACTCTGTCGTTGAGCAGAATACTGCCTGTGATGCTATTGCCAATATTGAGCCTGCCTCTGCCCAAAGCTGCTTTGATGATATTATCCTGATAATTGATTCCGGCTGTGCAATTGTTAAATTCGTAATGCCTACCATAGTATTTATGAAAGGAATCCAGCATCGGACTTGCTTCTATTCTTTGCTCACTTCCTCTCAGAGAACCTGACGTAAACTGCGAATGGAAGTTCCAGCGATTATTCAGCCAGGCTTGCTGATTAAAGCCGATATAGTAGTAATTAAACTGTTCGCCGGGAAAGAAAGTGCCCTCATAGCCCTGGATGAAATTTGACCTATTAAAGAAATCCAATCCCTGATTCTTATAACGATATCTGAAAATTGCATTAGTATCCCGATAGTCAGAAAACATGCTTTTACCAAAGCGTTTAAAGGTTTCCCGGTTACGAATCGGTATTTCCCATTCAATAGAGTCCTGGGTTGCCGGAAGATTGGATGGCTCAGGAGTGGTATAATTATCTGACATCAGCGACATATATGGCGTGTATGTGAGCTCCGGAGCAAAGGCAGAATAGCCTATTGCTGCAAGGCAATCAGGGAATAAAACAGGTAATATTATTAAGATAAACGCAAGTTTAATGTGTTTAATTATCATCATCAAGGCTAATTTTCTTTGGTTTTTTGGTAAAGCGTTTCACTTCTTTGGGACTGATGAGCAATTCACGTGCAATCTGCTTTTCATTCCAGCCGCTGTCCAATAGCTTCATTATCATATCTGTCTTGATGGAATCATCCAGAAGCAGTGATACTTTCTGTCCCGGTTTGCTTTCTGTCTGTTGTTTGTGATGACGCAAAAAGTCCAGAAGGATAAATATGGCAATCAGCACTACCAAAAGCAGGATAAACCATCCCCAGACGGGAACTTCCGCCAGCTTTATATTGACAGTCTTTTCTGTATCCTTCATGATACTTTGGAAGGTCGTACGAGGTACGACAATAGAAGTCGGCTTGGGTCTGGGAGCTATCGGAGGGACATACACTTCTGAATCAGGTTTATCGGCTATTTGTTCTTGAATTACCGTAAAATTCTTTTGTTTAAGCTTCGTCAGCAGGTATTGAGCATCCTTATAATGATCAGAATCAGAAGAAACTGCTTCCAGTTTATCCTTTGCTTTGTCATAGTTATTTTGCTTCAGGAGCAGTTTTGCCCACAGGTAATTGACATCAATTTCATAAGGGAAATCTCTTCGCATTTTCGCATATTGCTTCCCTGCGGTATTCCATTTTCCCACTTTCTCATAGAATGTCGCCTGAGCAAGTTGTTCTTGATACGTATAGGTTCTCTTAAATTCAAACAAATCAACTACAATCTTAAATGGTGATTTCATCTCCATGGTCTCAACATAGAAGGGACCATTGGCAGCAATTGTTACAACAGCATATTTGCCTTTGCTCTCAGCGGAAACATTCTTGACCAGTGAACTATTGATTTGCTGTTCAATCTTCGCATTGGAACCATCGCAGTTGCGAATCTGCACATTTACCACGTGATTGTCCAAATCTGTCTGAGTAGACCAAACAGCTTTTTGAGATAAAGAAATCACGATTCTGGTTACAATCAGGTTTTCACCATTATAGGTAATATTATCAATCTTTGCTTGAGCTAACAGCAGGCATAAACTGCTGAGCAGCAACAATAACAGCCCGATTCTTTTCATGCTTTATTCACCTTTCTATCCGTACCTGTCATCATTAATTTATTCATACTGACATCAAAAGCTGTGCGTTTGGATATAGTCAAGGAAATATTATTAAAGAATGTATTTTTGCCTTTATGCAGTTTTGTTTCCACAGGGTATTTGTAACGTAAAGCATGTAATCCCGCATTTATGCGGTTTTGTTTAAGTGATACTTTGCTAATACGTAATCTGATAGTTTAACTAATGTGTAATATAAATCTCATTCAGCAAATAATCCTAACGCAAGAACAATGTATTAAGATGTGGCAAAACCACATAAATGCGGGACTACATACTTCCCTGACCCTACTGAGAAACAACTGAGAAACTGCTGAGAATCATCCTACTCATATCTTACATCTTCCTTACATCTTACTTAGAGGATAAACCAGACTCAATCGAGGCTCAATCGGGACTCAATCGGGATTATCCCGATTGAGTCCCGATTGAGCCCGGTTTGAGTCCCGAAGAGCGAGTAAGAAATGTGTAAGAAAGGTGAAAGATCAAAGTGGGTATACTTAAGGTTTACTTAAGCAAAACAACCAGGGAGTAACGTCTTTACTCTTTAGATGCAATACATACAGATTACCTATCGGCTTAATCAGCTTTATACAACAAAATATTCTTTGCTGCATAAGGATTCGGATTATACTGTGCATAATATGTTAATTTTTTTCTTGACTTAATAGTTTTTCTGAGCATTGTATAAATAAATGAAAATTAGGAGGCTATATGTTCAATATAATTTCATTGAAAGTGAAGTGTCCAATCTGCGCTGCTTCGCTAATGGACAAGGAGCAGCTGGTTGATAACGAACCAGGCATTAAACTGAATATCAGCATGGGAAATAAGAAAGGTCATATCTGGTTGAGTTCGATTTATGAGAGTTATAATTCAATAGCAGACATTGAAATTCCACCCAATGAGATTGCCACCTTCCAGTGTCCTCATTGCTTAAAAGAAATAACCAGTGTGGATACCTGCAAATCCTGTCATGCACCACTTGTGCCTTTTCATTTGGAAGAGGGTGGTAAGGTTACGATCTGTTCCAGAGCCGGCTGCAAGAAGCACTCTGTTGCTTTTGAGGATTTAAGTACAGCCCTTGGGTATTTTTACGATAAGTACACCTATGTGCATGAAGAGAATTTTAAGCTTTCACCTCATCACGAAGAGACGACAATGGAAACCGATGCAGATGAAGATAAGGAAACAATCAAGTCCGGTTCTTTTCTGTCTACCTATTGTCCGCATTGCATGCGCAGTCTGATTGAAGATCGCATGATTAAGCTCAAAGTAGAAAATGAACAGGGAGAAACAGGATTTATGATGCTGAGTCCGTATCTAAACGTCTTTACGCATAAATCCACTGTGAAACTTCCCGAGCAGCATCCTATAAAGAGTATCCGCTGTTTTCATTGTGATGAACTGCTGTTTGTTGATGATAAACGCTGCCCTGTTTGTGATTCTGAGATTGCCAAGGTTTTAGTGGCTGCCATGACCAAGATGATAGATTTCTATATCTGCTCAAAGAAAGGCTGCACCTGGCACGGGCTGAGTGATGAAGATATCCAATCTATAGTATTGGAAGATAGTAAGGACTGGTAAGTATGTTTGAAATTGTCCGCAAACAGGAAATGGCAAAGGGAACAATCATTCGTTTCGATATCGCTGCTCCCAAGATTGCACAAAAGATTTTGGCAGGGCAATTCGTAATACTTAGAGTCAATGAAACAGGTGAAAGAATTCCAATAACTGTCGCAGACGTAGACAGATTTGGCGGAACCATCACCATTATCTTTCAGGTAGTAGGAAAATCAACTGCATTAATGCGGTCATTGGAAGCAGGAAGCTTTATCAAGGATGTGGTCGGACCTTTGGGAAAACCGGCGCACGTTGCTAATGTCGGTACGGTGATTGCTATCGGGGGAGGAACGGGCATTGCCATCCTTCACCACGTGGTCAAAGCTATGAAAGAAGCAGGTAACTTTGTCATCAGTATTATGGGCGCTCGTGAAAAAGATATGCTGATAATGCAGGATGAGATGAATTTGATTAGCGATGAACTGGTTATCATGACCGATGATGGCAGTTACGGAACGCGGGGTTTTGTTACAGAGCCGCTCCAAAAGTATATCCAGGAGCGTAAAGACGTGAAGCTGGTTTATGCGATTGGTCCCATTATCATGATGAAAAATGTATGTAAAATCACAGCTAAACATAATATAGAAACGATGGTCAGCCTCAATCCGGTAATGATTGACGGCACCGGTATGTGTGGTGGCTGCAGAGTCACAGTGGACGGCAGGACGCAATTCTGTTGTGTGGATGGTCCTGATTTTGACGGCTCAAAGGTTGACTTTGATGAGCTTGAAAAGCGTAATTCAATGTATTTGAAACAAGAGAAAGATTCTCTCTTGTTCTCGATAAGATAGGAAGGCAACTATGTTGGATTATGATGTAAAATATCTGAAGTTTAAGACTTACTTAAGTACCTATTGTCCATTTTGCCATAATAGCTTCAATGTTAAACAAAAAGAGCACGACGTAATAGCCTTTAAGGGCATTTACCACGGCAAGGAAATGGACTTACACCTCAGTCCTTATCTGGACGTATTTGAATCTGAATCTTCCGTGACCATCGAAACCGATGATAAACTGGATGATTTAATCTGTCCGCATTGTAAGAAAAGCATTATTGACCCAAACCGTTCTTGTGAAGAATGCGGAACTGCCGCTGCGCAGATAATTATCTCTGCCTATTCCAAGCTGATTCCCTTCTTTATCTGCCTCAAGTATGGCTGCCAATGGCATGGACTTTCAAAAGCAGATGAGAGAACTATCAAGCTCAAAATTCCCAGACAGGAAATGCCGGAACAAGACCAGAAGCTGAGAGTTCACAACTTTGTAGAAGTTCCTTATGGACTGACCACTGAATTGGCTTTACTGGAAGCCGGGCGCTGTCTGCAATGCAAGACTCCGAAATGCGTGGACGGTTGTCCCGTGAATATTGATATCTCCAATTTTGTTCGTTTGATTGCAGAAGAGCAGTTTGATGAAGCTGCTAAGAAAATACGTGAGAGAAACATTTTACCTGCTGTCTGCGGACGTGTCTGCCCTCAGGAAGACCAATGCGAAGGTAAATGCGTGCTCGGGATTAAAGACAATCCTGTGGCAATCGGTAATCTGGAACGCTTTGTGGCTGATTATGAACGCAAAATGGATTTAATCAAAGTGCCTTCTGTAAAGAAGATTCCCAATAAACGCATTGCAGTTGTAGGTAGTGGTCCGGGTGGACTGACCTGTGCTGCGGATTTAACGTTACTAGGCTATTCTGTTACAATATTTGAAGCTTTGCATCAGGCGGGGGGAGTGCTGGTCTATGGCATTCCGGAATTCAGGCTGCCTAAAGCAATTGTGGAAGCTGAAATCGAGTACCTAAAAAAGATGGGCTGCAAAGTGGAACTCAATCATATCATCGGTAATATCTATTCTGTGGATGAACTTCTGGAAAACTTCAATGCTGTTTATATTGGCGTAGGTGCAGGCTTGCCTCTCTTTATGAATATAGAAGGCGAAAACCTGAGTAATGTATTCTCTGCCAATGAATACTTAACCCGCATTAATCTGATGAAAGCATATCGTTTCCCGGAATATGACACACCCAAACCAATAGGGAATAGGGTTGCCGTAATCGGTGGAGGAAATGTGGCTATGGACTGCGCCAGGACTTCTTTGCGGTGTGGTGCATCAGAAGTTACGATTATCTATAGACGTTCCCGCAAAGAACTACCCGCTCGTGAAGAAGAGACTATCCATGCCGAGCAGGAAGGGATAAAGTTCAGACTGCTGACTAACCCTGTAAAGTATATTGGTAATGATACAAATTGGGTGAAGGGAGTGGAATGCGTTTCCATGACTCTGGGTGAACCGGATGAATCAGGTAGAAGAAGACCAATTCCGCTCAAAGACTCCAACTTTATCTATGACTGCGATATGGTGATAGTGGCTATCGGTAATGGTCCCAATCCTATAATATTCAATACTGCACCTGATTTGGAACGTAATAAATGGGGTAATATCAATGTGAATCCTGATACAATGGAGACTACGAAAGAATTTGTCTATGCAGGTGGAGATATTGTTACAGGTTCAGCAACCGTTATTCAGGCGATGGGAGCAGGCAGGATAGCTGCTAATTCTATCCATAAGAAACTTTCTAAAATGAAGTAATAAGTTTAAGTAAATCGGCTGGAGTATCGATAAGATAGTCAGGCTTGTGCTTTTGCAATAAGACAACGGGATTCAGACCCCAGGTTACTGCTATTACAGGGATCCTGTTGTCTTTTGCTGCTTTTATATCCCGTGTTTCATCACCTATATAGATACAATTAGATTCCATTAATTTACGCTTATGCATCTGCTGCCTGATATGTCTGGATTTATTAAACAGGTTTACATCAAAATCAAACCAATCAAAGACATTGCAATCATATTTATTCAGAAACGGAAGCACGTTATCTGATGAATTGGAGGTTAGCAGAGCCATCGGGATGTGCATTTCTTTTAGACGTTTAAGTACTTCCGGCATTCCGAAGATAGGTATTAAATCGTTTAAACGCTGGTTCATATATTTCTTGGTATTGTGAATGAGACTCGGTAGCGTAAAGATGGAAATGCCAAGCCTGCTTAGAATGGCTGGAATGGTCAGACCTCTCATCTCATAAAGCTCTGCCTCTGTTAACAAAGGCAAATTATGAATAGGTCTCAGGTCTTCCAGTATCTCCATGGCAAGATGGAAAGAATCAGCTATTGTACCATCAAAGTCAAAGAGTAAATATAGCGGTTTGGAAGTATTCGTAATCATGGTTTTTCTTTGAGAGACAAGGCAAGCTTGTATATGCGGTTTTTATTGATGCCTGTTTCCTGAGCAAGCTGGGATACTGCTTCCTTGAGTGGGGTTTTTGCCTGTAAGGAAGTTTTGATAATTCTGAGCAGTTCAGCATCAGTTAATGCCTGCTCCTGCTTGCCTTCGATCAGTAAGACAAATTCACCTCTGGTTTCCATCTCAGTCAAGCCTGCCAGTTCAGACAAAGTTCCTCTTAAGTATGTTTCATAGATTTTACTGATTTCGCGTGCGATAACACAATTGCGGCTGCCGAGACTATCTGCCAGTTCTTTTAGCGTGTTGAGCACAGCATGAGAGGATTCATAGAGAATGACAGTATGTGAAAGATTGCCCAGAGATTCTATCAGAGCAGTTCTGTCTTTCTTTTTAGCAGGCAGAAATCCGATAAAGGAAAAGCTGTCTGTATTGAGTCCTGAAGCTGCCAGAGCAGTAATACCGGCAGAAGCGCCGGGTAGGGCACACACCTGTATATCGAGGCTGATAGCTTCTTTGACCAGGATACTTGCCGGGTCAGAGATTCCTGGCATGCCGGCATCGGTAATTAACGCCACTTGCTTGCCTGCTTGAAGCAGTTCTATGAGTTGTTCGGTCTGCTTGCGTTCATTAAATTTATGGTAGCTGATGAGTTTGTTTTTGATATCGTAATGGTTTAGCAGTACTTTGGAAGTACGTGTATCCTCTGCAGCAATCAAATCAACTGATTTGAGTGTTTCCACTCCTCTAAAGGTCATATCACCAAGATTGCCAATCGGGGTAGGGACTAAATAAAGGATACCTTTTTCCATATTATTTGAGGAGCTTGAGTTCCTTTCCGATTTTAACAAAAGATTGGATTGCTCTGTCCAGATGATAAAGCGAATGTGCTGCAGAAAGCTGAACACGGATACGAGCTTTTCCCATAGCTACTACAGGATAGGTAAATCCGATTACGTAGATTCCTTCTTTCAAGAGCTTATCAGCCATCTGAACTGCCAGAGGTTCATCATAAATCATGACAGGCACAATTGCAGTTTCGCTTTCAATGATATCAAAGCCTGCATCAATCATACCTTTGCGGAAGTAATTGGCATTGGTCATCACGTGATTACGAAAGTTTGTGCTTTCGGATATCATATCAAGCACTTTTATCACTGCTCCCACAATAGGTGGTGCAATTGTATTGGAGAAAATATATGGTCTGCTGCGCTGGCGCAGGAATTCTGCAATCTCTTTTTTACTTGAAATGCAGCCTCCGCTGGAACCGCCCAGAGCCTTACCAAAGGTTGTGCTGATTATATCAACCCGACCCTGCACTCCGCAATGCTCAATGGTTCCTCTGCCGGTTGCGCCAATATAGCCTGTGGCATGAGAATCATCAACCATTACTAAAGCATCATACTTCTCAGCCAGGTCGCAAATACTTTTAAGATTGGCAATATCACCATCCATGGAAAAGACACCGTCAGTAACGATAAGCCTGTATTTTAATTTAGCTGTGTCTTTGAGCGCAGTTTCCAATTCATCCATGTCGGAGTGTTTATATCTGAATCTTTGAGCTTTACACAGACGCACACCATCGATAATGGAAGCATGATTGAGTTCATCTGAAATAATAGCACTTTCTTCATCCAGAAGGGCTTCAAATACTCCACCATTGGCATCATAGCAAGATGAGTAGAGAATAGTATCTTCCATACCAAGAAACCTGGAGACTTTGGCTTCCAGTTCTTTATGAATCTCTTGTGTTCCGCAGATGAAGCGTACTGAGGCAAGACCTACACCCCAATCACCGATAGTAATCTTGGCTGCTTTTTCTACGTCAGGATGGTTAGCGAGTCCCAGGTAGTTATTGGCACAGAAGTTTATAACCTTGCTACCATCAGATAAGACTATTTCAGCGCTCTGCGCTGACCCAAGGATACGTTCTGTTTTAAACAGACCGCTTCCCTGTAGTACTTCAAGTTGTTTCTTTGTGTCTGCATAAAGCTGTTTGGACATTTTTACCTCATGTTGATAATCTAATAATACGACGCTGAAAGCCAAGCTTTGTTTCCGTCAATAAAAAACGCTCTCTCCTTTATTGGGAAAGAGCGTTCAATGCTTTATACTTTGACTGTTTACTAAATTATGCTCCGTACATAGCCATGATTTCATTCTTGGTTTTGCCAAGGATGTCATATTTCTTACCGATTTTAATGAAAGCAGCAAGGGCTTTTTCCAGATGGTGCATTTCGTGTGCAGCGGAGATTTGTGTTCTGATGCGTGCTTTTCCTTGAGGTACGACAGGGAAGAAGAAGCCGATAGCATAGACACCTTCTGCATAGAGGTCACGGGCAAAGTCATTAGCAAGCTTGGCATCAAACAACATAACAGGTACAATCGGAGTGTCACCTGGTTGCAAGATAAAACCCGCTTCTTGTAAGCTTTTTCTCCACCAGTCTGCGTTTCTTTCCAGTTTATCTCTGCGTTCTGTAGTCTTGGAAAGAATATCCAAAACCTTGATTACACCTGCGACAACCGGAGGAGCAATGGTATTGGAAAACAAGTATGGACGTGCTTTCTGACGGCACATTTCCACCAGTTCTTTCCTGCCGGATACACACCCGCCGGAGGCACCGCCAAGACCTTTACCAAACGTAGTGGTGATGATATCTATCTTTCCAACTACTCCACACTTTTCATGGGTTCCACGTCCTGTCTTGCCGATAAAACCGGAAGCATGAGAATCATCAACCAGCAGCATAGCATCATACTTATCGCATAACGCAACCATTTCATCAAGCTTGGCTGTGTCACCATCCATGGAGTAAACACCGTCTGTAATAACAAGCTTGTTGCGTTTATCAGAATGCAGGATGAGCTTTTCTTCCAGATGTGCCATATCGGAGTGTTTAAAAGAGTCTGTCATAGCTTTGCATAGACGAATTCCATCAATTAAAGAAGCATGCACTAACCGGTCAGATATCATCACATCCTGGTCAGTCAGGATAGCTTCAAACACGCCGGCATTGGCATCCATACAAGAAGGGAAGAGAATGGTATCTTCTGTACCGAGAAACTCGGTCACTTTTCTTTCCAGTTCTTTGTGTATATCCTGAGTCCCGCAGATGAAACGTACGGAAGACATTCCATAACCACGTGCATCCAGTCCTTCATGCGCAGCTTTTACTACGTCCGGATGGCTGGACAAGCCAAGATAGTTATTGGCACAAACATTGATAACTTTCTGAAGTTGTGCTCCGGGAGGGAATTCCACTTCAATTTCTGCATCCTGAGGTGAGTGAATGTATCTTTCAACCTTTAAAATTCCTGCATCCTGCAGAGCTTTTACCTGTTCGGCATAAATTGAACGGACTTTGTCACTATAAGCCATTTGTCACTCCTACATTGCTAAGAATTCTTTCACAAGTGCAGTAATCTTTGTTACACTGTCGAAAGCTTCGGGAGTTGCTCTGTTATCAGGTAAAGAGATTTTGTACTTTGTTTCAAGGAAACGTTTCAGCGATACCATTGAGAAGGAATCTACAAATCCTCCTGAGATTAACGCTGTGTCATAAGTTAATTCATCTTCCTGGTCTTCCATATACTCATTCTTTACGTATTCAAGGACTACATCACGAATTTCTTCCATTTTATGGACTCCTTTATGTTTAATTTTGTTTATTTAGTCTTGTCATTCCTGCGAAAGCGGGAATCTTAAGTTGCCCCGTCGAGCGAGGCACGAAATCGCTGGTCATTCCTGCGAAAGCGGGAATCTTAATCAATCAGTAGAGTAGCTTTCCAAAGCTGCTCTTGTCTTTGCGCAGGATTGGAATCCTACGCTACTCTTATTAATCATCTTCCAATGTGGAAATATCTCCGATGTCCTCACCCCATTCCTGGGCTTTAAGTACACGGCGCATAATTTTACCGCTACGGGTTTTTGGTAAACCTGGTACGAATTCAATTTCCTGTGGCATAGCCAGAGGTGAAAGTTTCTTACGGATAAAGTTCATTATGTCAAGGTCAAGCTCTGCACTGGCAAGATACCCCGGTTTAAGAGTTACGAATGCTTTGACAACTTCCATATTAACAAAGTCAGGTTTTGCCACCACAGCAGATTCAGCTACAGCAGGATGTTCCAAAAGCGCAGATTCCACTTCAAACGGGCTGACCAGATGTCCGCCGGTATTGATTATATCATCATCTCTGCCGATGAACCAATAATATCCATCGTTATCAATATATGACCTGTCGCCGGGAATATACCAGCCATTGACAAATTTTTTCTGATAGGTTTCTTCATTATTCCAATAGGTTCTCATCATGCTGGGCCAACCTGGTTTGAATCCAATCAAGCCGGCTTTACCGATAGGCACTTCCTCATAAGTGTCAGGATCCAGGATTGTACCTGTTATTCCCGGGAAAGGTTTTCCCATGGAACCCGGTTTAATCTTCATATCCGGATAATTGGATATCATTATAGAGCCTGTTTCCGTCTGCCAATAGGAATCATGGAATTTCAAACCATAGACTTTTTCTCCCCAGATAACTGCTTCGGCATTGAGAGGTTCGCCCACGCTTGCCAGATGTCGAAGTGAACGGAGGTCATAGTTTTTAACTACATCATCACCGGCTTTCATTAATGAGCGTATCGCAGTAGGTGCTGAATACCAGACTGTAATCTTGTGCTTTTGAATGAAGCTGTACCAGGCATCTGCGGAAAAGCCTATGTCATTAACGCATTGTGTAACGCCTGAAGCCCATGGACCTACTATGCCATAGGAAGTTCCGGTAACCCAACCCGGGTCGGCTGTGCACCAATAGATATCGTCGTCTTGCAGGTCTAGTACCCATTTAGTGGTCAGGTATATGGAAATGAGTGCATAATGCACATGCTTCACACCTTTTGGCATTCCGGTCGTGCCGGAAGTGTAATGTAATACTGATGGTGATTCAGCTAAGGTAGGATGACAATCAAATTCATCCACTCTCACAGAATTATCCATATCAAAGGCTACTTCTCTTTCCTGAAGCGGGTTTTTGCCATTATCATCTACAATAATAATGTGCTTGAGGTGGGGGAGTTTATCCAATATCTTACGAATTTTACCCACATGTTTCTTTTGGGTAAAAACAGCCGTGGTTTCTGCATTTTCCAGTCTGACTAATAGTGATTCATCACCAAATGCTGAGAATAAGGGTTGAGCTATGGCTCCTGTCTTTAAGATACCGGCAAAGCCGATATAAAGCTCCGGAATCCTGTCCATAAACAAGCATACTCGTTCTTCTGGCTTGATGCCCAATTGTCTGATAAAAGTTCCGATTGAATTACTCAACTGGCGGATGTCGTTATAAGTATAGTTCTTTTCTTTTCCACCGATACCTTCCCATTTCAAAGCCAGCTTATTGCCTTTGCCCATCTGGCAGATACGGTCTGTACAATACCAACCGATATTGATTACGTTCCCTGGTTTATAATCGAGTTCTTGTTCAGATATGTCCCAGGAAAAGTTCTTGATGCGTTCATCGTATGAACCAATATTGTGCATAGTATTACCTCTCGTTCCTTTATCTATTTTTGTGTAAACATGCTAATCAATCAATACACGAATTTTAATCTATTTGCAGAACAGGGATTTTGTCAATAACAATTTATCCGTTATTTCCTACCGTATTATTAGCTTTCAAGATAAACTTATTGACAGATTAGCGGTAATTTTTGCTAAAGCTATATTCTATAATGAGGTTTGTTTACAAAGACTAATACCTCTGCGTGTAAGAATAATTGCAATGGAGATTAATGACTATGAGCGACAGAAAGCTTGCAAACCCGGCAGTAGTTGGCTTAGCCGGATTTTCAATGACAACTTTGGTTTTACAATTTCATAATTTAGGTTGGTGTGGTCTGGGTCCTGTTGTTGTTTTGGGTTTACTCTTTGGTGGACTGGCACAACTCATAGCCGGATTTCAGGAACATAAAATGGGTAACAACTTCGGTTATTCTGCCTTTGTTTCATATGGTGCCTTCTGGATTGGTCTGGCAATAATATTCCTGATGAACAACTTTGAAATCTACAAATCCAGCGCTACTGATATCGGCTGGTACCTTGCAGCCTGGATGATTTACACTCTTGTCATGTGGACAGCTTCCTGGAGAATCCATACCATGATGTCCTTAACGTTCTTCACTCTTTTTCTGGGCTTTTTCCTACTTGTAATTGGTCATTTCGGAGATCCGGGCTGGAATAAGATTGCCGCATATGATTTAATTATCTGTGCAGGTTGTGCTATGTATATGATGATAGCCAATATTACTAATGATCTTGCCGGAAAAGTTGTGCTCCCTATGGGAAAACCCTGGATTAAGAAAGCAGAATAATTTAATCAAACTATATAAAAAAAGGCTGTCAGTTTGACAGCCTTTTTTTGTGTATTTTGTCTTACGATTATTCTGAATCGGAAGTTACTATCTTATAAAATTTATTATCTGCAGTTTGGCTATTCAATACGGCAGAAGGATTAGTTGTTAAAATCAAGAGGTTAGCCGGGCTGATTGCAAAATCAGGGCTGTCTCCGGCATAGATTTTGTAAGTAATCTGATTGGTTTCAGGATAGGAATTGCCTTCCCAGTGTCCTTCTGTAACAGGTAGCCATGAAACATTAAATCTGTTAGTACCTGTATGGGCTAAAGCTAGTCTCTCAGCAGAGTCAGGAGGTATGTTATCTACCGAAAATCCGGCAAAAGGCATTGATGCCCAGACGCCTAAGTTATTATGATATCTTACTATAAATATTTCTTCATTAAGTCCAATTGAAGAGGAATCCCGCAGGGTTGGTACAATCAATCCATAATCAGGATCATTAACTGCCGGAATCTGCTCAATGTAATACCATCTGCGGTCTCCATCTCTCAGGTACATATTATTTTCAACGGTTTGCATTCCATAAGAAATCTGAGCCGGGTTAGATATTAAGACATCATTACCGGAGCGGGAGGTTCCCAATCTCCAGACCGAGTAGAATGAGTTTGCCGAAAAAGTTACATCAGCATCATTTCTGTTCCACTGCAAATCAATCTGATGTCCCTGGTCAGGGGTAACATCCGCAGCTCCGGTAATAATTGGTTTTAGCAATCTGTAAAATACACCTATATCCTCAATACTGCCATCCGGATTATACATTACAAACGGATTGCCGGCATCTACACAGGGTGAATTGCATTGCAAACTCCAATCAGAAAACTGTGCATGGTACATTGGTCCAATACCTGTTGTCGGATTTACAAAGAGGGGATTACCTGTCACAAGATTTGAATAGTGTCCGGCAGTTACGCCACTGCCTCCGATTCCGGATATACCTCCTTGTATGCAAGAATAATGGACATAAAGATAAGCAGTCGCTGAGACAATTTCCGAACCGTCATTTCCCCAGAAAATCGAGCTTTCTACATAAGTAGGCCAGTATGCATCTAACCCTTCATCGGCATTATTTATTACATCACAGTGTTTTATATGTATTTCTCCGCCTAATGTACACATACCGGGACCATCATTATTGGCAATGAGGTTATAGGTGAAATCCCCGTTTGAAGATGCACATAATACTGCATGACTGCTGGTTGAAATATAATTATCGACAATTGAATTACTATACACATTACTCACATTGCAGGTATTGAACCCCAATATGCTACTGCCCGCATCCAAACCGGAGATATTTTCATGTATCATATTATACCTCAATACCGGAGAACACTCTGTACACTGAATTGCGGCTCCAAAATAATCAGATACACACGCTGATATATTACAGTTTTCGATGATGGCACTGCCATGCAAATCAATTCCTCCTCCATGTGAGATACTTCTGTTATTTCTGAATTTTGTATTGCTGACGCGTACTTTATTGTAATACGTGGATAATCCTGAGGATGTACTTTGTTCTATGATTGCGTGGTCTATTAAAGTTGAATCGTTAGCCGGATCGAATGTCATGATATCAATGCCTTCCCAGGAGGTAGTAGATGCAATCAAAATAACTTCGTGACCCAAGGTTCCATTAACAATCAGATTGCCATCAACGATCAGGGCATGACTATCTGAAAAATTAATCCTGACATCCGGTGATAGCACCAGAGTGTATCCATCTGGTACTATTACACTCCCGACAGGATTATATGTATCAGCCTCCCATGTACCTGAACCCAGAGTATTTACATAGAACAGAGAAATGTCGTCGATATACCAGTTATCCATATCGTATGTATTCCCGGTAAAATAAAAAGCAATATAAGTAGTTTCAGATTTGCCCAATCGAAAGCTGAAGGGTACAGTGATATAATTTGCGGCTATATCACTTGAGCCTGTTACTGACCATAGATCAGTCCAATTTGTTAAATCACCGGATATCTGAACTCCTATGGTATAATTGTTCGATGTAGTAAAATCGTCCAGCATATAGCGAAAACTCACCGCCATATCGTGCACCTTGCGTGTATCAAAAGCAGGTGAGATAAGTCTGTATGTTCCGGTTCCCTGTGGGGTATAACTAAAGTGGAGTTCTCCGGTTGTTCCGCCGGCTAAATTCGTGCCGACTGAACTCCAGTTAGTTGTTGTTGGTCCAGTCTTTGTCCAACCTGAGGGTAAGGTCGGATAACCTGAAAAATTCTCTGCTATCAGATTAACATCACTAAACAAGGATAAACTAAATAAAGCAAATAGTAATAGTAACAGTATTGTTTTCATAAAAGCTCCATATACAATTTATATCTCAGATTTATTTAAATCAGAATTGGTTCTTTATGTCAAGGATTTATACTGTTTACAGTCAAAAACCAGAGGGCTGAATCTGATCAACCCTCTGGTTATGATACTTGTTTATTCTGAATCAGAACAGATAATCTTATAAAATTTATTATCTGCAGTTTGACTATTCAATATGGTTGTTGGATTTGTGGTCGTGATGATTAAATTAAAGGGAGTTGTTTCAAAGTCAGGGCTATCTCCGGCATAAACTTTGTACGTAATTCGGTTAGTTTCCGGGTAGGAATTACCTTCCCAACCGCCTTCAGTGACTTCCTGCCAGGAGATATTAAACTGATTAGTTCCTGTGTGCTGCAAATCTAGTCCCCTTGCAGAATATGGGGGAATATTATCAACCGAATAACCGCTCATGACAATCGATGGCCAGAATCCAATGTTATTCTGATAAACCACCATATAGTCTGCAGCATGTGTGCCGGTAGAGGATGAATCCTGTATTGTGCTGACAGTAACTCCATATTCTGAGAAATTTATAGCATGGACGTCGGTTAAATAATCCCAGACTCTGGAACCATCTCTCCAGCAGATGTTTCTATTTTCACTTTGAATATCTAAAGTCAATTGGAGCGGGCTATTGATACAAACAGCATTATCATTTCGAGATGTATTGAGCCGCCATATGGAATAGTAAGCATTAGGTAAAAAGGTAACGTCAATATCACTCCTTATCCAGCGTAGATATATCTGGTGTCCCTGGTCTGGAGTGACATCCGCAGTTCTGGTAATAACTGGTTTTAACAATCTATAGTATATTCCGATATCCTCAATACTGCCATCCTGATTAAGAGGTAAACCAGGATTGCCTGAATCTATGCAGGGGGAATTATATTGCAGACTCCAGTTCGCAACTAATGCATCGAAGGTAAATCCCCTTCCGGCAGTGGGACTGGTAAAAAGCGGATTACCAGAAACATTGTTTGTATAGTTGGCGGGGATTATTATGTCTATTCCGGAGATGCCCCCTTCTATACAGGAATAACTGACATAAGTGGTGGTAGAAGCAAGAGTAAATATCTGATTTGTGTTATTACCCCAGATGATGCTGCTTTCTACGAAGCACGACCCCCAACATTCCAAACCATAATCAGCGTTATTAATTATATTACAATGTTTGATATGAATGCTTCCTCCACTTATATAGATACCGCGACCTTCATTATTTGCGACTAAGTTATTCTTAAAATCTCCGGTGCAATTTGACATATACACAGCCTGGCAAGAAGAATTTATGTAATTATTAACTATTTGATTGTTATACACATTGCTCACATCACATATCTGAAGAAAGAGAGCGCATGACTCGGGATCGAATCCGGTGAGATTGTTAAATAATCTGTTGCTTCTTATTATCGGTGTACAATATGCACTTAGAATGGCTGCACCCAGGTATTCTGATGTGTTATTGTGTATACTGCAATTTTCAATGATTGCATTTTGATTCATAAATATTCCGCTACCTGTCAAACCATCACTGACGTTTTCCCTGATTTCCGAATTACTGATCCGACATTTGTTATAACAAACTCTTATTCCGGAATCCGAACAATGCTCAATTATGGCATGATTTATCAAAGTAGAATCGTTGGCAGTATTTGTTGTGATCAAATCTACGCCTTTCCAGTCAGTAGCTCCGCTATTAGAAGTCAGTAAAACTTCATGGCCCTCAGTTCCGGAAATCAGCAACCTGCCATTTACGGTCAGGTTTTTATCTGTCTGAAAATAGAAATGAACATCAGGTGATAAAGTACAAGTATATCCGTCCGGAACAATGATGTTTCCTACAGGATGGTAGTCTCCGGCAGACCAGGTACCGTAACCCAGCGTATTTGAGTAGGTTAGAGAAATGTCGTCAATATACCAATAATCTAAATCGTTTGTATCACCCGTAAAATAAAAAGCAATATAAGTTGTAGAAGATTTGCCCAATTCAAAGCTGAAAGGTATACTGATTTGATTTGCGGCAATATCACTGGAGCCTGTTACTGACCATAAATTTGTCCAACTAGTTAAATCTTTGGATATCTGCACACCTATAGTATAATTACTTGCAGTTGTATAATCGTCCAGCATATAGCGAAAACTAAGCGCCATATCATGAATCCGCTCAGTATTAAACATGGGTGAGATAAATCTGTAAGTGCCTGTTCCAGTTGGAGTGTAAGTAAATCTCAGTTCGCCTGTTGTACCACCTGCGAAATTTGTTCCGGCTGAACTCCAGTTAGTTGTTGTTGGTCCAGTCATTGTCCAACCTGAGGGTAAGGTCGGATACCCTGAAAAATTCTGTGATATCAGTTCAACACCACTTAATAAGGATAAACTAAATATGACAATTAGTAGCAATATTGTTTTCATAAAACCTCCAAATAATATTGAAAATTCTATTTTTATTTAAATTAGCATTGGTTCTTTGTGTCAAGAAATTATTCGTTATAAGAATTTGGTTTCCCGATTTTGAGTCTGCTCTATTGATTCAATTTCTCTGCTTTGCTGAAAGAAAAGCAATTAATATGTTTGTACTTTTCTGATGCTATTCCAGTCTTTTACTCATCAGGAGTTTTGGCTAGAAGAGGGATATAAATGTTAAAACAACTACCTTGTTCAGGATTACTATCTACTGTAACACGTCCTCCATGCAGATTGACAATTCTGTCTACATAAGCTAACCCAAGTCCTGTACTTGGTTCTCCACCTGTTGGTTTTTTACTGCCGACATAGTAAGGTTCGAATATTTTAGTAATTTCTGCTTGGGATATACCGATTCCTTTATCAATAATACTTATCACGGCAAATCCTGCATCAGTATTGCACTGAACGGTAATCTTGCTGCCATTTATCGAGAACTTAATAGCATTGCCGATTAGATTATTAAAAGCTTGGAAAATTTTGCTTTTATCGATTGTAACAATAACTGGAAATACTAATTCGAGGAACTCTATAGTAATATTCTTCCTCGATGCAATGAGTTTATTAAAGTTAATGCTCTCTCTGACCAGGATATTCATATCGACAGATTTTAATTCGAGTTCGAGGTTTCCGTCTTCGATTTTTGTAAAATCAAGCAAATTCTCGATAATTAGCAGCATTGTATTACTTTGTTCAGTAATCAACTTCAACATTTTAATGTTGTCTTCGCCGGTTCGTCCTGCTAATTGCTCTGCTAAAGACTCACTAAAATATCTAATTGCTCCCAGAGGTCCGCGTAAATCATGAGATGTGATGCTTAAAAGCTTGTTCTTTTGTTCGTTCATTCTCTTCAGTTCAATATTGGCTTTGGTTAATTCTCTCTTTGTATCAATCAATTCGTTATTCAAGGCTGTGTATTTCTCGATAATGTCGCTATCTTCCAATATCGGCTTTAATGGTTTTAATTTGATATCGTTATTCTTCATGCTACCTTTATTAATTCCTTAGCTTTTATTATCGCTTGCTTGGCATCACTTCCATAGCCATCAGCACCAACTTTTTGCCAGAGTAAAATATCGATATTAAAGGGGTAACCACCTACGAGTATTTTTACATGAGGTGCCTGTTGTTTCATGGAATTGATCAGCATTTCCATCTTCTGGAGATTTGTGCTCAGAGTAATGGATAGAGCAAGAAGATTAACTCTCTTTGATAAAACTATGTCAGGAATGGCAGTTATCGGTGTATTCGCTCCTAAAAAGTAGGTATCCCAACCGTCAATTTCCAGAAGGTCTGTAATCATCCTCAAACCTATTTCATGCTGTTCTCCGCTGATACAAGCAGCTACCAATGAACGTCCGGTCTTGGCATGACTGAATATCTGAGGGTAAAACTGAGACATTATTACTTGTGTGGCAGAAGTAACGTAATGCTCCATGGCTACACTAATGAGATGTGCATGCCATAATCTGCCAACTTCGTATTGTACTGTTTGGAAAATGTGTAAATAGCAATCTTGTATTGATAATCCTTTTTTGACTAGTTCATCTATAAACCTGGCAGCCTTGTCTTTCTTTCCCTTCAGCAACATTGCTAAAACATAACGTGCTTCATTGAACAAAGGTTGTGTTTCGAGGATATAAGATGGTGTTTCTATCGCATCGATTTTAATTTCGTCAATTACAATATCCAGATATGTATTTAATCCGAATTCTTCACCGGCAGGATATTCAGATTCCAGAACTTCTTTGAAGCAACGGAAAAAAACTCCAACCTGCTCTTGGGGGATATTCAGACTTTTAAACAATTGTTTTGCCCAAATAATGTAGTCACGGAAAATCTCAGTTGATTCATATGCTATTGCCTGGCTTAGAAAATCAATATGATATCCGCAATCATTGCGATATTCATACAAGTCTGATTCAGAATACTTCTGCTTCAAATGTGGTTGTTTCTGAAACTGGCATTCAAGCAATTTCTCGGCTATAACAAACTTTCGTGATTGCATCAATCTACAAAATTCTGTTCTATTTTTTGTTATCATGTATTCTCCAAATCCGGGAAAATGATACTTAAGTATGTGTACAGGTATGCTATATCTTGGCAAGTAAAAGTTTTAAAGAGTTGCAATGCTTATGCTGTCAATCAGTCTGGACGGTACTATCTCAATCCGTCAGGATGAAACTATGTATCTCGGCACGTGAGTGCCGTGTACAGGATCACCTCCTGACATATCAGTCCGTTAGGACGGCACTAAACTTCAGTTTTCCAGAATCCTTCCTCTGTATCTGCTTTAAGACCATGTGCTTTCAGGAACTCCATCATTTCATCATATAGCTTATGTTTCTTGTGATGCTCTTCTTGTCCCTGGATGTATGTTGTGACTGTCTTCAGCTTCGTCTGTGAAACGGTAAAGGCACCATATCCTTCATTCCATGAGAACTTTCCCGGCACAAGCTTCTCGTCATTGATAAACTTGCTGCTATTAGCTTTTGTTTTTTGCGTATACTCAGCCACTGATACCGAGGGATGCAGTCCATCCAGCAGGTGTACATGGTCTGGATTTATATATCCCGTTATAAGGTGCGATTTTAGATTGGTAGTGATTCCTGCCATATAGTTTAAGATGCGGTCTCTTTTGTTTTTGTCGTTGATAGGAAACCTGCATTTAGTTGCAAACACAATGTGAATGTATAGCTTTGTAAAACTACCAGGCATGATAACCTCTCTATTTCTTTATTTTATGCTTATCAGTTTCGTCCTACCGGACTCAAGTCTTGCTGAGAGTACTCATCCCAGGCACTTACGTACCTGGTTACATAGTTTCGTCCTACCGGACTGAAGTCTTGCTGAGAGTACTTATTCCAGGCACTTACGTACCTGGTTACATAGTTTCGTCCTGCCGGACTAAACCATAATATGACCTGACTGGCTCAACCGTGAACTAAGCTGGCAGGACGACGCTATCTCAATCCGTTAGGATGAAACTATGTAACTCGGCACGTGAGTGCCGTGTACAGGCTATCTATCCCAAACAAAAGTCCGGCAGGACGGTACTATCTCTACTCGTAAGGTATAAACTATCTCAATCCTCATTGTTCTATTCTGTTCTTTGTGAGAATATTAACATATATCACCTAATTTTCTAAATATATGTGACTGATATATTAGGTCAAGGTTAAAGATGGACTCACATTAATTCCAAACAAAAATTGGGGTTACTAAACTGATTTCATGCTAAAGTATGGGTTACATTTCCCAATCCTCACCGCCTGGCAAGCGTATATCAAGCGTAAGATTAATACGCTTGATATACGCTTGCTTCTGATGAAGGATTTATGGCTTTCTCAGTTTTGAAAGTGCTATTTGTGATTTTATTACTGGCTCTTTAGCAGTTCTTATCCTTCCACAGGCTCAGGATGACCGCTTAACATAAGGTCAAGCACAAGTCATGGTACTGCGTTTCCGGTAGCGTAGGTTTCCAAACCTGCGTCTATAACTTTGTACAGCATTGGAATGCTATACTACTTTTGCACAAGGAATATCCCCTCCATACTATTTCCTTCTCTTGTGGGTCTTAACTGACGATAGGGTTCTGCAGGGAGTCATCAGGGAGTCTGCAGGGACTTTACTCCTTGAAAACTCCTGTCAGATTCTCATCAAATACTCTTGGTTAGTTAAGAGCTAATCAAGAAAGAAACAAGCAATAAGCACGATATTATAGCTGGAGTTCAAAATTCCCTCGGCACGTTAAATATTGATACCAATGTAAAAGGGAATTTCGGACTTCAGCTAAAACATTTACAGATAACGCATTCCGAAGTCCGATTTGCCCAATCACAATGATATCTACTGAAGACTTAAATGGGCAAATTGAACTCCGGTAATGCTCTTCCTTTGGAATTTTCGCACAGCCTCTAAATGCAGAACCACATTTCTATCCGGTAGAGAATTATAAAAATGAGTAAATAACTGAGAGAAGCGTCACCATAATTGGCATTTGCGTCACTCCATATATATAGAGGCACTAAATTGATACTGGAAAATTGAAAATAAACCGGAAATGCCTGACCATTTTGGGCATTTTCCTGACCCTAAATATATAGAGGGAATTATTTTTCGCGATACAGTTGAAAGGTGATAAGGTGGAAAAGTGTAAAGGTGGAAAGAAAGAACAAAGATAGCCCACCCTGAATGAAACACTTTCTCAATCCGTTAGGATGTAACTATGTAACCCGGCACGTGAGTGCCAGGGATAGATACTTCCACTACGTATCAGTCCGGTAGGACGACACTTCGAAATGTGTAGTGTCGTCCTACAGGACTCAGAGTAGCAGATTATGGCATTCCCGGCACTCACGTGTCGGGTTACATAGTATCGTCTTTCAGACTTATGGGGAACAAAGTATTACATAATAGTCTATATACAATGAATTGAAAACAAAGGAGAAAAAATGAAAGCAACATTTGATTTCGGATTCAAAGGATTGTCAGGGATGAGGGGTAATAGTATCTTCTATTATCACTCGAAGCATCAGGTGTGTCTGGTACGTTCAAAACCAGAGTTTGAACCAAACGCCAGAACAGAAAAGATGAAGGCAATTATGGCTAATCTAAAGTTTATCGACCCATCACGGGAGTATAAGCAAAACTTTATTGATTATCTGGATGATTACAATGCGCTGAAAGAAAATCGGGGTAATCTGCTCATAAGCTGGAGTAATCTCTATCTGAAAATACTGTTCAAACTGGCAAAGATAAATCCTGCTGTAAATCTGCTGACCCTGAACCGGGCACAAATATATGCAGATAACCTGCCGTGTAAGAGTCTAAGGGCTGCCATTGAAGCAGGATTACTGCCAACGGTAAAAGACTACACAAGATTTAACAGTGATATTTGATATTAGGGCTTTGTCCTGCTTTTCTCCAATGGAACAAAAGCTCTCAGCAGATATTCTATTTCTAGCTCGTAGGATGAATCAGGAAACCGGGGGTGCAGAATATATTGATGGGCAATCCCATAAAGTGCTTTATGAAAGAACTCTTCTGCCAATTCGGGTTCAAGGTCTTTTCTGAATTCCCCGGACTTGATTCCATCATGTAGAATCCGGCTCACAATCGGTGGTGATTCTAAGCGCCATTTTTCCAGTTGTGCCACGACTTCAGGGCTGAGTTTTGTTGCTTCATTATGAACGGCAATGTCATACCATTGCAATAAAGAGAATTCTCCGGTGTGGCTGCGATTCCACTCAAAATAGAACATGCAGTAATGGTTTAGAAGCTCGTATTGAGAGAAATTACTCTTCTGTTCAATAATATCATAGGCTTGTTTGTAGAACTCAGAAAGTGTATTCATAACAACCACAACCAGCAAATCGAGCTTGCTGCGATAATATTGGTATAGTGTTTTACGGGAAAACTCAGATAA
This sequence comes from Cloacimonadaceae bacterium (SeqCode), assembly GCA_963667535.2. Classification (GTDB taxonomy): domain Bacteria; phylum Cloacimonadota; class Cloacimonadia; order Cloacimonadales; family Cloacimonadaceae; genus UBA5614. The sequence continues at coordinate 1,921,332 of CAXXDU010000002.1, forward strand.
ACGTGCAATCTCATCCATCCCAACCTTTTCGAAACCATCACGGACAAACAGAATTCTGGCAGCTTCTATAACTAACCGTCTGCGTTCAGCATTCTCTCGTTCCCGCCTTGTCATTATATTACTCCTTGGATACTTATATAAATAAAACTATTTTTGGTAAAGTGTGCTCATCTGTCAAGCAATCATCGTAGCAGCACAACCCGTGTTGTGTTATTGACATTTCCTGCAGACAACCTGATTAAATAAACTCCACTGCCAATATTTTTACCGCGATGGTCTTTACCATCCCAGGTAACTATATGCTGCCCCTTAGTCAATGAATCTGAGACCAGATTCTTGACTTCCTGCCCACGAATATTGTATATGCTGAGTTTTGCCGCTGACTTTGATGCCAGATTAAAAACAATAGTCACGCTAGGATTGCAGGGATTGGGATATACAGATTCTATGCATTGTACTATTCTATTGGACGGATTCTGGTTATCTTCTATCGCATTTGTGGACAAGTGATGACCCTGTTGCCATTGAATATCGGTCAGAGCAGCAGTGTGAACTCCGACTGTAATATCATTAACAACATTCCCATTCCCTTCATTCATTGGCCAGTAGCCTATCAAGCCCGGTTCTGTGCCGGCAAGTTCAATGAGCAGGTTTGAAACAATTTCATTTTCAGAACGAGCATAATTCCAAAGCCTTACCTCGTCAAGGCAACCCTGAAAAACCTGCACCCCGGTGGGGTCTGTTCCCAATGTAATGCTATTTGCGGCATTTGCAGCGACTTGTCCGGAAGGAATCTGCATCCAGATTATCGGAGCAGGAATTCCATTTATGTATGCAACAGCTTCACCTGTCGTAGCATTGTAAGTAACTGCGAGGTTCTGCCAGACATCCAACCTTATGGTATTAATGCCTGTAACACCCTGGCAAAGAACAGTCCCTTCATTCTGAATGCTGATAGACATACAGGAATCTACTACATCAAATTCTTTGATTCCGAGTTTGATAACGCCTTTGTCAAATATTGTAGCGCCGTTAGCCGGATTTTGACCCCAGGTATTTGGCTTGATCCAGGCTTCCACAGTGAATCCGGAACTGAGTTCGAGGTCTGGTGTTGCCAATATATTTGCAGAGGAAGTGATTTCATTAAATGAAACAGAACTATCTCCATTGAATATATGAACGGCACCGGGAAACACTAATACTGTATCAGCAGCGGGATTGACAATATGCATCGCTACATCATAAACTCCCATATTTGGGTATATGAAAGAAGCTGAATCTCCTGTCGCATCGAAAATGCCATCATTCTGAAAATCCCATTCTACTAGACTAACGACCGGGTAGGCAAGCGTATGATTATGAAAACCCACGCGTAAAGATGGCTGTCCTGTTGAAGGTTCAATGGCAATATCCGGGAGTAAGTATGAATTGCTGACTTTTCGCAGGGTTGCATGTCTGATACCATTTGCATCATAAGCATATCCTGCCAGCAGATAATTACCATCAGGTGTGCGTTTCACATCAAGACAGTTATTGGAGCCATCGGAGTCGAATGTGGTAAACCACCTTTGGTTTCCTTGTGCATCTAACCTGAGAATGAATCCATGCCCCCGTCTGTCATTCAGAGAACGAGTAGACCCGCACAGGATAACTTCGTTCGAATCAGTAGAGGGTACAACCTTGTAACCAATATCATAAAACCCTAGTAACTCTCTATTAGTTCGCCAAAGCAGATTCAGGTTTGCATCGGTATGAACGACTGCTATATCCATTCTCTCTCCGTTTTCCAAAGAACAACAGCCAGTGGCAGTCAAAGAGCCATCTTCATGCAGGCAGATTGAATATCCGGCATCATAGTCTACCGCGCCGGAACCCAGAACCCAGAATGCTGATTCATTGAGTACGTTGCCACTATTATCTAGCTTCAGGATTAGTAAGTCGCTGTTCCGCACTGATAGTGATGCTGAAGTAGCGCCTACCAGATATAAGTGTCCGCTTCCATCTGCAATAATCTGTTTGCCTTCGTCATTTCCCTCATAACCATATTGCCTGAACCAAAGGGAGTCTCCGTTTGCATTGACTTTCCACAAGCCAATATCACGAAATGTTTCATTCTGGGATGTAACTGAACCTGCGATGTAATATCCGCCATCACCTGAAGTAATAATCGAATTGGGTATTTCCTCTCCAGCTCCGCCAATCAGTCTCTGACTCACTAAATTTCCAAACAGATTCCAGGTGGCAAACCAAAGTTGATATCCATTGTCAGATGTCATTTTACGCCCGATAGTGACAAAGCCTGAGCCATTTGGCTTTGAGATGATTTCTGAGATGGAATTGTAAGCATCGTCTGTATTCAAATAATTAAACCAGCTCTGACCACTAGGGTGATAACCGGAAATTAAACTACGTTTTAAACCGGGAGTTTGTCCTTCATAGGTTCCGGCACAAAGAATATTTCCCATGGGTAAAATGCAGGTGGATGTATAGTCAGAAACCGGAGCAGTATTTTCCATACTCCAGACAGTATCGAATTCAGCATGTAACGAAACAATCGTTAAAACGAAAAGTGATAACATTAAAATCTTCATCTGTTCCTCCTATCCTGAAGACCTACGAGGGCATTCCCGATGGCATCATTATTCATTTCCCAAAGTAATTGACCTCTGGTTGTTGTTACAATATTACTGTCAATAATGGGGGGAAGGTTGTATCCGAGGTAGATTGCTCCTGCAGCCTGATATTCAGCAGCAAACACATTATTAGTACCAGGCCTGCCCTGTACCCTTACTCCTTCTATGATATCTGCCGCTGCCAATACCCGCAGACCTGCACAGGTGCTCCAGATAACTTTATCTGCCTGATCGGCTTGACGGATTAAGGCAAGAGCTTGAGGTGATGCAATCAAGTCACCATAGGGATTACCCTGCCACCAACGGCAGGGCCAGATGACGATTGCATCATAAGGTTCAATATCGGGAATGTTTTGAATTAATTCGTCCATCTGCAGTGTAGGCAGGTCTGCTGAACAGGGAGTGACTGTTTGCGTTACTCCGGCAAGAGTTACTTGCCATCCATTACGTTCATACATTTCAAGATTGAGCATGGAATTGGCACCAAAGGTGTTGGGAACGAAAACAAGAATGTGAAAAGGTTCAGCGTTGAGTGCTAAGCAAAACAGCACAAGCGCAATTAACGTAATATATTTCATGATACCTCCAGTATAGTTACTAAAGTAATATTGGGTTACACATGTCACCTATAATCAGGATTTGATTCTGTCAAGAAAAAGATTGAGTTTCATGCGTATCTATTCAACAAAACACAAGTTGACAATTACGAAATTGAAAAAGTCAACAAATTTGCGCAACGTGTTATATCGAAAGTTGCTGTGAATGTTTGGCTTGCAATAACGAGCATTCTTGTATATACTATAAGTATAACAATTCTTTACTTAAGGAAAACGAAATGAAAGCAAAGCAACTATTCTTATTCTTACTATTGATGTTTGTACTGAATCTACTATTATTTGCGCAAACGATACCAAAGTCGCCGAATAAATCGGATATTCTCGGTACAAGAATCGGGAAATGGACAGTTTTATGTAATAATGACCGGGAATATGTAAAGGATATTAAACAAGCTACTTTCTACAGAATTATCAGTTACAAAGCCGGAAAACCCAAGGGAGCCGTAAAAACTTACTACTTTTCGGGAAAACTGCATGATACGTGTAAACTAATATCAGATAATCCGGATATCCGTACCGGTAAACTATCAGCTTTTTACGAAAATGGCAACAAATGGAAATCCGGCAATTACAAAAACGGTAGAGCAGAAGGAAAATGGGCTTTCTGGTTTGAAAATGGAAAGAAGAGTTCTGAAGGTAAATACAAGAATAATCAGAAGGTCGGATTATGGAAAGAATGGTATGAAGACGGAAAATATGCTATCATGAAGTATGAGGATGGAAAATTAAACGGCAAATGGATTCAGTATTTCAAAGAAGGCACTATTAACTTAGCTGGTGAGTACAAAAACAATAAAAAAGACGGTCAATGGATGGAAGTTGATGCAATAGGAAGCTGGCAGGAAGGACCATATCAAAACGACAAGAAAGATGGGGAATGGACTCAATGGTACAAAAAGGGCGAGAAGCACGCTGAAGGTAAATTCAATAACGGAGAAAAGACAGGATTCTGGAAAGAATGGTATCCTGATGGACGCGGTGAAGGTGAATACAAAAACGATAAAGAAGACGGGAAATGGACATATTGGTACCTGGATGATAAAAAGAGCGAAGAAGGCGAATATAAAAATGGTGCTAAAACCGGAGTATGGAAAAAGTGGTTTCCGGATGGAAGTTGGCAGGAAGGGAAGTATCTTAATCAGAAAGAAGACGGCAAATGGACAGGTTGGTTTGCAAACGGGAAAAAGAACACAGAAGGTGAATATATAAACGGGAGTAAGACTGGTTTATGGATAGAATGGTATGCCGACGGTATCAGAACTGAATCTAAATTTGAAAACGGAAAGCTAACCGGCACTGTATACAATTATGATGCAGAAGGCAATCTTTTGGAAAGTGTGAAAATCAAATTGCGATAGAATAAGTAAACGACCATATGTTTAAACAAATCGCAGTGTTGAATTGAAGGAATATTGTTCTAGTCATTACCATATTTCAGAGATACCAGTAAGATTTCCTGAATAATGGAAAAAAATGCAGATGATATAATCGGCAGTTTTTCGCATTAATCAACTCTAATTGTTCATGGATTTGTCGGATTTCCTAAGCAAAAATACAAACTCGTCAATCAAGTCCACGCAACTTTTCCTGATAGTCACACTAATCTGCTGCTACAAAACATACAAATTCTCTTGACTAAAATGCGGGTTTTAAAATTAATGCTATTAATTGATAAATGTAATTATTCTAAGGAGTTGAAATGGTAAAACTGAGATTGAGACGTATGGGTTCTAACGATGCGCCTTTTTATCGTATAGTAGCCGTTGATTCACGCAAGAAGCGTGATGGACAATATATTGAGTGCATTGGTTGGTATGATCCCAAGCCTAATCCGTTAAAACTTACTGTTGATAAAGATTTGGCAATAAAGTGGCTGAGCGTCGGTGCTCAACCCAGCGATACAGTTCGCAGCTTGCTTCGCAAAGCAGGTGTATTGCAAATCTGGCATGAACAAAAAGTAACACAAAAGAAAACTACTGAACCGGAAATGAAAGAAAACGAGGTATAACATGAAGGAACTTATTGAATTTATCGTGAAAGCTCTTGTTGATGACCCGAGTGAAGTAAATATCACAGAAATCACAGGCGATAAGATTACTCTTTATGAACTTCGCGTAGCTAAAACCGATATCGGCAAAGTTATCGGTAAACGCGGCCGTACTGCCAGTTCCATCCGTACTATTATTAATGCTGTAAGCACAAAGCAAGGAAAAAGGGCAGAGCTCGAAATTATCGAGTAAATGGAAGTATCTGATCTGGTCGGAATCGGCAGGCTTGGCAGACTGGAACCCGATGGCTTTTACCACGTTCAATTCAGCCAACCATACAAGACTATTCTAAACCAGCTTCAGGAATGTTTTTTGATCTTTTCCAGCCATAGAGTGTTTTTTGTAACAGTTGTAGAGACAAAGACTGTAAACAAACGAGACTATCTTCGTTTTAAAGAGGATGGTATTGCCGAAGAGTGCAGAACAACAGCGAAAGTGATTGTTGCCCTGGCAGAAGAGGATTTGGAAGAATTTGAAGATGAAGACGATGTCAAAAGTCTCTTTGGATTTAAGATTCATTTCCAGGACGCCATAATCGGAACCATAGCAGATGCTATGATTAATCCGCTGCAATCAGTTTTGATTATTGCTCTGGAAGATGGCAGGGAACTACTTGTTCCCAATGTGGAGCATTATGTCTATTCCATTGACAGACAAAACAAAATAGTTTTTATGCAAAACATAGAATTGCTGCTAGAAGTATGCATATCGAAGTCCTGACGCTATTTCCCGGAATGTTTAAAGGCTTTCTCAAAGAAAGTATGATTGCCAAAGCGATAAAGCTGGAGCAATTAAAAGTAAAGTTTAGAGACTTTCGTAAGTACTCCGGTAATAAGCATAATCAGGTGGATGATTATCCTTATGGTGGTGGAGCGGGAATGGTAGTTAAACCTGAACCTCTTTACAAAGCAATCAGCCTTGCTAAAAAGAAGTCTGATGCTCCTGTAATCTATTTCACCCCTCAGGGTAGAGTTCTTACTCAGGATATTCTGATTGAATACTCAAAGTTTGAGCATATCATTCTTGTTTGCGGACATTATAAAGAGATTGACCAACGGGTACGGGATTTATCGGTTACTGATGAGATTTCAGTTGGAGATTATGTACTCTCCGGTGGGGAAATACCTGCTATGATATTTATAGATGGAATGAGCAGGCTTCTGCCCGGAGTTCTGAATGATATTGAATCTGCCGAAACTGATTCTTTCTGCGACGGACTACTTGGGTATCCTTGTTATACAAGACCCCCTGAGTTTATGGGGATGAAAGTACCTGAAGTATTACTCAACGGCAATCATAAGCTGATAAAAAGATGGCGTCAAGAGCAATCTTTGCTTTTAACACAAAAACGTCGTCCGGACTTATTAAAGAAATGAGTTCTTTGTATCTTGGGTTGGTGCATTACCCTGTTCTGAACAAGCATAACGAAATAGTGCAGACATCTGTTACAAATCTTGACATCCATGATATCGCTCGCAGTGCTTCGACCTTTGGATTTAAAAGATATTTTATTATTACTCCTGATCCAAGTCAGCATGAATATATTAAGAAGGTAGTCAGTTTCTGGCAATCAGATATTGGTATGACTTACAATCAGGATAGAAGCAGGGCTTTATCACTAATAACAACAATTGACTCGATTGAATCGAGCATAAGCATGATTACAACGCAGGAAGCTATGCAGCCAATTGTAATAACAACAACCGCACGGAATATGAACAAACAGATTTCCTTTATGGAAGTCTCAAATCTTAGCCAAAAAAACCAACCTGTGCTACTCTTATTCGGCACAGGACATGGTCTTACCGAATCAGTTCATAACGGTGCAGACTTTATCCTTCATCCAATTGAAGGAACGGGTGATTACAATCACTTGTCAGTCCGCAGTGCCGTGGCGATAGTTTTAGACCGCATAACTTCTCGCTGTATATAAAGGGAGGAACCAATGGATATTCTGCAGCAAATAGGCAGAGAACAATTAAGAACCGATTATCCCGAGTTTAAAGTCGGGGATACGGTGAAAGTCCACTATAAAATCAAGGAAGGCGCAAAAGAACGCATACAAGTATTCCAGGGTCTCGTTATACAAAAACGCGGAGCCGGAATATCAAAAACCTTTACCGTTAGAAAAGTATCAAACGGTGTTGGTGTTGAGCGTATATTTCCGCATCATTCTCCTATGATTGATAAACTTGAAGTCGTTCGCTTTGGCCACGTGCGCCGCGCTAAGCTATTTTATCTACGCGCTGCAAAAGGTAAAGCCGGAAGAATCAAAGAACGCAAAAGACCTATGGTCTGATTTTTGGGAGCGTAAAAGCTCCCTTTTTTTTTGGAGTAATATATGTATGCCTTTTATCGACATGAACCAATATTTCTTGTAATTGAACATGATGGCACTGAAATCAATATGATTAAATTCATAACTGAAGAAAAATACTGGCAGCACCAAGCACTTGAATTAATAGATAGATACACTAATCGTATTAAACAAGTACTTGATGAGTATTTTGCCGGAACCGGAAAGAGTTTTGATTTACCCTACAAGCTGGAAGGAACAGAATTTGAATTACAGGTTTGGGCAAAAACACAAGAAATCCCATTTGGTCAGACAGCTTCGTATTCTGACATTGCCAAAGCAATAGGAAATCCAGAAGCTTCCAGAGCAGTTGGTACAGCTTTGGGTAAAAATCATATACCGCTATTAATTCCATGTCATAGAATCATTGGCAGTGATGGTGAACTGCATGGCTTTGCCGGTGGTTTGGAAATCAAGAAGTGGTTGCTTGACCACGAAACAAGATTCAAGGGATAATAATGATTGCAGGCATTGGTGTTGATATAATTGAAGTAGCCAGAATTAAAAGAGTATTAGAAAAGAATCCTGCCTTCAGATCGAAAGTATATACAGAGCAGGAGATAGCATATTGTGAATCGAAAGCAGATCCCGGATTATCATATGCTGTCCGATTTGCTGCCAAAGAAGCATTTATGAAGGCTCTGGGCACGGGTTGGAATCATGAGGTCAGTTGGTCAGAAATTGAAACAGTAATATGTTCCGGAGGTTCTCCTGAACTAGTAATTTCAGGTAATACAAAAGTAGCACTTCAAAGCAGAAACATCACAAATTGTCATTTATCCTTATCTCACGAAAAAGAGTATTCAGTGGCTTGTGTCGTACTGGAGAAAAGTTGACACTTGACAACAAACAGTTGTTGTGCGATAAGTAACACTTTATGAGGTTGGTATGAAATGTTTTGCTTTTCTCGGCATCCAAGGTAGTGGTAAAGGTACTCAGGCTGTGCAGCTTAGCGCTGAGCTAAATTATCAGCATATTAATATTGGTGACCTTTTCCGGTACCATATTAAAAGCCAGACTCCAATCGGGACTAAAGTTCAGCAAATTATTCAAAGAGGCGAACTTGTTCCTGATGAAGTAGTTTTTGAATTAGTCGACAGTAGTACAGATGGTAAAGCTCTGGGTATTGTCTTCGACGGTTTTCCCAGAACAATAGCTCAGGCTGAATATCTGCTAAAGCACTATGAACTGAAGAGAGTATTTTATCTGGAATTATCTGAAGCTCATGCGATAGACAGAATTTCTGCCAGGCGCGTCTGTCAGAATTGTCAGGTAAATTACAATCTGAACACACAACCACCCAAGGTTTCTGGTATTTGTGACGAATGCGGGGGGAAACTGATAATCAGGCAAGATGATCAGCCGGAAGCGATACACAAGAGGTTTGAAGAGTTTTATGAGCAGACAATGCCGCTAAAAGAATTCTTCACCGAAAACAAACTGCTGTCCATAATAACTGGGGAACAATCAATTACGGAGATTTTCAAACAGATACAATCTGTAATCGCTTCATTATAGTAAAATGAATCTTTCAAAAATTATTAGAAGAGCAAGTTCCTATTTTGAAACTCTGGCATATTTGATTGCTCTATGGAACATATTACTTTTATTCTTTGAACCTGTTATCAATCAATATTTTGAAATAAATCAAGCCCAATTGTGGACTGCATATGCGAATCTTCTTTTCATAGTGGTTTCTCTTTTATTAAGATTTAACAGTCAGCCTTTTGCAGAGCACAGAAAGAGATCGATTGCCGATATACTGATACTAGTTTTTGGCAGTATGCTATTGCTATATGATGACAAGTTTGTAATCTTCTTTTTATTAATCAGGCAGACATTTTTTATTGCGAGGTATTTTTTCTTTCATGCTTTTGAGGGCTTTCTCTTTAAAAGGCTTATCAAAAACCCACCTATCACTTTCTTACTGAGTTTTGCAACAACAATATTAGCCGGGGCTTTTCTTTTAATGTTACCCTCAGCGACAGTATCTCAAAGAATTACACCATTTATAGATGCACTGTTTACAGCTACATCAGCCACATGCGTGACAGGTTTAGTTGTATTTGACACTGGAACTTATTATTCACTATTCGGGCAATTAGTCATACTAGCTCTGATCCAGGTGGGCGGATTGGGTATAATGACAATCTCTACAGCTTTTGCAGTATTATTGGGACAGCAGCTAACTCTTAAGGTCGAGAATGTGATGCAGAATGTAATGGGTGAAAGCATGAAATTTGACATGCTGACATTAGTAAAGAATGTAATTCTGGTTACTATAATTATTGAAGCGATTGGAGCATTCATTCTCTACTTTACATTCAGCCAGACTCTGGAGCCCATAAAAGCATTCTATTATTCTGTCTTTCACTCAGTATCAGCTTTTTGCAATGCCGGATTCGGCCTGTTTAGTGATAATTTTATAAGTTATGCGTTTAATGTTAACGTGAACTTGGCGATAACCTTTTTAATAATCATGGGTGGACTGGGTTTTTCTGTAATCATAGATGTATATAATCATGCAGTAAAAAAGAATACCCGTTATTCACTTACCTTACATACGAAAGTTGTGCTTTCCATGACTGCATTTCTCTTAGCTTTTGGAACGATTGCATTTCTGTTATCCGAATACAACCATACAATGAAAGGTTTTGCAATTCATCATAGGCTATTATGCTCATGGTTTCAATCGGTTACATGCAGGACAGCCGGATTTAATTCTATAGATGAGAGCCAGATTAGCCATGCCACGTCATTAGTGTCGATAATATTGATGTTTATCGGCGCTTCACCCGGTTCAACAGGTGGTGGTGTAAAGACATCTACATTTGCTTTGTTAGTATTATCTATATTTGCACTAGTAAAAGGGCAATCAGAACTGACAATTTTTAAGCGTAAAATCAGTTCTTCCAGTGTTAGAGAGAGCACAAGTCTGATTATGCTGGCTATGATTTTTATATTTGTAATTGTATACATCATGCTGATGGTTGATCCATTCACTTTAGAACAAACAATATTTGAAGCAGTATCTGCTTTTGGCACAGTCGGATTGTCTATGGGTATTACTCCCAATCTCAGCAGTGTCAGTAAGTTTCTGATCGTATTGCTAATGTACATTGGCAGAGTTGGACCCTTAACGGTCCTCTTTGCAATATCACAAAGAAAAAGAGTTATACACTACTCTTTGGCAGAAGAAAAAATTGCTATCGGATAATTAAGGAAGGATTCATTATGGCAAAATTTGCAGTAATAGGCTTAGGAAAATTTGGATGGACTGTAGCAACAACACTTGCAGAAAATGGTATTGATGTCATCGCAATCGATAAAAACGAAAAACTGATAGATGATATAAAGAATTATGTCTCGCTGGCAGCATGTTTGGATTCGACAGATGAAAATGCGCTGAGAGGTCTGACTATCCATGAAGTTGACGCAGTCATTCTGGCGATTGGTAGTAGTATTCAGGAGAGTATTCTCACAAGTGCAATACTAAAAAAGATAGGTGTCAATATGATTTATGCTCGTGTAGAGAATCATCTGCACGGCAGGATTCTTGAATTCCTAGGTGTGCAAAACATTTACTTACCCGAGGAAATGGTAGGGATTCAGTTAGCAAAGACATTAATCTCCAAGAACATACTTGAGTACATAAATCTCACATCCGGCCATATCATGTTGGAATTGATAGCCCCTCATGATTTTGTAGGCAAGACTTTGCAGGTTCTGGCTTTACCGGCTGACAGGGGAATAAACGTAATAGCGATAAAATATAATTACCTGAACATCACAGAAGATGGCAGGAATGTGGTGGAGCAAAGAATTAATGATATGCCCGGTGCTAATGATTATGTCCATGAAGGTGACATACTAATATTACTCGGCCCCAAAGGCAATATTGATAAACTTATCAAAGACATCGCAGGAAAGAAGGAATGATATGAAGAAGTCGATTAAATCCCGATATCAAGTCCTGATTTTAATTTTTTTTGCTGTATTCATTCTTGAATCTGTCCTTATATTATTGTCAGCAAACGCTCCAATCAGATTACAGCAACTAAAAACTGATTTACAATCTATTGTAATACTGTTTCTTATGTTTCAATTTGTCTATTTTGTGGTATTGTTCTACTATGTTCCATATCAATACGACAATGCACTGAAGGAAATCTACAAGATGATGAGTGAGATTTCTGAAGGCAAATATCAGATAGACCTGGATTTGAAAACCCATCAGCAGGGTGAGGAAATCCAAAACCTTATGACTGCACTAGATAAAATGATGAAGATAATAATCAGATTTGATAACCTGAAAACAGATAAGATATATGAACATCATCAGAGATTACAGATGCTAATCAGTATGCTTCCTGAAGGATGCCTGATCATCACAATTATCGGAGAAATAGTCTATTGTAATGATTTTATTAAAGAGAATTTCCCTGCATTATCAGAAAACCTTAACATTCTGGAAACACTATTACCTGAATATATGGAAGATGACCTCAAACCAATTATCATAGACAGCATTAAAACAGGCAACAATATTCACGACAAGATATTAAGTATCAATTCATTAAAGACTGCATTTAAGCTTAATAGCAGTATTATCAGAAACAGAAAAGGCAATTCTATCGGAGCGATTTTTATCATCGTAAAAGCATAATCTGATGATGAAGAAACTCCAATACACCTATGGTTCAGATGATATGCAAAGGCTGGATAAGTATCTGGTAAGCCTGGAGATCAAGGAACTCTTTTCCAGGACATTCATTGAGAAACTGATTGCCGAAGATATGATTGAAGTAAATCATATTCCGGTAAAGAAGAGTCTTCTGCTCCAAAAGGGTGACACGATTTCTATCATTTTACCGGAGCAACAACCCAAGGATATTGAACCTCAGGATATACCGATAGATATCATTTTTGAAGATGAAAACATGGCTGTAGTAAACAAGCCTGCCGGAATGATAGTTCATCCTGGTTTTGGAAATCCCGATAATACTTTGGTAAATGCAATAGTCTTTCGTTATGGTGCAGGACTAAATTCTGATAAGAATATCAATCGTCCGGGTATTGTGCATAGGCTGGATAAAGGGACTTCCGGATTAATGCTGATAGCCAAGAATGATGCTACTCAATCTGTTCTTTCTGACATGTTTGCCAAAAGAGAAGTGAAGAAAACATATCTGGCTATTACAACTGGAATTCCTAATCCTTCGGATGGAACGATTGAAACATATATATCCAGATCTATCGCAAATCCTCGAAAGATGTCCGTCACTAATGACGGTAGGTTGTCTTTGACCCACTATAGAGTCATTCATTTTTACTATTACTTTGCATTGTGTGAGATTAATCTGGAAACAGGAAGAATGCATCAGATACGAGTTCATTTCGCTGATAAAAACTTTCCGGTATTAGGAGATTTACTCTATAACACAGTAAAGAATGTTCAATCCAATGTGCCTGAAAACATGAAAAAGAAGGTACACGATCTGCTGTCTAATCATATGAAACGGCAAGCTTTGCACGCATGGAAGCTTGAATTTGTGCATCCATATACAAAAGCCCTTTGTTCTTTCACAGCACCCATCCCGGATGATATTACTTATACTCTGGATTGGCTGGAACAATACTTTGCTATTGACAATGTCAGATATGATAAAAAACTGCTTAAATGATAAAGTTCTGATTTACGTCTTATAAGCATCGGATATTTTGATATGATAAATATGATGTTAGAAAAGAGCAGAAATGAAAAGAAAACCGGAATAAGGACAAAATAATGCCTGAAACAAAACCAAGCATTTTTAGTACAATTGAAGAAGCTATAGATGAAATCCGTCAGGGTAAAATGATTATTGTCGTTGATGACGCCAATCGTGAAAACGAGGGAGATTTAGTCATGGCGGCAGAACTTGTAACACCAGAGAAAGTAAACTTTATGATAACTCATGCCAGAGGCTTACTCTGCGTTCCGATGGAAGCTGATTGGCTGGAACGTCTTGAAGTTCCCTTGATGACTAAGCATACATCTGACCGTCATGGCACCAAATTCACCATATCTGTGGACGCGTTCGAAGGAACAACTACTGGTATTTCAGCAAGTGAAAGAGCGGCTACAATAACAAAACTGGCTGATCCGGGGAGTTTAGCTTCTGATTTTATGAAACCAGGACATATCTTTCCGTTGCTTGCAGAAAAAGGCGGTGTGTTAAGACGTGCCGGTCATACTGAAGCAACAGTAGACTTAGCCAGAATGGCAGGTCTGCATCCGGTGGGAGCAATCTGCGAGGTGATACGTCCTGATGGCGAAATGGCAAGATTACCGGATTTGATGGAATACAGCAAAACACATAGTCTCAAAATGATTACTATCGAGGATTTAATCCAGTATCGCAGAAAAAAAGAGAAGCTTGTGAAACGAGTTTCTAAAGCTAAACTGCCTAATCTTTATGGTGACTTTGATATAATGACATACATCAGCACGGTCTCTGATGAGTACCATCTGGCATTAGTCTTGGGAGATATTAAAAATCAGGATAATGTTTTAGTCAGAGTTCATTCTGAATGCCTGACTGGAGATGCTTTATTTTCGCATCGCTGTGATTGCGGACAGCAACTGGCTGAATCCTTCCGAAAGATAGCCGAAGAAGGTTGTGGTGTAATCCTCTATATGAGACAAGAGGGCAGAGGTATCGGTTTACTCAATAAAATTAAAGCATACCATCTGCAGGATGATGGCAGAGATACTGTCCAGGCAAACATTGATTTGGGCTTTGCTGCTGATTTACGTGATTATGGCATTGGTGCTCAAATCCTTAAGGACCTGGGACTACACAAAATTCGTCTTTTAACCAATAACCCAAAGAAAGTAGTTGGCTTAGAGGGATACGGACTACATATTGTTGAAAGAGTACCGATTGAAATCAGTCCTTCCAGTGATAACCGTTTCTATCTTGAAACCAAGAAAGAGAAGATGGGACATATCCTGAATGAAGTATAATAATCACTCTGAGAGCCATACCTGCGTGAGCCGGAATCTGTTTTGTAAAATACTGATTTGTCTGATTCTGTTTTCAATCAGTCTTAGCCTGTTTGCTCAGAAGGAATTTCCCAAACCCACAGGCTGGGTTAATGACTATGCAGGGGTATTGTCTGAAGAGAATAAACAGGAACTTACCCTATGGCTGACAGATCTTAAAGAAAAGACTGATGTTGAGATGGCTATAGCAGTTTTCTCGGATATCGGCGGTCAGGATTATAGCAATTTTGCCACAGACTTGTTTAGAAAATGGGGCGTTGGTAATAAGAAAGACGAAGGTGTCTTGTTATTGGTTGCTATCCAGGAACGTAAAATTAAATTTGAAGTCGGATATGGTTCTGAAGAATATCTGACAGATGCTTATACAGCAGAAGCATATAGAACAATGACTTCATTCCTCAGTAAAGGGAGTGAAAATTATAACGATGCAGTAAAACAAGCAACGCTGCTAGTTGTAAATCGGATTGCTCAGTTTAAAAATGTTCAGATAACCGGTATGCCAAACTTTGTCAGACAACAACAAACTTCACGATCATCAAACAAAGGCGCTTCATTAATAGTCATAGCCATCTTTATCTTTTTGGTCATAATTACCAAAGGGAGAATATTTTACTGGCTGATGCTTTTCTCGATACTTGGCGGTGGTGACCGCAGAGGTGGAGGAGGCTTTGGCAGCAGTGGCGGGTTTGGAAGCGGTGGAGGCTTTGGTGGTTTCGGAGGCTTTGGTGGTGGAAGCTCAGGTGGCGGTGGTTCCGGAGGAGGTTTCTGATGATATTCCTTAAATCTTTGTTGTTTATTGTCTGGAATGTGGCGATTGGCGTTATGCTGATTAACCTTATCCGTTGGGTACTGTTTAACCGTAAAAGCAGGTTTGTCTTTGGCGTACATATCCCGCTAACTCCGGGATTTCTGATTGCCAAACGTGATTGGGTCTTTAACAAAGTTAGGGCAATACTACATGATTTTCTGGACCAGGTAGATAATTCCAGGTCTTTCGGATATCTGTCCAAATGGGAAAAACTTGTTTTTGATACAGTATGGGAACAGGTTCAGTTTATTGACGAATGGAAGCTGCTGCCCAGGTCATGGAAGACTAAAATCAGAACATTCATCGCCCAGATTATTAAAGACATTGTTACTAAAATCCTCAGACAATTAATCCCCAAGCTAATTGAACAACTCAGGATAGAACATAGAATAGATGATTTTGATGAACAGTTTAGCAGTAAGATAATCAGGCAATATTATAACCAGTACGTACACAAGTATCTGATTTACTTTGTTATGGCGGTTAATCTGTTGATTGGTATTTCCAACATGATTCTGTTTCTGATAATAGCATAACTATTGAGAATATATGAAACTACGCAGCGGTGTTTTACGGTTCATTAACAAACGCTGGGAAGGCTTTGCATTTCTATCTGCTGATAATCGTTTATTGATTAAACGTGTTATTATCATAGGTTGGTTCGTAGCGCTTTTGATTCTGATATGTTCTTTTTTAGTTTGGAGATTTGAATATAACGGTATTGGTTCAGGAACTATCAGATCATTTTGGGATGGTATCTGGTGGGCTGTAGTTACTATTGCAACTGTTGGTTATGGTGACAAGTATCCTGTAACATATCCAGGCAGAACGGTCGGGATGATTTTAATCCTGTTCGGATATGTTATGTTATCTGTTTTTACCGGTTTAGTGGCTTCCGTATTTGTGGAAGATAAGTTAAAAGGAGCAAAGGGTTTGAAACCAATACATGCAACACATCATCTGGTTCTCTGCGGCTGGAATCAGACTGCTATGATACTACTACAGGCTTTGACTGAGAAGAATATCGGAGATACAGTTATTGGCATTGTTTCCAATCAGACTGTCGAGTTTTTTGAAAGCATAGAATCACGTTTTCCTTCCTTGCAGGTTAAATTTGTCAGAGGTGAACCCACTCAGGAAGAAGTACTCAGACGTGCGTCTGTGCAAACGGCTGACCAGGTCATTATCTTAGCTGACCAGACTCTATCTGCTCAAAGCGCTGATGACCGCTCCATCATCATTGCCAATGCTGTGCATTTTGTTTCCCGCAAAGTTAATGTTACTGTTCAACTGATGAATAGCTCCAATAAGAATTTACTAAACAGAATCGGCATTGAAAGTATAATAGTCAATGATGAACTGGGTGGATATCTGCTGGCTAATACTATTCTCGAACAGCGTTATCTGGAATTGTACGAACATCTTGCCAAAGATAATGAACAACTGATGACGATAATAGAAATACCCAATAGCCTGATAGGGAAGACGTATGGTGAAGTCTTTGACTTTATGTACAAGGAAGAAAAAATCCTATTATTGGGTATCTTTACCAAGGATTCAGAGCTTGATTTAAATGACATTTTCAAAGACGATTCATCTGCCATTGACCAATTTATCAAAACATCTCTTGCCAAGTCACGCAAAGCTACTTCTGATAAACGCACCAGTATCAACTGGAATCCCAAAAGAGACTTAGTGATTGAACATAACGACCTGGCTATTGTGATGGATTAGGGGAGTTTTGAAAATGGGAAAATTCAGCTTTGATGACTTGAGGAAAATCCGCATTTTTCATAATTTAACAGATACGCAAATCGAGCAGGTAAGATTACTTCTGGAACCTTTGAATATAACCAAGGGCGAGTATATCATACATGAACAGACTACAGGTAATCATATCTTTGTTCTCATGCAGGGAACTGTAAAAGTAACCAAGGAACTCATCAAAGGTATTGATACTCAGGAAGCCGGTGATAAAATGCTTGCTACATTGACAGCTGATTGCTGCCCCACCTTTGGTGAAAACGGTCTTTTGGGTGAAAACCTGCGTTCTGCCAATGTTATCGCTGTTACAGATTGTGAGCTGTATACCCTTTCACAAAAAGATTTTAATCAATTCGCCATTAAAAATCCTGATATAGCATTCAAAATCATGACAAATATCGCTTCTGTATTATCCGAACGCCTCATCAGTACTGACGAGAACCTGGTAAAACTAGCAACAGCCCTCTACATTGCAGTAAGCAGATAAATAAAATATTCCATTAAAAACAATAATAAATATCATATCAACTTTTACGGACAAGCACAAGGCATGTCCCTACGACTATCATAAACCAAACGGATTAGCGAAACACTATTGTGGACAAGCTCAAGCTATATACATAAAATCCCTTTTCTTATTCTTAATCTCTCCTTATCTGTTATCGTAATACCGCTTATTTATTACTCCTATATTTATTGTTTGACGCAGGGAGTCTTCAGGGAGTCTGCAGGGAGTTTTCAGAGACTCGAGTCCCCGATGACTTCCTGTAGATTCTCTGTTGAGTCTTTGAAAAATCCTCTGGTCAGTTAAGGTATGAACAGGAGGTTAACAAGGGATAATAAGCAAGTAAGGAAAAGGATAGAGAAAGAATATGTATGTAGTTCTGCATTTAGAGGCTGGCCGAAAATGAATAAGCGGATAGCTGGAGTTCAAAATTCCCTCACCAAGTGAAAAATGAAAGCATTGTAAAAGGGAATTTCGGACTTCAGCTAACACCTTTACAGATAACGCATTCCGAAGTCCGATTTGCCCTATCACAAAGATATCTACTGAAGAATAAAATGGGCAAATTGAACTCCGGCAATGCTCTTCTTTTGGTATTTTCACGCAGCTTCTAAATGCTGAACTACATGCATAAGATAATCCATAACTGCCATTGTTGAGTCTATGATAGCTGTATGTACACTGCTGCAGAGACCCTTAGTTAACTGTCTAAGGAAAGTCCAGGCGTCTTCCCGGCAGCTATAAAACACAATTTAAGGGCAGAGGAGGTTTAATTATGGCTCAAAAGAGTTGCATAGTATTGCTGCACTTCGTTCCGCGTTTTTAAGGTACTGGATTCCCGATCAAGCCGGGAATGACAAACACTCGGGATTACCACCTTCGCAGGAATGACGGATGCTTATGCATCATGTAATCTACAAGTAAGCTGCAAGTAATCAGTCTTACTAACAACTATGTATTAACTTGCTTGATGCTTAGTGATATCATTAAGCATACCCCGGGTGGACCCCAAGAGGATAGTAAGACTGATTACTTGAAGGTTTAGAGGAGTATTATGAATTGTTAAAATGGCGGAGAGTCAGGGATTCGAACCCTGGGTGCCCGTAAAGGCACAACGGTTTTCGAGACCGTCCCGTTCAACCGCTCCGGCAACTCTCCTGATTATTTTACCATAAAGGCTTTAAGACATAAAGGGAAGAAATTAAGATTCCCGCCTTCGCAGGAATGACAAATCAAACCCTTTTGGACTGAAAGAACAGCTTCAATAAGGCTCCGGCTTCATCTTTCATAACGCCGGACGTAACTAAAGGGCGATGATTAAACTGCTTATCTTTCAGAACGTTATAAATAGAGCCAACTGCTCCGGCTTTGGGGTCATGTGCTGCAAAAACAAGTCTGCCCAGTCTGCTCCAGATAAGCATTCCTGCACACATCATACAGGGTTCCAAAGTCACATATAAGGTATAATCCTGTAGGTACTTCGTTCCAGAGGCAGTTATTTTGTCAATAATGAGTTTCTCGGCATGGGCAAGAGGATTATTATTCTGGCGGGTTCTGTTATGTTCAGCTATGATTAATTGATTATCTTTAACCAGTACAGCGCCGATGGGAACTTCATCCTCTTGAGTGGCAATTTCAGCTTCACTGATAGCAAGAGCCATCCAGTGTTTGTCTGCTTCATTCTGGTTATTAGTCATCTGTATCCGGAATGGGAAATTCTTTTTTTGCAGCTTCCAATCTGGTAATCTTATCTTTGAGTAAGAGCAAAACAGGATTGGAGTGATTGCTATTATCGTTTGCCCTTTTCAATGCTTCTTTTGCCGCTGTAAAGTTTTCCTGCTCAATATACAACCTGATTAAATCCTCATGGAAGATATTCTGATATGGATTAATGGCAATAGCTCTGTTTAAAATATCAGCAGATTTATCCAGTTGTCCGATTTGCCAGGCAGCAGTAGCATAGGAATGCAGGTGGTCAGGGTTAGTTATATTAGTCATTTTATCAGCATTTTCAAAAGCGACATAAGATTTAAGCCAGATTTTTCTGAAGCTGTAAACAAACCCGATTAATATCTGTTGATGCCGTTGAACCCCAAAACGTTTACCAACTTCATTCAGCCATGAGATGGCATCATCATATTTGGAAAGACGCAGCAGCTCTTCCACCAGGAAGTAGTAAATATTAATATTGTCTTTGACGGTGTTGAGCAGGATTTTGAGATGTTTAAGGCTTTCCTCATGCTGACCACTGTAAGCATAAGCCAGAGCCTGATTATAATGCAGTTCCGGAGTTTCGTCAGAAACCTGGTCGTAATAGGCATTAGCCATTTGGTACTCGCTCAAAGACAGATAACAATTGCCGATAATGAAAAGCAAATGCTCATCTTTGGGGTCAATTGTCAAAGCCTGCTGATAGGAACTGATAGCTTGCTCGAATTTCTTATTACGTGCGTAAATATCGCCTAAGGTAAGATAGATTGCTCTTTCACGCGGATAATCGTCTGTAGCTTTTTCCAGCAGGTTAATTGCCTGAAGCCAGTTCTTTTTTCCTACTACTTCAGCTCTGAGCAGTAAGTTCTTTAAATAGTTTTTCTGTTCTGTCATACTATTTTATTTGCTCTAATAATACTTCTACAGCTTTCCTGAGCTGTAAATCATTTTCCGCTATGATATCATTGGGAGTCATCTCAACCCTGATATCGGGCTGTGCGCCGTTGCCTTCCATATTTGTACCATCCAGACGATACCAGCCTGAAGTAGGCAAGCGCATACTGGAACCGTCTATCAAATCAATTTCCCAGGTACCAATAACAGAACCGCTGGTCGGCATACCAACTACTTTTCCGAGTTTGGCTTCTTTAAATAACTGAGGGAATATTTCTGCATCAGAGAATGAGCTTTCATCGATGAGCAAGACAATCGGCTTAGTCCAGGTCCGGCGGGGTGATTCTCTTTTTACAGCGCCATAATAACGGGTTGTACTGTAAGCATTAGGTTTGGTTTCCAGGAAATCCATCAGGACTTCATGAAGATGGCCACCACCGTTACCTCTGATATCAATAATCAAAGCTTCTTTGTCAGCGTTATCTTTGTAGATATCACGGAGGAAATTCAGATACTCATTGCCACCCATGCGGGGGATTTGTACATATCCTATCTTGTTATCTGAGAGTTTATCGGTATCGTTCTTGCGGCGCTCGATTTTGTCCTGGAACCATAACTGGCGGTTAGCAAACCAGGATAATCCTTTTATATTGGCAATGATTTCCTTATCATTATGGATAAAAACCAAATCAAGTTTCTTATCGACTTTATCTGCGAGGAGAGAGTCCAGAGCTATGAAGGGAGTAATCATTGTGCCGTTGATTGAGAGTAATGTATCTCCGTCTCTGATTCCATAGTAATTGTACAATCTGGAACCGGTGTAAATTCTTGATACTTCCATACCACGTTGAAGCAGTTTCCTCTGATTAAACTCCAGACCAAGCAGAGCAACTTGTTTATAAGATGAGGTTTTATCAGAACGTGGATAAAATCCGGTGTGTGATGCATTAACATCTCCAATCATTTCCTGTACTATAGCAGAGAGAACTGCCGGAGAATCTGCATATTGCATGTAAGGCTTAAACCGTTCATAGATGCTCTTCCAATTCAGATTGTGCATCTTGGGGTCATAAAAACCTCTGCCGAAGATGCCCCAGACCTGCTCGAAGACTCTTTCATTCAGGGTGCGAAGATTGTAATCATAGGTAAACTGGTTATTCAGGTCGATTTTGGATTTAGATTTCAGATTAAAAGCTTTCAGTTTATTTGAATCTTTATAGTATAAAAGATTGTCATTCACAATTTGTAGATTGGGATTATCAGGCAGGGTTACAACTTCAGTGCTGTACTTGCCCATAATATTAGCTTTATAAACAGTACTTTTCTTTTCTTTGCCCTGAATATCCTTTATATAATAAAAAGATGTGTCATCAATAGCTTTGATGGCATAGACGGTCTCAGCATCACTAATGATGGGGTAGATTCTCTTATCAAGCTGAAACCAGTCGATTTCCGAAAACAGCAATTTGGCTTTCTCTACTTTCTTGATAGGTTTTTTAGGAGAAATACTATCGCCGGGCTTGGCTTTTATTGAATCTGCACTAGCAACAGTGTCAGTTTTGGTAAGGATTTCCTTCCAATTATCCGTATCCAGTTCATAATCATCTCTGGGAACTAAATCCAGTCTGGAAATATCCTGTTGTATATTACTTCTGCTCATCAGGATAGATTTCTGGTCGGGAAGCCAATGCAATCCAAACAACCTGTTATCTTCATTCATGACCTTTTTATGAGTGCCGGTCAGAGCATCGTACAAATACAATTCTTTGCTATAGACATCGTCACGGGTGGTGACATAAACAGCCATCTTACCATCAGGACTGAAAACAAATGCTGAAGTAATAAACTTATCAGTAATGATGGGTTTGATATCGTTAAACATGGAATCCGCAACCGCAATACGTCCACTATACAGAGAATCAGTATATTCAATCACCCAATGATAATCAGAGGATTTGTAAAAGCTGTCTACATTGTATTTGCCGGAGCCAAACCAGGAGAGGGAGTTAATTACTATTGTGGAATCAATTCTGGCGGAAAACAAAGATTTGACGCCTTCAGAGAACTGGCTGTAGATTACTGTCCGATTGTCCGGCAAAAAAGCAATATCGTCAACACCGTTTTGATTATAAGTAATCTGTTTTACTTCTCCACCTTTACGTGGCATCACAAACAGGTCATACTTATACCTGAAAGCCAGAAGTAAGTCATTATCAGAGACAGAATAGTTATCAAAATTGTCTGTAACAATATCTTCTTTATTATAGTCTGTCCAATTGTCTTCAGCAATCTCAATTTGCAGTTTGTAAATTTGTTCTCCGGCTTTGGTAGGAGAATAACACCAAATAGTATCAAAGAATTCAAAGACTAGATTATCATTCTTATGTGCGATGGAAATGTCACGAGCGGACCATGTAGTAAAACTAGTTAATTGTGTCTTTTTGCTCAAATCATTTCTGTTAGCTTTATAAATCTGATATCTTATACCATCTGAAGCGCAGAAATACACAGAGTCGCTAGTGAAAGAATAACGCGGATATCTTTCAGTATAATCAGTCTCAGTTAATCGGGTATATTGTTTTTTATTGATATTATACTTCCACAAATCACCATTGGTGCTGCCTTTGTAAGATTCTCTGTAGGCATCTCCATATCGGTTGAAGATGATTTCTTTATTATCCGGAGAGAGACAACTGGTATAATCTCCAATTTCAGCAATCATTACCGGCTTACTTCCGTTTAACTGAGTTTTATAAAGAGATGTGCCCCAGCTTAGATTACTTTTGGCGCATAACAGGCTATTGCTATCAGAAAACCAGTCACATACTGTCATGCCATCTTTGAAAACCGGTTGTGCTGTTCCACCTGTGGCTGGGATTACATACGTCCATGAAAGTCCTTCGCGGTTAGCAGAAAACGCTATGGATTTACCATCCGGTGACCAGCAAGGTCCGTATTCATTTGCTTCTGTGGCTGTAAGTCTTTTTGCTGTACCACCGGTAAATGGTACAAGCCATAAATCTCCATGATAAACAAAGCAAACCTGATTACCATCCGGTGAAATTTCTGGGTCTGTGGTAAAATGCGGTTCAATTGCTCCGAGAAAGGATACTAGAAGCAAGATTAACAGTGCAGCAACAAAAAGTTTATTCATCAATAATCCTTACATAAAATGCTATTCTTCATAGAACTCAGCATTAGTCTGATATTTTTTGATAGTGTAGGTATTCTTTAAAACTCTGATATACACCCCGGGATAAATATCCTGAAATGCTTTGACATATCTGGTAGCACTATTGCTGTCTTTAAGGAAGATATTCAAATCATCAGATAACTGAACTTCCATGTCGTGTAACTCCTTCTCCACCCGTACAATATTGCCGGCATTGAGATCAGGGGATTCTTTTAGCTTGATTATCGCTTTGGTCAATTGTGTCATACGCTCTTTGGTAAAGGGGCTGATGGTAACTTCAAGCTCTGTTTCAATACTATCGGTGTTTCCGATGGTAGCTGCTTCTATTGAGCCGGATGTCTGAATCTGGCTGCCACTAATAACACTCATTTCAATATTTCCAACGACTTGTTTCTCAGCTATAACCCGTGAACCCGAGATGATGTTGTCAAAACTTAGCAGACCTTTACAAATAACCAATGAGTCAAGAATTCTACGAACTTTGATATCCTCTAAAACAACTACACCTGAGGTTTGGCATTGCACGATATCACCTGTAACAAAAAGATTACCTTCAGCATAGATTTCTGCTCTGCGAATATCACCGGTAACGGTCAGGTTTTTAAGTACAGATAATCGAGTTCCGGTAATCGAGCCGTTCACTGTTAAAGAAGCTGCCAACGAGACGGGAATAATCAGGTTGTTTATATCTTCATTCAGGACCAGGTTATCGAGAACGCATATTTTGTTATTTTTATCAACATATGGGTAGCCGGTAACATCGGCAACTATCTTATCAGCATCTATCTTAACATTATCTCCGATATATGGCAATAAATCCAGATTATTAGCTGAGTCTGTGGTCAATTCGCCAAACACGTTGTATATTGAGCCACCCTCAGTAAACAGATTGTATGATGTATCTGCCAGCACAGCGCCTTGTTCAATGAATGTCCAGTCTTTTACATCATCGAAAGTCCATTCTTTATCTGGATTATAGGTTTTGACTTTGTCAAAAAGGATGTTCAGCAGTTGCTCACTGTTTGAGGGTTTGCAGATGGCAACAGGGAACGGCTTATTAAAGTCCTTTTCCATACCGTTATCAGCCATCCAGGCTAATGCTTCTTCAAAACCGTAACAAATCCCATTTTGTTCAATCAAGTCCAGTATTTCCTGCTCATCGATAATTTTGCCGGACTTCTGTACAGAAATCCAGGCAGACATCTTGTCTTCACTGATATGCAAAGAAACGGCTCCTGAGGGACTATAAATAATATTATCCATCTGTTAATCCTATTAGATTGATTTGGCGGTTGTGGGTGCCATCCTTACGATAAGAAAAGTGCACATTTGATTCATAAGTGCAGATATTGTTTAACGTAATCATTTCAGGTCTGATACCCGCCTGAATGAGTTGCTGATAAATCGTGTATTGTATATCAAGATGAGAGGTATCACTTTCATCTACTGTTAATCCGTTTTGACGACATGATTGGGCGTATTCCTGCCAGATGGAATCACTGACCTGATAATGCTTTTTGCAGATGCCGGCCCCAATCCAGACCTGAATATCTTCAGGTTTTGATTGAAATTCAGATTGCAGCGTATTTATCACTTGTCTAACTATGTTCTTTCTTGTGCCCTCTCTGCCACTATGTGCTGCACCTACCGACTCAGTATGTTTATCATAAAAGAGGACAGGAGTACAATCAGCAGTCCGGATTAAGAGAAACTGATTGGGATGCCTGGTAACCAAAGCGTCACAATCAGGTATTTGCAGATGTTCATCAAAACCTGCTCCGGAATCCGAAGTCCTGCAGATATGTACATACCTGGAATGGGTTTGCTCTGCAATTACGGTACTGTTTTTGGGTATAGTAGGACCATTGACAGTAAAATCAGAGTGCTTTGCCATGATATCTCTATATGGAAAGGTGGAATCTCCCAGATAATAGAATAGCTTTTTCATATTACTTGATTATTTCTTCCGAAATGTCGGTTATATCAATTGCGGGGACAGGTTTATTTGCCTGTTCATGTTTATCTAACATTTGATTTATACTTTTTGTGAGATTGCCTTGCAAAGAGATACCGTATAAGCCCCAGAGCAGACATATAACTGCACAGATAGATAATGTTATGGGTGCGCCAATATTCTTTGACAAGAATCCCACCAATAGGCTGCCAAAAGGCGCGATAGACATAAAAGCCATGGAGTGCAGGCTCATTACTCTTCCACGCATATCGTCATCTACTACAGATTGCAGGATTGTATTACTGGTTGCCATCTGAAACATCATGCCGAGTCCCACGACCAACATCAGGCTCAAGCTCAATATTAAGCTATGGGAGAAAGAAAAAATGATTAAAGCTGTGCTAAACACTAATGCAGCATAGACCATCTTTTTGGTCAATCCCCGGACAGATTTGCGGGAAGCCAGATACATTGCACCAATGAGGGCACCTACACCTGCCATAGACATCAGAAAGCCCATAGTCTTGGAATCACCGTGCAGGATATCCCTGGCAAAGATAGGCATTAAAACAGCATAAGACATGCCAAACATAGTAATAACAGAGATATTGGCAATAAGATAGCGTATGGGTAAATGACTGAAAGAGTATTTCCATCCTTGTTTAATCTTTACAAACATCGAATCTGTTGAGACTAATATTTCTTTTATAGGAACTTTTATCATGAAAAGTGATATAATTACAGCAATATAGCTCAGTCCATTAACCAGAAAGCAATAGCCTTCATTGGATAGAGCAATGATAATCCCTGCCAGTGAAGGACCTATTAGTCTGGCACCATTGAACATGGCAGAATTTAGAGCTATGGCATTAGGCAAAAGAGACCTTTTCTCGATGAGTTCAATAACCAGAGATTGCCTGGCAGGAGCGTCTATAGCTTCAGTAATACCGGAAAATATACTGAGAACTACCAGATGCCAGATTTGAATTGTATTAGTCAGGACGAGTACTCCCAAGGTAAGAGCTTGCAACAGTGATACAGTTTGCGTTATTTTTAATATGGAAAGCCTTTTAAACTTATCAGCCCAAACTCCGGCAAAGGGACCGATAAACACGGAAGGTATTTGGCTGAGAAAACCTATTAAACCTAGCAGCAAAGCTGAATCTGTTAAACGATATACAAACCAGCCCATCGTGGTTCTTTGCATCCAGGTTCCGATCAGAGAAATACCCTGTCCTGTAAAATAGATACGGTAGTTTCTGGATGTGAGAGCCTGAAATAAATTCTTGAGAGAAGTAGCCATACTATAGAATGAATTTGGAAAGGTCTTCGCTTTCTATCAAAGGCTTTAGTTTAGCAAGCACCAGCTTATCATCTACAACAACGTTTTTGAGTTTAGCATTGGGCATATCAAACATAAAGGTATCCAAAAGAGCATTCAGGATAGTATGTAGTCTGCGGGCACCAATATCTTCCATCTTCTCATTTGCTAGTGCAGCAAAATGAGCAATTTCGGAGATTGCCCCTGTCGTAAACTTAAGATTTGTCTTCTCTGATTTAAAGAGAGCAATATATTGTTTTGTGAGTGCATTTTCCGGTTCAGTCAGAATGAGTCTGAAGTCATCCTGCGTTAAACTATTAAGCTCAACTCTGATTGGAAAACGACCCTGCAATTCCGGGATTAAATCAGACGGTTTGGCTGTATGAAAAGCTCCGGCTGCTATAAACAGAATATGTGCTGTATCAATGGTTCCAAATTTGGTGGGAACATTGGAGCCTTCAACAATCGGCAGTAAATCCCTCTGTACACCGGAACGGGATACATCTATACCGCTATGCTTCTCTGCATTGGCTATTTTGTCAAGCTCATCAATAAAGATGATTCCGTTATTCTCAACGAGGAATTTTGCTTTTTCAATAACCTTATCTTTATTTACCAAACGTGATGCTTCACTTTCCTGAAGATGCTTAAGAGCTTCAGGTACTTTCATATGACGGCTGCGTTCTTTGTTTCTACCGGGCATTATATTGGCAAACATTTCCCCCAGGTTTACATCCAGCATCTCCAGATTCATATTGGAGAGTATTTCAATATTTGGTCCGGGTTCATTTCCGTTCTTGATTTCTACTTCACGTTCATTCAGCTTGCCATCAATCAGCATCTGCTTCATTTTTTCACGTGTGCGCTGATAGCGTTGTTGCTGAGTAAGTTCTTCTTCAATTTCTAGAGAGCTTGAATGGTCAGGCTTGGATGGCAACATTAAATCGAGCAGACGTTCCATTGCATTATTGGCTGCCTGTTCCGCGACTTCTTCTGTCATCTGACTCCGAACCTGATTTACAGCTACATTCATCAATTCTCTGACCATTGATTCCACATCTCTGCCAACATATCCCACTTCGGTAAATTTGGATGCTTCAACTTTAATAAATGGTGCGTTGGCAAGCCGTGATAACCTGCGTGCAATTTCTGTTTTGCCTACTCCGGTCGGACCTATCAGAATGATATTATTGGGAATGATTTCTGTTTGTAATTCACCTTCAATCTGCTGCCGGCGCCAACGGTTGCGCAGAGCTATTGCTACAGCTCTTTTGGCATCTGTCTGACCGATTATATATTTATCTAGTTCTTCAACTATCTTTTTGGGTGTAAGCTTATCTATTTCCAGCATTAAAGTTCCTCAATGACAATGTTCTTATTAGTAAAAATGCAGATATCAGAAGCAATTAACAGAGATTCTCTGACAATATCAGAGTTTGAAAGCTTGGAGTGTTTAGTGAGAGCTCTGGCTGCTGAGAGTGCATACTGACCACCGGAACCGATTGCCATAATGCCATCATCAGGTTCCAAAACATCACCCTGTCCACTAATAAGTAATATCCCTGTCTTATCACCGGCGATAATCATAGCTTCCAGACGCCTTAAGATTCTGTCAGAACGCCAGTCTTTGGCTAATTCAACAGCAGCTTTTTTCAGATTGCCTTTGTGCATTTTGAGCTTCTCTTCAAACTTTTCAAACAGTGAAAAGGCATCAGCAGTAGCACCTGCAAAGCCAGCAATAACTTTATTCTCATGCAACTTGCGGATTTTAAGAGCAGTTGCTTTGATCACTGTATTGCCCAAAGTGACTTGTCCGTCTCCTCCGATGGAGACATGACCGTCACGCAGAATCCCGATTATTGTTGTTCCGTGCATGGTTTCCATTATTAATCCTGTATCTTATCATTCTCAGGTGTATCGACAGGCACATTATCAAGCTGCCCGATTTCTTCATCTGTCTTGGCTGCATCAACAACAGGTTCTACATCTGTTGACTTTGCAGTATATTCAAAACGCATCTCCATAGCAAGCTGGAATTTCTTTTCAACCAAAGGTCGGCTCGCTTCTGAAACATGTGCCAAAATGTTTTCAAAAATTTCCTCGGTTCCCAGAGTCTCAATCTCCAAAAGCTTCACTGCCAGGATATCCATCAGTTCTTTGTGGTCTTTGAGAATATCCTTGGCTTTCTGATGAGAATCATGAATCAGATTGTGTATTTCAGAATCAACGAGTTTAGCTGTATCATCGCTATAGATGTCTCTGGAGAGGATATCTTTACCGAGATAAACTTCGCCCTGATCTTTACCAATGGTCATAGGACCAATCTTTTCGCTCATACCCCAGACGCACACCATCTTCTTGGCAATATCAGTACAACGTTCTATATCATTTCCGGCACCGGTGGTAAGGTCATTAAAAATTAATTCCTCCGCTGCTCTGCCACCCATCAGGGTAACCAGAATCTGGTCCAGATAGGATTTTGAATATCCGCTTTTATCTGTTAAAAGATAATGTGTGGCTCCGCCGGTAAATCCTCTGGGTATAATAGAAACCTTATGTACAGGCTCGGTTTTATCCTGTAAAATGGAAGTGAGAACATGCCCGATTTCGTGATAGGCAGTGATACGTTTTTCTTCTTCAGGTATGACCTTACTCTTCTTTTCTTTGCCAAGGATAAGCTTGTCTTTTGCAGTCTCAAAATCAGACATTTCGATATGCTTTTTATTCTTTCCTGCTGCCACTAATGCTGCTTCATTAACGATATTGGCAAGGTCTGCACCGCTAAAACCGGGAGTACCTCTGGCAATCAGTTCCAGATTAACGTCAGGACTCAATGGTACTTTAAGACTATGGACTCTGAGTATTTCAGTTCTGCCTTTGATATCCGGTAAATCCACTACAACCTGACGGTCAAATCTACCTGGTCTCAGTAAAGCAGGATCAAGTATATCAGGACGATTCGTAGCCGCTATAATTATTACACTGTCGTTTGGTTCAAAACCATCCATTTCAACCAGTAGCTGATTCAGGGTTTGTTCTCTTTCGTCATGTCCGCCACCCAGACCTGCTCCGCGGTGACGTCCTACAGCGTCTATTTCATCGATAAATGTAATACAAGGTGCGTTCTTTTTGGCTTGTTCAAATAAATCACGGACTCTGGCTGCGCCGACTCCAACAAACATTTCTACAAAGTCGCTGCCGCTGATAGAAAAGAAAGGTACTCCTGCTTCTCCGGAAACAGCTTTTGCCAAAAGAGTCTTACCAGTTCCGGGACGGCCGACCAATAGAACACCTCTGGGGATTCTGCCACCCAATCTCTGGAATTTCTTAGGGTCTTTGAGAAATTCCACTATTTCCTGCAGTTCCTCTTTTGCTTCATCCACACCTGCTACATCTTTGAAAGTAATTTTGTATTTACTACCTTCATATAGCCGGGCTCGGCTTTTGCCAAAGCTGAATGCTTTATTTTGACCTGAATTCATTCCTCTGAAGAAGAATAACCAAAAGCCGATAATCAAGAGGGTAGGGAAGAGGTAGATCATGATACTCTTCCAGCCGGAAGGCTTTTGAGTATTTACTTTAACTCCCTTTACAACTAATGTTTCCACCAGTCTGGCATCATCAAATGGCATTAACGTATGATACTTGCTGCCACTGGCATCAAAATAGATATCACGTTCCATAAAGGTGGCTTTCTGAACCTGACCGCTATTTACTCTTACAATAAATGAGTCATAGGTTACATCTACTACTTTCTTAGCGCTGTTGGTATACATCTGATATAGTAAAGCTACCAGGAGCAGTAACATCAGCCAAAAAGTAATGGATTGCTGTGGCTTACGCGGTTTCAGGTTTTGGAATAGTGACTTTTTATCCTTATCGCCGGATTCAGGTGGCGATTTCTTTTCGTTCATGAATAGATCTCCTCTTTCAAGATACCGATATATGGCAGGTTTCTGTATTTCTCATTATAGTCCAAACCATATCCGACTACAAATTCCGTTCCGATTTCAAAACCGACATATTCAAAAGATACGTCCAGTTTGTGAGCTTTGGGTTTATCCAAAAGTACACAGACTTTGATAGAAGAAGGATTATGTTTGCTGATATAATCTCTGATGTATTGTAAAGACAAACCGGAATCGACAATGTCTTCCACAATAATTACATCGCGTCCTGTAATATCAATATCAATGTCTTTCTTGATTTTTACTACACCGGAACTGGATGTCCCGCTTCCGTAGCTGGATATTGCTAAAAAGTCAATTTCAATAGGTGCTGTAATGCTTCTGATTAAATCTGCCATGAAGACAAAACCACCTTTTAGAATGCTTATAATAACAGGATTTTTATCCTGATAATCTGTTGTGATTTGATGGGCAAGTTCTCTTATCCTGTCTTGAATTTTACGCTCGTTAAACAATACTTCCGAAATATCAGAATTCATAGATATCATATTTTCCTTCCTTGTTGCTGAATGCCCTGTTCGCAGCTCTTTTTCTACCTGTTGTTACAGGTTCGGCAGTGATGTGCAAAATCTTGTGTGTATCATTACTGCAAACTATTCTCGCATCCATTCTGTAACCGACTATCCAGATAATCTTTTCTGTATCTGTGAGGATAGGTACTTTATCCCTATCCAATTTGGGAACTTTTTCGTCAATGAAAAACTCTTTTAGCTTCTTTTCCTGCTTCATTCCGATGGGCATAAACCTGTCTCCCGATAGCCTGCCTCTTAGCTTAAGCGGTAAGGAGACTTTATTTATATCAATAAAAGCGCTCAGGATATGTTGGGTATTGATAATATTCTTGGGCATGTTCTTCAGATATTTAATTGTAAAACGCCAGTTGAAGAAGACGAAATGAGTGCGTTTATCATCGATTACCAGTTCTTTAATCTCGCTAATATCCGTTGCGGGGTCCTGAGTAGACAAAATCAATTCATCGTATTGTTTAATAATCCAGATGCTATGAGCCAGTCTGGTCTGGGTGCTTCCCTCTGATACAAAGAGTTTCCGGACTTCCTCAAAACTGTGCATAAAGAACTCATGCTCAGTCTTGCTCAAACAACTGTAGCATTTTCGCAGGATGTAAAACTGCTCAATCTCGGATAGTTGTTTCAGTAAAGCCAGATCAAGGACGATTTGTTCTGCGCTATCTTCCAGAGTAAGTTTCTTCAGCAGTTTATCAGTAATAGCCTTAAACCTGTCGTCCGCTTGTTGAAATGTCTTTGCCTGTAATGCCAGACGGTCAATCACTGATTGATTGAGGTTACTTTGCAGCCAGGGAATCAGGTCTTTACGGATGCGGTTGCGGGTAAAGTGAGTCTCATCGTTGGATTTATCATGTCTCCATCCGTATTTATTGGAAGTCAGGTAATCTTCAATCTCTGTCCTGGAAAAGGTCAATAGAGGTCGTACTACTTTATCGGTTACTGGCTTCATGGCACCCATACCGGTAATGCCGGCACCTCTTACCAGATTCATCAGCACTGTTTCAGCCTGGTCATTCTTCTGATGTGCCAGAGCTATCTTATCGAACTTGTAAGATTCCAGCATTTGCAGCAGGATTTCTTTGCGTTTATTACGCGCCTGATTCTCCAGGTCTGTCTTTGTACTAAATTTTATGGAGCGAACTACAGTAGGAATATTCAAGTGTGAGCACAGCTTCTTTACAAAAAGCTCATCTGCATTGGAATCTTCTCCCCTTAGATTATGATTGATATGCACAGCTACGAGGGAAAGATGCATATCCGTTCTGAGGTGGTATAATAAATACAGTAAAGCTGTAGAATCAGCACCTCCGGATACACCGATAATCAACTTCATTCCATGTGTAATGAGTTTTTCGCTAACTACATATTTCTCAAACCGTTGCAACAGAGTGAGGGAGACAGGCATAACTACCTCGATTTACTATATATTTATTCCAATCAATAATATAGAGTACCTGCCTTATTGTCAATTGTAAAATTAATCATAGAGTCTATTCGAAGGATAATTTACGTATGTGCTTTGCTCATAGCTTCTTGTATCAGGCTTCTGTTATCCGGTTCAAACCACATAACCAATGCCTTTTGCAGCCTGATATCCCTGCCTTTTGGGACATAGATAGGCTCTCCTGTATTAAAATCGAGTCCTGTGTAATACATACAAGTGCTGATAGTCATGGGTGTGGGTGTAAATTCCTGCACTTGTTCCAATCGGACATTGCGTTTTTTTAACCAGTCACATAGCTTAATCGCGTCTTCCATAGCGGAACCGGGATGTCCCACAATAATATAGGGAACGATACTATTATGTTTATTGGCTTTACTGCTGGCAGCGAAGAACAGCTCGCAGAAGTCCAGATAGAGATTGATTGAGGTTTTACCCATAGCTTTAAGAACATCAGGTTCTGTATGTTCCGGAGCCAGTTTGAGAATACCACCTGTATGATGCGCAGCGATATGTTTGATGTAGTTATCGTCTTTGAGAGCAAGGTCAAATCTGATGCCGGAAGACACGAAAACATGGTTGATACCCTTTACTTTGAGCGCTTTATTCAGTAGCTCAATCACTTGTTTATGCGATGTATCAAGTTGAGCACAGATTTCAGGATACAGGCAGGAATTGCGTTTACAACTACGCGGATAACCCAGTTTACAGCTCATGCCATACATATTAGCGCTGGGTCCGCCTATGTCAGAAACTGTGCCTTTGAAAGTCTTGCTGTCAGCTAAAATACTCAGTTCGTTCAGGATCGACTCTTCGGTTCTGCTTTGAATAGCCTTACCCTGATGATAGCCAATTGTGCAAAAATTACATCCGCCCATGCAACCCCGATGCGAGGTGACACTATCTTTAATCTGTATCCAGGCAGGAATTGTTTTATTATACTTAGGGTGGGGAAGACGCATATAGGGAAGACTGTAAACCTTATCCAGTTCCTTTGATGTCAATGGTTCAGGAGGAGGATTATGCCTGATATAGCGTCCTGCCACTTTCTGATAGATGGTCTTTTCATAAAAGTTGGCATGAAAAAGCTGCGACATCTGCAGAAAGGTCGGCTTATCGGAGCATTGCTCTGCATCGGGAAGTGTTATGTGGCGCGGGCTGTCACCCTGAGCCTGTCGAAGGGTCTGTTCCAGTTCATGTAGCTGTGACAATCCTGTCTCTGAAGAGTCGGTAAGAGTTCCGTCCTTCGACAAGCTCAGGATGACACGAGCGGAACTCTTAATGATGGAGGCTTCTGGTAGTGCATCAAACACAACTGTACCCGGTATATCCTTGATATCTCTGACATCAATTCCACTGTTTAATCTTTGGGCAATATCTACAATCGGTTTTTCTCCCATGCCATAAACCAGAATATCAGCTTTGGCATCAGCCAGGATGGGATTGCGTACTTTATCCTGCCAGAAATCGTAATGACTGATTCTGCGCATGGAAGCTTCAATCCCGCCAATGATAATGGGAGTGTTTTTAAATAGCTGACGGACTTTATTGCAATACATGATGGTAGCTCTGTCCGGTCTCAAACCTGCTTTGTCATCAGGAGTGTAAGCATCGTTATGACGTATCTTTCTCTGAGCAGTGTAATGATTGACCATAGAGTCCATATTGCCGGCAGTGATACCAAAACCCAGACGGGGTGTGCCAAGCTCCAGCCAGTCTTTATCTGTTTTCCAATCCGGCTGAGCAATGATGCCAACTCTGAATCCGGCGCTTTCCAATACTCTGCCGATGATAGCTGCACCAAAACTCGGATGGTCAATATAAGCATCACCGGTTACTACTATAAAATCAAGCTGTTTCCAGCCCAGTTTCTGCATTTCAGCTTTTGTCATCGGTAAAAACGGCATAAATATTCCTTATTATTCTACCCACAGAGACACAGAGGAAAAGGAGAGGAAAGAGATGTTTAGTCTAATTAGTGTTATAGTACATTTATGATTGATTTCTCATAAAGTAATTTCTCTTCTCTCTCTTTTTCTCTGTGTCTCTGTGGGTAGTCTATTAAAACAAAAAAGGGTAAAAGCACTTCTGCCTTTACCCGTAAAGTTGAAAGTAGACTCCGATTATTGGGTTACACGAATGATATTAATCGCTTGTACACCCTTGTCGGTTTCCATAAGATCGAAGGTTACTTCTTCATCCTGTTCGAGAACTTTCAGCTCTCTGGGAGAATTTGTAACAATGGATTTCCAATGTACAAAATACTCTTTCTCGTCTTCAGTGATGATAAAACCGTAACCTTTATTTTTGTTAAACCACTTAACTTTTCCGTTCATAATAAAACCTCTCTTTATGATATTACACTATATAATTTACTTGATTTTCCGTCAATAACAAATTCTGCAATTATGTTTCTTAGACAGATTTCTTTTCAGTTATACCTGCGGAACCGTTAATCTGATTTCATATATTAACGGAATTCTTTTTTCAGAATTCGGGAACCTTCCTCTCATTCTTCTTTCTCATTGCTTTTTCACATCAATCGCAACGCGACGTCCACGTGGGTGCATAGTGTGTGTAATCTGCTTTGCTAAAATGAGTGAATCTCTCAGGTTTACGTGTTTGCTTCTGAATACTGTCTTATTTATTCCCTATATCTTCCTTATTACATCTATTGGATATAAAGCAATGATACACGGCTCATATACGGGTCCGACCCGTATATGAGCCGTCCATCTCCTGTGCATCACTGCTGGATTGCATAAGGGACACATAGGAAGGACTAACGTGATTTTCTTTAGAATACTTTATAATCCTGCACATTCCCCTTATCTTGCTTAATAGATCCAAGAGAGATTGAAGGGAGATGCTAGGGTCATCTAAGGCTCTGACCCTTAGATGACCCTAGCATCTCCCTTCCTAATTCATTGGATCGTTTAAAGTATAAGTGAGGGATAAACAGGACAAAGAGTAGACATAAAAGTAATTTCTGATATAACTTGATTGAACTGCAGAATCCAATCCTGCTGATTAATTTAATACATTAATTAAGTAAAATATCTCTTGACATCATTAAAGATAATTAGTTAAAAGTAAATGTGTTGTTTACATCAATATAATTTATTGCTGGAACGTGCTTGACATCGCAGATAATAGAAGCTTTGGAAAAGCTTAAATGCTGCTTTATATGAGGGTTTATACATACTTAGTTACTATAGAAGGCATAATGAAACCTATTATATCTCTATATATCTTATTATTCGTGTTAGCAATTCCTGTTTTAAATGCTCAAACGAGTTATGTGCGAGAAATACCTATAGAGTTACCTCAGGGTATTTCCGATCCGCAATTTACACCTAAAGCTGTTTTCCCATGTTCTGATAACAGTGTAATTATTGTAGGTGAAATAATGGCTGTGTCTGAGATTTACCAAATCTATAGCGCTTGTATCATCAAGCTTGATGCTCAGGGAAACCGGCTTTGGCAAAGCTTTGCTCTTGATGGTGATATAGCTCCGCTAAACGTGATTGGCATCAATATTGACGAAAACAATTCAGTCTATTACATAATTGAATACAGATATGACTACTGTATTTACAAGACTGATACCAACGGTAATTCAGTTATGGTATCTTCTGGTTGGCTGAGAATCGATAATTTGAGGAATATTAACCGGGCAATCAGGCTTTCAAACGACGAAATTATCGCTGTTGGAAAAGGAAATGGACCAAATCCTTATTATCCTGGTAATATTGATTATTATGCCTTTTTCCGCATGAGTGCAAGCGGAGATTCACTTGTTTATCAACAGTATCCGCCAGGTATAAACAATGTTGATTATGGAGCAAATGCTGATGATATGGAGTTGGACAGTGATGGGTTACCTATAGCCATTTGTAGTATTGATAGCTCTGTAGTAAGCGTAGTAAAGTTTGGCCTAAACGGTAACATTATCCAGAGAAATGATTGGGATGGTGTAGCTGAGCATGATAATTCCATTAGTAAATATAGAATATGTAGAATGCCTGGATCGAATTACTCTCTGATTTGCTTTAGAATAAACTCTGGGTATAAAGTCCTGAAGTTCATTAACAACACTTTTGAAGATGTAATACAATTGCAAGGGGGCAATTATTATAATTCTGCTCTAGAATACAACAATGGTGTTATATTAGCGGGATACGATTCAGATATTGGAAATACTAGTGTGAGAAGCTATAACTTAAATAGTATAAGTAATTGGTCATGGAATTATACACAATCTTTATGGATTGGACTAGATAACAATTCCACTGAAAGACTAGATATCTGCCCCGATAGTTGCATTGTTTACGTAGCCGATGGAATTCGAACCATTAATGTGGTTAAATTTTTACCTAACGGTCAGGTACCTAACGATGATGAAGTTATCTATCCCGTTAACTCTTTAATCAGTGTCTATCCCAATCCATTTAATCATTTCACTACTGTTTCATTCTCTACTCCCAAAACATCTATATGTGAATTGATTATCTATAATATAAAAGGGCAGGCAGTAAAGCATCTGGTAAGTGGTTCTAAAAGCAGAGGTATTTACAAAGCTGAATGGAAGGCAGATGATGATAACGGCAAGCGAGTTTCCTCGGGAGTCTATTTTTACAGGCTAAATATAGATGGACATGTCTCTACCCGTAAAATGGTCTTGATGAAGTAACACTGAGATATTAAGCAAAAAGGACACAGTAGTAATGCTGTGTCCTTTTTATGTATCTGCTTCCTTTTAGTCTATGGATAACTGAAATACAGTTTACATCAAATAAGAGTTTTCTTACTTCACAAAAACGTTTATATTGTAGTATAAATGCATCAAAATCCTAGCAGGATAGACCATTAGCAGTTGACATAAAGCCATATTTGTAGATTTTAGCTATAAATATTGTTAATAAATATGTAAATATATATAAATCAGGAGGATGGATGAATTCCACAAAACGTGTCTATCGTTTCGGAAATGGTGCTGCTGAAGGCAAAGCCGAAATGAAGAATTTACTTGGTGGTAAGGGTGCAAACCTTGCCGAGATGAATTTAATAGGTGTTCCGGTACCCCCGGGATTTACGATTACTACAGATGTCTGCACAGAATACAACAAACTGGGTGCAAACAAGGTTAAAGAATTATTAATTGAAGAAGTGAAGGCAGCAATTGTCGCTGTCGAAGAACTGACAAATACAAAGTTCGGTTCCAGTGAAAATCCGCTGTTAGTTTCAGTGCGTTCAGGCGCCAGAGCTTCCATGCCCGGCATGATGGATACAATTCTCAATCTGGGTTTAAATGAAGCTGCTGTATCAGGATTAGTAAAAAAATCCGGTAATGCCAGATTCGTTTGGGATAGTTACCGCCGTTTCGTACAAATGTATGGTGACGTAGTGCTCGGTCTTAAGCCTGAAAGCAAAGAAGATGAAGACCCGTTTGAAGTTATTATTCACCATGTCAAAACCGAGAAAGGCGTCAAAGAAGACCTGGAACTTACCACAGAAGATTTACAAACCCTGGTTAAGCTTTTTAAGCAAGCAGTTAAAGATAACACCGGACATGATTTCCCTGATGATCCGTGGGAACAGCTTTGGGGTGCAGTCTTTGCCGTATTTGATAGCTGGAACAATGACAGAGCAAATTATTACAGAGCTTTGAATAACATTCCGGAAGAATGGGGAACAGCTGTAAATGTACAAGCCATGGTGTTTGGCAATATGGGCGAAACCTCTGCCACAGGTGTTGCGTTCACACGTGACGCTGCTACAGGCGAAAACATGTTCGTGGGTGAATATCTGATTAATGCACAAGGTGAAGACGTGGTTGCCGGTATCAGGACTCCTCAGCAAATTACCAAAATCGGTTCACAAAGATGGGCAGAACTTGCCAGTGTTACCGAAGACGACAGAAAGAACAATTTCCCATCCTTAGAAGAAACCATGCCTGTTGTATTTCAGCAGTTGATGGATATTCAGATTAAACTGGAAAATCACAATAAAGACATGCAGGATATAGAATTCACCATTCAGGAAGGCAAGCTCTGGTTGCTGCAAACCCGCAACGGTAAACGTACAGGCGCAGCAATGGTCAGGATTGCCATGGATTTATTCCGTGAAGGTAAACTTGATGAATCAGGCGTTCTCATGCGGATGGAACCTAATAAGCTTGATGAGCTTTTACATCCGGTCTTTAAGCTTGATGCTCTTGCCAAAGCAACAATTATTGCCAAGGGACTTCCTGCATCACCTGGTGCAGCCTCCGGTCAGATTGTGTTCTTTGCTGATGAAGCTGAAGAACAGGCAGCTCAGGGCAAAAGCGTTATCTTGTGCAGAATAGAAACTTCTCCTGAAGATTTACGCGGTATGTTTGTAGCCAAAGGTATTTTAACAGCCCGGGGTGGAATGACTTCTCATGCAGCAGTGGTTGCACGTGGAATGGGTAAATGTTGTGTTGCCGGAGCCGGAACTATCGTTATTGATTACAAGGCTCGTACCATGACAGTTGATGGTCATGTCTATAAAGAAGGTGACTGGATTTCCTTAAACGGTTCCACCGGTCAGGTTTTGGAAGGCAAGATTGAAACCCAACATCCAGAGATGAGCGGAGACTTTGGTTTAATCATGGATATCGCAGAAAAGTTTACTCAGATGAGTGTGCGTACCAATGCTGATACACCGCATGATGCACAGGTTGCCCGTAACTTTGGCGCAAAAGGTATCGGACTCACCAGAACGGAACACATGTTCTTTGAAGGTGACAGGATAAAAGCTATGCGTGAAATGATTTTGGCTGATGATGAAGCCGGCAGACGTTTAGCTCTCGAAAAGATACTGCCTCTGCAACGATCTGACTTTGAAGGTATCTTTACTGCAATGAACGGTTTCCCTGTTACAATCAGATTATTAGACCCGCCTTTGCACGAGTTTGTCCCTCAGGAAGATTATAACCAATTGGAAATGGCTAAGGACATGGGTATCGATGTAAAGAAAGTCAAAGAAAAGGTTGATTCTCTGCATGAACAAAATCCGATGCTCGGACACCGTGGTTGCCGTCTGGGCAATACCTATCCCGAAATCACTGAGATTCAGACCAGAGCAATCATCGAAGCTGCACTCAATGTAAAAGCCAAAGGTATCAAAGCAATACCGGAGATAATGGTTCCATTAGTAGGTACAGCAGTTGAATTTAACCAACAGGAAAAGATTATCCGCGAGACTGCAGAGACCATCTTTACTGAAAAAGGTGATAGAATTGAATATCTGGTCGGAACCATGATAGAGATTCCCAGAGCAGCACTGACAGCAGATTTGATTGCTGAAAAGGCTGAATTCTTCTCTTATGGTACTAATGACCTCACACAAATGACCTTTGGTTATTCACGTGATGATGCAGGTAAATTCCTTCCCGTTTATCTTCAGAAAGGCATTCTTAAGAGTGACCCATTCCAGATACTAGATCAGGAAGGCGTAGGCCAGTTGATACGCATGGGTAATGAAAAGGGACGCAAGACCAGACCCAATCTCAAGATTGGTATATGCGGAGAACATGGTGGAGAACCCAGCTCAGTCGAATTCTGCCACACAGTTGGCATGAACTACGTTAGCTGCTCTCCATACAGAGTTCCGATTGCCAGAGTAGCTGCTGCTCAGGCTGCTATTAAAACACCAAGATAAGATATAAGATAAATAAAAAGGCTAACCGATGTGGTTAGCCTTTTTTTATTATTGTAAAAAAACGAGGAGTAATCAGGGAAGCCAGTTTTCGTTAATGTGCTTTTTAGAA
Source organism: Cloacimonadaceae bacterium (SeqCode) (assembly GCA_963667535.2). Lineage (GTDB taxonomy): Bacteria > Cloacimonadota > Cloacimonadia > Cloacimonadales > Cloacimonadaceae > UBA5614. The sequence goes on from CAXXDU010000002.1 coordinate 1,961,914, forward strand.
ACTGCATCATTATCATTCTTGCCGATTCTGTATTGCTTACCGCTCAAGCTGTACACTAAATAAAGAGAATCCTGGTTTGGAATGAAAGCTTTAGTTGAGATTGCTACAACTGTGCTATCCAGAGTATTGATAGAAAAATTGAAGTATTTGGATTTGGTAGTATCTCCGAGATTAAGCTGGGATAAATCAGGATAATAGTCGTTTTCAGGATTGTTTTTAAACGCTTCGGCTTTACTACCAATTAAATTAATAATTGTAATTGCTTCATTAATTCTTTCACGGCTGATTTTAGCCTGATTGACAGGTACTACAAAGACAAATATCAGACCTACTAAAAGCAGGATTGTAAGCAATTCAACCAATGAGAATCTCTGAGCCAGAGCGCTTGAAGATTTTTCAACTTTGTTATCGGCCATTCTTTCCTCCCGGAATAACTATATCATCTTTATACATTTTTTAGGGACAGGTAATTTTGTCAAAGGAATTTCTAAAAGCGGAAACTACGTTGAATCATGATTTCATGAGAATTTGGTTCCCGCAAGGGTTTAATACTGTATGTGTAAGATAGTCTGAGCTTCCAGGGAAGACTATAGCGCAACGTTGTATCGTGATAAAAAACCAGCTTGGTTTTTCTGGCTAAGTCTGTTGTTTCCTGCATTTGTACCTGGTAATCAAGGAAAAGACCTTTTCCCAGATACTTACCCATGGACAGGGAAAGATTGTTTAAAAACACCGAAGAACTAAACTGCATAATGTCTGAGTTTAGGTTTTTCGGGTCAGAGAAGGAAGCCCTTTCCTGATTATTGGTACCATATTGCACATACAGGTTCTGAATAAATCCTGTATTGATTGAGAAGCTATCAAGCCTTAAAAACTTTCTGACAGTGTTTTCTACCGGACTCAGCCATTGTGAGATGTAGGTTGTGCTTACACTGGTACCAATTACTTGCATAGCTTCATCCTGGAGAATGCTTTGCCGCTGGTCAGGACTAAGTTCATCCATACTGCGGTTGTAACGTAAACGTGCCAGAATCTGTGGCGCGGATTTATCTTCAGGATTGTCACTGGTTAATGTGAATTCCAATTGATTAAACAAATCACCAGCTTTTTGCAGATTTGTGGTTACCGTAAGTGTTACCAAAGTTCCATCAGGTGCTTTACGAATAAATGTACCATTAAGCGCAACCAGTTTTTGCTGGAGATTGATGACCAGTTTCACAAATTCAACATTGAATACCGAGCCATAGAAATCAAGTGTGCCTTGTTCGGATTGAAACTCAGCTTCTGATGCGTTCCACATATTACCATCGTAGGTAAGGTGTAAAAAACTCTCGGGTAGGCACTTGATATTTGCCGGATATGTAACGTAATGTACATTTTCCTTGATAATTATCATCAGGTCCAGAGTAAAGGGGAGAGGAACCTCTGTTGGCACAGTCTTAGCACGAAAGAAATTCATGAGCTGCATTAAGTTATTGGTAGAAGCCGGATAAAGAGCACTGCCGTTGGAGCATAATATCTCACCCTTAATCTCCATGTCATCAAAAGGACCTTTTATGATAGCTTCTTTACTGTTTTGTCCTTTGAGAACAGCAGTAACAACAGAATTGGCAGGAATATAATCCGGAATCGTAACCTGTAATCCCGCATCATCTGTTCTTAAAAGGAAGTATCCAAGATTGAGCGGTCCTATGTAGAAATTGTCTCCACCAGGGTCAATAGCATTTCTGATATATAATTTACCGTCACCAATCTGCAGGCTGAATTTATCCAGTTCTAATTGGTTTTCAACTATCCGGCATTGCATCTCTATATTCTTTATAGCTTCGACCTGGTCCTTAAGTTTTACCATACCCCGGGATAGGGTTAAAAAACCATTTTCAGCAATCAATCCATCTTCACTTGCTTTGACTACAACCTGGCATTTAACTCTACCCTTGGCATCTTCAATATACTTGGATTGATGATTTATCCATTTTAACACATCGCCGTCAAAAGCGAGATTTAAATAATGATTACCCTTTGAATAGGTGTTAGTCAAAACATTATAATCAATAGAGCCTTTGCCAGAAAGCTTGAAATAATCACCAACGGTGATTTTTAACGCATCGACATTGAGTAAATCATTAAGTTGAGCAATTTTCACCTGAAGTGAATCTACAGGAAAGCCCTGAAACAATATTGCATTTCCGGTCATATCTACACTAAAGGTGCTATTGAATTTGCTGTCCTGAGTCGTACGCAAAGTCCACTGCACTGCTCCATTCAACTTTCCCCGGGTTTTTTCAAAATCAAGGAAGTCTTCAATTTTAAAATTGTTAAATTGTCCGTTAGCAACAATACTCAATTCCGGATTTCGGGATACAGTACTCTGAAAGAGTAGCTGGTTGGTATCAGATGATCCGATATTGCCATTTATATCTATTTTTTTGGTGGTTCCATTAATATTAATAGTAGAATTGATGGGTTTAAATGGTTTAGTTGTAAAAGAATCAGCTTTAATAAAGCCGGCTACTTTATTATCATGATTGATATTGTAGTCAAGATTGAGGCTGATAATCGATGCGATGGGGGGCTTAGAATTATCAGTTTTGAACTTATTCCAATAGTTTGCAAATTCAACGCTGTCTGCTTTTATTTGTAAACCAAAGTCTTTATTGTCTTGTAAGTTTAACCAGCCGGAAGCAAAGATAGCGTCATCAATATTCAAGTCTGTGAGTTTCAAAAGGTCTCTTTCCAAAACCGAATGCAGGTTTAGAGAAAATGGCAAATCATTCATGACTCCATTTTCAGTGCGAATTGAGATATCTCCGGTTCTGCTATCAAGGCTATATTTGTAATCTGAGATAATATCTGTGTGCAGGTTATAAGGAGAAGTCATGTTATAAACCAAATCGAAATTGCCCGTGACATCTTTGTTGTTGATATCCGTTTTTATCTCTCCGGATATAACTGAGTTGATGTGTTGTTTCAATAATAAAGGTGAATACTGAACTGTAGAAACTCCATTCAATGAAACGACGGACTTCAGTTGCATAGAAGCCAGATCACCATTAAGAGATAAGGATAAACCCTGTGAATCTTCCAAAGCCAAATCAACGATTGCACTTTTATCTGTTTGGGAGTTTACGGTTAGCTTCCCGCTACCATGCAGATTTTGAACTACAGCATAAGGGCTGGAAAAACTAAGACTATTGACATCTACAACAGCTTTGATGCCCGAATTGCTAAAATCAACTAATGCTGTCAGATCTGAATCCAATCTCTCTTTCTGACCAAGATCAGATGGATTAGTCCTTACCTTTCCACCAAGCAGTAGTTTCTTAGTATTAAAATATCCACTGACGTTGCCTACCTGGTTTCTCCAACCAAAAGCATTTGAGTTAAAGTGAAGCGAATCTGCAGAGTATTTTGCATCAATCAATAAATCAGTTATAGTTTCACCTTGATATGTTGCAGAGGGTAGACTTATCCTTCCTGAAGCAGATATATTCGTCAGTTTCCCAGAAATCTGTGCTGTACCGCTAGCTGTTCCTATAAGGTTTTTGTCGATATCTGTCAGAGTAATCTTTGTTAATTCGGCTGTGCTTTTGATTGCTACATCTTTCAGTGGTTGATAAATAGTTCCTTTTGAATTGAATTGACTATTATTAATCTTGCAGTTTCTGAGGTCATAGTCAAGTTGTTTCAGATTTCCTCTTACATTTAAGTATGGGGTGTGAATTCTGTATCCCATGTAAGTAAAACCGGTATTCCAGATAATTGAGTTTAAATCAATGTCCTGATTTATGCTTGCTTTGGCTCTATCATACTTTGCAATAATTGATATCTCAGAACTAATACTATCTATACCTGTAATCTGAACTGAGGAAGGTACATAATGACTCAGCTGCAGTTTAGCCTTTTTGATTAATCCTTTGTCAAGATTGGAGGATAAATCCACTAACCCGCCATTATTGCTGGTGGCTTTTAATGCAATTTCTGAATCCCTTCGGTTTGTAATGGTGAGATTTATGTCATGCAATCTTTCGTTAAAATTCAGTTTAGTTGCATTCACAGTATCGATCGTAGTAGAAAACTTAATATCAACACTGCCATCTTTGATTACCAGGGTTCTAAAATATGATACTAAATCAGGAATCTTTAGAGGCTTCTTTTCTTTCTTGGGTTTATAATCATATACAAGTGTAAGATTGGGTTCATAGACAGTTATCTGAGTAATCGCCTTGTTAATCTTGAATCCTGATAGTATGATTCTTAACAGATTATATCTGACTTGCACTTGCTTAATTTTAAGCCTGATATTTTTTGTTTTATCAGTAAAAGCAATGTCATTGGCTGTTATATGACGATCATTGATAGATAGTTTTTGGATAGTAACTTGCCCATTCAGTGTTTTATTTAAAAACGTTTCCAGTTGACTTCTTACTTTGCCCTGTATATCCAAAGCATACCAAACAGTATAGAATATTATATTTACTACTAAGAGTATTAATACAATAATCAGAAGCCATTTGGGATGTTTCATGCCAATATCTTTCTATCCTGAGTTATCTGAGTCTGTGCAGGATTCCATCAGCTAATTTGTAATGAACAGGAGATTTATCTGCTATTGATAAATCATGAGTTACAAGAACGAAAGAGCAATTGAGTTCTTTATTTAAACGAAGGATTAGCTCCAGAACTTCCTTACTATGTTCCGGATCAAGATTTCCTGTAGGCTCATCAGCCAGGATAACTTTGGGCTCATTAATCAATGCTCTACCCAATGCAACACGTTGTTGTTCTCCTCCGCTTAATTGATGCGGGAAATGATTCAACCGTAAGGAAAGGTTTAACAAAGACAGCATAGCTTTTGCTTTTTCCAGACTCTGTTTCTTTCCCAGTCCGCCAATCATCAGTGGAAGTGCAACATTTTCCAGGGCAGTAAGGTCCTCCATTAAATAGTGAAACTGAAAGACAAAACCGATTAATTTATTTCTTAGGATGTGAGCATTATCTGAGTCCGGAGTTTCGTTTTGTCCGTTAATAATCACTTGCCCGGAATCGGGGGTATCCAGTAAGCCCAGTATATGTAATAAAGTGCTCTTTCCGCAACCTGATTGACCACTAATGCAAACAAACTCGCCTTCTTCCAATTCCAGATTGATATCGGAGAGGATTTTAAGCTCCTGATTGCTGTCCCAATATGCCTTTGTCACATTTTTAGCTTCTAAAATCATTCTCAATCCTTATCTTAATTTCCTCTTAAGATATCTACGATTTGCAATTTATTAATGTATCTTAAGGGAAACCTGATGCATAAACCTATTGTGAAAATTGCAATAAAAAACACTGCCAGGTAGTTTATTGCTGAGATATGCATGTTAATTTTATCAATAAAATAGACTTCACCTTTGAGCTGATAGAATGATTGTATTGTTATCAGCCATGAAATTCCTACTCCCAGTAATAATCCAACCATGATGGAAACAACACAAATCGACAGTATTCTATAATAGATGACTTGTCTGATATGAGTAATCGACATTCCCAGAGTTTTAAGCAAGGCAATCTCTTTTTTTCTTTCAAGTATGGAAGTCGATACTGTGCTGATTGAGTTCAATGCAGCTATCAGAATCAGGAAACTAAAGACAAAGAAAATAAGCCACTTTTCAATCGTAATGAGAGCAAACAGATTACCATTGAATTCTGTCCAGGAACGAAGCTGATAGCTTTGTCCCAATTCACGTGAGTACTGTGATGCAAGCTTATCTGCTTTATCAATCCATTTATCTTTTAGCGTTACTTCCAGATACGAGTATTCAGCCGGCATTCCATAAAAGTCAAAGGCATCGGTTGCATTCATCAGAATTATTGACCTATCCAATTCATAGTATCCTGTCCGTATTACTCCACTCAATATGAAATCTTTCTGTAAGGGAAGTAACCCAAATAGAGTTGAACTCTTAGTCTGAGGATATAGTAAGGTTAGTTTTTCTCCGACTTTCAGAGCCAAATCCTTTGCCAGTCTTTCACCGATAATCAATGAACCTTTCATCATTTCAGGCTTACCTGCAGTCATATAGTCTTTATACCAGATATTGGCGGTACTATTATCCGGATAAGCTCTAACCATACAACCTCTGACATTGTTTCCGATGCGAAGCATGGCAGAGTTTGTATAGACTGGTTTGATTGATTTAATGGCAGGTTCTGTTTTAAGCTTGTTTTCTGCATAAGAAACGTCATTTAATGATAAGTTACTCTGAATATCGGAATAAACAAATACATGTGCACTACTATTGAGGAGAATCTTTTTCAGCGAATGCTGATATCCTTCAAATAGATTTATTGCAGTGCTAACTACTGCTACTGATATAACAATACCCAGTAACATAATCAAGTAATCTATCCGAAATGTATGGCTTGCATTGGCAAAGACAGATTTCTTTATCAGGAAAAGAACAGGCGCTTTCATGCATTATCAGTCATGCAGGACTTTAGTTTATCAACATTGATATTAGAAATTTCTCTGATTGAGATTAGTTGATTGTTTTTTGTCTGACTCCGGTTGATTATCAGTTCGCTGATTAATCCCATAGAGACAAACTGCAATCCTGCTAATATCATCAGTATTCCCAGAAACAGTAAAGGCCTGTTTGATAAGGGCTGACCATAGAAAATCTTTAACACTGCAAGGTATCCTGTCAGCAGAACACCCAGGCCAACAGAGAATATTCCGATTCTGCCAAAGAGATATAATGGGCTTTTTACATAAAAAGTAACCATCTTGACTGTTAATAAATCAAAGAATCCCCTTAAGTATCTTTCGATGCCATATTTTGATTTGCCAAATATCCTGGCTCTATGATTTACAGGCATTTCTCCGATTCTAAAACCGAGTGCATGGGCAAGAACAGGGATATATCTGTGCATTTCGCCATAAAGAGTGATTTCTTTTACAACTTCCCTTTTGTATAGTTTATATCCGCAGTTAAAATCTTTGAGTTTGAGCTTAAAAGTCCTTGCTGTTATATAATTAAAGAGCTTAGATGGCAGGGTTTTGTATATCGGGTCGTTGCGTTTCTTTTTCCAACCGGACACAAGATCAAATCCTTCATCCATCTTTTTTAGGAAATTAGGTATCTCAACCGGGTCATCCTGTAGATCTGCATCGAGAGTAAAAACGTAATCGCCCTCTGCAAGCTGAAACCCTACCTGCAAGGCTGCTGCCTTGCCAAAATTACGCCGAAAGCGGATTGACTTTACACCTTTATCATGTTCAGCTAATGCAGACATGATGCGATAGCTTTGGTCATTACTGCCATCATCGATGAAAATTATCTCATATTCACAATCCGGATTATTCTGAACTATCTCATTATACAGCTGATTTAAGGATTCTTCTTCGTTTAAGACGGGTATTACGTATGATATCTTCATTTCTACCTGCTCATACTATTATATTTATAAATGTCATGCAAAGTCCGGACAAAAGTGGTATTTTAATATTGTCATCTATGGGTATTATCCACAGTTCAGCCAAAGTTGCAGTAAATGCTCCTAACGTATAAACCCATGGACTCAAACCATCTGCAAAAAAGAAAGAAAACAACATTGTGCTGGCAAAGCAACCCAGGCTGCCTTCGATGGTCTTCTTTAACCCGATGAATTTGCGTTTCCCATAACTGATACCAACCATGGCGGCAAAGGTATCTCCGATTGAAAGGAAGCTCATAGCTAAGAAAGCTATTTTAGGTGGGAAAAAAACTACGCACAACATGAATGCTAAAAATAAGAAAGTCGCTCCGGTAAAATCTTTGATTTCATGTTTTCTAAGCATGAGCCCGAATAATTTGTGGAATACTTTTCTAAAGCTGGGTAATTGCATCCGGGATAATTCTATGCCTAAGGCAGTGATCAGAGCAACAAGCAATACTACAAACATCTGGAATCGATTGTAAACAAAAATATACCTGTATGCCAAGGGCAAGCCCAAAGATCCGATATGTATTGATTTTCTCAGAGCTTCTCTTAGTTTATTCTTATCCATGATTTAATTTTTAGTAGTCCTTATCAACCTTTGATTTATTATTCATCACTTTGTTTTGGTAACGAAGCCTGATAGTCCAAAATCTTTATCAGATTTACACCTTTTAACTGAATAACTATATCCCATTCAACACCGGGAGGGATACTTATACTGCAATTATCAAGGCTAAACCTGTCTGAAAGCTGTTCAATTGTACAATTATTTATTAAAATTACAGGCTCAGTATTCTCTTGTCCATAGGGCATAAAGATATCCAAATCATGCCAGATTTTATTGCTAATCTGAGGCGGCATAATAATTGCATCGATTTTCAGCACATTTGGCTTCTTTATGCTTTCTTCATGAAGTTTAAAAAACTCATGAAACAAATCAATGAAGGAATTATATTTATCCGGCTGCATTGTAAAACCTGCTGCTTTGGCATGACCTCCATATTGTATCAGGCTTTCCTTGCAAAAGTTAAATGCATCCATCATGTTAAAGCTGTTGGTGCAACGTCCTTCACAAACCAGTACATTGTGCCTGTTTTTGAGCAGGATAGTAGGGATATTCAGATTATTAACCACATAGGTAGCAGCGGTACCCAATAAGGAATATGGTATCAAGTCTTCATCATCATAATAAATAAATGCCTGTCCGTCATAATCTTCCATTAGAGTATCAATGAGTTTAAATACATTATTGAGAGCTGCTTCCCAATTGATTTTTTCTTCTTCTAAAAGCTGGAACAGACGTACTTTTTCATCACTAAGTTCCAGTAAAAACTTCATGGCGATATGCTCGCCATTCTGTTCACGTCCATTGGCAATCAATCTGCAACAGTACTGCATAAAACCGCATTTGTCAGCAACACTGGTTATCCGGTTATAGTTCCTCAAAAGAAAGTCTATTGTATTATCCCTGACACCATCCCAGTTGTCAATGACGTGTCTCACTATCAGCCTGTTTACACCGGTCATGGGTACTTTATCTGCTATGGAGCCGATTGCTGTCCAAAAGTATAATGCTGGTTCAACCGGATGCTCGAGTAGCTTACTCAGATACCGGATTAGCATCAAAACAACCCCGACTCCGGCAAGCATGATAAACGGATATTCACTATCAGGTAATTGAGGGTTAAGAATGGCATAAGCTTTGGGTATCTGGTCAGGCTGGATAAGATGATGATCTGTAACTAAAACATCACAACCCAGTTCATTCAAAGATTCTATGCCGGCATAACCGCTGATACCATTATCAACTGTTATAACAAGGGGATATTTACCTTTCTTGACGAATTCCAGAAATGAACTCTGTATTCCATGATGTTCCAAATTGCGGTTCGGAATAAAATAATGGTGTTTCTGATAGCCGCATGACTCTAGATATCGGTATAAAACATAGCTGCTTGTAATGCCATCCGGGTCATCATGACCAAAGATTACCAAAGGCTCATTGCTATATAAAGCTTCGCGTATTCGCTCAGCAACAATCTCAATATTAGCTAACAGCGATTCATCCGGTAAATCATCCAACGTTTTAGAAAGCTCTTCTAATGACAAATTACGCGATTGCATCATCTGGGAAATGATAGGTAAGTCAGGACTAGTCTGTTTATCCCACTGTTTTGTCATTCAGTTAATTCCTCTACCTGGGGAATCTCTCTTGGCTTTGTCCTTTTAAAAGGACCGGAAAGTATATCAAATCCTGTTAATCCAAGCATAAACATGAATGAACGGTCTTGCAGATTGTGTTTATCCAGACTGCCACGCATCAGGTATTGCAACCCGATATCAATCCTGTTTCCACTATTCTTAAGCGGTATGGTAAGACCCCCGGTGAGGGCAGTCTCTGTTACAGCATTATTGTTTACCTCAAAAGGTAGCACTCTGTACGAGACACCAATTCTTTTCGGCATCTGACCTAAGATTGTCTTTCTGGTATCTTCTGCAGGTTCTTCAGCAAAACCCAATCCAAGCTTCCAACTATCCTGAGTATTGTCAATTTGGTTTTCCATTTTCCACAAGTCCACCTGTAAATCAGAAGATATCTTATATGTATTCATGAATTTCTTGGTAAGTCCGATTGCTATATGGTTTGGTAAAACATGTTTATATGTACCAAGATTCTCTGTTTCATGAATGGAACTGCGAATGCTTTCACCTTCCAGAGTGCAGCCGCTGGTAAAATATGCACCCAAAGCCAGCGTGTTAAACTTCGCCGTAAAGCCTACTGTCGCTGTGGGGTTTTTGTATGTGCGTTGCAGTTTCTCACTTGTATTGAATATTCCGTAGCCTGAATCCTGATAGAATCTTCTGATGTCATGTCCGAAGTAGTAATCTAAACTAGCTCCGAAATTGAAATTCTTTAAGCTATAGGCATAGATTAAATCTGCTCTGTAAATATAATTATCGGTTGATTGCACTTCTGTGGTAATGACAGTATCAACCACACTGGTAATCTGGTTTTTTGCCACACCTGATGCCATGGAATTGAACTCAAACCCAAAGTGATGTGCGCGGTAGGGAACAGCTATACTAAAGAAGGGGAAATCCATGGAGTTATCTCTATAGGTCTTTTTGAGATTCTGATACTCTGATGAATAATTAGTCCAGCCAAACATTAATCCTGTGGAAAACAGAGTCTGAGATGCATTACCCAAAATAGCAGGATTACCATAACCTGTATTCTTGCGGAAAATATCAGATACGCCCACATCTCCCATAGACATTCCGTAGATATCATTGCCAAAATTCTGGCACGGGGTGCCGTGATATGAAAAAATGGAATTGCCTCCGAACAAGGGAAGCATTGATGTCAAAACTATTATTGACATGCAGACTAATATCGGTTTAAAATTCATTTAATGTGTCCTTTTCTTATGATGTGCAGGTTTTACAGGGTCAGGTGGTATCCGGAAAAAACTATATGCATTTGCAAATGATTTTTCTGCTACTTCATTGGGTGTAATTTCCTTTATCTCTGCTATCTTCTCTGCGATTAAATGCAGAAACAAAGGACTGTTTCGCTTGCCACGGTTAGATTGGGGAGATAGATACGGACAATCTGTTTCAATCATAAATCTATCCATCGGAACCAGCCTGATTACATCATCCAGGGTGGAATTGGGGTATGTAACAGAACCGGTAAAGGAAATCATCCAGCCTTCATCCAATACCTGCTGGGCAAAGATGAGGTCTCCCGAAAAACAATGGAATACAGCGTGTTTTACCTTATCTTTTTTTAGAAAGTCAAAACACTCCTGATGCGCATTGCGGTCATGAATGACTATAGGCAGGTCATATTCCACTGCCAGACGGATTTGATTGGCAAATACATCCCTCTGAACAGTATAAGGCGATAGATTACGAAAGAAATCAAGTCCGATTTCACCGATAGCAACCACTTTCTTTTCCCGCGCCAGTTTCTTTACCACTTCGGCATCAAAGTCCATTGCCTCATGAGGATGAAATCCTACTGTAGAAAAGATATGCAAATGCTTCTTGGCTAACTCCAGAGAATTGTATGAGGTCTCTTTATTGAAACCTATATTTATCATATATTCAATTCCCTGTTGGAAGCACTTAGTAATGACGCTTTCCCTGTCGCTGTCAAAATCCGGCAAATCCAGATGAGCGTGTGTCTCAAAGAGTTTCATAGAATTTAATCCTTTTTCTCCACATTAATACAATTAAAATCAAAACTACCTATCTTGTCAAAGGATTTTATGGCATTCGCTAAAATCCCCGTTTACCTAGGACCGCACAAATGAAAAAGGCGTTGCTATAAACAACTCCTATACTGCATTAAATATTAATATTCTTGGTCTATTTCAGCATCATTGCTTTATTAGTAATCACTTTATTGTTACTTTCCTGGTTATCAGCTTTGCTTTATTGTTATCTGATATCTCCACTATATACGTTCCGGGTTTTATACCTTTTAGTTTGAGATTCGCATCCCCAACTTTCAAATCGCTCTCTGGAATAAGCTTGTCAAGTATAGTACGTCCTTTAATGTCAAAAACACCCAGATGCAAATTATATGCATTCTTATAACCTATACCGGTTAATCTGACATTCAACTGCAAATTACACTTTGTTACTGGATTGGGAGAAAGAATTATATCCCATTTGGAAACATCAGACACAGGGTTTTGCTCATCTTCTATGTCAACAGTGGTATCGCCTAATTCAGTATTCCCTGCATAAACATACACTTTCCCATTCCAGGTAAACCAAGTCGTTTCAGTGTAAGGAGCTGCAATTGCATAATCACAGCATCCATCGCCATTGAAATCCCCAGTTACACTTGCATCACCAAAATTACATTCTATCATCCCTGATGGGGGTTCAAAAACAAAATCCATTGTCCCATTAAAAATTTGCCCACCCAGCCATAAACCTGCCCTTCCGCTATTCCAATCATATAGTGGATTTGTCCCTAAAATATCACTATATCCATCCCCGTTTACATCTCCATATTTCAGCCCGTTATCTAACTGGTTTCCAATGTAAGCAGGTGTTATTAAAACATCATTGGAGTTACTAAACTCATTTCTTCCATACCATAACAATAAATTATTGTTAAGTGAGTAACCAATAAAATCATCGATACCATCCCCATTGTTATCACCAGTTCTCCAACTGCCAGCAAATATATTAGTTGTTGAAGCATATAGCATTACAAAGATTTGCACATCAATATTTGTTTCACCAGTATACAATCTGACTTTTTTGCGTCCGGATGTTTCATATCCTATTGAAAAATCATCAAAGCCATCATTGTTGATATCTCCTAAGCCATGGAAATTAGCTTCGTATGCTCTTGAACCTGTTTCCAAGTAATTAACATTTATTAGACTATTTCCATAGATTATTCTGAAGAGATTGGTTGAATCATGAATTAGCACTAATCCTATATCGTCATAACCATCGCCATTAATATCCCCTAAAGCATCAACATCAATATTTGAGTAATGATAATAATCAAAATCAACTGAATAATCTGGCTGAGTATCCGGTTCTTGCCCTCCATAAAAGATTGATAATTTTGGATTTCCTTCATGAATCCCAATAGGGGTTCCTGCATGTGAAACACCTAAGTCATCAATCCCATCGCCGTTGACATCTCCAAGATTATATACAGAAGCAGCATATTCCCAATAGTATGTTCCAGTTAATGTCATGTCAGGGATATTATCAAAGTTGGGACCACCCCAATAAAAATAGATTTTCCCGTACATGATACTATCAGGTGGTTGATTATATCCCCAGGATCGAGAACTCACAACTAAGTCATCGTAACCATCGCCATTAAAATCCAGACTCGCCATGGAATTTCCCATTCTGGCTCCATCATGCTCACCTGTCATAGTTGTTAGCAGGTCCATGTGGTTCACACAGTAGAGTTGTAAACTCATGCTTAGCAAGATTGCTAAAAGAAGTAATGCCTTTTTCATATTCACCTCCGGGTAAGGGTCGAGGGTCAACATGATAATAATGTTTATCATAATATGCTGTCAAGAAATACATGTTAGTATTTTGCTTTAATCCATTCTTTTTTGTTATAAGTGAGTAGAAGTTCCAGTATAGTAGAGTAGCATTCCAATGCTGCTGCAAAGTGAAGCATCAATGATTTATCAATCCGTTTGGACAACCGGGGGCGGTTATCCTACGGGTCGTAGGTTACCTGCCTCAGGTGACCAAAGAATGCTGACGCTCAATTTCTAAATGCGTTTGGACAAGCGAGGGCGCTTATCCTACAGGTCGTAGGTTACCTGCCTCAGGTGACCTAAGAATGCTGCGCATATCGAATAAATAAGTATGGACAGCTTTGGAAAGCTATCCTACGGGTCGTAGGTTACCTGCCTCAGGTGACCAAAGGTCGTAGGGACATGCCTTGTGCTTGTCCGATAAGAATTACAACCATACAGCTAAACAACAATATAAAATATCATATCAACTATTACGGACAAGCACAGTCACGCACCAAATATCCTCTTTTGCTCCTACTTGCCCCCTCTTATTCCTTAAACGATACGAAGGATATACAAGATAGATGTAAGGGGTATATAAGGGCTTTCCCCTTAGATACCCCTTAGAAACCCCTTTGATCTCTTTAGGATCTATTAATGAAGAATTGAGAGCTAAATGAGGTATAGATTGCGCTTCGCCGGGATAAAGTGACCTCTTACTTATCCGTTCCTCCCTGTTCGAAATATGAGTTCCAAGATGGAACCTGTTGAGATCCTGTTGGGAACCTCCTGGGCTAAGCCCAAGAGGAACCCAAGAAGTTCTTTTCTGGAATAGTTGTTTATCCCATATTTGGAAAGTGGAGGCATCAAATGAGAATGGAGAACTTAAGAAATTGAGAAGTGTTGGAATCGCTGGGACTCTGCATCGCTGGGTAAATAAGAAAAATTATTCAACGCATATATATGTTTAATACGTTTGGACAACCGGGGGCGGTTATCCTACGGGTCGTAGGTTACCTGCCTCAGGTGACCAGGAATGCTGAGGCTCAATTGCTAAATACGTTTGGACAGCTTTGGAAAGCTATTCTACTGGTTGTAGGTTACCTGCCTCAGGTGACCAGAAATGCTGACGCTTGCTTTGTAAATACGTTTGGACAGCTTTGGAAAGCTATTCTACTGGTTGTAGGTTACCTGCCTCAGGTGACCAGAAATGCTGAGGCTCAATTGCTAAATACGTTTGGACAGCTTTGGAAAGCTATTCTACTGGTTGTAGGTTACCTGCCTCAGGTGACCAGAAATGCTGACGCTTGCTTTGTAAATACGTTTGGACAAGCGAGAGCGCTTATCCTACGGGTCGTAGGTTACGTGCCTCAGGTGACCAAAGATTGCTGCGCATACTGAATAGATTCGTTTGGACAACCGGGGGCGGTTATCCTACATTTTCTAACAACGTATCCATTCCGCAAAACCGTATAAATGCGGGACTACATACTTATACTATCTCTGCGGCGTTGCGACTCTGCGTTAAAATATGTCTCTGCGGCGTTGCGACTCTGCGTTAAAAAAAACCCTTTGCGGCCTTTGCGTCTTTAGCGTCCTTTGCGTTAAAAGAAAACCTAAGTAAAGCAGCAATGAGCAATTAGTCTTGACAATAAACATCTATAAAAGTAAGTATAAATAATGCTCTTATTTTAAAGGAAGGGATAGATGAAAACAAGTTATACTATTTTACTACTTTGCATATTACCACTGATATTAATGGGTATAAATACGATTAAGCTTTCGGAATCTCCGGAGCTTACACAGAATATGTTATTACCAACAGGAGACTTCTGTTCCAATCTGCAAGATAGTGGTTTAATTTTTCCAAATATATCTGCTGATAGAGACAGAAACTGGCGGTTGACCGAAATCCTGCATCAGTCTGATTATGACGAGAATAACTTGTTTCAGATATATGGGCAGGAAGTGATTTACTATAATGCAATTAATCCTGATCAGGTTGATAGTCTGGTCTATTGTAACTATGATTCCACAGCCTTCACTTATGTGCCATTCAAGACCAGAAAATATTATTATGCTCCCAATGGAGTGGATGTTGTCAGGATTGATTTGCATTATGCTACAGCGCCAGCCGACGAGTATTATAAGACTATATTCGAGTATGACAGCCAGCATAGCCTGATACACCAATATAAATATAACTGGGATAGCGTTAATAGTGTACATAGAATCACTAACAGATATCATTGGACTATCACCGATGGTGCTATTGCAGATAGAGCGATAGTTTATTTTGACGATAACGGACAAGCCAATTATTATACACGAGTAGCCTTTAACCGTGATTTACAGGGTAGAAATATCGGTTATCTGATGACCTCCTCTCCTGATTCACTTAACTGGACCAATTCAATAGATTGTGTTACCAATTATCATACGGGGGATACATCGACCGGGCTTGACCAGATACACTACTTTGCCCATGACTATGTTCTGGATCTGTATAATAGCATGGGAAGCTACTATTTCTTTAGTATGATATCAGATTATACGACCAGAACCTGGTCCGGTAGCGGGTGGACCAATAATTTCAGAGCTGAATATGGATACAATAACTACTATCAGCTCACAACTACTACTCAGTATAATTATAACACTGATTGGCATGAGACAAATATGTATACCTGTAATTATGATATTAATAGTAACTTGTCACAGTATTCTCTTCAAACCTGGAATGCTGTAAATAGCAACTGGAACGGATATCAGCAGATACACAATCTGTCCTGGGGTGAATACACTGCAGTTGACGATGAAATTGCTCCCCGGGCTGAGATAAGTCTTTCTACCTATCCCAATCCCTTCAGAAATGTCATTACTATTAATCTGAATACTAAAGCTAACGCCCCCTACGATGCAAATATCAATAATATCAAAGGACAATTAATCAGGCAATTTGATAAGCAAAGAAGCAAGACTCTGGTCTGGGACGGTAAAGATAATGCTGATAACACTGTTGGAAACGGTGTTTATCTGATTAAAATGAGTCAGAACGGGCAGTGTATCACCCAGAAAATCATCAGGATAAAATAGTTACTTAAGTAAGCCTATGATATTCACATGCTACATACAATCGGTGGGTCGAAAAGCCTTTATATCCTACGCAATTGATATTAGTTTATCCGGTCTTTATGCTATAATACCAATAAATATTCTATTGACACTCAGTGGATTTTACCAATTCATGTAAAAAACAGATAAAAATATTAATTCTTAAGGAGTTAACGATATGGACGGCAAGAAACATTACCTGGAAGCAGCTAAGAGAGCAATGCAATGGCATGCAGATTACCGCAAAAAAATGCGGACATGCAAATTTGATACGATAGCAGTGCACGGCATGTATTCCATGCAGGAAGCGCTTGATTTTAATCAGGGTTCAATCATAGAACCAATGTATGCTTCCACATCTCAGGCATACCGTGATTCAGATGAAATGGAACTGGCATTAGGTTATCAGATTCCCACCTGGTGTTATAGCCGCATAGCCAACCCCAGCATGTATTATCTGGAAGCACTGCTGGCTCTGTTGGAAGAGTATCAGACCGGGACAGAGGCTTCCTGCCTGATAACTTCATCGGGAATGTCAGCTATCAAAACTGCAACAGATGAATTTTTACATCCAGACCCCAAGAATCCCAAGAAACCACGTAACTTTGTGGCAACCTCACAGGTTTATGGTGGCACATTCCAGCAGTTCTCAGTACGTAAAGGCCAGGAAGACAAGATTGAATGGAGAAAGGTGATCAATTCAGCCGACCTGAAAGAATGGGAATCATTGATTGATGAGAATACACGTTTCTTGTATGGTGAAATGCCCAGTAATCCTACTCTGGCTTTCTTTGATTTAAAAAAAGTGGCAGACCTGGCACATAAACACGGTATTCCTTTTATCGTTGACGCCACAGTGGCAACTCCTGCTTTGATGCGTCCTCTGGCATTCGGAGCTGATATAGTTATCCATTCAGTAACAAAATCTCTGCATACAAGTGGTTTTGGTATTGCGGGTGCTATCATTGCCAGAAAGAATCTGACATCCAAAGTAGATAATGCAGCCATGAAAGCTGATTTCTGTGGTTATCTGAAGCTTTTACCGGCCAGAGACAATGGTCCCAATCTTTCTGCTTTGCAATGTGTGCTTGCCATTAATGATATACGTACTATCCGCATGAGAATGGATGTTTGCTCACAAAATACCATGAAGATTGCCAAATTCCTCGAGAAGCATAAACACATATCCAAAGTTAATTATCTGGGTCTGGAATCACATCCCTTACATAAGATTGCCAAGAAATACATGTTTTTGGTTGATTCTGAATTCGAGACAGCTGATAAGAAACCTGTTAACCGCTACGGGCACCTGATGTCCTTTGAAGTGAAAGGTGGCGCCGAGAATGCCCGTAAGGTCTTTGATGCCTTTGAACATATCTGGCGTGCTACAGATCTGGGCAGAATCAAGAGTGTTGCTACTATTCCGGCTATCTCTACTCACTCACAGCAAGGTGAAGAAGGACGCAAAGCCGCTGCAATTCCTGCAAATCTGATCAGATTAAGCGTTGGTGCAGAAAATCCCGATGATATGATAAAAGACCTGGCTCAGGCTTTGGATGTATTAGACGGAAAAAAGAAGAAACAGACTTCTCCTGAATTCTCGATTGGCGGAGCTTCTTCGGCAACCTTGAGGAAGTAGTTATTTTTGTAGCTGTGGCAATCCTGCCGCAGTACAGATAGGTAGTTCTGCCTTCAGGCAGGTCTACAATAATAGATAACGATGTACTAATGATAGTAACCTGCATAAATGCAGTACTACACCATTCGTTATTGGCGTTGTATCATTGGAAAAAAACAGCATGGATTCCTGCCTGCGCAGGAATGACTGCTACAAGGTTGTTACCGCAACGTAAGCACGAATGACGATATACTATATATGGAGATAATTACTAATGCTTTATTACTCAACAAATCACCAGGCTCAGAAGGTAAATTTTAAAGAAGCGCTATTACAGGGATTGGCAGAAGATAAAGGGCTGTATATGCCGGAGTCTTTCCCCAAAATATCATTATCAGAGATTCAGGCTATGAAGAACATGGAATATCCTGAGATTGCGTTTATTATAGCTCAGAAGTTTCTGGCAGATGAAATTCCGGCTGATGAGCTAAAGAGGCTGGTCTATGATGCTTATGATTATCCTGTACCCCTGGAACATGTGAAAGCACGACAATACGTAATGCGGCTTGACCAGGGACCGACAGCTTCTTTTAAGGATTTTGCTGCCAGACTGATGGGACGCCTGATGAATTACTATCTGAACCAGGAAAACCGAAATCTGCTTATTCTGACAGCAACTTCAGGAGATACAGGTAGCGCCATAGCCAATGCTTTCTTTGGCTTGGACAATATTAAAGTTGTAGTGCTTTACCCCGAAAAGGAAGTCACTGCCAGACAACGCAAGCAAATGACTACCCTGGGACATAACATCAGTGTCATATCAATTGACGGGAAGTTTGACGATTGCCAGGCTTTAGTTAAAAAAGCCTTTTCTGACCCACAGCTTAAACATCTGGAACTTTCTTCAGCCAACTCCATCAATATCGGCAGACTGATACCACAGTCTATGTACTACTTCTATGCCTATGCCAAACTCTTTGAAGCAGCTAACGATGAAATAGTCTTTAGCGTACCATCAGGTAATTTCGGAGATTTGATGGGCGGACTGATTGCCAAACAAATGGGACTACCTGTGCATAAATTTGTGGTTGCCACTAATGAGAATGATGAATTCTCTGTTTATTGTAAGACTGGTGATTATCAAGTTATTGCACCATCCAGAAACTGCATCTCCAGTGCTATGAATGTAGGGCATCCCAGTAATGTAGCCAGATTAATAACACTATATGGTGGTGTGATGGATGAAACAGGTAAAATCATCAAACAACCCAGTATGGATAAAATTCACAAGGATTTATTCGCAGTCAGTATCACAGATAAAGAAACAGAAGCTACAATCTTTCAAGCAATGAATCAGGATAATCTCTTACTGGAACCTCACGGAGCAGTAGGCTGGTCCGGACTTACACGTTATCTGGATTGTTACCCAACCGAAAAGAACAGACTATGTGTTTCTCTGGAAACGGCACATCCTGCTAAATTCCCTGAGAAAATACAGGAAATATTGAATATTGACCCCAAACTGCCACCTTCATTGCATAATCTGGACGATAAAGAAGAAATCATTACACCTATGCAATATAACTATCCTGATTTCTCTGCTTTCCTGAAAGAAAACTATGGTGATAAGTGAAGACAATAATCATTCTTGGCGACGGTATGGCTGATTATCCCATAGCAGCTTTGGGAGGAAAAACTCCTTTGATGGCTGCTCATAAACCCAATATTGACCTTTTAGCCAAGCTGGGACGCTGCGGTTACCTTAAGACAGTTCCCGATGATATGCCTGCCGGTTCTGAAGTAGCTAATCTGGCTGTTTTGGGGTATGATGTAAGAGCTGTATATCAGGGCAGAGGTGTTTTGGAAGGCGCTGCCATGGGAGTCACTATTAATGAAGGTGACCTTGCCATGCGCTGTAACCTGCTCTGCCTGGAAGATGATAAAATCAAGAATCACTCAGCAGGACATATTTCCACAGAAGAGAGCCATATCCTGATAGATGCTTTAAATAATGAGCTGTCTACAAATAAGATTCACTTCTATCCGGGAGTCAGCTACAGGCATTTACTGGTAATCAAAGGCGGAAATAACAGCATAAAGCTTACCCCTCCGCATGATGTTCCCGGAACGCCATGGAGAGATGTGATGCCCGAAGCTTTGTCAGCCGATGGGGAAGAGACAAAGGCAATGCTTAGTTACCTTATCATGCAATCACAGATTATACTGGAAAATCATCCTATCAATCTAAAACGCAAAGCAGCAGGTAAAGATGCTGCAAATTCAGTCTGGTTCTGGTCTTCGGGTTACCGACCGCAAATGAAGACGTACAAGGAGTTGTATAACAAAACAGGAGCGGTAATTTCAGCAGTTGACCTTTTGCATGGTATCGGTGTTTATGCCGGATTTAAAGTAATTAAAGTTGAAGGTGCCACAGGTCTTTATAACACTAATTATGAAGGTAAAGTGCAGGCAGCACTAGATGCCATAAAAGAAGTTGATTTGGTCTATTTACATATTGAAGCGGCAGATGAAGCCGGACATGAAGGAAATTGTGAGCTCAAAATCAAGTGTATTGAAGCGCTGAATGAAAGAGTAGTGAAGCCAATTATGCTGGCTATAAAAGAAAGCACAGAACCCATCGCTATAGCTCTTTTGCCTGACCATCCAACTCCTTGTGTTATCCGCTCACATGTGCACGATGCTGTTCCTTTTATCATATACAAACCCGGAGAAACACCTGATGAAGTTGACAGATATGATGAAAGCAGTGTTGAAAATGGTTTCTACGGTAATCTTGAGAATGGAGAGTTTATCAAAGCTGTCTTCGATATCAGATAGAGATACAAATCAGTTACTGATTTATTAAACTTTACATCATCTATGATGACTCGTAACGCATTGACAAAGACTATTATTGCAACTCTATATATGTATTTAAAACTCATTTAAGTCATTTCAAATAAATAACTGGACAAAAACAAGTGCCTAAAGATTTTGGGTTTTCTGAAAAGCCTTTAGGAGTATCGTATGACAGACATGGTTAAAGACCAGGAAAAAAATGTTAATTACAAGGAATTGAAAGAAGATTATCTTCGCATGCTCGAAGAATCCTTTCAACAAACGGCTGAATTCAACAAAGGTGATGTAGTTGAAGGTGCAATCGCCACGATTAATGATAATTTTATTGTGATTAATCTGGGTGGTAAGTTTGATGCTTATGCCGATGTGAACGAATTCTCAGATGAAGATGGCAAACTCAATTATGTAGTCGGAGATATGCTTAAAGGTTTTATCGTAGATCGCAATGACCAGGGTTTTGTTATCGGAAAGAGCCTCACCAAGCAATTCGTAGATAAGAATGGAATCAAAGAAGCATTTGATGCCAAGATGCCCGTTCAGGGAAAAGTCTATGCTGTAACCAAAGGTGGATACAGTGTTGACGTTCTTGGAGCAAGAGCTTTTTGCCCAATGTCACAAATCTCTATGCGCATGACTGATGACACAGGTCAATTCATTGGTAAGAATATGGACTTCGAAATCATCGAATGTTCAGAAAACTGCCGCAGAATAGTAGTTTCTCACCGCATTATAGAAGAAAGAGTCTATGATGAAAAGAAAACCAAAGCTATGGCTAATATTGCGCCTGAAATGACAGTTAAAGGCAAAGTAATGCGTCTGACCAATTTTGGTGCTTTCATTGATATCGGTGGCGTGGAAGGATTACTACACGTATCTGAAATATCATGGCATCATATTGCTCGTCCACAGGATGCTCTTAAGCCGGGTGAAGAAATAGAAGTCAAGATTCTCAAAATAGATGGTGATAAGATATCTCTTTCCATGCGTGCATTACAGGAAAACCCCTTTGCTCTCGCAATGAAAGAAATCAAAGAAGGCGACATTGTTAATTGCCGCGTACTCAGATTACACAATTTCGGCGCTTTTGTTGAACTAAAGCCCGGTGTTGAAGGTCTTATCCCGGTTTCTGAAATGTCCAGAACCAGAATGGTCGGACATCCCAGAGAAATAGTAAAAGAAGGTGACTTTGTAGAAGTACAGATTCTTAGAATTGATGATGCAAATCAAAAGATATCACTTTCTCTTAAAGCTCTGCAAAAAGACCCATGGGATGATATCGATGATGTAATCCAGGTCGGCAAAGCTGTCACAGGCACAGTGGAAAGCTCTACTAATTTTGGTATCTTTGTTACTGTTTCTGAAGGCATTACAGGTCTGCTTCCACGTTCAAGAGTCAGGAAAACTGATAACTTCAAGCAAAACGACGAGATTGCGCTGATTATCTCTGCTATTGATAAAGAACAACGCAGAATTACTCTGGATTATGTTGATGCTGCTGAATTCCCGGTTGAACAAAGTGATTACAACCGTCAGGATGACAGAGGTCCACGTGACAACAGAGATAACAGGGATAACAGAGGCGATAAACCTCGCAGAGGAAAAGACAAAAATGAAGAATGGCGTCGCTATGCCAATCAGAAACCTGATGAGAGTGACAATCCCTTCAAGGATTTATAAAAAGCACTGATCAGGATATATTAATCCTGAGATGATAAAGAAATTCGGGAACGGATGGTTGGCATAAGCAAATCATCCGTTTTCTTTTTATAACAGAAAACTAAATTACAACTAAATCAGAGGATAAAATGGACCCAAATACAAATCAACTACTGAAGCTACGCAGAGAGAAACTGCAAAAGATTATAGAAAGTGGAATCAATCCCTTTCCGATTGAATCAAACAGAACACATTTAATCTCCGAATTGCTCAAGGACAAAGAAACCTGGATAAATGCTGAGACAATAGTATCTGTTTGTGGCAGGCTTGTAGCTATGCGCCGTCAGGGAAAGCTGGGCTTTGGTAATATTGAAGATATCAGTGGCAGAATTCAGATATATGTAGCTCAAAACGTTACAGGTGAAGAGAATTATGAAGTTTTTAAACTCTGTGATGCTGGAGATTTTGTACAGGTAACCGGCACAATGTTTGTTACTCAGGCCGGTGAATACTCAATTAAAGTGTCTCAGGTCACAATGCTCAGCAAGAATCTCAGACCTCTTCCTGCAGTCAAAGAAAAGATAGAAGATGGAAAGGTCATCAGATATGATGAATTTGCAGATATTGAGCTCAGATACAGAAAAAGATATCTTGATTTATTGCTTAATCCTGCGCATCGACAAGTATTTGTCCTGCGTTCAAAGATTATCAAAGGGATAAGAGAGTTTCTCAGTTTAAGAGATTATATTGAAGTGGAAACTCCCATCCTGCAGCCTCTCTATGGTGGGGCTAATGCCAGACCCTTCACAACACATCATAATACTCTGAATACTGATTTGTATTTGCGTATAGCTCTTGAACTATATCTCAAAAGATTAATCGTCGGCGGATTTGAGCGTGTTTATGAAATTGGAAAGAACTTCCGCAATGAAGGGATGGACCGAACCCATAATCCGGAATTCTCAATGTTGGAATTATATGAAGCCTTCTCAGATTTAAAAGGCATGATGGAATTGACTGAGAGCCTGATAAAGTATCTTGCCAAAGAAGTGATTGGCAAAGATACCTTTACTTTCCAGGGAAAAGAAGTAAATATATCCTGTGAATGGAAAAAGGCAAGCATGATTGACCTTGTCAAAGAACATTCGGGCTTTGATGCTTCCGATTTTGATTTGGAAAAGATTACAGATTTCTGTAAGCTGCATAAGATAGAAATTCCTTTGGGAGCAGGCGCAGGTAAGCTCATATCTTTGCTCTTTGAGAGATTTGCAGAAGAAAAGCTGATTCAACCTATTTTTGTGACAGATTTCCCCAAGGAAATATCTCCACTTGCCAAGGTAAAACCGGATAATCCAAACCTGACTGACAGATTTGAGCTGTTGATTGCAGGGAATGAATTTGCCAATGCCTTTAGTGAATTGAATGACCCGCTTGACCAGAGAGCCAGATTCGAAGCACAGGCAAAGCTGAAAGAACTAGGTGATGAAGAAGCGAATGTAGTGGACGAGGACTTTCTCGAAGCTTTGGAATATGGCATGCCGCCCATGGGCGGTCTTGGCATCGGAATCGACCGTATAATCATGCTACTGACAGAAAATGATTCTATCAAGGAAATTATCCTGTTCCCGCAAATGAAGCCGGAATAAAAGCTTAATATCGTCATACCGGTAAGAAATAATGAAACAGAATGATTATACTTACTTCGGAACTGAATTCGAAAGAATAGTAGTCAGTTATTTAGCTATTCTTACCGGTCTGATGCTTGCTTACCTGGCAATACAGGGACCATTGTATCTGAATTATATTCATTATAAGACCCATCAGATAGTGATAAATCAACTACTTGGACAAGATGCGGTTAATCTTTATCTCCTGAGTCCGATGCTGGTATTAGGCGGTTATCTTTTATTACGAAAGAAGCTGATAGCCAAGTACCTGTTAATTATGACTCCGCTTTTCCTGTTTTACTATGCCCTTAGTTATGCCATTGGCTGGGAATGGATGGCAAAGGAATATACCGGCAATAGTGAGCAGTATTTCTTTCATTTTCTGGGAGTTTTGATTTCGGCTTTAATTATCATGATGTATACCCTGCATATCTTTCCCAAGAATGTTAAGACAACCTTTAAGAAAACCGGATTGACGGTATATACTGTGATCTATTCCGTTTTCTTAATTCTATTTGCCATGATGTGGATGAAGGAAGTATTAAACGTTATTGAAACGGGCACATCCAGAGCTTATGAAATAGCACCTGCTGCTTTTTGGCTGGTCAGAACCATTGATCTGGGTTTCTGTATTCCTTTGGGATTGATCAGTATCTATCTGCTCTGGGTAAGACCTGAAAAAGCCTATCCCGTTCAGTACTTATTCTATGGATTTTTTATTACTCAACTCACAGCAGTACTTGGGATGGCTTTGGTGATGTTTATCAATCATGACCCGACCTTTGAAGTAACCAGTTCAGTTGTATTCATCATTTTATATATTATAGTTATTACAGGATTTCTGTATATCAATAGAAATTACCGTTTGAAAGCCAGATAGACTCCATTACCATTTCCGCGTATTTTCTCATGCAGGACGGTGTATCCACCTTCAGATAAAACATCGAGATAATCTTGCTCTTCAAATAATCCCAGCTCCATTTTTTCCACAAAGTGCTCTGTGCCCTGCGGAGTACAAATCAGATGATGCATCTCAAGGATTGAAAGATTTCCTTCCACCTGGCTCGAACAGCATCGGGCAATCTTCAAATCATCTTCTTCTTTTGTCAGCAGATGTGTTCTGCCTGCCTTGAATTGCTCCGGAGTATGCCATGGTTCGATAATCAGCATACCATTAGGTGTAAGATGTTGCTTCATAGTCATGATAGCTTTTTTGAGATTATTAAAAGTTTTAATATGCCCGATAGAACCAAAGAAACAGGTAATAATGTCATATTTCTTTTCAATAGCGAAATCAAGCATATCAGAGTGGTATAGCTTAAGTTCAGGATTTCTCGATTTAGCAATTTCCAATAGCTCGGAATTAATATCCAGACCTTCGCAAATGAAATACTTTTTCAGTACTTCCAGATGCTTACCTGTTCCGCAGGCAATATCCAAAAGAGTCTTGAAGTCATACGTTACATGTAAATTTATAACATCAAGCAGATCAGCTATTTCAGCATTGTAATTCTTGAATGAATATAGTTTGTCGTAATAAGGTGCCATAAGAGAGTATTGCATATCAATATACCTCGCTTTTATTGCTTGTTATTTGGTTTGAGTAATTATTTTGTTACTATTTTTCAACGCTTTTGTTCAATCCTGCTTTAATTTCAATCCAGCTTAACCACAAATAATCAGCAATCGTAGTTGCCCGGGTGTTTGTATCCTGATTCTCATAAGTAATGATTTTGAGGTTAAGCTTCGATGGGAGCGATGCAGTTTGAATGGAATTAATCTGTTTATTCGTAAGGACT
This sequence comes from Cloacimonadaceae bacterium (SeqCode), assembly GCA_963667535.2. GTDB lineage: Bacteria > Cloacimonadota > Cloacimonadia > Cloacimonadales > Cloacimonadaceae > UBA5614. The sequence goes on from CAXXDU010000002.1 coordinate 1,988,117, forward strand.
GCCTTGATTTTCTTAGTCTTGACTTTAATGATTAAATCCTGCATCTGTTGCGGTGTGATGTCATTGCCTGCATCGGGGCGGATTATATTGACATAATCGATTCTGAAGTATGTCAAAAAAATAGCAAAAGAACTATCAAGTATTACTACAGCAGGTTGATGATATTGTTCCAGTTCCATTTTGATTTTACCATCAACCTGATTGATTTCCATAATCATCAGCCTGGCATTGCTTTCAATCACATCTTTACTCATCGGGTAACGCTTACCCAGGCTATTGCTTAACCCGATGATGATTGTTGTCAGAAACTCAGGTGAATTCCAGATATCCTGATAACATGAGTGGGTATTATTGTCAGTCAGTAGCAGTTTTTTATCAACGAATGAAGAAGCTACGATTGTTTTTGAGCTGCTTTGCAATAAAACTTTACCAAGATTTGTCTCTAAACCCAAACCGTTAGAAATAATCACATCTGCTTTTTCCAGTTTAAGGATATCCTGCGAATCCGTAGTCCCAATCTGTGTCGAATCGTAGGATGGGTTCAACAACTCAACGGTAAAGAGAGTATCTACCAATTCCCTGACTATAAGTTCATAAGGGTGAACAGTGGTAACGATCAGCGGTTTCCTGTTTATGACTTTAGGTTTAAACTGACATGAAGTGACTGTTACTATTATCACTATCACAATTAATATAGTCAGGTGTAGTTTCTGCATGGAATATCCTTACAATAGATTATCTTTATAACAAAGCTAATCTCAGACATGCTCTAATTGTCAAGACAAAATGTTCTTTGAAATACACTCCACAAAACGCCTGCTGCTCCTTGAGGGCTTTTCGGCTTTCCCTGAGTGACGCTCAAGGGGGAGTAAGTACCCAAGTCTACTTATTTTATATTCTGATAAGTCATCCTTTCGAATTAAAACTCTTGTATTTGCTTCACTGTTAATTTCATTATTAAATCATACTCTATTTGCGAAAAGGATATTAATGGAAAATACCATAATCTACGAGATAAAATTAGGACTCGACCTCTTATTATTCTTAGCAAAACTCAAAAGTTTCTATGAAAATTTTAAACTTCAATTGGTAACAATATTTTATAGTTTAGCGCGCATGCTGAACTCAGATCCTCTTGTTTATGCAAGTTCCTTATTAAAGGAGTATATGCAAAAAAGTATGTATTGCTCGGGAGTAATCAAGTTCATCCAGAATCATAGATATTGCTACCAGGTAAATAAATTTTGCTCATTATGATGCTATGCTCATTATCCACAAAGAAAAAAGCTTGCCTGAAAACATAACTCCAAAAACATGACATTTCGTTAATAAGTAAATTTTATGTCCTAATGGAGGAATACATGCTAGAAGATCTGAGAAAGAAACAGAAAGTAATCATCTATGTCCTAACGTTTGTGTTTATTGTCGGTATGGCAATTATGGGTATTACAGACATATTTTTTAACAAAACACCCGTTTTAGGTAAAATAGACGGTACAAAAATCACATACGAGATGTTCCAGCAGGAATTGCAAAAGAATGTAGAAAACTATCGCCAGCAGAATCCCAATGCAGAAGTTACTCCTGACCTGATGAGTCAGTTATCAGACCAGACCTGGCAGCGTTTGACACAAAAAATTATATTAGGTAAGCAAATAAAAAAAATGCATATCCGAATTACCGATAATGATATTCTGAAAGAAATACAAAACAACCCACCGCAAGAACTGATGCAGAATCCTTCATTACAGACAAACGGTCGTTTTGACAGGAAAAAATATCTGGCTGCTCTGAAACAAGACACTCAGTTTTTCTCAGCAATTGATAGCTATATGCGTGAATCAATGCCTTTTACAAAACTAATGGAAAAGGTAAAATCAAAAGCCAATATCACTTTGGATAGCTTAAAAGCTGAGTATCTGAAAGAAAACGACGAGATGTTTGGAAAAGTAATGCTGTTTGATTATAATAAATTACCTAAGCCAAACGTAACAGATGCGCAGATCAAAGCTTATTATGACAAGAATAAAGAAACCGATAAAGAGATTAAAAAAGGCAAATTTAGTGCGATGAAATTCATTACATTTGAGATGAAGCCATCAGATAATGATTTTGCTGTATCCAAAAAAGACATTGATGATGTTTATACCATGGTTATGAAAGGCGAAGATTTCGGTCAGTTGGCAAAGGATTATTCTGATGATCCAGGTAGTGCTGCTCAAAACGGTTCTTTAGGTTTCTTTGGTAAGGGTCAGATGGTACCTGAATTTGAGAAGATGGCTTTTACTATGAAGCCAGGACAAGTATCCAAACCTTTCAAAACGAGTTTTGGCTGGCATATATTGAAAGTGGACTCTCTTAAAACAATGCCTGATGGAACACCTCAAGTTAAAGCAAGTCACATTCTGAAGAAAGTTGCAGCTTCACAGGAAAGTAAGGATGCTATCAAGGACCAGGCTGAAAAAGCAACCAAACTAGTCAAAAAGCTTGGAATTGATAAAGCTGCAAAACAACTAAAACTTGATCCAGTAGATACAGATGCAGTATATGCAGATAATGATTTCATCCCTGCAATCGGACAACACGAAGCTTTGATGAATTTCCTGAGAAAAAGCAAAGTTGGTGCTGTTTCAAAAGCTGAAAAAGATAAAAGAGGCAATTATATCGTTGCACAGATTACCCAGAAATCCAAAGACCCTTATGTACCATTGGATAAGGCAAAAATGCGAATTAAATTTGAACTTGAAAAGCAGCAGAGAGTTGCTTCGATGCTTACAACCGCACAAAATTTTGTAAAATCGCACAAAGCATCTGATTATTTTACAGCAGCCGTAGCAGATACAATGATAAAAATAGTCAGTATTCAGAACTTTAAGAAAGACACTTCTGTACCAGAAATCGGGAAAGTTACTGATTTGAATGTTGCAGCTTTAAAAATGAACACAGGTCAAACTTCGGGTTTGATCAATACAAAAGACGGGCAATTCATTATTTATTGCGAAAAAAGAGTAAGAGTGGATTTGAATGCTTTCGTCAAGAATCAGGATGAACAAAAGAAATTACGTACTCGTATGGAAGAGCAATCATGGAACAGATGGTATGATGCTGTTATGAAAAAAGCTAAGATAATAGACAATCGCCAAGAGTACAACTTATACTAGGATTGATCTGAATAATGATAGAGAGGAAGAAATGAGCAACTTAATGACGAGTGTTAGTGGCGTCAGAGGTATCTATGGCGATAGCCTGACTCCAATGTCAGCGATGAATTATGCTGCTCATTTTGGAATGTTTACCGGCAGGGGAAAGATTATTGTCGGCAGAGATAGCCGCACTACTGGATTTGCTATGCTTCAGGCAATAACTTCTGGCTTGATTAGTGTCGGCTGTGATGTCGTTGATTTGGGAGTTGTAGCGACACCTACAGTTTTGTTAGCTGTTGAAGAAAGTGATGCTGTTGGAGGCATTTGTATAACTGCTTCCCACAATCCTCCGGAATGGAATGCCATGAAATTTGTTAATAGCAATGGTATGTTTCTCTTTCCGGAAGTATCAGAAGAATTTTTAAAATCAATATCAAAAGATGTAGAATGGATAGACTGGCAAACAATCGGAAAGGTCAGTCAAGATGACACAGCAACAGAAAAACATATCAGGAAAGTGCTGAGCATCCCTTTCTTGAACGTAGAGGCTATTCGAAAACGCAAGTATAAAATAGTAATAGATACTGTGAATGGAGCTGGTGGATTTATCGTATCCAGGCTTTTAGAAAAAATGGGTTGCGAAGTAATAAAAATTAATACGGAACCTACAGGTATTTTTGCACACATTGCAGAACCGTTGAATTGCAATTTAACTCAATTAGAAGCATCTGTTAGAGAAACCGGAGCAGATATAGGTTTTGCTACTGACCCTGATGTAGATAGACTCTCCATAGTAGCAGATGGTGGTAAATGTATCGGCGAAGAGCTTAGTGTTGCACTTGCAGCTATGTTTGTGTTGTCTCATAAGACAGGCGACATTGTAGTGAATCTGTCATCGTCGTTAATTTCTGAATACGTAGCAAAACAGTATGATGTACAAGTGCTAAGAGGGAAGGTTGGGGAAATCAATATCGGTAAAAAGATGCTGGAAATTGATAGCCCAATCGGTGGCGAAGGCAATGGCGGTATTATATGTCCTGATGTTCATTACACCAGAGATGCTATCGCTGGTATTGCGCTGATATTGGGGCTTCTGACAGATAAAAATATCAAATTGAGCCAACTCGTAGCTACTATGCCAAAGTACTATATGTACAAGGACAAGATTGTAACAGTTTCAAGCAAGATTGATGAAATAATGAATAATGCTTATTATGCTTTTGAAGGACTGGAGATTGATACTCAGGATGGGATAAAAGCTACTGGTGATAACTTCTGGGTTCATATCAGAAAATCCGGAACTGAGCCAATCATCCGTGTTTATGTCGAAAGTGATAATCCAATTAAATCAAAGGACATTTGCAAAAAAACTATCACCAAGCTAACAGCTTACTGATAAAAAAGAACATCAAACGACAAGCTGCTTCTTTTATCGTCTTGAGAAATGGAAGATGTCACCTGTGTATCCCAATTCGAGATAATATTGTAACATACGGTCTTCTGATATAGCACCTGCAAGCCTTACAGGACCAAGATAAGTACTTAATCCCAATTCCAGCACTCCTCCCATAACAAACTTCTTCTGCTCATTCCATACTTCACTATTTGCATAGTTTATTGCCTGAAGCTTAGAAGTTATAAAGAATGACTTAATCGGATTTAAGACTAAACCCGCCTGAACCAGTTTGTAAAAAGGAGCACTCTTTTCATAATACGGAAAGCCTGCAAAATTGTCCAGACCACCCAAATAAAACGGGTCAAAATTGGATTGATTATTACTGTTGAAATGAGAGCCATACTGTATTCCCATTAAAACAGAAAAGTACTTGTTTATCGGTCTGTATATTTTACAATCGGCAAACAACTTATTTAGTGTTTCGTCACTCAGGATATCGTCTTTGGCAAAGGAAGTCTTTATCAAAGCTCTCATACCGGTTTTTGGAAAGACATAATCATCCAGGCTCTCATGATATGCCTTAAAACCTATCCCAGAAATTGTTACGGATTTTTCCAAAGTATCACTTACAGCTATTTCCCTGTAAAGATTTGTACTGTATGAATAAGTGTAACCTTCCAGAACTAACGACTTGCGCGCATACAGACCAATTCCGGTAGTTAAACCGCATTCCAGTGAACGTGCGCTGGTTATTTTATCATGATCATCATTGTAAAAGTAGATTTGTTTCTCGCTTATATAGGGGAAAAGCCTGTAGTATATCCCAAAATCCTTACCGAAGTTCTTCACAAAATCAATGTTTAACTCGTGTTTGCCACCCACTTTTAATTCAGCAAAGACCTGTGAATTTCTCATAACGTAATTTTGAAGTGATAAGACAGCACCTGCCACAAATTCATCTTCCCGATTGTAAGAGAAGTTCATCGCCAGATATTTACTCTCTCTTTCTTTTACGACTGCTTTGAGCAATACACCATCTTCATCCGGTTCGATAACAGGGTATATGATATCAAACAACTGAGAATTCCAGGCCTGATGAAATTTATCAATGACTTCTTCAATTGTGTAATTCTGATTGGAATTCAGTCCGATGTATTCCCGGACTTTTGCAGCACTAAGGTTACTATTACCCTCAACAACAATTCTGGTGAATGATACTTTTTTGACAGCAGGTAAAGGAACAACGGGCGGATTATCATTATGACTATTAATCAGTTTTGCTATAGTCCTGATATCTTCAATATGTTCTCTGGCATAGTCTTCTCCGGCCTTGATAAGTTCATCAATATCGTCAAAGCTGGTAGCTGAATAATTCGCCAATTCAGGATTTAACAGATAATCACAATAAGAAATCTCTTCTTCAACTTTGGAAGTAATACCGATATTCACAGTTTGATCCAATACATGAATAATGCCTTGCAACTGCTCCGCATTCCTCAAAGAAGAGTTAACTTTAAAACCAATAACGTAATCAGCTCCCATTTCCTTTACTTGTTTGCCGGGTAAGTTTTGTGAAATTCCACCGTCAATATACAGGGTTTTATTCAAAGGAAAAGGCTGAAGGAAACTGGGAATAGACATAGATGCTCTGATGCCCTGCATGAGTGAACCGGAATTGAAAGCTGCCAGTTTACCGGTGATTAAATCAGTTGCAATGCAGGTAAATGGAATTGGTAAATCTTTAAAATCATGAATTCTGTAAGCAGGTGAGTATACTTTGAATAACTCCAGATTGATTCGATTACCTACAATTACTGACTGAGGTAACTGAGGAGTCCACCTCTGGTCCAGCCTGAAGAAGGCATTGCCGTATGGCGCCCAGCGTTTCTGACCGATATAAAGCTCATCTCTTTTCCACTTATCATTGGATAATTCATTCCAGTCTCTGTTTACAAAAAGGCTTTCAATCTCAGTGGCATTATAGCCCATGGCATATAGGCCTCCAATCAGAGAGCCGATACTGGTACCAGAAATGAATTGAGGATGAATGCCATTCTCTTCCAGTACTTTCAACATACCTATATGCGCAAAACCTCTGGCGCCACCACCACTTAAAGCATAGCCTATTTTAATGGCAGAAGCACCGGTTAAGGCAACAATGAAGTAGCAAAGTAAAACGAATTTACGCAACATTGCTAAAAGGTTTCTTCATCCTTGACTGATGTAGTATCCGGTTTAGCTTGGGTGGAACCTATTGGATTGGAAGGAACAACTTCGAATACCAACCTGCCAAACACAGTATTGGTTTCAATTCTTTTTGCCGGAGAGTCCGCATTACCTTTTAAAGAGAATGTATCTTCCGCAAAGCCATTGTAGGAATGGTCCGGTAGAATGGTAGAGCCAAAGACAGTGGTCGAAGTTATATCCAGATTCATAGTGTCCGGTACTATGACTACTGCATTCCCGAAGACAACATTGATTTCTCCCGGAAGTTTCTTTGCACCGGCATACTTGGTCAAATCAATCGTTCCTGATGAAAAGATAATATTGCATTCCCCGGAACCGTAATAATGATTTACCTTAGTTGTATGCTTGTCATAAGATCTTTCAGAATGTCCAAAGATTACTCTCATGCCCAGTAGGATTAGAATAATCCCAAAGAATATTCTTGCCAGATGCAAATCAATATTGAGCACGTATTTCAGAATAATCGAAATTCCTATCAGGGAAATTAAGATCCCCCAAAACAGGCTGCCAAATAATAATCCGTGCATTTTCATACCTCCTCCTATCTTCTTTACATATATGGAGTATATTTATTCATTAATTTTTTCCTTGCTTCAAAAGGAAAGGCTGTTCTGCCAAAGAGCTTCTAATTCTACCACAGGAATATTGATTTCGTTATTTAACACAAAATTCTGCCCCGTTACTACTCCCATAAAGTGAAATTCACAATCCATGGTAGTTATCAGATTGAGAAATGCTTCTTTATTAGCTTGGGAGATGCTGACTACTATCCTGCTATGTGCTTCTCCGAAGTAAGCTATATCTTTTCGTCCTTTGGGTTGATAATTGAGATGAATGCCTTTATATTGACCATCAGGGGAGAAGCAGCTCTCAGCCAAACATACCAGCAGACCGCCATCAGAACAATCATGTGCACTGCTGAGCAAGGATTTATCAACCAAAGCCAGAACAGCCTCATACAGTGCTTTCTCAATTTCCAGTTCGACTTTGGGAGGAAATCCGGCAATCAAGTCATGTATCGTTTTCAGATATTCTGAACCACCAACTTCATGACATTCTTTGCCCAGCAGAAAGATCAAGTCTCCCTCAGTTTTAAAATACTGGGTAATTACTTTCCTGTAATCATCTATTAAGCCCAGCATGCCGATTACAGGAGTCGGATAAATAGCACCTGTGGGATTTTCATTGTAGAAAGAAACATTCCCGCCTGTGACGGGAGTACCCAAAGCTCTGCAGGCATCTGACATGCCTTTAATGCATTCGGAAAAAGTCCAGTAAACTTCCGGTTTGTATGGATTACCAAAATTTAGGCAATTGGTAATTGCCAGAGGCTTGGCTCCGGAACAGACTACGTTTCTCGCAGCTTCCACCACTGCGCCTTTGGCACCCTCATAAGGGTCCAGCCAACAGTGTCTGCTATTGCAATCAGTCGATAGCGCCAGAGCTTTGGAGGAATCTTTTACTTTCACTACTGCTGCATCAGAACCGGGTTCCACCATTGTATTGATTTGCACCATGTGGTCATATTGCCTGTATATTGTTCTTTTGCTGGCTATATTAGGAGCTTGTAACAGTTTGCGCAGAATTTCCGCATAATCTTTTAATTCAGGTAGCTGTGAGACATCAAAGCTTCTTGTTTTGACAAGATACTCCGGATAAGATGTTTCCCGCGTGTAAACGGGTGCTTTGCCACCCAGAACGAGCGTTTCTGCTGGAATAACTGCAACAATATTACCGTTTTGTTTCACAGTCAGAAGTCCGTCATCTTTCACACTTCCAATGACCACAGCTTCCAAATCCCATTTATGAAAGATACTGCGGATAGCATCGATGTTCTCGGGATTGATAATCAGCAGCATCCGCTCCTGTGATTCGGAAAGCATGATTTCATAAGCAGACATACCGGTTTCGCGTTGGGGTACTTTGGCTACATCTATTTCGATGCCAACGCCTGTCTTGCCTGCCATTTCACTGCTGCTACAGGTCAAGCCTGCTGCTCCCATATCCTGGATTGCCACTACTAAGCCCTTTTGGATTACTTCCAGAGTTGCTTCCAGCAACAGCTTTTCCATAAACGGATCACCAACTTGAACAGCAGTTCTTTTTTCTTCTGACTCATCGCTCAGTTCCACTGAAGCAAAGGTAGCTCCATGAATCCCGTCTCTACCTGTTTTAGCTCCGACATAAACCACGTAATTGCCAATTCCCTGAGCGCCTGACTTTGCCAAATCACCATGTTTCAGAATACCCACAGCCATTGCATTAACTAAGGGATTACCTTCATAACTGTCTTCGAAATAAACTTCGCCACCCACTGTCGGTACACCGAAGCAATTGCCGTAATCTGCTATTCCGTTTACCACACCCTTAATCAGATGTTTCACCTGCGGATTAGCGGGATTGCCGAAGCGTAAAGAATCCAGCACAGCTACAGGACGAGCGCCCATGGTAAAGATATCTCGCAGAATGCCGCCAACTCCCGTTGCTGCTCCGTGATAAGGTTCCACAGCGGAAGGGTGATTGTGGCTTTCTATTTTGAAAGATACTGCAAGCCCATCACCAATATCAACCACACCGGCATTTTCTTCACCGGCTTTAGCGAGCATGTATTCTCCGTCTTTGGGCAAGGTTTTAAGCAGTTTAATTGAGTTTTTATAGCTGGCATGTTCAGACCACATAACGCTGAAGATACCGAGTTCCACCCAGGTGGGTTCACGTTTAAGGATGTTTTTAATCTCCTGATATTCATCAGGGCTGATACCATGTTCTGCTAATACCTCAGGGGTAATTTTAAAATTATCCACAATGTATCCTTAGAGTTAATTTGTTTTGGTTATTATCGTAAAAAGCTTCTCAAGTTCAGCTTCAATCTGTTTATAAATATCTCTGTAATAATCAATGTCAAGTCCCACAGGGTCAGCAATATCGCCTTCATCACCTACATATTCTTTCAGAGTAAAAACTTTATGAGCTGATTCCGGGAAGCTGTTTCTGATAAAATCTCTCTGTCTTTCTTCCATTGTGAGGACAAGCCAGCTTCCACTCAGGATTTCCGGGTTTAGCTTCCGGGAAAGATGTTCCTGAGCCATGATACCTTGCTCAGCTAAAAGCTGCATGGAACTACGTGATATCATAGCGCCTGTTTCCAGCAGTCCGGCGGAAGTGGAACTAAACGGCAGGTTCCTCTGCTTACTGTAAAAATTGAACAGATATTCTGCAATAGGACTGCGGCAAATATTACCTGTGCACATAAACAGGATAGACGGTTCACTAAAAGTCTGTTTGATTTCATAAAACGGAATTGCGCTTTCCCGCAGACAGCGAAGAAAAGGCAATACTGCTTTGCCGGCTTCGTCTTTATCCACATACTCTATAACAGTGGAAGGCTCAGGGTCGTTAAATTTATTCGGCACAAACCCCAGATCAAACCAACTCTCATATCTCTTGGTGATTTCCTGCATGTCTTCTGCTGCCGGAACACCGCTGATATTGATGCTTGTGCTGATTATCGGTTCTCCCAGAAAATCAATCATTTGACGTAACATATTATCAGTAGGAACCCTGAAAGCTACTTTACCATTATAAGCTACTGCTGCAAATCGTGCATCGTTTACAGGCAGGACAACCGTTAAATTTCCTGGCCAGTATTGCTTAAGTACAGGTAACAGACCACCCGGGATATTTATATTATTATCAAACAGCCATTGAATATCGGAAAGCAACACAATATACCCATTCTTTTCCGGTCTTTGTTTGTACCCTGATATCCTGCTGATACCGGCTTGACTGCTCAGACGGCAGCCTATGCCAAACATATTGCCTGTGTAATGCAGCACTGTGCTATCCTGCATCCAGTATTTGGATATTGCATCTTCCAAAGCACGGGGAGACGGATGCTTAAATAATTTCACTCTATACTCCGTATTTCTAATCTAAGTAATTCATGGGATTGACTGCTCTGCCGTCTTTACGTAATTCAAAATGCAAGGAAGGCTGCGTGGCAGAACCTGTCTTACCGGATTTGGCAATCACCTGTCCTTTCTTGACCATTGTACCTTTGGCTGCCAGTAAGTCACGGTTATAGGCATAGACTGAGAAGAAGCCATTCTTGTGGTCGATTATCAAGAGTTTGCCTTGTCCGCCATATCTGTCAGAAAAGACCACTTCACCATCATCGATAGATTTGACACTGGTGCCTTCCGGCATGCCGATATCTATTCCGTTGTTGATTACACTGGTATTGTTTCCGCGTGATTCTTCGCCAAATTCTCGTAGGATAGTTCCTCTGGCAGGCCAGGGAATAGTTTTGCCGGAGAATTTGTAATTATTCGTCTTTTTATTGGTATTTGCTGTTAAACGGCTAATCAGACCTTCCAGTTCAGCAGCGTCTTTCTTCAGCTTACTTACCTGGTCTTCATAGGATTTCTTTTCTTTTTCCAGGCTAGTTGCCTGTTTGGTCAGATTAACAATCTGCTTTTGGTAATTCTGGCTCTTCTTGGCTTCTTTAGTTCTTACGTATTTGACCTGGAAGTATTCACTGCGGCGTTCTTCCTGTGTTTGAACCAATTCACGGTGAAAGTCTGATAAGTCATTTATGCCTTTGACCGTCATGGATATCAGCATGGATAGCAGATACTTATCCTTGGTCTCTTTGGCTACATATTTATCTTGCATATCGATATAGAAAAGCCTCAAAAATTCTGTATTACCCAGTCTTTTCATCTCATGCAATCTGTCTTCATTGCCCTGAACTCTTTCACTGATAGCTTCCAGAGAGTCCTGCACAATCGCTTCTTTATGCTGTAAATTTAATACTTTCTGATCAACTTGTGTTTTGTTTTTGCGCGTGGAATTAATATCTTTTTGTGCCTTTTGTTTCTTTTGGTCGGCTTGTCTGGCTTTCTGTTGGATAATATCTATCTGCTTTTCAATCTGGCGTAATTCCATCATCTTGTCATCCACTTCATCAGCAAAGACAAAACTCATTGATAAACAAACAATTATACATGTTATTAGAAATCTATACATATCCCTATCTCTTGGTTTATTATGAAAGACAATCATTAACAGTAGGGAAGAGGTGTCAATGCCTTTCTTCTCTATTCAGACACATAGTTTCTTACAGTCATTCCTGCGCAGGCAGAAATCCATGCTGTTTTTTTACCCATAAAGACACAGAGGGAAAATGAGTAAAGAGACTTGAAACATTGGCATTAATGTGCAGGCAAGGTAGTCACCCTGAGCTTGTCTAAGGGCATGCTGTTTCTTTCCTCGGACATGAGTGTCCAAGCCACAGTATTCTTTTCACATTTTCACCGTTTCACCTTTCCACTCACATATCATTATTAAAACGTTTATACCCCGGCACCATCGGCAGTAAACCCGCATCAATGGCTCGATTGACCGACCTGCAAGGCAACTCACGGTCATAAATCTCCTGCCTGGTAACATTCTGTAAATCTACTGTCGGGTCGCTTTTAGCCAGAGCGTACATCACTTTCATAAAGAGGTTATTCCACGCTTTGACCGGATTGAACTTATTTACAGGCAGAGCGTTGTAGAGTTCCACATACATCTGCATATCCTCTCTGTAGGCAGTGGATGGGTGCAGATTATGCATATTTCTCATCACTTCAGCAAAAACTGTGTTGCCGGGCATTACTTTACGGTGCGGGTAAGAACGGATGTAGATGCGCCCTGTCTGCCTGTCGAGTACATAAATCGCGTCATCTGCCCTACCGGTATACCCTCTAATCATGTGTTTAAAACTTACTTTCAATCTCTTTCTCCTTACTTTTTTCTCTAGCTAATCACGCTAAATTCAGATAGACAACTACCGCATGGAGTTCTGCATTTATGCAGGTTTGTTTATAGCTGTACATCGTTATCCTCTTTTACCAACCTGCATAAATGCAGAACTACATAATCACTAATACTTATTTACTTGTTTCTATCCTCTTTTACCAACCTGCATAAATGCAGAACTACATAATCACTAATACTTATTTACTTGTTTCTATCCTCTTTTACCAACCTGCATAAATGCAGAACTACAAACATACATCCTCTATATATACTAGGTATAAAAAACAAGCCTTACAGGTATAAAATCTTTCTTTTTCCCAAACTATTTTCTGAGAAACTCCCTTTTTTGCCCTTAGATGCATCTTACACGAATCTTACTCGTTTCTTTCACACTCATCGGGACTTAATCGAGGCTCAATCGGGACTCAATCGGGATAATCCCGATTAAGTCCCGATTGAGCCCGGTTTGAGTCCGGTTTATCCTCTGAGTAAGATGTAAGGAAGATGTAAGATATGAGTAGGAAGGGTATCATGAATTTCTCAGTTGTTTCTCAGTAGAGTCTTAGAAGTATGTAGTACCGCATTTATGCGGTTTTTTCACATCTGGATACGTTGCTTTTGATATAAGATTGCTTGAGGATTGAGGTGTATAAAACCAATTTGTTAAACTATTGGATTACCTATCAACAAAGTATCACTTACAAAAAACCGCATAAATGCGGTACTACATACTTCCGTAATCCAGAATAAGACATCAAATCGGATTACGTATTAACAAAGTATCACTTACACAAAACCGCATAAATGCGGAACTACATACTTTATGTTACAAATACCATGAGAAGATAAAACCGCATAAATGCGGGACTACGTACTGCCTGAATCCAAAAAAATGCAAAGATATAAGCTAACTTAATTCATTCATTGACAAATTCAATAGTATAAACGATAAAGTATTATAGTCTAAAATTAGTAGTTAGCAGAGGGAAAAATGGCGTACATACTGAGCGATAACAAAGACATAAACCGGACATTAAATCAGGTAATACATCATATTACTAAGATGACAGAGAAGCAGCTAAAGCACATTCAGAGTCTGACCAGGATTGGTGAATCATTATCATCTGTATCGGGTTTGGAACGCATATTTGACATGATTCTGGATGAAGCGATTGCATTCACAAAAGCAGATGCTGCTACAATATACCGTGTTTCAGATGACCAGAAATCGTTGGACTTTGCCATAGTCTATAATAAAACAATGAAAATCAGAATGGGTGGGACGTCGAGTCCGATAACCTGGCCCAGTATACCGCTCTACGATGCAGAAGGTTCGCCCCGTCTGAGTCACATCGTAACAAACGTTTATCATAAAAAGCGGCTTCTGTGCTTTGATGATGTGTATAAAACAACTGAGTACGATGTTTCCGGTACAAAGAGTATTGATGAGAAAAACGGGTACCGCAGCAAATCCATGCTGGCAATTCCACTCAAGAATCATGAAGATGACGTGCTGGGAGTAATACAGATTATCAATGCTATGGATAGACCGGGACATGTGACTCCGTTTGAAAATGAGCACATAGTAATGCTAAAATCCCTTGCTTCGCAAGCCGCAATTGCGATGTCCAACCGTAAACTGATAAATGACCTGGAAAATCTGTTGATGCAATTTATGCGTGCGATTGCTACGGGTATTCAGCGTAAATCCAAGTATTCTTCAGACCATATCACCCGCATGGCTTTGCTCACTGATATGATTGCGCAAAGAATGAACCTGGCAGAAGACGGGAAATATAAAGAAGTGCATTTTTCTCCGAATGAGTTAAAAGAACTTTCCATGGCGGGTTTGATGCACGATGTGGGTAAAATAGTCACTCCGGAATATGTGATGGACAAATCTACCAAGCTGGAATCAATAAACGACAGGATTCATCTGGTAAGTCTGCGCTTTGAATTGTTTAAAAAAGCTTTGTCTCTGTATAATTGCGAATTTGGAGAAAAGAAATTGCTGGAAGTGATTGATAGCTGGTATACAGAAAATAAACCACAGAACCTTGCTGAATTAATCGCTAAGCTGGTTGAAGATCAGGCTTTTCTGGATAAAGTCAATATAGGAGGGGAATTCTTAGCTGATGCCAACGTGGAAAGAATTTCCAATCTAGCCAATATTGTTCTGGAATATCAGGGGGAGAAATGGTCTTTGCTGACAGAAGACGAGAAGTATAATCTCCAAATCAGGAAAGGAACTCTAAATACCGAAGAAAGAAAGCAGATGGACGACCATGTACTGGTAACCTGGGATATGCTGTCGCAGCTAACTTTCCCGCATAAATATAAGAATGTGGCTTTATATGCCGCATCTCACCATGAAAAGCTCAGTGGAAAAGGGCATCCCTTTGGTTTAACTGCTGAGCAGCTTCCGCTTCAATCAAGACTGCTGGCTGTTGCGGATATCTTTGAAGCATTGACGTCTGCTGACAGACCTTATAAAAAAGCCAAGACTCTGGCTGAATCCTTTAAGATAATGGCTTTCTGCGTTAAAGACAGAGAAATTGATGGTGACATCCTGGACTTCTTTATAGATAGCGGTTTATACCTGGAGTTTGCTGAGAAATTTATGCATCCTGACCAGATTGGCGAAGTGGACTTTAATGCCATAAAGAAGATTTACCATCCGGAGTTAAACAATTAAGCAAGTAGACTTTCTGACCGATCATAAATTGTGGCTGGCACCCTTAGCGGGATATACAGATTTGCCTTTTCGCCGTATCTGCAAGGAACTGGGAGCTGATGTGGTTGTCAGTGAGATGGTTAGTGCAGATGGCATAGTACATAAACAGAAGAATACACTGGCTTATATGGATTTTACAGATGTGGAAAGACCATTCGGGGTACAGTTGTTTGGCTCCAATCCCGAGATAATGGCAAAAGCAACCGTGATTGCTCTGAGCTATCAACCGGACTTTATTGATATCAATATGGGATGTCCGGTAAAGAAAGTAACCAAACGTGGAGCAGGCGGTGCTTTAATGTCTGATATCTCTTTAGCAGCCGAAATTATCTCATCTGTAAAAAAAGTCATGCCGGTTAATCTGCCCTTATCGGTAAAATTCCGTTCCGGTACCGATATGAATAAGCTGAATTTTATGGACTTTGGACAAGCAATGCAGGATGCAGGAGCAGATATTGTTGCATTGCATCCGCGCACAGTGAAGCAGATGTTTACCGGAGTTAGTAACTGGGAGCATATAGCTCAACTGAAACAGCATCTTTCCGTACCTGTGGTGGGTAATGGCGATATCAAATCTGCGGACGACGCTATAGAGATGTTTCAAAGCACAAAGTGTGATGCTGTGATGATAGGCAGAGGCGCTCTGGGTAATCCCTGGATTTTTGAACAGGTCAAAGCTGCTCTCAATAATCAGCCTTTACAGAAAATCAGCTTGAATGATAAATTGCAAAGTCTGTATAGACTGATTGATTATTCATTAACAGTTAAACCGGAAAGAAGAGTTGTAAGAGAAATCAGAACGCATCTTTGCCATTATACCAAAGGACTTTTGGGCAGTGCAAGCCTGAGAAACAGAATTAACCAAACAGAAAGTATAAATGAGCTGAAAGAAGTCCTCAGGGCTGCTTTTACGATATAAGTTTAGTAATCTTTTAAAGGAGAAATCATGATGCAGGACAAAACAGAAGAAACAATGGATACCAAAGAGATGAATCAGGACGATACTGAGAAGATAAAAGAAAAAATCATCTTTACCGACGACGAAAGGAAAATGAAGTTCTATGAGAATCTACGTAAGAAAGTAACGAAGTTTTCTGAAGGTAAAGGTGGAAAAAAAGGTGGAGTCCTGGCTGAATATCTTTTCCTGCTGCCGGATTTATTCATTCTGGTTTGCCGTTTGGCTGTTGATGACAGAGTTCCCAATAAAAAGAAAGTCATAGCAGGAGCTATTCTGGCTTATTTGGTGATGCCGATAGACATTATCCCGGACTTTATTCCCGTTATCGGGCATATTGACGATTTAGTTTTGGCTGTCCTGGGTTTGAATATGATTCTCAATGACATTGATAAACAAATCCTGCTGGATAACTGGAGCGGAAAAGGCGACCTCCTTCAATTACTTCAGACTGTTACTGCTAAGGCAGAACAGTTTATGGATAAGAACGTTTTACATAGAATTAAAGCCTGGATAAATAAGAAAAGCTGAAATGCAGAAACTGGTTATAGCTTCTCAGAATAAAGATAAATTAGTCGAAATCAGAGCACTACTGGCTGATTTACAGGTGGAGATTATTGGAATCAAAGATATTCTGCCGGATTTTGATGTAATAGAAGACAAGGATACCATCTTGGGCAATGCCGCCAAGAAAGCTATGGAAACAGCAAAAGCGACAGGACTTGTGTGTCTTGCAGATGATACAGGGCTTTTCATAGAAGCACTAAACGGAGAGCCGGGAGTCTATGCTGCCCGTTTCGCCGGGGAGCCGTGTTCTTATGCTGATAACAGACATAAAGCACTGCAAATGATGCAAGGACAAGTAAACAGGAAAGCTGAATTCCGGACTGTGGTTGTTTTAGCAGAACCGGACGGAGTGGTTGCCTACAGAGAAGGAATTGTCAGTGGTGAAATCACTCATTCCGACAGAGGTGATAACGGTTTTGGTTACGATGCTGTCTTTGAAGTGACAGGAACAGGCAAGACATATGCCGAGATGGATAATGCCGGGAAGAATAGTTGTTCCCACAGGGGAAAGGCTTTGAAAGAGATTTTCCCATTTTTACAGAAGTATTTTAAGAATAATTTATAACAAGGGGTTTAAACATGCTAAACGGTGAAATATTTCGTCAATACGACATTCGGGGTGTGGTAGATGTTGATTTAAACAGTGATGTTTTGTATCAGATTGGTAAGGGTTTTGGTACTTATCTGCGAAATCTTGGTAAAAAAACGGTGGTCATAGGTGGTGATGCCAGGCTCAGCACGCCCGTTTTTAAACAGTTCTTTATCAAAGGTTTACTGGAAACCGGATGTGAAGTAACGGATGTAGGTATAGTTGCTACTCCTGTGCTTTATTATGCCATCTGGAAACTCGGTATGGAAGGTGGGGCTATGATTACTGCCAGCCATAATCCATCGCAATATAATGGCATCAAACTCAATCTCGGATTAGCCAGTGTCTTTGCTGAAGGGTTACAGGATGTATTGAAGATAATTCAGAAGGGGATATTTGCCAAAGGTGAAGGAATCCTGAAAACTAATGATGAAATGCCTGCCAGTTACATTGATTATATAGTAAATAATATAAAACTTGCCAGACCTGTAAAAGTAATAGTAGACGCAGGAAATGGTATGGGCGGACTTTACTTACCCACTATCCTGAGAAAACTGGGATGTGAAGTTACGGAAATGTTTTGTGACCCTGATGGTAATTTCCCCAATCATCATCCTGACCCGACTGTAGAAAAGAACATGGTCATGCTTTCAGCAGCAGTTCTGGATGAGAAAGCAGAATTGGGTGTAGGACTGGATGGAGACGCAGATCGTATAGGTGTTGTCGATGAGAAAGGGAAAATGCTTTTTGGAGACCAGATTCTCAATATTCTGGCAAGAGACTTCCTCAAAGCAAATCCCGGTGAAACAGTGATAGCAGATGTGAAATGCTCCAAGAACCTGTTTGATGATATCAAAAAGCTGGGCGGTAAACCCATTATGTATAAAACAGGACATGCAAACATCAAAAATTATATGAAGCAAGTCGGTGTTAAGTTTGCCGGAGAGATGAGCGGACATATCTTTATGGCAGACCGTTATCTCGGCTTTGATGATGCTATCTATGTTAGTTGTCGGTTTATAGAGATAGTTTCCAAATCTGCACAGATGGTTAGTGAATTTTTGGCAGACGAGCCAAAGATGTATAACACACCTGAACTGCATGTAACATGTGCTGATGATAAGAAGTTTGATGTAGTGGCAAAGGCTTGCCAATCCTTTAAAGACGATGGTCTGGATGTGAACGATATAGACGGTGCACGGATTACTTTTGCAGACGGTTGGGGATTAGTCAGAGCATCCAATACTACCCCTGTTTTGGTTCTGCGCTATGAAGCAGAAACAGAAAAGCGGATGCTGGAAATTCAGAACCTCGTAGAGAGCAAAATCAAGAAATATATGTAAAGACAGATTGTATGCTGTACCGCAATTGTGCTGTAGCATTATTGTGATACTGCTCTTTTAAGCTGAAGTTCAGATTGCCAATGGTTATAGGCATTAATTGTTACAAACAATGGTAATTTGGGCTTCAGCTTTCTTATTAATGCTAGTAATGGCGATAGAAATGCAATTGCATGGCTTTTGAGTAAAGTAATCCTAGTCGAAATAATATTAAAATCAAACCCAGACTTTGTGAAAATAATTCAGTTGAATCCCTTGACAAAAAAACACTGGTAAGGGTTAAGGAAATTTAACTCAAAGTGCCTAAACGTTATGGAGTTATAATTGAATAGAATCCACATTTTATCTGAAGACGTCAGAAACAAGATTGCAGCAGGTGAAGTAATTGAACGCCCTGCTTCTGTAATAAAAGAATTGGTTGAAAACTCCATAGATGCTCATGCTACCCAAATCATAGTCGCAATTGATAATGGTGGAAAAGATTTTATCCAGGTAATAGATAACGGTCAAGGGATGAGCGAAGACGATGCTCTGCTTGCTTTTGAACGTCATGCTACCAGCAAAATACGGACAGTTGATGATATCATCCATATAAATACGCTTGGTTTCAGAGGTGAAGCGCTGCCCAGTATTGCATCAATCAGCAATCTTATTCTGATATCCAGAAATGAAGAATCGGAAGTAGCTACAAGGTTAGACTTTTCTGATGGAAAACTGATGGAAGTCAGCAAAACATCTGCTAATATCGGAACTGCTATAACCGTTAAAAGTCTTTTTAAAAATATACCGGCCCGCAGGAAGTTTTTACGCTCCGAGACATCTGAACTCAAGCACATACTGAAATACTTCCATTACCAATCTTTACTCTATCCTGAAATAACGTTTAAGCTGGTTGTCAACGGCAAAGAAAAACTGCATTATAAGAAAGCAGAAGATATCCAAAGCAGGCTTTCAGACATATTTGGGAGTAAATTCTTTGAGCAGGATATTATTCCAGTCAGTACATCTCAAAAGGATATCAGCCTTTCCGGTTATATCTTTGGTCTGGAAGAGGATAAAAGCAACCTTCTGGATGAAAGGTATATCTTTATCAATGGCAGATACATCAGCGACAAGACTATTTATCACAGTATCCGAAGCGCTTATGCTCCTTTTATAGCAAAGACCCGAATCTGGTCACAAGGCAGCACTCCACCGTATATACTTTTTTTTAATATATTGCCGGAACTTATAGATTTCAATGTTCATCCAGGTAAGCTGGAAGTCCGTTTCCGTGACCAGCAGCTAGTTCATTCCTTTGTAAAGAACACTGTTAGCAATGCCTTAACTCAATATGAAGAGAGCAAGTTTCAGTCAGCTAAAGATAAGTTCCACTTTGCCTCTAATGTAAACAAAGCTACTTCAGTAGAGCAGGAAATCTACAAAAGCAGAGTCGAAATTCCTCGTTTTTCGACATACAAAAAAGAGCTTGGCAATTTGTATCAACCAGATGTTTTCAAGACTACTGATAAAGCTCATAAGCTGGAAGTACCGTTTGTTAATGAGCAAAAGATAGAAGAACAAAGCCAAAAGGATTTGTTTCCTGAGATGCCTAATGATTCTGTTTCCGTACCACTCCTGATTAAGAATGAGGAAGATTATGTCAACCCTTGGCAGTTACATAGTAGTTACATCTTTGTTCAGGTGGAAGACGGATTGGTTGTTATAGATCAACATGCAGCCCACGAAAGAATCCTCTACGAAAAGATTATACACAGAACTAAAGGAGCTCCGGCAGTACGGCAGAAGCTCATATTTCCATTGGTGATAGATATACCGCCCTTTATCCGCCCGATAATCCAGGAACAGCTTTCCGAAAATCTGGAATTACTGCAAAAGATTGGATTTGAGATAAAAAAATTTAGCGGTTCTTCCATTGTTATTGAAGAGATACCTGCAGAGCTTGATGATTGGCAGGGTGGGCAGATATTTATCGATATTTTAAAACAATTACAAGATGAAATTGATGTTAATAAAGACTTTCGAGACAGCCTGGCTAAATCAATCGCCTGTAAAGCTGCTATCAAAGCCGGACAACCCTTATCTAAAAGAGAAATGCTTAATCTTATAAATGAGTTGTTTGCTTGTCTGACTCCCTATTTTTGTCCGCACGGCAGACCTTTGATGTTCAAAATGACGCTACCTGAATTTGAAAAGAGGTTTAAGCGAACACTATGATACCAGTTATTATCATCGAAGGACCCACTGCATCCGGAAAAACAGCTTTAGCGATGCAATTGGCAAAGCTGTTTAAGACTGAGATAATTTCTGCTGATTCCAGGCAAGTGTATAAATACCTTGATATTGGAACTGCGAAACCTACAAATGAAGAACTATGCGATGTTAAACACCATTTAATAAGCATCATAAACCCGGATGAAACATTTAATGCCGGGATGTTTTGCGATAATGCAATGGATATAATAAAAGAGCTGAGTAGTAAAGGAAAGATTCCGATAGTCTGTGGTGGAACCGGTTTATATATAAAAGCTCTGTTGGAGGGGCTGTTCGAATGTGTTATCACTGACAAAAGCACCAGATTACAATTAGAGACAGAATACAATGATAAAGGTCTCAGTTCTTTGTATGAAGAGCTTAAATCTGTTGATCCCGAATCAGCACTGTCTATCAGTTATAATGACAAACAAAGAATCCAGAGAGCATTGGAAGTATACAGGGTTACCGGGACAACGCTAAGCCAGC
This sequence comes from Cloacimonadaceae bacterium (SeqCode), assembly GCA_963667535.2. Taxonomy (GTDB): domain Bacteria; phylum Cloacimonadota; class Cloacimonadia; order Cloacimonadales; family Cloacimonadaceae; genus UBA5614. The sequence goes on from CAXXDU010000002.1 coordinate 2,009,635, forward strand.
ATTGGAGAAGCCAGGGAAGAAAAAGTGAATTAAAACCCTTTCGAATCTTGCTTTTTGAAGAAAGGGCAGTATTATATAATCGAATTGATAATCGGATTGTAAATATGCTGGATGCAGGACTCTTAACTGAAATCGAAAACATTATGACCATGGGATATTCCTGGTCAAGTCCGGGATTAAATAGTGTTGGATATAAAGAATATGTATCGTACTTTGAAGATAACACGCTGCTCCATGAGTGTACTTCGAAAGCTCAGCAGCATTCAAGGAATTACGCCAAAAGACAAGTAACCTGGTACAATAAGTGTACTTTTAATTTGACAGAAAGGTATCCTGCGATTAGTATATGTATTGTAGGAGATAGAATTAAATCATATTTTGATAGTAAAATGCCAGAGGGATTAAATGAAAATAGTCGCTAAAGTTTTCGACTGGGATATAACAAAGACTGAATTAGACTTTGAAGAGAGTAGATTAAGCAAATTATTCCCTGATGCAAATAAAGCAGAGATAAAAGATAATGCACTCAAACAAGTGATTGATCGTTATCTTTTGGTTCACGAAGCAAAAGCAATCTGCTTCAATACCAACGATGATGAATTCGATGCTGCTTTTCTGGAATTTCTTGATGATCTGGAATCTCCTGATATTGATGTATTAGTCAATAGAAGAGGCAGAGGAGAGCAAATAGAAAGGGTAGTTAAAAGCAATCTTCTGATCAAGAAGTATATCAATTCTCTCGATGTTATGCAGGATTATGCCAGCGAAAAGAAATTACAGAAATTCTATCAGGAAAGGAAAGATTATTTTGTCAGAGATGATGAAGTGAAGGCTTCTCATATACTCGTGAAAGGACAAAGTAATGAATCACTTAAGAAGATTAATGAAATCAGGAACTCTATTCATAACCCGAATGATTTTGCCCAGCAAAGCAAAGTAATATCGGATTGTCCAAGTGGAGTATGTTGTGGCGATTTGGGCTACTTCCCTCGAGGAAGAATGATTCCAGAAATTGATGATGTAGCTTTCTCTTTAGAAGTTAACGAAATCAGCCAACCCTTTAAATCTCAGTATGGTTATCACATACTGATGGTAGCAGATAAAAAGGAAAAACATTCAATCCCATTTGAAGAAATAAAAGACAGTCTAAAAGAGAGCCTGATAAGTATTGGACGTGAAATAACCCTGACCCGGATATTAAATGAACTTAGAGAGCGTTGTCAGAATTCAATAAAAATTTATAGTAATGCACTCCAATAAACTGTCTTCATATTTAGGCTTTACAACATTCGGAGAAAGCCATGGCACTGCTTTGGGTATCGTTATCGAAGATATAAAACCTGGTATTGATTTTCCATTTGATGAGTTAAATCTATTGTTAGCAAACAGAAAACCTAACTCAAATCCTTATTCCACAACTCGTAATGAAAACGACGAGTATCAAATAATCTCAGGCATATTTGAAGGTAAGACAACAGGTATGCCCATCTGTATTCTTTTTTTAAACAAAGATGCAAAGCCTGGTGATTATGAATATCTAAAGGATATTTTTAGGCCGGGTCATGCTGATTTCAGCTTGTTCAATAAATTCAAAAATTATGACTATCGAGGTGGAGGAAGAGCATCCGGAAGAGAGACAATCTCAAGAGTGGCGGCTTCAGCTTTTGTTAGTCAATTAATCAAACCTATTGAAATCAAATTTCAGACAATTAGAATCGGAGCAATGTCATGTTCCGGTGAAGAATATTTACTGATTAATCAGGATAATCCTTTCTGCTGGACAGACAGTATCAAATTACCGGAGTTGTATTCATATTTAGACGATATAAAGTCTGATAAAGATACAGTTGGTGGTATTGTTAGGGTCAGTGTTAGCCGTGTACCGGCCGGTTTGGGAGACCCCGTATTTGAGAAACTCAATGCCAATCTGGCAAAAGCTATCATATCGATAGGTTCCATTAAAGGAGTTTCTTTTGGTGATGGATTTGAAGGTACAGAACATACAGGTTCTCAAACTAATGACCAAATGGACAAAGCCGGATTTCTGAGTAATCATGCAGGTGGCATTGCAGGTGGTATCTCAACTGGGCAACCAATTATTATTAATATTGCAGTTAAACCAATTTCCTCGCATGGCAAATCACAAAAGACCATTAATAAAAGTGGGGAAGAAGTTTCTATCGCAATAACCGGTAGGCATGATGTATGTCATATCCCACGTGTATTACCTGTGATTGAAGCTATGATTAAGCTTTGCCTGGCAGATGCAATTGCCTGGCAAAAACAGATAGCAGGACAAAAACTCTATATAGATGACTATAGAGAATCTCTCGATAAAATTGACGAAGATTTACTTCTGCTTTTGTATCGCAGAAAGAAAGTTGTGGAACAAGTTAAAACGCTTAAGCGAGAAACAAACCTTGAGTTTAGAGATGTAGCCAGAGAACAAGTCATCGCTGAGCAGTGGACCCTTCTAGCTGATGAGCTTGGCTTGGATAAAACAGCAGTGCTTGAAATTCTCGATAGAGTGCTGGAAGTTTGCAGAATTGATAATCCTGACTGTTCCTTATAACTCTCCAGATAGTCTATTGACCTCAATTCCATTAGGTGCAGACTATATCGAGTACCGTTTGGATTATTGTGATATTCTGCATAAAGATGGATGGAATCTCTTCAATTCAAAGACAATTATTACATACAGGGATAAAGCTGAAGGTGGGAAGCGAAAGATTTCACCTGAAATTAAAAGCAACTTGTTCTTAGATGCTCTACATAATTCCACCGCACTGATAGATTGTGAATATCTGTTCTCGAAAAAGCATCCGGGAATGAATATCCCTCCTGAAAGGTTAGTTCTATCTCTTCATACCAACATTGACAGGTTAGATTTGATAAAAGACTTTATAGCATCTTTCATCCCCGCTAAATACTATAAACTTGCAATATCATGCGACAGCATAGACCAGCTTGATAAAGTTATCCTCATGATGCAGAAAAGTAAGAAAGAAAATTTTATACTTATCCCCACTTACCCTTGTTCGGTATCAGCCAGATTATTGTACAGACTCTATGATTCCTGCGCTACTTATGTACACAATGATGCACCGGTCATAGCCAATCAGCCCTCTATTGAATTAGTAAATAAATGCAGAATAGAGTCAATCAATACAGATACGCAAATCTATGCTATTATTGGTAAAGAGCAGATACTCAATTCACTCAGCGTTAATGTCTATAATAGCTGGTTCAAACAGACAAATACCAATAGAGTATTCCTGCCGATTGTAGCAATAACATCTGAACAAGCTATGGGGCTCATTAATTGGGTAAACAGAAGAGCCAAAGTAAAAGGTGTTGCTATTACTATGCCTTTCAAATTGTCAGTCTCATCGATAATTGATAATACAAAGCAAAATATCAATTCCTGGCGGCCTGATTCAAAATCATTTACCAATACTGATGCTATCGCTATGAAGCAGGCGATAGAGCAGACTAAGCTTAATAAAGAAGCGAGTATCCTGATTTATGGCAGAGGTGGCACAGCTAAAACGGCACGTCATATGCTAGAACAATTAGGATATTTCAATATTCATCAATTGAATAGAAATGAAGATCGAAAAAGTAAGAGTTATCAGCTCTTGATAAACTGCACTCCTTTTGGTTTAAATGAAGCTGATAATCCCGATTTATTACCTGATTTTGAAACTCTGATTGATTTACCTTATGGAAAGCAGCAAACTACATTAGTAAGAAAAGCTATAGCTAATAAACTCGATTATATTGAAGGACTTACTTTTTGGAAGTGGCAGGCACAGGCACAGGCTGAGTTCTTTGGCTTGGAAGCTGAATTTAAAGACTATCTTGAAACACTGGACTTAAGAGCGATAGTTCAATAGGCAAAGACAATACCACTATTGGGGAAAACCCATTCCTGCTCAATTGTTTTAACTGTTATTACAGATTTACTCTTTTTCAAATCAGGGAATTTATTCTGTCCTGAAAAGACGGTAATTGCTTCAACACCAGAGATACTTTTGGGGAATTTAAAGCTCACAGTCACACCTCTGGTCAGTTCCGTAATAAATATACTGAGTTGATGTGAGGACTTGGGATATAGAGTTTCTGTCTCAATCGTGAATAATTCTTCTTTACCTACATAATCTTTCAGTGCCGGATGCGAGCAGCGTATCTCCAGACAACCGTCATTTACTTTGGATGTCGTCTTCAATTTCTGCTTACCAATCATGACATTGGTAACTGTGAACTGGCTGGCTTGTAAAGCAAAATTCGTATCCATCAGCCAACGGTATTCGACATCTTTTCTCATAAAATAGCGTTTCAAAACCTCATCGCTATTAGCACAGGCAACCATGAAATAGTCATTCTGTAAAATCTTCCTGAACTTGAGTTTAGTCTTGGTTATATAATATTGTGGATTACATGCGTCATCGATGAATTCAATAGAATGGACAAAGTCTTTTCTATATTGCACATCGTTGTCTTTATTATAAAAGAATCCTCTCAGAACTTCACGATAAATCAAATCAGCTATCTCATCATCCTGCATACGTTGACTCAAAGCAGAAGAGATAATGGAACTCAGCTTAGTATCGTTATAATCAGAAGAGACAAATTCACGTCTGGAAAGCGGTGCATGCGAAACCTGTTTGCCTTTGACGAAATAGTAACGTTTGGCACGTCTGCCTATCTGGCAGAGCAGTTCATACGGAGAACCCTTATATTTATGGGTTAATTGTTCAGCCCTGAGCAGGTTTGCTCCTCCACCCATCAGAACAACTTCAGCACCGGCTTTAACCTCCGGGATTAGGGAGAGGTCTACCGTTATCATGTCCATACTGACTTTGCCGATTACTTTACAAATCTGGTCATTGATTTTGACTATTCCGGCATTGGAAAGCAGGAAATCATAACCATCAGCATAACCAATCGGGATAATGCCGTAGCTGCCATCACAGGGTGCTGTCCAGGTCTGATTGTATCCGACCTTTTCGCCCTTTTTTATCTCTTTGACCTGTGCTACAGTTGATTTGAAAGTCATGACTGATTTCAGGTCCAATGCCGGATATTGTTCAGCGTCTGTATAGACACCATAAGACATTATGCCCAGTCTGACCAGATTTGCTTTCCACATATTGTGCTGTATGATAGCAGCGCTATTAGCCAGATGAATGTATCCCGGAAGCGGTTTAATCTTATCCAAAAGCAGGCAAAATTCTTTGCTTTGTTTAAGAGTGCATTTATCGTCATTTTCACTGGCTGCATAATGGGAGAAGATACCTTCGATATGTAAGCCGGATAACTTCGCAATCTTCTTATAATCTGCCAGGAAGTTCTCAGCTCTGATGCCGCTTCTATGCATGCCTGTATCGGCTTTCACATGCACAGACACTGTTGTATTCTGTTCTGTGGCATATTGGGAAAGCGTTTTGGCAAAAGATAAATCTGAAACAGTTGGGATGAGGTTATGAGCAACAATTTCAGGAATCTCGTCTGATAAGGAAGGCGATAATATCAGAATAGGAGCTTTTATGCCTTGTATGCGTAGCAATTTACCTTCTTCAAAGTTCGCCACACCCAGCATTACAGCGCCTTCATCAATAGCGGTTTTGGCAATTTCCAAAGCACCATGCCCATAAGCATCAGCTTTCACTATCTGTAAAAAGTTCTGACCCGGCAGCATGAATTTCTTTAGTTCATTCAGATTATGCCTGAAATTGTCTAAATTTATCTCAACCCAGCTTCTTTCCTTAATCATGCATTATTCTCTCTTAATCGAAGTATTTGGCGGCTAAATCAGCCAATAGTGAACGCTCTCCCTTGGACAAAGTCACGTGGCCAACAATATCTTCATGTTTCATTTTCTCAACTGCTATACTCAGACCATTACTTAGTGAATCCAGATAAGGAATGTCTATCTGGTAAGGGTCACCGGTCAAGACTATTTTGGTATCTTTGCCGGCACGCGTGATAATGGTTTTCATCTCGTGCGGAGTGAGGTTTTGTCCTTCATCAATAATAATGAACTGATTAGGCAGGCTGCGTCCTCTGATATAGGTGAGAGGTTCAAGCTCGATAAAGCCATAATCCATAAAGTCAAAGATACTGGTCTTTTTGAGCTTTTCCTTGCCGTTACCGTTGGATTTTGCAGTACTATCTTCATGCAGGGAAAGCAGGATATCCATATTATCATAAATCGGCTGCATCCAGGGATTGAATTTCTCTGCTTTGCTGCCGGGCAGATAGCCCAAATCTTTACCCATGGGGAAGATGGGACGGGATACTACCAAACGTGAATAGATATTGTCTTCCACCACTTTTTTGAGTCCCGCTGCCATCGCCAGCAGTGTCTTGCCTGTGCCGGCAATACCTGAAAGCGAAACCAATTTTACATTGTCATCCAACAGCAGGTCAAGTGCCATAATCTGTTCTTCATTACGCGGAGACAAGCCATAAATCTCGCCACCCTTATAACCTGCCAGGGTATTGAGTATATTGAGTGATTTATTATAACGTGTTATGATTACATTCTCAGGGTTATCGGCAGTATATACGCGCAGGAATTCATTAGGAAAGAACTCTCCAAAGCTATTGGCGATATAGTGTTTTGAGTTGATTTCTTCAAAGATGTCAGGCTTCACTTCCAGATTTTCCCAGCCGGTATACATCTCTTCAAAGTGCAGAGCGTCATTCTCAAAGTTATCAGCTTTAATGCCTACGCAATCAGCTTTAATGCGGACATTGGCATCTTTGGAAACCAGAGTTACAATCGCATCGGGATATTTATTCTTCATGTATAAGGCAGTGCCAATGATGAGATTATCGTTTCTATCCAGGAAAAAGAGCTGGTTAGAACCACTGGTCACTTCGTTATTTACTGTAACCTGAATTGTGCCGCCATGAGGTGTGGGCACTCCATCCTGCAAACTGCCCAATTCTCTGAGTGAATCAAGATATCTGCCGATTTGACGTGCATTGCGGCTTTTCTCATCGATACCTTTTTTAAACTGGTCTATTTCTTCTATCACTACTATGGGAATCACCACGCGATGCTCATCAAAAGCAAAGATAGATTGAGGATTATGTATCAGGACATTGGTATCCAGCACAAATATTTTTTCCATGTTTTCACTCCATTTCAGATGAAATCTTTCTAATCGTAATCAACAGGGATTGTCAAGTAAATTGAGTTTTCTTACCACCAGGACAAAAAGAAATAAAGTGTTATTCCAAAGTTTGAGCATGCAGTGCAGGATTAATGACAGTACTAAATAAAGCCCTATAGGCAGAACAAAAAGAGGCAGGCACGAAGCCTGCCTCAATATTCAGGACAAGCACAAGGAATGTCCCTACGAAAATCAGGACAAGCACAAGGCATGTCCCTACAGAGCAACTTTTTCATCATATCACCTTTTCACCCAATCACTTAATCACTTTGGCAAATGCCTAATCACCTTATCACCTTATCACCTTATCACCTTATCACGCATAAAATTATTGAATATTCGCTGTCAGGTCCAGATAGGTCTTTACCTTTTTCAGATAGCCGGCTTCCACAGCTCTGCATATCGTACGCACGTCAGCATCCAATGCCACTATATCGGCAATGGTCACAGCTTCCAGATTGATATGCTCCGGATCAGTGTCATACCAGTTAAACATCATCTGCACAAACAGAGGCAGAGGTCCCGGCATGGGGTGAAAGTTTTCGACGTTACGAGGCATATTGTCTCTCTTATTACGTTGGACATACTTCTTCAAGTCTGCCATATAAGCAGGAGTCACATGTTGAAACACAGTGGTTAGGTTTTTACCAATCGAGCCAATGCGTGTGTTGTTTACCGTCAGTTCGGGATACGAAAACCTTCTGCCCATGCACATCTTGTTGTCAAACCAGGATTGATAGACCATCTGGTCTACTGTGCCCGAGTAGGCAGAGAAGCCGTACTTGAAGAACACTTTCATTTCTTTTTCTCCTTTCTTTTGTACCTATACGGCACAAAGATGTAAAGATAAAAAATGAAGGTCTCCTTAACCACAGAATACACAGAACACACAGAAAACGGACAAGCACAAGGCATGTCCCTACGACCATAATCACACGAAATGTCGAACTTGCGAAGCGTGTAACATAGTTTGGCAAACGACGTCATACCAGCGGAGGCTGGTATCCAGTGGTTTTATTGATGGTTTCCGACACTAATATTTCCCTGAGGTAACCAACCTCAGGTTACAACAGCTTACCAAGCTATGTTACGAACCTAATCACGCTATCTATAATTCGCAATTTGGTCATCCTGAGCTTGTCGAAGGACGTAATTCTTAATTCTTAATTTAATCAGTATCCCCCTATATATACTTATATGCTCCATTTTGCCCATTCTATGCTCCATATTCAAAAATAAACCGCAAATTCTTAATGTTTAATGCATAATTCTTTATGAACTATCTTGCTTCATACTAAAAATTATTTGGAAGTATTTATCGAATTTATTTGAATAAACAACTTGACAGATTTCTAAGCATGTATTTTATATAACTCATAAGTAGGCTATTTCATTTCGTTTTTATCTTTACTACAATTCATTTTTCATCTTTGCCACTGACTGAGCATATACATAGGACCCATACGCAACTCCCTGAATGCGTAACATCCCTGCGGCAGTAATGCCGCATCTATATAGATGCCGATCAGCTTCGTTTTTTATCTTTAAAAAATAATGAATGAAGAGGATTATCATGTTTAATTACACTTCTGAACTCAAAAGCAGTCTTCTCAGCGTATGCACGGTAAGGATGCTAAAGACGCACGGTCTGGCTTATGTGCTCATTATGATGGATTATGCCAATTACTATCAGGATTGTATCAAAATCATCCGTATGCACTCTCCCGGTGAAGATGAGTACTATGGCTTTGACGAAGCGAACTTAACAGAACTGGACTTTGTGGAAGTAAGAGACGGTATACCGGAAATCCCCCTGCCCAAAACCGACTATAAAACCCTCAATCAGCTTACTAAAACCATCTTCAATCTGCGAATACTGGAAAAGCAACTGCGCCGGAATAATGACACTGCCCGCTTGAATGACGTTGTGGCGGAAATTGATAAAATTAATGCCTATCTGGAAGATAGCACCAACGTCATGGGTATTACCACGTTTTGCACAGAACAGCGCATCAAAGACTACCACACAGTCGAGAAAAACGTCCGCAACTTCCTGCTCTGTGTCAAAAAGATAGACGAACCACTCTACTGGCAACTCAAAGCCCATATCAAACTCGGATATCAGTGCGCCTGGGTGGAAGATTGAATCATGAACTCGGATTACATAGAATCACATCTGAACATCTGTTATCAATTCATGTGAATGACATAAGAGTATGCACCGCTTTCAAAACCTTTGTGGATGAACAGCGTGCCTGGGCTTAAAACACTATCAAACGTGAAATCAAATACTTTTTGAATAATATCAAAAAACGGAACGAGACCCTCTATTGGCAACTCAAAGCACATCTCCACATCGGATTAAAGTGCATCTTGGAGGATGATTAACATGGAATCACATTGATAAAGAATTGGAATTATAGTAATGTTAACTAAGTCTATGATGTTTTGTCATGTTCTTTTCTAAAACTTTCGTATGCATCGCTATAGGTGTCTCTTTCCTTGGCTTTTTTAATTATATCCTCATATTCATATTTTATTATGGGGCATATTTTATCGCCAAAACAACAGTTTGTTAAATCATTTTCAACATATTCAGGATGTATTTTAAACTCTTTTTTTTCAGATTCGAATAAATACTCAACGAAAGACATAGCCTTTTCTCTTCTATAATTCATATCAGCTATGGAATTATTGACAAGAATGAAATGATACAATTCTTGATCACTGATCGGAGTACTGATTGCTATTTGGTCATAGTAAACGAATTGGTGAATTAAGTATCTTAAGTAAAATTTACCAGAAAAAGTAATGTGAACATATGAAGCATTATCAAAGTCATTCTTTGATAGGTTATCAAATTCTACGAGTCTATATTCAGAAAGTTTTTCTAGTGCGCCTGATATAATTTCTTTCGAAATTAATACTTGATCACCAAGTATTATGATCTCATCGATTGAAACATATCCCTTTTGATGATGTGGAGATTTTTTATGCTCTCTTTCAGATAAGTACTTCAATATTCTCAAACGATGAAAATGGGAATCTGTCAAAGTAATGTCAAAATCGAAAATATTTAAAATCATGCTTCTGCTATCATTGAAGAAACGATATTCCCCTAGCATTATAGATTTAATTAATTGGTGAGCTGATATTTGATATTCTCTATAATAACTTCTATTGTACATGTCAATTATATTTTGCACATCTGTATTGCCAGAATGTAAAAATTCAGTAAACATTATCAACGCCTTTCTCATATCTCCACAAGAAACATTATCAAGAATTCTTATAACACGTTTGGACTGGTCATTTTTTTTGCTCAAGGAATGAAGAAGAACTAAGAAATAATTCTCTAGTTTTTCTCTAGTATCATCTTCGTATTTAAATCTAGAACCTTCATCTAATGCTGTCTGCACCTCTTTTGATAATAAAGTTAAAGAATAGTCAATTCTTTTTTTAAGTAATGTAAGTAAATTTGGAGAAGATATATGAAATTTGTTTATGTGAAATGCATCAAACACACCAATTCTTGTTGAGAGCATAAATGTTTCTTCTCTTAGTGAAACTATAACAATTATATTCAGAGACTCTTTTATATTGTTCGCAATCATAAATAGGGATTCTTGATATTCTCTCGTATGTTGATCAACATTATCAATTACTAAGACTAAAGATTTGTTAATTGCTTTAAGTTGGGAGATTAAATTTATAACTTGATCCTTTATGGGGATTGTAGAAACGCTATCAATATTTATTGTATTTTGATATGAATGAGAGTACTGTTCAATCCATGTTTGTTTCACTGTTTCAAATATAAATGAGTCTATATTGCTGATCTCAATGGACGCAGTACGGAAATCTGTGAAAAAATATATCGCTTTCGAAGTTGTGGGTAATAGTAAACGAAAGTATCTATACAAGAATGTCGACTTTCCTGCACCAACTCCACCAAGTAATACTAAAATGTCACCTGTAGGACTTCTAAATGACACTTCATTAATTTTTTTAGCAAATGATCCTGCATCATCTTTTGAATCTTTTATTTCATGCACTGAATATTGTTCTGAAAATTGAGGAACACGGTCTATGAATAATTCATCTAGTTCATTACAAAGATCTTTTGTTGCTCGTTCATGAATATAACATTCTTTCAGAACCTCTGCTTTTCTATTATCTATTAATTCACTGAAAACAAAATCAGAAATTGGTTTAATATAAGGGTACAATATGTTTCGTTGCCATTTCTCATCTGCATTATGCAAAGAGTTTAAAACTACTTTGAATAGTTTATTTGAGATGTTTTTTTCGAGAATACTGCTTATTGAACCTTTCTTGATAGATTCTAATGAAAATATGTTCATAAAGAATGAGAAGTTCTTTTCGATATCATCTAATGAATGGAATACTAAAACCTCACTATCCCTCCATGGTTTTCCAATTGTTATACTTGTGAACAGAACAAATTGATATCCATTTGTAACCAAACTATGTCTGCACCCAATGTCTGAACTATAATTTTGAACCTGGTTTATAGCTTTGAGAAGATTAGGAATTGTTTGGATAACTCCATTCATCTTATAAAATCTTTTTCGATTACTCGAACTTAATTCGAAATACTCTCCAACTTTCTTCGCTTCAATTACGAGTCTAGTTATATTATTTATTTTCAGTTGATAGTCTGTAAATCCAGTATGAACTTTTTCTTCTCTATTAATATTAGCTTCAGTCCAGCCTAAACACTGTTTAAAAATCCTATCAATGATTTTTGCCCTGGTATCTGCTTCATTAAAATCCGCTTTCAAATAATCATTGTGGATAATTTTGAAGTTTTCATAAGCTATGTCAGGATTCATGTTAACCTCTATGTAATTATAATAATTAAACCTAGCTGGGAATATCTTTCTATTAACAGTTTCAAATATATAATATGCATTATTACAAATTATAGTAGGTTGCTAAAATTTGTCAACAAATATTAGCTATGTAATACTCTTATATTACAAGTTAGACGCAACTATAACCCATCCATATCCAGCACTAATCCCTGTTGAATCCCTGTAGTTTCTCGATGGTTCTATAATTATTCAAAAAAAAGAGTGGTGCTTATCTCAAAGCACCACTTATATTTAAAGAGGTAACTATTATGGCTTCGTTGTTGGTGGAGGGGCAGGATTAGGATTGGGAATACTATTGAGCATCAGTTTATTACCAATGAGGTAGTCTATCATTTTATTCATCATGTCTGTTTTCGCAGGCTCTTTATCACATTCATCCACAAGTTTAAAGGACAACAGAATATTCTGGACATTAATCAGGCTATCATGGTATTCTTTAAGTTGTTTCACAGTATCAGAGTAGTTTTTAAATTGCATACTGGATACAAAGGTGGTGATTAATCCTGATGTTGAAGATACCAGAGCTATGAATTTATCGCTATCCTTACCATAACCAATAATAACCCCGATAAAAATTAAAATGAATCCAGCCAAACCCACAGCCGAAGCAAAGATAAAACTTTGGTTAGCCTGATTTTCAACTAATTCATAATATTCTTTCAAATACTTCAGGTTTATATCAACCAGGTTGCCAAAATTCTTTTCGCTTACTGAGGGTTGATTGTTTTTTAACAGTTCAATTTCCTCGTCACGTTGCTTGACTACAACGTCTACATGCTTTTCTATCAATTTATTCATAGATATGTAGATCATAACGAGAGACACAAAGCAAATCAGCATGATGTATCTATCATTTATCATATCTGCTTTGTAATAATCTTTATCGTACATTACTTTTATGGTTGATTGCTTGAGGGGGGAGACTTTACTCTGCAAGTATAATGAAGTATTATCATACTCATATATCATAATTCTTATGAGTAAGATTATAACAAAGACAAGCACATTAGTACCACAGATGATGCTGTAAACCATCTTGGTATTACTGGCTCTTATATCTGCTTGCTTATCAGGAACTAAATCTTTGGTGTCAATCACATTATCCATACATTGATTCCTTATCAAACAGCAAATCAAAGAACTCAGAAACCATAATTAAGGTTCAAGTCATATTGGATTTGTGATTTTTTGTTGGTTATATCATCAAGGAAAGCAAGCTTACAATCTGCCCACAAGCCATAAGGCAATTTCTTGGACAAACCCATTCTTCCTGAAAGTTTGTTAATTTCATTTTCAGTTTCGTATGAGTATTGAGCTTCTACAAATCCTTTAGTTTCATTCACACCATAATAAAATCTAAATGGGATTGACCCGGTAAAATATGTGTCATCCGTTTTTAAACTTACGAAACTGGGGCTGGTTAAAAACATCCATTTCTCAGATAAAGAACTACTACAAACAAACCAAAAATGAAATGACTTATACTCAACATTAGCTGCTAAAGAATCTTCAGAACTCATTACTACCGCAACAGCACATTCAATTTTAGTATTTCTCCAATTATCATCTTCGGCATCTGTTTTATCTGAATCTGTAATTGTTTTTGCGGCTTCCTGAATCGCATTGAATTCTACTAACATAGAATCATAAGCGCTTTTGCGATTATCATCATAAAAATCAACGAGTTTAATGTTGTGAGATTTAGCATAGGCTATCCCGTATGTAGTTTTATCAATAGTGGTTTTCTGGAGTTTTGCGATATACTCGTCTCGAGATTTCTTATTGCGCTTCAAATCACTTTGATCCATAAGGGAGAATCTCAGACCCAGCGATACATCATATATCCCATTTTCGGCTTTATTCGTTGCCATCGATAATTTGGTTTCATACAAAGATTGCTGCATGAGGTTCAGTTTAACATAATCTGTTAAAGTTAGTTTGGGATTAAATAAAAAGAACGGAGCAAACTCTGTTGAGTATGATTCAGGGATTAGGGTTTTCTTACCAGCATAATAATTAAGTATGGACAAAGCAAATTCCTGGGAGGATGAAGGATACAGTGTATTAGTAGGTTTTATGTTTATAGCCTCAAAAGCTGGAGAACTTGGAACTGTGTAAGTTAGTTTAAGATTCTCAAGGCTGATATCCTCGCAGAAAGCTATCGTTACTATCAAACATAAGATTACTAGAATTGTTGCTTTCATGGTACTAACCTTTCAATTCAGCGACACCATGAACATCTTGTTCCTTACCTGTTAGTTTACCTTTAAACTCAACAAACCCTATAGGAGTTGTTTTATTATTAGGTTTTGTAGCTGACTGATAGAAGGTCAGCCAAATCTTAAAATTAGGAATTTCCTGGATTTTCAATCCCTTGATTGTAGATGTCAAATACATGTAACCTATGTTATCGCCAGTTATCGGTTTTGGAAACTCATAAATTGATTCTTTTATTGCTGTTGTGTTTTGCCAAATAGCTTGATATACATTTGGGTCATCTTGCAAAAACAAGGTATACGCAGACAAAAACAATCCCTCTTTCTCATTAATGGATACCCATAATTTGGGTCCTGACTTGTCAAATTGAATAGTCTTCATGATACTTTCTCCTTTTTTTTGTGATATTGTTGTTAGTTCCTTGTTAAATTGCTAAATCAAAACCCTTGAATTGAATAAAACAAATATGCGATAACTATATATTAGTGTCAAGAGTTTTTTATTATTATTTGTAGTCAAATATAACGCAGTATTTGCAAACAAAGGATAGTAGTGTATTTGGAATGTATATATGGTCGTAAACTCTATATTATTCAACAGATAACTGATGCATAGCAGGTTTATGTCAGTCACATAACACGTTTATATCAGGTACGAATCCCGGTAGAATCACCGTAGTTTCTCGGTACTTCCTCGGACTAAGTCCGAGGAAGTACCGAGATTGTACCGAGAAAGTATGGAGAATCCTTCTTTGTATGTTCGACATATTTATGACATAAAAATGAAAAATAAATCAGATTATTTTTGTTCATGGAGCATAGAATGGGTAAAATGGAGCATAAAGTATATATAGGGGGACACTGATTAAATTAAGAATTAAGAATTATGCTTCGCAGTGATTAGGTGATAAGGTGATTAGGTGATAAGGTGATTAGGTGGTTTTGCTGCATCTTATCGCTGCACTTCGCTCCGTAAATATTGAATGGATCCCCGATCAGGTCGAGGATGACGGATTCCCGCCTTCGCGGGAATGACACTTGACTTTGTGGTTAAAAAAAGGAGATTAAAATGAGAGTCGCATTCAAGAACATGAATAACGGATATGCCGGTAAAGCGGATGACAGTGTTATATACTATATCCGCAAGACAAACAGCTTTTATGTAAAGAAGCGTCCGCATTCGTATAGTGGTGAGAATCAAAATAAGTTTCGGGACATTATGCGTAATCTGGGTACAATTAAGCCGAACTTTTACTACAAAGAGGATTTTGGCTTTTATCTGGAACTGTATAATCAATTGCCTGATCAGAAGTATGGCGCGGTAATGACCTGGTGCAATCTCTACATGAAAGTGATGTTCACAATGGCAAAGACTTTTCCCGATATTGACCTGACTACGATAACCAAACAGCAAATCTATGACCGTGAACTGCCGTGTCTGAGTGTGAATAGGGCAGTGGAGGGCGGTTTATTACCACCTGTTAAAGGCTACGCTAGGTTTAACAATCTGATGTGAATACAATTAAGAATTATAAATTAAGAATTAAAAGCGTGATAAGGTGATGGATTCAATTACGAATTACGTCCTTCGACAAGCTCAGGATGACCAAATTACGAATTGGGAAAGTACCACAGACACTCTTGTCTGTTAATAAAGTGGAACGATGTCATTCCTTCGCAGGAAGGAATCCATGCTGTTTTCATATTTAATGTACTGCATCTTATCGCTGCACTTCGCTCCGTAAATATTGAATGGATCCCCGATCAGGTCGAGGATGACGGATTCCTGCCTTCGCAGGAATGACACACTGTGACTTCGTGTATCTGAAAGATAAAAATCTCTTTTCTCATTTTCCTTCTCTGTGCCTCTGTGGGTGGAACAGTGAAAAGGTGATTGGGTAATTAGATGGAAAGTACCACAGACACTCTTGTCTGTTGAAACTGAGCAGAATTGTGTTGATTGATTTAAATCTTGACAATATTTGTAGCGAACTGCTTTGATATATTATGTTCATTCGATAAGGAAGGGAAGTGTGAAAACAGGTCTTATCTTACTGTCAATCTGCCTATTGCCAATTATGATTTGTAGCATTAATCCACGAAATGTATCAAGCTCAACAGAGCAAGCTCAGAGTATTCTTTCAATGGATAGTAATAATCCCATGGAATTGATTGCAGGAATTGCACAACTTCCGGTAATGCCGCTTAGCAAAGACAGAAACTGGCGGTTAAGAGAATTCGTTAAGCAGAAAATATTGGTAGCAAACGGTCAGTTACAGGATTTTGAAAAGAATGTCGTTTTCTATAATGCAGATAATCCTGCCAAAATTGACAGCGTTTATTTTTACGTTGCTAATCATGTGACATTTGTTATGGAATTAACGTACAATTGCGTATTCACCTATGATGATACAGGTGAGTATGTAGTCAGAATAGACCTATACTCACATAGTGGTGGATTTACATATCATTCGAATTGGACTATTCAATATGATGCACAAAACAGGATGGCACACTTATATAAATATACAATGTTAAATCAGAACTGTGAATACAGCAAGCATTGGTTTTATAATAATGATGGATTGATAGGTTCTTGTTTTTGGGTTAGAATGGATATAGAAGTAGAAGGGACTTACTATGTTGCCAATTATACACAAGATGCACAGGGTAGAATTGTAGGCGGATTTAATACAAGCACACCTGACTCTTCTTCCATTAGTAATGATGGAGTATATTTCACTCAGACCTATCATCCTAACGACTCATCATCCGGAACTGCACAAATTGATTATATAAGTCATGATTTAATTGGGGCTGATTTAGTCCACAGCGGGTTAAGTGATGGATATGGCATGGTTGCAGAACAAGTCTGTGAATACTGGATAGATAATGCCTTGTATAGTTCAGTTAAGTTTGTTTCTGATTATGATGAGAATAACAGGTTAACCTCCATAACTAAATATGACTTGGGCACTGTTTGGTATGAGAATAATCTGAATACTTATACTTATGATAATAATGGTAATGAATATCAACAATCTTATTTTACCTGGAATACCACCGACGATGTCTGGGTGGGTCCGTCCATTCGATATAACTACACATGGGAATCGACAACAGATGCGGATGATGAAACTATAACGCCCGCTGCTCTCAATCTCTCTGTATATCCCAATCCGTTCAGAGATAACCTGAATGTATCTTTTCAAAGCAAAAGTATTGCTCCCATAGAGACTGATATCTATAACCTGAAAGGGCAGCTTGTTAAATCTCTCGGCACAAGTAAAAGTACATCTTTCACCTGGGATAGCAAAGATAAAGAGGGGAGAGCTGTATGCAATGGTATCTACTTTATCAAAGCAAAGCAGAACGGAAAGACAATCACAAATAAGATAATCAAAATGAAGTGAAATGGTATAATGGTGGAACAGTGGAACAGTGAAAAAGTTCGGAGAACGATACTATGTAACCCAGCACGTGAGTGCTGGGGAAGGAATACTGCCTAATCTAAGAGTCCGGTAGGACGATACTGGAAATTGTAACGATGGCGGTTGGTGTCGTCCTGCCGGACTGGATGTGTTTTTTATCGTTTGTCCCCGGCACTCACGTGCCGGGTTACATAGTTTCGTCTTTCAGACTTTGACATGTCGTCCTGCCGGACTGGATGTGTTTTTTATCGTCTGTCCCCGGCACTCACGTGCTGGGGAAGGAATACTGCCTAATCTAAGAGTCCGGTAGGACGATACTGGAATTTGTAATGATGGTAACTGGTGTCATTCCTGCGCAGGCAGGAATCCATGCTGTTTTAAAAATATACACACTGCATCATATCGTTTCACTTTCTGAGTTATCTGTAAAGGTTTTAGCTGAAGTCCGAAATTCCCTGATACATTGCTTTCTATATTTCAAAAGACGAGGGAATTTTGAACTCCAGCTATTCGCTTAATCATTTTCGCACAGTCTCCAGGTCGAGGATGACGGATTCCCGCCTTCGCGGGAATGACATTTAAATAAAAGGGACAGGCATTAAGCCTGTCCCTTTCATTATCCACGCTAAAGAATGTGTTACAAATAGATTTGTCTTATCCTTCGACAAGCTCAGGATGACAAATCTACATATTATTTCTTAGCTTTCTTATTAACTTCGATTGCTTCGGTCAGTTTCTTAGCAAGAGCATCGAGAGCTTGCTGAGGAGTCTTTTTCTTGAGCAGAGCAGTTTCAATAGCTTTTTCCAGTTCCGGACGTGCATCAAACCATTCCGGGATTTGAGGCTCAGTAATGGCGTTATCAAGCTGAGCATAAACATCTTTGTACTGAGCATGGGATGCAAGCATATCCTGCATAGTCTTGGTCTGCATAGCGCTTTTGCGGATAGGCATGTAATTGGTCATGCTGCTCCATTTGGCTGTTTGTTCTGTATCAGTAAACCATTTCACAAATTCCCAGGCTGCTTTTTGTTTGGCTGCATCTTTATTCTTGAAAATAACTACATTACTGCCGCTGATAGCGCTTTTATTGGTTTTATAGGTGGGAAGCGGAGCATAGCCCATATTGAAATTGATGGTTTGTTGTTTCATGTGGGTAATGCTGACGCTGCTGCCTTCATACATGGCAACTTTGCCGGCTAAGAAATCATTTTGTCCATTATAACCTGTAACCAGATAAACTGTCTTATCTTTGTTAATCAGGTCTGTAATATAGGTGAGAGCTTCTACGCCGGGTTTCTGATTGATAACGACTTTACCATTGGTGTCAATAACCTGACCGCCGGCTTGATACAGCAGATTGATATACTGCCAGGCATTGGGAGCAAAGTTTGTGCCGTAGGTATCGGTCTGTTTGTCACCATTCTGGTCTTTGGTAAAGGTCTTGCAATATGCTCTGAATTCATCCCAGTCTTTAGGTGGTTTATTGGGGTCAAGATTGGCACGTACAAAGGCATCCTTATTGTAAAATATCATACGGACGCTTTTGTTGAAGGGAAATGACCAGATTTTGCCGTTAAAAGTATTGCTGGAAACAAACACAGGATAAAAGTCTTCGAGTTTCTGGTCCTTGAAATCTTTGTCAGCTTTCATCAGGTCATCCATGGGTACGATAACCTTAGCTTCGATAAATTTGGAAGTCCAGCTTTCAAAAACCTGTGCGATGTCTGGTTGCTGATTTGCTTGTATAGAAGCCATCAGCTTTTGTGAAAGGGCTTCATAACTGCTGACCTGATTGAGAACAACTTCAGACTCAGGATGTGTTTTATTGTATTCTTTAACCATTTCGGTCAATGCATCTCCCAGTGGACCACCCAAGCCATGCCAAAAATTGACTGTGACTTTTGTTGTGACAGCTTTTTTCCCGCAGGAAATAGTGAATAGCATCATAGCAATTAAAAGGATAATAAGCAGTTTCTTCATTGTTACTCCTATATATATTAATAATAATCATTTAGCTTTGTGACGTTGTCATGATTGACAAGTTTCATTACTCTGTAAGAATAGCTTTTGTGTCAATGATATTCTTAATATTGTCATTCCTCGCTTGCCGGGGAATCTTAAGATACCCGCATACGCAGGTATGACTTATCCTTCGACAGGCTCAGGATGACATAGATTTGCTTGCGCAGGATTACTATTACAAGGGAGCACAAAATGATAACGCAAACTGACTTTACAGAAGCTTATTCACATATCCATCTGCCGGCAAAAGTGGCTTTAGCCGTTACAGAAAAACCGGATGGCGGATACAATCTCATCACCATTGAATGGTTTATGCGCACATCAATCCAACCGCCTATGTTTGCTATTTCAATAGGACATAGCCGTTATTCACTGGAGTGCCTGGAACAAACCCGCTTCTTTAATCTTGTCTTTCCGGGTGATGAGCTTCATCCCTTGTGCAATCTTGCCGGTTCAAATTCAGGCAGGGATATGGATAAGTTTATCGAAGGTAAGGTTGATTTCTTTCCCGGTAAACTACACAAACTACCAATATTGAAAGAAAGTGTGGTTACCTTTGAATGTGAAGTTGTTACACAGGTTAAAAGCGGAGATCATAATATATATGTAGGACAAGTTCATTATACCTGGCATAATGCGGAGAAGGAGCTATACTATTTGTTTTCGAAGCGGTAGATGCCTTTTACTTGTTTTTTCATTTTCATCTTTTCCAGTTTGCCATCCGGTTTAAATGAAGCGGTTAGAAAGCTGCCGGCAGCATTATTGACAAAGAAATCTTTATTCTCTTTCTTTTCCTGCAAATAGTAGTAAGTTACATTATCTTCAGCAGTAAAATCTTTGAGTGCGTCATCCTGCATATTCATGCTTATGAAAGAAGCTTTGACCCAATTTGTTTTGGGTAGGTTCTTCTCTTCCGCAAAATAGACTACACAACTATCCTTAAGCTCTGCTTTAACCAGCTTCCTGTCATTGAAATACAGATAAAATTCCAAAGCTGTGGCGTTTGCAAAGTCCGAAGTGAATTTGGGCTCTCCTACAAAGACTGCTTTATCCTCTTTCATAAAATACATCAGGAAGTCGCTGTTAGCTTTGTAATCTTTTGATTCTGCCAATACATCAAACGTAGCAATAATCTTGTGGTCTTCATCAAAGAATTCCATCTTTTCTGAGCTGATATACAGAGTATCTTTGCCTTCAGACCAGAGCTGCGGTTTTTCCAGCAGATATCCATAGCCCTTTTTTCTATCCCAATAAGCATAATTGCATTTGGCTTTGGCTTTTTCAGTTAAGCTAAATCCTGTAACTCTGCCGGTTGAGGTGACGATATCATTTACTTTGTCATAGGTGCCCAGGTCGCTGGTAAAACGGTTAAACGTACCATCCGGCTTTTGTTCTGTTATAATGACACGTCCGCCCATATTGAGTTTATTAGGAATGCGGTAATAGGCGATGCTATCGGCTGTGATATTAATAGTATCGTTCTTTACTTTCACATTGCCAATAAGTCTGGCTATCTTTTGTGTATCAAATATCATCGCTCTGTTGCTTTTGAATTCTGTCTTTCCGTAAAAGAAGTTTACATTGCCAAAGAGTTCCATGATGTTTTCTTCATTTACATTGGACAGAAAGAGCTTATCAGCATGGATTAATCTGAATTTCTCTCCCTGCGGTTGGGCAGGTTTGGCTTTAACTGAAAACAGCATTGATACTGAAAAGAGGATAAATATCAATAACAGGATAAAACGCTTACCAGTCAATCTCATCACCTTTTAGAATACCTTCAGCAGAAACTGTAGACATTTCAGCAAAACTTATTTTGGAATCAGTGCGTAGATTATCGCCATTCAGCACATTTCCATCTCTGATTAGCGTAACTTTGGTGGGAACATATATTTCATCAATGTTTCTATCCCAGTTTATAATACGTGATTTGATTGTGCCATTGGGAGTATCGAAAACTACATTTCCAATAGCCTGAATCAGATTACGCGCTTCATCCACATACGCAGTATCGGCCACAATAGTGCTTCTGATTTGATTCTTATCATCATAAGAAACAATCTTCACA
This sequence comes from Cloacimonadaceae bacterium (SeqCode), assembly GCA_963667535.2. Taxonomy (GTDB): domain Bacteria; phylum Cloacimonadota; class Cloacimonadia; order Cloacimonadales; family Cloacimonadaceae; genus UBA5614. The sequence goes on from CAXXDU010000002.1 coordinate 2,031,455, forward strand.
TTCCAGGCATAAAGTCTTTTGGTATCATAGTAACGTTCAATTTTGTTGGCAGTGAGGATATAATCAATCCGATTTTCTTTATAGGCATATATACTTACATTGTTACTTGTTTCATCAGGCAGACCACGGTTTAGCAGAGGAGTCTTCTGATCAAGAATACTTTTACCGCATCCTGTGAATAAACCTGCTATAAGTGAAATGAGTATGAAGCTTAAAAAAAAACGGATAAGCAGTTTATTATGATATTTCTTGTAAATACTGGGCTGCGACTTTTTCATAAAGTCCTTTTTGATAGAGGATAAAATCTATACAATCGCGGACAGCGCCGTCTCCGCCTGCATGCGGAGTAACATAATCAGCCAATTTTCTAATCTCAGAAGGAGCATCACAAGGTGTAAATGAATAGGCAGCAGATTGCATTACAGGTATATCATTCCAATCGTCACCCATATAGGCAACCTGATTCCAACTCAGTCCTAACTGATTAACCAGGTCTTGTGCAACCTTCAGTTTATTCTGCACACCCTGCAAGACATGTTGAATAAATAGGTCATTACAACGTCTGGACAATGCCTCAGATGTTCTGCCTGTTATCACTGCTGAAATGAGACCGCCCCGATGCAAAAGCCCAAAGCCCATTCCGTCGTGTGCATTGAAATGTTTGGATTCGAGCACCTCTCCGCTATAAATTATCTTGCCATCAGTGAGAACTCCATCACAATCAAAAATAACCAGTTTTATATCCTGCCAGAATACATCCGGCTTATCTTTCTTTTGCAGAATTGCATATTCCATTTATAAATCCAATGTTTCTCTTATTTGAATGCATTTATTGAGTAAGGTTTCAATTTCATCCAGTGCAAGCATACTGGCTGCATCACTCAAGGCTCTGGCTGGTTCAGGATGTGTTTCGATAAACAGACCATTAATCCTGCCGGTCGCCATGGCTGCTTGTGCCATCATCTGAATATATTCGGGAGACCCCCCGGAATGTTTGCCTTCGGATGGCTTTTGTAAGCTATGAGTAACATCATATACTACAGGAAAGCCAAATGCCTGCATGATGGGAAAGCTGCGGAAATCAACCACCAGGTTATGGTAACCAAAGGTAGTTCCACGTTCAGTCAGAAGTACTCTGTGATTATTCACAGATGTCACTTTTTCAGCAGCATTCTTCATATCTTCAGGAGCCATAAACTGACCCTTTTTAATATTTACTATCTTGCCGGTTTGGGCAGCAGCCTGAATTAAAGCGGTTTGTCTGCTCAAAAAGGCAGGTATTTGAATGATATCACATATCTCAGATACGGAAGCAATATCAGTTACTTCGTGCACATCAGTGATAACCGGAACGTTAAAAGCAGTTTTAATCTTTGCTAATAAAGCGAGACCTTCTTCCAGTCCCGGACCCTGATATGAACTGCCAGAAGTACGGTTGGCTTTTTGAAAGGAAGTTTTGAAGACAAAAGGGATTCCTATATGAGAAGTCAGCTTTGTCAAATACTCGGCAGTTCGCATCATTGTGGTTTCATCTTCAATAACACAGGGACCAGCAAGCAAAAAGAAGACAGGGCAACTTTTCAGTTTTTCGTATAAATCAATAGCCATAGTTTGAACCCCTTTCCTGAAATTGTATTCTGAGCCTAAGGAGTTAGAACTTAATCTGCTTAATCTTTTCCCAGGACAGATTTAAATCTAACCTGCCAAAGTGACCATAACTGGCAGTTTGTTTGAATACAGGTTTTCTTAAATCTAAATAGTCAATGATTCCCTTTACTGTCAAGTCAAAATTGGTTCTCACCAGATTTTCAATTTCTTTGTCCGAGAGTTTTCCACTGTCAAAGGTGTCTACCATTAGAGAAACAGGATACGTTTCCCCGATTACAAAGCTGAACTGAATCAGGCATTCATCTGCAAGACCGGAAGCAACAATACTCTTTGCCACATGACGTGCCATGTATGCCGCGCTACGGTCAACCTTTGTGGAATCTTTACCCGAGAAAGCTCCGCCACCATGTTGTGCCCATCCGCCATAAGTATCCACAATAATCTTTCTGCCGGTGAGTCCAGTGTCGTTAGCCGGACCACCATCAACCCACATACCCAAAGGATTAATTTTGATATCACAATTACGGACATCAAAGCTATGTATGCTTTCTGTTTCTATTTCTTCAATTGAGGGATTTACTACTAACTGTTGGATAGCATCTTTGAAATCAGCAAATCGCTGCTCAGACATCTTCTGATGATGAGTGGATATGACAATCGTCTGCAAATCTATGGGAAGTCTGTTTAAAAAGTTGAATGAGACCTGAGATTTAGCATCAGGTAAAAGTTCAGGGATGGCACCGTATTTGCGGACTTCAGCCAAGCGTTGCAGAAGCTTGTGTGCCATAGCAATCGGAATAGGCATAAAGTGTTTGGTCTGATTACAGGCATAACCAAACATCAGTCCCTGGTCACCGGCGCCAAGTTCCTGTCTGTCGCCGATAGCTTTGAGAGCGCCTTCCTGCTGATGCAGCAGATTTGTTATCTTGCATTTATCATCAAAGCCTTTATCCGGATAGATATAGCCAATTTCTTTTATCGTGTTACGAACTACATTTTCCACATTGATTTGATGCAGGGAAGTAGTTTCGCCGGCAATCACAACGGTATCAGTTGTCACCAGTGTTTCACAAGCTACTCTGGAGGTCTCATCGCCTTCCAGATAAGCGTCAAGAATAGCATCTGATATCTGGTCACAAACTTTATCAGGATGTCCTTCAGATACAGACTCGGATGTGAATACAAATTCACTTTCGTTGATATCTTGGTGTGGATGTAAAGCTGTCATTTATATTCTCCTTTTTTTATATAAATAAAAAGCCGGCGCTAAAGCCGGCTTCAAAATTAAGCACTTTAGCACATTTGGATTAGCGGAGCAAAGGGCAAATTACCGCTATATATATGTTCAACTATGAGTTCTTGCATCAAACTGCATAGTTCTGATTTACATGGTACACCTTCGGGGATTCGAACCCCGGACCCACTGATTAAGAGTCAGTTGCTCTACCAACTGAGCTAAAAGTGCCTATATTTGTATCTAATTTTACCAATGCCCTTTTCTGTCAAGCAAGAATCTACATCATGTTATCTGCTTCCTGCAATACGATATAAAAATGCTGATATAAGAGAGATATAATTTGCCTGTAACGGAAAATAGGTTATATTAATTACACTTCTTATTGTCTGATGTAACAACTATTACGTGACCTTGGAAAGGAATAGTTTCAACATTAGTAAATAACTGATAATTAATAATATAGCTTGACACATAACGTGCTTGCCGAGAAACTAATAATAATGATCTTTAGGAGGTCTAATGAAAACAACGATTATGTTTCTATTACTTACTCTATCCACATGTTTTGCACTTTGGGCAGATGATGTTGATGTCAATCTTTCCACAGATACATCACCCAATGGTTTTTCAGTCAAAGACAGTAGTGGTAGTACAAAACTAAAAGTACGTGCCGATGGTAATGTCGGGGTTGGTACTACTGCTCCCAATCACAAGCTTGATGTCAACGGCAATATAGGCGTATCTGCGGGTGGATATTATAACGTAGGCAGCACTGATGGAACTTCAGGATACGGATTTCGCGATAATAGCGGTGTAATGGAATACAAGAATAGCGGTGGTGCGTGGACAGGTTTGGGATACATTGATAATGATGTAACCAGCCCATATGGATTTAGTTCTGGGACGTACAGTTATGCTCAAATCGCTTACAATCATGGAAACTATGGTAATACTATGCCATCAGTAGAAATAGGTGCAGACGCTGCTTATGAAACCATGTTACCTGTTACATTAGGTTCCGGTGGTGGAACACCCTGGGAAACAATTGAAAGCGGAGATGTATCTGTTGTAAATTTAAGCTCAAAACCAGCATATTTGAAAATCAATGCTGCAGGTCTGTACCGTATATCCGCTTCTGTGGCTATTAAAGGTACATCAAATACATCAATAGAAGTGGAAGTCTTCCGGCAAAATTCAGGCTCTATACCAGCGACAAACAGTTGGGTTACACTGACGCACGATTTGGAAGCATTATCAACAGCAATATCAGTAACAACCAATCAATATGATGCCGGTAGTGTTAATGGAGTATACCAATTAGCAGCTAATGATTATCTGGCATTGTGTTCAAGAGTTGTAAGCGGAAGCACAAGCACCCAAAAAGTTATTTGCATAAACTTCAACGTTGAACGCATTAAATAACCCCCGGCAAAGAATAAAGAAGGTTATAATGAAACATATACTAATAACCATTCTGTTATTATTTGCAATTGTAACAGCATTCGCTGCACCTTCTGTTGTGGTCAATTCCGGAAGCATTGTTGTTATAGAAGAAGCATCAGTAATTATAAATAACGGCATCCTGGTGATTAATCAAACCGACGGATTTTATTCAGACAATGTAGATGCTGTACCACCATCAACACCTGTTGATATTTTCGGACCGGAAGGTATCAATGATGCCATTACAATCAATGCAACAGGAGATATGGGTCAGGTTCAGATTGTGAATTACAGCGGTATGATATATCCAGGTAGTACAACTACAATCAATCACTGGTGGCAAATGACTCCCGAAACCGAACAGCCCTGTACAGTGACATTTCGCATGAGAAACGGAGATTTAGCCGGTTTTAGTGATTTGAGCCTGTTATTTCCAATTGAATACATTGTAGGGGTATGGCGTAGAATGACATCGACAACTCCTTCATATTCCTCGGCTAACGGATTTACGGCAATCACATTTACCGGAATCACCTGGGCTGCTAAGAAAGGTCCGCATGATGTTACACTCGGATTGAGCGAAAATGAGACATTACCGGTTGAATTATCTTCATTTACAGCAATATTAACATCTTCCAATTTTGTATCAATAAACTGGGTGACTCAGTCTGAATCAAACCTGACAGGATACTATATCTATCGGGGAACGAATGTTGATTTAACTGATGCTATCCGTATCAATGCTTTGGTTAGTGCCACAAATACTTCCAATGAAAACTTCTATTCTTTTGCAGACAGAGAAGTATCTAATAATACAACCTACTGGTATTGGTTACAATCAAATGAAATATCCGGAAATGCACATTTTTTCGGACCGGTATCTGTTAATGTCCAATACAATGACGGAGAAGTTGTGCCGGTTATCCCATTATTTACATCAATTCAGAACGTATTTCCCAATCCCTCCAGTTCAAGTTCAATAATAAAATACGGATTAAAGAATAGCAGTATTATTCAGATTCGTATCTACAATAATCGTGGTCAGATTGTCAAACAAACAGGGCAGATATCCAAGACTGCGGGTACATATACTTATAACTGGAACGGATGTGATGATAATGGTAAAACGTGCTCAACAGGTACGTATATTGTAAGAATGCAAACCAATGGTAAGACATTCGAGAAGAAACTTGTATTGATTAAATAAAACAATCTTACTACATAATAAAAGAGCACCCCAAACAGGTGCTCTTTCTTTTGTGTAGTATAAGAGACTAGGAATCTATACTATTTCATTAGTCACAACTTTGTTCAAATCAGGTTTGCATACCATTCATATCCATCAACTTGCTCTCTTTATCTTGTTAAAGTCGCATCTATAGTACCTTATCAATCTATTCATTAATCCGACATACATTGTACAGAGATGCCAGGGTCATCTAAGGCTCCGACTCTTAGATGACCCTAGCATCTCTTTTTTATCTCTAACGGTTTGTTTAAGGAATAAGAGAGGAATAAACGAGAATAATTCACTGACAAAACAGACTGAATGTGAGAATGTTTGTGATATCCATACTTGACAATTACTTTGTTTCTCAAATGTTGTTAAATTAAACTGATACTCCTGTGAGGTGTATATGAACAAGTTTTTAATTCTAACAGTGCTTTGCTTTTTACTGCTTACTGCTATGAGTCTGGCTGCTATACTGGTAAATGAATCAACTGCTTTGGTTGTGGCTAATCATCAGCTATCCAGAATCAATGCCGCGAAGAGTATTCACATTGCCAATTGTGAACTGCTCAGGCATAATGATATTACAATGGGTTATGTCTTTCTGCTGGTACCTGTCGGTTATATAGTGATATCAGCGGATGACCGCCTTTCTCCAGTTATAGCATATTCAACTCAGTCAGAGTTTTCAGATAAAGTAAATAATCGTAACATCCTGGCAGAAATTCTGACTGCAGATTTGTCAAACCGGATGCGATATGCGGAGATTATGCCTGAATCAATAGCTAACCGGCATAGAAACGATTGGGATGTCATTTTACAGGAAAGGGACAGACCACGTCGGCAGCAATGGCCTCCTGAAGGGTCTACATCTACAGGCGGCTGGGTAAAGACACGTTGGAATCAATCTGCACCATATAACGCGCTATGCCCGATGGATAATGTTACTAATCACAGGAGTCTTGCAGGTTGTCCCACCGTTGCGATGGGACAGATTGTTAATTATTACGTAACCATCAATGGTACTACCTTTTCTGATGCTGATGATTATCAGCACAATTATGGCGGAAACAGTTATTGGATAGATAACGATTCAACCGCTTTTGGATTTCCCTCCTTCTCTGCTTTGAACGGATATCTAGATACTGCGATGCACCATTACCGTTACCAGGAAGAGACAACCAATACAGACAAAGCTGCTGTTATATTTGGCTGTGCTATAGCAGCCACTCAGATATTTGGCAGTGCAGGTTCCGGAACCTTTAGTGTTAATCAGGCGATGACTGCCTATCAAAGATTCAATTTTACCGGGATGGAACTACTTTCACCACCTGATACTACAGTAAATACCCGCATTGCCCAGAATATGATGGATGCACGTCCGGTGCACTATGCTATCGTAACTCCGGCTGGGGATGCCGGTCACAATGTGGTGGTGGACGGTTATAACACTGATGGCTTCTTTCATGTCAATTTCGGTTGGGGTGGTCAATATGACGGGTGGTATTTGTTGCCTTCCGGTTTGCCATACAATCTGACAGTGCTGGAAGGAGCGATTGTTGATATCCAACCCTATAAATTCGCCGGAGTTTTACCTGAATCTTTGGATATTATGACGATGGCAGATGCTTTAGCTCAACACGAATTCGTGCTATGGAATAATAGTACACTAGGTGATATCACTGTGGAAGCCTATGACTTTAATGAATCCTTTGCCAATGCTGCCTGGGTAGTAAATGGTCTGGATTTACCTGTAACCCTTTCACCCGGAGAAAGCATAACTTTTACCTTGCAGGCTACTGTACCTTCTTTGCAACGAGATACCCTGGAAACAAGCTTCAGGCTAGTTCTTAATAATAGTGTGGTAAATGTTCCCATCCGCTGGAATGAAGATGTGCAGGATGCAAGCGATAATACTCTTCCGGTAAATACAGATATGGTATTAAAACAAAACTATCCCAATCCCTTTAACAGCAATACCGCTCTGGAATTTACACTGGTAAAAAACAGCAATGTCACACTATCGGTTTATAATCTTAAAGGCGAATGGATAATCGATCTTTCTCAAGGCAATATGTTAAAAGGACATCACTCTGCTGCCTGGAATGGCAAAGATGCAGATGGAAAACCTTGCCCAAGCGGAATGTACCTGTACAAGCTGAAGAATAGTACATCAGTATGCGTTAAAAAAATGCTGCTAATCAGATAATAATATATTCAGTTAATGGAAAAAAAGGAGCGCATTATTCAAGCGCTCCTTTTCTATATTTAACAAACAAAATATGTTGCTATTCAACAATAAATCTTTGATACACATACTTATCTGCATCACTTAAAACTACTTCCAGTTCAACACCGCTTACAGCGTATTCCTCAGAGATGATTTTAGCTATTTCGTGCAATTTTGATACGTACTTTTGTTCAGAGTAAGGTATCAAAAGCTTGCAGGTGACAGCCTGGAACAGCATTTCATCAATCTGAGTCTTTACCATATCAACATTCAGACCTGTAGCTGCTGAAATATGCATAGCAAAAGGAAAACGTTTCTTGAGCAAACTCTGCCAGTTTTCATCCAGCTTGTCAATCTTATTAAGAATGAGAAGTTGTCTTATTTCATTAGCTTCAATCTCAGTTAAAACTTTGTTTACCTGGTTGATGTATTCTTCAAAGCGCTCATCTGCACAATCCACGATGTGTAGTAAAAGGTCGGCATTTTCCACTTCCATCAGAGTAGCTTTAAAAGATGCCACCAGATGATGGGGAAGGTCAGAAATAAACCCAACAGTATCAGAGATGACCACATTGCCACCTATCTCTACTTTTAATTGACGCGTAGTGGAATCCAGCGTGGCAAAGAGTTTATCTTCCACCAATACACCGGCATCGGTTAGCGCATTAAACAGAGTGGATTTTCCCGCATTAGTATATCCAACTAAGCAAACTTTCTTCACGTTTTCACGTTGTTTACGTTGGGTGGTCTTTTGTTTGATGATTTGATGCAGGATTCTCTGGATTTTGGCAATGTCATGCTTAATAATCCGACGGTCAATCTCAATCTGCTTTTCACCCATACCACGTGAAGCTGTACCGCCGGCTGAACGGGCAGAACCACGTTCCTTATCAAAGTGACCCCATAACTTACGTAGTCGGGGTAACTGATATTCAAGCTCAGCCAGTTTGACCTGGAGCTTGGATTCTCCGGTTTTGGCATGATTGTGGAATATCTTGAGGATAACTTCTGTACGGTCGATCACTCTGATCCCAAAATCAGCTTCGATATTACGACCCTGCATGGGGGAGAGCTCTTCATTGACAATTAGAACAGTTGCTCCGGCCTGGAGCATTTTCTCTTTAATGTCCGTCAGCCAGCCTTTACCAAATAAAGTGCCTTTGTCTGGTTTATTCTTGCGCTGATAATACTTACCCAGAACTGTGATTCCTGCTGTATCAGCCAGACGCTCCAGTTCTGCCAGAGATGCTTCAATGCTTTCAGGTTTATCTGCTTGTCTGCCAAGTGCTGCCAGAAAAGCTGATTCTGTGTCGGAAGGGAGAACTTCCCATTCGTCTAATTGTGATTCTATGTCGATGTCTTCTAAAATGTCAAATTCGTCTTTGTACATATAAACTCCTGATTATAGTGGTTAATAATTAAGTGGGTGTTAATTCAAAAAAGCGAAGTATCGTTCAATTAATGCGGAGTTTATAAATCATCATGTCTGTTCACCTCATACAATTACAGAAAATGAGCAACTGATACTTTTGTCAATTAATATTTGTGATGTTCTTATAATTTTACAACTTTATTAAGAAGCATTCCACCGGTATAGCCACCTGCAGCCTGAATAAGATTACCGGGTAGTTCTGCTATTGCAGCACCTATCCCCATTTGAGGCATGATGATTTCTCCTGCGAAATATAGCGCAACCATGCAAAGAACTCCAACTACCGGAAACAGGTAAGCAAGAAATCCCTTTCTGTTCCTGGCGAATCCTGTAATGAACCCTTCTACTCCCTTGGCAATCAGGGTCAGAGGTGCGAAAAGCGGAAAGCCTCCTATAATGTCTGCTAGGGCTGAACCAACACCGCCTGCCAGAGCACCGCCGTTGAAACCAAGAAACAGACCTGCAAAGACTACTGCCACATCTCCAAAATTGAAGTATCCTTTACTGGGTAAAGGAATTCGTATAAACATTGTGATGACCATCACAGCAATTGTAATGCCTACTAAATAATACCATTTCATTAATTATGCTCCTCTATATCTATAAAACAATGTTTAATGCGATTATCTATCAATTCACCCTTGAGTTTGGATTCTCTGAGAATCATTAAAATGATGCCCAAAGATAATTGTAACTTAAACCTCAGCCATTGCCTGAAACTTAATCTTTTCGACTGATACTCCGGCATCAGTTTTAAGTGAAACTCAAGCTCAACAATATACTTAACAGAATGGACAAAAAGAGCCCTGCCCAAAAGCAGATATCTCTTCCTGAGTATCTTCATCGGTAAGGAAAGGATATCATTTATGGAAATGTAGGATAACAATAATTGCATAACAAACATCGTATTGATAAACAGGGACGTTCTGGTTAAGCCATACGTCAACCAATACATCAGTACAGAATCAGAACGCATTTTATCAACTCTGACGCCCAGTAATCCCATAATAACATAAACGCATAGCATTGTAATAATGAAGGGAAGAAACAATCTGAGATCATGCATTAGTTTGATAAACCCAAATCTGATCCGGCATGCCATGATAACGATAAGTATGCTGCCTAATTGAAAAGGAATGCTGTTTGCATATAAAATGCTGGATTCATAGATAAAGAATGCCAAAAACAGAAATAGCGAAACGAATTTTACAATTGCTTTCATATGATAGAAAGCCTTTGATTAATAGAATTCAGTTTAAGATGATGAATGGTTGCATCAAATCCCAAGTCACCTTCCTGATGAGTAATAAAAAACAGGCAATACTGGCTTGCTTTAAGTAGTGCTAATTCTTTTATGATATTGTCTGTTAACTGGCATTCGTCCAGAATTATCGTACACGGTCTATCAGATAGGGCTAGCTGATGCTTTAGGTCAGCAAACAAGGCTACTATCATATCAGAAAATGTATTCACCTCTACGGGAGGTTTTTGCAGGGCAGCATAAGCTTTAACTGCATCAAACTGACTCTGAGTCTGCTGTTCTACATATAAAATGTACTGCTGCTCAGGGTTGTTCTGCAATAGCGGAATGAGTACTTTCTTTATGAAAGATGATTTACCGGAGCCGTTGTTGCCTATCAAATGATATTGTGAGTTTGTTCTTAAGGTTATGTCTTTGGTTATATCGATAGTAAAGTCAGGCCAGACTTGATAATTATCCGCGTTTATTTTCCATTTCATCAGAATATACTATCAAAAGCTCAGTCTTCTTCAGGTGAAACTGATTTATCAGGGTACATATTGTATGATACCTATCAACATCCAGACTAACAGATAAATTGATAATGACGATATGCTGTGCCGGAGAATATAAACAAAACAGAATTAACAATACAACCTTCTGACCGCCTGATAAAGTGGATACATCAGATGCTGCGTTAACGGATTTACCGGTAATACGGATAAAGGACTCCATCAAATCGACCATATCCTGCTTACCAAGATTATACAACATAGCTTCTTCTTCCAGATTGGAATCAGTAATGAGGGGATAAGCGCAATCACAGATTAAATGTGTAGCTGAGTACTTTGCTATTATTTCTTCTGTGCAAAGTGTATTCATAGTTTTTGTCTTCTGCCGTATTCAGCGAGGAGCAAAGCTTCTGCCATACCATCTTCATTCTTTTTGAATATCCTTTTAAACAGCTTTTCTGCTTCGTGGATAGAACGTAGTTTCATATCGTGTCGGGTTTCCTTGTAATTGCGGAAAACGTCGAATTCGTTCTTCCAGGTTTTGGGGGATACTATTTGAGGATTATATTTAATGCATATACCAAAGATTGCTCCGCAGTGGAAGCCAAAGCTTGTGGTAGGGCTGGCAGATTTCTCCATAACTCCGGGTTTGAGTTCAAGGACAATTGTAGTGGTTTCAGGTAGTTTTTCTATCATGTTTACTATCAAATCGTAATTATAGCCACTATTGAGCAAAGGCATAGGCTCTATATATATCAGATTCTTATGCTCATCAATGAGGGCAAGCCCGCCTCTGCGTCCGGGATCAATGCCAAGGTAGTAATGCATCTATGGCTGAATAAGGAAAAGTTTATTCAACAGTAACGCTCTTTGCCAGATTGCGCGGTTGGTCTACATCCAGATTTCTCAAATCTGCCACATGATAAGCCAGGAGTTGTAATGGAATCACAGTCAGCAGGGGTTGCAGATTAGTGAGAGTATCCGGAATATATATCACATTTTCAGAGATTAAGTGCAACTGGTCATCACCCTCTGAAGCAATGGTTATCAGTCTGGCTTTACGGGCACGTACTTCCTGCAAATTGGAATATACCTTATCGTAAAGCAGGTCTTTGGTTGCTACGACTATCACAGGCATATTCTCATCAATCAGAGCAATCGGACCATGTTTCATTTCAGCAGCAGGATAACCTTCTGCATGAATATAGGAAATTTCCTTTAATTTGAGAGCACCTTCCAGAGCTACAGGGAAGTTTATTCCTCTGCCCAGATACAAGGCATTAGTGGAATTCATGATACTCCTGGCAATCTCACGTATGGTTTCATTCTGCGCTAAGATTGATTCAACTTTAGCCGGGATGGTTTCAAGTTCACGTGTATATTCCAAACCTTGTAAGGGAGACATATTGCGCATTCTGCCAAACAGAATTGCCAATAGAGCCAGGATTGTAACCTGAGATGTAAAAGCTTTAGTGGAAGCAACTCCGATTTCGCTGCCGGCATGGATATAAATACCACCGTCTGATTCACGGGCTATGGTGCTTCCTACCACATTGGTTATTCCCATTACAAGAGCGCCTTTGGCTTTCGCTTCGCGCAAGGCTGCTAATGTGTCTGCTGTTTCGCCGGACTGACTGATAACAAAGACCAATGTATCTTCCGGTACTAAAGGGTTTCTGTAACGGTATTCGGAAGCATATTCCACTTCGACCGGGATTCTTGCCAAATCCTCAATAATGTACTTACCTATTAAGGCAGAATGGTAAGATGTACCACATGCCACAAGCTGTATCTTTTTAATTCTGCGCAATTCGCTATTGGACAGATTCAATCCTCCCAGACGGGTAGAACTGATTTGCTCATTTATTCTGCCGCGGAAGGCATTTTCTATTGTAGTTGGCTGTTCAAAGATTTCTTTGAGCATAAAGTGTTTAAAATTGCCTTTCTCTATAGCGGTTATATCCCAATCTACTGTTGAGATAACGGGTTTTACACTTTTCTTATCTAAAGTTGTGATAATATATCCGGCATGAGTGATGGTACAGATTTCATCATCCTGCAGATAAATCACTTTCTTTGTGTGTATCATGATAGCGCTCACATCTGATGACACAAAGTATTCATCTTCACCAATACCCAGAATCAGAGGACTGCCTTTTCTGATAGCAACCAGTTTATCAGGATATTTGGAAGACATCACTACCAGGCCATAAGTACCTTCAACAATCTTGATTGCTTCTCTTAATGCATCTTCCAGAGAGGGTTCTGTTTCCATGAATTGCTCAATCAAATGCACTATAACTTCAGTATCGGTCTGGCTGGTAAATTTATGTCCCATTTCTATGAGCTTTGCTTTGATGGGTTTATAATTTTCTATGATACCATTGTGGACCAGAGCAATCTTGTTATGACAATCAACCTGAGGATGCGCATTCTCTTCGTTAGGTTCGCCATGTGTAGCCCAGCGTGTATGGGCAATGCCAACTACTCCGGTACATTTGTTGGGTTCAGGCAGAGAACGCTCCAGTTCAATGATTTTACCTTGTTTTTTGATTACAAGCAGTTCACTATCATGGATTATGGAAACTCCTGAGCTGTCATATCCTCTGTATTCAAGTCTTTTAAGCGCTTCTATTACGATGGGCAAGGCATTACGTTTTCCGATGTATCCGACTATTCCACACATTATCTTTCTCCTAATGTCATTATTTCTTCATCATTTTTCTCGTTAACATGATTAAATGCATAGAGAGAAATAGTCAAGATAATTACAGCAGGAATTGCCAGCCACCAGTTCAGATTATCATTATTAAGCAACAGTTTCTTAACAAAACCGGAACTTGCAAACTGTGATATAGTAAGCGCTAAGCCATTATTTAATGCGTGAGCAAACATACTTACATAGATACTGCCGGATTTGACCATCAGCCAGGCAAGCAACATTCCCAATAGCAATACGGGCACAAAACGATACGGGTCTAAATGAAACACTGCAAATAGAATTGCACTAAGGACTATTGCCATCCATTTACCCTGATTTTCAAAGAACCGGAAGATAAACCCTCTGAACATCAGTTCTTCACATATTCCGGGAAGAATAGCGATAATGGCATAAATCTGCCAGAGCTTGAGCCCCGGCATTTTCATTAAACCTTCGAGTTGTTTCAGATACTCCGAAGGGAAAGGATAGATCATATTTATCAGTTGCCCCACCATTGTAACAAGGATTGCTCCGCTCACTGCAATGAACGGGACAATCAGGAAGTTTACGGGATTAGTCTTATTCAATCTCAAAACAGTTTTGAAGTCAGCTTTGATAATTCTGAGGATTACAATTACCGGTAAGAGTATCAGTAATATTTGCGTCTGAATTAAGCCGTTTGATATGCTCTTAAGCTGCAACTTACTGCCAATATAGTATAACCCCAAAAGAGCTGCAATGTAATATATCATGCCATAATATGGAGTAAAGAAAACACCCTTGTTTTTCTTCACGTTCCTGAGACTGGTATCAACGTCTGAACGGAAGAGCACAGATTCATTATTAAACAGTTTGATGGTGACGAAAATAGCTATGACATCCAGTACGAGAGTAGAACCTATAGTCAGAAACAGATGCATGAGTTTATAATCACTCATCATCACCGCTTTGAAGAGCAGTGAGATATTAATAACAGGGATCAATGCCAAACCATTATTCAGCTCAAATGCCGGGAAGAAACTACTCATTGCCAGCAGCATGGAAACCAGGATAATTGGTTGTTCATAACTTCTGGCTTCTTTCATATTGCGCGAGAAGGTCGAGATTGAGAGCAGCACCGCAGCATATAGAGTAGCAAGCGGTATCAACGCCAGGAACAGAATCAGAAAGCCGTCCAGAGGAAACTTTACTCCTGCCATCTGTAAACCGCTTTGACTGGCGATATTGCGCATGGAAAAATACAGGCTTATCAGGTTTACAGCTACATTTATTAAGGCAAAAGTGATAACAGTCAGATATTTGCCCAGAACAATTTCATTTCTGTGAGCTGACGATACAATCAGGGTTTCCAGCGTCTTGCGTTCTTTTTCTCCGGCAACCAAATCACCTGCGACAACAGAAGCACCTGCAACCAGCAGCATTATCAGCAAATAGGGCAGGATTGCTCCCAGTATTGAACCCAGCTTCTTTTGTGAAGTGGAAGTATCGTTTTGAACAATATTGAGTGTACTGATGATCTCTGTGCTGATACCCTTTTCTGCTAAACGCTTTTTGAGGATTACTTCTTCAGAAGTCTTGAGAGATTTAGCCAGTTTATCAATTATCATTTTACCGCGGTCTGTGGATTTATCCAGAGTAATCCTTACTTTGTAAACCGGTATGCCTTCCGATTGAATGGAATCGGTCAAGGCTATCATGGCATTGACATACTTGTTTTTGTATTGTTTATCTGATTCAGCAGTATAAGGAACATAATTAAAATGCTTAATGTGTTTCAATTCTTCAATGATAACTGTTGTAGCATCAGTTTTAACAGAATCCACCAGGGCAATGGTAGCGCCTTGTTCTTCCAGTTTAAGGGTTTGACGTGACATCAGGGATACAGTTCCGATAAAGAGAAGAGGGTAGAGGATAAAGGGCAGGATTATAGTTGAGAAAATGGTGCGTTTATCACGGAACATCTCCAGCATTTCTTTTTTGTATACGATTAAAGCTCTGTTAAAATTCATTTGCTGTAACCTCCGTTTCCGCATCGTGCTTATTGACAAAACTGACAAAGATATCATCCAAATCCTGTTGCCCGGATTCGTTGCGCAAGTCTTCCAGCTTGCCTTCTATCAAGAGTCTGCCTTTATGTATCATCACAATCCTATCAGCTATTCTCTCTGCTTCTCGCATGATGTGGGTGCTAAAAAGTACGCATTTTCCTCTTTGTTTGCAATCACGGATAAAGGAAACTATGTTTCTGGCGGTGAGTATATCCAATCCGGAAGTCGGTTCGTCAAATATCATTACCGGTGGGTCATGAATTATCGAACGCACAATAGATACCTTTTGTTTCATTCCTGAGGAAAGGAAATCAATCTTTTTATCCAGGAAGTCTTTCATATCCAGGATTTCAGACATTTCATTTATACGGCTTGAAATCTGTGCATCAGTTATGCCATATAATCTGCCAAAATAGGTAATGAACTCCCTGCTGGTCAAGCGGTTATACAAGCCCGTATCTCCCGAAAGAAAGCCCAGGTTTTCTCTTACTTTTTGTGGCTGTGTCAGGATATCAAATCCGTTAATTATAGCAGTGCCGGAGCTGGGTCTGAATACTGTGGAAAGTATCCTCATCGTAGTTGTCTTGCCTGCACCGTTTACACCCAAAAGACAGACAATCTCTCCATCATTGGCAGAAAAGGAAAGATTATCAACTGCATAAAACAGATTGCCATTCTTTTGCACAAAGCTTTTACTAAGGTTTCTTACTTCTATCATCAATTCTCCATGTTAACTGTGGCTCGGACACTCCTGTCCGAGTAGATAAGTTCACGGACAAGAGTGTCCATGCCACTTCACATTCAAGTCCTGCGACATGATTGTCACAGCTAGATATCAATTGTGACAAAATTGAGAAACCCATTCTTTTCGTAAAGAAATAAAGTAAGCCAAAGAGCTTAAAGGCATTTAAGCATTACAATAGATGAATATAACATATACTACCTAATTGCATTATGCAATAAGCTTCAAAAGTGCTATTGTAAATAATTATCTATTGACAAAAAGCATAAGTTGAAATTATTCTCAAAATGAGTGGAGGATAATAATGAAATGTATCATAATTATCTCTTTGTTACTAGTTCTAAGTGGTTTGTTACAGAGTGAAGTAGTTTATAACGATTCACTTAAGCAGTCTGCAATTTCTGGAAATGATGAAGCACAATTTAATCTGGGATTGTGCTATCATGATGGATTGGGTGTTACTAAGAGTTATTGTGAAGCATATAGTTGGTTTCTGCAATCAGCTAAGCAAGGCAATCACAAGGCAGAATATTATCTTGCTATGTGTTATGAAAATGGAAAAGGCACGGATATAGACAGACCCACATCTATCAACTGGTATACCAAAAGCGCTGAAAGTAACTATGCTCCGGCTCAGTCTGCTCTAGGTAATAAGTACTTCTATGGTCTTGGCGTTAAATCCAATATGGAAGAAGCCTATTATTGGTTTTTGATTGCAAATGCTAATGGTATGAAAGATAATAAACAATGCTATAATTTAGCTATTGCAAAACTTGATGATACTCAAAAAGAGAATATCCAAAATAGAGCTAATCAATGGCTTGAACTACATAAATAAAAGAAATACACTTTGTATAATTGGAAAAGGGCAGGTTTTATCCTGCCCTTTTGTTTGTCATTCCGATGTTATCATTTATCAGTCATTCCAGCTTTCGAGGCTGTGCGAAAATTCCAGAGCAAGAGTAAAGCCATTTCAGTTACATAAGCATGCAGTTATTTATCATTCTTTAATCGTTATTTAGCTCTCTTTTCCTGCTCATATCCCTTGTGCTTGACGCAGAGAATTTATAGAGACTCTTGAGGGAGTCTTTTGGGACTAAAGTCCCTGTAGACTCCCTGATGACTCCCTGTAGACCCTCACTGTCAGATAATAGATAAAAGAGGGTAAATAGAGGAAGGAATCTCAAATTTAAGACATATGATGTAGTTTATTCATCAACTACATAGGTTTTTGACCAGATATCATGTAAGCATCTATGAGATTTACCAAATATATATAGATATCCGATTAAGAGCATACTAAAAGAAAGCAATCTATACAGTCCTCTGATAAAGGCTCGGTGAAATGAAATGCGGTTACCATCGTGATCAACTACTTTGATGCCTACGATAAATTTTCCCAGGGTTCCCTGCCATTTTGATGATTCCTGGATAGCGACAATAACATTAAACAATAAGAAGCATAAGCTACTGTAGACAACTACCAGCAGATAACTCCGGAACAAATTAAAATCAAGTACTGTCCTAACTTCAGCTTTCATAATAGGGTCTATTTTCACCGGAGTCAAAGAACTGCTATTTGCTACTTCTAAAATCAGAGGCACCAGAGATTCTCTGAAATCCAATTCTCTGCCGCCAAAACTTAAGACGAACATCCTCTCAAATTGAATATTCTTCTGCTTTGCTATTTTCAGGAATTGCATCACTTCTGTTAAAGGTATATCCATGATTGCATAGGACATCTTTGCTTTGGATACGAATTTAGCCTTTGGATAATAATTTACTATATCATTTCTGAATTCTTCTTTAACGTAAGTATAGCCAATACTCGGCAAATAATATGCATACTTCATCAGCATACTATCGGATTTTTCATGTATGTATTGAGGAAATTGAGTCTGTATATAGTTAATACCCTTAGTGTTATAAACAATATATCTCTGGACAGTGTAACTCACATTTCTGCGCACTGAAAGGTCATACCAATCAAATTTATGTTTCAAGTCGTTATGGAAGGAAGTCCCTAAAATAATAAACAACAAAATTATTATAGACGTTGTGACAAAATCTATCAAAACAGAACAAAATCTATTTAGCAGCATGATTGTGGTTCTTCTTAGGCATCATTAAATCTCCCGGTGCATAGAATATTACCATTTTTCATCGTACCAAGTTAATAAAACTAATATAATCCTGGTGTCAACAAAAATTGATGCGGCCGGGATAAGGTGATTAAATAAATACAAGCTCTAAGAAAGATAGGATGAGCAGGAGTATGAGAGAAATTGGCAGAACTATTTTCTTAATCAGGTCTTTAGTCAGGTTCAGGATAACAATGTAGCACAGACACTCTTGTCTGTATAGAAACTAAATCGGCAAGAATCCCCAAGCCACAAAAAAAGCAGTCTGAGACAGACTGCTTTTTTATAGAATAAAACTAAATGTTATAGCTGTTTTAAATACCTGTGGAAATAAGGAAAGCGGCAGCAAAGGAAATGATAGCATAAAGTTCGGGATAAACGGCGAGCACGAGAGTCTTGGAGAAGACGTCGTTTCCGTTTCCGATGCTTTCAATACCAGTGGCAACAACTTTACCTTGCTGGATTGCTGATAACCAGCATACCAGACCGACAATCATACCGGCTCCCAGGATTGCTACGGCTGATTCCATAGACATTCCGGGAACTATCTTTGCCTTGAGTAAAAAGAAGGCACCAAAGCCATAAAGACCTTGTGTACCGGGCAGAGCTGATAGTATCATGCAATTTGCAAAGATATCATCTCTTTTCTTCATGGCACCAATAGTTGCCTGACCATCCATAACTGTGCCCATGGCACTTCCTAATCCACTGAAACCGACCATAAAGAACATACCTATCCATGCAACAAATAGCGCTATATTCGAGGTTATCGGAGCAGCAGCCTGAGCAACTTGAGCTAAACTATCTGGGGACATTATTCCTCCTATTTTATTAACTGTTTTTGTTTTCCGAAAGGTTTATATGCCATTCCGGGTCCACTGAACCCGGAGTTATTAAAAAACTCTACAAAGGTCAAACGCATAGGATGAACAAATGCGCCTAAACTGCTCAGAGCAATATTGAGACTATGACCACCAATCATAAAGGCTATGTACAGAATTGGTCCGATGATGGGTACAGCTCCGAACTGAGCAGCCATAGTATTGATAACAAAGCCCAATATACCACCTGATACACCCAAAGCAAAAAGACGGATATAGGACAAGAGGTCACCAAAGAAGCCGGTAAAGACTCCATACATGACCCAAATGCCATTGGCGAGATTAAACAGGATACTCTTGCCCGGTGAATTGAGCAGAAAGACCAAAGCCAGTCCCAAATACATACCATAAGGAGTGTATTTCAGGATAGCACCGGGTTTAGCTCCCAGCATGGGTGAACCGGAAATTGCCAGACACAGAATAAAAAGAGCTATGCCGAGTGTGGCAACTCCATGAATAAAGCCGGATTGTATCATTTGTTTGACTGCATTGATGACTTTACCAGTAAGAATCTGAATAAGTCCCAAAAGCAGAGCAAAATTGAATATCTGATTAGTATTTCTGATTAAAATATACGGGTCAAGGAAGGCGAGCTTCTTCATATCAAAGGAGAAGAAACTACCCATCACAAAGCCCATGATAGTTGCTCCGATGCCCAAAGCCATAATCAGGGTCAGGAAAGGTTGCATCTCAGGTTTTTTCTTAAATTTCTTCTTTAAGAACCAGCCTATCAAAAACAGAACTATGCCGTAACCTGTATCTCCGCTGCAAAAGCCAAAAAACATCATATAGAACGGAGCCAGGAAGGGAGTTAAATCAATTTCGTTGTAATAGGGCAGCATAAACATATTGCCGATGGGTTCAAAGATTTTGGCAAACCAATTGTTTCTAAGCAGAATGGGAGGATTGTCTTCCACTTTACCATCAACAGCAAAATGCACAACGTCTTTCCCATTCAGGAAACTTAACAGGTCATTTTCAATGCGGTTGGGAATCCAGCCTTGCATAATCATGACATTATTATCAGCTTCCGGTACAGATTGCAGGTTGGCATCCTCATACTCATACTTATGGGAAAGATGCTCAATTTCTGTTGCAAACATTTCAGTCGCTGTCAGAGCATTGTCATTATAAAAGTCTTCGATAGCTTTCTGTCCTTCAACTACAACAGCTTCACTTTTCTTAAGCTCTGCTAAAGTCTTGGGAGGTAGTTTAAAATTATCTGCATCGATATGACAAGGTTCGGATGAACTGTGTATCACAGCGAAATAGACCATCGCTCCATCGTTATTGATTTCTTTAATGGTGTATTGTTCTTTCCATTCCGGTTTGAAATGATGCCGGGTGCAAGCATACAAACTAATCTTCAAGCCGTAACTTTCAAGGTTTTTAAACATATCATAGTCAAAATTGCCCCACGGTTCCAGATCATGAATATCTTTTGCCAATACAGAGAATTGGACATTTAATCTTTCTCTTTCCGTATGAGCTTTATCGATCTCGTTTCTCATCTGTATGGGCAGCATGGATGTTTGTTTCTTTGCACTCTTTTCAGTGATGTACTTCTTCATGAATTTGATGGAATTGGTGTAAGCTTCAATTTCATGATGAGTTTCTATGAGCTTTTCATTCTTTTCATTGGTGCTTTTAACGATATGAACCATACCAAGTTTCTGCAAATCAACCAAAAAGTCTGTATAATCTGCATGATGCAAAATAAAAGTGTATCTGCGCATCTTTTCAATCATAAGGCTGCCTCATTCTGCATACGGTTCTTGAGTATCTTTTGTCCTGACTTGGAAAGGTTTTCCTCATCTTCCATAAAGCGTTTGATTTTACGGATAGCATCTTCAAAAGCCGGAATCTGGACTTTCTCATAAAGATTAACCTTTTGAGTGGTCTTCTTGCGGATAGCTTCCAGAATACGCATCTTTTTCAGGTAAAACTGACGTTCAATCTGAAGCTCTGAAACGGATTTGAGTTGTGACACACCTTCCAGATACCAGGCAGGAGCATGAAACATGAAGAAAGGTTTGATATCATAGTCTATCTTACCCAAAACAGGTATCTTTACACCGGCAATCTTGCGGGTAATGATTTCCACGTTTTTGATGGTAAGCAGACTAGGGTCAAACTCCTGAAACAGTCTCATAAACTTACTCAGTTCCTGTGTTTTCACAGCCACCTTCTGTTCAAGGTCAGCAGCCATATCACGTGCTCTTTTCACTTCCATACGCAAGGCAGATTCCTTGTTTTTAAGAGTAGGAAGCGCTCTGAGCCGTACTTTGAGCTGCTTATTCAAATCCTGCAGAGCAGTTTTGTTATATTGGAACTTTATGTCCATTTACGCTTTCCAATAGATTGACATGAATTCTTCTTTGATGCCTACTTCTGCTTTGGAGAAGTACTTTTGGAATAGAGACCAGGTAGTATCTATCATGGCATCCACTTCCAGGTTGACGTCGATAGCAAGTAGTTTATCGGAATATTCTTTGGCAAAGCTCAATACACGTTCATCATAATCGGTAAGATCAAAGCCGTTTTCCATTTTGGTCTTGGCATTGGCAGCATCAGCATAAAGACGGATAGCTGCATTCATTACCTGTGGATGGTCAGCACGTGTTTTGGTGCCTATCACAAGCTGTTTCAGACGTGATAGTGAACGGAAGGGGTCAACAATAACCTTACTGATATCCGTATCCCGGCGCAGGAAAAGCTGTCCTTCTGTGATATAGCCTGTATTATCAGGAATAGCGTGCGTAATGTCACCACCGGAAAGAGTGGTTACAGCCACGATAGTAATAGAACCACCATCTGGGAACTGCACTGCTTTTTCATATATTCTTGCCAAGTCACTATACAGAGAACCCGGCATACTATCTTTGGAAGGAATCTGGTCCATACGGTTAGAAACAATACTGAGTGCATCGCAGAAGAGAGTCATGTCAGTCAGAAGCACGAGCACCTTTTCATTTTTCTCAGTGGCAAAATATTCAGCAGCAGCCAGACACATATTGGGTACGAGCAATCTCTCCACAGGAGGATTTTCTGTAGTATTTACAAAAGAAATAATACGGTCTAGCACACCTGCATTCTCGAAAGCGCTCTTAAAGTAAAGATAGTCATCATTACTCAGTCCCATACCACCCAGGATAATCTTATCAGCTTTCGCTCTGAGAGCCACAAGCGCCATAACCTGGTTAAAAGGTTGGTCAGGGTCTGCAAAGAAAGGTATCTTTTGCCCTGTTACCAAAGTATTATTGAGGTCAATACCGGCAATACCTGTGGTAATGAGCTCAGAAGGCTGCATTCGGCGTACGGGATTAACGGAAGGACCGCCAATCTCCATTTCTATGCCTTCTACTTCAGGACCACCATCTATGGGTTCACCAAAAGCATTAAAGAACCTGCCTGCCAGTTGTTCACCAACTTTCAATACAGGTGGTTTGCCCATGAATACAACTTCTGCGTCAGTTCCGATATCTTCTGTTCCTGAGAATATCTGCATTGTAACCATTTCACCCATAATCTTCACGACCTGGGCAAGACGTCCTGCTACAACTGCCATTTCTTCATTACCGACACCGGTAGCCTGAACTGTAACGGTAGCTTTAGTGATTTGTTGCAACTTTGTATAGATGCGTTGAAAGGCTTGGGTAGTCATTATTTCACTCTCCTTTCAGCGATTGAAGTTTCTAGGTCTGCTTCAAACTTCTTAAATCCGGCAGATTGGAATTCCTGATAATTCATTTGCTTGCAGAGGTTAACCATCTTAATAAAGTAGGGCATCACCTCTTCGAAGATTTCAAAGTGGAATTCAGTCTTACATATATTCAGAATGAGTTCCAGCATATATTTCTGACGTTCCATCGGAGTGGACTGGTCAATCTTATCAAAACCGTCTTGTTGCAGGATTATTCTGTCTATCAGCTCACTCTTCCAGTATTTATCATGATAAGCGAGAGGCACGCCATCATCACCCAGAATATTGATTTGTTCATAAACTTCTCTGCCACGCAGTAAAACGTCTTTGGCAAAGATTACATCATCAACCCAGGTAGGGGAGATGGTGGTATTGAGGTTTTCTATCACTTCCGCATATTCAAGATACTTAGAGTAACTATCAATCGGGTCAACTGCCGGGTAACGTTTACTATCTGCTCTTTGTTGTGACAAAGCATAGAAGCAACGGGCAGCTTTCTTAGTAGATTCTGTTACAGGTTCCTTAAGGTTACCACCGGCAGGGGAAACTGTACCGATAAAGGTTATGGAACCTGTCTTGTCATTATTAAGCTTAACGAAACCAGCACGAGAGTAGAAGTTGGAAATAATAGCCGGCAAGTCCATAGGGAAAGCATCGGGTCCGGGCAGTTCTTCCATACGGTTACTCATTTCGCGCAATGCTTGAGCCCAACGAGAAGTCGAGTCTGCGAGAAGCAGAACTTTGAGCCCCATACTGCGATAGTATTCTGCAATAGTCATAGCTGTATAAACGGAAGCTTCACGAGCAGCCACAGGCATGTTTGATGTATTACAGATGATAATAGTACGTTCCATAAGCTTTCTACCTGTGCGCGGGTCATCAAGCTCAGGGAATTCCACAAAGAGTTCCACCACTTCATTAGCACGTTCACCACAGGCAGCCACTATAATCATATCTGCATCTGCGTTTTTGGATAAACTGTGTTGAAGCACTGTCTTTCCGCAACCGAAAGGTCCGGGAATAAAGCCTGTTCCGCCTTCTACAATCGGGTTTAATGTATCAATAGTCCGCACGCCTGTTTCCATCATACGGAAAGGACGTGGTTTTTCTTTATATGTTTTGATAGGTATTTTCACAGGCCATCTCTGCACCATTGTAACAGTGATTTCTTTTCCATCAGCATCAGTAATCACGGCAATGGTGTCACTTATCTTGAGGTCACCTTCAGCAGTTATGCTTTTAATAATGTATTCACCGGTATAAATAAAGGGAACCATTATCTGGTGTGCAATCCAGCTTTCAGGAACTTCACCCAGCCAATCACCGCCGGTAACTTTGTCACCAACTTTGGCAGTGGGTTTAAAGTGCCATTTCTTATCTTCATCCAGAGGGTCAGTATATTGCCCTTTAATCAGGAACACACCGTCCATCTTATTCAGGTCATTTTGCAGACCGTCATAATTCTTGGAAAGCATGCCTGGTCCCATTTTCACTTCCAGCATGTGGTTAGTGAATTCAGCAGTATCTCCCGGTTTCAAACCGCGAGTACTTTCAAATACCTGCGTATAGGCAGTGTTTTTCATAATCTTAATGACTTCTGCCATCAGCTTGGTATCTCCAATCTGAATGTAACAGATTTCATTCTGCGAAACCGGTCCGTCAACATCGATCAGGACGAGGTTAGCGATAACGCCTTTTACTATACCTTTGGTCATATCCTATCACCTTTTAAGTGCAAATTCTTCGGGAAATTCAAAGCTTGTTTCTAAATCATGTAAAACCTGATTGAAACGCTTTTCGCCAACAGATTGGCTTAAATGAATCCATCTATATATGATTTGTAATTTTATAAAGTAACCCAGAACACGGGGAATGGTGAAGTAATCAAAGAATATTCTACTGTCAATCCACTTCCAGCGCAGTGCATCAAAGCCCTTTTCTTTTTCTATGATATCAGGTTGGTCATTGAGTCTGGAGATTATTTCAAACATGGGATATTCTCCACCCAGACCAAAATCATTAGCAGTGCTTTTAATCAGCTTTTCGGTTAAATCATTATTGCCGATGAGTTGGTCCTGATAAGGGATACCGTGCTTTCTGCAATTGAGCGCAATGGTGATATTCCTGATATCAGCATCAAAACGGAACCACTCTTTGAGAAAATCATTATCATTGGTCTTTATCCAATCATAGAAGAGGGAAAACAAGTCTTTATACATAATGTTTTCAGGCTTAAGCTCACCTGATTTGATAATTTCATGCAGATAGTCAATCATGAAGGGAGGAATATGTTTCTTGAAGAGTTTCTTATTGAGAGGATTTGCATCTGCCTGTTCTTTCAGAAGAGCCAATACTTCTTCCCATTCTTCTCTGGAAACGGTATTCTCATCCGACCATTGGTCTTTTTCATGTAATATGTGCACAACGTTTGTGATATCATTGGGCATAAGGAGCAGCTCAAGCAGGTCAAAGTCACCTTCATCCAAATGCTCCTCAGCAGAATGCAAAAACATCAGCGGAGTCAGCAACAGCTTGGTATCATCAGGACTTTGAGCCGGCAAACCGGTTACAAAGTAATAATATTCTTTTGCCATCTTAGGGAGATTATTCTCCGAATAAGATTTGTGCGGCTTTGGGTCTTAAATAGGATTTAAAGAAATTAGCAAAATCCTCATCAGTAAAACTGAGCTTGTAGGTACCGTCTGCAGGGGCAATAGCAAGTCCGCTTTTCATGACGGGACTGTAGTCAATCTTGAGGTTACCTGCAAAAGCAGATTTTACATTATTGGTAAAGAAGGAATCCAGTTCAACCTTTTTGACTTCGGGTACAGTCAATACTAAAGAGGAGTCAGGAGACCATTTACCCAAAACTTCCAGAATCAGCTTTTGCAGAAAGGCAGTATCCTGCATGGATTGAGAAGTTTGCTTGTCTACAGTGGCAATCATCAGAGTATTGATAACCTTATTCTTGAGAGCACTCATTGCCTGCTGAGCTGCCATCTTGAGGTCTGAATGCAGATTTTTATCAAGCTCTGCAGCTTTCTGTTTGGCATCTTTGATGATCTTTTCAGCTTCCTGTGTAGCCAGGGATTTCTTTTGGTCTGCCTCTTTCTGTGCAGCTTCAAGGATTACTGCTGCTTCAGCTTTAGCTTTGTTCACGCCTTCTTCATAAATCTTATTCAGCATTTCTTGTAACTGATCAGCCATATCGACGCTCCTGAATAGCTATATTTTTTAATTAAAAGCAACTTCTATAACTAATGTTTAAATGTCAATCTCAAAATTGGATAATCTGCTAACCCAATTGTATACTAAAGGGATAGAATAAACTATCTAATGTTACAGATAATAATGTGACGTTATATTAATAACCATCAGGATAATATATACAATTAGCCATTACTAGCAGTTTAGCGGTTCTGCTCTCTTTCCCAATATGGGATAAACAACTATTCCTGAAAAGAACCTCTTGGGATCCTCTTGGGCTTAGCCCAGGAAGTTCCCAACAGGTTCTCAACAGGTTCCATCGTTGAACTCATATTTCCCAAGGAGAGGACAGGACAAGTAAGAGTTCACCTTTCTATTGGAAAGACTTGCCATTCATGTATTATTCATTTATTATCTAATCCATTGGAGATTAAAGAGAGATGCTAGGCTCATCTGAGGCTCGCACCCTTAGATGAGCCTAGCATCTCCCTACAATGTTTCTTGAATCTGTTAAGCATGAATAGGGACATCAGAGAGGAAACCAACCGGCAATAATTTTATCAAGATTGATGCATCCTATGACCACAATATAGCCTTAAGAACTGATAGTACAATTGCTGTTTGGGGTAATAATGATGTCGGTCAGTGTAGTTATCCCCAAAGAAACGGTTATATTGATATCGCAGTCAGTTTTTTTGCAACGTAGGTATCGTTTCTAATCCTGTTAGTGCTGTTGATGAAGTTAAACCACAAGTAAGAATTATAGAATTGTCATTTGGAGTTGTATTTCCCTTTTAACGAAACTTGGAATGAAACGTTATTATATGCAAAAAATTCTATTGACAATAATGTAAATAATTCATTCTATCATAATAGTCTTGATAGAAGAATGAATCGAGTTCTTATTCGACGATAAAAAACCATAGCTTACGTTAATAAGATAAAAGGCAAAGTGGTTAGTCGTTTGATTTAGTATTTGTTGTTTAGATATAGCAAATCAGTTTGCACGTAATCATAGAAGACAGACTGCCACAACATTAAGATTACATTAAACTATAAGGAGTTTATAATGAAAAAGTTATTGTTATTTGCTTTTTTACTCGTCTTAATGGCGGGATTTGCAACCTCAATTTGGGCAACGATGATGAACGAAGGTTTTGAAGGTTCCACTTTCCCTCCTGAAAACTGGGCTTCTGCTCCTACCTCATGGGAGATCTTTGGAACTCCCGGCTATTCTCACACGGGTAATCAAGCAGTGAAATCCGGTTATAGTCCCTCCGGTAACTGGTGGTTAATAACACCCGGACTCAGACCGGAAGCAGGAGCCAACGCTCTGACCTTTTGGTATAGAGACTATAGCGCAAGCACAGGTTGGGACTATGAGGATGAATATACCTATGTAATGATATCCACGACAGGTTATGCTCCCGCCGATTTTACCACAACATTGTGGACAGGCAGCTATTCTGATTTTACTTTAGACTATCAGCAAGCCTCCATTGACCTGAGCGGTTACAACGGTATGGATATCTACATAGCTTTCAAAAGTGTTCATACCGGTGGTAACTATCATATAATTGATGATGTAACAGGTATCAATTTTTCTACTGCTGCCCAGCCACCCTTGCCATCTTCACTGATTTACCCCACGATGGATGCAACGGGAGTCGCGCTAAACTCAGCTCTCAGCTGGAATATAGCATCAGGTTCACCCACCAATTACAAAGTTTATTTCGGCACCGTAAATCCACCTGTTACGTTGGTTAATAATTCCGCAGCAACTACCTGGACACCTTCTGCCTTGCTTACAGACAATACCGAATACTGGTGGCAAGTAGTTCCTTATAACGCAATCGGTGATGCGCTTTCCTGCCCGGTGTGGCATTTTACAACAGGTATTGGTATTGCAGTTAATATATCTAACGGAAGTATGACCCTTGATGCCGGAAGTACAGTATATTTCTATGACACAGGTGGAGCTTCTAATAATTATGGGGATAACCAAGACCTCACTTTTACTTTCATACCAAACTCAGGGCATCATATTGTGGCTAATTTTTCAGTCTTTAACATTGAAACCGACTGGGAATTTTTGGAAGTATATAACGGTTTAAATCCAAGTGCTCCCAAAATCGGTACATATACAGGACCTAATGGACTATTGGGAGAAATTGTTGCTACTGGTGCTATGACCTTCCATTTCACTTCTGACGATTCAGTTAACAAATTAGGTTGGGCTGCCACAATCTCAGATGTAGCTCCTCCCGTTGATGTTCCTGCCGGGGTTGACACTCCAGTCAATGGCATCACAGTAAACTCAACTATAGACCTGAACATCGATGATACTGTTACACTCTCTAACCCGATTTTATTAGCTTTACCCACCTTTAATCCCGCAGGAAGCACAGTCATGTCCTTTGACGGAACCGGTCTGGGCAATCTGACTGTCAATGTTCCTGACGGAATTTGGTATGTCGGTGTATATGATGGTACATGGCAATGGTCTGTTCCCAATCCTTTCAACGGAGCCGGAATATATACCTTTGTCGGTATAAATTATGGCGCAAAAGCAGATGCCATTGTACTACTCACACCTGTTGACCCAACTCTGCCGGTGGAGCTTTCCAGCTTTACTGCAATTCTTACAGCAGAGTATTTTGTAAACCTGACCTGGGTTACCGAATCGGAATCAGGTGTCCTGGGGTTCAATGTCTATCGCAGTAATGACACAGAGATTGACAATGCAGTGCGCGTCAATGTCAGCACCATCGGTGCCGTCAATACTTCAGAACAGCATACTTATTCTGTGACTGACAATGAAGTAGAAACCAATACTACCTATTATTACTGGTTAGAAAACGTGGATATAAACGGTATGAGCAATATGTACGGGCCTAAAAGTATATTGGTTACCGGTTCTTCGACGCCTGATTTGCCGACAGAAACCATGCTTAATAATGCCTATCCCAATCCCTTCTACGCCGGCACCTCAGCTAACATCAAAGTATCAATCAAAGCCGGTGAATCCGGAACTGTAACTATATTCAATATCCATGGTCAGACAGTGAAAACCTTCAAAGTCAACCAAGGATTACACACACTCAAATGGGATGGTAAGGGTTGCGGAAGCGGTGTGTATTTCTACAAACTTGCTACTCTTTCCACTAACATCACCAGGAAATTGCTCATAGTAAAATAGTTAAATTTAACGTTAGGATGACTTATAACTTTAATGAAAATGTTTTGACAGCATAACAAGAATGAATGTAAAGGGATACTCATGTAAGCCACACAGACCTTTTAAAACCCCTTCTTGTTTTTTTGTACCTACGTGACTCTACATTCGTATCCCTTAATTCATAATTAGCATAATTTGTTCCTTTTTAGTGTCTCTGACTATCAAAATGGGCAAAAATGATATTTCTTGACATTGGTGAATGGGATAAATTTGATGAATACAATTTATAAGCTGAAATGTAGCTTGTTTGGAGGCATAAGTAATGAATAATAAGACATATCTACATGTTTACAGCAATCTGAAGATAATGGCGCTATTTATATTAATAATCCTACCATTTTATGCTTTATGGGCAGGGACTACAGACACTTCAATTCCTTTTACATCAATTGAGCCAATCGGGCAAGCTTGCGGGGAAATGAATATTTCTGTAGACCCGCGTATAGAATTGCTTACCACCATTCAATATCTGTCAGGCAGCAGATATGTTATGAAAGATAAGATGGGTTATGCAGATTCGATAAATACCTGGTTTGCGTCCTATAAATCACATCCGGTTATTGAACATTACCGACAATTAGAGAAAAAAGGATTCAGCTTTGATTTGCCTCCCACTTGGTTTATGCTTTTCGAAAGTGTTCCTTTACTAAACAAGATTTACAGTGTACAAGCTTATGAAGAAAACTCAATGAAAGCCAGGATGGAATATGTAGGAAAACCTGTAGATATAGATTTGTTTATCAGCGAAGTAAATGATTTCGCAATACAAAGCCGATTTGACATGTTTTTTGCCGGCAAGACCGCATTCTATCAAGCACAATTGGTAAAAGCTGATTCACTAATACGGGAAACAAATACAGTTGATTCAATGATTGACTGGTATGGATATAGGTTCAATAGTTATTCCTTCATAGTTTCACCATTACAGGGTTACAGTGGATATGGACCAACTTTGGTTAATTCAGAAGGTGGGATTGATTTGTATTGTATAACTGCTCTGCAAGGAAGCGCTTCTGATAAATACGCTAAATACGAAATGGCATATCTACTCTATCATGAATTTAGCCATTCGTATCTCAATCTGTTAATTGATATATATTATAGTCAGCTTTACAAAGCAAAAAGACTATTTAGACCAATAAAGCACAGAATGACTGAACAGGCTTATGGTAACTGGTGGATAACTCTGGATGAGCACTATGTACGTGCTTCTACTCAGAGACTATTACAAAATAATGCTTTAACCCGTGACCTGGTGTTAAACAATGATAATGAAACAAGCCAGGGATTTATATATATTGACTATATTTATAACGGACTTTTACGTTATGAAGCGGAAAGAAAGAAATCCGGGATTACTTATAAAGAATACTTTCCTGTGCTGGTGCAGGACCTTATTTTGCTTTCAAAAAATCCGAAGCAGTATATCAAAGACAAAATGCTGTTCAAAGGTCCTATAAACATTGTTGGAAATTCATCAGCAGTTGTCATCATTCCCGACCCGGAAACTAATCCCGGAGTAAAGGAAAGCATCGTTCCCACAGTTAATGCTATCTATAAAAGTAATGGAACACCCGTTATCACTGATACTCAGGCTTTGAAGAGGAAATTCAAACATATTAATATCTATGTATATGGAACGATAGATAGCAACAAATGGCTTCAGAAGTACAAAGAATTGCTGCCTTTTCAAATTTATCCTGACAGAATAATCGCTGATAAGGAATATATGGGAACAGACCTCAGAATTATAAGCTGTCTGCCTAATCCCGATAATCATGATTACGGCATGGCGGTTTATACAGCTCAGACTATGGAAGCGATGAAGCGAAGCAACAATATATTCCACGGTCCGGAAGACTTTGTGATTTCAAATAGCGCTTATAAAATTCTTGGTAATGGATACTATGATAAAAGCGGAGCAATGTGGCAATTTAAAGAGAACAAATAATATCTTGTGTAAAAAGAGATTATAAGGATTTCTCTTGACATCAGACAACAATCCTTTACCTTTTGAATAAGAGGTATGCTATGAACAAGCATTTTACTGATGTGTTCGCTTCGATTAATCTCAAGTCAGATGCAGAGACAATATCCCGCAGGTTTGTTGAGCATCTGAGCCTTACTTTGGGAAAAGACCAGTATTCTGCCACTCCTTATGACTGCTACGTTAGTTTCGCCAGCGTTATCAAGGACTTCCTCCTGGATAAATGGATTAAAACTCAACAAGAGCAATACTTTAAACATCACAAGCGGGTTTATTATCTTTCGCTGGAATACCTGATCGGCAGGTCACTAAACAATGCCATTCTCAATCTTGATTTGGAAGAGCTTTGCATTAAAGAACTGCATAGACTTGGTTATGATATGACAATGTTGCTTGATTTGGAATGGGATGCCGGACTAGGCAACGGTGGTTTGGGACGCTTAGCAGCATGTTTCCTGGATTCGATGGCTACTCTCAAAATACCTGCTTATGGGTATGGTATTCGTTATGAATATGGCATTTTTACTCAGAGTATTCAGGGTGGAAAACAAGTAGAAACACCTGATAACTGGCTGAGATATGGTTCAGTCTGGGAAACACCACATCCGGAACATCTCTTTCCTGTTTACTTTGGTGGCAAAGTAGAACAACATTACAAGAGCAAAACTGAATATACCATGGAATGGAAGCACGAAGACTATGTCATGGCGATGGCTTATGATTACCAGATTCCCGGTTATCACAATGATTTTATCAATACACTCCGGCTCTGGGCTGCCAAGGCTTCGCGTGATTTTAATCTTTCCTACTTTAATGAAGGTGACTATGTAAAAGCAGTGGCAGATAAAAACAATACAGAGAATATATCCAAAGTTCTTTACCCCAATGATAATAATCTGGCCGGCAGAGAACTTCGGTTTAAACAGGAATACTTCTTTGTTTCAGCAACATTGCAGGATATCTTCCGACGTTTTCATAAGACAGAACAGGATTTTAGTGTTTTCCCTGATAATGTGGCAATTCAGCTTAATGATACACATCCATCTGTTGCAATTCCAGAGCTAATACGCATTTTGATTGATGAGAAGAAATTGTCATGGGAAGCAGCCTGGGATATTACACAAAAAACAATTGCCTATACAAATCACACTATCCTGCCTGAAGCTCTCGAAAAGTGGCAGTTGAGTCTATTTGAAAGAGTATTACCACGGCATCTGCAAATAATTTATGAAATCAATCGTAGATTTTTGAATTCGATATCCCTTATGACAAACCTCACCGATGCTGATAGAAACAAAATGTCCATCATAGATGACAGCTTTGGTAAACAGGTCAAAATGGCTAATCTCTCTATTATCGGGTCTCATTCAATAAATGGCGTTTCCCAACTTCACACTGATTTACTAAAAAAAAGAGTCTTTCCTGAGTTTTATAAAATCTATCCTGAAAAATTTAATTGCAAAACTAATGGTATTACCCCCAGACGTTGGCTAAAGATGGCAAATCCTCAACTATCTTCATTTATCACTGAGCTGATTGGTGAGAACTGGGTTATAAACCTTAATGAGCTACAAAAGCTAAAGCAGCACGTTAACGATAATGCTGTGCTGGATAAATGGAATCAGATTAAGCACAATAATAAAATCAGATTAGCAGGAATTCTTAAGGAAATGTATAGTTTCGAGATTAGCCCTGATACAATCTTTGATTTTCAGGCTAAAAGAATCCATGAATACAAGCGTCAGCTTTTAAATGCTCTGCATGTGCTATATCTGGCTCTTAAGATGAAAGAGACAGGCTTGTACGATATACAGCCGCATACTTTCTTTTTCGCCGGGAAAGCAGCTCCGGGATATTATATGGCAAAACTGATTATCAGATTCATTTGCTCTATAGATGAATGGATTGCTAAAGAGCCAAAGATATCTGAACTTTTGAACATTGTATTTCTGCCCAATTACAGAGTTACTCAGGCTGAAAGAATCATGCCTGCATCGGAAGTCTCTCAGCAGATTTCAACTGCAGGAATGGAAGCATCCGGTACAGGTAATATGAAGTTTGCCTTAAATGGAGCTTTAACAGTTGGAACTCTGGATGGAGCGAATATTGAAATAAGGGAGGAGGTTGGTGCGGAAAACTTTTTTCTGTTTGGTATGACAGAGAATGAAGTGGAGACTCTCAAAACAAAGGGTTACTACCCTTATGAATATCTGGAAAGAATTCCAATGCTCAAATCCACAATTGACTTTATTCAATCAGACAAAATAAATCCTCATGAACCAAAACTGTTTCAACCTATCCTGGATGTGTTATTTGCACAGGGAGATGCTTATTGTATAATTGCTGATTTTGAGGATTATGTGCGTGTGATGAAAGAGGTAGATCAAGCATATCAAAATAAAAGAAACTGGGCAAAAATGTCTATGTACAATGTGGCAGGCATGGGAAAGTTTTCATCAGATAACACAATTTTGCAATATTCTCACGACATTTGGAATATATAGTAGACAAAAATATACATTTTTGATAAAGTGTTTTCAAATTATCAAATGTAAAGGATAATTCATGATAGGATTTATTTCAGCTCTTGAGCAAGCTTATCAAGTAGCTTTTACAAAATACGACAAAGAATTGATTAAAGCTCTCGAAACTGCTGAGCTCATTCTTGCTGAGCACCGCAATGAATTGAATTCAGAACAACTTTGCAAACTGGACCTGACAATTGGTATTTGTAAGATTAAAATGGATTACTCCGATGATTTTTTGCCTTTGCTTTTAGAAGCTGAGCATTATGCTTTGAAAAGTGAAAGTAAGTCGCTTCTAATCCGGTGTCTGAATTTGCAGGCAAATCATTTGATGCGAACAGGACATTTGCAGGATTCAGTTCAAAAGCTATTAAATCTTCTTGAAATTGTGGAAACTGAAGACAGTAGAATCTCAAATTATAACAATTTAGGCTTAGTATACATTTCCCTCGGCATGTTTGACAAAGCGCTGGAATGCTTGTTTGAAAATCTGAAATTGTGTGAAAAAATCAATAATAACAGAGGATATGTGCGCTCTGCAGTAAACATTGGTATTTGTTATTGTGAAATGCATAACTATGAAAAAAGCGTTGAGTATTTTCAAGCTGCTCAAAAAATCAGCGCTGATTATCCTGATGATGAAAGCAAGATGTTCCTTATTATAAATCTTGGATTGACCTACGCACACATAGCAGAATTTGAAAAAGCACTTGAATTGATCAACGAAGCAATAAATAAAGAAAATAGCTTTGAATTTGTTAAAAACAAGGGAAGTCTGATTTACAATCTTGGTTTTGTCTACGAATTAA
Organism: Cloacimonadaceae bacterium (SeqCode); assembly: GCA_963667535.2. Taxonomy (GTDB): domain Bacteria; phylum Cloacimonadota; class Cloacimonadia; order Cloacimonadales; family Cloacimonadaceae; genus UBA5614. The sequence continues at coordinate 2,066,370 of CAXXDU010000002.1, forward strand.
AAGAAGAATACGACGTTGCACTAAATTATTATGAGGAGTCATTAGTAACTATCCGCACTACTCCCAATGTCATATTATTAGCTTCAGTACTAAACAACAAAGCAGGAGTACATATTAAGAAAGGTGATTATTCCCAGGCTGAAGATTTGCTTTTGGAGTCACTCAAAATCACCACTGACAGCAGTATCCCTACTCAGAGAGAAGAGTGCCTCAAGAAGCTTGCGATGCTATACAAAGAGACAGGTAAGTTTCAGGAAGCTCTGGAATATTTAACTCAATATCAAACCCTTAATGAGACTATATTCAATGATAAGGTTAAAAATGGTGTTATCAAATATGAATCTGATTATCTTACTGAAAAATTGGAACAAAAGGCAGAGATATTCAGGCTTCAAAACGTTGATCTGGTTGAAAAGAACACTATCATTTCACAAAAACAACAGCAACTGGAAGAAGCTTTGGCTCAGCTTTCCGAATCCAATGCCACCAAAGACAAGCTTTTTTCCATAATTGCGCATGATTTGCGCGGACCTGTTTCCAGTTTACAAATGGCTTTACAGGTTATCGTTTCAACCGACTGTTCCAAAGAGAATCAGGACATCATGCTCAATTCACTAAATGAACAAACCAAAAACACTTATAATCTATTGGAAAACCTGCTATGGTGGGCTCAGGCTCAGAAAGAAGGCTTGAAACTGAATCTGGAAACCTTTGTACTGAATCCCATTATCGACAATATAAGTAATGTTTATCACGCCATAGCTCTTTATAAACAGATCGAGATTGAAATGTATCTTGATGATAATATTGAAGTACATGCTGATAAGGACGCTGTAGGTTTAATCTTAAGAAACCTGATTGGCAATGCTATTAAATATTCTTTCTCCAATTCAACTGTGACTATTACGAGTAAAGTTGATGCAGACAAGATTACTGTCTGTGTCATTGATCAAGGTTCTGGCATCAATCCGGAGATAATCTCAGCTATTCAAAACAATAATAAAATCCAGTCTATACCGGGCACGGACAGCGAAAAAGGAATGGGTTTGGGTTTGTCTCTTTGCTATGAATTTGCCAGTCTTATGAACGGGAAGATATCTCTTGGTAATGATACCAATACCGGAACATGCTTCTGCCTGGAACTTCCTGCTAAATAATAATCCACATATTTAGTTTACATCAAAATCGACGACAACTAACAAACATCTAGACAAATAATAAACCATTCATAAAATAGAAACTATGATTTGCTTATAATTCCTCAGCAGAATATCAATAAACGAGATTTAAGGATAAGTTATGAATAATTTGAATGAAGTACTTGAGAATGCTTATAATATAGCTTTTAGCAAATATGACCAACAACTAATCACTTCTTTGGAAACTGCTGAGAAGATATTGGCAGAACACAAGAGTTCTCTTAATTCAGAAGAACTATGCAAGCTCTATCTTACTATAAGTATTTGCAAAATCAAAATGGATTATCCTGATGACTGCCTGGCAATTCTGTTATTAGCAGAACATCATGCCCATGAAGTTGGGAAGAAGGAACTTCTTATCAGGTGCCTCAATTTACAGGCAAATAGCCTGATGCGTTTAGGACACTTACAAGAATCTATTCAGAAATTGCTTAACCTTAAAAGTATTGCTGAGACAATAGCAAGCAAAATCTCCAATCTTATTAATCTGGGTATGGTCTATAATTCTCTGGGTCAATTTGATAAATCACTGGAATGTTTGTTTGAAGGTCTCAGGATTTGTGAAAAAGAGGATAATAGCAGCGGATATATACGCACATGTATAAATATCGGAATCTGTTATTTTGAGATACATAATTATGATAAAGCTCTTGAATATTTCGATGCTGCCCAAAAGATCAATACCAATGATACTCAGAATGAAAGTAAAATGTTCCTGTTGATTCATTTGGGACTTACCTATGCGCATCTTAGTCAATATGATAAAGCTCTTGAGTATTTGTTTGAAGCACAGGCAATGGGAAAGACCTTTGAGTACTTGGAAAACAAAGGGAGCTTAATCTACAATATTGGAGAGGTTTATGAATATAAAGGAGACTTCGATATAGCATTAGAATACTATAATAATGCCCTTGCAATTATTCGTACAACCCCCAATGTTATTATGCTTGTTCCTGTGCTAAATAGAAAAGCCGGTGTTCATATTCAAAAGTGTGAATTTTCCGTTGCAGAAGAGTTACTTAAGGAAGCGTTGAAAATATCGTCAGAAAGCACTTTACCTATTCAAATACAGGATAGTATAAAAAATCTCGCTTTCCTTTATCAATCAAAGGGTGAATACAAAGAAGCATTTGAATATATAAAAGAGTATCAATCTCTGACGGAGACTATATTCAATGATAAGGTTAAAAATGGTGTTATCAAATATGAAGCTGATTATCTCTCTGAGAAACTCGAACAAAAAGCTGAACTATACAGACTTAACTATGTTGAACTAGCCGACAAAAACGCGATTATATCACAAAAAAAGAAGGAACTGGAAGAAGCTCTGGCTCAGCTTTCCGAATCCAATGCCACCAAAGATAAGCTATTTTCCATAATTGCTCATGATTTACGCGGACCTGTTTCCAGTTTACAAATGGCTTTGCAGGTTATCGTTTCAACCGACTGTTCAAAAGAACAACAGGATATCATGCTCAATTCACTGAATGAACAAACTAAAAACACTTATAATCTATTGGAAAATATCCTATGGTGGGCTCAGGCTCAGAAAGAAGGTTTGAAACTGAATCTGGAAACCTTTGTACTGAATCCCATTATCGACAATATCAGTGATGTTTATCACACCATTGCTCTTTATAAACAGGTCGATATTGAGCTTTGTCTTGATGATAATATTGAAGTACATGCAGATAAAGACGCAGTCAGTTTAATCTTGAGAAACCTGATTGGCAATGCTATCAAGTATTCTCCGGCTCATACCTCTGTAAGAATTGGCAGCAAGGTGGGCACTGAAAAGGTAACTATATTTGTGACAGATAGTGGTTCTGGCATCAATCCGGAGATAATCTCAGCTATTCAAAACAATAATAAAATCCAGTCTATACCGGGCACGGACAGCGAAAAAGGAATGGGTTTGGGTTTGTCTCTTTGCTATGAATTTGCCAGTCTTATGAACGGGAAGATATCTCTTGGTAATGATACCAATACCGGAACATGCTTCTGCCTGGAACTTCCTGCTAAATAATAATCCACATATTTAGTTTACATCAAAATCGACGACAACTAACAAACATCTAGACAAATAATAAACCACTCATAAAATAGAAACTATGATTTGCTTATAATTCCTCAGCAGAATATCAATAAACGAGATTTAAGGATAAGTTATGAATAATTTGAATGAAGTACTTGAGAATGCTTATGATATAGCTTTTAGTAAATTTGACCAACAACTTGTTGCATCGCTGAAAACGGCAGAAGAGTTACTGACTGAACATAAAAGTAGTTTATCCGATGAGCAATTATGTAAGCTCTATCTGACAATCTGTACATGTAAGATGAAGATGGATTATCCTGATGATGTCATGCCAATGCTCTTGGAAGCAGAAAAACATGCTGTTGCGATTAATAATGCACAACTCTTATATAGAAGTCTAAATGTGCAGGCAAACCGGTTGTATCGGATTGGAAATTTTAGCGATGCTGTCCAAAAACTACTAAATTTATTGGCAATATCTCCTCCACTTGAACAAAAAATCTCGATTTTAAGTAATCTGGGAATCATTTATACATTTCTGGGTTTGTTTGATAAAGCTTTGGAGTGTTTATTTGAAACTCTGAGATTGTGTGAAAAGACAAAGAATGACAATGATTATATCCGCTCATGCCTGAATATCGGTAAATGCTATTTCGATATGAACAGCTACGAAAAAAGCATTGAGTATTTTAAAGTTGCCCAGGAAATGAGTATCTCCAACCCTGAAGACGATTGCAAGATGTTTCTGGCTGTTAATATGGGTCTGGCTTATGCACACCTGTCCGAGTTTGATAAGGCGCTTGAACTGTTAAACGAAGCTGTGGTAATGGAAAAGAACCTGGAATTTGTTAAGAAAAAAGGCAGCTTAATCTGTGATCTGGGTCAGGTCTATGAGCGCAAAGGCGACTATGAAACAGCTTTAAAACTATATTCCGAATCTCTGGAAGCAGTGCGCACTACAACAAATGTAATTCTGCTGGTTTCTGTCCTGAATTGTAAAGCAGGGGTTCTGATTAAGCTGAGTGACCATGCAACGGCTGAAGAATTATTACTGGAATCCTTCAAAATCACATCTGAAACCATTATGCCTACTCAAAGAGAAGATTGTTTGAGAAATCTTGCTTTATTATATCAGGAAATGGGCATGTATCAAAAAGCTCTGGAATATTTTACTGAGTTCCAGAATCTGAATGAATCGGTTTTCTCAGAGAAAGTCAAAAATAGCATCATTAAGTATGAATCAGACTATTTAACAGAAAAGCTGGAGCATAAAGCTGAGATATACCGGCTGCATAATGTGGAACTGGTTGAGAAGAACGCTATTATCTCACAAAATCAAAAACAATTGGAACAAAAGCAAAAGCAACTGGAAACAGCATTGGCAGAACTCTCGGAATCCAATGCAACCAAAGACAAGCTTTTTTCCATTATTGCTCATGATTTGAGGGGACCTGTCTCCAGCTTGCAAACAGCCTTGCAGATGATTCTTGCCAGTGATTGGTCTAAGGATGAACAAATTGAAATACTAAGCAAACTCAATGAACAAACCAAGTATACCTTTGATTTATTGGAAAATCTGCTTTGGTGGTCTCAAGCTCAGAAAGAAGGCTTCAAATTGCATTGCGAAGTTATTCTGCTCAATCCTGTCATGGAAAACATCAGAGCAATATATCAGAGTATTGCACATAGTAAGCAGGTCGATATTGACGTTAAGCTTGAGCATAATCTGTTTGTCTATGCTGATAAAGATGCTTTGAGCCTCATTCTGCGTAATCTGATTGGCAATGCAATAAAGTATTCTCCTTTTAATTCTTTTGTTTCAATATCATGTGCAGCAAAAGGTGAAAAGGTTATCATAGAAGTCAAAGACAACGGGATAGGAATCAATCCGGATATTATTCAGGCAATTCAAAACAACATTAGAATACAATCTATACCGGGCACAGACAGCGAAAAAGGTATTGGTCTGGGTTTATCATTATGCTACGAATTCGCTCACAAAATGAATGGAAGAATTTATCTGAATGATGACTGTAAAGAAGGTACATGTTTCTGTGTTGAACTACCGGTTAAGTAGATATAATTGTTGGAAAAACGCCTTCGGATGTTCAAACTTATCTAACAAATAGATTAGTGATTAGCATAAAAAAAGCGTCTCGGGTGAGACGCTGTTTTATGATTATAACTTGATTATTATGCTAACTCTATCCCTTTCTTTATAGCTTTGAGGTTTAGCTCCAAAAGCTCAGGGTTTTTTACCTTCATATATTTGGTCAGGTCTTCTTCAATTGTCTCATACTTAACCAAGCCTGTTCTGCCAATCATCATACCGATTGCCAGCATATTCAAAACCAGTACATCACCGATTTCTTTGGCAATTGTCGACATCGGAGCAGACAAAATCTGAACGTCATCGCGTTTTGTACCATGCGGACACATATCGGTGTTGATGATAATCAAACCGTCTTTACGTACACTTGCTCCAAACTTATCGAGGGAAGGCTGATTCAAAGCCACGAGTATATCAGGGTAACTTACAATCGGTGAAGCAACAGGCGCATCAGCCACAACAGTCATCACGTTAGCTGTGCCACCTCTCATTTCCGGACCATAGGAAGGAAGCCAGGACACATGCTTACCTTCTTTCATGCCAGCCTGAGCGATAAACTTACCAATAGTCAGAACACCTTGTCCGCCAAATCCTGCGCAAATTATTTCAAACTTCATTATTCCACTCCTTCGCCTTTATCACGGAAGCAAGCCGGTTTAAAGAAAGGAAGCATATTATCGCGTGCCCACTCTTTTGATTTAACCGGGTCCAAGCCCCAATTGGTAGGACATGTGGAAATGATTTCAACAAATGTGAACCCTTTTTCTTCCTTATTATAGGTAAGAGCTTTGAGGATTGCTTTCTTGGCTTTGATAATCTCAGCGGGGGAGAGCAATGACACTCTTTCGATATAATAAGGAGCTATCAGAGTATTGAGCATTTCAGACACTCTGATGGGAAAGCCGATATCGTCTGTATTTCTGCCATAAGGTGAGGTAGTTGTTTTCATATTGGGCAGAGTTGTGGGAGCCATCTGTCCGCCTGTCATCCCATAAATAGCATTATTGACGAAGAAGACGGAAATATGCTCTCCACGATTGGCGGCATGCACGATTTCAGCCGTTCCGATAGCTGCCAGATCGCCATCACCCTGATAAGTGAAGACGTGCATATCTTTGCGGGCTCTTTTCATGCCGGTTGCCACAGCAGGAGCTCTGCCATGTGCAGCCTGAGCCATATCAAAATCAAAGAATTTATACGCAAACACTGCGCAACCTACAGGCGCAACACCTGCCATACTGTTTTGTAAACCAAGCTCATCAATTGCTTCTGCAATTAATCTGTGAGCAACACCATGAAGGCAGCCGGGGCAATAGGTAAAGGGAACTTCTCTTAAGGACTTAGGTCTTTGTGCTATAACTTCCATGGCTTCCTCCTACCAACACTTTTCCAGTTTATGTTGTATCTCTGCAGGGGTGAAGACTATGCCTCCCACCTTACCCCAGAAATCAACCGGAACTTTACCATTAACGGCAATCTTCACATCATCCAGCATTTGACCCATATTAAGCTCAAACACATATACTTTCTTTACTTTAGGACCAATGGCATCAAGTATTTGTTTATATGGATAAGGCCAAAGTGTGATAGGGCGTATCAATCCCACACTTTTACCGTCTGCTTTCAGCTCATCAATAGCGCTTTTGACAATACGAGAAGCTGTTCCAAAGGCAACACACAGCACTTCATTATCATCAGACAAATTGTAAGTGTCATATTTGACTTCATTAGCTTCTACTACATCGTACTTTTTATATAGATCAAGCACGTGTTTTTCCAGCACGGAAGGGTCAAGTTCGAGTGAATTTATCTCATGGTGATGTTTATCAGTATCGTCTGTTTTAGGAGTGATGCACCAGGACTTGTGCTGTTCACCATAAGCATCTATTTCTGCCTGAGTCTTGGCTTCTTTAAATTCCACCGGTTCCATCATCTGACCCAGCATACCGTCAGCCAGTATCATAACCGGATTGCGGTATTTATCAGCCAAATCGAAAGCGTCTGATGCCATATCAGCAAATTCCTGCACGGAATTGGGAGCCAGCACGATTAAATGATAATCGCCATGACCACCGCCTTTCACAGCCTGAAAATAGTCTGCTTGTCCGGGTTGGATATCTCCAAGACCGGGACCGCCTCTCTGCACGTTTACTATCACAGCCGGAATTTCTGCACCGGCAATATAGGAAATGCCTTCCTGTTTAAGCGAGATACCGGGTGAGGAAGAGGATGTCATAACCCTTTTACCTGCTCCGCCAGCGCCGTAAACCATGTTTATCGCTGCCACTTCGCTTTCTGCTTGCAAGAAACAGCCATCTACTTTGGGCATCATCTTTGCCATGTATTCAATCAATTCGCTCTGAGGAGTGATGGGATAAGCAAAATAAAGTCTGCAACCTGCTCTGATGGCGGCTTCGGCTACTGCTTCATTACCTTTCATCAATATCTTTGCCATAATTTCTCCCTATTTCTCCACTTTAATTGCCCCATCGGGACAAGTCTGGTAGCACATTTTGCAGGCGATGCAATCTTCCTGCTTGAAACATTCGGCATAATGATAGCCTTTGCTATTAATGTTTTCGGAAAAACGGATAATCTTCTTGGGGCATACTGCTACGCATAACCCACAGCCTTTACAATACATAGGGTCAACGGTCATTCTAGCCATAACCTTTCTCCTCTTAATAATATTTTACTATCTATGATAGTCATTTACGGCTTTGTTTTCTGTCAAGCAGGAATTCGTTTTTAATCTTCCCACAGAGGCACAGAGAAAAAGAGAGACAAGAGAAAAATGTATAAAGTCATTTGACTATAGCAACGTATCTCAAAGCCAGTCATTCCTGCGCAGGCAGGAATCCATGCTGTTTTGATCTACCCACAGAGACACAGAGGAAAAGAGAGACAAGAGAAAAATGTATAGAAACCTGCTATTTCGGACACGCATCTCAAAGCCAGTCATTCCTGCGCAGGCAGGAATCCATGCTGTTTTATTGCTATTTAGAGACACGAAGACTCAGAGACACGGAGATTCTAACTTGAATAAATGCTTGGATGCTTTTATCACATAATATTTTCAGTAGTTTATAATCCTATCTCTTTTCTATTTTCTTTTCGTGTATTCTGTGTTTTTCGTGGTTAAATAGTCTCATGCCATCTCTTATAATCCGGCATCATCGGCAGCAGTCCTGCATCTATCGCATCTCTGAGTGAAATGCAAGGAAGGTTTTGTGCATATATCTGCTCGCGTGTAATGGTCTTGAGGTTGACCTGCTCAGGCATAGCTTTTTGCAGGGCAAACATCATCTTCAGCCAGGCATTATTCCAACTGATAAGTGGCTTATGCTGATATTCTTTGCATTCATTGTAGCACAACAAATAATCATAGAAATTGAGGCGATAGCCTTCTGAAGGCTGCAACAGCTTCAGATTTGACATAATGCTGATTGTGCGTTCTGTATTCACCGGATTGTCAGGATATTTGTATTTACGCATCAGGCATTTCCTGAGCTTGGGATTGTAATAATACACTGCCTCATCCACCGTTCCCGTGAAACCGTTCAGACCATACTTAAAATGTGCTTTCATGTTTTTCTCCTTATAGTCATCCCTGCGCAGGAAGGCTAGTCACCCTGAGCCTGTCGAAGGGCATGTTGTTTTTATGCTTTTTAGAGACACAGAGTCACAGAGACACTGAGTATATATAATATCAATTAGTCTCTATATCTCTTATTACCTGTAATTCTGCTAAGGTGTAGCGTAGCATTCCAATGCTGCGCAATAATCAATTCTCAAACTAAAGAGCGTTGAACAGCTTTGGAAAGCTATTCTACTATAAAACCTGCTTGAAGGCAGAACTACATTCAACCTCTTCAGCAGCAGGATTATCAAGCCACCCCAATTTATAATTCAAAATTCTGAATTCATAATTAAATTGGTGTCCTCCTATATATACTTTATGCTCCATTTATGCCTTTCTATGCTCCATTTCCTAAATTATTTTTAAACTACCCTCTATAATTATATACGTCCATTTAACCCTTCGGTGTTCCATTTAGGAAAAAACTTGTAAAAATCCCGGAAATATCTCCTTCCGATGTCTGGATAATCTCGGGATTTTGTCAGGAACTTCTTGGGCTTAGCCCGACAGGACCCCGACTGGACCCCGAGAGGCTCCCAAGATGTGAAGGAGATATGACTGAGAAGATATTGACAAAGAATAGACATTGGCAAGGCATTAGACAAAAAGCCGATAAGCAAATAATCTTTATTGACACAATTTCTGTACTAAACTATTATGAATATATAAAGAATGAAATCTATACAGAGTGGAGAGAAAATGAAAAAACAACTTATTATCCTGATTGGATTCGTCTGTTTTGTTACCGGTTTATTGGCGTTTCCTGCATCTTTTGGTGACATATTGATGAAGAAAGGCACCTATTCTTATTATCTTGAACTGATGCAGATTTGGAAACCGGTTAGTCCTGAAATGAGCAGAATAATTATATTCGGTGACCCTAATCAAGAGATGAAATATGATATGAGAAGCAGAAATTATGAGAAAAATCAGGAATTCTGGAAAATCAAATTTGACGAACAATATCAGTTTAGTATCGCTCAGGGTTACTTTGTCTATGTAGATGTTACTCCGGGAGAACACACAATTGTTTGTAAAAAAGTCAAAAAGAATCTGGAAGTTGAAGCGGGGCAAACCTATTATCTGGAGATGTTGGTTCACTACAAAAAAGATGATATATTGAGTTTTGACACTGACGCTACCAAAGCTGCCAATACCCTTTCAAAGCAAAGACATGTGTTTCGTGACCCACAACCTTTTAATGAACAACCGGCTAAACCTAAGGCTCTATTAAAAGGTAATAAAGTAATAACGAAAAAGTAGATTTATCCAATAGACTTGATTTGAATTTGTAAATCAGTATATTAAATGATGGAGAATCGTTTAGCAGAACTGGAATCTGACCCTTTAGCCAATTACGACGAACTAAACAGCATCTATGCCGGGATGCTTCTGGATGAGCCTCAGAGCCTGGAAAAGTATGGCTTCAGATATCTGATGAAGTTTCCTGCCATGTCTGCACACTATATTGAGATGAATAAAGGGTATTTAGCAGAAGAACCTGATTCTGTTAAGCGGAGATGGCATTTAAAAAGAATCATGTGTTTTAGTTTGTTTTCCCATAATCTGGTTGAGTATAACAAGGTTATCCTGGAAAATGAAAAGCATGATTCTGCTGCATCTTTTATTGAACATGATTTCAGACAAATCGATAAACTGGTTACTATAGAAGACAGCGATTGCCTGACTTTTGTGGCAGATAACCGGCTTGACCCCATGGTATGCAAAGTATTGATTGCCGGCATATCGGATGTTGTCAGGCAAAAATTTGAAAGATGTTTTCCCAAACCCCAGGTATTTCTGCTCAGGGGAAGAGGTCCTTCGCCATTCATTCCGGATTTGAATTGTGCATTAATGATGATTGGACATTATCAGGGAAAGGCATACGAGCACAAGATATTTCAGACTTCCATCACGCACGAACTTACGCATCTTGATGTTCGCAAGTATCACAAATTGCCTGTTGATAAGAGCAATGCCGGTGCATTCAAATTCTTTGATGAAGGCTTAGGTGTGCAGAATTCTTATGCTACCCTTGCCGATTATGAGAACTACTTTACAAAGTTTAGGAATACCGCTTATCTGATTAGAAAATATACGGACTTTTCCACCCGGGATATTATGGATAAATGGGGTGATTGTATAACCGGAATTTGTCCCATTCAAACCTATGACTATGCCTGTGCTTTTGTGAACTTTCTGGATGCCGGATTTGCTCCCGGAACATGTATGGACTTTTTCATCGCCTGGATTTCACAAACGGAAGTCAAATTTGGGATAGAATGTTTCGAACTCTATTATCAGGTCAGTTTTGAGGAAGTTGATCAAGCCTGGGTTGATAGTCTGGATGAGTTTGCTGCCAATTCGATTTTTACCAATAAAACAAAGATGGAATTAGTCGAAATCAAATCCGATACAATTGTATTTTCTTACACATCTGAATACGAGCTGTGGCCTGAACAAAACTTCTTCTGCCTATCCGAAACTGGCAAATTACTCAAACTGGAATCAAATGACATCAATCAGTACCGGTTTCAGAAGAGCGGGAAGCTGGAAGTATTTATGGATGATACAGAGAGATGTGATGTAAGCAGATTGAAGTTTTTCGTCTTGTTTCAGGATAAAGTGGAGCAGATAATCCCTGTTATTAAATAGCGAAATGAAAGTATAGCCGTAGGGACATGCAAGCCTCGAAGTGAACAATAAAATAGATACAAAAATAAGAAAGAGAAGTTATAAATGAAAACATGGATTCTTTTCTTAGCAATCATATTGTGTCTGACATTGTTAACAGGCTGCGGAGCCTGGACGCGCTATGTACCCGTCAACCTTGATAAAAATATAAAATGGTATGGTGTTACCAGCTTCTTGGAACTCGCAGAAGACAGTACCTATTCTGTAAATGCGAGATTGCCGAATTATAACCTTGAACATAAGAAGCAATCAGTTCGCTATAATGTAAATGTATACTCAAATAAACAAGCCAGAACAATTGTACATGATGTATTCATTGAAATGGTAAATGACGATAATCAACAGTTAATCCAGCCTGAATACTTCGAAATATTCACAGTTAAAGGTGATTTTCCTAATTCAAGATTTACGGAAATTCCTGATTCGTTACATACTTTAAAAAAAGGACAACACATAGTCGGTTATGTCGGTTTTATGTCCTCAAAGGATATTGAGCACATACGGCACCTGACAATGCGCATTTATGTCTATGTAACTGTTGATGGCAAAGAGGTTATCATTGACCGTAAAATTAAGTGTCGCCGGCAAAGTGACCTGATTGTTTTATTATCTGTATGATTTAATCGCGATGTATGCCTGAAATTAGTACATAAATTGAATTACAATATAATTAAACAAAAAAGAGTTGCCTATGAATAGACAACTCTTTTTTCTTATAGATTTGAGGAATTAATTTACATAATTCAAAATCTGATTTGCTCTTAGCAGGAAAGCTTTGAGTTCTTTACCACTAAAGGCTTTCTGTTCCAGCATACTCAGGTCATGAATGTATTCGCAAAGGGTTTTTACTTCCTCTGTTTTACCGGAAGCTGAAAGCTCCAGTATCTTTTTGACAGTTTTGTTTTCCTGATTTACAATCAGCGAATGATTCTTGAGCATATCGTTGCTGTCTTTGTTATTCATCATATCCATTTCGTGCCAGCGGCGCATGAATTCGTTGAAGACAATCATACCGGAGATTTCTTCGGTCTTGAGGTTTTTGACTTCGACCTTAATATCCATATAAACATGTTCAAATATCTCGTTCCAGACAGCGGTGCCGATTTTTTCACGCACATCAGCGGGGATATCGTAAGGTTTAATGATAGATTGTTCATCTTTTTGAGTAATGTATGGCGCGAGCAATTCTATCGCTTCAGGATGCTTCTTTACGAATTCTGCATAGGATTCTTTATAAAAGTTAGCTTCAATCTTGGTATTCAAAGCTTTATCAAAGATTTCTTTGAGCCTGGATGAATCTGTTTTGTTGTCGGGATCAGCCAGTTCAGACTTATCTTTATTAATCAGCAGGTCGTTGAGTTCAGAATCAATGCGCAGGAATTCCACTTTTTCGAGCTTACCTTCCAGCTTCTGAAACAGATGCGTATCGAGCGGGGTAGTTTGGTAAATAACCTCGATGCCCTGCTCTTTCATCATGTTTAGATAACTGACCTGAGTGTCTTCACTCCCGGCATAATAAATCTTGGTCTTGTCTTCAGTTGTGGGGTTTTTGGCTTTATACTCTTCAAGTGTTACATAATCACCGGAAGAGGATTTGAAAAGAATAATGTCTTTGAGGCTTTCAAAGAATTCCTCGTCCTTGAGCAGACCGTATTTGATGAAAGTTTGAATGTCTTCCCAATACTGTTCGTACTTCTTACGGTCTTCCTTAAATGTTTCAGTGAAGTGGTCGGCAACTTTCCTGACGATGTATTTGGTTATCTTTTGCACTTGCTTGTCGTTCTGCAAAAAGCTACGTGATACATTGAGTGGTATATCGGGAATATCGATACCACCTTTGAGCAGCAGCAAAAATTCGGGTATGAGGTCTTCCAGATTATCCGCAACAAACACGTTATTACAAAAGAGCTTTACTTCACCCTTAAAGAAATCCGGTTCGTTACGTAGTTTGGGGAAATAGAGGATGCCTTTGAGATTAAAGGGATAATCCACATTAAGATGAATCCAGAAAATAGGGTCCTGATAATCATGGAACATGGCTTTATAGAATTCTTTGTATTCTGCATCGGTGACATCTTTGGGTTTCTTGTTCCAGAGAGCTTCCTTCTGATTAATAGTCTTGCCGTCAAACTCGATGGTATAAGGCATGAAGTTGCAGTACTTCTCCAGGATTTCCTTGATTTTACTGTCTTCCAGATAGTCGTTTGATTCTTCATTGAAGTGGATGGTAACAGTGGTTCCCACTTCTTTTCTTTTGCCTTTGGTTAAGGTGTATTCGGTGGAGCCGTCACATTCCCAGAAGGCAGGTTCTGCGCCTTCCTGATAAGACAGGGAGTCAATTGTAACCTTATCCGCAACCATGAAAGAGGAATAAAAACCGAGTCCGAAGTGTCCGATAATGTTGCTTTGGACATCCTTAAACTTTTCGATAAACTCTTCAGCGCCGGAAAAAGCTATCTGATTGATGTACTTTCTGATTTCTTCATCAGTCATACCTATGCCATTGTCAATCACCTGCAGAGTCTTCTTCTTTTTGTCCAGCTTGATTTCAATTTTATAAGTGTCTTCAGCTATTTCCGGCTTGGCATATTTGAGCTTATTCAGAGCATCTGTGGAATTGGATATGAGTTCCCTGAGGAAGATATCATGCTGTGAATAGAGCCACTTTTTAATGATGGGGAAGATGTTTTCGGTATGTATCGAAAGAGCACCTTTTTCTTTTTCTTTTGTAGCCATATTGAGTCTCCTGTATATATAGAATTAATATTCAGAGCTAAGATTTTGAGAGTACAGTAATCTGTCAATGATAAATTAGCAGTCAATGTATCGGATTGCTAAAACAGTTAAGGGCTACACATAGAAAAAAGGGCACATGGTTTAATATGTGCCCTTTGATAATGTATTCAGTACTTTCGATTACTGCTTGAGAAGCAGAATCATCTTTATTTCATTAAGACTATTTTATTGATTAGGTTACCTTTATCTGTTTTAACTTTTACAAAGTATACACCGGGTATCATTCTGCCTGATGTAGTTAAGGATAAACTGGAAAAACCTTCTGTATCGGTTAAGCCGTTCAGAGTTTCGACCAGTTGTCCTTTTGTATTATAGATGTCAGCTTTAACTTTGGATTGGGCTTTACCTTTGATCAGAACAGTAGAATTTGTACGAATCGGATTGGGGAATATCGTAACAGATTCAACGGCAGTATTGACATTATCATCATTGCTTACTGGTCCTATGTGCACATTAACTACAGGTGAAGGTAAGGATTGTCCGTTAGGATTATCAAATATTGATGTTACCCAATACTCATAGTCACCATCGCTCAGCCATGTATCTCTAAAAGTAAGAGTTGCGGGATTCATAATGTTATTGATAATCATACCGTTTCTGAAAATGCGGTATCCCAGGAAATTGCGGCTAAAATGAATGGGTGCTTCCCAGGTAAGAACTACATCATGGTCGTCTTCAACCTGAGCAGCGAAGTTTTGCGGAGTAGGTAATATATCAATAATTGCTGACGGGTTGCTCATGACAGGTGTTCCTGCCATACCATGCTGGTCAACAGGAGTTACCTGATAAGCTACAGCATTTCCGATATCAGCAGCTACCAGATGATATGTTGCAGCAGTAGCTCCCTGAATCAAAACAGGTTCCGGTATTGCTGAAATTCTATACCATTGATACAACGAAGTACCTTCTGTATTAGCATCAGGATCTGTGAATGTATAGTCTGCGGTTAAAATCATTGAAACAACAGGAACGCCGCCCACAGTGGCATTCGAAACAGAAGGAGCAGCATTAAAGAATCCCAGTCCTGACATCGGAATATTAATCACAGCATTGTCCGGGAAATTACTTGTAATAGTAAGATTTCCAGTGGCATTGCCAACGACTGTTGGTACAAAAGCAACGTTATAATCTATGGTTGAATAGGGCTGCAAAGTGAAGCTCATTCTATCTAAAGGAGCGACTACAAAAGCAGGATTACTTGATTCTATTGTGCCTGTAATTACGGTATTCCAATAATTAGTAAGAGTTACTGTTTGTGGAGCAGAATTAGATATATACGTATCCGGGTAATTTAAACTGAAGGCTGAAGCCGGATATGCTCCAAAGATTTCAGGGAAAGAGTACTTTACACCCTGAAGAATTTCTTTTGTTGTGTTGTTTTGCAGGAATAATACTAATTCACAATTATTGATAACCCAGGAAGGGTTCGTTGTGAATGATAGGGGAATCGTAAGTTCTGTTCCGGCTCCAAAATCAATAGCTGTTCCTGATTGGCTAGGAATCATCGTACGTTGTACAAATTCCAGATGTGTCTGCCCTTGCCAGGCTTGTTGAATATGAGATTCTGTAACAACAGCGTGTAAGAGTATATTGGTATTGGCATCGGCTTCAACTTTGTTGAGCAATACACTAATGTTATAGCTGTTATCGACTTCTCCACCTGTAGCGCTAATCGTGAAGTGAGAAGCTACTGCTAAACGAGCATTGACTGCAGGTAGATAAGAGCCATATAATGATGTTGTGTGATTACCACCGACATATGGGTTTAAGCCATCGAATCTGGCAGTGGGATAGCCCGTTATACCGTAGTAAGTGTTCCTTGCATTGGAAGCTGCATTAGCATATGGATCACCGTTATGGTTTTCAATCACTGCCACCTGATGACCGTTTGTAACCAAATCATCTGCTCCCATGGCAGCTCCCGGGCAATACTGACACCAGGTTCCCGTTCCGATTTCGACAACAACCTTATTCCTTTGAATGGAATAAACTGTTGCTGTCAAAGCCAAAATTATGAGTAAAGTTAAGAGTGCCTTTTTCATATATCCTCCCTCTTTAGACTTTATTTTGTCTAAGAATTTCTTTTTGTTTTGAAACTCGATTTCAGTATAAAATCAATATACTGAAAAAACTAAAAATGACTTTGTTTATCTGCTTGAAAAACCATATGGTTTGTCAATGAAAAAATTATGTTCTTTATTGAGATAGAATTTTCTCACTTTCCTCAAGAACAAATTGATTCATATACAGATTGAAATAATGTCCTTTTTGTTGAATCAATTCTGCATGATTTCCTTGTTCAATTATTTTGCCTTTGTGCATGACTAAGATTCTATCAACCTGTCTGATAGTAGAGAGCCTGTGAGCAACAATGATACTTGTCCTGTCTTCTAAGACCAGATGGATTGCATCCTGAACCAGGGCTTCTGTTTCAGTGTCAATGGAAGCTGTGGCTTCATCCAGAATAAGTAAGGAAGGATTGGCAAGCACAACCCGGGCAAAAGAAAGCAGCTGCTTTTGTCCTGTGGATAACAGGTTACCGCCTTCTCCCACCTGATATTTGTAGGTATCAGGAAGTTCTTGAATAAAGCCGTCAGCATTAACTTTTGTGGCAGCTTCAATTACTTCTTCATCTGTGGCAGAAAGTCTACCATAGCGTATATTTTCCATTATTGTTCCCTGGAAAAGATGAGGAACTTGCTGCACGTAACCCAGATTTGAGTGTATCCATTTTAAGGGTACTTCCCTGTAATCAGTATTATCAATCCTGATTGTTCCTTTCTGAGGTTCATAAAAACGGCAAATCAGATTGACCAGAGTTGTTTTACCCGTTCCGGTTTCTCCGACCAGGGCAACACTCTCTCCGGATTTGATATTTAGAGTAAAATCATTAAATACCGGCTTCCCTTCTTTATATGCAAACGAGATATTATCAATATCAATACCTGCATGCATCTTTCTTTGCTGCCAATAATCGGTGTACTCTACATTGTCTTTTATGTCAGGTTCGGTATTCAGCAAAGAAAACACCCTTTCTGCAGCAGCCTGTGCGCTTTGCAGTTCTGCAAATATCCTCGCCACATGGCTGATAGGGTCAAAGAATTGGAATGTATAGCTGATAAATGCTACAAATGTTCCATAACCTATAGCTTTTGAGAGGACAGAGTTTCCTCCCACCCAGATTACCAGACCTGTACCGATGGCGGAAATAACAAGAACAGTAGGCATGAATAGGGCAGAGGTGACAGCAGCTTTGACCGAATAACGGTACATATCTGTGTTCAAAGTCTGAAATTCTGCCAGGTTAGCTTCTTCTCTGACCAGTGTTTTTGTAGTTTTTGCTCCATGTATACATTCGCTAAAACTATTGGTAATCATGGAATTAAACCGTCTTACTTTACGGTAGTTCTTCAGTATGGTTACGTGGAACTTTGTACTGGCAAAGATGAGCAATGGAACGACTGTGATTACCAGCAAAGCCAGTTTCCAGTTAAGAATAAAAATCACTACAGTGATACCAACCATCAAAGCAAGACCCCAGACAGTGTCTACAATACCCCAGGCTACTACATCTCCGAGCCTTGATATATCAGATACTACTCTGGATACTATCCAACCTGTAGGCGTTTTGTCATAATAGCTGAAAGACAATTCCTGCAAGCGCTGATTAATGCTTTTTCGTAAGTTATAATTCATCCCGGTTTCTATCTTTCCTGCCAGGGCTATCAGCAGAAAAACAAAGACTGTATTTAGCACTAATACGCATAAATACAAGATACTAAACCCAGTTATACCATTATATTGTTTAGGTACGATAAAATGGTCAATGGCGTATTTGGATAACAAAGGGAATATGGAATCCAATCCTGCCACCAAGACCATGACGATGCCAAGTATCCACATTGTGCGGCTGAAGGGTTTGGCTTGTTTCAATACATCTTTCCAAAGCTTCAAATCCAGGTTTTTGTGGAATTCCTGTTCAGTAAATCTATCCATTTAAATATCCTTAAAATTTTGTTATATTAAATTACTTCTTGTTCGAGAGCATTTTGAATGCTCCAGATTCTTTTGTAGGGACCTTCTGCATCAAGTAAATCAGTATGTGAACCGATTTGAGCAATGAGTCCATGTTCCAGCACAATCACCCGGTCTGCAATAGCAACAGAAGTAAGCCTATGCGTGATGATGATAGTAGTGGAAAGTCCTTTACGTTTAATCAGATTTCTTTGAATCTCGTGCTCTGTTTCTGAATCCACGGAACTCAGACTATCATCCAGAATTAAAATCGCCGGATTTGATACCATTGCTCTTGCCATGGCAGTTCTTTGTCTTTGACCTCCAGAAAGAGTAATGCCTTTCTCTCCGATAATGGTATTGTACCCTTTTTCAAATTCCATTACTGTGTCATGAAGAGCAACTTCCTGAGCAATTGATTCAATTCTTTCCATAGGTAAATCAGACTGGACTATAGAGATATTCTCAGCCAGAGTTCTGGAATACAGATATGGTTCTTGCATAACAATTCCGATTTGTTTGCGGAGCTGTTGACGATTGTATCTGTTTAGATCTACTCCATCAATCAGAATTCTTCCATTTGTAGAGTCAAACAATCTGGGAATAAGATGCGCCAGGCTTGTCTTGCCGGAACCGGTTGCACCCAATATGGCAACAGTTTCTCCCGGATTGATAACCAGGTTTATCTGCTTCAGAATATGCTGATCTTCATTATAACTAAAACTGACATTCTCAAATTCAATTTTGCCTTTTAGTCTATAGTCTTCCGGTAATTCAATTTTACCCTCCATTTCTTCCTGAGGAGTTGATAAGATTTCTCTTACTCTGCCCAAAGAAACTAGAGCTCTGCCCATATCAGTCAATACTCTGCCCATTTCTCTTATGGGCCATAGTAAAGAATTACCATAAGTCATAAAGACTACCAAAGTTCCCAGTGTGATTTCACCTTTGATAACTAACCCAGCTCCGAATATCAGTATGCCGGCAATTTGCAATAAGCACATTACGTCACTCGTTGCCCAATACCAGGCTAGAATGCGTATTAACCTGTAACACCTGTTTCTGTAATCATCAGCAGCTTCATTAAAACGTTCTGTTTCATATTCCTGCCTGGAAAAAGAGCGCACTACTCTAACACCACTCACAGCTTCTTCCAATACAGTAGTCATGCGTCCTTCTGCTTCATCAGCTTTGAGAAACTCCTGTCTTACCTTTTTAAAAAAGAAGTAAGCGTAGGTAAATATAAAAGGAACAATAATGATTGAAACCACTGTCAATTTGGGACTCAGAGAAAGCATGATCGGTATCAGTATGATAATGATAATCAATCCTCTGCCAACTTCTACCAGTTGCAATCCCAAAAACCTGCGGATAGTATCCACATCAGATGTGCATCTTTGGATGACATCACCTGTCTGCACTTTATTATGCCAGATAAAAGGAAGTCTCTGGATATGGTCATAGAGCATACCTTTTAACTTTCTGGCAAAAGATTCAGAAGCCTGAGCTGCTAATCTGCTTTTAAGATATGAAAATATGTTTGAAAGCAAAGTAAGAATAAACAGGATAATACTGGCAATCCAGATATTCTTTAACACAAGATTTACTCCATCTAGAGCTATTACCCAATCTGCCAACCCAAAAGGTAATTGTAGAGGTTTGCCTCCCAAAATCGTATCTATAGTTGCTTTGATAACCAGTGGAGATGTAAATTGAAAAATGGCAGCCAGTGCAATAGATAATATCGCAAGCATATATTTTGTGCGTAATCCCTTAAACTGCTCCCATATAAAAGAAAAATGAGTCATTTCCGTTACTCCGTGTTGTGTGTGTTAATGATTATTTGTGTTTCCGATATTTAGATATAATTATAGAAACGTAATTCTACCGCATTTCGATTTCAACGATGGTGATGATTGTCTGTGGGATACCGAAGTTATATTAAGTTGTAATACTCAATATGAAACAGGTCGGAGGTCCCAAAGCTTATGTACGTTAGCAGACAAGCCAAAGTTGCCGACATTAATATTGCTTTTTATGCTCATTGTTACCTCCTTATATATTTCATTTGTCTCGAAAATATTGTAGCTGGAATTGATGTCAAGCAGAAAAACAATATTTCTAATGATTTCTTCTTTGTAAGAATAATACATTGACAAAATAATAGAATATTTCCACTATAAATTATAGAAGAATTTTAATAAATGAGATTGAGGAAACTGCCTTGTCAAAAAGACTAAAAAAACCTGAAAGCATCGAACAGCTTTTAAATGATTGTATAAATATTAATAAGCTGGATAGCAAGCATATTACTGAGTTAATTGCTAATCTGGAAGAAGCTCTGTCTTCAGGAAGTTTGGTACAGTTTAAAGATAAAATAATTCTTATCAAGCTTGGTCTGGGTGATGCATACACCAGAGTGGGAAATTTTAAACAAGCTGAGATAAGATACTCCGAAGCACTTGCCTCTGCCATTCAATCAAATAATTTGTCACAAAAGATACATGCGACGAATGGAATTTGCATTCTCAATGCTATTCACAGCGAATATATGAAATCCATTGAAGGTTGGCTGGATATCCTCAAAGAAATTGATGACCCCAAACAAAAAGCTGATATGTATAATAACCTTGGCATAGCCTATTCTATGTCTGACCGGCACAGGGAAGCTCTGGAATGTCAATATAACTGTCTCAAGATTGATGAAGAATTAAATAGGGAAACCCAGATTGCCATTGATTATTTTAATCTTGCTTCTTCATATATGAAACTAAAGCAATATGATAAATCACTGGAACTCTATAGTAAATCAGTCTCTACTTTTCAAAAGAACAATGAACTGCGTTACCTTGCGTTTGCCTACAGTAACATCAGTATGGTTTATTCTGACAAAAAGGAATATACCAAAGCCCTGGAATTTGCCAATAACTCTCTGGAAATAAAGCAAAAGTATGCCAATGAGCTTGAAATTGCTAATACTATAGCCATAATTGGAAGTTTATACAAGAATAGCAACGATAAAAAGAAAGCTTTGGAATACTATAACCAGAGTTTAGCGATATTTGAGAAGGGAGATGATTTGCAATCTTTAGCCGGGTTGTATATTAAATATGCGCATTTCTATTTTGATGACAATAATCAGAGACTTGCCAAGTTTTACAGTCTGAAAGGATATGAACTTGCTCATAAAAATGCTTATCTGCAATTAATTATTGAATCAAGCAAGTTGCTGAGCAGTATATATGCGAGTGATGAAGATTACAAATCAGCTTATAAGTATGAATCCAAATATCTGGATACGTATCTTAAAATCTTTGAGGACAATCCCAAAATACTCATAGCCAAGTCTGAATCAGAGTATTATAGAATTAAAACTGAGGAACAAGCAGAATTTTACAGACTAAGCAACATCGAACTTACTGAAAAGAACAGAATTATCTCAGACCAGTCAGACATGCTCAATAATGCCAATAACAAACTTCAAAAGACAAATTCCATGCTTAAAAAGCTGCTGTCTGTAATCGCACATGATATTAGAGGACCGGTATCCACATCTGCCCAGGCATTGACGATGATTAAAGCCAAAGAGTTTTCCGTCGAAGAAACAGATAACATTATTGAAGAAACAACTGTCTCGCTTCAGAATACATATCATATGCTAAATGAACTTTTAACCTGGTCAAACTCCGCACAGCAAGATACATCAGTTATTATGGAAAGGATTGATGTCAGCAAAATCATTATGGAAGATATCAATATCTATCAAAGCATGGCAAATCTGAAGTCTATCACCTTAGCATATACACATAAAAGCGAATGCGTGGTAATGGTTAATAAAAACTATCTTCATTCTATCCTGAGAAATCTGATTCATAATGCCATCAAATTTACTCATAATCAAGGACATGTAACCATCCAGATAAGATGCACTAAAACCAAAGCCTATATCAGCATTGTTGATGATGGCATCGGAATGTCCAATGCAGAAGTTAAACACTTGATGTCAGGAAAAGCAAAAGTCAAACAAGGCACTCACTTTGAAATGGGCAGTGGATTTGGCATAGGTTTGTGCCTGGATTACCTTGCTCAATTGCAGAGCAACCTCATCGTAAAATCGTCCCCTAATAAAGGTTCCAGATTTACCATAGTTTTAAACCGACCATAGTCTTGCCTAACCTACTATTACATTTATCAAATAGCGAAAACTATCCTGACATAGCTTGATTGACACTACTTAAAATACCCACAACTACATAGAAATCATTTATGGCCAGCGTTCCCTTATTAACCGCAACGCGACGTCCACGCGGGTGCCTCCCCGGCTTTTACCCGGGTGTGACCCGCGTGGTTTCTGTGTGCATAATGTGTGTATTCTGCTTTGCTAAAATGAGGGGATCTCTCTCATTTAAGCGTTTGCTTCTGAATAATGTCTTATTTATTCCCTATATCTTGCTTATTAGATCCATTGGATATAAAGCAATGATACACGGCTCATATACGGGTCGCACCCGTATATGAGCCGTCCATCTCCTGTGCATCACTGCTGGATTGCATAAGGGAAACATAGGAAGGATTAACGGGATTTTCTTTAGAATACTTTGTAATCCTGCACATTCCCCCTTTTGTATCCCTTTTATACATTTATTGATATTAAGGAGATTGAAGGGAGATGCTAGGGTCATCTAAGGCTCCGACCCTTAGATGACCCTAGCATCTCTCTTTCTAATTCAACGGATCGTTTAAAGTATAAGTGAGGGATAAGCAGGACAAAGAACAGATAAAAAAAACAACTTATCAGATAGGAATAAACATCTAAATCGATGATGCATCTATCTATTGTAGCTCAATCAAGGTATTTGTTGACATATAATGTACGTAAATAAATATTAATATTATCTTGTAGGTGAGCCTTTAGTCAAGGAGTATGCTATGAAAATAAAGACCGTTATATGCTTTATAGTTCTATTCTATGGTTTGTTCATTTCTCTCTATGCCCAGGTGCGATATATAAAGAATATTCCGATACAGCTACCACAGACATATTTTTATGAACCCAAGTACACACCTAAGCAGATATATCCCTGTCCGGATGGAGGAGTGATTATTCTGGGTGATTGTCTCGTGCATTGGGGAGACCCGAATTATCCAAATGTTGCAGCGGATTGCGGAGCTATCAAGCTGGATGCTGCCGGCAATTGTGAATGGCAGTGGTGGAGCAGGAATTTCTCAGGTTGGGGTACTCCGCAGATTGTAGGTATTGACCAAGGACCAGATGGACGTGTAAATTTCATTATTAAGAGAGGGATAAATATGCCAGATACTTATGATCAGATTGGCTGGATTACTCCCCAAAATATACATTTTATGCAGATAATTGATATTCCTGATGTGTGGTTAGCAAAAGCTCTGAGATTGCCGAACGGGGATATCTTTGCTACAGGTGGTATTGGAATAAATAGCTTAACGAATTCATTTTATGTACACTTGAATGCTCAGGGAGATACGCTTGCGACCAGACATTATCCACCTGACTCATTATTTATAAATTACAGAATGGCAGCGGGTTTTGATATGGAACTGGATACGGATGGTATGCCTGTAACTGCCTGTATGTTTTCCGATAGATATGCCAGTGTGGTCAAAACTGATTGGGATGGGAATATCATCTGGAGAAGAGATACAAATTTGCAAGTTGGACATTACCCTTTTGCTGTCACAAAAATCCCGGACACAAATGAACTTGTGTTGGGGTATCTGGTGGAAATTGGTTCTGTATATAATCAGTATGTAGTCTATCGCATTAATACGATAGGATTAGACAGCCTGTTTTACTTTAATAGCTATAATTCATCCCGGTCCATTATTGGTCATAATCAAGGTATTTATACTGCGGGAAGTACTGATTTTGAACAAATAGGCGTAGCAAATTATAGTATATCTGGACAAAACATATGGTCCTGGACAAATTTTGGTTCTGATAGAAGCTATCAAACAGATAGAGTCGCTATTATGCCTGACAGTAGTATTGTTTATGTTTATTGCGGTGATGATTGGGGTAGCATTTTATTCGTCGTGAAGCTGC
This sequence comes from Cloacimonadaceae bacterium (SeqCode), assembly GCA_963667535.2. Classification (GTDB taxonomy): domain Bacteria; phylum Cloacimonadota; class Cloacimonadia; order Cloacimonadales; family Cloacimonadaceae; genus UBA5614. The sequence continues at coordinate 2,090,943 of CAXXDU010000002.1, forward strand.
TACCAGATGGGACAGAATCCGAAGACGAGACAATATTAAAACCAGATATACAATTATGTACTTACCCCAATCCCATGAAATCATTTATCAATATAAATCTTTCTGCTGTAAGCATTATCAAGGATATGCATATCCCTGTTCACATCTATAATGTAAAAGGACAGTTGGTCCGCAAATTGGCTTTAAGTAAGGATTCCACAAAGAAATTCATCTCTACATGGGATGGCAAGAATGAATCAGGTGATGTCTGTTCAAATGGAGCTTATTTGATCAGACTAAACCTAGATGGAAAAACAACAACAAAGAAAATTATGCTGATTAAATAAGAGGTATATCCATGAAAAAGATAGTACTAATAATTATGTTATTCTTTGGGACATATTCAATTAATTGTAATGTTATAAACGAAACGCTCACAGTCGACAGCAGCACACTTGGTAACATTAGGGCTTCATTGTCACCCGGTTCTGACCCGTTTATCTATGAAATGCAGATGATGTTTACGGCAAGCGAGTCTTCTCGGGAGTATATTTTTACAGGCTTAATATAGATGGACATGTCTATACTAAGAAAATGGTCTTGATGAAGTAACACTGAGATAATAAGCCAAAAGGACACAGTAGTAATACTGTGTCCTTTATATATATAATGAATAAATACTTATTCAAAGGGAAATGGATGGATTATTTAGTCAGAACCGCTTTCCTGGTAGAAGTGTATTTCCCTGCAATCATTTTGATAAAATAGATGCCATTACTGCATTGTTGACCATTGTCATCTCTGCCATTCCAACTAGTCCGCCATGTACCTGTGTTGTGACTTTCAGATACAAGATTGCGAACTTTTATCCCCTTGGTATTATAAACAGCAATGGTTACTCTCTCTGTTTTGGCTAAAGCATAAGATATTATAGCTTTATCACTGAACGGATTGGAATAGATGCTGCTGAGCTGTGTTGTAATCGGAATAACAGGAGGGATATCATTGTTATTATTGGATAAAGTAACACTAATTGGTCCGTGAAATCCGGATTCACCATTCAGGTCAATGTGCTGCAGCCAGTAGTACCAGGTAGTGTTTTCATTCACTTCATTATCTGTAAAGCTATAATCTGTTTCAGTTGCAGTATTTGTTGCTTCGATAAATGAATTGATGCGTATAGCTGTGCCCATATCATTAGTGTTATTACGGAAAATGTAATAACCTGAGACATTAGTTTCGGATTGAGTTGTCCACTTTAACATAACAAAGTTTTGCTGAGTGACTGTTGCAGTAAATGAAGATAGTTCTACCGGTAATGTACTGTCCTGGTAATCCAGGGTACCCAAAGTATAAAAGCCATTATGTGTAACAGCAGTAAGTGCATTGAAAGTAAATGAAATCACACTACCGTTGATGGTGGGTGAACCTGTAATTATGGAGAAGTTATTCTTGGTATCGTTTCTGAAAAGCAGACGGTAAGAGCTCCCCCCGGGTGTAATACTACCCAATCCGAAAGAGTTAATGTTAAAACTAAAAGTAGTATTTAAGTTCCCGGAAACTTCAAAAAACCATTCACGGTTAAGCCTTAAGAAATTTGGATAATTAACAGCATCGGGGTTATGTGCAGAAGTGAAGCTAAGGGCATTATTGTGACCGATTCTAATTCCTGATGCTGTACCAGTGGATGTGCCTTTAACTGATAAACCACCGGAAGCCTGAGTATCTGAATTTCCTATTGTTGCAGTCACAGAAAGTCTTGCTATATCAGTGTAATGTTCCGGGCTTTCTGTATTTCCAATGGAAATATTGTATTTTGACGAGAGATAACCTTCCACAGCTTTACGCTCAGTTTCAGATAAATAACGGTTATAAAATATAAGTTCTGCTATCCAGCCATTAAAACGAGGGTTAATGGAACCATCTGTATATCTTCCAATTGCAGCTCCATTCCATTCAAGCAGATGAGTTAATCTGCTTGTGGTCATATCTAAACCACGTAACCCACCATCGATATAAGTATCATTGCCGAGTACATTGGAATGTCTGAGCGATACTATAATAGGTTGCTCTCCTGATGTATAGTTGCTGACACGCATTGCATAATCATTGCTGTATTGAGCATGATAGAAAGTGCTATTGGTTTGCCAGCCAATATGCAGATTCTTGTGCTGGCTGGTTTTGGTTCCACCTAAGAAACAGTGATGAGCAGTAGCACCCGTAGCACGTCTTAAAACAGCGATAATGCTATAATTGGTATTAACTACAATGTTTCCATCGAAAGTGAGATAATCATTGGAACCATCAAATACTATGGCAGGTTTACCGTTATAGATATTAGTCCTGAATTTGGGCCGATAAGCTAATGTATCCTGTACAGCATGCTTATTATTCCCGCTCATGTCTGTCCAGCTATTAATTGTAGCTCCGTCACTAAGACCAAGGGCATTTGCATCAAACCAGATTTGTAACCCGGTGTTAACGTTACCCGGACCTGCTGCAGATAAGCCAATCCATGAAAACAACATGACAAGTGAAACAAAACAAATATTCTTAAACACTAAAACTGCACCTTTTCTAAATGGTTAGATGTTGGGCTAAGCTAAGCTAAGCAATTATACATGGTAATATGGTTATTTACAATCTAGAATTTAGTATGTAACACTTACCAGTTAATGTGACAAAAATTCAAGTAGGGAGATTAAACTTCTTTACAGCATCTGAAAGGGGGATAAGTTTGATGCCCATACCGTTAAGCTGAGACACGAAACTACGCATAGCTTCCAATTTTGCCTTATTATGACAATGACTGATGATGATGATTGGTTCAACTCTGCCACGGTACTTTTCCAGTTCTTTTAGCTTGGCATTTAATGTAGCGTTAGAAACATCAGGCACGTCAAGAAATATGTCCCTGGCTGCATAATCAGTTTTGAGGTCTGATGCTGCATTGATTACTTTTGATTTACCTGATGTTTTGCTGTCTAAAAAGAAGAGTCCTTTTTTGTTTAATACATCCAGGACAGTAAAGATTGTATTGTAATCAGAAGTTGCTCCGCTGCCCATGTGATTATTAGCTCCAATAGCCTGAGGGACTTGTTTCAGGAATCCATTGATAATTCTAGAGATTTCAGTTTTATCCTGACCTGCTTTGATGAAGACTTTACCCGGGTTTTGTTTTTTATCCAGAGCTTCCATAGGAATATGTAAAATTACCTCATGCCCGTATACGTTAGCAAGTTGGGCGGTTTTCTGTGTATTCGTTAAATCAGGTAAAATAGCAAAAGTGACGTTGTCATCTAATTCAGCAAATCCCTGTAGGAGATTACCACCGATCTGACCGAAATCATCAATAACGATAGCTACAGGGGGGATGTCTTTTGAATCAATGTATTGATAAGTGTATTTAGAAACAGAAGACTCTTCAGTTTTTACTGAATCCTGAGAAGGGACTACATTTTCTTCAGGAATTTCCTGTTGTTGATTTTCCTGATATTGGGAATCTGTTTTTCTCTTGCATGATGTAATAGAAATCAGTAATATCAGAATTGCTGAAACTGATAGTATTTGCAGCACAGTTTTCATGTTAGTATTCATATCTTAATCTTTTTTCCAGTTGAATTTGTCGCCTTTAGCCAGGTTGAGCTTTTTGGATAAACCGGCATTAATTTCCAAAACACTCAGCGCAAGACCCTGAGAACTGATTGTTTCTTCACTGAAGGGAGTTGTATTTTCGGCTATTGTCATGATTGTACTATCTGCCCCGATGAATATAATGTCCAGAGGTAAATATGTGTTCTTCATCCAGAAAGACTGATTGGATGGATTATCATAGGGAAACAGCATCGCTTGTGTATCATACATAGATTCACGATACATAAGACCCTGTTTCTGCCGTTCAGGTGTATCAGCAATTTCGATATCAAAAGTACTCTTCATTTTACCATCTTTAGCGAAAAATGAAGCGCTTCCTTCTTTGACAAATGCTAATTTATTGACAGCTTCCTGTTTAGTAGGTTCAGCTTTCTTTGTGGGTTTATCAGGTAAAATGACAACAACTAACACTGCAACCATTGCCAATATCAGAAATAATATTCCCAGATAGAGTTTACCTTTATTCACCGGCAATTGGGGAGTAGTATCTTGTTCTTTCTTCATTTTAGCATTACCATCTTTCGGGTAATAGTCTTGTCAGGTGTTTGCAGGCGGTAATAGTAAATACCATTTGCCATTGAGTGACTTTGGTTATCAGTCCCATTCCAGTTTATACTGTGAGCGCCTGTCTTGTTCAAACCTGTAATCAGGGTTTTTACTTCCTGACCTTTGGCGTTGTATATAACCAGTTTTGCAGGAGTATCGTTTTTAGCCAGAGTAAAACGAATTGTAGTTTCAGGGTTGAAAGGATTGGGGTAATTGCTTTCCAGATTTGTAACTAAAACAACATATTGAGGGTCTTCATTGGGGGTCATATTGATATCCAGGTTAACAGGAATATCATTGACCAGGCCGGTGCAATGGATAATATTATCAAGCGTAAGATAGGGCAGACCTGCAATATAAGCAGGACAAGTGGCGTTTTGTTTTATTACTAAGCCAATATTTCTTTTGTCATAGCTACTAGCCAAAAATGATTCATCATTGGTGATCTGCCAGTTTACAGACTGGATAGAAAGACTGGTAGCGGAAGAGAAACTCAGAGACAGTGATTTTAAATAAGCAGGATTTTCAGCCATAATTCTTAGTTCACTATTGATACTAACAAATGAAAGGTTTGGATTTTGAAAAGTATCTGCTGTACCACCCTGCGCCGGAAAAGCTCCGTTATATTGGTTACATTTATCATATACATAATACGCATCTGTAGCTGTAATCTGATTATCATTATCAACATCAGCAGCTTCTAAACGGGTTGATACCCAGGGTATGGGGTCTATCAATGGGATCGGATCATTTCCAACACTATATTCTAAGACATTAGCAGCATCGGTTAAATTTAATAACCAGTTCGAATCAATATCACCATACACAGTTACCTGAGAAGACATTCCGGATATGCTGACATTATCAATATAGATGCCGTCAGCTGTTTGTCCGAAATCAGAATCTATCTGGAAACGGAGATAAACATTTGAACCGATATATGCCGATAAAGGGAACGTGAGAGTGTGCCATACGGTTTGAGAACCAGTCAGTTGAACAAGATTAGCCCAGTTAGACCCGTTTGATGAAGCCTGAACATTTACATAATCATAACCTGATTCCAAAACATACTTAGTATCAAATGACAAAACAGGACTCGTTACATCAGTCAGACTAACAGGATTTGTAAGCGTTGCATTAAGAAGAATGTTGTTTGCATAACTACCTGTCGGAGAATCAGAAAAAACATGATTTGTGCTCTGAGTAGCTATGCCCCAGGGAGATTGTACTGTCCAGTTTGCTAAACCATTTTCAAAGTCATCTGAAAAGATGGGGTTTGGCAAAACTACTACCTGTTTGTTATTTTCCTGATCAAGATGATAAACAGAAGTGAAAAGTCCGTAACCTGCAGCTGAAACGCTTAACGTATAATCACCTGCCGGAATGTCAGTAAAACTAAAGTGTCCTTGAGCATCTGTCAGAATTTGAAATTCAGAAATATCTGCCACTAGTTTTACCTGAGCATTTGAAATCGGAACTCCCTGAAGACTGGTGACAAATCCAGCAAAGGAAGTCAAAACAACATTTGGTAAGACAAAGTTATGGGTTACAGAACCTGTTGCCGGAACTATGACAGATTCAGAGACTGTTGTATAACCTTCAGCTGATGCAGTTATTGTATATGTTCCCGGTAAAAGCATTCTATGAAAATCTCCTACTTGCGGATCGGTCTTAATATCAATCCCGGCTGAGTTTAAACTAATTGTAGCCGATAATGGAACTCCTGTAGAACTGGTAACTGTGCCATGTACACCTTTCTGCACAAATTCAAGATATGTAAGCATGGATTCCTGATTCTGGCTCCAATATGTATCAAGTTGATTTGACGGTGGCCACTTTGTATTACTCAACTCTATAGTTAAATCAATACAATCATTATTGGCATAAACCCAATCCTGAAGAGTGCCTTCAGCAATATACCACTGAGCACCGTTAGTTATGCCGTTAGTGAATTCGGAACTATTGTGCATGGGAAGATTGTAATCTGCATAAGCATGAGCAAGCTGGATTAAGAGATTATTGTCCGGTGCCAGAGCATAGATGTAATCCCAAGCATAATTAGTAACCAAAGCTCCGCCATGGAAATTGGCAGATAGGTTAATACTATGAGCGTTACCATGATTCATAATGGCTATTGTTTCAGGTTGCCAAGCCATACCATCCGGATGCTGGTTACCAATCGGTAAGGCAAAGTTACGATTTATATCTGCACCATTGCCATTATACCTTTCCTGCGCTACATATCCATCAGGATTAAGCATTGGGCAAATCCAAATCTCTGTGTTATCGACAATATTGCTGATTCTCGTATTTGTTGTATATTGCGACGTCAGCAATTGAATCAACCTAATACAATTTTCGTAACCAACTACTTCGTCTCCATGCATGGAAGATACAAATCTGAATTCAGGTTCGTTCTCTTCCTGGCTAACATTATCGCTGATTTTAAGAAAATAGAGCGGTCGGTCTTGCACTGATGTTCCAAACTGGACTAATTGGCATAAATTTGGATACTGGGTGACCATGCTCTCTAAAAACGTATGATATGCATCCAGAGTATAATAAGCACGCAACGGTCCATCTTTGCTATTTAATAGTTTTTCATCTTCTTTAGCATTAATCTTTGCCAGATCAGGCATGATTTCCGCATTGAATCCGTTAGAAAGGAGTCTTTGAAAATCGCTATCATTGGGCACATAAACAATAATCGTTTGCGTATCTCTGTTAACATAATCAACACTTATATGCATCGAATTTAGCTTTTTAACATCTTCAGTAATATTCCAACTGGTTATCCTGACTGGATAAGCTATAATCAAAGAGACAATAGCAATTAGTAATAAGACTAGCGTAATTTTTTTCATGTAATTTCCCTGAACATCTGAATTTTTCTCTTGTAGTGCAATTTTAGTACCTAAAAACAGTACAAAAATGCCAGGATACCAACGGCACATGACAAGCATCGCTTAATGCTGCTTCATTCCTGATCTGACATGGTTCACGAGTTGCCATTGCGTTGGACCTGGCACTTACATAGTTTTAAAATGAGTGTTTTTGTCAAGTCGATTGAATATGCTATAAACATAATACGGAATGCCAACCATTTGATTACAATAGCCTGGTTCCTTTATCAGAAAAAGCATTGATTGAAAGTGTAGAAAACAAACCGGATTTGAATTTTGGAATTGCGGCAGCAGCAACCATTGAAGCGTTATCCATGCAAAGCTTTATTGATGGGTATATGACTTCAACACCAATTAATGAGGCTTTCTTTGTCATCATACTTCTCAAAAGACTATTTGCAGCAACTCCACCACCTATAAGAATCTGCTTAATGTTATTAAGCTTGGCACATCTGATAGTTTTATTAACAAGAGGTTCGATAATGGCAATCTGAACTGAAGCAGCCAGATCAGATTTATGAAGCTCTATCCAGTCTGCGGGTTTATCAGCAAGGTACTGCAGAACAGAAGTTTTAAGACCGCTATAGCTGAAATTGTAGTTATCTTTTTGTTTTAATGCCCTTGGAAAAGCAACAAAATCAGGATTACCTTCTTTAGCCAATTTATCTATATGAGGACCACCGGGATACCCGAGTTTCAATAGCTTAGCTGTCTTGTCGAATGTCTCTCCGGCAGCATCATCAAGCGTTTTGCCGATATGGGAAAACTCTGTGTCTGAATCAAATCGAATTAATTCAGTATGACCTCCGGAAACAACCAATGCAAGATAGGGCGCTCGTATTCCTGTATGTTCAAGATAATTGGCAAATACGTGCCCCAGCATATGATTAACAGTTATCAAAGGAATTCCCATACTCCAGGCAAAGCTTTTTGCAAAAGATAATCCCACCAGTAAAGAACCGATTAAACCGGGATTAACAGAAACTGCAACAGCAGCCAATTCATCAGGATTGATTTTTGATTCTTTAATAACGATTTCTATAAGATGCAAAATATTCTGCATATGCAATCTGGAAGCAAGCTCGGGTAATACCCCACCATACTTTTCGTGGTCAGTCTGAGAAGAAGTCATTTCATATATGATGTCATAATCCGTAGTGGCAATTGCTATTGATGTGTCATCACATGAAGATTCTATGGCAAGAATATAGCTATTTTGGTTCACTATCGACATTCCTTAGTACTTTTTTGGGAGAATAGTCAATAAGCTCGATATTGGAAGGTAATGAAACAGAGACAGGTATTTCTTTATCGTCCTTACTATGTGCTTTTAAAGAAACTCTGATTTTGCCGGGTGTTACTTTTTCAATGACTTCTGATAATCCTCTGATTCTCACAGTAACTTCTGAGGGGAAGAAGGACGTATTAAGCTCATCCTGGATAGGTATGGCAGATATAACTTTAGTAACAAGTTGAGAAGAAGAACGATTTATCTCAACGTACTGATTGGGAAGTTTAATATATGATGACGGGGATACTAATCTCAATCTGAACTTATCTTTTTTTAGCATATCATAATGCAATGGTTCTGTCTCAATGTATTTAACTGATTCTTCAGTAGAATTAGAAACTCTGACATTTAGTGTATTAACTGCAAGGCTGAAGTTTCTCTGATAAAACAAGTTCCTTGTTTCATCATCGGCAAAGTCAATCTGAACAGGCAATTGCAATATTTTGCCATAGCTCTTATCATCTTTTATTCCAACCTGGACAACAGGACCCAAAACTTCTACATTAGCAGTGGATGGAATATTTATTTTGTAATCAGCGGTGGATAAATCAGCTTCTTGGTTTAAAAAGAAACGGTAATCGATTAAAACGCTTATTTTGCTCATTCTCAATTTTACAATTTCGTAACCTAAACCCCTGATCCGGAAGTCTAACTTCCTGGGTATGTTGTTACTATTTACAAATCCAACGGGAGCATTATTCACTATTACAGGGAAGGCTATAATTGTAGACTGCTCTTTCAATAATATGGATTGAACCCAAAAGAAAAGGGCAAGAAATATTGATATAAGAATAATCCAGATATTTGTTTTTACAATCATTGAGACTTAGCTGAATTTAAGTTATATGACTTCATTTTTTTGTAGAGCGTAGTTCTTTCAATGCCGATTTGTCTGGCTGTATGGCTGATTTGCCAGTTATATCTGTTTAAATGATAACTCAGATATTCCCTTTCAAATGAAGCTATACCATCCTTGAGCTTATCCATACAAAGGTATTTATGCATCGCGGTATCAACTGTGTTAGCGTTCTTAAATTTCTTGGTTTCCAAGTGCTTTTGAATGACATCGATGTTAATCTCTTTCTCATTTATTAATACGAACTTACAAAAATTCTTTAATTCTCTGACATTTCCAGGCCATGTGTAGGATAATAGTAAATCTTTGATATAAGATAAATCAAAAAAATCAGCATTCTGATATTGTTGATTATAACTGGAGAAGAAATAGTTCATCAGGAGGACTATATCATTACCGCGTTCCCTTAATGGTAATAACTCTATAATATTGCCTTCGATTCTATAGAATAAGTCCTTTCTGAACACATCAGTCTGAGACAGTTTCTCCAGAGAAGCATTGGAAGCAAATAAAAGCCGGGCATCTACTTTTTTTGATTCTCCGCCCACTACTTGAATTTCTTTGTTTTCAATAGCTCTGAGTATTTTTGATTGAGCAGCGATTGAAAGATTGGTAATCTCATCCAGGAACAGTATCCCGTTATCACAACGTTCAAAGAAGCCCATTTTATTTCTGTCTGCACTGGTAAACGAACCTTTGACATGACCGAATAATTCAGACTCAATCAGCGTTTCAGATAGGGCACTGCAATTTACTGTATGGAATGCTCTGGCAAATCTATTTGAATTGAGGTAATAAAAATTGACAGCAACCTCTTTTCCGGTTCCTGTTTCACCAATAACAAACATGTCTTCATCAGCCTGAGCCAATCTAATAATTTGCTCTCTTACTTCATTGATTTCCCTGGAATCACCTATAAACGGGAAGGTATGGATAAGGTGTTTTTTTAGATTAATGTTCTCTATCTGTAGATTGAAGTTTGCTTCTTCCTGCTGTTTCATCTGTAAAGCGTTTTCGATATGCAACAAGAGTTGTTTCAGATTAAATCCTGAACCTTTTTCAATATACTGATATGCTCCCAGATTTCTGATGTCATCAATTTGAGAAGGATTAGCTTCACCCGAAAGAACGATTACCTTTGTATTTGTAATACCCTCTTTTCTGAGGAGCTTTAGAACTTCAACACCATTTAATGGGCTTCCTTTGAGCACGATATCAAGTAAAACGACATCCGGATAAAACGAATAGAATTGTTTAAAAAAATGTTCACTATTACTGGATGATCTTGCTTCATAATGGTTGCTGGTTAATACTGCTGCAAGATTGCGTGCCAGGGATGTATCATCTTCAAGGATTAGTATTTTTCCTGACATGCCTAAGACTCCCGGATTCTTTCTTCTAAATCTGCAAGCGCATTAACATAGTATATGTAAGCCTGATCTGGTGAGTCGTATGGAGAGAAGTATTTATGTACATCGCCATCTTGAAAGTACTTTGTACACATATAATAGAAATGGTCAGAAGTGCTAAGGAGTCTGGCTTGCCTGAGCAGGTTTTCATCTCCGCTTCTGCGGATTTTGTCAAACAATCCATACAATGTCTCGATTGCATTCTTTTGCATATCATTTTCTAACCATGCACTTAGGTCTCTCTGTTCATCAGCCCAGGAGACTGGTTCAGAAAAGCTTAATGATTCCTGCTGATAATTGGCATATTCAGCAGTTTCTTTGGGGGTTATAAATCCCAGATGTTTACGTTTTAACACTTCTTTGGGGAATTGCTTCATAAAGTCGAATATCCCTGTCTCTGCCCATTGATGCTCACCAAATGTTTCATAATCCATAAATAAATTAAGGAAAAGATTGCGGTTTTCTTTTTCCCCAAGAGTCAAATGGTCTATCCAGTTTACAAATTTATCGACAGTCAGCGGGTATTCAGGCCAATCTCTGTTAGAAAATCTAAAAGCTATATCATCTGATAGTTTATAGTACTTAAGTAAAAGATTCAGGGATTTAGTATAGTTTTTATAGGCATAGAGAGGTGTGCGCCAATCTAATATCCTATCCACACCTTCAGCCAGTATCGTTTTAAACCCGGCAATATCATAAATTATATCTGATAAGGAATCCTGATAGATTAATTCGGTGTTACGGAATGTTACTGTGTCATAGCCAAATTCACTTTTCATCAGGTCGCGATGCATTTGTATCTGTTCCAAAAACTCATTGGTATCATATAGATAGCTCAATGAATGGAAATATGTTTCACCGATAAGCTCCACATGCCCTGTGGCAACTAATTCCTTAAATGAATCCAACACTTCCGGTGTATATAATTTAAATTGTTCTATAGCTGTACCTGTAATGGAATATGAGACTTTAAACCTGCCATCATTATTCTTAATCAATTCAAGCAATAATTTATTAGTAGGCAGATAACATTTGGATGCAACTTTCTGCATGACTGATTTGTTTAAAGCTTCGTCAAAAAAGTCAGTCTTTGAGCCGATATCTAATACATTGTAGTGTTTTAATCTATAGGGTTGGTGTACTTGAAAGTAAAAAACGATATTCAGCATTTACTTCTCCTTATCCGTTTGACCGCTTCAGGTATTCTGTTAATACAGAACTATAGACAAGTCTGATTTTCTCTGCAGCTTCATCCCATAAAATATTGTTAACTTCTTTCATCCCGTCTTTGCCCATTTGAGTACAGATTTCAGGATTTTCTATTAAATAATTAATAGTATCTGCCATACGGTCAATATCCCAGAAGTCGATTTTAAAGGCATGATTAACGACTTCCGCAACACCAGATTGCTTGGAAATAATGGACGTGACTCCATACGCCATAGCTTCCAGAGGTGCTATACCAAAAGGTTCCGATACAGAAGGTAAAACATATATGTCTGCAGCCTGCAAAACTCTCTCTACCTGAGTTCTATTTAAGAAGCCGGTAAACAGAAACTTATTGCCCAATTTCAATGCTGCTGATTTTCGCAATAATCTGCGACCCATATCACCGGTTCCGGCTACAATAAATCTTGCTTCAGGGTGAACTTTTAAAACCATATCAGCCACATCAAGAAAATAGTCAGGTCCTTTTTGTAATGTTATTCTGCCCAAAAACAATATAGTCGGTCCTTTAAACAGTCTTTGTTTCTTACCGTCAAGACCGGGCTGTGCTGTGAAAGCATTGTGAACTATTTTTATTCTTCCGGAGTCAATCCGATAACGTGACATGATCATTTGAGCAGTATATTGTGATACAGCTAATACTCTGTCAGCATACATCATTCCTGCATGTTCAATCTTATGAATTCTTTCATCTCCGGGACCTCCGGATCTGTCAAACTCAGTGGCATGGATATGAACAACCAATGGTTTACCACTGATTCTTTTTGCCAGCATGCCTGCCGGATAACAAAGCCAATCATGCGCATGGATTAAATCAAAGTCCAATGTATGTGCAATGTCCTGAGCTCTGACAGTATATTCCTGGACTTTCTTGATTAAATCTTCATCACCAATCAGATTTACAACTACTTCTTCCAGGAGTTTTTCATGGTCAGAGAGAACTAATTGTTCTGCAGTATCAAAGTCTTTTTTTAATATCTTCAGGTATTTTGTAATATCGTCCAATTGCATATAGCTTTCAGGATGTGTTGTGACACCTATATAATCAAGTCTCTCTTTGACAGATAGAAACTTGATGGTTTCAAACTCTTTCTGTTTCTTTTTATCAACATAGACGACAGGCATTTTATCAGCATCTTCTTCTGTAACGAGAGGGAAGTAGACCATTTCTTTGGTCGGCAGTACCAAATCTACTTTAACACCTTGCTTTAAAAGGGAACGAACCATACCATAACAAGCCATGCCCAATCCACCGGAAATGAAAGGAGGAAACTCCCAGGTAAACATTAATACTTTCATGATTTGTTTCCCTCCAGCGCTGCAATATAAGTTTCAATATTATACAATGCCGCCACACTCCATGCCATAGCCGGCGCACCTTTGGGGAAATGAGGTGCATCTCCGTCCCAAAGCTCAGCAATGGAAGCAATGTGTCCTCTCATAAAACTGTTTCTAAAGCTTCCGATAAATTCAGACAAGTCTTTGCTGATTTCACTATTCTTTTTGACATCCTTGTAAACTTTTACGTATGTCCCGCAGAAAGCACCCAACAACCAAGCCCATACACTGCCATTATGAAATGCCATATCACGTTCTTTCTGACCGCCATAGTATTTCTTTTTAAAACGGTAATCATTGGGAGCTAAAGAACGCATACCATAAAAGGTATACAATTCTTTCTGCGCTTTCCAGAAAAGCTTTTCCATCTGCTCGCGGGTTAATAAAGACCAGGGCAATGATGTGGCTAAAAGCCCGTTCGGACGAAACTCCCTGACTGCTTCATCGCCTATGAGTCTGTCTGCCAGATAATCATCCAGCCAGAATTTCTGAAATGAAGTGTGTACTTTGTCCTTAAAACTCATAATCTTTTCATCGGGAGTAACCTTCGTTCGGGAGGACTCATTAAACTTATTACACATTTGCTCATATGAACAAATTGCATTATACCACAGTGCATTTATTTCCACCGGAGCACCGTCTCTGGGTGTTACTGCTTCATCATTAAGCCGGACGTCCATCCAGGTAGAATGTGCAAATTCTTTTTTAAGCTCTATCAATCCATCTTCTCTGAGGGAAAATGGATACTTTGTATTGCCGATTATAGATGTCAGTATCTGTTCTGTTATATGAAGGATTTCATCCCAAAATACTGTCTTTTCCTTTTTCTTGCCCAGTTTGTAGAGAAGTATCACATACCACAATGTAGCATCCACAGAATCATAATTGAGTTCTTTTCCTGATTCAGGCAGCATATTGGGTATCAATCCATCTTTTATATAGCGATTGTATTTTCTTAAAACTCTTTCCACCATATCCAGATTATTGGGTGAATGCAGGAAAGCATTTAAGACAAACATTGTATCTCTGCCCCAGGCTCCATACCAGGGGTAACCTGCTACAATATCGTCATTAGAAATAAAGTCTTTTAAAGAAAATTCAAGAATCTTCAAATAGTCTGTATAATTATAAAGGTGACTGTCATTAAAATCAATTCTGCTCAACAGGGTATCATCCGTATCAGGCAACGCAGGATAATCATGCGGTAAGGGTAAGTCTTCGTATCTCTTCATTATCTTGGCAATGAGCTTTTCGGGTGATTCTATCGGTGAATCAGAGAACAAAACAAAGTTATCTTCTCCAATACCCAAATCAAAACGCAATTCAAACAGGGTTATCTGATCTCCTATACCGGGATATCCATTCATAACTTCCCAAGGATAAAACACATTATAATAGGAATATCTGTTATCAACTACCTCGCCATTTTGAATATAACCAAATACCTTCATTTGATTGGAATTGCGGATGGCATTGAAGAAATTGCCTGATGCCGTTACTTCTTTGGAGATATCAAAGGCATCCCAATCCAAACTGCCCGGTGCATTAATATCATGATGATTAACCATCGTGTATTTGGGATGAAATTCGAAATGCAGCTTATGATGCCCGAGATTGGTGTATTTAACTAATACTGTATTGGAATTCTCATCCATAAAGATTTCTTTGCGTATCAATATTTCATTCTGATGGGGAAGAGCTGAATACAGGAAAATCGGATAAGGTCTGAGCCAGGGTTTTACTAAATATAGAAACCCTTCCGGATAGATACAATTACTGTAGTTATTGCTATCCAGATGTATATATTCTCCGCGCCATTCAACTTTTTCTTCCATTCCCGCCACCAGATGCCGGCGTTGAAAATTCTTATCACTTGCTACTAAAAGTCCATGGTACTTGCGCTGATTAATTAAGTTTCCTGTACCAAGCGCATAACCGCCAAGCCTGTTTGTTAATATCCATTCATGATGATGGGTTTCCATGAAGTAGTTGTTCATTTATCCCCCTAAGATGTTTCCCAATGTGTTGATTAATTTCAATAGGTGGTATTTCGTCAAGGAAATTAATGCAGGTGTATGATGAAAAATGGGTATTGATGTGAGATTACTTAACCAGTATCATTTTTTGCGAAACACGCTTTCCATTATAGTTCAATAAGGCAATATATACACCGCTACTCAAGGCATTACCTTCTTCATCTTTTCCATCCCACTGCATGACCTGTTCGCCTTTCGCTTGCTTACTGTTGACCAGCTTCTTTACCCTTTGCCCTTTGGTATTAAAGACTTCCAAAACCACATCCGATGCTTTCTCCAAAGTGTAGCTGATATTGGTATGTTGTTTAAAGGGATTGGGATAGATACTGAGATTACTAGAAATAGGGGTTGGGATATATTCCTGTAGATTAACTGTGCTGCCATATTCATAACAGCCGATATCGATATTGCCATTGTAAACTCTCAGATTACCTGCCAGGTCAGTAGATGGCATAATTACGTCACTTGGTAGATTAGCTGTGCCTGAGTCTATCGTTAGGGAGCCAAACCCAGGATAATAAGCATACTGAGAGGTGGAATCATAAACAGGATAGGTGTATAGATTTCCTTCTCCCCAAATACAGGTGCCGACTCCATTAAAAAAGTAGAAGTCCTCTGCTCCACCTGTAACTAAACAATGCTCAAAGGAGACTATTGCTGAATCAGCTTCCAACGTTGTATTCAGACCGGCTTCTAAAGGTGTATTACCGGATATAAGCGTATTGTAAACATTCATCCGATAGTTTATCCCTCCGGTTCCGAATCCCGTGGTATGAGGTTCGATGGACATGTTGCCGGCAATAGTGCAATTGATAACATCTATATCAGCGTTTCCATTAGAAGCATCAATAGCCAATCCGCTTACTCCCGGACCCCAAAAAGTACAATCATTGCGGTTATTGGCAATCAAGCAGTTTACTACTTCAATTTTCGAAAGTTGAGGATATTGCTCATACACAACCATAACGATACCCACGCAGTAATCATGCACCCAATCATAATAGGTCGGGCTATTATTTATGGATATGGAGTTTTCCACTCTGGCATATTCAAAAGCATCAATCGTTAATCCTGTATTAGTCTGGCAATTATTGACTATTAGACCTGACACTTTAATCTGCTTGTAAGTTGATAGCCTTATCATGTCCTGCAAAGACCATGAATTTCGAATAGTAATATCTTCCAGGCTAATCTCATCTCCACCTATATTATCCTGCCAACTGTCAAACCAAATTCCATATAGCAGTGTATTTCCATTAACACAGGTTAAATTCCTGATTTATAATGGTCCCAATAAAATATTCCTACAAAAAAAGAACCATAATTCTCTGCATCAAGGATTACACTTTCCCGGGAACTGCCTTCGATAGTGAGATAGCTCTTCATCTGGATAGGGAAAGGCTGTTTAGACCCAGACCAGGAATAAATGCCGGGAAGTAAATGAATAGTTACCGGATGCAGACTGTCAGGATTAGCTTTGGCAGCAGCATAAGAGATTGTTTTGAGTGGCGATGCTGAGCTTAATCCTGTATTGCTATCGCTTCCGTTGGGGCTGACCCACAGGTCTTGCTGCACCTGAGTAACAGCAGCATATATTATATTCAATTGAAACTGACTGGGAGGCATAAAGAAGAAAGCATCGGGGTTTGTAACTGTTCCGGTTTCCAAATAAACGACTGATGGAATACACATCATATAAATTGAAATGTCGCTTCCTTGGGCAGAATGGTTGAGATATACACTATTACGTCTGGTTTCGTCAAAGGCTATCTGGTTATCTGCTCCAAAGACAGCAGCGATACCTCCCCCTCCGAAAAGGGATGTGTTGCGGTAAATCTTGTTATGTATCAGATGTACAAAAGAAGAATATGTTCCGATACCTCCACCTTGGTATGCCCGATTATTATAAATTACACAATCGCTAATTCTTAAATAGGAATTATATACAGCGATACCACCACCGATAGAGCGTGTTTCGTATTCAACCCAATCGCTTCGACCATTACGGACAGTGAAACCGATGAATTGTGTCCAGTCTACTCCCTGCCTACAGTTTAGGATTTTGATGCCCGTGCGTATATCTTCTCCGTCTATGATAGTATTGGCAATATGAGTTGTATCCCCATCTGCATAAAATAAGCTTGCAAGGGTAATAACCTTACTCTCTAATATTATTTGACCAGTATAAATGCCTTCCGATACCAAAACCGTATCACCTGAAACTGATAAATCAATCCCTGCCTGAATAGTTAACGCATCCCCGGCGCCGGATTGGTCAACCTGCCAGATTGCAGAATACAGTCCACATAATAGTGATAACATGACCGAAACTAACAAAACAGTCGTTTTCATAAATCCCTTTCGAAAGCATACGGGGGAATGAACTTTCCCCCGTATATACTTAGATGATTATTAAGATGAGTTTTCCTGTCAATGTCTTTGAATCTGCAGTTACTTTATAAAAGTAGATGCCATTGGATAATTTTGTGCCTTTTGAATCAGTTCCATCCCATATCAGATTGTGGCTACCTTTGGTAATAATGCCAGTAAATAAAGAGGATACCTTTTCTCCCTTTACGTTATAGATCGATACATCCGATTTGTAATCTTTGCTTGCATCTAATTTAATTGATACAGATGAATTAAACGGATTAGGATATGCGACATGGGAAATCTGCGGTAATGCATTATAATTTGTTGCTTCATTTCCGTTTAAGCTCAGTATACTGAATGTTGTCTCACCATCTTTGATTTCTTGCTTCCTTAAAGTTACATTTCTTCTGGATAAAGTCAGGGTTTGAGTTCCTGCGCTTTTAGAATTTCTGATAATCCGGTAATCCAGTATTTTCATCGCTTAATAAGTGAGTTCCATTGGATATTACTGCTGTCATTGCGCAGGCATGAAGATTAATCAAGGGCAGACATAATAAACCCAAGATAAATGCTATTGCTATTAAAATCGTATATCTCATTTCTTCTCCTATATAATTGTTATAATCCAAAATCTAATTGCACAATACAATGCCAATTAGTCCCTACTACGATTTTTTTTGAGATTATCTGCTTTAGTTGCAGCACTTCATGAACGATGTTTCAAGTATTATACTGACTTTATCCCAAAGTTGTATACCCTACAAATGATTCATTAAACACATGCCTCCTACATAATGCGAATTAATTGCTTAGATTTGTTGTCCTATATATATAGTACGATTATTCCCAAATACGGTCAACAGCTTGATTATAACGTAATGCTATATATATATACATATAGCAGACTCTTACATGCTCATTATCGTTTGGGCAGCTTTGGAAAGCTATCCTACAGGTTGCAGATTCGCTGATTTCTGTTAATCAATGGTCGTAGGGACATGCCTTGTGTTTGTCCGATAAGATAACCATTATTTCATTAAACATCAAGACCATATCACCAATTACGGACAAGCACAAGGCATGTCCCTACGACTATCATAAAGTTAATCGGATCAACAAAATACTATTACAGACGAACACTAGCTATATGCCACAAAAATCCCTTTTCTTGTTCTTCTTAATACTGCTTGTCTTCTTATTTATTGCCTATACATCTAGTGCTTGACGCAGGGAGTCTGCAGGGAGTCTGCAGGGAGTTTATAGAGACTCTAGTCCCCGATGACTTCCTGTAGATTCTCTTTAGAGTCTTTGAAAAATCCTCATGTCAGTTAAGGCATAAACAGGATATTAACAAGGGATAATAAGCAAGCAATGATAGAGAAAGAGAAAGTTGAAGAGGAAGAAGATAGAGATAGAATAAGTATGTAATAATCAGCTAAGAGCATCTATATGTTAATCCCGGAGGGATGAAACGTATTAACGACGTGCTTTAGCCCGGCACATATCCCACAAAATCGAGTGCCGTAGGTACGATACATTATAGCATCTTATCTGATACTGAAATGTGCCGTCCCGATGGGACTAAAAGTAGAGGGAGATTCCTTTCGCCGGGCTAAAGCCCGTCGTTACCATGTGACGTCCCGTTGGGACTTAAGAGCGTTGCAGATTGGAAAATGAGTGTTGCTAAAACCTTTACAGATAATGCATTCCGAAGTCCGATTTGCCCAATCACTAAGATATCTACTGAAGAATAAAATGGGCAAATTGAACTCCGGCAATGCTCTTCTTTTGGTATTTTCACACAGTTTTTAAATGCAGAACTACATGCATAAGATAACCCATAATTGCCCTTGTTGAGTCTATATTTGCTGTATGGACACTGTTGCCGGGTTCCTTAGTTAGTTGTCTAAGGAAAGTCCCAGCGTCTACCCGGCAGCTATCAAGCACAATTTAAGAGCAGAGCAGGTTTAATTATAACTCTAAAGAGTTGCATAGTATTGCTGCACTTCGTTCCGCGGTTTTAAGGTACTGGATTCCCGATCAAGCCGGGAATGACAAACACTCGGGATTACCACCTTCGCAGGAATGACGGATGCTTATGCTACAAGTATCCGGCAAGTAATCAGTCTTATCATCATCTATGTATTCACTTGCTTGATGCTTAGTAATTTTAGTAAGCATCACCCGGGTGGACCCCGGGAGGATAGTAAGACTGATTACTTGAAGGGTTTGTGAATATCATAAATTGAGTATTGTGCCGTCCTACCGGACTCAGGTGTTCTACATCTCTGACCCAGCACTAACGTGCTGGGTTACATAGTAACGTCCTACGGGTGTAGGTTACCTGCCTCAGGTGACCAATGAATGGTGACGCTTACTTGTTAAATACGTTTGGACAGCTTTGGAAAGCTATCCTACGGGTCGTAGGTTACCTGCCTCAGGTGACCAATGAATGCTGACGCTTACTTGCTAAATACGTTTGGACAGCTTTGGAAAGCTATCCTACGGGTTGTAGGTTACCTGCCTCAGGTGATTAAAGATAGATAAGCACAATGTTCAATCGCTTGGACAACCGCGGGCGGTTATCCTACTGATATACAAAGTAAGCAAATTACAAAACCGCCTGAAGGCGGTACTACATACTTAAACTATCTCAGTAGCTCTGCGGCTTTGTTAAGTAAAAGCTTATTTCAGAAGATTCCAGATTATTCTTATCATCAGGAGGGTAAGAGCTAAAATAAAAACAGGTCTGATGATTTTGCTGCCGCGCAGGACTACGAGTTTAGCGCCGACCAGATTGCCAGTGATACCAAAGAGAGCTGCAGGAATTGCCACCAGATAGAATACTTTCCCGGCTATGGCAAAAGTAATGAGCGCTGCTACATTGGAAGCGAGATTAACCACTTTGGTATTGGCATTGGCAGTGACAAAATCATAATGGAGCATGACTGTATAAAACAGGATGAGGAAAGTACCGGTACCCGGACCAAAGAAGCCATCATAGAAGCCTATAATCAAGCCTGCGAGGATACCCAAACCCAGTTTACGCTTCATGGTGCTATTGGCAGACTGATTCTTTATCCCTATGTTTTGGTTCATGATGGTTATAACAGCAATGACAGGAATCAGTACCACCAGAATATAGTTTAAAAAATATGGGTCAATTAAGAGCACGGTTCTGGTGCCAAGCCAGCTTCCGAGTAAGGCTCCTGCTGCGCCGGTCAAAGCAATGCGCATATCAATCATCTTATTCTGCCAGTATTTGCGGGTGGCAAAGAGAGTTCCCCAGCAGGAAGAGAATTTATTGGTTCCCAAGGCAAGGTGAGGAGGTAAGCCGGCAAACAGATATGCAGGTAATGAAATCAGCCCACCGCCACCGGCAATGGAATCGATTACTCCTGCCAGAAAGATGATAGGGAAGAGGATGGCGTAATCAGCAAAATTCAGATGTATCATAATTCAGCTCTGAATTCCATCTTCAGTTCATGATTGGTTTCTTCTCCGGGATAAGATTTCCCTGAATATTCAAACGAACCGGATGTGAAGCTATTGAGCCTGTATTGAGTCTGGATAGACCACAAATAAATGGAGCCATTTCTTTTATCGGGAAGAAAGGATAGATATTGCGAGCCATTTCTTTTATTAAACTGAGCAGAGAAGCTGGAAGTGACTCTGTACTTTTTATAGAGATACATGGTAAGAGATGGATTGATTTTAAGATTTGAAATTGTGTATTGATTGGATTGATCCTGATTATTACCTGCTTCCTTTGTATATGACAAAGAAGCCTGTGCGTTAGTCGTGGGATTGAGACTTCTGTAAATGACCATAGTATAGGAATTATTCCTGATTTCAGAATTGTATCTCGTGTCACGCTCCATACTGTTTGTGTATGTAGTCTGCATTTTATTACCGAATACTTTCTTCCAGTCCAACTCCAGTTCTTTGCTATCATGATAAGTTCTGTTTTCAGATTGATATCTGTTATCCAGCGACCTGTTTACTTCGTAGCGAATGCTTCCGCTCACAATATCACGCATAATATCAAGCCAGATAGTGTGATGCATAGTCTGATTTCCATATATGGTAGTATTCTTATTGAAAATGGCATCAGGATAGAGTAAGTAGGTTTTGATGCTATTGCTGCGCAGAGTATTCTCACTTATCTGAAATCCGCTTTCCAACTGCACTCTCTGCCAGAGTGAACCGGGAAGATATTTTTGGGAAAGATGATAAAAGAGATTAGCATTGGCGGTAACCTCTGTAGTCATTTTACTCTTACCGCTGGTAGAATACACATAATCATAGTCTCCACCGGTAATCTGAACGCCGGTACTGTCATACAAACCCAAGCCATCGCCGATATATTGCAATTCTCTGACCTGAGGAAAGAATTCAAGCTGATTTATTTGATAAGCTGTAATCAAAGCAAGTGAATTATCCCAGAACTGATGAGACGACTTCAAATCAAATAAATCGTACTTCTGGGTTGATTTTACCAGAGAATCATTGAGGTTACTGCTTATTTCTCTATGAGTGTAATTAAAGTTCACTGTATTAAGCTTTAGATTGATGAGCTGATTGAACTGTATTGTATTGGATTTATTGATTTTCTCCCATTTACCTGATTGCCTGATGTCGCTGTAATCTTTTG
This sequence comes from Cloacimonadaceae bacterium (SeqCode), assembly GCA_963667535.2. Lineage (GTDB taxonomy): Bacteria > Cloacimonadota > Cloacimonadia > Cloacimonadales > Cloacimonadaceae > UBA5614. The sequence goes on from CAXXDU010000002.1 coordinate 2,113,209, forward strand.
CCAGAGAGATTTCGGAATTGTACTGCTTATTATCTCCGATTTTTATGCCCGGTATCAGTTTCTGATATCTGTTACCTTCTGTAGTGTTGCTATTATGGGTATCAGCATAAGTGTAATTATCCTGCTGTAAGAAATAATTGAAACGTAATAACAAAAGCTTCCATTTGTAATCAGTGATTACATTATGGTAATTTAAGGCAGATTGAGTCAAAGTAGTGTCCGAATATGACTGCAAGGAATAGACTCCCTGCCAGCTAAAAGAGGGTAAAATACCGGATTGGTAGATGTCAGTATTAGCTCTGATGGCTTTTTGAATGTACTTTGACGTAATTTGCTTATATCTGAGGGATACACTCTGTTTCCAAAAATCCTGATTTGAGAGTTGCCCAGTCAGGTCCATCTGCGTTTGAGCTAAGGAATCATAAGACGGCAGGGAAGAGAATACATAGCTTTCTTCAAATGAAGTTAGATTGGCAAAAGAAAAGCTGTTTTTGTAGCGCTGATGATATTGCATCAAAACCTGAGGATTGTACTTATATCCGAGTGGATGGTAATTTAGCTTAGCATTGTACATAAAGCTTTTATTGTTATTATCATCTATAGCAGACATCGTGTTTTTATCCTGATTGGTATACATACCTTCCAGGCTAAGATTCATTTGTTCAGAATTGTAAGAAACGTCCATACCCAGATTGGAATTATCTGTAGGTGCAGTCAGACGTTTATAGGGCATCCAGCTTCCTAAGCCAACGCCTGCATATCTGTATTTGGAAGGAGCAAACTGTTCATAATCGCCCTTACCAAAGCCCACATTACTAAAATAGAGTACATAATTGGCGGTTGAATCATTGGCAGCATACTCATAATATGTGAAGTTATTCAGGTCAGCTTTTTCAATGTATTGTCCTTTACCGGGTTCCACTTCGATTATCCCCTGCCCCCAGACCGGGTGGTCACCTGCATTTCTGAGTGAGTCTTTATCAGAAACAGTAAAAGTTGTCTGCAAAGGATTATTTTTATCATCTTTCTGCCAGATCAGATGGTGCTGAATTCTCACTTTATCCGTCAAATAGAAAGCTGATGAATTGAGATACATATTCTGGCTATAATATTCATCTGTATACTGAAAGTCTACTACAATCCTGCTGTTGGAAGTAATCAGCATTTTAAAGGTGATTGAGCCATCTGAATAATCTATGGAGTAATCTGTCCCGCGGCCTTTGTTATCGCCGTTGATTGAAACTTTTTCACTGCCGGGTACAACCTGCAGATTCTGCAACATACTGCTGGCAGAGAGGTAATATGGACCTTGCTTACCATCAATTCCCTGTATGATGTTCGTAGTACGCTTGCCGCCGGTTGCTGCTAATGCAACCTGGAAATTGAACTTATTGTGATAATAGGCATTGATACCTTCAAATTTGGTCTGATAATTCATTAAATAAGTGTCCTTAAACTGCCATTCCTGGTCACCCAGCACAATCTCATAATGTTTATCATACAATTTCAAAAATACTTTATCAAGACTGCTAATTTCTTTGGAGTCACCTTCCGGTGTGAGGGGAGACTGGCTGTCAGATAGCTGACCTTCAATCTTCATGCTATTACTTATCTCACCTTCCAGTTTCAGGTAAAGTGATTGTTTCAAATCAAATGATTCCTGATTGGAAAATGAAATGGAGAAGGTCTTGGAGCCAGTAATCAGTAGCTTATTATCGGATTGCTGGAAAAACTGATTTCGGGGATTGGAAACGATATTCAGGCTGTCTCTGATACTCTTCATTTCATAGACATACATCTTTTGCAGCAGAAAATCAGGGACAATATTATAAGATACAGTTATGGTCTGTGATAATGTAGTACTTTGCCTGAAGCAGATGACCCCGTTGATGTAATCGATAGTGTAATCAACACCAACATGCAGGATAGTGCTATCAGAATAGACACTCTCAGAATTTGCCACCAATGGTTTATCAGGAAGAATATATGTTAATGTATCTGTTTGAATATTAATGAATACTTGTCTGTATGTAGGTGACGCAATTTGTTTAAAATTAACTGCACAAATTAAAGTTATTGAGGTGATCAGAAGCATTATCAGGATGAGGTTTTTTACTGTATTCAAACTGTTATTTTCTCTATTCTTTCAGGATTTAAACCTTATGTATTACATAGGTAACAACACCCCAAACGATGAAATCAATGTTTTCATCAATTCTGATTGGGGAGTAGGTTGGATTTTCCGGAATTAACCAATAGACATCATCAACAATACTGAGCCGTTTTACAGTTAATTCACCGTCCAGTATAGCAATGACGATTTTATTATGAATTGCTTCCAAAGCTCTGTCAACAATTAATAAATCATCAGGTTGGATTCCTGCATTTGTCATAGAGTATCCTTCTACTCTGACAAAGAAGGTGGAATTGGGGTGAGATATCAGAAATTCATTCAGATCAATGGAGCCTTCGATATAATCCTGAGCAGGTGAAGGAAATCCTGCCGGAACATGAGAACCCAATAAAGGTCTTTCAAGAGATTTGGATTTATTGAAGCGGAATATTTCCTTGATTGAGTTTTCTGTTTTTATCTTATCATCCATGTAATATATACCTCGGAATTTGATTATTTGTATATGAAAAAAAAGGCGATGACATTGTCAACGCCTTTTAGAGTATTATATCATCTGTTATTTTATAATTTTAAGGTATTGTTGGGCAGTATTACCATTCTTTGGGTCATTTTGGATACGTTCAAAATCAGCTTTAGCGCCTTTCATATCTTTCAGATTGTATTTGGCGATAGCTCTGAACAGTAAAGCATTGGCATTATTAGGATTCTTTGCCAAAACGATATTAGCATAGCTCATGGATTTGTTGTTATTCTTGAGGTCATAATAATACATGGAAACAAAGAGAGCCAATGATTCATCATAGTCGAGAGCAAGATACTTCTCAAAATATTCAACTGCTTTGGGTTTGTTCTTTAATTTACTATAATCATCGCCAATCAGCTTATAGGCTTTCTTTAATTCTTCCTGATCAGGATTGGTAGTAACAAATTGTAATAAAATCTGATTAGCATTCTCCCATTGTTGTTTCGTCCTGTACAGTGCTGCAAGTTTAGGAAGAATTTTTGTATCGTCTTTTATAGAACGGGCTTTTTCAAACCACAGTATTGCGTTATCAGTATCATTCTTTTCCCAATACAATTCACCAAGTTTATTTGATGCTGCAAAGTCATTCTTAGATGTTGCATATTGTTTCAAGACTTCAAAGGCTTGTGGTTCATCTTTTAAATTGTCTTTATACATATTGAACTTTTCCAGTAATATACTATCTTCGTTGGGATAAGCTTCAAGGTACAAGTCAAAGTACTCTATTGCTTTCTGATATTCGCCGGCTTCTTTACAGCAAATAGCCAGATTATAATATAAGTTATTAATCTTGAACTCGATGGAGTCTTTGGGAGCAGATTCAGGTTTGATACTCTTATAAGTATTTAACCCGGATTCATATTCTGTTATTGCCTGATCATATTCGCTTTGGTTGACTTGTGAGAAAGCAATATCAATGTGAATCTTGGCAATGTTTTGTTTGAGTCTGAATATTTGTAGTTGAACAGAATCTGCTTCAGTAGCAGTTGACAGTGCACTGGTGTATAAATCAATTGCCTGAGTGTAATTTGTTATAGCTGTTTCCATATCTTTTTCCATGTACGCAGATTCAGCGCTCTGTGCCTTCTCTATTGCAAGCTCTATTGGTGTCTTTACAATTACTTCTTCCTGAACGACCTTTTTCTTAGCGTTTATTGCACAGGTCATCATTAACATTGTGCTAAGAATTACAATCGTGAAATTGGCAACTTTCATATATTCCCCCAAAAGGTTTTTTTCCATTTTAGTGACATCATGAATTCTGTCAAATACTAAAACTTCAATTTGCGTATCATAATTATTAAAGCTGAACCCGATTTACACTATCCTGACTCTATTTACAGGACTATCAAAACATAGTGATTATACATGTGGCAAAATATTATCACTTAGCGAGTTTGCACATCAAAAAAACTTGACAAAGAAATGCAATCTAATCTTTAGAAGATTAAGGTACAAAAAACTATGACATATACTGAAAAGGAATATAACGATCTTTATAAGTACTCTCTTAATATAGCCAGCAAATATGTCGGCTATAAAGACTGTGCTTATGACATCGCTCAGAATTCACTTCTGTCTCTGATATCTTCAAAAGCTGAAATTAAAAGCCCTTTTTCCTGGATCAGAACAACTGTAAGAAGAGAAGCAACCAGATACCTGGAAAACGAAAAGAAAAGTCTGGATATTGCCAATAAGAAAGTACATGACATACCCCCAAGTTCTGCAGCATATGAAGATGAAACAGACAAAATCTTCGACATCGATTTGATGAAAGTTTACAGGCTATTATCCAAGGAAGACTTTGCAATCTTTAAAAAAATGAAAGCTGTTAATTTTAGTTCTCTCAAATACTCTGCCAAACATAAAATCAGCTTGAATACTGCTAACTCTCAGAAGAAGAGAATCAAGCGAAATATTCAATCCTCGTTACTATGGGAAAACGGATGGAGAAGTAGTGACCAAATACTAAATTACGCTCAGCATAATAATATTGTCAGATTTATCAAACAATTGCTTGTCAGCCTCTCAGAAAACAGAGTAGCAGATTTGAAAAACTATCTGGAAAAAGTTGACAAGATAGAATTCCAGAATCTGTTTAAAGATATTGAGTCATGTATTGAATGGTATGTGATATATATGGATAATTCTTACAAACTGATGCTGGTATTCACGCCGATTAACCCAATCCCCAAAGTTGTTGAATTAACAATAGACTTTAACCACACTAATTACCTTAAGGTTATAGAAGCTAAAGAAAAAAAACCCTATATAGTAATAAATACAACTGCAGAAGAAGTTAGAAAGCACAAAGAAAAGGGAAAATTGACCTTGTCGGGAGACCAGATAGTGTCTATTCTAACTAACAAACAGACAAGCATTTAGAAACAAGCTGTTGACCATATTTCGGAAATTGTGTACTATATTAATAGAGATGTTATTAATTTGGGATAACATTGTGCTAAGCATGTACAATAATTAGCATAGATGAAAATAACATCTTACAATAGTTGATGTGTAGAGTATAATTTCGAAAATGATTCTTGGAGTAGAGCAAAAGGTCTGAATATTGAGTTTCTACTGTCAATTCTGATTTAGTTGTCAACCTACATCGGGGGAGGGGGGGGGTACTGTCATTATATTTTATTAACTATCAACTACTTATAAACAAGCTGTTGACCTGTTTTAACAAAAACCTCCACTATATATATATAACTTAATTAAAACCTGGAGGTTCCCATGAAAAAATTATTTTTAGCTACTGTGATGAGCACAATGCTCTTAAGCTCAATGTTCTCGATCTCTCTCTTAGAAAAACTACTTTTACCTGAATTCAAAGGCGATATCTCACAAGTTGCATACAAAGTGGTCGATAACAATGACGATGAAATGGTAATAGAAGTAAGTGGCGTAACATATATATACAAACTCAAGTAGTATATATCAAAATGGACTTGCAGAAGTCAGAATACTGGGGGATAAGTGTTTAGTAGTAACTGGTTCAGAACGATGAATTTCGGAAGAAGTAATAACAAAGTTAATACGCACTTAAATTGCTCAATTCTGGCAGTAGCATTTAATGGTACAACCCGATTATCAGATAAAACTACCAATGTTTATGATGACCTGCAAATGTTATATAATAGTAAAAATCATAGTTATGATGAATATGGAATAATCAGTTATATAGATGACATCAGTGCAAATCCCTATCGGCTGACAATAAGTGAGTCTGATACATATGCACTGGAAAGCAAAGATAATTATCACTCCATAAAAAACAGACTGGCTTCGTTTCAGGATTTCAAACAAGATGAAATTCTAAACGGTAAAGTCATCCTTGCTTGCACAAAACGAACTGCATCTCTATCTCCATATACTTTTACTGACCCATTAAGAAATGTGACCTACACTATGGTTACGGATGGCGAAGTAGAAAAGAACAACTTATTATTGCGTTTATCAGGTTTTGTCGAATGGCTTGATAACAATAGCCCAGAGACTTTAAGCTCAAACACTCAAGATGATATCGAATATCTCTTTCTCTGGCTGGTAAAAAGTATTCTTCAATGTAATGGAGATGTCTTAACGGGTCTGCATAAAGGCTTGTCAATGCTCAGCAAAAACAATATCGGAGGGCATTACAATATCCTGTTTTCGGATGGTAATGGTGTTTTTGCATTCTCAAACAATATCAAGAATTCTAATGTAGGTAACAAACTGACATATAAAATATCCAGAAATGTCCATAATATCTATTGCTACGTTGTTAAAAACTGTAAAGAAACACCTGAATTGGGATGGACAGATCTGAAAGAACATAATCTATACTATTTTCCAACCCATGGTGCTATGCAAGTGTATGCAAACATTGATACAAACCAGTATTCAGATACAAAATTTAAAGCCGGAGTAAACTGGGTCTGTCTCTCTTTGTTATCATGCTGATAGTGCTAATAAACTCTTAGAAAAGCTCAATTTATTAACGTAGCCGCAATTGTCTTTGTTCTGCCACTCACATTTAATTGTATATAATAATTACCAGACGGCATCCTATATCCATTCTTATCTTTTCCATTCCAACTACTATTGGACCATCCCAGAGATTTACTGCCTTCAGTAAGTGTGCGCACCAGTTTGCCTTTACTATTATAAACACTCAATTTTACCACTGAGCCTTTGTTTAGGTAATATTTCACGTTTGTATTTTGCTTAAAGGGATTTGGATAGTTTTGGAGAAGAATTGTATTCTCATTAACTGAGACTTCGTCATCATTGGAAACACTGGAAAGGTTAAAATTGACAGTAGTTGTTTGTTCTGAACTAATTGTTATGTTGTTCTGAGTCTGAGATTGATAATTTGGTGCAGAACAAACGATATCATAGACTCCCGGAAAGGCTTGCATCGTATATGTTCCGGTTTCAGATGATATCACAGAGTGACTACCCGCAGTAATTGTAGCCCCGCTGACAGGTTGGTTTTGTGAATCTGTAACCAATCCTGATACTGTTCCATCCGGGATTGGAGCAAGAATAAAATTCGTTGTTGTTACCTGGTTTGATGAAACAACCACGTTATTGACATTTTGCATTTGATAATTATTGGCAGAGCATGATACACTATAGGTACCTGGTGCAATAGTAACAGAATAACTGCCATTCAATGCAGAAGAAGCCGAAAGAGAGCCAACTGTAATAAGTGCATTAGCGATAGGCTGATCAGAGGTGTTTTTAATGGTACCGGATACAGTTCCATCTGCCGTAACAATTGGTGCCCAGACCAGGTGCATATCAGTGAAATATGTTTCATTTGCGATAGTCTGGTCTATGGCTGCTGTACCTTTTGTAAAAGTAATAACCTTATATTTACCGGAATTATTTGTTGTTGCATTATGCTCAGCAAACTCTACATTAACTTTGTAATCTCCGTCAGGTACAGCTACATTGGAAACATTAGTGCCATTCCAGGTAACGGAATGCATTTGATGATTGTTTAGAGAAGCGCTCGTTATTGCTCCTGTTGTGTTGTTTCCGGAGCTGGCAACCCATTTAACCAGCTTGCTTCGATAAGATTGAGCCCATATCTTAACAGTCTTAACAAATTGATTTTGAGAATTTGTTATCCAGATAACACCGGCATTGCGCGGAGAATATGTTCCATTATAAGTTACGGTTCTGACAGTAAAAGTTACAGAACCATCAGTATTACGTAGCTCATTTAAAAATAAACCTTCAGGTTGAATGATTTGTTTGCTGTAAAGCAAGCAAATGCTAAGAAATACAAGTAATAATATCAGAGTTGTAAATAGAATGTTCTTTTTCACTGGATACCTCATTAAAAAAATTAAGTGCTATTTTGATAAAGTCATTAGTTTGGTTTGTTTTAAACCGTTAATCTGTAATTCACAGATGTATTTTCCGGGAGTAGCTTTCTGACCGTTTTGCTGTTTACCGTTCCAGGAAGTTTTATTCCAGCCTTTGGTCTGATAATTATCTACAAGTTTAGCAACCAATTGTCCTTTGGTATTATAGACATTCAGGTTGACTTTAGAGTTCTTATCCAGATTGTAGCTGATTTCTGTGGAATTACTAAATGGATTTGGGTAGTTCTGATTTAAAACTATTGTACCGGGTGTGCTTTGATTGTCTTCGTTGGCAACTATTACAGGTGTCCAGACTAAGTGCATATCAGAAAAGAAAGAATCGCTGGTGGGAACGTTATCAACAGCCGTGGTTCCCTTATTAAAAGTTACAGTTTTGAATTTTCCTGGATTGCTTGTTGTTGAGCTGCTTTCTGTATATTCAATATTAACGTTATAATTTCCATCTGTAATTGCCGCATTCTGATAGTTTTTACCATTCCAGGTAACGCTGTGAAGCTGATGATTTGACAAAGTAGCGCTCGTAATAGCTCCGGTTGTGTTATTACCGGAAGATTGTACCCATTTCACTAAGCTGGAACGGTGTTCAGACGCCCATATTTTAATTGTCTTAACGAATTGATTCTGTGAATTGGTAATCCAGATTGCTCCTACATTTCTTGGGTGATAGGAGCCATTATAAGTGATGGTTCTTACAGTAAATGTCATTGACCCATCTGTATTACGTAATTCACTAACATATACTCCGGCAGGCAGGAGTATCTGTTTCGAAAAAAGCAAGCATATACTTAGTAGTATTAAAGCAAAAGTCATTGCAACTATAATCAAACGCGATTTCATGTTTAACTCCCAATATTGAACTATATACAATATATAATTCGTGGCTATTGAGAAAGCAAATTATATTCCTTTAACGCCTAAGTTTTCCCAGGGTTTTTTTAAAGTATATGTCATCACTTCTCTGAATTTACCGTTTAGGTTATCCGGAATAACATCTTTGTATGCATCCAGAACAAGATATCTGGTAAACGGTATTGATATAGAATCAGATACTTGCTGAATAGTTATTATGCCATCTGAAACAACCTTCTCAGTCGTAAATTCCATCAGATTAGTATTACATACCAGCTCTGATACTTTCAGTTTTGACGAAAACTCAAGCATCTCCAGCATAAGAATAATCTCTTCAAGTGTAGATGTAAAAGGACGATTTGTATTGATAACCAGCATTAAATGATAACCTCTGGTCTTGATATCATCCACAAATCTGCCTAATGCTCTGCATCCTGCTGGATCGCCACCCACGTCAAGTATCACTGTCTTATCCTTATTTTCAATTGCACCTTTGATTCTGGGTGAAATCATGGGGACATCAGCATGAATATATTGACCTTCCGGAGCAATAACTTCAATTCTTTCCTGTGCAAATACATCTTTAACTTCACGAGTCCGGAAATAGGGATTCACAACATCCATATCAGCCAATACGACATCACAGCCCTGAGCTTTCAATTGTCTGGCAAAATGAACTGAATATTCACTTTTACCGCTGCCATAAGCCCCAATAATGATATATAGCTGATTCATTAGTTGATTAGCTCTATTAGCTTTTGTAGTACAATTGTGTAGTCATCTGCTGCAAAATCAGCTTCACTATTAATCAGTTCTCTATGCTCATTTGAATCCTCATCATAAATTGCAATGGCATACATACCGGCGCTTTTTGCAGCTCTGATACCATTAAGAGTATCTTCTATCACTATACATGATTCAGGCTCTACAGATAGTTCATTTGCAGTTTTCAGGAATATATCAGGAAAGGGTTTTCCTTTCATATCGTGGGTGCCGGTTACGATGGTCTTAAAAAAACTCATAATGTTATGCTGAGTGAGGGCAAGCGTAGTGAGATCTTCGTGATTACTGGTACCGATTGCGATTGGTATTTGCTTTATACATAACCAATTCAGCACAGTTTGCACATTATCTTTGAGAGTCATATCATGTTTATAATGCCAGCGCACTGCCTCAGTCCATTCGTTCATAATTTCTTCAACAGAATCAGGGAGTAAAAATCTATCTTTGAAATACTGCGCAGTCTGGTTGTAGCTATTTCCCTGAGGTAAATGCTCAAATAAGTCTTTGGGTACTTCAATGCCTCTTTTTCCCAGAAACTCTCTATCAACTTTACGCCAGATACTCATAGAATCAATCAGAGTTCCATCCAGATCAAAGATTACGGCTTTATATTTATTCATTTTCATAGATAAAAAAAATGGAGCGGGAAACGGGGGTCGAACCCGCGACATCAACCTTGGCAAGGTTGCGCTCTACCACTGAGCTATTCCCGCTCGCATGTAAATAAATGGTACCAGAGACCGGACTTGAACCGGTACAGGCTTGCACCCGAGGGATTTTAAGTCCCTTGTGTCTACCAATTCCACCACTCCGGCACCTAAACTATTTGGAGGCGACATCCGGATTTGAACCGGAGATGGAGATTTTGCAGACCTCTGCCTTACCGCTTGGCTATGTCGCCAGACATATATAAAGAACTATGGAGCGGGAAACGGGGGTCGAACCCGCGACATCAACCTTGGCAAGGTTGCGCTCTACCACTGAGCTATTCCCGCTCAAAATGCATACGAACGTAATTCAAAAACGAAAAGAGCCTTTTTTTGTCAATCAGAATTTTCCTGATGTTCGCTAAATATCTCAGCAGTGAAACGATATAGCTTTGCTTTATCATCTGCCCAGCTACCAGGAGTTAAACCTGCTTTGTAGCAAATTTGCTGCAAAAAAGCGGGCACATCCCATCCCCATTCCACCGGCACCTGGGGTAATAGAATACCACAGCCATAGGGATGATTTAAATACAGTCCATCTCTGCCGATTTCTATATCTTTCACATCATCAACGAGTATCATTTCAGATAATATGGATATCTCTATCTCCAATTCTTCAATTTCTCCGGGTGAGACAGGTCTGAATCTGTTATCCTGAAAAGCTGCTGATTGTGCCATTTCGACGATACTAGGAATTAAATCCTTGTATCCTGTGATATATCCAATGCAGCCTCTGAGTTCACCATGTTTATGTAATGATACAAATACTCCTCTTTTAATTGCCAGCGTTGAATCCACAGGTTTTGATACCTGGTTTCCTGATAAATATGAAGTTATGGATTTTCTTGCTAAATCCAGAAGTAAGGTCTTTTGTTCTTTCGTTAACATAATAACTCCTTATGTTTAAGATATTAACGCAGCAGATAAATATCCGACTACCTGGGCATAATCATTGGAGGTATATCCGGAATGAGTATAGTTCAGTTCTATCATTTTCTCTGGTTTGAGCATATTTGCCAGAAGCATCAGAGTCAACACTCCGGCAAAGCCACAAGCTTCAATTTTGCCATGCATCAGGTGATTGTACAATTCCTTAATATCATTGCTTTTTACATATTCAATGAGTTTTCTATCCATACGTGAAGCTTCTTCAGCAGAATGATAATGTGACAAATCAGTTGAAGCTATTATAACTATATCATCGGGCTTCTCATTTACTACAGAAACGAGTATATCTGCTAACTGCCTGCTTGCTTCATCAGTTTGATTACCTATCATTACAGGCACGATTTTAATCTCGGGATTGATGTATGCCAAAAAAGGCAACTGCACTTCCATAGAATGTTCATTCTGATGATAAGAGGCATCAATATCCTGCAATCCTTTACTTTTGATAACATCTGCTAACGGTATATCCTGCTTTAATATACCCATGGGTGTTTCATATTCTGAATAAGGAGAGACACTTAGGCTAAAATGATTGCCCCGATGGGAAGGATGAATAATTATGGCAGTCTTAAATGTTTGCAGAGATAATAGCTTATAGGAATAAGCAGCACATGCTCCGGAATAGACATATCCGGCATGCGGACAAATAACACCCTGCACTTTATTGATGTCATTGGGGAGTATTGCTTCACTAAACCACTTATCAAATTGTTTCTTTAGTATAATAGGGGAAGCCTCATAAAAGCTTCCTGCATAAACAGCTTTTCTAATCATAATAGACCTCCGGCAATCTGTTTTATTGAGAACTTAATATTCTGACCAAGCCTCTTTGTGTCAAGTCATTAAGATAATGACTTACTTCGTTATGAACTTCCTCCGGATAATCTATGTCTGCTGTAATATCACCACTGTATTCGACTACGTTAAGCATTGCGTCATGCGTCTTCAGGAAATGCTTCAGACTATCCAGTATGGTATAATTCAGAGAAACATGGATTCTTACATAAGCATGATAATCTAAAAGACTTGTATTATTTATTACCTTCTCAACGGCATCAGCATAAGCATCTATCAATCCTCTCACACCCAGTTTTATTCCGCCATAATAACGAGTAACAATAGCCAAAACATTAGTGATTTCATATTTTAAGAGCATATTCAGGATGGGCTTTCCGGCAGTTCCGTTGGGCTCACCCTGATCAGAATAATACTGCCATTCCTGCTTTTTGCCGATGATATAAGCATAGCAGTTGTGCGTGGCATCACGGTATTGCTCAGAGTGCGCGGCAAATATCTCTTTAACTTTACTGACATCATCAATAGGGTAGAGGAAAGCTATAAACTCTGACCTCTGCTCTTTCATTGAGCTTGATACAATATCATTAATCGTTTTTAACATATCTCTCCAAAAAAAGTATGTAGTACCGCATTCATGCGGTTTTGCGACAATAGAAACGTAACTATTCAGCACACATGAGCATTACCGGAGTTCAATTTGCCCTTTGTAGCTTTTATTATACATCATTGTGTTTGGGCAAATCGGATTCTGTATTAAAGACATTTAATTCTATAACCCGATATCCAATATAATAAACCGCATAAATGCAGAACTACATCTAAGAACTTATCTTCGTGTCTTCGTGTCTTTGTGGTAAAAAAGTTATTCATTTCACCCGATGTCAATGTGTCCCAACCTGCATAAATGCAGAACTACATCTTAGAACTTATCTTCGTGTCTTTGTGTCTTTGTGGTAAAAAAAGTTATTCATTTCACCCGATGTCAATGCGTTCCAACCAGCATAAATGCAGAACTACATCTAAGAACTTATCTTCGTGTCTTTGTGTCTTTGTAGTAAAAAGATATTCATTTCACCCGGTGTCAATGTGTTTCAACCTGCATAAATGCAGAACTACATCTAAGAACTTATCTTCGTGTCTTCGTGTCTTTGTGGTAAAAAAGTTATTCATTTCACTTTAGGGATTTCATCCAATCGGGTGGTATATCTCGGGGAGAGTTTGGCTCTTTTCATCTCCCAGTCCTTTTGAATGCCGGCGCTGGCATAAAACACGGTATCTTGTCCCAGATGTTTATTTACGGTATCCACTACTTCCATAAGCACTTTACGGTTATCATCCAGATAGTTTTCTGCCATGAAGGTGAGAGGCACATCATCTTCATGAATGATATCTGCCAGCATCACTCCCGCTTTTTTAAACTCAAATCCCGGCAGAAACAACTGGTCAAGTAATTTCATAGCAGCCTTGATTAAATCAGGAGTATAACCTGTAGGTGGAAACAAGGTGGTGGAAGCAGCATTATTATATTGAGGACCGTCTTTGAAGCGGTTAGTATTGAGAAATACCATCAAGTGCCCTGCCACACATTTTTGTGAACGTAGCTTTTCTGCGGCTCTGGTGATATAAGTTGTAACAGCTTCCTGCAATTCAGGCAAAGAACCCACTTGCTTACTGAAAGATTTGGAAGTGACGATACTCTTCTTGCTTCCGGGCGTCTCATCCATATCAATACAGGAAAAGCCCTTGAGTTCAAGTACTGTTTTGTGACCAACACTCGTCATATAGTGGTCTATAATTTTCTCATCTGCATCACGCAATTGCCTGGCGTTGGTAATATGGCGTTGAACAAGGAATTTCTCATATTGCCTGCCCACACCCCAGACTTTGGCAACCGGGATTGATTCCAGGATACGGTTCATTTCAGGATGATTGAGCATATTAAATACGCCATGATAACCGGGATATTTCTTGGAAATGTGATTTGCCAGCTTGGCAAGAGTCTTCGTATTAGCAATGCCTACTGATACGGGAATCCCTGTCCATTTGCGAACAGTATTACGGATTTCTGTGCAGTAATTGGTCAGGTCTCTGGTTTTAAAGCCATTCAGATTCAGAAAAGCTTCGTCTATGGAATAAATCTCTATATCAGGACAGAAGTGCAACAGAGTCTGCATCACCCGATTGGACATATCAGCATAAAGTGTATAATTGGACGATAGTAAACACCCGCCCATACTTTTAAACAGCCCTTCATATTTAAAAGCCGGAGTTCCGATGGGAAGATTCATAGCCTTTACTTCATTGGAACGGGAGACTATGCAACCGTCATTATTGGAAAGAACTGCTACTGGCACACCTTCCAGCTTGGGATTAAACACCCGCTCACAGGATACATAAAAGTTATTACAATCCACCAATGCAATCGCTTCGTTAGTCTTAAAATTAATCCTTCTCATCGTCTCTTTCCATTCATAATAAAACACTCACAACTGTCCCCGGTTCTGTCAATGGAAATTATATTCGTTAATCGTTAGATGTTATTCGTTAGACGTTAACCTTCCGGCTTTTAATCTACCCACAGAGACACAGAGAGAAAAGAGAAATAAAGAGAAAAGAATTCAATACAGAGAAACAAAGTCGGTGAGAAGCAGAGAGTCTGTTCATTTTTCCATTATCTATTATTAAAGTCCCTTAGGACGTAACTATGTAACCATGTACGTAAGTGCCTGCCATAATAAACATAAAAAAATAGAGTCCGGCAGGACGACACATCTTCTTCTCACAGACAAGAGTGTCTGTTGTACTACCCTAACGACTCACCCAACCAATTCGTAATTTGGAATTAGTAATTCGTAATTAATCTTACCTTATCACCTAATCACGCTTTTATATCTGATTGTGATAGCACTCATACCCGCTAATCATCGGCAGCAGCCCTGCTTCTACTGCATCTTTGAGCGTCTTGCAGGGGAGATTTTGCTCATATATCTGCTCCCGGGTTATGGTTTTGAGATTTACTGTTTCCGGCATAGCTTTCTGCATATTGAACATCAGCTTGTTGTAGATATTAGTCCAGGTCCTGACCCTTTTATCCCTGTTCTCCGGCAAGAGATTGTAGTAAAATACATAAGTACTCAAATCGCCCCTGTAATACTCATGCGGTTGAATAGCATAAATCTGTTGCTGTACATTCCTGAAAGGTGGTTGCCCGGGATGGTTATCAAACGTAAATTCCCTTCTGCCATAAGTCTTTTTAGTCCGCTTATCCGAATAGAATATCATCCCATCAACGTTACCCTTGTAACCCTTAACGCCATAACAAAATGTGACTTTCATTTTTTTCTCTCCTACTTTTTTTTACCATCCCCAATCAAGTTGAGGACAGGCTCCGACACTAAGACTACAAAGAACCACAAAGTAGCTTTGGTCTTAGAGATTTAAAGATAAAAAATGAGTAAAGTGGAACAGTGAAACAGTGGAATGGTGTGTCTCAGCGTTCCACAGTGTGTGTGTCATTCCTGCGAAGGCAGGAATCTTAAAGATAAAAAATGAAGTCATGTACCGCTCGTGTCATCCTGAGCTTGTCGAAGGACGGGACATTCTGCGCAGCCAGTAGCTTGCTATATTAAACCTCTAGATTGAGGATTTACAATTCGACCTTTCAAGTTGGTATAGAAAAAAGCAACCAGGGAGGTTCGGATGAAGAATATTAAAAGAAAAGGTGGGATAGATAGCATCAATCCCGAATGTATGTTGGTGGGGATTGATATCGGTAAACACCGGCAATGGGTTTACATGACAGATGCCAGTAATACACGAGATAGGAAGCCTTTTTATATCAACAATGATTTAAGTGGTTATCAACGCTTGATAGGTGAAGCCGAGAAGCAAAAACAAGTCTGGCAACTTAACAGGATAATCTTTGGCTTAGAGCCTACCGGCTCATACGGTACTCCTCTATTGCATTATTTAACTAATTGTGGTTATCAGGTTAAGACAATCAATCCCATGCATACAAAGCGGATGAAAGACGTTGAAGATAATGCACCTGGTAAAAGCGATCAGAAAGACCCTAAGATTATAGTTACCCTAATGCGCCTGGACAAGAGTATCAGCCACAGAATACCGGATGGGGTATATGCTGAGTTAAGGAATCTTTCTAAGTATTACTTGTCTCTAACAGAGCAGTTGAACAGGCTGTACAATTATGTAGAGTCGTATTATGCTGAGTATTTTCCGGAACTAACCAGTTATGCGAGTTTAAACAGCAAGACATTGTTATATACCTTGGAAAGTTTTCCCTTACCCGGTGACATCTCTCAACTTGATTATGCGGAATATTATAGCATAATGAAAGATAAGAGCCGCCATAGCTTAAGACCGGTCAAGCTGGAGAGCATATATGCGGCATCTGCTAACAGTATCGGCATAACCAAGGGTACAGACAGTGTAAGAGATATCTTGCGGTACTTAGGTGCAGATATACGGTTAAAATTAGAGCAAAAGAAAGCTACAGATGGTAAGATACGAGAATGCGTAGATCGCATTCCATATGGCGGGCTACTCTGTAGTATCCCTGGGTTGAGTAAACTATCGGTTGGTTTGATTTTGGCAGAGACAGGAGATATAAGGCATTATAATCATGCCAGAGAGTTAATCAAGCTGTCTGGTCTTAATCTGACCAATTATCAATCAGGTCGCTATATGGGCAGATACCACATATCTAAAGTAGGCAGACCACGCTTAAGAAATCTATTATACTTACTATGTGTCGAAATGATAAGCAATAATCCAATCTTGTCACAAGTATATTGGTATCAAGTGAACGAACGCAATTCAAACAAGGTAAAGACTATTGTGGGAATGTGTCGTAAATTGCTTGAGATGATGTACTCAATGGTTAAATATGATGTTGAGTATGATGTAGAGCGTCGTAAGTATTATGCCGGGGCATAATCAGACCGGCAAGTAAGGCATTACATTGCGAATAACCGTCAAAAAAAAGATAGACAAAGTAATAAGAGGTGAAAAAATATAGTCATCTCGCCGGATGATGTAGTTCCTATGTTTAGAGGCTTGAAAGAAAGACCTCGTTATGTAGCTTAATAATAACACACCGGCGAGTATCTTCTCAGATAGTATTAGGCAAGAGTAGGATACCATAATGGGTAATCCAGCATATCAGCAGTGATCGGGAAGTCAGACGATAGAGAAAGAGATAACCAAAAGAATAACCTTAAAGATTTTTGTTTGGATAAGCGGATTTGACGCTCCGGTACCCTCCGCGTCAAATCCGCTTATCCAAACGATACGGAATGAGATATTAGATTAAATATTATATAATATTCTATATCAACATAGGATGTTATCCTGTTGTACCCTGAGGTTGGTTACCTCAGGGAGAATAAACCGCAGTAAAATATCATCACGGGTACTATTCTATTTCGTGAGGGTAACCAACCCTCCCGTACAACAGCTAAGAAAGCTGTGTTACATTTAACCGGCATTAACAATACCGGTATCCAACAAATTAACAATCTGTGTTACAACACGTTCTTCATTCCTGCTCGTAGGATATGCGCCTCGCTTGTCCAATTTAAAGGCAGGAATCCAGATGTTATTGTTAAAAGATAAAAAACCATAAATGGATAAAGATAAAAATTCAATGTGTCGTTCAGTGTCCCGCTCGTGTCATCCTGAGCCTGACGAAGGACGGGACATGGAACCTTAAAGATGAAAATATATAGTCTATCAAAACGTCATATATAAAAACCATATTCTATAACCCATTTATCTTGTCCATAAAAATCTTTCAAATTTATAATTCATAATTCATAATTTGATTTATCATTCCCTATATTGCCATTTAATGAATTACGCTACCAATACGCTACCAATACGGAGTGATTACGCTATAACTCCGTATTGATAGCGTATTGGTAGCGTATTGGTAGCGTAATTCGATTATTGTTTATTATAGGAATGAAGGAAGAATGAAAAAAGAAAGATGAACATTTATTTCTCTTTTTATACTCCCTTTTTGTCCAGTTATTAATCCGGAACTCGTCGGGGCTTAGTCGGGACATCGTCGGGATAATCCCGACAAGCTCCCGACGATGTCCCAATAATTGCCGGAGTAGAAAATGGAGAGAAAGGAAGAAATTATCGAGATTAGTACATGATATGAATGAGAAAACATCTATCTAAAAACATAATTGACAAATATATGTAGTATTTTATATTTGAAAGAACCTAACCAATATAACGATATCAGATTTTCTATAATATTAGATTTAGAGGTTATGATGAATGACAATGATATACAGGGCTATTTTTGGCAACCAGAAGAGCCAAAGAACAGGATATTTGGCAAAATTGCCAGCGAACACACCGATATAGTATTAACATTATATGATTGCTTTCAACCTTATAAAATCTCAGCTGAAATTATGGCCAATGACAACTTAGATGAACTTAGATATAGATATTTATTGGGTCATTTGAATAATGGTGAGTATGTTATACTTATAAATTTGATAAATAATTCATTTAGTGGTAATCCATTTGGAAGAGTATATTATATCACATTTAATGTTGAATACGCTCTATATGCACCTCATTTTTTCTTCGAAGATTTACCAAAATTGAGATTTAAAACATGTAAGTTTAAATTTCCACACATAGATTCTATTATGGATAATAGCTTAATGATGCCACATACAAATGACAGCTCATACATTGTAGATGGTAATTCAAATAAATACAATTTATATACTTCCAATAGTTTAGTCATAATGTGTTCAAATAGTTCAACATGCAAATGGGGAGACAATAAAAAAACCGAAATTGCTCCAGATACGAATATACTTTTTGAATTTAGAAGGCAAATTGAAATTGAAAGCATTGTAGATATATATTTAATGGGATTTGTTAACTTATTTACATTAATTCTATGTAAGAATATATACCCTACTGAGATTTTTTTGTCTGTTAACTCGATTGATAAGGAAAAGTATTTTGATATAAGATTCGAAATAGCTAGATATAATTTTGATAAAAAGAAAGATGATAAAATTAGAATTACATATACACAAGATATTAAAGACAATTTTCAAATGCTCTATAGTAAATTCATAGAATTACATAACAAACATCGACACTGGTTCTATACATATCTTTCATCATATAACCACGATAAAGTTCTGGAAGATTGTTATTTAAATACAGTGTTTTGTTTAGAAGCATTGTTGAAATATACCAATCCTGACAATAGATACTATAGAAATGATGATTTCGATAGAATTATTGAGGAATTGATAACAAGGGTAAAGAGCGAATATTCTCTTATACTGCCAACCAATCTTCTAAAAAGAATTGAAAAGCAGCTTTTAGGAAGCAACAAGAAAAATTCATATAGAGCAATATTAGATTTCTTATATGATAATAAAATAATATCTGAAAATCTATTTGGGAAAGATCTATCAAAGCTAGCATATACTATCAATACTTTTAGAAATCGTTTAGTACATTTAGATAGCATTGAAATAGTTACACAAGAAACTGGTCACAATTTTGCTCAAATATACTTTAGAACAAAATGCATATTCGAAATGTGTCTTTTTGTGTATCTTGGTCTTTCTGTTGAAGTTGTGATAAAGATACTAAGACATAATTATAGTCTTTATGTTGTCGAAGAAAAACATAGGAAAACGGGCTTAACAAAGCCAACTCTATTAGTTAATTAGCTAGCAATATTATCTGTATTTTGATTATTGCCATAAATCCTATTGACTGAAACGTGAAAAATGGAAATCATGATTTATTGAATTATTTTTTCTCTAACGGATATAACTAAGAAGGAAAAAAGATGAATACTCTATACTATGGCGATAACCTTGAAATACTCAAGAATAGTATTAAAGATGAGACGATAGACCTGATCTATCTTGACCCTCCGTTTCAGAGTGGTAAGGATTATAATATAATTTTCAAACCGGAAAAAGAAGGTATTAAGGGAGCTACTTCGCAGATAAAGACCTTTGAGGATACATGGAACTGGGGACAAGAAGCTAATAACGAATATATAGGTTTATTGACTGGGACTTTAACTACTAACCCCCCCCCCACAGAAACTAATTGATTTGATGAAAGCCATGCGGGGATATTTGGGTGAGTGTCCACTTATGGCTTACCTTAGCATGATGGCTCCCCGTTTACTTGAATTGAAAAGAGTATTGAAACCAACAGGAAGCATTTACCTGCATTGTGACCCCACTGCCAGCCATTACTTAAAGTTATTATTAGATGCTGTGTTTGAAACTCAAAACTATAGAAATGAAATTACTTGGAAAAGAACCTCTGCACATAATGACCCGAAAAGATTTGGTGCAAATGTAGATATAATTCTTTTCTATTCAAAGACAGATAAATACACATGGATTCCACAATTTATTGCTCATGGTGATGATTATTTAACAAGGTTTAAACACAAAGACGCTGATGGCAGATTTTGGACAGATGACAACCTATCAGCAAAAGGTCTATCCGGTGGTGGTTACGAATATGAATATAAAGGAGCAAAGTCTATATGGAGAGTTCCTTTAGAGACAATGAAAAGACTTGATAGTGAAGATAAATTGCACTATACAAACAAAGGTGGAATCAGGCTAAAACGCTATTTAGATGAAAACAAAGGCACAACATTACAATGTCTTTGGGATGATATACCGCCAATAAATTCGCAAGCAAAAGAAAGACTGGGTTACCCAACTCAAAAGCCGGAAGCGTTATTAGAAAGAATAATCAAAGCCAGTAGTTTGGAAGGTCAAACAGTTTTAGACCCGTTCTGTGGTTGTGGAACTGCTGTCGCTGTTTCAGAACGATTAAATCGACAATGGATAGGGATTGATATTTCTTATCTCTCAATAGACATCATTAAGAAACGCATGGAAAAGAACCATATAGTGCATGGCAAGGATTTCAAAGTTAAAGGTGTTCCGCAAGACGTGCATTCAGCAACCAAACTGGCAGAGCAAGAGCCTTTTCAGTTTGAGGTTTGGGCTGTGAGTCAGCTTAATGCAACCCCGACTGTCAAATCCGGTGACAAGGGTGTGGACGGAGTAATCAACTTCATTGACCATACCAGAAACGATAAACTCAATAAAGGCATTATCTCTGTCAAAGGTGGACACAGTATCAATCCGGCTATGGTAAGAGAGCTTATCGGAACTGTACAAAGCCATAGCGCTGCTTTTGGTATCTTAATCACAACCGAAAAACCTACCAAAGGCATGATAGAAGTGGCTGCTTCCGAAGGCAACTATAACTACAGTTACATGGAAGGTGTCACGCAAATTGTCATACCCAAGATACAACTCATCTCTGTAGAAGATTTGTTCTGTGACCCTATCAAAGTTAAATTGCCACCCAATGTAATAGAACCCTACAAGAAACCTGATATAAAGAAAAACCCTATCTTCCAAGATGAGATAGAGATGTAAATGACATGTTTTATTGTCTCGTATTTGAAGAAACAGATATCTAATCTGTATTGAGCAAGAATAATAAGAAAATCACTAGATAACGTTATAAAGGAGTTGAATTATGGCAAAAATTGATGAATTAATTGAGGGCTACGCATCAGACCTTAAAGGCAAAGATGTACAAATTGTTAAAAAAGAGATTGTACAGATTATTTCGGATATAAACAATCTTATTTGGGAAGGCAATATACCATTTTCTTACGAAGATAAACTCGATTTTTTGAGAAAACTAAAAACGAGACTATTTCGTATACGCATTCTTAAGAAAGGTCAAGAAAGTGGTGTGTTCGCTCAGAGTGTTAATTCTGTAGCTGATTACCTCAAGCCAGCAGTAGATGAAATTGATAAAGAAATCACCAGATTAGAACAAGCAGAAAAAGACGACAAAAAGTAATTACTATTGAGGGTATAATGACAGTCTTAGAATATTGTGCTATAGGAGCATTGTTTGTTTCCTTGCTATCTCTAGCAATTTCTTTATATGTGTTTTTTTACAAGCATCGAAATTCCCAAGCCGATCGAGAAACAATTTGTCTGGATAGGATTTCTGATGCCAGATATAAATATTCAAGTCTTGTAGAAAAAATTGTTGAACCAAATCAAATTAGTGAAGAAAAAAAGACAATATTCAATGATTTATTGCAGGAAAGGATTGAAGATTATTTAAATGCGCTTGATTTTGCTTGCCAGAGATATTTGAAAGGATTCTTGGATAAGAATAGTTTCAAAGATAATTTCAAGAATTTGATACTAGCCAGTCGAGAGGACTCTAAATTGTTTGACAACGTTATGTTTAAGGATAAAAATAGATTCGTTTCAATAAAAAAGGTCTGCAAAGAATTTAGCTTATAGCATTGTAATCACGTATATCTTTAGTATGTGATGATTTTATTGGAGGAGTATATGGATATTAAAAGGTTCATAATAGATAAAACAAAGTTACAAGATGGAACAATTCTATTTGGTTTAACTGCTGCAATAGCTTTAGCTTCAGAAAGCAAAGGTCGTATCGTTCTGATCACTTTAACCAGAAGATCCATCTCAGTTAGTGGTGAGATAAATGATACAACTTTAGAAAATTTTAGAAGAAAATACCTACCAAAAAATATTGAAATGGTATATGAGACTATTCAAACTTACAAAACAAACAGAGATAATGATATTCTGGTTTGTGTTTATCTCAATCAAAAAGATCTTGAAAAACTAGATGATAAGATGAAAAGTGGAGCAATGATAGCCTTGGAATATGCACTTGGAGACTTTGATAGCTGGAGACATAAGTGGAGTCCTATTGATATAAACAAATCAATTGGTTCTATGCAGGGCAATAGATAAGAGGTATTTCATTACTAGGAATTAAAATGAGTAAAGATAATAAAACATACGAAGGGTATCTTGATTATATAATATCGAGTTTTGAGTTATTTGCTATTAAAGACGCAATGGACATAATAGAGCATATTGAAATCGAAAATGAAATCTCAAACAACAATTGGTTTGAAGTTTATAAAGAGTGTTTTTACTTTTATATTCATGTTATGTTAAGGCTTACCCAAAAGTTCCATGGTAGAGCTTACTTAGTAGAAATTCAGAATAGAGCATTTCCCTTATTCCTAAATAAATTAAGAGAACATAAAACATCAATGCATTTAGAAATAGAAAGAGATTTTAATAACAAACTAGTTGATTTTGTGAATGAAAGAGAAATAATGTATTCAAGATCTAGAGCAATAATGAGTGAGCAATCTATTGAAGTAGGTAGGGATGTTATTAATACATGTGTTGAACTAATATGTAAGCAAATTCAACTTGGTGAAATGAAAATGTTTGAAAGGACAAAGTTATTAACGATACTAGGAGTTTCGTTACAAGCTTTACAGAAAATAAATATAGAGAACCATATTAAAAACATTGTAGATGAGATTCGTGGTTAGGGTAAATGATAGAAAATAAAGAGGTAATTGAATGCCTAAAATATTAGAAATCAAAGAAACGAATAGAGACATGTTATTCTTTTTGAATAATCCGATGATAGATATAGATCAGAAACAGAAAGTTATGAATTCTAAAATCATTGTCATTCCCAGTACATCAAATGTAAACTCAGACCTGATGCTATATATGCAAGGAACAAATGAAATTCTAAGTTACATGAAAAGTAAATTAGATGATCCTAATGATATTACTTTGTTAGTTGAAAAGGGAACTGGGGAAGTGGCTGCTTTCTCAATGTTAATAATCATTGGTATGTTTTTAGTTATGAATGTTGCTGCTCCACTATTTGTTAATTGTTTGTATGATTATTTAAAGTCTAAAGCCAAGAAGTCTAAAGAAGAATTGATATTCAGAGTTCGTTTAAATATTGAAAGAAAGAATAAAGAACATAACAGCAATATTGAAATATTTTTTGAAGGGTCAGCAGATGATTTCAAAGAAGTTATTGATAAGGTCAAAGAGATTTCTGGCGAATGATGTTTTTAAATCAATACGAGAATTTATCTTTTTATAGTACTTATTAAATAAACTAACTGGAGTGTTTATGAAAACTGTGGTCTTAATATTCATTGTCTTAATGTTGACTGCGCTGCTTTTTGCTGAAAAAGTGAATGTATATCTTATCGGTACAAGTGAGGATGAACAAGGGCAGAAATTACTGCAATCATATAAAGAAGCGATTATTGCAACTGATGAAATCGCAATTGCAGATTCATTAGAAGATGGGATGTTTATTATTACTTATGTTACTTTAGACCCTCTTAAAAACTCATTAATTGCATCAGATATCGGGACGATATATTCTCTAACGGTATCATATATGTATGGAGGATACCCAATCACAATAAACACATATATGGGATGTTGTCCTCTTGATACTATGCGTAAAGATGCAGTAGAACAGATGGTCGAGAATACAATAAATATATTCAATGAGGGAATTGAAGGTTATCCAGATCTGTTTGAAGATGATAGCGATAATTGAAAAAGAGCGGGGATTCCTGCCTTCGCAGGAATGACACCGTTTCACCTTTCCACTGTTCCACTGTTTCACGTTTATGTAGCATTGGAATGCTACACTACTTTCCAATCCACTGAGCAAAGCTAATTTATTCATTGACAGGGCGGTTGAGTAGAAATTACTGGTAAAAATCTTAGTATATAATGAGTTAACTGTTTTGAATAAAGATAAATAGTCATGAGGAAAAGATGAAAGAATATGCAATGAAGAAACTACGTAACCTGTTGTTTTTAGGAGCCAGTGGCGCTGGTAAGACCACTCTGGCTGAACAGATATTTTTTATGGCGGGTGCTACCACCAGAATCGGAAAAGTGGATGAAGGTAATACTCAGCTTGACTTTGATAGCGAAGAAATTGCCAAGAAGATGACTTTGGGTCTGGCTATAGGATTTGTGGACTGGAATGACCACCGCATCAATATACTTGATGTGCCGGGTTATCCTGACTTTGTGGGCGACAGCATTGCTGCCATTTCCGCAGTGGAAAATGCCATAATCGTTTGTAATGCAGCCGGTGGATTTGAAGTTGGTCTTGAGCTTGCCATGGAAAATCTGGAAAATAAGCATCTCGGTAAAGTTGTCTTAGTTAACCGTATGGACAACGAACATGCTGATTTTGACAAAACCTTAGATTTAATAAATGAGAATACAGGCATCAGTCCTGTTCCAATCTATATCCCCATCGGTAAAGAAGCCTCTTTTGAAGGCGTGGTTGATATCATCCGCAAGAAAGCCTTCATACATGATAAAGAAGCCGATATTCCTGCCAACATGCAAGCACATGTGGACGAAGCCAGAGCCAAAATCATGGAAGCTGTGGCTGAAACTGATGAAGTGCTACTCAATAACTTCCTGGAAAATGGTGAGCTTTCCGAAGCTGAAATGATGACAGGTCTCAAAAAAGCCATTGCCAATGGTGATGTAGTTCCTGCTTTTGCCTGCTCAGCAGGTACAGGTGTAGCTGTTAAGGCTTTCCTTGATGCTATCGTCAACTATCTGCCTTCTCCGGAAGATAAGAAAGAAATAGCTGTTTTAGACAATGACAAACCTACTACTTTAATTGCCAGCCCAAGTGGCACACTGCTCGGATATATTTTCAAACTGTATGCTGACCCCAATATGGGTGACTTTACTTATGTCAGGATTCTTTCGGGAACTCTGAAGACCGGTATGGAATTCTATACTCCTGAAAAGGATTCCAAAGACAAAGCCGGTAATATGTATTTCATGCTTGGTAAAAACCGTCATGATACATCTGAACTCAAAGCAGGTGAAATCGGAGCTTTGGTAAAGCTAAAGAATTCCAAAGTGCTCAATACCATCACCGCTGTCGGCAGCAGATTGCAGTTACCACCTGTACATTTCCCGTCAGCCGTTATCTGGCAGTGCATCAAAGCTGTTAATCAATCAGATGAAGACAAGATTGGACAAGCTTTGACCAGATGTATTGCAGAAGACTCCACCGTTCACTCCGATTTAAATCAGGAAACCCGTGAAAACGTGATTTCCGGTATGGGTGAGCAGCAGTTGGCACTCGTTCTGCGTAAGATGAAGAATCGTTACAAAGTCGATGCCCTGATTAAAGAACCTCGCATTCCTTATAAAGAAACTATTATGGGTTCATCTGAATCCAATTATAAGCACAAAAAGCAATCCGGCGGACGTGGTCAGTATGGCGACGTTTATTTCCGCATTAAACCTCTGGAAAGAGGCGAAGGCTTTAAGTTTATCAATTCCGTCGTGGGCGGAACCATTCCTTCCAACTATATCCCTGCTATTGAAAAGGGTGTAGTGGAAAAGATGGAAAAAGGTATTATAGCCGGTTACCAGGTTGTGGATATCAGCGTTGATGTCTATTTCGGAAGCTATCATGAAGTTGACTCTTCTGAAATGGCATTCAAGATTGCAGCATCCATGGCACTCAAAGAAGGTTTTGCCAAAGCTAAACCTATCCTGCTGGAGCCAATCCATGAAATCACTATTATCGTACCAAGTGATTATATGGGTGACGTGATGGGTGATATCTCTACACGCCGCGGCAGAATCATGGGTATGGAACAACGCATGAAGAAACAATATCTCACAGCTCAGCTTCCTGCTTTGGAAATGTTTAATTATTTTACTGCTCTTAAGTCACTGACTCAGGGCAGAGGAAGATTTGAACAGAAATTCTCGCACTATGAGAAGGTCCCGGACGAACTGGCAGTAAAAGTAATCGCTGCCTGGCAGGATAACAGCGAAGTTTAAGTTTATTAGGTCATTAACTAATAAAATGTATTTCAAGTCAGGAGGCGATTAAGTCGCCTCCTTTTTCTTTTCTTGACATTAAGTAGATTGTCAAAAAAGAATGGTTAGAGATTAAGAATGAAGATAAAAAGAGGTAATTATGTCAGGACACAATAAGTGGAGCACTATTAAACATAAAAAAGCCGCAACTGATGCCAAGCGCGGAAAAATTTACACTCGTATCGTAAAAGAGATAATTCTTGCTGCCAAGAGCAGCGGAGACCCTGAAACCAATCCCAGACTCAGAACTGCTATTAATACTGCCAAACAAGCTAATATGCCACGTGAAAACATCGAAAGAGCAGTTAAACGCGGAACCGGAGAAATCGAAGGCGCTGCCTACGAAGAAATCACTTATGAAGGATATGGACACAACGGGGTTGGCATAGTGGTTGAAGTTATGACAGATAACAAAAACAGGTCTGTTGCCGATGTAAGACATGCATTTTCCAAGTTTGGCGGTGATATGGCTGTTGCCGGCGCTGTGTCCTGGAACTTTGAGCAGAAAGGTTATTTTACCGTCCCTGCTGAAGGCATTGAAGAAGATGATATCATGATGGCAGCATTGGAAGCAGGTGCTGAAGACATACAAAAAGGCGAAGAAGAGTACGAAGTATATACTTCTCCTACAGATTTCCACAGAGTGCTTTCCGAAATGGAAAAAGCCGGATATAAAGTAGAAAATGCAGAGCTCACCAGAATTCCCAAAACAACTATCAATGCTGATGACTTTGCAGAAAAGATAATGAAACTGATAGACCATCTGGAAGAACTGGATGATGTACAAAAAGTTTATGCTAATTTCGAATTTTCTGATGAAGTGATGGCAAAGCTGAATCAGGAATAAATAAAAGCGAGAGATGTAACGATCGAAACACCTGTACGCATTCTCGGAATTGACCCCGGAAGCAGACATTGTGGTTACGGATTACTGGAACTGGAAAAAAGAAAGATTGTAGCAGCAGGCTGTGATGTAATCCATATAGATGAAAAGAAACCTCTTTCGGAAAGGCTTTGTATCTTATATCGTGAGATACAAAAAGTTATTAACGAATATACGCCGCAATATGCAGCCGTGGAGAGTATCTTTTTTGGAAAGAATGTCCAGAGTGTTTTCACGCTTGGACACGCCAGAGGCGTCATTATGCTTGCTTTGGCACAACACAATATACCTATCATTGAATACTCACCGCGTGAAATAAAAAAAGCTGTTGTCGGTAATGGCAATGCTTCCAAACAGCAAATACGCTATATGGTAACTCAAATATTACCGCTGACTCAACAGAAACTGACATCTGATGCAGCCGATGCTTTAGCAATTGCTTTGTGTCATTATAACAGGAACAGGTTTACATGATATATTATCTTAACGGCATTTTAAAAGAGAAAGCCCCTACCAGTATCATTCTGGATGTTAATGGTATCGGATACGAAGTCAAGATACCGCTCAGTACTTTTGAAAAATTACCTGATAAAGACAAACCTTGCTCCATATTTACATATCTGTATATCAGCATGAATCAGGATGAAATCAGACTCTATGGTTTTAACAGCATTGCAGAAAAAGCCATGTTTGTCAGACTTATCGCCATCTCAGGAATCGGACCTAAGATTGCCTTATCAATTATTTCATCAATGAATATCAGCATGATTATCAAAGCAATCCAACAAGAAGAGGATGGACTAATATCCAAGGTTCCCGGAATCGGTAAAAAAACTGCCCAGAGAATAATCATTGAACTCAAAGATGACATTATGAAGTTCACTGATTTGATGGATGCTACGGAAAAAACTTCTATAGACAGCAGCTTTATTGAAGTGGAAAAAGCGCTTGTTGCTTTGGGTTATAATCCCAAAGATATTCACAAAGCATTACACACATTAAAAGAAGATGACCGAAGCTTACCAGTGGAACAACAAATCAAGCTTGTAATCAAGCAAATGTATAAATCTTAGCATGAATATCCGCAACGAAGCTTATGATATCATCGTAAAGGTTCTAAAGAACAAAGATTTTTCCGATAATCTTTTACAGCAGAAAGCAAAAAATATCAAACACCAGACTGACCAGGTTGCATTTATGTATAATCTGGTTAAAGGAACCATCAAGTATCAACTAAAACTGGATTTTATCTGCAGGCAATTTACAGAACCGGCTAAGTTTGATAAAACTGATATAAAAATAAAAGTGCTGCTGTATATGGGCTTATACCAGTTGCTCTATATGAATTCGGTACCTGACCATGCAGCAATCAACGAAACAGTTGAGCTTGCCAAATCATTAATGGGACAAAGTGTATCAGGTTTTGTGAATTCTATTCTGCGCTCATTTCAAAGAAATCCTGAAGTTATATACCCGGATGACCCTGACCAAAGAATAGCATATGAATATTCATACCCTGTCAAACTAATCTCGGAATGGAATAAACTTTGGGGCGCAGAAAAGACAGAAAAGATGGCAATATTCTTTAATGAAACGCTTAAGCTTCATATCAGGGTAAATACCATTGCAACCGATTCAGATAAGCTAATTCAGTACTTTAGCAAGAGGAATATCCATTGCACTCAATCTCCTGCAAGTAAGAATATTCTGGTCACAAGTAATGCCTTTGAAGCTCTGGATGATGTAGCTTTTTCGGAAGGATACTATTCTATCCAGGATACATCTGCAGCGCTGATAGTTGAATTGCTGGACCCTCAAACAGATGACTCTGTTCTTGATTTGTTTTCTGCACCCGGTGGGAAATGTACATATATAGCAGAGAGATTAAACAATAGCGGAGAAGTCATAGCAGTAGATAAAACACCCGGTAAGATGAAACTACTCAAGCAAGCAGCAGAAAGATTACAGCTTACTAATATAAAAATGATTGTACAGGATGCTTTTACATACGGACCAGTGGCTCCGGCTTATGACAGAGTATTGGTCGATGCTCCCTGTTCCGGTTGGGGAGTTATGGGCAGAAAAGCAGACCTCAGATGGCAATTACATCAGGATATGCCGGGATTACTCAAACTTCAGGAAAAAGCACTGAACTATTCTGCTAATTTTGTTAAGCCGGATGGGTTTCTAATCTACTCTACCTGTACGATGAATCCTCTGGAAAATGAAAAACAGATAGAACAATTTCTTGCCAAAAATAAGAAGTTTAAATTAGTTAATGCAGATTCGATTGTTCCGGTGACCTATACAGAAAACGGATACTTAAAGACAGTGCCATTCCGGCATAATATGGATGGCGCATTTGCAGCAAAATTAGTACGAATCAAATAGTAGGATATAAGATGGAAAAAGACAAGTTAAGATTCTATGGATATTATATTGGTATTGGTTTGGGAATCATCCTCGTTGTTGCTTTTCTGACAAGTCAGATCATGATGCCCTTATTCTTTGGAAGACCCAAAACAGTCGAAGTTCCGAATCTTGATAAGCTTACTTCCACCCAGGCTATTAAAGTGCTGGTTGATAATAAACTGCATGCTGTTGTCAAAGACTCCACCTGGTCTGACGAAATTGACTTTAATTATGTCATTTCTCAGAAACCCGAAGCAGGGGAATTTATCAAACCAGATGGAACTGTCTATATGATTGTGAGTAGAGGCTCAAAAACAGTAAAAGTACCTGAGATTGTAGGTTTGAATATTCAGGCAGCCTGGATAGTGCTAAAGAATGCTGGATTAAGATTTGCAATAGCCGATTCAATCTACTCAAATACATATCCGATTAATACTGTAGTCCAGATATCTCCTGAAGTCGGCTCTAAAGTCGAGAGGAAGAAGAAAATTAAACTGTATATCAGCAAAGGTTCTGTTATTATTGGTGATTCGCTGAATAATGATGTCGATTATAATTACTAAAGCAGACGTTTCTAAGGAACTGCTTGACAGAAAAGCCGGTTCCAGGTTTAAGGAAGTCATCATGCGCCCTTGGCTCAACTGGACAGAGCATCTGACTACGGATCAGAAGGTTAGGGGTTCGAATCCCTTAGGGCGTGCCATTTTTTTATTAATGCCAGCTACGGCTGGCTATTTTTTTTATGCCCATAAGGATAGTATTTAATGCATCCACAAGATAATCAGAGTCAGTGGGAAAACCTTAAACGTATCTATGCCATCATGTTCCGCTATTGGGGATATGTGGTCGGAGGCGTTATTACCATGCTGCTGTATGCAGCGATGAACGGTGCCAGCATCACAATGGTAGTACCGGTACTGGATGTTGTTTTCAAACCCCGGTTTAATGCTACTCATATAAATACAATTAACGGACTCGCCAATGCAATATATGCAAGGTTTTATTCATTTTTTCATGGTGATGTCAGTATCGTCCATCTCCAGAATATAAAACAATCCGGATTACTGAATGATATAAAAGCTATACTGACCGATACAGACCCGTATACTGTATTGGGAGGAATTAGTGTATTAGTAGTCATTATGTTTCTTCTTAAAAACATCTTTTACTATTCAAATAAGTGGATGTTTACTAATCTAAGAGGAAGATCAGTCCGCGATATCCGCTCTCTTATGTTTGGAAAATACTTATCTCAATCACTGGCTTTCTTTAACCAAAACAGAGTTGGTGATTCCCAGGTCAGGATGGATAATGATGTTTCGATAGTGAGTAACGAATTTATCTCCAATCTCTTTATAGCGTTAAGAGACCTGATGGTGATGATCTCCTGCATGATAGTGGCGTATTTTATGAATCCAAGGCTTTTTCTTATCAGTTTGTTTGTAACACCCATTTTTGCCATATCTATCAGTTACATCGGGAAAAAGATTAAGAAGTATGCCAAACGTATTCAAATGCAATACTCTTCAATGTTTTCACATGTTGAAGAAGCACTCAATAGTATGAGAATAGTAAAAGCATTTTCCAGAGAAGAATTTGAGCTAAACAACTATAAAGTGATAAACAACAGATACCGCAAACTATGGCAAAAAGTGGAGATGTACAGCGCTCTCAATATGCCGATCAGTGAGCTAAGCTCTACTTTAATAGGTGTAGTATTGCTTCTCGTTGCAGGCAGGGAAATGCTATCTTCCAGCGGGCAATTTACCTTAGGTGAATTTACAGCCTTTTTGGTAGCTATCTTTGCTACTTTACACCCCTTAAAAACACTAACTAAAGCTTATGCTGATATTAAAAAAGCTCTTGTCTCTTTAGATAGAATATCGTATATCATTAACCTTCAATCGGAAATCAAAGAAGCTGAGAATCCGGTAGATAAAAGGGACTTTGTTAATTCAATCAATGTTAACAAGGTAGGTTTTAGCTATAAAAAAGACAATTGGGTACTCAGAGACGTTACATTCACTATTAATAAAGGTGAGAAAGTAGCTATTATAGGCGGTAGCGGTTCGGGGAAAACAACTCTTGTAAACTTATTTAACAGAATGTATGATTACGCTGAAGGCGAAATTCTCATAGACGGTATTGATATTAAACAAATCAGATTAAGTGACCTAAGAGGTTTATTCGGGGTCGTTCCGCAGGACTCCATACTCTTTTCTAATACAATTGCCTACAATATCCAATACGGTCACCACCAGGATTTGAGTGAAGCTGAGATTAAGCATGCAGCAGAGATTGCTTATGCAGATGAGTTTATCGAAACATTCCCTGATAAGTATAATCAAATGCTGCAAACCAAAGCTGCAGACCTTTCCGGCGGACAAAGACAGAGATTATGCATTGCACGTGCTATTGCAGCTGACCCGCCAATCCTGGTATTTGATGAAGCGACCTCTGCTCTTGATACGGACTCTGAAAGAAAAGTGCAGGAAGCAATTAACCGGGCAACCGAAAACAGAACCGTTATTGTAATTGCCCACAGACTTTCAACAATATTGGATTCTGATAAAATTGTTGTTTTGGAAAAAGGAAGTGTAGTTGGTATTGGTCGCCATAATGAACTGATTACTAACTGTGAAAGATACCAGCAATTATATAACATTCAATTCAATATTGATGCAGATAAAGCAGGCCAGGAATGAAAATAAGTGGTTTTTCTTTTGTCAGAAACGGAGATAAACTTTATTACCCGATAGTGGAAGCCATCAGGTCAATACTTCCCATCTGCGATGAATTTATTATCGCTATTGGAAAAGGTGATGTTGATGATAGAACCAGAGATTTAATTACTGCTATCGGAGATTCTAAAATCAGAATTATTGATACTATATGGGATGAAAAGTACTTTAAGAAAGGTATTATCAATTCCATTCAAACTGATATTGCGATGAAAGAATGCACAGGTGACTGGTTATTCTATCTGCAAGCTGACGAAGTAGTCCACGAAAAATATCTTCCCGTTATACAGAAAAGATGCGAACAGCTACTTGATAACAACAAGGTCGAAGGACTTCTGTTTCAATATAAACATTTTTGGGGAGATTATCAGCATTATCACAACGGGCATGGGTGGTATCCTCACGAAATCAGAATAGTCAGGAATCTACCCAAGATTCATTCTTACCAAAGCGCCCAGTCCTTCAGATGGTTTGAATACTATGATAATCCCAGACAGGAAGTTGGAACCAGAAAGCTGAATGTAGCAGCGGTTGAGGCTGAGATCTTTCATTATGGCTGGGTGAGACCACCTCATCTGATGCAAAATAAAAGAAAATCTCTCGATTCTGTGCATTGGGGCTTAAAGAAGGCAAATGATCACTATACTAAAGAAAATCAATATTTCGATTATGGTCCATTGAATCTATTGGCAACATATACCGGAACGCATCCGTCTGTAATGAAAGATATGATTAATAATATGAATTGGAGCGATAAATTGCAGCTATCAGGTAAACCCGGACAAGACAGATTGCCTCATAAGCATGAAAAATTAAAATACAGGCTGTTAAGCTTCTTTGAGAAAATATTTAATCAGGGTAAACAAATCGGCGGATTCCGCAACTACGTGCTCCTGAAAAAATTGTAGTCTTACACCCGGGCAAGGTAAACATGAAATTGAGCAAACTACTACCCTTTCTAAAGAAAAACGACAAAGTGAAAGTATTCGATATGGAACTCGCTTTCGAAAGCCTAAAAGAAGCCGTTACGTTGTTGAACGGGATTAATGTCAAAGCCTGGCTAACTGATGGCACTCATTTGGGCTTCTACCGGGAAGGATATTTTATTAAACATGACAATGATATAGATTTGGGATGTAAAATAGATAACTATTCAAAATCAATCGATACTGCTTTCGAAGCTTGTGGATGGAATCTAAAACGCACTTGCGGTTCTCTTGATTGCGGTTTCGAACAAACATGGCAAAAGAATGGCGTCAGGATTGATATCTTTTACTTTTACACTGAGCAAGACAGAATGTGGCATGGAGCTTGGCTCAGAGATAAACAAACTAAAAAACGCAATCTGATAAAGTATAATTATCCTGCTTTTGAGCTAAAAACTATCACTTATCATGGATATGATTTCAATGTCCCCTTTGATCAGGAAGATTACGTAACCAGAAAATACGGTCCTGAATGGAGAACTCCTGTGAAAGAATGGGATTGGGCATTTGGACCACAAAACGCTGAAAAAACTGACATTTGGATTTAACATGATAAAAGTTATTACATACGGGACTTTTGATTTATTTCATTATGGGCATTTGAGACTCTTGGAAAGAGCTAAATCTTATGGAGATTATCTGATTGTGGCAGTATCTACTGATGAGTTTAATGAGCTAAAGGGTAAAAAATCAGTTTATCCCTACTTTGAGAGAGCTGAAATTGTATTATCAAACAAATATGTGGATTTGGTAATACCTGAATCTAATTGGGAACAAAAGATTTCGGATATTAAGGATAACAAGATTGATGTTTTCGTAATGGGAAATGACTGGGTTGGAAAATTCGATTATCTTAGCGAGTATTGTAAGGTTGTTTATCTTGAACGTACTCCAAACATATCCTCAAATGAAATCAAAGTTAATATCCGATCAACATAGATTGAAATGTCATGAGTAAAGTTTCAGTAATAGTCCCTGTATATAATAATTCAGAGTATCTCAGGTATGCAATACTATGTTTAATCCAACAATCAAGAGTACCTGATGAGATTGTCGTAAGTGATGATGGTTCATCAGAAGATATTGAGCAATTGCTTATCAGTCTTTTGGATAAAGTCAATTGTAAGCTTATATATGTAAAACAATCAGACAATGGATTTCGTTTAGCCAAATGCAAAAATAATGGAGCCAGAGTTGCTACCGGCGACATCTTGATTTTTAATGATCAGGACATTATCTCAACCAGAAATTATATCAGACAATATGCTGAACACGTCTCCAATAACAGCTTTGTTGTGGCATATCCGGTAAGACTATTCAAGTCCCAGAATAAAAAGATTTATACCTGCATCGAAAACAACGTTTTACGCTATCCTGTTAAACTACCTCAGAGATATAAAATTTTCCGACAATTTATAAAAGATACAATCTCAAATTATATGAAGACAATATTAAGCAGCAAAGCCTACAAACCCAAACTCCGGGGTGGAGTTTTTGGTATTACCAAAGACAATTTCTACAGGGTTAATGGTTTTGATGAAAATTTCTCCGGATGGGGCAGAGAAGATGATGACCTTGGAAGGAGGCTCAATTCTATCAGAATATATGGGGAAACAGTATTTCTACTTGACTTTCCGCTACACCTTTACCACCCGATCAATAAGACTCAAAAGCAAAGTCTAAATCAAGAATACTATAACAAACGGTCAA
The DNA here is from genome assembly GCA_963667535.2 of Cloacimonadaceae bacterium (SeqCode). Classification (GTDB taxonomy): domain Bacteria; phylum Cloacimonadota; class Cloacimonadia; order Cloacimonadales; family Cloacimonadaceae; genus UBA5614. The sequence continues at coordinate 2,148,910 of CAXXDU010000002.1, forward strand.
AAGAGATACATAAAGGTGATTATTTAGCCAGAAACGGCATAAATAACCCTCTCGGCAATGAAGAACTATACATTAATTACCTCAATTAAGTAATATGAGTATTAAACTATCGGTTGTCATTATCACTTTGAACGAGGATAAAAACATCCGGCGATGCCTGGAATCTGTTAAATGGGCAAGTGAAATTATTATTGTAGATTCAGGCTCAACAGATAACACTGAAGCGATTTGCAAAGAATACAATTGCAAAATAATTAAGTCACCCTGGTTAGGCTTTGGTAAAACAAAGCAAGTAGCAGTATCTTATGCATCCAATGACTGGATTTTATCCATAGATTCTGATGAAGAAGTCACACCTCTTTTAATGAAAGAAATTCAAGATCTGCTTTTAACAAAACCCGATTATAATGGATACAGGGTTAAAAGAATTTCTTATTACTTAGGTAAAATTATTAAACACTGCGGCTGGAACAAGGATTATACTTTACGCTTATTCAATAAACAGTTCGGGAACTTTAACGATAAACCGGTTCATGAATATGTTGTAGTTTCCGGAGATATCGGATTACTAAATCACCCTATGATGCATTACACATATCCTGATCTGAATTCTCACTTTTGTAAAATGAAACGCTATGCTGAGTTAGGAGCTGATGTTCTTTATCAAAGGAACAGAATGACAACTCCTGCAATGGCCTTGTTGAGAGGAATCTCAAAATTTCTAAAGATGTATATTTTACAGCTTGGTTTTCTGGATGGGAGGAATGGCTTTTTGTTATCAATTAATTCCGGCTGGGGAGTATACCTAAAGTATCTGTTATTATGGGAAAAGAACAAATCAAAGTCCTCCACATAGACACAGAACAATCCTGGCGAGGTGGTCAGCAGCAGGAAGTTTATCTTTTTGAAGGTATGCTAAAACTTGGCTATGATACCTGTATGGTTTGCCAACCTGATTCAGCAATGGAAGAATATTGCCAGGAAAACAAATTACCATACAAATCTATTTCATTTGCTCATGAATTTGACTATAAGTCTGGCAAGGCATTAGCAAAATTTGCCAATAGTTATGGAGCCTCAATACTACATTTGCATACAGGTCATTCAGTCAGTTGGGGATTATGGGCAAAGCTATTTAGTCACAAACTAAAATTGGTTGCTACACGTAGAGTAGATTTCTCAATTAAAAAGAATCCAATGTCTGTTCTAAAATACAATACTAAGCTACTTGATAGTTTGATTTGCATATCTGAGACAATTAAACAGGTTTTAATTCAAGATGGTATACCTGCAGGAAAGTTGAAAGTCATTCATAGTGGTATAGATATTAACCGGTTTACTCAAACTATAGTTCCTGTTGACTTCCGGCAAGCATGGGGTATACCACAGGATGCGATATTAGTAGGCACTATTGCTGCATTTGTGGGGCACAAAGATTACCCCAATTTTATCAAAGCTGCATCAATAGTAATAAGTCAATATCCAAATGTCTGGTTTATGGCTGTTAGTGAAGGCGAGCTTTTTGAAGAGATGAAACTATATGCCAAAGAACTAAATGTTTACGATAAGATTATTTTCACTGGATTTCAGCAAGATGTGGGAGAATTTTTAAAAGCATTTGATATATTTGTGCTTGCATCAAAAAAAGAAGGATTGGGAACATCTGTCTTAGACGCCATGTCGGTTGGTCTACCGATAATTGGTACACAAGCAGGAGGAATTCCGGAAATGATTAATAACAGAATCAATGGTTTGCTCGTACCGGTAAGTGATTCCACTGCCCTGTCAAACGCGATTATTGAGTTAGCAAATAATCCTGAGTTGAGAGTATCTTTGGCTAAGAATGCACTGCAAAGTGTTAAAGCATTTGATATTAATATTACTATAACGCAAAACATTGAGCTATACAGAGAGATATCAGGTGAGTGACTATAATAATATTTTAGTTATTCAGACTGCTTTTCTGGGTGATGCTATTCTTACTACTTCACTAGTCAGAGCTCTCAAACAAACTTATCCGGATGCAAAAATTGATATACTCACAATTCCTGGAACATCCATAGTTTTTAAGTTTAATCCGCACATTAATAACACCCTTGTCTTTGACAAAAGAAACTCTTCGAAAAAGTATCTTTCCTTTATTAGTCTTTGCATAAAACTTCGGGCTAAGCATTATGACCTGGCAGTTTCAGCTCATCTTTCCTGGTCGAGCTCTCTATTAATGTTTCTTTCCGGTATACCAAACCGGTTAGGATTTCCGCGTCAAAAACTATTGACTATGACGATTGAACTACCAAAGGGAATACCGATAGCTAAAAGATATTTAAGATTGATGACTGTATTAACAGATCAGGAGTTCTCCTCGCAAACAGAATTATTTTGGGATGAGAAAACTGATGTTTGTGTGGATAAACTGGTTAAAGACTACATTACTTCTGATGAAAAGGTTATTGGGATTGCACCCGGTTCTATTTGGAATACAAAACGCTGGCTCCCTGAATATTTTTCATCTTTGATTTCCATGCTTGATAAATATAAGATTAAATGTATTTTGATTGGCGGAAATGATGATATTGACCTGTGTAATACAATTTCCACTAATTCAGGAGTTACTCCACTCAACTTAGCAGGAAAACTCTCCATATTAGGTTCTGCTGCTCTGATAAAAAGACTACGTTTGCTTGTGACAAATGACAGTGCTCCATTGCATCTGGCTAATGCTGTCGAAACGGATGTCATAGCTATCTTTGGTCCTACTGTTAAAAGATTTGGATTCTTCCCATTCAGGGAGAGCGATAAAGTGCTGGAAATTGAATTAGAATGCCGTCCCTGTGGAAAGCATGGAGGAAATAGCTGTCCGCAAACACATTTTCGTTGCATGAAAGCCATCACACCTGATATGGTTCTGAAAGAGATATTAACAAAACTGGAGCAGAATTGAGAAGAAAGATTATATTACTGACCGGTTATGAACATTTTTTTGGTCAGACCCGTAAACCCTGGGTGAGTATTAATACAGCAGAACTGATTACGGACTTACAAAAAAAAGGACTGGATGTAACTGAAATACCGTTTCACAAGATTATCAATTCTGATTTGGATATACATGATTCAATTATCTTTTACACTTTCAGCCAGAGAGACAACTTACGGCATTATATCAAAGATGTCATATATAGTTTACAAAGGAAAGATAATATAATTGTTCCCGGTTATGAACTTCTTCTCTGCCATGAAAACAAAGGTTATCAAGAGAGCTTAAAAAAAGAATATGGCATTACAGACCTCCCGGCAAAATATTTCAGCAGTAAACGCGAACTACAGGATTATAGCTTAGAATATCCGTTAGTGCTTAAAACCATCGAAGGTTCAAACGGCAGAGGTGTTTTTCTCATCAGATCCAAACAACAATTGGATGAGTGTTTTAGTAAAATTGAATCCGGACTTTCAATATTTACAAAGTTAGACCTGTGGAGGAGAAAATATCTTCGGCATAAGCATAAATTTGTAGGCTATGATAGCTTTGATAACAAAAAAGATTACCTGCAATATAAAGACTACATAACCCCAGAAATGCCTTTTATTATTCAGAAGTTTATTCCCGGACTGGAATATGATTACCGGATAATTATACTGGGTGAACATTACTATGTTACGAAACGTCTTACCCGGAAAGGTGATTTCCGTGCCAGCGGGGCAAAACGGTTCACTTTTGATTTTTCAGCATCTGATGAATTGCTTGATTATGCAAAAAACATTTATGAACGTTTTAATAGTCCATGCCTATCCATCGACATCGGAGAATCACATGGTAATTTTTATCTGTTTGAATATCAAGCCCAGCATTTTGGAATCAATGCAATTGTCCGGGGAAAGGGTTTTTATCAACACATGCCCAGAGGCTGGGAATTTACTACGCAAAAGATTGCTTTCGAAAAAGAACTCAGTACGGCTTTTATCTATTATCTAACGAGTAAGAAACTAATCTGATGGTATTTAGTTATTATCTTTTCAAAATTCCATATTCCATTTGCTGGAATTTTTTAAAAAGCATAAACAAGCTGAAGAAAGTAGTCTTTTATTGTGGAGACCCTCTGGACTATTTTGTTTTCCATCCTGTTGAGATATATCTTGAGAATATCCTTTACGTAACAGATAAACCCGAAGTAAAAAACTTCTTATTTGAGAGAGGAATCCCATTTGCATCGATGCCTGTCTTTCCCATAGCGGTAATTATGGCAAGACACTCTACTCATAAGTTCCCTGTTAAATCGATTATTAAGATTGGGCTCAGACATGGTGCTTACCACTTTAAACGAATGACTTCTGCTGCTAACTATAATCAGTTTGACCTCTATTTAATGACCAGCGTTGCAGATGTGGAAGCAGGTAGTAAATTAGGCATAACATGTGCGAAAGCTGTTGGATTTCCAAAACTTGATGCAGCGTTCAATGATGCCTATGATCAGTACTATTTAGTCAATTTAAGGAACAGGCTGTCTTTTGTTAAATCCAGGCCGACAATCCTTTTTACAGCAACTTATGATACATCAGGAATGTCAGGTATCGAAATCTGGTTTAAGCAGCTTTCTGAGCTTAGAGCAAAATACAACATCATGGTAACTCTACACCCCTGGGTTGATATTAAATACAAAAAAACAATAGAAAGCACTTTGAATGTTTATCTGATTAAAGAATACAATGCCATTCCATATATTGTCCTGGCTGATATTGTGGTTGGAGATAACAGCTCAATCTTAGCTGAATGCTGTGCTTTAAATAAACCAATGATTACATTTTCTACAGGTATAGCCAACAGAACTTTGGATGAAATCGAGATACTTTTATCCAGTATTAGTTATAGAATTCATTCTTTCAATGAATTGCAGAAACAAATAGAGCATGCTTTGGCAAATCCTGATGAGCTAAAACCTCAAAGAGACGCAGCCAATATGTTAATGTTTGATTCATTAGACGGAAAAGCAGGGCAGAGAGCTGCTCAACAAATTAAACAGCTATTAATAGCATCGGACTGAACATGAGAAAAATGCGTGAATATACAACGAAAGAAGTAAGTGATAACCCTGACAGAGAAATACTCGAATGGCATGATGCACATTGTCACTTTTACAATGTAGCCCAGGGATATAACCTTAATACAATGATTGCAGAATCAGCTAAAAAAGGCATTTCAGGCTGGTTTTCCAATGCATTGAACAAAGAAGAACTGCAATGGCATCTGGAACATCCTATCAAGGGAATGCAGTTCAGCGCTGGCATTCATCCTGTTTATGATGCAGGAATTCCACTCACTCTTGATGAACTGGATAAATTGTGCCGGGATAAGAAAATCTTTGCTGTTGGCGAAATCGGTTTGGATAAAAACAACCGTAACACAGACGAACAACTTACCCTTTTAAAAGACCAGCTTAGTCTTGCCCGAGCCTATAATTTACCCGCAGTATTCCATGTTGTAGGACATTATGACCTTTTCTTCAAAGCCCTTACAGACCTCCCGGTTAAAGGCATCTGGCATGGTTTTTATGCTCAACCGGAAATCGTACAGCAATTCAGTAAATTTGACCTGACATTCTCCATGGGAAGCCTGCTGATTAATAGCTTAAAACATGAAATTGTTAATGCCATTGTTACTTACGGTAATTATCTGATAGAAACAGATGCTCCCTATAACCTGAGTAAACAATCCAAAGAAACTGAATCTACCCAAAACCCGCTTATCAAACTACTTGTTTTGAATAACATGGTCAGCCGTATGAACGGAGTCAAGATAGAATCACTCAATCGCGACCTGCTGAAAAACATCAGGCAATACATTATATAGATACTGTTAATGATATGAAATACAGTCAATTCACACGCACAGAAATACTCATAGGAAAAGATAATATTTCTTTGCTCAAAGCAAAGCGTGTTGCTGTTATCGGTTTGGGCGGAGTAGGTTCTTATGCTGCTGAAGCCCTTGCTAGAGCAGGTATAGGACGTTTTCTTCTGATAGACTTTGATGTGGTAAACATTTCCAATCTCAATCGACAGCTTCTGGCGTTGCACAGCACCATCGAACTAAACAAGACAGAGCTTATGAAACAACGTATTCTTGACATTAATCCTAAAGCCGAAGTTGAAGTTGTTAATGTCTTCCTGGCTCAGGAGAACCGCGCTGATTATTTAAAGGATTTGGACTATATTATAGATGCTATAGACAGTCTCGGACCCAAGATTGGATTAATCGAATACGCAATTAAGCATGACATCAATATTATCTCTGTCATGGGAGCGGGGAATAGGCTAGACCCTTCTCATATCCAAATCAGTCCCTTATCAAAAAGCTGGAATTGTCCTCTGGCTAAGCGAGTCCGTAAGTTTCTGCATCGCCGTAATGTTGACAAAGATATTCCTGTTGTATATTCCTCTGAGAAACCAATCAAACCTGTTCCGGAAAATGAAGATGAAGCTGACGAAATCATAATTCACAGAGGCAGACAGCGCAATACAATCGGCTCCATCAGCTATATGCCTGCCATCATGGGTATGCAGGCTGCGTCTTATGTAATCAGAGAATTGATTATTCTTGCAGTTCCTTCTGATTCAAATCCAGTATAGTCATAAAATCTATACAGCGGAATCTTCTATCCAGAGCTGGTATGGCACAGAGCTTGGCTCCTGCTTTTAAATATGCATAGATGAGAGTGGGAATACTGCCTTTGACTATTTTATCGTCATTTACATGTGGCAAGGCATTATCGGGATGAATACATTCAAGGTCTAAACCGCGTATTCTAAATCTTCTGGTTGGTAATACCCGTTCCAGATTGGTAACATAGCCATGCACGGAGAGAAATTCACAGATGTTTCTTATATTAGCTCTATCCATTGTTCTGATACTGGAGCAGCCAAAGATCAGACTCGAATCGCACAATTTGGAATATTCAATAATACCTTCCAGTAAAAGTGATATAATCCGTCCGCTTCTGTAACTCCAATGCACACAAGCTCTGTCTATCTCAAGTTTATTTCCGGGTAAATCTAGTATCTGCTGAATATCAAATTCAGTAGCAGAATAGTATTTATCAGCGAATAGAGATGAGTTTAACCTGTAGGTCCCGATTACTTTACCTGTGCTTTTTTTTATGATTAGCAGATGGTCGCAGTTTAAATCAAACCTGTCATAGTCTATCTCCAGCCACTTTGTTTTGTTCAGGAGTTCTTTGATAAAGATTTTGTAACGTAAAGTCAGAGCCGCTTGTAGTTCAATACTATTCTCCGCAGTCTTGATGATATAATCTTTTTTATCGATAGAGAAAACAATCTTTGGTTTGAATTCTCTCAGTTTCCTGATATGTATATAGGTTAAAGCTCTTTTAATGATATTTCTTTTTTTAGTCATTAGATTCATTCATAGTTTATGCACAAACAGATTATGCTTAACCGTCCTTGAGATTTATTTGTCTGGTTCTAAAACCATAACCCAATACATCGTGTACATCTGAGACTATCATAAATGCATCTTTGTCGATGTCTTTGACTATATCAGTCATTTCCGGCACCTGACGTCTGTTTATTACACAGAATAAAACCTTGATGTTCTTTTGCTCATAACCACTGATACCATTGAAAAACGTCACTCCTCTTTCCAGACGGTCATAGATTTCATCTCTGATATCCATCACATGTTCTGAAATAACATAAACACCTTTGATATAGGGCAGACCTTCACTGGCAAGGTCAGTGATTTTTGTGGAGATAAAGAGATTAATATAACCCCAGATGACCAGCTTGAGGTCTTGCAAAAAGATACCAACACTCAGGATTATTAATGATTCAACTAACCAATAGCCCATACCGATACTGACACCGGATTTCTGTCTGATCATAGCAACAGGTATATCTGTACCGCCCGTTGAACCTCTGAACCTGAAAATAATCCCCAGGCCCAGACCCAACAGGACACTACCGGCTATAGCGCTGAGATAGACATCAGCAGGGGAGAGCATGGCATAGACAATCTTTCCCTTCACCATGAATGTATATTTCTCCAGATTACTGATTAACCCCATTTTGAATAAAGACGGCAGGCTCAAGAGGTCTGTCATAAAAGAACTGACCAGCATACCATAAATCGATTTAGCTCCGAAAGACTTCCCGATAAAGATAAAGCTGATTACAAAAAGCGGGATATTAATAATTATCATGGTAATTCCGACCGGGGCATTAAAGAAGTAATGAAAGAGCTGGGCAATACCGCCAACGCCACCGGGCGCCATATTGTACGGAATCAAAAACCAGGCATAGCCCATTCCAAAGATGATTGCTCCGAATATAATGCCAAGATATTGTTCAATCTCACGGCGCAGGTTTTTCTTACGCTGTCTCATTGCTCCTCCTTTGGTTTTGCTTGACGAAAAGACCGCCTGACAGGATAAGTCTCAACCTATGAAAATTGAACTAAGAATAAACAGCAATCCGTGTCAGGATTTCGAACTGGACAAACCAACCACGATTCAGGAACTTATGAAGTCCGTGCCCGAACTTCCGTGTCCTGTCTTATCCTATAAAATCAACCACAATCTTTATGTCAATGATGAATATCTGATAGATAGAGATACATTAATAGATGGAATATCCTTTCTGCATCCCGAAGGATACAGGATTTATCAGGATTCCACCCTCTTTATTCTATCCAAAGCCATGTATTCCATCTTCGGCAGCGGACACTCTCTCGTAGCGGAACATTCCATCAGCGACGGTGTTTACTGTGAAGTATTCGGAATGGAATCATTTACTGAAGAAGATTGTGCCAGAATCTCTGCCGAGATGCGCAGGATTGTGCAAAACTCCGTCCCTATCGACAGGATTGAAGTACGTTTTGATGAAGCAGAAGATATCTTTAGTTCTATGGGCAGAAGCGACCTTTTAAAGAATCTGCAATACTATTCCAAGCGCACTATTCCGGTTTACCGTTGCGGTAAATTCTATGACTTCTATATCAGACCGCTGGCTGATAATACCAGGTTTATCGATAACTTTGAGATGGTTTATAAAGCTCCCGGCTTTATTCTGCGCTTTCCAGCCGGAAACGAATGCAAGATGTATTATCCCTTTAGTATTCCCACCAAGCTGTTTAATATGCACCAACAGCATGATAAATGGCTCAAAATATTGAAGGTACACAACATGATTGATCTGGACAGATTGATTGACAATTATGAAATCTCACAATTTATCCTGGTGGAAGAAGCTCTTCACGAAAAGAAGATTGCTGAGATAGCTGCCAAAATTGTTGAGAATACTGATTATAAGATTGTCCTGATTGCCGGTCCTTCTTCTTCAGGTAAAACCACATTTGCCAAGCGTCTCTCTGTGCAGTTGCAGGCTTGTAAAGCCACCCCTTTAATCGTAGGTCTGGACGATTACTTCATGAATCGGGAGCGCACACCCAAGAAAGCCAATGGCGATTATGATTTTGAATCCATCAGAGCCCTCGATCTGGAACTACTCAATCTACAATTAACTCAATTGCTGAATGGTGAATCTGTTGAATTACCCAAATTTAATTTCAACCGCGGTATCAGCCAGAGCTCCCATAACCTGATAAAATTAAATAAAGACAATATCATTGTTATGGAAGGCATTCACGGACTAAATGAACAGCTTACTTCTGAAATTCCTGCAAAGAATAAAGTCAAGATATATGTAAGCGCTCTTAATCAGCTTAATATTGACAACCACAACCGTATTCCGACCACTGATTGCCGCTTAGTGCGCAGAATGGTCAGAGATAACCGCTATCGTGGCTATTCAGCCGAAGAAACCCTGACCCGCTGGATTGATGTACGCGAAGGCGAAGAAAAGAATATCTTTCCCTTTCAGGAAAACGCCGATTTTATGTTTAATAGCAGCCTGACTTACGAACTGGGTGTACTCAAGAAATACGCCTGGAAGATGCTGCAAAAGATAACTGTCAAATCGCCTGTCTATACTGAAGCTCACAGACTACTCTCTCTGCTGGACTATATCAAAGACATACCAGATAATCTGGTGCCATACAATTCTATTATCAGGGAATTTACTAACGGCAGCATATTCAGATACTAGCTTTATCTAACCACGAAATAAACGAAATACTCGGAAAGAAGATTACCCACTGAGACACAGTTGATAAAGAGAGCCTCAGAGCATAAATGAACGCAGAGAGATTGTACGTAGTACCGCTGGCGGTTTTGTGATATGTTGACACCTTATAAACAAACGCTAAGCTGCTAAGCTTTAACACCTACCCATTCGTAACATCGGAGTTCTAATTTCTTTACTAAAATCTTTTCGTATGTTCCATCTTTCCCGTGTGTTTCGTGTTCAAATTCGTAATTCCTAATTCATAGTTGTCCTAATCGCCATTATTCATTCTTCTTTCATTTTACTCTCAGTGAACATAGCTTGTCCTTAAGACACCCACATGACACCCACATGACACCCGGATGATACCCAGATGAACATAGGGGAATCATTGGAGCAGCAAAGGCGCAGCACCCACGTTTATTATGCACAATCTAAGATCACTTAAAGAAAGATTAATAGTGAATGAAAGAAAAGGAAAGGAAAGGATAGCTGAAAGAATGGTTGATAATCTAAGCCACTACGGTCACGAAAAGGATAAGTGCTTGTATTGAATCCTAGTATCGGTTTTATTATGTTATGCCTAAATTTTTTATCTTGACGGGAAAACGGCATTAAGGAAAATAAATATTATAATAAATAATGAGGATAAATCTATCGGCGAAATAATTCACTAAAGTGTTGTACTTAATTCAATCAAACGAAAACACAAAGGGAGATATTTTGCTATGAAAACAGTCATTATTATTGCATTCATCGTTATCCTGCCGATTATCTTAATCGGAATCACAGCTAACTTCTCAGATTTAGAACGTTTTGCAAATCCCACTCTTTCAGGAATAAACCCCAACTTACAGCAAAACCGTAACTGGCGTATTCAGGAAATCAGAGATTTTTTTGATTACGAGTTTACAGGAACCCTCACTGAAAATAGTAAAGCTCAGTTCTTCTATAATTACATTGATCCCTCGGTAATAGACAGCATTGAGTTTTATGCACCAGAGGGAGAAGATTACTCGCTCATTAATACAATGATATATATTTATGACCCGGCATCGGGTAATCTGCTCCGGATTGACCAGAGACGTACTGATGGAGAAACAAGCTATATTGGGGCAAAAACTTTCTTCTATTATGATAATCAAAACAGAATATCCAACATGCAAAGACACTTTGTGGCTGCTGACGGTTTTAGACTTTCAAGTTCAACAGTCTATGCTTATGACAACAACAGGTTGACTCAATCCCTAGTGACAATTTATTCAATAAATCCACCTGATACGACATACCATAAGACAATTAATCAACATGATACTAATGGGAGAATAATCAACGTAATCCGAAGCAGCTCTGAGGATTCACTAATCTGGACACCCTCAGCAATGGGCGACCTCACCTACGCTACCGACGATAATACAACAGGACAGGATTACATAGACTACGTAAGTCACCAATATATGATAGAGTTCTTAAATGATACCGGTTACTTTGGTAAACTGGCTTCTGATATATCCTATTATAACTACGTTGATGGAGCTTGGCATGATATGCGCCGTAATACTTATCAATATAATACTGGTGGCTATCTGACAGAAATTCTGGATCAGGTAGATATTGGTGGGACATGGGAAAATAGCACTAAAGCCATATATTCATACGATGCCAACAATAACTGCGCTGAGTTAAACACTTATTTCTGGCGTACTGATTTTCAGGAATGGACAACAACTGTTACCAGAAAAATCTATACTTGGGAACAGAGCACTGCTAATGAAGATGAAGTCCTGCCTGTAGCTGATTTTAGGATTAGTGTTTATCCCAATCCCTTCAAAAATGATACGAATGTTTCTTTCAGAAGCAAAAGCAATGCTATGATTGACGCAGCAGTCTATAACATCAAAGGACAATTGGTCAAATCACTGGGTAAAAGCAAAGGCAGTACCATCAACTGGGATGGCAAGGACAAAGAAGGTGCTTTGGTGGGTAATGGTATGTACTTTATCAAAGCCAGTCAGAACGGGCAGACCGTTACAAGCAAAATAATCAGAATAAAGTAAAAAAACTTAAACCACGAAACACACTAAGTGTGTTTCGTGGTTAATTTATAGGCAGTTGGGTAAATCCGTACTGTTCCACTGCTTCTTTGGCTTTATGATAGTAATCACCTATCTGTTCCAGTTTATGCGAATCAGAGCCTATAGTAATAAGCTTTCCACCCAATTGTTTATACAATTCCAGATAAGCAGGATCGGGATGCAGGTTTTGATATGTACGTCTGTAAGCTGAGAAATTTAGCTCTAAGGCAATGCCTCTTTTGATGATTACTTCCAGGATTTGTTTAATCAAAGCATGGCAATAGCTTTCATCGGGAATGTCCGTGTAATAGCGTTTATATACTCCGAGATGGCCAAGTACATTGATATCGCAGGTTTCCACCAGACAGAGGTTTTGCTCATAATATTCCGTAACCTGAGTTTTGGAGAGCGGAGCTTTCATAGGGATTGCTACATTGATATGGTCATCCACAAAATGTACAGAACCCAGAATCAAATCAAACTTAACTTTATTCAAAATAGTCTCTGCATATTCCTTGACCTTTTGGAAATCGCCGACTTCTATACCAAATATTATTTTGATTTGGGGATATTCAATTCTCAATTGATTGATACGCGCCAGATACTTTTGCAAAGGAGGTATGCCAAAAATGGTGACTTCATGCGGAAGCAAATCAAGATGCTCTGTAATTGCTATGGCATCATAACCCAGACTAATAGAGTGGGGGATAAGCTCAGCTAGCTTTATCCTGCTGTCTGCACTATAATCAGAATGGATGTGGAAGTCGATTTTTGGAGTGATTAAGTGATTAGGTGTTTGAGTGATTAGGTGATTTGAGGTCATAAATATTATCCTATAATGTGATAAAGTGGAACGGTGAAACGTTGGAAAAGTAAAACGGAGTTGATGTAGTTCTGCCTTCAGGCAGGTTACTAAAGTCAAACCTCGATGCATAATGACAACAAAACCGCATAAATGCGGAACTACTAACTTTCATGCTACTCCACTGATTTTGCTGCAATGATAGCGGCACCGAGTGCACCGGTTATTTCAGGATCCGGAGGAATCAGTATCTGTGTGCAGTTGAGCTTTGATAAGGTCGCTCCCAAATCGCTATTAAGCGCTACTCCACCGGTAAATACAAGTGGTGGCTGCCACTTCAACTGGTTTAACTGGGCAGTAATTCTCTCAGAAATGGAAAGATGAATAGCTCTGGCTATATCAGATGATGATTTACCCTCGGCTATGAGTCCGACTATCTCTGTTTCGGCAAAGACCACGCATGTGTTATTAAGATGTAAGTCATTGACGGCAGAAGCAGCTAATTCACTGAGTTTATCACATCCTACACCTAACCGTAAAGCTACCATTTCCAGAAATCTGCCTGTTCCGGCAGCACACTTGTCATTCATTACAAAATCGAGAATATGTCCGTTTTCTTCTAAACAGATAATCTTGGAGTCCTGCCCGCCAATATCGATAATTGATCTGGCTTCAGGATAAAAGAAAAGTACTCCCTGAGCATGACAACTGATTTCTGAAACAGATTTATCTGCTTTAATCAGCTTTCTGCCATAACCTGTGGAGTAGGTCTTGAAAATATCTTTAGGTTCTATATGCAAAGTGTTCATAGCTTCAGTAAGCATATTATTTACTGTTTGAAGAGGATGCACACCAGTGTCGCATACATTGTTAAACAAAATCTGTTTCAATGATGAATCATAAACAACCAGTTTAGTATTGCGTGAGCCGATATCGATGCCGATGTACAGTGTCATGTTTAACTCTCGAAATAGGTGTACATGTTTTCAGGTTTCAGCCACTGCCTGGCTATGCGCATAATAATATCCCGGTCAATTGCCATTATACGTTTTTCTCTATCCATAAAGTAATCATAGTCATAACCAAGAGAATAGAGAATTGAAAGTGAATTGGCTTGCCAACTCAGGCTTTCCATATCCATCCTGTGCAAACCCAGTAAATAGTTTTTGGCAGAATCAAGTTCATCCTGAGTTACACCATTGACTCGGATGTCTTCCAGGATATGATAGATGATGGCAAGCACATTTTTATAATCCTTCTTGTCGCAAATAGCATAGGCAAACCAGTAGCCAAAGTTTTTTATCGAAGTAAAATCAAATCCGGTTTGATATGAATAACCGTGTTTCTCACGCAGAATATTAAAAAACCGGGAGGAAAGGTCACCACCTAATATTTGTGAAAGCACATAGAAGGCTGTATTTGATAAAACATCAGTCGCAGGACATCCCATTCCGCCGACAATGATATTGGATTGGTCTGATTCATTATGTTTGATTTTAGTATGTTTTGGTGATGATTGATATTGATAGTTCTCAAAGTTTCTGTATCCGGGGTTTGCTTTTTTGATCAGGAGCATGTTACAAGTATCCTGCACTTTACTAAAATCAATATCTCCGGTAATGCTGATACAGAAATCATGGGTTGAGTAATTTCTATGATACCAATCGTGTATATCGACCAGTGTAAGCTGTTTAGTCTGAGAAATATTACCATGAGACTTATTCAGATTGGTGTTTTTACCCAGAAACATATCCACCCATCTGCTATAAGAATTATTGAAAGGTGAGTTCTTTTCTCTACGAATATTGTCTATAGTGCCTGCTTTGATGATGTTAAGGTGTTTTTGAGGGAAGAGGGGATTTTGAAGAATATCAGCCAGTGTCCCCAGCATACCTTCAAAACTGAAAGGAAAACACTTTCCTTTTAAAGTGGTGGTTTCCAGTGTGTGGTTAATTTTGATACTATAGCCCTGCTGCAGAGATTCTTTCTGTAGCTGGTCATAGGATTTGGTTTGCGTGCCATATAGCATAAGAATTGAAGTAAAGTAATTAATGCCACGGTTGCTGGTTTCTTCCTGTAACTGAGACATAGGAGCTGTCAACGCTGCGCAGATGGTAGGTTTATTCTTCACTTTGTGCATCAGCAGCCGCATTCCATTATCAAGCATGGCTTCATTAAAGTTATCGCTCGAATCAATAGTTGCTGTTTGAATCTGTTGATTGGTGGCCGGTGTTACAATTATCTCGTCTTTAGGTATTGCACTATTATAAGCTTTCTCAGAAAGCATTGGAAGAGAATTTATACCAAAAAGCTTAATGATATTATCTTTCAGAGTTTTATTGATGTCTTTATGTCCCTGATAATAAATACTAATGTAATCTGATGTCCAGTATTTATCCAGGCTTTCTGCCAAAAGCTCAGTTGTTATGTTATTAATTCTTTCAGGGAATTTATATAATTCTTTATATGTGGTAAGAATCTCTTCGGATGCCAGAGAACTGCCCACACTTTCGATATATTCAAAATCAAATAACCAGGAGTAGTACATTTCACGTTTGATAAGATTGATTTCATCAAGATTCAGTAAATGCTGCTTTATTTTATACAGTTCATCATACAATGCATAGATTATATCCGCTATAACAAGTTGGGATGCAGGAATAATCTGAATAATAGTTATACCGGGATATCTGCCGCTGATAGAGTGTAACCGGACTCCCAAAGCAAGCTTATCTTTTTCTACCAGCCTCTTGTATAACCGGCTGTGCTTTTCAGCTGCAAAGGCTTTGATTAAAAGTAAGGTAGCATCGCTTAATCTATCGGTTTCTATTAATTCAGGTAAAGTAAAAGCAAGATAAGTATCTTCAGATTTCTTCGCTTTAGTCAGTAAATTAAACCCATTACATTCAGGTTGAGGATTTATTGCAGTATTCTGAGGAATGGGCAGATTACAGGTCCACTTATTAAAGAGTTCATTTGTGTATTTCTGCGTTATTTCGATATCAAAACATCCTGATAATACGAGGAAACAGTTATCAGGTCTATAGTATTCCTGATAAAACCTGAGAGCTGCACCATGACCGGCATTAGAAATAGATTGTTTTGTGCCCAGTATAGGCTCTTTGAGAGGATTAAACTTAAAATATGTGTTTTGTATCCAGTCAATGAAACTGGATTCAGGTTCATTGTCATATTGTTTAATTTCCTCAATGATGATGTCTTTTTCTACTGTAATGTCTTCTGCAGTAAAGTCAGCCTTAAAAGCCAAGTCTGCCATTATCTCCAGTCCCGTTTTTATCTGCTCAGAAGGCAACATCATATAATAGCAGGTTGTATCAAATTCTGTGTATGCGTTAATAACTCCACCGAGTTTAGGCACAATGTCAGATATCTTGTTCGCTGGAAAATTACTGGTGGATTTGAAAGTGAGGTGCTCCAGTAAGTGCGAATATCCTCTGCTTTCATTATTTTCGTTAGTTGAACCTGTTTTTACATAAAATTGAATACTTACAATCGGATTTGATAAATCAGGAGCAAGAATAATCTTGAATCCATTAGGTAAGATATAATCTAAAGCTTGTGATAAATGCAGTTGTTGCTCCAGTCTTAGTGCTTTTTATAAGCATAGGCATTATGGTTGTGAATAGATTCAAAGTTCTCAGCTTCAATCTCAAAATGCCTGATTCTTTTATCAGACACTAGTTTCGCAGTAATGTCGCGGATTATGTCTTCCACAAACTTTGGATTATCGTATGCTTTCTCAGTTACATATTTCTCATCTGCTCTTTTTAATAAGGGGTAGATTTCACAACTGCCTGATTGCTCGATTAGCTCTATTATTTCTTCCAACCAGACAAATTCATCGTATTGGACAAAGACTGTAACCTCAGACCGCTGATTATGGGCTCCATTAGCACTTATTTCTTTTGAGCAGGGGCATAAAGATGTAACAGGCACTTTAGTACCAATCCAGAAATCATAAACATTTGTCAAAGAAGCTTTGAATGAACATTCATAATTCAGATATGATGCAATCCTGGATACCGGAGCTTTTTTTAAAATAAAATAGGGAAATCTGATTTCAATATAAGCGGCATCAGCTTTCAAAGACTTTTTAATTGCATTAAGGATATTCTCCAGATTAAAGATTAAATCTTCTTTGTGGTATTTATTGAGAACTTCTATAAATCTGGACATGTGGGTACCACGGTTGTAGTGAGGAAGCTCTACATAGAAATTAATATCTGCAATTGTATGCTGGATGGTGTTTTTTTTATCAGAAACAACAATCGGATAACAAATCCCTTTAACTCCGACTTTGTCTATAGGAATGTTTCTGTC
Source organism: Cloacimonadaceae bacterium (SeqCode) (assembly GCA_963667535.2). Lineage (GTDB taxonomy): Bacteria > Cloacimonadota > Cloacimonadia > Cloacimonadales > Cloacimonadaceae > UBA5614. The sequence continues at coordinate 2,166,259 of CAXXDU010000002.1, forward strand.
ATCTACCTGATTCTGAATATCTGGAATGGGAGTGATGGGTTGATTATCCTTTTTCACTTTGTATGATTTTCTTAATGCCTTTGGATTTAAGTGACATAATGGCATTATTCTTTTGATAATATATTATTGCATCAGTTTGGGGAATCTGTTTAATCATTTCAATGGCTTTCTCGGGATTCATAAGAAATAGAGTAGTGGAAAGACCGTCTGCAAGCAAAGCTGAGGGATTCAAAACGGTTACGGAATATACATTCTTAACAGGATAGCCAGTATGGGCATCAAGTATATGATGATATCGGTTACCATTGATTTCAAAGAACTGCTGGTAATCACCTGAAGTCCCCACTGAAGTGTCTTTAACCTGCAAGGTGGCAATTACTTCATTCATCTTACGAGGATGCTGAATGCCAACAATCTCAGGTAATAAAGTGTTTCCATAAAATGTCATACTGCTATGACAATCGATATAACCTTTCTCCAATCCAAGAGTCTTCATGTAATCACGTGCTTTATCCAGAATGAAACCTTTTGTTAAAGCGCCAAAAGTGAGTTGCATCCCATTTGGTTTATACAGATACTTATCATCAAATTTAATCTTGTCAAAACCTACATTATTTAAGGTCTTTTTTATCAGCAGGGAATCAGGAACCTGCGGATTTGCAGAGCTGAATTGCCATAAATCAAATACTGGTTTAATAGTAATATCAAAGCTACCATTCGACATTCTGTATAAACTGTCAGCTAATAGCAGTATTTGATAAGCGTCCGGATTCATCGGATATTGATAATTATTTGTGTTGTTTACATTCCATAGCCAACCGGTATCTTTGTATTCATTAAGGTCATTCTCGAGGCGTTTTATATACTGAAAAACTTTATCTATTCTGGGATTGATATCTTTTGAATCTGACGTACCTGAAACTTTAACAATTGTATCCATCAGATATTGAGATTTTTCAGATGTATAGCTACGGTTCAAATATCTCAACAAGCCAAAACCGATTACAGATAATAGAATTATCAGAGAGATGATTTCTTTTCGATTCATGACTATTCCTTGATTTCAAAAACCTCAAATTCAATCAGTTTATCAATATAATCTCTGATTGCAAACCAGGTGAAAGGAATCGTTATTGCTAATCCTACGACAAAAAGTAAAGTAGCCAGAATATTGGCTGCAACCAGGATTATCCCCATCAAAAAAATGTTCCAGCGAACATCACCAGCTTGCTTGTAAGCCAGGACAATTGCTTTCAAAGAGCTTAGATTGTATCTTTCCATCAAAACCGGAACCGGAATAACTATAGCTATCCAATAAATCACAAGAACCAGCCAGACCAGATTCAGGATGGGGTCACCTTTACAAATAAAAAATATTAATAAGTAAAAAACAACAGATGCCAAGCTTAACAATAGATACTTAAAATAGGATTTGAATGATGCAAAGAAATCTTTTACATCAATTTCATTATTATCCTTTTTACAAACAGCCTGAAAAGGAGCTAACAATACTGGTAAAAAAAAGAGCCAGACAATATTTGATAAAACTATAAGTTGCCATTTTGGCAGATCAATTGTTGCATAGTTTTGTAACCAAATTAATATAATCATTGGAATAATACCTGTCAAAGCCGCAAGTATACCAACTGGTAGATTACGTCCTTTGACTGTTTTATATTTATTCCAGGTTATGTTTAAACTCTTGGTTGCCGATAAATCATTGCTTACAATTTCAGTATGTCTGCCACATTTTACACACCAAAGATCATGAATAGCAGTTTTTTCATTACAATGTGGACAACGCATTATATCTCCATTAAACGTTAATTTTACTCTCCTAAAATATGTTTACGGTCTTTTTGTCAAACATTAACATTTTGACCAACCGCAGGAAGGGCATTTTAAACAACCTTCCAAATGCTCAATTGAACTACCACAATCGGGACACATAGCAATTGTTCTCTGAGCTCCCGGTACTTCAGATTCAGTGGTTCTGCCGGAAACTTCAAATACTGTTTGGGAATTATGAATGTCCAGATTTAAGAAATTCTCCAAAGCCTGACCAACAGCATCACCACAAGATGTAATCATCCTTCCTTTATTCCACATAGGAGACTGGCATCTGATACCTTTTAACTGTCTGACTAATGCATCAACTTTAAGATTTGACCTCAAAGCAAGAGAAGCAAGTCTGGCTAAAGCTTCTAATTGAGCTGAAGCACATCCGCCGACTTTTCCCATTTGAACAAAAACTTCACAGGCACCATATTCATCTGAATTGATGGTAACATACATATGTCCGCAACCGGTTTCCACTTTTTGAGTGATACCCTGAGTTATTTCCGGTCTGTTTCTGGGCTCTACTTTTTTCTCTTCCGCAGTTTGTTGAGTCTTGGAAGACATTGTTTGGAGTACCTGATTATCCCTGCTGCCATCGCGATACACTGTTAATCCCTTACAACCAAGTTCATATGCGTATTCAAAAGCCATTCTAATGTCTTCTTTAGTTGAATCTGAGCAAAAATTGATTGTCTTGCTAACTGCATTGTCAGTATATTTTTGAAAAGCAGCCTGCATTTTAATGTGCCATTCAGGAGAAATGTCATGAGAAGTTTGGAACACTCTCTTTATGTCATCAGGTATTTCTTCTAAATGTTGAATACTTCCTTGTTTTGCTACTTTTTCAAGAAGAGTCTTATCATATATTCCGGCATCTGTCAAAGCCTTTTCAAACCATTTATTCACATAAAGAAGATGCTCACCATCCATGACATGTTTTGTAAATACCAATGAGAATTGAGGTTCAATACCACTGGAAGTATCAACAATCATGGATATTGTTCCGGTAGGTGCAATTGTTGTAACTGTAGCATTACGGATACCTTTGTTCTTGATCTCTTCTTTCAATGGTTTCCAGGCTAGTTTGTTATCTTCTCTCAATAATTCACCGCTGGAATAAATACTCTTTGAATAATTGGGAAAAGACTTTTTTATGGTCGCATTCTCAACAGAGCGCAATTTGGCATGATAGTCAATATACTCCATAATTTCTTCTGCCAGCATGACTGCCTCATCACTGGCGTAGGGGAGACCAAGCTGAAATAGCATATCAGACCAGCCCATAACACCCAGACCTATCTTTCGGTTACCTTTTACTATCTCATCTATCTGAGGCAAAGGGAAACGGGATACTTCGATAACATCATCAAGAAAATCAACCCCCAAAGCTACTACCGATTTCAATAGTTCCCAGTTTACTTTGCCGTTCTCAATCATGGATGAAAGATTAATAGAACCTAGATTACAGGCTTCATTTGGCAAAAGAGGTTGCTCTCCGCACGGATTAGTTGATTCGATTTCACCTAACAATGGAGTTGGGTTGAACCTATTAATCCTATCAAGAAATACAATACCGGGTTCACCATTTTTATAAGCCATATCAACAATCAAATCAAAGACATCCCTGGCTTTAATACTATCTACTACTTTTTTTGTGTTGGGAGAAACAAGTTCAAAATAAGCATCCTGATGTACAGCCATCATAAAGTCTTCTGTCAAACCAACACTGATATTAAAATTTGTCAACTGAGTAGGATCTTCCTTACAGGTAATAAAATCCAGGATCTGAGGATGCGTTACATTAAGTATTGCCATATTTGCACCACGCCTGGTACCACCCTGTTTGACTGCATCAGTAGCTGCATTATATACCTTTAAAAATGATATAGGACCGCTGGACACTCCATTGGTAGAACGCACTCTGGCGTTAGCTTCACGCAACCTGCTAAAACTGAAACCGGTACCACCACCACTCTTATGTATTAATGCCGCATTTTTAATTGTCTCAAATATGCTGTCCATACTGTCTTCTATTGGCAAAACAAAACAAGCAGATAATTGTTGTAAATCACTACCGGCATTCATCAGAGTGGGGGAGTTTGGTAAAAAATATCCTGAATCAAGCAATTTATAATAACGTTTATATTTATCTTCATCACCTTGTGATATATTCTTGGCAATTCTGGTTATCATTTGTGCCCAATCTTCTATAACATTCCCATCTGAGTCTTTCTTAAAGTATCTCTTCTCTAAAACTTTAACTGCATTTTCCGAAAGTATCATTATTTCTCCATTGATTACAGACCCAAAATCTGCCTGGTTTGTTCTGGTGTGGCAATCGGTCTGCCGATTTCTGCAGCAATCCGGGACATTCTGGCTACTAACTGAGCATTGGAAGTAGCAATTACTTTCTTATGATAAAATATATTATCCTCAAACCCGACTCTGATATGACCATCATTGACCATTGCTGTAAGTGAAGCAGGTATGTGCCATCTGCCAATGCCAGCCACAGCCCAGGTTGCAGATGGAATCATGCTCCTGAGATGTTCTTTCATGTACAAAACATTTTGGGGAGAACCGTTCATTCCACCCGGAACTCCCAGCACAAATTGCACATGCAACGGAGAATGAATAATATGACCCTTATCTATCAGTTTAGCTACAATGTCTATCATGCCTGACTCATATACTTCAATCTCAGGGGCAACGCCATATTCTTTGAAAGCCTCTGCCAGCTTAACGATGTCCTTTGGATGATTGATAAAAATCTCATCTCCGAAGTTTAATGTACCTGCATTGAGAGTTCCCATATCAGGTTTCAAACTCAGAGGTGCGATTCTTTTACTAAAGTCTTCTCCAACTGCGCCTCCGGTACTGATTTGAATAATCATCTCCGGAACTGCTTCACGAATTCTCTCAATTGATTCTCTAAACCGCTCCAGGCTTTGAGTTGGCTTTTCATTATCATCTCTTACATGCAGATGAACAACCCGTGCACCTGCTTCAAAACACTCTTTAGCATCCTGAGCCTGTTCTTTGGGAGTAGTCGGTAGATTGGGCTGATCTTTTCTGGCTGTTTCAGCCCCGGTAATGGCAGCAGTAATAATCAAGGGTTCCATACTTAAATCCTTAAACTTTATTTTTATTCTTTAATATCTTTTATTCAATCTAGCGACGTGTCTCTGAAATATTACGAAACAACATGGCTTTATGGCTGGATTATATGTTTTGATAAATATTTATCACTAATATATATACGCTGCTTCACATGAAGAATAGCTTTAGGCGTTATTGTCATCAATAAACCAGCTTTCATATAAACGCACTCTATTCAAATGTGAAGCTTCTGTTCCCAGAATTCTGCTCGCAATTGTCGAGAATTTTCTTTCATTATCGCTTACGTAAAATTCATCTTTGCCGGTTATACCATCTTGTTCATTGGGTAGCATGCGGGTCAGATATTCAGCAATAGCATCAGCGCTATCAACTAATGTAACATTGTGTCCCACAACTTTCTGAATAACTTCTTTCAGAAGAGGATAGTGTGTGCAACCTAAAACAAGTGTATCTATCTCATTCTTCATCAATTCAAAGAGGTATTCAAATGCAATGTCCATGGCGATTTTATTATCATGCCAACCTTCCTCTGCTAATGGTACAAAGAGGGGGCAGGCTTTGGAAAATACTTCAGCATCTTTGTTTAGAGCTTTGATAGCTTTAGTATATGCCTGACTACGGATTGTACCTTCTGTTCCGATTACACCAATTCTGCCATTGCGGGTCTTTAAGACAGCTTGTTCAGAACCTGGTTCAATCACATCTATAATAGGTATCTCAGTAATCTGATGTAATGATGGTAGAGCAACAGATGAAGACGTATTACATGCTACGATAAGAATTTTAATCTGGTTTTGTAACAAGAACCGCGCATTTTGCAAAGAATAATCAATAATAGTATTTGGAGACTTGGGACCGTAGGGTACCCTGGCTGTATCGCCGAAATAAACCAAATCTTCCTCAGGGAAGCGTTCACGGATAGTTTTATAAACCGTTAAACCGCCTACACCGGAATCAAAAATGCCAATAGGTTTCTTCATCATCTTTTCCTTCTCTTTTGTTGTGAATAGCTACCCTGTTGTCTGTTATTAGGTTTCCTTTTTTGGAAAGTAGTATTAGGTGTCAAGGCTGAAACGTGGTGTTTATGTGTATCCTGTTCATTTATATAATCGAAATACACATCATCACTTACTTGGGTGACTTGAACGCGGACAGTATCCATTAATTGAAAGAAGTCACCGGTTCGCTCATTCTGAAATCGCATATATGTATCGTGATATACCCATTTGCCCTTGGGCAATTGGAGTACTTTCAAAACACCAGAGATAGGAATATCATTGAGCTGAATAAACAGACTCGAAGAATTTACTCCCACAATTATCCCATCATATACTTCGCCGATATGTTCTTTCATATAGATAGCATTCATCACTTTTTCGATTTCACGTTCTGATTCATCGGCAATCAGTTCCTTTTCGGAAGCAATGTTAGAGTAAATTATCAGCTGCTTTTTATTGAATTCAGTATTTGATGAGTGAATAACGTATTTCTTACATAAATGATGCACAACCAGGTCACATAGACGTCTGATCGGCGATGTAAAGTGGGTATAAGTTTCAATAGCCAGACCAAAGTGGGGTAGATGCTCCACAGTATATTTTGCTTTCTTAAGACTGCGTAATACCAATCTATCAAATACTCTGTGGTACATTTCATCAGGAAAAGAAAGCAATAATGACTGTAAACTAAGATTTAGACTTTCCTTAAACTTGAGGTTTAATCCATATGCAGATAACAAGATACTCAATCTTTCCAGCTTTTCCATATCCGGAAGTTCGTGCACACGGTACATCACCACAGGAGCCATTGCTGTAAGCTTTTCAGCAACAAACTGATTTGCAATCAGCATGAAATTCTCTATTAGTTTGTGAGATTCGGTTTCAATACTTTGATTCATCTGATGCACAAAGCCGGCTTCATTATATACATATTCAGTTTCAGGCAGGTCAAAGAAAAGATAACCCGCTTTGATTCTTGAGGACGTCAGTAACTTGGATAGCTTTCTTGATTCGTTTAAAGCGCTGATAACATCCTGAGGAATTTCAGTCTGTTTGCCCTCGAATAAATCATCCACCTGCTCATAACTAAGTCTGGCTGATGAATTGATGATGCTTTCATAAAGGAATTGGTTGATTATTTTTCCACTTTTGTTAATTTCAGTAACAGCAGTAAGAGTGAGTTTATCTTCATTCTGGCGCAGACTACATATACGGTTGGATAATTTTTCAGGGAGCATGGGTATAACCTTGCGCGGGAAATAATAGCTATTACCACGGTTCAGACATTCTGCAAATAATTCAGAATCTGTTTTTATATAATGAGCAACATCTGCAATGTGCACATATAAACGCCATCCGGTGTCGGTTGTTTCCAATGATATAGCATCATCGTAGTCTTTCGCGGAAGATGGGTCTATCGTAAAAGTCACCAGATTACGATAGTCTTTTCTTTTGCTGATTTCAACTTCTTCAATTGTTTCAGGCAAAGCTTCAATTTCAGACGTCAGGTTTTCAGGGAATTCCAATGGTAAGTTATTCTGTCTGATAACTGCTAAAAGCTCAGTTTCCGGATTGCCTGATACACCCAGGACCTCTTTTACTTTTCCTACCGGAGGTTTGCTCAAGCTTCTGTTTCCCCAGTTAGTTACTTCCAGCATCACTTTCATACCGGATGCAGCATTCATAGTATCACTAACGTCAAACCACTGGTGTATTTTGGGATTACTACAGATAAAGTAAAACTTTCCACCACTCTGTTGCAAATCTCCTGCTAAAATCTCAGCTGCGCGTTTAATCACTTTACGGACATAACAATAATCACTTCTCTCGCCCCGGAAATAAGGTTCGATGGCTACTGTATCTCCGTGAAATGCATTTAAAGTATCCTCAGATGAAACATAAAAGTCTCCCTTTTCCGTTCTGACAAAAGCATAAGAATAGTTTCTGGCGAGTGACGTAGCGTCAAAAGTACCTTCAATCAGATTGGGAGATTGTTGCTGTGCCGGTGTCTGTTTTACCGATGATTGTTTCAGTTGTGATTTATTAAGCCTGAATTTTTTATTGTCTTTTTTGAGGTAACCAGATTCCAGCAGTTCAAAAAATATAGCTTTAACTTCTGATATAGCTTTTTTACTGATATACAATGCATCTAATACATCATTAAGCGTATATAATGCATCCGGGCGGCTCAGGAATAACTGACGGATGTTTTCTTCAAGAGCCATAGGATTTGGTTTATTTCTTTTCATTAGTATTGCTTCCCGATCTTTTCTTTCAAAATCTCGATTAATTGTTCTTTCTCTGTTTGCCTGGCAGATAGTCTCAATGACTGTCCGCGAAACGGGTCAAGTCTGCGGGGTGTCTTGAATGTACTTAGCATTATTCCGCGCTTATCAATATAGAAACAACCGAAATCCGAGAAGTTTCTTTCAATCTTTATGAATAGATACCTGATTACAATCTTTTCTTCCTGTACTGAATAATTTGTTTGGATAAAATAGGGGAGAAGGTTGCCAATAGTTAACAGCATGCCGCCAATATAAAAAATCGGATAACCCCATTGCACAATTGCCAGATTCCACAGCAGAAAAGATAACAGAATGAGAAACATCATCAAGAGGAATGATATTAAAGGTCTTTCTACAAAAGGAAAGGAATTCCATTCTAATAGAGGTTTACATGACATTCTGAATAATCTCCCGGCACTTCTCAATCTCTTCTTTAATCAATAGTATATTACTAAATGAGTGCTGATTTGAGTACTTTGAACCCAGTGTATTGGATTCTCTCTGCATTTCCTGGAAAATGAAATTCAATGTTTTTCCCATATCATTCGCTGCTCTGTCTTTTATTGTTTTGTCTAATGTGTCTATATGCTCTTTTAAACGATTAATTTCTTCTCCAATATCATATCTGTCCAGATAGATTGCCAGCTCCTGCATTAGTCTTTTTTCCAGATCTATATTAGTAGATTGCGGCAATAGGTCAAGTATTCTTGCTTTCATTTTTTCAAATAATTCCTTCCGGAAAGACGGTATCGTGTTTTCTATCTGTTCTACAGCTTCAAAAATGCTCTCAATAGACTTAAGAATATGCTTCTTTATACTATTGCCTTCTTTTTTAGCAGCTTTTTGTTGGATTTTAATAGCTTTACTTAGGGTCTCGATAATATCCCCGGAAAACTGAGGGTTATCAGAAAGCTTATTACTGAATTCAATAATATCATATTCCTTTAGCATATATTCCAGTGGCATAATATCAGTTTTACTGGCTTTCATTACTTTATGCATGATATCGGTATAGACAAGAAGCTTATTCTCATTAATCGCTATCTGCGGCTTTGATCTATCCAGATATCTCAATCTAAGCTCAACAGTGCCACGTTTATAACTTTTGCTTATTCTCGATCGAAGTAAGGGCTCCAGATAACCGATATCTTTTGGAACATTACATTTGAAATCCAAAAACTTGCCGTTGACAGATTTGATTTCAATCTCAATTTCATAATCATCTTTTACAAGTGACGCTTTACCAAAACCAGTCATACTAATCATATCACAATCCTCAATTGAAAGATTTAATAAACATATAAATACTATATATTATAAAGGGGAGAACGTTTTATCCAACAAAGAATTACAAACATATTGCTATGTTTACATAACATGTCTTAATGCAACTCTTACTTATGACCATTTATTCTTGCTCTCCTATTAATGTGCCGGCTGTGGCACTCTTTACTTTTACTCTTACAACTGTACCAATTTGATCTACACTGCCATTGAAAACGCAAATCTTGAAGTCCCTTGTTTTACCGGAGATTTGATTTCCGCCTTGTTTACTTTTTCCTTCCACCAGAACCTCGACTGATTTGCCAATCTGAGCTTCGAATTTTAGCAAGGTTTGATATCTTTGTATGTCTATCATCTTTTGAAGCCTCAGAAGCCGTAATTCTTCGTCGACCTGATTATCAAATTCTGAAGCCTTAGTACCTACCCGATTTGAGTATTTAAAGCAAAAGGCATAATCGAATCCGATTTCTTTCATTACATTAATAGTATTATCAAACTGAGCATCAGTTTCTCCCGGGAAACCTGCAATGATATCAGTAGTAATTGCAATACCGGGCATAGCAGCGCGGAGCTTATGAACCAAGCCCACATAGTGTTCAATAGTATATTTACGGTTCATTCGGTCCAGAATTTCATTATTACCGCTTTGCATAGGTAAATGTATATGTTCGCATACTTTAGATGATGTTGCCATCACTTCTATCAGCTCATCCGATAAGTCTTTGGGATGTGAAGTAACAAATCTTAGTCTTTCTACTTCATCTATATCATTCAATCTTTTCAATAGTTTAGGGAAATTGTATCCTTCATAATTGTATGAATTCACATTCTGACCAAGAACGGTTAAGTCTTTTATTCCTTTGTTACCGGCATTGATAACATCATTAACCACATCATTGAGTGGTCTGCTGCGTTCACGTCCTCGTACATACGGAACGATGCAGTATGAACAAAAGTTGTTACAACCGCGCATAATGGTTACGAAACCACAGATGTTTGTATCATGCAACGGTTGAATATGATTGTATACTTCATAATCATTCATGGATAAAAGCTTATTAACAGCATTGATTTCCAGAATTTCCGGCAGGCTTGCATACTGGTCAACCCCGACCACAAAATCAATACCTAAATTCTTTTCTACCAGTTCTTCCCCAATCCTTTGTGCCATACAGCCGATTACGCCTATTTTGAGATTAGGGTTATTTTTCTTGCGGCTTATTTCGTTAGAGATGCGTCCCAAAACTCTATCTTCCGCATGTTGCCTTACAGAGCAGGTATTAAAGATAATCACCTCTGCCTCACCGATGTTGCTGACAGCCTGATGACCTGCTTCGATTAGGATTGAAGTCACAAGCTCACTATCAGCCACATTCATTTGGCAGCCATACGTTTCTACAAAGAACTTCATGAATAGAGTAACCTTCGGATTTCGTTTATTGGTTCAATAATCGATTTTAATTCATCGAGTGTGATGGACTGTTCAGCATCACATAAGCTTTTATCCGGACAAACATTTGTTTCAATCATTACTCCGTTTGCTCCCGCAGCAACTGCAGCCCAGGTCATAGGTTTGATATAGTCCCGTTTACCGGTACTATGGGAAGGATCAATATATATGGGAAACTTGGTAATCTCTTTAATTGCCGGAATTGATGCCATATCTAAGGTATTTCGGGTATGAGTTTCAAAGGTGCGGATGCCTCTTTCACATAGTATGACATTAGAATTTCCTGATTCAACTATATATTCCGCAGCGAGTTGCCATTCTTTATAGGTAGCGCTCATGCCTCTTTTAAGGATTATTGGGTTCTTTATTCTGCCCAGACGTTCCAACATCGGATAATTGTGCATACTGCGGGTGCCAACCAGGAGAACATCCACATATTCAGACATTATCTCAATTTTGTCTGTTTCAATGCACTCAGAGACGGTGACCATGCCATACTTCTCCCCTATTTCTTTCAGATAGGAAAGAGCAATGTCACCCAGTCCTCTGAAAGTATGCGGTGAAGTACGCATTTTATAGATTCCACCTCTTAAGATATTGATACCCATAGTATGTAAAGCTGCTGCAATCTCATCCAGGCTGTCCCTGCTTTCTATCGTGCAAGGTCCGGCAATGATATTGAACTCATTGGCAGATAACATGTTTTGTATTATTTCTGTCTTATCTTTCTTCATAAAATTACTTCTCTTCTCATTCCCTAAGATTTCAAACTATGTCTTTTTGTCCAGTATTTGATTTGATTCTAAGAAGTGGTTATTCGATATACATAAGTTTCCTCGTGATTATGTCATATCCTGATTGCAGAAGAAGCAAATAGACGCCTTTTAAGACTTTTATTAGAGCATCGTTATTGCCATCCCAGATGACTTTATTGTTTGATTTCTTAAATATCTTGAGTAAATTCATGACAATTAGAAATATAATTTCTTGACATAGGGTTTGATTAATTTGTCATTTGTGATGTTTGTTGTGAGTGAAAGTCGGCTTCATGCCGGGTGTTAATATGCTGATGCATTTGAACCTAGCTTATAACTGGCATCATTTCTTTTATAGTTAGAATATTCTAATTTGAATACTTCTCTCCATGTGCTTTTATTCTTGTATCATCCAAATCCATAACCAATTTAAATCTGCCTTTAATAGTTCAAAATACCTGTCTTCCTGATTGGCGAATAACCTGTATATTGCCCAAAGATAATAATCTATTATATGCAGACAAGCATCATTATGTGGAGAATCTGTTCGTATGTTTATTGTTGAATAAGTTTTTATCCCTGTTCGCTTTTCAAAATTCTCTCTGGCTGTTTCTAAGGCAGATAGAAAGGTGGCATTGAGTTCTTTGTTTCCTCGTTGAGAAAAGACTATCAGATTATCCTCCAGGCTGTCAAACGTGTAATTTAGAGGATTCGCACCCATGAGAAGTAGAAGGATGCAGAAGTCGCGACTACCTGACCAAACACATCATAACAGGTATGTTCTGCTATTAAGATGAATTTTGTCATTCCTTGGTTGACTGGGAATCTGGGCAAAATGAAAAATAGCCGGCTAGAAATAGCCGGCAATTATTTTGTTAAATGTCCTTTCTCACAGACGAGTCATGTATAAAAAGTCGGACTTTGCAAAAAACAAAAATCAGGGAGCAATTCTACAAACCCGGAAGCCATAACAGCTTGAAATAATTGTTGTTCCAGCATAATCGCGATCTGAGACAGTCATTACATATCCTGACTCAGGCCAGCTATGGCTGCCTCCTCGACTAACTCTTAGGGTTCCTGCATCTGCTCCATGGGGATTTATTTGATTCCCTGAGGGATAATTGCCGTATATATCCCAGTTCCATTCATAAACATTTCCGCACATATCATAAATTCCCAGTTCATTAGGAGCTTTTGTGCCAACAAAATGAGAAACGCTTCCCGAGTTTTGTATTATCCAAGCAACGGAATATATATCATTGGATCCTGAATACGAATACCAATTTGTCTGATTACCTCCTCTGGCAGCAAACTCCCACTCTGCAGCAGTCAAGAGCCTATATCCATTAGCATTCCAATTACACGAAACGTTTGTGTGATTTGCATCGCTTGTATTCCATCCTACAGGCCAAGCTGCCGGGTCAGTTCCATACGTGCTATAACTGTAACAAGACGTCAGCCCTTCATTCATGCTGCGTCTGTTGCAGTATTCAATGGCATTGAACCAGGACACGTAGTAAACTGGGTAATTGCTGCCAACTCCGTATCCTGAGGCTGGATTCGTACCCATCACTGCCTGGTAAGCAGTCTGAGTAAGCTCAAATTTATCAATATACAATGTCGAAACAGTCACATCAGATGTACCGTTATTAAACGTTCCTCCTGCAACAAAAACCAAACTTGATGGATTTATTGTGTATGTAACTGTAGCAAGACCACTGGGAGTCCATCCTGTTTTATAGGCTATTGCCTTAATAGTCTGGCTACTGTTCAAAGTAATTGTGTTATTATATATTGTCCCTGTTGTTGCTGTAGGCAATGTACCATCAGTCGTATAACGGATCGTCGCTCCCAGTGTATTGGAAGAAATAGTAACAAAATGCGGAGCTAAATATGTACCAGATTGTGGACTAATCCCCGGTGTTTCAACAGTATTTGGATCTATCCTACAAATACGGAAGCCTATGATATAAATGCTGAGTGTCGCATAAGTGCTTCGCCGAAAGGAAACAGGACAATAATTAGCAAGGTTGGCATAGCAACCACCACGGTAAACAAGGTATGATCCGCTTATAGCACCATGAGGATTATTCTGTACACCTGCAGGATAAGAGTCGTAAATATCCCAATTCCATTCCCATACATTACCTGTCATATCATATAAGCCAAGTTCATTGGCTGTTTTTAAGCCTGCTATATGGTTTGTGCTATTAGAGTTTCCGTCATACCACCCTACAGCATTGAGATCATTACTTCCGCTATAAATATAATTATGTGTTTGATTACCACCTCTTGCTGTAAATTCCCATTCTGCTTCAGTAGGAAGACGATAACCATTCGCTGTCCAGTTGCAAGCTACATTCGTGTGATTTCCATCGCTTGTATTCCAACCGGAAGGCCATGATGTAGGATTGGTTCCATAAGTACTATAACTGTAGCAAGGTGTCAAACCTTCATTGATGCTACGTCTGTTGCAGTAATCGATAGCATTGAACCAGGACACGTAGTAAACTGGGTAATTGCTTCCAACTCCGTATCCTGAGGCTGGATTCGTACCCATCACTGCCTGGTAAGCAGCTTGTGTAAGTTCATATTTATCCATATAAAAGGATGATATTGTTATATTCGAAGTTCCGTTATTAAATGTTCCACCTTCAACTAATACAAAGCTATCCGGTATTGTTCCATCATCCGCATAAACGCAGTACAAATAGTTATTTGCATTAAGGGTATAGCTTTCTGCACCGGCATTCCAGATGATATGTTTGTTTGTTCCGGTAGGCTGGTCATTACCGATAGCACCGCTCAGATTGGCATGAGTAGGTATGATATCATAACTGGCACCACTATTGGCAGATACTTTGAAAGTGATGTCGCAGAGGTCGTTATCGGCATCTGCAAGTTCTAATAGATATCCACTATCTTGCTGCCATCGGTGCGTTGGCTGAAAGTAACATTTGTGACCACCGGAGCGACTGCATAGATTATGCCAACGAATGCAAGGAAAACTATAACAGCGAGATAGCGTTTCATTTTTCACCCCCAATGCTTGCAGAGACAAGGGCTTGTTTTATTTCAGCAAGGCTTATCTTGTCTTCCGGATTAGCTCTGGCATCAGACAGGATATCCGCCATTCTGCCATTATAATCTTTATACGCTATCACCCGGTAGAACATTTCACCTCTGCGCCGCATAACACCGCCATGTGTAAAACTGGTACCGGCTGTAACATCCCAAAGGAAGTAATAGAAGTGCTCATCAAACTCGTAGGGCGATTCATTGTAAAGTACGATGTAGCCATCCGGGGTGATGGGAGTATTATAGATGGTTTGAGTAACAGGCTGCCAGGTGATAACCGCATCAATGCCATTGGATGTATCGATGTTTAATCCGAGAGGAGCAGCCGGTGGCACGTAAGTAATGGAAAAAGGAGAGGCAGAAACTTTTTGCATGAAATTGCCAAAACTGTCACTAACCTTGATCCGCATTTTAGCGTTATAACTTTGAGCTGATGGCATTGCCCACGCATAACTTCCACTATCGACAATAGCTGATGCAACGGGCAAATAACTCGTTCCGCCATTCATACTGTACCACAGATAGATGCTGTTGGGGCTGAGATTGGTGTCGGATGCAGTCCAAGTGATGTTATTGGTATCATAGATATACCAGGTTTCACCGCCATTGGGAGCAAGGATGGTAAGAGACGGATCGACTGTGTCATTTGGTCCAGGAGCCGAAGTCCCGTAGCCTGTCAGTCCTGATAGTTCGCTTACCAGGATGAGAAACAAGCTGATGAGCAATGCTGTTTTCATAGAACCTCCATACTAAAATTTGATCTTGATATTCTTACTAAAGTAGAGTAGAAATTTTGAATGAGAAATAACATTACATCTTGCAATTTGTTTACCAAACATATCTTCTCATTGTTCTCTTTTCCATAACCAGTTTAAAACAGACATAGATACCTCATATTGATTATTTTAGTTATTAAAAATAAAGCAAATAATCAGTCAACTATAAAGATGATGTCAATCTATTAAAGTGTATTACTTTTAGAATGCATTTTGATTTTATCTATTGTGCAGTTTAAACCACTTATACTGCTGAGTTACACTCTTGTATCTCTCTCATTAGTTTCTTATTTCTTCCTTATTTAGTCCATTAGAGATACACAGGAGATGGACGGGTCATATACGGGTGCGACCCGTATATGACCCGTGTATCATTGCTTCTACACTTGTGGATAATATAAGGGACAAATGAGTGATTAAGTGATTGGGTGATGCTAACAATTATGAATTACGAATTATGAATTATAAATTAAAGCTGCGCTGTGGAATGGTGAAACTGTGGAATGGTGGAACGGTGTCATTCCTTCGCAGGAAGGAATCCATGCTGTTTTAAAAATTATTTGGCTGCATCATAGCATTACACTGCGTTTCGCTTTTTAAGGTAATGGATCCAAGACTAAATCTGGGATGACGAACTAATGGGTCGAAGATTTTATTCTTTGAAAAGAGCGGGGTTTCCTGCATTCGCAGGAATGACATTGCGGGATGACAAGGTAATCTCTTACTTCTCCATCCCTCTCCTTTTGAAATATGAGTTCAAAGACGGAACCTGTTGAGAACCTGTTGGGAACTTCCTGGGCTAAGCCCAAGAGGATCCCAAGAGGTTCTTTTCCGGAATAGTGGTTTATTCCAAATACAATAGCACAGGCACCCTTGTCTGTTTATGATGCTGCTCAGTGATTAAGAGAGTGGAAAGGTGGAATAGTGGAAAAGTGGAAGGGTGGATGTTGAATACTTGATAAAAACGCTAAGACGGCACATGCATTTTTGTGTAACGGCACACGTATATAGGTATAGGAAGTAAATTTCTAAAAGAAAAAGGAGGACTCTATGCGAGTTCAACTCAAAAGAAACTTTGCCGGGTATTCCGGCACCATTGATGATGCTGTTTACTATTATCATCCAAGACTAAAACTGCTTTTGATGCGGGACTATGTCAAACCTAAAGAGACTGCAGCCAACCGCAGAGTTAAAGCTGTTATGGCTAATTTGCGCTTAATCCAGCCAACGGATGCTTACAAGAATAATTTAAAAGCATACATGCTTGCCTATAACTCTATGAAGGAGCACCAAAATAAGCTGATGCTGTGCTGGAATAATCTGTATATGAAAATGCTGTATGCCATGGAAAAGGTTTATGCAACAGTAGATTTGACCACCATAACCAGAACGCAGATGTATGGGGAGGATTTACCATGTATTAGCCTCAAACGCGCTGTGGAGGCAGGTCTTTTACCCGTAGTGGAGGGTTACACGGATTGGGATAAAGGGATATGAGCAGCGAAGCTGCTAATTATGAATTATGAATTATGAATTATGAATTAAAGCTGCGCAGTGATAGTGTATCCGGAACACTGGATTTATCCGGTAGGTACACCAGATTTATCTGGTTTTTAAGAAATGGAGAATTAGATGCTGCGTTTTTTGACGTTAGCGTTATTGATAGTACAATAGACACTCTTGTCTGTGTTTTTTATGGAAGAGAAGTATCCCATTCTTTAGAATGGCTTTATCCAACTTAAAGTTTAGGCTACAATCTTGTTTTTCATGATGAATAGCAGGAATGACAATTGTGAAAGTAAGATTCCCGCCTACGCAGGAATGACAGTCGTGAAAAGTAAGATTCCCGCCTACGCAGGAATGACAATTGTGAAAGTAAGATTCCCGCCTACGCAGGAATGACAGTCGTGAAAAGTAAGATTCCCGCCTACGCAGGAATGACAATCAAGAAAACAGCATGGATTCCTGCCTATGCAGGAATGACAGTCATGAAAAGTAAGATTCCCGCCTACGCAGGAATGACAGTCATGAAAAGTAAGATTCCCGCCTACGCAGGAATGACACCGTTGCACCATTTCACAGTTCCACTGTTTCACTTTGGAAAAAGAGCGGGGTTACCTGCCTCAGGTGACCAGGAACGCTGACGCTTACTTGCTAAATAAGTTTGGACAACCGAGGACGGTTATCCTACGAACGTAGGTTACCTGCCTCAGGTGACCAGGAATGCTGACGCATATTGAATAGATTCGTTTGGACAACCGAGGGCGGTTATCCTACATTACTAACAACGTATCTATTCCGCAAAACCGCCTGAAGGCGGGACTACATACTTATGCTGTTACTGTCTCTGCTTCTCTGTGGCTCTGGGTTAAAGCTCTTATCTGTAAGACTTTCTCTGTGGTTCTGACTCCGTGTCTTTAAATCGCAAAAATCTCTCTTAAACTCTTTTCTTTGTGTCTTAGTGGTGAAAGGTTGTTATGCCTTCGCAGGAATGACTTTTCTGTGTGTTTCGTGTATTTCGTGGTTAAATCAGTGTAAGATGTGCAGGTTCTGTTTCCCGGTATTGCTTTTAACTTCTATGACTATTTGGTTGGGCAGGCAGATAATCGGTATCATATCGCTCCAGCCTTGTTTAACGCAGAGTTTATCACGGCAATCGGAATTGAGCATTCGGATTTTGTTGTTCTTGATTTCTGCAGAGCATTTATCATTAATCTCAATAACCTGTGGTTTTGATAGCTCATAAGTCCCGAGCAGGTTATTATGGTAGTAGACGTACGCAGAAAGACGGCTCTTCGTTTTATTGATATAGATGTAGCTTAGTACTGCTGCTGATAACAGAAAAAGGATGAGGAACATATCTGCCAGGGTAAGAAGCCTGAGTTTGGCTCTAAACATCAGAAGCGACCATAAATGACTTTTCCGCATTTCAGACATTTACCCTCAGGCAAATTGTCTGTTTGGATATGGCTTGAGCATCTGTCAATCAGCAGAGTGGAGCAGTCAGGACAATACGTGTTATAATAATCTCCCGGTTGGATATTACCCAGATAGACATACTCAAGCTTTGCTTTGGCGATGCTATATGCCTTTTGCAATGTTTCCATGGGAGTAATGGGCTCTGCACACTTCCAGCGTGGATAATATCTGGAGAAGTGCAAAGGTATTGCTTTATTTACCTCAGCAACAAAATCTACAAGATTAGTAAGCTCGTCTGCCCCATCATTAAGACCCGGGATAATAAGAGTGGTCAGCTCAATGTGACAAAAGCCGTTAACTGTGCAGATTGTGTCCAATACAGGTTGGAGTTTGCCTTGACAGGCATTTTTATAGAATTCATCCCGAAAGCTTTTCAAATCAATATTCATAGCATCAATATAGGGGAGTAAATCACGTAATGGTTCTTGATTGATATAACCATTGGTGACCAGCACGATTCTGATTTTATGAGGTTTAAAGAGTTTTGCGCAATCAAGCATGTACTCGTACCAGGTAAATGGCTCTGTATAGGTAAAGGCAACCTGATGCAAATCTTGCTTTAGTAAAGTCTCGAGCAATTCCTCAGGCGATATATCATGTGTATGGCATTCAGACTGGCTAATCTCATAATTTTGACAGAAAGAGCAATGCAGATTACAAGAATTTGCGCCTAATGACAGAATCATCGAACCCGGATAATAATGGTAAAGAGGTTTCTTTTCAATCGGGTCAAGGCTTAGCGAAGTTGTCTTTGCATAATTGGTTGCGTAGAGTATTCCATTCAGGTTTTTTCTGCTATGACAGGAACCTGTACAATCTATCCTGATCCGGCAGTTATTGGGGCAGAGCCGGCATTGTACTGAATTGTCCGGCAGCTTATTGTAATAAAGTGCTTCTTTCATTTATAAGAACTTATTAATGAGCTCAAGAGTCTGACTCAGAGACTGGCTGTTTTCTGATAAAACCTGCTTTGCCCTAATGCCATAATCATTGAATTGTACAGGATTGAGCAGGATATAACGTAAATCGCCGGTTAAGGTATCAGCGCTGCTAAGAATAATAGCTTTGGCAATATGTAACTTCATCACAGAACTCAGACAAGAGATGTGATATCGACCCATGACAATCACTTTACTGTAATAAGCAGCTTCCAGCGGATTATGCCCACCGAAACTATAGAAACTTCCCCCGATAATCGCAATATCGCAAAGTGCGTAAGCCGGTAATAAATGACCCATCTCATCGATAACATGTATGTCATGGGCAGATTGTTTTTTGGAAAAGTATGAAGCATTATAGCTGCTAAACAAATTCATCAGTTCTTTCATTCTTTCCGGATGCCTTAATGCAATGATGAGTTTTAGCTTCGGAAATTCTCTTTTAAGATTGGCAAAGCATCCCAGTATCAGATTTTCTTCTCCTGGTCTGGAACTGCCAAAAACGATAATCTTGTCTTCCGGACTATATCCCCATTGCTCTCTTAACTGTTTACTGTCAAAATGAGGCTGCTGTACACTAAACTTTAGATTGCCCAGGGATGAGCATTCTGTTTGAAACAAATGATTAAACCTTTCGCAATCATATTCTGATTGAGCGTAAATTGCTTTGATATTACTACCTAACCAGCGTGTTATGGTCTTGATAGCGGAGTACTTACGAAACGTACCTTTGGATATCCTGGCATTAACAAAGACAACCGGTACTTTGCGCAGCTTTGCAGCCAATAGTAACTGAGTCCAGATTTCTGTTTCAGCAATCATAATCAGACGTGGCTTACTCTGCCTGATTTGTTTAATTCTAAGATGAAATATGTCCAAAGGTGATATCATGACATCAAGCCGGGGATGTAATTCTTCCGCATTATGTCTGCCGTTTTTTGTATTAGTAGTGAGAAGTATTGTAATGTTTGGGTGAACTTCCAGCAATTCAAGGAGCAATTGTTTGATTCCATTGGTTTCACCCACAGAAGCGGCATGCACCATGATGTCATAAGTTTTATCGGGATAATCAATAGCGAGTCTTTCACTTCCGGGAGCCTTACGCAATACTGCAAACAGAATCGGAGAAAGAAGTAAGTATAATACTTCGAGTAAAAATGAGAACAGGAAAAAGAGGATTATCATATCCAACAATACCTTTTATCGTTATCAAATAAAAAACGCTGCCCTAAGACAGCGTTTATATAATGGCGGGAGAGACGGGACTCGAACCCGCGGCCTTCTGCGTGACAGGCAGACGTTCTAACCAACTGAACTACTCCCCCGCTCTTCTTATGCGGAGTCATTGCGAATAAGCAATATGTGAGCACTACAAAAAAGCTTACTTTTTTTGTCAAGAGTAAATCCTTTTATTCAACGGTATCCCACAACTCCAGTTGCTCGCAATTACGCTCATTTCCTATATCCAACTTATTGAGACCTATGCCTAATAGCCTGATTTTGCGTTTGCCGTCCCAGGCGAGAATTAAAAGTTGCTCAGCACCATTATAGATGATGTCCCGGTCATTGGTTAAGCTTTCCAGAGAAAGTGTCCGGTTTATGTTTTCAAAGTTATCATACTTTATCTTGAGTGAAAGAAGCTGTCCTGATATCTGTTTAGAATTCATCCGGAACGATAGTTTATCAGCCAGTTTTGCCAGGACTTCCGTAAGTTCCTGCAGATTGTCTACATCTGTATCAAAGGTAGTCTCGCAACTGATGGACTTGGGGTCTGAATAGGTTATCACTTCGCGGTCATCAATACCTCTCACCACGTAATAGTAAAATACTCCGGCTTTTCCAAAATGCTTTATCATATCTTTCAATTCAAGCTGATAGAGGTCTTTACCATTAAAGATGCCCATCTGTTTCATTCTGGCAGCAGTAACCTTTCCGATTCCATAAAACTTATGAATAGGTAAATTAAAGAGAACTTCCTGGGCTTTCTCGGGTGGAATATCAGCTAAGCCATCAGGTTTATTAAGCTCGGAACCAATCTTTGCCAGGAATTTATTATAAGACACTCCTGCCGAAGCCGTTAACCTAGTTGTATTCAGTATGTCCTGCTTAATCATTATGGCTATTTTGAGAGCATCAGGTTCATTGATTTTATTCTCTGTAACATCCATATAAGCTTCATCCAGAGACATGGTTTCCACAATGTCAGTATAGCTATGAAAGATTTCCCTGATTTGATTGGATATCTCTTTGTATAAAGTGAAATTGGGATAAACAAAGATAGCGCTTTTGCACAACTGCCAGGCTTGGAAGCTGGACATACCGGAATGAATGCCATATTCACGTGCTTCATAGGAACAGGTAGACACTACTCCCCTGCTTTGAGGGTGACCTCCTACAATCAAAGGCTTGCTTTTGAGCGTAGGATTTTCCCTAATCTCCACAGCTGCATAGTAAGCATCCATATCCACATGTATTATCTTCTTCATGATTGCATTATTCTGTAGCAAGGAAGCAAAGTCAAGCGAGAATATCTTTTCGGCCTGATTATATGTTTTACATTGACAATAAACTCGCTTCGCTTTTTTTATTTCATTAATTAATATTGGTTTTGGCAATATTTTTACTCAGGAGGTTTGGTTTATGAGAGTTGTTAGAACAGAAGTAAGCGAAGACGAAGTAATTGACAGGAACAATGAAGAAGAAGAAGAGGAACACATAAGTCTAAAGAAAGTACTGATTGTGATTGCTCTTTTTACATTTACTGTCATTTTGGGATTTGCCACTTTTTTATTCTTTGATTATATTGACAATCGCGAACAGCAAAAAGATGCTCATAATAAAATCGATTCTATGAATGTCATTCTCAATAATCAGGCAGCTATAAGCATTGTTACTCTGGAAGACATCGATTTTGACCTGAATCAACTGAAGTCTGATTTATCTATCAATAAAGTCCTCAGTAAAGATATTGAAAGCACGATGTCACTGCTGACTAATCATCTTGCTTTGGTGCCCAATGGAACCTATATTAATTCATGGGCTACCTCTAAGCAGGTCAGGGCTGAGATTGATACACTCAGAGTTCCATTTAAAGACCGTAATCAATATGCATTAAAAACAGTTTACATTCCAGTCACAGCTACTGAATCCAGAGCATTTGATTTGCTCAAGAATCATCCTGTATGGGGCAAAGATGAATGCATCAGTATAGCATCAGGAAAAGTATGGGTTGGTATGAATAAGGAACAATTGATTCTGTCTAAAGGACAACCCAAACATGTGGATAAAACAAATTCCTCATCAATAATAAGTGAACAGTGGGCTTATGGAAACACCGGTCCTTTTTACTATCTGGAAAATGGTATCCTGGTCTCCTGGCAAGACTGAATAGACTAACCACGAAATACACGAAATTCACGAAATGTACCAATAATGCTTTGATGTTAAATCTTCCTGAGTTCTGTGGCTAAGGGTTTATTACTATTTTTGTGAAATTTGTTGGATAAATATACTCAGTTGTTGTGTGAATATTATTAATTAAATCTTCCGTGTGTTCTGTGTTTTCCGTGGTTAATTACTCTCAATTGTTTAAGTAACTTAGTTAGTTAAATCTTTCGTGTGTTCTGTGTTTTCCGTGGTTAAAAGTATTATATTTTTTCGTGTATTTCGTGTATTTCGTGGTTAATAAATTACTTCCCGGATTTGGCTGCATATTCTTTTTGCAATTCCTGCATCAGTTCTTTTACTGTTAGTATTTTGTCCACCCGATAGCCATTGGAGCCTGAAAAGGCAAAACCTTCTTTAAAATTGCCGTTTCTGGCATTACGCAGAGCCATGCCGATACAATAGGTAGAATTGTGATAGTCACAGGTCTTGAGGCACTTCCAGCCACAACTAAAGGGATGTTTTTTACCAAGTGCAACGTCTTTGAGGAATTGATTATTGATAGCTCTGCCCGGCATTCCAACCGGACTTTCAATTATGATAATATCTTCCTGATTGCTATTGATGAACTGCTGTTTAAATATCTCATCAGCATCACATTCCACTGTAGCTACAAAGCGTGTGCCAAGCTGAACACCATCTGCACCTTGTTCCATTATTTTATATATGTCCTCACCGGTGTAAATACCACCGCCGGCAATTATAGGAATCTGCTTGCCAAACTTCTGTTCGATTTCCGCAACAGCTACTTTTACTTTGGGCAGAATAGCTTCCAGAGAATAAGCAGGGTCAAAGATTTGTTCTTTTTTAAAGCCGAGATGTCCTCCGGCTTTGGGTCCTTCAATTACAACAATATCCGGTACTAGTTTGAAGTGCTTTGCCCAATGATTCAGAATCAGGGTGGCAGCTCTGTCGGAAGAAACTATGATGCCTACTTTGGTCTTGAGGTTTTGCAGATATTCCAGAGTCATTGTACCGGGCAGTTTGAGAGGAAGCCCTGCTCCCAGAAATACTACATCAATTTCTTCTTCAAAAGCAGTTTCCAGCATTTGGTCAAAGTCTGTGATTGCGAGCATGATATTAACGCCCAGAATGCCCTTTGTCATAGTTCGGGCTTTGCGGATTTCATATCTCAAAGCATTGATATTGGCTTCCGGAAAGCTCTTCCCCATCTCGGGTCTGAGCATACCCATGGCAACTGATGAGATTACACCTATTCCACCTTCATTGGCTACGGCTGAGGCAAGTCCGGAAAGAGAGATACCTACTCCCATTCCACCTTGTATGATAGGCAATCTTGCTGTTAAATTACCGATTTTAAGTTGTGGCATAACGCTATTCATAAAAACCCTTACTTCATATCAATTGACTAATTAGCTGAGAACCAAT
The DNA here is from genome assembly GCA_963667535.2 of Cloacimonadaceae bacterium (SeqCode). Taxonomy (GTDB): domain Bacteria; phylum Cloacimonadota; class Cloacimonadia; order Cloacimonadales; family Cloacimonadaceae; genus UBA5614. The sequence continues at coordinate 2,190,597 of CAXXDU010000002.1, forward strand.
TTGAGTTAAAACTTATCAATGAGCTCTTCAAATGTCTTTTGAGTTACATTCTTAAGGTACGAATAACGTTTTCAGAAACTGTGTGACCTGTTCTTATACAACTAATACATATTTGATACTCTAAATATTACATGTGAAGTATGAATTAGAAAGGGTATATATTGTCAAATGAATTATACTATTTATTCTTCACCACAAAGCCACTAAGATACAAAGAAAAGATTTTAACGCAGAGAAGCAGAGCCGCAGAGATGTAGGGACATGCCTTGTGCTTGTCAGCATTTTATCACAGAAATGACATAGAAAGTAGGATAGCTTTCCAAAGCTGTCCAAACGTAAAAGAAAAGATTTTAACGCAGAGAAGCAGAGCCGCAGAGATGTAGGGACATGCCTTGTGCTTGTCCGCATTATACCACAGAAATGACTTAGCAAGTAGGATAGCTTTCCAAAGCTGTCCAAACGTAAAAGTAAAGATTTTAACGCAGAGAAGCAGAGCCGCAGAGATGTAGGGACATGCCTTGTGCTTGTCCGCATTATACCACAGAAATGACTTAGCAAGTAGGATAGCTTTCCAAAGCTGTTCAAACTTCATAGAAAAGTATGTAGTCCCGCGTTTACGCGGTTTTGTGATATGCTACACGTTGCTATAACCACAAATAAAACATTGACAATTAATGATGGGATTATGTATGGATAGATTAGTATCAGAATCAGCGTTATTGGAGTTATCATGGAAACAAGCAATAGTGATGTGAATCCTTATCCTGAGGATGGATTAAAGAAATTCAACTGGGCTGCCTTCTTTGGTGGTACAATCTGGTCCTTGTGGCACAAACAATATCTGATTGCCTTGATATGTTTTATCCCATTTGGTCTGATTGCAGAGCAATTCTTTACTATTTTAACCGGTATCATTATCAATATAGTTATAGGATTGCCGGTAGCAATTTATCTTGGCAAGCATGGCTATAGAATGGCTTGGAAAGCATATAAAGATAAGTATCAATCAGTATCAAAGATGTATGCTAATCAGAAATCCTGGCTCAGGATATTACTTATTATCTGGATTACTATAATAGTTTTTTTGGCAGGATACACGTTGCTTGTTTTTATGGAAATATATAATAGCTTCAATGGCGACATACCGCATGAATTCTGGACTGAATTCCTGAGACTACTCAAAGATTTTAACCAGGGAAAACCCACGGTTTACAAAGGTTTGTAACTCTGTTGTTTATGTTATTTCTGTGTTAAAATACGGACAAGTAAAGCATATTCCTCCATCTCTGAGACTCAGGTTTTAATAATCTATCTTAGTACATTTGTAGTTTTAACAATATGTAAAAAGAAACCCGGAGAACAAAAACTCCGGGTTTCTTTCTTAATACACTTTTAAATCTGTTCTTTAATCCTTGTTAAGGATCTATGTTTAAGTAGTTCAGAAGAAGATTATCACATTTGGTATTAACCATTGATGATAATACTATATCCACCACTGGGTTCAGTTTTTCCTTCTTCATAAGCGAGAATCCTGAGAACCTGCGCAAATCCCTTTTTAGGGGGAGGCAGCACTTTTATCTTTTGTAGCTGTTCTGGTGTTAACAGATTTCCATGCTGGAGTAATAGTGACACATCCCCTTTTTCGTGTAACAGATTTGGATGTTTAGCATCGACTGACACTTTTACTTTGGCGGTTTTAACAGACGGTTTTGTTCCAAGATTTAATAGGAGATGAGGCATCATCCTGGCAACATCGGTCTTAACTGGCGGTAAAGTGAGTTTATTATCTGCACTTAATTCAGCCAGTAAGGTTGTTATCAGAGCAGGATCCATCTTTAAATGCGGAGCTGCCATAGCCAGCAATTGCGTAGCTTCTTTCCCTACTTGAAAAAGCCTGACAGTTGAACCTTTGGGTTTCGTTGTTTCTAACGAAAGCAGCAAATGTTGCAAGTCTAATTTAGCCGCTGCTGCATCTAAAACAGTGAGGTTTTTCTGAGCTACGTGACGGTCCAAAAATGACCAGGGGTAGGCACTATTAAGTGGATCCAAATACCCGGAGACCCTCACAACAAGACATGGATGATGATCCCTGGGATCGGACAACGGTTGTACGATATATGGTGTCTTACATACAACCAGTTTATGACAACCGGGATAGCCTCTGGGAGCAAGGTCAACACGTTCCATCCCAATCAGGTTTGCATTGGCGCTGTCTAACCCCAGAAAAGGACGAAACCAGTAATACTCTACCAAAGCGCCGGTTACAAACGTTTCTCCCAAATTCCAGATGTGTGCGGCAACATGATATGTTTCACCAACTTTTACTCCCCCACCCTGACTTGGCTGAGTTCCGGTATAAACCCAGATATCCGGGCTTTCATAAGGATTTAAACCAGCCGGTAAGGGACGTGTACCATTATCACCAACAATTGATCTGATAAGTAAATAAGGTTTGTATTTACCGGGCTGTTCTTTTCTATGAACACGTTTCCTCAGGTCTTCGAAAAAGGCACTTGAGTCAAGTTTTACATGTTTCTTGCCTTTGACACTAATCTTAATAGGCTCCTGTAGAAAGGATTTGACATTCTTAGTAATATTCGGGCTCATATTTCCTTCTCCTCTCGATCAATGTATCGAATCTTTACTGGGGGATTATTCTCATAAGGATTATGTTGCGGAGGGTGTGGTATTGAATCATCTAAGATGTCTTTATCATCCCATCCGGTTCCGGCATTACAAGGAGCTTTGTACTTATGCTTGGAATTATTTGGCATTAAATTATCCTTATAAGCCTGAGGAGCTGCCCAATTAACCTTTGAACGCAACCAATCCCAACACAGGAAACCATAACCGCGATCAGAATCCAGATTAAAGTTTGCAATGGAAGGCAGCATATCTCTGGTTAGTTTTGAAATAACATATGCAGAATAATCACTAGGGTCACCTAAACTACGGCTTCCTCTGGTCATAACGAGGTTGATTGTCTCATCAGCAGTCATGGCATTTTCCAGATCTTTGCGGAACTGGTTATCTCCAGGCTCGTCATGCATTAAATCATTGGCATTCTGACCAGCATGATAGGGACTCGATGCCCCGTACAATTCTGGTTTTTCACCTCTGATATTATGCCCTTGATTATCCCGGCTCGGATACCTCCAGGGTCTGGTAAATTCGCTGAAAACCTCACCATCATCAAGTAGAGAACCTATTGCACCTGCTAGATTTGGAAGTGCTCTTGCGGGGTCTGATACTACATCGCGGGGATATAGCTTATCCATATTAACGCCTGAGGGCTCTGATTGAACGACAGGCTGAGTACCGATAAGACCTCCGGTCAAATCATTCAACTGTGCTTCCAGTACTGTCCAGTTATCACTAAACCCAACTCCCAGAGTGTATAAAGCAGGTGTAAGTTCCCCCGGTAACGGAATAGTATATCCTGTGATGGAGAGTACCCAGTGGAAAGTTTTCCAGATGTTATACAAAGGAAGCTCTACAAATTCATAAACAAATTGCCGGAGCGGATATGTAACCGGACCTGCAACTAAAGCTGCAAGACATGCAGGTAAATAAAGAAGACAATTGGCTACATATTGGATACATGATGCTATTGCGAGTACAAAGTCCCAGATATCCTCAGCACTGTCCAGGGAACCATCCCAGCCAGCATCTCCCGGAGGAGTGGGAAAATCAGGCCATGGGATAACTGGTGGTTCGTTAGGAGGCTGCATATCGTAAAAACCTGTTGTAGACATTTTAACATATTTGAAAAGATAAAAATATGCTGTTTCAATGTCACCGTGATTAGGTACCTCGATGGTGTAGAATGAATTTCCGATGGTAATAGAATCTAAGTCATTCTGTTTGGGATATCCACCTGTCAATATAGCAGGATGGTCAGAACACTGTTCTTTTGAGCCTGCTAAATATGGGTCTGCTGGTTCATGGGGACCATCGGGATAAACATCTTTCATAGTATTAATCAACAGGTCTTTTATTCCTTGCGGTAAATCGGAATCAACATCCCAGGCATCTCTCATTGCTTGTTTATCATTGGGATCAAAGATGGGACGGTCTTGCGGATTAAAGATGCTTGTCGTGATACCACTGTTTGTCTTGTGAGAAGGTGGCAATGGTGTGCCATCATCATCAAAAGCTATCCATAGATGTTCTGCTGATCCACAGAGTGACTGGTACATTGTAAGACTGCCAAACTCCTGATCATAGACATATGCATCCATGAAATTCTCAATCAGATGGTGCCTTTGCCAATGAAGACGATACATACCACCACACTTCTGATTAACAAAACTATGTCCTGTGACATCTGTACCCATATGTGTCATCCAGCCTAGTGCGTAAGCTTTTTCCTGATCAGTGTTAGCATTCTTCCATAGTCTTGCTCCGAATTCGTATGTTTTCCGATAATGAAGCATATCGCTCCAGTAATATGTCTGCTCATCGTATCCGGCAGACAAACCGCTACCTAAAAGTGAAAACCAATCATACTGTGAGACGACAAAATCTTCCAGCGCTGTTTGCAATACGTTAAGAAACTGTGTTCCGGTATCAATTACTGTGTCAAGTAAACCACCTGATAGAGCATTTGCTATTGACCCGGCAGCGTCAATCTGAGGACCTAGTGAGTCTTCATACGCCGTTATAAATGGATCAATTTCCTCGTAAAAGCCCTCCATAAACTTCATAATCTTGTAAATAGTAGGACCCATAGGTGGCTTGAAATCCGGAAGGAAAACAAATAAATCCGGACCGATAGAACCAAGCGCAAAATAGGATGGATTATCCTTTGCTAGATTGACGATTGTGTTTGCTGTCGGTCCGCCATTACCAAGAATTGATGCTACTCGCGGGTTGCTGGGAAGGTCATTAATAGCTTTCTTCGCAACATTAAAGTGAATAAACCAACTTGGCATTGAAACCTCCTTGTAGTTTTTATTCTCACTCAATGTGAGCTTTACGCGCTATATATGAAGTACATAATAATGATAAATACTTAGGATGTCTAAAAATATAAATAATAATGTGATTAATGTTTGTCAACATATATTTACTATATATTACGATAACAAGGCGTAAACACTTTTATAACGAGTATTAAGAGATTATTGGTTATTATAGATGTATAATCACATAAGAACATTGTTGTTAATAAACGCAAAATTAAGTTATTTAACACCTTGAAAAATTACATCTCGATGCTTTTAACAGGTCACCATTCTATTATCTCACAGCTATTTATGACAATTTAATACTGGATTGTTTAAGCTGCAATATTATTACTACATTTAGATGAGAGGTTATGAAACATAATATTCTAATAACTAGATGGTGTAGTTCTACTATTACATAGGTGCGTTTAGTGGTTAGTATTTTGTTTTACATGTATAATGGTTAGTATATAGTATATGACAATCAAATAACCTTTGGATATATAATTATGGGATTAACTACAAACCGGCGATTAGGAATAACGCTTTTGCTCATATTCTTGTTTGTGTCTGCATTATTGTTTGCAAAAGCAACACCTAAAGTTAAAAAGGTAGTTATACCTCCCACTAAACTGGAAAAGAATGAAGCTTTCTATGATTCTTTAAAAGCTAAAGCTGACCGCAACTGGCTATTGAAAAGCATCTATCCAGCGGTCTTTAGTGTAGATTCTATCGAAGTTACAATTCATGCTGATGATAAGACCTTTGAACGCTGGAAGGGAAAAACTATACGCCATATCAATGTTGATTGTCTGGATGTATTTCCACCTGATAGTACAGATTCACGAAAGAATGTAATAATCCTTGTAAAAAAAGCTGGAAACGGAGTGCATCTCAAGACACGGGAATGGGTAATTCGGGATAATCTGCTTTTCCAAGAGGGAGATAAGCTTTCGGCAAAGATTTTACGACGTAATATTGCATATTTACGCAGTTTTAATTATCTGAGTGAAGTTCAGTTCTTTATCATTTCCACTAAGAAGAATTCAGATTCAGTTGATGTCTTAGTTGTGGTCAGAGATAAATTCTCTATCAATTTGAAAGGGCAATATGTCTCCAAATCTAAATTCAGACTGTTAATTGATGACCGTAATTTTTTAGGATTGGGAAATCAGATTAAAAATGAGATCCGGGTTGATTCTAAATCCCAAAAACCTATTGGTTGGGAAAGCTACTACAGTATTCCCAATATCAGGCGCACTTTTATCAAAGGAGAATTGGGTTATTCTGACCTGACGGGTTACAACAGGAAAAGCGCTGCTTTGAGCCGTCCTTTCCTCTTCCCTGTCTTACATGCAGCCGGAGGTGCAGATATTACTGAAACTTATGTTCATGCGCCGGTTGATACCACTGCTACGGATAGAATTGTGCTTGGAGGCTGGAGCGGTTATTGTGTAAAAGGCAGCCCCGGACCGGCCAATCAATATATCTATGCAGCCCTGGCATTACAGCAAACCTGGTTTAAGAAGAGACCGGAAGTCGGACTGACTTATGGTAAGCTCTGGCATGAATCGTTACTTATTCTAAGCTCTCTGGCAGTCACTCAATCTGAATATAAACGCCTCCCCTATATGAATTCATTTTTGGAAAATGAAGATATTCCTGTCGGCTTTATGCATGAATATTTATTTGGTCAGGAATTTGGAGAATTTCGAAACAGACAGTTCCTCGGTTTACGCGGAGCAAGAGGTGTTGCGCTTGAAAACAGCAGCTTTCTGTACTTGAAAGGTGGAATTGAATCCTTTATCTATAAAACAAATCTTGAACAGGGAGTAATTGTGTTTGAACCGCTATATATCACGCCTGTAAGAAAGATTGGCAGATTTCATACCCGTACTTTTATCAGACAAAGGATTATACTTGGGTTTAAACGCTTTCCGGGAGAGACTCTGAATCTATCCACAGACCCATATTTCCGTGGATACAGGAATTTGTATGGCAGAAATTTGATTGCTATGGGTGCCGAGAAGGACTTTGTGGCACCCTGGGATGTGATAGGTTTTAGTATTGCTTTCTTCGGATTCATTGATGGAGTCATGGTTGCTGATTCACGTACTGCTCCTGATAATGATGACCTCCTTTTTACTGAAGGCATTGGAATACGTTTGCGTAATCCGTATATGATATGGAAATCAATTGAAATGCGTATAGCTTTTAATCAGAGTAATGGTCATAAAAATTCATTCGGATTTACCTTGGTTGCTAAAGTACCCCTCAAAATGACAGACTTTGAAGGCAGAAAACCGGAGCCATACCAATTCAAATGATTACCACGAAATAATCGAAAAGCAGGTACATGTCCAATGTCTTTCCGAAAAGATTTTTTCTAAGAAAACCTATGTTGAAGAGACATAACTACTTTATCCACAAGCACACAGAGTGTTATTCGTTACAAATATTAGTTATCCTGAACATGTCGAAAGAAAGGATTGAATATTTCAAATCAATGGTTCTAATTCGTTATTTCAAGTATAGAACTTTTGAGTTTGAAACTCCATTTATATTCTTCAGATGGAAGTAATAAATACCGGCAGATACTTTCATTCCGTTGTTATCTTTTCCATTCCAGGCGAAGGTATGTGAGCCTTTATCAAGTAAAGTATTGTTGATGGATTTTACTACCTGTCCTTTAACATTGAATATAGTAATATCATTTATTCCTTTTGAGCTTGTGGTAAGCTCTATTTTGAGAGAGGAATTGAATGGATTGGGATAACACAACAGTTCATTTATAACAGGTTGTGTATAGTCGGTATTGCTGACAAAGGACATATCTCCAAATTTTTGCATTCTGATTTCCCTAAAGGCATCAGTATACTCAGAAATTTTATAATCAGTCCAACCGATGTACAATTCATTGTCCAGTTTTGTTATGGCATAATTATCCCGACAGTACGCTATCAGGTCTAATCCTCCCAAGGGTGATTGATATTGACCCAGAGTATTGATGTACCCACCTTTCAGGAAAATGCCATCAGTCCAGGAAATCAGATATCCCCCGCTCTCAAATCTATTGATGGCAGGGATGTAATAATCGTTATAAAAAATGTTGTTACAGACATAATGAATAGTATTTCCCCAGGGGTGCTGGTTAGCATTTGATAATTTGTTGTATCCCAAATCCATTTGAGTTGTTGAATGAGTTTTAAGGCAATACGCCAGACCCTCACCGGTATCAAACTCCAGATCAGATTCACCTGAGGGTGCATTTAATAACAATTGCTGAGAAACAAGGACTGTCGCATCAGGTTGGATAACGGAATAAGAATAATGTCTGTCAAACAAATTCTGATATGCATGGATTACATATAGATTACCATTTGAAAGAACTGCATTAACATCAAACAGATATCCGGAAGTGTAAGGATAATCTATTACAGTATAACCATTGGGTAGCCAATTAATACTGATAGAACCATCTGCTTCCAAATGGGTAACCCAGATATATTGATTATCGTTATAACCGAGTTGTCCTTTTATAACAAGATACTTGTCCTTTAAAAACACAGGTTCTTCAATCAGTGATGCCCCGGAATAACCGGTATTGATTACAAGGCCGGAAAAACCCCACATAACCATGCCGCTTGTTATCTTCTGAACATGAACACGACGGTCGTAGTAGTCTGCATCTGCACTCCAGGCGATGTAAATATCATTCCCATCCTGGCTGACAACAAATTGGGTTACTTCATTGACACTCCATAAATCATAAAATATTCTTCCATCATCACCCCAGAGAGGATTCATACTACTATTAAAAGCCTGACCCATAATGGAAAAGTATCCGCTAAGATATTCATACCAGATAAATGCAATATTCCCATCCGGCATACTGAAGGACTGTAAATTGTGTTTCTCAAGTATGCCCGGCAACAAATGCGAGCCATCTGCAGGTGTGCTCATAGTGCCATCAGGATATACAAACCGATAATAATACATGTCAATAGGCCAGGAATTCTCGTACATTCTGGAATCCTTCCAATAAACCATGATGTCAGAAGCTCGCGGTAATATGCCTTCTATCCTGACATCTCCCGCTATTGCTTCAGCTATAGTCAATCTGGGAAGTGATATTTGTAACCCCTCGGTATTTCTAATCTGGCAATAAATACCATTTTTGTCCTGATACCTGTTTACCCACAAAATATAGAATCTATCTGTAAATGTATAAGCCAATTCGTCCTGATAACCATAGTAAATATCATCAACAATTGTATAGCCATCATTGGACCAGAGCAACTGCCCGGTGGTATTGATATGCTGAAATTTCAACCCATGTACAGGTTCTAAACCTGAAGATGGATATTCCATCATAAAATAACATCCTCCGTTATTATCAGGGATGGGATTAATAATACTCACAGTATTGTCAGGAAGCACTGTCGGAGAAGTCCACAAAGCTATGCCATCAATTGAGTACTTTTGGATATAATTTCTTAATGGAGCATTAGTATCTCCATTTTGTACGGTAATAATCAGATTATTCTGACTATCAGAACATAAGCTTGTATTGAGAAAAACAGAACTGCTCGCCAGAAGAATTGCAGGATTAAAAAGAAAATCGCCATTTAAATTAAACTTCTGCATAAAACTGTATGAAATCGAGTTGGAATATTCTTTCCAATTTACAATATACTGAACTGAATCAATTATAGTAATTCCTTCAAACGTTGTTCCCTGATAATCAGATATAGATGATAACTGGTGTTGCCAGTCAATCTGGTGGTTGGGCAATAAACGGATAATACTCAAAGTTCTGGTAGATGATGTAACATAGTTTTTTTTACAGATAATTATGCCATTGTCTGATGTTAGCTTTAAGTATTCAATAAATTCCTGTCCATCTGCAGTGCTAAGTTCCACACCATCTCCGGCAAGCATCGCTTGTCCTGATGAGGAAAAATGCTGACAATATGTCTTATAATGAAACATAGAAGCATACTTGACGTAGACAACATAGACACCATTGTCGTCGTCAGACACAATTTGTGAATTACACATATCACCTGAACTAACATTTATCGTCTGAACCTGCCAGATAAATTCGCCGTTAGGATTTAATTTTGTCAGATACAAAAATCCTGTTGCATTAGAAGATTCTTCCCATTTAATATAAATATAACCTGTGCTATCAGTTACAATATTGTAGTTATGTTTTGGGTTACTATTATTGGAGATGCAAATATCCTGGGCCCATACAGATTGACCCAGAGTATTCATTTTGTGAAGGAATAAACCTTTATTTCCCAAGCCACCTCTTACCCAAAGAATGTATGTATCTCCGTTTGGAGAATGCGCAAGGGATTGATTCCAATGAATAGTATTATTAGAGCGGACTATTGCTTCATTCTCCCACAAAGCCTGAGCTGATAATGACTGAACAAAACAAAAAGCAAATGATAAAAACAAAAGAATTCTAGTATTCATGATATCCTTCCTTACGTTTTTCTTAGAAACATTGTTAAGACAAATCAATTGAATTAGCTAGAATTTAAACATTCACTTTTTATTCCAAACATTATATTATTTGCAGTTTGCACATATAAACGGCAATGAGAGGGTTAGAATAATATAAGGCAACTATAGGGCTATATTAAACTGCTGCCTCACGCATGATTTTGAAAATTGTGGCTTCCACTTCCTTAGCTGATATAGAATATTATATAATATTTAATCTAATATCTCATTCCGTATCGTTTGGATAAGCGGATTTGACGCGGAGGGTACCGGAGCGTCAAATCCGCTTATCCAAACAAAAATCTTTCAGGTTATTCTTTTGGTTATCTCTTTCTCTATCGTCTGACTTCCCGATCACTGCTGATATGCTGGATTACCCATTATGGTATCCTACTCTTGCCTAATACTATCTGAGAAGATACTCGCCGGTGTGTTATTATTAAGCTACATAACGAGGTCTTTCTTTCAAGCCTCTAAACATAGGAACTACATCATCCGGCGAGATGACTATATTTTTTCACCTCTTATTACTTTGTCTATCTTTTTTTTGACGGTTATTCGCAATGTAATGCCTTACTTGCCGGTCTGATTATGCCCCGGCATAATACTTACGACGCTCTACATCATACTCAACATCATATTTAACCATTGAGTACATCATCTCAAGCAATTTACGACACATTCCCACAATAGTCTTTACCTTGTTTGAATTGCGTTCGTTCACTTGATACCAATATACTTGTGACAAGATTGGATTATTGCTTATCATTTCGACACATAGTAAGTATAATAGATTTCTTAAGCGTGGTCTGCCTACTTTAGATATGTGGTATCTGCCCATATAGCGACCTGATTGATAATTGGTCAGATTAAGACCAGACAGCTTGATTAACTCTCTGGCATGATTATAATGCCTTATATCTCCTGTCTCTGCCAAAATCAAACCAACCGATAGTTTACTCAACCCAGGGATACTACAGAGTAGCCCGCCATATGGAATGCGATCTACGCATTCTCGTATCTTACCATCTGTAGCTTTCTTTTGCTCTAATTTTAACCGTATATCTGCACCTAAGTACCGCAAGATATCTCTTACACTGTCTGTACCCTTGGTTATGCCGATACTGTTAGCAGATGCCGCATATATGCTCTCCAGCTTGACCGGTCTTAAGCTATGGCGGCTCTTATCTTTCATTATGCTATAATATTCCGCATAATCAAGTTGAGAGATGTCACCGGGTAAGGGAAAACTTTCCAAGGTATATAACAATGTCTTGCTGTTTAAACTCGCATAACTGGTTAGTTCCGGAAAATACTCAGCATAATACGACTCTACATAATTGTACAGCCTGTTCAACTGCTCTGTTAGAGACAAGTAATACTTAGAAAGATTCCTTAACTCAGCATATACCCCATCCGGTATTCTGTGGCTGATACTCTTGTCCAGGCGCATTAGGGTAACTATAATCTTAGGGTCTTTCTGATCGCTTTTACCAGGTGCATTATCTTCAACGTCTTTCATCCGCTTTGTATGCATGGGATTGATTGTCTTAACCTGATAACCACAATTAGTTAAATAATGCAATAGAGGAGTACCGTATGAGCCGGTAGGCTCTAAGCCAAAGATTATCCTGTTAAGTTGCCAGACTTGTTTTTGCTTCTCGGCTTCACCTATCAAGCGTTGATAACCACTTAAATCATTGTTGATATAAAAAGGCTTCCTATCTCGTGTATTACTGGCATCTGTCATGTAAACCCATTGCCGGTGTTTACCGATATCAATCCCCACCAACATACATTCGGGATTGATGCTATCTATCCCACCTTTTCTTTTAATATTCTTCATCCGAACCTCCCTGGTTGCTTTTTTCTATACCAACTTGAAAGGTCGAATTGTAAATCCTCAATCTAGAGGTTTAATATAGCAAGCTACTATTTCCATCTGAGGGATGTTGAACATAGACAGAAGCATTGTTGGTTTCAACGTTGACAGCATAGTTTTACCATTCTCTTCAAAAACAGATATTCTGCAAGGTAAAGCTGTTGATAAACTCATATTGGCCTCGAGTACTTTCTTTGCCTGAGCAGGATTGCATATTTCGAATACAAGACATTCGTGGTTAAATTCCACACCTTTCTTCTTCATTGTCTCCTGTAGATTGTGAATCTGCATAACACCAAATGTATTGGCTATCACAGCTGCCTGAAGAGCATTAGCCGCGTCTTTAACAGATTTGTCAGTTGATATTGTATATAACATGTTTACCTCAATTATTAACAGATTTGAAATATAAAGTAATTGAAAACGTAGCACCAGCAACAATAGAATGGATTCTAATGCCAGTTAATATTTGTCCTCAATATTAGCAAAGCGTTACTGTTTAAAATATCTGATACGATTGCTGATATTTTCCCAGAGTAGTTGGCTGATATTGCGAAGTGAAATTGATTTTGCCTCTACAACAAAGATAAGGGGAATCAAAGCAGTCCAGCGGAGCAAACCACCGATACCGAAGATAACCTGTTCAGGTTCCAGGTGCAGATTATGTATATTTAAAGAAGCTGGAAACAAGATACCGGAAAGCATGGTGGTACACATCATTCCTACACCACCAAAAGCTCCATACAATCCTGAATAGACTTGTGCTCTGCCCTTGGGTGCAACTGATAAGACAAAATTGGTTGAGATGATCCCTGTACCTGCCCACATGAAGCCTGATATCAGAGCTTCAAACCAGATTATGTAATGGTTTTGAGCTGTCATAAAGAGCCAGAACATTGGATTGAGTCCACCCAAAATTACGCAGATGAACATAGCGGATTTATTGCCAAAAGCATCGATAAAACGTCCCCAGAAGCGATAAGACAGCAAAGATGATACAATATGCATGGAGCCGTATATTTGTACTTCAAACAAGCTCATATTGAGTTTTGTCAGCATAAAAGGCGACCAGAAGGCAGAGCCGATTCCGATTGCCAGCATCCACCAGACACCAAAGAAGAGTAATTTACGAAAGTTGGCATCTTTTAAGGGTTGCTTGTATTGTTCCCAAAGCGGTTCTTCCTTTACTATAGTCTTCTTTTCCGGTTGTCTGGACAGTATAGCAAGACCTATTAATGAGAGAAAAGTAGCAAAAACGAAGAGACCGGTCAGGAACGTACCCTGCAATTCAGGACGGAAATACTTACCCAAGCCTGTAAAATCAATAAATGCCTGGTTTAATCCATGCCGATTTGCATCAAACAGGTCAACAGCAAAGCTACCCAAATATCCTGCCAGAAGTCCAGCCACAAGTAAATACTGATTGCGTCTTGAGAAAAACCTGCCTCTAAAAGATAAAGGTACTATGTCTGAAACCCAGGCAATCCAGATATTGGCACCTATTGAGAGTAAAGAAGCACTACAAAAAAGCAGAATCAGAGTAAACCAGATACCTGTTTGTGGTTGAGTGAAAAGCAGACTGATACCTAAAAAGAAAGTCAGGAATCTACCCAATGCAGTAATTTTAATACAAGTTCTTTTTCGCCATGGCAGATTATGAGTGATGGCCAATCCCATTGGTTGAAATACCTGAGATACCTGTCCGATGGAACTTAGCAAAGAGAATTGGAAGGGATTGGCATTTAGAATAACTAGTAATTTGACAATGAAGCTGCTGCCAATCATGGCAAATGTACCGTATATCTGTGAGAAAATCCCTTCAATGATAGAAATGCGCAGGGTTTTACGCAGCAGGTTATGTTTTTTAACTTTATGCATATACTCTCTATCTGTTAAATAGTGCAGTTTTCCAAACCTGCAAAAGATACAAAATGTCTTCTTGTAGCATTGGAATGCTACGCTACTCTTTTACTGTTATAAATCGCTTCCAGCTTTTACTTGACAGGCTGGTATGTCAATAAGTTTTGTTCTGAAAAATAATATATAAGATCTTAAGGAGAATTCAGCAGATGGAGCAACACAGGATATCAGAGCATCCCATTCTGCCTGTCCCACAGCGGGAAGAGATCACGTTTTACTGGAATAAATCACCTCTAAAAGCTTATAGAGATGAAGTTATTTCTTCTGCTTTAATTGCTAATGGTATTTCCATATTCGGACATCATCACAAAGATGGAACAGCTCAGGGTATCTTTTGTGCCAATGGTCAATGTGCCAAGTGCACTGTTATAGCCAATGGTATCCCTGTTAAATCCTGCATGACAATGGTTATGGAAAATATGATAGTGGAAAGTGCAGAAGGTCTTCCCCATTTACCGGAAGATGTACCTGTACCTGTTTTTAAAAAGATTGAAGAAATTGAAACAGATGTACTCATCATAGGTGGCGGACCTTCAGGGCTATCTGCTGCTATTCAACTCGGCAAACACAATATCAAAGTTCTTTTGATAGATGATAAAAACGAATTGGGTGGAAAACTGGTCTTACAGACACATAAGTTTTTTGGTTCAGAAGAGGATTCCAATGCCGGCACTCGTGGTAACGATATAGGTAAATTGTTGGCTCAGGAAGTAGTAAAGCTGCCCACAGTAAATATATGGCTAAATAGCACTGCATTATTTGTTTTTAGCGATAAAAAGGTTGGCATTCTCAAAGACGGGATTTATAAACTGGTCATTCCCAAAAGAATATTGAATGCCGCCGGCGCAAGAGAAAAATTCTTACGTTTCTCAGGTAATCATCTGGCTAGAATATACGGAGCCGGAGCTTTTCAGACTTTGGTTAACCGTGATTTGGTCAAACCTACGGAAAGACTGTTTATCATTGGTGGCGGAAATGTAGGTTTAATCGCTGGTTATCATGCCTTACAAGCCGGGATTGAAGTTGTGGGACTGGCAGAAGCTATGCCCTCTTGTGGTGGTTACAAAGTTCATGCTGATAAGCTACAAAGGCTGGGTGTTCCCATTTATACATCGCATACAATTCTGTCTGCCAATGGCATTGAATCAGTAGAATCTATAACAATTGCCAAAATTGATGAGTCTTTTAAACTTATAGCTGGTACTGAACAGACTTTTACCTGCGATACAATACTGATTGCAGTGGGGCTTGACCCCTTGAATGAATTTACTCAGGAAACAGAAATGGCAGGCTTACCTATCTATGCTGCAGGTGATGCTCTGGAAATTGCAGAGGCCAGCTCTGCTATGTTTAATGGTAAAATTGCAGGACAAGTTATAGCCAAAGATATGGGTGCAGAACTTGATGAAATACCTATGGAATGGTACAAAAAGGCTGAAATACTCAAATCACATCCGGGAGCAATTAAACCATATCAGGATTTATCAGAAGCAGAGGGAGTATTCCCGGTCATTCATTGTCTGCAGGAAATCCCGTGTAATCCCTGTACAACCGTATGCCCTACTAATTCCATCGTCATTGAAGATGGTTCACTTCTGGGCAATCCCCAATACAATGGCCGTTGCATTGGTTGCAACAAGTGTGTTTTAATATGTCCCGGTCTGGCTATAACTTTGGTTGATACGCGCAAAGACAAGGCTTTTCCTACTGTCACTATCCCCTATGAAGTATTTAATCATGCTGTTACAGTCGCAGATAAAGTTACTTTGGTGAACATTGACGGTGATATACTGGGAGATTATGAAGTTACAGATGTGATTGATAATAAAGCCAAAAGGACTCAGTTAGTTAAAGTAAAGGTTCCTATTGCTATGGCAAGAAAAGTTGCTTCTTTTATAGTGCAAAAAGCTGATGTTTCAAAAGCAATAGAAAAGCCGATAATTCAGGAGAAAGCTTCTGACGAGGCAATGATATGTTTATGTGAAAGAGTATCGGTAAAAGAAGTTAGAAAGCTAATCCGGGAGGGGGTTACTGACCTTAACCAGATAAAGGCGATAACCAGAGCCGGAATGGGTCCTTGCGGAGCCAAGACATGTGAGGTTTTAATCAGGAATCTTTTACGTGAAGAAGGCATAGCAGTAACAGAAGTAGTTCCCAATACAAAGAGACCTGTCTTCATCGAAGTATCCCTGGAAAAATTTCCTGGTGCAGAATAAAGGTTGTGAGGATATAAAATGAAAGCTTATGATGCAATCGTTATTGGTGCCGGGTCGATAGGGCTTCCCACTGCCATGTATCTAGCTGAAAAGAAATATCGGGTTTTGGTGCTTGATCCTGAGCATGGACCCGGGCAAGCAAATAATAAAAAAGCCATTGGTGGTGTAAGAGCTACTCATTCTGATTTTGGTAAGATTACCACATGTTTACGCAGTATAGAAATCTTTCGTACCTGGAAAGATATCTATGGTGATGATATTGGTTGGATGTCCAATGGATACAGCTATCCGGCTTATAATGATGAAGATGAAAAGAAATTGAAAGACCTGATGAAGATTCAGCATCAGTTTGGCATGAATATCAGATGGGTAAATCCTGCGGAGTACAACGAATTAGTTCCTGGTATCGCAATGGAAAATCTTAAAGGCTCGACCTTTTCTCCGGAGGATGGTAGCTGCTCTCCCCTACTGGCTGGAAACGCTTTCTATTTCAGAGCAAAGAAACTGGGTGCTGAATTTCACTTTCAGGAAAGAGTCACGAGTTTGATTGTTGAGAAAGGCAGAATAACTACGGTTATTACTGATAAGGATACATATTCAGCCGGTCAGGTAATCAATGCTTCCGGAAATAGCGCTAAAGATATTGGGAAACTACTGGGTATTGATATTCCGGTTAATCCTGATAACCATGAAGCTGGCATTACAGAACCGGTGGCACGTTTCTTTGAGCCCATGGTAATTGATATGAGAAAGAGACCAGGCTCAGCAAATTTCTATTTCTATCAGAATAATGAAGGTCAGGTGGTCTTTTGTATCACTCCCGAGCCTTCTATTTGGGGTGTTGATAACAGAAGCACTTCAGAATTTCTGCCCATGTGTTCCAAACGCATGTTGGAAATATATCCCAGATTACGTTATCTTAAAGTACGCAGAACCTGGAGAGGACAGTATCCCATGACCCCAGACGGTTTTCCCATTGTTGGCAGGATGCTGCAAGTCCCGAATTTTATTAATGCTGTGGGCATGTGTGGTCAGGGATTTATGCTGGGACCAGGAATTGGTGAATTGGTACAAAGAATCTTTTCGGAAGAAACAACTGAGGATGATTGCAAGGTGTTAGACAGTTTTTACCCATACAGAACCTTTAGCGGTATGGAAGCTTTTAAGTAATGAGCAAAGCCATTGTTTTACTTAGCGGTGGTATGGACAGTCTGGTTACGGCTGCTATAGCAATCCGGGATAATGATAGTGTTGGCTTTTTACATGTAAACTATGGTCAAAGAACTGAAAACAAGGAAATGAGTTGTTTTCACTTACTTTGTCATCATTACACTCCAGCTCAAAAGATGATCATAAATATGCAATGGCTTGGAGAAATAGGTGGCTCTTCTTTAACTGATAAGGATATTGATGTAAAGGACTTTTCAGGTGATAAAGCAATACCCTTGACTTATGTTCCCTTTCGCAATGCTAATCTGATTGCTGCTGCAGTGTCATGGGCTGAAGTAATTTCAGCAGACAGAATATATATTGGAGCTGTAGAAGAAGACAGTAGTGGCTATCCTGATTGCCGGAGAGTTTTTTATCAGAGTATGCAAAACACGATTGAGACAGGTAGCTTAAATAGAAATAATATCCGGATTGTAATTCCCATTATCGGGCTTAACAAATCTCAGATAGTGCAACTGGGAATTGAATTGAAAGTCCCTTTTGAATACTCCTGGAGTTGCTACAAGGATAACACAGAAGCTTGCGGGGTTTGTGACAGTTGCCACCTGCGATTATCAGCCTTTAGTAAAGCCGGATATGCAGACCCCATTCCGTATAAAACAGGTAACTAATCTTATGAAAAAGAATATTCTTATCATTCTGACGGGTGGTACAATTGCCATGCAAACCTCTGAACGGTTAGGCATTGTACCAAATCATGAATTCGCTGAGTTTCTGAGGTCATTTCCACAACTGAATACTACTGCTAATGTGGAAGTCATAGAGTTTTCCAATGTTCCAAGTCCCTATATGACTCCGGTGATGATGTTTGAATTAGCTCAGGTTATAGATTTGAAATCGTTGGATTTTGATGGGGTGGTAATCACACACGGAACTGATACAATGGAAGAAACTGCATATTTATGTGATTTGGTACTTACTACCAGAAAACCAATAATCTTTACTGCAGCTATGCGGAGCGGCAGTGATTTGGGTCTGGACGGACCTCGTAATATTATTGGAGCTGTGAGGGTTGCATGCCATCATGATTCAGTTGATAAGGGTGTTCTTGTCGTTATGAACGACGAAATACACACTGCCAGAGATGTTGTAAAATCTGATACAGGTAAAATTGACTCTTTTGTCTCTCTCGGATTTGGACCTTTGGGAATAGTTGACCCTGACCAGGTTGTTTATCATCGTCAATCATTGTATAGAGAATCTGTCTGGACTGATAAACTTGAGACGAATGTAGATCTGATTACTGCAACAGCCGGTATGGATAACAGATACATCAGGTGTTCTCTTGATAACAATGCAAAAGCCATTGTAATCGAAGCTATGGGACGCGGAAATCTGCCTGCTTATCTCGAGCCTGATATCATTTATGCAATTAAAAAAGAAGTGCTGATAGTAATAACCTCAAGAACGTATACCGGTAGAGTTTTGCCGGAATATGGCTATGATGGTGGTGGGAAGAAACTACAGGAGCATGGCGCAATTCTGGCTGGTGATTTGAGAGGCATCAAAGCAAGACTAAAACTAATGGCATTGTTTGGTAAGTATCAGGATCACGCAATAGTAAAGAAGTTCTTTATTAACAGTATTATCTGACACCTGTTGTCAAAGAAGCTTGCTAATTGTCGTCTTAAGCAATAATTCAATCTTTTAGTTGATTAAGGTTTTTCTATGGTAGAAACAAACTCAAAATTGACAGCAATCATTATCAGAATGTTGTTTCGGGTTGTCAGATACTCAATAATACAACCCAGGACATCAATCAATACATTGAAACTGATATATCATCAGATAGTCTTGTCTTCTCTCAGAAAAAAACTAAGTACAAACGATATACCTATACCCGCATTTATGATATATAGTATTACGAAGCATTGTAATCTGATTTGTAAGGGATGTTATGCCCGTGTCCATCAATCTGAGATAAAGATGGAATTAGAAACTGAGAAAGTAGAGACGATTTTTAAACAGGCAAGAGATTTGGGGATTGGTATAATCATGCTTGCTGGTGGAGAACCTTTAACAAGAATAGATATTGTAGCATTATGTAAATATTTTCCGGAACTTCTTTTCCCTATCTTTACTAATGGTGTTTTATTGACGAAAAATCTTGTTAAGAATTTATCTCAGAACATCGTACCTGTAATCAGCCTGGAAGGCAATCAGATACAAACGGATAACAGAAGAGGCAATGAAGTTTATAGAACGCTAAAATCAAGATTTGTAGATTTGCAACAGAGTTCAAGATTTTGGGGAGTATCAATTACAGTCAATAACGAGAACATTGATGAAGTTCTATCTGATAGTTTTGTGTCAAAACTGATAAAACATAGATGCAAACTATTCTTCTATGTGGAGTATGTGCCGATAAATCCTGATAGTGAATATCTGGTGCTTACAGATAAGGATAAAGAACAATTGATTCAAAGAACAGATTCTTTTAGCAAGAAGTATCCGGGGTTGTTTGTTGCTTTCCCCGGCGATGAAGAGAAATGGGGTGGTTGTTTAGCAGCAGGCAGAGGATTTGTACATATCCAGGCAGATGGCAGCCTTGAACCTTGTCCTTTTGCTCCCTATAGTGATACTTCTCTACAGGATATGAGCCTTCATGAAGCACTAAAATCTCAATTTCTTTCTAAGATTAGAAAAAAACACCACCTTCTGCATGAAACAAAAGGTGGTTGTGCATTATGGGAAAATCGGGATTTGGTAAAACAAATCCTTGATTCTGATGATTAAAGATTTTCTATATTCTTTAACGGCTTGGACGCAGTGGATATCGTAATACCTTCATTAGTGATATAGCCAATAACAGGTGAACCTATAGTTTTTCTATTTTCATCTTCACGATAAAACTCAACCTTAATTCTGAGTGGTTGGTCATTAGTTTCGATAATTTCTTTTCCATCTGCATCCAAAGAGAACGGTGTCTTGTATAACCAACCCAGACCGATTGCAGCAATACCTTCTGCACCTGATACACTTTTACGAGCAGAACATAGGGCATTTCTCTTTTCTTCTGATACATTAGGAGAATTAATACTGGAAGTTACACTACCCATTCTTACTCCGTCCTGATAGATACCTCTACCGGTTACTATACCTTCCGTAATAAACATCACCATGCGTTTTGTGGGCTTGTTTTTCAATTCTTTTTCTAAAGCTGCTTTACCGATAAAATCAGTCTTTGACATATCTATTGCTGCATCAAATAGTGGAGCGTTGACAGGTGTATGAGCAGGATCATATTCCTGACCCATCAATGGTAGACCTACATTTCCTGCAGACAATCTGTTTTCATCCCTGCCTCCTAATCCGACCAGTAATCCTCCCAGGTTTATAGCTTCTGTTACTATGCGTTTAAATTGTAACTCAGCAACTTCCATTGGAACATATAATTCCCATCCCCATCTATTTGTATAACCGGTGCGACTTATCATATAATAGTAGTTTTCAAACTGAAATACATTAAAGGTGAAAAAGTTCATGTTCTTTTCAGGTTGGTTTCTATTTTTAAGGCAAGTGTTTCCGTATAGTTTAGCGATTAATTTAAAGGACAAAGGACCCTGAATATCGATTTTCACAAACTTGTCTGAAACATCAATAGCAGAAACGTCTTCATCAGGATTTTTGTGCATCATTATCCTATCAATGTCGGCAATTAAATCACCTTCATGATCATGTTGAATCACCTTATCTGTAATGTCATGTCCTGCATTAATCACTGCTACAAATTCGTCTTCTTTGATTTTCATGATAATCAGGTCATCCTGGACTCCACCTTTGTCATTTAACAGTAATGTATACTTACACTGTCCGACTTTCATGTCCAGGACATTTGCACCTACTGTTCTATGCAACAATGCAGCTGCATCTTTACCTGTGAAAACTATTTGTGCCATGTGATCAATGTTATATATCGCTACTTTATTAATAGCTTTAGCTTCTTCCAAAACAGATGTCAGATAGTTTACAGCCATATCGTACTGACCAAAATTACTGCGCTTAATAGTCTGAATTGGAACATTGTATTTTTTAGATAATAATTGCTGATACCATTTGTCCTCTAAATCAGTTAGTTGTGTTGTTCTAGAATGTTCAGGTAATTTGAATCCAAGTTTAATCATTATTACTCCTAAAATTGTAAAGTGTATCGATCGTGTTTATCTTATTAATTTATTCTATTATCACGTTGACGAATGGGATTTACATTTTTGCCAGTTTTCTATGAGGTCAACTCTTATAGATTTTAGTTCTTTGTACGCTTCAAACCAATCTGAATAGTGGTAATTAATACTGACTTTTTTTGACTTACCGTTTATAAATCTAATGGTAAATGAGATTTTGCTTTCATCAATAGTCCTTTCATCATTACCATAGTCTTTTATATCTGAAACTTCGTAAATATTATTCAAATCCACGTTGGTCCCATCATATAACAAGTATTTCATTATTACCTTCATACAATATCTTATAAGTAATTAACAAATAAAAGTACTGGAAATTGGCAAGAGTTTTTTTTAGTTTATATACTTCCAATACATATTTACTCTCTTAGATTTATCAAATGGCTAATAGAAGTTTCTTTCTTCCTTCTATTTTACATGGTCCCTACTTGTTGCTCCATTAGCAGCAATAATTTGATAATAACCGAAGAGGCCGGGAGTAGTTTCGATATACTCCGTTGCAACAACCTCAGAAATTTGAGTAAAACCACCATTTGGTGAAGAAGAGCCCTTTACGATGTATCTTGTGGCATTGCTAACAGGTAACCAGCTTATTTTTACTCCTTGCGTTACTTTCTCGATAGTAACGTTTGGAATGCTAAGCTGGGCAGGTGATAAAGTAAGTTTAATGTTGGGACGTCTGTTGTATATTGATCCACCAGTAAAAATATCGGTTTGATTAATTGTATCACTATATCCTGCCCGAAAACTACTAGCCAGTGAAGTGTACTGCAATGTACCTGTATTTGTCCAGTTTGCGACTAAACTAAAAGCAGTATCCAAGACAATATTATCAATTCCGTTCCACTGAAATGGAGTAGTAAGTGTAAGCATTTGATAACCACCAGCAGTAGGCATATAGGAAGTATTTGTATACACTGTGAGCATACTGTTTACTGTTTGCCAGCTTGATACATTCGCATCGTTAGTATGTTTCATCCTTATGATAAAGTTCGGAAGAGCAAGGGATGGAGATGATACCACATAGAAACCAATCTGAATAATATTTATTGGACCAAATATACCCGCTGCATTTAACTCAGCAGTTGTATATATTGATTGTCCATGAATACTCTTATATGAAATGTTTATAGGACTAATATTGTTGTTTGCTGAAACTGATGTACCAGTACCAAGAGTTACTGTTGTAAAGGAAACATCTGTTGGAGTTGCCTGCACAGTAACAGAAGCTGCAGATTCACCTGTTGGCAAGGTATAAACTGCTGTAACATAATATGAATACAATAACCCGTTAGTCAGGCCTGTATCATTGAAAGAATTAA
This sequence comes from Cloacimonadaceae bacterium (SeqCode), assembly GCA_963667535.2. Lineage (GTDB taxonomy): Bacteria > Cloacimonadota > Cloacimonadia > Cloacimonadales > Cloacimonadaceae > UBA5614. The sequence goes on from CAXXDU010000002.1 coordinate 2,213,817, forward strand.
CTGTGATAGGAGAGGGTGTTATTAATATACTATTACGGAAAATGTTATATCCGTTTATTGTTCCTGCTCCAACAGTTGGTATATTCCAATTTAATGATACTGATGTATTTCCCGCAAACGCAGTTAGTGATGTTGGAACATTAAAAACTGGCACTATACCTGAACCAGTAACTACGAGATTATTACTCAAATGAGCAGTATCATTACTGGTTATGGTAACATTATCATTGTATGTTTGCGCTATTGTGGGTGAAAATGTAAGAGTATAAATCTGACTCGATCCAGAACCCAGAGTATATGGAATCGAGTTTCGCAATACATTATTGACTTTGGAATTACTTATATCTGATAAAATTCTTGCTGTAGAAACTGAATATCCAAGCGGTGTTGTAATCTGTCCGCTTAGGTTTCCACCGCCAGTGTTTGTAATCGTAAAGTTCCTACTTGGAGTTACACCAATATAAACATTACCATATGTTAAAGATGTAATGCTCAAATTAAAGACTGGATCAGGCTCTATTGTTCCTAGCTGAATCTGAATATTGGGACGTAATGCATTTATAATACCGTTTACAGTCGGTGCAGCATTGTCAGCATTCCAGTATTGATTTGAAGCAGTTCCAGCAGTTGAATACATAAAAGTTGGATAGGTTCCGGTTCCACCTCCGCCATAATTGGTCTCTACCAGAATTATCAGGTTCCCTGAAGTATAAGCAAACGGATTGGATAAAGTTATAGTTTGCCATCCTACAGTTGGAAAACTCATACCAGTACTTGTATAAACAGTAGTAGCTCCGGCAATTAATGCATCCCAGGTTGTAGCTGTAAGGGAAGTACTGGTTGTTGTTGCCAACCTGACTGTGACGGGTGCTGCGGTTGTTTGAGAAGAAGCAACATACCAACTGAGGTTTCTGATATTACCTGTTGAACCAATCTCATTACTGAGATATAAAGCTGCATCTCTTTCATAACCCCAGTACATACCAAAAGGTTGTCTTTGAGTCTCGGTGCCTGTACCTATTGTAATAACTGGAATCGCTGATGGAGTGGCAGTAACTGTATTTGAAGCTGTTGATTCACCTGCTGGATTAATGTAAACAGTTGTAACATAGTAAGAATAAGTAGTTTCATTAACTACATTGGCATCAGTGTAATTCATAGATGTGGTTGTGGCTAAATAGCTTCCATTTCGATAAACTTTATAACCACTGATAGTACGGTCATTTTTACTTCCAAATAGCGCATCACCAGAACTCTCTCTTAAACCTGTAGTAGCTGTCCAGGTAAGATTAACAACGCTTATACCGGGTACAGCTAAAAGATTAGTAGGAGCTATAGGATTAGGTGTAGCGCTAAGTATTGTTGTTGGATCAGATTCGCCACCACTATAAACTGCTTTAAGATAATAACTGTATGTCGTTCCATTAGTAACGGCCAAATCAGTATAAGTCAGGGAAGAAACTGTCGTCAACAAACTGCTGTTTTTAAATATCTTGTATCCAGTTGGTGTTCCAGTCGCTGGTGCCTGCCAGTTAAGTATGACAGTAGCATTGCTTGTTGTTGCTGTAAAATTCTGAGGTGGATTGTAAATACTAGGAGCTGTCGAAAGCGGAAATACGATATCATCTACCCATGCACAATCAGAACCATCAATTTGAGAACCGTCTTTACTATATTCCCATCTGAGTGTTCTTGATCCTACTGCAAGAGTGTATGTTGCCTGTGTCCAGCCAATTTCACCTGACCAGCCTGAAGTATTTTGTAAAACTCCATCTATATAGAACTTTAGTTTATCATAATTCAATTCTGATGAGACTTTGTACCAGAATGACAAGTTACCTGAAGAAGAAAGAACACGAATAGTCTGCATACTTGAGGATTGACTATCTGACAAAGAACCGCTTTTAGCTGAATGGGTGCCATTGTAAAATGTTGAAGTGTCATTGGTCCAATTATTATTTCCAGCGAATGACCATGGATATGAATTGAAATTACCGCTCTCAAAATCTTCCATTATCAGACCAACTGGTGGATTCTCAGTTTTATTTGCATTGTATGATCCTGCAGTAGCATTAAATACTAAAGATGCCAGAGTTCCGACAACTATAGATGAAGAGGCCGTCAGGCTGAAAACGAGATTAGTGCTGCCTGATGCAGCAATGGACGTAAAGCTTGCTGTGCCACTGTTTATCGTAATGCCAGGTGTTGTGCTTGTCATTGTAGCGCTACCGGATGGTGATGAAATCCCCCCGGCATTATTTAAAGGCATATTAATAGTCACAGTTTCACCTGGGTCAAGCCTACCATTGTTATTACCCGTTGGGTCTGTGATAACAATATTACCAAAATTTAATGATGTATCATATATGGTGACAGTAAAAGTTCTGCTGAATGAGTATCCCGTAGAAGTTATCAGAGCACTAATAGTTGCAGTGTAGTTATTAGGGCAACCCGCTAAGACATCAATTATAAAATTACTTGCGTTTGTTACGTTGCCATATCCGCTAATTGTTCCATAAGAAGCTGAATTTTGAGTTATGGTTATCCATGGGTCGGTCTCAGATATAACTGTGGATACGCTATATGCTGCTACCGGATTCTGATTTATCAGATTTAGACCTAAACCAACTGTTTCACCAGGTTCAGCTAGTCCATTTGCATTAGTATCGTGTATTGTTACTGTACCGACATTTATCAATGGTTGATAAATTGTTATTGTGAAAACTTTTGTCCATGTATATCCAGTTGCAGTTATTGCAACAGATATCGAAGCAACGTATTTATCAGGACAACCGCTTAGGACATTGATACTAAATAGAGTTGCATTGGATGCAGAACCTTGACCAGCTATTGTTCCGTAAGAAGCTGTTGGTTGCGTTATAGTTATCCACGGATCGTTTTCAGAAATTGTGGCTGAGACATTAGAAGCAGAAGTTCTTCCCAGATTCTCCAGGTTTAGTCTGATACCTACCGTTTCACCTGGTTCAGCGAATCCATTACTATTTGTATCAAAAAGAGTAGTAAGCCCCGGAGAAATAAAAGGTATACTTGCAACAACCGGTCTGGTAGTGATAAAGAGAGAGGAAAGGTTTGCTAAAGGTTTAGCGGCAGTTGGATATGCATTATTATAACTATACTCCAGACCTCTTGTCCCTGTATGATCTTTAAGACCTATTGTACTGCAATTTCCATGATTGTAGTTTGTAGATGTATTATCAACATTGTTAAACACTTTATATTGAATCTTCATCTGACCATCTCCCGAAATAGTCGGATAAGTCGCAGAATCATATAGAATTACCTGAAATGTTTCTTCAGATGTTCTGTCATATCCGTTTCTGAGATTGTACCACTCGATAATGTATCTGGAGTTTGCAGAATCATAATAAGTATATATGCCACCTGTCATGGTTGACAAGTCATCCCAGAAAGGTGCAACCATAGCATTAGGTCCGGAAGCGCCCGGCAAACTCCCATTTCTCCAGTCATGATTTGTTGTTGAGCCAAATACAAAGAAGCCGTTGGATACAACAGTTATTTGATTGTAGTTAACTCCATAGTATTTAAAGGTAAAAGGTAATGACACTGTTTCTGATGCATCACAACCAACCTGGTCACCTTCATCATGTGCAGTAGTTCCATCACCTGGATCAGAGATCGTCAAAGCAGTTCCGGGACCGCTGGCAGTAGAAGCAATTTCAATCCAGTCATAGGTAGGACATTGCGGGTAGTTAATATCTCCCATATCGTAAATAAAATATCCGTAGGCATCTTGTCCTAGTGGGTCTGTTAAAGTTGTATTACCAATTGTTATTGTAAACGGCTCGGTATCATTATATCCTGTTGTTGTATTGTAAAAATATAGCTGCATTGGAATTACCATGCCTGCAATTGATATATTCTTAGCTTGAATCCCGAAAGGATTTGCTGAATTTGTAAATGTTGTTCCTGCAGCTATGCTTCCAAAGACTTTAATAGAATCGGTAACTACTATATTGGAATTTAAGGATCTAAGAGCAGCCGTTACATTAGTAGCGCTCTCGGTTCCGTTGTTAACGATTGAGAATGATATTGTAGTCGTTTCACCGGCTTCCAGAAAACTGTTTGTTCCTGAAATTGTATGGGAAACATAATCAAGGTCCGGACTTCTGACAATAAATTGTAGAGTTGCATTCCAACTTCCGGCTGAACTTGTCCCGCTAACATAAAATGTAACAGGGTGATTGTCAGGGCAAGTACTACTAACAATGAATCTGACTGCTGTAGAGCTTGTAACCGTTGAACCGGCAAAAGCTAAAGGAAAGGTCAACGACGTCGATACGAGTTGAATGTAAGGATCAGTACAAGTGAGAGAACCTGAACTAGATGAAATTGAAGCAGATGTGGTATTCTTAATTCTGATTTTATAGTCTATGGTTTCACCGGCATTAATAATCTGATTATTATTACCAACAGTACCACTACTGGAGTCATCATCAATGACAGAACTTTGATAAACGAGCCCGGTTCCACTGATAACAACATGGTTTATAGCTGGTTTAAAATCATGTTTGCTGACGGTTATGGTTAAGGTATCAGTCAAAGATGATGATAAACTAAACACTGCTTTACCTGATGCGTCAGTATTAGCCGAAAGATTACAAATATTTGTTTTCCATATATTGACAACAGCGTTAGATACTGGATTTGATGACGCATCTCTTACTATTACTTCCAGATTAGTAGTTCCGGGTAAAATTGTAGCCGGACTTGTAACTGTAAAAGATTTGGGAATTGTCACAAATGTTTCAACAGTGGGGTCACCCATCAAGTTGCAATATCTTTTAAAATTATAAGCGCTAGTAGAATTAGAGATTCCATACACTGTTTGAAGATAGTTTCTGGAAAATAGTAGAGCTTCACCCATGGAGCGCATGTTTCTATTGAAGATTCCATCAAAAATAGCACCGCATAAGAAGCTATTTATAGCGGTGTGTGTAGATGAAGTTGCCATTCCGATAGCTGTTACCCCTCCGGCAGGTACTCCATCCGTTCCCACCCTTGTATACAATTCCGTTCTGGATGTACCACCATAAAAAGTACCTGTATCACAGGTAACAAACACACCATGATTTAACATCATACCGTTTGTTGTTGTCTCGATGTCCGGTTCCCAACCACTCATTCCTATGTATCCACGATAATTAAAGAAACCTACTCCATTATTAATACCGGTATCTATCGCAGATTGTTGTCCCGAACCGTAAGAACCATTCATAATGTCATATGTATAACTCGGATTTACAGCTGTGGATATTTCACGTATATAAAAATTATTGTAATATGTTGATATGCCAGAGTGATAGGAATCACCTACCAGGAACATTCTATTCAACCATGAAGCTGTAGGAAGATTTATGTCTCTTTCATAAGCCATAACTTTAGAAATATAAATACCGAATTCATCGCTTGTTTCCACAGAAATTCTACCTAACTGTACATCACCGTATTCGTCTCCTCCGGTAAGTAAAGAATAAGGATAGTCTCCATACTCTGCAGTGTATGTTGGGATAACAAGACCTGAACTCGGATCTCCGATGAATAGGACTACATCAGGACGGGTTATCAAATTATTATATGCCGTTTGTATATAGCTTTTAATCAAAGTATTAGTATTTCCGGCTTCAGTTCCGGATGTCGATGCTTTGTTGACAATGTAACCCTTTTGCTTCTTCCAGTTAACAAATTCATCCAGCTTAGCAAGAAAGGCTGCATCTCCACCTGAAGGATAAATTATTAATAAAACAGGTTGGTCAGTTGGAATTAATTCATCTCTTTGGTTTTCGTAATTCAGAATCAATGAGTTGTATAAATTATCGAACCCGGGTGAATAATATCCTGAGTATTGGTTTATTATGCTTTCTCTGGCTTGCACAAACCGCAGATTCATTGTCAGTGATTTAGTTACATTTAAATCTCCGTTCTTCGTATCATATTGGAATGGGTATATGTTTATACTAATAACTCTGAAGTCTCTGAATTGCCCGGGTTCAGATATTTGAATCTGTTCATTAGGATATTTGTTGCTTAGTCCTGCTTCTCTTTTGAACATATCTCCATCAATCAGTCGTACTGATTTGAATTCAACATTATCATTCTTCTCAGTATCTAATTCAACATTCATTCCATCAGGGATAGAGATGAGAGTAGAATATACCGGCAAAGTCTCTGTTTCATCTATGAATAATTTGTGCTGTGCATTTGAATTTATTGATTTATATTCAACTCCGTTGACACTCTTGTTTTCTAATGACCAGTTTCCAAGATTAAAACTTATTCTAATGCTGGACGAAGATTGTTGTTCAATTTTAAAATTGGATTTACTTTCCTGAGCATTAATTGACAGGGTAAATAACAAAAATAACATAAATGCAACAATACACGTTGCTTTTTTCTTTCCTAATTTGGTAAACATGAAAAACCTCATAAGTCCATTTTTTTATTTATAGTAAAGCAATTTGCGGTGCAAAATCATGAAAACCAGTTAATATTCTATTTTTAATTTGATGTTCAATGTAAACAAGTGTAAAATACCTGAAGGCATGGATATTAACTTAGATGAATGATGTTTCTTCACAATACTTTAATCTAATAGATTGTCATTTCGAACACAGTTTCAATCTCTGTACAAGCATTTGACAATTTCTGGTTTACAGTCTCACAGACAAGTCCATTTACTAGTTGACTGCATTTTTCTGGACAAAATATGTTACATCGCAATTAAATGCAATCAGAGGTGAATATGAATTTCAAAATAGTTTTGATTAAAATTGACCAGCGTATCAAGGATGCCGGTGTAGTACAAAAAGTACTCACAGAACATGGATGTAATATCAGAGTAAGATTGGGTCTTCATGAAGTTTCTACAGATGCCTGTGCTCAGGATGGTTTAATAATCTTACATGTAGATGGATTATCAGAAGAAATCAAGTTATTGTTAGATAAGCTGAATAGTTTAGAGTTTGTGCATGCGAACCTTACAGAAATGTGATATTCTGATTGCAATACAATAGCTTATTTGTTTAGACCTTATTCCTGCATAATTATTGAATCGGTGATTTCAATTAGTTTAGCCAATTCAGGACTTGTTTTCTTAATTTCCTGAAGAGTTGGATTTCGTTTAACTGTTGTTTGAACATTTTCTACCAGTCTGGTTATTAACCTAATTGGTAAATCAAAATACTTAGAGAGGTAGTCATTTAATTCATCTTTTGCATCACTAACAATTTTATAAGAATGCGCTGAATTGAAATCCATAAAAACAACGTCACTCTTTACACTACTTATATACTCTTTTTTTAGATAAATTGGCAACAACTTTTTCTGCACACTCAATCTCTCTAGAAACCCATCCCAGTTTTCCAACAAATGTTCTTTTGTAAGCTCCTTGACTTTCTTTGGTGAGACATAATTAATTTCTTCAGTTTCTAAGGGTTTTGTCTCCTGCTTTTCTAACTGAGATACCTGATTAGTATTTTCTTGCTTTCTGGTAGAAGGAAGCATAACATCAGGAGAGTTGTCAAGCCTTGATAAAATCTCAGAAAGGTTCTCCATCTCTTCCATCCGGCTCAGTTTCAATAAAACAACTTCTATTAACAATGAAGGATGAGAACTTGTTCTTAAATCCTGTTTGAGTTGGATTAGTATCGAAATCATGTACATCAGATTATTAGTATTAACTGATTCGAGCATATCATTTAAAATATCTATATCATCCTGAACCAGACCCTTTAGGGGAACGCTTAATTTTAACATAATCAGATTACGTAGAAATTCAGTAAAGCAATTGATAAATTCTATTAAATCAATTCCCTCGTCAATTACTTCATGGTAATATTGGATTAGTTTAATCGGATCATGTTCAAATATAGTTCTTGTGATATTAGAATACATGGTTAAAGGTAGCTCACCAAAGATCTCCTGAACCAGGTTTATCTTGATTTCTCCTCCGGCAAAAGATAATATCTGATCAAGCAATGACAATGCATCTCGCATCCCGCCATCTGATTTTCGGGCAATCAGGTAAAGAGACTCGTCATCTATTACTATTTCTTCCATCTTTGATATTTCTCTCAATCTCGCAGTTATGCCATCAGCAGGTATTCTTCTGAAGTCAAATCTCTGACATCTGGAAATTATTGTTGGTAGTACTTTATGAGGTTCTGTAGTTGCAAAAATAAAGATAACGTTTTCGGGAGGTTCTTCCAGAGTTTTAAGCAAAGCATTAAAAGCATTTTTTGATAGCATGTGAACTTCATCTATGATATATATCTTATATAATGACTGGCTTGGTGCGTAAAATAACTCCCTCTGAAGATCTCTTACATCATCAACTCCTGTATTGGAAGCACCGTCTATTTCAATTACGTCTGTCGAAGTGCTGGCTGTAATCTCCTTACAATTATGACATACACCGCAGGGTGATTCTGAAGGTCCATTTAAACAATTCAGACTTTTTGCCAGAATACGAGCCATCGAAGTCTTCCCTACGCCTCTGGGACCGGTAAATAGATAAGCATGTGCAATTCTATTAGTTCTGATAGCATTTGCCAGTATCTGCGTTATGTGTTCCTGTGAATAGATTTCTTTAAAGGTCTGGGGTCTGTATTTTCTTGCCAAAACTATGTAACTCATATTACCTCTGAATACATGTTTTTGAGCAAATGATATTAAGCAAGGTTTTTTTCCTTTACAGATTTAATTGTTCTGATATTATTAAGTTCATAAAGAATATCTAATTTTGAGGAGTCCAATTATGAAACTTGAAGGCAAGGTAGTCGTAGCTCAGGGTGGTGGACCAACAGCAGTTATCAATCAATCTTTGGTTGGTGTTGTTCTTGAATCACGTAAGTTTAGCCAGGTAACACGTGTTTACGGTGCTATAAATGGTGTATCAGGTATAGTAAACGAAGATTTTCTTGATTTAACACAAGAAACTACTCACAATCTGGAACAAGTGGCGGATACACCATCTTCCGCATTATTATCAACGCGTGATAAGCCGGATATTCAATATTGCAAGGAAATCTTTAAGGTGTTAAAAGCTCATGATGCCAGATATTTCTTTTACATTGGAGGAAATGATTCTTCTGATACTGTTAGGATTGTAAATGAAGAAGCATCAAAGGCTGATTATGAATTCAGGGCAATTCATATTCCCAAGACTATTGACAATGATTTAGTACTCAATGACCATACGCCCGGATATGGTTCTGCAGCCCGCTTTGTAGCACAGTCTTTTATCGGAGCTAATTTAGATAACAGAGCATTACCTGGCGTATATATCGGAGTTGTGATGGGAAGACATGCAGGTTTTCTTACTGCTGCATCAGCTTTAGCTCAGAAATATCCGGATGATGGACCTCATTTGATTTATATGCCGGAAAGAGCTTTTCATAGAGACAAATTCCTGCTTGATGTCAAGAGAGTTTACGAGACTTATGGAAGATGCGTGATTGCTGTTTCTGAGGGTATCATTGATGAAAAAGGTATCCCTATAGTAACAAAGCTGACTGACCACATCGAAAAAGATGCACATGGAAATGTCCAGCTTTCCGGTTCTGGAATGTTGGGTGACCTGCTTTCTGACCTTGTTAAAAAAGAATTAAAAATTAAAAGAGTGCGCTCTGATACTTTTGGGTATCTTCAGCGTTCTTTTGTTGGTTGTGTTTCTGATATTGACCAGCAAGAAGCGCGCGAAGTTGGTGAGAAAGCAGCTCATTATGCGATTTGGCACAATCTGGATGGTTCTATCTCTATACAAAGAACTGGATTTTATTCTGTTGATTATAAGTTGCAACATTTAAAGGATATTGCAGGAAAAACCAGGCATATGGACGATGAGTTTATAAACGCTGCCGGCAATGGCATCACTGATGAGTTTAAATTCTATCTTCGACCGCTTTTGGGCTCAGGATTTCCTACTGCACATCGTTTAAGAGCTCCTGAAGTGGCTAAACTTTTAAATACAAAATAGCTTAGATTTGTAAGAAGTGATTAACTAAAAGTATTTTTTTTTCTGTAATGAATTCCGCATAGCTGTTTAAGAAAAGACTCTGCTTTGATACAAAGCTCTTCGCATGAACCGTCATTATCTATAATGTGGTCGGAAAGAAGAGCTTTTTTTTCTATACTTAACTGAGCATCTGCACGGGCAGCAATATCGGCAGGTTTTTGCTTATCTCTCAAAACTACTCTGTTTATCATAATATCGTTTTTTGTTCGTATCAATACTATATAGTCAAAACACTCCTGCAGCTTTGCTTCAAAGAGAAGCGGTACTTCAAAGAAAAGATATGTCGATACTGAGTCATTGACTATTTCCTGCATCTTTGCCAATACTCCGGGATGTATCAGAGAATTCAGAAATTCCAAATCAGATTTATTATGAAACACTTTTTGGGCTAGTTCCTTTCTATCAACAGAATTATTCACTATGACGCTACTTCCCCATCTCTCAATAATTGCTTCAATAATAGAAGGCTCGCTCAGCACCTGATGTGCTATCTCATCAGCATAATATACGGGATACTTTTGTTCAACCAGCCTGCAAACAGTTGTTTTGCCGCTGCCGATTGAACCTGTTATGCCTATTATTATAGGTCTTTTATTTTGTAGCATCGGTTATAATCTGCATCAGTTCTTCAAAAGCTATGTCCGATCTTAGCAAACCGTCGGAAGAAATTGAAACTCTCCCGGTTTGCTCAGATACAACAATAGCAAGGGCATCTGATACTTCACTGATTCCTATGGCAGCCAAATGCCGTGTACCAAACTTTTGTTTACTGTTTATTTCTTTTGATAAAGGTAACACCACTTTAGCAGCTATGATACGTCCATTCCTGATTATTATTGCTCCATCATGCAGAACTGATTTTGTATTAAAGATAGAGATAATCAAACGTAAAGACACCTTAGCATCCAGAATTTCACCGGCATTAATATATTCGTTAAGGTGTCTCTTTTTTTCTATGACGATGATTGCTCCAATTCTGCGAAAAGACATTGCTGAAATTGCATCAATCAATGGACCGCAGAAGTCATCACTACTATTACCTTTATCTGTAAATATAAATTCGTCGCCAAGATTGAGTTTAGCTAGTAATGCCCTGATTTCAGGTTGAAACAAAACAATAATTACAATTATCCAAAGACTTTTAAGCGAATTTAACAATCCCGAAACCATATTCAGTTTAAGGAATACAGTGATTGAGTACAGAGCAGCAATTATTATCAAGCCGTATATTATTTGAAAATTGCCGGTCCTTTTCATTATCAAAAGGCTCTGATAAACAATAAAAGCAATAATTAGAATATCGATTATATCGTTAAACCGTGGAATCAGAAAGCTCATCTGGGCTCCTTAGCATCTTTAACAGATTTAAGTATGTTCAAAAATTGAACATGTTCGTGTACATCATGAACCCTTACTACATCTATCCCAGCCTCTAATGCCAAAAGAGTAGTTCCCAGAGAGCCGCCTAAACGTTCGGATGGATCTGAAGGACTAATATCATTAATAAAGCGTTTGCGGGATGCGCCCATAACTATTGGAAGCCCTAACACTTTAAAAGCTTCCAGATTTGCTAAAATGCTCAGATTATGTTCAAGATTTTTTCCAAAGCCAATACCGGGATCTATCATGATTCTGTCTGAACAGATTCCATTTATTAAGCAATAGTCTATACGTTCCTTAAAGAATGACACTATCTCTGAAACAACGTCCGCATAAGCCGGATTTTGTTGCATTGTTTCTGGTTTACCCTGCATATGCATGAGTATAATCCCAACATCCTGGTATTTCTGTAACACTTTCAACATGTTTTCGTCATGCCTTAAAGCAGAAATATCATTTACGATATTAGCACCTGCCAGAATGGCTTTCTCTGCAACTTCTGCATTTCTGGTATCAACAGAGATAGTTATCGTGGAATTTTCCCTGATTGATTTTATTACAGGCAGAATTCTATCCAGTTCTTCCTGAATACTGATCTGCTCAGCTCCTGGACGTGTGCTCTCCCCTCCCACATCTATTATGGAAGCCCCTTGCTTTATCATCTTATGAACATATTTTAAAGATTTGGATAAATCGTTATACTCATTACCGTCGGAAAAGGAATCAGGCGTTATATTGAGTATACCCATCACTATAGGAAGATTCTTTCCGGACAGGAGAGAAGAGATTAGATGTTCAGAATTGCACATTTATTCTGGATTAAATATAAATGAAATTCTGTAAGCTTTGCTGCTATTATATGATTTATAGGAAAATAGCCATTGTCTTAAAGCGATGATTGATTCGTTTGTATAATTAGGGTCATCTATCAGTACAGGAACAATCGATTCCGAATCCACAGTCCCATTTTGTTTGATTTTAAATTGCAGAGTGACCTTGCCATAATCATTAATTGTTGGTTTGGGCAGAACTTGCTTAAGGATAATAATGTTTCCATCGTCATTATCTAACTGATAGCCGTTTCCACCTTGCTGACTACCTTGTAACTGTGACTTTACACCTGTTAAGTAGCTTGAACTAGTACCTGATTGGGGAGCACTATTCACTTTTCCCGGCTTTCTGTAAACAGGAGCTTCAATTGATTTGGCTGTTGTGGGAATAGGAGATATCTTTTCAGTAACAGGATTTTGCTGATCATTGGTAAGAGTATTCTGATTCAGAGCCTGAGTATTATCGTTAGTTTGAACTTCACCGGGAGGCGCAAAATCTTCCTGAATTACTTCAGGATTTTCATCAGTCAACCATTCCACCATAAGTTCTGTTGCATGTTTAGGAACATTAAATGTAATCAGTCCTAATAACATAAATATACTTACATGGATGATTAATGATATGAGATAGCTATCGAGGTCGAATGGTCTACTTAACTTCATTGGTTGTATTACTGACCTTTATTGTGGCAATTGTTATCTTTTCAAAACCGGTATTGCGCAGGATGTCCATTATTCCGATTACTTCCTGCAAAGAAGTACTCTTATCTGAAACAAGCCTGACCACCTGCTCTTTGTCTTTGAAATAGAAAGGCAAATCCGTTTGGAACTGCTCCAGATTCATCTTAATATTATTGATAACAATATCATCTCTATTATTATAGACAACTTCCAGAGTACGTAGATTTTGCTGAACACCTGAGCTTGAACCCGGCAGTCTGACATTTATTCCTGATTGGGTAATAAAGTTAGATGCCAGCATTAGAAATATAAGCAGCAAAAATATCACATCAGTCAGTGAGATTAACACTGATGTTGATATGCGTTTGTGTTTTGTTTCAACTTTCATTATGGTCAAACAGATGATTTATTGTGATTAATCATAAAGTCGTCTATTTGCTCTTGCAGAAATTTGGCAGTATTCTCAGTATGCGTGACCAAATCATTATAGAAGATGATAGCAGGGATGCCAACTACCAAGCCGCCAACCGTAGTTAATAGTGCTTCCCATATTCCGCCTGCCAGTAAGGATATGTCTATACCGTTAGAACTGGATGCAGCTATATTAATAAAGACTTTAACCATACCTGTAACAGTGCCAAGAAAACCCACCAGGGGAGCTACGGCTGATATTGTTGATAGCCAGCCCAAACCACTTTCCATCTTGTGAACCGCAATATTAGCTGCTGTTTCAATGCTGTCTTTAACTACTATGTAATCTTTATCCATCAAAGTAGTCGCTTTAATCAAGACCATACTCAACGGACAATCATTATCTGACTCTTTGATTACTTTATCAATTTCTTCAGCGTTGGCAGCAGAGGCTATACTATTTGCAAGCTTCTTATGCTTACTATTGATGGTAAGAATCTGTTTGTACTTTCCTACGATGATTGCCAATGCCAGGAACGACAAAGCCAAAAGGACGTACATCAGAGGTCCGCCCTTGAAGAAAATATCCAATACTGTCATTATATTCCTTCTGTTAATATGTGAATGGAATTAGGGTACGTTTGGTCAAAACGTACCCTATATTTAAATAATTATCCGTTTTTTGACATGAAGTCATTCATGAAGACAGACAAGTCATAACAGGCTTTGAGAGGAAGAGAATTATAAGTGGAAGCACGGCATCCGCCTACATCACGGTGTCCTTTCAAGCCAATCATGCCATTAGCAGTAGCTTCTTTGATAAACTTGGCTTCCAATTCTTCGGTAGCTAATCTGAAAGTAATATTCATGAGTGAACGTGAATCCTTTTGAACTGTGCCCTTGAAATATCCGTTGGAATTATCTATTGCATCATAGATGTATTTAGCTTTGGCTTTATTATTTTCGTGAATCTTGTCCAGACCACCAAATCCTTCAATCCATTTTGTGACCAGACCTATCATGTAAATAGTCCAGGTGGGAGGGGTATTGAGCATGCTCTGATTTTCTGATTGAGTTTTATAATTTAAGATACCGGGGACAACAGGAATAACCTTATCAAACATATCCTTCTTTATTAAAACAACAACTGCTCCGGCTGGTCCGATATTCTTTTGTGCTCCGGCGTAGATCAGTGAGTACTTTTGAATATCAATCGGCTTACTGACAAAATTGGAAGACATATCAGCAATCAAGGGAACTGATTTTGGTATATCAGGATCAGTCTGCCATTCTGTACCATAAATTGTATTGTTATTGGTAATATGCAGATAGGCTGGATTTTCAGATAGTGTCCATTCTTTGGGGATATAAGCAAATTTTTCTGCTTCAGAAGTAGCAGCCAGATGAACTTTCTTGCCAAGTCTCTTGGCTTCTTTATAAGCTTTGGTAGCCCAGACACCTGTATTAATATAATTTGCTATCTTGTCATCAGGACATAATGCCCAGGGGACTGCAGTAAATTGCATGGTTGCTCCGCCTTGCAGAAACAACACATCCCAATCATCACCCAAGCCATAAATGCGTTTAATTGCATCATGAGCACCAAATATGATTGCTTCATATTCTTTGCTGCGGTGGCTCATTTCCATTACGGACAAGCCCAATCCTTTGTAATTAAATAAATCTGCCTGTGCTTCAAGCAAGACTTCTTCTGGTAATACTCCGGGACCTGCATTAAAGTTATGCACTCTTTCCATCGTAATTTCCTCCAGTTTATTTTATTTTTAATATGAAACAAGACTTTCACAACTCAGTATAGATGGCAAGGATTTTTTGTATTTGTGCGTAATATTTAGTTAATTTGCGGCATAATTGTCCTGACGTCTACTACTGGGTTGTCATGATGGCATAATTAAAATTTCCAAAAGTAAGCAAATTGTTGTTGTGTACTAAAGAGAATTATATGCTTGCAGCTATACCAGACTGTTTATTGGCTATTAACGTTTGGTAAGGTATAACAATTTGTGCCTGTAGTCAAATATAGGGTTGAATTGTTCTAATAAAGGAAGTCCTACAATACCCAGATTGCCGGGCGTAACGCTTGAGCTTTCACTATCACTAAACGATACAATTGGTGCTTTTACTGTATATTTTCCGATTGATAGTTCTTTGATTGCTGATTCATATATTGTAAATTCTCCCTGAGCGCCATATCTCTTCTGTTCATCTGCTCCCGCGGGAAGTTTTATTCTATTACTCGCATTCATGCCAATTAGCAGGATATGTACTCCACCTAAGTCAAGATCAGCTCTCCCGGTGTATTTTTCGTTATTTGCTAATGTAAAAGTAACAGGTATGGAATAAGCCTCGCCGGTTTCTTGCTTCATCTCAACGACACACCCTTTACCTTTGTATTTAAATGTATCAGGTTTATGTAAGATTATAACCATTTTATCAAAATCAAACTCCACTACAAAATGAGAGAAGAAAGTATTGCACAATTGTCCGTCTGTGCCTTTAAACATTTCTGCATAACCCGCAGATGCCGGTGAAATATAAGCATCCTGACCAGAAAATTCTATTTCATAAAAACTGATGTTCAGGTCATTGGCTACATACGCTTCTGTTTCCTCTCCCTCACCTGCTCCACCAATAGTTCCTGCATACTTCGATGCCAAATTCAAACTATCTATTAACGGCGAACCAAATAACCAGACTTCATCCCATAAATGACCATTGTCAATCATCAGAAGAGCCTTTTTCCCATTTATTTTAGTCTCCATCACAGGTTTATCTCTCAGCATGGTAAACGGTATTCTGACTGATGTTTTGGTCTTATCGAATATCTTATAAGAACCAGGACCGGTAACTTTAGAATCAGTTTGTGTTTCAATTGCCAGTAATGATACAGCGCTCATCAGTATTATCAGGCATAATGATAAGTAATTTATAGGCATGAATCTCTCCTCAGGCATTCTCTTCTTCTAGTCACCTATAGTTATCAGCAAGATAGATGCCAGTCTATCACTCAAAAACACTATAACCATATTATCATGAACTATAATACTATAGCATCTTTAGCTCATTGATTGCTACCTCATTCCCAATAATATTTGATATCACTTATATATATATTCATATCCATTATACATATCTTCTCCCACATTTTTTGAACATCATTCCTGTTTAATCAATCTCTCTCATTTAATGAAGATTCCTCATTCCGGACTCACAGTGTGTCATTCCTGCGCAGGCAGGAATCCGTCATTCTCGACCTGATCGGGGATCCATTCAATACTTACGAAACGCAGTGCAGCGATAAGATGCAGTAACAAACTTTATGTAGCATTGGAATGCTACACTACTTATCACAGACAAGAGTGTCTGTTGTACTTTCCACTTAATCACCTAATCACTTAATCACCTAATCACTTAATCACGCTTTTACATCAGATTATTAAAGCGTATATATCCTTTCACATAAGGTAGCAGTCCCGCATCCACAGCTTTCTTCACACTCAGGCAAGGATAGTCATTATCGTAAATTTCCTGTTTGGTAATAGTGCTCAGGTCAATACCGGGTATGGTCTTTGCCATTGTGAACATCACTTTCATATATAGATTGCACCAGGTCATCACAGCGCCATAACGTTTATCCGGCAATTGATTATACAGCTCCAGATAAAAACCGAAGTCTTCTTTATAGTAAAAATCCGGCTTTATTGTGCCAAGATTACGCATAATCCCCTGAAAGCGATTTTGTGAATCACCAAACGGCATGTGAGGACGCCTCCGCATATAAAAGCAATTCGTTTTACGCACATAGTAGATAATCGAGTTGTCAGCAGCGCCGGAAAACCCGTTTATCATGTTTTTGAATGTAACTCTCAATTTTTACTCCTTTTTATGTAGGGACATGCCTTGTGCTTGTCCTAAAAGATATATAAACATGCCTTGTGCTTGTCCGCATTAACTCCACTATATCACTATTAAGTCGTAGAGACATGCCTAGAGCTTGTCCATTTATCTTTACTTATTTTCCTGCGACACCGAATCACTAATACACTACTATTTGCGGACAAGCACAAGGCATGTCCCTACGACCCATAAACACACGGTGTATCGTCCCAACAAAACACAAGAAGTGTCATTCCTTCGATGGATGGCTAGTCATCCTGAGCTAAGCCTGCCCTCGACCCGATCGGGGGAAGGACATGCTGTTTTCACCTTATCACCTAATCACCCAATCACCTGATCACAGCGAAGCATAATTCAAAATTCATAAATCATAATTAAAAACATGCCCCTTATCTTACTATATAGGCATAAAACAAGTGTTTTTAGGCATAAGTCCAAAAACAAACTGAATATTCATTCTTAATTCTTAATTTTTAATTGCATTATATGTTTAGCATATCAAGTTTAATTCTGGTACGATGCACCGTACATACACGATACTTGCCCGGTATCACTTCGGACTCGCACCGAAGTGCCACCGAGTAACTACGGGGCTTCAACCGTGCATCCTTGCTCGTGTGAAGGGGATATGAATATGGAATTGACTTCTTGAAAATAGATCTTGTAAATATGAATTTGAGATACGTAGGTTAGTTTTCCTCAACTGACCAAATCAAAGTAGGTTACGTGCCCTCACATGACCAAAGAAATTTATCAACAATATTACAAATACTTTTGGACAACCGAGGGCGGTTATACTACCATTATAAACTCCATAAATAAAACCAATTTCTTTTTAGGTTGATACAAAGATGTGTGTGAGTCTATTAATCACACTTCAATAAATGAATTTTTATCACTATAACTAGATATATATTTTTTGAATATATTTAAGCATATATTGATAATCTACTGAGATTTATATTAGATATTTAATGGTTATGAATTGAAAATCTATTCTTTTATGTGAAGATATAATTTTTGTTACTCATGATATTGTGTGTATCAATATGATTTCAACAAGAATACAATCTTGAGATTTATCTAATCTACTTGACAATTTAATACATTTTAATTTTAATCCAAACGAGGATTGTTATGAAATTAATTTATAAGTTGCCAAAGTACACTCATTATAACAATAAAAGAGCGATAAGCCAAAATAAAAGAAGACTAAAGCATAATGATAAGATAAAACACAAAAATTATTATTTCCATAGCTTGCCGAAACCTCAAACCGATAGGAGAATTCAAAAAGATATTGAAAGAACTGCTTGGAATTATGTAACTGCTCCTAAAGACTTTTCGTTTAGAAATAACACCGAACAATGTTTATTATTCCTTGATGAAATTGATAAGCTATATGAATTAAGAAAGCCTATATGGGTGATTCTTAAACAAGTTGAAAGAGCTGATCATGATTCTATTGTCCTTTTATTATCTTCCATGATATATTTTAGGGAATCTGGAATTGCATATAATGGTGATTTCCCAAAAAATTTAGAAATCAAGGCAAAATTACAAGAATCAGGGTTTTTAGACGTTTTGTATAAAAAGTATACTTACAATAAAGCCAAATCATCTTTAAAAGGAGAGAACAATCTAATTATAACTAATTGGTCTACAAAAGTAAATGCTTCATTATCTTCACATATAATCCATGACGCAACAAAGTTCATTTGGGGTAATGAAAAAAGAAATCCCGGTATTCAAAGAAATCTTATTGAACTGATGTTAAATACACATAATCATGCTGATCTTGATGAACAGAATGTAGAACATTGGTACTTATCTATTGAGAAAGACAAGTTAAAAAATAGAGTTTGCTTTTCGTTTATAGATTACGGAGTTGGTGTATTTACTAGTTTGACGAATAAAAAACCTGGAAATAAGTTTTTTGGGATTTTGGAAAAATTAAAAATTAAACATAAGGTAGTTGAAACGGACGAGGATTTAACTGAAGAAATTTTACTTAAGCAAATACTAATTGGCGAACTTCATAAAACCGCAACTGGAAAGTATTATCGAGGAAAAGGGTTACCTGGATTAAAAGATATGCTTGACAGAAAATGGTTTTCGAATTTATATATAATAACTAATAAAGCATATTCTAACGTTACTGATGGTGAATACAGATTGTTAAATAATAGCTTTAAGGGTACTTTTATTTATTGGGAACTTACAAAGGAGAACAAGTACTGTGATAGATAGATACGTATATAAAATTTCTTCTAAATATACAAAAACACCAGGTCCTCGAAGATCCAAAGAAGGAGATTATCCAGGCGAAGATTTTAGGAGAAAAATACTTTCTAAACTAGTAAATGAGGCAATACATGACAATGTTAAGCTTGTGATTGACCTAGATGGTACTGAGGGTTATAGTTCTTCTTTTCTTGAAGAATCATTTGGAGGGTTAATCAGAAATGATCATATATCCTATAAAGAAATTTTAGAACATGTTGAGCTTAGATCGCTAGAAGAACCATATTTAATAGACGAAATCTCAAGATATCTAAAAGACGCAGATGAAAACAAATAGAACTAGTTATATATTTATTTATCTGGTTTTTGGGTTCATTCTTGGGTATTTATTGTTCTGCTTTTTGTTTTTCATGTTTTGCAATAGAATATCTTTCTCAATGGATTTATCTAATATATTTGGTATAATTGTTACAATATTTGTTGGCTTGTATGTTATTCAATTTATTGAGGACAAAAAAGATAAAAATAAGTACTTAAAAGATATGTTGGTAAATCGAACAAATATAATATTAGATAGAATACAATATTTAGAAACTTTAGTAAATAGACGGGATTACAAATTTCATGATGCATTAAGTACTCTTAAAGCAATTATGGTATTTTTTAATAATATTGTTACCGTTACTATTCTTAATGGTAGCAACTTGAGAAAAGATATAGATTTTGTTCAAACTAAAGCAGTAGAACACAAAGCTGAACTCGTTACTCTTCTTACTGATATTGATAAGTCAGATTATATTGCTACTTCCTTAAATAATAATATCACTTTAGTCGATAATACCACAGATCTGATTATAAAATTGTATGAGTTTGAAAGTGATATATTCAATCTTCAACATATTATTTCACAAATTGATGGTAATTCTAATGACAAATCTGCATGAATTGTTTTCAATATTTTCTCTGTTATTTTGATATGTTAGAATTATTTATCTAAATTAGGACAATACATATTAAGGAGCTTAAGATATAAGGTATTTTAAAGAATGGTTCAAATTTTGAATAAGAGATTTCCAATTCTTATAAATCCTAAAAGTTACCTTCCTGCCTTTGATAATATTAGCATTTGATTTTAATATTTGAGATAAACTCCAGTATAATGCGGATGTACTTGTATATCTTGTATCATACGGAATAAACCAATGGTTGATGTATCCCCATAATATACTTTCATCTATAAGTTGTATATTTTCTAACCATATTCTTAATTCATAAATATTTGCAGGTTGTATTTTGCCATTGTACATATCATAGAGCCAAGACTTGTAATCCAAGATTAAATTATTGAAGATATCTTCAGCAACTATTAGCATATCAAAATCAGAATTGTAGCGAACTTTTGTTCCAAACTTTTTAGGTATTAAGGAATATCCAAGTTTTGAGCTACCTACCAGACAAATGTCACGCTCTGGAATTTGCATCATATTGCTGATTTGTGTTCTTAGCGTTTCATAACTTATGGGTTGATATCTAAAGATATACGGAATTCCTTCTACTAAGTATGCTCTAATAAAATCAATCTGCTCATCAATAGTAAGAGAAGGATATACTTCAAGAAACTCAGCACTACTAATAAATGGCCATTCCATATCTTTGATTTGATTCAAATCTATTATCCTAGTATTTCGTTTTGTGATTTTTCTTAGCTAATGATAAAATGAACCTTCTTATAACATTTAAGAAAGTTCCTTCTTTACTATTACAAATATAATCATAATCATGCCACATATACGCGAATAATAAATCTTCGTGACCTATGATAGCAAACATATCTCGATTGTTATTAGTAGTACCAGTTTTTAGAAATAAACTAGAATCAAAAATCCCCAATTTTTTAAAAGCAATTCTATTTAACACTTCCAATGTATTATCCAATTCTGGTGAATTTTTAACTTTATAGAGTAAATTGTAATATGCTATTGCCAGTTGGTAAAGAGATAAACCACAAATTGTTGACCCAAGTATTGATGAGTTAGTTAAATTGCATCTATCAATACTTATCATTTCAGAAAGATATTGAAGGACACCATCCATACCGATATAATTACATGCCGATAAAAAAGTATTATTATTAGATAAATATAATGCTTCTTCCAAAGAAATCATTTTCGAATTTGGATACTGTATTTCCCTAATATTCCAATTCAGAATATCAGTGAATTTAGTTGAGAATTTGTGATGAGGTTCAATACCATTATTTAACAAATAGTAGTAAATAAATGGCTTCAATGTTGACCCAACGTTACTTTTATATTCAAAAGGGTAGTCAGTCCCAAAGTAACTATGAAGACCAATGACTTTCATGTCTTTTATTACAATCAAGCTCATAGGTATTTGTCTTAAAGAAAAAAAAGATGTTATTTGTTTCTGCAATTTAATATCAATTGTTGAGTATATAATTTTATCTTTTCGATTTATTGATTTAGCGATATAATCAATGCACTTATTTTGGAAAATTAAAGGTTTGAATTGAATTATCTTTGGTACATTTGCGATATTTCGATTTGCTTCTTTTTGCTTAAGATGCTTATTATCAAACAAACATTGATTAACATCTTTGAATCTATTCATCATTAATTGAGTACTATTTAGATAACTATTAGGTCCTTTCAGAATAGATATAAGTAGTATTGACTCTGATTTTGACAAATCCCAAGGTTCTTTGCTAAAGTAAAGTAAACTTGCAGCTCTATAACCGTAACACTTGTTGCCCCAAAAAGTATGATTTAAGTACAATTCGAGTATTTGTTCTTTTGAACAAGTTCTTTCTAATTCTGAAGCTATAATCAGTTCATTAACTTTGCGAGTTAGGTTCTTTTTATTGTTCCTCATCAAATTTCTGGCTAATTGCTGAGAAATAGTGCTTCCACCTTGTGATATCTTCAAACGTTTACAATTGATATATAAAGCCCTAAATAGAGATTTAACATCGACACACCCATGATTAAAGAAACGTTTGTCTTCAATTGACACAAGGTATTTTATGGTTTTACTAGGTATATTGCTTAAATCACAATATGCAGAGTACTCACCTTTTGAATTAACTATAGCTATTGGTTTGTCTTTGTGCTTAGTATTTTTTGCATATACAACATAGCCTTCAAAGGTGGTAGATTTATTTTTAGGTACATTCTTACTAACGAATGAACACATCAGAAGTAAAAACGCTGATTAATTTCTAAACTAACTTTCAATCTCTCAATCATAATCTCTCTTATAACAAATAATATTTATAGCATCAGTAGGCTATATAACTATAGAGATAAACTCAAACCGACAATAGAATACTAGTAAGTTATTAGCATATTTTAATTAAACCGTAAATACTTCAAATTTGTCAAGCAATAATTCTTTTCAATCTGTTTGGTCATTCACAATTTAAATTAGAAAGCTCAAACATGAATAAAGTCTTTTTCTAGAAGTATATATAGTTTAACAAAGTAATATATATGTTTCTAATCATCCAGCCAGGCGCATTTGGCTCCGATGCGGAGATGAGCCATCAGCTTATAATAAAGATTTTCGTTCCGCTTTTTGATATTCTTTAGAAAGTAGCGAATGTCAGTAGTGACGGTGTGGACAGTTTTGGCTTTCTGTTCATTCAGGAAGTTTTTGATGCTCTGGGGTTCTAATGTATCCGATAAATAGTCGTTCAATGTATCAAAATTGTCCACAGCTTAGGTTTTACTTCATAGATGTATAATATTTCACGAAATTAATATTATTTACTTGTCAAGATTTGCGTTATTAAATTCTCTGCTTTTAGGTTATTTAACTTAGGAGTTTGTATGAGACTAAGGGGATTAATACCGGTTTTTTCAGGTAAGAAGGAAAGCAAACCTTCTTCTATCCATCAGGATTACAAAGATAAAGCCAGACTAAAAGTATCCTCTTCACTTATAAAATCTGTTGGTTATGACGAAAATAATCTGTTATTGGATGTTGAATTCACCAATAAGAAAATAAACCGCTATATCAATGTAACCAAAGATACCTTTGATAAGATGCTAAAGGCTCCATCAATCGGCTTTTATTTTCTTCAAAACATCGACAATAACTATCCCACCAGACTTATTAGAGTCAAAAAGACGAGAATGAGCATCTTATAAAGATTGAACCCTATCTTTCAAATTATAACAGAGATGCGATTATCTATTATTCTCTTTTTATAAAACAGCATGGATTCCTGCCTGCGCAGGAATGACGGCACATATACACTAGCAGGACTGCTTAT
Source organism: Cloacimonadaceae bacterium (SeqCode) (assembly GCA_963667535.2). Taxonomy (GTDB): domain Bacteria; phylum Cloacimonadota; class Cloacimonadia; order Cloacimonadales; family Cloacimonadaceae; genus UBA5614. The sequence goes on from CAXXDU010000002.1 coordinate 2,237,629, forward strand.
TTGTACCATTATATAAGCTCAGAGGGATTTAATTACTATTAATCTTTTAATCATCCAACCAGGCGCATTTGGCTCCGATGCGGAGATGAGCTTTGAGTTTATAGTAGAGGTTTTCGTTCCGTTTTTTGATATTCTTTAGAAAGTAGCGTATATCAGTTGTGACGGTGTGAATGGCTTTGGCTCTCTGTTCATTCAGGAAGTTTTTAATACCTTTGGGACCGTAGGTTTCTGCTAAAATGTTATTGAGTTGTTCAATTTCGTTCTGAACTTCATCAAGCTTGGGATCATCGTGATTTTGCTTGTGCAGTTTTTCCAGTTCACGCAGTTTGGCAAAGCGGTTTTGGATTTGCTGCAAGGCTTTAAGGTCTGTTAGTTCGATGGGTAATTCCGGAAATCCGCTGACGATATCGACATATTCCAGTTGCTTCAAACAGAATTCATCCGAATCAGCGGGGCACTCTTCCAATTGGTCAAGCAAAAGCATAAGGCGCAAACAATCCAGATAGCAATTTGTGTATTGCATCATAATTTGCAAATAAGCCAAGCCATGAGCCTGCAACATCCTGCGGGTGCAGCTTTGAAGTATCTGGGCTTTAAGGTCAGGTGTGTGGTTCAACATAAATAGCCTCTTCTTTATTCATTTTGTAAAGAAAAAAAAAGACTCCGGGACTATTTACCTTTTACCTCTTATAGCTTTGTTAATGGTCGTAGGATAGCTGCTTTCTACTGACCATCTATTTTTTTTAAAACAGCATGGATTCCTGCCTACGCAGGAATGACGGTGGTATTACTTTCGCTCTAACAATGCACAACTCTGCTGCATAAATGATGGTGAATATGAAAAATAATAAATGGTAAAGATAAAAATGTATGATATAATCTACCTACACGTTTTATAAATTACAAGACTGTATTCTTGTCAAGTATTACATTTAACATTTTATTAACTATTATTAATCTTATGCCTATAATAGGGTATTTTATGCCACATATAGAAAGATAAGGGGTATAATTTTATAATAGTTTTTTGAGAACTCATACAAATGAGAAGACAGAAATATAAATTGAAATTGAACAGATGCTTTCCTGTCTAAGCAGAAATGACATTACGTGCGTTTCTTTCATTTTTTATCTTTAAATCTTTGTGCCGTAGAGGTGCAAAAGAAAGGAGTAGAAACAATGAAAGTGTTTTTTAAGTATGGCTTCTCTGCCTACTCGGGGATGGTGGACCAAATGGTTTATCAAACCTGGTTTGACAACAAGATGTGCATGGGCAGAAGGTTTTCGTATCCCGAACTAACGGTAAACAACGCACGCATTGGCTCGATTGGTAAAAACCTAACCACTGTGTTTCAACATGTGACTCCTGCTTATATGGCAGACTTGAAGAAGTATGTCCAACGTAACAAGAGAGACAACATGCCTCGTAACGTCGAAAACTTTCACCCGATGCCGGGTCCTCTGCCTCTGTTTGTGCAGATGATGTTTAACTGGTATGATACTGATCCTGAGCATATCAATCTGGAAGCTGTGACCATTGCCGATATAGTGGCTCTGGATGCTGACGTGCGTACGATATGCAAAGCTGTGGAAGCCGGCTATCTGAAAAAGGTAAAGACTTATCTGGACCTGACAGCGAATATACAGTAATGAAGTGGAAAGGTGGAACATTGAAACGGTGTAACGGGGTTGTAACATAGCTTGGTAAGCTGTTGTATATGTCGGATGGTTTCCGACATTATAATTTCCCTGAGGTAACCAACCTCAGGTTACAACAAGATGACATCTTATGTTACAAACTGCTTAGTTACGACACTGCGTTTGAAAAGGTGAAAAGGTGATGTAATGATAAAGTTGCTCTGTAGGGACATGCCTTGTACTTGTCCGTTGTATAATGAAAGGCAGGCTCAGTGCCTGCCTTTTTATTTCTTTGGGGTAAGGATGCTGTTGCAAAGATTATATGGGTGCATCTTATTGCTACACTTCGTTTTGCTTTCTAAGGTACTGGATTCCCGCCTTCGCGAGAATGACGTGCTTTGGGATATGTGTCTGCTAAATATTCATGGGCTTGGGGATATGATTCAGACAGTATCTTGTGGAGGCGGAGTTGTGGTCTTTCTTTTAAACAGCAGGACTTGTCGGAGTAAATCGTTGAGTTCGATATCGGGCTTAATATCCTGGATAGTGAGTAGAATATTGATAATGCCGGGAAAAGCCAGGGATGTTTTGAATATGCGTTTATTTCCCTTTTTATCTATATAGGTTAGCTTCCAGTAATGTGTGATGACTTTGTAGATTTCCATGCCAATCAGGTTATCCCAGGTTAAGGAGATGGTTCTTCTTAGCAGGAAACGAAGTTCTAATCTGTCTTCATAGATAATTACCGAATTCAGACCGGTAAGATGATTGTATGTAGTGTTGCAAGCGATGTAAAGGACAACGACTGAGATAATTTTGAAGAAGATGGTGTAATTTGCTGTATGTGGTATCAGTATAGTAATAAAATAGATGGAGTATCCTGCGGTAATCAAACCCAGGGCAATCATGAAGAAACGTACCAGAGGATGAAATCTGTAGCGGACGGCTCTGGGAGTTTTTTGGGGTTCGATTACGATTTCATCTTGCATTTGTAATTATCCCAAATTGTTTGAATGTCTTTCAAGACAAGGTCACTAACAGGTACAGAACCAAAATAATTATGAACGTCCTCTTCCCCATGAAAGTCACTTCCTCCGGTTTTGAAAAGACCGTTTTTCAAACAAAACGCAGTAAATTCAGTTACCAGATAGTTATTATGGTCAGGATGCCATACTTCCAGACCGTCAAGACCGCAATTTACCAAATCATAAAGATAGTCCGGCGTTTTCAGTTTACCGGGATGTGCCACGATAGCAACACCGCCGGCATTGTGAATGTACTTAATAACATCAGCAGAAGATAAGACGGGTTTTGCGACAAAAGCCGGACAGTCATTACCAATATATTTCTCAAAAGCTTCCTGTTTATTGCGGCAATAATTCCCTGCTACCAGAGCTGCTGCTACATGTGGACGGACAATTAACTTCATTTCGCCGGCATAAGACAGGACACTATCTAAAGAGATGTTTATACCAAGACCGGATAGTTTATCAAGCATCTTTTGAGCTCTGTTTCTTCTACCCTCTTTCATCCATTGGAGAATGCTGTGAAGCTGTTCATTTTCTGTATCAATCCCATAGCCCAGAATATGAACATCGTTGCCATCGAGAGTGGAACTAAACTCAATACCGGGTAAAATCCTTAATGGAGTATTATCCTGGGAGATATAACTATAAGCCTCAACAGAGTCGTGATCAGTGATAGAAATAATGTCCAGACTATTCTGCTTTGCTTGCTCAATGATGAATTTAGGAGTAAATCCTCCATCTGAACAACGCGTATGAATATGCAAATTAGCACTCTTAATAAAGAGTTTTTCTTTAACAAAAGTTTCTGTGTCTTTCATAGCTTCCTAAATATAAAAATTTATTAAACATGAAAAGTAAACTTACGCCAAGAAAATACTCTTCATGTTCATGGGTTTTATAAGGCTGACTTCACTTTTTTGTAGACATACACATCGTCAATGAATTCTTTTACCTGTAGTAATAAAAAGCGGATTTGTTAACCTCCGCAGTGTGTCTAAATATCATAATTAGTAATAAGGAATCACAAATGAAGTATGATCCTGTAAAGAATCTGGTATTCAGTGCTGTAAGGTCTTTTCCCGGATTGAGGAAGTTATTTTTTAAAGCTCTGGATATGCTTTTCCTCAGACAATGGTATGTCAAAAAGAAAATGGCATTGAGTTTTGATATGGAACAAAAAATTAATTTCTATGATGCCGGCGCCGGTTTCTGCCAATACAGTGATTATATTCTTAAGCATTGGATGCATTCCAAAGTTTTTGCTCTTGATTTAAAAACAGATTACCTGAAAGACTATGCAATATCAGCAGAACAAAACTATCCTCAACGGTTTAAATGGATTGAGGGTGATTTGGTTTTGTATAAGCCGGAAACGAAATTCAATTTGGTTGCTGCAATAGATATCCTGGAACACATCGAAGATGACAAACAAGTGTTAAAGAACTTTTTCGATTGTATGATACCGGGTGGTAAACTGATTATCTCAACACCCAGTAATTTGGATGAAGCAGCAAAGTTTACAGCGGAACATGTTCGTCCCGGTTATGCTCCTGAAGAATTAAAGTCAAAATTGCTGCAAGCCGGATTCATAATCGAAAGCCTTGAATTCTCTTACGGAAAGTTGGGAAAGCTAAGTTGGTTATTTGCTATGAAATATCCTCTGACCCTTTTGTCACATTCCAAATTATTGATAGTGCTTTTACCTATATACTACTTATTGTTATATCCTTTTATCTTCTGGTTGATGAAAAAAGACATAAATTCCCTTAACGTAAAGGGAAATGGATTGATAGCGGTTGCTCAAAAACCAGTTTAACGCATTTTAATAATAATCTGTTGCAATTTGCTTGTTTCTTTTAAAATCGAGTAATGATGCGAGTCGCTATGGTGGTTCTTTGCATTATTCCTGTTAAATAGTAGTTCCATATTCGTTTGATGCGGATTTTGAATTGGTTCAAGCGTATCTTCATAATTACACTGTTGAAGATAGTATTTATCGCCGTTTCGTAATAATGTTTGAATTTCCAGGATATCGTTCCAGTTAAGAACCTGATTAAAATACGTCGTTCTAAACTCCCATTCCTTTTGAGAATTCCGAATAATATCCATACTTTCAAGAATGGCTTTTTCATTGACAGAGCAACCGCAAATGGTAGAATATAATGACAGAGGCGCTTTGATATCCATTGCCCAGTAGTCAACCATGTTTTCTTTTACAAGTTGCTTCAACACGGATGGGTTGGAACCATTGGTATCCAATTTTATGCTGTACCCAAGTTGTCTGATCTTATAGATAAAATCAACTAAATCAGGTTGAATGGTTGGCTCACCACCAGAGATGGTAACAGCTTCGAGTTTACCTTTTCTAAGCTCCAGAAAATTCATAATGCTTTCTTCAGAGATAACCGGTTCATAGCGTTCCGGGTCTACAAGGCTTGGATTATGGCAATAAGAGCACCGAAAATTACAGCCCTGAGTAAACAATACAGTTCCAATCTTGCCCGGGTATTCTAATAATGAGAATTTTTGAAAGCCGCCAATAATCATAATAATCCTATAGCTTTAATAATAGTTGATTGTCTTCGCTGCGTTCTTTTGCATTGAAGTTCTTTCTAAGTTTGAATTCCGCTTTTTTACCATCATTCCATTGAGAAACAGGTCTAAGATAACCTACTATTCTGGAATAGATTTCACAGGTTTTATGGCAAGTAGGACAAGATTCAACTTCGCCGATTAAATATCCGTGTTCCGGACAAATACTGAAAGTCGGAGAAAAAGTAAAGTATGGCAGATGATAATTATCACAGATTTTTTTAACAAGCTGTTTAATGCTGTCACCATGATCTATTCTCTCGCCACCAAATATGTGTAAGACTGTTCCGCCTGTATACTTTGTTTGTAAATCGTCCTGCAATTCAAGTGCTTCAAAAACATCCTCAGTAAAATCCACCGGTAATTGAGTAGAATTAGTATAAAAAGGAGCTTTACCATCAGGATTTGCTACAATAATATCGGAAAATTTCTTAGAATCAATGAGTGCTAATCTGTAACTGGTTCCTTCGGCCGGAGTAGCTTCCAGATTATAGTTATTACCGGTTTCAAGCTGATAGTCAGAAAGTTTATTCCTAAGGTAATCCATAACTTTTAGGGCAAAACAATGACCATCTTCGGCAGCTATAGTGCAGTTTATTAGGTTTAAACAAGTTTCGTTCATACCTATGATGCCAATTGTAGAGAAATGATTCTTCCAAAACAAACCGAATCTTTCTGAAATACTATGTAAATAATGTTTTGTATAAGGGTACAGACCATTTGTAGTATAAACTTCCAGTACTTTTCTCTTGATTTCCAGACTTCTCTTTGCTAGCTCTAGTTGTTCATCCAGTCTTTGATAAAACTCTATTTCATTGGTTGCCAGGTAGCCTATTCTTGGCAAATTAAGGGTTACAACACCGATAGAACCAGTCAAAGGATTTGCACCAAACAAGCCACCACCACGTGCTTCCAGCTTTCTGGTATCTAATCGGAGTCTGCAACACATTGACCTTGCATCTTCAGGATTAAGCTCTGAATTTACATAATTAGAAAAATATGGAATACCATATTTGGCGGTAACTTCCCACAAATAATCAAGATTCTTACTATTCCAGTTAAAGTCTTTTGTGATATTATAGGTAGGTATTGGAAATGTGAATACTCTTCCTTTGGCATCGCCTTCAATCATCACTTCCAGAAAAGCTTTGTTCAGCATATCCATTTCTTTTTGATATTCGCTGTAGGTTTTGTTGCTGCCAGTTCCACCGATGATAACCGGAGTGTCTTTATAAATTGAGGGTGCAATCAAATCAAGAGTGATATTTGTAAAAGGAGTCTGAAATCCAACTCTGGTTGGTACATTCAAATTGAAAACAAACTCTTGCAATGCTTGTTTGACTTCTTTATAAGTAAGTTCATCATGCCTGATAAACGGAGCAAGTAAAGTGTCAAAACTGGAAAAAGCCTGAGCACCTGCTGCTTCTCCCTGTAAAGTATAAAAGAAATTGACTATTTGTCCCAAAGCACTTCTAAAATGTTTGGCTGGGCTGCTTTCAACTTTACCGACTGCACCTTTGAAACCTGTTACTAATAAATCCATCAGATCCCAACCTACACAATAAACCGATAGTAGCCCCAAATCATGAATATGTAAATCACCATCGGTATGTGCCTGCCGAATTTCAGGTGGATAAATTTTATTTAACCAATATGTTTTGCTTACTTCTGAAGCAACATAATTGTTTAGCCCCTGAAGTGAATAAGCCATGTTTGAGTTTTCATTCACTTGCCAATCAAGCCTTTCCAGATATTGGTCAATAAGCTTAACATCGGCTGCAGAAATCAATTCTCTTATTCTGGCATGCTGTTCTCTGTATATTATATATGACTTTGCTGTCTTTTTATAAGGAGAAGCAAGTAGCACTTCTTCAACGATATCCTGAATAGCTTCAACTTCCGGAGTATCGGAATCAATTATTTGCAAAGCTAAATTAATAACACGCAGAGAGAGTTTTTCAGCGATTTCTAAGTCGAATTCCTTGGATGCTTCACCAGCTTTGATTATAGCTAAGGTAATTTTTTGCATATCAAAACTAACAATCTGTCCATTTCGTTTACGAATTTTCGTAAACATCATATCCCATCCTTACATGTATTACTTTAATTTACTGTTTACCATATAGATATGTACTCATACCCATAATTAAGCTTTGTAGACTCAAATCTCTTGATATATTAAATTTCAGATGCTTATCATTTTGTCAAATGAAATAATTGGTATTTAGAAAGAATATTTATTTCCTAACTACATCATCATGGATTGCATGTATTTAAAATCTCAATATTTTTTTTGAGAAAAACATTTGCAATATTGGAAAGCATTTTGCATTTACTCATATAACAAGATTAATCTAGAAGTGGAGGAAATTGTGAACAGATATACACTATTTCTGCTCATAGCAGTACTATATTGTGTGAGTCTTCAAGCAGTTTTATGGGATAATGCTGCCCCAATCAGACAAGGTGTAAATATTGAATGGTACCGCACCGGAACTGAAACAGCTGATGGTGGAGCGATTTATGTTTGGTCAGATACAAAACTTGGAGCTCGTGATCTGTATGCTCAGAAAGTTGATGCATCCGGAAATATTGTTTGGGGAGAGCCCTTACTGGTTGACGGCAAATTAGACCGTCAGGAAGACCCGGTCATTACCAGGACTTCGGATAACTTTTACATTATTGCCTGGATTGACTTTTCTGATGATATAGATGGTAATGTATATGCCCAGAAAGTAAATTCAGCCGGTCAGCTTTTATGGCAGACAGGTGGAGTTCCAGTCTGTGTTCATAGTGGGATTCAAATATCTTTAAATATTGAACCAGACAATAATGGTGGAGCTTATGTAGTTTGGAATGATACCAGAAATCCCGGTGTGGATTTGTATGGTCAGCATTTGAGCGCTGATGGTAGTATATTGTGGCCAACATTAAATGGTATTCCTATTGCCAACGGTGATGGAGATGAATCATACAATACAATGTGGTCAGATGGTGCTGGTGGTCTTATGATTGGATATGTCCGCGCTGTATCAACTACAGAAAACCTATATATTAAAAGATTTTTGCCTAATGGACTAATGGCTTGGGATCAGCCTTTACATATAATGCCAAACCCCGTTTCACAAAACAAGATTAAGATGGCACCAATCGGTGACAGTTCTTTTGTTTTCACCTGGATGGATTGGCGTCATACTGATCCTGATATTTACGCTCAAAGAGTTGATATTAATGGAATTGCCATCTGGCCTGAACCGATAGTAGTTTTTTCAGATAGTACTGCCACGTTAAGAGCTTTACAGGAAAACCCAAGAATAGTCCAAACTAGTGATAATGCAGTTATTATTGTTTGGGAAGATAAAAGGAATGATCCAGTGGCAGCTGATCTTTATGCACAAAAAATTAATTTGAGTGGACAAAGACTTTGGAATCCTGATGGAGTACCGTTGTGTATAGCCGATTTCGGTCAATTAAGTCCACGTATGTCTGCTGATGATAATGGTGGATGTTATGTTGTTTGGGATGATGCCAGAAATGATGACAAAATAGATATTTATACTCAACACTTATCCTCAAATGGTAGTTTTCTGTGGACTGCTAATGGACTTGCTGTTTGTACATCTCAAAATGAACAATCAGGTTCTCTGGTCAAAATTTCTGGTAGCAATATTTTTATCAATTGGATGGATATGCGTAACGGCTCAGTAGGTATTTATTATCAGGTATTAAATACTGCCGGTGTTGTTCAATTAGTCCCAAATGGTGTTCAGGTTTTTTGGGGGCTGAGTGGTGATGCTACAAAGGACCAATTTATTTCATTACCCAGGCAGAATGATGTAATCGTAATCTGGCAGGATACGAGATTTGCAAATATGGGATATCAAATATTCTATCAGATTGTGAATTCAGATGGAACATTACAGCTTGAACCAAATGGAAGACCTTTAACAATACCATCAGGTTTCGATCAATTAAATCCCTCTGCAGTTGTTCTTCCCGATAATTCGGTAGCAATAGTCTGGGAAGAGAAATCGTCACCGCCAAAAGTTTTTGGACAGTTAATTGATGCGAATTGTAATAGATTATGGGGTGATTCAGGTATGATAATTTCAGATATCGTTACTAATCGCCAAAAAGATCCCAAGGTATCATATGAAGATGGTGCAATTTATATTGGCTGGTCAAATCTGGATGTAACAGTTACACCGGTTGGAACAAGAAATTTGTTCCACGTTTACGGTCAAAAGATTGTTAATAATCAGAAAGTATGGGGTACTGGTGGAATTCTTGTATCAGAAATGCCGGCAAATGATATGCTTTTTGAATGCCAATTTGAGATGTTGAAAGGAAGGTACTTCGTTTGGATAAGAACAAGCACCAATACTGCAACTTTTAATAACAAAAATGTATATGTTAAATTAATGAATCCTGATGGCACAACCCCGGTTGGTTGGTCAAATTATGGCGTTGCGACATCTAATTATCTCGGAGAATATACAAAACAGTTTCAACCCAGAGCTGCAATTACAGATGGTGGTTTATTTGTAGAATGGTTGGATTTTAGAATAGATAATGTCAAGAATTTGTACGGTCAGCTTATTTCACCTATCGGACAAGTTGTTTGGGATCCTTTAGGTGTGCCTTTGGCTGAATCTTCAGCAGAACAAGACATACCTTCTTTAATAGGTGGACATAGTGCAACATTTGTGTGGAAAGAAAAAACTACAGGGTCAAATTTTGATATTGCCGCCCAGAGATTTTCTCTTAATGGTACTCCTCAGTGGGGGCCGTTGGGACAATTTGTTTCTCAAGGAAGTACTATCCAATCTTCACCGAATCTGGCAAGATTCCCTCATTGTGGTATGATAGCTGCATGGGAAGACTATACAGGTATTGAATCAGATATCTATATCAAATACATAGAGGAAGATGGAACTATTATTGGTCCTCCTTCAGGCTATGTTATATGCAATGAATTGAAGATTCAACAATATCCGATTATTTCTATCCTGGATAATGGAACACCGTATGGTAACGAAGCTGTAATTGTATGGTCTGATGGACGCTCTAGCGGAAAAACTCCAATATATGGTCTTTATGCCCAAAAAGTAGCTGATGAAACAACCGGAATCAATGATGATCATGATAATCAGATAGTGCAGCTTGCTGTTTTACAACAGAACTATCCCAATCCTTTTAATCCGGAAACCAAGATTAGCTTCTCTCTTTCCAAAGATGTAAAAGACATTAATCTTTCAGTTTATAATCTTAAAGGACAGAAAGTTAAAACAGTATTTGAAGGAAAAGCTATAAAGGGATTGCATGAATTAACCTGGGATGGCAAAGATGATAATCAGATTTCTGTTGCCTCAGGTATCTATTTCTATAGATTGAATTCAGGAAATGTAACCCAAACAAAGAAAATGATTCTTATGAAGTAGCACAATTCTAAATTTGAAAGGGGATATACTGCTATGGTATATCCCCTTTTTTTTTGCGATACATTGTTATTGTCTGATGTTTATTAGAGATAGTATGATTTGGTTTTCATTGCAAATTATGATATGTTGACAGTAATCAATTAATAATGTGCTGTAAGATGCTTCAGATTAGAAAAAAACTATTGTAAAATCTCAGTATTTCTGTCCCAGTGAGTTTGATAAGCTCATTTTTATGACCGCTGAATATTACTTTCCCATCATCCATCATAATGACATAATCACTTAATTCATTAATGCAATACGGGTCATGAGTTATTGTTATCGGTATTACCTTTGTTTCATCAATCACGCGTTTTAGAAATTTAATTACTTCATCTGATGTAAAGGGATCGAGTCCTGTTGTCGGTTCGTCTAAAATAAGATATTTTGGATTGGTAATCAAAGCTCTGGCCAATCCAATCCTTTTTCTCATGCCACCACTTAGTTCTGCTGGAAACATGTCAGCACATTGTTCCAATCCTACAAAACTAAGCATTTCCAGAACATCTTGGTTTATTTTAACCATGCTACTCTTTTTTTTATCATACAGTGGTAATGCTATGTTTTGATAAACAGTGAATGAATCTAGTAGAGCAGCATTTTGAAATACCATCGCAATTTTATTAAGAGCCTCAGGTCTATGGTGAATTTTGTCATGTGTAACAAATTGATTGTCGATAGATATAGTTCCTGATAATGGTTGATAAAGCCCTGCCAATGTCTTCATAAACACTGTTTTACCACAACCACTTCTGCCTATAATTACAGTTTTGCAGTTGTCCGGGATAGTAACGGTTATATTTGAAAGAATCAATTTGGAATTGAAACTTAATGAAATATCAATGAATTCTATCATGCTTTGCTTTGAATGTGTACACAGTAAAGTACCCCAGAAATACCCCGAACAGGTTGGCAGATAAGTCAAATGCTGAAACTGCTCTGAATTTTATAAATACCTGATGCGCTTCGTCCATTGAAGCAAGAAAAACCATGATTAACAGTAAATGATGAGGTGTTAATTTTTTGAACATACCATTATTGTAATTCATATACATAAGGATACTAAAAATCAGATATATTGCTGCATGAGCCAGCTTGTCAAAGTGCAGAGAGTCAGTTTGGGGCATCATATCACCCGGAATTGATGATACAATCCAGATTAAACTAAACCAGACAAATACTGAGATTCTCAGAATATTTTTATATAGATTTGATTGAGCTATAGCTTGTTTATTATTGTTCAAATTCTTCATAGCTTTCTATGATTCGTTCGATTTTGATTCTGTTTATTCTTTTTTTACTGCTGTCTGTTATTGTGAATTCAACTCTGTTTTGGAATTTTAGCTTCTCGTTAACTTTGGGAACGTGATTAAAGTTCTCAAGCAAAAAATCAGCAATATTGTCATATTTTTCAGGGTCAATCTCAAGACTTAATTCAAGATTGATTTCGCGTATTCCGCACATACCATTCACAATAATTGTATTCTCATTAATTCTTTCTAGAGATAGTGTCTCATCCACATCATATTCATCCTGTATTTCACCAACCAGTTCTTCCATGATATCTTCAAGAGTTATGATTCCACTTGTCCCGCCATATTCATCGACAACTACAGCGATTTGTGTTTTTTTGCTTTTAAACTGATTCAGCAAGGTCTGTATTTTCATATTCTCTGTAACAAACCAGACAGGTCGCATAAGATTACTTAATTCAGCAATTTCTGGTTTCAGCAAGATGTCCTTTGCATAAACAACTCCGACTATCTCATCAATCGAACCCTTATAAACCGGAATTCTGGAGTAACCGGATTCGACTATCAGGACTTTTAACTCATCAAGACTTTGTGATTCTTCAATAGCAGTAATATGTACACGCGGTACTATAATTTCTCTTATTTCTGCTTTAGGTAGGCGGAACAATCCTGTCAAAATCTTCTTTTCATGTTCTTCCAAAGAGTGCATAGAGTTATTGGAATGGATTAATGTATGGAATTCTTCAGATGTAATTTCACTATCACTGAGTCCTGATTTCTTTTTTGATAATATAAGACTGAATTGTTCCAGCAATTTTAAGACAGGATAGAGAACAACACCTAATATCTGAAGAGGTATTGTCACTACCTGAGCAATAGGATATGCTTTTGCCCAGGCAATTAACTTTGGTATGATTTCCCCTATCAGCAGGATTGTGGTTGTCGTTATCACAATCTGAAAAGCTATGATTGTGGAGTCAGACAGCAGAATACCAAAATGTTCTTTCAGATATAATGAATATAATGTTGCAAATGAAGATATTGAGATATTTACAAGTGTATTTCCAAGTAGTATAGTAATAAGGAGAAAACGAGGTTTTGCTAACAATTTGAGTATGCGTTTATCACCTTTCTTGTCTGAGTTTTCCAGCTTTTTTTGCTGAAACTTCGTTAAGGAAAAGAGAGCAGTTTCAGAAGCTGAAAAAAAGGCTGATGCCAATAAAAATAATCCTATCCACAACAGAGTTGTATTACCTGCCACTATTGCTATCCTGTATAGTTATCTTCATGATACTATTTTCCATTTCCTGCATTTTATCTTTTTGTTGAGTATTGAGATGGTCAAAACCCGCTAAATGCAATAACCCGTGTATAAATACTTGTAAGACTGCATTACTCAATATAACTGATTCTGTTTGGCGCACTATATAGTTTATGTCAATAAGAATTTCTCCCAAATACTGCATTTCAGTAACTTCATGATGCGGATTCCCGGATATCAGTTCAGAAGGGAAACTCAATACATCAGTAGTTTTATTATCGCCTCTGTATTTTTCATTAATGCTTTGCATCTGCTGAGGGGAGCAGAACATCAGACTTACCCAGACGTTTCTTTGATATGATAAAGTTTCAACAAACACCCGAAATGCTGATTCCAGTCTGTAATAATCAGTAAAGGCACCGCTATCACCGCTGATTTCGAGTAAAGGTTCAGACTTCGTTATTTTCATTTGCTTCTGGGTATTGCTGTCTTTTTCTATAGATGCTTTCCAGTATTGGTAACATACTTTCCTTTACTTTGACAAGATCATTCATGGAAATTGACGATTCGTCAAACTGGCCTTCTTTGATGAGCCTGAATACAGTATCATTAAGTATCTTCTTGATATCATCTGTTGTAACTTCATCCCAGGATTTCGTTATAGATTCCACAATATCGGCAATCATGACTAATACTGCTTCTCTGCTATTGGGCTTGGGACCGCCATACCGATATTGGTCCAAATCAAATGGTATTCTGCTTTTCTCAGCTTTATCAAGGAAATAACGGATATAACTGGTACCATGATGCTGCAGGATGATATCAATCACTGAAGCCGGTATTTTATACTTCTCTGCCAGAATTACGCCTTCTTTGACATGATTTTTGATACCTTCAGCACTCTCAGCCGGTGTAAGCTTGTCATGAATGCTTTGTGAACCCGGATTGTTTTCTGTAAAAAACTCCGGAGAGATGATTTTTCCTATATCATGATAATAACTGCCTACTCTGGCAAGAAGAGGGTTTGCTCCTATAGCTTCAGCTGAGCGTTCTGCCAGATTTCCCACAATCAGACTGTGATAGTAGGTCCCGACTGCTTCTGTTGCCAGTTTTTTTAAGAGGGGATGGTTAAAATCTAGCAATTCCAGAAGTAACTGCTTAGTTGACAGATTCCATTTCTTTTCAATAAAAGGTACGATAAACAGCATCAGAATAACTGATAACGTAGATGATACAAAAGCATATCCCAGGTTACCCAGTATTACGACTAATGAACCCATCTTGTAGAATGCAAAGACTAAAGTCAAACCCGCTGTAGTAAATATCAGGTATAACCAGATTGAAAAGTATTGGTGTTTATCCTTCAGCCTGCTCATCAGAAGTAGTACACAAGCAGTAGCTAGCGCCAATATCAGTGGACTAAACGTCTCCCAGTTTACAAAAGGATATATACTGGCAAATGAGAGAAAATTGTAAAACATGGCAAATGGAATGTCTATCAGGATAGCTGCTGTGATAATAGTCAGACTATATGGAATCAATAGAGTTTGTAATCCCAGAATCTGATTATTTACAATGGCAAGTATAGCATTCAGGGCCAACCCTGCAATCAATGGAATAAAGTGGTACTTTTTATCAAGTAACTGCCGGTAATACAATTTGTAAAAGACAAAAAGCATAAGCCCCAGTGTTAAGAAGTAAAGAAAGAAGCTGAGATTGATAGAGAGAGACTGCCAGGTGTTTATCCTGTATTCTCTTTGTTGTAATGCACTAACCAGGGATTGAATTTCATTGGTATCTTCATTTGTTATCCTGGAATTGCTTCTAATCAGAATTTCGTTCTTCTTGATTAATCCGGAAGCTACTGGTACTGATGCGATTGCTTTTTTAACCAAGAATTCATAACCTTGCTGGTCTTTAATTACATTAGGTTTTACAATTGCAGGAAGTATCTCAGATAGCACAGGTTTCAGCGATTGCTTCTGAACATTTATAAGTATGTTATCTATTAGTTCATTCTTATCAATCAAGGTAGTTTTCTTTATACTATCCCTCTTCCCATCAATAGATATTGTTATTGAATCACTGTTAATAGCGTTATATATACCTATCTGATACGCGTTATTCAGTGAATTCAATAATATCTCGTATATTGCTTTGCTGAAAGCAGGATTAGCAAGTGCTGTTGCAGAACTCTCTGTAAGAGAAATGCCATATCCTTTAAAGCTGTTTTTGATGGATGCTGTGTCAGCCTTTACTTTAGTATGAATCAGATTGATAAATAAATCATTAATGGTCTTAACAGAATTAAACTGTACTTCATCAGATAATATGTAGGCTGGTTTGATAGAAGCCCTGACTTCATCCTGCTCAGCTTTTAACTGTTCAGGTGTCTTCAGAAGAGGATAATCAAAAGGTGCGATGATGTCCTTATCCGCAATCTGCCCGGTTTTGATATTCAAATCAGTCAGATATGCACTGCGGGGCATAAATATATTAAAAAGTCCTGTCACCAGTACTGCAAGCAAAAAACAATAATAGATATAGGTTTTATTCATAAGCGCAATTCAGCAGTAAACACCTATTTGTCAAGGGAATCGTAATTTAAAGCATGGATACACACATTTTTCAAACAAGCCTAATCATCAATAATTTCTTTAACATTCCTCCTTCTCTTCTCGGGTGCCTCTCGGGGTCCTGTCGGGCTAAGCCCAAGAAGTTCCTGACAAAATCCCAAGATTATCCTGACACCGGAAGGAGAAATTTCCAGGAATTTTACAAGTATTTTTCGTGACTCTGTGTCTCAGATAAGCGGCAAAATCAACATATCAACTGTCCAAAGATTAAAATTGCTTGCTATAAACCAGAAGGCTATTTTCATGGAATAATATTAAATAAATGTAATTGAATTAAGGATAGATTTGTGCTGCATGAACTTCTAAAAGATAAAAAGCTGGTCTTAGCTTCTGCTTCCCCACGCAGGTTGGATATTTTTAAAATGCTGGGTCTCAGCCCTTTGATTATACATCCTAAAGTTCATGAACCGATTGATGAAAGACCTCCCTGGCTTTTAGTAAAGAACCATGCCAGTCACAAAGCTCAGACTATCAGAAAACTATTTGACGCGAATACAGTAATTGTAGCTGCCGATACATTAGTCTATATTGATAAAACTATTTTGGGTAAACCGGATAACCGTGCAGATGCAGAGAAGTACTTAAGAATGCTTTCGGGTAAAAGTCACACTGTCTATACTGGTGTAAGTATATTGTGGTGTAATCAGGAGATTGTGGAGTACGAGAAAAGTATTGTGAAATTCAAAGAACTGTCTGATGAGGAAATCAAAGCATATATTAAGACCAAAGAACCGATGGATAAAGCCGGCGCTTATGGTATACAAGGTTACGGCTGTCAGTTCATTTCAGGCATAAGCGGATGTTACTTCAATGTGATGGGCTTTCCGGTTCATCTCTTTTATACTATGCTTAACAGACTCTTTAATAACAATAACTAATAAACAAAGAGATAATATCATGATGAAACTATTTACTAATGGCTTCTTTCACCTGATGGATGAACAGAACCAGACTGCAAGTGCAATCCTGGTTGATAATGGCAGGATAATGGAAATCTATCATAGCAATGTCCCCCACCTTAACGATGCCGAGAACATTGATTTACAAGGTATGCATGTCTATCCCGGGTTTATCGATACACATTCTCATAGTTTTGAAGGTGGACTTTACTCTCAGAGTATAGATTTATCAAAAGTAACATCAATTAAACAAGCTCTGGAAATGATAGATGATTACTATCAAAAATGTAACAAAGCTGAGATTACAGTGATCGACGCTTTTCGTTTCGATGAGAATAATTTATTGGAAAAACGCTTTCCCACAGAAGCAGAACTCAATTCTGTCTGCCCTGACATCTCTCTTGTGTTGAGACGCATTGACGGGCATTCTTCAGCTGTTAATGGAACCGCCTGGAAGAAGTTTCGTGAAGCTAATAAAGATTATCTTGAAAAGACCTGGATACCTACATATTTTACGCCACAAACCAGTAATAATTCTGATACTGAAATGGCAGAGACACTAATCATTGATAATGTGTTACGGGGTGAGCTCAATGACAAAGTTGTGCACTGGTATCTGGATAATTTGCCAGAGCATATAGTCATGAAAGCCTATCAGCAAGCGAGCAGGATTGCTCTTGCCAATGGTATCACAACTGTTCATACTATGGTGGGTGATTCTCAGAACAACATTACACATTATAAACTGTTGCGTAATAATCTGGACAAGCTTGATACTGAGTATAAGCTCTATCCACAAAGTTTCAATATAAAAGCGGCATTGGATGCAGGAGCGACGAGAATTGGCGGATGCATTCTGGCTGACGGTGCTTTGGGTTCACATACAGCAGCATTAAGGCTTCCTTATTCAGATAAGCCTGATACTGATGGATTGTTATATCATGATAATACTTATTGGGAAGATTTTATTACTGAGTCACATAAACATGGTTTACAAGTAGCAATACATTGCATCGGAGATCGCGCTATTAAGCAGATTAACGACATCTATCTTAAATTGTACAAACAAAATAGTCATGACCTGAGGCATGAACTCATTCATTGTGAACTTACTCCCGATGATTTGATGTCTGAGATTGTTCAATCACAGGCTGTTCCGGTAATGCAACCTGCTTTTGATTTATACTGGGGTGGAGAAAGCCGTTTTTATCATAAAGTACTGGGAGAAACGCGCTCACTGGAGATGAACAGATTTAAGACTTTCTTCGAACAAGGTGTTACTGTAACCGGTGGTTCTGATTGGTACATAACTGAACTTGATGCTTTACAAGGTATAAGAGCTGCTGTTCATCATCACAATCCTCTGGAAAGATTAGACCACAAATCAGCTATCGAGATGTATACAAAAAATGCAGCCTGGCTATCACATGATGAGAATAGATTGGGCAGCCTTGCCAAAGGCTATGATGCAGATTTTGTCTGTCTGGATAGTGATATATTAACTCATGAGGGTCTTGAAACTGCAAGTGTGCAGGCAACATATAAAAAAGGCAAACAAGTCTTTTAGCTTATGAATTCAAAATTAATCTATAATGAAGAAGACATTCTCGAGATTGCTAAAGTAGAATATCATTATCATCCTAAAGCCTTGCTGAGAGATTATTATAAGCTATTCTTCCAGGCTTACTGGGGACAGGGACATTTTGTTATCAGTAAATATAGTGCAAAAGTCTATCTTGAGCAGGAAGTATCCCAGATGCAGGAATTGTACACACCCATAATCCAGGATATCAGCACTTCTAAACGTCTTTACCGGGTAAGTCTGAGCGCTGTTAAAGAACAATTGATTTCAGCTCCTGATTTTATCAGTTCCTTTCTTGATAATGTGTATTATGAGATAGACTGGAAAATGTGGGCAACTCATTGGAATGAAATCAAATTAATACTTATAAATACCTATCCGGCATTAACCGATGCAGAAGAGAGTGACTTCCTGATTCAGGCAATGGAACAGCACGCTCTCATAAGTCATTCAGAATGTTTTCGGTTGACATACAAACCACATTACCGCGTAATGCAGCTAAATGGAATAAATTCATATCTGATAAACAGGCTTAAGGAGTACCCATGAACAAGGTGAGAGTGCGCTTTGCACCAAGCCCTACAGGTTTTTTGCATATAGGCGGTCTGAGAACTGCTCTTTATGATTATCTCTATGCCAGACATTATGGCGGGACAGTGATTCTAAGAATTGAAGATACAGACCAGAACCGTCTCGTTACAGGAGCAGTCGAAAATTTACTGAATTCTTTTCATAAACTAGGCATGGAATTTGATGAAGGTCCGCTATTGGGTGGCGATTATGGACCATACTTCCAATCCCAAAGACTGGAGACTTATCACAAATATGCTCAGGAACTGATTGAAAAAGGGGTTGCTTACCCTTGTTTTTGCAGTGCAGAGACTCTGGACGAAATGCGCAAAGACCTTCAGGATAAGAAACTGTTCCCCAAATATGACAGACGCTGTTTGCAACTATCCAAAGCAGAAATAGATAAACGTATTGCTTCAGGCGAGAAACATGTTCTTAGACTGAAAATGCCTGACGAACGCACATTTATCATTAATGACGAAATACGTGGACAAATTGAGATAGATACACATCAGCTAGATGATCAGGTAATAATTAAATCAGATGGTTTCCCTACCTATCATCTGGCAGCGGTTGTGGATGACCATCTAATGGAAATAACACATGTAATCAGAGGCGAAGAATGGCTGTCCAGCACTCCTAAGCACATCTTTTTATATGAATGTTTTGGCTGGACTGCTCCCAAATGGGTGCATCTCCCCCTCATACTTAATCCTGATAGAAGCAAACTCAGCAAAAGAATGAATGATGTATCTGTAGATAGCTATCTGGAAAAAGGATATCTAAAGGAAGCACTACTGAATTTTGTAGCATTATTGGGCTGGCATGGCGCTGACGACAGAGAGCTTTATACATTGGAAGAACTCTGCAGTGAGTTTACATTGGAAAGAGTTAGTAAAGCCGGGGCTGTCTTTGACCTAGCCAAGCTGGACTGGATGAACGGACAATATATCCGTAATCTGCCTTTGGACTATCTTGCTGACATAGTAAAACCGCAATATCTGAATGCCGGACTGGATATCTCTGATGAAGTAAAGTATCATAAAGTCATCGAAGTAGTCAGGTCAAGAGCAACGCTGCTAACAGACTTTGTGCCGTGTAGTGAACGCTATTATAAAGAACTCGACATTGAAATAAAAGATATGGAATTGCTCAGAACCGAGACTTCCAAGGGTGTTTTAAGCTGGATATTGCCGCATTTGCAGGCTATGTCAAATCCGGATGCTGAAACCTTGAAAAATCTGATTAATAATGGTACAGAAGCACTCGCCTTAAAGGGTAAGCTATATTATACACCTTTGAATATCGCCTTGAGCTATAGCAGTTCATGTCCCGAATTGCATAACATAATCGAAATACTGGGCATTCCTGAAACACTGAAACGTTTACACAAAGCTCTTACCTTTTAGTTTGTATGATGATAAGGAGTGAGAAATGAAATACTTTCGTAAGTTAATCGGAGATAAATGCTATCTTTCTCCGGTATCCCTTGATGATGTGGAAAAATATACCGAGTGGATAAATGATATGGAGACCGGCCAGTTTGTCCTATTCGCTTCCGGTGTTTATGATATTGACAAAGAAAGGTTAACTCTGGAATATCTGATGAAGAATAGCATTATCTTTGCTATTGTTGATAAAGACACTAATAAAGTAATCGGTAACTGCGGTATTCATAATAAAAGTGAAGTGCACAGAACCGGTACATTCGGTATCTTTATCGGTGATAAAAGCTACTGGAGTCAGGGATATGGTGCGGAAGCTACTATGCTGATTCTGGATTATGCCTTCAATCTACTCAATCTGAACAGTATAAATCTGGATGTTGTAGCCTTTAATGCAAGAGGTATCAAATGCTATGAAAAGTGTGGATTTAAATATATGGGTAAAAGACGTGATGGTATCTTTATGGCAGGCAGCTATCACGATGTATTGATTTATGATATCCTCGCTTCGGAGTTTGAAAGCCCTTATATTAAAAAACTCTTTGTAAAGACAACTGAAGCAAACTCAGATGCCAACAAAATAACCTTTGAGTAATGTTTAGCCAAATCAAAGGACAAGATCGAGCAATCCGTTTGTTGAATAATTCTATTCTACATAATAGAATTGCACAGGCATATCTGTTTTATGGACCTGAGGGAGTAGGTAAATTTACAACAGCTCTTTATTTCAGCATGGCTTTAAACTGTACTTCAGTTCCTGATAAAAAGCCTTGCGGAACTTGTGATTCCTGTCATAAATTCCTGCAACTGAGCCATCCTGATTTAACTTATATCTTCCCCACTCCCAATCTGAAGCTGACTGAGGAAGGTGAAATAAAAGAAAGTAAATACATTTCTGAATACAACGATTATCTGGAAAACAGAAAGACATCACCCTGGAAAAATTTCTTTTTCAGCAGCAAGTTAATGATTAGAAAAGAAAGCATTACAATGCTGCAGAGAAGACTGGAACTTGCACAGACAGAATGCAATTATCGTGTAATTATTATTGAAGATGCGGATTCTATGAATGAAGAAGCTTCAAACTCGTTTCTTAAAACTCTTGAAGAGCCTCCCAAAAATACAGTTATAATCCTGCTTACCACAAAAATGCAGTCATTATTACCAACAATTATTTCCAGATGCCAGCAAGTCTATTTCCAGCCTCTGTCTCATCGGGTAATCGAAGATATTCTCATATCCAAATACTTCATAGACAAAGCTATAGCCAAAACTTACTCCAGAATATCTAACGGCAATCTGGAACAAGCTATCAGACTAACAGGCGATTCCAAACATGAATCACGAAATCTGATGATTGCCTTTATCGAAGCATCGCTTAATAAGGATGATATGTTTATTATTAATAGCGTTGGTTCGGGAAAAGAGAAATTTAAAGCTGAGCTTGTCCACGACTTGCTTTATCATCTGGCTCTTTGGTTTAATGATATGTCAAAGCTATACGTAGACCGCAAGGACATCAATAATCTGGATTATGCTGAGTTGTTGGAAAAGTGTGTAAAAAACTGTCTGGTCTGTGATTCTGATATTCCTGCCAGCCTGACTTTTATAGATGATTTGCACCGTAAAGTAGACGGGAATGTTAATACACAGCTAATAGTAATCAACCTCTACAACCATTTGCGAAAAGTTCTTAATCCATAGTATAAAAACAATGACTCAAAGAAAGCTTGCTAAAAACATCGGAGTAATGTCAGTTGCTGTATTCCTGAGCAGGATACTAGGCTTAGTACGCGACCAGGTGATGGCATATTTCTTTGGCACAACTTATCTGAATGACGCTTTTAATGTAGCATATAATATCCCTAACTTACTCAGAAGACTTTTTGGTGAAGGAGCCCTTTCTGCTGCTTTTGTGCCCATATACAATGAAATTGGCATCAAAAGAGGAAAGGCAGAACAGGTTGAGTTTGCACTGAACGTTTTATCTATTATTACCGTGTTTTTATCTATTCTCACTTTTATCGGGATTGTCTTTGCTCCGGTCATTGTCAGACTACTATACCCGGGACTTCCGCAACAAACAGTTTTGGTTGCTGTTAAATTATCGCGGATTATGTTCCCCTATCTGTTCTTTATTGGGTTGTCATCTACCTTTATCGCTATTTTGAACTCTCATGATTATTTCTTTATGACCGGGCTTTCGTCAGCTTTGCTCAATATTGGCATGGTCCTTACTATTCTACTACCTGTTTCCATGTATTCATTGTCTCATGAGCAACTAATTATTTGGGCAGGCTGGGGGGTATTTGTCGGGGGATTGCTCCAGACTATGATTAATCTTCCTTTCCTAAAAAGGATTGGGTACAATTTTAAAGTAGTCCTGAACTTTTCCGGAGAAGCAATCACTGCAATGTGGAAAAGATTCATTCCGGCTATGATTGGCATTGGCATCAGGGAAATCAATCTGGTTACCGACGCTTTAATGGCATCCTTTTTACCTATCGGAAGTATAACTGCACTTGGTTTTGGCAACAGACTGATGCAAATGCCTCTGGGCATATTCGGGATTGCAACAGGAACCGCAGTTTTGCCACTATACTCTAAATACATTACAGAAAAGAAATGGGTGGAATTATCTGAAAGTCTTAAATTTGCTACAGTCTCCCTGGCAGCGATTATGCTGCCCACAACTGTTATCATTTCTGGCTTGGGTAATGACTTTGTGCGAATACTCTTTCAACGTGGTATCTTTGATGCACACGCATCTCTGATGACGACTCAGGCTTTGTTTTATTATTCCCTGGGTCTTATCTTTTTTAGCCTCAATCAAACCATTACACCGCTCTTCTATGCTAATAAGGACACTAAGACACCTGTAAAAATTGCAGCTTATATGGTAGGATTGAATATAGTCCTCAATTTTACACTGATGCAGTTTATGTATCACCGTGGTCTTGCACTGGCTACTTCTATCACTGCTATGGTAAATTACTTCCTGCTACTCAATCTGATAAAGAAGTCTATGCCTGAAGTTACCTTTTCAGGTATTCTAACTCAGATGATGAAAATTGTTGT
The DNA here is from genome assembly GCA_963667535.2 of Cloacimonadaceae bacterium (SeqCode). GTDB lineage: Bacteria > Cloacimonadota > Cloacimonadia > Cloacimonadales > Cloacimonadaceae > UBA5614. Next base: position 2,261,091 of record CAXXDU010000002.1, read on the forward strand.
TATCAATATTCTCTTATACTTCGTATTGTTCTTTTCTAATATGTTCTTTCCAGCCGGTACCCTTTTATTACTTATTATTAAAGACATTGTCCTTTCATTGGGCATATTCATTTTGTTCTTCATTTTAGCTTCGATCTGGAAAGTAGCATATATAGATAATATAAGACGAAATATATGGTCAAGACTACTCCGGAAATAATAAAAAAAGTCAGGTTTCTGCCTGAACAATCAGGTATCTATATCTGGAAAGACAAAGACGGAGAAGTAATCTATGTAGGAAAGGCAATAAATCTCAAGAATAGAATCAAGTCTTACCTTGTCGATACAGCAAAAGATATGAAGACAACTCAACTAGTCAATCATGCTGCTGATCTTGACTATATAATTGTCAATTCCGATTCTGAAGCATTTATTCTAGAAGCCAATCTCATCAAGCAATACAAACCTAAATATAATATCATGCTCAAGGATGATAAGCGCTATCCCTTCATCAAAATTACCCTGAATGAGCCTTTTCCCAGAGTTATAGTCACCAGAGAATTGATAAAAGACGGTGGAAAATACTTCGGACCTTATACCGATACTTATGCGCTTAGAAAAACCCTGAGGCTCCTGGAATGGGTCTTCCCTATCCGCAATTGTAAACGCAATATACCTGCCGATAAAATAGCCTTTCATAAAGCCTGTATCAATTATCAGCTGGGTAAATGTCCTGCTCCCTGCGTTGGATATATTACCAGAAATGAATATATGAAGATTGTGCGAACTATGATGAATTTCTTTTCCGGCAAACATCAGGAGATCATGGATGAATTCAGACTGGAGATGAACTCTGCTTCTGAAACAGAGAAATATGAGCAGGCTGCTTTGTGGCGTGACCGCATCCTGGAAATGGAGAAAATACAACGCCGGCAAAGCGTATTTTATGCCGACCAGAGAAACGTTGATATCATCGGCTTTTATCAGGAACAAGCTATTGCGTTTATGGTAGTGCTACGTATGATGAATGGTAAGATACTCCTTCAGGAAAGCTATCCGCTCACTCAAACAGATGATTCCACTCCGGATGAAATTCTGGCTGCTTTTATCAAGCTCTATTATTCACAGAAAGATGAGCTTCCTAATGAAATACTCCTTCCTCATACTCCGGCTGAATATGAAGAACTCAATCAATGGTTGGGAAACAAACTAATCCTTCCTCAACGAGGAGAAAAAGCCAAGCTGCTTATCATGGCAAAGAAAAATGCCTTCCATCTGGTGGAAGAAAAGAAACTTGCACATCTCAAGAAAGCTAACCGTACTATCATGCCGATTCAGGAACTGAAAGAAAAGCTGGGACTGCCCAAACTACCCCGCAAGATTGTCTGTATGGACATTTCCACCATACAGGGCACTGATACTGTTTCCTCTGCTGTCTTCTATGAAAACGGCAAACCTAAGAAGAAATTCTACCGCCATTTTATCATCCGAACCATTGACACACAGAATGACTTCGCAGCCATGGCAGAAACAATGACCCGCTTTATAGATGAAACAGAAAAAGACAAAGAGATGCTGCCTGACCTGATTATCATTGATGGTGGTAAAGGACAACTCAGTTCAGTTATGGCGATTGTTCAGGCTGCCAAGAAAGATATTCCCATCATCTCTCTGGCAAAAAGAGTGGAAGAAGTGTTTATTCCTAATAGTTCTGATTCAATTATACTAGCCAGGTCGTCCATGTCTTTAAGGCTGATAACAGGTATTCGGGACGAAGCACACCGCTTTGCTATTAACTTCCACAGACTTAGACGTTCCAAACGCACATTGATAAGCGAACTCGAAGAGATTGATGGCATTGGTGAACAGACTAAGTTTCTTTTATTGAAAGAACTCGGCTCTGTAGATGCCATAAAACAGGCTACCCTGGAAGAACTGATGTCAATTAAAGGTATCGGGGAAAGCACAGCTCAAAGGATAATAGACTTCTTCAAAGATAAAGATATGTCTTCCTGAGCCCATGTAACACAGAGCATGTCATCCTGAGCCTGTCGAAGGATGTAACCAGACAAGCGACAATGTCATTACTCTATCCTTCGACAAGCTCAGGATGACATTGTCTAATATTAAATCACTATCCCATCTTTATACAATTTTATCCCTTCCCCACAGATAATCTCATTCTCTGCAATATCTGCTGATGTTCTATATATCCGTATGTAATGGTCTGATAAAGAGCTTCCGACTTGCTTTTCCACTTGCTCCACTACACCGCACAATTGTGTTTGATGCAGGATAATGTTTTGCATAAAGGCTTGTTTCCTGGCATTGCTAAGCTCGATTAACAGATTGGAACGTTGTTTGGATACATCACCATGAATCTGGTCAGGCATAGTGGCAGCAGGAGTTCCTTTGCGCTTGGAATAGACAAACACATGCAAATAGGTAATCGGCAAATCTGATATTAAATCAAAGGTATGCCTGAATTCTTCTTCTGTTTCTCCGGGAAAGCCGCAAATTACATCCAAACCAATGGCACAATTCTTCTTTGCCACAGATAGCTTCTCTATTAAGCTTTTAACAGATTGAACGTTATACTTCCTTCCCATGCGCTTTAATATACTATCAGAACCGGACTGCAAAGCAAGATGAAAATGAGGACAAACCTTATTGCTTTTTGTGATAGTATTTATCAATTCATCTGTAAATAAGTCAGGCTCTATAGAGCTTATTCTCAAGAGATTAAGCTTATCTATCTCAACTAAGGCATTAATCAGTTCAGGCAGCTTTTTGTTGGCTTTTATATCATTATACAAACCAAGGTTTATTCCTGCCAGCACGATTTCTTTATAACCTTGCTCAACCAGATTAGTGGCTTGCTTGAGCACTTCATCAAAGTCCATGCTGCGGGAAGGTCCTCTGCCATAAGGAACGGCGCAATAAGCACAGAAGTAGTTGCAACCATCCTGTACTTTCAGAAAAGCACGGGTTCTTTCATGCATACTGTCGATGGATTTCCAGTTAAAGGTACTGGCTTGCATGATGTCTTCAAATTGGTAGCTATCACTGTCTAACCACGCATCAAGGTCTATCTTGCTCTGGTTATCAACAATCAGGTCAATCTCTCCCAGTTCAATAATATCGTCTCGTTCCTTTTGTGCATAACATCCTGTGACTATAATACGAACGCCCGGATTTAGCTGCTTTTGCTTTTGTGCCTGTCTGATCAGGTTGCGTGATTTGAAGTCGGTGCGATTGGTAACTGTGCAGGTATTGATAATATAGATATCAGCCGGTTCATGGAATTCAACTATCTGATAGTTTCTTTCGATTAGCTGTTGAACGATTGAGCTTGTTTCTACCTGATTGACTTTACAGCCCAGGGTGGCAATTGCTGCTTTCTTCATGAATAGAGCTTGTTGAGATAATCCCAGATAGCTTTTCCATAAAGCTGATGCTCAACTTTCAGAACAGTGTGAGCTATCTCATCAGGACTTTTACAATCAGAAATATCTATCTGCTGTTGGGCAATAATCTGTCCGTTGTCATAGACTTCATCAACAAGATGGACTGTTGCACCCGAAACCTTCTCCCTTGCTTCAAAGACAGCCTTATGCACTGCCATGCCATACATAGCTTTCCCACCATGTTTTGGTAGCAAAGCAGGATGAATATTAAGAATAGGCACGCAGGCATCGGCAATAAACTCAGGTGACAGCATTTTGAGGAAGCCTGCCAGAGCGACCAGATGAATATCGTGATAGTTAATCAGGTAAAGAACTTTATCCTCAAACTTCTGCTTATCTTTATAAGGCAGGTAGTGGCAGGCGATATTGAGTTCTGCACAGACATCTTTAATTGGAGCTTCTTCTTTTGTACGTATCACAAAGATGATTTTAACAGGCAGTTCATGCTCGCGAAAGTATTCTGCCATAGCTCTGAGATTTGTACCACGGCTCATTCCGCTGGACAGCACTGCAATATTGAACATAATTACTTTATATCATCCCATCTTTGTATATGTCATTCCTGCGTAGGCAGGAATCCAGCCTATTTTAATGATCGTCATTCCTGCGTAGGCAGGAATCTTTAAACATATTATCCGTTGAAATAGCATTATCTTTATTCGGTGACAGGATTGTCACCGCTACTGTCATTCCTGCGAATGCGGGAATCTTAAGATGCCCCGTCAAGCGAGGCATGACAACATCAGTCATTCCCGCCACTTCATGCATCAGAAGGTTTCAGATGTAGTTCCTTCCACTGTAATTCCGGCACTTCACTGGGAGCGCCGCACATCAGGTCGGCTGCTTTCAGAGTCTTGGGGAAAGCTATCACGTCTCTTATAGAATCAGCCTTGGTTATTAACATGACTAATCTGTCCAAACCGGGTGCAATTCCGCCATGAGGTGGTGTGCCATATTTCAGAGCATCCAGGAAAAAGCCGAATTTCTCTTTTAAATCTTCTTCAGTAAAGCCCAATACCTTGAATATCTTATTCTGAATATCAAAGCGATGGCATCTTATACTACCAGAGGAAAGCTCCATACCGTTACAGACCAGGTCATAAAGCTGTCCCAAGATATCCCCTATCTTTTCGGGTTGGTCAAGCCAATCGATATGCTCATTCATAGGCAGGGTAAACATATGGTGAGCAGGCTCCCATCCACCGCTTTCAGTTTGAGCAAAGAGCGGGAAGTCAGTTATCCAGACAAAAGCAAATTCATCCTGATTAATGAGTTTTAAAGCACTTCCCAGATGGTTACGTACTGCAGCCAGGACTTTATATACTAATTCTGTCTTATCTGCAGCAATGATGATTAAATCGCCTTCCTGAGCTCCGGCTTTTTGCATGAGAGCAGTCTTTTCTTCCGGTGAGAAGAATTTTCCGGCTCCATTATCAGGTTCAGCCGGATTGATCTTCCAGAAGGCAAGACCTTTTCCGCCGTTATGTTTGGCAATTTCTATCAACTCATCCTGTTGCTTTCGGCTATAATTTGCTCCACCTTTCACGCACAGAGCCCGAATAGAGCCTTGTATCTCGAGAGCTCCCTTAAAAACCTGAAAGCCTGTATTGGCAAAGATATCTGTCACATGACAAAGTTCAAGTGCAAAGCGTAAATCCGGCTTATCACAACCGAATCTGTCCATCGCTTCCTGATAGGTCAGTCTTTTAAAAGGAGTAACCAGCCTGGTTCCGGCTGTTTTCTCAAAAACTTTCTGCATCAGACCTTCCATCAGTTCAAAGATAATCTCTTGAGTGGCAAAGCTGATTTCTACGTCCAATTGAGTGAATTCAGGCTGACGGTCAGCTCGCAGGTCCTCATCTCTGAAGCAGCGTGCTATTTGGTAATAACGGTCAAATCCGCTGATCATCAGCAGTTGTTTAAACATTTGGGGTGATTGAGGCAGGGCAAAGAACTTACCGGGATGAATGCGGCTGGGAACCAGATAGTCTCTGGCGCCTTCAGGTGTGCTTTTCATCAAAATTGGTGTCTCTATATCATAGAAATTCTTCTCATTGAGATATTCTCTGATTGTCTGTACTATCTCGTGTCTTTTAAGAATAATCTGCTGTAATCTTTCCCTGCGCAAATCGAGATAACGGTAAGTCAGGCGCAAATCTTCTTCAGCCATGGTGAATTCAGAAGTCTGGATAGGAAGCGGTGCAGAATCATTCAGAACCCAGAATTTCTCTGCTATTATCTCAATTTTACCGGTTGGCATCTGAGCATTGACATTTTGAGCAGAACGTGCAATGACTTTCCCTGAAACAGCTATTACATATTCATTGCGTACTTTTTCAGCCTTGGGAAAGCAAGCTTCATTCTCAGGATGGATAATTACCTGCACCAGACCTTTCACGTCACGGATATCCAAAAAGATTAGCCCGCCCAGGTCACGTCTCTTATTCACCCAACCCATAATGGTTATAGTTTCATCAATGTTCTTTTCTGTCAGTTCACCACAATAATGTGTTCTTTCTATGTCTTTGAATAAATCAAGCATTTTATACCTCGTTTAATATCAATCAATTGACAAAAATAAGAGTGACCTCTTTTAGACAAGTGATTTTTTATTTCTGATTATCCTACAATACCTGTATGACTAAATTGTAATAAAATACACGGTATTATCATGATTATACAAAGAGAACCTACTATATAAATCAATCACTGAACATAGGGAAAGGTACTCCCCTCTTGTTTATTGTACAATCCGTGGGAGATTAAAGGAGTTTCTAAGGGGTATCTAAGGGGTTAGCCCTTAGATGACCCTAGCATCTCTATACAATGTCTGCAAGATCATACAAGCAATAAATGAATGATAAGGTGGAATGGTGGTTAGGTGATTAGGAGGCATATAACAAGATAGATCCAAACTAGAGTTTAGGTTACAACCTTGTTTATTGCTTATTTCTTCCTAATTCAGTCCATTAGAGATACACAGGAGATGGACGGCTCATATACGGGTGCGACCCGTATATGACCCGTGTATCATTGCTTCTACACTTGTGGATTAAATAGGGAAGAAAAGTGTGATAAAGTGGAATGGTGAAACGGTGTAACTGCATCATATTGCTACACTGCGATACGCTTCTTATGGAAATTGATTCCCGCGTGTTTCATCTCATGCAAGCACGAGGACTCCTTTAACGCAGGAATGCCGTATCGCAAGCAGTTGCTTGCTGTAGCATAGAATTGTATCCTGTTGTAACCTGAGGTTTGTTACCTCAGGAATATTCTTGAGTCGGAAGCAATCCGACTCTAACAACAGCTTGAAAAGCTATGCTGATATAGAATATTATATAATATTTAATCTAATATCTCATTCCGTATCGTTTGGATAAGCGGATTTGACGCGGAGGGTACCGGAGCGTCAAATCCGCTTATCCAAACAAAAATCTTTCAGGTTATTCTTTTGGTTATCTCTTTCTCTATCGTCTGACTTCCCGATCACTGCTGATATGCTGGATTACCCATTATGGTATCCTACTCTTGCCTAATACTATCTGAGAAGATACTCGCCGGTGTGTTATTATTAAGCTACATAACGAGGTCTTTCTTTCAAGCCTCTAAACATAGGAACTACATCATCCGGCGAGATGACTATATTTTTTCACCTCTTATTACTTTGTCTATCTTTTTTTTGACGGTTATTCGCAATGTAATGCCTTACTTGCCGGTCTGATTATGCCCCGGCATAATACTTACGACGCTCTACATCATACTCAACATCATATTTAACCATTGAGTACATCATCTCAAGCAATTTACGACACATTCCCACAATAGTCTTTACCTTGTTTGAATTGCGTTCGTTCACTTGATACCAATATACTTGTGACAAGATTGGATTATTGCTTATCATTTCGACACATAGTAAGTATAATAGATTTCTTAAGCGTGGTCTGCCTACTTTAGATATGTGGTATCTGCCCATATAGCGACCTGATTGATAATTGGTCAGATTAAGACCAGACAGCTTGATTAACTCTCTGGCATGATTATAATGCCTTATATCTCCTGTCTCTGCCAAAATCAAACCAACCGATAGTTTACTCAACCCAGGGATACTACAGAGTAGCCCGCCATATGGAATGCGATCTACGCATTCTCGTATCTTACCATCTGTAGCTTTCTTTTGCTCTAATTTTAACCGTATATCTGCACCTAAGTACCGCAAGATATCTCTTACACTGTCTGTACCCTTGGTTATGCCGATACTGTTAGCAGATGCCGCATATATGCTCTCCAGCTTGACCGGTCTTAAGCTATGGCGGCTCTTATCTTTCATTATGCTATAATATTCCGCATAATCAAGTTGAGAGATGTCACCGGGTAAGGGAAAACTTTCCAAGGTATATAACAATGTCTTGCTGTTTAAACTCGCATAACTGGTTAGTTCCGGAAAATACTCAGCATAATACGACTCTACATAATTGTACAGCCTGTTCAACTGCTCTGTTAGAGACAAGTAATACTTAGAAAGATTCCTTAACTCAGCATATACCCCATCCGGTATTCTGTGGCTGATACTCTTGTCCAGGCGCATTAGGGTAACTATAATCTTAGGGTCTTTCTGATCGCTTTTACCAGGTGCATTATCTTCAACGTCTTTCATCCGCTTTGTATGCATGGGATTGATTGTCTTAACCTGATAACCACAATTAGTTAAATAATGCAATAGAGGAGTACCGTATGAGCCGGTAGGCTCTAAGCCAAAGATTATCCTGTTAAGTTGCCAGACTTGTTTTTGCTTCTCGGCTTCACCTATCAAGCGTTGATAACCACTTAAATCATTGTTGATATAAAAAGGCTTCCTATCTCGTGTATTACTGGCATCTGTCATGTAAACCCATTGCCGGTGTTTACCGATATCAATCCCCACCAACATACATTCGGGATTGATGCTATCTATCCCACCTTTTCTTTTAATATTCTTCATCCGAACCTCCCTGGTTGCTTTTTTCTATACCAACTTGAAAGGTCGAATTGTAAATCCTCAATCTAGAGGTTTAATATAGCAAGCTACATGCATCGCAGAGATGACACTGCTGGATGATAAGGTAATCTCTTATTTCTCCTTCCCTCACCCTTAGGGATATGAGTTCAAAGACGGAACCTGTTGAGAACCTGTTGGGAACTTCCTGGGCTAAGCCCAAGAGGATCCCAAGAGGTTCTTTTCCTGAATAGTGGTTTATCCCAAATCTGAAAAAAGGACAGAGCTGCGAAGCTGCTAATTGTGAATTATATGAGACGGTTGAAAGTGATAGGGTTGAACGGTGTCATTCCTGCGAAGGAATGACTATTGAAATATGTGCGTGTCTTTGAGGTAAATAGAGGCTGCATTGAACCAGCTTAAATTCATTTATATTTAGAAATTTCCCATATCAGGAGGTCTGTCTCCCATTCCATCAGGACGGCGTTGTTCATCATTGAATCCACGAGCCGATTTGGAAGACTCTTCTATATCAACTACAGAAATAGTATGACTTTGTGTATCCATATAGCCTTTTACCAAAACATATATCTTATTTTTCTTGTTGCATCTCTGAGTAACGAAATCCTCAGTATTGAGATTACCGCTAGTATCAAATTTAAAGAAGACGTTATCACGACCGGGAGTCTGAATAAATATGCCGTATCCGGCATCCATGCTTTCTTTTGACTGCAAATGCTTTCGGGTAATCAGAGATGGTTTTCTGATAATATCTCTACCCATATCATCTTTACCTGTTTTACCCCAGTTACAATCTACCAAATAGCCCTTAAATTCTTTAACACTGAATTTATCTATATCTATATTATCGGGTTCCAGTCTTTGAGGTGGTTTCATGCCGGATTGAGGAGGTCTTCTGTCTCCCCCACCCTGGAAACCCTGAGACCAGGCATAAGTACTGAACAATAGAATTGAAAAAATCATCAGAAGGAATTGAAATTTTCTGTGCAAACCTGAGACTGATAACCGCATAGTATTCTCCTTATTAGTCGCATATATATTCATTACATAAGGAATCTGTATATACTGCGAAATAATTGCTGATTTCTAAATCATAATATTTAGAAGTCTCTGATATTCTGAGAACACTGTGTAATTTAGTGTATTAGATGTTTATAGTGGTTTAAAAGTTACTTCCTGATTTTCTGCCAGATTCTATCTATCTTGAGGACATTCTCACCTACATTTTCAATCATCTTGCATTGTGTTAGATAGGAAGGATTGGGATAGATCAAAGGATTGTCTTTGATTTCCTTGGGGAGTAATTGCAGAGCTGCTTTATTAGGTGTTGCATATTGCACATATTCTGCATTGACTTTGCCGTTTTCCGCATCAAGCAGGAAATCTATAAATTTGTAAGCAAGTTCTTTATGTTCTGCATATTTGGGTATGATAATGCTATCAATCCATAATGAAGCGCCTTCTTTGGGCAAAATGTATCCGATATCAGGATTAGTCTGCATGATTTGTAAGGCATCACCACTGTATGAATGGGCAAGCCATGTAGTTCCGTCCTGTATTTCATTTTTGTATGAGTCTGAATCAAACTGAGAGACATTGGCATCCCATGTCATTAAGACCTCTTCGGCAGACTTTAAAGCTTCGTCTGAAGTGTCATTGGGAGTATGGCCTGTAAGGATCAAAGCTGCTCCGACTACTTCTCTGGCATCATCAAGAAGAGTTACTTTGTTATTCCCTTTGAAAAACGGGTCAGCCAGGATATTCCAGGAATTGGATTCGAGTACTCTGAATGGGACGTATTTCTTATTATAAATAAGTCCGGTGGTACCCCAAAAGTAAGGAATTGAATACTTATTACCGGGATCAAAACCTCTGGCTTTTTCCATGATAGCAGGATCCAGATTCTTGTAGTTCTTTAATTTTTTAGTATCTAAAGGTTCTAAAAGATTCTTTTGTGCCATGATAGTCACATGATCACCGCTGGGCACAACAATATCATAGGATGACTTGGTTGTAAGCATTTTGGTCAGCATGTTTTCATTTGAGTTATAAGTATCGTAAATGACTTTACAATTGTTCTCTTTTTCAAACTTCTTTATAAGATCTTCTGCAATGTAATCTGTCCAGTTAAAGATATAGAGAACTTTGTCCGTTTTAGCAGAACAAGAGATGAGAACCAAAGTAATACACAATAATATCATAATTTTGTAAAACATAACTAACTCCCTGAATTTACCATTTGTTTGGAATCCCGGATTCCTTTTGATACCTTCACATTTTGAAGCAGCACAAAACCAATGCTGAAAAAAAGTATCAGAGATAAGATTGACCATCGCTGTGAACCTGTACGTCTGGCAATCTCACCATATATAAGCGGACCAAATATAGAAGATATTCTTCCTGTCAATGTATAAAAACCAAAAAACTCAGCTCTTTTATCACCCGGAGTCAGCATAGCCAACATAGTTCTGCTGTTTGATTGACTGCTACCAATAGCAAGACCAGCCAGCAGACCTACAAAGTAGTATTCTTTGGCGCTATTGCAAAAGAACGCCCATACCACAACTCCAATCCAGATGAGCAGACTTATGCTGAGAGAATTTTTGACTCCTGTCTTGTCAGTAAAATATCCAAAAACTGCTGAACCGATAATAGACGAAATCTGTGCCAGGATGAAATAGACAATCATATTTTGAGTAGTCATGCCAAATCGGGTGATACCATATATTGAAGCAAACACAATCACAGTAGTAATACCATCATTGTAAATAAAGTAACTCAAGAGGAATTTTAGCAATTCAGGTATCTTCCGGATGTTGCTGTATGAATAGACAATGCGTTGTATTGCCGTTCGAAAGTAGTTGGTTCGTTTTGAAGGTCGTCTGAATTCCTTGAGCCAAAACATAGTAATCAGAGAAAAAAGGAAAAAGTAAAGAGCAATAGCCGGAAAGACTAAACGCACATCTATTTTGACTAAAAGAAGCGATATCAGTAGTGATAGCAAGCCACCTACATAACCCAAAGCCCAGCCATAGCCTGAGACTTGTCCGATATCTTCAGGTTTGGTAATTTCAGGAAGAAACGCATCATAAAATACATTAGCGCTATTAAACCCATAGTTTGCGATGATAAAGAAAATCATTCCTTTCAGAATGTCTCCCTGACCGACAAAATAGAGTAAGCCCGTAAAGATGACAGTGATATAACAATTAATAAACAGGAATTTCTTCTTACTTCTCGAATAATCTGCCACTGCACCAAAGATGGGGGCAGTAAGTGCAACCAGAGTCATCGATATAGCAATTGCCCTTCCCCATAACTGCTCTCCATAACCCGGAACACCGCCCACCACCTGCTTGATAAAATAGGTGCTGTAGACAACAGTTACTATGATTGTCGTAAAGGAAGAATTGGCAAAGTCATAAAACATCCAGCCAATAATACTACGATTCCATTTCATAATGCTTAGTTACCCAAAGACAAATCAATTATTGGCAGGTCTGACCAGTATTGTGAAGTTATCTCATTAGGTGAAGCAATAAACACCTGCTCATGATTCTTAAGTATTTGCATAAAGAGTTGCGTATGGTTTTTATCAAGTTCTGCAAAGATATCATCCAAAAGCAGAATAGGATATTCGGAGATGGTTTCTTTGATAAGTTCAAGCTGAGCAATTTTTATCAGCAAGGTAACAGTACGCTTCTGACCTTGTGAGCCGATATCCCTGACTTGCCTTTGGGAAAAGAGTATGTTATAATCATCCAGATGAGGACCTATCAGCGTTCTTTGATACTGCCACTCCTTGCTTTCCAGTCTGGATAATTCTTCTGTGTACCTGGTATGGGTACTGTCATCGGTAACCGGATTCAATGATGGTGAGTAACTGATATTCAGAATATCTGCTTCTGACAGAATACCTTTGTACCTTGATTTAATCATTGCATTGAGCCGGTCAGTATATTCCAGTCTGTTGCCAATAATAGGCAAAGCTGCCTGGATAAAGAGTTCGTCCCAGTGTTTCTTCTGTTTGAGATTAGAAGCATCCTTGAGCAGTATATTTCGTTGTTCCACGATATGCAGGTAATGACGCAATTGTAATATATAAGCAGGTTTTAATTGAGCAATAGCCATATCAAAGTACATTCTGCGCTTGCGTGGACTGCCATTAACGAGGAAAATATCCTCAGGAGAGCAGTATACTACTTTAATGTATTCATAAATCTGGCTGAGTTGTTTTATCGGAATATCGTTAATAGAGATTTTCTTTTTACCTGTCAGGAAATCAAGACGGATATTACAAGCTCCCAGGTTAAGCTCAAAATCAGCATTAATCGAAAACCCATCTTCATCAAATTGTGTTACCTGTTCATCAGACTGGTATTTAACTGATTTACCAAGACTGCAATAGGATATTGCTTCAAACAGGTTTGTTTTACCGCAGCCATTGGGTCCAAGTACAATACCTCCGAAATCAGAACAGACAAATTCTCTGTCCGAATAGTTACGGAATTGCGTTAATTTGATTTTCTTGAGTTTCAAAGTATCAGGAGCGTAAAGGCATCAATAAATAAGTGATTTCCTGATGTTCGGGTTGAGTTTCGTTATATATCATGATGGGGTCTTTCTGAGAACCAAGACTAATCTTCACCTTTTCTGTGTCGATTGAGTCCAGTATAGAAAGCATGTATTTGTAATTAAAAGATATCGCTGTGTTGCTCCCGGTGAAAGAATAGCTCTCAATAGATTCCTTAGCCTCACCTGCATCACGGTTAGTGGTATTAATTTCAAATTTATCAGAGCTGAGTTCAAACCTGATGCGGAGATTGTCTTCGGGGGCTAGCAGCGCTACGCGCTTGATAGCCACTCTCAGCACATCTTTATCCATCAAAAGTGTATTGGGTAAGTCACTGATGAAAGCCTTTTGATAATCGGGATATTTATGTTCTATCACATGAGTGAATATCGTGTATTCTCCATAAACAAACATGACGCGATTAGTATCGATAACAACCTGTAAGTCTTTGGCTTCTGAATTGTATATCTTTTGCAGGAAATTGAGTGTTTTAATAGGTAAGATTTTCTCAATACCTTTTTCGTAATCAAGCTCAGTGAAATTGATATCTTCAGAAACATTGACTGGGATTTCAATTTCATTGTTCTCCTGTGAACCTTCCGTTGCTTTAGGAGTGGCATTACTTACAGCAGAAATGGTTTGCAGATATTTAATTTCTGCAACTTTTCTTCCGTCTGTAGCGGCCATTGTCTGATAATCGGATTTTAACAGCCAGCATACTCCGTTTAAAACAGCACGATTAATGTCTGTAGATACAGCAAAGCTGGTCTTATTTATCATTCTCTGAAAATGTTCAGAGGAAATCTTGATTGCGTTTTGTAAATACTTGTCAGGAATAATCGGGAATAAAGTGTGGTCTGCACTCAGCAAACTGAAATCTATCTTATTACACTGTATTTTAACAATCTCATCTTGTTTGTAGATATTTAACAGTGCCTCAGGCATAGATTGTACAATTTCGTTGAAAGAACGGGCAGAAATAGTAGTAATACCGCTTTCCATAACATTTGCCACGAATTCTGCTATAACTGTTATTTCTAAATCAGATGCTGTAATGCGTACAGTATTTGTATCTGAGACTGCTTCCAATAAGTAATTGGTTAATATTGGTGTAGTATTCTTGCTTGGAACGATTGAAGCTAAGTACTGAATGTGTTGGATAAGCTCTTTTTTTTCTATTTGGAATCTCATAATTACCCCTGCAAAGTTTTAAATTTCTAAAACCAGTATTTATTCTTATTATAAAAAGTCAACTACTTTCGGATAAAAAAAAGGGACAAAGGTAAAACCCTTGTCCCAAGTTTTTAAATGTGAAATAACTAACTATTTCACTGCTTCTTTCAATTTTTTTCCAGCTTTAAATACGGGAACTTTGCGAGCTGGTATCTTTATGGCTTTTTTGGTTTTTGGATTGATGCCATTACGAGCTTTACGTTTGGCAACGTTAAAAGAACCAAAACCAACCAATGAGACTTTGTCGCCTTTTTTCAAAGCACCCATTACACCTTCCAAAACTGCGGTGAGAGCTAAACCAGCAACTTTTTTTGTTACTCCGGTGTTAGCTGCAATCTTTTTAATCAAATCTTCTCTGCTCATTTTACCTCCTTTCTTATAGTGTGGTAGGGTCAGAGTAAATACAAATAAAAATATATTCTGATGCTTATTTTCTGTCAATAAAAAAATTCATGTTTTTGTTTGGCAGAGCGGTTTCAGGGCAATACTGCGAAATGGCATCTAAACCTATTATATTAATATATAATGATTTACACAAATGCAAAGTCACAACACATACTTAACAATAATCTTACATTTTTATTTGAAACATAAGAATCAACCAGCCAATAAATGTCCTGAAACTATCTTAAAGTTTACCAAAATATGCTCAATGTAATCAACTAAGCACTTTGTACATACAAAAAGTATACGGTTTATCATCATAAATTTGCCCGACTGAAATTGCTTAGTTTAGTCGAATTTAAATCTTGCCCCTATGGGTCTGTGATCAGAAATAATATGTTTATAATTATTCAATCCGCCGGAAACATAATTCTCAATCGGAATTGTTTTCACATAGCGGCCTGATGCTTCGAATGCATCAAAAAGCTCGTTAGTTATAAGGATATGATCTATATGACTTGAGTAGCCCGGATATGAGAATAAATGCGTTGAAGGGTTTTGAGCTATTATCATGTCCGTAAACAGATATTCCAGTGGCTTATTGATAAATGACATAAATACATTGGTGGTTAATGGTTCCTGTATCTGATCGTTCATATCACCAGCGACAATAACCATAGAGTCAGAGAAATGGTCATTAATATACTGGTCCAACAATTGACAGGCATATCTTCTTCTCACTTCTTCATCATAATTATCAGTCTCATCGATGAAATTGTCCCCGGAAGCTTTTAAATGTACACTTATCAGCACAATTTCCTGTCCTTGCCAATGCATTTTTATAAGAAGAGGTGCTCTCGGAAAAGGATTGCTCATACCAGTTAAAATAGTAGCAAATGAATCGACCTGAACTGTGAGATTGTTATAAAGAATACCTACGGTAGTATAGCCATCTCCTGACCCTGCTACTAAGTATGACCAACCGGGTATCTGACTTACTAATTGAGATAACGAACCGGTATTTGCGACTTCCTGTATTGCTATACACTCGACCTTAAGATTTGGAATCAGAGTTTTTAATAGTGCAGTGGTTTCGGGATTATGCTTAGGGAAGTTTTCGATGTTCCATGAAACTATATCAAATGTCCCGGGAGTTCCAATTGCTACACCGACTGTATCTGCAGTAACCGGAGTTGTAATCTTTGAATTCTCTCCGCATGATATGATAGAAAAAGCAATTGTTGCCAAAATAATCATTAGTATCGTATTTCTTTTCATTATTCCTCTAAATCTTTATCCTTTAGTTTTAAGCGTTATGTTATCATGCAATTTTAGAACCTCATTTATTTTTATTTGTTGATAGATCACTAAATCTATCTTGCCTTACTATATAGGAATAATTCTTGCATCTATGATGAATAGATTTATCTGGAGGAAAAATGAGATACTTATTAGTAATCTTTCTTCTGTTAGCTGCATGCTGTATTTTTGCAGTTAATGTTGAACAATGCTCAACTTTTGATAACCGAGTAAGCGTAAAGCTTAATCAAATTAAATCTGCACCGGACCTTACAAATAGTGATCCGAATCTCATGATTTCGTCTCAGACATATGCTCTACCCTACCAACAAGCCAGTCTACAGGTTTATAGTATGCAATGGAGCACTTATAGTAAAAGCGGAGCTTTTATTAAAACTGATACAGAGTTTAAACAAGATGCAGTATTTATTTCACATACATTCACTTTTCGCGAGATGAACGGGATAACAGTAAATATGAAGAACCAGATTGAGGACGGTGATAATTATAAAGTTTTAAATAGTGTAGAGTTTGATGTTATCGGGAACAGTCCAATTGTACTTCCTCAATCCGTATCATCAGCCTATATAAAATCCTATGAGAAACTGGCAGCCAATTATAATACATCGTATCTGAGAAATCTACCTATAGGCAGACCAAAGTTATTGATTATCAGTCACTCTAGTCTCACTCCTTTTTTAGTAAATTTTGTTTCATGGAAAAAATCCAAAGGATATGAAGTCTATGTATTAAATAGCCAGGATGTTGGCACAAATGCAAATGCTATCAGAGAATCAATCCGCAACCATTATAATCAGTACAAATGTGATTATCTGCTCATACTAGGAGATGTAACAGGCTCTTTCGCAATTCCTACAAATGTTTATACCTCACCAACCGGAGATGAGCAGGATGCCGATGACAATTTCTATACTATGTTGACTGGAGATGATTACTTCCCAGAAATGTTAGTAGGTAGGTTTTCGTTCTCTGATATTAGCCAGTATTTGACACTTACAAATAAAACTATCTTTTATGAGAAAACACCCGATATGATGTATCCAAATTGGATGAAGAGAGCGTTAGTAGTTGCTGGAAATTACTCTGAAAGCCTCCCGTTTCCTGTTACACCGATTCAGATGTCTCTTTGGTTAAGAGATAAGTTGCTATCAACGGGTTACACGCAGGTTGATACCGTATTTTGCGGGACGACATATCCTGGGACACCCGAAATAATAACCTCCATAGAAAACGGAGTTCAGTATATAAGTTACCGGGGGTGGGGAGCTGCAGATGGATGGCATTACCCCTCTTTTCATAGCGAGAATTTGGAACCTGACGTTATGGATAATGGAGCTAAGATGCCTATAGTCTACTCTATTGTTTGTAATACCGGAGATTTTTCAAATTTAGAACAGAATCCATGTTTTGGAGAAAAATGGATGCTGATGGGAACGTTAGAAGTACCAAACGGTTGTGTTGCGTTTGTTGGTCCTTCTGATTTACATACAAAGACAAACCTTAATAATACAATTTCTACCGGCATCTACTCAAGTATTTTTGACGACGGAGAAAGAAATTTCGGTGCATCTGTTTTAGCCGGTAAAATTGAATTGTATAAGAATTATCCTAATAATCTTGCTTCAAACGACTTAGTAGCTTTCTATTTCCATGTATACAATATTTTATCAGATCCAACCTTGAATATGTGGATGCTGATTCCCCAGACAATACCTGAATCCGTTATTACAGAAGGGACCAGCTTTTCTCAATCTGATTCGGATATCCGGATACAGGCTTCATATCTAAACGGAGCTATAGTTACAGGAACAAAAGATAACATAAATTATACTTATACTACTATTCAAAATGGCGCTGCTGTTTTACCAATTAATCCTGAAGTACCGGGCGTATTAACTGTGACAATCAGCAAGGAAAACTATGTTCCATTAGTTGACACTCTCTCCCCCAGTCTGCCACCGAGTATCGGAATTATCAGCAACTCCATGGCTAATCAGTTGATTAATGCAGGTCAGACATATTCTGTTACAATATCTGTTAAAAACTTTTCTACCTCAGCCCTTAATGGAATAGTAGCAAATTTAAATACAAGCCCTTCTGATTTGTTAACAATTCAAAACCCTAGCCAAACAATCACAAATCTTGCAGCACAGGGTACAACGAATTTAACTTATTCCTTTACAGTAAATGGAAATGTGTCAGCACATAAGATAATCAGGTTTGACTTAGCTTTTCCTAATCAAACCTCTCAATCCAGTTTTGAACTTACCACTGGCGGAGCAGAATTTGCCATTGTCAGCTCTTCCGGAGTTTTAAATATAGGTTCGACAAGTACTATGACTTTTACTGTTAAAAACACCGGTACATTTACAATCCAAAATGCAAGTGTTAATGTCCAACCCGTACATACAGCTGCTGTAATTAGCAACCCAACTGCTAACATCGGAAATCTTGATATTGGACAAACAGCTAGTTTTCAAATACCGATTACAGTATTAGATGGTTGTTATAATGGAAGAAATATTCCTTTCTATTTCACTTTTTCTAATCCCAGTGCATATAATAGCTCTTGCTACTATTCATTAACAGCTGGTAATCCAACTGTATCCGACCCCACAGGTCCGGACCAGTACGGTTATTTTGCATATGGCAGTAATGATTTGGCTTACGAGGAGCACCCTGTGTACAATTGGGTCGATATTGACCCCAATAATGGTGGTGAAGGTGATGTACATCTGATTATGGATGACGGTTCGTATACAGTCGATTTACCTTTTACATTCAAATATTATGGACGCGATTACAACCAAATGACCATTTGTTCAAATGGTTGGGTGTCATTTGTACCAACCTGGATGACTGATTTCAATAACCTATACATTCCTGCTGCTTTGGGTCCGTATGCAATGTTAGCTCCTTATTGGGACGATTTAAAGGGTATGAAAACCGGTGCAGAAACTTATAATGACATGCGGATATGTAACTGGTATGATGCAGTCAATACCAGATTTATCGTTGAATGGAATGATGCTTATAGCCAATATACTATTGAATCGCCAACTCCATCTCTTGAGAAATTTCAGATAATATTGTATCCAATTAGCAACTCTGATGGAGAAGTTGTATATCAATACCATACAATTGATAATCCTGCTTTAAGCAGTAATTACTGCACAGTGGGTATTGAAAACCATCTTCAAAACGATGGGTTAACCTATACGTTTGCAAATATATATCCGGTAACCGCAGCTCCACTTCAAAGCGGATTGGCTGTCAAATTTACTAAAAGCCCGCCGGATAACTATGTTGCAAACGAAGATTATATCCAATCTCTGCTACCCTTTAGTATAAATCAAAATACACCTAATCCCTTTAATCCGGAAACCAGCATTTCTTTCAATATGATCAAGAAAGGTAGTGTTAGCTTGGAAATTTACAATCTTAAAGGTCAGAAAATTCGTACTCTGATAAATACTGACATGGTAAAAGGCCAACATCAGATTGTTTGGAATGGTAAAAATGACTATGGGATGGATTCAGGCAGTGGAGTTTATCTTTATAAGATGACCTCAGGCAGTTATTCACAAACAAAGAAAATGATTCTTATGAGATAGGATACTATTCTATCTCTTTAAAGACCCGGTTGATGTTTCAATTGGGTCTTTTTTTTAATTCAGATAAGCAATCATACAACATATTGTACAATAACAATAGACGTTAAGTATTTGCTGAACTTCGTCTATAGTTATGTTCTTCATCTGACGATTCTCTAAAATTCTCTATGTCTTGCGTATGTTATAATAGTAATAATCAAGATTGAAAGAATAGATTATAAATACCATGAATATGTTTGAAGAATTGAGTCTGGTGTAGTAGAAATGTAATTGTCATTAACTATACTATAGCAGTTTATCTATATTCTAAGATTATCCACCCGGAAATTCCGGCAGCAATATAGACATAGTCTCCATCGACTGCAATACTGCGAATGGCTGTTTTAAAAGGGAAATTATTTTTTTCAACAATATTCTTGGGATTAGTGATATCAATGATTTTTAAACCGGAAGCGTTAAGAGCAACGAATAGCTCATCACCACGAGCTTTTATATCATTTATGTCATAAGTAAACCTATATCTGTTTATAATGATAGGATTTTTTGGATCAGAAATATCAATGGCAATCAATGAACTGTTAGCTCCAACCCATGCAATATTCCTGTTAACACAAAGAATTTTGCCATCTGTAAATTCATAATTTGTGCCATTACTGCGCGGTTGAACAAGATCGTTAATATCAATGTTCACATAACCAAAGTCATTAAGCGCGTGTACAATCGGATATCTTGCTTCCAAGTCGACAATACCCCAATTCTCAGAAAATTTGGATATTGGTTGCGGAAGCACACTTTTGCCGATATCAAATATCTGCAGTCCGTTTTCAGTGCTGGTAGTATATAGCAGAGAGCCTTCTCTCCTCGCTTTGTCGCATGTAAGTTTCTGGGCAAAATATATCTTCCCGAAAGTGTTTAAAGAGTCTATTTCAGTGATATCATTTGCTGGTTCATGTGAACAAATAAACACATGATTGTAATCAAGACTCAGAACATCAGTGATGGGATTTGTGGTGATAAATGCTGTCTCTATCTGAGGAGACCATGGGTTCTTTGTTGAATATATGTATAGGTACCAATCGTTATAAATGTATGCATACTGGTCAACTAGTTTAATATTATTTGCTATAGGAGCTTTTGTTTGTGATATAACCCTGATAAACTTATTGTCCAACCCGTATATTGAAAACACGATAGTTAGTATTAACGATATTAGGACAATTCGTTGATTCATAGCAACCTACTTCTTGTTTAAAAGGTGTTTGATTACATCATTTGACCGTATTCCCTCAGCTTCTGCAGCAAAAGAAACGATTATTCTATGTTGTAAAACAATTTCAGCGATACTTATCACATCATCTTCTGAGGGAGAAAATCTGCCCATCAATGCTGCTCTGCTTTTAGCAGCCATTATCAAGAATTGTGATGCTCTTGGACCTGCACCCCAGTTCACCCATTTTTTTATATAATCGCTTGAATGTAATTCATTAGGTCTGGTCGAACGCACTAAATCAACAGCAAAATTTATTACATGCTCACTAACAGGAATAGTACGAATAGATTTTTGTACTTGAATCAATTCAGCTGCATTCATAACCTGGCTTGCTTTTGCATTATTCAGACCGGATGTTTGAGCAACAATCTGCTTTTCTTCATCTTGTGAAGGATACCCGATATTTATATAAAACATAAATCTATCTAACTGGGCTTCCGGTAATGGATATGTACCTTCCTGTTCAATGGGATTCTGAGTAGCTAAAACTATGAATGGCAAATCAAGATTCCAGGTTCTGTTTCCATACGTCACCTGATTCTCCTGCATAGCCTGTAACAATGCAGCTTGGGTCTTGGGTGGAGTTCTATTTATTTCATCGGCTAAAATAATATTAGCAAAAACAGGTCCTTTGATGAAGTCATAAAAACTAGTTTGCTGCTCTGATTTATTGAGAATCTCAGAGCCTGTGATATCAGAGGGCATTAAATCAGGTGTGAATTGTATCCTGCTAAACTTCAGGTTAAAAGCTTCTGCGATTGTAGAAATCAATAGAGTTTTTGCTAATCCGGGAACACCTTCAATCAACATATGCCCGTTTGAAAACAAGCCAATTACTATCTCATCAATGACTTTATCCTGTCCAATTATTACTTTATGGATTTCGGTTATTAATTGCTTACGCTTGTCTTTAAGATTTTCAATTATTGCTAAATTCTCGTCCATTATAACTCCTTCTGAATCTGTTTAACGGATTTAATTCCTGCATAACTAAATCCAACTATTCCTAGTGCGGTAATAATACAGGCTGTAAATATATGTGCAAATACCATAATTGCTGATGCTATGTTCTGCGTCAACCCGAAACCCAGAGAAAACACAATTATCATCATCCATTCATTACTTCCCAGCTGCGCAGGTGGCTGAGGTAAAACATATGAAAGATTAATCAAAGTATACCCAAAGAGCACTAATAGAAATCCCATTTGACAATTGAAAGCTCTAAAAACAAACAGGAAATATAGCCCATCCAACAAAACACCTATGGCAGTTAAAAGGACAGAATAAAGCAATATGCTATAATGGTGTTCAAATACATTTAATCCGTTTATAAAGATTTCTATCAAATTGTAAATTTTATGCCTGTACTTGGAAGGTAGCCAGAAGAACACAACCTGTAAAAGACTTGTAATTTTCTCTTTACTCTTTGCTGCAAAGATTAATACAGAGAAGATTACCACAAACATCAGGATTAACAGTAGAATGAGTGTTTTGATGCCAGTGGAAAGATGAAGACTTACAAAAGGTATCAGTAACAATACAAAGAATATACCAATTGTATCGAAGAACTTATCAATAAAGATTGAAGGTAATATGGATACAGCGCTTATATTCTTAATTTTCTTGATTAAAACTGCTTTGATTAGTTCACCAGCCCGAATGGGTATCAGATAATTTATCCAATTACCCGCAGCTGAAACCAGCCATGATTCCTTGAATGATAATGTGACCTGTTTTTTTAATAGAAGATTCCATCTATAGGAACGAATAGCATAAGCTAATACGTAAAACAATCCGGCAACAGCTATCAGCTTATAATTCATTCTATGTAATGATTCAAACAAATAACTAAAATCAAATGAAATCAGCCAGAATACAATTAAAATTATTCCAATAAAAAGCCCCGTCAGGACTGATATTGTGCTTTTCTTCATTGCTCTGTTTTGTTCTCGAATAGGAGCCATATATGATGAGACCAAAATTTCTTAAAAAGCATGGGTGCATGTCTCTCCAGAAATGAGTACTTTCTCATTCTCGCAGGAAAAGAGGGATCAGTTCCTTTATAAAAATCAACAATACTAACGCTCTTCTTGTTTTTGAATTCTTTCTTTGATAATTTCAATGAAGACAAGTACTTTCCCAGAAACTTTTCTTTGCTCATACCAATGTCTGGCCACAATGGACAATCAATATAATCTCCGCTGATATACTTCCAGTTCAGACTATGCATAATTCCTTTTATTCTGGCGGGATCAATATTACTCTCATTAAAAACTATGTCATGTGGAATATCAGTATTCGCTTTTTGCCATTTATAGCCTAGTCCGGTTTGATTGGGAACACATATCAAAACAACTTTTTTAGTAATTCTGCATAATTCCGTAAGATATACTTCCAAATCGTCTACAAACCACAAAGCAGAGAAATTCCAGCTCATATCAAACGATTCATCAGTAAAAGGGAGAATTGCATAATCTGAAACATATTGCGTATTGATTTCAGTTTTCATCTCTTTTAAAATGTTGCTGACAAGTTCAGCTCTTTCAGTGTCATTATCAACCAAAGTTACCTTACAGCCATATTGATACAAAGCTATTGAGTTTAATCCAGTAATTCCCGTGAACCCGAAAATAGGAGCTTCAACTACTGAACCTATATGATAGTTCTTCATAATAAGTAATAATAAATCATTCAGGATAATTCTCTCATAAGAAGAACCTAGTCCCTCATGACCGTCATTAAAATATGCTCTCCAGGTTGCTAATATTGGTAGTGCCATTATATATCTAAAACTATTTTAAGTAATCTGATACTACGATTTTAAAATCAGGAATTGTAAAATGAGAAGGTAAATCTAAAATGTCATAAGAAACATTCACCTGATAGAACCAACTGTGGCTAATTAATTCAAATCTACTTGTCCAAAGCTCGTTTTTTAATAGTCTTGAAATCTTCTCCCCCAATACCAGAATGTTGCTATCTATGGTTAATATTTTCGGGTAGTTTTTGTTGAATATCTGTCTATAGATAAAATTGACCAAATCCCGCATTTGGATTGGTTCGACATCTGCTATGTTCAAAGCTATTCCCGATACATCTGATTTAGTTGTAACTAGATTAACTATAGCAGTTGTTATTAAGTCAATATGACAGAGATGTATCCAGATATTTTTGTTACTTAATAAGAAAACCCGGTTTTTTACCATTTTTACTAACTGATAGGGAAAGCCGAAATCTCCAATTCCATAAGTAATGGATGGCCTGACAATAACTGCATTCAAACCTTTCATTATCGCTCTGTTGATAACTTTCTCGGCTTGTATCTTTGTATAATGGTAGTAATTATCATCTTTATACGGAGTTTCATTATTAGCCGGCATTTCATCTGGAATTGCTCCGAATACTCCAACAGATGAACAGAATACTAAGCGAGATTTATTAATCAAAGCATGTTCAACAAATTGTTCTGTAGCATTGACATTTGTTTTGTAATACTGTGATCGGGTTGCTTTTCTTCCACCTCTCAATGCGCCAATATGTACGATAACATCAAATACTTGTTTTTCGAGTAAAACCTTCAATCCATCAATATCGCTAAGGTCAATATACTCTATCTGAATCTTCCCGATATATTCAGCAATTCTATGCTGAGCAGTGTTTGGACGTACAATTGCTGTTACAATAAAATTGAACCTGGGATCAACTAACTGTTTTAATACCGCCCGTCCTATCAAACCTGAAATACCGGTTACTAGAATTCTCATTTAATCATAGTCCTAAAAGTGGAATATACTTTTTAAGAAGCTGAATTTATTATTCTTATAAAATGTTACATAATCGAAAGGAATTTTTTCATTAACAAGAATAGCTTTGGGATGTGTTTGCGTTAACAGCATAGCTGTCTGTTCATCAATATGCTCAGCAATTTTACTCCTGGCTTTAAAGAATGATGTGTAATCACCTTTAATATGTTCGTCTGAACCAAGTAAATGCACCCTACCTTGATTAATCAATTTCCAGGCTGTCTGTTTAACTTTTTCGCCATAACCACCAATCAGACTGGCAGCATTGACCTGAATATAAATATTGAGTTTTATCAGGTCTTTAACAGTATGTGTTTTCATCATCACCGATACATATCTTTCAGCATGAGCTAATATGGGTCTGTATCCATGTCTTAACAGGTCATATACATTTTTGTGAAAGTCGGATGGAAAGCCGTTTAAATCGGTTTCAAAAAGCACGTAGCTTGAATCCGCCAAAGTCAGCTTCTGAGCTTTCACATCATCTGAGATATTTGGCGTTAAAAAGACTTCCGCTCCTGTATGAATAGTAATCGGAATACCTTGAATTTTTATCTCAGCTTCGAGCTCACGAAATCTTGCCATATAATTTTCGTACTTAAACTGATAATGACCTTTCATATAATGGCTTGTACATATAACAGATTTTATACCACCCTCTGACATCTGCTTCAGAACAACTATTGAACTCTCGATACTCTTTGAGCCATCATCTACATTTGGTATTAAATGAGCGTGACAATCAATCATATTATGGTAATCTGTCTTTGATCATTTGAACAAATTCTATAAGTATTTCGTTGTTATCAAATACTTTCACTGCTCTATACGAATCATCAAGTAACTTTTCGACCTGCTTTCTGGCTTTGTCAAATCCCAATAGACCTGCGTAACCGGATTTTGATGTAGAAACAAATTCCGAATCAAAATCAAAATCCGATGTATCGCCATAATCTTCTATTATATCTTCTATCATTTGATATGCCAAACCAAGATTCAGAGCATAACTATTCAGTACTTGTCTGGTATTATCATCTGCATTTGCCATCACACAGGCAATCTCAGAAGATGCCTGCAGCAAAGAGCAGACCTTTTTCATGTCTATATATCTGAGTGTATTAATCTTCATTACTTTTCTTCGATTAACCAGGTGAACGACTTGCCCGCCTATCATTCCATAGCTATTTGAAGCTTTGGATAATATTCTGATGCTCTGATTTGCTTTCAAATGGTCCGGTATTTCTGCCATCAATTCAAAAGCCAAAGTAAAGAGTGCATCTCCTGCCAGAATCGCTATCGCGTTACCATACTTATCATGTAAAGGTCCTTTCCCGCGACGTTCCTTTCTGTTCATCAGGCTTGGCAAATCATCATGCACAATAGAAGCACTATGCATCAATTCAATAGCACAAGCTGCATTCAGTATCGGGTCGAGTTTAGGCTTTTTTTGTACACCTTTTAGCATTTCGTAAATCGCTAAGACTAAAAGGGGTCTCCATCTTTTACCACCTGAAAAGACTGCATAGTTCATCGCTTCATACAACTCGGCAACATATTTGTCCTGATTGGTCAAAAACTCTTTGAGTTTATCTTCAATCAATTTTAAACGTGTTTCAAAGTAATGTTGAATTAGCAATTATCCTCCCTTCAAATAGGGTTTGATTATTTAAATATAATCTGACAAATATACGTTTGTGTCAAGATATTTGTCATAACTACTTCCAAATCAGACTTCATTATCGTCTTCGCTATCATCTTCATTTAATTCTTCATCAATCATATCATCATCAAGGACATCTGTATCTGAAGCATTTTCATCAATTTCCAATGTCGTTACATCATCTTCCCAGGTCGAGGCTTTTTCTGCAATCAAAGCTAGTTTTTCAGCTTCTTTGTCTATAGTCTCATCATCAGGCTCAGGAAGTATTCGGGTAATGTCATTAACTTTATCTTTATCATTGAGGTTAATCAATCTGACACCCTGTGTATTGCGGCTGATAGTTTTGATATTTTCTACTTTCTGCCTGATAACCATGCCATCTTTTGTGACGATAACAAGATCATCAGGATCTTCTACCTTCATCAATGAGGCAAGATAACCATTACGCATAGTAGTCTTTAGTGTTATAACACCTTTGCTTCCTCTGCGTGTTACTGTATAAGCTGCCACATCCGTTCTTTTGCCATATCCATTTTCGCTTATGGCAAGAATTGTACCTTCATCATTATGTACAACAGTCATAGAAATGACATAATCAGTATCTCTGAGCCGGATTCCTCTGACACCCTGCGTGTGTCTGCCCATTTCCCTGGCATCTTTTTCACTGAATCTGTTACAGAATCCGTTATGAGTAGCAAGGATAATATCATCGTCGGGTTCAATAATTCTGGCATCAATCAATTCGTCATTATCAAGCAGCTTGATAGCCCAGATGCCCATGGCTCTTGGTTTACTAAATGCCCTCAAAGCGGACTTTTTAATTAAACCGTTGCGAGTACACATAACCAGATAATTGGGTTCCAGGAATGAACTTACTGTAACGAATGCCTTGATTTTTTCATTCTCTATAAACTGCACGAGGTTAACAATAGCTTTTCCTCTTGCCTGCCTGCTGGCTTCTGGAATCTCATAAACTTTAATCCAGTGGCAACGACCGAGATTAGTGAAAAACAGAATATAGGAATGATTGGTTGTTACAAAAATATACTGAATAAAATCATCCTCTTTCAAATTTGTGCCGGATAGACCTTTACCGCCTCTTCCCTGTACTTTATACGCATCAACCGGCATTCTTTTAATATAACCATCATGCGTAATAGTAACTATCATGGAATCATTGGGAATCAAATCTTCCATAGAAAAACTGCCTGTAGCGGAAGTTATGGTTGTGCGTCTTGCATCACCAAATCTCTCTTTGATATCAATTGTTTCCTGTTTCACAATATCCATTCTCAGTTCACGTTTTGCTACAATTTCTTTTAATCTTTGGATTGTGAGCAGTAACTCATTATACTCAGAAATAATCTTATCTCTTTCAAGTCCGGTCAGTCTTTGTAAACGCATTTCCAAAATTGCTTTAGCCTGAATTTCGGACAAACCGAATTTGGCTTGAAGCTGTTCACTGGCTTCTGGTGGTGTCTGAGATGCCCGGATTGTAGCAATTACTTCGTCCAGATTATCCAGCGCTATTCGCAAGCCTTCCAGAATGTGCAGTCTGTCTTCTGCGTTTTTAAGTTCAAATAATGTTCTTCTCAAGATTACATCGTGTCTGAATTCGATGAAGTTCATCAGCATATCTTTCATGCAGACTACTTTTGGTTCCCCATTAATCAGACAAAGGTTGATTACACCAAATGTGCTTCTAAGCTGTGTATAAAGGTACAATTGATTCAATATCTTATCTGCAGCTGCGTTACGCTTGATTACAACAACCAACCGCATTCCATCCCTGCCGGATTCATCTCTGATATCGCTTATGCCCTCAATTTTCTTTTCTTTGACAAGCTCTACCATTCGTTCAATCAATAGATTCTTGGCTAACTGATATGGAATCTCGCTTATTATGATTTGTTCCTGGTCATTCTCATTTGTGACAATCTCTGCTTTACCCTGTACAGTCAGATGTCCTCTACCTGTTTCAAAATACTTTTCTATGCCTTCTTTTCCACGAATCGTGCCACCTGTGGGAAAGTCGGGTCCCTGTATAAATTGAAGCATATCGGTAGAAGTCAGTTCAGGATTGTCGATTAACGCAACAACACCATCACATATTTCACCTATATTATGAGGAGGCATATTAGTAGCCATGCCAACCGCAATACCGGAAGAACCATTTATCAGCAGATTAGGCAGGCGACTTGGAAATACTACAGGTTCCCTGCGGGTGTCATCATAGTTTTGTTTATAATTTACTGTATCCTTATCAAGCTCGTCAAGCATTTCAACCGTTGTTTTTTGCAGCCTTGCTTCTGTATAACGCATTGCGGCGGGTGGGTCTCCATCAATGGAACCAAAGTTTCCCTGACCATCTATCAGGGGATAACGCATAATCCAGGGTTGGGCTAATCTGACTAAAGTGGGGTAAACAACCTGTTCACCATGCGGATGATAGTTACCAGACGTATCACCGGCAATCTTTGCGCACTTTCTAAAATGCCCGCCGGGAGTAAGATTAAGCTCATACATTGCGAATAGTATTCTGCGTTGCGAAGGTTTCAAACCGTCTCTGATATCAGGCAAGGCACGTGATACTATCACGCTCATGGAATAATCAAGATAAGCTTGTTTTAACTGATCTTCGATTTGTACGTGTATAATTCTATCTTTAATTTCAGTCATTTGTCATTCTCCCGTTATATATCCAGATTCTGAACATATTTAGCATTTGCTTGAATATATTCTCTGCGAGGTTCAACCTCATCACCCATTAATTTGGTAAACATCATATCAGCTTCGATAGCATCATCCATTTTGACCGAAAACATAGTCCTGTTTGCCGGGTCCATTGTTGTTTCCCACAGTTGCTCAGGATTCATTTCACCCAAGCCTTTGTATCTCTGAGTGATTACACCTTTTGTACCTAATTCTTCAATAGCTTTATCTCTTTCTTCTTCTGTAAAAACGTATGTTTTTTGTTTACCTTTTCTTACCAGAAAGAGGGGTGGTCTGGCAATATACAGATGCCCTTCTTCAATCAGAGGTCTCATATATCTCAGAAAGAAAGTCATCAATAAACAGGCGATATGAGAACCGTCCACGTCAGCGTCTGCCATTATAATAATTTTGTTATAACGAATCTTAGTGACATCAAATTCTTCTCTGATACCGGCTCCGATTGCCAGAATGACCGGGGAGATTTTATCATTGTTTAAAACCTTGTCTATTCTCGCTTTTTCTGTATTAAGCATTTTACCCCATAAAGGTAGAATTGCCTGAATTGATCTGTCTCTGCCCTGTTTTGCGCTACCACCTGCTGAATCTCCCTCAACCAGGAATAGCTCAGTTTTTGTAGGATCAGTTAACGTACAGTCAGCCAGCTTACCAGGCAGTGAACCACTATCCAATACAGATTTACGTCTGGTTAATTCTCTGGCTTTACGAGCTGCATCTCTGGCTCGAGCAGCCATAACACTTTTCATGCAAATATTCTTAGCTTCTGAAGGATGCTCTTCAAAATATATCATCAGCTTTTCATATACTATGGAATTGATAATACCTTCAACGTCAGAATTCTGCAGCTTGGTCTTGGTCTGACCTTCAAACTGAGGATTGGAAAGCTTTACACTGATAACAGCCGTCAAACCTTCACGAATATCCTCACCTGAGGGTGAAACTTTTTCATTTTTAAGCATGTCGCCGTTCTTTATATATGTATTAACTACCCGCGTCAAACCGGATTTGAATCCGCTAAGATGAGTTCCGCCTTCAATCGTGTTAATATTATTGGCAAAGCTGAAGATGTTTTCCTGATAGCCTTCATTATATTGTATAGCTACTTCAAAGTTCAAATCTTCTTTTTCGCCGAAAATATGGAGAGGCTTGGGGGTTATGGGTTTTTTATTTTGATTGAGGTATTCCACAAAAGAAACAATACCACCATCATATTTAAAGTCATGAACTCTGTCTGTTCGTGCATCTGTAAGTACAATTCTTACACCGCAATTTAGGAAAGCAAGCTCTCTGAGGCGCGTAGTTAAATAGTCAAAACTAAATTCCACAGTCTCAAATATTTCCGTATCCGGCTTGAAAGTAACTGTTGTACCTGAGTCTTTGGATTCTCCGATTATCTTCAATTCTGTTACAGGGATACCCTTCTCATACCGTTGAAAGTAAATCTTCCCGTTTTTATGAATCTTTACTTCTAAAAACTCTGATAAAGCATTAACCACTGAAACACCAACACCGTGAAGTCCACCGGATACCTTATAAGTCTTATCGTCAAATTTACCACCGGCATGCAATACTGTCATTACTACCTGAACAGCCGGCAAATTCATTTCTTTCTGAATGTCAACCGGTATGCCGCGACCATTATCAATAACTTCAACGCATCCGTTTTCCAGAATTGTGACTTTAATCAAATCACAATATCCGCCTAAAGCTTCATCAATGGAATTATCCACCACTTCATACACTAAGTGATGAAGACCACGTTCACTCGTACCTCCAATATACATCGAAGGTCTTTTCCGAACAGCTTCCAGTCCTTTAAGGACTTTGATATTACTTGCAGTGTAATTCGTATCTTGCATAATCTATACTCCTATTTAATAACTTCAATAATGCGCCAAAAATCGTTTTTAGGACATTTTGCATAAAACTGGCACTCATACACTCATAAGCATTCGTTTTAGCAACTATGCCGCAATTTGCGATATAATAACGATTTGCAGCATTTCACATCTATTTATATGCAGGATAATTTATTACCAATATCCTGTCAAGTTTTTAATTAACTATCTTTGCTGTCATAACATATTGTTTAGTAGAGGGTTAGGACACCATTAAAAATCATAATATGAGAATGCCTGTCTTTGGCTGAGAAATAAATTTGCCTGCCTTATAAATAATCAGACTCTCCAATCATTCTTTTCCCTTCGTTCACCCCTCTTATCATTTATCCAATGTGTTCATTCTTCTTTCATTCTTATTTATCTTGCTTTCAGTGCACATAGCTTGTCCTTAAGACACCTATATGATACCCATATGACACCCAAATGACTCCCCTATGAACATGGGGGAATCATAGGGGAGTCACGGCGGAGTCACGGGGGTGTCTTAAGCGCACTTTAACATCATTAAAAGAAAGATAAACAATAGAGATAAGAGGTATTAATAGTATGACATAGCAAAGAAAAGTTATTGAATTGGCTAATCATCAATCATGAAATCATTCGGCTAATGGGCTATTGTTAACATCACAATTAATATTATAACTTTCTTCTTGACATTATATTGATTATATTAATACTGACCTTAATATTATTAAGCGAGGCGATCATGAAACTGACAACTTGTCCATATTGCAAAGGAAAACTTAGAATAAAAGAGTATCAATGCAGCAATTGTAACTTGTCATTGCGTGGGGATTTTGAAGAAAGCTATTTTACCAATCTTTCATCAGAACAATTAGATTTTATCCGCATGTTCGTAATTGTGCAAGGCAACATTAAAGAAATGGAAAAGCGCCTGAATATTTCATATCCAACTGTCAAAAACAGGTTGTCCGAGATTATCCGGGCATTTGGTCATACAACTAAAACAGAAGAAGATTTTACAGATGTATTTCACGACCTTGAGGAAGGTTTCGTAACGGTCGAGCAGGCACTCGCTATGATTGAAGCAAGGAGGAAAAAATAATGAAATCAATAACAATCAAGCAAGACATCACAATCCCTGGGATGAAGAAAGTAGACATCTCAAATGAACTGATGGGTACAAATCTGGTGCAGAGCCCTGATGACACTATCCACATAACAGCAGACTTGTATTTAAGCACTTCTGCCAATACTGATGAAATCAATGCAGAGAGCTTTATTGATGTTACTACTGATGAGGTAAAAGGAACTGTTAGTATTGATATTCAGGAAATCGAAATGGAAGATGATGAAGTGGATATTTCACATCGCAGTATATTAACCATCGCAATTCCTGTTCAAGTCCAAATTTCTGCTGAAACCGATAATCATTTCATCATAGCTGCAGACATGAGCAATGATTTTGATTTATCCAGTGAGAATGGTTCTCTCAATTTACGGGATTGCACCGGAACATTTCAACTAAAGAATGAGAATGGCTCTATAAAACTGATTAACATTCAGGGTAATATCACAGCAGAGCAGGAAAACGGTTCAATTTCATCAGATAATGCAACCGGTGATACATTACAGATAAGCTGTGAAAATGGTTCTGTCAAGATGCGTGATACACTATATGTCAGAGCTGAAATCAGGAATGAAAACGGAAACGTATTCTTTGAATCTCTTCCCATGAATGCGGGAAACATCGAAATAGCCAATGAGAATGGTAACATTAATCTGTCTTTAGCTCCCACTCAGGGTTTTAAACTGGAAGCTAAATCAGAAATGGGACAAATCACAAATAATTTCCTTGGTGCAGTGCAATATGCCATGGGAGATTACGAGTTTGCTATTGGAGATGAAAGCATTAATATCGAATTATCCAGTGAGAACGGAGCAATTAAAATTACTTCCAGCGATATGATGGGTGGTGACTATCTTAAGAGTAAGTTTGAACGTATCAAAGAATTACTGAAAGACAACAGTGAAAACGGAATTCAGGAATCAAAGAAACTCATAAGTCAATTGATAGCTTCTCTTACGAAGATGATGGACAATGTTAATGAAGAAGCAGCCAAAGAAAAAATCAAGCAAGCTTTGGAATATCTAAATTCCTGGAAGGAAAAGATTAATGACCCTGAAATCAGGACAAAAGTTAAAGATTCCATAGACTTGGCATCTCAGGAAATCAATGGTGTACTACAGGATGCGATGAAAGCTGCCCATGAAGCGTTTAAAGTGGCTCAGGAAAAATTCCATAGTGAATTTAAACCTGAATTTGATAAGCATTTTGCCAAAGGTAAAGAGTTCATGAAGCAATTTAAAGGTTTCCATATGCCGCCAATGGCGCCGATGCCTCCATTTAACAGGTCGGATAATAGTGAAAAGGAAGCTATGCAGGATAAAGCCCGGATGAAGATATTGGAAATGCTGGAAGCAGGGAAAATAACTTCTGACGAAGCTGAAAAACTATTAAAAGCTATACACTAAAATATTAAGTGTACCTCCAGTAAAGACAGCCGATGTTATTGGCTGTCTTTCTTTTTTTACTTAGGTTATGTGCCCTCACATGACTAAACGATTATTTAATATGGTGTAGGATTGTAACGATTCACAACTTCCTGGTCACCTGAGGCAGGTAACCTACGATTTTTGCTCTTGACAGACAACGTGACTACCAGATTTGGTTTTGTCAAAGGTCGGGATGTAGCGCAGTCCGGTTTAGCGCGTTCGGTTCGGGACCGAAAGGTCGCTGGTTCGAATCCAGTCATCCCGACCATCATTTTTATCAAATCTCGAAGATGGGAACTATGAAGACAAAAGAGCAGAACTGGTTTTTTTATATAAAACAAATCACCCCTTATCTCAGAAAAGATAAGTGGTTATTCTTATTTGGTTTATTAGCCATGTTACTGACCTCTTCCATGCGATTAGTTGACCCGCTTATTCTGGCTCACATCATAGATAAAAGCATTCCCAATAAAGATATGGCTGATATGCTCCGTTATGGCGGATATTTTGTCATTGTGATAATTTTCTCAGGGATATTGTCCTACCTGCAAATCATACTTATGGCACGGCTGGGTATCAAGATAATCACTCACTTCAAAGGAAATGTATTCCGTCATCTGCTCAAAGCTCCCTTATCATGGTTTAATACTCAGCCTGTAGGTGAACTTATTGCCAAAGTCGAAAGCGACAGCGAAAGAGTCAAATCCCTCTTTTCTGATCTGTCCATCCAGATATTAGGCAATATCATATTCTTCATTGGTGTATATATTATCCTGATGTTTAAAGAAAGCAGGATTACCTTATTGATGACTGCGCCTGCTATCATTGTCATGATATCATACTATTTTGTGGTAAAGTATCTTTCTACTTTTTACCGTAAGATTCGTGAGAACTATGCTGATATTACAGCGAAAGTAACAGACTTTGTCCAGGGTATGCAAATCATCCAGGTTCTGAATCAGCAAAAAAAAGTTTATGAGATGTTATATACGCCTTCGCATAGAAAGAAAGTAATCGAGACCAAGGCATCCTTCCTGGAATACGGGATGCAGGGCATTTTCCTGTTTGTCTTTAATGTCCTTTTCGTTATAGTGATTATCAAAGTCTCTGCGCCTAAAATTATTATTGGTGCAATGACAATCGGGACTCTCTTTGTGTTTATCTCGTATATCTCAAGGTTGATCTGGCCTATTATGAATATTTCTGAAAACGTCATGCAGATTCAGCGTTCATTTGTTTCCTTAAAAAGAATTCTGGACCTGACTTCTTTGACGACTGAAGAAGAGATTCATACAGGAAAAGGGCTGCCCTATTTTGATCATGAGATTACTTTTGACCATGTTTGGTTTGCCTATAAAGAAGAAGAGTGGATTCTGAAAGACGTATCATTTACTATCCCCAAGGGGCATAAGCTAGCCTTAGTAGGTGCTTCCGGTAGCGGAAAGACCACTACAGTCAGCTTACTTTGCGGATTTTATCAACCTCAAAAAGGCTCTATCAAGATTGATGATGTTCCTTTGACAGCTATCAATATTAACCTCTGGCGTGAGAAAATCGGACTTATCCTGCAGGACATCTTTCTTTTCCCTGGTAATATATTGGAAAACATCAGGGTATATAATGATGAAATAGCCGTTGAAGACGTAAAGAAAGCGGTTAGCATTGTTCAATTGGATGATTTTATATCTAATCAGAACCTGGGAATGGAAACTGAATTGGCAGAACGAGGACAAAACATCTCACAGGGAGAAAAGCAGCTTATTAGTTTTGCCCGGGCTCTGGCTTTCTCTCCTGATATTATTATAATGGACGAAGCTACAGCCAGTATAGACCCACAAACTGAAACACGCATTCAGCAATCGATGGAACGCGTGTTGGAAAATAAAACTGCTGTGATAGTGGCACATCGGCTGACATCAGTATTAGATGCAAATCAGATACTCTTTTTCCGTGATGGTGTAATTGCGCAGAGAGGCACACATACAGAATTATTGCAACTCAGCGATGAATATAAACGTCTGGTTGAACTCCAGATGCTGAAATCAACTGATGAAACACCCGTAAGCGATATTTAGGAAAGCAGCATGAATATACATCTCAAATGGATTCTGAAGCAATGGATTTCGCAAAAGTGGTTTGTTTTGATTATGGTAGCCTTTACTTTAGTCAGTTCAGCAGTTGCTATAGCTTATCCGTTTGTCTTTAAGAAATTGATTGACCTGATGGCTGATATCCTAAAATTTCCCGGTAAATATCCCAAGCCAATGGAAGAAGTGCAACGCATCATTATGCTTTTCCTGGCAATCGGACTAGCTCAATTTCTGACATCTTTTTATCCTTCCTTCCGTGCTTTTATGAATGTTCGCTTTGAACATTCCATCAGAATGCGGTATTTTAAAAACATAACAGAAAAGGACTATGCTTTCTACCATAAATTCCGTACAGGGGATATTGTTACCAGATTAACGGACGACATTAGCGAATTCTCTTCCGTTTCCTGGTTTCTCTGCTCAGGCATATTCAGAGCTCTTAATTCTTTTTCTATGATTGCTTTCAGTCTGGCAGTGATGTTTAGCCTGAACTGGCTGCTTACCTTGCTATCAGTAGCCTCTTTACCTTTCATGATGATAGTCTTTTATGTAACTTCTGATAAACTATATCTCAATTTTAAAAAGAACAGAGAAGCAATCAGTAATATTAATAACCAACTCGAGATGAGCTTTAGCGGTATACGCATTATCAAAGCTTTTGTCAGCGAAGAAAAGTACAACCGTTTCTTTGAAACTGCACTTGCTAAAAGGTTTAAAACTGAAATGAGCGTAGTTAAGCTCAATGCTGTTCTTCATTTAATTTATGAATACATAGATTACTTTGCGCAGATTGGTGTTATTATCTTTGGTGGGTATATGGCTGTGAAAGGTACTATATCCATCGGAACGTTCTTTCTTTTTTACACCTATCTTTCAATGATGATATATCCTCTGCTTGATTTACCACAGCTCTTTGTCTCAGGTAAACAGTGTTTTGTAAATATAGACCGTCTGGAAGAAATGCTGCATTATCCGGTAATACATGCTCCGGCAAAAGACGGTATTAAACTAAATAAACTTGATACTATCAGGTTTAATCAGGTTGCATTTACTTATCCGGATAAGGACAATCCTGTTATTAAGGATTGTTCTTTTGAATTGCACAGTGGTGAAAAGATGCTGATATTGGGCTCCACCGGGGCAGGAAAAACTACCATAGCCAATCTATTGAGTGCTATTCTTTATCCTACTCAGGGCGATATCCAAATCAACGGCTCGATGCTTAATGAGATAGATATTGAAAGTCTTAGAACGATTATCGGCTATGTGCCCCAGGAAGCTTTACTCTTTACAGGAACAATCAGGGACAACATCAATTTTGCTTTAAGAGAGCAGGATTCTTTACCATATGAAGATGTAATCAGGATTGCACAGTTGAAAAGTGAATTGGCAGCTTTCCCGCTTGGAGACGAAACACCTGTTGGTAACAAAGGTCAGACCATATCCGGCGGACAAAAGCAGAGAGTAACAATAGCACGCGCTTTAATAAACAAACCACAGCTCTTGATACTTGACGATATTACTGCCAGTCTGGATGCAGAAAATGAAGAAAACCTCTGGAATGAATTAAAAGCCAATTTTGAAGATATCACCTGCGTGGTAATTTCTCACAGGTTATCTACGCTTAGATATATTGATTCAGTCTTATTTATTGATAGTAAGGGATTTTGTCACAAAGGCACTCATGATGAACTGGTATTTGGTTTACCAGAGTATCATTCCTTTATTCATGAACATCTGAAAAAGTAGTAACTAAAAGTGAAATATCTGCTGTAAATAGTACATAATCGGGATACCCGAATCTTTGGCAACAGCCATCACTATAACAAATGCAATTAGAATTATCAATATCGCAGCAACCCATCCACAACCAGCCTGTCTTTGACCACAGATTGTGCACTTCATCATGGTCATGGGAATTTCTCCCCCGCAATTGGAGCATCTCTTTAACTGAAGCTTGTCCCTGTCAGTAAGTTTATTCTCGTATTTAAGTCTGTTTTCAGGAGGAATGGTATAGCTTCTGGTCTCTTTATCCAACGGTTTTTCATTGGGAACATTGGTACTTTGTATGTCTTTACCCAAAAACTTGTCAAAGCGGTCTTTGTTTTGAACCTGACCCGGGTTTTTGTTTTTCTTGAATTTAGTCATCACAAATTTAAGAATAGCGAAAATGATTATAATGTTTACCACTGATCCAATGAATGATGATGAATTATGCATGTTCTTCTCCTGAAGAGATTTTTTATTTGATAGCATAATATTATGGTGCCATAGCTTTTGTCAACCTGTATAATTAGTACAAATTTACATAATAGTGTTTTCCTCATTGACAAATTTGGGTTATATTTATAGTAATGACCCCATTGTTTTACTATAGAGGAGTGAAAAATGTCTGAGAATTATATAATCGTATCAACCTATGATAACACCTTTGAAGCTGGGTTGGCAAAAGGCCTTCTGGAAGAGAACGGTATCCCAACTGAACTCAAGAATGAGCTTTTTAACAGTATATATCCCACCTTTGCAGGGGATATGTACAGATTGGAACTATGTGTTCCAGAAGTTCAGGCAGAATTAGCCAGACAAATCCTTGATACTTATACTGATGGTTTTTTCACTCACAATATGCTCATTGAAGAAGGGGCTCTGTTGGAAGGACATTTTTTACTTACATCAGGCAGACACAGTTCGCGTTATATTGAAAAGATAAAGATAATCCAGAATCCGGAAAAGTCTTCTGCCCTGTGTTCACGTTTAGCAGAAAGATTGGCTGAATATGATTTTGATGTTGTTGTAGGTCCTGCTTATGGTGGCATTGCTTTGGCTTATGAAGTTGCCAGGCTTATGCAAAAAAAATTCATCTTTACTCAAAGAACAGATAATGTCATGTCCATACGTAGTGGATTTGACCTGGAAGGCATTAAAAACGTTGTTATCATCGAAGATATTGTGACAACCGGCGGAAGTGTCTTAGAAGTAATTAACTGCCTTAAAGCACGCAATATTAACGTTGTGGCGGTTGGTGCAATCGTTGACCGATCCGGAGGTCAGATTGACTTCGGTTGTGAGTTCATTCCTCTGCTTACTCTTTCCATACCAAGCTGGGAAGCTGAACAGTGTGAACTCTGCACGGCTGGAACACCACTCACAAAACCGGGAAGAAGTGAGAAGAAATGACCAAAAACCCCGATAAGCCTAAAAAGGTTAAGGCTGTTAAGCAGGAAATAACACCTGAACTCACCACCTATGATATATTTGCACCATATTATGATCACTATATGCAACATGTGGATTATGACAAATGGACCGACAAGATTCTATCCCTATATGCCTTTCATACAAATAATAAATTACAAGATATTCATGAATTAGCCTGTGGCACTGCCAGCATCTCTGAACGCTTTGTTAAAAAAGGTTATAACGTTACAGCATCTGACCGTTCAATCGAAATGATCAAGCTTGCCGGACAAAAAGACCATCATCCAAAACTAATTCAGGCAGATATGACAGGCGAACTCCCAGCCGGTGCCTTTGATATGGTTGTTCTGGTCTTTGACAGTATAAACTATTTGCTGGAAAGCAAGCTTGTAAGCACATTATTTGATAATGTTTCTCATTCTTTGAGAAAAAACGGACTCTTCATCTTTGATATCTCCACCTATAAAAACAGTCAGGATAACTTTGATAATTATATAAATATTGATGAAACAAAAGAACATCTGCTCATCCATCAAGCTGAATTTGACCCGGATAACAGATTACAGAAGACAAAACTCACTATCTTCAAACGTTCTGATAATCATTATTTCCGTATGGATGAAGAGCATCTCCAGCGTGTCTATAGTGTGCAGGAATTGCTGCACTTATCAGATAACAGTCCGCTGGAATGCGTTGGTATATACAGTCTGGTTTATGATAAAAACTTACTTAAAACCAATTCCAGAAAACTTGACCATCAGTATTCACGTCTCTTCTTTGTACTAAAAAAAGTTAAAGATGCCGAATAAGTCCAATCTTCTTTATCAGAATGAGTTTGCTTTACATGGACATTATAACCTGATTGCCGGAGTTGACGAGGCAGGCAGAGGTCCCATTGCAGGTCCTGTTGTTATAGCCGCAGTTATCTTAAACCTTGATTTCCCAATATCCGGCATTAATGATTCAAAACAGATTTCTCACCTCAAACGTGAAGAACTTTTTCCCTTGATTATTAGTAATGCTCTGGCTTTTTCTATAGTAGAAATCTCTCATCAACGTATAGATGAGATTAATATCCTCCAGGCTGTATTGGAAGGCATGAAAAAAGCAGTGGATACGCTTTCCATAACTCCACAACTATGCCTGATTGACGGTAATAAGCTTCCGGTAGGAATGGCTGTTGAAAGCAGAGCCATTGTCAAAGGCGATGCCACTTATGCTTCGATAGCTGCTGCTTCCATTTTGGCTAAAGTGACCAGAGACAGAATAATGACCGGTTACGATATGGCCTATCCCCTATATGGATTTGCACGGCACAAAGGCTATCCCACTGCTCAGCATCTCAAAGCTCTGCAGGAACACGGCATCTGCCCTATTCACCGTCTTAGTTATGCACCTGTGCGTCAGCTTGAAATCTGGCAAAGATAATATATTAATCTGTCTTATCCTTCGAAAAAGCTCAGGATGACAGATAACAGAGGTTTTATGACTTATATCGGACCTGAAACACAACATGCACTTGATAACTTTCCTTTCTCTGATGAAAAGACAGATAAGTACTTTATAAAAGCAATGGCAATGGTTAAACTTGCCTGCTGCAAGACAAATCTGGAGCTTGGCTACCTTACTTCGGACATCGGTAATGAGATAGTTGCTGTATGTCAGGAATTTATAGAAGACAAACACATAGAAGCGATAGTGATAGACCCCTATCAGGGCGGTGCAGGCACCAGCACTAATATGAATTTCAACGAGTATATTGCTTTTAAGGCTTCAGAAAGACTAACTAATCAGAACATCGACCCACTTAAGCATGTTAATCTGCACCAATCCACCAATGACGTTTATCCTACGGCTGTAAAAGTAGCTGTTCTCCTGCGTCTGAAAGAACTTGAAACTTCTGTATCAGTATTACAGGAAGCTTTTCAGGCAAAAGAACAGGAATTTGCCAATGTTGTCAAACTGGGTAGGACTGAACTGATGGATGCTGTTCCCATGACCTTGGGTATGGAATTTGGTGCATATGCTGAAGCAATTGCCAGAGACAGATGGCGTGTTTTTAAATGCAGGGAAAGAATCAAGACCGTTAATCTGGGTGGAACTGCCATCGGCACAGGTTTGGGCGCTCCGCGTGACTATATTCTGAAGGTAAATGAAGAACTAAAGCGCATTACCGGTTTATCTGTTTCCCGCAGTGAGAATATGATAGATGCCACTCAAAACCTCGATGCTTTTGTGGAAATATCAGGTATTCTCAAAGCTATGGCAACTAATCTGCTCAAAATATCCAATGACCTGCGTCTGCTTTCCAGCGGTCCTGATGGAGGGCTGAATGAGATAGAGCTTCCTGTCATGCAGAAAGGCAGCAGTATTATGCCCGGCAAGGTCAATCCTGTCATTCCGGAAGCAATCGGCCAGATAGCCTTGCAAGTGATGAGTAATGACAACCTGATCGCTCATGCTGCCGGTCTTGGCCAACTGGAACTCAATCAATATTTTCCTTTAATTGCCCATACAATTTTAAAATCCATACAGCTTCTTACTAGCGGTTCAACTGTCTTTGCAGATAAGTGTGTTAAAGGCATCAAATCCAGTCACGAAAACTGTCTCAAACACTTGCTCAACAGCAAATCCATTGCAACTTATCTCATTCCCCTTTTCGGTTATGAAAAGATGGAATATATTATCAAGAAAGCCACCTCTGAACGTAAGACTATTAAAGATATTCTGCTTGCTGAAGGATTACTTACTGAAGCTGAATTTGATAAACTGCTCCAACCTCAGCGTATGTATAAACTCGGCTTTACCAAAGACGACTACGAAGGATAAATATAATGGCTAAAGCACCTCGCGGCGAAAGACTTGTCATCGTTATCACCGGCAACCGCAATGCAGGAAAATCCAGCCTGATAAATGCCCTGACCGGTCAGGAAATCGCCATTGTCTCTGAGATTGCCGGCACAACCACAGACCCTGTTGATAAACACTATGAGCTTCTACCGCTGGGTCCTGTCACCTTTTATGATACTGCCGGCATTGACGATATAGGGGAACTGGGGCAAAAACGCAT
The DNA here is from genome assembly GCA_963667535.2 of Cloacimonadaceae bacterium (SeqCode). Lineage (GTDB taxonomy): Bacteria > Cloacimonadota > Cloacimonadia > Cloacimonadales > Cloacimonadaceae > UBA5614. The sequence continues at coordinate 2,302,899 of CAXXDU010000002.1, forward strand.
TCAATCTACCCGCAAGGTTTTATACAGAGCCGATATTGCCATCCTCGTCTGTGGTGAAGCACAAATCGGTGATACTGAAAAGAATCTGCTCAAAGAAATTCAGGAATTAAAGATCCCTCTTCTGATAGTCTTTAATAAAGCTGATTTACATCCTGTCAGTGATGAAGCTATCCAATTCTGCAATAGTCAGAATATCCGCTATGCTATCGTTTCTTCTGCCAAAGGTACCGGTATCAACGATTGCAAGGAAATGCTGATGTCATTAGCACCTGAGTTGCTGCATCAGGAACGTCCGTTAGTCGGAGATTTGGTTCAGGCAGGCAATCACGTAATTCTGGTTACTCCGATAGATTTAGCTGCACCCAAAGGCAGATTGATTTTACCACAGGTACAAGTAATCAGAGAGTTGCTGGATAATGACACAGTTGTTACCGTAGTCAAGGAAAGGGAGCTCGAGTTTGCTTTGGAAAGCCTGAAACAACCGCCTGACCTTGTAATTACCGATTCACAGGCAGTTCTGAAAGTAGCCGGCGATGTTCCGGAGTCAATACCTCTGACGACTTTTTCCATCCTCTTTGCCAGATATAAGGGTGAACTTGGCTTATTACTGTCCGGTGCCCGAAAGATTGATACTCTCAAAGACGGAGATAAGATACTAATTGCTGAATCCTGCTCGCATCACGTTCAATGTGACGATATCGGCAGAGTCAAAATACCCCGCTGGCTCAATCAATATGCAGGAAAACAGCTTACTTATGAAGTCTTTGCCGGACATGACTTCCCCGATGACCTGGAAAGCTTTGCTCTTGCCATTCACTGTGGAGCTTGCATGATAAACGCAATGGAAATGCATCACCGCATGCTTGAATGTGCCAGACGCGGAGTGCCCATCACCAATTACGGCATGGCAATCAGTAAAGTACAGGGCGTCCTTGAGCGCGTCGTCAGAGTATTTCATATTTAAATCAATTTCATATATGTATCTTTAAATCTCTCTGCCTTTTATCCATTTTGGTAACACAATTCGTTTATAATTATAAGCAACATTCAAGATTAGTATTGCGAATGCAACATTCAGAATAACACTTGAAAGTGATGATTCGATACCGAATTTGCCACCAGTTAACCATCCGGGACCTGTTACAATTGGTTTAATCAAGCTTGGAAAGCTATCTATACCTGAATTTGGCATACCCAATATTCCATCCTGAATGAAATTCCAACCCGCATGTACCCCCCAGACCATCCATATTCTCCGGGTTAAGATAAACACTGCACTTAATAAAAAATCAGATAAGAATTGCGATATTGCAGAAATGTAATTGCTATTGGCATTACCAAGATGCACCATGGCAAAAATAATCGCTATTGCTATGATTGCCTTCCAGCTTCCGATAAAATCTTCAATGATGTTAAACAAGATTACCCTGAATATCATTTCCTGTAAAAATGCTCCGGCAATGAATACATAACATGCCCGATAAAGCACTCTGATGACAGATATCTCCTTAATATGATACATTCCCCCGGCATAAAGAATTCCCACAATAACCGATAACATCACCAAGCTTAATATGAAGCCCCACCCCCATTCTTGCAGAGAATATTTCAATGAGATTTCTTTCGCTTCCCGATGTTCTATTTTCCTGCAGTAGTAGCAATATGCAATTAGAACAAATACTACGATAAGAATGGCCCGTATTGCTTCCAGAATTAGATTGGTGTTGCCTGTAAAACGGTCTAAAACAAAGATAGAAATCAGATTACCTGCTGCAATAAAAGGAGCTATGAATATAAAAGCGAGTAGTATCCTAACCGCTCCAAAGCTAAATACTCTTTGTATGCGGGTATGAGTTTTTAATACTGGCTGTAGTTCACAGAGTTGAGTCGAAGTCAGTTTATTGCATAAACTTGTAAGTAACCTAGTCATTTTCTCTCTCCTCATTATTAATCAGATCGTCTGCTTGGAATTTGCCAGAAGTTCTGCAATTCTTTTCTGCTGTTTGATTCAGTTTCTTCTGTAGTCGTAAAAAGCCTGATACAGGTTGAAAGAAACGTTGTGTAAAGGCGTCCAGTTTCTTTATAATTGTCTCTGATTCCAATCCTTCCAACAGCATCTGCCGAATAACCCTAAAAGTAAACTCATGCAGCATACCATTGTAAACCCATGGAGAAATATACGGATTTCCGCTCCAGATAGCATGAATCAATTCTCCTGTATCCTTCTTTAGCAATGAAATCAGAAAATGTTCACCATCAACACTAAGGCAAAGCCAATCAGCTTCCCATTCAATATCCTTGGGGGTTACTTGCTGTATTCTGATGTGATGACAATTATCCTTTTGGCTTTCTCCTGGAGTTTCAATCAATACATTGACCCCTTGTCCGGCTCGTAAATCCAGCCAACCATGAATAACTTTTAGTGGACCCGGATCTGTATCCACCAGAATCATTGATTTTGCTTCTTCTATCATCGAATGAACTTTTTTGTATAGCTGCTCTGTTGAATTTATCTGAATGATATACTCCTGATGTGGTTCGATTTCCAGGTCTTTCAGAGCTTCAATGATTTCTGCTTTTTTCAGGATAAATTCTTTTTCTCTGGCATTCATAAATTCTTTAATGGGAACAGGAATGAATTCGCCATACTGTGTACCTTCCAGCCGGATGATAGCATGACGCAGTTCCAATGACTTCAATGCCTGATATGTATTTGAACGTGATTTCCCCAGAGTTGTGGAAATCTTGTATCCGGTCTGAGGTGATTCTCTAAGAAGATTTAGATATACCAAAGCTTCAATTTGCGAGAAGCCTAAATGCTCTGTCAATAGACTCTGAGCTATATTTTTCATACCATACCCCTTTTAGTGTTACATTCTTGGAACACTATAGTTATTACACTGATTTAGTCAAGCCTTTCTTATCAAAATGTATCGTTTCAAAATACTCCCTAATTTCAAACTTTGGGTAGACTGATTTGATCATGAGCCAATTAAGAGGAAAATGATGGTAAACAAAAGCTTGTACTATTCTTTACTGAGAATATTGATTATAAGCTACATATATTGCGGAAAATACCTAGCACTAACAAATAGTCTCAACATTGTGCTTGACGTTATTCTCTTTTTAGATGAAATTGAATATGTAAATAATACCTCTTAAGGAGCATTGCATGAAATGGTATAAGTATGTTATTATCTTTATAATTATGACAAGAGCTGGATTGGCATTTTCACAAAATTTAAATGTCAAATTCATAGATAATACTACGGCGACCCGAACTATTGTTAACCAGGAGTTTGGAACACCTACCGGTTATCCCGGGGGTTATCCATATCCAACACCTTCAAGTGGTTTTAGCAAATGGCTGATTCAATTCTACAGAACTTCTGACAGTGTAATTGATCCAATGGATGGAAATGGAAATCCCACCGGAGATGATATTGAAGTAATATCTGTCAACTATTACACCCAGTATTTAGGTTTTGGACCGACTGGTTTTATAAATATGATGAGTTGTATATTTTCTAGTAGCGTTAGTACTGGTAACACTCATATCGGAGACAAAATATATATACGAATTTTTAATGCTAATACCAAAGCCCTTGCCACAAAATCGTTAGCTTTGTCATATCCATATACAATAACTTCTGCTGCCACACAAAACATTGCAATCTATCCAAACTATGGTTGGGGTGCATGGTCTAGCCCTCCATTTCCACCCAATCCGGCTGCTCCAGTCAGTCCAGTTAATCTGTATGGCAAGCAACCCTTTATATCAAATCTCTCGTGGACTTGTAGCACAGGTGGTATACCTTCTGGTTATCGAGTTTACTTAGGAACTGATAATCCGCCCACAAATATTATTAATGGTACAACCCAAACCGGGACAAGCATTGCAACTGGCGTTTTAGAACAGAACCAGACGTATTACTGGAAAGTTATTCCATACAATTCTTTGGGAGATGCAACTGACTGTCCCATATGGTCATTCACAACCTATAAAATTGATTTGTCTTTCCCAAATGGAGGTGAAGTCTGGAGAGCTGGTAGAACTCAGACAATAAGGTGGTCAACAGATAATCCACCTACACTGATGAAATGCTATATATCCCTTGATGGGGCAACCACCTGGAATTTAGAATCATCTGTTGAATCGAATAAAGGTTATTATTACATTTATGTTCCCTTTGTTGATACTGATCAATGCCTGATCAAAATGACTGATGCTGATAACGAATCAAATGAATGCATCAGTGACAGCGTTTTTTCAATATCAACGAGTACATCTATTCCCAAAATCTATTATTCATATTCAGCAAATACTCCAAGTGTATACTATGGTGTTGGACAAGTAATGAATATTGAATGGGGCAGGATTCTTGTGACGAATGTTGATGTGGATTATAGCCTCAATGATGGTGTAATCTGGACAAGGATAGCAAGCAATCTTGATGCAAATAGTGTCACATGGGTAATACCTGATTCAATAACTCACGAATGCCGTATAAGAATTAGTAGTTCCAGTGACCATTCACTTTATGACATGTCATACAACGTTTATCATATCAGCAAGATTCATCTCCTGCAACCAACGGGGGGTAACACTATCACCGGAGACTATTCCGGAGGTACAACATATACAATCACATGGTCAGAAGCTGGAATGGATGCCGTTAAAATTGAGTATTCTAACAATAACGGTATCGATTGGTCAACAATAATTTCTTCAACCCCTGCTGCTTCTGGAAACTATGTATGGATTGTATCAGGGATTCCAACAAGTAGAGGTTTGATCAGGATATCCAGTATAGAAAATAATAATATATGCGATTCAAGTTCAACTCCCTTCACAATTCAAAATCCGCTGAGAATTGCTAATGCCAATGGGGGTAAATTTGTCACAACTAACTCATTATTTGAGCTTCGATGGCTTAATCAGGATGTTGATTCTTTGTGGAACATCTGGTGGGAGTATTCCACAAATAACTCTACCTGGACAAGGATAAATACTACTTCTGTTGCTGTAACAGAACAAAGTATGTTCTGGTTTGTTAATACCGGTATTGTAAGCAATATGTGGTTGAGAGCATTGGAAACAAGTTCAAACCGTGTTATTGGTAAATCTGAAACTCCTTTTTTTGTTACAAATAAGACATTGTCATTATCCGCACCGGTTGGCGTGGTTGATTTTTCCGTCTCTACAATACATACAATTAGCTGGGAATGTCTTGGACTTACTAATCTGAATATTGATCTTAGTCTGGATGGCGGATTTAGTTGGAATAGAATTGAAAACAATGTCCCATCAGCAAATGGTGAGTATGAATGGACAATTCCCGATACACCATCAATGCAATGCCGATTGAAGCTTACTGATGCTACTTTTGCGTATATGAATGTGGATAGTGAGATTAACTTTACTATATCACCTTATATATTAATTAATCCTAATGTGGATTTTGTTGCTGATATAACAAGCGCTGAAATTCCTCTGACTATTCACTTTACCGAATCAGTATTAGCTGGTGTGGGTCATATTATTCATAGAATGTGGTCGTTTGGTGATGGGGATTCCACTAATGTGGAAAATCCTTCCCACACATATACTATAGCAGGAAATTACACAGTAAGTTTGCATGTTATCAACCAGTTTGGTGGAGAAACAACTTTCGTCCGGGATAATTATATTCATGCTCATCCTAATGTACCTAGAATATCACTGTTAACGCCCAACCTGTTAAGTTTTGGAATAATTTATTTAGGAGATACCTCTCCAATACAGACAATCTATATTAAGAATTCAGGTTCTGCTGTGTTAACTGTCTCATCCTGTTCATTTTTTCATTCACTTTCTCAATTTTCTATAGTAAATACTCCCTTTCCAATCGAAGTTAATATTGGAGACAGTACGTCCATAAATATTGTTTATATTCCAGCAGCAAATTCACTTGTATCAGATTCCTTGATTATCAACAGCAACGCTGCAAACGACAATTCTTTAGGTATTAGGTTGACAGGGACAGGTCAATATGTTCCACTCAAAGCTCCGGAAAATGTGCAATTGACCATGCATGGTCAAGATAATTGTAATGCTTTGATAACCTGGGATGAAGTTACGCAGACGATCTATAATTCTCCGATAACGCCTGATTTTTATTTTATCTATTTCAATGGCTCAGGTGACGATGATCCCAATGGTTTGTATTACTTCCTTGGTCGTTCATTTGCAACCCAATTTACTCACAATGATGTGGGATTAGGGGCTGAGTATATGTTTTATCGGGTGAAAGCAATTAAAATTTATAATAGAGAGACAAGAGATTTGTTAATGTCACAAGTCCGTAGAGGCATGACAGAGGCAGAGGTGGATGCAGTTTTGAGTCAGTAACAAATGAGTTTAATGTCTCCTGACTCTTTATATAAATAGATTGGCAGTTCCCCACGATAGAGTTATTATATTATCAGGTGGAAATATATGCAATCTAGTATTAATGACATAGTAAAACTGTTTTATTCATTAAACGCAAGCATCAGATTAACCGATGCTAAGATTAACCTGTATTTAAAAGATTACCTCGAAGCAAGAAAGCTTTCGGCTTTGTGCTCAATTCAAGATGGAAATCTAAGTATGACTTCCAAGCTGCTAAAAATAGGTTCCATTACACTTACGGCTATATTGGCAGATTATATATTCACCTCTGCCAGACAACAGGTAAGATTACAATTAGTTAATGAAAACTTCGTGACCTCAATCAGAAACAAATTGATTCTTAAGAGTGTCCATTTTTCATGGTTTTCGTTTGATGACAGCACCATTACAATTGATATTGGCATATTACTAAGAGATAACCCTCAGTTTAATGAGTATGTCAGTTTACTGGATTACTGTAAAATAAACCTTAACATCATAGAAAACTATATTCAAATCGAACTGAGCCTTAACAAATAAGAGGATTAATGAATAAGAGTATTGCAAAAAAGAAAGCACATAAAGAGATACAGGAGTTTTTCATTGCTCAGGTAGACACAGTACTGAAAGGACATCCCGTAAAACCGGATGAATATCAATCTGCTGAGCAAATTGTTCACTACTGGAGCCGACTTAATGCTGCACTGGCAGGTGGTGGCGCTTTTATACCCGGTCCGGTCGGCATGGTTGCTGCTATACCCACTCTTCTGGCAGAAATCAGAAACCAGATTTGTATGCTCAAAGAGATTGCTGCCTTTTATCATAAAGATAAGCTATTGGATAAGAATCTTGTCTTGCTTCTATTGTTTTATTCAGCAGGTGGAGGTGCGGGCAAGTATCTGATTATCAGAGCAGGTTCTGTTTTAGTTAAAAGGGAATCAGCAAAGATAATGCAAAGAATAGCAGAAAGACTTGCGATTAAAACTACTCAAAGACTCACTGCCAAGTTTGCCGGTGTTTATGTACCCATAATCGGTTCTGCTGCGATGGCTGTCTGGTCTTATACTACTTGCCACTCGATAGGAAAACAAGCGCTCAGACTACTTTCAAAGGAATTAATCATAAACTCAGCAGCTTACTAATAGTTTTTACGTTTATTGACCATCCTCAGTTGCACTGCTTTACATATTCTTGCAAAACAATCTTGACACATAAACTCCATAAATACAATAGGAATATCACTGTTGAGGAAGTTAAATGTATAGAGTAGCAGTAGTTCAGCTCAAACCTGAGCTTTTACAAGTGGACACAAATCTGCACAAGATTGATAACCTGTGCAAAGATCTCAAAGCAGATTTGATTGTCTTACCTGAACTCATCACTTCCGGTTATGTTTTTCAGAATCAGCCTGAAGTAGATGAAGTCAGTGAATCTGTTCCCCATGGGAAGTCCTTCCGGTACTTTAGGGAGTTATCTCAACAACTTGATGCTTCAATTGTTTTCGGTTTTGCTGAAAAGGATGATAAAAAGAATTACAATTCATCTGCTCTGGTTAATCCTGACGGCAGCTACTATGTGTACAGAAAGACTCATTTGTTTTACCGTGAAAAGATGTTCTTTAGTCCGGGTGACACAGGATTATTTGTCTGCGAAGCCAAAGGTAAGATTAAAATCGGTATGATGATATGTTTTGACTGGCAATTCCCTGAAGTAGCCAGGACTCTTGCTTTGAACGGAGCTCAGATTATCTGCCATCCTGCCAATTTGGTTCTGCCCTGGTGTCAGCAATCAATGTCTACTCGTTCGCTGGAAAACAGAGTTTTTAGTATAACAGCCAATCGAACCGGGACTGAATGCAATGGAGGGATTTGCACTGCCTTCACCGGAATGAGCCAGATACTAGGAACAAAAGGTGAAGTATTAGCGAGGCTCGGTATCGATACCGAAGAAATCGGACTGGCTGACATCGACCCTGAGCAGGCGTGGGATAAATCTGTTAATGATATCAACGATTTATTTAGTGACCGCAGACCTGCTTTTTATGCTGATATAGTTAAACCCAAATGATTATAAATGATTAAAGCATAGAATTATATGATACATGATAAAGAATTGATTAAGAAAGAAATAGAAAGCCTGGTAAAAGAGATAGAAAGGCACAATGTACTCTATCATGAATTTGCTAATCCCTCTATCAGTGACTATGAATATGATATGCTGGTAAACCGGCTTAAAGAATTGCAAACTGAATATCCTGAACTAACCAATACAGAGCTTCCTATCGAGAAAGTAGGCAACGATCTTACCCCCGAATCCAAAACCATTACCCACAAGCAAAGAATGTATAGCCTGGACAATGCTTATTCACTAGATGATGTTAAAGAGTTTCTGGATAAGATAGAAAAGGAAACAGGCAGTTTCCCAACCGTAACTATGGAACATAAGATAGACGGTTTCAGCATTAACCTCTTTTATGAGAATGGTGAGCTACAATATGCCACAACCCGGGGTGATGGTTATGAAGGCGAAGTTGTCACCGAAAACGTCAAGACTATAACGTCCATTCCCGGTACCATTGCGTCCCTTGCGTCCATTGAAATACGCGGTGAGATATACTACCCCATTGATGTCTTTCTTGCTCTCAACAAAGAGCGTGAAGAAAAGGGTGAAAAGCTCTTTGCCAACCCCCGTAATGCAGCAGCAGGTACTATTAAGCTCAAGGATTCTAAAGTCGTGGCAGAGCGTAGATTGCAAGCTATCTTTTATTCTATAGGCTACAGCGCAGAGCCTTTTTCAGCTTATCAATCCGCACTTCTGGAAAAGCTCGGGGCTCTGGGCTTCCCCACTTCCAAAGACTATCAAATAGCTTCCGGTTTCTCAGAAGTGACGGCATATTGCAATTTATGGGATGAAAAGCGTTCTACTCTACCTTATGAGATAGATGGTATCGTAATCAAAATCAATGCTTTTGCCTTGCAGCAAAAGCTGGGTTATACAAATAAAAGTCCCAAATGGGCTATTGCCTATAAATTTAAGCCTGAAGAAAAAGAGACTATTCTTAAAGAAGTTCAATTTCAGGTAGGCAGAACAGGAGCTGTAACGCCTGTTGCAATTCTTGAACCTGTGTATATCTCAGGTTCGACTGTATCCAGAGCCACTCTGCATAATGAAGATGAAATCCTGCGTCTGGACTTGCATCAGGGCGATACTGTCCGGATTGTGAAGTCCGGTGAGATTATTCCCAAGATAATAGCAGTTAACTTAACTAAGAGAATCCCGAATGCGGTTCCAATTGATTTTACCAAAGTCTGCCCTGCTTGTCAAAGTCCTCTGTTTAAAGAACCTGATGGCGTTATTCACTATTGTTCCAATAGCAATTGTCCGGCTCAACTGCAAAGGCAACTTGAACATTTTACTTCAAGGGATGCCATGGATATTACCGGTTTGGGTGAAAGCCTGATTGCCAGACTAATTGAAGTGGGCATGATAAATTCCTTTGAAGATATCTTCAATCTTGACTATACCAGGATAGCCGGTCTGGATAGACTGGGAGATAAATCCGCTGCTAATCTGAAGCAAGCGGTACAGAATACTAAAACTCAAAAGTTTGACAGAGTTCTTTTTGCTCTTGGGATCAGGTTTGTTGGCACAAAAACTGCCAGAGTTTTAGCTGAACATTTTAGTAATATTGATAGCCTGATGCAAGCTGAGATTGAAATCCTGACTTCTGTTCCCGAAATCGGTGATAAGATAGCCCGGTCAGTCTTTGATTACTTCCGCATTCCTGAAAATATTGCTCTGATAAACTATCTTAAGCAGGCAGGTTTACAGTTTGAAACAGCAGTATCAGATAAAGTCACAATCCTGCAAGGAAAGACGTTTCTCATCACAGGTACCCTGGAAAACTATGGCAGGAAAGAAATGGAAGAGCTTATCTTATCTAGTGGCGGAAAGCTCCTGAGCAGCGTCAGCAGTAACCTCAATTATCTGGTTGTTGGCGAAAATGCAGGTTCAAAGCTTGACAAAGCAAAGGCTTTGGGAACTGTGAACATCATCTCAGAGACTGAGTTATTAGAGATGATACAAAAATGAGTATATAAATTATGAATGATGAATTAAGTATGATTTATAAATCAGATCGGAAAGGTTAGAAAACTGATGGTTCTTAAACGTTACGTACTCAAGGAACACATTGCCCCCTTTTTCATATCGCTATTTGTGGTGACTTTTATTCTCTTAATTGATAGAATCATTGATTTGCTGAATACTATTATTGAAAAGAAACTTGATTTTATAACAGTGATGCAGGTATTTGGCTTGTCTATGCCTTTTATGCTGGCATTGTCAATTCCAATGGCTGTTTTAGTGGCAACTATCCTTGCCTTTGGCAGAATGACTGTGGACAGGGAAACTATTGCCATGAAAGCCAGCGGTATCAATGTTTATCAGATGATTGGTCCTCTGATGTTTGTTACTTTACTGCTTTCCGGCGGCATGATGTATTTCAATCATTTTACATTGCCTGATATGAACCACAAGCTCAAGAACATGATGCTCAAAATCGCCTATTACAAACCGATGACCATTGTTAAACCCAATGAATTTACCAATGTTGCCGATTACACTGTCTATGTAAAAGAAAACCTCGGAACAGAACTGCGGGGAATTGTCATCTATGACCGCACTGAATCACGCTTTCCCAAAACTATTTATGCCAAAAGCGGTAGAATCAACCAAATGGACAATGGTAACAGTCTGCAGATTATCCTCAAAGATGGAGAAATGCACGAACGTGATGATAAAGAACAAGGTAGATATCAGGTTCGCACCTTCCGCAATTTTATCCTCCATATCCGCAATCTGGGCAATAATATTGACTTTATTGATACAGGATACCGCAGTGACAGAGAAATGAATGCTACTGAGCTAATTGCCGGCATTAAAGACAAGAAAAAAGAGCTTGCTCAAAAGAATCAACAAGTAGCTGATTTTGAGAGAAGACTCAATATTACCAAAGTCAATCCTGACAGCCCTCAAACCCGGCAGGAAACCAAGCGTCTGAGTACGATGAAGCTCATGGAGAAAGACCGCATTACTGAGCTCAAAGAAGATATCAATTCCATGCTTGTTGAGTACAACAAAAAATACGCTCTCGCTTTCGCAGTGGTTATTTTTGTCCTCATCGGTATTCCGCTTGGATTGATGACCCGCAGCAGCGGTATCGGTATGGCATTTTCTGTCAGTTCGCTTATTTTCCTCATCTATTATGTTGCTCTGACAGGCGGAGAACAACTTGCAGATAAAGGCTATATGTCACCTTTTCTGTCTATGTGGATTTCCAATTTCATCTTTTTGATTTTAGCAATTTTGCTAATCATCGGTTCTATCTATGAGAAACAACTGATTAACCTGAAAGCTCTGACCTGGAAAGTAACACATTTCCGAGACAAGAAAGCAGTTTTGCCTGACGAAATTGTGCATTGAGTATAAAATGAGAATATTAGATAAGTACCTAATGCGTGAATACATCAAGTCTTTTCTGATACTTCTGGCTTCGCTTTCAGTTGTTTTTATCGTTATTGATATCATTGATAATCTACCCAGATTGATGCGTAATGGCGCATCAGTGCAGGAAGCTGCCTGGTACTATTTATTAAGAATGCCCTATCTGACGATATTGACAGCGCCAATAGTAATGCTTTTAACAGGACTTTTCCTGATGAACAGTCTTGCCAAATACAATGAGAGTACAGCCATCCGCGCAGCAGGTATCAGTATCAAACGCTCTATGCTTCCTCTTTTCTTCCTTGGTCTTTTGATGAGTATCATTGTAGGGCTTTTGGGTGAATTTGTACTGCCCCGCACAGAAGCTAAGCGCGAATACGTCTACCGTGTCCTGATTCGTGATGAACAGCCGGAAGACCAGCTACTCAAAGCCAGAATTCACTTTCAGGGTAAAAACGGTTACTTCTACTACTTTGGTTTCTTTGACGGTTATAAAAACACCATCCGTGTCATTGATATTATGAAGATTGACCCGGTGACCGGAAATGTAACTGAACGTATTTCTGCTACAGGAGCAGACTGGAAATTTAACCAATGGCTGGTGCGTGACTGCGAAATACGTAAGTTTAAAAACCACCAACCGATAGAGTGGAAGTACTCTGCGTCAACTATCCTGCCTGAAATGGACGTTCAACCGCAGGATTTTGTCCGTATCACAAAGAAAACTATGGCTTTGAACTTCTTTGAACTCAAAAACTATATCGACAGACTGAAGAAAGTCGGTGATGATTATAGTAAGGAACTGGTAGACTTACATCTCAAAATTGCCTACCCTTTGACTAACCTGATTGTTATCTTCTTTTTCATTCCGATAGCCACAACAAATTCCCGCAGTAAAGGCAGAGGCTGGGTTTTTATGCTGGGACTATTGGTTTGCTTCATGTATCTGGTAATCATGCGTATTTCTCAAAGCCTGGGATATAACCAAATCCTGCCGCCTATCGTGGCTGCCTGGGCTCCCAATCTATTCTTTGCTGTGATTGGCTTTATCTTTTTGCAAAAGTCAGAAGTATAATCTCTCTCACCATTCCAGTTTAGTTGCCAGATCATCACCCGGTTTCAAATACTCTACCTGTTTCCAGGTCATCTGATAGAGCACATAATTCTGGTCAGTCGGTTCTTTCCAGAAATAACTTAAAAACGCATGTTCAGTATAGATTTCCTTGCGTACATCATCTGATGTTACAAGTTCCAAAAGACCGCTTGCTCTCACATAACCGCCACCCGCATCATTTTTCATAGACAGGCAAATCTCCACATTGGGATTAACGTAAATTTGTTTTACTTTGGCATCATTTGAACCTGTTGCAAAGAAAAAGCGGTCTTTATTGTAAATCAAAGTAACCGGTCTGACTTTGGGTTGAATATCCGCACACGTGGATAGATACACCATCTGCTCCGGCTTGAGTATTGCTTTTATCTCGTTTATTATTGCTTCATTCATGATAGATCCCCTTTTCTTCTATTGTTTGGACAATTTAACAATAACATGTTGGTTAATAATGATGTCAACCTATTTTAGGACTCCATCGGATACCTCAACCTGTCCCTACTCTTTCTCTTTTATCTGTTATCTGACGGTGGAGGTCTGCAGGGAGTCATCAGGGAGTCTGCAGGGACTTGAGTCCCCAAAGACTCCCATATGAGTCCCTATAAATTCTCTGAGTCAGACAAGCAAGATAAGACCAATGAAGGATGGACCAACACTGCATCTTACCGCTACACTGCGTTCCGTTTTTTACGGTACTGGTTCCCTGCCTCCGCAGGGACGACTCATTGCGTTCTTTGCGACATTGCGGCTTTGCTTTATAGTAAGATGTATCTACAATAAAACCGCCTGAAGAGGTTGTGCGAAAATGAGTAAGCGAATAGCTGGAGTTCAAAATTCCCCCGTCATTTGTAATATTGATAACATTGTAAAAGGGAATTTCGGACTTCAGCTAACTCCTTTACAGAGAACGCTTTCTGAAGTCCGATTTGCCCAATCACAAAGATATTTTCTGAAGGCTTTTATGGGCAAATTGAACTCCGACGATGCTCTTCATTTTGCATTTTCTCACAGCCTCTAAACGCGGGACTACATACTATTATAATTGAGAATTGAGTGTTGAGTATTAGGAATGGTAAATAGACTGCCTCTGACTCAAGAAAAACCAGAAAAGAAACGCGCGGTCCACGCGGGTGCCTCTCCGGCTTTTACCCGGGTGGGACTCGCGTGGAGGCGGTGTTTTTATTCTTGTTAATTTAGGTTTAATCTTGTATCAATGACCCGGTTATTACTTTTTCACTTCCTTGTATCCGGCAGGTACTGTAAATGTATCTGCAGTTGGGGCAGCAGTACCAACTTTGAGCACTTCAGTGCGGAAATAGAGCTGTTCTTCATAGGCTGGTTTAGTGTCTTTCTTCGCAGATTTCATAATAGCAGAAGACATCATTCCACCCAATCCGCCACCTATAGACATGCCTTCACTGCTATTTGACTGAGTTGCATTGGGATCTTGTGTAAAAGTGGAGTAGAAACCTTCTGTGACAATCGGGACGCCCTTCAACTTACTCAAAGAAGCATAGTCTATCTTCATCTCTTCCTGTTGCGAAGACGGATTGAATGAATGAAGCATGGTTACCCAATTCAGTCCCAGCATCTCTTGCATCGATTTATCCGGTGAAGACATACCTAATAGCGCCAGATATTCTTCGCTAAACCGTTGCATTTCTTTGCCATAAATATCTAATACATCCGATTGTGTGAGGTCAAGAGACACAAACAGGCTATCTGTTTTGATGATTTTAGTCTGAATTTCTTCCACAGAATAGATATAAATAACGTTATATTTACGTGTTGCAAAGCCATTAATCGGGTTGGATTGTCCGGTATCGACTGCCTTGAGTTCATTGCGTAGAACACGATAACGCTGTACTTCTTTCTCGTCTTTTTTTATATTCTTCTCATCTCCCCTCTTGATTTCTATCTTTTCTATAGGAGACTTTGAATAAGTAGATTTCTGTACATTGAGGGCATAAATCATCTTTTCACTGAGCTTGGTGATCGTCACATTCTCACCCTGCGGAAGTAATTTAACTATCAGCTTTCCCAATATTCCCGTTCCCTTGGCTGTACTGTTATTATCGTCCCGTTTATTCATTCCATCCAGAGTGGTCGTGATGGTTGATTTATAGGTTCCATATTTGGTAAAGCGTACTTCCGTAGAGTTGGTTTGCGTTACGGCAGAAAACATCTGTCCTATGAATATAAATAGTAAAATGAAGAGGCATATCGTATTTTTCATGTTGTATCTCCTTTTTGAATTTTCAGATTGGCATTGATTGTACGGGGTGTGGAATTGTCAATAACTTAAAAGGGTAATTATGTATTATCTTATGCGTGACTGTGCTTGTCCGTAATGGTGTTTCGCTAATCCGTTTGGTTTATGGTAGCCGTAGGGACATGCCTTGTGCTTGTCCGTAATAGTGTTTCGCTATTCAGTTGTTTTTATGATAGCCGTAGGGACATGCCTTGTGCTTGTCCGCAAAAGTGTTTCGCTAATCAGTTGTTTTTATGATAGCCGTAGGGACATGCCTTGTGCTTGTCCGCAAAAGTTGATATTGTATTGATGTCTAATGCTATAGTGGTTATTTGTTCGGACAAGCACAAGGCATGTCCCTACGACCTTTGTTCATTTGTAGAATAGCATTCCAATGCTGTTTAAAATAGTAGGATAACCGCCCCCGGTTGTCCAAACGTATTTAGCAAACCAGCGTCAGCATTCTTAGGTCACCTGAGGCAGGTAACCTACGACCCGTAGGATAGCTTTCCAAAGCTGTCCAAACGTATTTACTCAATATGCGCAGCAATCTTTGGTCACCTGAGGCAGGTAACCCACAATGTAGGATAGCTTTCCAAAGCTGTCCAAACGTATTTACTCCATATGCGCAGCAATCTTTGGTCACCTGAGGCAGGTAACCTACGACCAGTAGGATAGCTTTCCAAAGCTGTCCAAACGTATTTACTCAATATGCGCAGCAATCTTTGGTCACCTGAGGCAGGTAACCTACAACCAATGGGACAACTAACCTACAATCAGCATTGGAATGCTACTCTACTATCCCGGAATTCCTATCTCTTATGAAAAAAAGAATGAATTATAGCAAAATACTCACAAGTTATTCTTGACAGCATATTAAGATAATCATTATTATCATGTTGACCCTCGACCCTTACCCGGAGGTGAATATGAAAAAGGCATTACTTCTTTTAGCAATCTTGCTAAGCATGAGTTTACAACTCTACTGTGTGAACCACATGGACCTGCTAACAACTATGATAGGTGAGCATGATGGAGCCAGAATGGGAAATTCCATGGCGAGTCTGGATTTTAATGGCGATGGTTACGATGACTTAGTTGTTAGTTCTCCATCCTGGGGTTATAATCAACCACCTGATAGTATTAACTGTGGTAAGATTTATTTCTACTGGGGCGGACCTAATTTTGATAATATCCCAGACATGACATTAACTGGAACATACCATTGGGAATATGCTGGTGGAGTATATAATCTTGGAGATGTCAATGGCGATGGGATTGATGACTTAGGAGTTTCACATCGTGCAATTCAAACTGGGCTAGATCCAGGAAATCCAAAATTCTCAATCTTTTATGGAGGGCAAGTACCGGATACTCAGCCAGATTACTCTTTTGAATTGAATTACTACCAATACGGTGGAATTGGTGCTGAAGCTTTAGGAGATGTTAACGGAGACGGATTTGATGATATTGGATTACAAATAGCGCATGGTGGTACCGATTTATATCGGGTTATGTTGGGCGGGAGTTTGCAGAATGTTGACTTGTTTGAAAACGGACAACATGATTATGGAGCTTTTTTTCACGGTTTGGGCGACATAAATAATGATGGTTATAATGATTTCTCAATAGGTTTTTTTGCTAGCGGAAATCAGCATGTAACCGTATATTACGGAGGCACTCAGATTAGTTTGCTTAATTCATTAGTCCTATATCTCGCACCTAATTTTGTATTAACAAGTAGTTGCAGGACTGGAGATGTAAATGGAGATGGTTTTGACGACTTTATTGGATATGAAGGGGCAGGGACACTAAAGTTCTGGTATGGCGGTGCTGATATTACACCTAGTTATGATCTTTTATTATCCCCTTATCTGGCAGGACATAATTTGGATGAAGGGATAAGGTGTGGAGATTTGAATAATGATGGGTATAGTGATATTCTTGGTACTTATCCAACCTATGACTGGAATAATGGCATGGCTGGTTTTTGGTTGGGTGGACAGGTCTTTAATGCGACATTGGATTATACCTTTGAACCTCCGGCAGAGCTAAACCAGTGCAATTTTGGAGATGTAAGTGTAACTGGGGATTTCAACGGCGATGGATGCTGTGATTATGCTATAGCAGCGCCTTTTACAGATTTAATATGGTTTCCCTTCAATGGGAAAGTATATGTCTATGCAGGAAATGAAAATTTGGCAGATACAACTGTGAGTAACGATGATGAAACGAATAATTTAACAAGTCCCGATATCAAGATTAAGATATTTCCAAATCCGATTAACAATAAGACAAGTATGTTGAGCATCCAGATAACTAGCACAAAGAATAGCAGATCAAGCAAGTGTAAAGCGGAAGTATACAATCTGAAAGGTCAGAAAGTACTGGCTAAAGCCATATCGCTAAAGAACGAGAATCGATTTGATATTGCAAAACTAGCAGCTGGGAAATATGTGGTAAAATTCAAAATAGATAGAAGTATATATTCCAGAAAGCTCACTATCAAATAAGGAGAATATTATGAAAAAAACCTCAATTACAACACTTGTGTTATTTCTAACAGTTACTGGATTAATAGCACTTTATTCTAACGAGTTTTTAAACGGAGCATATACTGAGTGGTTATTGGGACACACACAGACAGATATTAATACTGCTTTAGTACAATTGGGTGATGCTCTTCACACTGCACAATATAACAATGTAGTTATTTCTTCAACTCCTACTACCTACAACACTCCACTTTCGGATATTCAGAGTGCTTTATCTATTCTGAATGTTGACTGTTTAGACGTTTCTTTGATGGACTTCCATTGGGATAACAACCCTACAGGCACTATCGGAATGTATCTACCATCTTCAGCCAATTATTACAGATTTGAAGCTGAATTTAAAGAGCCCAATGACTCCTTAGTAGGTGACCCTTCAGCAGTTAACAACCCTAATTATACTGAGGATAAGTTCTTTTACTATTTTGACCATAATTATACAAACACTCTTGGTAACACATACCAAGTTGGACGTTTAGATAGACAACTACAAGGATCAAATATTTTTTACTCTAATAATTATGCCTGGGTGTGTAACGAGGATTCGTTAGATCAAGCCGGTATGGCCTTGGATAACTTGCGTTGGAAGTGGAATAAATCTGGTCAAACATTACCCGACCCAATTGGACCTGAGTTTAAATTTCCTGGGAGATTATCTGACAATTATTTGTATGTAACTTATCGTTTATTATGGAATCAGTCAGGATATGACCCAGATGCTGTGATTGCCGATGCCAGCCTAATGTTGTATTCTACCGGATTTCCACCTCTACAGGTTGAGATGACTTTAATACCGTTATCAAGTTCATATAGCCATGAACTAAAAATATCCGATTTAACAGATGGCACTTATAAGGATGGCATGTATTTGTTTACTTATAGAACAGAGCTAAATATTCAGCAAATGAAAGATGCAAACCTGTTATCAAATGACGATATTAATACCGTAATTCAAATTGAGCCTAGATTGTATTGGAATGGGATTAGCAGATTAACTATAGATTGTGTAGAAATTGAAGACACTGTTCACAGAAGCTTAACCGGATGCCCGGACGCACCTATGATTATGAATAAAATCAACGACCGCATTGAAAATTTGATAACCAGTCCAAATCTAAAGTATCTATATTCC
Organism: Cloacimonadaceae bacterium (SeqCode); assembly: GCA_963667535.2. Lineage (GTDB taxonomy): Bacteria > Cloacimonadota > Cloacimonadia > Cloacimonadales > Cloacimonadaceae > UBA5614. The sequence goes on from CAXXDU010000002.1 coordinate 2,321,862, forward strand.
AAAGATGAGCCGACCCCCATGCAGTTTGATGCATATAATATTTTACAGGCTGCCATGAACAATAATTTATACGCATTGCCTTTAATCACTTGTACGAATTATGTAGGTAAAAATAAAGTTAAACTTAATGGAAGTATATACGATAATCCAATGCATCATTTAAAAGAATGTAATCTGGAACAACTAATGATTGATAGGTATCCGGTTGAAAGTGGCACAATATGGAATACAGAAGGTAATTACTATTCTATTCAGAATGCTTTAGACAGAGATGTTTTGGGCTACTATAAACAATGCAGGCAAGAAACGAGACAAAGGAATAAGAAATTCTATACTGTTACACAGACTTTTGGAGAGTATTGGTTAACACAAGGTGTTGAACATTGGGGCGCATTACTTCCACCCCGAGAAATGTTAAAATGCCTGAAGTTACTTCCATTGTGCTATGGGGTGGATGGAATATTTGATTATGCGGTTATTCAACAGGCAGGTTCTCCTTCAAGCGAAGAACACAGAAGATATACGCCTCTAGATTATAGTGGAAACACTTGGGATGGCACATTTTCGATAATCGACACTTCTGAAGAATTTGAGCAATTATGCCAAGCTAATTCTAAAGTAATGTGTTATGGTCCTTTACTGAAAGGTATGAATTGGGTTAATGCTGAAACATTGATGGCAAATGAATCCTTACCACACACTGGTATAGATTTAGGACTGTTTAACATAGATAATTTATTTGTTACATATAGTGCAGGTGTATATAAAGGATATGTGCAGTGCGGTTATTATTTGGAAGGAGTTAACCCAGCTTTAATGCTTGTAAATCGAAGAGCTATTTATAAAGATGAAGAAGGTTCTACAGCTCCACCTCTAACCCCAAGTAACTATAGCACATCGTTTACGCCTGCTTTACCTCAAACTGTCCAAGTGGAATTAGCTCCATCAGCATATACTTCATACGATAATTATCCCGCTTTATTCGACCCGTATGAAAATCAATTGTATAAGCCGACGAATAGTAAGATGCTGATTCCCATTGGTCCAGGTGATGGAAGAATGTTGCAAATGGTTCCAACACTTCCTGCCAATATCTCCTCAAGCAAAACAGTATCAAACAAACGATGTCTTTCTGGAGATGTGACTATTATGAATGGAGTAAGTCTAACTTTCACTAATGATTCAGAACTAATCTTGTGCAAAGATTCAAATATTACTGTTAATGAAGGAAGTACACTCACGATTCGTGGCAAATGCACTATAGCTGAAAATTCTCACATTATCGTAAACCCGGGTGGGATTTTAAATATTAATGCACATGACACTAGCAAAATTTATAGTTTTTTAGACGCTTCATATATTAGTATTACCAGTGCAACTACTAATATTACCAATACACATTTCTCTTTCAATGGTAGTGCTCAGATTATAAATAATAGTGGTGATTTGAACATTTCAAATTCGACTTTTACATTCGGAACAGGAAATATCAGTTGCAATTCATCCGAATATATCGGAGCATTGCACATTTCAAACAGTACTTTTAACAAAAACACAGCTACTAACAGATGGGGTGGGATATTAGTGAGAGACCTCAATGATGTAACTATAGAAAACTCAACCATCAGCAATGCTTTGTGTGGTCTGAATTCAGAAAACACTAATATAAATCTTTATAATACAAAGTTTGAAATACCAATTTTCCAATACAATGGTCAGTTTAGCTTAACTTATGGAGTTAAGATAGTAAACACTGTAAATGATAAGATAACCCGAATAATTTGCGATGATTCCACCAAATGATTTTACGGGTTAGGCGATGTTTCGGATTTAGGTCCTCTTGATTTGAAAACAGGAGTGTATATTTTAGGGCAGAACAGCCCAATGGTTATACGTGGAGCTATCTTCCACAATCTGCATTACGGGTTACATCTTGTGAATTCCTTTGCACAGGTTGACAGTGTCGCATATTGTCAGTTTAATGATTGTATAACGGGAATCTATACGCTTAGTGTTTGTAATGCAGGCACAATATCCAATTGTAGATTTACAGAAGGACCATCTGACAGCAAAATGATTGGCATAAACATGGAATTGTCATCACCCACAGTATTAAATTGTGAATTTCTAAACTTAAAAGGAAGTGGCATTCTGTCAAGACAGTCCATATATATCCAACAAGCCGGCATATCAGGATGCCATTTTACAAATTGCGGGTCCTTTGTAGATGGGTCATTTCTGGGAGGAGCAATTGAGAGTTATAATGCAACCGGTGGAGTAAAGAATTCGCATTTTAATTTGAATGAAATCGGACTCTTATGCCATGCCGGGTCCAATCTTAAGCTCCTGGATGATGCGTCAAACATATTAAACAATAGGAGTTGGAATGTGTTCTTTACAGATACTCAACCGTATCAGGCATATATACAACTAACTTATGGACATAATGACTTTCATCATTACACAAATCCCTCAACAGGTCAGACGACATGTGATTTCAACTTTGATGGTAATTACCTTAATGGTTATGAATTGATACCAATAAATGCTGATGGAAACTGGTTTCAGGATAACATTATAAGAATATCTCCTGAAAGTGCAGACAATCATCATTATGTGCAATGTGAGGAATGGGATCCCAGTCCCAATATCCCAAGAGAACCCATTGAGGAAAACCGATACTTCACTGCTCTTCAATATGAAAGCGATGGGTTATCCGGAGAAGCATACGATCTTTATAAATACATACTAAATGAACCAGAAGATGATGAAAAAGAGTATTTAGGAAGTTGTGCGGATGGTATTTTCAGAATATCGGTAGACAAACACTATCAGGTCAATGAAGAGGTTAATTACTTTGATACTATGGTCCTTCAATACGCAACCTCAGAACCGTATCTAAGTAAGCTACTTCAAACATACCTGCTAAAGGAATTTATCGTAGGAGAGGATTTTCAAAGCGCAATAGACTTGATTCAACCCAGAATTGATAATCCTATCAGTGAACTGGATTCATTAAGAACAGTGTTTGATATTGAACTAATCCTTCAAGTTGCTGCATTAGTTGAAAACAAACGACCATTAACATGTGCTTATCCTCAATACAAATATGCTGATGTATCTACTTATTCAGAGAAACATGAAAATAACTGGAATAAGATGATAGCTTTGCTTAATAAAAACGAGACCGATGCATATCCAATACCCCCAATCACTACTTTGTATGATAACTACCCTAATCCCTTTAACCCAAGTACTACAATCAGCTTTGCTATTCCCAAAGAAACTCCGGTAAAGATTAGATTGTATAATATCAAAGGGCAGATGGTAAAGCAATTATGCAACGAAACGATGAAGAAGGGGATGCACAGGCTGGTCTGGGATGGACTCAATGAGCAAGGCAGGGCTGCCGGAAGCGGACTGTATCTGATTAGGCTGGAAACCAAGGATAAGGTTATAACCAAAAAAGCAATGATGCTAAAATAGAATCATTACTTATATAAACAAAAACAGCCAATAGCTTAATAACTATTGGCTGTTTTTTTGTATCTATCTAAGTGTGTACTTTAGAAGATCTGCTTTACTTCAAATTAGCTTAGTTCCAGACCAGCTCTGAAGGCACGCAGGTTGGCTTCTACGATAACTTCACCTTTGCGTGAAAAGATGGAGGTAATTGCCTGTTCAAACTCTTCGGGTGCGAAGCCGAGATGTTTGGTGGCAGCACCCAGCATGACGATATTCATGGAACGATTGGCTTTTACATCTTTGGCTATGGTATCGGCATCAATCAGAATATTGTTGTGGATTGATTTGATTTGTTTATTGATATCTTCTGGTTCAGGGTATTTGGCAATATTGTTAAAGGGAGTACTATTGGCTATCACCCAACCGTCAGGAGCAAGGTATGGCAAGTAGCGCAATGCTTCCATCGGTTCCACAGAGAGTATCATATCAGCTTTGCCGAAAGGAATCAAATCAGACCAGATGGGTTTGTCAGATAAGCGCAGATGAGATTGGACATCACCACCTCTTTGACTCATACCGTGTACTTCAGCTTGTTTCAAATACCAGCCGCGCTTTAAAGCAGCATATCCGATAATCGTAGCAATGGTCAAAATACCTTGTCCGCCAACGCCGGCAAGAATAATATCGTGTTTCATCTTACTCCTCCATCTTGTGCTTTTTCTTTAAGGTTTGCACGCACTCGCGTCTGGGAATAACAACAGAAACACCGTTATAAGCGATTTCTTCTTTGTAGATGCGCACCATTTCTTCATTGTTTTTCTTAAGAGGAACAAAGACACGGATATGTTCTTTCTCCACTCCAAGACCAATGCAAATATCTTCCAAACGTCCGGCAGCAGTGTAATCCTGACCACCGGTCATTGCAGTCGTGGAATTATCCAGAATAACAATAACCACATTGGATTTGTCAGCCACACAGTCAAGCAGACCGGTCAGACCAGAATGAGCAAAAGTGGAATCGCCGATAACTGCAACAGCGGGATATAAACCTGCATCAGAAGCACCCTTTGCCATAGTAATAGAAGCGCCCATATCCACACAAGAATTGATAGCGCTGTAAGGTGGAAGAAAGCCTAAAGTATAGCAACCGATATCACTGAAGACATGCCCTTTGCCATATTCAGCCAGAGCTTCATTCAAGGCAAGGTATGAATCGATATGCGGGCACCCTATGCAAAGTTGTGGAGGTCTGCCTGCCACGATATCAGGAACAGCTTTACCGGGATTATCAGGTAAGCCCAGAGCTTTGGCTACGATATTGGGATTGAGTTCTCCATCTCTGGAAATTGTACCGTCCAGCCTGCCTTTAATCTTCTTGGTTCCATCCCAGGCAAAGCCTTTTATCATTTCCTCAATAATCGGCATACCCTCTTCCAGAACCAGGATTTCATCGCAGATCTGATAAAGTTTTCGAACATCTTCTTCAGGAACAGGATACTGACATATCTTTAAAACCGGATAGGGCACTTCTTCCCCATCGTAGTTTTCCAAAAGATAGTTGTATGACAATCCACAAGCTATGATACCAAGTTTATTATTCTTAGAAGCAAAGTTCGCTTTGTTGAATAGCGATTTCGTTGATTCTGAGACAAAGTCTTTCTGGATATTAAGCAGGTTTTTATATTTTCTTCTGGCAAAGGCGGGTAACAACACAAATTGGTTAGGGTCAGAAGGCAATTTTAACGGATTCTCGGCTCTGATTTCTCTGGATTGGATACCTGCTCTGGAATGAGACAATCTGGTAGTGAGTCTGATTAATACCGGTACGTGGTACTTTTCAGAAAGCTCAAAACCATAAAAAGCCATATCATAACATTCCTGCTGATTTGAGGGTTCCAATACAGGCAACATTGCAAACTTGCCATAATATCTGGAATCCTGTTCATTCTGAGATGAATGCATGGAAGGGTCATCTGCAACAGTGATAATCAGACCACCGTTTGCACCTGTAAAAGCTGAATTCATAAAGGGGTCAGCTGCCACATTCAAGCCGACATGCTTCATGCAAACCATAGTTCTTTTTCCTGCATAAGACATTCCGATGGCAGCTTCAACTGCTGTTTTCTCATTGGAAGCCCAGGTTCTATGGATGTTTTGGGCTTCAGCTTGCTTAGAACGCTGAATATATTCCATGATTTCTGTAGAAGGTGTTCCCGGATAAGCAAACATCCCCGACATTCCAGCGTCTAATGCACCTTGAGCCAAAGCTTCATCTCCAAGTAGCATTAACTTTTCCATTAAGTCTCCTTATTAATTTTTTTCTGGTTACCTTGTTTAGAATTTATCCTATCTTTGCAAGTTTTTTTTCTTCATAGAGAGGTAGAGCCAAAAAACTCTTGACGAATTCAATGTTCCGAATGATTAGGAAAGTTAAAGTTGCAATAACAATGTTTTTGAACTTTGAGGAGACCACATGAAAAAGATAGATTTATTACTGATAATAATTCTTCTTTTAAGCATAGTAGGTCTTACAGGGCAAGCCAAAGAAATTGATTTTGCCACTCAGGATTCGCTCAGGTTTAAGTTGTTACCGTCTTTGAACCATAATCTGCGGATAAACGCAGCAAACATTGATAAGAGTATCTTTTTTATTGATGATATTACTCTGAGTAAGACGGATTTTTTAAGTAAAGGCATGAGCACTTTTTTGAATGTAAACATGACTGTCACTGATGTATTAGTAAACGGCATTCCTGTTTCAGTCAAAGAATATACCAATGTTCCGGCAGCAAATTTTGACCCGATAATCCGGTTACAAGCCTATATTGATATGAAAGGAAAAACAAAGCTTTATGAGCTTATGTTTGATGATGTAGAAAGTCTGCCTGATACATTTAAAGTTAATATAAGATATTATGTAACGATCGTTGATAGTTTGCAGTCTATTAATGTTTCTATAGGGAAAGTGACCATTGCGGGTGATTCATTTTGGTATCCACGCAATTTGAATCAGGACGAGAATCTGCAGATGACGGTAAAGACCATAGACAAAATCATGGTATCAAAGAGTGATACAGACTTAGGTTTTACTCAGAGTGGTTATATGAGAGCGTTTGAGACAAAATTTACAGACTCATTGGAAGCCCCTGTTGATATATCTTTTAGAAAAGAATAGCTAAAGTAGCTCAGTCCGGTAGAGCAACTGATTCGTAATCAGTAGGTCGGGGGTTCGAATCCCCCTTTTAGCTCCATAAACTATCTTCCGGTTCGCTGAACCGGTTTTTTGTATTAATATGTTGGAGTGACATTGAAAAAAACTTACAAAGCTTTAGCTCTGTTTTCAGGTGGTCTTGACAGTTTGTTAAGCGTCCTGTATATGCAGAAAATCGGAGTTGAAGTAATACCAATATTCTTCAGGACGCCATTCTTTACGGAAGAACGTCCTATGCAGACTGCTATAGACAATGGAATATCACTTACCGTGATTGATTTTTCAGAAGCACATCTGGAAATGCTGCGTCATCCCCAATATGGATTTGGCAAGAACTTTAATCCCTGTATAGATTGTCATGGACTTATGTTTCGGACTGCCGGTAATCTTCTGGAAAAGTATGACGCTGATTTTCTGATATCAGGAGAGGTTCTGAGCCAGAGACCGATGTCACAAAGAAGAGATGCAATGAATGCTGTATCCAAACTCAGCGGTTATAAAGATCTTTTGATCAGGCCACTGTCTCAGATGTTATTGCCTGATACTAAACCAATCAGAGAAAACTGGATTAATAAAGAAGATATGCTGGCTTTGAACGGCAGAAGCAGAAAACCACAGATGGAATTGGCAAAAGAACTTGGTGTGGTTTCCTTTCCCAGCCCGGCTGGCGGATGCAGGTTAACGGATAAAAACTTTTCAGTAAGGTTACGTGATTTAATCGAATATAATCAGCTGGAGCTTGATAATATTAATCTACTTAGATTTGGCAGGCATTTCAGGCTTAGTGATAAGATTAAACTTATTATTGGCAGAGATGAATCAGATAATCAAAACCTGATAGACTTGAACATTGGGGATTTGTATTTGTTTGACGAGCAAATCCCGGGACCTGTTGGCGTTTTACACGGTCCGGATATTGATGAACAGATTATAACTTTGTCCGCTTCTATTGTTGCATTTTATAATAAAAAGGCTCCTGAAACCTGTAAGATAAATTGGGGAGAATCCTTCCCCCTGCTTAATTTGTTAGCTGTAAACAAGGCTGATGCTCAATCAACTTTAAATTATATGATTAAGGAGTAAGATTTGCTTAGATATAAACTCTTTAGCCTGCTACCGCAATTTGAGACCAATACCTGGTTACTATGGGATGAGGACTCTAAACAGGCAATTCTGATCGACCCCTCCGCACCATCTGAAAAGTTGCGTGACTTTATCAATGATAACAAACTGAGTTTGAAATTAATAATAAATACTCACGGCCATGCTGACCACATCGGTGGCGATGCTTTTTTTAAATCTCACTTCCATTCTAAGGTAGTCATCCATTCTGCTGATGCTGATATGCTGATTAGTTCAAAATTGAACCTCAGCGCATATATGGAGTATGATCTGGCTATGCCTGCTGCTGATAGTATTCTATCTGATGGAGATAAACTAGAATTAGGAAGCCACATCATCAATGTTATTCATACTCCGGGACACACACCCGGAGGTATTTGTCTATACTCTGAAAACTTGTTGTTTAGTGGTGATACTCTTTTTCAGCATGATATTGGCAGAACTGACTTACCGGGTGGCTGCTATGAGGATGAGATTAGCTCTGTTAAACACAAGCTCTTCACGCTTCCTGAAAACACAATGGTATTTCCCGGACATGGACCTTCATCAACTATCAAAGACGAGATTTTACATAATCCTTATCTGAAAGGAATATGATATGCATGATTTGGTTTTAATTCTGGATTTTGGTTCTCAATATACACAGCTAATAGCCAGAATGGTACGTTCTCTAAATATTTACTGTGAGATAGTACCCTTCTCTATAACAGCTGAATTGATCAAGATTAAAGACCCGAAAGCAATTATTTTGTCAGGCAGTCCGGCCAGTGTTAATAATGTTGATGCTCCCATGCCAAACGACGCTATCTGGCAACTGAACATCCCGATTCTGGGTATCTGCTACGGTATGCAATTGATAGTTTATAATTTTGGTGGTAAAGTATCCAAAGCAGAAAAGAAAGAATACGGACGAGCTGAAATTGTCATTGAAAACACTGCAGGTTTGTTTCAGAGCTTGCATGATAAGGAACAGGTATGGATGAGCCATGGTGATGAAGCAGTGCTTTTACCAGATTGCTTCCAGAGGCTTGCCTATTCTGATAATTCCGGATACGCTGCTATTAAGCATAAATTGAAGCCGATTTTTGCATTACAGTTTCATCCGGAAGTAGTGCACACTCCTAACGGTAGTAAAATAATTGAAAACTTTCTTCTAAATATTGCTAAGTTAAAAGCAGACTGGACTCCTAATTCATTTATCGGAGAATCAATTAACAAGATTCAAAACACTGTTAAAGATAAGCATGTAATTTTGGGGTTAAGCGGAGGTGTTGATTCATCAGTGGCAGCAGCATTACTATACCGTGCAATCGGAAACCAGCTAATCTCTATATTTGTTGATACAGGTCTTTTGAGAAAAGATGAAGCAAATAAAGTAACAGAGCTATTTGCAGCTATTGATGGGTTTAAATTTGAAATAGTCGATGCCGGGAATCTTTTTCTGGATAGACTTAAAGGGATAACAGACCCGGAACAGAAACGCAAGATTATTGGTTCTACATTTATTGAAGTCTTTGAACAAGTTGCTGCCAGGTATCCTGATGCCGAGTTTTTGGCTCAAGGCACTCTCTATCCTGATGTAATTGAAAGTGTTTCTTTCAAAGGACCTTCTGTTACCATCAAGTCTCATCATAATGTAGGCGGCTTGCCGGAAAAGATGAAAATGAAGCTTGTTGAGCCACTAAGGGAATTATTCAAGGACGAAGTGCGGCTTGTAGGTAAAACTCTCGGACTACCTGATAAAGTAATAAGCCGTCATCCTTTCCCTGGTCCGGGTTTGGCTGTACGAATAATTAGTGATATCACACCCGATAAAGTAAAACTACTGCAAGAGATTGATAATATTTTTATAGATGAATTATATGCCTGGGACTTATATAACAGCACATGGCAGGCTTTTGCTGTTCTGCTTCCTATTCAAAGTGTAGGTGTGATGGGCGATGAAAGAACTTATGAAAATGTTTGTGCTTTGCGTGCTGTAAACAGTTCTGACGGTATGACAGCCGACTGGACAGAGTTTCCCTATGCCTTTCTAAAAAAGGTATCAAACCGGATTATTAATGAAGTTCCCGGAGTTAACAGAGTGGTTTATGATATTAGTTCAAAACCACCGGCAACGATTGAATGGGAATGATGAAATGTTTTATCCTTGACAATAAAGCATGAGTAAAGATTTTGGAAAACGTCTTGGCGGGATAGCTCAGCCGGTAGAGCAGAGGCCTGAAAAGCCTTGTGTCCCCAGTTCGATTCTGGGTCCTGCCACCACAAATTCGAAGGCGCTGACCCAGCGCCTTTTTATTTTATGAAGTATATACTAAAGAACCTCTGCATCCCTGTTCTGCATGAACAACAAATACCATCTGCTATACAATCATTTTTACAGATTAGTTTTGATTCAATTCAGAGCTGGAAAATTATCCGAAGAGCTTTGGATACAAGAAAGAAGAATTACCCGGTTTTTGTTTATACTCTGGAAATCGATATAGCCTCTTCAGATATCAAACATCCTAATCTCAATCTTTATCAAAAACCTGCTGAGGATATCACCCCAAAAACAAAACTGAGAGATATCAATCCTGTTATCATAGGTATGGGTCCGGCAGGTCTTTTTTGTGCTCTGGCAATGGTAGAAAGTGGATTGAAACCGATATTATATGAAAGAGGCGACAAACTTGAAAGAAGAGCGACGGCAGTGAACAAATTCTGGGAACAAGGCAATCTGGATACTGAAAGCAATGTTCAATTCGGAGAAGGAGGTGCCGGAGCGTTTTCTGATGGTAAGCTTACTTCACGTTCAAGTAGCTTGGCTTCCCAGATAGTTTATGATTACCTGATAAATTTTGGGGCTGAAGAATCAATCAGATGGGAAGCTCTGCCCCATCTTGGTACTGAGACTATTCGAATGGTTGTTCACAATATCAGAGAATATCTGATTGAAAAAGGTTGTGTTTTTAACTATAGGAGCAAATTCAATGAAATTATGGTATCACAAAACCATGTTGAAAAAATTAAAATCAATGCAGATGGATTTAAGCCTGAAATAGTAATTCTGTCTATTGGTAATGCTGCTCGAGATACATATCGCATGCTAAACGCCAATGGCATAATATTGGAACCCAAACCTTTCGCTCTGGGCTTCAGGATTTCCCACCCGCAGGCTTGGATTAATAAATCTGTCTATGGCAGTGAAAAATGGGTTGATGCATTAGGAGCAGCTTCATACAGATATACAGCTTCTTTAGCCGGAAAGGGAACTTATACTTTTTGTATGTGCCCCGGTGGTTACATTATTGCTGCTTCTAGTGAAGAAAAAACATGCGTAACAAATGGTATGAGTTATTCAAAGAGAAATCACAATTTTGGAAATAGTGCTATTGTCTCCCAGGTTGACGCCACGGACTATGGTTCGGGTCTTTGGGATGGCATGATACTGCAAACACAAATAGAACATAAAGCCTTCATTAACAAATATGCTGCTCCAGCTCAAAAAGCTCCTGACTATCTCAGTTCAGCGCTAACTGAGCATATAGTAAATACAGATTTGTTTCCGGACTTACAATCTTTCCAAATTTCTGAGTTATTTTATCCCCAAATAGATTATGCCCTTAAAAAAGGATTAAAACACTTTGACCAAATTATGCCTGGTTTTATCAGACATGGAGTAATTATAGCACCAGAAACCAGAACATCCTCTCCCATTCGTATTGTCAGGGATAAAGAGCATGGTAATTGTATAGATATACATAACCTTTATGCTGTTGGTGAAGGATCAGGCTATTCCGGAGGCATTATCAGCAGCGCAACAGATGGGTATCAATTGGGCTCGAGATTCCATTATTAGTTTTTTTTAATTTGACATTATACTATTCTCAATTTAATTTGATTTACCATGTTAATAGAAGGATTTGATGATAAAATTACTAGTTATTGAAGATGATAACAGCTTTCGTAATGTATTAGTTCAGATGCTGGAAAAAGCCGGTTTTGATGTAGCTCAGGCTGAAAACGGTAATCAGGCTATAAGACTTTGCGAAGAACTAAAACCTGATTTGGTTATTACAGATATTATCATGCCTGATAAAGAAGGATTGGAAACAATTCAAGAACTTCTGGGTATTTGTCCTGATTTAAAAATCATTGCCATGTCAGGTGGTGGCAGATTCGGGCCTAACAGTTATCTTCCCCTGGCAGCGAAACTTGGTGCAAAAAAAACACTTCAAAAACCATTCATGCGTGAAGAATTACTGGCTGCAATTTCTGAAGTACTTAATAATACTAATAGTTAAATTATTTATTAGCCTACCTCGAATTTCACTTTTCCAATGAAGACCACTTTTTTCATTATATATATAGCTTCAATTGCAGCATCCAAGTTCGAACATGTTGAAGCAATTCTTGTCTAATTATACGTGTTTATAGGAATTCCAGTCATATTCATATACTTAATGGTCAATAGTCAATATAATTCAAGCTAGGACTGATAAAAATATCTTGCCAAGAATTTATGCCGGATTATTATGTAGAACATGTCTGATATACTTTTCCTCAAATGGATTAGATTGTTTAAGACAAATATTTAAATATGAGGTATTTATGAAAGCCATTACACGTATCATTGCTTTATTAGTAGTTGTAATATTACTAGTGAATGTCGCTGGGTGCTATGGAAGCTTTGCACTTACAAAGAAACTTTATAATTGGAACGGGACTGTTGGAGACAAATGGATGAATTCTGTTGTGATGTGGGTGTTAATGTGGTTACCCGTTTACAACGCAGCCGGTTTTATTGATTTAGTAATATTAAACACAGTAGAATTCTGGACAGGTACAAATCCAATGACTATGAATGCCGGAGAGCAGAATATCAAGTATGCCTCGAACGATGGAAAAACTTACAAAATCACTATGTCCAAAAACAATCTGAATATAACTGAAACTGCCGGTCCCGATAAAGGCAAAACAGTTACACTAGCCTATTCTCCTGAAGATAGTAATTGGACAATGAATGATGGTAAGACTGAATCAATTATAGCCTCCCTAAATAGTGGCAAATTGAACCTTATCTCTCCAAGTGGTGATACAAAGAGCGTGGTGATTTCCAGATAGTTTTTGGGGTATTAATGATCGATAAAGAAAAAGTCAATGAAGTTTTGGGTAAGATCCGTCCATCTATACAAGCTGATGGTGGCGATGTAGAGCTAATAGATATTAGAGAAGATAACGTTATTGTTGTTCGGCTAAAAGGAGCCTGCGGCAGTTGTCCGATGGCAACTTTAACTCTAAAAGCCGGCATTGAGCGTATACTTAAAGAAGAAATTGCTGAAGTTAAAGAAGTTATCGCAGGATAACTATTTTATACTTATGATAGGGTGGTTTGATGACCACCCTATCTTTTTATATCGAAAGGGTGTATAGATATGGATTATCATGTAGATGAAAATGCAAAGATACTGGTTGTTGATGATGACCAATCAATGTTAGACATGATCGGCTCAGCATTAACGAGCAGAGGAAAATACAATGTAACCCTTGTACCTGATTCGGAAATGGCATTACAGGCCCTTTCCTCTGATACATTTGATGCTGTAATATCCGATATAAATTTACCCGGTATGGATGGCTTGGATTTACTATCACGAATCAACCTTATCGATTCAAAGCTACCGGTTATTCTAATTACAGGATTTGCAGATGTTAAGACCATGCAAGCTGCTATTAAGTTAGGTGTATATGATTTTTTAAGAAAACCATTCAGCCTCAGTGAATTGCAGATATCGATTAAGCAGGCCATTCAGAAACGACATTTACTCATGCAAAATGAAGAATATACTGAACATCTTGAATTGTTGGTTCAAAAAAAGGCAAAAGAGCTTTTTAACGCTAATCGTCTTTTGGAAATGAACTTTATTCGAACTGTTTTAGCTATGATTAACGCGCTTGAAGCAAGTGATATATATACAAAAGGACATTCAGAACGCGTTACAAATATAAGTTTGTTGATTGGTCAAACTATGAATTTTTCTCCGGATGAGTTAAAAACTCTGCGAACAGGCGCAATTTTTCATGATTTAGGTAAAATTGGCATTTACCAGGCTCTACTCAATAAACCAGCTACACTCTCTATTGAAGAATTGAATATGATCAGACAACATCCTTTAATCGGAGAGAAGATTATTAAACCTATAGCACTGAACAAAGATATTTCCAATATAGTTGTGCAGCATCACGAACGTTTTGACGGCACTGGCTATCCATTAGGCTTAAAAAGCCACGATATATCAATTATGGCGAAGATTGTTACCATCGCTGACTCCTATGATGCAATGACAAGCAGCCGAAGTTACAGGGATGTTGTTTCACACGCACAAGCATATCAGGAAATTATTAATTGTTCAGGTACACAATTCGACCCTGTAGTTGTTGAATATTTTTGCAAAGCAGCTCAAAAGCAAGATTTTCAATTATTGACTACACCAACTTTAGATTCTATTTTAACTTTGGATTTGTAGGTTATTTATTGCATATTATATCAATAATTGTTGCTTGTGACAATAATGGACTTATAGGCAATTCAAATCATCTGCCCTGGCATATTAAAGAAGATTTACACCATTTCCGCGAAACAACTATGGGACATCCTATTATCATGGGAAAAAAGACATGGCTTTCAATCGGTAAGCCACTTGATGGTCGTCTCAATATAATACTTACCCATGATTCTGATATCAAGATAGATGGATGTCTTGTATATAACAATATTGAGTCAATTTTATCTGATTTTCGAAACCAGGAGATATTCGTTATAGGTGGTGCCAGTATCTTCAAACTGTTTTTACCTGTTGTCAGCACAATCTACCTAACAAGAATTAATCACTCATTTATCGGAGATACATATTTCCCCGATGTTAATTGGTTAGAATGGAACATCGCCTCATATGAAAAGATAACAAGTGAGACAGGTTATCCAATATCGTTTGAAAAGTGGGATCGAAAGCAATACTAGTTTGTTCGTAGATATACTGCAGCAGCCTTTGAAATAACCTCTAAGTAATCAAATGCTTTAAGAACACTTTCTGCACTGATAATAACTCCATGCTTTTCCCAGATGATTACATTTGTATGTTGAATAGCAGTAACGGATAAGTCAGCCAACTGTGCTGAACCAGGTATAGAAAATTCTGTAAAAGCAATTCCATTGGGAAAATATATGTTTAACTCAGGCAGGCAACTATACAATTCATTCATCAAACCAATCGAGCCATTTGAATATTCGGAGTTACTGCTCAGCACTATCCAATCAGTCGGATGAGCATGCAATAAAACGCGTTCTTTCGGGCGTTCTTTAGATAGACATTTGTGCAAAGCCAGGTGAGTAATCCACTCAGAAGTTGGTCTTCGATTTGCAGGAATAATTTGAGTTTTTAATTGTTCATCTTTTATTAGTAGATTAGTTTCAATACCAATTAGTACAAAGTTAGCAAAACCTGATTTGATAAACTCTCTGTATCTTGAACCCGAGGCTGAAACAAGAAACCAGGTATAATGATCACTAACATTATATTTAAATGAAAATATGTCAGGACATTCTTCCTGAATCCTCAGTAGTGTAGTTTTTGAAAAACTGTCAGGCATTCTGATAGAAACATTTCCAGCGTTAGCTTCTGCCCAACCTCTTTGCCAAATCAATCCACCGATTTCCACTAAATCCGACAGTTCCTGAGCAATTGAATCATCTGAGAGTAGAAGATTCCAGATTCTATTATCTAATTCGTATTTAGTAATATCGCACATTCTCAAAAGTTAAGGTTTACTTTTCGCCATTAGCTCGGTCACGGCACATCTTTTCCACTTCTCTGAAATTCACTTTGCCACTTGCCATCATTGGTATATTTTCAATAACATAAAATTGTTTAGGGATAGCTATTGAGGGAAGCTCTTTCTTGAGTTCTTTGAGAACCTTATGCATATCAAAATTTCCATTGGCAACTGCTGCGACTACATCCGCTCCTTTTGTAACATTGGGAACGTCAACAACACAACAAATTACTTCTTCAGGTAATAGTCTGCTAAGGATATCTTCAACTTTTACCAGAGACACCATTTCACCACCAACTTTAACAAACCGCTTTAATCTACCGCGATGCCACAAAAATCCATCTTCATCCAGCAATCCAATGTCTCCGGTGTCATACCAGCCATCTCTTATTCTCAGTGATGTTTCTTCCAAATCACCTAAATAGCCAACCATAACGTTGTCACCTTTAACCAGTACTTTCCCTTCCTGATTCAAGCCTACATCCTTACCAGAATCGACATCTACTATCTTCACATGTACGTTGGGAATAACTTTACCGGTACTTCCCATTTTGTGAAATTCGGCAGTGTTAACAGAAATTACAGGGCTTGTTTCAGTTGCTCCATATCCCTCAAAAACTTTAATCCCATGTTTTTTAACAAAGCCATCGAAAACTTTATTAGGAAATTTATCAGCTCCAGAAAATGCGAATCTGATACTGCTGAAATCTCCAGGATCACTTCTTTGTAGATAACCGTAGTAAAATGATGGTGTCGCTGCCATAAGAGTGACTTTATATTCTTTGACAATGTTGCAGATTTCTTTATAATCAAGTGGATTAGGATATGTTACCATACTACAACCAATCAGTATTGGCAGCCACAAATCAATTGTTAATCCGAATATGTGGAACAAAGGCAATTCTGATAAAAAGACATCGTTTTCAGTTATCTTTACTAACTGCTGTATATTGTCTACATTATGATTGATATTCTTGTGAGAAAGCTGAACTGCTTTGGGTTCTTTTTCGCTTCCACTCGTAAACAAGATAACAGAAATTTCGGAATCAGGTCCATCGCTTACAGTTCTTTTAAGTAGTGGATATGGTAGTTTTGATTGAACAGCAGCTTTTAACTTGTTCCAAATTTTTACTTGCACCAGAATATCTTCAATCATAATCATATGGTCTATAGGTCTGATACTCAGTTTTTCCAGAAGCTTCCTGCTTGTGATAATTGTCTTGAATCTGCATTTCTCTCTTGCGTATAAACAGTTTTCAATAGCTCCGGTGGCATAATTAATCATTACTGGGATTTTATTAGCCATTAATGTCCCCATGATAGACAACATACACCCGGCAGTCGTTGGTAACATTATTCCTAAGTATTTACTTTTATATGACGACAGCTTATCACTAAGAATTAATGAAGCTATAAGCATCCTGTCATAGGTATAATCTTTGCCTGTTGCTTTATCAATAACAGCTGTCTTTTTGCCAAACTGCTTAGCAACATGGATGAATCTTTGATGTAACTGTGCCATTAAACCTCCCTATATTTATGGTTTTATTATATGCAGCCAGTCTCCTAGTAAAAACTGCAAACGTCCAATCAATAAAGATATTCTAGCCATCACAGTATAACCAAATGATGCACCAAAACTAACCATCAAAAACCAGATTCCGACTTTTGAGGTTATGCCCAGTAATCCCTCTTGTTTGCGACTGAAATAGAAATACATTATGCAACATACTACTCCGATTATCAGGATAATGCTTCCTATCATTTCCGCTGTAGTTTTCATGCCCAACGGATTAATCATTGTAGTAGTCATTTGTGATAGAATATCAGAGCTTGTATAACGTAACATGCTAATTCCTATGGACGTTCCCACAACTAATGAAATTGGGTATCTGCTTATCCACTCAAGTCTAGGAATCAATCTAATCAACATCATTACACCAAGTATCGCTGGAATAACAAGAATCATGTTTGCATTAAAATCAGAAATAAGCTTTCCAAACAGATTAGGAATTAAAATACTATATATCGTATATATAAACCAATATCCTGCTGATAAGCCGACAAATATTTGCTCAGCTAATTTATAGAAGGGGTTGTCTTTATACAAAAAGCTAAAAATGCTGAAAGTAAAAAAAGCTCCCAGCCAGATTCCCAAAACAGTCATAAAGTGAATCATATTAATCCTCTATCTCAATTTGCTGTGAATAGCATCAAGTATTGATTCTCTTGATTTTATAAGCTCTGATATTCCCCATAATAATAAAGAATATGATTAAAAGATGAGCTATTGATTGAGCATCCATACCGCTTGTTGCGGTACCTTTTACTCCAATCAGAGCTTCATATTCAGCCGCACCTTTCAGACCTCCTAAAAGCCCTATAAGTTGATGCTGGTCATTAATGTATGGTAAAAATCCCGGAGTTGAAACTGCTGTTGTACCACCTGAAACTTTCACTTTGTACATATCATGAGCAGCCATAACATATTGCTTTAGCCCGGGGTCTCCGGCAGACAGCGAAATAACATAGGCAATCTGATTATAATTCCTGATTGATTTCATCATTGGAATATTGTCATAAGGAGTTCCCTTTAAGTCAGAAGGAAAAACATCTCTAAAGCTCCTTCCCATAGCCTGGATAGTGACCATCCCTCCTGTCTTGAAGCCAAGATTGACATAATCAACACCATATTTTTTATCAGGATATTTTATACGAATATCAGCAAATGCCTGGTCAGCCATTTGTACGCCCTGAGGCCATAAAGCAATAGCAATAATTTTCTGATTCTTATTCCAGGCATGCTCAATGATTGCCTTAGCCATTGGTTGTAATTCAGTAATTGTTGCAGGATCATAATCAAAGGAGATAATTATTGTGGCTTGTTCAGGGGCTTCTTCTACCAGTTTATAAACTTGTCTGGACAAATCAGATACTTCTGATTTAAATCCTAACGGGAAAATTAAGGGTAGTGCCACACCAATCAGGAGTATCAAGAAAATGTATTGTCTGCTAATCTGTTTCGGTGGTTTCTTCATATTCAATCACCACCTCCGAGATAAGACCGCTCAATTCCCAGAAGAATCCGCAAACTACTGCCAACAATACCCAAGGCAGCACTAATCATAATAGCTCTTTGAGCGGCATTAGTCGGGTAGTTCATAATAAAATCCACTATATTCGGTAAGTGCAAAAATCTCCAACCACCCGGAAGCCAGGCGGTAAGAGTCGTACCTATACTTGTTCTTCCCAGCATAACAATCACAGCAGCAATCATCAATAAACTGGATTCAAAACTTCTGACAATGAATGCCCTGTATGCTGCGGAAGCAATAAAGAACGCCAAAAGAGCAAACATAGTAGATGATAAATGCTGATAGATATTGTCAAAAAGATATTCAAAAGGTTTACTACCCAACCAGTTGGATATACCGACACCGTTACCCAGTAATCCTGCTGCGTCTTTTGTGCCCCATAAAACGCCGAATATGACCATAATAAATAAGCTAATCAAACCCACAAGGTAGTATTGCCAATTCTCATGTTTATATATTACTTTGGTAGTATTTACCTTAACCAGACTTAATTCACCCAGGACAATAGCAAATCCTGAGATTATCAAAAACCAGTTCTCCAAACCACTGTTAATAGTGCTAAATGGTTTGTGGGGAATAAACTCTGAACTGATTACAATAATACCGACAATAAACGTTATTAATAATGGTAAAAATCTTTTCATATAAAGCCCTACTTCAACGTTAATATGTTCTTGAGCCAATGAAATCCAGTCATCTCCATAACAGAACCAATCAATATAAGCAGAACTATGACAAATTTTCCGAAATCCTGTCCTTTGAGACTGCCCAGTTGATTTGGCTCCTTAGAAAGGTACGCAGATGCTGCAAACAGCTCTTCACCAATGAGAGTATAGTCACAACTTACAACAAAGAAGGGCAGTTGATGCGGTTGAGCAGTTCCAGCTGTCTGCATCGCCCCGGTACCAAAGCCCGTTTCAGCAAGTATTAGAGCTTCAGCATAAAAAGTCCCCAAAAAGAAGTTAGCAGCAGGTTGCTCTCTAAGCATTATACCGTCTATACCTGCTACATAGCCAAACTGATCGTCAGTCAGATAAAATACACAATCCTCTCTAAAAGCATCCGGTCTGCCGGCTTTGAGATAAGCTTCTTTGATGATTTCACGTGCAGTGGAGAGAACCATTGATTTGCAAACCGGGACAATTAAGTCTGCATTATATGTTGCGGCTTTAAAGGCTAACTGGCTCAATATTGTAAGTCCGGCAATTGTCTGGATATCATCTAAGTCACCGATACCTGGTACAAAAAGAATTGGTTTACCTTTTTCTGTAGCTCTTCCGACAGCCTCATCCATGGATTCCAATCCGTTAATGCGTCTTATAAACAACTCCTTCCCGCTTTTTGCTGATAATATGTAGTAGATTACAGCAAGACAAAGGACGAGTAGCATTACAAGCAATGCCAGTTTATCACTATTGAACCACTGTGCATGTGGAATAGTATCAGCATATAGAAGAAGGCTATCGCCTTTTGTTTTGAAGATTGCAACCAATCTGTAGTTATATCTTATCTCAGGTTCTATACTATCATTATCCGTATACACAGATTCGGAAGCCGATGGAGTAGCTATTGGTATCCAGGTATTAGTTGAATCGAGTTTTTCAATATGTAACGATGAATAGTTATTCTGTAATGTCCAGGTTAAATCAATTTCTTTGCCTTCGTCAGAAGGGTGATCAGAAGCGGCAAACCCATTGACAGAACAAAACAAAGCAGGTAAGATAATAAATGACAAAAATAATATCAACAAGTACTTAATCATTCCACATCCTATAAAAAAACTCCCTGTTATCAAATAACAGGGAGTTCAATTAACTACTTTGCGTAGATTTTTTTTATATCTTGAGATAGGAGCATTAACTGGTCAACTTGTTCCTTTGTGTAAGTCTCATTCGTTGGAGCATCGATTATTTTCTTTATCTCACCAAGTTTAGCATAAGTTGCTTTGAAGTAATCTGTATCTTTTATCGATGGAGTGTTGACATATTCCATATTTTTTATTAAATGATTGAGAGTCCCTTTTTGAATCAGAACATTCGATTTCTCTGCCTGATACTTTTTATTCACAAACCAGGCAATCCTATTAATTCCTTCCGTCCAACCACCTATTTGCATCATTGTAAACTGGTCGTATTGTTGTGATTGGTACAATGTACCTTCAACTTCGCTTTTGTAATGTTCCAATGCTTTTTCCAATTCATCCCACTGGTCATTACTGATAAGTTCTTTTAACTGATCAGCAAGCCTCAATATGCTTTCATCCAAACCCAGAAAATTGGATATCTTTATCATTTCTTCTGCAATGGCATTCAATTTTGTTTTATTATGACCGCGAACACTGATAATTCCATCAGCTGTCAGAACACCTAATGCAAACGCTGAATGACCAACTTCCTGTTTTGTTGTATATACTTTGTCTTCAATTGCCTGATTAAAATCACCAAGTTTCAAATAATCCAATATTTTAAAGACCTCATGAAATGGGGGCAATGGCGCATAAACAAATGGCGTTGTCTTCTGATTTGCGTCAGGCATTTTTTGAGCTTCTTTGGATTTACATCCCATCATAAGCAAAATAACAATACACAAGCTAATTAGAATCGCTTTCTTAATCACTTTTCCTCCTATTCTTTGAAGAAATACTTCAGTTTAATTACTGTCACAAAATTAAATAATAGAATATACAAAATAAGAATCAAGGCATTATAATTCCACGTTCTTATCTCATAGTTTCCGATTAATTTAAAACTAGAAAGAAACACGTTCTTCCTTGTATTGAAATACCTGCCATCCATCATATTTACACTTAGATTTAAATATGAATTAGAGTATTTCTCTTCAGGCCACCTTTCAGCTATTCTCGTTTTTAATCTATACAACTCATCCATGCTATTCATATACACATCTGAGTTAATATCATTTTCTTTAAATAAGCGCTCTAATGTCAATCTCTTTTTTTGAACTTTCAATAGTTTTCTCTGATAGACATTCTGTTTGGCATAAGAAGTTGCCAATCCTTCAAAAAGCCAACGGGTAGGAATTACTTGCACTACCTCAGGTATAGGGCTTTGAGATAATACAGTCAGATTCCTGTTCATCCTCTCATATTCTATGATTGCGCCTCCGAAAATAATCTGAGGAATCAGAATAAGAGGCAAGATGTTTATAATTGATTTATTATCCTGGAGAAAAGAAGAAGTCATCAAACCTATTGAGAATCCGGTCACTGCAGCAAGGAAGTAATAAATTATTGAAACAAAAGTAACACCATGGATACCCAAAACAAAACTTGTAACGAAATAGTACAGGATTACTTGTATCATTGAGAACAGTGATAACGAGATAATCTTGGACATCAGATAGTAGCTCATCTTGAGATTCATTAGCTTTTCTCTGAGCACCATCTTCCTTTCATCCATTATTTCTTCGATACTGTTTGACAAACCCAGGAATACAAAAACGATAATCGATACAAAGACATGCACACCCATATTAATATTCTTATAATAGGTATAGTGTTCAACTGAAGGAGACAATCTCAGTATGAATCCAATGATTAAAGCCAGTAAGGGAGCTTCAAAAAAAGTAATCATATTGTTAGTCTTGTTGCGTATCTTCATTGTGAAATTACGGATTGTAAAATTGATAAACTGAATATACAAAGATTTCCAGTCAAATTGTCTTTTTGTCTTTCTTTGAGAAGATTCATTTCTTTCTTTGACCGTCACTTCATGATGTATGATTTCATAAAGCATTTTGCGTTTAAACCTGTCACGCCAGTATTCTGGACTGAATCTTCGTTTTACGGAGACCATCTTGTTTACCTGTTCGTAAATAAGATCACCCTTATCGTCGTATTCCGGATAAGCGATAATGTCATACATATAATCAGTAGCCAATACTTGTTTTTTCTGCTGGATTTCATACTTATGCACAGTTAACTGATTCAGTTCTTCATCAAAATAGTCAAAGCAATCTTTGGGAGTCCCATAAAAGACTTGCTTCCCGGTCATATCCATCAATAGCACTTTATCAAATTTCTGGAATATGCTGACTGAAGGTTGATGAATTGTGATGATTACTATCTTTCCTTGTTCTGATAGAGTTTTCAGGATATCAAGCACTTGCTCTGTATCACTAAAAGACAGCCCTGAAGTGGGTTCATCACAAATTATGACAGTAGGCTCGAACAAAAGCTCTAATGCAATATTCAGCCTTTTTCTCTCTCCACCACTCAGGAATTTCTTTTTAAAATCACCAACCCGTGTGTTCTTGCGGTGCATGAGATTCGTTTGGTTTAGAATATTATTAATCTTCAGGTTTAGATATGCCTGAGATATCTTTGGCATGCGTAGTCTGCCTCTATACAGCAGATTTTCATAAACAGTAAGATAGGGATAAAGCAAATCATCCTGAGGGACATAACCAAAATGCTGGGTAAAGTAAGTAATATTCCCATAAAGATTCTTACCATCGATACGTATTTCACCGTAAGTAGGTATAATTTCAGCACTGATAGTCTTTACAAGTGTTGATTTACCGCACCCGCTCTGCCCCATTACTCCTATCAATTGCCCCTTACGTATATCAAATGAAATGCTGTCCAGAGCCATCTGACCATCTGGAAAGAAATGTTTGATATCAACAACTGAGAGTTGCTCAAGTTCAAAAGGAATTTCGATTAAATCATAAAAAGTATTGATTCGGAAATTGTGTTTATTAATAGTCAGAATATCTACATTTATAAATATCTGAGTGACTTCTTCTATTTTTAGTTCGTTCAAATATACTGTCCATCCCCTTTTGGGAGGATAGATATAAAACTGGCTTTCTTTTACTTCTATGAAAGCAAGAGAATGTGAAGATTCAGTGCGGGAAATATAATAATAATCGTTCTCGAAATTAATATACAATTCATGCGGAACAATATTATCCACACCTATGCGTGAACGTTCTCTGATAATATCCTGCAATTGGAAAGGAGAATAGCCTTTTATTTGCAATGTATCATCAAAACAGACTGAGTAATCACGATTGGGCTGCATTGTCTTGCTGTTTAAATAGACAATACCTCTGTTTATATTAAATGTATAGTGATTGGAGTGGCATACAACTGTGAAATCATAATCAGCTTTCTTAAAAGCTATCTCGTCATTTCTTTCCCTTGCTTCATACATCTTCCACAGTATATTACGGTCAAACAAAATATCGCCGATATGTATTTTAGCGTCTTTGGGTAATAAGTAAAGTCTGCCGGGTAAAAGTTTAACTCCATTGAGCAACACATTTGCATTTATCCCGGTTGAAATGAACTGATAATAATCAACTGCCAGCAGCATCATCTCAGAATTTGATATGGTAGAACTTCTGAATTTTATATCAGAATCATTGTCTCTGCCAAATATCAGATAATCAGAAAACAATGAATTGTATATACTCAGGAATGGTTGTTCATAAGGAATAGCCACCAGTTCTTTGGTCTTCGTCTCAAAATAGTTCACCAGATTCATAAAACCGTCAGTATTAAGATTAAACTTCTTACAAAGGTCCAGAATTGTTGTGATTTCCGAAATTTCAAAGTCGGTATCAGTATTCGCCATTATCATCAGGCTCAATACTATCCGTACTTTATCTAATTGAATGAGTTGTTTATTCAGATATCCGATGACTTCTTCTATGTCATATTCGCTATCAATAATCTCGCGGACATACACTTCCCAGGAAACGTCCACGAAACGAAACAGGTCAATCAACAGGGTATATAGAATACTGATTTCCTGAGTTGAGATATCACGTTCCAGCTTGATAATATGCACAAACAGACGTGTGACCATATCAATAGTCTTTTTCCGGCGCTCCAGTGTGGACCTGCTCAGATTGCTTACATCACGTCTCATTGAATGGCAAACCTCATCATTACATACTCTGAATGCATTTCTGTTTTTCTGACA
Organism: Cloacimonadaceae bacterium (SeqCode); assembly: GCA_963667535.2. GTDB lineage: Bacteria > Cloacimonadota > Cloacimonadia > Cloacimonadales > Cloacimonadaceae > UBA5614. The sequence goes on from CAXXDU010000002.1 coordinate 2,346,521, forward strand.
AGCATGCTTCACACAACCTGTATTTACAAAAACCGTAGTAAAGGTGCATTAAGCCTTGTTGTCTGCTAAAATCGGTTGTTGCCAAAGCCCATTGATTATCGTTCATATAGCCTTTCATGAAATGAGTAATGTAGTTATCGTGCTGGGCAGGTAGTTTATTGAGTGTTTGTTTGATTTTGTCACAAAACCCATCATCATTAGTCTTTTGTGCATACAAGTATAGAATCGGAAGAATGATATTTCCTGTTATAGTCGAAATTAATGTTTTACCAGGCTTTTCAATGATATCCCAGATTTCCGATTCGGGCTGGAAGATAGCCAACAAACTTTTATTGAAAGAACTGATATTGGTAACCCGACAGTCTTTTAAGGCGGCCAAAAGAGAATTAAGAATGCCTTTGTTTAATAGATAATGAATGATGTATGCAGATTGGATTATTCTTTTCACAGGATGGTTTGCCGGTCTTATTCTGAATAAGTTCCACTTCAATGTTGTTTTATCTGTAGTGAAGTTTTGATACTCAAAAGCCTTATTCAATCTAAAAGCAAAGTCTGAATCCATTAGAGCTTCTGTTTTATCCATCAAGCCTGCATAGTTGAGCCAGATAGAAGCAAGTGTTATACTATCCATGCCGTTTGAGTGCCATTCCTTGAGCCTTTCCCACGAGAAGTGCTGAGCAATGGCAAGTGTATTAAACTTGTTTTTGTCATAACCCATAGCTTCCATAATGCCGTTATACAGAAGCTGGTCAAAGCTATTGAACATCAGTTCAGCATTAAACCGGTTACATTTCTTTTGAAAACGTTCCCATCCGTTGGCTTTCAATAACTGGTTTACACCTTCATCCGAACTCAGCATAAAGTAATCACAAAGTCCTATATGTTTCTGGGGAGGAGTATTTTGATAGTGGTTAAAGAGTTTGGCAATATCTGCGTCTATTTGATTTTGTAATTCCAGAATTTCGATAGCTTGTGCATCTTCACGCAGAGTATACAGCATATTGGATTTATGCTCCAAAACAACGTGTAATATTGTGTTATTATACATGGGGTCTTCATTATGATGATGAGCTGTCCAGTCATAAGCTCTGAAATGTATTTCCACGTCACCCTGTATATTCTGTCCGTCCAGATTAAGGATAACGTTTTTAAAGTCAGGACCGCTATTGGTATTATACTGTCCCTGATAGATAATGTTAAGTGACTTTCCACTAACTGTTTTCAGCTCGTGAATCAGGTGCCTTTGATCCCAGATATGGTGAAGTAATTTTTCCTGAAGTTCCATACTAATAGATGCGTTGCAGCATATTATAACGTTGTGAAGCAGACCTGCTTTTGTAAAAAGTCTTGGTTGAGTACTTTACAGGATTAGTCAGGATGGAAACCAAACGCATCGACTGGTCAGGACTTATCTTGCGTATGCCCTTCCCGTAGTAATAACGTGAGGCAGTCTCAATGCCATAGATACCTTTACCCCACTCTATGTAATTGAGATACAACTCCATCATGCGCCGCTTAGTCATGATAACTTCCATTATCACCGTTATCTGTATCTCCAGATACTTTCGGAAGTAGTTTCTATCGGTAGTCAGAAAGATAGTGCGTGCCACCTGATTACTGATAGTGCTGGCGCCAAATCTTATCCTGCCGCTCCTTTGATTGCGTTCCCAGGCTTTCTGCACAGCCCGCCACTCAAAGCCAAAGTGCTTATAGTAATTTGGGTCTTCCAATATCATAATCATACGCACTGTCCGCTTGGGTATATCTTTAATGGGTTTGTAATACCGTTTGTGCCAGTCATAACCCCGTATGAAGTAGCGGTGCAGCATCAATGGTGTAACGGGAGGATTGACAAACTGATATATGACACATAACAGAGCAATGATGCCCCAAAACCATAAATGGATTTTTAGCACAAATCCCAATACCTTGACAATAAATGACTTATTCTTCTTCTTTTTCATTACTTTTTATCCATTTTCATTAAGTTTCAGTCGTTCTATACAGTCAATCATTTTTTTGAATCTACCCACAAAGCCACCGAGCTGTCATTCCTGCGCAGGCAGGAATCCATGCTGTTTTAATCTACCCGCAGAGAATCAAGAGAGAAAAGAGATTTTAGCATATTATAGCCTCGAAGCCGCAGAGTGTCATTCCTGCGCAGGCAGGAATCCATGCTGTTTAATCTACCCACAGAGACATAGAGCCAAAGAATCTATAAGTTTAAGACAGAATTAACAGGGTTTGATTACTTCCTTCTTCAAGCTACTTCACGAAAACTATCTTCTTACACGCTTGGTATGAATCAGCTTTCATAAACAAATAATATATACCGCTGCCAACTTTCTTCCCGGCATTGTCAGTTCCATCCCAGTTGATTGTATAATCGCCTTTGCCAGACTTTGATTTTACAATATTTTTTACTACATTACCCTTGATATTGCATACATAGATTTCTATACTGCAAGGAGATTTAACTGAATATCGGATATTAGTCTTTGAACTAAAAGGATTGGGATAGTTTTCAAATAGCTTGGTAATCATTGGGGTACTGAAATTATCTTCATTGGCAACAGCAGCGTCTTGAGAAATGGTTAATAATTGATTAGATGCTCCTGTTCCTGAGAATGTTACAGTTCCTGTTCTGGGTGAGGTGGTTGAGTTCTGCTCATAAGATATAGAAACTATATCACTAAAACTGCCATTCATGGGAGAGCAGGTTATCCATGAGACATTTGTTAAAGCTGACCAGTTTGTGTTTGATAACAGAGTTATTGACAAGCTACCTGATGTACTGGACACTGATTGTGATAATGGATTTATTGTCATATAAGGAGCGGCAGATTGCGTTATTGTACAAGTTTGATTTAGTGATTCCTCACCGGATATTGATAATATTGCTGCTCTAAGAAACAGATTTGGGTTTTGAGCAAATGAAACTGTTACGATAGCATCTCCAATGCCACTTTGTTCAGAGAGAGTTAACCAGTCAGGACTTCCACCAAAACTCCATTCAACACTTGATGATATCTCAATAATAAAATTGCCGGATGCACTAGGTAATAATTGGGTTTCAGGAGTTACTGTCAGGAATGGGTTAGGATTTGGATTTTGAGTTACAGAACAGGTTTGTCTTAGTGTATCGGCTCCGATAATCGTTACTGTTGCTGTCCGGGGCATGGCTGAAGTATTTTCTGCATAGCTTATTGTAATTGAATCAAAATCACTTCCTGATGCAGGAGAACAAGTAATCCAATCAGCATCGTCAGTTATTGTACAGTTTACATTTGATGATACATTGATGGGAAAGCTTCCCGACGAATTTGGTACTGTAATTACTGTTGGAGTAATTTCCAGAACTGGAATAGGAACTGCTTTTGTTAGCAATATGTCATCTATCCAACTCCCTGAATAATTGCAATCTGAATAATCAGATTTAAAAACAAAACTCACCTTCACCTGATTATAACCAAGAAAAGAGTTAATGCTGTTTATTGTTGTTTGGTGCCAGGTGTTTATTTCTCCTTTCTCAGTAAATACATTAGTCCAAACCCACAAATCATTTTCGTAACAATAGCCAATTTTAACATGAAGAGAATCATAACCCGGTTCTGTACTGGTTTTTGACCAGAATGATAAAACAGCATTACTGGCTTCTGTTAAATCAAAAGGACCATAAACCATTGCTGCACTCATGTTATTAGCATATTGATTTCCAGCAGCGTTCAATGTACTACCCGCACACCAGGCAGCAGATGTTCCTGTGTGTTGCTGGCTGGATTCGATATCCCAGGTTGGAGTACCGCTAACCGACCATAAACCAGAAGGAAACGAACCTTCAAATCCTTCATCCAAAATTTGAATGATATTTCGATTGTTTTGACTGTTTGATGTTCCGGCATTGTGTGCTTCTTTATTTGTTGAAAGAGTTTTATCCGATGTCAAATATGTGTAACCAGATAATTGATTCACTTTGTCAGTAACAAGCGCTGAGCATAAGACAGCAATTGTTACGAAAGCATGCAAGAAAACAATTCTTTTCATTTATCCCTCACATAGTAATTATCATAACTTTTCTTATTTTATTTGTGGATTAATTGTGTCAATAATTAATTTCATTTATTTGCCACATTATTGCTTCTACGTCATCATGCAACTTCGTAATCTGCTTTATATCGGATTATTAAATCTATTATACCCTTTGACAATTGGAAATAATCCGTCGTCAACAGCAGCTTTAACACTCAGGCAGGGATAATCATGATCGTAAATATCCTGTTTGGTAATCGTGCTCAGGTCAACATCGGGAAAGGTCTTTGCCATTGTGAACATCACTTTCATGTAGAGATTACACCGGGTCATCACAGAGCCGTATCGTTTATCCGGCAATTGATTATACAGTTCCAGATAAAAGCCAAAGTCTTCTTTGTTGTAAAAATCCGGCTTAATTGTACCCAGATTACGCATAGTAGCCTGAAAGCGGTTTTGAGTATCCTCATGCGATTGATGCGGGTTTCTACGCAAATAAGACTTATTTGTTTTACGAACGAATTCTACTCATTTGAGCATCAAATGTGGAACGATTCACCGTACTATCTCGGTACTTGATATTTGTAACATGGATCACGATTCGCAGTGATTTTCTTATCTCTTACTTAATCGTTCCTCCATGCTCGAATTTTGAGTTCAATGATGGAACCTGTTGAGAACCTGTTGGGAACTTCCTGGGCTAAGCCCAAGAGGATCCCAAGAGGTTCTATTCAGGAATAGTTGCTTATCCCATATTGGGAAAGAGTACTGAGCAGCGACGCTGCTAATTATGAATGATTATTAAAAGCTTAGCCGTGATTAAGTGGTTAGGTATTTATTTAAACGCTAATGCTAATGGATACACAAAAATAAAGAAAGTTAATCTCTCTTAGCTCTCCTTTTCTCTTTGTCTCCATAAGAAGGAAATTAGGATATTATATCTCAAACATGCCTGACTGAATATTGTATTAAAATATTCCGGTTTATTTGCTCAAGTTTACTTACTGCTTGACAAATATTGTAACCTTATTTTACAGTAGAAAGTGTAAACGGATATTACGTTGTAACGAGGTGACCATGCCTATATCGATTAAAAGCATATTGCACCAGTTTATTCGAGAGCGGTTCATGCTCTCCAGAATTCACAATGTTTTAAAAAACACGCAGCAGAGTCATTTATTTGAAATCATTGGAAATCCCGGTAGTGGTAAATCATTTCTAATTGAGCCGATTGTTGAATCTTTGCAGGATAGTTATGATTGCATAGTCCGATATTCTCCACATCCGTTTTGGGATAATCACCTCAAAGACCTTTTGCTTAAAATTACAACCTTAACAGAAAATGAAATAGAAGAGATTTGCACAACACGCACAAACCTCAATAATTCGGGTAGAAAGTTCGATTTCTTTTATTATCTTTCAGAGAATATAGTTCAGAAAGATGCTCTGAAACCCTGTCTGCTCATCGTTGATGATTGTGACTTAATGGACAGTTACAGTAGAGACTTTTTACAGTATATAGTACAATATGCCGAAGATGCCCGTTTGCAGGTTATTGCGCTTTCCCATAAGAAGCTGTTTCCTTTTTCAGAAGTTGACCACATGCTCCCTCTCAGTAAAGAGAATATTGAACAACTCATTCATAAGACTTTCCCTGATTCCAATCTTGCCTATACTAAAGAAAGCGAAATCTTTAAGAATATCTCAGAAGGCAATCTTCTGATTATAGAAACGATACTCACAGATATGTCAAAGAGTAAATCCAAGAAATTTGATATCTCAAACTTTATTGATAAACACTACAATACTGAGGACATCTACTTAACCAAGCTAAACAGTCTTAATGAATCTCAAAAGAAACTGATAATCAACATCTATATTCTGGATGGGACATCCGGACCGGATGCTTTGAAGAAAACCACTGGCTCTAAGACATTAACGGCTGATTTAAATCTACTGGAAAAAGATGATTTAATCTATCAGGTGGATGACAACTGGCTGGTTCACAAAAAGATGTCATTCTCTCTCTGGATTCAAAGCCTGAAACCAGAAGAGATAAATACGATAATCGAAAAAGACCTGGTCTATCTGCAAAAGATTGATTGCTGTATTCAGCTCAGGGCAAAGCTATTACGCTATATAAAGAAATATGATGCTGAGCTATTTGACGAATATCTGAAGGAACTTGCCAATCTATCAGATAACGATGCTATCTTAACTGTTTATCAGTTTATCCTGCCATTTCAACCCAGTCCTGCCCTGCAACTGGAAATAACCAAGCACATAGGTCTAACCTATTCTGATTTAAGCCAAAAAGATAAAGCTGCCGAGTATTTCAGACAGTGTCTGCAAATCTGCACAACCAATGATTTTCCTGCAGAGGAGATTATCTATTTGCTGGCAAATACGCTCTATGCAATAAATTCATCCAATTTTGCTCTGGAAGTAATTAAGAAATACTCCCCCGACACTATCAGTCCTATGTGGAAATCGAAGATTCTGCTAAAAAAGGCAGAGATTCTGACAGAAGCAGATCAATATGATGAGGCTTTTGAGGTGCTGGATGAAGTTATACATAGCATGACGCATTTGGATGATAAGCAAAAACGTTATTTTATGCAAGGTGAAGCAAAGAAAATCAAAGGTAGAATCCATTATTATATTAACGAATACGAACAGGCAGAAGTAGCGTTTAAAGAAGCAGAGACCATGTATTCCATGGCTGGTGACCAGCAGGGTCTGGCTGCTATATATAATAATATTGGCGTATTACATCTGTTTCAAGGAGAATGGACAAAAAGCGAGCTATTCTTTCTAAAGAGTTTGAATCTGGAAAAAGAACACTATAATCTGAATGGTATTTCTGTATGTTACAATAATCTTGGTGGTTTAATGGATGATAAAGGTGATAAAGAAAAATCTCTTTATTACCTGGAAGAAGCTCTTAAAATTCAAAAATTACTTAGTGAACCTTACAACATCACCAATATATATAACAATATCGGCGTAACCTGGATGGACCACAGTCACTTTGACCAGGCTGAAGTAGCACTCAAGAAGTCTCTGGAAACTGCGGTGAACTTTAGTTTCTATAAAAACATAGTAGCGTCTCTAAACAATCTGGGAGCTCTGTTCTTCAAAAAAGGCAATTGGAAACAAGCTGCAGATTATTACGAACAAGCAATTAGAAAGTCAGAAGAAAACAACTTTCCAGATGGACTATTACGTTCATTTAACAATCTGGGCGAATTGTACGAAAAACAAGGTGAATTGAATCTGGCTTATGATTTGTATTTTAAGGGACTGGAAATGCTTCCAAGTGTAAATGATGAATACATCAAAGCTGAGCTTTATGGAAACATTGGTTCTGACCTAACAAAGCTACACAGGTTTAAAGAAGCATACAGCTATCTGGTGGAAAGTTTTGATTTCTTCAAAGGACTAAATGCTAAGAAGCAGATTGTTGAGGGATGTCAAAAACAAGCTTATTACTTTATCCTGACCAGGAACTATGAAAGCGCTGATTATTATTTAAACCAATCTGTTAAGCTTGCAAATGAATTAAATAACGGCTTTGAACTTGGTAGAGCTTATTATCTGCGGGCTCTACTGGAAAGACGCAATCTTGACCAGGCTAAACAACAATTGAATGAAGCAATCAGGCTCTTTATTGAGACAAATAATAATTATGAGTTATCTCAGGCAAATTTTGAACTGGCTAGTGTCCTCTTTGAACAAAAAGAGTGGGAACAAGCTCTTCAGATACTCAAGAATAATAAGAAAATAATACAGCAATTTAGTTCAATCAAACTACTTGAACAAAACGACATATTAATTCAAAAAATCAGCAGAGATTACTCTTCTGAAGTTAGTGATGCGAAATTTGAAGAAACACTGCTAAATCAGTTCTATGAGATTACACAAAAACTGAATACGATTACAGACCTTGACGTACTAATAGAGCAATCTCTTTCTTCTTTGATGGATATTTCAGAAGCTGACGGCGGAATATTGTGCCTGCACAATAATCCTGCCATCCCTGAATCATGGGATTACAAAGTGTATCATGAGTTTACTCACAACGATTCTTATTATGACACATTTATGGACTTGTGCCGACAAGCCTGGACAGAAAATCACGTACTCAATTTTAAACAACCGCATTTTGCACCAGATTACAATAACATTCTTGTGTTGCCTTTATCGATGCGTAAAAATGCTTTGGGTGTTGTTCTTCTCTTTAGCAGACACGGTTCACATTACTTTTCTGATAGAGTAATAAATCTATTGAGTGCTCTATCTAATCAAATAATTGTTATTATCGAAAACATCAGAACTTCCAATCTAGAAAAGACTCATGCCATAATAAGAGAACAGCTCAATGCAGGTAATACCTACGCCAATATCATTGGTAAAAGCCCTGCAATGGTTAAGATATTTGACATTATCGAAAAAGTAAAAGATACTCCGACAAGTGTTCTACTAGATGGTCCCAGCGGAACAGGAAAAGAACTGATTGCCCGAGCTCTGCACTATAGTAGTAATCGAAGAAATAAAGCTTTTGTTGCCCAGTATTGCGGTGCTTTGCCCGAAACTTTGCTTGAAAGTGAATTGTTTGGGCATGTAAAAGGAGCTTTCACAGGTGCTGCTTATGATAAAAAGGGACTTTTTGAAATAGCTGATGGTGGTACTTTCTTTCTCGATGAAATAGCAGATATTAGTTTATCTACTCAGGCTAAGTTGCTTAGATTCCTTCAGGAAGGTGAGATTAAAAGAGTCGGTGCTACAAAGACTGAGAAAGTCAATGTCAGAGTAGTATGTGCCACCAATGTCTCACTACTTGAAAAAGTAAAAAACGGCAGCTTCCGTCTGGACCTGTATTACCGTCTGAATGTTATTAAAATTGAAGTTCCGCCACTTTCTGACAGACCGGGCGACATCCCGCTTCTGGCAGTGTATTTCCTGGATAAATATAACAAACGAATCAACAAAAACGTGTCAGGTATATCTGATGAAGCTATGAAATGTCTGGAAAAATATGAATGGCCGGGAAACGTAAGGCAACTTGAGAATGAACTGGAAAGATCAGTAACTCTTGCGGAAGAGAACACTTTCATCAAACCTTCTGACTTGTCAGAGGAAGTATACAAATTCACAGATAATATCCAAACCATTAATCTACTGAGAAAAAGATCAACTCTCAAAGATGCTATAGAAGAGATGGAACGTAAGATGATAGTTGACGCTTTGGATGAATACAACTGGAATCAAACTCAGGCATCCAAAGAACTGGGATTATCAAGACAGGGCTTAATTAAAAAGATGAAACGGTATAATCTTGACCGGGAAAATGAATCCTAATCAAACTGAAATTCTTGCAGGCGACCAGGACACAGCTTCCCAAAAGAAAAATCAACCCTCGATATTTGATAGCATTGATATCATTGCTATCGATACCGAAACGACCGGATTGAATCCTGATAAAGATGAAATAATCGAGATAGCCGCCGTTAAGTATCACAAGGGTGTTAAAGTTGACACTTTCAATAGCTTTGTCAAACCTCTAAAAGATGTTCCTCATTACATAGAATATTTAACTCACATTACACCGTCAGATTTAAGTAATGCTCCTACAATTATTCAGGTATTACCAAAGCTCAAGACTTTCCTGGGTCATAATGTGATTATAGGTCAGAATACCCGATTTGATCTGGATTTTATTAATGCACAGCTTATACGATATAACGAATTACCCCTGCTTAATCAATGGTGGGATACCAGTGAGCTTGGCAGAATCTATCTTCCCTATGTTTCCAATCATAAGTTGGGAACGATGTGTGAGCATTTTAATATCTCTCTCAACAATGCCCATCGCGCGATAAATGATGCTATAGCTACAGCTGAGTTATTTTATAAGCTTATCGAGTATGCTGTATCAAATTACAGTGTTATAGTCAATGCCAGAATACTTGAACTCAGCAGACAAGCACAATTGGAGAGTAATCTGACTTCTCTGATGGAAATAATATCTGATTATCAGAGAAAGTTTTCATTAATCAGCGCAAAACCTAAATCAACTGTTAATCAGACACATAATATCCTTGAGCATAAGTTTCTGAATCCCCATATCTATTCCCAACCGGAAATTTTTAACGAAAACGGCATTCTGCATAGTCAGTTCCCTCAATTTGAATTCAGAGCCGGACAGCTTGATATGGCAGAAAGTACTGAAAGCGCATTTAAAAACAATCACTATCTGGTAGTAGAAGCAGGTACCGGAGTTGGAAAGTCATTTGCTTACCTTATTCCAGCCTTACAGTTTGCGTATAAAAATCAAAAAAAAGTGGTTGTTTCTACTAATACTAAGAATCTGCAGGAGCAACTCTTTAATAAGGATTTGCCTATCTTAACAAAGATACTGCAGGTTCCATTCAAAGCTGTATTAGTTAAAGGCAGAGACAACTATATTTGCGAACGCAAATGGGAAGAACTCTTAACTGAACAATCCCGGGGACTTACACCTTATGAAGCCAGCGCTATGCTGCATATACTGATTTGGAAGCTGAATACTACAACAGGTGATGTTACTGAAAACTCATCCTTTGATAAAAGCAGATTCAATATATTCTGGTATAGGCTATGTTCTGACAGGCATAATTGTGCAGGTAGGAAATGCCAGTTCTTTACGAGATGCTTTGTTATGAAGCTACGTAAAGCAGTAGAAGATGCCAGTTTAATTATCGCGAATCATTCTTTACTTCTTGCAGATTTGAAATCAGATCATGCCAGTCTTGGGGAATATGAATACTTGATAATTGATGAAGCACATAATATCATGCAAACTGCAACGAAGCAACTAGGAATTGAACTCGGCTATACTGACCTCATCAACCAGGTCAATCAGCTTAGCAAAGTCTACCGCAAAAAGAATATTGCCTTTGTTGAACAAATAGACAGAGCTTTGAATAAAAGTGTTCTGGGTGATTCAGTCAAAGACCAGATCAAATTTATCACTAATAATCTGGAAGAATTGATTGAAAAGAACAGACAAATGATCCAAAACTTCTTTGCATATCTTGGGGATCAGTGCGAACAGGCAGATTCGTTTGGGAAATTGCGAATTAAAGTAGTGGACCAACTTCCGAATCTTTTTAGCCAATTTGAGCAGATTATAAATTTCTGGAAAGACCTGCGTAAAGAAATTCACGCTTTGCATAATGTGTTTTCTACAATAAATTCAAAGCAAATTCCTGCTTATGATATTCTGTTTGAGCGAGTTCAGGAAATTGACCTGAGAGCTTTTGAAACTGAACAGGAATTACTCTTGCTGATGAATCCTGATCTTGAGAATTATGCGATGTGGCTTGAAGCAGGTCAAAAGACAGACAGGAATATTCCCGGGGCTATGCTCTGCCTTGCTCCGATTGAAGTGGATTATCATTTGAATAATATAGTTTATAAAAATGTACCTTCAATAATTTTTACATCAGCAACCATGGCGCTAAGGAATTCATTCAAGTTCTTTCTCCATCAATCCGGAATAGCTTTAGTTGATGATAAACATGTAGTTGAGAAAGTTGTTGAGTCCCCGTTTGATTATGCGGGGCAATCCAAACTCCTTATTGCCGGATTCCTGCCGGAACCTAGTGATAAGTATTTCCAAGCACAAGCCTTAGATTTAATGGAACTGATCTTTGAAAGTAGTCCGGTCGGTACTTTAACTCTTTTTACATCTTACAAAGATCTGGAAGCTGCTTATAATAAATTAAATGACATACTTTATCAACGTAATCGTCCTCTTTTTGCACAAGGAAAATGGAGTAGCCGTTCCGCATTACTGGATGAATTTAAGAAGCATAATAACGCTGTATTGCTGGGAACGAGTTCTTTTTGGGAAGGCATTGATGTACAGGGTGAATCCTTATCTCTGCTTGTACTTTTTAAATTACCGTTTCAGGTTCCAAGTGAACCTATTGTGGAAGCTTATATTGATAAACTCGAAAAGAGCAATAAGGATTCCTTTATGCACTATATCCTGCCTAATGCTCTTTTGCGACTCAGGCAAGGATTTGGCAGACTCATCAGAAGCAAAACCGACAAAGGTGTTGTTGTTATTATCGACCCCAGAGTTACTACCAAAAGATACGGTCACTACTTTCAGGAAGTCCTGCCGGCTTCAAGCGTAGTTATGGACGATGCTTATCAAATGCAGAGTGCAATTACAGGTTTCTTTAAAAGAAGTCATTCTATTTATACAAAGGATTAATAACCAATGACAAAGAAAGAAATTGTTAATCTAATAACTGAAATTGTCGGGAAGAGTAATCTAAGAATAAATGAACCGATGTCGCTACATACAACCTTCAAAGTTGGCGGTCCGGCAGACATATTTGTGATACCTTCTAAACTAAAAATTTTGATTTCAGTTATGACATTTATCAATGTGAACAAAATACCATTCTTCATATTGGGAAATGGTTCAAATCTAGTTGTAAGCGACAAGGGAATCAGAGGCGTTGTTGTTAGCACTAATGGACTTATACATTCGGAAAAAAGAGGTGATTCAGTAGTGGTTTCCTGCGGAATTGAGCTTTCGAAACTAAGCCAGTATGTGGCAAACCAAGGATTATCAGGTCTAGAATTTGCCTGTGGTATTCCAGGATCAGTAGGTGGTGCAGTCTTTATGAATGCGGGAGCGTATGAGGGTGAAATTAGCAAAGTACTCAAATCCAGCAAGGTTTTTAATCTAGAGACTAATCTTGTTAAAACTCTTACACTTGCTGAGCACAATTTCTCATATAGATATAGCATTCTTCAGGATGAGCCATACATTCATCTGAATAGTGTCTTCAAATTTACTCCATCAAACAAGAGCACTATCCTTACTAAAATGAAAGAGCTGTCAATATCACGTGAAGCCAAACAACCCTTGGAACTTCCAAGTGCAGGTTCTGTTTTTAGAAGACCACAAGGATATTATACAGGAAAAATGATTGAAGAATGTGGCTTGATAGGATTTCGAGTTGGCGATGCGGCTATTTCAACCAAACATTGCGGATTTATAGTTAATCTCGGTACTGCAACCGCCAAAGATATAAAAGCCTTGATTGAACACATTCAAAAGTCTGTATGGGATAAGTTCGGAGTTATGTTGCAAACCGAGATTAAATTCGTCGGAGAAGAATGAAGCTCAATAAAACCTCAAGCATTCTGTTTCCTACTGCCTTTGCACTGCTAATCCTTATTCTATATACTCTCTTTGCAAACCTTAAACATAATCTGCCTTGGATCTTTCCAACCCCTCATTCTATCTTTGAAGTCTTTATCAAATATCCGGGTTTGCTTTGGAATCATACTCTTGCAACAATATATGAGACGGTTGTTGGGCTTATTCTGAGTATCTTACTGGGGATTCTGATTGCCATTTGCATGGATAAGTGGAAATCTTTTCAACAGACGGTACATCCATTCATTATCGTAACACAGACAATACCCATTATTGCTCTTGCACCGCTGTTTATTTTGTGGTTCGGTTATGGAATTATTGCCAAGGTATTTATTGTTACTCTTGTATGTTTCTTCCCGATAACTGTTAATCTATATGATGGTTTCCAGCAAGTCTCCATTGAATATCAACGCCTGTTCAGAGCTATGAATGCCAGTAAATGGCAGATATTTTGTCTTGTAAAAGTACCATCAGCCCTACCCTCATTTTTTACAGGATTAAAACTGGCTGTTTCTTACAGTGTAATGGCAGCAGTTATAGGCGAATGGTTGGGAGGAGAAAAAGGTCTTGGTATCTATATGACCAGGGCAACAAAGTCTTACCAGACTGCTCATGTATTTGCTATAATAATCATTATATCACTCTTTTCTCTGATGATGTACGGTATTGTTCTTTTCATTGAAGGGATAATGCTCAAATGGCAATTCAGGCATCTTGAAGAATATATAGATACACAAAACAATTAATACCGATATAAACTTGTTGGAAATAATTATATTGTATGCCAAGGAATTACCAATTGCAATACAATGAGAGCAGTTGGTATTTATAGATTTACAATTATTATATAGCTATATAAATATTTATTGGAGTTAACTAATGGTTATAGAATTGAATAAAGCTAGTTTTACAGAATACATCGGACATGGTATTGTAATTATTGATTTTGGGGCATCCTGGTGCGGCCCATGCAAGATTCTTGGTCCTACTGTTGAAGCAGTTGCTGCTGAAGATGATAGTATTAAAGTCGCAAAAGTCAACGTTGACGATAATCCCGATTTATCTGATATGTATAAAATAATGAGTATTCCAACTTTGTTATTTTTTAAAGACGGTGAATTGAAAGACACTTCTGTGGGTGTTGTTTCTAAACAGCTTATCCAAAACATGATTTCATCTCTTAAATAAAACATTCAGGATAGATATCTTAAGGGTTTTTAATTGACAAATTTCGAATGCTTTGTAGCTAACAACTCATGAATTTATCCAGAAGAATCAATAATATCGTTGAATATACATTATTCAGAGGTGCTCTTTATGTATTGAGAGCCCTCCCTTATAACTTAAGCAAATCTATATTGATTTGTATATTCGATTTTGTAGGTTACCGTATTGGAATTCGCAGAAAAGTAGCAGAACAACAACTGGAAAGCATTTTTCCCGAATACTCATCTGAAAGGAAACGCAGGATTGTCAAAAATGTGTATAAAAACATGGCACTTAATGTAGCTGAAATTTATTTAATGAGTGATGCAGAATTATTTGCGGTTACAACTTTTGAGAATTCTGAGTATGTTCAGGAAGCCTTATCCCGCAAGAAGGGAGTTTTAGTAATCGAGGGTCACTTTGGAGATTGGGAAGCTCCCTGCAGAATGTTACCCATGGCAGGATATGGTTTGGCTATGATAACCAAAAAGCAACGTAATCACTTATTCGATAATTATACCAACGCTATCAGAGAGAGACAGGGTGGCACGATTATTGATATGAAAAACGCGCTTAAAGGCATTTTAGAGCATACAAAGCACAATGACCTCATTGGTATACTGATTGACCAGAATGCAGGGAAGCGTGGAGTTTTAGCTGATTTTTTGGGCAAGCCTGCTTCTAATTGGAAAGGTACTGCTAAGATAGCCTTACGCTTTCAAATACCTATAGTTCCTGGATTTGTTATCAGAAATGACGATGAGAGTCTCACTTTCCGCTTTGAAAAAATGATTGATCCTGACGGGCTTAAGGACAATGAAGAGAATATAATGAATCTAATTAAGCAAATGAACCAGGCTTTAGAGGACAAAATTCGACAATATCCCGAGCAATGGTTCTGGGTTCACAAACGTTGGAAAGGCGCAAAACACTTTATCCAAGACTATAGTAAAGATCAGAACTTATAGAATAACCCTAGTAATAACTCAACTGGTTCAGCTGGTAAATTACGGTAAACGATTTTCCCCTTATACAAAAGGTTTGATAGTTTTAAATAAATATATGCTTCGTGATTAAGTGTATATTTAACTGTTGCACCCAAATCTAATGCATCTCTTAAGAAAGCACCTGTATCATCTTTTGTATTATAATATTGATTAAAATGAAGGTTGAATTTAAATCTGTTGAGTGTATAGTCTATTGAGGATTCAGATGTAATCATAGGTAAATAGCTCATTGCAGAATATTTATGCTCTACCATCCAACCTTTATCAAACAGGAAGGATTGAGTGAAAGATACTAAATCTTCTCTTATCTCGAATCCACATTTCAAGCTACTTTCTAAAACAGTTTCAGGTACTGCAACAGGCAAATCTCCTGCAATTGATGTCGACTTAAGAACAGGCTGATTTATAGAATATCTGATACAATAATCAGAGGATAAATTTAGAGGTAAATCCATTATCTCTAGTGAACTGTTCAGCATGGATATGTTAGCACTCAATGGATAGAATGAAATAATAGCTTCTCTCTGGTTGTATTGCCAGGGTTGCTTGATAAACAGGGTATAATTGTTCCATACGTTGAATCCTGATTCCTGACAAATTAATAGACTTGTTTCATGAAAAGTTGAAAATCGCTTTGATAAGGCTATCCCTGGTACTATAGATTTCTCAGAAATGTACAAGGAAACCCCTTTGAAAAAATCCCAGGTCTCCTTATTTACAGATAGAGTTCTTGATGCTTTCAATGCCAGAATCGGTGATTCCTGAATATAGGAACCATCCAAAGTAAATTCAGCAATATTGTTGAGAAGATACTTAATCGTAAGCTGGTTATTCCAGTACTGTTTATTAGTCCTCCTACTCAGAATATCGTTTCTATTCTGATATGACTCAAATTCTGTCTGAAACTTCATTTTGTAAGGGAACGCTAATTCATAATTGTAATTAAAGTCATACATCAATTGCAACGAACTATCAGACTGATATGAAATATTTTTAGGAGTATCAATATCTATATGATTTATGTTAAAATCTATTAGCGTTACTTCGGTTATATGGTGTATCCCTGCATCTAGTTCTTTTTGATACCATTTTTTTGCCGGAGTGTGTATACCAGCATTGGCTGTAAAGTAGTTTGATTGGGAGAAGAGTTCTGATAGCATTATACTTGATTTTATACCTGAATTTCCAGCTTCGCTGTACAATGCATTCTTGCTCTGTTTCTTTGGACGTGGATATGTTATTGAGCTCTCAGGCATAGTCGGGATGATGGGCTTTAAAGAATCCACAACATCAGGAATATTCAGTTCAGAACTAATAATACCCCGCTTTTCTAAAGTGCTTTTCAAGGCTGAAGGCCCACTAATTTCAATATCTGGTAAATCCATGACGACACCAGATAAATATGATGCAATAGAAATAACAACAATGGCTATTAGTTTGTTACTCATCTTTCTGTTGCTCTGTATTTAATATGTTTTCAATATCATTCTGTTCATCAGATGCTAGTGAGTCCTTAATTTCATCATAAACATTTTTTGCTTCACCGATTTGCCCTAAGGCTATATATGATTTTACTATGTAACGTTTAGCATCTAAAACAATATCTGAAGCATCAGCGTATAAATAGATGGTTTTATATAATTGTAGTATGGCATCTTCGAAGCTGTTCAAATGAAATTTGGCAATCCCTTTAATCAGTTGAGCTTTTGATCGAATTATGAGCTCTTCACTTAACAACAGATTTTCAGCAAGTGAATCACATAATGCCCAATTTGAATTGTCATAGTTCCATTGCAACCAAATGAATTGAGCCTTTTCTGGTATTGGTAGGAATGTTGATTCCCATTTATGCCAAAAAAAGAATAAGCTATCGGGCTTCATTTCATATACATTTTGTACTAACCTAACGAATCTCTGCGAATTTTTATCCAACTCAACTGCTTCATCTAATTTAGAAATAGCCTCATCCGATTTACCTGATATTATTTCCAGGTCTGCCCATTCTGTTAATATATCCGCAGTTGGCTCAATTTTATACATAGTTTGAAACACACTATCAGCTTCATTGAACCTATACAACTTTGAAAGAGAACCCGCTACAAATCTCCTGAACTCATTATTCTCCTTATGAGGAAATTCTTTTCTCAAGTCATCTGCCATTTGCAGTAAATCTCCCCATTGTTCTGTCCCATAATACACTTTCAGCAACAAATATTGTAATTCAAAGCGAATATATTCGGATTTAAAGCTATCTATCATATCGTTAATTTCATCTAATGCAGTTTGATCGGGATTCTGTTTCAAGCACCATAATAATCCAGAAAATGCACTTTGCAATATGACTTGTTCATCGTCATTAAAATACTTGTTATTTAAATACCTTTTAAGAAGACTAATCCAGGTTTGTGTAGCTTTATAATATTCGACTTGATTGTAATATATGCTTCCTATGCTAGCCAGTGCATTATTGTAAAACTCACTTTCGGGATGTTCAGTTATAAAATTCTTAAACAACATCAATGCTTGTTGATAGTCTTTTGCATGATAAGCTGCTTTAGCAGCCATGATTAAATAAGCTTGAGGTGATTCTTTGTCGACAGATAACTTTAGATATAGCTGTGAAGCTTCACTAAAACGTTTCAGTCGATACAATGTCAACGCTATATAACTACTAACTTCTTTTGACTCAGAATCATTTTTACTGTATGTTGCAGACAAGTTATACGTATTCATCGCCTCTGTATATCGATTGAGATTGAAGTATATATTCCCTTCTAATAGCAATACCTGAAAAGCATTTGTTGAGTCTATAACCAATGCAGGAATCATTTCTGAGGCTGCCAGATAATCTTCTGAATAGTAAAGTGACTGTGCGATTCTATAATCGATAACACTTCTGTTTAAATACTTATTATTGATTTGATTATATTGTCTGATTGCTTTGTTGTAATTAGCCTGATAAAAATCTATTTCAGCCAAAAGGAACTGGGATTTCTCTTTGATCTCATCATCCTCAGATAATGATAAGCACAATGATAATCCTGCTGCTGAGGATTGGTAGTCCTTCTGTTCAAAATCTATCATAGCAATATTATACAAAGAATGCAATCTGAACCTTCCATGGGGATAACTATTTAAATACTGATTATATGCGAGTTTTGCTTTATCCAGGATTCTGGCATCGTACCAGATATCTCCCAGCATTATTTTTATATTCCGAGAAAGTGCCGAAGTAGTATCCAGGTTTTTAACAGTTAGTAAAATACTTGCTGCTTCCTGATATTTTTTGCTCTTAAACATTAATGACCCATATATATATAGAATGTTTGGATCAATATCTTTTACATTATTCTCAGAAATGTACTCGTTCATATAAGTAATAGCTTGATCAGGTGAAGATCTATAGAGTATTTTTATCCTCTCCAGCCAACTACTTATAGCAATATCAACATTACTATCTGGTAAAAGGTCATTAGCAGGTATTTGCATACTGCTCAATTCAGCAAAAATTGAATCTGCCTGATTATCTTTTCCTTCCTGAGTATAGATTAGTCCTGTCAAAAAAAGACGATAGCTTTTGTATAAGTATACATTAGAAAGCAGTTTTAATGCTTCATCAAGCTCATTGATTAAAATATGTGTTTGTGCGAATCTGAGCACGATAGAATCAGGCGTTGGTAATTTTTTTAATAAAATTTCGTTTTCAAGGTTAATTATTTCTCGATAATCCTCAATTGTCAGTAAATAATCAATCCAGATATTCAGGGGTGTTGCTATTGACTCAAGACTTGAATTATCGTTAATTATACCATAAATTAACGCTTTGGCTTTTGCTATATTTTCCGTAGATATATATGATTTGATAAGCTCTGAAATCGCTGAAGCGTTTTTCCCATTATAGATTAGAGCTCTTTCATAACTTTCCTGGGCTGCAACAGAATTGAAGATTCTGCTATAAATTCTACCTTTGAGTAACTCAATTCGGAATAGAAGTTCAGTTGCAGATGTGCTTTTTTCTACTTGAGCTAACAATTGAAGTGCTTTTAAATTTTCATTCCGGTCATAATTTATATATGCTTTATTAACTAGTGTCTCTGCTAGCATAGTTTGATCAATCTTCTTGTTAAGTAAAACAGAGTATATACTATCTGCGTATGAGTATCGATATTCTGCAAAAGCGATATTTGCTTTAATAAATGACACTAAATCACCATATTGTGACATATTATATTCGTTCTCAAAGACGTGTATCTGCTTTTTTGCCATCTCATATTGTTGATGGTCATATAAGCCTATAATAAACAACAAGTCATTGTTTTCTTTACTTACTGAATGTAAGGGAGTTGTTGCTAAATACAAACCCATTATCATCAGCATTGTTAGTGTGAATGCTTTGGTATATTTCATAATTCTCTTCATCTTTATTATAGAATTATTGTTTTACAGGTAAACTGATGAACACAGTCGTACCTTCGTTTTCTTTGCTCTTTAACCAAATATTGCCGTTATGAAGCTCAGCTATTCTCTTTGAAGTAGCCAGACCTAACCCTAATCCACTCGAACGATATTCAATTGTCCCGGATTTGTGTGCATAGATTTCATTCAATTCATAGAATTTTCTAAATACATTTTTTATCTGAAACTCAGGAATACCTATTCCATTATCTTGGATATAAATGACCAAAGCCTCTTTATCGTTCAGTTTTTCTTGCTGGAATGCAGATAGTCTTGCACCAATAATGATTGTGCCAAAATCATTTGTAAATCTGATTGCGTTCAATACAACATTGTAAATCATTAGATGCAGAGCTTCCCAGTTGGCTTCAATTTCAGGGAGATCTTTTGATATTTCGAGTTTGATAAACATCTTGCGATGCCGTGAAACTATTTCAATTTCATGGAGAATGAGCTTTAAAATTTCTTCCACTTGAATGTTAACTTTTGGTAATTGTGTCTTCAGATTATAATTATTCATAGTCATAATGTCACTGGTCGTTAATATCAGCTTCTTGATATTGCTATCTATCTTCCCTATGATATCAAGCCTTTCTTCTTCATCAGAGTATAAATTTCTTTTTAACCTTGATACATATCCTTGTAAAGAAGTAAGGGGGGTGTTTAGTTCATGTGATACTATTGCCATGAATTCGTCCTTGAGAGCTTCCAGAGATTGTAACTCATGACTTTTGTTGATTATCGATTCATATTGCAGAGCGTTCTTGAGTGCAATGCTGATCTGATCTAATAGCAATGTAGTAATTTCTTGATTAAGGTACATCGCTTTCGAATTGTCCAGGAAATTATCCAAGTATATGAAACCATAAATACTGTCATTCACAATGAGTGGTGAGCAAAATATCGTATGGAGTTTGTAGTCCTGGACACTTATTGAGTTTTTAAATCTATTGTCTTCCAACGCGTTATAAGTAAAAACAGACCGTTTGCTAATCTGACATTCGCTAAGCACTGACTTGCTAACAACGGAGATGTTTGAAAGAGGTGTTTTCATCAAGTCCATTGCTACCTGATACAAGTAATTTCCACTTTCATCCTTCTTAATTAAAAAACCCCTCGAACTACCCGTAAAATCAATACACGCAGAAACAATCTCATGTTCCAGGGATTTGATATCTATGACTCGTAGCAGAGCATGCGTGATGGTCATAAGACGATTCATCATATTCATTCTTAAAGTAATTTCAGAATAATCCTGAATTCGCATTATTAAAGTAGTAATATGCTGTTTTATTGATTTGAGTAATGAAATTTCAAGTTTAGTGAACTTTAGTTCATTTCTATCTGAAATTATAAGGAAACCAATTTTATGGTACTTAATCTGTAGCGGTACAATCATATTGTGAACATTCTCGAATTCTTCTGTTACTATGTTATCAGATTTAAATGCACGATCGATGTACTGGAAGATTTCAGGTGTGATAATGTACCCGGATTTCTGGGAACTACTTAGGTAAATAGAGTAAGAATTGAGTTTCTCTGAATAAATCATTAATTGAAATTTCCACGGAGCTATGATTTCTATCAGCCCTTTCTCAATAAAGTACTTTACCCTGTCAGCATTTTGAATATTTAACAAGCTGTATTGAAGTTCATTCCAATTTGACTTAGTATTTAAATACCGAGACGGTATATCAATGAAATTCAAGCTTTTTACTGAATCTAAATAATAATAGTTTAGATTGAGAAACGTCTGCCTGTCTTCGTCATCAATATCATTTGTTATTTCTTGCAGTATTTTTTTGTAATTCTCAAACCATGAGTTTGCTTCAGTTTCAGCGTTTACTGCAACAAAAACCTGAACAATAGTGAACTCAATTTTTACCTGGAGTAAATAGTACTCATTGGCTACGACCACTGAATGGATATCCAATAAATCTCTGAGAATCTGTCTCAGTGGTTTTGATGTAGATGACAAATCTATTATGATTTTGTAATAAACTAGTTTAATTGCCCAGTACTTATATTGGTATTTGTCTGAAAGTTCCTTCGCTTTATCAAGAATATCTGTAGCACGTTTATAGTCTTTCAACCCGATATAACATTCTATTTCAGACAGATAAAATACTGTTATGGCATAATGGTTTTTGACTTCTCCAGCATGTTTTGAAGCATTTTTCAGATGTTCAAGAGCAAATATGTAGTCATTATTTAGCAATGCTATCAGGCTTAAAGTATTATAGTAAAATTCATCTTCATGAATATTATGATAATTTATCTGAGCATTCTTTCTAATGAGCTTTGTAATTTTCTTTAAGCTGCCGAGTTCATATAAAAAATAGAAATAAGTTTTAATCAATGGATTTATATCTTTAATAACACCGGCTAATATTTTGGGCTCATTTTCTTTGATAAACTTATAGTAATATCCAAAGTCCTTGATTTTACTTTTTACGAGAGCCAGATTCATTTGGATTGAACTAAGAAACTTTGTGCTGCCTATTGATAGTATCAAGTCTTTTGATTGATATAAATAGTTTTCAGCTTCCTGAAACTCACCCATTTTTATCCTAGCTTCGCCCATATTCAGCAGAGCTAAAGCCATCGTGACTTTTAGACCCTGATCTTTTGCTATATTATATCCCTTCTGTGAAAAAGAATCTGCTTCAAGCGTAATACCCTGTTTTAAATATAAGTCAGCTAAATTTGTGTATATAAGCCCCAGATAACGTTTAATATTGAACCGTTTCCATATTGACAAAGCAATGTTTAAATGCTCATCTGCTTCTTCTATATTCTTGAGTAAACTGTAAAAAACACCCAAATTGTTATGAAGTGAGCCGAGCCTGATCATTATTTTTGAATCTTGCTCGGATGGCAACTCACTAAGGAAATCTTCTGTTATTTTTATAGCATAGACAATCTCGCCTTTGATCTGATAATAAACCGCAAGTCTATCCTGGTAAGCAATCCTCAAATCCAAAGAGAGATTTACTCCTGATAATTTGTCGAGATATTCTTTTGCCTTATCAAGGTTATTCCTTGAATATATCTGACAAAAGTATAGCCACACAAGTATTTGTTGCTTTCCTGTTATAGTCAGAGTAGCTGCTTTTTTAAATTGTTGTTCTGCTTCATCTATGTTTTCAAGGATATAATAGATAGTTCCCTGAATATAGTACTTTTCAAACAATTCCGGAAGCTTGCTTATTTCGGTTATAATTTCATCAGCTTTATAGCAATAACCTGACAATTCTGCCTTTTCCTGAAACACTATTAAATCTTTAATGAGTTTATCACTCTTAACATTTACAACAGGGTTAAAGTCAAGCAGAAGAACGTCCAGGATTGCACTGTAAGCTAAATCCTGATTATATACTTCATTGTACAGGTTGTATAATTCCAAAGTATAATCTCGCTGTGCATTAAAATCTTCAGCTATAATTGCGTTTTTAATTATGCCAAGACACGTCTGGATATCATAAATATTCTGTTTTTTGTAAAATGAAATCACTGATTTAGAAACTGTTTTATGCTGAGCATACTCACTCTCTGAAAACAATCTTGCTTTAGCTTCTCTATACGTAAATACATAGTTTTGTCTGTTCTTTGCCAGTATCTCGTTATAGATAGCATCATTCAGAAAATCATAAAGCTCCTTATCCTTTATTTTAAGTATAAATATAATCAAATCTCTGCTTAGAGGTAATTCCACTATCGCCAAAGATTGCAAGTATTGGTAATTTGCATCGCTAATATGACTGAGTCTCAAATAAATTGAATGTTCTAACCGGATAGGTAGTGAATAATTTGTAAAATCATAATCATAATTAATTTCTTTATTTTTAACTATCGTCTTTTTCTGCACCAAATCAATCAGCATTTCCCTGATAAAATATGGATTACCTGAAGAAAACTCCCAAATTTTGTCGATAAAACTATCTGGAGCCTGATAAGTTAGTAGTTTCCTGATATATCCGGAGGTTTCTTTATCAGTCAACGGGGGAACCTGAATCATTACCGTATGTGTTATCTGATTAACTTTGTTATATTCGTTAAAACTCAGGACTATTAGTATTTTGTGCTTAGCTATAAAGGGTGAGATATAATTCAGAAAGTCTATTGTATATTTATGTATAAACTGTGCATTCCTGATGATGAATATTATTGGCTTCTGTTCTGATAGATTAAGCAGTAATTTTCTGACAGAGTCAAAATCAGTGCGTAACTCTTCCTGGTTTTGCGTAACTCTCTTTGCATCTTTGGCGGACTGGAATAAATAGAGCTTAAATTTCTCTGAGATGTTGACCAGATCATCGTATTTTGAGACTTCTTCCTTGGACAGCGATTGCATAAACTCTTTAATCAGGGCAAAGAACGGTTCATGGTCTTGTCTGCTACAAGTGTAATCAAACAAAAAATACTTGCCAGTAAGAAGATGATATCTAAATAAAGATAAGATACTGTCTTTACCTAATCCGTCTCCACCAATTAAAGATACTAATTTCCCATTACTATGCTCGATGCTCTCTTCATATTCAAGGATTTGATGGCAGTAACTTTCTCTGGATATGTAGCTATTGAATTTAATCTTATTAACCAGCGACCACTCAACCGAAAAAGGATATTGCTTGTGTTGTATTCTGTTTATATAGTTAATTATCTCTTCAGCTGATTGAAATCTATTCTCCGGATTCTTTTCTAACAATCGAAGTATGCAATTCTCCAACGCTTTGGGAATAATATCATTTAGTTCAGAAGGGAATTTGGGAATGAAGTAATGCTGAGAACCCGTAATCAAGGTATTAATCTGTTCAATCGAGAAAGGAAAACTTCCGGTAGTAATCTTGTATAGTAAAACTCCCAATGAATAGTAGTCGCTGGCTGGAGTGGCTTGTTTCGTTAAGTATGCTTCAGGTGCGATATATGGTAATGAGCCTGTAACATTCTGTTGGTCACTAATAGGGTTTATTTTGGAAAAGCCATAATCAATCACCTTTACATCAACTTTATTACCATCTATCCGATATAGAACATTCTCCGGTTTTAGGTCTTTATGCAATATGTCTTGTGTATGTAGTGCTTCCAACGCATAGGAAATTTGGATGATAATATCATATAAAGATTCCAACTGAGATTTCTTAAACCTAAAATTCTTTAGCGAAGAACCTTCATAATATTCACTGATACTATAAATATGGTCGCCTACATGCCCGAAATCTATAACATGAGCCAAATTGGGATGCTCTATTTTTGTAATATGGTGCATTTCCTCTGCGGAGAACTTACTATATAAATCTGATGAAGATATATATTGAAACAACTTTAAAGCCAGTATATTTCCTGTTCTTTTGTCGCTGACTTTGTATACATTGCTCCATGCTCCAGAGCCAAGGCTCTCTAACACTTCATAGCGATGGTCAATAATCATAATTCAACCTTGCATCCTATCAATCATAGCTTTTCTTATATTTTCACTGAATTAATTATGTCAAGTCAAATTGCGTTTCACAATAATACATTTCTTTAAATTTCTCAAAATGCCTTCCTCAATATCTAAACTTTTATGTCCGGTTAATTAGTGCTTTACTGTCTTCCACTTTAAAATAATGCATAACCAATGTATTACAATTCATTTCGGACTCCATACAATACTTGTTAGTCCCTCGTTTCAGAGTCGGGTGCCTCTCGGGGTCCAGTCGGGTGCCTCTCGGGCTAAACCCAAGAAGTACCCAACAAATTGCCAAGTTGTCCCCGATACCAGTTGAGGATTATCCCTTGTATGTAGGTTGATGTAATCGGAGTGGAGAAAACAAGCAGCTTTCCAATAAATTCGAACCAGTTTGCTTATAGCCTCTTTAACAGCATGACAGAATAAGTAAGATTGCGAGATAGAACGATTGAATATGAGAAAAATGACTCTCAAAAGCAGACTGTTTTAAGTGTATGATACAATTACTAAACTAACATTATAGCTATACTACACGCTTTAAAAAAGGTTCTCTGATTATCAATACGCCATTATTGTTATAAAAAGAAACCGGAGCACAATGTACTCCGGTTTGTGAATTCTTTGTACTCACTGAAATTTAGAACTTAGATATCGCATCCAAATCGACAGGTGAGAAATAGAGTGTTTTCTCTGAACCAAATTCACTCCATTCATCATAAATCCGCACATAATCTTCAACTGACTTCAGGATACTCATACCGGGAATAGCTAATGATAGAGAACCCATGCTTACACTAATCTCCATCGATTTATCACCCTCTGTTACTTGTACAAGTTCTACATCGCCTTTGATTTTTGCGAGTTCTTTCATCTTTGCTGTGGCTTCTTTCAAACCACCCAGTTCATCGATAAGTCCGTTTTTAATGGCTTGTTCACCCGTCCAGATTTTACCCATAGCAATAGCGTCAATAACCGCGTAGTCTTTCTTCCGTCCGGTTGCAACTTTCTGTACAAAATCATGGTAGGTTGTGTTAATCATTTTTTGCATGATTGATTTCTCATCGTCTGTCCACTTTCTCGACAAACTGCCAAAATCTGAGTGACTGCCTTTTTTCACTGTTGACCAATTCACATGTAGTTTTCTGAACATATTCTCTGCATTGAAGGCAAGTCCGATAACACCAATCGAACCGGTTATGGTAGCAGGATCAGCGACTATATGATCGGCATTACAAGAGATGTAATATCCGCCAGAACCGGCAACCCCACTCATTGAGACGATGACCAGTTTCTTATTTTCTGTTTTAGCAAGCTGCAATTCCTGATGAATAATGTCAGAAGCCTGCGCAGAGCCACCACCACTATCTACACGTAAAATGATACCTTTGTATTCTGGATTTTTACGTGCTTTTCTGATGATATCAACTGTTGTGGCATGGGCTATTTTCTGTCCGACTTCACCTTTACCCATGACTATGTTTCCTTGGGCATAAATGATAGCTACTTTAGTTTTCTTGTTATGTGACCAGGTATAGGTCTGATATTCAGGCAAATTCTTTATAATTGTGTTGGACTTAAATTCTTTCTTCATCTTTTCTTTGAATTGTGCTTCATAGACAAGCTCATCAACCAGGCCTGCTTTTAAGGCATCATCAGCAATATAATATGGACCTTCATCAATTATTGAAGCTATAGGTTTGGAAAGTTTTGCTCCTCTCCCCTCCTGTATCATATCGCAAATCTGAGTATATAAACTACTTAGAATTAATTCGTATTCTGCTCTTTCTTCCGGAGTCATCTCTGTTTCACTGAACATATTGCCGGCAGTTTTATATGGATGGCTGCGGAAATTGTACACGTCAATCCCAAGCTTTTCCAGCGCATCTTTTATGTATGGAGAATTTATTGCAATGCCTTTTAAATCGATAGTGCCCATTGGATTTAGATAAATTTTATCAGCTACTGAAGCGGCAAAGATATAATCTCCATTGCTTACATTATCAAAATAAAACACTATTTGCTTACCAGTTGCTTTGAATATCTTTAGCTCAGCAATAATCTCCTGCTTGAGAGCCATAGATGCAGAGAAATTCTTATTAATAAAGACTATGCCTGATACATTGGGATCTTTGGTTGCTTTCTTAATATTATCTAAGATGCTTTCAATGCTTGTTTGCTTATCATCAAATATCTTAAAAGGTCCGACCTTATATTTCGGCGCTTTATAAGTGACTACCTGCTGTTTGACAGGCAAATCGTACCATTGCTTACTTTTTAATCCTGCCAATGGTAAGAAAGACTTTTCGGAAAGAAATACATAACTCATTCCGTAATCATTGCTTTCTGAAGAATGCGCAATTGAACCAATTTGTGAATTGAAATGGCTCAGACTAAAGTTTAGCATTAAATTCTCATTTTCCAGATTGTAACTGCCACCCAGTTTGAGTCCGTCAAGTAATTCAGCGCTTGCTCCAATAGTTGGCTGGTAAAGCTCATAATCATTCAAGCTATTTTTGGAATAGACAAAATCTGCTGTCAGCTCAAATCTATGTTGTTTTATTATTGGTATTTGGGCAAATGGTCTGTAACCTAGTCCGATTTGATAAGACGGCACAGCTTTATAACCGTTATCCCAGGTGAAAGCTAATGATGCAAAATCAGCGGGACGATACAAAACACCGGAACGGAATCCACCTTTCTTATATTTATTATTAGTCCATTTGTAAGATGTTCCTGTATATAAGTTTGGAATCATGTAAGGACCTGTTAATTCTCCTCCGGTTGAGAGCATGTGTGTGTTTATTCTATCTGTTATTTTCTCGTATGTATATGAAACACCTTCCTGATTTAGAAACAATAAGTAATGGTCTTTCCACTTGTTTTCATCCCACAGTTGCATCCAGCCAAGACCGTCACTATTTCCTACGCCCAATGCAGCAGGATTAAGAATTGGTGCCATCATATTATCTGATGTTGAAAGTGATTGCCAAGGTACCAGATTGGGGTTTACGCTTTGGGAATAGCAAATTGCACAACCCAGAATGACTAATACCAGAACGATTGTTTTGTTATGTTTCATTATACCTCCATATCATTATAGATTACTAATTTATATCATAATTAATATCAGTTAATTATTGTCAAGTGATAAGCCTTCACTATTTGCCTGACTTTTTTATAACCGGCTTCTAACTCTATACTGATTATTGTTTTAATCTTTACACTAGTAATAACAAAACTCCAATTAGTTACTATAGAAGTGGTTACAATGAAGTTAGCACTAGCCAATTTCAGCAACCATCCTCAATTTAGTATCGGTACTTTCAAAATCTGTCAATTCTCTTGACAAATTAGCAAGTGTAGCAAAATGAAAAAAAAGGAATATTGAATGCCGAGAAAAGCAAAGCAAGCATCTATACCTATTGAGTTTGTAGATTCTAAGGAGATTTCAGAATCACAAAAAAAGCACTACTCAAAATTAGGTTATAAACCTTATCTATCGCATGGTGGTAAGATAAAGTGGCTTAGTTTCGAACAGCACGCTTATGAAATGATCAAATACAATAACAAAAAGAAGCTGTTTTCAATTAAAAACATACACGTTCATGGCACCAAAGCAGCGAGGTTTTACAGGGACATGTTAAAATCGATTATCCGCAATTGGTTACTGATTATTATTTTACTCGGCATAGCTGTTCTTTTACTGAATCTAAAACCTATTATGCTTGTCATATCTAATCTTAATATGTAATAAAGGAAATAATTTTGAACATTCTAATAACAAATGATGATGGAATAGAAGCAAAAGGATTACGCACTCTTGCTTCATACTGCAAAGAAGCCGGCTATAATGTTACAATAGTAGCACCTTCAAGTGAAAGAAGCGCAGCATCGCATTCTCTTTCATTGAGGAAACCTGTCCGTGTGAATAAAATAGCACCACAGGAATATGCTATAGACGGAACACCGGTAGATTGTATGGTAATAGCTCTGCAAAAACTGGTAAGCACTCCTGTAGATTTAATTATTTCCGGCATCAATGCCGGTCAGAATATGGGTGAAGATATCCACTATTCCGGAACTGTAGCCGCTGCCATGGAAGCTGCTTTTTTTGGACATAAAGCCATTGCAATCTCAATAAATGCTTATAAAGAACAAATGTTTGCAACTGCTGCTGAGTGGATGGTTAAAATGCTAAAATCAGGTTTAGTGGATATTCTCCAATCCAACCAGGTTTTAAATATTAACGTCCCCAATATTCCTTTTAATCAAGTTAAGGGCATCAGGCTAACAAAGACAGGTCATAGGAAGTATTACAACTTTCTTAAACTTGTAGAAGAAGATGAAAAAGGATTTTCCTATTTAATTGGCGGTGATTTACCTGTTTGGGAAAAACAAAAAGGAACAGATGCAGAAGCTGTCGAAGAACACTATATATCACTCACACCATTAGGTTTTGAAATGACTAAGGGTGATGCCTTTCCTGTATTACTGGAATGGATTGAAGAAAATGAAACCAACCTCAAATAATCAGAATTTTGGTATTACAAAAAATGCGTTTTGACGACCAACGAAAAAGATTAGTTCAGGAATTAATAGATTTTGGCATTAAAGATTCAAATGTTCTCAGAGCCTTTGAATCTGTTCCCAGAGAACAATTTGTTTTACCTCAATATAGCGAATATGCCTATCGAAACCAACCTCTGCCAATCGAATTAAACCAGACTATATCTCAACCCTTAATGATAGCAATAATGATGGAGCATTTAAATCTTAACCATGATGATATTGTACTTGAAATCGGAACAGGTAGTGGTTATGAAACAGCTCTTTTAGCGACTATTGTGAAAGAAGTATGCACTATTGAAAGACTCGAAGAACTCTCATTAAAGGCTAGAACCACGCTCAAGAGCCTTGGATATGATAATGTCTATTATCGCATAGGTGATGGTTCTGGCGGCTGGCAAAAAGCATTTCCGACATATACAATATTCCCAAAAATTATTGTGAGTGCTGCTGCTGCTAAAATGCCAGATAAACTTGTCAGACAATTAGCCGATCCTGGCATTTTAGTTATTCCTGTAGGCGGACAGAATGTACAGGCTTTAACCAAAATCGAGAGATTGAATGGTGAAGATATTACAACTACACAAGGCGGTTGCACATTTGTCCCTCTTGTGATAAATGGACAATAACGTTATTTAATACTATAACTCAGGTGGTTTAATATGCAATGGAAGCACATTGGTCATTGGTTGATATCATTTATTAACAGTCCCAAAGATCTGGACTATTTACGTAAGTTCTCTATATTCAAAGGTTTTTCTAATTATGAATTGTTCCTGTTTTCCCAGATTCTTCAGGAGAGGCAATTCAAAGAAGGCGAAATCATATACCAGGAACAGTTTCCTTTAACTGTTATCTATTTGATTACCAAAGGTGCTATCGAACTCACTGATAATTATCAGAGCAGCAACAAACCTTTGATTTTGCATAAATACCAATTCCTTGGAATAGCTGATATGTATAATGAGAACAGACGACAGGGCGAAGCTATTGCTCTTAAGGATACTACTCTTCTAGCGTTTTCGCATCTGGATTATTATGCCTTTATCAAATCAAATCCCACTACCGGAGTAAAGCTTCTTGATAGCATCTGTAAAGCTCTTAGTCAATACATATTGAAGCCAAACGAGCCAATCCAGGAGTAAACAGATGAAGCTAACCCGCTTTATATTTTATGCTTTACTGCTTGCAGCTTTGGTAGCCGGAGCTTATTTCTATAGCTGGGTGTTTACATACTTGATATGTTCTTTGGTATTTTTCTATATCCTTAATCCATGGGTTGCATGGTTAGAAAGAAGACATATCCCAAGATTATTTGGTATTCTTATTGTATATGCATTTATTGGGGTTCTGATAGCATGGGGAGTAATTAGGATATTACCAGTTGTTATTGACCAGGCTCAAAACCTTCTGGCATTTATTAAAAAATCCTCTTTAGAAGGAGAATTGAGCTTACTCAAGATACCATTTATGCAGAAAATCCTTACCAGAGTTGATGTCATTAATGCTCAGGTACCTATTTTGAATCTGCATTACCACTTCATTAATCTTGTAACCTCCATGAACAAAGGATTAATGAATATCCCCAATCTCTTGCTCGACAACTATCAAAAAATACTGGAAGCTTTTTCGCTTGTTGCAACAATACCATTAATAGGATTCTTCCTGCTTAAGGATTCAGTTATGTTTCGTAGAGATTTCCTGAAAGTGATTCCAAATCGTTACTTTGAGATAGCAATTATCACACTGCACAAAGTAGATGAAATTGTCGGTCGTTATCTGAGAGCAATGTTTTATGAGATAACGGTTGTGGGTATTTTGTCATCGATATTTCTTACTTGTTTAGGTGTAGACTATGCCATTCTAATTGGGTTCATGGCTGGGTTTGCCAACGTTATCCCTTACTTTGGTCCAATTATGGGAATATTATTTGCCATTGTTTCCATTCTGTTTGCAGGGAGCCCCCCAATTCTGATACTATATGTAATAATTGGTATGGAAATCATACAGGTAATTGATAATAATCTGGTCTATCCCTTTGTTGTGGGCACAACCATTAACATGCATCCGCTATTAGTTTTTCTTACTGTTTTAGCTGGTGGATGGGCATGGGGAATTCTCGGTATGCTGATTTCAGTTCCTCTGGTATATCTGGTTTTTGGAGTTATGAAGGAACTATTTACGAACCTGAAAGAATTTAAAATGATATAGATATTAAGTAAATTTGAGGTAGAAAAATGGGTTTATTGGACAAATGTTACAACTTTAAAGATGCAAAACGTGCAATTGCTATGGGTTATTACCCTTATTTCAGAGAAATCAGCTCTGAACAGGATACAGAAGTTATTTGTAATGGTAAAAAGATGTTAATGCTGGGCTCAAACAGTTATCTTGGTTTAACAATTCATCCCAAAGTCAAAGAAGCGGCTATAGCCGCTATTAAGAAATATGGAACAGGCTGTGCAGGCTCCAGATTCTTAAATGGTACTCTGGACATCCATATTGAATTGGAAGCAGAACTTGCCAAACTGGTCGGTAAAGAAGCCGCACTGGCTTTTCCAACAGGTTACATGGCTAATTTAGGTTGTATTGCTACTATGGTTCTTAAGGGAGATATAATCATTACCGATAAGCTCGACCATGCTTCAATTATTGACGGATGCACCCAATCACAAGGCACGATGCTCAGATTTAATCACAATGATATGCCGAGTCTTGAAAAGATTCTTATCAAACACAAAGGGACCAATATGCTGATTGTTGTTGATGGTATATTTTCCATGGAAGGTGATATTGCCAATCTACCTGTGATAGTTGAATTAGCAAAGAAATATGGCGCTACTGTCATGGTTGATGAAGCGCATTCAATTGGTGTCTTAGGTGATAAAGGCGCTGGTACTGCTGCTCATTTTGGATTGACGAAAGAATCTGATATTATTATGGGTACTTTTAGCAAATCATTAGCATCTGTGGGTGGTTTTATCGCTGCCGATAGTGATGTCATTGGCTATCTTAAACATAAATCAAGAGCGCTGATATTTTCTGCTTCATTGCCACCTGCTTCCACAGCAAGTGTATTAGCTGCTATTAAAATCATGAAGAGCGAACCAGAACGTATAAAGCAGCTATGGAGTAACACCAATTATATGCTTAAAGGGTTCCAGGATATGGGTTATGAAACAGGGACTTCTTGTACACCTGTTATTCCTCTACATGTTGGTGATATGATGGTAGCTTTTAAAATATGGAAACGTCTGGGCGAAGAAGGTATTTTTATTACACCTGTAATTCCTCCTGCAGTTCCACCAAACTCCTGCCTGATTCGCACTTCATTAATGGCAACTCATACAAAAGAACAGCTGGATTTTGCCCTAGATAAGTTTAAATTGATCGGTAAAGAATTGGCAGTGATTTAACATCCACAAGCCTTATAACTATTAGAAACAGAGGACAGCAATTAGCTGTCCTCTGTTTTTTATGTTTTCCTTCCTAAATGTAATGCAGAGTCTACGCGTACTGAGACTGCGTGGATACAGCGTGCATTTTGCGTAAATTGCGAATGCAAATCGAAGTACGCTTTAAGAGACTATGAAAAATTTGTGACAGAAGGTTTATGATGCCATATTCAAGACGCCTAACTCTTTTTCTATTGACATTTAAACCCACTTTTAAATACGGCTTTAGTATAAAATAATTAGTCATAGACCCATGGAGGAATAATGAGTGACAAGCTAGTATACGGAAATGTAAGCTCGCAAGAGTCAATTGAAATGGAAGAGCGTTATGGTGCGCATAACTATCACCCACTACCAGTAGTATTGGCAAAAGGAGAAGGTGTATTTTTGTGGGATCCTGAAGGAAACAGGTATTATGACTTCCTTAGTGCATATTCTGCGGTGAATCAGGGACATAGCCATCCAAAGATTATCAGAGCTTTGATTGACCAGGCTCAAACTTTGTGCCTTACATCAAGAGCTTTCTTTAATAATAAACTCGGTGCATATGAGAAGTATATTACTGAATATTTCGGTTATGATATGCTATTACCCATGAATAGTGGTGCTGAAGCAGTTGAAACAGCTCTTAAGCTTGCCCGCAAATGGGGATATAAAGTAAAGGGGATTGATCCGGACTGCGCATTATTGGTTTTCTGTGAAGGCAACTTTCATGGCAGAACCATTGCTGTGGTTTCTGCTTCAACAGACCCGGATTGCTATGATGGATTTGGACCTTTCCTGCCCGGAGTTGTAAAGATACCTTATAATAGCGCAGCAGCACTCAAAGAAGTTTTGGAGAAGCATGGCAAGAATGTTGCCGGTTTCATAGTAGAACCAATTCAAGGCGAAGCCGGAGTTAATGTACCGGACGAAGGATATTTAAAAGACTGTTATGACCTTTGCAAAGAGCACAACGTATTGTTCGTAGCAGACGAAGTGCAAACCGGTCTGGCCCGTACAGGCAAACTTCTGGCTTGTGATTATGAAAATGTAAGACCAGATATCCTGATTCTGGGCAAAGCCCTTTCCGGTGGTGTACTACCAATATCTGCAGTGTTGGCAGATAAAGATATAATGATGGTCATCAAACCCGGACAGCATGGTTCTACCTTTGGCGGATTTCCTTTAGCATGTGCAGTAGCTACAGCAGCATTGGAAGTGCTTAAAGAAGAGAATCTGGCAGAAAAGGCTTATAGACTTGGTAAATTCTTCCGAAATGAACTAAGACAATTAAAACATCCAATGCTCAAGCTTGTCAGAGGCAGAGGGTTATTAAACGCTATCATTGTAGAACCCAAAGACGGCATTGAAGCCTGGGATGTATGTCTGTTGCTAAAAGAGAAGGGACTACTCTGCAAACCAACTCACAGACATATAATCAGACTTGCTCCACCTCTTGTTATTACTGAAGAACAATTAGTTGAATGCGTTCAAATCATCAAATCAGTGTTTGATGCATTATAAACAATATATAATTTTAACACTGCCATCGAAGATTAATAGTCATCGTATGGCAGTGTTATACTCGTTGGTGTAAATGAAAGCAGATTTTCGATGCGGATATGTTGTAATTGTAGGTAAACCCAATGTGGGCAAATCGACTCTGATGAATAAACTAATAGGTGAAAAACTCTCGATAACATCTGATAAACCTCAGACCACCAGATTGTCAATCAAAGGCATCTATAATACTGAAGATGAACAAATCATATTTCTGGATACACCTGGTTATCTAAAACCCAGATACGAGATGCAGGAAAGAATGCTAAAGCAGCTGACTGAAACATTGAAAGACGCTGATATAGTGCTATATATTACGGAAAAGCACACCTTCCCCACTGAATATGATCAGGATATATTCAAATTACTTCAGTCAATCAAAAGACCTCAGATTGCTTTGATTAATAAATCAGATTTGAAGGGAACTATTACTGAAGAAGAAATCACTTGCCAACTCCCACCCAGCTTTGAAGAAGTAATCTTTATTTCTGCATTATCAGGAAAGAATGTTGATAAAATCATCCCTGCAATTACTAAGTTTTTGCCTTTCAGCCACCCATTTTATGAACAGGACCAGCTCTCAGACTTGCCTATGCGTTTCTTTGCACAGGAAATCATCCGGGAAGGTATATTCCATCAGTATGAACAAGAGATACCCTATGCCACTGCCGTTCTGATTGACAGATATGAAGAACTGGAAGATAAAATTGTCATTCATGCAACTATCTGGATTGAAAGAGATAGTCAAAAACCCATTATTATCGGTAAAAGAGGTGAAGGTTTACGCAGAATCAGAGAGTACGCAGAAGCGCAGTTGACGACTTTCAATGCTCTTCCCACTCAAGTGCACCTATGGATAAAAATTAAGAAGAATTGGCGAAAGAATGCATTGGCTTTAAGACAGATTGGACTCAGAGATTGAAAATTAATTGACACAAACATAAACAATGGATTTTATGACTTTATATGTAATTTCGTTTTTCATTTTTTATCTTTAAATCCTGACTGAATAAAATGAGGTGAATTGCATTTATGACTTTAGTCTTAGATATTGGCAATACGAATATAGTTTGTGGCATCTATAAGAATGATGTATTGATCTGGCACGTACGTTTTAAAACGGACAGGACACGTACATCTGACGAGTACTTTGCCTTGCTTAAATCATTAAATAGTAATTCAATAGACTTCGCACAAATCAATCGGATTGCCATCGCCAGCGTCGTTCCCGATATGACCAGAATGATGCAGCATTTGATTGATAAGTATTTCGTTGTAAAGCCTGTTATAATCGATGGCTATAGTTCATTGGGATTAACGTACAATGTAGATGACCCCGGATTCATTGGTGCTGACCTGATTGTAAATGCTTATGCTGCCTGGAAAAAATACAATACTACCTGTATAATTGTCGATTTTGGCACTGCTACAACAATCCAGTTAGTAAGTTCGGAAGGCAAATTCATGGGTGCTATAATTGCACCTGGGATAAAAACAGGGTCATCAGAATTATTTGATAAAGCCGCCCTTCTTTCTGAGATAGAGCTCTCAACCCCCTTGCATACACTAGGGACTAATACTCATGAAGCCCTTCTTTCCGGAATAATCAAAGGACATGCTTTAATGACAGATAGCTTTATCAGACAACTCAGCCTTGAGTATCAGGAGCTATCTCCAATTAAAGCAATTGCAACCGGAGGTATCTCAGATTTAATTGTTCCACTCATTCCCTCAATTGATGTTCTTGATAAAACTTTAACCTTGGATGGCTTACACTTGGCTTCCTTACAAATGCAAAAAAGTTAGTGTTGGATTGTAGTGAGTAGACGTTTACTTATTTTAGTAATTATAATCCTATGTTGTATAGCACCTTGCTTAGCAGAGAGTTTTTCCAGATTCTATCTTGCAGGTTATTCACCTCTTATTTACAATCAGATTGATATCTATAAGATTAACAATGGTCTGAACTTTAATAAAAAGAAACCATATCTGATTCCCAGCTTTGGAACGACAACCACAAAAACCTTAGATTTTGAAAACGAGAAAGTTGTCATTTCAACAAGAATTGGAGACGAGGATATTTATCCTGAAGTCGTGCTATCTTTCGATGCATACATAGCCGGAATTCAGTCCAATGTATTTCATACGACATTAATTGGAAAAGTGCTGTTGATACCTGACCAGGCTGCATCACAAACTGGTGGTTTAATCAAAGATATTACAATAGACTTACCAAATGTAGCAATTCCGAAATCAATAAGAAGAATCCTGGGAAATAAAGCCGGCAGGCTTAATCTGGATGGCTCTCAAAAAATCACGCTGTCTGGAACCAGCACTAAAAGAAAAAATGTACCTAACTCACAGCTTAGCCAGGGAAGCCGTTTTGAATTAAAAATGCAGCAGGATACTAATCTGAATCTTTCCGGAACTATTGGAGAAAAAATACAGGTAAATCTGAAATACAATTCAAATCAGGATGAGGCTTTATTCAACCCAAATAATATCAATATCAAGTATACCGGAGATGAAGACGAAGTAGTTCAATCTATTGAAGCTGGCAATATATCGTTAGCGCTGAGTGGTTCAAAATATATCAGCTACTCAGCAAGCTCACAAGGCTTGTTTGGAATAACTTCCAAATTAAAAGTAGGTGCACTTGATTTGACAATGATTGCCAGTAAAGAAGAAGGGCAAAAGAATACTTCGACATATATCGGGCAAAGCCAGGCAGATTCAACAATAATTTTCAGTAAGAATTTTACACCTCGAACGTTTTATTATCTGGAAAAGCCGCAGGATATTTATGAGCTATATACAGCAGATGATGCGTTGTCAAGTCCACCCAGTTGGAAAGATAATGCTATCAAGACGACTAATGGAATATGGAATGTAGCACATCCGGAGAAACTGCCCAAAGGTGGTACTGTAAAAGTGTATATTGATAACGCTGATGCTACTGATGATGTTGGCACACAACCTGGTGATAGTGTCTTTGTTAACCCATATACGGGCTTTACACCATATTATGAAGAGATTTTTGAGTTTACAGATTTTATTACTGATCCCGCTAAAGGTACAATAGAAATTTTAAAACCCATTGACAGCGATTATACCATCGCTGTAAAATACACCAGAGTGGATGGTACACTTGTTCCTCCAAATAATAATGTTCTGGACGGGAAACTCCATCTGAAAGTGCTCAGGGTAGGTAATCAGGTATTCGATTCAACCTATGTCAATAATACATGGGATTATCAGATGCGTAATGTGTATTATATGGGCATAGATAATATCGAGAATGATGAAGATTTCAGACTTGACATATACACAATAGAACCCAGCGGAGCTAAAAATAACTATGTCCCGGAAAAATTCAAATATGCTGCTAATAATATAAATATTTTAACATTTAATGACTATCTTCGTTTGGATAGTTCAGGCGTTGGAAACATAGTAAACGGTGATGATGCAGCAGTCAATCTTGCAACCGGATTCATAACAATTCCGTTTATCAAGCCTTTCGAGAAACTTGGTGATGTTGATATGTATCGGGAAGAACCTGAAACCTTGACTTATCCAGGCTATACTCACTCCATCTCAGTAAAAGGAAAAATTGGCAGGGATATTATTTCGCTGGGACAAACCGGAATTCTAAAAGGTAGCGTCAAAGTAAAAGTTGATGGAACCACACTCAAAGAAAACGGCGATTATATTGTTGATTATGATATGGGTCAAGTTACATTTCTGGCAGGAGCTGGTAAAGACCCCAAGGCAAAAATCGAAATTGACTACGAGTACCGTTCAGGCTTTGCAGTTGCCCAAAAATCATTAGCTGGTGTAAGAGCTGATTGGAATTTATCTGATAATTCAAAAATTGGGGGTACAGTAATGTACCGTTCAGAAAACGTTGATGAAAAACGTCCCAAGATTGGCAGTGAGAACATGAAGCTTTTCCTGGCTGACATTGATGGTAGCACATCCTGGAAACCCGGCTTTATAACAAAATGGATTGATGCGCTTCCTTTAATCAGAACCAGTGCAGAAAGCAAGATATCTCTTTCAGGTGAGGTCGCGATTACTATCCCTGATATTTCTGGTGATTCCAAACATAAAAACGAAGCCTATATTGACGATATGGAAGGCATTCTTGATTCTTATCCTTTAGGTCTAACTTTCTACTCTTGGGTTCCAGGTAGTAAACCCTGGCAGACAAGCTTGCCAAAAGGAAGGATAAACTGGTATAATCCTGCTGACATAAAGATGAATCAAGTGTATGCTGATTCAACGCTGAATCTAAATGAGAGAGATCAGGCTACCACTGTTTTAACTCTAAAGGTGATTCCTAATTATCTATTACAACCCGGAATTACTAATTGGAGTTGGGGTGGAATCATGAAGTACGTTGGAAAACAATTGGATTTCTCAAATAAAAAATACATAGAGCTATTAGTAAAAGTTCCCAAAAACCAAAATGACATTAATCTGCAGCGCAATGTTACTCTTCATGTTGATCTTGGTGATATCAGTGAGGATTTCTATACTGAATACGGAGGTTTAGGAATTCTAAATACCGAAGATAAAATCCTTAATGGTGAACTGGATAAAGATGAAGATATAGGTTTAGATATGATTAAGGGAGTCAAAGGCAATCCTCCCGGTGATGATCTTAATGATGATTATGGATATACTTCTAATAGTAAAGATTACAGCAAGATAAACGGAACTGAAGGGAATAACACTGTCGATACTGAAGATCTTGATAATAATAAATATTTGAATGTTATAGACCAGTATTTAAGTTATTCAGTGAATTTACCAAGGTTTGATGATAATAACCATTATATCCCTAACCTATACCCATATATTACTTCATACATTGACACAACAGAATTCATGCTAATCAGATTACCTTTGAATGATAAGAGTATTTATGAAACTGTAATTAATCCTCCCTCATCAATTCCTCCATCACTTAAAAAAGTGTCATATATCAGAATTTGGGCTGAAAGTAATGATTCAACTGAAATTATGATAGCTTCTGCCTCAATTGTCGGGAATAAG
Source organism: Cloacimonadaceae bacterium (SeqCode) (assembly GCA_963667535.2). Lineage (GTDB taxonomy): Bacteria > Cloacimonadota > Cloacimonadia > Cloacimonadales > Cloacimonadaceae > UBA5614. Next base: position 2,386,520 of record CAXXDU010000002.1, read on the forward strand.
TGGGAAGATAATCATATTAGAGACCTGAGTGGCAGTATTGTAAACACAATAGACCTAATTGTGAAAGACGAGTCTTATATCTCTGGCATAATTGACAATCAAAAAAGCGGTCATTATAGCCCACCTAAGAATACACTTTACAAAGACGCAAGTTCAACTACAACACCTATTGAGCAATCATTGACGTTGACTACTCAGAATTTGCAACCCGGACATCAGGTACTTTTGAAGCAAAAGTTAATGGATTACTATGATTTACGCTCATATGGAAAACTACGATTTTGGGTTTTCCCCGAAGTCAAGCAAGGGATTCAAAATTATCCGGATTCTATGGATATCATATTCCGGTTAGGTGCTGATTCATTAAATTATTATCAGGTTAGACAGCCGGTTAATGTTATTAATTACGCTACAGAAATGGATGATGATAAATGGGAATCCATCGATTGTAACCTACAGGACTTTTCAGGAATTAAGGATACTCTGGCATTGGGTGAGGAGTTTTACTTCGATGGCAAGTACTATTCCTACAAAGGAATCCCGACTCTCTCTAATATTAAGGAATTTGTCTTGGGTGTTCAAAATGAATCGGAGAATGACCCATATACCGGAATAACATATTTTGACGACATCCGGGTCGCAGATCCGTATGAGGATATGGGATGGGCCGGCAGAGTAACTTTAAATACTATCTTTGCAGATTTTGCTACTTTCGATGTTGAATATGAAAAGAAATCCCTAAATTTTAATCCTACTATCCAGCGTGGAAGAACTCAAAGCACTGGCTTTGCAGACTCCAATGCTCTCAGATTAGCCAATAAACTATTTCTAGATAAGTTCTTTCCTGAATCTTGGGGAATCAAACTACCTTTGAGTCTTGATAGAAATTATACTAAGACAATTCCCAGATATCGGGCGAATTCTGATGTATTAAGAAGTAAAATTTCAGACCCGCTTGATAAAGCCCGTGAAATGAACGAAAATCTCAATTATAGCGCAGCTCTAGCCGTAAGCCAGGTAACCGTTTCAAAATCACCGTTATTGGCTTATACGCTCAATAAAATGTCAATGAATGGAAAGGTCTCTCAAACTAACAACAACACTGCTACTTCCCGGGATTCTACATTTTCCTGGCTGGGAACATATAACTATAATGTTAACTTACCTGAAAACCTTTTTTCTATCCCAATCAGTAAAAGTTATAAGTTACATTACCTTCCGGGAGGTTTTACAAATAGTTTCACTATCAATTCATCAGAACCATTGAGTTATAATTGGGAAAATAGAGATACTCTGAGCGGTTGGTTTCCTCGACCTCAAACATACCCAACAAAGTACATCAATACTGATAATGGTACCACCTGGGCGTTAACTTCTGATGTAAATACCAGCTATCGTTTACTGACAAAAAGAGACTTAATGCAAAAGAATTATTACAAATCATACAATGTGGGTAAAGAAACCGAGTTTAATCAGGACATTGGTGCAAACTATTCGCCTTCGTTCTTTCCAAATTTCTTTACTTTAACTAGTAGTATTGCATCCCGCTATACAGAAAACCAAAGAAAATATACTGAAAATGTTCTAGGTGAAATAGTGGATATTTACCAAAAGGATGGCAATTCTACGCGAACTACCAGAATGAATTTCACACTTCTAAACTCTACCATATTTTCAGATCTAGCCACAAAGAAGGATAATCCTAATGGTTCTGATGATGCTAAGAAAAAAAATGAACAAGAAAAAAATGTCTACAAAGATAACAAAGAAAACGAAAAAGATAAAGGTATGCCTGATTACTTAAAGACAGATGATAAAGGCGTTAGCGATAAAGAAGAATTAATCAATGTTGATAAATCTATCGATGTTAAAGAAGAAAATATCGAAAAAGAACTGGATATTAAGGAAAGAAGAAATAAAGAAGCTGAACAATCGATCGAACCAAAAGGTGATGACTCAGACTCCATTAACAAAGGCAATGAGATCATAGCCACAGATTCTTTAACTATTAAACAAAACAATAAAGAAGATGTAAAACCAAACCATACATTTTCACCATTAGAAATATTCCTTTGGTTATCCAAGATTAAAAACGTGACAGCAACGTACCAAAATGGTTATACTCAACTATTCACACGCCGAACCAGAAGACCAAACTTTGCTTTCCAATTAGGACTACCTAATCAGGTTCCAGGTGGATTTCTTGATTCAAAATCTAATGAAGACACATATACCTTAGCTTCAGGTATAACGTTTTCCAGAAGGATTGATTCAACTCTAAACTATTCGTATTCAATTACCCAAAGATATGCAAGCGCAAGTAACCAAATTGTATCTATCACTTTTCCTGATATTACTCTTACTGTTTCGGAACTGGAAAGTATATTTGGTTTGAGCAAATATTTGGAGAATACAAGATTGAATTCAAATTATCAGTATACATTGAAACAGAATGGAGATATTAATTGGGCAAAACCCAAACAAGAAACCAGGACAATGAGTTTTAATCCTTTAGTTTCTCTTACAACAAATATTGCTCAAAAAGTTCAGACTACTTTGTCACTTAATGTTTCCAATTCAGAAAACATCACTGATATGACTATTTTTCAGATTGTAAGAAAATCTGATTCCCAAAATGTCAGCGGTAATTTCTCATACTCATTCAAATCAAGCAAGGGCATAGAAATTCCATTTACAAAAAGAAAGATTAACATTAAAAATGAGCTTACTTCCTCACTTGCTATCACATATGAGAATAATTATGAAAAAACCTTTGGACAATTTGATTCTCAAGTTGATCGGTTTACTACTAGAATAAGCTTTTCCCCAACTGCTACGTACCAGTTTGATCAGAACATTAAAGGTAGCTTTACAAGTGGTTATGAATTAACTACTGATAAAAAGAAAGATGATTATACCAGAATATTCAGATTAGGCATTTCAGTAGAAATAACACTCTAGTACAATTTGTATCTTGCTCCGTAAACAATTATAATGCAATACGATTGCATAAGTAGATTACCTTACCACTGTCTATTTAGAATAATTCTCAATTGCATGATTATAAGATGAGTTATATAATTAGCATTTTGCAGTGCAGCAATTGAAAGCACATGTATGTTATTAGTATCTTTATTACTAAATTCTAACAAAGATATTAGAGGAATAAGAGATTAAGTGGTTGCGTTAGGACTATGGAGATTGGATACATTGAGGCTGGAGTGAATAGAGAAAATTGTGTGTTTATGATGAGAAGGGGTGATGGAGTCAAAGAAGGTGGTGAGGTGTGGGCAGAAAAATAGTCAGGCGAGGGAGATGGCGGCGACCTACTCTTCCACAGAGTTGCCCCTGCAGTACCATGGGCGCGAGTGAGCTTAACGACTGTGTTCGGAATGGGAACAGGTGTGACCTCACCGCAATAACCACCATCTCTCTCGCCTGACTTAAAAGTCTTGTGTTACGGAGTAAATGTAACAGCCTGGATTCCAGCCTGCGCTGGAATGACACTTCGTGTCACCTTGCCACTGTTACACAATTCCACCGTTACACTAACAGGGAGGAGTGATAAAAAGCGAAACGATTGCTAACAAGCAAACACAGTAAAAATATATGGAAGCCAATCGACAGATTAGTATCACTCGGCTGAATGCATTACTGCACTTACACCTGTGACCTATCAAGGTTGTAGTCTCCAACCTGTCTGTTGGGAAATCTATTCTTGGGGCCGGCTTCCCGCTTAGATGCTTTCAGCGGTTATCCGTTCCGGACTTGGCTACCCGGCGATGCAACTGGCGTCACAACCGGTACACCAGAGGTCCGTCCACACCGGTCCTCTCGTACTAAATGCAGTTCCCCTCAAATTTCCTACGCCCACGAAGGATAGGGACCGAACTGTCTCACGACGTTCTGAACCCAGCTCGCGTAACTCTTTAATCGGCGAACAGCCGAACCCTTGGGACCTTCTTCAGCCCCAGGATGAGTTGAGCCGACATCGAGGTGCCAAACACCGCCGTCGATGTGAACTCTTGGGCGGTATCAGCCTGTTATCCCCGGAGTACCTTTTATCCTTTGAGCAACGGCCCTTCCATTCAGGACCGCCGGATCACTAAGACCTGATTTCTCACCTGCTCGACCCGTCAGTCTCGCAGTCAAGCTCCCTTATACCTTTATGCTCTGCGCCTGATTACCAACCAGGCTGAGGGAACCTTGGTAAGCCTCCGTTACTCTTTCGGAGGCGACCGCCCCAGTCAAACTGCCCTCCTGACAATGTCCGCACACTTGTTATGCACGTTAGTAAACCAATACAATAAGGGTGGTATTTCAACAACGGCTCCTCCGACACTGGCGTGCCAAAATCACAGCCTCCCACCTATCCTACACATACTGCACCAGTTCACAATGCCAGGATGCAGTAAAGGTTCACGGGGTCTTTCCGTCCGTTCGCGGGTAAGCGGCATCTTCACCGCTACTTCAATTTCACCGAGTCCCTGGTTGAGACAGCGCCCAAGTCGTTACACCATTCGTGCAGGTCGGAACTTACCCGACAAGGAATTTCGCTACCTTAGGACCGTTATAGTTACGGCCGCCGTTTACCGGGGCTTCATTTCAAAGCTTCGGCTACACTAATCACACCTTCTGTCTTCTTCACCACAAAGGCTCAAAGACTCAAAGATTTATCCTTTTGTTATGAGTTACGCGGATGGATTATATCTCTCCGCCTCATTCTTAATTCTTAATTCTTAATTCTTAATTCTTAATTCTTAATTCTAATCAGTATGATTAGTGTAGCCTAACCTCTCCATTTAACCTTCCGGCACCGGGCAGGTGTCAGTCTATATACCGTGGCTTGCGCCTTCGCATAGACCTGTGTTTTTGATAAACAGTCGCTTGGGCCTCTTCACTGCGACCCCCTCTCGCTCCGGATGTGCTCCTTCACAATATCGGGGTACCCCTTCTCCCTAAGTTACGGGGTTATTTTGCCTAGTTCCTTAACCAGAGTTCGCTCGAACACCGCAGGATACTCTCCTCGCCCACCTGAGTCGGTTTGCGGTACGGTCTGTATATAAGTAAACGCTTAGAAGCTATTTCTTGGCATCATCTCTAAGCAGACTTTTGGCATTACTGCCTCGTCCTACACCTCGGACTTCACGAGGAACGGATTTGCCTGTCCCTCATCCTACATGCATTCAACAGCTAATCCAACAGCTGTCTCTGCCGCACTGACGCGTCACTCCATCACTCTTATACACAGGTTCAGGAATATTAACCTGATGCCCATCAACTACGCCTAACGGCCTCGCCTTAGGGACCGACTAACCCTGAGAAGATTTACTTTACTCAGGAAACCTCGGGCTTATGGTGTGCAGACTTCTCATCTGCATTATCGTTACTCATGCCGACATGCTCTCTTGTAACCGCTCCAGCATACCTTACAGTACACCTTCTGCGCAATTACAATGCTCTCCTACCACCCCATATTACTATGAGATCAGCAGCTTCGGGTTGATGCTTCTTAGTCCCGTTCATCTTCGGTGCACGACCACTCGACCAGTGAGCTGTTACGCACTCTTTAAATCGTGGCTGCTTCTAAGCCAAGATCCTGGCTGTCTGTGCAACTGCACATCCTTCCGCACTAAGCATCAAATTAAGGCCCTTAGCTGACTGTCTGGGTTGTTCCCCTCTCGCGCGTGAAGCTTATCCCTCACGCCCTGTCTCCTAATCATACAATTGATAGCATTCGCAGTTTGGTTGGGTTCAGTAGTCATCTCTGACCCCTAGCCCATCCAGTGCTCTACCTCCATCAATCTCGATTAAGGCCATACCTAAATATGTTTCGGAGAGAACCAGCTATCTCCAGGTTTGATTGGCCTTTCACCCCTATCCACAGTTCATCCACCGATTTTTCAACATCGGTTGGTGCGGTCCTCCACTGGGTTTTACCCCACCTTCAACCTGACCATGGATAGATCACCTGGTTTCGGGTCCGTTACTATCAACTAATCGCTCTATTAAAACTCGCTTTCGCTCCGGCTTCAGTCCTCTAGACCTTAACCTCGCTGATAACAACAACTCGTCGGCTCATTATGCAAAAGGCACGCCATCACCCTGTATTACTACAAAGCTCTGACCGCTTGTAAGCATACGGTTTCAGGTTCTATTTCACTCCCCTCCCGGGGTCCTTTTCACCTTTCCCTCACGGTACTGCTACGCTGTCAGTCACTACAAGTATTTAGCCTTACGTGATGGTCCACGCTGATTCACCCAGAATTTCTCGTGTTCCGGGCTACTCGGGATACCGATTCACTCATGTACTCATGTCGACTACGGGACTTTCACCCCCTGCGGTCTGCCTTTCCAGACAGGTTCGTCTATAAGTACACAAAACTACTCACTCGGTCCCACAACCCCGCCCATCGCTGGACGGTTTAGGCTCTTTCCCGTTCGTTCGCCACTACTTAGGAAATCGTTTTTACTTTCTCTTCCTGGCGCTACTTAGATGTTTCAGTTCACGCCGTTTACTCCCGACACTCATTAAACACTCTTCCTACAACCTTTCAGCTAAGGAGGACTTCTCACAACTTAATATGCTTAGTTGCTCAAAGCCGTAAATGCTTAATGAGTGCCGGGTGCTAAGTCTTCAACTCAGCGGGTTTCCCCATTCGGACATCCCCGGATCCAGGCTCGCTTACAGCTCCCCGGGGCTTTTCGCAGTTAGCCACGTCCTTCTTCGTCTTGCAGTGCTTAGGCATCCACCGTATGCTCTTACATACTTCCACCTATTTCTCCTGCGCTTGCTCGCGCTCTCGTTTCGCTTTTACACTCTTCTATACTTCTAAAGATCTGAAAAAGAACAAGAACTCGCCTTGTCCCGGTAAATCTATCTGGTGGGCCTGGGCTGACTCGAACAGCCGACCTCACGCTTATCAGGCGTGCGCTCTAACCAAGCTGAGCTACAAGCCCATCCGCTCTCACCACTATAACACACACAACGCTGCAATATCTGACCTACCATTACTACCACGTCAAACACACAGCGCTATGATTTATTAATTACACTTTATTCTGTCTTGTGCAGCATTGGAATGCTACACTGATTGGCTCACTCAGACAACATGCCTGAGCTACAAAATATATTAGGGATGAGAGAAACCTGTGACCAGGTTCAAATTTGTGAAACTTTGATGGTTGTTACACCTTTTAAAGGAGGTGATCCAGCCACACCTTCCGGTACGGCTACCTTGTTACGACTTAGTCCTCCTCACGAAGCACACCTTCGAAAGCTGCTACCCTTACGGGTTCGCTCACCTACTTCGGGTGCACTCCACTCGGCTGACTTGACGGGCGGTGTGTACAAGGCCCGGGAACGTATTCACCGCGTCATGCTGTTACGCGATTACTAGCGATTCCAGCTTCATGAGGCCGAGTTGCAGACCTCAATCCGAACTGAGGTAGCTTTTCTGAGATTCGCTCCACATTACTGTCTCGCTCCCCTCTGTAACTACCATTGTAGCACGTGTGTAGCCCTGGACATAAGGACCATGATGACTTGACGTCGTCCCCACCTTCCTCTGCATTGTTACTGCAGCGGTCTCTCCAGAGTCCCCAACTTAATGATGGTAACTGGAAATAGGGGTTGCGCTCGTTGCGGGACTTAACCCAACATCTCACGACACGAGCTGACGACAGCCATGCAGCACCTGTCTCCAAGTTCCCCGAAAGGCACAAGAACATCTCTGCTCTCTTCTTGGGATGTCAAGCCCAGGTAAGGTTCTTCGCGTTGCATCGAATTAAACCACATGCTCCACCGCTTGTGCGGGCCCCCGTCAATTCCTTTGAGTTTCAACCTTGCGATCGTACTCCCCAGGCGAATCACTTATCGCGTTAGCTACGGCACCGACAGGTCTATCCCACCGACACCTAGTGATTATCGTTTACTGTGCGGACTACCAGGGTATCTAATCCTGTTTGATACCCGCACCTTCGCAGTTTAGCGTCAAGCAAAGCGTAGAAGACTGCCTTCGCCTTCGGTGTTCCTCCTGATATCTGCGCATTCCACCGCTACACCAGGAATTCCGTCTTCCCCCACTCGCTTCCAGACTGACAGTATCAACTGCCTTACCCATGGTGAGCATGGGCCTTTAACAATTAACTTACCAATCCGCCTACCTGCCCTTTACGCCTAGTAATTCCGGACAACGCTTGCCACCCCCGTATTACCGCGGCTGCTGGCACGGAGTTAGCCGTGGCTTATTCCTATACTAATATCAAAATCAGGAAGCTATTCACCTCCCAACCCCTGCTCGCATAGAAAAGAACTTTACACACCGAAATGCTTCATCGTTCACGCGGCGTCGCACTATCAATCTTTCGACCATTGTAGACTATCCTCGACTGCTGCCTCCCGTAGGAGTCTGGGCCGTATCTCAATCCCAGTGTGGGCGACCACTCGTTAAAGCCGCCTACTTATCATCGCCACGGTAGGCCATTACCCCACCGTCTAGCTAATCAGACGCAGGCTCATCTCCAAGCACCAGCATATTCAGAGGCCGGCTTTAGCATTACTGCCACATGCGGTATTAGCCCAAGTTTCCCTGGGTTGTCCCCCACTTGAAGGTAGATCACCTACGCGTTACTCACCCGTTCGCCACTCTCAGATACCCGAAAGTATCCTACCGTTCGACTTGCATGCCTAATCCACGCCGCCAGCGTTCGTCCTGAGCCAGGATCAAACTCTCCATCATAAATAATTTTAAGTTATCACCTAAAAGCTCATATTACTTGCTCTTAAGTTACTTATTTTATCGCGTTTTTTCTCTCACAATCTGATAAATACCTATTAAGTATTACCGATCGCAGGTTCTCTCATCCCACTTCTATCTACTTACAAAGATCTATACCCCCATCAGCAATCCCAAAAATCAGGCGCTCAAACAAGGGTTATGCCAATCTCTTGACCTCCGCTTTTCTGTCAAGAGGAAATCTTAATTTATTTCTCAGTTCCCTTATATACTGATCCATTATCTTTGGGAATTTCATTTATAACTGCCCAAAATCCCCCAATTAGCTTGACAGCGTCAACAAATTCTGAAAAAATAACTGGTTTGACGACATAAGCATTAACACCTAATTTGTAGCTAATAATAATGTCCTTTTCTTCCTTTGATGATGTTAGCATAACAACCGGAAGTGTTTTAAGCAAAGGGTCATTACGGATTTCCCGCAGAACTCCGATTCCATCTAAACGTGGCATTTTAATGTCAATTACTACAACAGCCGGATTACCTGGTATTCGATCAGAATGAGCACCTTGACAACGTAAATACTCCAGAGCTTCGATGCCGTCCTTTACTGTTACAACACGATTAGCCAAATGAGCCTCTGCTAATGCTTCCAAAGTAAGTTCAGTATCTTTAGGGTTGTCTTCAGCAAGTAGTATTTTCTTGATTTCAAACATATATTACTCCTTACATTTATTGAGTTTAAAATAGAAGGTCGAGCCTTCATTAATAATGCTTTCTGCCCAAACAATACCACCGTGGCGTGATATTACACGTTTTACATTTGCCAGTCCGATTCCGGTTCCTTCAAACTCTTTGTCACTGTGAAGCCGGCTAAATACTCCGAATAATTTGTTAACGTACTTCATATTAAAACCCACGCCAGTATCTTTAACATAATACGTAACGGTGTTTTGATCAATTATGCTACCAATGATTATATTTTTACTGGATACAGGTCTTGAGTACTTTATAGAGTTGGAAATGAGGTTAGACCACACTTGGTAAATCAGATCTTTATCCCCATATACAGATGGTAAATGGTTTACTACAAAACTGAAAGATTCTTTTGTTTCGTCATCAGCAATTTCTTCATAGACTTGCCTGGCTAAGGCTATCATGTCAAGTTTTGTTAGATATAAATCTTTATGAACAACTTTGGATAGCCGCAACAAGCCCTGAATTAGTTTCTCCATTCTAGTTATCCCATCGATGATTGTGGCAATTATGTTGCACCCGTTCTCGTCCAATCTGTCTCCATAATCTTCCAGTAATAAAGTGGTAAAGCCGCTTATAGTTCTGAGAGGGGCACGTAAATCATGCGATACTGATTGGGAAAAAGCTTCCAGGTCTTTATTGAGTTCTTCGAGCTGGGCAGTCCTTTCCAAAACTCTTTTTTCCAAATCAATGTTAAGCTGAATAATTTTCTGCGTATCCTTTTCATGCTCTTTCCTTTTTTCTTCCATTTCTACAGCTTTTTGTATTGATTGTGGGAGCCTGAGTATTCGATCTTTACTGATGAAATCAGCTGCCCCACTTGTTAGAAGTTCCACTGCAGCTGCTTCGCCGATTGTACCTGAAACGCTAATAAATGGAGTATTAGGACAGATTTCATTTGCTATATGCAAAGCTTCGATACCATTAATGTCAGGAAGCTTAAAATCCGCTAAAATTGTGTCATATTTAAAGGTATTCAGGGCATTCAGATATTCTACTTTGGATTTCACCCAAGTGAGTTCTACTGTTTCAAATTCCGCAGATAATAAGTCTTCGATTAATTCGGCATCTTTTTCCTTATCCTCAAGATATAAAATCTTTAATGCTATGTTATTTTTCTTCTCCAAAAACTTCTCCAATCGATATACTACCTGTTTAGAGTAAAACTAAATGTTGCGCCTTTATCAACTTCAGCATATGCACAAGTTTCTCCCCCATGTTTGCTAATGATTCTACGTACATTTGCCAATCCTATACCAGTCCCTTCAAACTCAGAAGTTGGATGCAGTCTTTGAAATACTCCGAAAAGTTTATCAGCATATTTCATATCAAAACCTGCGCCATTATCATTGATATAGAATTCGTGTTTTCCCGGCTGAGTGTGCCAACCGATCTTAATAATTGCCGGATTTCTTCTCCGGGAAAATTTTACCGCATTCAGAATAAGATTAATCCAGACCTGCTTAATCAAATTCAGGTCACAGTGCACTAAAGGTAATTCTTCTATATCCCATGCTATGTTCCTCTCAGATATGTCGTTTTCAATGGAAGATATTATTTCTTTTACTACTACTGACATATCCACCTTCACCTCATTAATAATTGCTCTGCCGGTACGTGAAAATTCCAGGAGGTCATCTATCAGCGTACCCATCTGCTGAGAGGATTCGAGGATTGTATCAAGATAGTGAATTCCTTTTTCTGGTACGTTCTCTCTGAAATTTTTGTTGAAAAGCTCAATATAGCCATTAATGTGCCGTAAGGGAGCCCGGAGGTCATGAGAGACAGAATATGTAAAAGTCTCCATTTCTTTATTAGAGGCTTCAAGCAGGGCAGTTCGATCAATGACTTTTTTCTCGAGCGACGCATTTAATCCTCTTATTTCTTTTTCTCCTGCTTTCCGGTCTGTAATGTCTTCATACATGACAACGAAATGGTCTGGCTGATTTCTGAATGAGGTAATACTATACCATCGGTCAAAAGATGCGATATACAATTCTGACTTTATTTGCTTCCCAGTTATAACAATTTGTCCGTAAAAACTGATAAGATTAGGTTCAGATGATTTGATATCAGGAATTACTTCAGAAGCTTTTTTTCCCAAAATATTACTTCTTTTGTCCCCAATAAAGTGTTCAAAGGCTGGATTTGCATCCAGGAAAATATAATCTTCAGGTATACCATCATCATTGAACAGCATTTTATGTTCTGCCCAGCCAATCGGCATAATGTCAAAAAGAGTGGCATACCTTTCTTTGCTCAATTTTAAAGAGTTTACACTTTCACGCCACTTAGTAATATCAGTTCCCTGAGCTAATGCGCCAATTGTAGTTTCATCCATGTCCAATAATAATGCAGAGGTCCAAAGCAATGTGCTTATCATTCCATCCTTGTTTAGTATCTCGATTTCTTCCACATCCCATCTTTCCCCGGCTGTCGTTTTCTTGATTAGCTGCATATATTGTTCTTCTTTATCAGGAGGGAAAAGAATGGACACAGGCTGTCCTTTTATTTTATCACAACTAATACCTTTTATCAAAGTAAAAGCAGGATTGTACCACTGTATATTATATTCTGTATCCCAGACCATGATAGGAGCTTTGGAATTATTTATCAGATTGTCCGAATAGAGGATTGAATCCTGAAGCTTTTGCAGATTGTTAATATCATTCGTTATATCTATGACAGTGGTAATGAAATACAGGGGTTTATAATCAGAATCCCTTTGCAGGTATGTGCTTACATCCGCCCACACAATACTTCCGTTCTTGTGAATGTATCTTTTTTTGAAACGTGCGTCAGAAATCTCATTTTTTAGCATTGCATCGATTATTTTTTGCGTTTTCAGAACATCATCAGGATGCGATATCGACTGCCAATTTGTAACTAATTCTTCTTTTGTATAACCCAGCATTTCTGCGAAGGCATTGTTGATATGAAGAAGTCCATCGGAGTTTGTAATTGATTTACCCACAGGTGAATGCTCAAATATATTCCGGAATTTTTCTTCACTTTGTTTTATTTTGGTTTCCGCATCTGAAGTTCCTGAAATTTTAATCATAACTTTTCCTTGGAAAATAGATTATTTAAATAACGTATTTCCGTAAACTGTATACGATAGTTTAAACACAAAGGTAATCCATATCTCATTAGATGGTGAGTCTGGCAGATAATCTGTTAATTTTAGTAGCTTGTGGAATTCACATACAAAATGATTACAAACTCATGTGCTTTATACAAACTAGTTGTATTTGGAAATAAAGCAAATTACTTTAAGCATCTAACATGTTTGGTCAGGCAAGGCACTTAACCTACTTCTTTCCTATCCGTTCGGCACATGACCCTACATGCTATTCTACGTTTACTTTAAATAAGCAAGATGCTTATTCTACGCCTACAAGCCTGACTAACTGACACACAGCGGACAATCAGCGGACAATTGACGGACTAAAGTCCGCTGATTGACCGCTGTGTGTTGGCTGTGAGTTCTCTGATGTAACGTGGAGGAAAGCACAAGGCGCAGAGTATTATATGTATTCCTTATGCAAATCTTTAATAGATGCATATCGTAAAGTAGATACACATAGGTGTCCCTTATAGACCTTCTATGTTTCTTAAACAATTAATGACAGATCCTCCTCAGTTTACCCTCGGATTACCCTCGAAATCGAAGGTAAAACGATGGTATACTGAGCTTATTCTCTGGATTATTGATTAAGATAGAAGAGAGAAACAAATAAGGAATGAATGATTATTGCAATGGAGAATTGAGCTTTGCGGCTTTGCTTTAAAAAGAGTTTTCCATTGTAATAAATCCGTATGAATGCGCAACTACAAACTTGATAAATCGTATTCGTAACATCGGAGTGTTACGCAACTACGCATAAATGCGGTACTACATACTCTGTTATTAATTTTCATTTGACATGAGTATGGCTTTTGAGTTTAGGGATATAATACTAATATACAGAAGGGAACATTTTGAAAACAAAGATAATAATAAAAGGTGCTCAGGAACACAATTTAAAGAATATCGATCTTGAAATCCCGCGTAATCAGCTAGTCGTATTCACTGGCGTGTCCGGTTCGGGTAAATCGTCTTTGGCATTTGATACATTATATGCAGAAGGTCAGAGACGTTATGTGGAATCTTTATCTGCATATGCCAGACAGTTTTTGGGTCAGATGGAAAAACCGAAAGTTGACTATATTGAAGGATTATCACCGGCAATTTCAATTGAGCAAAAGGCATCCAGTAAGAACCCCCGCTCTACTGTAGGCACAGTTACCGAGATATATGATTACTTAAGAGTACTGTATGCCAGGATTGGTAAGCAGTATTGTTATAATTGCGGTGCAGAAGTAGGTGCTCAGACTGTTGACCAGATGGTAGATAATCTGTTGTTGAGAAAACCGGGAACAAAGTTTCAGATCCTGGCACCAATTGTTCAGAACCGTAAAGGCGAGCATAAGGAAGAATTGGATGAACTCAAGCAGGAAGGTTTTGTCAGAGTCCTGATCAATGGAAAGCTGCGTTCTCTGGATGAAGACATAGTTCTGGATAAGAAGAGTAAGCATAATATTGATGTAGTTGTTGACCGTATTGTCATGAAAGATGGAATCAAATCTCGCTTAGCGGAATCTCTGGAAACAGCTTTAAAGCTAACAGATGGTTACGTAAAAATCGAGCATCTGGATGAAAACGTATCGGAAATACTGTCTGCCAAAAACTCATGCTCAGCCTGTAATATCGGATATGAGGATTTATCCCCTCAGCACTTTTCCTTTAATAGTCCGATCGGAGCTTGCAAGACATGTAATGGATTGGGTTATAAACTTGAATTTGACCCTGATTTGATAGTGCCTGACCCGGAAAAGTCTTTACTGGAAGGAGCAGTCGCAGCCTGGGGCAAATTAGAAGATAAGCAGGCAAGCTGGACTATGCAGTATATCAAAAATATGGCGAAGGAATTTGACTTTTCTCTGAATACACCCTGGTATCAGCTTCCCGAAGAAATAAAAGACCTGATATTCTATGGTTCCAAAGGTAAGAGGTTTAAAGTAAACTGGCAAAGCAAGCACGGTTCAGGTCAGTTTAATTCCCGTTTTGAGGGTATTATTCCGCAGCTAAACCGTAGAATGAGAGAGACATCATCAGAGGATATGCGGAAATACTATATGCAGTATATCAGTGATAAGCCATGTCCGGATTGCGAAGGAAAGAAACTGAAGCCGGAAAACCTGGCAGTGCTGATTAATAAACTGAATATTGGTGATGTTACCGGTATGAATATCAGCAGAGCACATGATTTTTTTACTAACTTAAAACTCCATGGCAATCAGACAATTATCGCCGCAGAAGTGCTCAAAGAAATTCAAAACCGCTTGAGTTTTCTCATAAATGTAGGATTGCATTATTTAACCTTAGACAGACGCACTCCTTCTCTATCAGGTGGAGAAACACAGCGCATCAGATTGGCAAGCCAGATTGGCAGTCAGTTAGTGGGTGTTATGTATATTCTGGATGAACCCAGCATAGGTCTGCATCAGCGGGATAATCAAAAGCTGGTTGATATGTTGATTCAGCTTAAAGATTTGGGCAATTCAGTTATAGTGGTGGAACATGACGAAGAGACAATCCGTACTGCTAATATTATAGTAGATTTTGGTCCCAAAGCCGGAGTCTTTGGCGGAGAGATTGTTCACATTGGTGATTTTAAAAGTCTGCTGAATAACAAAAAATCATTAACAGGGCAATATTTATCCGGCGCTATGACAATACCTATACCCTCTAAGAGAATTGAAGCTGACGAAAGAAATATTACGATACATGGTGCTAAACATAATAATCTGAAAGACATAACGGTCAAGATTCCTCTTGGGATGTTTGTCTGTATAACCGGTGTTTCCGGTTCAGGTAAAAGCTCATTAATTAATCAGACCCTATACCCTTTTATGCACAACCGCTTTTTTCATACTTCACACAAAGTGGGTGCAAATGATTCAATCACTGGAGTAGATGATATTGATAAAATCATATCCATAGACCAGCAACCGATAGGCAGGACACCAAGGTCAAATCCAGCTACTTACATCAAACTATTTGACCCGATACGTACACTCTTTGCTCAGTTACCGGCATCCAAAGTGCGGGGATATAATTCCGGCAGATTTTCATTCAATGTAAAAGGTGGCAGATGTGAAGCATGTGAAGGCGCAGGACTCAAGCAGATTGAAATGCACTTTATGGCTGATATTTATGTAACATGTGAGATTTGCAAAGGTCACCGTTATAATAATGAGACTTTGAATGTCCGTTATAAAGGAAAGAATATAGCTGAAGTTCTGGATATGGATGTACAGGAAGCGGTAGAATTTTTTGCTAATGTACCTTCCATTAATAACAAACTAAGAGTATTGCAAGAAGTTGGTCTGGATTATATAAAACTGGGTCAGCCATCTACTACATTATCCGGTGGCGAAGCTCAAAGAATCAAGCTGGCAAAGGAACTCAGTAAAATTAGTACAGGAAATACACTATATTTACTTGACGAACCGACAACAGGTCTGCATTTTGACGATATAAACAAATTGCTTACTGTTTTAAAGAGATTAGTTGCGATGGGCAACACAGTATTGGTGATTGAGCATAATATAGATGTGATTAAGTGTGCAGACTGGGTTATTGACCTGGGTCCTGAAGGTGGTGACGAAGGCGGAAAGATTATTGCTGAAGGCACCCCGGAAGAGATAGTGCTGAATAAGGATTCATATACAGGTATATATTTAAAATCCCATCTCATTATGCCGAAAAAACCGAAAAGCAAGAGAGGAAATTTATGACCATAAAAAAGCATTTCATATCGTACTGTATCATTATATTACTATTGCTTTGTCTCCAGGCGTGTAAGAAAGCCAATCGAAGCCAGTTCAACGATGTTGCTTTTTCTGATACTACGTCTATGAATGTCAATGTGCCTACAGATAGTACTTCAGACGAAAACTTTAATCTAACAGAGTACGATACCCCTCCCACTCCGATTCAGAATCAGATGCCCATATATCCGTCCAAATACAGAAGTAGCGGTATACAGGGTGTGGTAGTTCTTGATGTAGAAGTATTAAACGATGGTACTGTAGGAGAAATTCAGGTAATGAAATCTTTGCTATCTGAGAAAGGTGCCTTGGATGATACTGCAGTAGCTGCTGTAAAGAATTGGATATTCAAGCCTGCTATGTTAAACAAGAAACCTGTTACGTCGCACGTTAACATCCCAATCCCATTTCAGTTAAAGAATTAATCTTCATATAAACAAAAAAGAACCTCGCCTAAACGAGGTTCTTTTTTTTATAGTTGTACTTTACTTTTTACTGGAAGTAGTATTTTTAACAGGGGCAGCGGCAACAGGAGCAGCAAATTCTTTGTTTATCATAGTTGCAAGTCTTGATTTACGTCTGGACGCTGTTCTCTTATGAATAACACCTTTTTTAGCAGCTTTGTCTAACTGAGAATAAATTGTTTCCATCAGTTTTTGTTTTTCATCTATAGGCATTTCACTTCTGATTTTCTTAGAAAGAGTTTTAATGGTTCTGACCACGTAATTGTTTCTGGCTTCTCTTTTCTTATCAGTCTTCATTCTTTTCATGGGTGACTTATGTTGGGGCATCATTCCTCCAGTTTCATATTATAGTGATACAAAATTATTTATTGCGGTTTGTTGTCAATAGATTTATATATTATATGTGCTTTATCTTCATAAAAATCAGGGCAATACAGAGATTAATCTACTAATTTGTTGCTGCACAGACCATTGAGAGATATCGTGGTCACTTCGGACTGAATCCATAGCTTGCCATTTCACGTATAACTCATCAATGTAATCCCATATCCGCTCTGTTATGCTCTCTGAAACAAATCCTGAATTAGTCTCAAGAATAATGGAGGCAGCTTCACCGTCGAGGGGACCGATGCACAGAACAGGGGTGCGTGATGCTATATACTCAAATAGTTTCGTAGTAAGCATACCCTGGTTTCCAATATAATCGTTTATAATGAGTATCAAGAGTTCACAATCCACCATTTCATTGATAGCTTGCTGATGAGGCATGTAATCAAAAAAGGATATTGTGAAATGAACTTCAGGTATGATGAATTTTCTTGTACCAATAAATGTGAAAGCTACATCATTGTATGAATGCTCTTTTGTCTTAGCAGATATAAATCTTAATACTGAATTGATATCCTGACCTTCTGTGAGTTGTCCAATGAACTTTATCCTGAATTGGTTTCCTCTGGTATATAGCTTATCCTCAAACTGCTGCTCATCATAACCGTTATACAAAACACATTTATTTCCATCGGGAAGCTGTCCGGAAATGGCTTTGGAAATTACTAGATTGAGATCAGCAGTTTGAACCACTTTCCTTTCCATATAACTATTAATATGACGGATAACAGGATTTTGCTTGTTCCGTTTAAGATAATAGATTTGCGTCCAGGGGTCTCTGAAGTCTGCAATCCATTTTGTTTTGAATTGTTGTTTCAAATAGAGACCGATCAGATGAGTAGATTGAGGTGGTCCTGTGGTAATAATCCAGTCAAATACTATTGTTCTGCAAAGAAACAGAGCTTTTGATTTAGCATAATAATTCCATACTACTCTGGCATCGGGAAATATGACATTCAGCCTTAGCCAGTACATTAGTTTTTCCAGCACAGAAGTGGATTTGGAATTGTCCAGACTTCCATAAGGTATTGACTTCCCTTTACCGGCAAACCTCTTCCACAGTGAGCCAAACACAGGCGTATAAGTTCTTATGATCTCTATCCCTGATGGGAGCTTTTGCAGAAGTGAGTCATCTCTGACGGGATAATCACCGTCTTGTGTGGTAAGCACAGTGATTTTGTATCCGGCTGTATCCAGTAAAGGCAATAGTCTCAGCCAGCGTTGAACTGCAGCTCCACCACAAGGAGGAAAATAATACGAAATCAGAAGGATTTTCTTCAAGACAAAAATTCCAAGAGCTTCTTTGTAAAACTATCCCAGGAATATTGTTGATTGCGCTTTTGAATAGCAGTTTGGAATTTATAAATATAATCTTTTTCATAGAATTCGACAATTTTGTCAGCTAATGCTACCGGATTCTCTGGTTCCACGAGAAATCCGTTTTCATAATCAATAACGACTTCACTGATGCCGCCGACCCTGGTAGCGATTACAGGTTTCTCATAAGCAAAAGCCATTTGCACTACTCCGCTTTGGGTGGCAGACCTGTATGGAATAACACATACATCACATTCAGCGAAAAACTTTTCTAGCTCCTGATCCGGAATATACCTGAAATGCACATCTACCCTATCTTTCAGACCAAGTCTCTCAATCTGGTTCAGATAGATACTTCTGTCTCCATAAACGTCACCGGCGATAGTAAGCTTTATCTTAGTTATTTTCTGTATTACCAGCGGCAATGCATCCAGAAGAATATCCAGACCTTTATAATGTTTTACAAAGCCGAAGAATAACAGATTGAATTTCTTTTCCTCACTCAGGTCATTATGCACCAGAATGTTTTCGTATACCGGGTGGAATAATTGTAAGATTTTAGCATCTTTACACAGACTTTGCAGGGTTTGAGTGGAAGTATCAGACAGGGTTAGAAATGTGTCAGCCGGATTGAATGCATACTTTGTCAAAGTCTTGGCAAAGAGCCACTTCTCGTGAAAGTCAGCATTGTGAATCAAATAGAATTTTCTGGTATTTTTGAGGAATCTGAGAATGTAGCCGAAAGCAGGCGCCATAAACGGCAACCAGTATGAAACTATTACTACATCGGGATTCCAGCCTTTGATATCATGAATTGAAGTAAACCAGGTGAGAGGATTATAGGGAGTCAGTATTCTTTGCGTGGGGAGCTTAATAGTTTGATTACTATTATCAAACTGTTCACCACCAGGAAAAAAGAGAGCCGGATACTGATGCCTGAAGGTAAACATCATTACTTCGTTACCCTGAGCGAGCAGCTTTTCACCCAATGTATTAGCAAATTGGGCAATTCCACCTCTCCATGGATAAGAAGGTCCTAAAAAAGCAATTCTCATAATTGTATGCTATTCTATGGTTTCGAATAGAGTAAAGAATGCAATGCTAAGATAGTTTTTTACCCAACTCAATGGCTTGTTTCATCGTCTCGGCAGAAATCTCTGAATCAGAAGTCATCAAACCTCCGGCTAATAGCTTACCAATCAATTCCATCTTGAAGAATTCTGTAAAGCCTGAGCATACACTATCCATAACCCCGGAATAAGTCTGCGTCGGAGCTCCGCTTGTAATTATCATCACCATCTTTTTCCCGGAAATCCGGTTAATCGTGAAATCAGGATTTACGAATATGCAGAACCTATCGAGAAATGTCTTGGCTGTTCCACTGATGTAATCCATATATATAGGTGCAGAGAATACAATTGCATCAGCATCGATGAGCTTCTTCATAACCGGTACAAGATCATCCTGTTTGGTGCAAAAGTCTGGTTCAGTAGTACTCATTTCGCAGTTGCCACAACTTTTGAAATTTAGATCATATAAGTACACATATTCAACTGTAGAGCCGTTTCTGATAGCTTCATCACAAACAGCTTTGGTCAGGAAAGCACCCTTTCCTTCGTGATTAGCGCTACTGATGAGTGCAAGTACTTTCATAAATCCTTCCTAGTTATTATATTCGTGTAGTAAGTTTGTCTTCACGACCTATACATTTTACAATATAAGATACGCAAAAGACCTGGCATTAAATACATTCATTCTTCAAATGTTGTAAATCTCAACAGCGGTAGTTTGTCAAAACCTTTTTCAAAATCGTTCACTTAGCACTAACGTCAAGACAGGTAACTTAATCCTTAAGATATCACGTCTTGTATTTTGCTATCCTTGTTACACCTCATCTCTATCCTACATTACTGTTCATTATTAATCCTTCTTTCAATCATCTTAATGTATACATAAGCTACGTGGGTGATTCCGCCGTGACTCCGCCGTGACTCCCCCATGTTCATATGGGAGTCATGTGGGTGTCATGTGGGTGTCATACGAGTGTCTTAAGGGCAAGCTATGTGCACTTAGAGCAAAATGAAAGCAGAATTAGTAATAGGGATTAAGTGATTTGGTGATTAAGAAGTAGCTTAGCATTCCGATGCTACGTAAACGTGATTATGTGATTATTCTTGTAAAGAGTCACTTAAAACAGCATAAAATAGTTGTGTTGTTCAATCCGGCTAAATCTTTAATATACATACATATATATAGATTACATATCTGTTAACAGCATAAATCGCAGGGTATACCCCATCCAGTATCAATCTGACCTGTAAGGGAGGGGTATAGGCACTTGATATTTATGCTATTTATGTCCACTCTTGCTTACTCCTTGCATACAAATCCTGTTTCTGCTCAGCGTACATCCTACTAAACTCTTCGCAAATAAAGCATTGGAGCGTATTGAGTAGTAAAACAGCTGTTTGTTACCGGGCAGGAAGGATCTAGCCTTTACTCCATATGCATTACGTCAACGGTGGCGGGGTGTCTGCCGGTTACGGGGTGGCGGGGCTTAAGATAATTTATTGTGGTGGAACGGGATTTTGCACCCTTAACGGTGGTAACCTTATAGAACTTCTTCAGTTCGGGGAAGAGGGGATCCAGCCAGGTAGTTGCAGAGGTATTAGCGCGGTAAGTAAACGCTCCATATGGGTCATCAGCACTGTAAACATTGTAGCTAACCCCGCTTGGGATAGCGTCCCAGTTTAAATTCCCGTCTTCGGCGATGGTAACAGCCGGCGAGTATGATGTATATGGAATGGCAAATCCGTCTAACTCGGCATTACTCTGGAAGTTGTTTATTTTATACGCTCCGCCGGTAAGAGTATCTATCCAGTATAACACTCCACCACCTCTTTCCGTGTAACCAGCGAGGAAGAGGTAACCATTATCCTGATCAAAGGCACAGTCCTGAGCATAATTTATATCTATACCCAGATTCCCTACTTTTGTAGCGCTTCCGGTGGAAGGCTCAATGATGTATAGTGCATCCTTACCGATATCTATTCCATACAGAATATTGTTGGCATGATCACAGGCTAAACCTATCATAATTCCGCCGGTTGCATGCGCACCCACGAAGTCTGCATAGCCGTTGAAACGGTTCAGGGTGAAAAGATTCTGTCCATCTGTTCCATACAGGACATTGGTGTAGGCATTGTAGGCGATTCCGGTAATCACGTCCTCTGTTTGGCCGCATAACAGCATTTCGCCGGTAACAGGGTTAATCTTCCAGTAATTATCGGTGGTAAGCAGCCCGTTATCATACTCTGCGCCAAACCATTCGTTTTCGATGAAATCAGCCCCGCCAATGTTCTTTGTATTCAAGGCGGGAGCAGGAAGGTCAGTGATTGCACCCGGGGTTTTTAAACTGAAAGTGGCAGGGCCGGCAAGGACATGATCCGGATCATAAGATACATCAGCATAACCGGTAGTGTTCAGATTCAGGCAAACAAAATCGAATGTATACGAGTCATTCAGTGTATTACCATCAGTTGCAAGCAGCGTCCTCACGGTAACGGGGTATGCAGTGTTGATCCAAGGAAGCATGGAAGCAAAAGTTACCTGGCGGGTGCTTCCGGGTGCAAGAGCAGTAACGGTTTGCGTACTGTTATAAGTAGTGCCTACCAGCATCTGTACGCTAAAGGTCTCGCTGCCGGTGCCGTAGTTTGTGAATGTAGCTTTGGGATTGAATACTTCAGGTGTGGTCGCATCGGGAATGTCGATCGAAACGGGAGACACGTCATGCAGCGGTGGTAAGAGGAAATTTACGTTATCCACATACCAGGAATCAAACTTGTCGTGGTTACCGTTCAGAACCCAGCTTAAGTACGTAAATGGCGAACTGATACCGGCTATGTGCACCGAAACCGTCTGTGGGCCTACATCGCCTCTGCCGCTTTCGATTGACCAGCCTGTATCCGTCCAGGTGAAGAGATCGCTGCTGTATTGCAGTTTGGCGGTGATACCGGATTCGAAATCATCAAAGAAGTGGTGGAAATAAACGTTGAAGGCGGTGATGCCGGTAGTGTAAACAGGCGGAGAAACGATGCGGGATTCTCCCGTACCGGTGCTTGGAGTTGCCAGTAACTCGTTGGGAGAGCCACCTGCCAGTGCCGTAGGGAAAATACTCCAACGGTTTGAGGGTAATGTCATTTCGTAGTTTTGAAACCACCTTACCGGCATAGTGGTGCTATCAAAGTTTTCCACATGAGGAATGTAAACCCCGGGATCGATCTCTATGGTAAAATTGTACCCAACGGCAGGATCAGCCACTCCGCTGGCATTGGCAGCCCTGACAGTCCAGAACCACTTTTCATTGTAGTCAAAGGTCATCCCACCGGTGGTTACGGGGTTAAAAGAGGTCGCAAGAGGAGGACTCATAACAAAGCTATATTGGCCTAACATATCCGTAGGGTTGTTAGAGATATACACAGTGTAAAGGGTGGGCGCATTGCCTGTCAATCCCGCTGTCCAAGTAAGGTTAAAGCCGGATTTGGATAAACCGGTGGCATTATCGGCAGGGGAAACAAGTATCGCAGGGGTGGGCGGACCGGAAGGCTCAACCAGCACAGTTACATCATCTATGTATATCCCCCATTGCCAGGCAGTACTATAGGCAAACCAGCCGAAATAGTAGTTGCCGGAGGTTGCGGGGGTATAGCTGACCGTGTTTTCGGCGTAGGTCATATTGTTAAAATCTACGTGATCAGCCAACAGGGTGCTTAACGCACCCGCTGTGGGAGCTGCACCGACCATTAGTTTCAGCTTTTCCCGATATGATGACTTGGAACGGTAGTTGTATTTAATCTGATAAGTTGTTCCGGCACTAAGGGCTATTGGAGGGGAGATTAACCAATCATCATCTGCGTTACCGCAATAATAGATATACATGGCATTGGGGCTGCTGAGCGGTTCTTCGCTGTCAATACCCCATTCTGTATCACCGTTGGTGTTTATCACTGTCCAACCCACAGGAATAGCGGGAGCAGTAACGCTATCAAAATTCTGGGTGTAGGGCAGTGTGGTGATAGCCGGATTGGGACAGGTGGTAAAGCTCCAGATAGGGCATCCGGAGGTATCACCGAAAGAGTTGTTGGGGACTATCTTCCAATAGTAGGTAGTGCTGTAATCCATATCCGAAACGGGGTCATAAGTAAGCACATTGCCCAGATAGGTACCGTTCACAATATTAGTGGGAGTGCTTGTGCCCCCTCCGTCTGTGCCAAAGTACAGCCGGTAGTTGGTAGGAAGACCTCCGCCGAAAAGCCAGTTAAGAGTTGCATTAGCCAAAACCCCGGTAGCTGAATGGGCAGGCGAGACAGCAACCGCAGGGCTGGGAGGACCGATGATAGTGTAAGTTGTATAGTTCAAAGTGATATTTGGGCGAAACATATCCACAGTGCCAATCCCCAGAGGCGGAGTTGAATTGGCAAGCCAGGTTTGATGGGTGGAAGCAGTGTTTGTATAACGGATATTGGCTCCGTAAACACCGCCATACCCTTCTCCACCGTAGTTGCGCTCCACCAGAACATACAGTCCGCTGCCCTCATCCACGTCGTAACTGGCGGATAGCGTAAAGGTGTTCCACCCTCCGGTAACGGTAGTGGTATGGGTTGCGTTGTAAACCAGAGTAGCGCCGGCGATCATGTTCTCCCATGTAAGCGCAGTTTCTGTTGTAGCAGAGGTTCTTTTAAGATATATCTTGGTGGGAGTAGCGATTGTGATTGCAGTGTTAGAATACCATGCCAGCGAGGCTATTCTGATGTTTTGGGCACCCAATTCTATGTCGGTATATAGGGCTGCACTTCGCTCATAACCTGAATTGGTACCCAGCGGGAATCTAAAACTATCTGTGCCGGTTCCGATCTCCAAGGCTGTTCCGAAAACAAAGGCCACCAACCATAAAAAAATAATAACCAACCATAACTTTTTCGTCATCTTGCTCTCCTTATTAAGGGAATAATTATCTGTTATAATCATAAATGCTCTTTCGGGGTATGCACTCAGCTAGCAAGGACTAAATATATTGCAATCAGTAGAGTTAAACACACTCTTACATCAAGCTTTGCATAAGTTCGTAGCTTCTATACACTCATTTCTTATGTCAACTTATTTCTATTACGCTTGCAACTTGCAGGCAAGCTTCGTGTAAAGAGTCACTTAAAACTTCAAGTTTAGCTCACTTGGACATCTACCGCAACACAAAGAGCATGAACATGTTAAGATATTCTATACGATCACACCGGACTTGGACATTTCTCTTTCAACATAGCTGTTTGGATCAATGAAAGCTTCAAATTGGGGTGATTTGGAGCTCACTTGGACAAATGCCAAGTACTGATGGTACTATAAGTACATATTGAAAGTGCCAAGTATTTTTTATTTGAAATATTCAGTGAGCCAATTTGAAGTTTTCACTGACTCTTTATAATTCAACTCATAAAATTCTTTCAATCACATTTCCACCTTGTCAAGCAAATAAAAGTTGACATTTATATTGCACATGCTTTTATATCTTTATGAAAATTATTGTCAAACAGATAGGAGAATAAATGGAAGAGATCTTTGAACCACGGAAGATTGTCGATTTAAGCAAATTTAAACGTATACTGGCTTATGTGATTGTTGCGATTTTGATACTGATATTTCTATCAAATTGTTTCAAAGTAGTAAAACCCGGATATCGGGGAATTAAGATTACACTTGGTTCTGTCAGTAATACTGTACTAAATGAAGGCTTGCACTTCAAAGCTCCTTTTATACAGGTGATTGAGACGATGTGTGTTAAAATCGAGAAGAAAGAAACACCGGCTGATGCTGTATCCAAAGATTTACAGGACATCAAAACGACTATTGCCATCAATTATCACATTGTGCCCAGCAAGGTTAACACAGTGTATAAAGAATATGCCAAAACTCCTAAGGAAGCTGAAGATATCATAATCGGACCCAAAGTTCAGGAAATCGTTAAGGCAGTCGTATCTCAGTACAATACTCTGGAACTCATCTCACAGCGAGAATTGGTCAGAGCTAAAATACAAACTGAATTGACCAAGATTGTGCTGAAATATCACATTGTCTTAGATGAATTGTCGATAGTAAATTTTGCTTTCTCTGATGGTTTTACTCAGAGTATAGAACGTAAACAGATTGCTGAACAGGATGCTATCACTGCTCAAAAGAAGCTGGAGCAGATAAAATTTGAAGCAGAGCAATTGATTGCACAAGCAAAAGGTGAAGCTGAATCCAACCGGCTTAAGCAAATTACTTTAACATCAATGCTGATTGAATGGGAAAAAGTCAAAAAATGGAATGGTGTATTGCCACAAGTAACTGGTAGTAATGGTTCTTTTATTAATATGGGTTTAGGGAATAAGTAGTCGATTTGTATCAACGACTGTCTTTTTTGTCTTAAATGGTTAGCACCTTATTTATGTGAACTGCTTTCACTGAATTACCTTGACTGATAATCAGATAATAAAAGAATTGAAAACAAATGAAGCTGTCTGCTTCTACCTTATGGCTGAAAATGCTTGTAAGGTTTTGATATGTATATAAGTTATATGTTTATAGCAGGCGGATTTCGTATCCGCCTTTTTTGTTTTCCGGTGACATTTGATGTCAAATAAAACGGATAACCATTAACAAGGAGGTCCCCATAATAAGGATTAAACGCGGCAAGGCAAAGACCAAAGAGGTTGTGCCAAAAGAAAGAGTAAATTCGCAGATAACTGCAAGTGAAGTCAGATTAATCGGTGCTGAAGGTAGTATGATCGGCGTTGTTAAGATTAAGGATGCATTAAAAAGAGCAGAAGATAGCGAGATGGATTTAGTAGAGATATCCCCTACTGCTGATCCCCCTGTATGCAGAATTATGGACTTTAGCAAGTATTATTACCAAAAGGAAAAGAAAGTCAAAGAAGCTCGCAAGAAACAACATGATGTAGAAATTAAGGAAATCAAATTTGGTCCCAACACAGAAGAGCATGACTTTAATTTCAAAAAGAATAACGCAGTCAAATTTCTCAAACAGCACAATAAAGTCAAATTCACTGTTCGTTTCCGTGGTCGTCAGATGGCTCACAAAGAATTGGGTTATGATGTCTTGGAACGTCTTAAAAAAGATTTGTCCTATTTAGCAGACCCGGATGCAGATCCAGTAAGCGACCGTAATTTGCTTTCCATAATAATGACACCTAAAAAAGACATCGACCGTATACTGGAAAAGCTGGTCAAAGACAAAGAAAATCCTTTGGTAGCAGAAGCTCCCTTGGTAGTTGAATCACCAGTTCCAGATACTGATACTGAACCAAAGGAATAAATTCTAAATAATCCAACGGGCATCTTTGCAACATGTATAGAAGCATGCCTGATATAAATTTTAATATCGTAAATAGATAAAGGAGAATAACCATGCCGAAAATCAAAACTAACCGTTCGGCTGCCAAGAGATTCAAAGTAACAGGCTCCGGTAAAATAGTCCGGCATCACGCCAAGGCAGCACATATCAAAACCAAGAAAAGTCCCAAATTGAACAGACAATTACGTACAAGCGCCATCGTCAAGAAGTGTGATGAGAGCCGCGTAAAAAGAATGTTGGGATTATAAAGGAGAGCAACCATGCCAAGAGCAACAAATAATGTAGCAGCAAAACAACGCCATAAAAAGTATTTGAAAGCCGCAAAAGGCTATTTCGGCGCACGTAGTAAATTGTATAAAGTCGCACGTCAGACTGTAGAAAAAGGTCTTACCTATGCATTTAGAGACAGAAAAGCTAAGAAAAGAGAATTTCGCCGTCTTTGGATAGTGCGTATTAATGCAGCTTGCCGTCTTAACGACATTAGTTATAGCAGATTCATTAACGGATTACATCAATCCAATGTTGAAATCAACCGCAAAGTATTAGCTCATCTTGCCTGGCACGATGCACCAGCATTCACCAAATTAGTTGAGTTGGTAAAAGGAAACTAAGGAAATATTAAAGTGCAGCAACAATTGTTGGAACTCCAGACTCAGGCAAAGGCAGATATAGAGAATTGTATCAGTCTGAATGATTTGGTCAATGTTAAAGCCAAATACCTGGGAAAGAAAAGCTTATTGAATCAATTGTATTCAAGGCTCCGTGAGATACCGGTTGAAGAGCGTCCGGCATTCGGACAATCTGTCAATCATGTCAAAGAGCAATTGGAAGAGTTGATTTCACTCAAAGAAATCAGTCTTCGTCAGTCTTCCTGGAACAAAGATAAAAACACTCTTGATTTAACTCTCCCTGGCTATAAATCAGCAAGAGGTGGATTGCATCCATTGACGTTGGTGATGAGAGAAATAGAAGATGTTTTTATCAGTATGGGTTTCGAAATAGCTGAAGGCTTTGATATAGAAGATGAGTTCCATAATTTTGATGCACTGAATACTCCTGATGACCACCCATCCCGCAATCTGGCGGATACATTTTATTTGAAAGATGGCAATTTGCTTCGTACACAGACTTCAACTGTACAGGTCAGAGTAATGGAAAACTATCCACCACCTATCAGAATAATATCTCCCGGCAGATGTTACCGCAATGATAAAGCTGATGCTTCGCATTCACCTGTTTTTCATCAGGTAGAAGCATTGGTTGTGGACAAAGGGACGACCTTGGCTGATTTGAAAGATACATTGCAGAACTTTGCACAACTAATGTTTGGCGAAAAAGTACGCACGCGTATCAGACCGCATTTCTTTCCATTTACAGAACCATCTGCAGAAATGGATATGAGTTGTGTCATGTGTGGTGGACAAGGTTGTAAAGTTTGCAAACAATCAGGTTGGCTGGAATTAGGTGGAGCCGGGATGGTTGACCCCAATGTATTTGATATTTTGAAAATCGATTCAGAGAAATATACGGGTTTTGCCTTTGGATTAGGCATAGACCGCATAGCTATGATGAAGTATAATATTCCGGATTTGAGAATACTCTATGAAAATGACCTGCGTGTTTTACAACAATTTAGGTAAAGGAGAAAGTAATGCAGATATCTCTTGAATGGTTAAAGGACTATATCCGGTATACCGGTGAAGTCGTTGATTTGACCAAACTGCTAACCTTCTCCGGTATCGAAGTTGAAGATGTTAAAACATTTGGTGATATTCAAGACTCAATTATCACTGCAAAGGTCATTGAAAGTGTATTGATGGAAGGTAGCGACCATTTACAAATCTGTCAGGTTGATACCTGTACAGAAATTATTCAGGTTGTTTGCGGAGCTCCCAATTGTATATCCGGAATTAATGCAGTATTAGCTTTGCCGGGGACAAAACTTGGGAATCTAACAATCAAGCATGCCCACATCAGAGGAACCGATTCTTGTGGAATGCTATGTTCTGAGTTGGAACTGGGATTTTCTGATGAACACAAGGGTATCATCATTTTGCCACAAGAAACCGTAATTGGTATTCCTATCAGAAATATGTTGAAATTGCCAGATACAATTTTTGAACTGGAAATTACGCCTAACAGACCTGATTTATTAGGTTATTTAGGAATAGCAACAGATATTTCTGCAAGTGCTGGCAATACTCTTTCTATCCCGGCAACTAGTAATTTATCTCTGCTGGAAGACAAGAATAATCGCGTTGTAGATTACCTTTCCTTAAAAAATCTGGATGCTGATTTGTGCTCTCGATATACTGCCAGAGTTATTAAGGATATCAAAGTAACTGAGTCTCCCCTATGGCTGAAACTTAGACTATTAAAGTCAGGGTTCCGCCCCATAAACAATATTGTGGATATAACAAATTATATTATGTTGGAAACAGGTCATCCCCTCCATGCATTTGATTATGACAAGCTGGAGAAGGTTAAGGGTATTCCTGAAATAGTAGTACGCAGAGCGGAAATTAAGGAAGTTTTTTCTGCCCTGGATGGTAAATCATATATGCTGGACAGTGATGATTTAGTTATTACTGATGGTAAGAATGCAATTGCTTTGGCAGGTGTAATAGGTGGAAGCAATTCTCATATAACAGAAAGTACTGTAAACATAGTTTTAGAATCTGCATGCTTTAATCACTCCACAGTACGCAGAACAGCTTATAAGCATAAGATAACAACTGATTCAGCATATCGTTTCGAAAGACATCTTTCCGCTGAAAATTGCACTTATGCCAGCGAAAGAGCTTCTCAACTCATTATTGAACTGGCAAGTGGAAAATTATGCCAAGGTTTTTTAGACGAATGGCAAGCAACTGATAAGCAGACTATAGTTCCATTAAGACCGAATAGGTTGAAACAGGTTATCGGAATAAACCTAAGTAAAGAAAAAATCTCCAATTATCTTACTAAGTTAGGTTTAGTATATTTGGGTGAAGGATGTTATAAAAAGTTTTATCCAGACTCAGCTGATAAAATTCCAAAACTATTACAGGATAATAATGAAACACTGTATTTTGATGTAGAGTCAGAAGATAGATTGAATCTTCGTAAGATTGAACCTATAGAAGAAGCTCTTTACTTCGAAATACCATCTAAAAGAGTTGATTTAACCCGTGAAATAGACTTGATTGAAGAAGTTATCAGATTGTATGGCATGGATAACGTCCCTCAGCGTGTTAAAGCTGCTATTGTAATGGATAGACATGCTTTCCAACTCAAGCGCAAGGCTTCTGATTTTCTGGTTTATTCCGGCTTTCAGGAAATTGTTAATTTAAGTTTTACTGACCCCGGATTAATCAATTATCTTGATTTAAAAGATGAAGATATAAGGCTAAGACAAATAACCTTGCTTAATCCTCAAAACTCTAATTTGTCTGTTATGAGAACATCATTAATCCCGCAACTATTGCTTAACGCACAATACAACCTAAACCATGGAACTAAGCAAATCAAGTTATTTGAATTAAACAAGGTTTTCCTGGAAAATGATTCACTGCCAAAGTCGGAACCTTTACGTTTGAGTTTTTTGTGGTTAGGCTTTAATAATGACAATCATTGGAAAGTCAAACCTCTTAATTCAGATTTTTATCAACTCAAAGGAATAGTTGAGGATTTGCTAAAATTAGCAGGTATTACTAATATCAAATACAGCGAAAACGTTTCTGGTTATCTTGTAGGCGAAGAAGCACAGAGCATTTTGTATAATAATGACTGCATTGCAGAATATGGAAGACTCAAACCATCAATAGCCGCGGTATATGACATTGATACAGTAGAGCTTAAGCAGGAAGTATGGATAGCAGATATTGATTTGGAAAAGATAGTATCTTTAAGCCGTACTCTTCACAAAAGCTACATACCGATTCCAAGATTTCCGTCAATAGAAAGAGATATCTCTTTCCTGGTAAAAGATAGTATTGTCTTTTCCAGGATAAGAGATAGTATCATTGATACGCACCAAGAGCAACTTGTTGATGTATCTTTGATTGATGAATATAAAGGTAAGCAAGTTCCTGAAGGATTAAAAAGTTTAACATTTCGTTTTATTTTCAATAATCCCGAAAAAACATTGACAGATGATGAGGTAGAAGCTGCCTTTGCATCGATAGTAAATAATTTGAAATCCCAATGGGATATCCAACTGAGGTAAGATAGTGGATACACAAGCATTACAACTTCATGACAAAGTACAGAAACTAATTGAACAATATACTCTGGATAAGAAGAAATTGAGCGAACTGGAAGCAGCATTGAGCGAGAAATCCAAAGACAGCGATACTCTAAAGGAAAGTGTACATAAATTACAAAACGAATTGAGAGTAGCTCAGGATAATAATTTGAAGCTTAATCAGGAAAAGAATCAGCTTCTGCAAAAGAATCAGGATTTGGAAAAATTGATTTCTACTTTCGAAGGTTTTGCCAATGACTTGAATACAAAAATCGATGACTTGATTCCCAAAATCGAGAAACTTTAAGAAGACCAATACTTAAATTATGAGTTCAATTGAAGTAGAGATTTACGGCAGAAAGTATAAGCTTAAAGGCGAAGATACGCAAAAACTTCGGTTGATAGCTGAAAAATTGAATCAGCAATTATTGGAGCTTGGTGACCAATATGAGCTTTTAGAATTCAATAAATTGTTGCTATTATGCAGCCTCCAGCTTCAGGAAAGAGTTATTGAACTGATAAAAACCAACCAGGAATTGAAAGATGAACTTGAACGCATGAATCAGATGATCTCTGCGTTCATCCATGACAATAGCGAAAAGTAACCGCCTGCAGTACGCGTGACATAATTTGTTGTAGAGTCACATACGTCAGGGGAATCAAGCCATTGGTAGCGCGCAAGCCGACTTAGTTGCGGACACGTAAAGCCGACAAGGTAGATGCCCACCTTGAAATAAGACTCTTGACGGACAAATTAACACGGTATCTGCGGGCTTAATAGATTTGTTTGCAAGCTAATTTCTAAATTGTGTATATGAGCTTGCAAGAACAAAGAGAGGTAAATAATGTTTCAAATAGATTTAGCGTCCATCGCTATAGGTATAGTTGGTGGCTTTATAGTAGCTCTAATCATTTATGTTGTACAACGTAATTCTGCATTCAAATTAATTTCACAATCAAAGGAAATTGCTAGCGACATCAAAAAAGAAGCCCAAAAAGAAGCTGAAATTGCACGTAAGGCAGCAATTTTGGAAGCTAAAGATGAGTGGTTTAAGCAAAAGAACAATTATGAAAAAGAGATTAAAGAACGTCAGAATGAACTTCGCGTCCAGGAAAAGAAATACAATGACCGTCTAAGTAGTCTTGATAAGAGACTTGAGACTTTAGACAAAAAAGAAGCTCTCTTAACCGATCAGGATAGAAATCTCAAAAATCGTGAAGAGGAAGTCCATCAAAAAGTTAACGAATACAACAACATAATCTTAGAGCAAAAAAACAAGCTTTCAGAAATTGCCGGGTTAAGCCGGGAAGAAGCATTGCAAAGATTACGTGATGAGCTGATAAATCAAGCAAGACAAGTTGCAGCAAACGACGTAAGATTAACTATAGAACAATTAAAACTGGATCAAAACCAAAAGGCTGCAGAAATACTCTCTACAGCAATACAAAGAATGGCAGTAGATTATGTTTCTGAGACAACTGTATCGGTTGTATCATTACCAAATGATGAAATGAAAGGTAGAATTATCGGCAGAGAAGGCAGAAATATTCGCACATTTGAAAAAGCTTCCGGAGTCGATTTAATTATTGATGATACACCTGAAGCGGTAGTCCTTTCTTGTTTTGACCCTATTAGAAGAGAAGTTGCCAGATTATCACTGGAAAAACTGATTTCTGATGGACGTATCCATCCTGGTAGAATTGAAGAAGTTATTGCCAAGACAAATAAAGAGATGGAAGAGACATTGATTAAACTTGGCGAGAAAGCCGTTTTGGATACAAATATTCATAACATTTCCCCTAATCTCATTAAGCTACTTGGGCGATTAAATTATAGAACCAGTTATGGTCAGAATATACTTCAGCATTCAATTGAAACTGCGTGGATTTGTGGAATTCTCGCTGCTGAATTAAACCTTGATCAGGATCTGGCAAGACGAGCAGGTCTGTTGCATGACTTGGGTAAAGCATTAGATCATGAGTTTGATGGCTCACATGCTTCTTTAGGAGCAAATGTTGCCAGAAAGAATGGTGAAGGTAAGATAATTGTAAATGCTATAGAAGCTCATCATGAAGAAGTGGAACCAACCTCAGTTTATGCTGCCCTGGCACAGGCTTCAGATGCGATATCCGGTGCAAGACCCGGAGCAAGGCGTGAAATGCTGGAAACGTATATGCAAAGATTAACAAAGTTAGAAGAAATTGCAAACTCCATAGATGGCGTAAATAAATCCTATGCTATTCAGGCAGGTAGAGAATTACGTATTATTGTAGAACCTACATTAATAGAGGATTCTCAGGCTGCAATAGTAGCAACAGATATAGCATCGCGCATCGAGAAAGAAGTTCAATATCCGGGACAGATAAAAGTAACTGTTATCAGAGAAACTCGCCAGGTAGCCGTAGCTAAATAATGAAAATCATTCTTCTGGGTGATGTATTTGGAAAACCGGGCAGACAGCTCGTAATCGATAATATTAGCCGATTGAAAAGTGAATATGAGGCGGAGGTTTTTGTTATTAACGGTGAAAACCTTGCCGATGGTAAAGGACTGACAGAAAAAACTACCAAACCACTTTTTGATGCAGGTGTTACTGCTATAACCAGTGGAAATCATTTATGGGACAGACATGAATCCTATGATTATCTGAAATCAGAAAACAGAATAGTGAAACCTCTCAATTATCCTGATGGAGCTTTGGGAAGTCCATTTATTCATTTACGAATGCCTGAATATAATTTAATCGTGATGTGTTTAACTGGCCAGATGTTTATGACCGCTTGTGATTCACCTTTCATTAAAATGGACGCATTTCTTAATACATTACCGGGGACAGAAGTCCCACCTGCAGTTATAGTAGATTTCCATGCAGAATCAACTGCTGAAAAAAGAGCATTTGCTCAAATGTTTGATGGCAGGGTAAGCGCTATAGTGGGCACACACACACATATTCAAACTGCTGATGAAGAGATTATGCCAATGGGTACCGGCTACATTACTGATGTAGGAATGACAGGACCACATGATTCTGTTATTGGTGTTAAAAAACACCTGATTATTGAAAAAATGAGAACAGGCATGCCGGTAAGATATGAGGTTGCACATTCGGGTTTACAAATCAACGGCATCTTTCTTGAAATTGACAATGAAACTAAAAGAACAAAGATTATCAAGCGTATCAGAGAGATTCAATCAGAGTAAAAACAATGGAGAAAGTGCTTAGCGGAAAACAGGTAGCCCATCATATATTTGGTAAGATAAAAGCTGAACTTGAAACTTGCAAAGTAATTCCTAAAATGTTGATTATCAGAGTTGGTAATGATCCTGCATCCGAGTTTTATGTGCTAAATATTATTAAACAAGGCAGTAAACTCGGCCTAGATATTCATCTTTTTGATCTTGACGAATATACGGCTACAGTTGATTTAATTAATATCATAAGACAAAGCAATAACGATCCTAATATTCATGGTATTATGGTTCAGAAACCACTGCCAAAACACATTGACGATGATCTGGTCAATAACACTATTGCTATAAGTAAAGATGTAGATGGAATAAATCCTTTGAACCTTGGAAAATTATTTTTGGGACAGACTGCCTTCGTCCCGTGCACTGCAGCGGCTGTTATAGAATTAGTTAAGTTCTACAATATTGAAACTTGTGGCAAGAATATGGTTATTCTTGGCAGAAGCTCGGTTGTTGGAATGCCACTCATAGGTCTGCTCCTGCAAAAAAACAGATTCGGAGATGCTACAGTAACTGTTTGTCATAGTAAAACAAAAGATATAAAATCTATAACCAACTCAGCTGAAATTATTATCTCTGCTATTGGCAGACCGAAATTTGTAACAGCAGATATGATAAAGAATGATGCAATTTGTATAGATGTGGGTATTAATCTTATTAAGGATGATAATAACAGAGAAGTTTTTGTAGGTGATTTTGACTATAATTCCTGTTTTGAGAAAGCACTCGCTATTACGCCTGTACCTGGTGGAATTGGAACAATTACTACGGCTATTTTGTTGAACAACTTAGTTAAAGCATCAATTTGAAAAAGTAATAGCGGAAAATTGTTGACTTAATTTTACGATTGAATTTCTATGAAATATAAATAACACTATATTTGATTCATTGGAGGAAAGATGCTATTTAAGAGTTCGAAACTCTTTCCAATAGTCATTGTTTTGACATTGTTCGGCTTATTAATTATAGGCTGTGGAAAACAAGGAAATCGCTTTAACAATGGCGCTCCATCAATTGCAATTACATCTTATGAAGGTTATGACCCTTTAAATCCTTATACTGACCCAAATGAAGTAACATTATTCCAACAAAGGATTTTCTGGCAAGCTAACGATCCTGATGGTGTAATAGCTGGTTATGCGTATAGAGTAATCGATAGTAATAATCAACCCATTTCTACTGCCGGCAACTTGTTTATTGACTCATTGGGAATAGATACACCTCAGAGTGTATTGGACAAATATGGTAAAGGTTGGGTACTACATTACAAACCAGGTTCGGATCAAACTTACCCTCTTAGTGATCCCCGCTCAAGAAAAACAATTTGGACGACATCAAAATATGCCCTTGTAAACTTTATAACGTCAAATGCACTCGGCCTTCCTGATACTACAATAAGCCGATTTGAGGTTATCTGTGTTGATAATAGAGGCCTGATTTGTGAAGATAAAGCGGTAAGAACCTTTCGGTCTTATTCCGGACGACCAACTTGTATGTTGTCAACCACAAAAGGTGACCCTGATGGTAAAGAAGTTGGAACCGGTATCCGTTTGAGCTTTACTCTTGATGATGTAGATCCGTTTATCCAACCTACAGCGTGGTATTATAGGTTTAAGATTCAAAAAGTGAATTATGCTGATTCTGTACTTATTTCTGAGAACCCATCAAATGGATGGATAAGCACTCTTAATCAACCTAAGATAAATCAATTCCTTTTGACTAAATATACAAATCCACCTATTAACAACGATTTTAATAGTGCTGGAGTTCAACAGACTTTTACGCGGGTAGTGGCTGAAGTTGTTGATTTAGCAGGAATTATTTCTGTACCTGACACAATTAAGTTTGCTGTTAAAGAAGGATTTCATCCCAAAACACTAATTCATATGAAACGCGTTTATGCTTTAGGAAGCAATCATTATATCGATTACACAGACGAAGCGACTCCTGAAGTTTGGCCCTATACTATTGAAAATGATACTCAATTGTTTGCCACACCTTTCTTCAGAGATATCGATGGTTACTATACTGCCGTCAAGAGCAGCAACTTGAAGAGCTGGATTCGTTGGGGATGGCATGGTGAATATGGAAGACCAGAACCCAATATTACTACAATAACTGATGATCCTTATGATAAAAAGGTTGATGTCCTTCTTGATGAAGATACAAATAAAAATTACTATAGTGAGATAACTCATTTTGATATCAGATTAAATGGAAAACCTTACAATTACCCACCATTCGCAGATAGTATTTTTACTGACCCGGGAACCGGAAAACGCTGGCTTAGAGTTCCAGTTAATAGTTCTTTAGGGCAAACAATTGTTTTGACTAACCTTCCGGCTAATACTCCTGATCACCCATTCCACTTCTTTGAAGTAAGAGCTGTGGATTTACAGAATGAAGCTGACCCTACTCCTGCTGAATTCAAATTTAAAATTGTAGAACCTGTATCCAAAGCTCAGCAGAGTGGAATTTTAGTTATAGATGATGATATCCATAATGTTAATTTTGCACCTGAAGATTCCATTGACGCCAGATATGCAAATATGCTTAGTGGGTTTTCAGGAACAAAAGTCTATAGAAAACGTCACAATATGATTTATTCTGATACAAAAAATCGGCAATTTGCTCTTAGTGATATACAAAATTTCAAACTTATTATATACCATGATGATTATACAACCACAACACCGAAATTCAACATTGATCAAGATGCTTTTGCTTTGTACCTTAAAAATGGTGGAAACATGGTTATTTCTGGGGGGGCAAACATGGCCGGATTAGTTCAGTCAGTAGTTCTTGCCCGTCAAAGAACCTTTGAGCAATACTTTGGTTTGAATTATGACACATCATCTGCTATCAGTATTACAAATCAAATTATAACTAATACCTGGTTTGTAAAAGCCAAATCTGCGTTAACACCATATAGTGATATCAACCTGGCTTTTGATATCAATTCTACCAATCCGAACCCAGAACCCATATATGACGGTTCTCAGCTCATTATTGATGATCCTAATGAAAAGAACTTCGTAAGTTTACTAAATACAAGAATGGGATTGGGTCCGATTACTTATTTTGACTCTTTTGTAACAGACCCTTCAGTCAAATCAATTTTCACTTATGTCAGCAAACCTGTTTATTCTTCATACTATTGTCCACCAACGTTAGCTGACTTCAATAGAGTTAATGGTAAAGCAATCGGTATAAGAAAAGTAACCAACAATAATGCTTGTTACATCCTTGGGTTCCCATTATCTTATATGACAAAATCAAGTGCAAAACAATTCATGATGAATGTCTTGAATGATATAACAGCTAGATAATAAACTACGTAATATAAAAGAGCAGAGAGTAATCTCTGCTTTTTTTGTTGACACTTTCGACCATTATGCCATTATAGTCTAATAGTATGTTGGTTGTTTCTTAACCTTTTCATTCCGTTAAGGTTACTAACAAATCAATGAGCTTGTATTGAATAATTATCAAAAATAGAAGGAATTATGCAAGAAGCAAAAGACAAAAAGCAACTAATACTTGATGCTGCTGAAACGTTGCTGCACAAGTACGGTTATTCAAAGACATCCTTAGATGATATTGCCAAAGAAGCAGGACTCGGGAAAGGAACTATTTATTACTATTTTGAATCCAAGGAAGAGATATTCATTGCAGTAGCTAAAGTAAATTCTGAGAAATACTTTTCTTTGATTAAAAAGGCAATTAAGAAAGAAAAAGGGTTTGCACAGAAGTTTGCCACATCCATCCACATACCAATTAAGTTGGTTTATGAGCATGCACCCATCTTACTGGATGCCATCAAAAACATATCAAAGCAATATCTTCCTGCCCTGGAAAATTTCAGACAAGAAAACAAGCGATACATGATTTCCATCCTTACAGATGTTATCCAGGATGGGTTGGATGAAGGCGTGATAACAGAAACAATACCTGCAGAAAAATTAGTCAACATACTCTTTGATTGGTTTCTGTTGGGAGACCCTAATATAATTGTTAAGAATCCTGAGGAATTCATTATAAAAGCTGAAGCTGATTATGAGTGGATAGTTCAGTTGATGCTTTATGGACTGATAAAAAGAGGAAACTAAAATGAGGAAATATTTACTAATACTTTGCGGTGTATGTTTGTTTGTTAATACATCTGCTCTCACACTAACTCAATGTCTCGATCTGGCAAAACAAAACAATAAAGACTTGCTATCTGCAAAAGAAGATATTGTAATTGCAGATGAATTGTACTATGATGTTCGTGGAATGTTACTACCCCAAGTATCTCTGCAAGGGGGATATTCTCTGAATACGACATGGCTTCCGGATTCTGCCGTTCCGGCTAAGATGGATTTTATGAGTTCACTGGATAACAATGCTACGCATAATGATAGCACTTTAGCAGGCATTATCACAGGTTTTGCTAATAGTATGATTCCAGAGAGCACATTGAAAGAAGGCTCAATAGCCGCTCAGCTCAAGCTCGAACAAATTCTTTTCTCCGGTGGAAAGCTGATTAATGGTATTCATGCCGTTAATCGTTACCGCTCTATCCAGAAACTCAGATATAAGCTTTTAGAACAGGACGTTATTGCAAAAACTACTGATATGTTTTATCAGACAATACTGGCACAAAAGGTTTATGGGATACAACAAGAAGCACTGGATATTGCTACAAGGCACCTGAATAGAGTTGAATTACTAAACCGTGAAGGTCAGGTATCAGAATTTGACATGCTTCGGGCACGTCTAGAAGTTGCCAAATTAAAACCAAATGTTGTATCTGCACGTAATATGTCAGATCTTGCTTTGTCTGCTTTTAAAAAGCAAATCGGATCTTTAAATCAAGATGTGACTTTAGAAGGTGAATTTGTTCTTCCTGAGACCCTAAAAGAGGATTTGACATCTGCTCAGACTTTAGCGGTAACTCAAAGAACGGAACTACAACTGACAGCTATTAACACAGAAATCATGAAAATTAAATACAATGCCGAGAGAGGGAACTATCTGCCCAATGTGGCTTTAACTGCCGGTTATTCCCTATACACTAAAGCCGATAATTATGCAATTGAAGGCAATGATTTTGGAACTGCTTTCAGTGCAGGAATTGGATTCAGCATTCCAATTTTTACAGGATTATCAAATACTGCAAAGAGAAGTTATGCTAAACACGGTTTTTATCAGGCTCAAATCAAAGAGACTGACACTAAAGAATTAATTTCTCTTGAGGTTAAGCAAAACTGGCAGAACCTTCAAAACGCTTTGGAAAATTATAATGTACAATTAGAAAATATCAAACTTGCTGAGAGAAGCTTACAACTTGCACAGGTTCGCTTCGAAAATCAGGTAGGAATTCAACTTGAAGTGTTTGATGCTCAAATAACCTTGAATAGTGTAAAATTGAGCTATTATAATTCTATTTACGATGTAATCAGTGCAAACCAGAAACTTAAGAAAGCCATGGGCTTCACACTATAATGGAGAATATCATGAAACGGATTTTAATTACTACTCTCACACTTATTTTAATACTCAGCTTCACCGCCTGCGTTAAGAAACAAAAAGCTTCAAAGAACATTGAACAGCTTCAAAGAGAAAACGGTGTACCCGTTCGCATTACTGAAATCGCACCAACAACATTTGTGCAGGAATTGACTTATAATGCTCCTTTGAGTGGAATTGAAGAGAGCACAGCTAAATCTATGGTTAGCGATATTGTAGTTCAGGTAAATGCCAAAGTCGGTGACTATGTCAAGAAAGACCAGACTATCATAACTTTTCCTCAGGATACACCTGCAGCTCAGTATAATCAGGCAAATTCAGCATTCTTAAATGCCAAACAAACATATGAGCGGATGCAGAGACTATATGCCCAGGGTGCAATCAGCCAACAGGACATGGATAATGTCACTACCGGTTTTAATGTATCCAAAGCTAATCTCAACTCATCTTCCCAGATGG
Source organism: Cloacimonadaceae bacterium (SeqCode) (assembly GCA_963667535.2). GTDB lineage: Bacteria > Cloacimonadota > Cloacimonadia > Cloacimonadales > Cloacimonadaceae > UBA5614. The sequence goes on from CAXXDU010000002.1 coordinate 2,426,910, forward strand.
TTTATGTGAAAGCTCCCATCTCCGGTTATATCACAGCTATGAAAGTGAATCAGGCAGACCATGTAGCTCCGGCTGCTGAGCTTTTCACAGTTTCCAATACTTCCAAATACAAAGCCACCATCTGGGTGCCTGATACAGATATCCAGAACATTAAAAAGGGATTAAAGGCAGTTGCTAAATGGGGAGAACAAACTCTCACGGGCAGAATTACTTCCGTTTCATTAGCAATGGACCAGGATAAGAAAGCGTTTAAAACAGAAATCATTTTTGATACCCACCCCAAACAAATCATTAGCGGTGTCACTCTGGAAATCAGGATTGAAGTAGCACAAGTCGCTAATACAATAGTAGTTGAGCGCAAGTCTATTATTGAAGAGAATGGTAAGAAGTTTGTCTGGCTGGAACAGGATAAGAAAGCCAGAAAGAAAGAAATTGTAACCAAACGTGACAATGGAATCGAGTATGAAGTTAGCTCTGGTGTTAAAACCGGGGATAAAATGATTACAGAAGGAATCAGCCAATTAACTGATAATTGCCTCGTTCAAGTTATTCAATAAGGAGACGGGGAATGTTTCTGTCCAAAATATCAGTAGATCGTCCTGTTTTAGTCATAATGGCATTTCTGGTTGTAATAGTATTCGGAATTCTGGCTTATTTTGAATTACCGCTCACTATGATGCCGGAAATGAAGATTCCCTATATCAGTATATCAACTATTTATCCGGGGGCAGGTCCACGAGAAGTGGAAACCCAGATATCCAAGAAGATTGAGGATGCTGTAGCCACTGTCAGCCAGATTGATAACATTGATTCCTATTCGATGGATAATATCAGTATAGTGGTTATCAAATTTGGAATGGGTAAAGATGTAAACATTGCCAACCAGGAAGTCAAAGATAAGATAGATGCGATTATTACTTCTTTCCCGACCGACGCACAAAAACCAGTGGTTCAAAAAGTTGATATCAATGCTTTCCCCTTTATGGATATAGTCCTTACCGGCAATATTGATGGCAAAGCTCTTTATGAAATTGCTGATAAAAAACTTAAAGACCGTTTCTCTCAAATCGAAGGCGTTGCCAATGTAAGTGTGACGGGTGGTAATAAACGCCAGATTAATGTTAAATTAAAAGACCAAACTGTCTTTGAAAACTCCATATCTATGTCGCAAATGGCGCAAATCCTCGCTATGCAGAATATGGATATGCCTGCCGGACAATTTACGAAGGGCACTCAGGAATATTCTGTCCGTCTGAAAGGTCAGTATCAGGATGTAGAACAACTGCGCAATGCACAGGTTCCCACTGCTTTTGGTTCTAAAAAGCTGGGTCAGTTAGCCGATGTTCAGGATTCGCAGGTTAATGTACGCGAAAGAGCAATTTACTTTAACGTGCCCAAAATGCAGAAAGAAAACAACGTTGTCCGTCTTTCTCTGATAAATAGCTCTGATGGTAATGTAGTTAAAATTGCTGCAGAAGTAGCCAAGCAGCTTCCTGAAATCCAGAAAGAACTTTCCAAGGGTGTGGAATTGACCATGATACGTGATGATTCTGCATTTACTAAAGCATCTGTGGATGATACAGTTGGGAATATATGGATGGGTATCCTGCTTACAGGTTTGATTCTTTTACTTTTCCTGCATGATTTCCGATCGACCTTGATAGTGGCTATAGCCATGCCCATATCAATCGTTGCCACTTTCATGTTTATCAAAGCTCTGGGCTATACTTTAAATATCATGACCCTTATGGCTATTTCTACTTCTGTGGGGGTGCTCGTAACCAACTCAGTTGTCGTGTTGGAAAATATCTTCCGGCACAGGGACCTCGGTAACAACAAGAAAGATGCTGCCCAAATTGGAACCAGTGAAATTGCCATAGCTGTGCTGGCTTCGACATTAACCAATGTCGTGGTGTTCCTGCCGATTGCTTCAATGAAATCGATGATTGGTCAGGTCTTTAAAGAATTTGGTATGACTGTTACCGTAGCTACACTGATTTCGTTATTAGTTGCGTTTACCATCACTCCTCTTATGGCTTCTCGTCTGTTACCGGATAAAATTAAACCATCTCGTTTTGGCAGAGCTTTTGACCGTGTATTTGACCGTTTTGGTTCATGGTATGAAAAGCTGTTGTCATGGGTGCTTTCCAGTAAAAAGAAAGCCTGGGGTCTAATAATCGTTACATTGCTTGTTTTCCTGGCAAGTTTTGGTTTAGTGCCTTTCCTCGGCTCAGAAATGATGCCTATGATGGATCAGGGTTATATCAATGTAGCAACTGAACTTCCTCAAGGTACAAATCTTGACCAGACAGCTAAAACTCTGGATAATATCACAAACCGCCTTTCCAATTATAAAGAAATTAAATTTATCGTTACCAACCTTGGAACACAGGGTCGGATTGATTCAGGTACAAACCTTGCTTCCACAGATATTCAACTGGTTGATGCCAAAGAGCGCAGCCGTACTACCAATCAGATGCTAGGTGTTCTGATTAAAGAACTGTCCAATGTGCCAAATGCCAAAATCAAAGTTACAGCTTCAGAAGCGTTTGGTGGAGCCAGCGCTCCTATCGAATTCTTCCTCAAAGGAACCGACACAGATAAAATGGAACAACTCAAAAATGAGTTAATAGCTAAAATCAGAAACGTCCCCGGCTTAATCAATCTCGATACCAGTACCAGAAGCGGTAAACAGGAATTAACGATTGTGCCGGACAGAGTCAAGATGTCAGAAGTCGGTGCCAGCGTTTATGACCTGGCTATGGCTCTCAGAACTTCTGTGGAAGGTTCTGTTTCTACCACCTACCGTGAACTTGGTAACGAGTATGATATCAAGCTTTCTATGGAAAACTCCTCTGTTGATTCACCTGAAAAGCTTAAAAACCTGCCTATTATCATCATGGGTAATAATTATGTGCTTTCACAATTTGCCGAAGTTACGTTTGCTGACGGTGTAAATAAAATCACTCATCATGACCGCAGTAAAGCAATCCAATTCACTGGCGGTATTGCAACAGGTGCAAACCTGGGTGATGTGACCAAAAGCCTGAAGAAAGAGATGGAAAAGATAACTCTGCCTACAGGTTATTCTATTGCTATGGGTGGCGATAGCCAGATGCTGGCAGAAGTTATGGCAGATATGATACGGACTTTCACCTTGGCTGTCCTGCTTACTTATATGCTGTTGGCGGCTATTCTGGAAAGCTTTATCCAACCTCTGCTGATTATGGCAACCGTGCCATTGGCATTGATAGGTGTATTTGGCGCTATGTTTTTAGCCGGCACTACCATCAACATCTTCTCAATGATGGCAATCATCATGTTGGTTGGTATTGTGGTGAACAACGCAATTCTGATTATGGACTATGTGAATGTGCGGCGTAAGGACGGCGTATCGGCACATGATGCCCTGCTGGAAGCAACCACCATTAAACTCAAACCCATTATCATGAGTACACTGTCTATCGTTATTGCAATGATACCCATGGCTATGGGTATCGGTAGCGCAGGTAAAGAATTCAGACAGTCCATGGGTATAGTCCAAATCGGTGGTCTGATGATTTCCACTTTCCTGACACTAGTATTTATCCCATCCCTATTTTACCTGACTATAAAATCTAAAATTCATACTGAGGAAGAACAAGTAGAATAATCAAATTATCAAGACCTGTATTTCTACAAGCACGGGAGTTAATTGCTTCCGTGCTTTTTTTATTCTTAGCAGGAAGAGTACCATTTCATTTTTCCCCATTCTTCCTTAAATGCGACCTCAACCCAGAGTTAGGTTCCTCTTTGGTTCCACCTGGGATCCTCCTGGGCTAAGCCCAGGAGGATCCCAAGAGGAGCCGTGCAGCATCTTAAGCCCGGGTTGAGGAGGGAAAAGGAAATGCTGAGTCCTCCTATGAAAGGTTTTAATCAATGAAAAAGGAATATGAGTTTGCAACAAAAAGGTTAAAAGTTGAATTGGAATGTGATGTTTAAAATTGAATGTAAAAGAAAGGAGTGTAAGCCAGATTTTCTTTCTTGTAATAATCTGATTCATTAGATTTGATAAAACAACTCAGCTTTGTGTTTTTATTTAGAAATCCTGATATTGCCAGCGCTAGTAACAGTGACTTGGGATATACCAGATTGGGAAAGTGTTTAATATTAACAGAACTTGCCTGCTTGCTTTTTGCATAATGTATTATACACTGCAAAATCTTAGTTAATCTGTACCAGTTGTTTTTCTTTGAATAGCAGCCGATTATCTCAGTAATCCGATTGGGATATTCACTTTCTTTGAAGACGACATAATCATTTGATGTTCCATCATAAAAGCAGACCCTGATATAAGGTGATTTTGCTAACCAAGCCTGGTATTCCTGAGTCAGGGCAATTGACCACTGCCAGGGATTCTTGATAATATAGGATGGGATTGTTTTATCAGTATCGCAAATGGTTTTGATTATGCAGTCATTCTTATGAAAAGTGAAGAAGATACCTTTAAAAAGGGTATTGATGGTTCTCTGACACATAGCAACAAATGAAATCATTAGTTTACGTTTAACCTTGATTTCCCTGCTTGTATATTCTGTCTTTAATAGTATAAGAAAGCTTTCCCTGACTGTCAAAGGAAATTCCAGACATCCTGCAAAAGTGTGTATCTTCCCGATTTCATCATCGGCAAGCAGATGAATAACTTTGTAATCTTCATTCAGAGCAAAATCATAGATTACTTTGGGCATGGCGAGACCGATAGGTAATTCTTCTTCCTGATATGTGACCCATTCATCTCTGTATTCAGGTTTTAGATAAAACGCTTCTGCTTTCAAAGAAATCCTTATCCCGTCCGGAGTGTCAATTTGCATAGGTATCAAAGAAATATGACCTACATGATGTTTTCTTATCACAGCAAAAGCATGAAAAGAAAAACCGCTGGTATTGTTATTGAAGAGATAATCACAATACTCCGGTGATGCGTATTTCTTGTCCACTACTCCATATAATTCAACTATATATTGCAGTTGTCTTTTGTTAAGAGGTCCTTTTAGTAATTGAATCTCTAGCATAATTATGGTGTAATCAGATGCTGAGTGTAAGAATCCCAGTGCTTAGCTAATTCTGCTGCGGAACACCCCCAGGCATTCCTGCGTCTGGCTTCCTGAAGCAGTTCCAGATAAACTGACCAAAAACGCTGCTTATTCAAATGATCAGGATGCCAGTTAACGGTGAGTACTCCGCCGACTGCTTCTACCCTATCCATCATCTTAAGACAATTATTTATTGCCATTTCTTCATTCAGTTCCAAAGCATTTGCATAGAAAAGTGCTCCATCCATGATATGTAATGGTATTTCCCAATAATTATATTGACTATTCTTCTGAATATCCCATAACATATGCGGATGTGAAGTTCCTGAGCGAAATCCAATGTGGCGGTTAAAGCCAAGTGTAGAATCGGATTTGAAGCCTAGTTTATCATGAAACTGCGGTGTTTTGTTAATACTATAATGCATCCAGTGTTGTCTGGTACTTTGGATATCCATTCCCAGGGATTGCTCAAGACTTTGTTTCTCAAAACGTAGTGATTCTAAATCAAAGGCTGAATTGTAGCTTCCATGTAAACCGATATCCCAGCCGGAAGTATGAATCTCTTTTAACAAGTCTTTGAATTGTATTGGTTTATCTTTGTAACAAACTCTATCAGAATACTTATAATAGGAATCATAGTAATGAGGATTGGGTAGTTCCTCAGCAAAACAATAAAAGGTTGATTTGAATCCCAGTCTTTCCTCAAGCTCAATAAAATTGTTGAAATCAAGATGATGCAGGTACTTTGTAGAATGTGTCAGCATGTCTTTTATCGTTTTGAGGATAATCAATTGTGTTGCTTCAACTGATATTGTTTTGCACTTGCTGTACCTGTTTATCGCTCTGAACAAAATAGATAGAGCAGGATAGTAGTTGATATTATCCACATCATGGGTGAGGCATATAGCAAAGGGTTTGCTTTCGGGATACTTGGGAAGTTTAATCGTACCTTGGTTATTTACTAAATAATCTTCTGTGGTTTGATGGATAATATCGTCAATATAGGGATAAGATAATTGTCCATCAAGATATGCTTCTGAATAGCTGCCTTCCCAATTCCCCCATTGGTCTCTATGCTTGCATTCTGACTCTTCCCTACGCATCAAAGCATCGAGGATTTGCTTCTGATTGCCTGCTTCAACCATTGTAATGGGAAGTACAAAACCTGCTACCGAATTTACATAATTCTGTAAGTAGTTCGCTTGTTCCGGGGATATGTTTGGAATCACCATATACAGATTATGAGATACTTAATCCGCCGTCGATAGTTAATGTAATCCCTGTAACTTTCTCAGAAGCATCTGCGAGTAGAAACAGAACCCCATTTGCAACATCTGAAGGAGTTACAAAGCCTAATGGGTATAACTTTTCATTTTCAGATAAAGCTTCCTCAGATAGGCTATCTGTTGTTATATCAAACATAGGAGTTTTAACCATGCCGGGAGCAATACAATTTACTCTTATCTTCTGAGGTGCAGTTTCCAGAGCAAGAACTCGTGCAAAGGATGTCAAAGCTCCTTTTGAACCGGAATAGATGCCGAAGCCTACAGCTCCTATATTTGCTGCAATAGAAGTTATAAAAACGATTGAAGATTTCGGAAGCAGTAGCTTGTTTTCCAGTAAAGCCTGAGATAGTAGCACCGGTGCTGAGTAATTAACGGAATTGATATTCTGCAAGTCATCTTCATCAATAAATTTTACAGGTTTGATTTCCAGCACTCCGGCAGTATGAACGACTCCATTCAATTTAGATAACTGTGAAATCAAGATGTCTCTATCCTGCGCAGAAGTCAAATCACAAGTTATCTTTTCATGTTCAGCCCCGTTCAATTGAGAAAATGTTTCTTCCAGCCGGGCATTATCCCTACCTGTAATAACTAACTTTGCTCCGGCTTTGGAAAGGACAATCGCAATATGTCTGCCTATACCAGAAGAAGCTCCGGTGACTAGAATGAGTTTGTCCTTTAAGCTGAACGGGCTTTCCATAACGCTTCTAAAGCTCCACTCAGACTTGATTAATCAGATTGAATAAATCTGAAACCGTTAAAGCGTTCTTGATGTCTCCACCTTTAATCTTAGTCTGATATTTTTTATGCATCATAGCTATGATTGAGAGCACTCCCAGTGAATCCATTTGCTTCAATTCATGAATTCGTGTATCTGCTGACAGGGTTCCCGGTTCAACATTATCCAGGGCATTTTCAAAGTCTTTGATAAAGTCTTTAACTTCCATTTATATATCTCCTAAGCACTAAATTTCAATGATGCAGCCACCCCATGACAGTCCGACTCCAAAGCCAACCAGCATGATTTTATCACCTGGTTTGACAATTTTATTACTCAGACAATCTACCAAAGCAATTGGAATGGTTGCTGAGACGGTATTACCTGTAAACAACATATTCAGATAGAATTTATCCACAGGAATATCCAGATAGTCTCTCAGGTAATCAAGTATGAATTTATTTGCCTGATGAAAAATGAAATAATCGACATCTTCCATCAGCAGGTTATTGGCTTTGAGTATATCCTGAACCAGGTCAGGAATGATATCTATTGTAAAATTGAATATCTCTGAGCCATCCATATACAGATGATCAGGTGAATTAAAAGTCCCATCATCATCAATTACAGATTCGGGATTATCTTTTTCAGGGTGTCTTAATGCCCCATTTCTAACAATTAAATTGGCATATCCTGAACCGTCCGTGCCCAGAATAAAGCCTTTGATACCATCAATATCTGATTTCTCAATTATTGTTGCCGCAGCTCCATCGCCAAAAATGCTTCTGTTTCCCTTATCCATTGGGTGGATATATTTGGAATAAGTCTCAGAAGTTATGAGCAGCACTTTGTTTGCAACACCGGTTGCTATCAGACCTTTGGCTAGAGTCAAACCGTAGACAAAACCTGAACATCCCAGATTGAAATCAATTGCTCCGCAACTTGTCTTGAGTCCAAGTTTATCTTGCAATATACAGGCTGACGTGGGTAAAAAGAAATCCGGACTCTGTGTACATAAAAGCAGGAAACCAATATCGTCCTTGTTATACCCTTCCAGAACTTTGCTGGCAGCTTCGTAAGCCATATCAAGAGCAGTTTCATCCTGAGTGGTAATATGTCTTTGCCTGATGCCGACTTTTTCTTCTATCTTTTCTGCACTCCAAGCTCCCAGTTCTTTTTCCAGATCCTTATTATCCAATATGCGTTTGGGTAGGTAGTAATCAATTTTAGCAATTCTACTATGCATTATACCTCTTAGAATAATCATTGTTAAATAACATACGGCTGATTGCTCAATCTGTCAAGAAAAATCAATGAAAGCAAGATATCTGTTCACTTTGAGTTTCTATAATTGGTATAATAGTCTATAACTTCTTTGTAAACTTCACAGATGCGCTGATTAATCGCTTCAGGTGAGAATTTTTTTATGCAATTTGCTCTGATTGTGTTACTATCATAGGATGGGTATGTATTCAGCATTATCTCTATGCCGTTTGCCAGAGCTTGAGGATTTTCCGGTTCCACTAAAAAACCCTGATCTTTATCTATCAGGTCTTTTGGTCCCCCGCAATCCGTTGCTACTATTGGTTTGCCACAGGCAGTTGCTTCCAATATCACCATACTTAATGATTCCAGCCTGCTGGGCATTACATAGAAATCGCACTTCTGGTACTCTGAAAGAGCATCTGCTCGGTTGAGGTTTCCCAACCAAGTGACACAATCATCTAAACCCATTCTTAGTGATAGTTTCCTGAAACGCGCAAAACCAGTACCTGAACCACCGATACGTACATCTAATCTGACTCCTTTGTGTTTGAGAATTCGGAGTGCTTCCAGATAGTCGCCAATGCCTTTACCCTCAGTTATCTTGCTTAAAGTAAATATATTTGGTACAATACTAGATTGGATAGCAGTTGGAAGAGGTTTAAAGAAATCGATATCACCTGAATTTGGGATTATAATAGGCTCATGCACAGAATATTTTTTGATACTTTGTGCCAGCCAACTACTTACTGCTATAATCTTTGCAGAAGCATTCAGAGGCTTTGTGATAATTCCTCTTATCCCAGAAGATGTACGATATTCTTTGAAGGGAAATGGACCACTATGTTCAGTAATGATAAAAGGAATGCTTAGCTTTTGTGACAAATGCATTGCCAGATATCCCGCGGGAAAAGTAACGTGAGCATGGATTAAATCTATCTTCCCACTATGTGCTTCTATGTCTTTAACAAACTCTGTGGCTTTGGGAATAAGAGCATCATAGTTTCCTTTTAGCAGATAACTGGACCAGGTTAGATGTGGTATGCTAAAGATTGTCAGATTATCTTTCTTCTTCTCTATGCGTTTGATATCAGAATTATAGTTGATAATGTTTTTAACCGATTGAACAGGATTTCTCAGCTTCAGTACATATTCATTCGGACCCCAATCCAAAACGCTCAATTTAAGTTCTTTGATATTGCTTAGCGACATTATCTGGTCGTAAATAAACAAACCGGCAGGATGTCTGCGGCAGGGGAACCATGAAGGTAATACCAAAACATGCATACTATTTCTCTAAAACTTTATCGAACAGAATTGATAATTTCTGAGTCAGAGCATTTCTGTTGTACCGGTTAATGTATTCTTTATCAGGATTAACGGATAGCTGACCATTGCACCATAGATTGTATACCTCAGTAATGCCATTTTTAACCGCACTCAAATTTGATGAATCATAGATAAAGGCTGTTCGGCTGTTTTGCAGAATTTCAGCAGCAGCACCCCGGGGAGGGATGATTGCCAGTATTGGCTTATAGCTTCTGATATAATCATATAGTTTGCCTGGTAACTCAGCATTACAGTTTAAGCCCGGAGCGATGTAGAGTAAAAGCATCGTTGCATTGACTGAAGCAGCTAATACATCAGGTCGGCTTTGATTAGGAGTAAATTTTGCTACCTGCTTTATACTCTTTTCTGTCTGATATTGACCCAAAACAAAGCTCTTTGTATTCTTGCCGATAATTTCTACAGATACTTTTCCTGAATCGATAATACCATCATTGATTAACTCCGAGAGTGCCTTCCAGAGTATTGCCGGTTGTCTTCTGTCATAAAAAGAGCCTGTATATACTATGCTAAGAATCTTTGAGTTTTGTGAAGTGTTTTTCCGGATATCGTTGAAATCATCGTCGTCAAAGCCATTAGTAATAACCTCTGTGCGTTTGTCCAGCAAGAAGGGATACTTCTTTTCAAAATTATCTTTCATATATAGAGGATGAGTATATACTACCCCACTGCTATGTTCCAATACTGATTTCTCATATTTGTTTTCTCTGGCGATACTGCTTTGAGGATAAGCCCAATCCAATCTGGTCGGGTTATTTGTCCATTCATCTCTGAAATCAACGACAAACTTTAGTTTGTATTTTCTTGCCAGATAGGGACCGAGCAGCATGGAGGAAAATGGTCCCCCCGAGATATAGACTATATCTATCTTATACTTACTTAGAATCTTTGATAATCCGTATCTGGCAAAGGGCAACCAGGTAATCTCAGCATCGGGCAATAACCAGTTGAGTTGTAACCATGAAACCACTTTGTGAAGCCTTAAACCCCAGAGAACTTTGAATATCCAGTTTAAATCTATTGTTGGGGTACGATATACAACTGTATCAGAAGGTATATCAGATATTGCAGTATAGTCTTTCATCCAGCGGGTATATTTGGAATTAACCGTTAAAACTATTGGTTGATAATTAAATTCGTGAAGATACTTAACAAATTTGAGACTTTTCTGGACCCCTGCTCCACCCATAGGAGGAAAGAAATAAGCAATAATCAGGACATTCTTCACGTTAAGCCTTCTTCTCCAGGAGCATTATAGACCAGTAAGGTTTTTTACCAGCAAGAAGCAGATTCAATCCGTTACACAATTTTGTTACGATACTACTACGAAACAGAGAAAAGTCAGTTTTTCCGCACATCGGGCAGATTGATTTGTTACCTGGTGAAAGCCATTGCCCGCTGTTTTGTTTGAGTTTGAGTAATACAGGAATCCATTTCTTTTGTAATGGTCCGAAGTCATCTTTGTGCAGAACCCGGTACTCATCTTTAAAGAAGCTATCCAATCTCTTATTGTCGAAACTTTGAATATGGTACCAGGCATGAAAAATTGTCTGACAATCAGGACACTTAACAAAGCTGGCAGGCAAAAACTCGCTGTTAGGCACGGTAAGCAACACATATCGTTTACTAACTCGTTTTAACTCTTGTACGGCCTGAGCTAAATCTGCATCGGTCAAATGCTCAAGCATTTCACTACTCAATACCATATCAAAAGAACAATTGGGAAAAGGAATTTGAGTTGCAGAGGCATTTATCCTGGAACCCTGAACATATTTCAGAGCCTCAGATGAACTGTCGAGTCCGGTTATATCCCATTTTTTGTGAAGCTCATTAGTAATAATGCCATTCCCGCAGCCAACATCAAGAATATTTATAACGTCATTGGGAATCAATGAGAAAATCTTATCAACCTTTTGCTTGATTTGCTCTTCTGCATCATAATCCTGCCAGGTCTTGGATAAACTAAAGATGTCGTACATTATACTAACCCCTTCAGCTTTTTGTATGTTCCTGATACGATGGATAACACAACCTGTTTATCATACGGCAATATAGCTTTGGTCAGCATACCTATAAAATAGTATGCTGTGATAAACAATCCGCTGCCCAATAGAAATTCCCACAAGTAATTAAGATTAATCAGCAGAAGAGGCAGACACAAAGCTCCGCATATCACAGAGGCAATAGCAGTCCTGATTAGTGCCGTGAAAGGAAATAGTTGACCTAAAGATAGTTTCAGCTTTGTACTAATTAGTACCAGATATATACTCACTGTGATGTAAGTAACAGCCATAGTAGAAAAAGCAGGTCCTTTGATACCGACCAGATTGATCAGGAGTATACTCATACCGGTATTGAGCATCAAAGTTATAATTGAAGTAATAAATATATATCTGGTTTTATTAAATACCTGAAAGAGTAATCCGTAAGTAGCTATCCTTAAAGGCATGGTTAATAAGTAAATCCTGAAAAATGAGACAGCGCCAAGATATTTAGCAGAATACAATATGTGAATGATATGAGGAGCAAAAACAAAACAAAAGGTAAAGATTGGAAACAATATCAGGGCATTTTTGCGTACTGCCCCCCGATATAATTCACTAATAGCCGCAGGATCTTTGCTCTTACTCATTTCAGGTAAAATGACAGCATTTACTGAATTAGTAATGATTGCGATAAAAGGTAATTCTGCTGCACCGACCGAAAACACAGCAAAGAGTTCAGGTGTGAAATACGATGAAATGACAAGTTTATCAACCTGTGCTGATATTACACCAACGATTGCGGCAACACCAATTGGTAAAGAATACATAAGCTGTTCTTTGAGCATCCCTGGATGATATTCGAATAGCTTCCCTTTACTACAGAGTGGTTGCAGGCTTATTCTGGCATAAATCCACTGAATTATGACAGACACAATAATTCCAATAATTATGTAATACAGATTCTTGGTCAGAATTGCTAATCCCAGAATTAATACTAAATCACAACATACAGAAAAGATAATGAAGATTGCTGCCTTGCGCGTTTGTTGCAGGCCAATCATTACGCAGTAATACAATTGAGAAAGAAACATGAAAAAGGGATAGAAGGCATAAATTATCAGTACTTTATTCAGTTGAGGATTATGAAACATCAAAGCAAGATTATTTCTGAAAACAAACAATACCAAGCTACAGACTAAGCCAAGGATGGTAAAGATATCCAGAGTTTGTCTTAAGAACTTTCTTCTTGTTTCCTCATCTGATTTGGGGATGAAGTAATAAACACTCTGAGGTAAACCAAGCATAAATATTGAGGATAAAAGAGTATAAATCATAAACAATTGACGGTATGTTCCAAACTCTGCCTGAGTAAGTAATCTCGCTAACAGAAATCCGATGATTGTTTTTACAAATAATCTCAGGAAGTCTGCTGCTGAGATAATACCGGCTTGTTTAACTAAAACTGACATTACTCCCCTATAGGTTTTTAGTTTATAATGAATCTCTTTTCAAAGATGTACATGTCCTTATAGTCACTCATTCTCAATGTATAGACACCCGGTTGTATTGCTCCGCCACTACTGCCGATACCATCCCATTCTTCAACAAAGTAACCTCTGGGGTAGCTCTTTTTCTTATTAAAAACCACATTGTTATTAGCATCCAGTATTGTCCAGCTCCAATCATCAGCTACATTAAAATAGAATGATAAGGAATATGAGTTTTTATTTACAGATATATTATCACAGTAAGATTTTGTCATCGTAGAATCATCTGCTGCGCTAATGTCATTTACAACCTGATTATTACCACTACCTTCATTATTGACTACAGCGACGGTATCAATTGTCGTAGGGTTACTTTCCAAAGAGTTTATTAGTTCTGAGATAAAATCTTCTTCGGGAATAACTCCTTCGGTTGGTTCTCTGTTTTGAAACAAGTTTTGTGTTAGCTCAGGGAAATAATCGCACTGTCTGATTCCATCATAACTGAAAAGAGCTAAACCTCCGAAACCCATTTGTCTGCATATATTTGCCTTTTCGATAATTCTGTCAACACTGTAATAAGATTCCCCTTTCTCCTGCCATGCTCTGAGTCCCATAATAACCTTCTCTTTGGGAGTCTGCGCAGCGATATTGGCAGCTATATCATAAAAACGGTCATAACCTTTACTATAAGCCATAGGATAAACTCTGTCTACAATGCCGTCATTAATCCACTTCACCCAGTCCTGAGCATAGTGCACTTTTGCTTCATCTAAATCAGCTATGACAGCAGCTGTAATCATTATTTTGGGATTGATAGTTAAAGCTAATTCCCGCAAATCTGTGATAAAATCAGTTATTTGAGCTATTCTCCAATCATTCCAGGAAATATCGTTCAAAGTATCCTTTTCCCGATAGCGTGCTACTGATTCAGGAGCGTAGCCCAAATTCTTGGCAGGATATCTGATATAGTCAAGGTGAATACCGTCAAGCTCAGGATAATTCGTCACAATGTCCAGTAATACATTCATCAGATGATACTTTACATCAGGAATCCCCGGATCAACAAAATAACCCATAGCACTCGCTGCATTCATGCGATTACCATAAACATCAGTCATTATCCAATCGCTGTGGTTTTTATATACATAATTTGAGCGCAGATAAGAAGAACTAGTAGGAGTTGCATTTAAAGTTGATACCCAAGCTTGGACAGAAAGACCGAATTCATGAGCACTGATAATCAGATATTCCAGAGGGTCAAAATCATCTTTAGGCAGAATATAACTTCTGGGTTCCGGATTGTAGTAAAGAGAATCATGTTTATTGGGTATATACATAGCATCCGAGCGGTATCGAACTTCAGCCAGGATTTCAGTCTGATTGTTTGACACTGCATCTGCGACAAGCTGTTCTATCTTATCACGGCTTGATATATCCCATGGTAAAGCCCATAAAGACCTAACTTCCCTGCTTTGACAGTATACTGATGATATGATAAGTACAATTGCAATTAGTATGTGTTTCATATTTTTCATTAGTTTACTTTCTTTTCAATTGAATCTACTGAGACCTGTGCGGTTCCATCCGAAAGATGCAAGCCCAGTTTATCGTTGACTTTGATATTATTAGTTGATTTGATATATTTCCCTTCTTTGCTTATTAGCGCATAACCTCGTGTTAGTATTTTTCTGGGAGAAAGGGTTTCCAGTGACTTTTCTGAAAGCTCCAGACGGTGAAATGTGCTTTGTAATTGATTTCTTAATTCGTATTTAAAGGATGAAGTGGTTAAATCAAGAACCTGCTTTTTTGTTTGTATAACATTGGAGGTAGCATTGATAAAATCTTTTCTGAGTATGGTATAGGTCTGAGCATATTGACGTTTGAGATTGTTAAGCTTATCATGGATTTTTGTTATACCTGTAACAGCAAGATCAAAGCGTTGTTGAAACATCTGCCATGTTTTTTCAGGGCTATTTTGCATGAGCCTGATCTGATTTCTCTGTGTTTCTCTGAACAGCATGTTCAAATGATGTCTTATCGCAATTTCGTTGGATTTATAGTAATGCTCAAAGATTCCTTCGAGTTCAGTTTTGTCAGGTGTTGCTACTTCAGCCGCTGCAGATGGCGTAGGTGCTCTAAAATCTGCCACAAAGTCAGCAATAGTAAAATCAATCTCATGTCCGATAGCGGAAATAACTGGTAATTCAGAATCGTAAATAGCCCTTGCCAAAAGTTCATCATTAAAGCTGAACAGGTCTTCCTGAGAACCTCCGCCTCTGGCTATCATAATGATATCCACATCATTTGTTTCATTGAAATATCTGATGCCACTAATTACTTGTTTGGGTGAGTCGCTACCTTGCATCAATGAGGGAAACACAATTACCCTACAAGGATATCTTCTTTGCAAAATATTCAGAATATCCTGTAAAGCAGCGCCGGTAGGAGAAGTAATAATCCCGATTGTATCAGGATATTTAGGTAAAGGTTTTTTATGCTCAATATTAAAGAGCCCTTCTGATTTGAGTTTTAGTTTAAGCTGCTCAAATCTTTGCTGCAAAGCTCCCTTCCCATAAGGAAACATATTGCTAACCAAAAGCTGATATTGTCCGCTCTTTTCAAAAATACCAATCTTTCCAAAGCAGACCACCTGATCCCCATCCTGCGGAGTAAAATCCAGCAGATAATTCTGATTACGAAAGAAAGCACATCTGATGGTTGCATTATCATCTTTCAGGTTAAAGTAAATATGCCCCGAAGAGTGGTGCACAAAATTGCTGATTTCCCCGACAATATATAGTGCCTCAATCTGAGTTTCTATCACCTGTTTCAGATGAAAAGTTACTTCAGATACACTAAATATCAGGCTTTCACTGATTTCAAGTGGATTGTTTTCCGACTGCATTTTTTAAAGAAAAAAAAGGTCAGGACTGAGCCTGACCTCATTTACCATCTATTGAGACAATTTCTTGTAATACTCATACCGCTCGGTAAGGAATTTCTGCAAAGCTGCATGGTATTCTTTTGATTTATCAGCGTTAATAGCTTTTAAGGATGAATAACGTTTTTCGCTATCCAGGAATTCTTCCAGACTGGCAGATGGTTCTTTTGAATCCAAGGTTAAAGGATTCTTGCCAGCCAGCTTATTCAATGGATTATAGCGATAAAGCAACCAATATCCTGCATCAACAACCCGTTTCTCTTCTTTCTGAGTATATGCCATATCTATACCGTGATTGATACAAGGAGCATAGGCTATTACGATTGAAGGTCCGGGGTATGCTTCAGCTTCAGTGATGGCATTCATTGCCTGCACCTTATTGGCACCCATTGATATACAAGCCACATAAACATAACCATAGGTCATCATCATCATACCAAGGTCTTTCTTCGTAGTGGTTTTACCCGCTTCAGCAAAACGTGCAATTGAGCCTAAGGGAGTAGATTTGGAAGCCTGACCACCGGTATTTGAATAAACTTCAGTATCCAGAACAAAGATATTTATATTGCGGTTGGAAGCCATCACGTGGTCTACTCCGCCAAAGCCGATATCATAAGCCCAGCCGTCTCCGCCAAAGCACCATACTGATTTCTCAACAATGTAACTACTTAGTTCCAACACCTTTGCCAGATGCGGCTTACAACCCTCACAGGCATCAATGATAGCCTGAGGAAGCAAGCTTATTATCTTGTCAGAATTATCTTTAGCTGCCTGATCTACATCAGTCCAATGCTTTAGAGCATAATCAAATGCAGCTTTCAGTTCAGGATTTATCGCTTTTTCCAGCAGCACATTCATATGCATATTGAGCAGCTTACGATGAGAATTAACTGCCAGTCTCATACCTAAACCGTATTCTGCATTATCTTCAAATAAGCTGTTTGCCCATGCCGGACCTTTACCATCTTTATTTTTGGCATAAGGTATAGATGGGAAAGTTCCACCCCAAATGGAAGAACAACCGGTTGCATTGGCAACAATCATTCTATCGCCATAGAGTTGGGTAATAAGCTTGATATAAGGCGTTTCGCCACAGCCAGCACAAGCTCCTGAGAACTCGAGAAGCGGTTGTTTGAACTGACTTCCTTTGATACTATTCTCTTTGAAACCGGCTAATACGTCATTGGGCAGCTTTTCAAAGAATTCATAATTATCCTGTTCACCAATTTCTCTTTCACATTCAATCGGGCTCATGACTAAAGCTGCTTTCGGACATTCTAAAACGCAGTCTTTACAGCCCTGACAATCATCTATGTAAACCTGAATTTTGTATTGATAGCCTTCTGCACCGGTTGCTTTCAAAGTCTTAAATGTAGTAGGTGCACCGGTCAAATCAGCTTCTGTTATCAGTTTTGGACGTATGGCAGCATGAGGACATATCACCGAGCACTGATTACATTGAATACAGTTTTCTGCTATCCAATGTGGTACTTCAGGAGCTACGCGACGTTTTTCCATTTGAGAAGTTGCAGTTTGCATGTAACCATCAATCGGCATCTGCGAAACAGTGATACCATCACCTTTCTCACGCATGATAGGCTCAATAATGTTGCGGGTAAATTCATCTGCATTAGCAGGTATCAGCTTCTTCATCGGCATTGAACAAGATGGTGTTCCCGCAGGAATATCCACCTTAACTAAAGCTGCATTCACCTGGTCTACTGCATTGAGGTTCATTTGAACTATTTCTTCGCCTTTTCTGGCATAAGTCTTTTTGATAGATTCTTTAATCAGTTTGATTGCTTCTTCTCTTGCCAAAACACCGGAGATGAGGAAGAAAGCAGTCTGCATTACAGTATTGACTCTTCCACCCAAACCGACATCATTGGCAATCTTGAGACCATCAATGTTATAGAAGTTTATCTTTTTATCCTGAATAGTCTGTTGCATATCGCAGGTGAGATTATTAAAGGCTTCATCCAGACACCAGTTTGAATTAAGCAGGAAAACACCATTATCTTTGATGCCTTCCAGCAAATCATAACGTCCGATAAACGCCTGATTGTGGCAAGCGATAAAGTCTTCTACTGTTACCAGATATTGTGAGTGAATGGGAGATTTTCCAAAACGCAAGTGACTACGGGTAATACCGCCCGATTTCTTACTGTCATACTGGAAGTATCCCTGCACATTGAGCTCTGTATTGTCACCAATAATCTTTATACTGTTTTTATTGGCACCTACTGTTCCATCTGAGCCTAATCCCCAAAACTTACAGTTAATCGTGCCTTCCGGTATTGTATAGATATCTTCTTTATATGTTATGGAAAGATGAGTCACGTCGTCATTTATACCAACGGTAAAGCCATGAAATCCCTTTGCGCTGAGATGTTCGTAAACACCTTTAACCATTCCGGGGGTGAATTCCTTTGAACTAAGTCCGTATCTTCCGCCGATAATATACAAATCGTTTCTGTCTTTCAAGGCTGACACGATATCAAGATAAAGTGGTTCTCCGATTGCGCCCGGTTCCTTGGTTCTGTCCAGAACAGCAATTTTCTTTACGCTCTTGGGCAGCACATCGACAAAGTGCTTAATAGAGAAAGGACGATACAAACGTACTTTGAGCAAGCCATATTTGGTTCCTTTCTTTTCATTCAGATAATTGATAGTCTCTTCAATAGTCTCGCAACCGGAACCCATGGCAATGATAATCTCTTCAGCTTCGGGATGTCCGACATAATCAAACAACTTATAGCTACGTCCCGTTACTTTTGTAACTTCTTCCATGTACTCCTGAACTATGGCAGGTGTCGCATCATAGAATCTATTCACAGTTTCTCTGCCCTGGAAATAGACATCAGGATTATGCTGACCGACTTTTATGCGTGGAGCATCAGGATTCATACCACGAGCTCTGAACTCTTCTATGTATTTGTTATCAAGTAAACTACCCATTGTCTCGTAATCTATCACTTCAATCTTTTGAAGCTCATGCGAAGTGCGGAATCCGTCAAAGAAGACTAAGAAAGGCAAGCTTGATTTTAAAGTGGAAAGCTGTCCGACCAAAGATAAGTCCATCACTTCCTGAACTGAGTTGCAGGCAAGCATGCAGAAACCTGTATTACGGGTTCCCATGACGTCTGAATGGTCTCCGAATATAGACAGGGATTGGCAGGCAAGCGAGCGGGCTGTTACATAAAACACAGTAGGTAAAAGCTCTCCGGCAATCTTATGCATATTGGGTATCATAAGTAATAAGCCTTGAGAAGCTGTAAAAGTGGTTGTTAAAGCGCCTGCTGAAAGTGAGCCGTGCACAGCGCCTGCTGCACCGGCTTCGGATTGCATTTCCATAACATCGACCTGACTGCCGAACAGATTGATTTTACCTTTGGCAGCCCAGTCATCTGAAAGCTCTCCCATTCCGGAAGAAGGTGTAATTGGATAAATGGCAGCGACTTCATTGAATGCATACGCTACATGCGCAGCCGCTGTGTTGCCATCCATTGTGGCTTTTTTAAACTTCGCCATAAGATTGCTCCTTATTTGGTTTATTTATATATAAAACTTACAGTTATACTTACTTCACTACATATCACATTGTTAGTCATAAAAATGGTCAAGTGTATATTGTCAAACATTTAATGACTGTTTATTTACAGGTAGAGGCACGGAGTCATAAAGACACAACTGTAGTGGGGCTTGTCTTGCTTTATACTGCATTTATGGGCGATATGGACTGAATGGACGAGATGGACACTATGGACTGCTCTGATATCCTAAGCTTTAATTGCTCTCTTTTACAATTGGAGTCTGCTACTTTGCCCGGATACTATGTACCTTGCACTGCTTTCATTAGCTATTGCGTCAGCCACTTTTTCCTGTCTATATATAGTCCATCTCGTCCATACAGTCCATATAGTCAATGCTATTTACAAGCTCTTCCCCGAAATTCATTGCTATTCTTTCAAATCTGCTGCATAAACACTGATAACATTATAAAAAAAGCCCAGGCAAATACCTCGTTCCGCAGTCGGGTGCCTCTCGGGGTCATCTCGGGGTCCAGTCGGGGTAAGCCCAAGAAGTTCCCAACAAAATGCCAAGATGTTCCCGATTGCAGTACTTGATTATCCCTGGAGATGAATCTGACATGATAAAGGTATAGAAAACAGAAATTGTTCTTGCAGATTATCAGGCATTATAGATAATAGGAAAATGAAACCATATAGAATATTTGTCGTCGTACAGCCGGGTCTGGAGGATATTGCTGAACGTGAAATTCAGGCGCTGGGTTACAAAGATTTAGTCAGGATTAAGGGCGGATTCTTCCTTTTTGGACACCAAAGCACAGTGATGAAGCTCAATTTTGCCTGTAGATGTATTTCACGTGTCTTGATAGAGATTGCAGAATTTGAAGCAAAGAGCTTTTCTCAACTTGAACACTGCTTAAACCAGGTCAATTGGCAGGACTTTTTATCAAAGCAAAACGTTTGTATTCATGTCAGTTCATATCAGTCAGGACTTTATCATGAGAAAGCCATATCGGAGCGGGTCATTAATACTCTGTCTGATGTCTTCAAAAAGACTATCACCGTTGTGGGCAGTCCTGATGAGGAAAATACGCAGTTAATTGTAGTTTATGCCAAGCATGATAAATTTACTATCAGGATGGATACCAGTGGCGCGCACCTGCATAAAAGAGGCTATGGTATTTATAAAGAAGATGCTCCAATCCGGGAGACTATCGCCTGTGCCATGTTGTATGCAGCAGGCTGGCCTGAGCTGTATAATCAACTGCATGACCCTTTGTGCGGGTCTGGCACGATTGCTATTGAAGCGGCTTTGCTGGCAAAGAAGATACCCTGGTGTGAATACAGGGAATTTGCTTTCCAGAGATGGAGTATCTTCAATCAGGAGTTGTTTGATAAAGTAAGAACGGAACTTATCGGTAAAATGGTTGAACACCCTACGGTTACAATTTTTGCCAGTGATATGGACAGTAAATCGGTTAATTCTGCCAGACTTAATTCCGAACAAGCAAAACTGAATGACTCTATCCAGTTTAGTGTTGCCAGATTAAACGAAAATTACATTGACAAGAATTCGATTGTAGTTACAAATCCACCATGGGGTAAGAGGATTGAAACAGGTGTTGGTATCGATTCAATCCAAACTATCTGGCACGAACTTTTTAACGTTTACAGGAGAGGTCAGGGCGTATTTTTTATTCTTCCTGAAACACAGGAAGCTGAGTTTAGCTATACATACAAAACTCTGCTTCGCTTTGAAGCAGGAGGAATAAAAGTAAAGTATATCAGATTGGAGGAGTAAAATGAAGACCACCATTATTGGTTTACTCGTAGGCATATTACTATTGGGAATGTCTTTCGGATGCGATAAACGGCATATAACTATTCCCAGTGAGCCGACTCAGGTCAGTCATGACGATGCACTCTGGGTACTTGCTTTTCGTTATTCAGAAACCCTCAATGATAACGATTACTACAATATAACCTTGTATAGAGGTGCTTCAGGTACACAATATACCAATTATAATGCGGCACATGTCACGATTGATGGTCAACGGATAGCCTTAAACTATCAAAGTGACTCTACTCATTATTCAGGATGGTATTCTGCTATGCCGGTCTTGTTAACCGAGAATAACCCCATCAAGTTAAGTATTTATCCCACCAGCATGGGCACTGTAGTAAACCTCATTCATCCGGCAAATGTATCATTCCCGGCAAGTTATAATCATGAGCAACCCATGGATGTAAGCTGGACAGTTGAAAGTAAAAATCAGTATCAATTCGTGCGGGCTGAGTCATGGAGTGTTTCAGGCAATGCGATTAATTACCTTTATGAATCTAAAATCAGTAAAATATCCAAGAATGACGCACGTCATAGATTTGGAGCCAATTGCATATCTCTGGTCAATGATAATCCTGATTCCACCAGTTTTGTCTTTGGTGTGGAAGAGGTAAATTACAAAATAGTCAAAGGGATTACATATACTGCTTTTGGTCAATCTGATGTGAGATTTGGAGTCATGGTCTATCAGGATGAACGTAAATGCTATAATTCTAATAAAGGAATCATCAATAACGGAGACAAAGCATTTAAACAAAGGGTTCTGGATATAGCCGGATTATTATCAGATAAATAGTTTTTCCCGGAGGAAAAGATGAAGAATACATTCTATGCAGCTCTTATCGGATTGCTGATAATCATTAGCTTTACCGGTTGTGACAAACGGAAAATAAACGTTCCCACCGACCCGGCAGATGTGGATAGCAATGATGCAAAATGGGTCCTGGCATTTGCATATGATACAGATAATACTACAAAAAGTGAAAAGTACTATATCCAATTGTACTGTACAGAAGAAATCAGCAGCGCTATGCAGGATTATGATGTTAACGTAATCATTGGTGACTCATTGTTTCAAATGACTTATGCAAACATGGTGCCATTCTTTGAAGGCTGGTCGGTGCAAGGTAGTCAAAGAATACCGGATTATAAGCGGATTGTGTTAAGAGTAAACGATAATGTTGTTTTGAATACTCATTTTGACGAGATTTATACTGCAAACGCTGCTTTCCCCGCTACTTATGATTATCAACAACCTTTAACCCTGAACTGGGCTTTGGCTCACAACAACGGATACCAATTTGTCAGCGCTTCCTCCTGGGACCAGTACACTGATGAGGTTAAATCTGTTTATAGTTCTTATACAAAACAAATCCAGGCAAGTCAAAGCAGTTACACGTTCCCTGCTAATTGTGTTTCTTTAGTCGACGGTGATTCGCTTAGAACGGGTTTTTCCATTGGAGTAGAAGAAGTGAATTACAAAGTCATTGGCAATTGTGCCGTCATGGTCTATCAGAATGAGTTCTATGGTTACATACCGTTCGGATTACAGCTAAAGAAACAAAGTAATGAATCAAGAATCATGGACATCTATCACAGATTAAACAAATGACTGATAACTGCCAATACGATAACTTTATTCAAGCAATAAGATATGTCTTGACGTTAAAGGAACATGCCAAATTGCTTGGTAAACTGACGTAAATTTTAATAATAATATAGAGAGGACACATCATGCTAAAGTATATCTTAGTCGCAGTCCTGCTGATTTCTGCCCTGCTCATACAGGCAATGGTGGTAGAAACAGGTTCATTAAAAGGCTTCATGTATGGCAACGAGCCGGCATGTCAATATGATAACTGGGTTTCACATTTAGCTGAGAAGATAGTTTCCCCGGGTTATAATGTTTATTCACCCTGGGACAGACAGACAACAGGTTTTGGGGATTTTCATATACCCACAGCAACCGAGCTGGCAAACTGGGGTCTGGTCATTGATGCCTTTGTTGCTAATGACTGGGCTACAGTAGATAACTTGCTGGTTACTTATGCTTTCCCGTATCAGTTAGTGCGTTTCTTTGATACTGATTCAAACAGGACATGCTACATCCTCAGAGAAAATATCAGTGATTTCATAGATGATAACGGAACACAAGATACTTATGATGATGAAGCAGGAGCTTTTAACTGGGGTTGGGGTTTATATATCTATAATCCACAAGGTGACCAGCGTACCATTATCACTGTTCCTCATCCCTGCGATGATTATATTGCACCGGTACTCAGCTATGAAGCTTTTAGTAAATGGAATGCATCATATCTGATGATAGCCGGAGCCGGAAGAGAAGTAGCCTGGACTAACGCTGCACCATATACTAACAGCAAATCTATCAGTGACCCGACAAGAACTACAAATCACCCCTTTTATCCGGCTTATACCAAATTCTGTAATAAAATCCGTAATGATAGCGGTAAAAGAGAGTTTTCAGTACAGTTACATTCCTATGACTGGAGTCTGCATCAAGGTTTTTCCAGCGTTCAGATTTCTGCCGGATACAACCGCATGTGCCCGAATTTGCCGATAAGAGACTTATCAAGATTGAAACATGATATCATTAATCAGGGCAATCTTGTCAAGATTCCGGCCAATACCATAGGCAGCAATAGCGATGTACTTCTTAATAATTACTATACTGTTCAGTATAACGTACATCCTTTTACCTATAGCAATCCTGACACCACGGTAACAGTGAACAACTATATGGATTTACCTGCTTATTCTCAGAATGTGCAGATGAATTACACTCTTGCCGGATGGAATGATTATGATGTATTCGACCCCTTTTTCCATGCCGAAATGAGTGAATTACCCAATTGTTATGCTCTGAATGACAACAATAACAGATGGTTTTATGGC
This sequence comes from Cloacimonadaceae bacterium (SeqCode), assembly GCA_963667535.2. Classification (GTDB taxonomy): domain Bacteria; phylum Cloacimonadota; class Cloacimonadia; order Cloacimonadales; family Cloacimonadaceae; genus UBA5614. Next base: position 2,451,298 of record CAXXDU010000002.1, read on the forward strand.
TGGAATGCTACAACGCAGCACTGGGATATGGATAATCTTTTTACACATGCCATTCAGTATTATTCATATATGATTAATGATATGTATGAGGTTCTGGGCGAAACCCTGACCATGAATGATACTCTGCCACCCACTAATCCGCTTAATCTTACCGTAAGCAATCAGTCTTATGATAACGTCACATTGCAATGGCAAAAATCAGATGACTATGATTTTGATACTTATGAAATCCTCTATGCAACTGAACCTATCGGCGCTGCAAATTATGCAGTATTTGCCAGAAATATGGACCCATATATGGCAAGTCCTTATTGCGAACAAATAAATGTTACAGGACTTACCAATGCCACCCAGTACTATTTTAAAATCAGAGCCAAAGACAAAAACGGTAATGTCTCTGAGCTTTCCAATGAAGTAACCTCGATTACCAGTCCTGCTAAAATCTCCAACTTCAGAGGAATCGGAATGGATAACCAGGTGGTTGTAAAATGGACTGTGAATAATCAGCAAAACAATCTTGGCTTTAAATTATACCGTAGCGATGGAGGGGGAGAATATTCATTACTGGATAGTTATCTTACCAATGCATCTCTGATAGCCGGAAGCACTAATTACCAATGGACAGATATTAATGTAGTTAATAATAATTCCTATACGTATAAGCTATCCTGTGTAAGTGGAAACGAAGTGGAGTTCTTTCACAATCTGACTTCCACCACCTACCCCAGAGACTATTTCACCCTATATATCAGTAAGGAAGACAATTCCATTATTGATTCTCTGACATTTTCCGTTAATCCCAGCGCTTCCTCAGGAAATGATGCTGACTATGATATTGTCAAAGCCAATGCACCTGCATCTAATTATGTGTATGGCGTATTCTGGGAACAATACTGGGGAAATAACGGAACTAATCTCCAACAAGAAGTGTTTGGAGATTTTGACGTAAATACCGATATCAGGACCTGGTCGATTAAAGTTAAATCAGACCAACTCAATACACCGTTGCGTTTCAGGGTTGATGACAGTTTTGACAGATATTCAGAAAAGCTGTATTTAAGAGAAAACAGTACTGCTGTGATGACTAATCTGGAAGAAGGAGTATTTGGCTTTACTGTTTCTGATACAAACTACAAGAATTTTACTCTGTATTGGGGTAATCTGCAACCTCTGGTATCAATCACAAGCCTTCAGAATAGAATATATCAGGGTGGATCTACCCAGACATTCTACTGGGGAACAACTTATAGCTTTCTGCTGGATCACTTTGATTTGTCTATTCAGAATGACACAGATAGCTTGAATATTATGAATGGATTACCAAATTCCATTTCGAATTATGGCTTTAGTTTCCCGACTAATCTGGAAATGCAGAATGCTAAATTCGTCCTGGATGCCTGGTCAACAGACGGACAGCTGATTCGCAAATTCTCTCCCTATACATTTGCTATCGTCCCTCTGAATATTGTATATAATCCGGGACCTGGTTTGTATACACAATCCAATATCTGGACTAATACATCAGTAACAGTTCCCGGAGCATTTGGCTCTGGTGCTTTAGGCTGGTTTATGGATACTGGCGGCTCATGGCAACCGGTAAATCCCTTTAGCTTTGGTCTTGGTTACTGGATTCAAAAAGACAATCCCTTTGAATATACTTCCAATGCTCCGATACAGAGAGACAGTCTTTCATTTGCACTGCGTGAGGGATGGAATCTGATACCCAATCCGCATATTTGTTCCTATAGAATCCAGGACCTTAGATTCAGAGTTAATGGTACGCTCTATACTTTTTCCGAAATTATGGACCAAAGACTTGTCTCCAGAGGAGTGTACGTCTGTAGGAACGGTGAGTATATCTTATCCGATGTAATCTATCCCAAGGAATCTTTCTTGCTAAAGTACTACGGAACCTCTCAGATGTTGGCGTATATAAACTTTATCCCCTTCAATTCAGGTCCCTCTGTAGAGCCTGTAGCTCCTTCCTGGGTCCTCAGGCTGAGCGCAAGCCAATCCGATAGTGATACTGATGAACTGGAGATTGGAAGTAATCCTCTGAGTACTGATAGCTATGAGTTTAATTATGATTTGCCTGAACCTCCTTTGAAACCCACAGCTACCCAGACAAGATTGTACCTGTTAAAATCTCATAACGACACGCAGTTTTTGGACCTTCTGCTCAATGCAGAATACCGTTCAGCTTTTTCTGATGGCCCTCTTGAAGAAAAGATATGGAACTTCCGTCTGGAAGCAGGTAACACAAATCCCGTTAACTTTGCAATTGATACATCTCAATTCCCGGGTTCTTATGGCGCCAGCATCAATATCGGAGACTTCTCTTACGACATTCAGCATGGTAATTCCTTCTCCTTTACACCTGTTGAACCGGGTTCATTTAGTGGGCAGATAGTTGTACATAATTACTTCACGTCCATAGATGATGAAACCATGCCGGCGCTTTCCAGGTTGAAAGTATTCCCTAATCCGTTTAATCCTGAGACTCAGATAGTCTTCAATACAGGAGCAAAAGGGGATGTTAACGTTGATATCTATAATGTTAAAGGACAGCATGTCAGAACTCTTGCCAAAGGTATGTTGGGGAAAGGTTCGCATCAATTGAAATGGAATGGTAAAGATGATAGTAACAATGCAGTGGGAACCGGCATCTATCTGGTAAAAGTTAAAACTAAAGACAAAGCACAGATGATGAAGATGATGCTCATGAAATAAAACCCTTCAAAAACAAAAAGCGGTGGGAAATCCACCGCTTTTTTTTATTGTGTCATTCCTGCCCTTCTATTCATCAGAATAAATTCCAGCAGGAATCTTAAGTCTGTTTTAGAATTCAGCTTTGAGCAATCCGCCCAACATATACACCATGCTTTCGTCAGTATCAATAGATTTTCCGGTTTGACCAACAGCTAAAACAGGATTGAAGGTCAGATTATCAAGAATCTTGTAATTCATTCCCACATTCAGTTCCATACCAATCGGATCATCAGCAGCAGCCATACCAACGGCACCGTAGACTTCCATCTTTTCATTCATCGGATAAGAAGCTTTACCAACGATGGACATATAAGCTTGTCCCCAGTTGTATCCGCTGGAAATTTGTACTCCATCATAAGGGAGTTTATTGCCAAAAAGATACATTCCGTTTTCGTAATAGGAAGAAAGTGTATTAATACCTTCTTCAGTTACATAAAGTAAATCCGCTCCGAGTTTGACACCCAAATCAACATCAGCTTTTGCAGCAAAAGCAATACCCATCTGGCTATCGTCTTCACCGGCTGCGTCTTTAAACATCTGGTCATCAATAACTGCTGTTAAATCAAGTGTCACAGGCTCGAATTTCAGCACGAAATAAGGAATTACAAAGATATCTGCTGTATTAGCAGCATGATTCTGAGCAAACATAGTAGTTAAGCCCCATTCAACCGGAGCTTTGAATATGAAGTTAGCAAATGCGACATGTGAATCATCCATTGTAGGAGTTATATTTGCACCTTCATTACCTTTAATGAAACCAATTTCTGTAGTAATACCTGCTAATGACATATCAGCAGTAATACCTGAAAAATAATCATCCAGTACAAGACTGCGATGGTCATACCAATACTGTTGACCCATACGGACTTTCATGTCCATCCAATTCATCTGATAATCCAGATAAAGCTCACGGGTTTCCAGATTTACACCACTGGTTGAGTAACCGCCACCGGCTCCACCCCAAACGATGTTACCGACTTCGGTTGTCCAAACTACGCCCAATTGGTCAGCAAGTTTTGCCGCAAGGTCAAAACGCATACGGTTATCAAACCAACCGCCATTATCCTCAGCCATATCGTTGAGCATAATCGCACGAGTTCTAAATTCTCCACCATAAGTTAATTCCAAATCACTCTTCAATTCTGTAGGAGTCAGGTGATTTGCTAATAACAATGATACTGCCAATAATGGTAATAGTATTAATAGGATCTTTTTCATTCCATACCTCCTGGAAATCTATGATTACATAAATACAAGAGGCTGAATAGTTTGTCAAACAATATTTTTATTTTAGGTCAATAATATGCAGTCCCAGTTCATTTTGCATGGTTATAATGTCCTTTTGCAGATTCGGTATCACAGGTATACCTCGTTGTCTGACAAGCAGTTCCGAATTGTACTCTTTCTCTCCTGCCACATAGATATTATTTTTGCCGGGAGCAAGCTGTGAAGCTTGTATCTGACGTAAGATTTCACCTGTCGTCTGCTTGAATTCTGCTATGTCTACAAAGAAATCGACATTGATTGCCAGGAAAAAATGCCCAAGTTTATAAGGTCCTGGTTTTCCGTTTTCATCCGTACCATGCAAATCCATCAGGTAACTGCCATTTTGCAATGCTGCAGAAAGAATCTCCACCATAACTGAAAGTCCGTAGCCCTTGTGACTGCCGGATACTTCTTCAGCACCGCCAATCGATAACAGGGCAGCTTTCATTTTAACCAAATCAACCAGCAGTTTCTTTGTATCTGTATAAGGTTCATTATCCAAATCAATTGCCCAGCCTTCCGGAGTATCTACCTCTTCCCTGTCCAAAACTTCAATCTTTCCTCTTTGAGTGATAGAAGTGGCGGCATCGTATAAAAAGGGGTAAGGTAAATCTGTAGGAGCACCGAAACAGATGGGATTGGTTCCCAATATCGGTGTGACTCCATTGGTCGGGCATACAGAAGGTCTGGCATTAGTAAAGGTCATGCCTATCATATTGTTATCAATTGCCATTTGGGCATAGTATCCGCAGATACCATAATGGGTGGAATTGCGCACAGCAACAGCCCCAATCCCGAATTGCTTGGCTTTTTCAATCGCTGCACTCATAGCTTTGAAACCTATCACATGTCCCATGCCATGATTGCCATCCCAGACAGCAGTTGCAGCTTTATCCCTGATAACATCTATCTTTGTAACGGGTTTTTGAACTCCCAGCTTAATCCGGTCATAATACATTTTGAGTCTGCCGATACCATGTGATTCTATACCCCGTAAATCTGAAGCAATCAACACATCCGAACATATCTTTGCTTCTTCGGCTGGAACACCCAATTTCACAAAAACTTCCACCATTAGCTGTTTGGCTGTATCAACAGGTAGATAAAACATAAAAGTCTCCGTTTTTAAAGTATGATTGCTTTTAAGGGCGGAAAACCATTGAAGTTAACCGAACTGTAACTTTGGGTGTACGAGCCGGTCGTAAATACGTAAGCTCTGTCTCCGGGAATAGTTGTATCCGGCATGTGATATTTATAATGTTCATACAGGATATCCATGCTATCGCAAGTAGGTCCTGCCAGAATGATTTCTTCTGCCATACCTTCTTTGTCAAAGTAGATAGGAAACTTGATAGATTCATCTATTGTTTCAATCAAACCGCCAAATTTACCCACATCCAGATACACCCAGTCATAAATGTTATTCTTGGATTTCTTGGATATCAATATCACTTCACTGACGATGATGCCTGCATCAGCTACTAATGAACGTCCAGGCTCCAGAATGATCTGAGGGATATTATCTCCAAAGTCTTCTTTTAAAAAGCGGATAATTTCTTCGGAATACTGGTCAATATCAAAGGTAGGGTCTACATAGTTAGCAGGAAAGCCACCGCCGATATTAATCATCTGAAGTTCAATGCCCTGCTCTGCCACTGCATCAAACAAATACTTACATCTGGCTACAGCATCATCCCATTGACCGATATCTCTCTGTTGTGAACCGACATGAAAAGATATCCCCCAGGGTACCAGACCCAGTTCCACTGCCTGTATAATTAATCTGTATATCATATCAGGATGTGCGCCAAACTTCCTTGATAATGGCCAGTCAGCGCCTGTACCCTCTGTCAGTATTCTAAAGAAAACCTTGGAACCCGGAGCTGCTTTGGATAAATTTATCAAGTCATATTCTGAGTCAGTGGCAAAGAGTTCCACACCTTTCTTATAAAAATACTCGATGTCCTTAATCTTTTTTATGGTGTTGCCATAACTGATGCGCTTGGGAGAAATGCCTAATGCCAGCACCTGATCCAGTTCATAACGTGATGCCAGGTCAAAATTGGAACCCAGTTCGTGCAGCATAGATATCACAGGATCCATAGGATTGGCTTTTAAGGCATAATAAATCTGAGCAAACGGCAGACAACGTCTAAGGTCAAGATAGTGCTTCTTGATTAATTCCAAATCCATTACTAAAACAGGGGTTTCCAGATTGGCTGTTTTTGCTTTTATAAATTCAAATCGTTCGGGGGTAACAAATCTCTGAAGGGGGAACTGATACGGCTCCTTATACATAAAACATCCTTATCTATTAATCAGTTAGAAATATCTTAGGTTTAGTCTATCAATATATCTGAAAATGATGCTCATGTCAAACAAAAACTTACGTTTTTTATAATGTATTATATTGTATATACATAGCAGTGAGAGTTGAGCATTCTTTGGTCAGTTGAGGCAACTAACCTACGATAGTAGGATAACCGCCCCCGGTTGTCCAAAGAGAACATACCATACCATGCTATCTCCTGTTTATCCATTAACTGACGATTAGGTTTATAAGGGAATCTTCAGGCAGTTTTCAGGGACTCAAGTCCCTGCAGACTCCCTGATGACTCCCTGCAGACCCCTATTGTCAGTTAAGACCCAAAAGAGAAAGAAATAGTATAGAAGTGATAATAAGTTTCAGCAAGTATGATTATTAAAGGTAACGATGATTGTAGTTCTGCCGATTGACAACAGGTGGAAATAGCTTGACTAATAAAATGCTAGTGCTGAAATAGCTATTGCTAAAGATTGCCGCTTTCGAGACTGTGTGACAATGAGTAAGCGAATAGCTGGAGTTCAAAATTCCCTCGTCACGTGAAATATAGATATCATTATGAAAGGGAATTTCGGACTTCAGCTAAAACCTTTACAGATAACGTATTCCGAAGTCCTATTTGCCCAATCACAATTATATCTATTGAAGACTTAAATGGGCAAATTGAACTCCGGCAATGCTCTCCTTTGGTATTTTCACACAGGCTCTGCCTGCGCAGGAATGACACTGCATTCTATTTCACTATCTGGGATTGCAAGGATGACCGCAGTCAAAGGCCGGCAACGGGTTTGTATATTGTAAAAGTAACTTCCGGCAGGCATCAGACGTCTACTAAGATTACGATACTAAAATAGACCTTATATTTATGTATAGAATAGATTTTTAATAATAAGTGCTCAAAAATGTAATTTAATCTTGACTAAAAGGGGTCTATCGGCTTTATTGGAATCGAGCGTGCCGAAGTGGTGAAACTGGTAGACGCAGTGGACTCAAAATCCACCGAGTGAATAGCTCGTGCCGGTTCGATTCCGGCCTTCGGCACCAACACTTTAAGGAGTCATAAGGTAAAAATTGATCTCATTAAAATATCTTTGTCCATCGTGTGTTACATTTCTCTTGACTGTATATGCATAATAACTGTATTTGCTCGAAGAATCAAATGCATTATACTTAGTGAGCAGGAATATATGATCGTCCTGTTTAATAAAATCCGAAGTTGATTTGGATGGAGGTAGTTAATGTCCTGGAGCAATCCTAAAAAACTCGCTTTAGTCGCTATCGTCGCAATGTTGTTGACGATACCAATAGCTTTAAACGCAGTTTCTGAAGCTACAATGATTTTTCTGGCTATTGAACCCGGCTCCCGCGCAAATGGTATGGGTAATGCTTACGTAGGTGTTGCAGATGATGCTTATGCCGGCTGGTGGAATCCTGCCGCCACAGCTTTTAATCGTAAAACACAGTTTGCCGGAATGCATTCCAATTGGTTGGTAGATTCCGGTATCACTGATTTATATTATGAATACTTCGGTTGGAATCAATATTTTGAAGATATTGGAAACCTGGGAGTAAACGTAGTCTGGATGGATTATGGTTCTCAGACTCAGACTGATGAGACAGGTAACGTATTAGGAACATTTTCCAGCAATGAGTTTGCTGTTAATGCCATTTATGGTTACGAGCTTATTCCTCAAAAAGTCGGGCTTGGATTGGGCTTCAAGTTTCTATATAGTGATTTGGGACCAGGAACCGGTCAGACAGAAGCTGACCAAAAAGGTAAAGCTTTGTCTTATGCCTTTGATGTCAGCTCCAAATTCAAGAATGTAATAGTACCCAGATTTGATATCGGTCTAGTCATGCAAAACATCGGACCTGATGTTACATACATCAATGATGAGCAAAAAGATGCCTTACCCATGACATTCAGATTAGGACTTGCTTACCGTATATTTGACACTATAGACGAGACTAGTTCAAATCCAATGATTGGTACTTTTAAACAAAAACTAACCCTATCTGCAGATGCAGCAAAGATACTGGCAAATGATCACCCCTTATACCGCAGAGTATTTACTGCCTGGTATGATGACTCAGCTAAATATGAGATTCAGTCCACAGTACTTAGCGCCGGAGCAGAATACAATTATCTGGATATCATATCACTCAGGAGTGGTTATTTCTATGACAAAGCCGGTGAGATTACCGGTCCGAGTTTCGGAGTTGGCTTTCATTATAACTTTGCTGAGAGATACAGAATATTTGCCGACTTTGCTATGATAACCGGTGGTGGTCTGGCTGCATATAATAAAACCTTCTCTATTGGCTTGGAATTTTAACATAGAATCATTGATTTGCATAACCGGGCAGATTATACATCTGCCTGTTTATGCATCACAGGTAGTGTTTTAGACTAAAGGACAGGCATGAAATCCATAACACGCTTACTAATAGTGATTCTTGTTGCTATTATTGCCAATTGCGCCTATGCAAATGATGTATTGCGCAAATTCGCTCCGCTTCATAAACCCAAAATTCACCCGTATACCAATCTCATGCAATCAACCCACAATATTAATTCTGCAAAAAGAATTAATCCTGATAATAACAAACTGTTGGTCATACTGGTAGATTTTCAGGAAGAGATACCAGATAATCCCAAGACAACCGGAAATGGTAAGTTTTTATTGGAAGCTGATTCTACATACAGGACGTCTATCGCCTCCCCACCTCACAATAAAGAGTACTATGAAAACAATCTGGAAGCTCTGAGATATTATTATCTGGCAGCATCTCAAAATACTTTTAATCTGCAATATGATGTCTGGCCCAAAGATAAAAGTGCATATACTCTGCCTCAGCCTATGGGATATTATAACCCGCCTGGTTCAGGTTCTGCTCTTTTTTTATCAAGGATAGAAGAGTATTTCAAATCAGCTTTTGAGCTTGCAGATGCAGATGATCCTGATATTAACTTTGCCTCTTATGGTCATTTCATGATTATTCATGCCGGCTCAGACTGGCAGCATGATATTTTTGGCGATACACCTTCCGATTTACCCTCCTTTTATATTAAAGTATCCGCCGGTAAGGAAGCTGTTGTCGATAATGGCAGTTTTCAGATAAATCAGGCATGTAATGTACCTTCTACGACTTCACAGGACTTTGATTCTTATGAATCCGGTGGTGTTACATATTATACCGGTTACGGTGCCTTAAACGGAGTCATGGCTCATGAATTCGGACACTCTATGGGTTTGGTTGATTTATATAACACATACAACTTTTCTCCGATGGTGGGACAGTTTGATATAATGGATAGCGGAGGCTCTGGGGTTACAGAAGATTCAGACTCTCCCGGAGTATTGGTGGAAGGGATACTTCCTTGTCTGCCTGGTGCTTTTTCCAGAGAAATAATGTTTGGAGATACATTCAAACAAAACGGGCTTCTTCACGAATTTGACCAGGTACAAAATCAGAATCAATTGGGTACTGATTATTATATCTCTGCTTCCAGTCAGAAACAAATCATAGGAAATATCGTTCCCAATATATACAAATTTCCGCTTAATGAGTATGAATATATCCTTGTGGAAAACAGGTCTGTCGATCCTGACGGCGATGGTTTCACTTCCATTAAGGGTGCTTTAGATGGCAGAGTTGTACTCTATCCCACTGCTTATGATGACCCTGATGATAATCCTACTTATGAATATGATTATCTTCTTCCCTCCTTTATTGATGCAAATAATAATGCTATCGGCGGTGGATTATTAGTCTGGCACGTTGACGAAAGAGTTCTTTATCAACAAGGTCAGACCGATGAAGATGGCGTCTTTGTTTCAAACTTTGACAGAAACACAGTTAATTACCGTCATGCTCACAGAGGCGTCAGCGTCATTGAAGCCGATGGTTTGGATGACCTGGGAAACGATTATTCTTATTATTGGACAGGGACACCTTATGAATACTTCCATAGGTTTAAGCCTCAATTGGGCACCCATGGACAATTTGTAAGCTGGACAACTCAGGAATGGCGTCCGGAATTGAATTCAGAAAGTACACCTGCTTTGATTGATTTTTTGGGACAACCTTCCTTGTTCGGGCTTGATGCTATCAGTCAGCCTCATGCACGCATGTCTTTCCAACTGACTGCCGGTATGTTTGATTCAATCTCCAGCCTGGATAAATCAGATACCTTAATGCAAATAATGCCACTCATCAATTCCAATCTGGTCAATAGTGTTTTGCCTGTCTTGAAGAATGGCAGACTCCACTTCTATTTCTACGATACAGAGATGGGAATCAATCAATGGACAGAGATGGTAAACCCGATTGATTTAAACCTGGACACCATTGAAATCGAACCAATAGTTGCTGATGTCAATAATAACGGCTACAAAGAACTGATTATACCTAAAAATGGTGGATTGTATTCAGTTGAGATTAGTAGCGATATTCCGGTTTCAACTTATTATCATATCCAGGAGCAAGATACTACCATTACCTCAGTCATTTTTGCCTTTGGCAAATTGTGGGTCGCTACAAAATCAAGAATTCTTGTACTAACCGGGGATTCTCTGAATACTATTAGTTTTATGCATGGCGCTTATAAGCTTGCGGCAGATGAAACCAATCTCATCCTGCAGCGAGAGTCTGGAAACCTGATTGTTATGGAACCTGTAACATATAATATTGTTGCAGATTACAACGTTTTTGAAGAAGCAAAACTATACGAGCTGATAGTTGTTAAGCTCGCAGCAAGTGATATTCATCCAAAAACCTATATCATTACATCCGATAAAGGAAATATCTATACGTGTTTTGATAATGACATTACCTGTATCTTCCATAACAATGATATTGCAAATAAACCTACTAATATTGCTATTAGCAAGCTGGGAGAATATTCTCCCGTTGTGGTCTTTGGGCTTGGCAGTAAGCTATATGCCCTCACTTTGGCTGGAACTCTGTTACCGGGATATCCCATCTATCTTGAGAACTATACGGCAAAACCATATTCTCAGTTAAAGATACTACACACTTCCACTAACAGCACAAAAACAGACTCGGAGATTATCTATCTCAAGCTTACTGATAGCGGATATCTGGCAATTAACGCAGACGGAACTATCAACCGGGTTAATAGTATTATTGATGTCAATCCTGTTTCCTTTGATCAAACATACTGGGATAGTTTAAACCAAAAGCTCTTCTGGTTTTTTAATTCAACTTCAGGCTCATTGCTCGTAGCAGAGCTTGATAATCAGACAATTTATCCGTTTTACTGGAGTGGATATAGAAACGGACAGAATGGATTATCTGAGCTGGAATTTCTAAATCCTGTGGCTACATCAGCAAAGATTGATGCATATGCTTTCCCCAATCCTGCTAATGATGGCTGGGTGAATATCAGAATTGAAAATCCCTCTGGTACAATATCCCTGCATGTTTATGATATTTCCGGAATGCTTTTGTATAAGCATAATTATACTACAGAACCTGTGGTCTATAAAGACATATATATGGATATTTCCCGATTCAGTTCGGGTGTATACATAGCGGTTATAGAGAGCCGCAATCAAACCAAAAGATGCAAATTTGCAGTGGAAAAATAATCTAAATACTCAGGAGAAAGTTATGAAACGTGCCTCACTAATGATAATCATTCTCTTAACTTGTTGGATAGCAACAAATCTTTATTCTCAAAATTCCAACCCTCTTGATGATATGCTATCAAATACAGACCAGAAAAAAGATAAAACTATCAAATCCACTGAAAGTGATAGCCTGGTCAATGATATAATCAGGGTAAACTATTCAAAAAAGAATGCCCAGCTTGCCATGACTATGTCGGCAATTTTACCCGGTGCAGGTCAGTTTTATGTTGATAAATCAAGTATAGCTGCTTATATCTTCCCGGTTATAGAATTGGCTATTATTGGCAGCATTGTCTATTACAATAAACAAGGTGACGATAAAGTTAAAGACTACAAGAAATACATAAATGAAGAGATTACAGTTGATATCAATGGTTATTCCTATACAGGTTCACGCTACAGGAGAGATTTTCAGACTGCTGTGGAAGACACTCTGAAGCGTATCCATTCAGCTGATATCTATGATGGTGTCTTCTTTAGCCTGGATGCCTCCAATTCACAACATTTCTATGAAGATATCGGCAAATATAATAAATACGTCTTCGGATGGGCTGACTGGTATTTAACTTATGCAGAACTACCCACTATCGGACAACCGATTCTTGTTCCGGACCCTCATCCTGTCTTCATCTTTGATTTTATGAACCCGACTGACCCTCGTTTTAACGGTCCTGATAACAAATGGCAATATAATGTTCCTTTAGCTGGTCCTTCCAATCAGTATGACAGACCAAGTTCACCTCTCAGAGCCGAATACATTAAAATGAGACAAGCTGCTGAAGATAAGTATAGAGTTGCTAATTACCTTTCATTTGGTATTGCAGTAAATCACATCGTAAGCGCCATTGATGCTGTCAGAAAAACCAATAATCTAAACAGACTTTACCTATCTCAGAATAGAGTTAAAATGCAATATTATGCATCCATCAAAGATGGATATATAACTCCCATGCTGGGATTGAACCTGGCTTTCTAGAACTATGCGTAAAGTACTACTTCTGGCATTGATGATAACGCTCCTGTTAATGATACCATTACAAGGTAAATCCGTTCCCAAAGCTATGCTGATGTCTGCTATCCTTCCCGGTACAGGTGAAATCTATAGCGGTAATGTAGCAAAAGGTGTATTCTTTATATCTACCGACCTGCTTATCCTGTTTAATGCCAACAGATATGGTAACGAAGTAAACTGGCTGACTGACTCTTACAAACAATATGCCTATACTAAAGCAGATATTTCTAAGAACCAAAGCGCTCAGTACTATGAAGTTATTCACAAATGGCGGAGCAGTGACGAGTATAACAGCTATTATGAAATGCAAGCCCGTAACTATTTTCTGATATCTAATTATGACCCTGAAAGCTATAATGCTTATATACTAACTCATTCTTACTCCGGAGAAAACGTCTGGAACTGGCAGAATGAGAAAGACTGGAACAAATATAAAAGTATCCGACGTGATAAACAAACTATGGTAATGAACCAAAAACTGGCTATTGGTGCAGCAATAGCTAATCGGGTTATAAGTGCTATTGATGCTACTTTTTTGATTAAGGCTGCAAATAAAAGAATGTCTACGACATTCAATCTAACGCCGGATTTTGAAAACAACGGCGCAATTCTAAACTGTTCATTGGAGTTCTAAATGTATAGATTACCGTCAAACCTTGCAAAACTAATGTTGATTATCCTTATCCTGCTTTGTAGCATAGTAATCCAAGCCAAAGTATTTACTATCAATCCCTTTCTCAAATCAGCTCTTGTGCCAGGATGGGGTCAATTATCCATTGGCAATAATTATGGATATGCGATGCTTGCCAGTGAAGCTTTATTCTGGTCAGGGTATATATATAACAATAATGAGCAGAAACTCAAAAACAAATCATCGTATGACTATGCTGTAAAATACTCTCACATCAATCCCGGTAATTACTCCGCTCAATATTACCGTGACTTGTCCAAGTTTGATTCCAGCGGTTTCAGTGCAGGCGGATACAATGCCATGGTCAGACAAACGGCTATTGAACTTTTTCAGTTTAATCCTGTTGCCCAGCAGGCATATATCGATGATAATAAATATCCTGACAATATGAGCTGGGAATGGGATAGTTATCAGTTGCGTAAAGAGTATAGCGGTATGCGAAAAGATATCCTTGAGCTAAAAGACCAGGCTCAAATCTTTACGGGAGTGATTATTGCCAACCACTTAATCAGCGGTATTGATATGCTTAGACAAAGAAAGCACTGGAATAATGTGCATCCCTCTGTCCAATATTACAGAAATGCTCCTGCTCTGTTTATGAATGTGGAGTTTTGATTAAGTACTATTAATATTACAGCTATCTGGTAATTGTCTTTAACAGAGACCTGATTTCATCAGGTTTGATGGATAGCATACAAGCAAAGTTACCTTTGGGGCATGCATCTCCCCCATGCAATGAGCAAGGCTGACAATCAAGATTCTTTACAATCACATTGGCATTTGTGTTTAAAGGCTTGAATCCAAGCATGGGATGTGTTGCTCCGAACATAGCAATCTGAGGTTTGCCAAGCGCTGCTGCAATATGCATCGGACCACTGTCGTTAGTTATTACCACTTCAGCCAGAGCAATAACGGCAATCAATTCCTGTAAATCAAATTTACCACCCAAATCAGTGGACTTATCAGCAGTTTCAAAGTTTATCTTGTAAGTCAGTTCTTGTTCAGATTTACTGCCCAAAAGCCAGAAATGGAATTCATCACCGCAAATCTGAATCAATTTAATAAAACTCTCAGCAGGATACATCTTTGTATTATGCGTTGCTCCCGGAAACAATGCAACCATCTTTTTACCTTGTTGCCTGTGTATCCTGTTTGCCATCTTTTCTATCTCAGCAGCTTCAGGTTTAAGAACAGGACTGCATAAACTTCCGGCTAATGCTATGTTATTGAGGGTCGTATCTGCTTTCAATAAAGCAGTCTGATACAAATCCAGAGTAGAGTTTATTACAAGTTTGGTCTGATGTTTTACTATTTTGTCTCGTAGGAAGTGCTGTTTACTATAAGTAAAATTAAAGGCTGTTCCTGCAGCAAGCTTAATCAGGAAAGAAGAAAACTTGGCATGTAAATCAAACACATAGTCATACTTTTGTTTGGATAGCCAATAGTGAAATCCCACTGTCTTAGAATAAGGGATTACTTTTAACGGAATATCAAAAAGCTCAGGCAATGCTTTATATTGTTCTTTGGTCAGATAGTGCAGTTCTGCTTCAGGAAATACTTCATTCAGCTTCTTGACGATAGGCTGCGTTAGAACGATATCGCCTATAGAACTGAGCCTTATTATAAGTATCTTCATATTCCTCTTCATTCCTGACTTATGTGTCATTCCCGTGAAAACGGGAATCCATTCCCTATCATAAACTAAACAACTTCTTTGTCTCTGTTATAGCAAAGTCTATCTTATCGATATCCTTTCCACCAGCCATAGCGCTATCGGGTCTGCCACCGCCTTTACCGCCTACAAATGCAGCAATCTGTCCTGCCAGCTTACCGGCATGATATTTATCCTGCAAGCCTGCACTGACTGATACACTGATGGAAACTTTGTCATCTGTCACTGCAAAAAGAATTGAGACATTCTGTATGGGATTGGATTTAAGCTCATCACTCAGCTTTCTCAGGTCATCTGTGGAAGCAACCGGAGCCTTAGTAATTATAAGTTTTATTTCTCCATGCTGTATGGCACCACCTATTAGCTCCGTTACCAGACCTTTGGCATTGTTTTGTTTGAGTCCATCTATCTCTTTTTCCAGTTCAGACTGATGTCTTTGTATCTGTTCAATCTTTTCAAATATTTTCTTTTCTGGGGTATTCAAAGCTATAGCAAGTCTGGATAACTTTTCCTGCAATTCATTGACCCATGCTTCTGCCCCATCACCCGTAAAGGCTTCAATCCTGCGTATGCCTGCTGATGAAGAAGTTTCAGAAGTAATCTTGATTAGTCCTATCTCGCCTGTAGCATGTATATGCGTGCCACCGCACAATTCTTTGGAAAAACCTTCCACACTTACAACTCTGACCACGTCCCCATATTTCTCGCCAAATAATGCCATAGCCCCTGATTTCTTTGCTTCATCAATGCTCATCAGATTTATGTTAACTATCCTGTTCTCTCTTATCTGCTCATTTACGATATGTTCAACTTGTTTGATTTGCTCATGTGTCATAGCTTCAAAATGAGCAAAATCAAAGCGCAGATGTTCGGGAGATACCAGCGAGCCTTTTTGCTGAACATGTTCACCCAGAACCGTTCTGAGAGCTTTATGCAGTAAATGCGTCGCTGTATGATTACGGGCTGTGCGTTTTCGTTGCGTGGTATCAATTTCAGCCAGCACAGGTTTATTGGTCACAAATCCTCTGATCAGATTTCCGAGATGAACGGTTTTATCATTGATTTTTCTGACATCATAGACTTTAATTTCCATCATATCATCTTCACCGGCATTAGATACTACTATTCCGGTATCGGCAACCTGTCCCCCTGCTTCAGCAATAAACGGTGTCTTTGCCATCTGGAAATATATTGTATCATCTGTTGCCAGACTGTAACGTGTTATAATTGTTTCTATCTCTGAATGCTCATAACCAACGAATTCCGTATCCGCAATATCACAAAGCTCAGTCCAAATCAATTGCTGAGCAGAGCCTTTAAAGTTACTTGCTTCTCTGGCTCTGGCTTTTTGTTTCTCCATTTCTGCTTCAAACCCGGCTGTATCTACCTTCAAGCCCTTTTCTTCTGCCAATATAACAGTCAAGTCCAGTGGAAAGCCGTAAGTATCATAAAGCATAAAAGCATCGTTACCGGAGATTATATCTGTCTTGAGTTTGGAAACTATCTCATTGATTCGATCCAGCCCTGTATCCAGAGTCTGATTAAACCTTTCTTCCTCAGCCTTGATGATTGATACAATATAATGGCTTTTATCTTTGAGTTCATGATAATGATGACCCATGATTTCGATAACTGTATCTACAAGCTTATACAGGAAAGGTTCGTGCATGTTTAGTAGTCTGCCATGCCGGGCTGCTCTTCTGAGAATTCTGCGCAAGACATACCCTCTGCCTTCATTGGAAGGGAAGCCACCATCAGCCAGAGCAAAGCTCAGACAGCGGATATGGTCTGCAATCACACGGTGTGAGGTGCCATCAGCTTCAATATATGGAATACCGCTAATCTCTGCTATTTTATTGATTATAGGCTGAAATAAATCAGTATGGTAATTGGAAGTTTGTCCCTGCAATATCTGGCAGATTCTGTCCAAACCGGCGCCTGTATCCACATATTTGCTTTTAAGAGGATTCAGCTTACCTGTCTCATCCCTGTTGTACTGAATAAATACCAGATTCCACAGCTCTATATAACGGGAACAATCTCCATTGACCTTGCACTCATGACCCGCTTCGCCCTTGTGTTCACAAAAGGAATCTCCACGGTCGAAATGTATTTCTGAGCACGGACCGCAGGGTCCTGTATCGCCCATTTCCCAAAAGTTGTCTTTATCGCCATGATAGGTGATATGGCTTTCTTCTATATCAGTCATTTCTTTCCAGAAATTATATGCTTCCTCATCGGTTTTATACACAGTAGCATGCAGCTTGTCTTTGGGTAGTTTCCAGACATCTGTCAGTAGTTCCCAAGCCCAGGTAATGGCTTCTTTCTTGTAATAATCACCAAAAGACCAATTCCCCAGCATTTCAAAGAAGGTATGGTGATATCCGTCTTTGCCCACTTCTTCCAAATCATTATGTTTTCCACCTGCTCTGATGCACTTCTGGCTGTTTACAGCCCTTAAAACATCAGGCTCTTTCAATCCCAGAAAAATGCCTTTAAACTGATTCATTCCTGCATTTATAAACAGGAGGGTAGGGTCGTCAGTCGGGATAACGGGTGATGAAGGCACAAATGTATGTCCTTTTTGAACAAAGAAGTCTACAAACTGCTGTCTGATTTCCTTACTTGGTATCATTTCTCTACTCCAAATTCTTCCTCGTGCTCGGCAATCCACTTTTCAGCGCTCCAGGCAGCAATAGCTCCATCGTTGGTAGCGGTAACCACTTGTCTCAAGACCTTACTGCGAATATCTCCGGCTGCATAAACACCCGGAATATTGGTCTGCATGTGCTCGTCAGTGATTACAAATCCTGAAGTATCAAGCTCTATTCTGGACTCCAGTAAAGCTGTATTGGGCAGTATTCCCACATATATAAAAACACCATCAACCTTCAGGAAGCTTATTTTGTCAGTTTTACGGTTGTACAATTCCAGTTCTTCCACTTTACCTTCACCTTTGATTTCCTGCAGGACTGTATCCCAGATAAATTCCATCTTAGGTTCTTTAAAAGCTCTCTGTTGTATGATGTATTGGGCTCTTAGCTCGTTTCTGCGGTGTATAACATATACTTTCTCAGCGAATCTGGTAAGAAACAAGCCTTCTTCAATAGCGGAGTCTCCCCCACCCAGAACTGCAACTGTTTTATTACGGTATAAAGCACCATCACAGGTTGCACAATAAGATACACCTCTGCCGGTAAGCTTTTCTTCTCCGGGAACGTTTAATCTGCGGGGTGAAGCGCCTGAACAAAATATAATGCTCTTTGCCCTGTATTCCTGTTCATGTGTGCCAATTACCTTGCACTTGCCTTCTATTCCAATTTCCGTAACTTCTGCATCGATAAATTCTGCTCCGAATCTTTCTGCCTGCTTGCGCATCTGTTCCGTTAATTCAAACCCTTCTATAGCATTCTCAAAACCGGGATAGTTTTCCACATCCTGTGTAACTGTGATTTGTCCGCCCACCAGAGCTTTTTCAAATACAGCAGTCTTCATTCCGCTTCTGGCAGCATAAATCGCAGCAGAAAGCCCTGCCGGTCCTGCACCTATGATTATTGTATCGTATCGCATAATATCCTCTATTTCTATAATGAAAATACAGATTCTCACAATAACCTTATTCGTCAATAGCAAACTAATGTTGTGAACTGTTGAGTATACGAGTGTAGAACGGATACAAGATTGGAAAATGTAACATTGCTACTATCTTTCCTATTCCCTTCTTATATCACTATTAGCTGACATAAAGAATCTGAAGAGACTCTGACAGGAGTTTTCAGGGAGTAAAGTCCCTGCAGACTCCCTGATGACTCCCTGCAGAACCCTATCGTCAGTTAAGATCCAAATGAGAAGGAAATAGTATGGAAGTAGGGACATGCCTTGTGCAAAGTAGTATAGCATTCCAATGCTGTACAAAGATATAGACGCAGGTTTGGAAACCTACGCTACCGGAAACGTAGTGCCATGACTATTGCAAAAGTAGTATAGCATTCCAATGCTGTACAAAGAAGTAAACGCAGGTTTGGAAACCTACGCTACAAGTATAATAGGGACATGCCTTGTGTTTGTCCAAAAAAAGTAGTATAGCATTCCAATGCTGTACAAAGATATAGACGCAGGTTTGGAAACCTACTCTACAAGTATAATAGGGACAATAACTTGTGTAAAGTAGTATAGCATTCCAATGCTGTACAAAGAAGTAAACGCAGGTTTGGAAACCTACGCTACAAGTATAATAGGGATAATGCCTTGTGTTTGTCCAAAAAAAGTAGTATAGCATTCCAATGCTGTACAAAGAAGTAAACGCAGGTTTGGAAACCTACTCTACAAGTATAATAGGGACATGCCTTGTGCTTGTCCAAAAAAAGTAGTATAGCATTCCAATGCTGTACAAAGAAGTAAACGCAGGTTTGGAAACCTACTCTACAAGTATAATAGGGACATGCCTTGTGCTTGTCCGCTGAAGACGCAGGAATATACCTTGTGATAGTCCTTATGTTAAGAGGTCATCCTGAGCCAAGCCTGCCCTCGACCCCTGCCTACGCAGGGGCAAGCTCTGATCAGGGGAAGGATAAGACCGGCGATTAAGCCAATCATAAAATCACAAATGGCACTTTCAATACTAAGACCGGCATAAATCCGTCATCAGAAGCAAGCGTATATCAAGCGTAATGTTATTACGCTTGACCTACACTTGCCAGGCGGTAAGGATTGTGAAATGTAACCAATACTTTAGCATTAACCGAGGGCGACTAACCCACAATTATAGCAAATGAATAGTAACATATATTATTACTCTGGCAATTCTCCTGTGGCAGCTTTCACATAGAAAAACTGAAAGTCTTCGCTGATACTGTATACATAGTCGGTATCCTGAGACCAACCTATTTGATTCCAGATGCCATTAGGATCAGTAGCACCATATACCAAATAGTAGTCCGCTCCGGGTATCCCTGTCCAGGTCAAATGCATTTCGTTATATCCTTCGCCGAAAACATGGGTAATTGTCATCTCATAAGGAGTTCCCAAGATAATTACTTCCATATCTATAGATAGATTAGTGTAGCCATCGCTGATAACGAGATTGACCATCTCCTGACCAAACCAGTCAGTAATAGGAGTGAGAGTGAGCTGATTGTCCTCGATGCTCATCCCGATATGATCAGAGGGAGTGGTGTTATATAGCAGTTCTTCACCAGGTAATAAATTGCTTACAAAAGCCGGCAAATAATAAGTCCGGGTCTCCGAGGGAAGTAAGGCTATTTCTGTTGGCAGGCTATTGCCAATTTCCGGGCGGGTGGTAAACGGCATCGTATCGGAAGACATTTCACCTAAATAGGTGGAACTGGCTACCACTTTCCAGTAATAGATAGTATTGGGAGCTAAGTAGACCGGAATAGTTAGCGATGTTTCTTCATAATTGGGGCTTTCATAAACGACAGACAACATATCCGGGTCTTCAGCTATCACAATATGGTAGCCAATGGCTCCAGGCAAAGCAGTCCAGGAAAAAGTAGGTCGCAGAGGCTGAGGGGGAGTGGAGCCGGGTAAGAAATTACCGGCAAAGATCCAACTGCCATATACGGTGGATACTGCCAGCCGCATATTCTGAGTAATAGGTAAACTTGTCACATTAATGGTTCCATTATCCCGTATTAATTCAGTGGCACCTAAATAACGGCTCCAGCTTATACCATCATCTGAACTGATGTATAGAGCCAAAGAATCAGAAAACGCACCTCTGAACCGAAGGGTGCAGTCTGCCAGCATACCGGGATTTGCGTTTTCCTGATGAATAATCCAGTATTCACCGGTATTATTGGGCAGAGTGGTTGGCTCCATGATATTATGAGTAACGGTAATCATTCCTGTTTCCTGATAATTCTCGGCAGGAGTAAGCCACATATGATGAAAGAGCTGGACATAAGCCAGAGGATATGCTCCATTGATGAAGGTACCATTCATTATCAAATTGCCAAAGTACCAGTCCCCGGGTTCATACATACGAAGAGTTGCTCCGGCAGGTACAGTCATAGAGTTACCTTCATTAATTATTACATTACCCAGGGTATTATCCCCGGTTAATTCAAAGTCAGCAAATCCCTCTGATTCATTACCATCCATCAGAATGGAGACATCCACGGGTAGTACCAAATTTCGTGCCTGAGTTCCCCGTAAATGTATCGTAGAATCCCAGATACCACTAGCGCTATTGGTGGCACTACCATATATAAAGGCGTTCATAGAGCCACTCCCCATCGCGCCAATACCACCGTTATTGGTGAAAGAACCAGAGGCTGTAAAGGAAACTGTAGTATCTGCTTCTCCCTGCAATAAGGATTGAATTACTGTGGTTCCAGTAAAACGGTTTAAGGTTCCTCCCAGCACAGCATCCGTTATCGTAATATCGTTAAATGCCACATTGGTCGCCAAACCCAGAGAATCCACGGTGCCTCCAGAAACAGAACCTCCGGTTATGCTTAGCACTGAGCTAAGGGCGTGATTGTCCAGATAAATTATGTTTCCGGAATCCATGGTAATGTTCTTTGTACCAAGGTTGATATTGCTGTTTAAAACAATATTGTTTGTATCGTGCAGTACCAAATCCGAATTAACAGGAACCTGCGAACTTAGCATACATTCCCCGGTCTGCCCAAAGTCGGTGGTAGTGGCATCATAGCTGGCAGTTCGAGTTCCGGAGTTTACTATCAGCAAGTTTGGTCCGGTGATATGAATCCGCATGGTGCTGCCGAATCCGGGAAAAAGACTACCGCCATTTACAATCAGGTTATCCACATGCAAAATATAGTCATCGTACATTGCAGTAGAGAGGTCGTCAAACACTGAAAGAGTATTCCAGAATTCAGAACTACTTCCATTATACAAGCATGGTCCGACAATGTCCACAGGGAGATTAAACTTGCAATTATAAAAAGCAACATTGTCTAATGTTAGCTTTATCTCGGAGTTGAAAGGCATAAAATCTGTTTGATTCAGATTTACGTTAGTAATCGTTAGCGGGGAATATACATCAAAGTTACTATCTGCATCTCCCCAGAGTGTGTAATTATTAAAGTTAATTACATCCATTTCGATTGGTACGAGTCTGAGCGTAGTACAATCGTTGATGATATCACTGCCGATATAAGCGCTGGGATAAACAACCAGGTCATGAGAGCTTCCAACGAAAGTTATAGGTGCTCTAACCAATGAACCTTGTAGATTACCGTGTCCATTCAGGGTGATATTAAGGTCTTGCAACCTACTTCCTTGGGGAATGTATAGTTGTCCGTTAATAGTCAGATTTGTACCCAGGTAACCGTCATTCAACAGATCGCCATATACATTTAAGCCGGCATTGCATACCACATTACTATCGCTTATGAAACAGTTTGTAAAATTAATACGAGATATAAAAACAGTAGAGTAGATATGACAGCTATTCATCCGGGAGTTATTGCCACCAGATACGTATCCACCTGTAGCAATAACGTTTCCCACCGTGTAATTGTTCAAGTAGATGGTACCCATCAGGAAGGTATTCGTATTGGTTAAAAATATGAGGTTTGACATCAGGTTTAGCTCTGAATCCTGATTGGTAAAATTACCATCGATAATACCCGGGTTTGTTTGAATAATCTGGTTATACTGATTTCCGGACAGGTCATTATTAAAATAGGTATCGGTAGCATAATAACCTCCGGTTATGTCCATATTTCCACCTAAGGTAACAGCCAGAGTACCATTCACCCCGGGTGATATCTGAGCTCCGTCTTCCACTTTCAGATTGTGAGTTATCACCAGCATACTTTCTGTATCAATGTTACCCCAGACAGAACCTCCAGTGTCAATAGTAAGGTGATAAAATGTATTGGCATTATCCATGATAGCAACAGGACCTGTGATGTAAGCAGTTCCATTTACACTTGTCCCTCGGAAATGGCAATTGTCATAAGTGTTGTAGGTAGTATAATTGTTCAGTTGTTGTATCTGACTGTTTGTAAAAAAGCAATTTTTAAAAGTAGTCCGGTTATCTAAGATCAAATCACAGCTTTCAAAACCACCCCTAAACTCAGCAAAAGCCAGATTGATATCTCCTATTGCATTTATAAGAATGTTTGTATTTGCTCTGTAAAATCTACTAAAGACTGTTGAGGGGTAATTCTGGGAATATGTGCCGTAGCCATTGGAAAAAGTACTTGAACCGTCAAAAGTAGTGGCTTGCGCGAAGTAAACGGAACCTGCTGATATCGATACCTGGTTTCCGATATGCGTGTTTAAAGTGCCATTGCTACCGTAAGTCAGGGTAGCTGAACCACCAGAGTTACTATCAAGAAACAGGTTATCCTGCACATACAATTCTAAAGTAATATCTGATGGACCAATAAGAGTAGCGTTTTGCTCCACCGATGATAGTATACTGAGGCTTTTTATCGAGATTTGGGTAGCACCATCTGCTGTTACAAAATATCCCGGATCAATAATAACATCATCATTAATTCCGGGTATGCCCGTAGTTCCCCAGGTAGAGGGAGAGAACCAGCTACCGCTGGCGCGAGAGATAAACAAGGTGGCAAAGGCAGATGAAATTGAAGCAAGAATAATAACAAGAAGAATTGCAGTTTTTCGGTTCATAACGTACTCCTTTTTGAGATTAATACATATTCATACTTGAATTGGAAGCTTAGATAAAAAATTCATCTATAATACTAAATACAATATTATTTCATGCGGAAATTTGTCAACATATTGCTGCTCTTGTAAATTATAACCGATATATGAGCCACGAAGTTTGTTAATAAAGCTATAGCACTATTGCCACAACATGCATGATAACTGCCCCCGGTTGTCCAACCGAAAACTAAAACGCGCCTGATAAATACATTTGGTCACCTGAGGCAGGTAACCTAATAAATGTAGGATAAGCACCAGGGGTTCTTGAACAAAATAAATTGTGTTTAACTAATTTTTCCAAGCCTCTTTTCTTTGATAAGAGAATTCGTGCATATAATTAGAAAAGTCATATTATCTGTTTCCTGCTTAAAATTTCCTTGCCTTTTTTAGCACTGTGCTTTAATTGGAAAAAAAAGATTACAAAGCACAAAGTAGTTATATTAAGATTCCCGCTTTCGCAGGAATGACGAATTGCTTTTGCAGGATTGAGAATACGATGTTGTTCTGCCTTCAGGCAGGTTGGTCAAAATGGATCACGATGTATTATGCTGAAAACCTGCATAAATGCAGAACTACAAAAGACAGAATGGATCACGATGTATTATGCTGAAAACCTGCATAAATGCAGAACTACAAAAGACAGAATGGATCACGATGTGTGCTGCTGAAAAACCTGCATAAATGCGGGACTACATACTTTAAGATTCCTGCCTTCGCAGGAATGACAATGAAATTATTCAAATAAAAGATATAAAGGAGATTCGGCATGGACAAAGATACCCATCAGCCGATGGAACTCGATATTGCTGCAGAATTCACAGCTCCCACCTGGGAAGAGTGGAAGAAAGCAGTGGAAGATACTCTCAAAGGCGTTCCCTATGAAAAAGCAATGATTACTAAAACCTATGAGGGAATTGACCTTAAACCTATTTATAGAAAGGAAGATTTACTGGGACTCAAGCATCTGAATAGTCTTCCCGGACAGGCTCCTTTTGTGCGTGGTAACACAGCAGAAGGTTATGTAAATAGCGGCTGGGTAATAGCTCAACAGCAGAATGCCTGGAATCCTGCGCAAGCTAATAAAGTACTTTTAGACGAATTGAACCGAGGCTTGACAGGGATTAACCTTAAGTTGGATTACTTCACTCAATGCGCCATGAATCCACCTGAAGACGGTCTTGATCTGGATGGCATCTGGCTGAGTAATCTGGATGATGTCTGCACATTATTCAAGGGTATTGACCTTTCTGCTGTTCCTGTCTTTATAGACGGTGGAGAAGCGAGTGTTTTAATACTAGGGCTGATTAATGCCTATCTGATTAAACAAAAAATGCTGCCCTTCACTCTAAACGGCTTTGTTGGATTTGATTTACTGTCACTTCTCACAGTGGACGGTAACTTACTATATACTGAAGAGGACATGTGGATGCCCATGTATCATTTAAGTGCCTGGGCTGCTGCCAAAGCTCCGAACCTCAGAACTATTCTGTTAGACGGAACTGTCTGGGGTAATCATGGTGCCAGTTCTACCCTTGAGCTTGGTTACCTGATTGCAACTGCCAATGAGTATATCAAAGCACTTCTGGATAAAGGGATGAGTATTGAGCAAATAGCTCCCCGCTTCCAGATGAACCTGACTCTTGGCTCCAATCTCTTTATGGAAATAGCCAAAGTCAGAGCTGCCAGACTGCTTTGGGCAGAACTGCTGGCTTCTTACGGAGCACCGGAAGAGCTGCAAAAGATATGGATTCATGGAGTCACATCATACTTTAATAAAACGATTTATGACCCTTATGTCAATATGCTGCGCACAACGACAGAAGGTTTCAGCGGAGTGATTGGCGGAGTGGACAGTATGGAAATTCTGCCTTTTGATTGCACAGTGAGACCGGACGAAGAATTCTCCAGACGCATTGCCCGTAATCAGCAAATCATATTACAAGAAGAAGCACATCTGGACAGAGTGATAGACCCTACCGGCGGATGCTATTATATTGAAACTATTACTGCTCAGTTGGCTGAGCTTGCCTGGAAGAAGATGCAAACCATTGAAGAAGCAGGCGGAGCTTTTCAGGCAATAAAAGATGCTGTTATTCAGGAAGAACTAACCAAACTGGCTTTGGAAAGAATGCAGAATGTAGACAAACGCAAGGATATCTTTGTTGGTATCAATATGTTTGCCAATCCGCTGGAGCAACCACTTGAACCGGTGGAAGAAACTTGTGAATGCGAATGGAAAGCACATCTGGATAAGATAGTTGCTATTCAGGCTACCAATCGTGATGGTTTGGAAGCTGCTTTGGACATTCTGGCAAAAAAGTATCAGGATGCGATGGTTATAGACTCTGTGACTGATACATTCCTGCATGGAGCGACACTGGACGAGTTATTTGTTTTCCTGTATCCTGAAGATGGCGATCTGAATGTTCCTGACTTACCTGGATGCCGTGCCACTATTGGACTGGAAAGCCTGCGTGAAAGAATCGTCGAGTATCAGCAGGAAAATGAGACTGTTATGTCCGTCTTTTTAGCTAATATGGGTCCGATAGCACAGCATAAAGCCAGAGCTGACTTTGTGACTGGATATATGCAGGTGGGTGGATTTTACATAGCTGGTAATGACGGTTTTGCCTCTGTTGATGAAGCTGTCGATGCTGCTCTCTTCTCAAAAGCACAAGCTATCTGTATCTGCTCTACTGATGATACTTATCCTGAGCTTGTACCACAAATTGTCTCCAAACTTAAAGCGGCAAAACCTGAGATAGTATGCATTCTGGCAGGTTACCCTACGGATATGGTAGAAACGTATAAGCAAGCAGGAATTGATATCTTTATCCACCTCAGGGCTAATCTCTTTGACACTCTCAGAGAACTCGGGATTAAGATGGGGGTGAAATTATGAAACCGGATTTAACCAAGATAACCCCCGATTTCGCAGTTAAAAACTCTGACCTCAAAGTCTGGAAAGAGCAGATTGTGAAGCAAGCACAGACAGATTTTGAACATCTTTTATGGAAGACTAATGAACAGATAAGCGTTAAACCGCTTTATACAGCAGAAGACACCAAGGATAATCCATTATTGGGATACCTATCCGGTATTCCACCTTTCCTGAGAGGACCATATCCTTCCATGTTTATTCAAAGACCATGGACTATCAGGCAATATGCAGGATTTTCCACTGCTGAGGAAAGCAATGCCTTTTACCGCAGAAACCTGGCAATGGGACAAAAGGGATTATCCATAGCATTTGACCTTGCCACACACAGAGGTTATGACAGTGACCATCCCAGAGTTGTCGGTGATGTAGGTAAAGCAGGAGTGGCAGTTGATTCCATTCTGGATATGAAAATACTGTTTGATAGCATCCCGCTGGACCAGATGTCTGTATCCATGACAATGAACGGCGCTGTGCTTCCCATTATGGCTTTCTATATAGTAGCAGCTGAAGAACAAGGCGTAAAGCCTGAATTGCTCAACGGCACTATTCAGAACGATATTTTAAAAGAATATATGGTTCGTAATACCTATATTTATCCGCCTGAACCCAGTATGCAGATTATAGCCGATATCTTCTCTTATGCTTCTAAACACATGCCGAAGTTTAATTGTATCAGTATATCCGGTTATCATATGCAGGAAGCAGGTGCAACCGCAGATCTGGAAATGGCGTATACCCTGGCTGACGGCTGGGAATATATCAGAGCCGGGATTAAAGCCGGTATAGATATTGATGTATTTGCTCCCAGGCTTTCTTTCTTCTGGGCAGAAGGTATGAATTACTTCATGGAAATAGCCAAGCTGAGAGCTGCCAGAGTACTTTGGGCAAAAATAGTTAAAGAGTTTAATCCCAAAAATCCTAAGTCAATGGCACTCAGGACGCATTCACAGACCAGCGGTTGGAGCCTGACAGAACAAGACCCGTTTAATAATGTTGCCCGCACGTGTATTGAAGCTCTGGCTGCCACTATGGGGCATACGCAATCTCTGCATACAAATTCATTGGATGAAGCAATTGCTTTACCGACGGATTTCTCTGCCCGTATAGCCAGAAATACACAGTTATATTTACAGCATGAAACAGGTGTTTGTAAAGTTATCGACCCCTGGGGCGGAAGCTGGTATGTGGAAGCCTTAACCAATGAACTGATGAAAAGAGCCTGGACCCATATCAATGAAGTGGAAGCTCTTGGCGGTATGGCTAAAGCTATTGAGAATGGACTTCCCAAAATGCGCATAGAAGAAGCCAGCGCCAGAAAACAAGCCAAGATAGATTCCGGTGCTGAGACAATCGTTGGCATCAATAAATACCGTCTTGCAGAAGAAGCGCCCATGGATATACTTGAAGTGGACAACAGTGCTGTTCGCGATGCCCAGATTTCCAGATTAAAACAGCTCAGAGCAAACAGAGATGAGAATAAAGTCAAATCCGCTCTTGAAGCTATAACTAAATGCGCAGAAAGCAAAGATGGCAATCTGTTGGAATTAGCGGTTATTGCAGCCAGAGAAAGAGCTTCATTGGGAGAGATATCCGATGCTTTGGAGAAAATCTATGGCCGGCATCAGGCTACGATTAAATTAATCACTAATGTATATAAAAGTGAGTATGCAAGTATGAATGATATTGAGCAAGTACGAGCATTGACAGATAAGTTTGCAGAAGCTGAAGGACGCCGTCCCAGAATATTAGTAGCGAAGATGGGACAGGATGGTCATGACAGAGGCGCAAAAGTGGTTAGCACAGCCTATGCTGATATGGGCTTTGATGTGGATGTGGGACCACTCTTCCAGACTCCGGAAGAAACAGCTAAGCAGGCTGTGGAAAATGACGTGCATGTAATAGGTATGAGTTCTCTGGCAGCAGGGCATAAAACACTTCTGCCTCAGTTAATGGATGAACTGCATAAACTTGGACGTGATGATATCATGGTCATCGTAGGTGGCGTCATTCCTGCTCAGGACTATGATTTCTTGCTTGAACATGGCGCTGCTGCCATATTCGGACCGGGAACCAGGCTTCCCAAAGCTGCGACAGTTATCATGAATGAACTCTTTAGCAGATTCGGCATTTCTGCATGACAGACAAGAAAAAACCTGATACACGTTTACCGGAATGGGCACCCAAAGATGCGGGAAGTGAATTTGCTACTCGGGTAGTATCAGGTGAAACAAAACAACACAAAGCAATAAATGAGAATACACATGTTAGTCGTTCTCATGGAGCAGTAGACATTGACAAGCTTTTCAATGGTGTTGTTGAAGGAAATATAACAGTTCTTTCTAAAGCTATTACACTTATTGAAAGTAATTCCCATAAACACTTTGAACCGGCGCAGGAGTTGATAAAAAGACTCCTGCCCCATGCAGGAAAATCAATCAGAATTGGCATAACAGGTGTACCGGGAGCCGGGAAAAGTACATTTATTGAAACATTCGGGACATGGTTAATTGCACAAGGACACAAAGTAGCAGTTCTCGCCATTGATCCCAGCAGTACGATATCCAAAGGCAGTATATTGGGTGACAAAACCAGGATGGAAAAGCTATCCCGTTCACAAAGCAGTTTCATCCGCCCCTCCCCCTCTTCAGGTGTTTTGGGTGGAGTAGCCCGCAAAACCAGAGAAACTATTATTGCCTGCGAAGCTGCCGGATTTGATATCATACTGATTGAAACTGTTGGAGTTGGTCAATCTGAAGTTACTGTCAGGTCAATTGTAGACTTCTTTATGCTGATGCAGATAACAGGGGCAGGTGATGATTTACAGGGCATTAAGAAAGGCATTATGGAACTGGCGGACCTGGTTGTAGTCAATAAAGCTGATGGGACCAATGAATTGAAAGCAGATACTACAAAGAATGAACTCATTCAGGTGTTACACTATCTGCAACCCGCAACTACAGGATGGAATACTCCGGCAATGACCTGCTCTGCATTAACAGGATTAAATATCCCTGAAATCTGGGAACAGATATCCACATTTCTTTCCATTACCAGGGGCAATGGAGTATTTGAACAAAGACGCTCCGGACAGAATCTGGAATGGTTAGATTCAATGTTGACGGAAGCATTGACTCAATTATTTTTTCATGATAAAGGTATAGCAGATTCCTATAATAACTCAAAGAAACTAATCTTAGCGGGAAAGCTTACTCCGGCAATTGCAGCAATTAAATTGATAGATATGTTTAAATCAACGTTGTAGAGACAGGACGAGGATGATTGAATTTTAACACTAGTATTGATAGATCATCATTCTGATTTTCTTTACCTGTAAAACTTCTTACACCGTGTAGAATGGATTTGACGATTGTTTCAGGATTCGGGTTCTGCAGTTGGCAGATTATCCCCTCAAGTCTGCTATAGCCAAAGAAGGCTTCACTATCACTCATTGCTTCAGTAATACCATCGGTAAATAGGATAATAATATCTTCAATATCCAGTTGTATGAAAGAAGATGAGATATTTATATCAGGAAATATGCCCAAAGCTGTGCTATGCGTTTCACCATATCTTATGCACTGTTGATTAGTTTTCCTCAAATAGAGAGGAGTATGTCCTGAATTACAGAATTCCACAATCCCGGTATTTAAATCCAGAAATCCAATAATCAAAGTAATGAAATTAGACTGTTTATTATTGTCACACAAATATGTATTGATTTCCATCATGAGACTTGTTACAGAATTTACGTGTTTAGCTTTCGAGCGGATAAGGGTCTGAACCATAGTCATCAGCATTGAAGCTACAATACCCTTTCCAAATACGTCAGCAATAGCAAAACACATCTTATTATCATCAATCATAAAGGCATCATATAAATCTCCGCCAATCTCCTCTGCAGGTTCCAATATTCCGAATATACTTACTTCGGACACATCAGTGAGTAAATTCTGATTTGAAGGAATGATGTTTTGCTGAATCTGGGCAGCAAATCTGATTTCCGAAGTTATCTTATCTTTCTCTCTGTTTGTTTGAATCAGATTGTGCATATAGCTTTTCAGCTCAGATTGCATTTTAGTAAAGGCTGCTGTTAACCCAGACACTTCATTATCCATTTTAACAACTGGAAGCTCAATGTTAAAGTCACCTGTTCCAATTTTATTGGTTGCTTTGATGAGCAATCTCAGGGGTTTGAATATTGCAGATATCCGCGTGTATATGGATGCTAGAAGCACTAAAAAGCCAAGTCCTAATATAAGACTAAAGATCATATTTACTTTCTTTAAATCGCCCATAATCTCGTTATCACGAAACTTCACACCAATCGACCAATGATTTCTGGTTATGGGAGCATAATATATCCATCTTGCTTGATAATATGGTGAATAAGGTAGCCTGTCAAAGCCACTCCTACCATTAACCATAGCTCTCCCTATATTTCTGATTTTTTTTACTCCAAGTTGTTTAGAATAACTGAATATAGTATAGTTCAAAATTAAACTATCAGCAGGATGAGTGACATATGTACCATTTTTGGTAAGCAGAATGGCATATCCTGTTTTCAGCAACCTGACAGAAGAGATAATTCTCTGAAGAACTTTCAAAGACATATCTGTTCTTACAATACCAATAACAACTCCGTTTTCGTACATAGGGAGAGAGTATGAAGTAATAGGTTGAGGAGTAAGATTTGTGTCAATCCAGGGTTCAGACCAATAAGAGACTTTTTTGGTTTGGGGAATAATAAACCAATCCTCTAATTGATATTCACCAACCTGAGAACTGACATTCTTTTCCACAAAGCTCGAATCAGAGGGAAAATATAGCCTGGAATAGAAACCACTGTTTTTTTTTAAATACTCTGGAGTATAAGCAATACAAAAGGAATTTATCTCCACATTTTTTGAAACCTGTCCTCTAAAATAGTTGAAGAGTTCCGTGTTATTTAATCTGAGAGTATTTGTAAGATAAACTGCGTCTTCAGTTTGCTTTTCAAGATTAGATAATATGCCATCAATGCGATAAGTATTTTCTGAAGCCAGGTTTTTTGCAATCTGTTCTGCATTATGAATCATTACTTTACGGGTCATAATCTTATTCACCAGAAACATCAGAGAAAATATCAGTAAAGAAAACAGAAAGACAAACGTAACTATCTGGATGGCAAAGGTTTTTCTGATACTACTTAGATACATCATAACCAATAAATTCCTGATAAGGTACGCTCTTCTTGATAATACCGTTATCTTTGAGCATATTCACAGAGGATATATAATCTTTCTCAGTTAGCTTCCCGAACTGTTCAGGTTTAGCCAGTACTGCTTCTTTTATCTTTTTCAGCATCCATCTCTGGTGGGGAATATTGGCTGGTAAATGTGCTTGTTTTAGATAGCCTATGACAATGGATAAAGTCTCTTCTTCATGATTGAGAGCATAGATCCAGCCATCCATAGTAGCCTCAGCAAAGTCACGGCACAATTCTCTATTGTTTTGATAATAGTCTTTCAGACAGTATATACCATCTTCAGGTATATTGACATCATAATCAGCTAGCGGGAATATCGTTAGTTCCTCCGGATTTATTCCGGTATTGATCAATACATCGAATTCATTATAAACCATCATATTCATGATATCAACAACATCGTTAGTCAGAACATTTACAGTCCAGGATATCGGGACGATATTTGCTTTGATATGATTTCTATTCAGGAAAGTAATTGAAGGTTCCCTGAAATCATTAACCCACAAACCTACTCTTTTACCATTGATATCTTTAATTGATTTGATTCCGCTGCTTTTTTTTGCCACAAGCATCAGTGATGATTTTTGTGAAATTTGAGCTATGTTTACAATTTGATTTCCATTATCAATTTCTCTCAAAGCACTGGTGAGAAACATAGAAACAAAATTTGCTTTTTTGCTTCGCAGTGCTTCAGGTGATGGATTGTCAGGTCCACCCATCTCAATCCTGACATCTATTCCATAGTTATTATAGAATCCCTTTTTATGAGCAACATAGAAACCAGCAAATTGTGCCTGATGCAGCCATTGAGTTTGGAATATAACCAGATTTAAATCTTTGGTGCTAGACTTATCATTACTCGTTAGATTGGCTTTTGAGTCATTAGTATTAATCTTTTTACCACAAGATAATGACGAAAACAAAACCACAAGTAAAACAATTATCAGATATAAATCTATTCCGGCTTTTTTCATTGATAAATACCGTATTTATGCTGGAATGCAGTTTTGTTTAAGCATAATGGAATACTACAAAGGTACAAAAACGCATTACCGCTGTGCTTGATTCTATCCAAACAACTTATTGGCTTTTCTTTTAAATCGTACATAATCATGTTTTCTATTATATTGGTAATGGCGATTTATGTCAAAACCTTTTTTAACTTTCCTGTTTAATCCTATAGTTGAGAGTCGGATAAATGAATATATTACAAAACCTGATTGCACAATAATGAGTTTCCGAAAAGAAATCATGTATAGTTATATCAGGTTATTTGACAAAAATAGCTTACTCATATTAGTGGTTAAAA
Source organism: Cloacimonadaceae bacterium (SeqCode) (assembly GCA_963667535.2). Taxonomy (GTDB): domain Bacteria; phylum Cloacimonadota; class Cloacimonadia; order Cloacimonadales; family Cloacimonadaceae; genus UBA5614. Next base: position 2,484,856 of record CAXXDU010000002.1, read on the forward strand.
GCTTAGTTCAAAATTAAGTATAAAACTGTTATTAACATGGAGTAACCTAATGCAGAAAATCATCATTGATGGCAATTCACTAACCTTTGAAGATATTTTATCCGTTGCCAGAGACAATAGAGCGGTTGCATTATCGGATTTTGCAACAGAAAATGTAAACAAATGCAGAGCCTATGTAGAAAGACTTATTTCTGAGGGTAGAGTTGTGTACGGCTTAACTACGGGCTTTGGCAAATTCAGCACTGTAACAATATCGCCTGAGCATATTGATGAACTCCAAGAAAATCTGATTATGAGCCATGCTATGAGTGTCGGTAAATCTTATAATATAGAACAGACCAGAGCTATTATGCTATTACGAGCCAATGTCCTCGCCAAGGGTTATTCAGGCATAAAATTGCAGACTCTCCAGGCACTAATAGATATGTTAAACAAAGGCGTTCACCCTGTAATTCCCATGCAGGGTTCGGTCGGTGCCAGCGGAGACCTTTCCCCACTTTCTCATCTGGCTTTAGTCCTGATTGGCAAAGGAAAAGCAGAGTATCAGGGTGAAGTCATTGATGGTGACAAAGCTATGAAGAAAGCTGGCATTAAACCGATAAAGCTTGCAGCAAAAGAGGGTTTGGCGCTTAATAATGGCACACAGGTCATGACCGGGATCGGGGTTCTAGCTTTTATAGAAGCTCAAAATCTGGTTAAAATTGCTGATATCATTGCAGCAATGACCATTGATGCTTTAAAAGGAACCCCCAAAGCTTTTGATTCTCTTGTTCATAAGCTCCGTCCCCACAAAGGACAGGTCGATAGTGCTTTTAACATCAGAAACCTGCTGGCAAAAAGTAAACTCAGAGATTCGCATCTAAATTGTGATAATGTGCAGGATGCATATAGCCTGAGATGTTCTCCGCAAGTACATGGTGCGGTTAGAGACGCAATGAGCTATATCAGGACGACTCTGGAGATTGAAATTAATTCTGCCACAGATAATCCTTTAATCTTCCCGGATGAAGACAAAGTCATTTCTGGTGGCAACTTTCATGGAGAGCCTCTGGCTATAGCTCTTGACACATTAGCTATTGCAATGTCTGAGATAGCATCAATTTCCGAAAGAAGAATTGAGCAGATGCTAAATCCCGCTTTAAATAGAGGTTTATCTCCGTTTTTAGCTCCACGGCCCGGACTTGATTCTGGTTTCATGATAGCACAGTTGACAGCTGCATCAGTCGTTTCAGAAAATAAAGTACTATCTCATCCTGCTTCAGTCGATTCGATACCAACTTCTGCCAATCAGGAAGACCATGTAAGTATGGGCTCTGTTTCAGCAAACAAAGTCTTGCAGGTTATTGAAAATGTAAACACTGTTTTGGCAATTGAATTGTTGATTGCCATGCAAGCTTTGGATTTGAGAGAAATTCCCAGCTCAAAATCGATTGAATTAGTTAAGAAAGAGCTTCGTAAGCAAATAAAATACTTAACCCAAGACAGAATTCTCTATATGGATATAAACTATTTAAAACAATGGCTTAAAGATGGTGACATCCTGAACTCTATTGATGAAATCCTTCATCTTAAATGAAGACAAAAGGACATGATGCGTAATACGACAAAACACTTTATACTCTGCATGGCTATTCTTGTGGTTGTATTCGGTTGTAGCCTCGACAACACAATGTACAACGCCAGAAAGTACTTCAAATCAGCTCAGAACAGACCCTTAAATCCTAATGGAAAGCCAACTCCACAAGCTATTGACGATTATACCAAAACTATAAAGAAATGTGGCTATGTGCTTACAGAAAGAAAAAACAGTCCGGATGCAGACGATGCTCTATTCCTTTTAGCACAGTCTTTGTTCTTTAAAGGAAGTAGTCAGTTTCAGGCTAAAGACCAGTTTGAAAGTCTGATTCGCAACTTTCCTGATAGTCCTTTTGCTCCGCAATCAACCATGTTTATTGCCCAGATATACCGACAGATTAATGACAATAAACAAGCAGAAATCATTCTGGAAGAATATATCCGAAGACCTGCGACTATCAAATGGCATCCGATGGCGATCTCATTGTTAGCAGATTTTGCTATTCAGGATAAGGATTTTATCAAAGCTCAATTCTGGCTTGAAAAGATACTTACTCAGTTCCCAAAATCAATTGAGTACAAAGAAGCTTCTTATCTGTTAGGCAAAAACTATTATGAAAAGAAAGATTATGAAAGCTCACTTGCCCAGTTTCAGAAAGTAGTAAGTACAAAAGGGATAAAAAGTTCAATCAAACTTGATGCAAAATACTATATAGCATTAAATCTTTTGCTTCTGAATAAAACTCAGCAGAGTCTTACTACTATATCCAAACTCCTTAAAATTGAGGACCGCCCTGAGAAAATACCTCAGCTTAAATTGCTAAAGGGTAGAGTACTACTTGCCATGAACAACTTTGAAGAAGCTAATGAACTTTTGCAAGCTGTGATTAAAACAAATGCCCGTACTACAATTTCCTGCGAGGCATATTATTGGTTAGGTGAGTATTATTTTTATCAGATTGGTGATACTAAAAATGCAATAGACAGTTATAATAAATCAAAAGCCGAGATAAGTACATCAGATTTTTCTACAGAATCTACAAAGAAGTATACCGCTCTTATGCAAATCTACCAAGGTCCGTCCGAGAATAAATTAACTAATCCGTCAGTATTTATTGAGAATAAAATGTCTACTGTAGATAATTACTTCCATGTTTTAAATCTGCCCGATTCAGCTTTTGCTGTTATCGATAGTATCAAGCAGATACCAAATGAGTTTCAAACACAGATAGATACTCTGAATATACAGATTCTGTATATCGAAGCACGAATGGATTCATTAATAGTCACTCCTGATTCGACGAATATTCAAAACATAGTTAAACCGGCTATTGATAGTGTTAAAGCAGATTCTTTGGCTATTTCATCTGATTCGACCCGTACCCAACCCACTGATGAAATTGATAAATTAAAGCCTTCCCTTGTCGATAGTGTTTCCGTCGATTCATTTGCATTGAATGATAAAAGGACACCCACCCAACCTGATTCACTTGCATGGAATGATAAAAGCACACACACCCAACCTGATTCACTTAATACACTATCCGTTAAAGTCCAGGTATCAGATTCTGATAGCCTTTCATTTAATCAAACGCCTTCTATACGTGATTCGTTATCCTCCGGGAGAATACGTCCACCTGCACCCACTATCAAAGACAGAGCTTTGTATAATCAGTATAAACAGCAACAAGCTTCGATTGAACAACAAATAATGAAACTAACCGATATACAGACTGTGTATAATAAGGAATACATTCCCTACTCAATATTTTTGGAAGCCAGCCTGATTACATTGGGGCTGTCAGACACAGCTTTAGTAAGGCAATCATATCAGAATATGGCTCAGCAATATCCATCAAACAAGTATACCAATGCCCTGAGGTTGGTGCTTGAGGGCAAAGAGGTCCGTTTGATAGATGCTGACATGGAAATTGAAGAAATTAATCTGGATAAAGCTCTGGAAGAAATAGATACTATTCCGGATTCAGCGTTAGCAATACTGGATAGTCTCTCCAAATCAATTTATCCGGATATCAGAATCAAAGCTAATTTCAGACTTGGATGGTATTACAGTTTTGAGCAACCTGACACAGCAAAAGCAAAACCTCCCTTAAGTGAAGTGATTAAAACTGACAGAGCCAGCGATTATGCCCAAATGGTTCTGCGGTTTTTTAATGGCACCAAATACACTTTCACCAGTGTTGTTTTGGATACTCTCAAGGTCAATACTCTTCGAGATTCACTCGGTAATCTCGTTAATCCCGATTCCTTAAAAACAAATTCTGTGGGTGATTCTATCAAGACCAATCAGCAAAATACACCTGAAGGAAATACTACACCAGTAATGAAAGATGATAAGGAGCAGCCAACCCCTGCACCCGGCGAAATTATACATCCAATTAACAAACCGGATGAACCCTTTTACTACAAACCAGATTAACTAAAGCATGCCACGTTTAATACAGAATAATATCTTTGTCAGGCAGAATATCTGGATAAAGTGTATCATTCTGATGCTTGGTTCCATCACTGCAATCGTTATTCCTATCAGAGCCCTGTACTACATGATACCGATTACGGTTTTGTATCTGTTACTTTCACCTGTTATCTATCTGCATGTAGGTAAAGGCTTCAGGATCTTCCTTCCTTTTTTTGCCATGTATTCTCTGTTTTCCACTCTACTTGGAGTACCTTTTATTACTATGATTGTTTTCATGGCAAGAATATCTGTCCTCATCATGCTGATGGTCTATTTTTCTGCCAGTCTGCGTATACCCCGTCTGATTGAAGATAGCCGCAGACTTTCCGGTATCCCTGTTGCCAGTGATATTGTTTTTTTTATTATCGCTACTATTCTGTTTATTAAAAGCCTGACTAATCACTATAGACTGGCAAACATCAGCTCAACCAGGAAATTTATGAATTACTCTCAGGTTATTCCCAACCTGATTAATGCGATAGTGGTAAATTGGCAAAACAGGGATGAGATTGAAACTGAAGCAACAGGTATTTTAGCCAAGCCATACACTCAGGTTTATTTTCTCAATAAAAACAATGTGATGGGTTGTGTATATATTACATTTTTAGTCCTTATCCTATCACTTTGATACAATAAACTCTATAGGATGTAGAAATTGACCAGATACGTCATGAAGATAGCCTATGATGGAACCAACTATTTCGGTTGGCAGGTTCAGCATCATCAGATAACCATTCAGCGTACTATTGAAAATGCCCTTAGTGAATTCTGCGGCAAGAAAACATCTCTTACTGCTTCCGGTCGCACTGATACCGGCGTACATGCCCGGGGACAGTATGCCCATTTTAACTATAAAGGCAGCGCTGACCCTGAACAAATACGCAAAGGAATCCGGCGTTATCTGCCCGATGATATCAAGATAATCAAAATCTATCAAACCACACCCGACTTTCATGCCAGATACGATGCTTATGAACGTTGTTACCAATATCTGATTGCCAAAGAAGAAACCCCGTTTAACAGATTATACCAGGGCAGTTTCCCGCGTAAAAAGATTAACCTTGAAGCAATGCAGACTGCTGCCCGCTACTTTCTGGGCGAACATGATTTCAGTTCTTTCAGTAAATTGAATCCCGCAGTTCCAGACCATGTTTGCTCCATCTACCAATCAGATTTTGAAGCTCAGGCCGATTACTACATCTATACAATCAGGGCTAACAGATTTCTGCATAATATGGTACGCAGGATTGTCGGCTCTCTGGTCAATATTTCACATCTTGAGCTTGACCCTGCCATCATCAATCAATGGCTGGAAGAAAAACAGGCTCGACAGACCATCATCTTCCCCGCTCCCCCGCAAGGACTTTATCTGGTTGATGTATTTTATCCCAAAGACAAACTGCAAATCTGACCCGATACTACATAAGGAGTAGATATGATTACGGAACACAAGGCTTTATTAAAAGAAACAGCCCTAAAATACTTTCTGAAATACGTTCAAATCAACAGCCAATCCAATTCTGACAGTGATACCTTTCCATCTTCAGCAGTACAGATAGAACTGGGAAAAGTTATAGTTGAGGATTTGAAGGTTATCGGTATAGATAATGCAATTATTGATAAATACGGATTTGTATATGCTGTTCTACCTTGCTCTGATGGAGTTCAAGCCAAACCTATCAGCTTTCTCGCTCACATGGATACCAGCCCCGCTGAATCAGGTGATAACGTAAAACCTGTCATCCATCCGAATTATCAGGGTGATATAATCTCCTATCCTGATAACAAGGAATTGCTTTTGTCTCCTGATGATAGTCCTGAACTGCTCAAATTTATCGGTGAAGACATCATTACTGCCTCCGGTAATACTTTGCTGGGTGCGGATGATAAAGCAGGTGTCGCAGCCATTATGGCTGCTCTCGAGCTGTATATCAGATACTCTGAGTATAAGCATCCTGAACTGCGGATTGTATTCACTCCCGATGAAGAGATTGGACAAGGCGTGGATAAGATAGATATCAATCGCCTGGGAACTGTCGCGTATACCATTGATGGTGGTGAATTGGGTGAACTGGAAGCTGAATGTTTTGATGCTTATAGCGCTAAGCTCAGATTTCATGGCATTAATGTCCATCCCGGTAGTGCCAAAAACATCATGGTCAATGCGGCTGCTATTGCTGCCCGTTTCTTTACTGATGTACCCGAATGGCAGACTCCTGAGCATACAGAGAAAAAGGAAGGCTTCTTTCACCTGACTGATATAAAAGGCGATGAAAGCGAAGCTCTGCTTAGCTTCATTATCCGTGACTTTGACCAGTCTAATAACGAAAAGCGGTTAAAGTACCTGGAACAGCTCAAGGAAAGTTATCTGTTGCGTTATCCGGGTCTGAAGATAGAAGCTGAATTCAAACACTCTTATCAGAATATGTACAATATCCTCAGGCAACATCCTGAGGTGATAGAGAAAGCTGCTCAGGCGATGGAAGATGTGGGTATCAAAGTATTGAGAAATGCTATCAGAGGCGGTACAGACGGTGCCAGATTATGTTACATGGGTGTTCCCACACCCAATATCTTTTCCGGTGGCGTGATGTATCATTCCAAACGGGAATGGATTCCCGTCATCGCCTTACAAAAAGCAGCAGAGACGATTATCAGACTGTCTGAATTATACTGTTGAGTTTATTGAATAATGTAATCCAACATTATTAGGTTAAAATGAAAAAGCTACAAGCATGATGCCTGTAGCTTTTTGTTATAATCTTTGGTGCAGAAGGGGGGACTTGAACCCCCACGCCCGTGAAAGCACAAGATCCTTAGTCTTGCGTGTCTGCCAATTCCACCACTCCTGCGTTACCCAAAATTAATTTCTTAAAATACCGGATTCAAAGTAAGCTGAGCTTACTTCTTGATCGGGGCTTCAGTATTGATTTTCTTTTGTAGTTCTGATGCTTTGCTGGTTGTCTTCAGGTTTTTGACCATAAAGGCAAGACCAAGACAGGAAATCAGAAAAGCTACTCCCAGGTATTGCGTCCATTTTCTCAGAAAACTCGATGCTCCACTTCCGCCGAAAACGTTCATGGCTGCTCCGCCTAAGGTAGAATCCAACCCGCCGCCTTTGGAAGACTGGGATAAAATCACAAGCACCAAAGCGATGCAAATCAAAACATGAACAACTAATATTGCAGTGTATAATAACATTTTTACCTCTATTTAAGTACATATAAGCAAGTTTAGTTCAAAAATCTGTCTACGGTCTTTTTGTCAATTGTTTTTTAGCTGATGAGAGCCGGAATAACCCTTCATTGTCCTTAAACTGCTCTCCCTCTCAGTTAACAGTATTCCATTGAGACGCTTGAGCCTCTCTTGACCAGGGTATTATTCAATAATGGTAATTTTCTTAGTTAAAGGGTGAATTTCGTTGTTTACTATTACTTTTGCTTTGAGAATGTATACCCCTGTTTTTAGAGCACTATTGCTTAAATCAATCCCTGATTTTCCTGAAAAGACCTTATAATCAAAATTATACTCTACCTTTTGCCCTTTGATATTGTAGAGTTCTATAGAAGAGATAAGTGCATTATTCTTAGCTTCAAGGTTGAGATAATCCTTGCAGGGATTTGGATAGACATTCACAAAGCGGTCCATGCTCAGGTATTCATCTTCATTAGCATTGAGTGAGGAATAATAAACCAAAACATACAAAGCATATTCTTCAGCATAGGAACTACCTAATTCAATATAATCTCCCATTTGGTCATAATCTGTTAAAATATCAAATTTAAGCATGAGTTGGCAATAAACACGATTGCTTTGCATATCACTGATATAGGCATCAGTAATGTTTACTACCCTCCAACCCCTTGTAGAATCAGGGCTGACAATGCCTACAGTATCATATATAACTGGGTTAAAATCTTCAGGCTCAAACGTCAAACCATAATCAACATGATAAATATTGCATGGATAGTATATGTTGTTGTACCAAATAGGAAATATCCATATGTCGTCATTGCCAAAACACGTAAATTGATACACATTAATACTAACACTATCAATAGAATATCCTGATGGAATCTGCTGAACTGGAAAAGATAAATATCCCCTTAATACGACATCACTATGATACCAAGGGTCATAACCGTCACCGATATCGTGAATATCATTGAATGAGTGTAAAATACCTCCAACATAAGTATTGTTTTGAACTCGATAACCTATTGCTCCTTGCAAGTTGTTTTCAGTCCAGATGGTATCAATGATGGTAGGTTCTTCTGCATAAAGGTACAAGGAGATGAAAGGAATTACACATAGAAAAACCGGTTTCAATAGTCTCATTAATCGACACATCATTGTGCGCTCCTCATTTTTGCAGATGGACAATTCGCCATTATCTAATCTATCATCATCATGTTTGTGAATACAAATCTATGTTTATGCATAATTCAATACTTGTCAAGCATTTGATTCACTAAATTCACAATTCTTGGCTATTAGTCCGGCACGCGATTGACAAACCGACTCACAGCGGACAATCAGCGGACAATCAACGGACTTTAGTCCGCTGATTGTCCGCTGTGTGTTTGCTTCGTGTAGCCTGATGAGGCGTGTAGGGGTCTTGTACCTGAGTCTCGGTTGTTTATTTCTCTCTTGCTACTTATTTGTTGCCTCTTGTTCTTAAGATATCCTTACATTTTATGCTTCACGCAGGAAGTCTTCAGGGAGTCTGCAGGGAGTTTGCAGGGACTCGAGTCCCCGATGACTTCCTGAAGATTCTCTTTAGAGTCTTTGTAAAATCCTCTTGTCAGTTAAGAAATAAACAGGATGTTAACAAGGGATAAGAGAATAGTATTTAGCTTTAGGATATAAGCAGTACTGAATAAGTATGTAGTTCTCATTTATGCAGGTTGGTAATTATTTATCAATATGTATCTAATAACCGCTACCTGTATAAAGAGGCTGTGTGAAAATACCGAAGGAAGAGCATTGCCGTATTTGAATTGAGAAATGGCGTTTGTTAGATTCGTTTGGTCACCTGAGGCAGGTAACCTACGTTTCGTAGGGACATGCCTTGTGCTTGTCCGCAAGGGTATTTTGCAGTTCGTTTGGTCACCTGAGGCAGGTAACCTACGTTTCGTAGGGACATGCCTTGTGTTTGTCCGCAAGGGTATTTTGCAATTCGTTTGGTCACCTGAGGCAGGTAACCTACGTATTAAAACAACGTGTCTATGTCACAAAACCGCCTGAAGGCGGGACTACATACGGTGTGGGACTACATACGGTTTGGGTCTACATACGGTGCGGAACTGCTAACTGTTAGGTTTATGTGGATTGCTAATAGTTTATGTCAATCCCACTATCTTCTGAAGCTGGGCTATCTTCTTCGCTGCCAGTTCTCTGGCTTTGATGGAGCCTTCCAGCAGTACTTTATCAATATAGGGTTTATCCTGCATAAGCTCATCATACTTAGCTCTCAGAGGTGTAAGGGTTTGATTGATAACTTCAAACAGCTCTGTCTTGGCGTGTCCCCAACCCATTCCACCGGCAAGGTATCTTTGCCTGAGCGCTTCAACCTGCTCTTGATTGGCAAAGTGTTTATACAGAGAGAAGATATTGCAGGTATCGGGGTCTTTGGGTTCTTCCAGAGTCTGGGAATTGGTGACTATCTTCATTATCAGCTTCTTGAGTTCCTTTTCAGGAGCAAAGAGCGGAATGATGTTATTATAGCTTTTGGACATCTTACGTCCGTCTAAACCAACTACGGTCTTAGTCTGTTCAGTAGCAAGCGGAGCAGGCAGCCGGAAGCCTTCGCATTGATAGATAAAATTAAAGCTTTCCGCAATATCAACCGCCATTTCTATATGCTGAAACTGGTCATTACCGACGGGAACATAGTCTGTATCAAAGAGCAGAATATCGGCAGCCATGAGCACCGGATAGGTAAATAAACCCATATTGACACCATCATCAATATCAGCGCCATCTTCTTTATTCTTCTGAATCATAGCTTTATAAGCATGAGCTCTGTTCATCAAACCCTTGGGAGTAAATGCCAGCAATAAAGTCATCAGTTCAAAGGTTTCAGGCACCTGGGACTGTTTGTAGACAAGCTCTTTGTCGGGATTGAGTCCGCACGCCAGCCAGGCTGCAGCAATCTGGTAAGTATTCTCTCTCAGTTTCTCTGCATCTTTGATGGCATTAAGAGCATGATAATCAGCGATAAAATAGCGTGCTTCACAGGTTTCCGCCAGTTTCAGAGCAGGTTTAATGGCTCCTATATAATTGCCAAGATGGGGTATTCCGGTTGGTTTAATACCGGTCAGGGCTATTTTCTTTTGCATTTAATCCTCAGTTAGTTCAAACTCATATTTGTGGACAATACTGCTCAAGCTGCCAAAGAGGTCAATATCTATCACATCTTCTATATTGACTTTGACGATATCGCCATAGTCTACATCTACACCTGTAAAGCGCACCAAACCATCAATCTCAGGCGCATCAAACCAGGCTCTGCCATAGAAATCACCTTCTTCAGGATAGGCTTCTTCTATAACCACCTCAATATCTTTGCCTACGTATTCAGAAAGATAATCTTCAGTAAGCGTCCTGTGCAGGGTAAGCAGCTCATTCTTGCGTTTATTAGCAGCAATATCACCAACTTTATCCGGCATTTCAAAGGCAGGAGTTCCGCCTTCTAAAGAATAGGTAAAAGCGCCGAGGCGCAGGAACTTGTAATCCTGAATAAACTGCATCAGTTCATTGAATTGCGCTCTTGTTTCTCCGGGAAAGCCTGTAATGAAAGTAGTACGAAAGACAGTATCAGGCATGGCATCCATAAACATATTATATACGTTAATAATGTCATGCTTGGTATAATGTCTGTTCATAGCATCCAGGATTTTATCATTACAATGCTGGAGCGGCATTTCAAAAGCATGCACTATCTTAGGCAGAGATGCAATGGTCTGAACCAGTTCTTTACTAATATGACCTGGGTGCAGATACATTATGCGTATCCATTCAAATCCGGGTACATCGTGCAGACGCCTGAGTAATTCGGATAGAGCCTGTTTCTTATAAAGGTCTTTGCCGTAAGCAGAGGTATCCTGAGCGATCACGACCAATTCCTTGGCACCGGTATTGGCAAGATAGGTTGCTTCGCGTACCAGATCTTCATAAGTCTCGCTTTTCAGCTTTCCTCTGATAGAAGGAATTGTGCAATAGGCACAGTGATTATTACAACCGTCACTAATCTTGAGATAGGAATATGGACCATCGGTCAGGGGATAACGGTGGTATGTCTTCAGTTCCAACTTGGAAATGAGTTTTTCAAAAGCTTTATAGTCCTTGATATCAATCCAGGCATCAACTAATGGAAATTGTTTCTGCACATATTGGGGGTGCCGTTTCATGATACAACCTGTTACAATTATTCGCTTAATCTGCCCTTTTACCTTATAATCGCAAACATTCTCCAGGATGGATTTAAGTTCTGCTACTGCATCACGGATAAAGCTGCAGGTATTAATCAGGATAAAATCCAAATCCTCAAATTCATCTGATTGCTCATAACCATGCTTCGCTGCTATATAGCAGAACGTTTCGCTATCCACCAGATTCTTGGGACAGCCCAGGCTCATAATGCCAAAATGTTTCATTATTTCAGCAGATGAATGAATAAGCCGGAGCGAAGCTTGGGTTCAAACCAGGTGGACTTGGGAGGCATGATTTCGCCTGCATCCGCTATATTAATCAGTTCATCCATTGAGGTCGGAAACATGGCAAAAGCTACCTTTTCTGTACCGCTGTCCACTCTCTTCTGAAGCTCAGCCAGACCTCGAATCCCGCCTACAAAGTCAATTCTCTTGTCACGGCGTGGGTCTTCTATGCCCAATATCGGGTGGAGAAGGTTATTCTGCAAAATGGATACATCCAAAGCTTCCACAACATTGGTATTATCCCAACTGCCTTGCCGGGGTTCAAGCTTGTACCACATGCCGTCCAGATACATACCATAAGAATGTGTGTGGTCAGGATGATAGGGAGCATTGCCTTTTTCTGCAAAGGTAAATTTCTCTCTTACTTTCTGCAGGAATTCTTCTTTTGTATTACCATTAAGGTCTTTGACAATCCGGTTATAATCCATAATGTGAAGTTGGTTATCCGGAAAGATTACAGCCATAAAGTAATTAAATTCCTCATCTCCTGTATAATCAGGATATTGTTCTCTGCGAATGAGACCAACCTTGGCAGCAGAAGCAGTTCTGTGATGACCATCGGCGACATAGAGGTATTGCATGGCAGCAAAGGCATCCTGGATTATCTTTTCATCATCATCATTATCCATCACCCATAAAGCATGCCCGATACCGTCATCCGAGACAAAGTCATACACAGGCCTGGTATTTGCCATTATCTTATTCACAACATTGTCTATCACCACCTGATGCCTGTAAGTAAAGAATACAGGTGATGAATGAGCATCGCAGGTATCTACGTGTTTAATCCTGTCTGCTTCTTTGTCAGCACGGGTAAGCTCATGCTTCTTAATAATTCCGGCATTGTATTCATCAACAGAAGTCAATCCGACTAAACCAACCTGTGGTCTGCCATCCATTGTCTGTTTGTAAATATAAAAAGCAGGCTTGGTATCCTGAAACATCTGCTTGTTTTGAAGATAGTTATAGAGGTTTTCTTTGGCTTTGGCATAGACTTTTTCATCATATAAGCTAATCTCAGGTGGTAAATCTACTTCAGGTTTTTCCACATGAATATAACTCAGGGGATGTTTCTTAACTTCGATTCTGGCTTCGTCAGAATTCATAACATCATAGGGTAATGATGCTATTTGCGAAGCGTATTCCGGATAGGGGCGTACGGCTTTGAAAGGCTTAAATACTGCCATTGTGTCTCTCCTAATGTGTTCTTTATTTTATTTGATTATTTATAATACTCGGTAAGGGCTTTGATCAGGTACTCATGGTCATTTACACCCATGGTCTCACGAATAGAGTGCATTGCGAGCATGGGATTACCAATATCAATAGTCTGTATACTCAGTTTGGAAGATACAATAGGTCCGATAGTCGAACCCGATACCGTATCAGAACGGTTTATTATCTTCTGGCATGGTACTTTGGCACTCTCACAAATCGCTTCAAAATAAGCACAACTTTCAGCAGTAGTGGCATAACGTTGGGATGAATTCATCTTTATAACCGGACCGTGATTAAGCATTGGCACATAAGTAGGATCATGCTTTTCTGCGAAATTGGGATGCACTGCATGTGCCATATCAGCAGATATCAGGAATGACTTTCGGAAAGATATCATCGACTGTTCAGCAGTTAATCCCAAAGCCAGATTTATTCTGTTCAAAACATCACTGGTGAAGGATGAACTGGCGCCACTCAGGGTGGAGCTGCCGATTTCTTCATGGTCATAAAAGATTGCCATAGTGGTCGCTTCTGCTGGTTTAACATTCACAAAAGACTCCAGGATAGCATGAGACATAGCAAGATTATCCAGTCTGCCGCTGCATAACAATTCAGCGTCTATCCCGAATCTTTGAGCTGAAGCCGGGTCATATAAGAATAAATCCATCTCCCCTATATTCTCAGGCTTTGTTTTGATAATCTCCGCAACAAGTTCTTTTAGGGTTTTTGCTTGGTTATCCTTACCCATAGCCTGAATAATAGCTGCTAAATGGTTCTGGGGATTATATTCGAAACCCTTATTTACTTCTCTGTTCAAATGGATTCCGGCATTGGGAATAATCGCTAAGGGAGTTTCCAGATTAACCAGGTTACTTGTGTATTTTACTTTTGATTTATCTTTTCCGGTAGTCCTGACCATTACTCTGCCGGCAATAGAGAGCGCTCTGTCCAGCCAGGTACTGATAATGGGAGAACCATATAACTCAATGTAGAGCTTCGTATAGTTTCTTTCCTGTTTGACTGCTTCCGGTTTGATTTTTAGCAAGGGACTATCCAGATGGGCTGCTGCCATCCTGAATCCTGTAAGATTGGGCTTTTTATTGCCAAGGGCAAAAGCTATGATGGATGATTGATTTCTGGCAACAAAATACTTTCCACCAGTCTTGAGCTTCCACTCACTGGTTTCTTCCAGCTTGGTAAAACCTTTGCTTTCCAGCCTGGTTTCCAGTTGCTCTGCTGCCTGATAAGCAGTGGGTGAAGCATTGAGAAATTGAATCAGGTCATTAGTATATATGGCTTTCATAATTATATCTCCGTATTAATTGTATAAGAAACGTTTAATCTTTTGAGTAGGTGTCTTTTGGAAAGGCTCAGAGACTATCTGGAACTTGGATAATCTGGAGAAATCAGCCAGAGCTTTATTGACCTGAATTCTGTTTTGCTCCATAATCTCCGGTATCTGAGCATCAGGAATGTGGTTATTATCCAGGCTTTCATAATCAGGATAAATTAAGGCTACAATTCTGCCGTCTTTTTCCATAACAAGCGATTCCAAAACATAAGGCAGGTTATTGAGCTTGTCTTCTACTGATTCCGGATAGATGTTTTCTCCACCGGAACCTAGTATCATATTCTTACAACGACCTTTGATAAAGACAAAGTTCTCTTTGTCAATCGTGCCTACATCACCTGTATGCATCCAGCCATCTACCAGAGTTTCAGCCGTAGCTTCTTCATTCTTGTAATATCCGGAAAATACATTATCGCCTTTTACTAAGATTTCACCGGGTATATTTACAGCATCAGGAGAATCAATCTTACCGATTAAAGTCGTAACAAGCTGACCTGAAGAAGTTAATTTTCGTTTATCCCAATTTGCATAGGACATCAAAGGTGCACATTCCGTCATCCCATATCCTACTGTTATGGGGAATTTGATTTTTATCATAAAGGCTTCTACTTCTATGTTTAACGGAGCCCCACCTACAAGAAGGGCAACGAGTTTGCCTCCAAATGCTGTTATCAGTTTATTACGTATCTTTTTATATACAATCTGATTTAGTATAGGTATCTTGATCAATTTCTTCATCTTGGGTGTATCTATAATGGGCTGAATCTGCTTTTTATATATCTTTTCCACCAATAACGGCACTGCACACACAACTTCCGGCTTCACATCCTGTAAAGCTCCCAACAATATCTTGGGAGTCGGTATCTTATCCATAAAATGGATATGATTTCCTCTGGTAAAAGGATACAGCAAGTCAAAGGCAAATCCCAAAGCATGAGCCAAGGGCAGGAAACTAACCATCCTGGCGCCTACTGAATAAGTCAAAGCATCTCTGGCATATACAAGGTTTGCTAAAAAAGCTCTGTGTGGAAGTGAAACACCTTTGGAAAAGCCGGTAGTGCCTGATGTATAAATGATGGCGGCAAGGTCTTCGTTATCACATACGTCGTTCAAATGGAAAGCATTTACTGTTAATGCTTTAAGTTCATCCATCTGCTCCAGTGGTTTAAGCACATTGGTAAGTGACATTTCTTTATAAGGCAGGGCTATAAATGATTCCAATGCAAATATTGCTTTCACTTCCTTTAGTCTGTCAGCATCGATAGCGTCATATTTTTCTTTGGAAATAAACACGAGTTTGGAATCCGAATGGTTGATTATATGCTGAGTATCCTCAGGACCAAAATTATACAGGATGGGAACAACTGTCAAACCGTAAGTAACTGATGCAAACCAGACTTCTGCCCATTTTGTGCAGTTCTTACCTGCTAATGCTACTTTATCGCCTTTTTTAATCTCATAGACTTGGAATAATTTATGCAGCCATAATATCCGTCGTGCAACATCCTTATATGTGGTTGCTGGCCCGGGATAATCTGTAAAGGCAGGTAGATTCCAGTATTCTCTAATTGACTTTTCTATGTAGGGAATCAGCTTTTCAGTTATCATTATCAGCTCCTTTGTGAACTCTTAGTCAAATTTCATACAGTTTACCAAATTAGAACCTTTTACAAAACTGTCAATATGGAAATGCTGATAACACAATTGAAACCTATTATCTTTCTGAAACTTAGACCAATATCACTTTTCTACAAAGTAAAATTGTCATAACATGAATTGAATTGCTTCTTTTACTAAATTGCTGTTATAATAGTCCCTCAATTTCATCAATCAAAGGTCGGATATCCTGTGATTTCTCAAACAATTTCGCTTCTCCCAGAGCAGATAGTGCTTGTAAATCAATATTGCCAGTAATTCCTGAGACAATAAAAGCTGGGGTTGAATAACCTGCTTTCCTAATTTCAGTAATAATACTGATTCCATCTGTCCCCGGAATATTCATATCCACCAGTATTACTACAAAAGGTTGTTTTGCGAGTAATTCCAAAGCAGCCTTCAGGTTACTTGCACCGGTTAAGATGTGGCCTCTTTGCAAGAATGCTCTGGAATAGATTGTCAGGATATTTTCATCATCATCAATCATCAAGATGTGCGCTATTTTTGAATTTGGATTAGTCTTGATTTTGAGCATATACTTGATTTTCTTGGCAATACTCTCCTTAGAAAAGGGCTTTTGAATATATGAAGTGTCCCGGTTCATCACTCCATGTTCCAGAATAACACTATCAGTATAGCCTGACATAAATATTACTTTCAGTTCGGGCAAAGTTTTGTGTATGGCGTCTGTGAGTTCTTTGCCATTAATGCCCGGCATCACAACATCAGTAATGACCAAATCAGGCACTAATCCTCCTTCTACTATATTCAGAATGGCTTCCTCACTATTTTCAAATAGAGTAATTCTGTAACCGAGTTTCTTGAGCATCTTTTTTGTAAGAGCACCCATCGCAGTATCATCTTCTACAACAACTATGTGTTCACCATTTCCGTACAATTCCATTGCATCGTTTTCTTCCAATTCCGGCATCAATTCTTCATCAGTTCTAGGAAAGAAAATGGCAAATGTAGTACCTTTACCCGGTTCGGTATCAACTTTTATAATACCTTCTGATTGATTGACGATACCATAAACTGTAGAAAGTCCAAGTCCTGTGCCTAAGTTATTGTGTTTGGTTGTAAAGAAAGGCTCAAATATCCTGTTTGAGGTTTCTTTATCCATTCCGCAACCTGTATCGGTAATAGACAGGAGTACATATTCACCCGGCTCTAAACCTAAATCAGTTTCAGCAGATGATTGTTCAATGACCACGTTGGATGTTTCGATAAATAATCTCCCGCCTGAAGGCATAGCTTCTCTGGCATTGATAACAAGATTCATCAAGACTTGTTCGATTTGGGCAATATCCACTTTGATGTTCCCTAAGTCACCTGCCATTTGTGAAGTTAGCTCAATATCTTCACCGACAAGCCTGCCAAGCATCTTGGTCATATCACGAATTGCATTATTCAGATTTATGATTTGGGGTTGAAAAACATGCTTTCTGCTAAAAGTAAGTAATTGCCGGGTAAGTGATAAAGCCTTTTTTCCTGATTTTACAATTTCTTCCATGTCCTTAAAGATCGGATCTTCCGGTTGCAAAGAAGCCAGTATTTCTTCGCTATAACCCAGGATTACTGCCAAGATATTATTAAAATCGTGAGCAACGCCCCCGGCAAGCTGACCAATGGAATCCAGTCTCTGAGTTTTACGCAGTTGTTCCAATAGTTCAATCCTTTCCAGCTCGTTCTTTTTGCTTTCTGTGATATCTTGTATACTCCCGAGTACTTTCACGATTTTATCACCCTCATATAAAGGTTTTCCTGCTGTTCGGATATATAAATCACGACCCTTGAAAGTTGTGAATTTGCATTCTAATTCGTATGGTATGCCTTCTTCTATACAATCAATAAAAGCATCTGCAATGCGTGGACGATCATCAACAGCATAACAAAATATGCTTTTTGAGATTATTTCCTGTCCTTCAAAAATTCCATTTGTTGGCTCAAGTTCATGTATTTTCAGGGTTTCCTCAGTCCAAAACATCTCCTGATTCTCAATATTCCACTCCCAACCACCGATCTTGCTAATGCTTTGAGTAGCATTTAAAAGAGCTTCACTTCTATGAAGGGCTTCCAGTGCTTCCATTTTGGCTTTTACATCTTCCTCTGCCTGTAACATTTTCTGCTCAAGTTTACGTACCAAACGCTCATTGTATAGCTTCAGTATTTCTTCTTCGGTTTGCAGTAGAGGGATATCAATATCTTTCTTTTGCTTTGATTTTCCATACACTTCTTGAATAGTTTTGATAAGTACATCAGGTTCGCAAGGCTTGATTATAAAGCTGTCAGCTCCAAGCTCAACCGCCAGAGCTTCATCCTGAGTTCCGGTATATGTGGCTGTATAAATAATAAAGGGTATACTCCTTAATGCGGGATTTTTTTTAACTTCCCAGCACAATGAAAACCCATCCATTACTGGCATGAGTATATCACTGACAATCAAATCAATATCCCCTTTATCAATCATCTCCATGGCTTCTTTACCATTTGCTCCTTCAGCTACAACATAGCCGTTACCGATCAGCAAACTTCTCAGCATGTATTGATTATCGTTATTGTCATCAACTATGAGTATTTTCATTGTTTGCTCCTTGTCCATTGAATTCAGAGGACATGTAGTAAGTAATTTCAGATATAAAAGTATCAGGATCTATCGGTTTTTCAATATAGGCAATCGCCCCTGCTTCCAAGGCACGTTCTTTATCACCTACCATTGCGTAAGAGGTAACAGCGATGATTGGAATTCCTTTCAACTCTTTGTGTCTAACAAGTTCCCGTGCCACTGCATATCCATCCATCTCGGGCAATTGGATATCCAGAAGTATTGCCTTTGGTTTAAATTCCAGCGCTTTTTTGATACCGTCCATTCCAGTTTCTGCGCTTACAACAATAAACCCATTATTCTCCAAAAGAAAACGCATAAGGTAAGAATTGTCAGCATTATCTTCAATTACTAATATTGTATCATTCATATATTCCCCTCCGACTTAGCTGGAAAACTGAGTTTAAAGATGCTTCCTTTACCAATTTCACTCTCAACTGAGATAGAGCCATGCAACAATTCAATCAGCTTTTTACATATAGACAGACCAAGACCTGTTCCCTCATATTTTCTCGTCAAACCGCTATCTATCTGACTAAAGGGAATAAAAAGTTTCTTCAGCTCTTCTTCTTTCATCCCTATTCCGGTATCAATAACTTCCATTCTACACATGTTATCTTCTATACAACCAGTGATTGTCACACTCCCGGTTTCAGTAAATTTTACTGCATTACTGAGCAAATTCAACAGCATTTGTTCTACACGTCTTTGATCACTATAGATAGTCTCTGTGATGCTGCACGCTTCAAACCTGATTTCCAGACCCTTCTTGTCAGCAAGCGGCTGTATCAGTTTCATGACCTTTAGAATTAAAACCTTTGCATCAAAGTAATCATAACACATGTCTAATTGCCCTGCTTCGATTTTCGAAATGTCTAAAACATCGTTTATCAAGGATAGGAGATGTCGTGAACTGTTTTGTACCATTTTAAGCTGTTTCTTTTGTTCTTCGTTCATTGGACCTGCCAATTCCTGAAGGAGTATCCCTGTGAAACCGATAATCGAGTTTAGAGGAGTACGTAACTCATGAGACATGATTGCCAGAAAAGCAGATTTTAACCTATCTGCATCTTTAGCCTTTTCCATCGCTTCTTCCAGCTCCCAGGTGCGCTCAACTATCCTGTCTCCCATCTCACGATTTGCTTGTCTCAATTCTTTTGTCTTTAGATTTACCTGCCGTTTGAAGATAAACACTATAATGATACTCAGAAACAATATAGCTACTAAAAAACCAGCTAGTATTCTTATCCATAAAGGGATTATGTACTTTATCTTTTCTGAAGTCCAGCGATTTAAGGACTTATAGTATGTTGAATGAGAATCCTGCTTCAAAGCAATAAGATGCTTGTCTAAGGCATCGAGAACGTCCTGATTAGCATTTATCCGGGCAGCAAAAAACAGAGTTGATGGATTAAACACGACCGCTGTGTCTTCAAGTCCGAGTTTTCTGGCATGAATCAAACCGTAGAAATTATTAGTTACCACTGCATCAGCTTTATTCTGAACAACAGCTTCAAATGCAGCATCAAAAGTAGGATATGCTAAAAGTGATATTCTTTGTCCAAAACCTATTGCCAGTCCTTCAAATGCTCTCTGCTGAACCGAACCCTGTAAGACAGCAATTCGTTTCCCATTCATGTCAAGTATTGAATTTATCCCGCTATCTTTACTGGCAAATACTTGTGACCATGAAGATAGCACCGGTACCTTATGGAAAGAGTATAATTTATCTCGCTCAGAATTATAAGCGACGTCTGGCATCAGGTCAATTTCACCCTTTGTTAACCTCTCAAGCCCTTCTTCCCAGGTTCCAATCACGTATTGCAGCTTCCAGCCTTCGTCCTTGGCTATGCTCTCAATAATGTCTATAAATATCCCTTCCGGCTTTCCTGACTCAGAAGTAAATATTTTAGGATCATTTTCGTAAACCCCGATCTTGATAGTTTTGGGTTGAACACCCGATAAAAGAGAGGATAAAATAAGCATAAATGTGATGAGAATCGGCAGCAATGCTCTATGGTGGTATACAAGAACAAATCTCTTTGTATAAGTTACGTTGGATAACACTGAATATATACTCATTCACTATCCTCCATGAACCAATCATATTAACCAGGAATCACTTTTCTCAAAGAGACAAATATCCAGCTTAAGTATAAATATAATTTAATGTTAATCATTCCTATGTCAATCTTTTTCTTTGCTCTTGCGTTTATAGTGTCTAATTACATTCGTATGCGTTTGTAAGGGTATTTCATTTTTCTGAGAACTTTTGGATTAGCACCTTGTTTTTTTTCTGCTTAGCAACTGCTTATCTATTAATTGACAGAGAGAATTTGAAAAGACTCTGATGGGAGTCATCAGGGAGTAAAGTCCCTCCAGACTCCCTGATGACTCCCTGCAGAACCCTATCGTCAGTTAATATCCAAAAGAGAATGAAATAGTATGGACATGCCTTGTGCTTGTGCTTGTCCTTTGGATAACCGGTCATCCTGAGCCTATCTAAGGATAAGAAAGGCAAAAGAGAAGGATAAGACCGGCAAAAGAGCTTGTAATGAAATCAATATTTACGCATAGTAGAGTTATTCTCCAATCAGCATTTATACTTTCAAAACAAAGACCGTTACAAATCCTCCATCAGAAGCAAGTGTAGGTCAAGCGTAATGATAATACGCTTGACCTACGCTTGCTAGGCGTGGTGGATTGGAAAAGGTAACCCATACTTTAGAATGAAATCAGTAATGAAAATCAGTAAGGAATCAGCATCGTAACTAAAAAGGGACACGAAAATTTCAAATCAGCCTTCACGGTTTACTATGATTATAGATAACAACAATATATGAGATTGGCTGTTTTACCATTGAGATGTCTTAAACACTTACCATACGCGGGTTAAGACGAGTTTGAAGGCAACGGGGATAAAATTCTAACTTCTATTCTTAAATTGCCAGCTATTTATTCCTACATACACGAAAACCGTAGTTGCGGCTGTATCTGTGGTCGGGTACGTCGCTATCGCGATTCTCCACCTGGCAGTCTTTAATTGAACTACTCCACGAACCACCCCGCAGCACACGTTCGGTACTTGCTTTTTCACCCTTGGGGTTAACTGCAGGCTTCGTGCTATAATATTCGGTGGCCCCACTCCAATCCCAGCACCATTCCTTCACATTGCCGGTCATGTCAAAAATACCCAGTTCGTTGGGCTGCTTCTGACCCACCGGATGAGTCTTGCTTCCGGAGTTGTTTTTATACCAAGCCACATCATCAAGAGTATTACTACCTGAGTATTCGTAGTTATTGCTCTGTTTACCGCCTATGGCAGCGTACTGCCATTCCGCTTCAGTGGGCATCCTATAGCCATTGGCAGACCAATCGCAATTAGTCATGCTCCTTTCACCACTGTAACAAGGTGTCAAACCTTCCTTCAGGCTGAGCTTATTGCAGAAAACCAAACACTCGTACGAAGATATCCCCTGCACAGGTAAATCGTTTCCTTTCCATTTGGAAATATTGTGGCCCATCACTTCCTCCCACAGCTTCTGAGTCACTTCATACTTGCCGAGATAAAAAGATGAAACCGTTACCTGGCGGGTATGTTTTTTATAGACTCCTCTTCCTTTGGAAGTATCCCCCATAGTTAAAGTTCCGCCTTCCACATAGATCATGTCAATGGAGACGGTCTGATCTTCGGTATCCACGGAACTGGAATTGTCGATAATAAGCGCATTGGGGGTGGAGAAAAGATGAAAGCTTATGAGAATGAGGACAATGAGGATCAAGGTTCTTTTCATAACTTACTCCTGCAAACAAGCTGTCTAATGCCTTTATTTTTTGTCAATATGAATCGTAGGGCAGCACCACCGTGTAGCAGAGGATTTTCACAATTATATTGGGTCACGAAACTATGTAACTACGAAACAAAGACAATGCTAGTTTATAGCTATATTCTGCTTATCTTCCTGTATGTAATCCGCTTAGGTATCAGGGCTTTATCGCCTAAGCGCTGTAGCTTGTTTTCTTCATAGTCGCTGAAATTGCCTTCATACCATTTGGTGGCGCTATCGCCTTCAAAAGCCAGGATGTGTGTGCAGACTCTATCAAGGAAATAGCGGTCATGGCTGATGACCACTGCGCAGCCGGCAAAGTCCAGCAGAGCTTCTTCCAGAGCATGGATTGTGTAGACATCTAAATCATTGGTTGGTTCGTCAAGCAGCAGGACGTTACCGCCTGTTTGCAGAGTCAGAGCTAAGTAGGCACGGTTCTTTTCCCCTCCGCTAAGAATATTGACGGGTTTGATATGTTCACGTGATGAAAAATTAAACTTACTCAGATATTCCCGCACGTTTATCTCCCTGTCCCCTATTTTCATGATGTCTCTGCCTTCACCAATCAGGTCAAGCAGTGACTTGGTCTCATCCATCAGACGGGATTGGTCCACATAAGAAAACTTCACAGTTTCGCCAATATCAAAGCTCCCGCTATCGGGTGTAATACGACCCAATATCATGTTGAAGAGAGTTGTTTTGCCTGCCCCATTAGCGCCGATGACACCGATAATACCACCGGCAGGGAGATTGAATTCCAGATTCTCATAAAGTAGTTTATCACCAAAGGCTTTGGAAATGGCATTGGCTATGATAACCTTATTGCCCAGATGCGGACCTTTGGGAATAATGACCTTATCTGTAGCGTTTTCCTGTTTGTATTCAATGGAAGCCATCTTTTCATAGTTAATGATTCTTGCTTTGCTTTTTGCCTGACGTGCCCTGGGACTGCTGCGTATCCATTCCAGTTCTTCTGCCAGAGCTTTCTGACGCTTGGATTCGCCTTTGTTTTCAATAGCCAGTCGTGCCTGTTTCTGTTCCAGCCAGGAAGAGTAGTTACCCTGGTATGGGATGCCTTCCCCCCTATCCAGTTCAAGAATCCAGCCTGCCACATTATCCAGAAAGTAGCGGTCATGGGTGATAGCGATGACAGTGCCTTTATACTTTTGCAGATAGTGTTCAAGCCAGAGAATCATTTCTGCATCAAGGTGGTTGGTAGGTTCATCAAGTAATAGGATATCCGGTTCCTGCAGCAGCAGACGGCATAACGCTACGCGACGTCTTTCACCACCGGAGATAATGCTCACATCCATATCTGGAGGAGGGCAACGCAAAGCTTCCATAGCAAGTTCCAGACGGCTATCCAAGTCCCAGGCATTGGTGGCATCCAACTGGTCCTGCACCTTGCCCTGTTCAGCCAATAGCTTATTCATCTCATCATCAGTCATAGACTCGGCAAATTTATTATTAATCTCATCATATCTGGCGAGCAGAGCCACAATATCAGCAACTGCTTCTTTAACTGTTTCCAGCACTGTCTTGCCGGGAATGAGCTGAGGGTCTTGCTCCAGATAGCCAACAGTATAGCCTTTGGACATGGATACTTCACCAATATAATCGTTATCAAGTCCTGCCATAATCTTGAGCAGTGAGCTTTTACCTGAACCGTTCAGACCGACGACTCCAATCTTGGCACCATAAAAATAGCTGATATAGATATCCTTGAGGATTTGTTTGTTGCCATCAACGACTTTGCCCACTCCGGACATTGAATATATAACTTTATTCTCTTCCATGTTTTCCTCATCATCTGTCATTCCTGCGAAGGCAGGAATCTACGCTCTTTTCATAATATCTTTGGTCAAGCGAAAGCGCTTAACCTACGACTATCATTCCTGCGAAGTAGGAATTTATGCCTTATGTGGAGCATTTTTGAGATGCAGGATAAGTGTCAAGGGTTCAGAGATTAATTAGCAGATAATAGCTGCATTCAGTATTTTATTGACATTTACTTGCTCATTCCAATTTTTGATATTGATTAAGGAGAATTTTATGGAAGCTCTCGCCCTTGGGGTGACCTCAATAGATTGGAAACAGATTGTTATGCTATTAGTCGGTATTACGCTGATTTTTCTGGCGATTAAAAAGAACTATGAGCCGACCTTGCTTTTACCG
The DNA here is from genome assembly GCA_963667535.2 of Cloacimonadaceae bacterium (SeqCode). GTDB lineage: Bacteria > Cloacimonadota > Cloacimonadia > Cloacimonadales > Cloacimonadaceae > UBA5614. The sequence goes on from CAXXDU010000002.1 coordinate 2,509,460, forward strand.
ATTGGATTTGGAACAATCCTGGCAAATATCCCATTCTCTTCAGCAATAGGACCTGAAGGTCCATTAACGGTATTGTTTCAGGCAGGAATTGCAACTGAACTCTTTCCACTGCTGATATTTATTGCTATCGGAGCAATGATAGATTTCGCTCCGCTTTTAACAAATCCTTATATGCTGCTGTTTGGAGCTGCTGCGCAATTTGGCATCTTTGCTACTATCTCATTGGCATCGTTATTCGGCTTCCCATTGAAAGAAGCTGCTGCTATCGGAATAATCGGAGCAGCAGACGGACCTACTTCCATATATGTAGCAAATAAATTTGCTCAGCACTTGCTGGGACCAATATCAGTTGCAGCGTATTCCTATATGGCATTGGTTCCGATTATCCAACCTCCGGTAGTCCGGCTCCTTACATCGAGAAAAGAAAGATTGATTCGGATGGATTATAATGCAGGGTCAGTACCCAAGACCGTGAAGATAATTTTTCCTATTGCAGTAACGTTTTTAGCTGGATTAGTTGCACCAGCATCAGTAGCATTAATTGGTTTTCTGATGTTTGGTAACCTGATCAGAGAAAGCGGAGTTTTGGAAAGCATCTCACTGACTGCTCAAAAGGAATTGGCAAACCTTGTAACAATCCTGTTAGGGATTACAATCGCATCTACTATGACAGGTGCTAATTTTGTAAAAATGCAGACTTTGCTGATTATTTTGCTGGGGTTAGCTGCGTTTATTTTTGACACTGCAGGTGGAGTACTGTTTGCCAAGTTTATTAATATTTTCAGAAAAACAAAAATCAACCCGATGATTGGAGCCTGTGGGATTTCCGCTTTCCCAATGTCTGCCAGAGTCATACATCAGATGGGTATCAAAGAAGACCCCTTTAATTTTTTACTGATGCCGGCAGTTAGCGCTAATGTAGGCGGACAAATTGGCTCAGTTATTGCGGGTGGATTAATCTTAGCATTAATACATTAGGAAAGTTTATGTCCAAAATAGAATTTAAAAAAAAACAGGAAATGGTTAAATTAGCCAAAGCTATATCTCAAAATGCATATGCACCATATTCAAAATTTAAAGTTGGAGCAGCTCTGCTGACAAAATCAGATAAAATATATTTGGGTTGTAATGTGGAAAATGCTTCTTACTCCATGACAATATGTGCAGAACGAAATGCAGTCTTTCAGGCAATTGCAGATGGTAATAAAGACTTTGTGGCAATAGCGATATATGTAGATTCTGAAGTTCTTTTTCAACCCTGTGGTGCATGTAGGCAAGTATTAGCAGAATTTGCTGATGATATTACTGTAATAGTATCAAATATTACAAGTTCAAGCGAAACTACATTAGCTGAGTTGCTACCCGGAAAGTTCACCCTGCCTCATGAGTAATATCTATCAGGAATTATTAAATTGCCAGCTCTGTCCCCGCTCCTGCCATATTAACCGCTATCAGGAAAAGGGCTTTTGTCAAGCTACGTCCGAAATAAAAATTAACCTGTATCAATTGCACTATGGTGAAGAACCGGTAATCAGCGGAACTAAGGGTAGCGGAACTATCTTTTTCTCCAATTGCAATCTGGGTTGTATTTTTTGTCAAAATTATACTATCAGTTCTTTGGGTTGGGGAAAAGAACTGTCTGGTGAACAATGTGTTAAGATAATGCTGGAGCTTCAGAATCAGGGTGCTCACAATATCAATCTTGTTACTCCAAGCCATTACAGCATCCAGCTCATTGATGTAATTAAATCAGCTAAACAAAACGGACTAACTATTCCTGTTATCTGGAATTCCAATGCTTATGAGAATGTGGAAACATTAAAGCTTATGGAAGGTCTAGTAGATGTCTATTTACCTGATTTGAAATACTCGGACATGGAAAACAGTGCTGTGTTTTCTCATGCTTCAGATTATCCTGTGAAAGCACGTAAAGCAATTATTGAAATGAGAAGGCAAGTAGGTCAAATGAAGTATGATGACAATGGTATAGCCGAAAAAGGATTAATTATCAGACTTCTGGTATTACCCAATCAGATTGCCGGCACAATTGACACCTTAAACTGGATTGCAGATGCGCTTGGGGAGAATACTTACGTCAGCCTGATGGCACAATATTATCCTACCTGGAAAGCTGATGAGTATCCGGAAATAAACAGAGGTATAACTCAACCTGAATATGAAGAAGTACTGGAAGAATTAGATAAATTGGGTTTTGTCAATGGCTTTGTACAGGAACTATCTTGTACAAATGAATGGACACCTGCATTCAAACAGATAGACGCAATATCATCAAACTAGGAAAATATTTATGAAATCAATAGTCATTAAAGTGTGTGTGCTGATTACTCTTATAATGTGTGTAAACTCGATACTTCTTGCTGTAGATATCCGGGATTCTCTGCAGATATCAATAAAAGGAACTACGCAAATCAGCAAACTACAAATAATTGAAATAGATAGTAAAGAATATTTTGATATCGATCAAATGGCCGCTATTTTTAAAGCTAACGTCAAAGAAGAACGCACAGATAAACGGATTTATCTCAATCTGTATGATGAGCAGTTTATATTTCTTACTCATTCCTTATTCTTTTCATTTAAAAACCTTGATTATAAACTTGCCTATCCATTGATATCATATAGCGGTAAGTATTGCTTGCCAAAAGATTTCATTACTAATACACTTCCCTATCTTTTCAAAGACAAGGTCAGCCTCAATGGAAAAAAAATTGTGATAACCAAACCCCAGGATAATACGATAAAAACTATTGTCATTGACCCCGGACATGGTGGTAAAGACCCCGGGGCTGTTGGGAAAAGACTCAAAGGTTTGGAAAAAGACGTAAACCTGAATGTTTCATTACAATTAAAGACATATCTTGAGAATGAGCTTGGTGTAAATGTCCTGATGACACGGACAGATGATAGATTTGTTTCGTTACAGGAAAGAACAAAATTTGCCAACGAACATAAAGCAGACCTCTTTATCTGCGTTCATACGAATGCCTCAAAGGACAGAAGTAGTAAAGGGGTTGAAGTCTATTATCTTTCAACAGCCAAGACAACAGAAGCCAGGGCAGTTGAAGCACTGGAAAACTCTGTAGTTGAATTGTATGAAGGTGGTAAAGAAGCTACCAGGAAATATGATGATTTAGCATTGATTCTTTCTGATATAATGCAGGCAGAAAACCTGGAACAGAGTAATAACCTGGCACTTAAGCTTCAAATGAATACTTGTGCCGGCACAAAATCTCTAAACAGAGGAATCAAACAAGCAAACTTTTATGTGCTCAGAGGGGCATTCATGCCTGCTGTTTTAGTAGAAATGGGTTTTATATCCAACTCTGTTGAAGAGTCTTTTTTATTGAATCAACAGTACCAGGAAAGACTGGCAAGGACAATCTTTGAAGGCATAAAAAGCTTTAAATACCGGTATGACAGAATACGGTCTTCATAAGCTCTTATAATGTACGATGAGTGATTTAATATGAAAAGTAAGGTGGTATTGTGAAAAAAGCTGTTTTAATAAGTACTCTATTAGTTATAGTTTTACTATCTATTGCCTTCTTTATGATATCTAGACTCAAATCAAGTAATCTTGATAGTGAAACTGAAAGTATGATGAAAAGAGCAGGCAGTCTGTCACATTCTATTGAAACCAGCTTTTCTTCATTCATAGACGAAACTGATTACAAATTTACCAGTAACGATTATACAGAGCTGCTTGTTTCTGAGGATAGAAACTCTGTCTTATACCGAAATCTTAAGAAATTCGTTTTCAAGCATCAGGATTTGATCGAAGAAATATCTGTATCGAATGAAACAAATTCCAGAAAGATCACCTTGCCAGGACGTAATCAACTGGAACTTCAGGATATCAAAGAGACTACCCAGTCGCTTGAACAAAGAAAGAACTTAACATTTACTAATGACAAAGCTATATATACATATCCATTACTTGACAGAGACAAGAGGGTTTACGCAAATCTGAAGTTTGTCCTAAACATACAAAACCTGGTCCACTCTATTATCGAACAAGATAATGTAGACAAAAGCACATGGATATTCCTGGCTAGAAACGACAAGATATTATTGACTCAAACATATAATCCTGACTATTCTGATTCCGATGCAATTACCATCGATAAACTTGATTATATCCAGACTGAGATAAACAGAGGTCTGTCCGGCAACGAGCAGAGTAAACTTATATATGGGCATAAAAGTATAAACATGATATTTGCTTACAGTCCTGTGAGTTTAATGAATCAAGACTATTTAATTATTTATGGTAAAAACAAAGCTGACTTATTTGTTATGATAAACTATGTGACGATAACACTTTCGATTATATTTGCAATTATCTTGTTTATTGCCATCTGGACATTCATGTATTTTATTAGTAAACTCAAGAAGAGTGAAGAAAGACTGCTTAGAATTCAAACTGCTGTCAATAACGCCAGCGACTTAATCATCATAACCGACATGAATAGAAAGACACTTTTCGTTAATCAAACATACACAGATATATTCGGAATACACACGCAAACGGATACCGACCCGATTAATCTTGTTATATCTGATGCAGATGTCATGATGGAGATTGACAAAAAAATAAACGAGAATAAGTCTTTTGTGAGCGAGCTTGATATAAAAAATAAATATAATGGGCATACAACCTGCTTACTACGGACAGACATAATCCAAGACAGTGAAAAGCACCCGTTGGGTATCATGTATATGGCTACTGATATTGCAGAGCGCAAAAAAGCTGAGCGCATGAAAAACGAGTTTATATCTACTGTAAGTCACGAGTTGCGTACTCCGCTAACCTCAATAAGGGGTTCTTTGGGTTTAATCCGGGGTGGGGTTACCGGAGAGCTTTCATCTCAAACACTTAAGTTGGTGGACATCGCCTATACCAACAGCGAAAGATTAGTCAGATTAATCAACGATATTCTTGATATTGAGAAAATTGAAGCAGGTAAAATGGAATTCCATATTCAGAGAATGGAATTACTCCCTTTGGTTGAAAAATCGATAGAAATGTTAAGGAACTTTGCCAGTCAATACAACGTAAATATCAAACTTAAAAACTCTACTCATAATATTGAATCGTACATAGACCCTGACAGGTTTGAGCAGGTATTGGTAAATCTTATTTCAAATGCCGCAAAATTCTCTCCTTCAGGTTCAACTGTTGATGTTGATATGCGTATGACATCGGACTCTATTGTCAGAATATCTGTTATTGATCAGGGAATAGGTATCCCGGATTCTTTCAAGAGCATGCTCTTCAAAAAGTTTGCCCAGGTTGATTCTTCAGATTCTAAAGCTAAAGGTGGCACAGGCTTAGGGTTGAGTATTTCTAAAGCAATTATTGATAAAATGGGTGGAAAGATTGACTGTGATTCAGTAGAAAATGCAGGATCCACTTTCTATTTCGAGATTCCTGCAATACAAAGAGAAAACGATTTTGAAGATGGTTCGATTAATACTGATACCCCCAGAATTCTGATTGTAGAAGATGATGCTGATATCGCAGCATTAATAAAAATGATACTAGAAGATGCAGGATATAGGACTGCTATCGCATACAATGCTGAAGAAGCCAAGATAAAGCTTCTGTCTAACAACTATGCCGCCATGACACTGGATTTGCTTTTACCTGATAAACAAGGTATACAACTTGTTCGGGAATTAAGGGAAAATGAAGTTACAAACAATCTACCGATTATTGTTGTTTCGGCTGTAGCTGATCAGCAAAAGCAACAATTAGGCGGAGGTTTTGATATTATTGACTGGATTCAGAAACCTATTGATTTAGTTAGATTGAAAAGAGTATTACATCAGATTATATATCCTGTTGGCAGTGAAAAGCATTCTATTCTCCACGTTGAGGATGACTATGATAATACTGTCATAGTATCACAGATTTTGAACGATAAAGCCAATATCATTCAAGCTCATAGTCTGAGAGAAGCCAAAGAAAAGATAAAGAATGAGCAATTCGAATTGGTTATTTTGGATATGACATTACCTGATGGGAATGGGATGGAGTTATTACCATATCTGAAAAGCTGCGGAAAACAGTCAATTCCGGTTTTGGTATTCTCAGCCAGCGAGACTTCTGATAACATTGATAAGAAAGTAGCTGCTACTTTAGTTAAATCAAAAACAAGCAACGATGAGCTGGTCGATATGATTCAAAGTATTCTTGGACATTAGCTGGTTAAGGTTGGCCAACCTGTAGATAAACTACAGTATTTTTTAACTTGGGAATGTGAGGAAACCATGATTAAGACATTGCAAAAAATTTTGTTAATTGAAGATGAGCCTGATATTCAGGAAATCACTAAATCAGCTCTCGAACTGGTGGGTGGTTTTACCATCGAAACTGCCAACAACGGCTTTGAAGGCATCACAAAAGCTCAAAAATTTCTTCCTGATTTAATCTTGCTGGATATGATGATGCCTGGTATGAATGGAGTAACTACTTATGAAGAAATGCAAAAGATAGAATCAATCAAAGGCATTCCAGTAGTAATTATGACTGCAAAAGTCCAGCCCAATGAGATTTTAATGTATATAACTCTCGGAGCTATTGACGTGATATCAAAACCATTTGATCCGATGCAATTGTCAAATCAGGTAAATCAAATATGGAACAAATATTGTGGTAAATAAATCCAATTCTGAATTACTAAAAGACAGACTTATAGTCCTTAGAGAACATTATAAGCAAAACCTGATTCAGAAGGCAATCACAATTTCCAATATCCGGGAAAACATAAAACTCCAGAAACAAGTTTCACAGAACTTTAAAGAGTTGTTTCTGATACTGCATAATTTAAGTGGTACCGGTTCAACTTTTGGTTTTGTTCAAATCACGGAACATGCAAAGTTTTTAGGCCAAATGGTAAAATCACTTCAGGGCGAAAACACTTCTCTGAATAGTGAGCAACTGGAACAGCTTGATGTGCTTTTTCAAGAGCTTCTGGCAGACATGGCAAACCCAATTGATGAAAGTCTGAATTCTACAGATTGGATAAGCCCTGAGTTAAAAGGTGATAACCGCTTGATTTATATAGTTGATGACGATGTGTTTTTTTCAGAAGAGCTGTCAGCCCAGCTCCTCAGTTCAGGTTATTGTGTCAGAACATTTTCTGACCCGATAGAAATCTTCAATCAAAATCTGAAGCATAAACCTGCTCTAATAATGATGGATATGGTGTTTGCAGATGCTGAATATGAAGGTGCAGAAATTATTGCCAGATATAAAAACGAAATTGACCCCAATGTCCCGGTGATATTCATTTCTGTATGCGACGAATTGGAATCCCGGTTAAAAGCTCTCAGAAGCGGGTCTGACTACTACATGCTGAAACCTTTGGATTATGAACATCTTCTATATGTCTTAACCCATGTATTAGGTGGTAGCAAAAAATCACCTGTAAGGGTATTAATCATTGACGATGATGAGATAATCATGTCTTACTACAAAATGGTATTAGACGAAGCAGGTATGATTGCAGAAGGAGTTACTCACCCACAACAGGCATTGGAACGCATTAGGATGTTTGAACCTGATATAATACTGATGGATGTAAACATGCCTTTCTGTAATGGAATAGAGTTAGCAAATGTAATCAGACAGTATCCAAAATGGATTTCCATACCAATCTTGTTTTTAACTTCCGAAACAAATTATCAGGTGAGAAATAGTGCCTTTGACCTGGGGGCTGACGAGTTTATTCTAAAACCCGTTACTCCTCAAAAACTGATTAGAATAGTATCAAATCGCACAAAACGTTCCAGGCAGTTAAGGGAGATTTCCAGAGAATTGATTGAGAATAGACAACGTACAAACAATATCCTGGAAACATTGCAGGATGTAGTTTGGTCAGTTAATCCCGCTAACTGGTCGCTTACCTTTATTTCAACTTCCAGCGAAAGTGTACTAGGTAAGACTTCAGATAAACTCAAAATTTCCAAAGATTGGCGTGATTATATATATCCCGATGATAGAGAATCAGTAAAAGCTGAAATGAAAAAGCTTTCCATTCAAGATAATCTGGAAGTCGTTTATAGAATTAAAAAATCAGATGGTACAATAAGATGGATCCTGGAAAACATACATAAGGTGTCTGATGATAAATCCAATACTATCCGTTTCGATGGGGTTATCCATGATATTACAGCCCGAGAGATTGATAAACAGAATATAAAAAGAAGACTAATGCTGGAAAGTGAACTGGCACAATTCACTCGTTCATTGCTGCAAAATAATGATATTGACCAGGCTTTTGAATGCCTTTTGCGAATCACTGATGCTCGTGTTATTCAAATATTCCATGTACAAACCATCGAAAAGCACAATGATAAATATGTCTGCATGTTTAAATTTGGTGATGCTGTCAGTTCAGGTCTGGTTGAAAACACAATAAGCGAAACCCGTTTACACCAATATCTGCAAGCCATGAAAAGCGGTTCACACCAATTTGTCCGCGGCTTGCATCCAAACCTGAAGGGAAAGTATGACAATCTACTTATTCCCATGTACCTACAGAATTTCTGGTTTGGTTTTATCAGTATTTTGCTTCCTGAAAACAACCCGTATCATTCAATTGAAGAATTAAGTCTAATCAAATCTGCGACTGAAATACTATGCAACTTCTTTGAAAAGGAAAAGAACGTCATCGAGAAAAGAAGCCAGGACAGGTTATTGGATACAGCAAGTAGAATTTCCCGAACTCTGCTCATCGAATCTGACTATCATTTGGCTCTTTCTGCTTCAATCCAACAGTTGGGAGAATCCCTTCAATACGACGAACTTTACTTATTGAAAATTACAGATTCTGATAGTGGTTTCCAGATTTTAGCATCACATATTTCCAATTCTATCTTTAAATCACAATCAACTTTTCTACGCATCTGGGATTGCATGTTCAATAAATTCAAAGACCCCATTTTAGGGAAACAAAGCCAGCTATTGGATAATAATCAGTTCAAAAGTGTTTTTCCTAATGATACATTGGGAATAAAACACTTTGTCATTATTCCTATAGCTCATGCCAAAACACTATGGGGCGTTATAGTCTTACTTTCATCAAAACATGAAAACCATTTAAGAAAACTACATTTGCCTATCTTGGAATCAATCGCTGATAGTTTTGGTGGAGCTCTCATTCGTCTAAAAACACAGGACGAACTCATCGAAGCTAAAAATCAATCTGAGCATGCAAACCGCTCAAAAAGCGAATTCCTGGCTAATATGAGCCACGAAATCAGGACTCCATTGAATGCAATTATGGGCTTCGCCCAATTAATGAAAACCACTGATTTGCAGGCTGAGATTGAGGAATTTTCTGATTTAATTCATGATAGTGGGAATAAACTATTATCACTCATTACGGATGTATTGGACCTTTCTTATGTTGAGATCGGTAAAACGCATATAAACAAAGGTGATATTGACCTCAACCCGATTATAAAGTCAGTTATCAAAAAATATGAGTCTATTGCCAGGCACAAAAAGATTGAGATTGGTTTAATGATTCCGAAAACTCTTCCGGTTTTTATTTCAGATGTGGATAAAATTGCGAAAATCCTTGATAGCCTTTTATCAAATGCAGTTAAATTCACTGATAAAGGTAAAGTTACTATTAGTATAAGCATGAGTCAATCCGATGTGAATGCATTATTAATTGAAGTCAAAGATACCGGAATTGGTATTCCATCAGAAAAGCAAAAGATAATATTTGATGCTTTTGAGCAGGCTGACAGCAGTAGAACCAGACGGTACAGTGGTATTGGCTTAGGACTGACTTTAATTAGTAGGATGGTAAAAATTCTCAACGGAACTATTGCTTTGGATAGTATTGTTGGTCAAGGCTCATGCTTTAATGTAACGATACCTGTTGAACTCCCCTTAATAGAAGACAAGGTATTACATAAAACAAGAAACTCGTCCCCAATAACAGTTTTGGCTGCTGAAGACAACAAAGTTAACCGCATTCTCCTTGGAAAGATATTTGAAAAGACTAGTTATCAATTTCATACTGTCGATAACGGAGCTGAGGTAGTAAAGTATCTAATTGATAATCCGGATGTCAAGCTTGTGCTTATGGATATCCACATGCCTGTTATGAGTGGAATTGAAGCTACATTAGTCATCAAAAGTAACCCGTTATTAAAGCACATTCCAATTATAGCTCTGACTGCTTCTGTACTCCAGGAAGATATCAATGTCTGTTTCGAAGCCGGTATGGACGACTTTTTGGAAAAACCCCTACAAACAGAAAGGCTTTTTTCTTTAATTAGAAAGTGGTGTGAATAACCTTAATTCTGCTCCAAATTTTAACAGATGACCAAATCATACAATTCCGGCAAAAAATAACACTCTTTCTAACAAACAACTTATCATCCATCTCTAAAGCAATAATCGAATAAAGGAATGCCACGTTAATGATATTGGTAAACTATTAAAGAGATGTTGATATGCTTAGTTGTATATCAGTAGTCATACAATTTGGATTAGCACCGTGGGACTGGGATAATACTTGGTCAACCGGTTTCGTTGGGCTATATTTATAACCCAACGAAACCATAATTAACCAGTCAATCGCTAATGCGTATTAGCAGTCACTCTATCACTTGAAAATGACTTTTTATTACGCATTATGTTATTTCTTAATCTCTTACTTTAATAGTAGACATTTCTTAGTATCTTGAATGATACCATTTACATTCATACGATAGAAATACAGTCCTGAAGACACATCCTTCTTACTGTTATCTTTACCATCCCATACAATTGAATGTTTACCTTTTTCATAGCTCGCATTGCTTAGCGTCCTGACTTTTTGACCTTTGATATTAAATATCTCAATACATACAGGAGATTTTTCTGAGACAGTAAATGATATAGTAGTTGAGGGGTTGAATGGATTGGGGAAATTCTGATCCAATACAACTGTCAAAGGAACAGTATTATTATTGTTTGTATTCTCATCCGGATTAAATAACTGCTTGATAAGAGATTCCCGCAAACTATAATAATCTGCTTGAGAACGAGGTCTCAAGTTTTCGTATCTTCCTTTATAATATCTTGTTGGACTACTTTCTTCCATTAACAGGTAGATAAAGCCAATATCGATTACGGCATAGATAGAATCTTGTTCTGAAGGATTATTATCCAATATGTTCTCATACCACTGAATTGCTTCAGGATAATTTCCCATAAGAATATCACAATAATTTGCTAAATAGCTAACTTTTTTATTCATCGTTTCGCTGATATTGAGATTTTCGATGCTATAATAATATCTTTGCAAGCTATCATAATTGCTTCTATTCAAATACTTTTCGATTATTAACAACTCAGCTGCTGCATAATCAGCCCATTTTGAACCAGGAAAACGCCCAATTACATCTTTCATATACATCTGGGCAAGGCTGTAGTTCTGGAGTTCTTCATATCCCAAACCGGTTTCGTATAGTTCCTGAGCCGGTTCTGGGATAACATACATTGAATTTCCGGGAGTCCAGGTACAATCAAGGTCAACAATATTAGGAGGAAAGAACAATGCTGGATTTGGATGTTCTACTCCCCAGTAATTGTACATCTTTATCGGATTTTGAACACCCTCATCTAAGCAATGAACAAGGTAACCATCATTGAAGGTATTGTCATATACAACATTTAATTCTACTGAGTAAGGTATGCTATCACTTTTGAATACTATTTCATCAGATAAGTTGTTTTTTATTATCTGATAGGGTTCCTCTTTTGTACCATTAATAGAATATTGTGAATTAGCACAAGCCCTGAGTCCCACATTACTATTTTCTATAACATTTGAACCTTCAACACTAACACAGGAGCTATATATATCTATGCCGATAGCTTTTGGGCTTTGCACAACATTCAAATATATATGATTGTTTTTGAAACTATGCACCTTGCTCCAACCTGATTTGAATAGATTTACTAAACCGTCACAATCATAGAAGTCGTTACCTTCGATCATGAATTCGGCATACCCATTGATATTAAGAGCACAATTGTCTCTTATTCCGTGAAATGAACTTTCATCAATTCTAAGTATACTAGTATTGGCATTCGAGAATAATCCTATTGGGGAGTTATCAAATTCTGACATACTGATGTTTACATCACTATCATGAACATCAAATCTTGAGTTTGTAGACATGCAATCAGTAAAAGTAACCTTAGTACCCTTGGAGTATATCAAAGCATTGATAAACTTAGTCTGATTAAATACTATATCAAGACCACTTTCAGCCTGCAAGTTCATTATCGGGGTGACATTATTGGTAAAGAAAGTAACATCATTACCAAGCAATAACGTTGAATTTAAATCAAGAACTATCATCCCATCATGTACAAATTGAAGGGTGACATCATCACATATTTGGAGAGTCACATTGGGTAGCACATGTATTGTTCCTTGTATTTGTAATGAAGAATAGTTTAATGTAGTATTCTCTGTAATATCGTGATCTACGACAAATTCAGAATATTCATAGCAGCCCAGATCAATATACTCACGTGCAAGCCTTGGTCTGCCTCCAAGGTCAAGATCACGATTTATATCGCTGAAATAGAATTCATTTGCACCATTTTCAATACAATGTGAATCTCTCTGTAACGAATAATTACCTGCTGCATAATCGACGAATAATGGATTCCCGAATTGAATATGCTCTCCAAACAATGGTGCATCGATAATCGTAACATCGTCAGTAAAGACACAGATAGGATGACATTCGCTATTATCCACAACTATCTGATTCTGACCATTATTCCATAAGATTGAATTGAAGAAATCCAATCTGCTGTTATGCTCCAGATATAATCCATTCCCACCATTAGCATTTAATGCTCTGTTGCCACAGATTGTATTGTTAAACGAAGTAAATATGGAATTAAACAAATACAATGCACCACCACTGGTAGACGCTGTATTGTCAGTTAACAGATTATTGTAGAATTTCTCGTTTTGATTAACCTCCGCTACGCTGCATCCGCCTCCACGAACTGAACGATTTACCTGAATTCTGTTATTGTTGATTTGGAACTGATGTCTTTGGATGTAAATTCCACCTCCGAAACCTCCATCGTCATCATTAGGCATAGCACAGTTATTGTGGATATCATTATTTTCGATTACAACTATTCTGTCATTTCCCTGATCAGTAAAGCAACCAATAGCCCCGCCATTAAGTGATTGATTATCGGTAAATAGATTGTTACTGACTTTAGATTTACTATACACCAGATATAGTGCGCCACCACCGCCATAAGGATCAATTTGATTTAGGTTTTTATGACTCAAACCATCGCTTTGGTTATTCGTGAATCTATTGTTGTATATCTGCGCACCTGCATAATTGATATAAACACTACCACCACATGATCTGGCTTGGTTGTTATTGAAACTATTACTATAGACATCCCGCGTCTCACTTCCGGAATTATCATCATCAAATATGGCTATACCACCACCTGATTTACCTTCCGGCAGCTCAGTTTTGTTTCCGCTGAATGTATTACCTGATATCTGGAAATCCGTATTGAACAGGTAAACTGCACCTCCAAAACCGAAGTCAGCTCCACCTGAGCCTGTAACAATATTGCTGACAAATCTCGAATTTGTAATGATAACAGGATTTCTTGCACAGTTCTTTACAAATATAGCTCCACCATTTTGTTCTGATTTGTTGTTGGTGAATGTGCAATAATTTATTCTGATTTGGTCGATATCAATAGCAGATATAACTCCACCGCTTTCGTTATTGTTACCGTTGGAAACATCGCAGTATTCGAAACTAATCGGTGATTGGTAATTTACAAATCTTATCCCTCTCCAACCTACTGTACCATTTCCGGTCAGGATAATATGACGTTCAGGTTTTCCAATAGTACTGAGTTTTCCAATTACTGTGACACTCACATTCGAATCAAAGTCCATCAGGGTACCGGGTGCAATGCTTAAACAGTATGCACTATTTATAGTTATATCCTGATAAACATCAACATGTTCATACGACAACAAACGGGTACCTGAATAATCAACTTCGTTGACTTCATCTTGTCCGACCACAATAGATGCTCCATAATATTCATAAGCACCAATATCACAGATGAAAGATCCGGTTTGATTGATTCTTGGATTATTGAGTTTATCAGTATTGCCTTTGAAATAACTGGCACTCCTGGAACCGTAATTAATACATATTGATAGACTTCCTATAGTATAATTGTTGTTAATCGTATTCGGATTATCTGTACTTACGAAATGAGGACTGTATGGCATGTTGTGTTGTGTGAATAGTTGCCAGGTACTCAAATCGTTTAATGTATGATATATGCAGTTATAAAACACATGTGAATATGAATTCATGTATAATTGATTAACGCCTGCTGCAGCATCATAAATGATATTGTTTACTAATATCGGAGAAGTTGGGATTGAAGAAGTTGAATACAATTCGTAATCGTTCCCATGGTTTGCAGTAAAGGTGTTATTGATTATCAACAATCTCTTGCTGCTGCCGGCTATATATATTCCTTCTCCATGACCAGTTAGAATATTATTTCCGGTAATAACATTATTATTAAAGCGCAAAGAATCCGTCGTAGAGTAGCCGGATATGTTTACTCCTCCTCCATTATTCGAAGCAGTGTTTTCCTGAATGAAGTTTCTTATAATCTCTGTATAAAGATTAGTGCGAGACGCATCTACGCTACGTATTGTTTCCGGATTTATGTCATTATTATCTGATTCCCTTAATGTAATAGGATATTTTACTGATACTCCACCACCGTTTGTGGCTATGTTATTAGTAATCGTGTTACCTTCAATCACAGCTTTTGATTTGTAGCAGTATATACCACCTCCATCAACGGCATTATTGGTAAAGATTCTACTATTCCTGACGTTAATATTGGACTGATAAATATACATACCGCCACCGTTTGTAGTAGCAACATTATTATGGATATCACAATCCAGGATATCAAGATTTGACGAATCGCTTATGTAAATACCGCCACCGTTAGCATTGTTACTAAAAGAAACATCACAGTACCGCATAAGGCTTGAAGTTGAAGGATTTGAATTGATGAACCGGATGCCCTTCCATGTATCATTATCCCCGGCAAAATCTGTGAATGTTATCTTATTATTCAGTAAACCAACAGCACTTATATAACCATTTATTGTTAGCGCGCTAAGTCCTGCAAATTCAATATCTGCTCCATTTTCAATCGTCAGACAGATACCTGTTGCAACAGTGATTCCGGATAAGATTTTATACTTTCCATTGAAGTCTATCCACTTTCTGTTTAAGGTCTGATCACCACCATTGATTTCAATTCTAGGTGATACACTGTTTACCGCAACTTGAATTGCACCTGTAGGCAGCTCGGGATAAGAATCCGGACGCTCGATATAAAGCGCTACCAGTTCAGTGGAATTATTGTAAACTAACTTGGCGTTAGTAGCCATTTTGACATCGGAATTAACTCTGCAATCAATGCCGATTACGTTATCATTCAGGTACATTTTTGAATCAATAGGTGCGATTGACAGTTTTGACCCCGAATTAATTACTACTGCTTTTTCAAAATCGTTAATTTCGCAGTTACTTACATTAAGTAACACATCATCACTTACGTAAATACCATTTACACTGGGTACAGGACGTGTAGTGTAGTTTGATTCACCGCTTGGATCTTTTTCTGAACTACTTCTTGTAGTTGTAAGATCATCTTTGATAGATTCTCTACTTGATTTTTGTGACAGTATCTCTTTTGTATCGCTTTCCCTGGCAACAACCTGATATCTATCAATAATGCAATTTGTTAAAGATGACTTTTGCTCCGCGACTGTATTGCTAAATTCAAGACCTTTCCAATCATGACCTAACTGGTCATTTTTACAAAATCTCACATCACCCATGGAAGCACCATTTGCAATAATCTGCCCCCCGGTTTCGACCTTTATGGCACAATCACTATTGACCCTTACAATTACAGGTTTAGCTGCTTGTTCGGGACTTGCTACTTGTCCAAGTTCTGCAAATGGGTACAAATCAACATCAAGGACCTTATGAATATTCAAAACAGATCCGACATTCACATTGTTAAGAACATAGACTTCCGGACATACAATAGTCATGGGATTAACAATCATACTGGAAATCTCATTAACCGGATTTGTAGGAGTATCCATTATGTATAGCGGTAACCCCTCGCCAGTTAACGGTATCTCTAAATGAGTCTCATCAATCGTATCTGGGTAATTCATAGCATCATTACTATTAATCACCAGATCGCCGTTATATTGTTGAACAAGATAAGGCTTGAAACAAATTTTTACTTTAACCTGGTATCCTACCGGAATGGTTACTTGATCAAGATAGAATACGTTATCTCCCAACAAATCAGTTCTGCTGGGACTGTCGATTTTCGACTTGTATGTCTTTGTTTCTTGCTTTGCTATTGATATAGGCTTTAGAGATGATTCAGACTGTTTTTTAGGAATCATAATTCTCATTTTTCGATTGACATTCTTCACATAATAGTTGTCCAAATCATCGTTTCGTGTTTCATATCCATTATATTCTAAAGACGCGATACAAAATCCAAATGGTGCTATGATGCCCTTGAATTGGTTATCGCCTAAAGTCAGAGTCTCATTACCAGTATTTCGTATTATGATCTCTTTACTCTTTTCTATTAGAGGATTGTTATTAGCCATCTGAGCATCAAAATTCAGATCTGGTAAGAACTCGCAAATTTCTGGTGCCAACCCTTTACCGTCAATATTGAATTTTTTCTTCAATGTTGATGTTACAGCATCAGATGTGTAATATTCTATAACGATACATGCCTCATTAAACACTCCATAAGTATCGGGTGTAAAATCGACTGTAAATGCTACGGAATTGCTAGGGAAAATGGAGTTCGGTAAAAGAACTGAATTATTCTCAAGATTTGCATGCGGTAAAAACTGTCTTGTTGATCCTGATGATACATTGGTGGAGTTCCGGTATTCAATGCGAATGTCTTTTATCCTGATAAAATTAGTTCCAGTATTCTTTAAAACAAACGATTCAATAGATGTCTCACCAACATGTTCATCACCAAAATCTAAATTATTATTATTAACTACAAGTTCATTGTTGTTGTACATTGACAAAAATGGATTTACTTTAGTGGAATCTGACAAGAATGTGCTAGTCAAATCCGCTTGCAGATACGCCCCGATTTGAGGGTTATCAGTGTCTATAACTAGATTGTTTAGATTTTTGTTATAGTAAATTCCTGTTAAATCCTGACCACCATACTGATAATTATTGTATGATGGGAATGAAAAATCATGATTGTTCATGTTCTTAAACTTTGGCTCAGCATGAAAATCTGTTCTTGCAACCAGACAATTAGTTGGAGCGTTAATACTCAATTCATTATCATTTATTACACTCTTCTGTAAAGTAAGATTTAGAAGAGTATTTTGCGGCGGATTATAAACACTAATAAGATCTTCACTACTAACTGAGTTCCAGATTATATCGTTCTTTAAGTTAATATCTTTTGTTGCGTGAATGAACAATTCCTTACCAAAGTCAGCGGTATTCCCAGCAATAGTATTATTAGTCAGGTTCGAGATGTTATTAGTCATCCCAAGCCAGATACCACCACCATTAGTACTCGCATTATTATCGGTAATATCATTACCTGTAATACTCAAAACCCTTCCAGCGTTTCTGTTTCCATTAAGAACGCATAAGCCTCCACCTTGTCCGTAATCAGGGTCAACTCCAGCGACGTTATTCTTAATGATATTATTGTATATGAATGGACTGGAATTATAAGCATATATTGCACCACCATCTCGTCCGGCATGATTATATGTGAATTTTGAATTTCTTATATTACAATAGTAATTATATCCGGTATCATTATCAAGAGTATCTGGTTCGTTTTCAACATATACTGCACCACCATCTTCTGTTGCGCTATTATTAATAAATTCACATTTATCAATTAATATGTTCTTCTGGTAAACAAATATTGCTCCGCCACATGTGTTCCAACTTGTTTGCAATCTTTCTTCCCGGGTGGTGCTTGATCTTTCATCACTACCGTCCTTGACTGAATTCTCGAAAGTGCAATTGGATAATACGCTTAGATTGGTAGATAAAAGTTGTTATTATCCCAGGTAAAATCACTTTCTGGGGTGACGATTGGTTCGTTGGCATTACCAATAAAGTTAATTCCACTCCATCCTGTCGTTGTATTAACCCCGACAAATCTCATGGGAGTATCAGATAAATGCCTGTCACATATTAATTTCCCATAAACAGTAATTTTGTATGGTCCGGTAAATCTAACTTCATTGGCATCTATAGATAGAGTAACTCCAGAATTGACTGTTATATCACCATTGATTGTTATAATGTCATTACTCATCCAGTAAGTATCATGCGTTATAGTTTGGGAATTTACTGTTAGATCACCTGTGGGTTGATATTCACAGGCTCCAACGTCAATTTTTCCCCCAACAATTCTCCTTTGACTATATCTATCTCCAGTATAAGTAAGCTCTTTTAAAAGATTAAATCGATTATGCATGTTTTCCTCAAAAGGAATTGAACTGAAGTCTACTCTTCCTGCATTTATTAAATGAGAGCTACCTTGGATTTGACCTGTCCAAAGAGGATCGAGGTATTCATCAGGTTCTTGAAAATGAGGTAAGTTAAAGAAATTATTCCCACTAAACAAATATGGGCTAGCATTCAAACCTCCATTACGCGACCCTAAATCATTATTGTATAAATACACTACATTACTCGGGTCATAATGCTCTCCAGGCTCGATATATAAGTTGTTGTAGATTTTAATGTAGTGAGGATTATTTACCCAATGATCTTCCCACGTATAATTGTCCATTATTAAATTGTTGGCAATTAATGCATTTGAAGTTTCTTGAAATATACCCGCACCTGTAAATTCGTGATATAATTCATGATAGGTATAATCTCTATTGTAAAAATGAGTATTTCTGTTGTGGACAATTGTGTTATTTAAAATAACTGCCAAACCCCAACCTACATAAATTCCCGCACCGGCATAATCAGTTAAGTTATTTTTTATTATGCAATTTGATACGAATAACTCGCTAGTTCCCAAACCAGCTATTCCACCGCCATAAGAAAAACTATTAACATTTCCACTTATAGTACATCTAATGACTTTAACTACTCCATGTCTGGCTTTAATACCTACACCGGAACTGTTGTACATATAGTTTGGGAATCTGTCACTTTGGTTGTACCCACTATAAGTGTTTACATTATCTTCAATAGTGCAATCACTGATAGTAGCGTATTTCCCATCAGTTTCTAAACAAATACCAAAATCGTTGTTGTTTCTTATAATGCTTTGTTCGATATGTATAGTGTTTTCCGAGCTTATTCCACCATCTCCACAATATTGGACCAAAGAATTGCTAATATTACAATTCATGTTATGAGAAACCTGTGAATTACTACATTTGCAATCGTAAACATTAATACCAATGTATTTTGCGTTTTCGATTGTACATCCATTAATTGTAATATTTTTACCTGTGCACTGCTCATTGGGACTCGTAGAACCATAAGAAGGTGAATAATATCTATTCACCTGGATTCCACCCCAACCACTCTGAATTGCTTCTGGGAGAGATGAACATGGTTCAAATGATGTAAATATTATTTTTTCAGTGCTATTTGAATTAGCGTTGAGTTGCCCCATGATTAACAACGACTTATCCGTTGCAAACTTGAAAGTATAGGGTGATTCAATAACCAAAGTTTTCTGTTTGGGAACGATAACATTATCAGTAATTTTGAAATATCCTGATAGATTCGTATTGATTTTACCCCAGACATAGCTGTTTAAGATAATCTCTGTTGTAGTGGGAGAAACAAAATAGTAATAACTTGGACCTGTAACCGTAAAGGCATTGCCTCTGCGTTTAGCATATATTATATAGTTGTTTCTGTCTCTCATACCCTCGGTGATTGTAACTAAATCATTATCAGAGTGAAGGGAATCAATTCCAGTTTTCGCAATCCAATTTCCTTGACTATTTTTTGTGCAGAAAGTATCTTTGTTGATGACACTTGTAGGATATGCGTCCAGTATTTGGTAATATACAACCTCACCATATTGAATTAAAAAATCAAAATTGTCAGCTATGGGAGATATTCCTTCTTCAATGTTTGAAATTTGAGGAGGTCGCATTACTATCTCATTAATCAGTTTATGACTTGATGAACTCCAAGAACAGTTTTCTGCTTTTGCTACAGCATATATTGTTACATCGTCTCTGAGTACTCTTACAGGTTGCCCGGTAACATATGTGCATGTTTCATTTGTAAATACAGGCATATTTGCATTGAAAGTAAATTCCTCAAACTGATATCGTATATCTGCCGGATCACCCACCGGTATGATAGTAATATCAGCAAAATCACAATCACTTGCGTACTGCACGATAAAATTAGGAGGATTTGTGCTCTTGCTGTAATCAAAGGTGGCAATAGCGCTGTTTTCCATATCCAAGCAAAAAGCTTGTGCCTGAAGTGTACAAGGCTGAGGATAGTAAATCAACTCATTAGCATAAGTTGTCCACTCAGTATCAGTTGTCCGCTTGTATTTTATGATTGAGCCGTTTGTTGCACTTGTAAGTGTCAGATAAGGAAAATGGTCGGTTGAGGGGTTTGGGTTGTGAAACACAGGTATGGCGACCTTGAATACGATTGGTCCAGAAAAGTGGAATGGAGTCAAACCTGTATCAACCGTGTTGCTCGCATCAATTGTGACCTGAGTCGAAGGAGCATGAGCTAATGTAATATATTGCGGCAAGCTACTCGGAGTAACCGGAGCTGAGTTTCCTAGTTGATAAGTAATTAGTTCATTGTCTCTTGCTCTGGTAATCCAATCTAATTTCATTTGATCATCTGTCAGCCAATTATCAAACTCTGCCGAACCCTCATAAATATTGATATTTTGTTCTGTTTCCGGTTGTGGACGATGAGCGTTATCAAATATATCAGTATATCCGGATGGATCGATATTTGAAATTCGGAAGAATGTTATTGGCTTTACAACAAGAGTATAATCGTATTCAATCATCGGACTTGGTTCGTAGTTGTCTTTAAATGCACGAATCTTGAGATGACATGAAGACTCAATATCTACAGAAATTGGCGTCCCGGTATGATATACAGGTAAATTGGGATTATCAACCGGAGTCTCATTCTCACCCAGAGTATAAGCAATTCTACATCCGTCAGTTTCTGATCCTATGAGTACATTCAATGTTGTATAATATGTTCCTTCTGCAACACTTACAGTGGGTACCCCCACTCTAAATTTATATAATTGGGGATTCACAATACTTTCTTTGTAATAGATTTCCTGACCTGATTTAGGATATGCTTTCGCAATAACCTTTAAAGTACTGTTAACCGGAAATCCAACTGGTTCATCATGTGGTCCATCAAAACTGTTGGTTAAACCCGGAATCTCATCAAGCGTTTCAACACCAGTCAAATAGTAGTATTCTCCAACATAAACACCATTGTTAGTGGGTGTATTTAATGCCAACCTTATCGAAACATTTTGGTCATTTGTGAATGGTTCCGGGTTATCTGGAGCTCCGACTGGAGCTATCATAGGTGGATCTAGAACATCCTTATATGTAATGGTAACATTGACCGGTTCGTCAATCGAAGAAATGATACTATCAAAATAATTGTGATTGAGAGCAGAATCATCAATAATGGCATATATACAAATATCATTCTCCCCTAAAGCCATAAAACTATGCGCTGTATGCAAATAGTGCCCCTCATTAGGATTTCCAAAGGAATAACTATCTGACAATGTCAAGTTGATTACGTCGACAACCCTATTATCATTTCTATCTTTTAGCGCTTTTAGCGTTTCGATAGGCTTCTGCGCAAGTATGTTTAAATTCTCTCTGGTATCTTGTCGCAATATATAGATATGCGTTGCATTTTTGTAAGTAAAATAAAATTCAAACGGATTATCGCCTTGATCATCTATATCGCCATCATCAAATGTTAAGTCATTTGGATGAGGTATTTGGGGAAAAGAAACGGATACTACGGGGAACAGGTATGTGCAAGTACTAATCTCATATGGCGTATAATACTCAGTTATTGCCAATCCAACAGCTTCAATAGAAAAGTATGTCTCGTAGCCGTTATATCGCAGTGGAACTGATACTGGTCCCCATGAATATGTCTCAGTTTCGCTGTTGAAATCAACATCACATGTAACTTCATCAAACAGGTGACCCATTTCATCATTACTATGTATATTCACTTCTGTAACGGAATAGACATCATTATACAAAACTTGCCCGGATAATGTTACAGAATTCTCAGACGAGTAAAGTGGAAAACTATCAAAAGTAATTGATGGTTTCCTGCCATGTTGGATTACCGTCAATGTTATCTGTTGGCTAGTATTGGTATTAAAGACGATATGCCCTGTTCTTGTTTCGCTCCGGTTTTCACCCTCATTAGGATCGATGGTTAAATCAAATACAGTTTCTCCGTCTCTATTATGCGGATTGCTATGTATCCAACTATCTGCTGAAAATGGTGTTGGAGATACTATCCCATATTCATCTGGATTTTCAATTGTCCAAGGATATGTTAAACCTTCCCATTCAACTTCAACTTGAGGTTCATAGATGAAATTTATATTTACTGCAAGTATATTATCAAATGTATTATGGGCTTGACAGTCAGGAACATCATGAATAACGCTTGTTGGCCAACTATTTCCACTTCTAATCGGTATTGAACCAGTTGAAGGATCCTGTAGAAGGTTACCGGCAGAATCAAAAGCATGTGTGTTGAATGATATAGCACCTTCATCAATAATAGCAGGAGCTTGATTCCAATATTCATATTTAAACCAAACACCATTATCTCTTTGATTTACCCTTTGTGGAGACATTTCACCAATTATCTGATTTTCACCTCTTGAATTCATGTTATTTATATATACTGTTTGCGGATACACTTCCTCACTAAATCGAATAAAGACTGAAAAGGGGGCGTTTAAATGGAGCATCTTGCCGGGTTGTTGCCCTCCACCGGGTATGAGTGATATGCTATTGTCTGAATCGCCTTGATAGCAAGTCTTATATATAACATCAAGAGGATCATCAGGATCTCCGTATTGAAGTTCAGTGCCAGGAGTTTGTGGAATATCCTTCTGCGTTAATATGAATTCTTTTATATATGGCAAATAGTTGTCCACAGTTATTACATATTCTTTTTCACAATTAGCACCATATTTATCCTGTGTTGTGACAGTAATCTTATAATTGCCATCAGGGTAATAACTATGTAAAGAGGAATTTCCAATCTGTGCAGGTAAATCATCTTTGTTTTGATCAGGTATTGCTCCTGTAGCTGCTGATGCGTCCGACCATAATCGCGTATTCAGAGGCCTATCGACAACATGAGGATTAGTAATTGTAGATGGATCATTAATATAAGTCCCATGATCATGAGCATCTACATCATCTTTATTTATTCTATTCAAAATGTAGCAATACCTATAATTGGGATAATTCGTGGCAGGTTTATTCGGATCTGTCAATTTGCTCCACCAGTACTTTATAATAGCCGGATCTGTTTCTTTTTTGTACATTTTAGTAAAATCTATTTCCTGTTCAGGCCACAAATTGTAAACATAACTATATATATCACTACCTATGTAATCCATTTTAAACTTGATCTTTGTAGGTGAACCTAGAATACCTCCAACATAAGGGTTTTCTCCTGGATCTTGAATTTGATCCCAGCTATTTGAGTTTTGATTCTCGTTATAACCATCAAATCTCGAAAAATTATACTTTTTCGTAATTTGTTGATTGATATTAAGTTTCCCAAATACTAATGGGTGTTCCCTATATTCCGGGTAAGTACTTATAGTGGGAGTAAAACTTCGAATTACTGATGTGTCATGAATATAGTTATCGCTACTCCCACCAATAGTTCTGCTCGTGATAAATAGTGGTCCAAATTTTGGAGCTTCAGAAAATAATGGTTGGCTACTATCAAAGAAATCACTACTTAGTGGGTCATAAAATGATCGTGTCCACGTTTCGATATCGTAATTATCTGGGTTTTCTTGCCACTTAGTTGCCATCAATTGAGCATGCGCGTAACTTATTTGTGGATTTGTAATTTCAGACGTACTTCCTATTGCTGCGATTATACTGCCAGCGCTAATTTTTAGCCACTTTCCTGTAACTAAAACATTTTGAGCATTATAATAATCATGCTCAGATACATAAAAAGGATAGGTTGATGATTGGGTGAGTTTCCATAAAGGAGTGTTTGCCGTATAAGTTTGCGAAGTGTAAGCTACTTCATCAAGACTCTTTAAATGCGTAACTATGTAGACTTTGTCGTTTAAATGGACTCCGCTAGTATTCCAATCATCTGTAAAATATAGCGTTAATTGATCTCCTATTTTTTCTGCTTGGATTATTGTAATATCAAACGGGACTCTAAAAAAACCTCTTTCTCCATCTAATACTGCTAAGTCAGATCCAAAATGAAAAATGTCTGCCACATTCTCCCAAGTTCCAAAACTTGCACCCATTTCTTTGGGATTTTCATTACCGCATGCATCAACGATGCAATAGTTAGTAGAGTACAAAATATGTAATGCAGCTAGTAATAACAATATAACGATTATTCTCTTCATTTCTGGCTCCAATATATTTTCTTATTTTGTATATCAATAGTTGCGTATGAAAGACTCTCATCAATATGCTGTATTATCAGGAAAAGAATATCATTAATAAAAGTCATAGTTCCATAACCTGATCCAAAATAATTTTGATTTGGATAATTTGGGAACTGATACTCATACTCTATCTGGAGATTTTTGTCTAAGACTACTAGTTTTGATTCGGGTTTTCCAAACCCACATTCTTCCGGCTCTTTGAGTAATAATGCTATGTGACTGTTATCGCTACAACAGGCTAACTCTACGATGCTATTGTATTCCTTTTCATATACTATTTTGCTCTGTGAATCTATTATGACTATTTTGTAAGCTTTTTTAGAAAGTGGTTCATTGATGTTCTTATAAAATATTACATTTCCAGCATTTGATATTTCAAATGCTATAAGATCTGATTCAGGAGATGTATAACCTCTAATAATTTTACCGTTTACATCATACAAATCCCAAGAATTATTATTTCTAATGAGACAAAATTGTTTATTGGTTGATATGCAAAAGTCATCAGCTTTCTTATCCATCAGATCTATTTCTCTTGTTATGCTATTATTATTATGGAATATGAATTTCCCCATAGATTTTGTTTTATAATTATCCGGAGAATAATCATACTGAATATAATTTTTAAAATAAGTCGATGCAGATTCATGTGAATATACTGAATTACTAAATCTACCTCTTACCATTGAAACATTTAGCGAATCCAAAACTTGCGAAAGTCTTGGTTCTTTGAGTAAGTCCTCTGCTTCAGAAGAAAACAGAATACTGCTTAAAATGCTAAAAAGCATTACCAATAGAGCGATAAAAGGTTTCATAAACCCTCCAAATTATTTAATTTGTAATCACAAAACAAATAATTAACCATTATAAAACCATGTCAATAAAATTATGTGACTTTTTTTTGTTTATTATGTAAGTATACATCTTATCTGTATGTTAGCACTATATTCTTTGCGTTAAGTACTGGGTGCATTATATTTATGCAATGGATAATAGTCATATGTAGCTAATATTTTAGTAATTGGCATTTTCTGTTTACTGTCTCAAATCCTTAATTATAGCGTATCTACGCCTCGTATTGAACATTCACTACTAACTACTATGATAGTGTCTTGTGCTCTTATTTGCAATTAGATATGATTATAATTGTCAAGATTGTATTGAGAATGATTGCTATTCGACTTACTTTTTGCGATAGGATTGATATTAGCTTCGAGGACAGAATGTATAAATAAGTTACTTTGCTAAGGAACAGTTACAAAATAGGAGGATTTACCACAATCCCTGCTTCATATTGAATCTTTTGGTTCCGTCCAAATTCTTACCTTGTCGCAGATGTTCTATTAATTTGTGGAGCAAATCTTTATCCGGCTTCATATTGGTCAGGTCTATCACAAAGCGTTTGTAGCCCTTTTCCAGCAGTCTGGGATAGAATGAGAAATTGCATACTGCCTGTTCCGGAGTCAGTGTGACCATTTGTTTGTCATGGTGGTATATGAGATTTTGTTTATCATGGCTAAGGTGAAGCTCTTCCCCGGCAAACACGTCCTGTCGGGAATAATACAAAGCCGGATGAAAATACACGGGCACGATACCCTCACGATTACCACTACTCAGCAGATTGGGAAAATCGTTTTCCAAAGGAAGTATCCATTGGGAAATCCCGGACTGTTTTAACTGAGCCAACGCTGCATCATTGAGACAATAGACTTTTTCAGATGTGAATAGTTTCACCTTGGGATATTCCTTAAACCAAATAGTCTGTGATAAACGTGATAAACAGAAGTTCTTGATATTGGCTTGGAGAAGCTTCTGCACCTGCTTTTGCACTTCCGGTAAAGCATGTTCACTGATAAAGTAAGGAAGCTCAGGAATCAATAAGAGACCTGATGTTTGCTCAACCATTTCCCCAACAGGATAAAAGACAACAGCCGGAGTTTGTTCTTTAAGATAATTAATCCAGACTGTATCATTAATCCTGAAATACAGTTCAGGAAGCTTAGGCAGAGTTGCAGAAATGACCTGCTTTCTTAATAGACCAAGCTTTTGTTGGATAGCATTGGCATCAGGAATATCTATCGGTGTTGTTTCAGGTTTATAGTTCCAGCTTGAGGAAGAGATATGCCTGGTTTGATAAACTATGGAATTGAGCGCTAGATTTTCTACCTGAGCCTTAAGATAAACAGTCTGCCCGGCTTCTGCATGTTTTGACTCAATTAGCCCGTCTTGTTGTTTAGTATAGATTTTGTTCACTTGTATCGCATCGGAATTCGAATCACTTTCGCTCTGAAACCTGAGATAAATTCCGGACTTGAGGGCTTCGACCAATAGTATGCCAAGATAACCGTCTGTATTGCTGACTACTGTTCCGATTCCCTTTCCTGTAAAAGAATTACCGGTGGTGGAAAAAGAGCTTTGCCCTGAGAAAAACCAGTCTGTTTTGTCACGTCCGCCATCATCAAGTAATAGCTGTTTTGCTTCTTCCAACTTTTCAGGATGGTCCAGAGCCAGTCTGTAGGCTTTGGCAACCGTGTAAACATAATCCGCAGAGCGCATTCTGCCTTCTATTTTAATAGCTTTGATACCCAGCCTGATGAGTTCCGGAAGATATTCTATAAGTTCCAGGTCTTTCATGCTAAACCAGCGTTCTGTTTGACTTTCCGCTTTAAACAGATGCCGGCAGGGCTGCTTGCATTGACCGCGATTAGCACTCATACCACCAGTCCAACTGCTAAACAGACAACTGCCCGAAAAGCTGTAACACAATGCTCCGTGAGCAAAGATTTCCAGCTCAATCTTACTATTGGCAGCAATCCCGTTCAGTTCATCCAAAGTCAATTCCCGTGCCAATATCACTCTCTGGAAGTGTTGAGCTTTGGCAAACTGACAATCAAGAGAATTGTGATTTCCCATTTGGGTACTGGCATGTATTTTTAACCGGGAGAAATACTTCTGAAGCAGATAATATACTCCCCAATCCTGGATGATAACCGCAGCAGGTGGATAATCCTGCAAAATAGTCAGGTATTCCATTAGTTTGGTAAGCTCATTGTTTTTAATCAGTGTATTGAGTGTAAGATAAATTTTGGCATTGTAAGATGCAGCTTTTTCCAAAAGTGCAGGCAGGTTGCTGATTTGGAAGTTCTTTGCTCTGCCTCTGGCATTAAAATTCTGCAAACCGAGATAGATAGCGTCTGCCCCACCTTCCAAAGCTGCCATAAAAGCCTCAGGACTGCCGGCGGGTAAAAGCAATTCAGGCTTGCCGGCTGATAGTTTATTCTTATCGTTATTCATAGTGAACTTGATAAATCAGACTCCCTGCAGATTGTCAAGGTGTTCGTAACATAGATTGGCAAACGACGTCATTCCTGCGAAGGCAGGAATCCAGTGAATCGTTGGTTACCTCAGGGAATTCGAAGTGTCGAATCCCGTTTCGAATGATGTAATACAATTGCTTAATTCTTTATGCGGGTAGCAAACCCGCACTTACAACAGCTTGCAAAACTATATTACAGTCCCAGTGGGACGATACGCTGTAACGACGGGCTTTGAGCCCGGCGCATCGGCTATCTAGACCCATTAGTCCCATCGGGACGACACAATAAAACCGGCAATAAATAAAGTGATATGATGTGTCGTACCTACGGCACTCTATCTAGGGTGGGATGACATACGCAGGGCTCAAAGCCCGTCGTTAATACGTTTCATCCCGATGGGATTATTGCGTGCCAAGTGCAGCCTGTAACATAGAATGTTATTCTGTTGTACCCTGAGGTTGGTTACCTCAGGGAAAAAACAAGTGATATCTGATCCGGCAAAGCCAACCATAGTTCTTTTTGATGCGGGTAACCAACCTCCACCTACAACAGCTTGAAAAGCTATGTTACACAACCTAATCACTTAATCACCTAATCACTTAATCACGCTCTAACAATCATTGATATAAGATTAAGCCTAAATTAACAAGAATAGAAACGCCGCCCCCACGCGGGTCCCACCCGGGTAAAAGCCGGGGAGGCATCCGCGTGGACCGCGCCTGTCTTTTCTTGTCTTTCTTGTGTCTGAGGCAGATCATAATTCGTAATTTATAGCTAGTTCTTATTCTTTTTTTTCGCAAAAGACGCAAAGCCGCAAAGAAGCGAAGCATAATCCATAATTCTCCATTTTCAATTCTCAATTCTATACTCTCAATTTCTTACGTTCCTTGTTCATTCCTTTACTGATCCTACAGACATTGTACAGAGATGTAAGGGTCATCTAAGGGTCGGAGCCTTAGATGACCCTAGCATCTCCCTTTAATCTCCAACGGATTGTATAAGGAATAAGAGAGGGATAATCAAGGTTGTAAGATATCAGCGAAATTAAATTGGAGCGGGATACGGGTCTCGAACCCGCGACCCTCAGCTTGGGAAGCTAATGCTCTACCACTGAGCTAATCCCGCTCATAAGAGTAAACAAACTGAAAATAACTATTTCTGTCAAGCAGCTTGTAAATTGTACTGTCCCTGATGTAACAAAACATCTTGACTAAAAAAGGGATAATAAATCAAAGTAAAATGCTGTATATTGGACTAAACAATCTATACAGATAGGGAATAAAATGGAATACATAGATTTAAAGAATGAAGTAAATGACCTGACTGAGCAGATTTTTGAAATCCGGAGGTTGCTTTGACCTCGAAGGTAAATCAACTCAGCTAAAATCTCTGGAAGAGCAGATGCATGCGTCTGACTTCTGGAATGACCAAAACAATGCCAAAAAAGTAACCAAACAAATCAGCCAACTACGGGAAGCAATTAATCATATAAATAAACTGGATGAAATCAAGGGTGAACTGGAAACATATATCCTGCTTTTGGACGACGATTTTAATCAAGCTCTGTTTACTGAAGCAATCGGGCATCTGGAAGACTGGAAAAGGTTTGTCGATAAAATGGAAGTGGAATGTCTGCTCAATGAGAAATATGACCACAACGATGCAGTCTTTTCGATTCATGCCGGAGCAGGTGGCACAGAGGCTCAGGACTGGGCAGAAATGATTCTGCGCATGTATATGCGTTGGGCAGAAAAGAGCAAGTTTGAATTCACCATAATCGACAGACTGGATGGAGATGAAGCAGGAATCAAAAGCGTGACCGTTGAAGTTAAGGGCAATTATGCTTATGGCTTGCTCAAAGCTGAAATCGGGATTCACAGATTAGTAAGAATCTCTCCTTTTAATGCACAAGGCAAACGGCAAACTTCATTTGCCAGCGTATTTGTGTATCCGGAACTGGATGATGATATTGATATCGAAATAGATGTTAAAGATTTAAAGATTGATACATACAGAGCCAGCGGAGCAGGTGGACAGCATGTCAATACAACCGACTCAGCCGTTAGGATTACTCACTTGCCAACCAACATTGTAGTATCCTGCCAAAATGAACGCTCTCAAATCCAGAATAAAGACAAAGCAATGGCAATCCTCAAATCCCGTCTGTATCAGCACTTTGAAGACCTGAGAGACAAAGAAAAGAAAGAGATGGAAAATTCCAAAACCGAAATTGGTTGGGGTAATCAAATCAGGTCTTATGTTTTTCAACCTTACCAGATGGTCAAAGACCACAGGACGGATTTCGAAATAGGCAATACCGAACGTGTGATGAATGGTGAACTGGATGGTTTTATCTCAGCCTGGCTCAAAGCCAGAGCACATGCAAGGATGAAAGCTGCTCAATGACCAAAGATTTTATTAAGCTAACAGCAGGACTTGATTTGGAAAAGCTTCCGCAGCACGTTGCTATCATAATGGATGGTAATGGCAGATGGGCAAAGCAAAGGTTTAGACCGCGTCTGTATGGACACAGAGCCGGAGCTAAATCAGTCCGGCAGGTTGTGGAGCTTTCAGGTGAACTGCATATCCCCTATTTAACTGTATACGCCTTTTCAACTGAGAATTGGAACCGTCCGAAGCAAGAAGTAACAGGACTTATGAAGCTTCTGATGGAGTATCTGCATAAGGAAATTGACGAGATGCACCGCAAGAATGTGATTTTCAGAATTATCGGAAGCAGTGACAGAGTGGACCCTGATTATCTGAAGAAAGCTCATGAGATTACCAGTAAAACATGGAATAATACAGGACTGCACTTCAATGTAATGTTTAATTATGGCGGCAGGCAAGAGATATTGGATGCCGTGAAGCAAATCACTAATGATTGCATTGCCGGCAAACTAGATATTAATAACGTAAATTACGATACAATTTCAGAGCATCTTTATACAAAGGATATGCCGGATCCAGATTTAGTAATTCGAACCAGCGGTGAAATGAGACTTTCCAATTTTCTCATCTGGCAAGCTGCTTATTCAGAAATCTATGTGACAGAAACACTCTGGCCTGATTTTAATAAAGCAGAGTTTATTACCGCATTGAAAGACTATCAAAACAGAAACAGAAGATTTGGTGGTACCGGTGAGTAACGAATTAAAGCAGAGACTCCTTATCTCAGTAATCGGGATACCTTTTTTAATCTGGCTATTCTATACGGGTGGATTAATATTAATGATTGGATTGGGCTTACTTACTGCAATCGGGACGTGGGAGTACCGTAAAATCCTGTTTAAGGATAATCCGGTCTGGCTGATTGTGGATATTGTTCTTGCAATCTGTGTTTACTTATCTGCCTGCATGTTAAAGGAAAAGTTATGCCCTTCCTGTTCTGTTCCAAATTGGGCATATATAGCTTTTTTCTTTGTGTTACAGTCAATTGCCTGGCTGGGAAGAAAGGCTGGAGAACGTGGCATTAAAGACTATCTGCTGACTATCTGGGGTCTTTTTTACATTGCGATTCTTTCCGGAGTGATATTCAGAATTGATGCTATGTATGACAACCACCTGCTGCTTGTTTTGTTAATTCTAATTTGGATAACTGACTGTTCTGCTTACTTTATAGGTATGAGATTTGGCAAACGCAGAGGTATCTTCCCAATGAGTCCTAATAAATCCATGGAAGGATTCATTGCCGGTTTGCTGGGTCCTTTATTGTTTGCATTCATTACATACTTTGTTTATCCTGTTTGGAAAATAGAATACCTGCTCATCGCTGCAATAAGTGCCGGTCTCTTTGGTCAGTTGGGTGATTTACTCGAATCCAAGATTAAAAGAATTGGCGGCGTTAAAGACAGTAGTAATTTAATACCCGGACACGGGGGAATTTTGGATAGATTTGACAGCCTGCTGATAGCCGGACCTGTCATGTATTGCTTATTAACATTAATACCTTAAGGAGATTATACTTATGAAAACACGTTATTTTATCATTCTGATCATGCTCTGCCTGGCAGCAGTCTTATCTGCCCAGGCAACTGATCTTTTCATTTCAGAATATGTAGAAGGTTCATCTTACAAAAAAGGTGTTGAAATCTTTAACGGTACCGGAGCTCCGGTCGACCTGGCGAACTATTCCCTCAAGAAACAGACAAACGGTGCCGGAGCCTTTGGCAATGAACTTGTATTGAGTGGAACTTTGGCAAACAACGATGTTTACGTTATAGTCAATAACTCATCCGGTGGCACTAATCTGGCAGGTGAACCCTATGTGGATTTAGCTACAGCTAATCAATCTGTAAATTTCAATGGTAACGATGCAGTTGCTTTGTATCATAGTGGTGTTCAGATTGATGTAGTTGGTATTGTTAATGACCCCACTGAACCAGGTTGGGGAAAAGACGTTACGCTGGTTAGAAACAGCGAAATTGCAAGCCCGACTGTTGCTTTTTCAATCGGTCAATGGGCTTCTTACCCCATTGATACATTTACATATTTGGGCTCACACACATTTACGGGTGGTTCACCTGATCCTCTTATAGTAGTAGTTAACCCTAATGCTGCTGTTACATGGTATCTTGGACAGACCTACACAATAGCCTGGTCGAGTGCAAATATAACAGGTAATGTACAGATTGAGCTTAATAATAATGAGACATATTCAACTCTTGCCAGTGATATAGAAAACACAGGTTCCTATTCCTGGACTATTCCTGAAACTCAAACAGCTGGAACGCAGTTTAAAATTAAAATATCGAATATGGCTGCTACAGTGAGTGATATGTCCAATGAGTTCTTTACAATTACTCAGCTTCCTCTGACAGATGTGACTAATGTTGCTTTGCTCAGAGCTGCCAATCCGGATGGAACGACAGTATATAGACTTACCAGTGAAGCAATTCTTGCATATCAACAAACTTATCGTTTCAAAAAATACTTGCAGGATTCAACCGGTGGTATCGAAATAGATGATCCCAACGGCGTTGTTACTACTGCTTATCAAATTGGAGATGGAATCACCAATATTATTGGAAGGCTTAGCGTTTATCACAATCTGGTCCAGTTCACACCATTTGCTAATCCGGGAGCTCCGACTTCAACAGGTAACTCAATAGAGATTCCAACTGTTACAGTAAATGAATTGAATACGAATTTTGCACCATACCAATCAAGGCTTGTTTTAATTCAGAACGTTACATTCCTTGATACTGCCAATCCGTTTGCAACCGGAACTGCATATAACATCAGTGACGGAACAGGTCAGATGGTCTTTAGAACAAATTTCTTCGAAGCAGATTATATCGGACAGGCAGTGCCGACTACTGTAGTTGATATGAAAGCTATAACTACACAGTATGATGTAGGATTTCAGGTAACAGCAAGATCACTTGCTGATTTCTCATCAGTTGCTGTGGAAGATCCAATCAATGCAAATAATCCGATAACCTTAATCGGTAACTATCCCAATCCTTTCAACCCAACCACAACCATATCTGTCAACGTGAAGTCACCCGCACCGGTTCAGGTAGAGATTTATAATCTGAAAGGTCAATTGGTAAGAACATTGAAATCCGATGTCAGAACTGCCGGAAATGCTGAATTGGTCTGGAATGCAAAAGATGAAAATGGCAGAAACGTAACTGCCGGTATTTATTTGTTTAATGTAAAAGACGGAAAATACTCCAGCAGCAAGAAAATGATCTTGTTGAAGTAATCTATCTTCCAAATACATATATTTAACTTGGACATAGGTATGCTATACCGATAATGATTTGGTATAACAATTGTTTAGATGAGGCTAAGATACAGCATTTTGTTTCTGTATCTTTTCCTCATCTATATCTTATTAGTAGAATAAATTTGAATGGATGTAGTAATTGCTGAATCTATGTAAGAAGCATAAAAAGAAATAGTCAGTTTGAAGGATAATAATCTAAAACTCCATATCTATTGTATTATTACAATCTTCTTCTTTTCAACCATTGAAGTGGTTGGAAAGCTAATAGGTGCTAATATATCTCCATATTCTATCACAGCTTTTCGCTTTTTAATCGGCGGATTTATGATGCTGCCCTTTGTTATCAAAGAAATGAGAAAGACAAAGGACACTCTCAGGTTAAAAGACTTTGCAGGTTTTGCTATTGCAGGAATTCTGAATGTCTGTATCAGTATGCTCTGTTTGCAATTCTCTATCTTTTATGGCAAGGCCAATCTTGCTGCTCTGATAGTAAGCTCCAATCCCTTGTTTGTAACCATCTTTGCAGCCACATTAATCAAAGAGAAGATAACCAGACTACAAATTATAGGAATCGGAATCGGGCTTACAGGATTGCTGCTAATTGTTTTGGGTGAAAGAGAAGCGCTCAGTTCTTCAACCAATTTAGTAATCTCTGTCATATTCGGGCTTATAGCTGCTATTACTTTCGCTTTATCAACCGTATACTCGAAAAAGCTCATAATGCAGCATGGAAACTTAGTCACGCTGTGCTTTGCGTTTTTCTTTGGTTCTGCCACCTTGTTTTTGTATTCAGTATTGACGCACCAGACATTGTCATTCGGGCTATCATTCCAGAATATAGCATTGTTACTCTATCTGGGAATATTTGTCTCCGGAATAGCTTATATTTTATACTTCACTGCGATAAAAGAAATCGGTGCAGCACAGGCATCTATTTATTTCTTTCTTAAGCCTGCTATTGCCTGCACATTAGCCTGGCTTATTCAAAATGAGACACTTAAAAGTATACAGATAATCGGCATTATATTTATTATGCTGAGTTTAAGCCGGGAATATATTTTTAAGAAACTCTTTAGAATAAGCGATATGCAAAAGGTCTCATGAGTCAGATTAATTTGAAACGCAATATTCTGATGAGCGGGAGTTTCCGCATTATTGTAATGATTTTAACTTTCTTTACCAGCGTAATATCAACCCGGTATCTGGGAGTAGAGTTAAAGGGAAAAAGCAGTTATTTGATTACCCTGGGTGGGTTCGTTTGGATGGCATTAGATTTAGGTTTGTTCAGGAGTTATCCATATCTTGTTAGAAAACATCCGGAAAAGATAAACAGTCTTTTTGCCTGGTCTGTATTTCAATTTGTTACTGATTCGATATTTTGGTCGATATTAGGTTTATGCTTTATTAATATATGGTCAAAACTAATCGGTTTTCCATTAAATCAACTTTATATAGTAATCCTGGTTATGTTTATTACCACACAAAAACTAAGTGTGCAATTGCAGAGCTTATATTTAGGATTGAATAAAATCTGGATACATTCTTTATCCCAGTTATTTAATTCACTGTCAGTTTTACTACTGATCACCGTTGGATATTTTGTTTTCACTGAATCAGACAGAGTTGCATTTATCATATTAGCATCAGTGATAGCATCCTTTATGACTATTATTTACTATATTGCCAGCAATGCCTGGGGTAATGAATGGTATAAAATTGACTTCAAGTTCATTTTCATTTCATACCAATCAGGCTTCAGAGTCTTTTTATCAACATTGTTTATCATGCTTCTGATAAGATTTGATATAATAATTATCAAGCGTATGCTGGATTTTAAGCAGGTAGGGCTATATTCTATTGCAGCACATATTGTTGATTTATTACAAATTGCTTCCAACCTAGTTGGTGGTCTGTTGTTGGTCAAGTTATCTGATTGCAATGATGATATAGAGAAGTGGAAAATAATGAAAAAACTTCTAATGTCTTTTTTTACCTTGCTAGTATGTGCAAATATTGGATTTGTAATATGTGGTAAATTCCTGATTACTACTTTATATGGTACCCAGTTTTTGCCGGTTTATTATGTATTTATCTGGTTAATTCCGGCTAGCTTTGGACTGAGTTTTGGTTCACTCTTTAATATGTATCTGAATAGTAAAGGTTTCCCTGTTATCAGTATTATTCTGCCGGCTATTTCATTGATAATTAACGTAATTCTGAATCTCTTACTTATCCCTGTCTTAGGGATATATGGTTCTGCTTTAGCAACCAGCATCGCTTATGTCTTGTGGTTTCTGATGATAGTCATATATGAGCAGCGCTGTAGTTCAAATCAAATGTTCAAACACCTTATCCCGCATTCTGCTGACTGGCGTATGCTGTGGCAGGAAGCTTTAATGCAGGCGACCGGTATTGGGTCAAAACTGTGCAGGATAGTAACTAAAAATAGAGGATAATATCTGATTATTTTTATCTACATGCTTCAAATCTATTCTAAGTCCTCAAATTTCTGAGATATATAGATTCCAACTTTTCAGTACATATTCTTCTGGAATACTGCTCAATAATATCTTTATTTGCTGTGATTCTAAAATCTTGGTTTACAAGCATTTCTAATGCCTTCACAATACTATCTTGATCATTTACATTAGCATATACCCCCGCATTTGTCGAAGTGATTATCTCTTTGATAACACTGTTTGCAGGGCCAATTGCCAGAATGGGTTTCCCAAGTCTGATAAGCTCAAATATTTTCCCGGGAATTACACCCACTGAACCTGGATCATCATTTAAAACAATGATATTAATATCTGCACCTGCTGAATATGAAAGTGCTTCCAGATGGGATTTGTATCCTATGAAATGATAGAATGACAACCCTTCTTCGGTTATTTGACGTAGAAAGTTTTTATCAATTATACCCATGTGCATGTACTGGAATTCTTTATTCATAAATCTTTTAATTACTTTTAACCATGGCACAGGATTACCTCTGCTGCTATGTAGCTTTCCCATGAATGCGAATGTAAACATATTATACTGTCTGGATTCCAACCTCGCGAAATCATCTTCGTCGTAACCATTGGTAATAAAATCCGATTTTCCTAATAGCCGGGGATACTTTTCTAAATATTTTTTCAGGACATAAGGTGAAGTGAATGTCACGAAGTCAGCCATATTTAGAAACTTCTCATCCATTTTAGTAATGAAGTTGTAGCGAAAAGGGAGTACCAGTTTATCCAATAATGGTGTAAACTGCCAGGCATCTCTATAGTCTGCTATCCAGAACAATTTCATCCCAAAAAGTTTCTTGAGAATTACACCACACAAAAATGCTGAAAAAGGGGAACCAGTGATATATAGATTTCTGATTTTATATTTTTTTATAACTCTAATGGCTGTTATGAGAGCAAATGGCACCCAGCCAATTTGTTTATCAATCGGGAACACAAAATCGTTTACAGGTTTCAACATTTTCCAAAGCAATTTTTTCAGAGGTTTTGCTGATTCTGCTAAAGCAAATCTAACCTCAGTCAGATTTTCTTCCCTGATTCCCAGACTATATGTCTTGAATACTTTTGTGCTAGAAGGTATTTCACTCACCAGTGTATCATCTTTGTTTTTTAATAAAACCGGGTTACGTGGAGTAACAACAAATGTGTCCCATCCATCTTTTGCCAGATACTTAAGGAATTTAACCGGTCTTTGAACACCGCTTTCCCCGGAAGGTGGAAAAGCATTGACTATCATAAGAATTTTATTGTTCATATATGTACCTGTATTTATTGACTAGCTGCTCAAGCTGGTATTCACTTTTTATCAAAGCCTGTCCTTTTGTTGCCATTTCTTTAACTGATTCTTTGTTATTTATCAGATATTCGATTTTTTCTGCCAGGTCTTCTATATCTATGGGATTAACCAATAGTCCGTTGATACCATGCTTAACGATACCATCAACGCCCTGACCTTTAACACCAATAACCGGGAGACCTGCATACATAGCTTCGATATAGACAACCCCAAAAGTTTCGCTATAGCTGGCTAAGACAAATGCATCAAACAACGTATATAAATTTCGAACTATCTCGTTACTCAAATCACCGGTCAGAAAAATGTTACCAGCTAGACCCATGCTACTGATTTCAGATAGCAACTTTTCTTTTTCTACCCCTTTACCAATGATAAATACCTGAATATCGTATTTTTTTTTTATCAGCATGCTCACAGCTTTGATAAGCAAACTATATCCTTTTTCTAATTTAAGATTACCAACAGAGATGATTTTGTAACTATTGTTAGAAAGCTTTTGCTTATAACTGTCTAATATCCCGATTGGTATCTGAGGAATCGGTCCTATAGCATTTCCGATATTTGATATAGCTGTAACCCCTGCATCCTTAGCTATGATATCTTTTATCCTGTCGTTGACTGTAAATATATGAGTCCAACCACTATAAGACTTACTGATACACAACCGGTAAAACCATTTAAAAAGGATAGATTTTACCATTACAGGATGTGTCCTGATATTATGAAGGGTTAAATATCTTGGAATGGAATAATTAATTAAACAATCATTCAATAGTAATAGCTCAGGAACATGCCGATAGTCATGAACATGTATAAAATCAGGGTTCCATTCAGTGATTATCCGTTTGATTACCGGTATTGCATACATCCGGTAGGAAAACATTAAAGAAAGAAAGACATATTTTATTACTGGCAGATAAATATACGTTACTTTATATGTGGCTCGATTGTCCTGCTCAACCGCTAATTTATGCTTAAACCGGGTGGCTATGACTTTAACATCATAACTTTTTGCCAGTTCATTTGCCTGCTGCTGAACAAATACTTCTGAATGAGGACTATACTTATCAGGGAATAGGTTTGTTATTATTAATATTTTTTTCATAACAACATAGCTATAATTCCTGATTGTTATATTTGTCAACACCTATTCAATAACCCATAGTTTCCATTGTATTGTAAGGTAAGCTTACTGAAAATGATTGACAGGATAGCTCAACTCATTTTTTGCTATTGAATAAGTTATTTTTCAACGTGACGAAATAGAATTTTGGTTTTGTATATAATAGGGTAAGTATGATTTTAATAATCTTATTTTGGCTTAGCGTAGGTTTAATTTTCTACCATATTGTACTATATGCTCCGATATTATGGGTATTGAACCAGTTTAACCGCATGCAAACTAACACCATAAACAAGACCGGCACTATCAATCTCCCAACTGTAACAGTCCTCTGCCCCGCATTTAATGAAGAAGCAGATATTGAAGACAAATTGATATCATTTCTGGCTTTAAACTATCCAACTGATAAAATTAAAATGATCGTCATTTCTGATGATTCTACAGATAATACCAATGCGATTGTCCAACATTATAAAAACAACAATATTGAGCTTGTTATCCAACAACCCAGAGGTGGAAAACAAAAGGCGCATAATCTTGTACAACCTCTTATAACCTCTGATTATGTATTATCTACTGATGCAAACTCTATCTTTGATCCGGATGCAGTCATGGAACTGGTAAAAGTTATCACTTCTGATCCGGGAATTGGCATTGTGTCGGGAGAACTTCGACTGATTAAAAGCGGTAACAAAGATTCTGGTGAAGGCCTTTATTGGAAGTATGAGTGTTTCATTAAAGAGATGGATAGTGCTTTTGCTTCCATAATCGGTTCCAATGGCTCTATCTACCTGATACGCAGAGAACTTTTTGGGCAGATACATCCTCAGACAATTGATGATTTTGAACGCACCTTGATTGTCTTGTCAAAAGGCTACAAAGCAATTTATATCCCTACGGCTGTAGTTAGGGAAAATGTTACAGAACAAGCTAAAGAAGAAATTCAGCGCAAAGTTAGGATTATTACCCGTGAATGGTTTGCCTTGAAACGCAACCTGATTTTACTCAATCCCTTCCGGTTCGGTAGAATTAGCTTCGTACTTTTTTCGCACAAAGTAATCAGATGGCTGTTCTTTCTGTTTATGCTGATCATGCTGATTTCTAGTGCTTTTATTAAAATTCCTTTCTATCAACTGATATTCAAATTACAGATACTGTTTTATTTAATCGGTATTTTTGAATTGCTGGCACAAAGAAATGGAAAGCATATCCCTGGAGCAGGTATTATTGCATATTTTACTGCCATGGGTTGGGCTTCACTTTTAGGTTTTTTAAAATTCATCTTTAATATTGAAGCCGGCATCTGGAATCCGGTTAGAAAACAAGGGACATAAATGAATATTTTTATCACCGGCTCAAACGGCTTTGTCGGCTCTGCTTTGATGTGGAAGCTGCAGGCCGATGGTCATAAAGTCATTGGCATAGATATTTCAGCTCATTGTGACGACAAAGCTCATCCTGAAACACGATTGGGAGATATCAGACAGGCTAAAGATTTAGAAAATACCAATTCAGCTTTTCTGAAAGCAAACAATGAAGAAATTGATTTGGTTATTCATTGTGCGGCAGCTAAGCACGACTTTGGAATTACTGAAAAAGAATACTTCTCGCACAACGAGTACGGTACCAAAGTTCTGTTGGAATTCATCCAAACCGGGAACATAAAGAAATTAGTCTATTTCAGTACTGTATCCGCTTTTGGTCATCCTGATAAACGTACTGATGAAGACGGAACATTTGCGCCTGACCATCCCTATGGCGCGTCCAAACTGGCAGGAGAATTGCTTTGCACAGCCTGGCAACAACAAGATGCTTCACGCGAATTGATCGTGCTGCGCCCAACTGTTATCTACGGACCTCATAATTATGCCAACATGTATAAAATGATTGATATGATGCACCGCCGTCCTTATGTAACCATTGGCAGCGGAGATTATATCAAATCCATCGTTTCACTTGCCAATATTATTGATATGACTTTGTTTTCTCTGACTTTGATAAAGCAAGGTGCTCAATACTACAATTGTATAGATAAACCCTATATCACTATCAAACAACTTATGCAGATTATTGCAACAAATCCCGCTTTCAGGATACCAAGACTCCAGATTCCGGTCAGCTTAGCTGTGAGTATTGGTAAATTGTTTGACATCCCTGCCAGATTATTTAAGCTTGATTTACCTGTGAATAGTGACCGGATGCGAAAGCTGGCAACTCCTACTGATTTCGTTTCTGAACGTATCCGTGAAGCCGGATATATCCAGGCTCACACGATTGAAGAACAGATCAAGGCTATGACAGACTGGTATTTATCTATAAGAGGTTATAAATGAAGAAACTCAGATTTGGTTTAATAGGTTGTGGTCGAATATCAAAAAATCACTTTGATGCAATAGCTCAGATATCTGAAGCTGAATATGTAGCTTGTTGTGACGTTGTTCCAGAAAGAGCTGAAGAAGCAGCGCAGAATTATGAAATCTCCGGAGTCTATGCTGACTATAAGGAAATGCTCAGGAAAGAGCATCTGGATGCTGTTTCCATCTGTACACCAAGTGGGTTACACCCAGAAATCGGCATTGCTGTAGCTGAGCATAAAATCAATGTTGTAACTGAAAAGCCAATGGCTTTAAGCATCCAATCCGCTGATGAATTGATTAATGCCTGTGATACACATAAGGTAAAACTCTTTGTTGTTAAACAAAATCGTCTCAATGCAACTATGCAATTACTCAAAAAAGCAATTGATAAAGGACGTTTCGGGCAGATTTACCTGGCACAGTCCAATGTCTTCTGGCAACGTCCTCAAAGCTATTATGATTCTGCTCCCTGGCGCGGAACCTGGGCGCTTGACGGTGGTGCTTTTCTCAATCAAGCCAGCCATTATGTGGATGCCATGTCATGGCTGCTGGGTAATGTAGACTCTGTTTGCGGTGTTACTGCTACTATGGCTAGAAATATCCAGGCTGAAGATACAGGATGCGCTATTCTTCATTTTAGCAGCGGAGCTATCGCTACAATTAATGTAACCATGCTGGCTTTCCCCAAAAACTTTGAAGGTTCTATAACTATCCTGGGTGAAAAAGGTACTGTCAAGATTGGCGGAGTTGCTATCAATAAATTTGAGAAGTGGGAATTTGAAGAATACGATGATGACGACAGAGTCATTACTGAAAGCAATTATCAACCACCCAATGTTTACGGTTTTGGACATCTCCCCTATTATCAGAATGTGGTTCATTCACTTTTAGGTAAAGCAGAACCCAATACCGATGGCAGAGACGGACGCAAGTCCCTGGAAATCGTTCAGGCAATTTATCAGTCATCTAAAGAAGGAATCGGAATTAAGCTACCCTTGAAATAAGTGCAGCATCTTCTCTATACTCTCTTTTACCTCTTCACCATAGTGGGAAGGTTCTCTTGCTCATGACAAGTGACGAACACTGACCACTGTTTCATGATTAATTCCTGTCGTTTGACCCAAGTGTCTCTTTGCTTTGAATATTGTACCTTCTTCTTTCATTCATTATTAATCTTTCTTTTAGTGAACTTAGATTGCCCTTAAGACACCCATATGACACCCATATGACACCCATATGACTTTCCAATGAACATAGGCGAATCACTGGAGTATTAAAGGTGCAGCACCCACGCATATTATGCACAATCTAAGTTCACTAAAATAAAGATTAATAATGGACAAAAGATGAGGAAACTAATTAACCATTTGTTTGCGTCAGGTATATCGAATCAAACAATCCATAATTAAAACAGCAAGGAATCATGATGCCTCATTGCCTTTTCGAATGGCAACAAGGGTTCCACTGCGACAGGAAAGACGTGTGCTACTTCGCTGTTACAGTTGTATAGTACGTACCGGGATTATTGGGAAAGCAGACTGCAGTATTGCCGACTATCATAAACTCGGTCAGAGCGCTGGCAGAAAAGGCTGTAACTAAAGTATATTCAGTGGTTACTCCGGCATTATTCTTATGAAAGAAGCGGATATTCTGTCCTGAGTTTTCATGTGGAAAAGGTATATATAGCAAGGGGTATTCGGTTGTCAGGTATCCTGAAAGGAAGTTTGTCTGAATCTGAACATTAGCTGAACTGAGAATATTCAGTTTTGTTGCGGATAAGGCATTGGGCAAAGCGCTTAAGTCAGTCTGGTTTTCCAGTGAGATTTGAGTTCCTACAGGAGTTGCATTGGCATAGAAATAGCTTGGCAGGAAGAATTCTGCCTGATACAGAGACAAAATCATATCGCTCGCACCGGATATTACTACTTTCGAGACAGATTCATGGGGATTATTATCTGTGAAGGTGGCAAACTGACCGTTATGCGTCAGATAAAACTTATTGTAATTGCCATCAACAGCATAGTTCCAGCCATCGGGTGTATCAGCTTGTCCATAAGGATAGATTCTATAATTGTAGTCCTGAATCAGGGCAAAGAGCAATTCGCTACGACGGGCATTGCGTTTGATATAGACTAAAGGCTGGTTAGTATCATAAAATGCTCGCGTATTGCGTCTGGAAGATGTAACTGATATATTATATGCAGGAGAAGTCTGTGTTAA
The DNA here is from genome assembly GCA_963667535.2 of Cloacimonadaceae bacterium (SeqCode). Lineage (GTDB taxonomy): Bacteria > Cloacimonadota > Cloacimonadia > Cloacimonadales > Cloacimonadaceae > UBA5614. Next base: position 2,552,907 of record CAXXDU010000002.1, read on the forward strand.
GTTATACTGGCTGGAAAGGATGTTTTGAGGATCGTTGAATGCAGAGGTCAGGTTAAAGCTCAGATTCACTCCCTGATCAACAGGACTAGCGCTACTCATCCATAGCTTTACCTGATTAAAATTGATAGACATATTCTGATACATACGAATGTCAAAGCTGCTACCCGATAGATTGGTAATATCGCCATGTACCAGTGAGCCGCCATAAGCAGGCAGACATTCTATATGATTATCTGTTTTAGTGAAATGGTCATAATCCAACGTACTGCTTTGGGTGAGATTCGTAGCTATGTAGTTGCTGTTCAGTTCAGAGAACAGCACCATATTAGCAGGATTGTAGCCATCCGGAACTACATAGTCCAGATAAAAATAAGGAGGCACTTCAGCCGTGGCTACACCACCGGTCTTGAAATAGGCAGTAAGTGCTTTATACGGATTTTGAATCTGATAAGGATGCCCTGTCAGCCAGGGATGAGTAATCGTATTGGGTGAGAAGAAATCCAGAACCACAGAAGAGAATTCTGTTCTATGATTATTTGCTTTGGGTGTGGGATTTGCAATCATTCCATGTTTAGAAAATTTCGGAAGCTGTGGATGGTTTTTGTTACTCTTTGACTGTGTATTGTCCCAGGCAATCTGGGCTTTATCCATTTGGAATTCCCCCATTGTTTTCAGAACAGGTATTTCAACCAAATCATCACTAATATTCATTTGGCTGAATGTATAATCTCCTGAGCCAGTGATAGATGTATAAACAAATCCATCGGTATAAGAATAATGAGTAGCATCATAAGCAGAAGCATATGTTTTATATGTTACATAGTCTTCAGTACTACTCTCGTAAAATCTAATCCAGCGCTTATTGGTACTATATCCTGTAGGCATTGCACCCATTTCAATCCAGGCGGAAGCAGGTAAATCATAGAGCTCAGTACCATTCTGGTAAAATCTGAGTTTGAGCCTGTTATAAGAGCCATATAGCGTATAGGGATGTCCGGAAAAGTAGTTTTGATATCCGGTTGATGGTGTAAAATCAAAATCGAGCTTGAAGCTAATCCCGCTCAGGTTAACATCCTTTAAATCAAACCAGAAATTGTGTGCATAAACCTGCTTGAGTCCGGCATCCAGAGGAATACTGAATTCGTTCTGGCTTTCCAGAGGAGCAATCAGCATATATGTGCCGTTAATTCTGCAGGGAGCAATCAAATCATTATCAGTCATAACCCATGTTTCAGGACTTGATTCCCAGGCAAATAACTGATTGGGGGCGACCACTATCCATTGTTTGGGGAATCGGTTGGGAAGCGCATTTTCCTGCAACTTCATTAAGGGTGCCGAAGCAGCATTACCTAAAACCTGTGATGCCTGAAAATCAATAATGGAAGAATACAAAGCAAAATCGGGAAATACCCCTTGTATCTTGCGGGTAGAGACACTATCAAGCTGGGTGACGCTATTGATGTCAATTTCTGTATGATCAACCGTTACAGGTAAAAAGAAAGATACTCTATCCTGAGTGCCTGTCATCCAGACATAGTGATTTCCTGTATCAGCAGTAAAAGAAACCGAACCGGTCATACTACTTATCGAATACAATTGATTACTGCCTGTACCAAAAGGATGAAAGGATATGCGTTCTTTGGCATACTGAGCAGGATAAGATACTTTCCCATCCAGCCATGTGTACAGGTTCAGGCAATATATGATGGTTTGAGCAGTAAATTCATTCTTCATGTCTGTATAACAAGTAATATATGGATAGTTGTGAGCAAAGGTCAAAGCTGTATAAACACCGTTGCGTTTAATGTATAAATCCAGGGAAGGACTTATAGCTTGATCAGAGGAAACATGTAGGGAGTCGCGGTCTGTAAAGGAATCGGTTTTAAGGAAAACAATCTCATCCCCAATCTGGATAACACTGTCTGCAATAGCCTGCTTGTTGATTAAAAGAAAGCTGTTATCTGTAGTGCTTTTTATCAGATAGTTGTCTTTACTTGTTATACTGCTGCTCTGGACATAATCTTCGGGAGTGAGATCGGGCGGCAATAAAATATTCTCTCTCAGGTTACATGAAGCAACTGCCAGTAATGCTATGGCGAGTAGTAATAAATAGCTTGTCTGCTTCCAACTGAATTGAACTCTTCTCATCAATAACTCACATTCATGGCAAGGCTGCCGGTATAATGCCAGATATCCTTTTTGTACCCCAGTTGATGATAGAAAATGATATCAACTGTTTTGGAGCAGGGTATACTAATCGTGTTGCCCAAATACCTGATATTCGTCACATTAGTATCTACAATGAAGCCAACCGGAGATACCCACCAGTCCTGCTTTCCTTTTCCGGCTGATAAACTTACTATATATCCTCTGTTAAAGGGATAGCTAAACTTTGCATGATACGCCCACCAGGATGCATCAGCATTGAGATTTTCCACATCTCTCTGAGTACGGACAGCACCTGCGCTGATGGTCGTTTTAAGATATGTGGCACTAAAGGCTAAATCGTTCTGATAGGCATTGAATTCAGGATATTCAGAGTAAGCAAACCTGTAGGTAGGCTGCAGCAGCAAATCACTAAACCAGTACTTTTCTGTGATGTACGTTTGGTATATATGCACCGGATAATCAGTTGTTTTACCGTTTAGTGACCAGCCTGATATGCCAACCAGAAACGGTTTGGTCTGGAATCCTACTCCTGCTGACCAGGCATCACGAATGCGCTTACCATCAGTTTTAAATTGCTCAAATCCGGTCTGAATATTTAGCCTTTTATAATTGATGCATTGATTGGCAGATAAGGTAGTTTTCTTGTTTTCCAGGTTTGAATAGCTCAGTATAGTATTTTGGTTAAATCTTTTTAGTGATTCCATCCCAGAGGAAATCGATGATGCATTTGATAAAACTTGTGCTTGCTGAAATGAGTTGTGAGCAAGTGAATAATCATTATAAGACAGATATATCCAACCCAAGCCTTCCAATGCTATGCTTTGCGCTAAAAGTCCATTGTCTTTCTTTGCTTGTTTGAGGCTGAGAGAATAGTATTTATGAGCAGTCATTGCATTAAATGAATTCCAATATGCAAAAGCAGTATAGCTTAATAAGGCAGAATCCTGTGGAAAAAGCTTCAATGGAATTTTACTATTGGCAAGGGAATACTTCCAGTTTTTCAGTGTATTATAAGCCCAGAGCATACCCATCCAGGCTTGTAAATTAGTGCTGTCTTTCTCAGTAATAAACCTGTATTCCCTGAGTGCTAGCATTGGTTTGTTATCCAGCATATAGTTATAGCCAAGATTCAATCTTGCAGTCATGTCATCCGGATTATTGATTAAATAATCCTTTATTGAGTTAATATTTTCCTGTGATGCAGTACTTTGGGCAAAAGACAAACTGCAGGTGAAGAGAATAAATACTATAACAAGACTATTCAAGTATTTTAGCAAAATCTTTAACCGATGGAGAAGCGGGATAGTATCTCTTGAGAAATTGATAGTGTTTCTTAGCTTCAGTGTTATTACCATTATAATAATATGCTGCCACCAGATATCCTCTGGCTTCAAAACTGTATGGACTTACAATGAGTGCTTTGAGATAGTAATTAATAGACTGATTATATTCTTTCTTCATGTAGGCTGCAAATCCTGCTTTAAGAAGAACGTCAGTATAGTCAGGATATGTGGTCAGGACTTCTTTGCATAAAGATATGGCATCATTCCACATTCCTAAATACAGATAGCAGTTCACAATTCCGATCTGAGCATCAACGCAGGGGCTTATCTTTAATGACTTCTGATAATAGGCTAGCGATTCGTTGTATTTACCGGATAAATACAGAAGCCAACCGATGCGTAGTTTATAAAAAGCATCAGTGGTATCCTGTATTTCAAGAGCTTTCATCTTTTCCAGAGCCAGGGGGTAGTTGTTTGCTGATTCTGCTGAATATGAAGCTGAAATCAGGTCTTTTGCTGTAGTTTGAGCAAAAAGTGATAAACCTGATATCGCAATCAGAATAATTATAAATGTTACTTTATGCATTTTGTATCTCCTGTTTGATTATATTTAATCTCATCAGAGGAACTAGCTTCAAGGACGTTTTTACCATTAATATCAAGCCTGATTTGCCTGATACCTTTCCCGGGTTCAAGTTCAATTTGTCCGCTCCAGTTTCTGATAGTTAAGCCTAATATTTTGAGTTTTGTAATTGATTTTAGATACACAATCTTGTCTTTTTCCAGCATTTGGGTAGAAGTAGTAAACCGGAAGAGAGAAAAAACAGGCGCAAGGATTAAAAATATGTTTCTAAAGAATCCGTTTAGAACTACAGATAAACTGGGCGTGTCTTTCCATTCCAGATTTTGACTTTCCGCATAAGGCAAGCGGGATAATAAGATAGCAAAAGCAAACAGACTATTCAGCCGTCTTCTTTGTATACTAAGTGCATTATAAACACCATTATACGTAGAGAATTCTAAAACAGTTCCTTTTGAAGAATAAGCTCTGAAGGCACCCAGAAAATCTAAATCAATCATCCATTCTTCTTTGAATGTACCATGTTTTGTAGTAACATCAAACTTATGGCTTTGCCCGAATTGCATGTGCATCATTTCCTGCAGATTGGACGATGATAACAAGGACGAGATAAACTGTCCTTCTTTTGGTACACCGCTTCCGATGAACTCATAGTTATTGGGTCTGGTCTGGATTCTATAATTTACAATGTGACTCAGGCGTGTTTTGCTACCAGCTTCAATACCCATCTGAACCTGAAAGTGAATATGTGGACGGGGTGAACGACCGGAATTACCGACGAATCCAATTTTATCGCCTTTTCTGACAATATCTCCCGGTTTTACAGTTACAGAATTTAGCTTCAAATGCGCATAAAATGTATAGAGTCCATAGCCATGGGATATGGAAATATAATTACCCCAATTGTCTCTGGTATTAATGGCATCTATAGCATTATCAGCAATACCATCCTGGACTTTTACCACTGTACCGTCTGCTGAGGCCATAACAGGTTTACCAAAGCTGTAGTAATCATTTATAGATAGCTCATTATCCAACCAGCGTTTGCCTTGTTGATCCTGAATCTCCAGGTCCCAGGCATACGCCCATTCAAATTTGTGTGTTACAGCTCCATGGAATCCTTGTGTAACAAGCCATTCACCATTAACAGGCAGAGAAAACTGAGGAACACCTATGCGTGTGAATCTCTTCAGGCGGGTAAGATAGAATTCCAGACTCTTTTCCGGTGTGGTAACTCCCCAGTCGTTGACATACGGATGTGTGTTATAGAGTCTGAGCCGTAAAGCAAATACAAAGAATATTACTGTCAAATTAAAAGGTAAAGCAAACACAGGTGGTGAGTAGGCAGGATTGAGCTGCGGCATTACTATGGTAATAAAAAAAGCAACTATGGCTGCAATTAGTGCGTAAAACCAAGCGCTTAATCCAGGTAAAAGAAATATTCCGCCCATTGCTACAAAAACCAGGATAAGATTGAACCCATGATAGGATATGCCGTCAATGACATGTATATTAAACACTTTAAGTAAGATGAATGAGACGCTATAACCAATGATTGACAGGATAAATCCGATGCGTGTGCTCAGGAGCAATGCCACAGTAACTAATATGCCGGCTAATGTGTATGGCATAAACAATAAACTGCCCATGCTATGAAAATACCCGTTAAGAAAATCAGGAAGCACCGGATCGTAATTAGTCAGAAGTGCTTTATGCTCCATCAGGGTCGAGAATATACCTTTATGTGCCAGGAAAAGCCATAGCGTGATTGCTATTAAAGAGAAAGAAAGACTCATAGATGGCAAGTGCATCCATAGATTAAGAAACCAATTCAGGATTAAATACAGGATAAAGGTGGATACTGAGATTAACACTATTAATGCTAAATAAAGCAATGTATGCTGTGCCATCCAGTTAACAGGGATATAATATCCAAACGCTAAACACACAAGGAGACTATTAAAAGCCAGTATGCCACTTTTACTGTCCCACACATCAAAACCTGCTATGCGTGATATCAATAGTGCACTCAAAACACCCAACAAACCTGATAGACCTACAATAGGCGAAAGCATAGTTGCTATCAGCAGTAACAATCCCAACCATCTTGATTCTGCAAAGAGAACTACAGCATAAGCATGGCTGATGGACAGAATATATGACTTCAGACCTTTGAGAAAAGAGCTGTGCATATCTACACTTATACCATTCTTAAATGTTCGGGAATTCTCTCACGTTTAATTACATCAGAGATATCTTCTTTTTCACGGATAAGTTCTGTTTTCCCTGTTTCTGAGATGAGTACTACATTGGGACGGTATTCGATAAATTGCATCCATTGCGTTACATTATATGCTCCAACCGGTGAGACTATGACTCGATCGCCGGTATGCAAATCCGGAAACGGTACTGCAGGGCGGATGATATCAATATTCATACAAAGCGGACCATAGAAGACTGTGTTCTGATATGTTCCGGGGAAAGGTTGAGTAGGTGTTATTTTCTGTTTATACCACCAGGCAGTTATATTGGTATTTACTCCTGCATCAAGTATAACAGCTCTTTCACCTGTGGGCAGACTCTTTTTGGCTAAGACGGTTGAAATCAAAAAGCCTGATTCATCCACCAAAGCTCTGCCTGTTTCAAATGTCAGAAGAGGAGAGTGTTCCTGCACAAAAGCAGATTCATTAAAAGCATTGCCTATGGCTGTTGCATATTGGTCCATGGAAGGAGAGCCGTATTCGCCGGGAGTGTATGAAGCATGCAAAGTGTTGTTGGAAGCAAAGCCACCACCCAAATCTATGTATTCTACAACTATACCAAATTTATCCTTTACCTGCTGAGCAAGAATCAAGAGCTTATTTGCCGCCCAGTAATAGGCATTGGCATCGAGAATAAACGTACCGATATGGGTATGCAGACCGACGAGTTTCATTCTTTTGCCGGCAAGTAACCGTTGGATAGCCCTGAGCGCTTCACCATTCTCATAATTGAAGCCAAAGCGTGTCCACATGGGATAGATTCCTGTATCCATATTTACACGAATAGCTACTTCTGCTATGATGTTTAATTCTTCCGATGTCTTCTCAATCAGAAATAACTCGTCAAGATGATCAATATGTATCCTGGCTCCGTCTGTAATAGCTCTGGTAATCTCATGTTTTCTTTTGCCGGGTCCATTGAAAATGATGTTTTTACCGGCAATACCCAAACCGCGTGCTTTTTCATATTCCATTCCGGAAACAACTTCTGCTTTAGCACCTTCCTGGTGGAAGACGTTGCAGATTGCTCCCAGATAATTGGTTTTATATGACCAGGATATCTCAACCTTGGGATATTGCATCTTCATGATTTCCAACATTCTGCGGTAACGTCTGCGCATTGTAGATTCTGAAAACACAAACAGTGGTGATCCATAGCTGTCAATCAATGTACTGATGGGTACATTGTCGATTTTCTCCTGATGACTGATAACACTTTTATTGGCAAACTTATTGATAAAGCCTGCCGAGTTTCTTTCTATAGTCGGGGCTGAATATACTTTTTTCATTTTCTAATTCCGTTTCCTGTTTTTAGTTTTTTCTTCCAGAGACAATTCTCCTCTTGACGAGACTTCTCCCATCAGAGATATATCGGAAATAATATCTTCGGCATGACGGATAAAAAAGGTTCCTGCTTTACATGGAGGCAACTCTTCTAATGGTAATCCGAGTGATAATAATACCACTGCCGCAGGCAGGTTTTGCCCTGCACCTTCTGCAAGTCTAACCCAGGCTGGGAAGCGCGGATTAATTTCTATTAAATAGCAGATATCGTCCGTCCCTTTAATAAATTCCAGTTCAAGGGGTCCGCGCCACTTAATCAGAGACATGACCTTTCTGGCAAATGTATCCAGAGCAGGATTACTGACTACAACTCCGCCAAAGCCTTTACCTTTATCTGTAATAACCAGCTTTCTCTGAGGAACCATACCAATGACTCCACCTGTTCCATCACCCACCATTACGATGTTAAATTCATCTCCCGGAACTATTTTTTGTATAATAATCGGCAGACCCCATTTATGCTCTATCTCATAAAAGTACTTTATCGCTTCATCAGGAGTATGTGCTTTGAATGCTTCGTAAAAGCGTCCCTTAACAATAACAGGATATTCCATTTTACTATCCAGAGTTCTGATTTGCGATGCATCAGATAAAAGGATTGTTTCCGGAACTTCTACCCCTTTATCGGGAAAGAAACTGGCGAGCTTTGTCTTGTCTCTGAGTAAAAACTGTTCCTCATCAGGCAAGAATGTGTGTATACCCCGTTCCAGCAGTTCATCTTTCAACCGAATATAAGATATTATCTCAGAATCAAGTGTGGGTATAATCACATCAATCTTTGTTTGCTCAAGGATATAATCAATTCTGCTCAGGAATATTTCAGGTCCTGCCGAAGGATAGGGCATCTGATAAACCAAATCAGTCAAATCGTCCACATATATGCCTGATTCCATAGAGTCATAAACAAACCCGACTATCTTACCTTTGAAACCTGCATTCCTGATACTGCGGATGACGGGTACACCGGGCTGGGGGTTATCCCCTGTCTTTAACCCTGAGACGGCAATAACAATATCAAGTCTGGATAAATCCGGATTTCCCATCTACTTACTCTTCTATCAGGTTCAAGGCTTCTAATTGCATCAGATAATGGTCAAAATCATGATAAAAGTGGTCTTCTGATACTTCATATTCAGCAAAGACTTTTTGGGCAATCTCCTGTCTGGATAGACCGTCATGCAGCAGTTTCAGAATAAAGAAGCCAAGTTCATTTGTGTTATAGCTGTAACCGGTGGTCTGGTCAAAGATGAAACCATTATCGCTCATCGCCAGATTCTTTATATGTTCAATATTCATTTCTTACGCTCCTTAGTTTAGTGCAAGACTACTATACATATTAGTCTGATTTACCCTGCAAGATATCTTTTTTATCTCTTTGCTTTATCATAATGCGGAGAATCTCCCCACTGGTCATAACCTATGGTTTCGCCAATACTTGAAATTCTTCTTTCCAGGCAATTTCGGCAAAGAGAAGCATTTTCATCCAGACATGGCTTTCCATTATAAAGCTGATAATTTGCCCTGTATTTGGAATCGGTAATATTAGGCATAATAATATTTGCTCCTGCCAATAATCCCATTTCCCTGCCATCAGATTTCAGAGCTTGCAATGCAGTGGTGGAAGCAATATTGATATCCTGCAGCATTATCCTGCAGACTGCTATCATTTTGAGAGCCAGCTCCAGTTGTTCCTCATCTTTAAAATTTTCCACTGCGCCGGCGAGTGGAGTATCCTGATGCGGGATATAAGGTCCCATGCCTATCATATCAATATCTTCATCATAAAAGAACTGAATATCATGAGCCAAATCTTCCAGTGTCTGATAAGGAAGTCCTATCATCACACCTGTTCCGGTTTGAAATCCCAGCTTTTTCAATGTCCTGATGCAATCAAATCTCTTCTGCCAGTCGTGGTCAGCAGGATGAAGCTTTTTATAAAGCTCAGGATTGGAAGACTCTATTCTCAGCAGATATCTGTGCGCTCCGGCAGCATACCATCTTTTAAACGTTTCTGCGGTCTGCTCTCCTAATGAAAGTGTAATGCCCAATCTGCCATCTGTCTTTTCTTTGAGTGTCTTTATCACGCTTTCAATGAAAAGCACAAACTCTTCATCATCCCGTTCACCGGATTGCAAAACCACTGAACCGTAATGCTGTTCATAAGCCCACAGAGCTGATGTGACTATTTCATCTTCTGTCAGGAGAAATCTCTCCACATTATGGTTATCTTTTCTGATGCCGCAGTAGTAACAGTTTTTTGTGCAGATATTGCTAAGCTCCACAATGCCTCTGAAATAGACTGTGGTTCCCACCTGTTCTTTTTTAATTGCATAAGCACGTTTATATAAAGCTTCAATTTCTTCGGGTTTTGATAAGCTCAAAAGCTCGATTATCTCTTTGGATTCCGGTCTTTTAATATTCATAATATATCCTGTAATTATTAGATTTTTTCAATTATTCCCCCGCCAAAGACTACATCCTTATCATAAAAGACGATGCCCTGTCCCGGAGTAATCGATAATTGTGACTTTTCAAAATTAACTTCTGCTGTAGTGCTGTTCATAGGAATAACATAACAATCTGCAGCTTCATGTTTCAATCTGATTTGCCCTTTAGTCCAAAAGGGTCGGGTCGGTGCTTCTATCGATACCCAGTTGATTTTTGCTGCTTTCAGTATAATCTTGTAGAGAAACTTTTGCGGACCCACTATGAGTTTGTTATTTGTATTATCAATACCTATGACATAGTAGGGTTCGGTTTGTCCCGGTATTCCCAGGTTTTTTCTTTGTCCGATGGTGTAATGAATTAATCCTCTGTGTTTACCCAAAACTTTGCCTTTGAAATCAACTATCTCCCCATCTGTAAACGTATCATTATCAAATAATACTCCATAATCATCTGTTTCCAGGAAATCCTGACTTTCCGGCTTTTCAGCCAAATCATTAAAGCCTATTGACTTTGCCAGTTCCTTTATTTCTTTCTTAGTTAAACTACCCAAAGGAAAGATTAGATTGCTGAGTTGCTGCTGGTCAATGAAAGACAAGAAGTAGGACTGATCTTTGCTCAAGTCCAGGGCTCGTTTGAGCTGATAACGTTTATGCCTGTCGCTATATTCCACTCTGGCATAATGCCCGGTCGCAAAGTAATCAAACTTCATACCCATTTCTCTGGCTTTGAGTGGCAAAAGACCAAACTTCATCTTTTGGTTACAGATTAAACAAGGATTGGGCGTCTTGCCATCCAGATAAGTAGAACAAAAGTAATCCAGTACATTGTCTTTATATTCTGATTGCAGTTTAATAATGTGGTGCTCAATACCTAAACGTTTGCTGATATCCTGAGCAGCTTTGAGATCATCTGCTTCTCCGGGACCAAAGCAACCGCTTTTTGTTGACTCTTTGATTGGAATAGAACTATCCCAGATGGACATCGTAAGTCCGATTACCTGGTATCCTTCTTCCAGCAAAAGCCTGGCAGCCATGGCTGAATCTACTCCGCCACTGAGTCCTACTGCTACTGTTTTGTTTTTTTTCATTTTCATATTCTCATAAGTCAAGGGTAATTCTACAATCAAATCTTATTCCACATTATAGGATAAGCAGATATTTCACCATGACCAACATTTATTTATGCAGAATTCTTGTTTATATACTTTTAATTGTTTTGCCCGTGGATTTCCAGAAAGCTCTCCAACCTGAGCAGGGTTCTGGAATCTATTTCACCCGGCTGGTCACCTTCAACAGTAAGAAATGGTAAGCCTATATATTTCTTGAGCAGGATATTATCTATCTGTCTGTGGCAGAACGACTGAGTATAACTGACTATTGCTTCCACCTGTCTTTTCTCGCATTCAATCTCAATATCTTTGATGCGGTCAAACACACTATAGGGATAGGTATAATCCAGATATTGCTCCACGATGTCCTGTTTGCCGGAAAGCATGGCAAATTGCCTCTGAACCTCGTTAAATATTATCTCTCCGCCCAGATTAGTGATAACCTGATAGATATTACTAAAGATTGGCGGAACTCCCAGATATGCTATTCTAAGCTTGATTTTATAGGGGTCTCTTTTCCCGGCTGTTTCCAGAAAAGCATGCAGCTGTTCTTCAAACAAGTCAGGCTCGCCAAAGAAATCAGAAGCGCTCACCAACCAGAAATGATTCTCTGCGCCTGTTACCAGACTTTCCTTCCAGGTCATTTCATCCAAATACATCAGCTTTTCCCGGATAGCATCAAGTCTGTGCTTTACTTTGAGTACCTGTGTATGCGAAACTTCAAAGTGCTTTTCCAGTTTTTCAATCTCTAGTTCCAGTTCACGGTAATCCTTATCAACAGGAAAGGAAAAGCTGCTGACATTCATGCCTTTATCCATCAGCATTGCCATCAGCGAATGAGTATTGGAACAATCTCCCTGTGTAACCCCGATTACTTCATCAAGATCTGATTCTTTTGCTACTGAATAGATTCCCTTGATCCAGGAACACACAGTGCGCGGAAAGCCTTCATGTTCAGCTTTGGATATCAGTCCGGCTGGATTATTAGTGATAAACAGATTGTTTAAGTCAACAGGGATATGCCCTGCTGCCAGAATAACTTCTATCGGAAGAGAAGTCGTAAAACCTATCCGTTTTTTACTTTGGTTCATAGATTAATTCCAAGTACTTTGTTTCCAATTCGTCAATCTCATCTCTGATATGTTTGATTGCATCTTCCAGAATTGCCATCTGCTCTCGCAGTTCTTTAAATTTATTGGCATCAGCATAAGTCTCTGTCTGTGAAAGCTTGCCCTGCACATTATGCAGCTCAGTTTGTTTACTACTCATGAGCTTATGCTGCTGTTCAATCTCTTTCTGAAGTTGTTCCAGCACCCAGGGATTCACCTTTTTCTGACGGTTATTAATCTGTTCAGTCTTAGGCTTCTCGACTTCCGGTTCGCTATAGGCAATAGTTAGAAGTTCCTCAAGGGGTTTATCAATCTCAGTAATGGTAGGATATATCACATTATGAGACATCGTTCTATGGAATACCCAGTATTTGGAAGAAAGCTCACGGATAAAGTATCTGTCATGCGAGACAAAGACAATTGTCCCATCGTATTCTTTGAGAGCTTCCAGCAGAGCATCCATCATCATGATATCCAGATGGTTAGTCGGTTCGTCCAATATCAGCAAGTTTGGCTTTTCATGGATCAGGATAGAAAGATACAATCTGGATTTCTCACCGCCACTCAGGACAGAGACGTATTTCTTCACATCATCTTCTCTGAAACCAAATCTTGCCAGCCAACCCAGGATGTAGCCATCTGTTGCCATCGGAACAAGCTGTTTGAGTGTATCATACACGGTAAGAGTTTCATCCATTTCATTCTGGTATTGGTCATAATAACCTATTTGCAGACTGGCACCGACTTTGACTATTCCTTTGCGGGGTTCCATTTCCTGCATCATTAGTTTGATTAAAGTAGTCTTACCACTGCCGTTCTGTCCCAGCAGACATATTCTGTCCTTATATCCGCAATAGAGATTCACATCCTTTGCCAGAAGTTTTGCTCCTATGCCAAACTCCACATGCTCCAGACGGTAAACATCATTACCGCTTCTATCCTGCGAAGTTACTTTCAGATTGAGACTGTGCTTATCTTTAGGACGCTCTATCAGTTCGGTTCTGTTTAAAATTTTAAGCCTGCCCTGAGCTTGTTTGGTTTTTTGCCCTGCTATATTACGGGCAATAAAGTCTTTGGTTTCCTTAACCCATTTCTGTTGCTGTTTCCAATTGCGTTCCTGTTCCAGAAGCCTGATTTTCTGTGCTTCAAACCAGGAGTTGTAGTTTCCCTTGGTAATAGTGATGCCACCGTTTTCCATACTATAAATGGAAGTAACGGTTCTATCTAAAAATGTCCTGTCATGAGAGATAATCAGATATGGTCTGTTTTGATTGCTGAGGTACTTTTCCAGCCAGCCAATCATAGCAACATCCAGATGGTTAGTCGGTTCATCCAAAAGCAGCAAATCGTATCTGCACAGCAGGATATTAGCCAGAGCCAGACGAGTTCTTTCACCACCGCTAAAGGTATTGAGCTTTCTATTCCACAGCTCCGGCTGAAACCTGAGAGCAGTGAGAGTCATCTTCATTTCTGTATCAAATTCATAGCCACCCAGATGCTGAAAGAGTTCTTCTGCCTTATGCAGCTTAGCCATAATAGCGGCTGTGTCATTCCGCCGCTTTGTGTCATCCTGAGCTTGTCGAAGGACGGTGGAATCAGTAGTATGTAGTTCCGCACGACTGTCATTCCTGCGCAGGCAGGAATCCATGCTGTTTTGTTCCTGTGATACGTCGTAAGCATGTAGAGCAGCACGCTGATGCTGCTCAAAGCCATCATTATCAGGCTTCGTTTGAGCAGGTTCGGCGACCTGCTCTACGTCTGTCACCTGCTCTACTTCCAATAGATGTGACAGCTCCATTATCTCTTTCCAGGCTTTCTGCAAATCTTCCCTGGCAGAACGGACATATTCTTCCACTGTTAATTGTGTTTCAAACTCCGGATTTTGAGAAAGATAAGCTATCTTAATACTTTTTGAGCCAGAAACAATACCTGCGCTTGGCTCCATTTGTCTGAGCATGATTTTAAGCAGAGTTGTCTTACCACAGCCATTGGAGCCTATTAACCCTATCCGACTGTTATGTTCCACAGAACAACTGATATCTTTAAACAAATACGTGCCGGCAAATTCTATCCCGACATTTTCCAAACTTATATAACTCATCTATTTCCTATTGTCGTCCCTGCGTAGGCAGGGATCCAGCCTGTTTTCTTTTTTTAATTTTGTAGTACCGCATTTATGCGGTTTTCTATCATTGATACATCTTTATCCATTTTTGCAGACCTGCCTGAAGGCAGAACTACATTCCATTTCCTGCGCTTGTGTCATCCTGAGCTTGTCGAAGGACGCAGGAATCTTAATCATTTTTTTACCACAAAGACTCCAAGACATAAAGGGTGTTATTCCTGACGCAGTGAAGCCCTTGTTACCATCCGAAAAGAAATGAGGCATCAGGAATCTTTGCTGCTTTCTTTTCTACCCACAGAGACTCAGAGAAAAAGAGAGCCACTGAGATTTTTTTATAATTGTGTACCCCTTAATCACCTAATCACTTAATCACTTAATCACGCTTTCAAATTAGTATCCAATTCTACATTCTATTTATGCATTCCTTGTCAATCTTAAAAACAACCCAACCCATGAGACACCTTCATAAACCATCATTTTGACTTGACATCTTTGATAGACATGCAATATTGTGTTTATGAGAAAAATTATTGTATTACACCCAATATTAATAATACTGACATGTTTTGTCGCAACTGTTTTAGTGTATTGGACTACAGGCATCACGCAAGTCCAGTTCAATAGAACCAGCAACTACTACAATAACAACAGCATTCCCGTAACAGTGGCTTTTTGTGTTTTTTTAGCAGTTCTCTTTGTCTTATATATCAGCCTTTTGATCAAAGATGCGGAAGCAAGGTTTGAATGCAGTAAGCTGATAGTCGGCATAAAAGAAGTTATAATCTATACAGTAGTGTCGATAGGAGTGATGCTATTAGGAATACTGATGTTTTATAGTACCCTCCGCTATCCAAATCTGGAAGCAATCAACAATCGTAGTATTGAAGCATGCTTGCACTATAGCCTGACTGATTTAAGCTGGAATATCGCAGTGTATAATGCCTTATTCTATGTAATCTGGATAGGAGAAATAGTTTGGAACATCAAATCCTATTTAGTTATCAAAGCCAAGCCTGCACCAAATTCATAATTCTTATATGTCTTGTTTATCTAAGTCAAAAATTCCTTGCCAAAATCAGCCTGCACAAATTCTCTGTCCGAAAGATTAAGGACGGGATGTAGCGCAGTCCGGGTAGCGTACTTGAATGGGGTTCAAGTGGTCGCTGGTTCAAATCCAGTCATCCCGACCATCTTTTTTATCTTAAACTCACCCAATCAATAATCCATTGAATTATATATGATATGCCTTAAAGTCACAAAAATCATAACTCAAATGAATTAGACTACTCACCATCCCTGGTTCAGTGCTATCCATAGCTGTGGAAGATTATTGGGTAACTCAGGATTGTCTTTAGCAAGCAAGCGTATCATCTTTTCTCCGCCTTCATAGAAGATTACCCGATTCAAAGGCTTTTTATGCGATGAAGCAGACTTTTTGTAACCATATTTAGTATTCAATTCGTTTTCCAGATAGCGGGCTGTACCTTCTTTAAATTCCTGCCAGGTGAGATATTCCCAATCCTGTTCTGAGATGAGTGCTTGTAGTTCTCTGCGTAGCGTTCTGACGCGTTCCGGGTTTCCTTTATCAGCAGCTTTTATCATTGCCAGATAGGTCTTCGCAACTTGCTTATTGTTATAAGGAAATCCGTAATTCAGTTCCCACATCCAGTTTTGCTTTGCTGTTGCTTCCCTGTAAACTTTTAGCGATTTCTTAATCCCCTGTTCGCAGGTATTGAATTGATAGCAATGCACAAATTCATGAAAGACGATAATCATCTGCTTCTGATTTGCTAAAACACCGGGATCGATTACACAGGCAATCTGATTATCAGCAAAGTCCAGCGGATAAGCAGCGCGTATTGTTTGAGGCACTTGTCCCGGTCGATTTACAGTCTGAGCCAAACTCCAGTTTCCCTCAGAATCAGGCTGATACAGATAATAATTGTCACCTTGTGCAATGCAGACAGGAGAGAGCTTTTCCCAGGCAGGATGCAAAGTTTTGATGCTTTTCCACATAGTAGTAACAGACTTAAGACCGGGTTGAAAAGTACTGTCCGCAGGCTCTACAGGCTCTACAGATAGTAAAGGTATAAAGGAAAATGCCAATATAATCAGGAAAAAATAGCGAAGCATTAGTCCTCCTTAGTCAGGTTATCAGGTAAAGCCTGCATCATCTGAATGATATAATCAGGTGAACCCCAAAGAATAAAACGTGCCTTCCCTGTCTCGGAATTAAAGGAATATTGAAATCTTGTATCGTTTCTGCCGGATTTGTACTGGTTTACGATACCTAATAAGGCTGAGGATACGTTTTGTGCTTCAACAGAGCCGGAGAATTTACAATCCACAATTGTACAAATTTGGCAGCCCACTTCCGGAGTATTCTGCTTGCCGGATAGAAACTCCACAACACCGTTATCCCAGGTTGACTTCAGTTCATTAGCCACTTCCGGATTTCCCAGCATGGTTTGCAAATCAGTTCTTTGGATACGCCATTCACCGCCGATTTTTGTACCTTTCAAGGTTCCGGCTTTCAGGTATCTGCGGATGGTGCGTGGATGCAAGGAAAGCATGGCAGCCGTTTCATCGATATTAAGAATGTCTTTATCCATAATGCGTACCTCTTACTGTCCATCAAAGTACACGTTGTCATATTTTGTCAAGTATTATTACATATCAGGTACCATAATACTTATCTTTCAATCTCTAACAAATAGATTATGCTTTGAGATTGACAAATAAAAAAAGCACAGCATAAAGCTGTGCTTTTTTTAATAGATTCGGTTTTATGTCTATTTGAGCAGACTGAAGTGTGTGGTTTCCACTATCCTGTTATCGCAAAGCAAACGGACGGTATATACTCCTGATGAAGTGTCCTTATCCGGTTGCCAGCGCAGTAATCCCTCTTTGGGAAACTTCAGTTCAGTCACAAACTGACCCTTAGCATTATAGATTTTAAGTTTTGCCTGCCTGGATTTCTTCATATTCTTAGGAAGCTGGAAGCACAAATCAGAATTTTGTTTCTGATTAAATGGCACAGGATAGATTTTGAGACCTGTATTTGCGACAGGTAAAGCCGTAGGGTCTTCGTTAGCTACTACAGAGATTGGAATATCAATCTGAGTTGTCTCATTAATCTGTACCCCGGTTTGGGTAGTATAAACCAGATCATGCCACAATTCAGGATAATGTGCATATATAGTATAACTGCAGCAATAGGTCGTCACCTGAGCTATACCATTGATGTCAGTTATTATATAACCGCCTGGAGAAACAATCAGGTGAACATTAGGTATAGGATTACCGAACTGGTCATGACAATAAACTCTTAGTGTTCCTCTGGATTGCGGAAAGTAAGGATACAATCCGGGAGTAGGTGGAGTTTCCATTGCCCAATACCAGGAGCCCATATCAGCAGAGGAGTAACAATGCACATACGAATTACCGGGTCCAGGAAAACCTTCAAATTGTTCTCCTTCGTAATAATATTCACCGCTATTAATCAATGAAACGCTGATTGGACCTCCTTCCCAGGAATTATATATCAGAGGTGGGTTTAATTCACTCATGTTGATTACTAACGGGCTGCCATAAGTTAAGGAATCGGTGGTATTAGGAATAACAGCGGTCAGTCCATTATAAGTGAATTGAATATTACTAAGCGGAATATCGGGTGGATTATTTGGATAACTTGGGCAGAGTTCAACAAGCATTTCGTTTTCTGCATTAAGCCAATATTCCGATACTATCAAAAAGCCCATGGGATTAGCTATCAGAAATAGATAGCAACTAAGTAGAAAAGAACATATAAACAGACGTTTCATAATGACACCTCACATGCATTGATATGTAAAACACACATAAAACATATTTTCCTCCTGCTCTTTCCAATGTCAAGCGAAATATGCACAATTTCAGTAATTTAGGAATCTTTTTATTATAGCCGATAAAGTACAGATACTCAGAGAAGAATTGAAGAGCTTAAATGAAACCTGGAAAGGATTATTGGGGCTCTGTTTTGCTTAACAATTGATAGATACATCGTGATAGATAACTTCTGACCTGCATAAAGAGGCTGTGCAAAAATGAGTAAGCGTATAGCTGGAGTTTAAAATTCCCTCGTATCGTGAAACATAGATACCATTGAAAAGGGAATTTCAGACTTCAGCTAAAATCTTTACAGATATCGCATTCTGAAGTCCGATTTGCCCAAACACAAAGATGTCTGCTAAGAGCTAAAAAGGGCAAATTGAACTCCGGCAATGCTCTTCCTTTTGTATTTTCGCACAACCTCTTAATGCAGAACTACATCCTCCTATCCATAAAATTTTCAAATCTTTTCAATTCCCTTCTTGAATACTGCCTTATTCTTACTCTTTGGAATATTATTTGACGGTAGGGGTCTGCAGGGAGTCATCAGGGAGTCTGCAGGGACTATAGTCCCAAATGACTCCCTGAAGATTCTCAATAAAACCTCTGTGTTAAACATGAATGATACAATGGGTATATTGGCAATTAATAACGTGAATGTAAAGAATACTAAATGGGATGTTGTCCTGTCTTTAATCATGCCAATGCCATAGACATCGATGTATAAATATTCAAACCTGCCTGAAGGCAGAACTACATCCCTTGTTCTATTATTAGTTTGGATAATCTTGCAGATTTGGATACCAGTACTACACTAACCCTCCAGGTAATCAGTCTTACTACTATCTTAGTAGTTGCCTGCTTGTTCCTTAGTGCTTGCACTAAGGAACAAGCAGGAGAGTATTGATTTATAAGCAGTTACGATTTCGAGGAGGAAAGGTCATACAATTGCGTATTACGAATAAAGATAAGTGATTATGTGATCAAATGATTAAGTGATAAGGTAGGTGTAACCGATTCTTAAGAATGAAACTTGAAAAAAATACAAAGCCCGGATTCATATACGGGAACGGCCTGTCCATCAGAGCTTTGAACTGGGAATTTACATGACCCATATACACAGGCGTGCCAAAAACTACAAAATCAGCGCTATTGATTTCATCATAAATCTGCTGCATTTCATCTTTCTGAGCACAGCCAATATTAGTTCTGCAATTTGTATCAAATAGTTTAAGAAATTATTGCTTGACTCTATTACAATGCCGATGATTATGATTTTGAAGTATTTTAATAATGATAGATGAGAGGTGTAAATTGAACAAAACCATCATGCTGTTATTGTCATTATTTACTCTGACAATGCTATGTTCTTGTTTGGAAGCAGAGACATTATCGAATGCTGCTTATGCTCAAAGTGTATATGAAAAAATGTACACAGGAGATTTAAGCGTGATTGAGCAGATTGACTGGCAGCACCTTACAATACTGACTAATGATTACGGAAGTGATTATCAGAGTCTGGAAAATGCAGAGCAGCAAAACTTTTTTAAGGAATACTTTATTACTAAATTTGGTTCTCTTTGTGATAATGCTGGTCTTATACCACAATTCCTGTTGGACTGGAGAGTAGCCGCCAATAATGAAGATTCTTTGACAGTGTGTGCTGACTTTTATGTGGATTATCTGTATTTGAGTTTCAAAAAAGACGGAGATAAGATTTTACTTGATAGCATATATGTAGAGAAATTGTAAATTCTAAATAGAACCTGATCTTAAGAATTCATTTTGCACTTTGCAACTTCCAATTCATATAGCAAGAGCTGGATTGATTTAGCACGATATAAGAAACAATCTACCAAATCGTATATCAAGATAGGTTGCAAAGCCTTCATGGGAAATCTATTGACTTAAATCGCAGGATATACTCTCATGATTTTGTCCCTTTTGGATACAGAAAAACTAAGTTTAAGAGGCTTTGGCATGAAGAAGAATATTATACAATTAATTCTTGTACACCGCGCTATTAATGATGTTGGCGTTTACAAAAACTGGGATAAATTTCAGCTCTTTGTTGTGGAAGGCTGTATAGAATTTGTTATCGACGGTATAGAAGTCCATATCAGGGAAGAAGTTACCCTGGAAATCAAGAATATTTATCCTGATGACAATATCAAAAATTATGTCACAGTGACATTTAATGCTCCAGACCGTTATTTATGTAAAGTTGTGGAAAACGGAGATATCAGGCAAGACAGAGAAGAAAATGCCTGTAATGCCTTTATGCTAATCAAAAGCTTTATGTTGCCACCCGGTACGTACTATTAATCATTGACTAAAACAAACCCCCAAAAAAGAGTCATCAGCAAATTAGTATCTGAGGTGCAAATGAACATATTGCGCATGATTAATCCTGTGCAGGCATATGCCTGGGGTTCAAAGACTTTCATTAGTGGATTACTGGGTAAAACTGAAGGCACAGACACTCCGCAGGCTGAGCTTTGGCTGGGAGCACATCCCAAGGCTTCTTCTCTGATACAGAACGGTGATATCCAGGTAAACCTGAGTTATATCATTGCTGAAGACCCTTGTGATTTTTTGGGCAGTATTATTACACGCACATATTGCGACCAATTGCCTTTTCTGCTCAAAGTCCTGGCTGCTGAAGCACCTCTTTCCATCCAAGCTCATCCCAATCAGAAACAAGCCAAAGATGGGTTTGCCCACGAAGAAAAGCTGTGTATTCCGATTGATGCAGCCAACCGTAATTATAAAGATGCCAATCACAAACCTGAGCTGATAGTTGCTTTAACGTCTTTTACCGCTATGTGCGGATTCAGGGCATATCCTGAGCTGGAAACCTATTTAAAGAAATATCTGGCAGGATTTAATGAAAAGAGTCTCGAAGATTTCCTGAGGCAACCAAATCAGCAAAACCTGAAGGATTTCTTTGCAACTCTGCTCAATCTGTCATTAGCAGAACGCCAGAAGCTAATCTCTGATTACATGAGCAATATTGCTCATACTCTCACGGAAACAGAACAGGAAAAACTAATAAAACAATGGTCCATTGAATTAAACCGTTTATATCCGGACGATATCGGAGTCCTCTCCCCTATATTGCTCAATATCATTGAATTGAAACCCTTTGAGGCTTTGTATCTGGAAGCCGGAGTTTTGCATTCTTATCTGCATGGCGCCGGGATGGAAATCATGGCTAACAGCGATAATGTGCTCAGAGGCGGTCTTACTCCCAAACACATAGATGCTGAAGAGCTGGTCAATGTACTGGATTTCCTGCCCGGAGACATTCATCCGATTCAGCCTGAACAAACTTCCAATACAGAATTTATGTATCATACTCCAGCCCTTGAATTCACATTGTCAACCATAAAGCATGACACAGAAATGTATACAGAAATCCCGTTTGCCTGTAGTCCTGAAATCCTCTTTTGCTTTGAAGGCAGGTTTGTGATTGAAAATTGCAGCCAGTTTCTCACTCTGGAAAAAGGACAATCTCTCTTTGTACCTTTTGAGGTGGACGGTTACACTGTGCAGGGCAAAGGCATTATATTCCGTGCAAGATGTAATTTGTAGTTCATTTTTAACGCAAAGACGCAAAGAATATTTTTACGCTGAGATCCAAAGGATATAAATCCAGTCATCCCGTACTTGATACGGGATCCAGTTCCTCAGAAAGTGAAACGAAGTGAAGCGATACGATGCAGCAATACTTTATCACTCAATCACCTAATCACCTAATCACCTAACCACTTAATCACTTATTATGATGTATCTACTGCTTGCCATCCTTAGCTCTGTTTTAATCGGCAATCTACTGGTAGTATTTTCCAAAGATAAAAGCAGTGATATCCGGATTATCTTTCTGGGAAATTATCTTGTAGCTTCACTTTTTAGCTTGAGCATTGCTCTTCCTCAAGGGCTTGTCTTTAACTCATTTGACATTTGGTTCGGAGCTTTGGCAGGTCTGCTGTTTCTGGCTAATTTTATCGCTTATCAAAAGAACATCAGCATCAATGGACTTTCCCTCAGTGTTGGAACCATGCGGGTTTCTGTCATTATCCCGATTCTGGTTGCGGTTGCCTGCTTTTCAGACAGAATAAGTCTGGTTCATGTACTCGGAATTACGATTATTGTAACTGCCTTTGGATATATAGCAGATACAAAAACTCTCAAAAACTTGATTTGGCTGTTATTTCTTTTTCTGATAAGTGGAGTTACTGAATCTACCCTGAAGATATACAATGAATTGGGAAGAGCCAATCAAAGTCCCTTTCTCTTTGTTATCTTTACTTCCGCCGGATTATTTACCTTATTATGGATTGTCTTAGAGAAAAGAAAGCTACACCTGAAAAGCTTACTCTATGGCTTTCTTTTGGGAATACCTAATCAAATGAGTTCACTCTTCTTTCTCAAAGGGTTAAAGACAGTTTCTGCTACGGTTGCTTATCCGTTTTACACTTCTGGAATTGTAATAATCAGTGTCTTGTGTGACATTTTTATCTGGAAAAAAGTATTTACAATGAAGCAGAGGATAGCGCTGATGTTGCTGATAGTGGGAATTGTAATCATTAGCTTTAGATAAAACCTTGTTTTATGGTTTTGTGTATCTATGATGTCATTAGTTTAGAAGGGAATAATCCTATCCTTGTCATGCGAAGCTGATTTTGCAGGAAACGCTTTATATACAAGGGCTGTCTTGGCACATAGCTTTGCTTTAGGATTAGTAAGAATAGAAGCAATTAATTTATAATAACATAAATCCTGTTCAAATACGCCACCCAGGCTGATTACTAAATACGGGTTGTAGCTAACAAAAAATATTGATTGCTTGTTCTGTTTGTACAATTCTGTAGCCTGATGCTCATAAATAGGGTCGGTTAGCGCTATTTTCCTGTAAACAATGCCGTTGTACTTAATATTAGCATAGAATTTGATTGTATCTTCAAATTCGCACAGATAAAATTCAAAAAAAGAAGGCTCGATTAATACAATGGAATGAAAGCCGGAAGTAACACACTGCATATCAGCTTTATTCAAAAGTCTTTTGGTATTGTAGAAAAGATAATTGCCTTTATACAACAGACTCTTGGGCACATCTTTGTATTCTATAGTTTTAACCAGTTCCCACTGTTCATTAGCATTGTAATTCCAGTTCTCAATCTGATGAGGATTATCGATTGTGGGTTCTACTTTCTGCATACTGATTCTGACTACGTCAAGTACTGCTGCTTCCCTGTACAACCCTTTTAACATTATATCTCTATGTGGCGTTGAAAAATGAGCAGCCTTGTTACTGGAGATAACCCTAACCCATTTACCGCTTTCCACATCATAGCCGGCAATGCAATAATTGCCAAACTTACGTGATTTTGCTAAAATCATAATGTCTTTGAATTGCATTACAAATCCTTAATAACTGAATCCTTTATGTGTGTTTTTAGATAGTTTGCTACTAAGCTCCTGTGGCATTGAATTGGTTTTTCTTCGCTACAAAGTAAGCATAAACTCGTAAACTTTCTGACTTTCTTGCTAAAGTCTTTCATACAGTTCCGTTGAGAAAGTAATTCTTCAAAATCAATTTTGTACTGTTCCCAGGAAATATCATTGTTTTGGTAGTTCTTTAGTATTTCTTTAGTCGGGGCAAAATCAGGATAGTGGATGTAATTGATTTTTCCTATGGCATTGAGAAAGTAAGCTAAATCGTTCATTTTTGTAAAACCTGCCAATTGAGATGAGTTATTCAATCTGATATCAATTAGTACTTCCACATGATTATCAATTAGTATTGAGAAAAACTCTTTAGCAGTTTTCTTAGTAAATCCGATAGTATATATAATCATTTACTTCTCTTTGGTAACTTTGTGCGACATGCTGATGTTTTGCAATCTGTATGCATCATCTAAAGAGACTGTCTCCTGAGCAAACAGGTCAATCTGGTCAGGGTCATCAACCTTGTTATATAAAGCCAATAGTCTCTCTTCGAGTTGGTTTTGACTTTCAAGATCAGATTCTGCATCTAAAATATGATTAACTAATATTCCTTTTGCTTTTAGTGCTCTTGAAATAAGCATGGCACGATGGCAATCAATCGGGTCTTTCTCGCTGCACATCAAGGCAATCGAATAGCCTTGCTCAATCCCTTCCATAACCTGTTCCAGACCCTTGTTAAATTCCTTTGTCTGAGCAATAATACTATAATCAGTGTAGTTTCCCCGGGGATTTATATATGCAGTATTGTTATAATCAATGCCCAAGAGGTTGCCCATAAATATGTAAATAATGTCTTCCTCTTTCAAACTCAGGCTTAGATTTTCTTTGTTAAAATGGCTGACATATCGGGAAAAAGGAATAAATCTTACATCAATAATGTAATCAATACTGTGCAGCCTTAACATTTTCATAAACACGTTAAGCTCTCTATTAGAATGACCAACTGTATAAACACTATTTTTCATAAGTATAAATAAATTGTAAAAGAGTTTTTTGTCA
Source organism: Cloacimonadaceae bacterium (SeqCode) (assembly GCA_963667535.2). Taxonomy (GTDB): domain Bacteria; phylum Cloacimonadota; class Cloacimonadia; order Cloacimonadales; family Cloacimonadaceae; genus UBA5614. The sequence goes on from CAXXDU010000002.1 coordinate 2,577,714, forward strand.
ATAGATTTCGGTATCTTCTTATAAGCTCATTAGTAATATCGTAAGGTTCTAAATCACATAGTCTGTTTATAAAAAAAAGGACTGGCTAAATAACCAGTCCTAATGTCTACAAGTAAAGATTAATACAACTTTGAGACCTTCATATTCATGACCAGATAATGGGAAAAGTCATGCGGATAGGTCTTTTCTTTGCTGACGCCAATATAATCAGTGCCAAACATTCTAAAGATATTGGATGAGATATTAAGCTCAGGTAATCTACCAAGAAGGTTTTCCCCGTCCGTCAGGAATGCAAGCTGAACCGGTGTGGCAAAATCGCCTTTGCTGGTAAAATCACCACCGCTGGAAATATACATATATATGCCCAATTTGCCGTTCAGCAGTTGTTTCAGGCTTTTCCCCGATGGTTTCAGTTTCAGTTCTGCTTGTGCCAGTTTTGGTATAGAATCATATATACCGGAAGCACAGCCGGTATAAGGCAGATTGTATTTTTGTGCTACCTTTTTATCTGTGTAACCATTTAGAATCCTGCCATTCTCGATTAATGGCACTCTCATACCGGGGTTAACATGACCTTCCATATCAAAAAACGGATGAATTCCATCTTCAGGATTATGTGTCTGCCAGATAGTTAAATCTTTATGGAAAGTTTCTTTGCCCATGTGGGATGTAAACAGGGAAGCACCTGTCGCTATCTGCAGACCATTAAGCTCTCCATTGAGCTTACTTACGCAGATGCTATCGGTTGTCATGATGATGGGAAGTTCTGTTGCAACAGGTAAACTCACAGGAGTAATGTAGGCTTTGAGGATTTTCTGATACTCTTGGATAAATGTGTTCCTGTCATAATCTCTGCCGGCATAGCCAAAATACCCATCCATAATATTGGCAGATTGCTTTTCCTTAAAGATAAGCCCCAGGGCAAGATAAGCATCCTTATACAGCAGGTCTAGACCGTTTTCATTCTGTAGACGGGATTCAGTCTCTTCCTGATAGATATTGTAGGAAAAAATGAAATCCGGATAAGCCGCTGTCATGGCATTGAGTATCTCCTGAGTCTCCAGCATAAGATTAAAGTTATCGGGTAAATTGAGCTTTTTCTCAATGGTTTGTTTATTATCAGCTTCTGTCTGATAAGGATAAGGTATTTGCATTTTTAGCATACCAAGAGCTTTCTGCTCCAGTTCAGCGATAGAATAGCTTCCCTGAGCTCCGGAAACGCCCATGCAATTGTCTTTATAGATTCTCAGACCGGTACTGCTGATGTTTTTATTTCTTAATGAATGAATCTCGTTGTTTACGATATTTACAGTGGAAGATTTCTCAGTTCTATTATATATTTCTTTCATGATGACCTCCTATTGGGCATTCAATTCGCTGATCAGCACATACGGTCCACCGAAACTGACAGGTAGCGGATACTGCTCTGCTTTACCACAACCACCGACAGAAAAAGAGAAAATCTCTTTTGTGTCTGAAAGACCTTCTATCATGCCCAGAGTTTCAAAAACACTCCCCGTAATCACTGAAATGCTAACTGGATAAGCGATTTTACCATGCTCAATATAATAAGCAAAAGAAGGAGCTAAAGTAAAAGTAGACATGCCTGAACCATGCTTTATTTTTTCAATGTAAATACCTTTATCGACCTTTGCAAAGAGCTCATCTTTAGTAAGTTTACCGGGTTCAATATATGTACAGGTCATTCGCACAATAGGCTGAAACTCAAAATTAATAGCTCTGGCATTTCCCGTGGGTTCTTCTTCTAATGAAACAGATGTTTCAGTATTATGAAGTCTTCCTGCCAGTAAACCGTCTTTAATCAAATAGGTCTTTTGAGCAGGAAAGCCTTCATCATCAAAACTGGTGAAACCTGACCCGGCAATATTACCGTCGTCAATGATTGTAAGCGTATCAACTCCTACCTTTTTACCTATTTCCCACTCTTTCTTCATGTTTTCATCACCCAGCATGAAGTCAGCTTCACTTTTGTGTCCAAAGCTTTCATGAGCAAACACACCTGTAACCGCCGGTGAAAGGATTGTTTTATACTTACCTGCCGGCAAAGGCTTTGAATTCAAGAGAAAATACTCACTCTTCCGTATATATTCAGCCATTTCCGCTTCATCTATATGCAATTTATCAAAACTATCGCTTGTCATTTCATATCGTTCCTGGAAAGTCTTATCACCATCGCGCATACTGAAGAAATAAGCCACTCCGCATTGCTGCCAATCAAACATAATATCTGCACCTTTGGAATTTGTAATATGCTTCTTTAGATACTTATCTACATATATCGCTTGCCACATCACTATACTTGGTCTGTCACTGAATTGATGAAAGCTTGATTTTAGCTTTTCCAGCTTAGCCTCTGAGCTAGTCTTTGTAACACTGTTGCTAGCAAATTTGATTTGTGAAACAACATTAACCGGCATCTTTTTCACTATCGGATGCTCATTTATTTTAGGATTGGGGTTGGCTAGAAGATAGAGTTTTTCAAGCTCTGCCTGAATATGCTCCATGTCGGTTGTTACTCCGTAGTACCATCGGTTACCATCAAAAACCCGCAGGAAAGCACCTAACCTTTTTCGATTGATGTAGTTCTCCACCTCTCCCTGCATAAAATGGAATTGGGTAGAATCTGTTTCTTCTATCCTGACATCAGTATAGAACATAGGATTGAACTTCAGCATAAATCCTCCTCTCTGACTAATTTAATGATTCTAAAGTCAAAGATATGCAAGGCAGTTACTTTGTCAAGCAAAGTTATTTTAAACACCAAAGAGATATTGGGGATTATGCTAGCTTAATTACTTGTAATAGATGCGTTTCTGGCTATTTTATCAAGGATATATAAATAGGATTTTAGTTGTTTGAAGAAGTATTGATACATTAAAAACAGGATATTTAGATTAAGTTAAGCATTCCTGACCAGACGCAGCCCATTGCCGATGCCCGGATTAGCTGCACTGGCATGTCCTCTGCCGGTTACGGCACAAAGACTGGCAGAACTAAAGAAAGCACCGCCACGCAGAATGCGTCTTTCTGTATCGTTGTAGAAATTCCAGCACCACTCCCAGACATTTCCGCTCATATCATACAAATCCAGTTCATTAGGTTTTTTGAGAGCTACCGGTTGTATCTTCCCTTTGGAGTTCTTATCAAACCATGCCACATCATTGGCTTCATTGCTTCCGGCAAACGGGTGTTTATGCGTATAAGCACCGCCTTTGGCAGCAAACTCCCATTCTGATTCTGTAGGAAGCCTGAATCCATCAGAATGAAGGTTACATTCTATATAGCCCATAGTCCAATCCAGAGGATTGTAGTTATTTTTGATATGATAATATGGGGGTAAGTCCAATAGTATACTCAATTTATTGCAGAATCTGATACAATCATACCAATTGACTTCATAAGCCGGAAAGGTGGGCCCCGAAACATGAAATACCTTATGTCCCATAACAGCATTCCAGAGAGCTTGTGTAACAAGGGTTTTGCCAATGTAGAACGGACTTTGTTCAAGCTCAATCAAGTTGCAGGTGAAGGTCATTTCAATAGAATGTTTAAATCCGATAAGATTATAATTCACAAATTTCACATCGTATTCGTCTCTAACCTGCTCCACAACTTTTGTGCTATACCAGTTTTCCTGTTTAACTATTACATTTCTGATTTCACCTAATGTTATACTGCCTTCGGTAAGAATCCAGGGGGCTTTACAGAGCCTTCTGTATTCTGAAACATAACTGTACAGAGATTTATCTTCAAGGACTTTGCTGATGTCATTTTGCATAACCTCGACAACATCTTTTTCACTTATTGCCAGTTCGAAATCGCTACTCAGATTAGTTAAGTAAAAAGCAAATTTCTCCCGAATAGAATCCAGAAGACTTCTAAGGCTTTCATCATTATTCTGGATATCTGCTTCTCCGGCCGCTTTGATAGCATAGAACGGATCTGTCTCAATGGCTTTTCCGATATAGATTGTAGCTTTCTCAATATCGCCCCTGGCAAACAATATCTTAGCCATCAGGAACTTAGCTTCTGCCAGGATTCTGCTCAGATTTATTGCATTTTCGGCATATTCTTCTGCCTGAGCTAATCTGCCCTGACAATATGCTGCCCAGCCTGCCAGCAAATATGACTTTGCGCATTCATAGGGATTATCCTCTTTGGTAAATTGGGCAGATTCCAGAAATGATTGCTCTGCCATATCCAGATTGATGAGAGAAAAATCACAATCTGCAAAACCTAGGTATAATATTCCCAGCATCTGATAATGTTGCCATCCGGCTTTGGTTATCAAAGACCCTCTGGAAATATCCAGAGTGTTTTGCAAGACATCAAAAGCTTCGGAGTATGAACCCACAACAAAGGCAGACCTTGCTCTCTCATAGAGTTTATCTGCCGGTGATAATAACTGTTGTTTTGCTAAAGCATTCATCTCAGTATACTTGGTCATGGAGTCTGTGGATTGTATCAGCAGATTACTAAATGCACAATGGATTTTTGCGTTTATCTCGCCTCTGTCCGAAACCATGTCATTAATATCAATTGTTAATGTTTCATACCCATCAATCCCATCGACAGAATTCTGAATTCCTATATGATCGGAAGCAAGGTTATTTGTAGTAGCAATTATTTCCCGGGTTTGTCTGGAAATATCAAGTCTGATTTTCTTTTCCTGAGTATTGGCATTGATCAGATACTTCTTTTCTTTCAGAAAATCTGTATAAGAAACACTGCCACCATAAACAAAGAAAGACATAATCAGCTCCCATAATAATTCTGAGTTTCATTATAAACCATTAATATATAGTGTCAAGTAAATTGTATTTTACAAAGCAGTTTGGTCAGTGAGTTGTCAGATAACAATTATTCTTATGCTATGCTATCAGAATAAAGGGCAGCCTTGTCAACTGCCCTTTTATCATATTATATTTTTGTTGTCTTTTAATTTTACATTTGAGTATCAGGCAAGCATGGCTCTGATATCATCGTCGGCACTGGAGATTTGCTTTAAGCCAAAAGTATCAATGATAACTTTTGCCACATTGGGACTAAGGAAACCCGGCAGAGTAGGCCCAATCTGAATATTCTTAAACCCGAGATACAACAAAGCCAAAAGCACTGCCACCGCTTTTTGTTCATACCAGCCCAGATCAAAGGATAAAGGAAGCTTGTTTACATCATCCAAACCAAAGGCTTCTTTGAGCTTAAGCGCTATAATAGCCAATGAATAAGAATCGTTGCACTGTCCTGCATCGAGTACTCTGGGAATCCCGCCGATATCGCCCAGATTGAGCTTTATATACCTGTATTTAGCACATCCGGCGGTTAGGATAACCGTATCTTTGGGCAGCTTTTCTGCTACTTCGGTGAAGTAATTGCGGCTGGGCATTCTACCATCACAACCTGCCATTACTATGAAGCGTTTAATTGCGCCTGATTTTACTGCTTCTATCACCTTATCGGCAATGGAAAGCACTGTAGCATGAGCAAAGCCACCCACGATTTCCCCTGTTTCAATCTCTTTGGGAGAATCGCATTTTTGGGCGCGTTCTATCAGTTCTGTAAAGTCTTTTTCTTTGCCTTTTACTCTTTCAGGAATGTGTTTAGCTCCCGGATAACCTGCCATACCTGTGGTAAAGAACCTATCCAGATATGTGCTTTCTTTGCGAAGTGGAACTATGCAGTTCGTAGTCATCAGGATAGCTCCGTTAAAGTTCTCAAAGTCTTCCAGTTGATGCCACCAGCTTCCGCCATAGTTACCCGCAAAATGCTTATATTTCTTAAAGGCTGGATAATAGTGAGCCGGAAGCATTTCGCTATGCGTATAGATGTCAACTCCACTAAATTCGGACTGCTTAAGAAGTTCTTCAAAATCTTTCAAATCATGTCCACTCACCAGAATACCCGGGTTATTGCGTACACCAAGACTGACGTGGGTCGGTTCCGGATTACCGTAAGTTTTGGTATTGGCTTCATCCAGCTTTGCCATGACTTTGACTGCGTGTTCTCCTGTTTTAAGCACTAGTGCCACAAGTTCATCAGCAGTTTTATTATCATCCAGCGTAGCAGCGAGTCCTTCCATCACAAACTTATTCACATCATCATCAAAGTAACCCAGCATAGCAGCGTGTTCGCCATAAGCAGATATTCCCTTGATACCGTAAATGATAGTTTCCCGGAGTGAACGTACATCCTCATTTTCTGTGCGGAGAACACCTACTTTTTCGCCAAAGGACTGATATTCTTCGGTTCCGATGCGGAAAGTTACTGCTTCCGGGGGCGGCATGGGACACGCTTTCCCGTGTTTGGCAATATAGAGTGTATCAAGCTGGCTAAAGCGTTCATCCCGCTTGGCTATTGCTTCTGCTATAACCAGATAAAAGTCATCTTCGTTAAAATTGGCATTGGTGATTGTCCGAAACAGACCTTGCATGACAAACAGGCTGTCTTCCGGATAGTATTTATCAAAAGTATACAGCTTTGTATTTACCCAGGCTAGTCCTTTCAGACTATAAATGAGTAAATCCATTAAATGACACAGGGTGTCCTTTTTTCCGCAAACACCATGCACCGTACACCCCGTATTGCGGGCTGTTTCCTGACATTGGTAGCAAAACATGCTCATGTTGACTCCTTATTTTATGGTTTTGGTAATTTCATTACTAAAAGTCTGACTAATTCTTCAGACGGGTTTTGGATTCCATGCGGGATATCTTTGGGACTTTCTATCATCGTTCCGGCAGGACAAACCTTCTTTTCTGCTCCGATTTGGATAATAGGCTCACCTTCCAGAATATACATAGCTACATTTACCGGAGTGATGTGAGCAGCCAGAGTACATCCGGGTTGAATCGTCATGTGGATAATCTGTCCTTCTGTCATGTCATACAGTCTTCTGCCTTCAATTCCGTTGATACTGTGAAAAGCTTCTTCATGTTGCCAGTTTTTGGTGTTCATATAATATCCTTTTGATTGTAAGTAGTTTCTAAATCACTGTCATTCCTGCGCAGGCAGGAATCCATGCTGTTTTCAAAAACCACGGACAAGAGTGTCCGTGCCACTATCACAGTATCTCCCCTTGCAGAGAAACAATAGTTAATTTCACCATCTGGGCTTTACCGGCTTTTTCAATGGCTTTCTGCACTATAAGCTCAGTTCCGCCACAGCAGGGCACTTCCATGCGCACGATACTGAGTGATTTGATTGTATGACGTGTAAAAATCTCTGCCAGTTTGTCGATATAGCGTTCAATATCCTTATCCAACTTGGGACAAAGGGTAATCACAATCTTACCTTTGAGGAACTTGCGATGATAATCACCATAACTATAAGGTACACAGTCTGCTGAGATAAGCAAGTCAGCATTATCAAAGTAATCCGCATTGGGATTGATTAAATGCAACTGCACGGGCCATTGGCGCAGTTCTGACTGAATCGTGCCGGATACGTCGGAAGCTGTTTTCTCAACCGGCCTGGCAAAGCTTTTGGCTGCTCCGCCTGCACAACCACAGCTTTCTGTGGGTTCATCACATTTTGTTTCAGGAATCTCTATGCCGTGTTCTGACAGATACGCTTTTGCCTGAGCCAGAAAAGTATTCTCACCATGGTCTTCCAGATGTTTCAGATGTGCTTTGATGGTATTCACGCCTTGTTTTGCTATATTAGCCATCACTTTGCGCTCATCGTAAGGTTCTGCTTCTCTTTCTTCAATGGTGATTGCGCCTTCCGGACACGTTCCAATGCAGGCTCCCAAGCCATCACAAAACAAATCACTCACCAGTCTTGCTTTGTTGTCAATAATCTGTAAAGCCCCTTCCGGACATCCTGTTATACAAGCGCCACAGCCTGTACATTTGGTGTCATCAATGGTAATAATCTGCCTTTTCATTTATATCTCCTTTATAATTAACTGCCTGATTGTCTGCCACAATTTCTCACCTTCAGAAATCAACTCAAATTGGTTGCCGCAGAGTTGCCACTGGGTAACCAAAAGCCGCATGGAACCTACGATTATCCTGAATAACTGAGTTGCATCGAGGTCAGCTCTGATTTCACCTTGCTCCTGTGCATTCCGGATAGAAATTAGTAGCTGGTCTCTGTGGATGTGCATAATGATCAGATTGTGCTCTGCCAGAGAGCGGTCATTTTGAAATATCTCCTCCGAAAACATTACCTTTGCCAAATCAGGATTTTGGCTAAAGAGGATGTAACGGTTCATAATAAAAGTTTTTACTTGTTCCAAAGGGTCTGCTATGGTTGCATGAATATCGCCCATAGCTTCATGTGCCACCTTTTGGAAATACTCCAGTATCTTATGAATCAGGTCTGTCTTACTGGTAAAATGACGGTATAAAGCCGCTTCCGAAACACCCACAGCTTCAGCCAGATGCTTGGTGGTGAGGTCCTGAAAGCCTTTAGTGGCGATAATACTGATAGCCGCATCAATAATCTCCTGTTGCCTGACTGTATTCTCCATGGTTCTTCCTTTCTTGTTAGTAAGTATTCACTAACATACTAATTCATCCGGCTAGAGAAAGCAAAAAGAATTTGTTACATTCATTTGTCTACATTCGTATATGCATATATTACACATTGTTATAGCCTCAATTATTTCTTAGATACGTCTGATATATAGCTTTTTTAAAACAGCATGGATTCCTGCCGAAGTTTATCCTGATGGATAGAAGGGCAGGAATGACTGCTTACTCAAATCCTACACCTTCCTTACATCTTACTTAGAGGATAAACCGGACTCAATCGAGGCTCAATCGGGACTCAATCGGGATAATCCCGATTGAGTCCCGATTGAGCCCGGTTTGAGTCCCGATGAGCTAGTAAGAAACGAGTAAGATTTGAGTAAGATCAAAGAAAGAACAGTCTGAGTTTAATCTGAGTTCAATCAAAGAAATGAGCAGGAAATGAACAAGATATCAGTAAAATATCAGTAGGAAATCAGCAGGATGTCAGTAATATCTCAGCAGGACATTAGCGGGGATTTTGTATAAAAGATAGGCTGAAGCAATCAGGAAAAAGAATGCTTGACGAATTGCTAAAAGCTAATTTCCATTACTTATGTGCTATATAGGGATAATGAAAGTAACTTTAATATATAGAAAGAAATTCTTTTAGATAGGAGTTCTCATGGACTACAAAATCATTCTGTTATTACTAATCTTAGGATTAACTACTTGTCTGGTGGCTGTAAACGGTAACAAATTTGATTATGATGTTGCCTGGAATGAAATCAATGATTTGCAAAGCAAGGGACTTCCCAAGTCTTTGCTTGAGAAAGTGGATTTGGTCTATCAGGCGGCAGTTAAAGAGAATGTCCTGGACCAGCAAATCAAAGCTTTGATTTACCAGCTTTCGGCTCAACAGTATACAGAGGAGTTTTCTGCTCAAAAGGCTATTGACCAGGTAAATGAAAAGATTGCCAAAGCTTCCTTTCCTTCGTCAGCCATTTTGCACAGTATGCTGGCACAACTTTACTGGAGCTATTACCAGAGCAACCGTTGGAGATATGGGCAGAGAACAGAGACTATCAATTTTAAGCAGGATGACATAGCCACCTGGGACCTGAAAGCAATCGCCAAAGCTACTATCAAAGAGTATTCCATTTCGCTGATGTATCCCAAAGAATTGCAGAAAATCATGATTGTGGATTTTCCGGCTATCATAAATAAAGGTGATGAATTTACCAGAGATTTGCAGCCTACGCTGTACGACTTTCTGGCTCAACGGGCACTTGACTTTTACATCAATGATGAATCAGGAGTATCTCTGCCGTTTGAGGAATTTACGATTACGGATACCAAGTATTTCCAACCCGCAAGCAGTTTTGTGCTGATGAATATCGCTTCTCCGGATTCTTTGTCACTCAAGTACAGAGCGTTGAAGCTGTATCAGGATTTAATGCTGTTTCACCTGAATGACAAAGACCCTTCTGCTTTGGCGGATGTGGATTTGGATAGGTTGGAATACATATATGACAATTGTTCCCTTGCCAATCCTGAAACATCCTATGATGCAGCTTTACGTCTGGTTGAAGCGAAATACAAGGATTATCCTATCTCTGCTTATGCCACGTATAAACTTGCCACACTAATATATGAACAGGCTGCCTTATACAAACCTGATGTTTCAGAGCTGTATCTGTGGAATTACAAAGCCGCTCTGGAACTGTGCAATCTGGCAATCAAAGCCTATCCCAAAAGTTTTGGCGGTATGTCCTGCATGGCGTTAGCTGAGCAGATTCAAGCGCAAAACATCAATTTAGTGTGTGAGAATATCGTGATTCCTGAGCTGCCTGTCAAAGTGCAGATTAGTACCAAAAGCGTGAAACAGGTACAGATCAGGATTTACCATATCCGCAATATAGATATTAATGCTGATTACCAAAACTATTATGAACAAAGCAACTGGCATGATTTAACCAAATTAGGAAACCTGCTCAAAAAGACACCTAAATGGAGCAAGACCTTCCCCATCACAGATGATGGTGATTATCGTACGCATTCTTATGAACTTGCTTTGCAGGGAATGCCCGTTGGGAGATATCTGATTGTTGCTTCTGACGATTTTTCCAAAGAAATCAGTGCACAAGTTATCGGTTATTGTGAATATAGCAGTAGTGAGCTATCCTATATCTCACCAGGCAGTAATAGCGGTATTATGCTTATTGCAAACCGTAATAGTGGAAAACCGATGACCAATGTCACAGTCACTACTTATTCACAAGAATATAACAAATCCAAACAAAAATGGTATTATAAAAAAGCCTGGTCCGGAAAGAGCAATAACCTTGGTATTATCAATATTCCAAACCTCAGAGACTATGGTCAAAACCAATGTGTCATTTCCAACGGAGCCGATACACTGTACATAGGTAATTTTTATGTTTATTCAAATAATTATTCTCAGAATAAAGATACAATGTGTTTGATGTTTACAGACCGCTCTATCTACAGACCGGGTCAGACTATCTATCTGAAAGGCGTTGTTTACGAATCAGACCGCGAAAAATACTATAAATTACTGCCGGCAAAATCAGTGGAAGCTTCCTTCTATGATGTAAATCACCAAATAGTCAGCCGGCAAAAACTTACCACCAATGAATACGGCACTTTCAATACTGAATTTGTTGCTCCCAAAGGAGTTCTGACCGGTCCTATGTATATCCAGGTAGACAACATAGGTAGTGTCAGCTTTAGTGTGGAAGAGTATAAGCGTCCTAAGTTTGAGGTTACAATAGAAAAACCTAAAGAAACCTATAAGCTGGACCAGTATGTAACGGTGAAAGGCAAAGCTCTGTCTTATGCAGGTTTTCCTATAGATAATGCGACAGTTGATTTCCGAATCGTCCGTCAACCCAAATACCCTTATTGGTTCTGGTGGTGGGGAGTGAGTCCTTCCACGCCGCAAAAGGAAATTGCGCACGGGACAGTTACAGCCAATGAGAAAGGTGAATTTACCCTGAACTTTATGGCTATGGGAGATGACACTGTATCGGAATTTGGTAATCCGTACTTTTGCTTTACAGTTTCAGCAGATGTTACGGATATTAGTGGGGAAACACGCAGCGGCAGTCTGGCACTCTATATCGGCAAGAAAGAACTGGTTATGAATCTTGAAATTCCTGAGAAAGTAAATATTGAGGCAAAAAAGCTGATTATCCCTGTCAAGACTACCAATCTTAGTGGTGAGAAAGTTTCTGCCGCCGGCAATGTAACCATATCAAAATTACAAACGCCTGACCACATTCAAAAAACCAGATTATGGGGTTCTCCTGATCGTGATTATATGAATAGAGTAGAATTTCTGAAACTTTTCCCCAATGATATTTATCACAATGAAGATAATATTACAAAATGGAGAGTTTTGGATAAGGTCTATTCCGGTAAATTCAATACTCCGGAAGTTGATTCTGTGCTGATTGCCAATCTGGATAAATGGACTCCCGGTGTGTATGTGCTGGAAGCAATTTCCACTTATAAGCAGCAGGAAGTAAAAACAACGCGGTATTTTACCATCTACAACTCCAAAACCAAACAGCTTCCCTACCCTATGGCAGAATGGTTTGTTCCGGTCAAAACGTCTTGTGAACCGGGAGAAACTGCGCAGATTCTGCTGGGCAGCAGTTATTCCGATGTGACCGCTCTTTATGAGCTGGAAAAAGACCATAAGATTATCGATAGCTTGCGGTTTAGCCTGAATAATGAACAACGCTTGTTTTCCCTGCCAGTGACTGAGAATGATCGAGGCAGTTTCTATGTGCACTTTACGTTTATCAGAGACGGGCGGGTTTATGTGCATAGCCAGGAAATTACTGTGCCCTGGACTAATAAAAAGATAGAATTTGAATATATGACTTTCCGCGATAAACTCTTACCGGGTCAGAAAGAAGAATGGCGTCTGAAACTAAAGGACAAAACAGGTGGCAAGCTTACGGCTGAAGTGCTGGCTTCCATGTATGATGCTTCGTTGGATGCCTTCAGGTCAAATCAATGGAATGCTGATATCTACGGAAAAGTGCGTCAGATAGGTGGCTGGAATAACTATAACTTTGTAGCGCAGGCTAATCTGGCTCTGATAAATTATCATAATTACTATAACTTCCCTACCAGAATATACAATACCTTCAATTGGTACAATTACCAGACCGGCTGGTATTCCGACCGCAGATATAAAGGTTATGGCGGAATGCATATAAGGGGAGGCCGTTCTAATGAGATGAATTATGCCCTGGATGGTATGGAAGCTTCAGATATGCTTGCTGAAGGAAACGCATCGATGTTTGCTCCCTCGGTTGCCAAATCATCAAATATGAAGATGATGATGAAAGATGAAAGTGGAAGTGCAAGAGAAGTGACTTCACTGCAAGCCGGTTCCAGTGGCGGAGGCGGTAAGGAAGACAAAGAAATGGATTTGGGTGGTGTGCAGGCTCGGACTAACTTTGCCGAAGCTGCTTTCTTTTATCCCGTGTTGCGTACTGATGAACAAGGCGAAGTGAGCATAGCGTTTACAGTTCCCGAAGCATTAACCAGATGGAAATTCAGAGCCTTGGGACTGACAAAAGATTTAAAAATCGGACTTACCGATAATACTACCGTTACTCAGAAGCCTCTGATGGTAATTCCCAACGCTCCCCGTTTTCTGCGGGAAGGGGACAAAATCACATTTGCCAGTAAGATAACTTCCATGGATGAGACCGACCAATCGGGAGCCTGTCAATTGATGTTGTTTGATGCCATTACCATGTTACCGATTGATAAGATATTTGGTCTCACTAAGGCTCAGCAGTCTTTTTCGGTTAAGAAGGGTGAAAGCACAGTAGTAAGCTGGGATTTGACAATTCCTTTCGGAATAAGCGCTGTTACTTACAGAGTTGTTGCCAAAGCGGGTGACTTTTCAGATGGTGAAGAAAGCACATTGCCTATCCTGACTAACCGGATGCTGGTGACAGAAAGTCTGCCTTTACCGGTGAGAGGTAAATCATCAAAGTCGTTCACTTTCGAGAAGCTGAAAAACAGCAAGAACTCCACAACGCTGAGGAATCATAAGCTGACTCTGGAATTTTCTTCCAATCCTGCCTGGTACGCTGTGCAGGCTTTGCCGTATATGATGGAATTTCCTTATGACTGCAATGAGCAGATCTTCACAAGGTTTTATGCCAATAGCCTGGCTTCCCATATAGCCAATTCCAGTCCCCGTATCAAGAAGGTGTTTGAATCCTGGAAAAATACTCCCAATTCTGCTGCTCTGCTTTCCAATCTGGAAAAGAACCAGGAACTTAAATCTGTAATTTTGCAGGAAACTCCCTGGGTGCTGGATGCGAAGAATGAATCCCAGAGTAAACAGAGAATCGGGTTACTCTTTGAGCTTAATAATCTGGCAGAACAGTTTAACCGTTCATTGTCACAACTGCAAAAGAATCAGAGTCCCAGTGGCGCCTGGTCATGGTTTCCCGGTATGGAAGATTCCTGGTGGGTTACACAGTATATTGTAGAAGGTATTGGTCATCTGGACCATCTGAAAGTAAAATCAGTCCGGGAAGATAACCGTACCTGGAATATGACTCAGGAAGCTCTTCAATATCTGGATAGAAAAATTCTGGAAGATTATGAGTATATCAAAAAACATGGAGACTTAAAATTAGACAATCTGGGTTATATGGAAATGCACTATCTGTATGCACGGTCTTATTTTATGGATGTTACAATTCCGGATAATGTGAAAGTGGCCGTTGATTATTTTAAGGGTCAGACGGAAAAGTACTGGCTGAATAAGGACATTTACGGGCAAGGTCTGATTGCTTTAGGTATGTATCGGATGGGTAAGGAAGTGCTTCCGGTTAAAATTATCGCTTCTTTCAAAGAACGTGCTCTGCATAATGATGAATTGGGTATGTGGTGGAAAGATAACGGTTATGGCTGGTACTGGTATCAGGCTCCGATTGAAACGCAATCTCTTTTAATAGAAGCATTTAATGATATCACCAAAGATACAGAATCCCTGGATGGAATGAGGACCTGGCTGCTTAAGAATAAGCAAACTACTAACTGGAAAACAACCAAAGCCACAGCAGAGGCTTGCTATGCCCTGCTGCTTTCCGGTACTGAGTGGATGGATACTGATAAGCTGGCAGAAATCTCCTTAGGTGGTAAAGGAATTGACCCCCGTACTTTGGAAGGAGTACAAGTGGAAGCAGGCACAGGATATTTTAAGACTTCCTGGGGCGGAAATGATATTACTCCTGAGATGGCAGAAGTCAGCATCAAAAATCCCAATGACGTGCCTGCCTGGGGTGCTTTGTACTGGCAGTACTTTGAAAACCTGGATAAAATAACTCCCGCTGAGACTCCGCTGAAGCTCAATAAAAAGCTGTTTCTGGAAAGAACCACAGATACAGGAATTGTACTTGACCCCATTAACGACAAGACTGTTCTGAGCGTAGGAGATAAAGTTAAAATCAGGATAGAGCTGCGGTCGGACAGAGACATGGAATATGTTCATATGAAAGATATGCGCAGTTCAGGCTTTGAGCCGATAAACGTGCTTTCTCAATATAAGTGGCAGGATGGGTTAGGTTATTATGAAGCAACCGGTGATGCTGCGACTAATTTCTTTATAGAATACCTCAGAAAAGGTACTTATGTATTTGAATATCCCCTGCGCGCTACCAATAAGGGTGATTTCTCCAATGGGGTGACAACCATCCAGTGTATGTATGCACCGGAATTTACTTCACATTCAGAAGGAATAAGAGTAGAGGTAAAATAGTTATCGTATTCATTCAGGAAAAATACATATAGTATTAACAAAGCGAGTAAGATAGTCTTTTGTCTGTAAGAATTGTTATATTTCTTTGAAAATGGGAATAAATATTACATAACATGAAGATAAAAACAACAGGATGGGTAATGTTATGAAAACCAGATTACTATTATTCCCGGCAATAATTGCTTTGCTTTGCATGTCGTGTATGTTCAAGAATCCTGCGAAGACAGAGGATAACAGGTTACCCGCTCCGATCATTGATAAAGTATCAGGAACTTATTATGCACCACTCTTGATAAATGCTTCTTGTACCACAGAAAATGCTGCCATCAGATACACAGTTGACGGTACTATCCCCGGCGAAAACTCAGCATTGTATTCTGCTTCAATACCGATAATTTGTACTACAACCTTAAAAATCAGAGCCTTTAAAGACGGATTTAAACCAAGTGAAACAATAGAAAGTAACTACAATATTATCAGTCCACCCCAGCCGTCCATGGTCTTAGTCGAAGGTGGTTCTTTTATCATGGGTAATACTCACAGTAATGGAAATAGTAGCGAAACGCCCTTTCACCGTGTAACTCTTTCTTCTTTCTACCTGGATAAATTTGAGGTGTCGCAAGCTATGTTTCGCGAGATAATGGGCTTTAACCAATCCTATTTTACCGGGGATTCTTTGAGACCTGCTGAACAAATATCCTGGTATGATGCAATAGAATTTTGTAATAAAAGAAGTCTTTGGGAAGGTTATGAGCCTTGTTATACATATACAGGCTTTGGCACTGACTGCAATACCTGGCCTTATGGCTGGAATTCTGATGTACAGAATAACATTACCTGTAACTGGACTGCAAATGGCTACAGATTACCAACCGAAGCAGAATGGGAATATGCAGCAAAAGGTGGCTCACAATCTTTGAGTTATGAGTATGCCGGTAGTAGTATTGTTGACGACGTTAGCTGGTTTTCCCCAAATTCGGATGGTATTACTCATCCGATTGGGTTAAAATTGCCCAATGAACTTGGGTTATATGATTTAAGCGGCAATGTCTGGGAATGGTGCTGGGACTGGGCTACAAGCTATACTACGGCAAATACCACAAACCCTCACGGAGCAGATAATGGCACATATAGAAGTCTTCGGGGTGGTTCATGGTACTATAACGCTTCTTTCCAACGCGTTAATCTCAGAGGTATGGTCATACCTGCCATTCGCTATTTAGATATCGGAGTCAGATGCGCAAGAACTGCTAATTAGAGGCACTTCCCATCTAGCAAAGACATAATCTCAATTTATCCTCTTAAATGCCATAATATGTCTCTCTTTATCCTCATTTATATATTAGCTGACGATAGGGGTCTTCAGGGAGTCATCAGGGAGTCTGCAGGGACTTTACTCCCAAAAGATACCCTCATGAGTCTCTATAAATTCTCTGAGTCAAGCACGATATATAAGAGAAATGTATAAGTAATAACCGAAGTCATTCCTGCGCAGAAGGGAATCCATAATTTATAATTCAGACTCTGTGGAAAGAAGTGGACTAAGCGCTTCGGAGTTCAAAATTCCCATCAAAAATCAAAACAAGTTATCCCATCTTAGGGGAATTTCGGACTTCGGTGAAAGCGACATTGTGTACCTTGTAACTATTCGTTGGAAAGAAGTGGACTTAGCGCTTCGGAGTTCAAAATTCCCATCAAAAATCAAAACAAGTTATCCCATCTTAGGGGAATTTCGGACTTCGGTGAAAGCGACATTGTGTACCTTGTAACTATTCATTGCCATATACTAAGATAACAGGAATATTGAAGTCCGAATCGCCCTTTACCATGTATAAATGTGTTGTATTTCGGAGGCGATTTGAACTCCAAAATTCCTCATGCGTACTTTTTTCCACAGAGTCTAATTTATAATTTGCAGCCACGCTGCACTGGCCTTGTTCTAGTCTCTTTTACCCATATTACACCTCCGGTAAAATACCTATACGCAAATATAGGTATTGTTCGGGCATTATAAGGGAGGCAAAACAGACCAGCCTAAGGACAGAGCAAGATGTAACCTAAGCTTTAGTTTGGATAACTCCATTCTAAAGAATGGGATACATCCCCTACTCTAACCCGTAATTCGATTAATGGATAAGCAAGGTCTTGTCGTTCCCGTGAAGACGGGAATCCGTCATCCTCGACCTGATCGGGGATCCATTCCATTCTTACGAAACGCAGTAAAGCGATAAGATGCAGTACCCCTTTCTCAATTCTCAATTAATCGCAAAGCGATTCCACCTTTCCTCCTTTCCACCTAACCACTTAATCACTTAATCACTTAATCACTTAATCACGTAGGAAAAACATTGACACAAAAATCAGCTCCCCTTTTCCTATCTTTACGAAAACAAAACATATTACTATAGATTCTACTCTTTCATAAGGGGGATTATATGGGCTCATCGGTAGTTATTTTTATTGTAATTGTGATTATCATTATGATAATAGTATATTTCAAAACCCAGAAGAACCCTACTACAGCCAATAGCAATCATGAGAGTTTCATTATCAAGTTTCAAGAAGCCCGCTTGTATTTAGAAGAACTGTATCAAACAAAAAAAATAAAAACTATAAATACTGATATCATGCTAAAGAAAGGTGAAAAAGCATATTTGATAGATTATGTTGTTTATGTTGAGATGAGAAGTAAATCTGTTTCTACAAGAGGTGGCGCTGCTATTAGAATTGCTAAAGGGGTATATATCGGTGGTTCTCAAGGGCAAAGTAGATCAGTACCCGAAATGAGATGCATAGATAAAGGCAAATTAGTTTTGACTAATAAGCGAGTAATCTTTAATGGGGAAAATACAACAAAAGAATATAAAATAGATAGTATACTATCGGTTGAAACTGATAATGATATTGTATGCTTCTCATGTGAAGGAAAAGAAAAGAAACCCCAATTTCATGGCATTGATAATGTATTCATATGGAAAGCCTTGATATCCTTGTTGAAAAAGTATTCAGATGTTAAGGAATTTCCAAATGCAATGGTTAAAAATGATTTGATATATGCCATTGGACAGGAAAATTATAAGAAATATTTTATCAGCAATAAGTCTACAAATGAAACTGATGTTCTTTCTTTTGAATTCAACTCCCTATTGGAAAGAGCTAAACTCGGAGATGCAGATGCACAGTTTAATCTTGGTTTTTGTTATGAACAAGGCGATGACATTAAGTTGGATTATAAAGAAGCTGTAAAATGGTATCTTATAGCAGCGGGACAGGGATATGCACAAGCACAATGTAGTCTTGGTGTTATGTATTTAAATGGTAATGGGGTAACTCAGAATTATCCGGAAGCATTAAAGTGGTTTCAGCTGGCAGCAGAGCATGGATATGCATATGCCCAAGCTTATCTTGGTATTTTGTATGATAATGGTCAAGGTGTCACTCAGGATTACGAGATAGCTGTAAAATGGTATAGATTGGCAGCTGAGTAGGGAATTGCACAAGCACAGTGTAATATTGGATATAGTTATTACAATGGTCAAGGGGTCACTCAAGATTATAAGGAAGCTGTAAAATGGTATAGATTGGCAAGTGAGCAGGGAGAAGCAGATGCTCAGTATAATCTTGGTGTTTGTTATGGCAAAGGTCAAGGAGTCACTCAAGTTTATGAGGAAGCTGTAAAATGGTATAGATTAGCAGCTGAGCAGGGACACGCAGACGCACAATTTAATCTTGGTGTTTGTTATGATAATGGTCAAGGTGTCGCTCAAGATTATGAAGAAGCTGTAAAATGGTATCGTATGGCAGCTGAACAGGGAAATGCAGGTGCCCAGTGTAAACTTGGATGTTGTTATTACAATGAGCAAGGTGTCACTCAGGATATTAAAGAAGCCTATAAATGGTTGCTATTAGCTTGTAGTAATTGCTCAAATGATGATTTTGAAAAATTTTCTGTAGGCAGAGACACTGCAATGAGTAAGCTATCTCAATCCGAAATTACTCAAGCTCAAAATGAAGCAAAGTTATTACAAGACAAAATAGACAGTATGAGATAATTGGGATTAAAACAAATCAGGATATTAATGATGTTAAGTCCATTATGGAAAGACTAACAAGATTGATTAGAACATACTTAAGCCTAGATATCATGACTTAGGTTTAGACTAGAAGATAATGATAAAATCTAAACATAGGGAAATATGAGAAACATAAATTCGATAATCTATTGGGAAAACAAAAGAAGAATTAAGAAGTTAGACTCCTTTAGAGAAGATGTAAGAAAATACTATTCAAATTCCACCTTCAATTTTCTTGATGGAAGAAACGAAAATCAAACAGCTGTTCAATTAAGAACAAAAATTAATGAGCAACTATTATCTATTGAATCAATAGTTATGAAGTCTGGTCTACCATTAATGGCAACTCATTATCCACCTCCAGCCCTTGGAGGTTTCGTAAAGAACATAAATTTAATTCACAACATACTTACTCTTTCTGAGCATCAAATTGATTATAATGTTGCTTTAGACATGATTGAAATTTCAAGTGGTTCATATAAAGACAATATTCAATCATCAATCTTAAGGACTATTAATCCCTTTTATTATTTAAAGGAACTGCTAATGATAGTCAGTGAATGGCTTGTGTCTCCATTAAAACCCTTCTTACCTAATAGATTTTCAAATATCATAAAAAACTTTTTGTACATATTAGAAAATATTGTTGTCATCTACACACTTTATTTATGGTGGGGAAAGGATATTGTAGTGTTTGTCAAACATTTACTTATTTTTTCGAAATGATGATTGTGGTAACCTACTTATCCCGAACTTTCGCTCAGATCAGGTATTGTTTAAACTGGTTTTTAATAATAGCAATATAACTTAATTGATTCTATTGTCGATATCCCCCTTCTGAATGAAAACGCAGAGCAGATGTTGATAACATTGTTCGTAATAATAGCATTAAGATTGATTATGGGGTGGGTTTTGAAACATGTGAAGAAGAACTGAGATTCTGTAGTTTGGTCACCTGAGGCAGGAAACTTATATAAAATCCAGATAAATCTGGTGAAACCTGCCTGATAAATCCAGCGTTCCGTTTGATACCTGCTGTTTGGTCACCTGAGGCAGGTAACCTACTTTATCGGAATGACAACGTAGGGGCAGGTCTTGTGCCTGCCCTTTCCATTTCAAACATGCAGGAATCCATGCTGTTTTGTCTTTTTCTTATTGCTGTATCTTATCGCTACACTACGTTCCATAAACATGGAATGGATACCCGACCATGTCGTTCCTGCGTAGGCAGGAATCCATGCTGTCTTTTTCTTATTGCTGTATCTTATCGCTGCACTACATTCCGTAAAAATGGAATGGATATCCGACCTGTTTGAATATTACATAGGTTACAAAGTAAACCAGGCACATAGGTTACACTATTACTTATTTATCCAAGCTTCATTCTTGGCAAGTTCAATCTTTAATTCCTTGTTACTTTGGGGCGCTGTGGAGCGTAGCGGAACAGCGCCCCAAAGTGGCTTCGAAGTCTTGCGGTAGTACTTACCACCATTCATATTAATCCTTGCTACTAGTACATCATAATAGTACACTTCCATAAATCCATCTTTCGTTTCTCTTATGCCTATGTACTTACCCTCTAACAATTGGCAAATATAATAGAAGCCATTTCGGTGAGAGAACTCACCGGAACGCTTTACTTTTCTGACTATTAAGTCTGAGTCGTATACAGGTTGTTTTCTCCGCAAAGGATACTTTCTGGTGCTCTTAATATACAACTCTGATGGTGTTATTTGCCCTAGAGACTCATGAGGACGCTCTTCATTATACTCTTGCCTGTATCTCTCGAACTCTTGTTGCTGTTCATATATGTTACTCTTAGGAGGCTTCGTTGCCTCATCTTTAAGTGTGCGATGAAAACGTTCCAGACGCCCATTCTGCTCAGGATGCCCTTTATC
Organism: Cloacimonadaceae bacterium (SeqCode); assembly: GCA_963667535.2. Taxonomy (GTDB): domain Bacteria; phylum Cloacimonadota; class Cloacimonadia; order Cloacimonadales; family Cloacimonadaceae; genus UBA5614. The sequence goes on from CAXXDU010000002.1 coordinate 2,598,982, forward strand.
TATGCGCTCATGCTTGATACCCAGACTTATCCAATCAATTGTTAAACGACTCAGACCGGTTAAACTAGCCACAGCAAATGGAACCCCATTATCTGACCTGATTGCTTCGGGTAACCCATACTCCTGAAAAGCCCAATCTACCCATCTTTTAGTGTCTTCATAATTGGGACTGATAAGACTCTTGCAGAGTAACAGGCACCTGCTATAGTTATCTATTATCGTTAGAGGATAACAATACAATCCGTCCTTAGTTTTAAACTGCCCCTTGTAATCAATACTCCAGGATGCATTTGATTTATTGCTCCCCTTGAAAGGCTCTGTATAGGGTGGTACGGTTCTTCTGGGTTTACGCTTTTTCACTAAACCATTCCTCTTTAACCATGTCTGAGCTGTGCTGGCACATGGAAATTCCAAGGTAGGATGCTTCTTTGATAATACAGATACAAGCTTTTTTGGACCCCATTTGAGATGCTCAAGCTTAAAATCTATTAGCAACTTCAATACTTCTTGAGATGTTTGATTGGGATGACTCAAAGGTGCTCTGCTTTGATCCTTTAATCCATCAACGCTATACTTTTGATAGCGCCCTATCCACTTATATATTGTCTTTCTGCTGATCTGATATGATTCAGCTAACTCTGTTATCTTGTAGTTACCGCTTAACCAGTCTGATATAAGCTTCAATTTCTCGTCCATAGGTTTAATCTCTCTCCAGGGCATGGCATATTCCTCCATGCCGCTTCACTTATTAAAGTGTTACCTATGTGACAAGTTTACTTTGTATACCATCTCCCAAATCTATACCACCATGTCGTTCCTGCGCAGGCAGGAATCCATGCTGTTTTGTCTTTTTCTTTTGCTGCATCTTATCGCTATTACGTTCCGCTTTCTATGGAAATGGATCCCTGCCTGCACAGGGACGACATCCGGGTTTAGCTGCATCTTATCGCTACACTTCGTTTCTCTTTCTATGGAAATGGATCCCTGCCTGCACAGGGACGACATCCGTTTAGCTGCATCTTATCACTGCACTACATTCCGCTTTCTAAAGAACTGGATTCCCGTCTTCACGGGAATGACACTGCGCCTTTGCGTTACCTGACTACGTGTGTATAGTGACTGTGGAAACAACTTTTTGAGTTGACACAAAAGACCCTGTATGGGAAAAAGTGCTTTCAGGGAGATGGTAAAGTATATGAAGAATATTCTCTTATGTGTTACAGGCGGTATTGCTGCCTATAAGTCAATCGACCTTGCGAGCCAACTGATAAAGCAAGGCTTTGAGGTTAAAACCATCCTCACCAGGAATGCTCTGGAGTTTGTTACAGAGCTCAATTTTACTACGATTACCCATAACTTTGCATATAGTGAGATGTTTCAAGATTCCCGCCTTCGCAGGAATGACGGGCGCATGGGAAATGGTGGAAAGGTTCTGGATTCCTGCCTGCGTCCCGTCCTTCGACTAGTCACCCCACAAGCCAACAAGTTGTCTTGCGGGGACCCCGACGCTCAGGATGACACGAGCGGGACTTACAGGAATGACGGGCGCGTGGGAAATGACGGAACGGTAAGGAATGACAGTCATGACAGTAATGACCCTTTGGCTCATATCTCTTTGGCAGACTGGGCAGATTTAATCGTTGTAGCCCCAGCTACAGCTAATATGATAGCGAAGGCAGCGCATGGTATTGCCGATGATTTGATGTCATCTGTCTTATTGGCTCATACCAAGCCAATACTCTGGGTTCCTGCCATGAATGTGCACATGTACGAGCATCCTGCCACACAGAGTAATATGGAAACCTTATCAAGAAGAGGTAACTATGTTCTTGAACCGGCAACCGGAATGCTGGCTTGTGGTTATGAAGGCAAAGGCAAGTTTCCTCCGGTAGAGGAAATACTATATGGCATCAAAACTTATCTTCATTACACACAAGACTTAAAGGGCAAAAAGATACTGATAACTGCCGGTGGAACTGCTGAAGCTATTGACCCGATGCGGCAGATTACCAATTGTTCGTCTGGTAAAACAGGTATTGCTATAGCCAGAGCTGCTGCATTACGAGGGGCTATTGTATATCTTGTTTACGGCTATGTTGCTGTTGCACTTCCTTATAATCTGCATGAAGCTATCTTTGCACCTTCTGTTTCTTGCATGCAGGAATCCGTTGAGAAGCTATTTACGGAAATGGATATCATCATCATGGCTGCTGCGGTTTCTGACTACACCCCAATCAAAACTTCTAAAGAGAAGATAAAGAAACAACCAAGTCTGACTCTGGAATTCAAGCAAACTCCGGATATTCTGGCTGGTTTGGGCAAGAATAAAAAGAAATCACAGATATTGATAGGTTTTGCCGCTGAATCTGAGAACCTAATGGAAAATGCAAAATCTAAGCTGAAGAAGAAGAATCTCGATTTTATCGTAGCAAATCATTTAAACGTAAGCGGTAAAGACAATACTGAAATCGTTGTTATCTCCGGAAAGACAACAAAGTCTATCAAAGCAGACAAATTTGATGCAGCAAACTTCATTCTGGATTGTACTATTAGTATATGAAATATCCAAACACTGTTATTATCACCGGAGCTAACGGCCAATCAGCAATTCATCTGGCAAAGGAACTGCTGAATCAAGGTTGTACTATATTCCTATTGGCACATAACCGAACTGATAGGCTTGAGCAGTTAACAAAGTTACATCCAGCTTTATGTCATATAATCAAATGCGACCTTAATAACTATGAGCAAACGGAATCTACCATTCAAGAGTTAATCAATAAAACAGGATTAGTGCCGGATGCCTTGGTGCACACTGCCGCGATTCGCAGCTATGATGCTAAGGCATTGCATGAAAGCGAGCCGGGGATTTGGGAAAGTGTAGTTGGTCAGAACATAACTTTCGCTTATAATATTCTTAGATGCATTTTACCGTTGATGGTTAATTTACATCGGGGTAAGGTCGTATTCTATGGTTCAAATGTAACCCGAACCGGTCTTCCCTATGGTTCCGCATATGCAGCAAGTAAAGCTGCAATGGCAAACCTGGTACGAACAGTAGCTTTGGAGATGGCTCCCCATAATATCCAAATCAATATGGTTTCATCTGCTCCAATTGAGACTAATCTTGAAGAAGATTATCAGGGCGAATATCTGGCTTTCAGAAAAGAATATTTTAAAGCATATAAGATATCTCATCCCGCGGGGAAACTTGTAAGCCCTGAGGATGTAACTCAAACAGTACTATCTCTTTTAAATATGGAAGTAAATGCTTTATCCGGCGAAGAGATGTACCTGACTGGCGGAGTATTATGAAAAGATACAATTTCAATATCATACTTGCCATATTAAGCATGGCAATGAGTCTTAATATAGTTAACCTGGGTGCTATCATAACTGACGGTGAAAAGCTGACTTTTACTGTTAACTATGGCGTTGTCAGTGCAGCGGAAGCAAGTCTGGAGATAAAGAGTTCTTCATTACTTGATCAACCGGTCTGGCTGATTACATCAGTTGCCAAGACATATCCATTCTTTGATTCTGTTTTTAAAGTAAGAGATACTGTACAAAGCTACTGGCAAAAAGAAGCCTTACGTTCACTGCGTTTTTCCAAGAGACTTAATGAAGGCGCTTATCAACAATACAGAGTTCATACTTACGACCATGATAAAAAGACAAGCACATACCAACGCTGGAACTTTAAGAAAAAGCTATTCAGAACGAAGCAGATAGCAATAATTCCAAACACACAGGATATATTGAGTGCGTTCTATTATGTGAGACAACAAAATCTGGTCCCCGGTAGAAGTGTTTTGATAAACGTAACTACAGATGGAAGAGCTTACACTACTGAAGTGTTAGTGCATAGACGTGAAACTATCGATAGTATCTTTGGTAAGAAACAATGTCTGCTGATTGAGCCTAAGCTCAAAGGCGAAGCGGTATTCAAACAGTCTGGTCGAATATTAATATGGGTAACAGATGATGCTTATAAAATTCCTTTAAAGATGACCAGTAAGATAACTGTCGGTGCCTTTACAGCGACCCTCAAGTCTGCTGTGAATGTCCCATATCCTGTTAAGTAACTGTTTGTTTAATGCCTGATCTTCTTCAAAAGCAAAGTTACTTTTATAATCTGCCCAAGCATCTGATTGCTCAATACCCGCTGTCTGAACGTCCGCAATCACGTTTGATGGTATTAAACAGAGAAGCGCAATCCATCTCACACCAGCATTTCTATGATATTGTAGATCTATTGAAAAAAGGAGATGTTGTTGTAGTAAACAAAACAAAAGTCATCCCTGCACGTCTCTTTGGTACTAAAGAAAATGGAACCAAAATAGAAGTATTTCTATTGCACCAGCTTAATCCTGACGTATGGAAGTGTCTTGTCCACCCCGGTAAAAGAATTAAAATAGCTCAGACTATCTTTTTCTCTGATGATTTATCCGGAGAGATATCGCTTTCGGATGAAGAAGGTCTGCGAGAAATTGCATTTCACTATAAAGGAGATTTCTGGCAGATACTGGAAAAGTGTGGCCACATCCCTCTTCCACCATATATCGAAAGAAATGATAATGAGAATGACCACAGCGCTTATCAGACAGTATACGCAAAAGATAATGGCTCAGTGGCAGCGCCAACAGCAGGATTACATTTCTCGCAGGAAATTCTGAATATACTCAAAGCCAAAGGTGTAATCGTAACCGAAGTTACATTACATGTTGGTCTCGGGACGTTTCGACCGGTAAAAGTAGAAAATATCACACATCATAAGATGCATTCTGAATTCTGTATTATCTCAAAAGATACTGCCAATATTGTCAATTGTGCCAAGCTGGAAAAGCGCAGAATCATAGCTGTGGGAACTACCAGTACCAGGACATTGGAGAGTTTTGCTAAAGACAGTATCTTAGAGCATGGTAGTAAATGGACAGATATCTTCATCTATCCCGGCAAGAAATTTCAAATAGTCGATGCGATGCTAACCAATTTTCATTTGCCTGAATCCACCTTAATAATGCTAGTAGCAGCCTTAACCGGTTATGACTTTACAATGAAAGCATATCAGGAAGCTGTTCAGAAAGAATACCGTTTCTTTAGTTATGGCGATGCAATGCTGATTTTGTAATAATACACGTATGAGACGAAACAGATATTGTAGCCCCTGGACTTTCCATTATCATCATACCTCCAGTACTATGACAGAAGCAAAAAATGTAATCGATAATGTAGTTTCCCCACCTCCACAATTCCTTGTCATTACTGATGAGCAATCTCAGGGAATCGGCAGAAATAATAATGCCTGGTTTTCACCACCCGGAGGTTTATGGTTTACGTATTGTCTGAAAACAATTAATCAGCCCTCTCAAGTATCACTAGTAATTGGTAATTGCCTGTATATAACTATCCTGGAACAATTCCCTCACCTTTTGGGTAGATTAAAAATAAAATGGCCTAATGACTTGCTCATAGACGGAAGAAAGCTAGCTGGAATTTTAATAAATCATTATCAGAATTACTTGATTGTGGGAGTTGGAATAAATACAAATATCACTGATGTTAAATTTGAGACTAAGCTAGAGCCTGTCAGTTTAAAAATAGTGAATTCATTTCATATATCAAATATTGCCCTATTGAATAATTTCTTATTGAACCTGCAGAATGCTCTGCCTGAATTTTCACTTTCCGGAATGTGCTCAATTGTTGATAACCTCAATGCAAACCTTTACGGCAAAGATAACGAAATTGCCTTCAATACCGGAAAAGAAATTGTTTCTGGTACTCTGACAGGAATTTCTGAAGATGGAGCCATTGTTATTCGCAACAAATCAGGAAACTTCACGCATCACTATTCAGGCTCAATATTAAGTATTATTGAATAATTCTAATGTTTACTTATGCTTCAATCGCAGCTCATTCGCATTTTCAAAGATTTAAGTAAGCGAATTTGCAGGATAATTTTTAACATTGAGTCAGTAGAGTTAAATTGCATTCGTATATGAATATATTCTGAGAAATCTATCTTGGATAGTCATTTTTCTTGACACAAAAGGCTAAAATTGAAAACAAGATTTAAAATAATAAATTCCGCTGATATAGATGGAGGAATAATGAAAAAGTGGTTAACGCTATTTTTAGTGACCATTGCTGTGACTTCAGTACTTACAGCTACAACCATTAAAGTTGCTGTACTACCTTTAAAGAGACTGGACAGCTCTAGTAAGTATATCCAAAAGTTTCTGACAATCAGAGATTTAGAACACACATTTAATACAAATGATAAATACGAATTACTGAATCTCAAAACAACTGCTGATGCTTTTAAGGATATGGATATTGCTGATATCGACGATATGGAAAAAGATGATATGTCTGCAATAGGTAAAGAGCTAAATGCTGATGTTGTAATATTGGGAGTAATCAGTGCTGTCAATGAGCAAACATTTTCAATACAGTTCCGCTTCTATAGCATGAAAACTCAGGATTTGAAACAACAGAAAGTTGATGTTGTAAAGAGTAAGAAGAAACGTTGGGCTGTTTTAGAGAAAGATTTTCTCGGTAAACTAGCCTCCTTTATCAATGACGAAACAGATAAAATGTTGACCTTGGCTATTCAGGACTATCATGCTGAAAATTTCAAACAAGCTGAACAGGGCTTCAATACAATTTTAAACTATAATCCTGATTACAAACCAGCGTATTATTATCTTGGTATGATAGCTTATAAACAAAAAAAATATGACGCAGCAATTACAAATTTGAACAAATCTTTGGCTGACACACTCACAACCAAGGATGTAATCACTCTGCAAAGTCTCAGTTCTGCCTATGGAGATAAAGGTGACAACATCAATAAAATCAGCACACTGGTAAAGGTAGCTAATCTTCAGAATGATGAAGAATTGTGGCTTTCAATTGCTAATATGTATGTGGAAAACAACCAAAAGGACAAAGCTGAAGAAGCACTTTTAAATGCAATAAAGATAGACCCCAAATTTATGAAAGCACAAACCCGTATGGCTTTTCTATTGTATGACAATGGTAAATACAGCGAAGCTATTCCCTATTTAGAGAAAGCTGCAACAGAGAATCCGGATAATGATACAATTGCAAGACGATTAGCTTTTTCCTATCAGAAAGCCGGACGTATTGGTGAAGCGATAGCCCGATATGAAGGCCTATTGAAAACCAGTCCGAATAATACAAATGCCTATTTGAATCTTGCAGGACTTTACAGGGCAGCTGCTGCGGATGCTTCGGAAAAGAATAATCAGGCATTAGTCACCGAATACAATATGAAATCTCTCGAAACCCTGAACAAACTGAAAGCTATTGATGCTGAAAATGCTATCATGTATCTTAGATTTGCCGACGTTTACTTATCACTAAATAATTTGAAAGATGCGGAAAGTAATGCAAATTCAGCACTAGCAAAAGACGCTTCATTATATCAACCGTATATCATTCTTGCTACTATCAACCAACGTCGGGGTAGCGACAAATATAACGAATTTATCGTTTTAGAAAAAGAAGCAAGTAAGGCTTACGGTGGAAAAGCAGATAGACTTAGTAAAGAAAGAGACGCAGCACGCATAGCTGCTAATGCAGCTTTCAGAAAAGCCGAAGAACAACTCAAAGCCGTAAAATCCAGATCTAGTGAACCAGAAGTAATAAGTGATGTAGATAGTAAATTATCAAATCTGGCTCAGTTAATTGCTCAGTCTGGTAAAGCTTACTAGAAGTATTTTTTGTACATTCAATTGAACCGATGCCAATGCATCGGTTCTTTTTTTTTGTAATAATTGAGATACGGATTTCTTTGTAAATTGATTAGAGTAAATGCATGCGGGGAATGTATGGTTTATTAAATCGGTAGTTCCTTTTCTAAAACGTTTACAATATCTGATAACTCCTGAGTGGAGGTCTCTAGTTCTGACTTTTCCCTGATAAAGAACGGTGCTCCATAAATCGCAGTAATCTTACAAAAAGGTTTTGGAACCCGGAATTTGTCCCAAGATTTAAATACCCATTCTCTATTAGCATGTAATGCTACAGGGATTATGGGGATTTTGGCTATATATGCAATATGCAGTACACCCGGTTGGATTACTTTCGGTGGTCCTTTGGGTCCGTCGGGTGTAATTGCCAATTGCCTTTCTTTTGCCATTTTCAATATTGCCCTGTATGCTTGCGAGCCTTGACGGGTTGTGGAACCTCTAACGGTTTTAACCCCTAATTCTTCAACCGGACCAGCAATCAATTCACCATCCTGTGAAGAAGAAATAACAGCCCCAGCATCAGACCCGATACGGTGCAGGAACATTAATAGTATATCTCTATGCCAGCACATAAAAATGCATTTGAGTTGGTCTGATGGTTTGTTGATTATTTTATACCTGATGGTTACGCTAAGAAGTTTTAAAGCAACAGCTCCGACCTTGCGTTCGATTTTCATGAATAATGGGGAAAATTTCATAATTTAAGCATTTCCCTGATAATTAGTACCATTTCTTTTGAGGCAATCCTGTCACCTAACAGATCATGGATTTTGCGTAGTTCGTGTTTAATCTGATTGTATTGTTTCGCATCGTTTAAACATGAAGTGATTTCCCTGGAAATATTCTCAGCAGTTACATCATGCTGGATAAGCTCTGGAAGCACCATCTTATCAAGGATTATATTAGGAAGTCCGATTTTATCGACCTTTACAAAACGTTTCCCTATTTCATAAGATATTTGATTAGCGATATAAACAATAACAGCCGGGGTGCCAATATATGCAGCTTCAAGGGTCGATGTACCACTTTTTATTACTAAGTACTCAGAGTACTTCATCATTTCATAATTGTAGCCATCTATAATATACGGCTTTACTTTCGTTTGTTTATCAATTAAATACTTATACCGTTGATGTGAAACAGAACGTGCTTTGGAAAACAGAAACTGGTATTTATTGCTATCGAGTTTTTTTATGGTTTCAAGATAAATTGGTAATAGTTTTTCAACTTCATCATTACGACTACCAGGAAAGAAGCCAATCCATTGCATATCAGGGTTTAAACCATAGAATCTGGCAAATGCCTCTCTATCTAATTCGAAATTGATTTCTTCTGCTATTGGATGCCCGACATATGTAGCTTTGATATTATGAATGCTGAGCAGTTCTTCTTCAAATGGAAGAATGCAGGCGACATGGCGTGTATGCTCACGCAGTTTATAAACTCTTTCATGTTTCCAAGCCCAAAATTGAGGTGCAATAAAATAGAGAACCAGTATTCCTTCATCATCTGCAATTCTGGCAATCCTGAGATTCATGCCCGGATAATCAACCAAAATAACCAAATCCGGTTTTGCCCTTTTAAACAGTTCTTTTATTGTATTCTCTACTTTCATAAAGAATCTCAAATGCTTGATTACCTCAACAAACCCCATAACTGCGAAACGTTCAAAAGGAAACAACTGATCCAGGCCTTCAGCTTTCATTAGGTTTCCGCCAATACCAATATGCCTGATATACGGGATTTCCTCATTAAGCTTTCGCATAACAAGTGAAGCGTGTAAATCACCGGAGTTCTCTCCAGCAAGCCAAAAGATTGTTTTTGTTGGATTCATCTGGGTTTTCTTCACCCATTGTTGTGGTTTATCTTGATATTCACTCATGTTTATCAAGATTTCAAATTGGAGAATTCAGTCAATAAATTTAGTAAACGGCATCAAACTTGCTTATAGTAATAATTGAGATGTTTTCCCTATATGGTGGAGGAATGATGAATAAATTCTTGTTGTTATTAACTGTGCTTCTAATAGTTATAGTACCTGCTACAGCAGCGTATCTGACCAATTTACCAAAGGTAATAACCCAGCCTGACGGCGCGTCATATAAATGTTTCGCTTCCGGTGATGAATATCACAATTGGCTACACGACTCTAATGGCTATACAATTATCCAGAACAAAACAACTGGCTTCTATACTTATGCAAAAAAAAATGGCAGTATTGTCGAACCATCAGAATATATTGTCGGACAAATTGAACCTCAGGCAACCGGATTACCGGTTGGAGTGAATATAGACCCTGAGACATACAGGCAAATAAGACAACGCAGATGGAACGGAGTATCCCGAAGCTTTCGCTCTCCCACAAGTGGTGATGTTAACAATTTAGTTGTATTTATTAGATTTTCAGACGAGACAGAATTTACCGGTGGCATGTCATCATATTCAACATTGTTTAATAACAATGTCCCAAATACAAACTCTATGTATAACTATTTCAAAGAGGATTCTTATCAGGCTTTAAGTATTTCAACTTACTTTTATCCTGAGCCAATCAATGATGTCATTGTTTCATATCAGGATACACTTCCAAGAAACTACTACGAACCCTATAGCTCTATGAATCCAACGGGATATGATGGTGATAATGAACGTGAAGATCGTGAGATGAATCTTCTGCAAAATGCTATCAGCTATGTGTCTGCAATGGTGCCTGTGGAATTGGATTTAGACGCAGATGATGATGGTTATATTGATAATGTGTGTTTTATTGTAAGAGGAGCAACAGGTGAATGGGCTGATTTGCTTTGGCCTCATATGTGGGTAATGCAAAACCACGTTGCTTTGATTAACGGAGCACAGGTATACACATTCAATTTCCAACTTGAAGATGCCTTAATTGATAGCGGTGTTGGTGTCCTTTGCCATGAAATGTCTCATAGTATGGGTTTTCCTGATTTATATCATTATAGTTATGATGGCAACACTACCGTTGGAAGATGGGATTTGATGGAAAGTAATCGAAATCCTCCTCAACATCACAGTGCTTATATGAAATCCCGCTATACAGATTGGTTGCCACCCATGCAGGAACTTACTCAATCAGGAAACTACTGGGTAAACAAAATGCTCACCCGGGAAAGAAACTGTTTCAAAATTGCATCCAATAACCTACAATACTACTATGTAGTAGAATTTAGAAAGAAGCAAGGGTTTTTTGAAAACTCCATACCCGGTACCGGACTCCTTGTATACCGTGTAAACACATCAGAAGATGGTAACGGCAATGCAGACGGACCACCGGATGAGTTGTATGTATATCGTCTTAATGGAACTATGACTAATAATGGTCAGACTAATTCTGCAACATTCAGTCAGGAATTGGGTCGTACAGCAATAAACGAATCAACCAATCCTACGCCCTTTTTAGCAGATGGTTCTCAAGGCGGATTGAATATCAATCAAATCGGCTCTTCAGCCGGAGACTCTATCGGTTTTCATCTTGAATTACCTACTCCGCCTCCAACAGACTACGACGAAGGTTTTGAATCTGGTAATTTCAGTGCTTATCCCTGGAATTTTGAAGCAAATGCAGATTGGACTATATATGACTCAAATACATATTCAGGCTCGTATTGTGCCAAATCAGGACAAATTGGCAATAACCAGACATCCTCTATGTTTTTAATCATTGATGTTGCATCAGATGGCAATATCGGTTTTTTAAAGAAAATCTCGTCAGAACAGGGATATGATTACCTTAAATTTTACATTGATGGTGTTCAGATGTCTCAATGGTCAGGTACATCCAATTGGTCTTATGCTCAGTTTCCTGTAACACAAGGTACTCATTTTTTCAAATGGAGCTATATTAAGGATCAAGGAACGGTTGAAGGTTCAGACTGTGCCTGGATCGATAATATCTCGTTCAGATGGGATGCTCCCGAAGTATTCTTCCCCCCCCGTAATTTCCAGGCATTATCATCATCAGAAGATGTTGCTCTTAATTTAACCTGGTCTGACCCAATAGCTTCAAATGCTTCGCTGAGCGGGTACAGAATCTTTCGTAATGAAGTTCAGATTGCTGATGTTGATACTACCCAACGGAGTTATACTGACGTAAATGTAATTCCTAATCTGAATTATTCATATTATGTTAAATCAGTTTATAATTCTCCTTTTGGTCATTCTGCTTCGACTGATACTCTCACAGTTTCGGCAGTAGGTTCACCCATCATTCCAGTACTCACAAGTGCAGTAATCGTGGATACAAACTCCGTTCATTTGGATTGGATGCTTCCTTTTCCTGACGGAGCAGCAATTGGATATAAAATTTACCGTAATGGCGGATTACTTCAATCTATTGATAGTGTTTCTGTTACCGAATGGATTGACGCAAACTTACAAAATGGCCAATATAATTATCAGATAGCAACTCAATACCCAGCATTTACTTCTGATGTTTCAAATTTGTTATCGGTCACGATAAATGTTGTCGTTGGAAATAATGATTTAAATGTACTACCTCTTGTATTCGGCTTCGGCAAGTGCTACCCGAATCCCTTTACACACGAAACCCATATTCAATATTGTATTGACAAAGATAATCCTTCTTTTGAAATAGCGGTATATAATATCAAAGGCCAGAGAGTAAAGACTCTTCAAACCGGCAAAGCAAAAGCTGGGGCGTATTCGATTGTGTGGAATGGCAATAATGAAAATGGAAATCCTGTATCATCTGGAATATACTATTGCCGTATCAACAGCGGAAGTCATGTATCGCTACAGAGATTATTATTGATAAAATAAACTGAATTTACCTTTCATTTAGGAGGTATTCGGATGAAGTCATTGTTATTGACAATGGTGACCCTTTGTCTTACGTTTTCTTTTTTGGTTGCTGATTCAAACCGGTTAACTATGATTGAAGACTTTGAAACAGGCGCTATCAGCCTATCCTCCTATCCCAATGAAGACCTATCTCCTGGTTCATGGTCTTTGGACCAGAATTATACCTATAATACATCCCAATATGCCCTCAAGCTCAATGGCAACACATGGAAGCAACAATCAATTAATCCACTGATAATCACATCAAATGCTGTATTACAGGTTGCCATTCGGAATACCGGTTCCTCGGCAAGAATTCAGGGTATTGGATTCAGTAATGGGACTCATACATTGTTTTATTCAATTGATGGTACAGCTACACTAAACATTGAACAATGGGTAACTGTCTATCAGGGTGCATTCAATACAAGTACCTGGAATCTGTTTCAACTACCAATTGCTGATGATTGGTATGCTTATTTCGATGAAGTACCTGCTATTTCTTCTGTGATTTATGTTAACGACCTGGATACAGGCTCTGGCAGTACATGGTTTGATAATCTTAGTCTTCTTACTACAGAAGTTCCCGTTGCACCTCAGGTAACAATCTCATTTAATGAAGAATCACGCAGCCAGGGACCTCGTAACTCCAGAAATATTACTGTAAATTTCTTTTCCAGTGTCACCGACACAGACAGTAATACATTTACATATAAGTGGGAATTCGGTGACTCCACCAGCAGCACGTTAGCTAACCCGACTCATATCTATACCACAACTGATGACCATGCGTATTCCGTTTTACTCAAAGTTGCCGATAATACAGGCAGATGGGGGCTTGCCCGTTGCTGTGTAAATGTAGATACTGGAACTGGAAGCCTGCCCGTAAAGATGAATTTCGTTGGGGATATCATGCTGGCAAGAGACTATGAACAAGCTGGAGGCATTATTCCCACTCAGGGTGTTAATGCTATTTTCCAACCGACTAAATACCTTCTGGGTGATGCTGCTGATATAACAAACGCAAATCTCGAAGTTGTTCTCACCAATCAGGGGTCTGGCCATCCTACAAAATCTGTTGTTTATCGTGGTAATCCTGCCAATATGTCTGGACTAGTATATGCAGGGATTGATGTAGTAAGTGTAGCCAATAATCACATACTGGATTATGGATATTCCGGATTGCACCAGATGCTGGATAGTTTATCTGCCAAAGGTATTCTTTATAGCGGTTCCGGTGAGAATTCTTATGAAGCCTATACTCCTACATTTATAAACAAACATGGATTAAACATATCTTTCCTGAGAAGTTGCGACAGAACAGGACAATACAATAATGCCCAACCTTATCTGGCAGCAGGTTATAATAAACCCGGCTTTGCATTATTTACTCCCTATTATCTTTCTGAGCAAATTGCGGCTGTAGACAGTATTGCAGACCTGAAGATTGTTGAAATGCATGGTGGAAGTGAATACTCATTAGCTCCTGGCACCGGCTATGATAGAAGCCAGCTCTTTTCTGATGAGGTTGAGGAAGAAGAATACAGTTTATATACTGATATTCCGCATCAATGGGATATAGCTATCCGTCATTATGCGGTTGATAATGGCGCAGACCTGGTTATAGTTCACCACCCCCATATACTGCAGGGTTTTGAGCTGTATAATGGCAAGTTAATCGCACACTCATTGGGTAATTTCGTATTTGATTTAACTTATCCTGAAACCATGCCAACCATGATATTATATGCTGATGCTGATTTCAATGGCTTTTCTAATTATAAAGTTGTTCCTTGTTTCATTGATAACAATATCCCCAAAAGAGCCAATGCTAAACTTGGAACGCATATTCTTGATTATCTTGCCAAACGCTCCAGGGATTTAAATACTTATCTGCTGGTCAATAAAGATGACATTACTGCTTCTGTAGTTGTTGATACATCCACAATAAGTTTTTCCCCTGTATCTACTTCTCTACAGCTTCCCCTGACGAATAATGCAGCAGGAAGCTACATAACAGATCCCCTTCCATTAATGCGCAATGGTAGTATTACAAGTCTTGATTATATTTATCCCGGGACAGGCTGGCAAAGCAGACTTGGTCAGGAGTGTCTCTGGATGGGCAATATGGAAGATGAAGGTTCTGCCATGTTTGATATCAACCAGACTAATGAAACATACTCTACCGATTATTTTCACGAAGGCTTACGGTCATTAAGTATAGTAGCTGCATCTGGAACAGCATCCGTACCTATAAAGAATAAAATGAAGTGGTATGATAATAACAAAAAATATACTTTGCATGCCTGGATTAAAAGCAGAGGAGCTACCAACGTTAATATTGATATCCAGTATTTTAATTCCAGAACAGCAGATAATCCCAATTCTACGGAAAGTATGCTGGCTACTCCTGTTAGCGGCGTAACTGAATGGACTTTCTATTCCAGGGAAATAACGATACCTTCCAATTGCTCGTATTATATCATAGTATGTAAAGTTGGAAACGGAACAGGTTGGTTTGATGAAGTGGGTCTGATAGAATGGACTCCCTGGCAGGATGTTGCAATGCTTGGCACTGTTCCCGCTCCTAATGACTACTATTGGCTGCAAGCTAAAGGAACTGAGAATCCGAAGCGTATTCGCTTACAATACACTGAAAATGACATGGTATCCGACATCCCAATCCCGGTTCGTCATTCATCTTCTCAAATCGTGACAAATCTTACAAATTACCCCAATCCTTTTAATCCTGAGACTACCATTTTCTTTAATCTCAAACAGGATTCTGCTCTTGAGCTTTCAATTTTTAACATCAAAGGTCAAAAAGTAAAAATGCTATCTAAGGAAACTTTTAGTAAAGGAACGCATAGCATCGTCTGGAATGGCAAAGACTCTATTGGCAAATCTGTAGGAAGCGGTATCTATTTTTACAAAATCTCCAGTCCCGGATTCAATCTCACTAAAAAAATTATTCTTCTAAAGTAATATCTTGGAGAAACCAGAGACTGATTATTCCATCTGAATAGTTCATGTATAGTTCTTCATAGCTCTGAATTGAATTCGTATGGAACTTGCATAGTTCTATACGAAATTTGTATAGTGCTCTCATCATCTGTCTTTCTACGCACTAACCTTATTCGTCATTCTTCTTTCATTCTTTCATTCTTCATTCATCTTTCTTTCATCTTTCTTTTAGTGAACTTAGATTGTCCTAAAGACACCCATATGACACGCGGATGACACCCCAATGACTCCCCAATGAGCACGAGGGAGTCACGGGAGTATCACGGCGGTATCACCCACGTATGTTATGAACAATCTTACTTCACTAAAAGAAAGATGAAAGAAAGAGTAATGACATACATAATAGTGCTTAACTTGTTCGATTCATACTTCATAATAACATTACAAAGAGTGTAAAGGTGCTAAGGTAGTTTAGAATCAGTTTTCCTTGACAAAAAGAAACTATTACTCAAGAAGTAATTTTTCTAAATTTGAAAGTCACATAGCAATAAAGCAAATCCGACCGTTTCCAAGAAAGTATAAAAAACAAAGAATAGAATATGCATAGTTGTTTTGCAGAATAAAAATGAACAGATATCGTATGAAACCTAATGACAACTGATTGAGAATTTTTGTTAATATAAAATAAATTAATAAGGCAGGAATGATGTTACAATCAAATACTATGAAACTTTTTTGCTTAGTTTGTGTCTGTTTGCTATTAATTAGCGCTATCCATGCAACTACCTTTGTGGACACAGGAGCAGGTATAAGCCCGGCTTATAATGCTGCATCAGCATGGGGTGATTATGATGGCGACGGAGACCTGGATTTTATAACAACCGGTTATAGTGGTACAAGCAGAATAACCAAGCTTTATCGCAATGATAGCGGTGTGTTTACGGATACAAACTCATCAATTATTGCCGTTCAAAATGGTTCAGTTGACTGGGGAGATTACGACAAAGATGGTGATCTTGACCTACTCATAACGGGCAACACTGCTACAAACGTCCAGATTTCGAGAATCTATCGTAATGATAACGGAACATTTGTCGACATCGTTGCCGGGTTAGATGGAGTTTGTTATTCCTCTGCTTCCTGGGGTGATTATGATAATGATGGTGATCTGGATATTCTTATTACCGGTGCTACAAATACATCTACACTCGCTACGATAGCAAAAATCTATACAAACACTAATGGAGTTTTTTCCTCTACTATCAGTTTTACAGGTGTTTGGAGATCTTCAGCTGCCTGGGGTGATTATGATAATGACGGCGATCTGGATATTGTCTATACCGGTGCCACAACCGGAGTTGCTCCATTTGGTTCAATTTTTAAATTATTCAGAAATGATAGCGGTACGTTTGTCGATACCAGTTCAACCCTACCCGGAGCTTATTTTTCTGCTTTAGCCTGGGGAGATTACGATAATGATAGTGATCTTGATTTATTGGTCTCGGGACATAATGGTTCCTCGGCAACTGCAAAATTGTACCGTAATGATTCAGGCAGCTTTGTCGATTCTGCTGTTTCACTTACAGGAGTTTACTCATCTAATTCTGCCTGGAGTGACTATGATAATGACGGTGACCTGGATATAATATTGACAGGAACTACCGGGGCACCCTCAATAAAAGTTTATAACAACAATAGCGGTTCTTTTTCTGAGGCATCATATGGATTGACAGCTATATATTTGGGAAACGCTACATGGGGAGACTATGACAATGACGGTGACCTGGATCTGCTCTTAGTAGGAACAAGTAGCACGTCACCTTATACACCAATAGCTAAAATATACCGTAATGACGGAACTGCGGTTAATGTATCTCCTTCCTCTCCAACAAACTTAAGGCGTTATTTGAGTGGCAATTACGTTATCTTCCAATGGGATGCCCCGTATGATGATCATACGCCATCAGGAAACTTAACTTATGCTCTCAGAATCGGTACCACATCGGGTGGAAACGATGTAATAGCTTGCTTGGCAACGTCAACAGGAATTAGAAAGAAAGTGGTTTCAGGATTCGCAAATACGTGCACATGGAAAGTGCTAAAAACTGTATTTAATACAACTAATACTTACTTTTGGTCTGTTCAGGCTATCGATGGTGCTTTGAGAGGTTCATCGTTTGCTCAGCAGGCTACCATACCGTTTTTGCAGGTGATTTCCCCAAACGGTGGAGAAACTTGGAAGATCAACGAAACAAGAACAGTTTATTGGGCTAATAATCCATATTTAACTTCTGTAAATGTCTATCTTTCATACGATAATGGTTTAAACTGGACTTTAATTAATACCGGCTCCATCAATGCTGCGCTTGGAAGTTATTCTTTTGTAGTTCCATCTGTAGTATCTAATCAGTGTTTGATAAAAGTTCTAAAGACCACAACTCCTTTCAATTTCGATGTTTCAGATAGTACTTTCAATATAGTCTCAACCGATATCCCCTATGTTAATTTGTTGACTCCCGACACAGCAAATCTTAAACTGATTATTGGTAGTGTTACAAATATCACCTGGTCATCCAGTCTGGTCAGTAATGTAAATCTAGAATTATCAAACGATAATGGCTACACATGGACCACTATTGCGAGTTCAATACCTGCATCATTGGGAACATACGCCTGGACTGTCCCTGATTTTCTTACTGAAATGAGCTTTATCCGTATTTCAGATAGCAGCAACTCGGATATTTATGACTGGAATAATAATTCCTTCAAGATATGCAGATTGCGCATTTTATCACCCAATGGTGGTAATCTCTTTTTACGGGGAAGCACTCAAACAGTAACCTGGGTTAGTAGTTTCAATGCTGCCCTAAAATTAGAATATAGTTTTAATAATGGTTCAAGCTGGTCATCCATTGCTAATTCCATTTCTGCTTCAGTCTTTTCATATAGCTGGACAATCCCAGGTAGTGCAACACCCTCGAACCAATATTTACTTCGGTTAAGCCTTACCAGTGATGCAACTCTCATTGACCAGACAGATAGTACTTTTACGGTTTCCTCTTTAGCATTAACCTACCCATCAGCTACAAGTATTCGATTGCAAGCCGGAAAAGTTTATAATATTACCTGGAGTCAGCAGTGCTTAAGCACTAATTTAAAACTGGAATATAGTATAGATAATGGTACTAGTTATACATTAATCAGTTCAACAGTATCGCCTGGTGCCGGTACTTATGCCTGGACGGTACCAGCTGTATCATCATCATTATGCTTAATCAGGATATCCCTGGTTGCTGACCCCAATATAAGTGATTCTAGTGATAATCTTTTTGCTATATGCAGTTTACAGTTATCAGCACCTAATGGAAATGAAGTTTTTGATGTTGGGACTTCGCAGACAATAACCTGGAGCAGCAGCAATGTTACAAATGTCAGACTGGAATATACTACTAATAATGGTTCAACCTGGACTACGATTATTGCAAGTGTATCAGCCACTCCAAGCACATACAGCTGGACAATACCCACACTTATCTCTTATGAATGCAAAGTCAGGATTAGTGATGTTTCAGCTCTCACAGTAGTTAATGATGTGAGTGATAACTTATTCACTATCAGGACTCCTATAATAGTTACTGCTCCCAATGGAGGTGAAAGCCTGACAGTAGGCAGTTCATATAATATTCGGTGGACTGTTACCGCAAGTGTTTCCTTCATTCTAATCGATTATAGTATTAACAACGGTTCTACATGGATAGCTGTTGTATCCACTGCTTATCCTGCAGCTTCAGGAACCTATACCTGGACAGTTCCCGGCACTGTCTCTAATAATTGTCTAGTAAAAGTAAAGAAATCTACAGATGTCAATGTTAACGATGTCTCCAACAGTTTGTTTATTATAACACCAACAATTTTCCCGCCTACAGCTCAATTTCAAGCTGATATAACTGAGGGATTGGAACCATTGACAGTAGTTTTTACTGATCTTTCAACCCCTGGTTCAGGAACAATCAATAGTTGGTTGTGGAATTTCGGAGATAACTCAACTTCAAGTATTCAGAATCCAACGCATATCTTTCAGAATTCCGGTGTTTATTCAGTTTCCTTGACTGTCAGAAATGTATATGATTCAACCAGAACTCTTACCAAGCAGAATTACATCACTGTAAATTCAAGATTCCCAATAGTAACTCTGTTAACTCCAGCTCAGGTATCCTTCGGAAATATACTTATTGGCAATTCTTCAAGTTGGTCTGCAATCAGATATCAAAACATAGGATTAACGGCATTGAGTCTGGATAGTCTGGCATTAAATGGGCAGTCTGGATTTAGTTATTATAGAAACAATACAAGTAATAGCATAGCTCCTAGTCAGATTGATACTATTTTTGTAAAGTTCACACCTGACTTACTTGGAGAGGTAAGCAACACTTTACATATCTATAACAGCTCTTCTAACGACCCTGATTTAGAAGTACTATTGACAGGTACAGGCTTAGCTTTGCATGTTCCAAATCAGTACTCAACTATTCAGGCAGCTATCGACGCGGCAAGTGAAGGCAATTGTATTATTGTCGAAGAAGGTGTCTATTACGAAAATGTTCAAATAGTCGGTAAGCAAATCACTCTTGCTAGCAATTATTTTGTTGATGGTGATTCAACTCATGTCTCAAATACTATCATCGATGGTAGCCAGGTAAGTGATCCGGATAAGGCTAGTGTAATCGGCATTCTTCCCGGCAACAATCCTTACATGTCACCTAAGATTATCGGATTCACGATTAGAAACGGCCGTGGATGGAAAATTACTGAGACCATGGGTAGTTCAATTGTTGAGAAACGTGCCGGTGGTGGTATCTATATCAATCAATCAAATCCGGTTTTAACCCGAAATGTAATCGTTGACAACGAAGCTGAAGATGAAGGTGGAGGTAGTTATGCATTTCAAAGTTTGCCTAATCTGGGTGGTATGGATCATGATGGCATCGTAAATCCCGGAGGTAATGTTTTTATCAGAAACAGAGCTGATGTTGGAAAGGACTTGTACGTTAATGCGTCACATACCCGAGAAGAGATAAAAGCAGAGAACTGTCAGTTCGAGGTATTCAGTATTGCTGATACTACTTTATCATCTTATTGGGCAACAACTACAAATCCTGTTAAATACAGTGGAAGTCAGGGTGACCATGCAGCTATTAATGCAGATCTTTATGTAGCAACGGATGGCAACAATGAGACTAATACAGGATTAACCCCTGAAAGTCCCTACCAATCAATAGATTATGCTCTTAGCCTTGCTTATGGAACAGAAGAAAACCCTGTTACCATATACTTAGCTTCCGGAATATACTCATCAGATTTTACCGGTGAGAAATTCCCGCTCCAGATGGTTAAATGGGTTTCGCTTAAGGGTAATGGTAAAGAAAATACCATTATTGATGCAGGAGCTAATTCACAGTTTCCGACTCGTGTGATAACAAGCGATAATGTTGTAGGTGTAACAATAGAAGATTTAACTCTGATAAACGGATATGTCACCAACACTAAGAATCTTAATGGCGGAGGCTTAGCTGTACTCAATTCTCAGATTTCTCTATCCAATGTGGCAATAAACAATAGTTTTTCTGCTGGTGGAGGAGCTGGTTTTTATGCATACAATTCGTATGTTGATGCTGATAGTTTAGCTATCGAATATAATCAGGCGACAGGATCCGGTGGTGGCGTTTACTCCGATATGTCCGACCTTACTATATCGAATAGTATTATGTCACATAATCTGACTTTCAAATACGGGGGTGGAATTTATCATAATGCCGGCCATTTGGAATTAAATAATAATCTGATTCAATATAATAATGCTAATGGTGTTCAAATGAGAGGTGGCGGTATTAGTTTGACTTCTACGACCAGTCCTGTGTTATCTAATAACACTATATCATCAAACTCCGGATACAATGGCGGTGGTATCAGTATGCAAAATTGTACGTCGGTGAAGATTTCAGGAAATAAAATTGTCAATAATGTCGCCACAAACTGGGGAGGAGGAGTATACCACGTTACCACTTTGGGTAACTTTTATAACAATCTGATTGCTAATAATACTGCAAGTCAACGTGGAGGTGGATTCTACTCAAATTCCAGTGTAAATCTGACAAACTGTACAATATCCAATAACAGAGCTTACTCTCAAGGTGGAGCAATGTATTGTATAAATTGCTCTCCCAATGTAATAAACTCCATTTTATGGAATAATTCAGCCCCAACAGGCAACGAAGTCTATTTATATGATAATTCGTCATCACCAAATATCAGATACAGTGATGTTAATGGCGGTTCATCTGCTTTTGGTAAAAACTCAGGGGTTACATACAATGGTACATATACTAATAACCTTAATGTAGATCCTTTATTTGTGACTCCAACCTCCAGCTATGGGAATTCATATGATGCTTTGTCTGCAGACTGGACCTTACAGATTACATCTCCATGTATAAATGTTGGTGATCCTACCACCGAAACTACCGAATTTCCAACTGATTTAGGTGGGTTACCACGCATAATCAGCACTATTATTGACCTTGGTGCGTATGAAACTGTTGACATAGGTTGCGCAATAATTAGTATAAGTCCTTCGGAACAGGTGAATTTTGGGCAATCCATATTGAATGGTCCGGTTGTATCAAGAGAATTAATTGTAACAAACACAGGAACACAACCCTTAATTATAACCGGGATAAGTTTTCAAAATCCTGATAGTCTGTTTCAGTGGACATTCGGTCAGATTGATCAAGAGATACAACCAAATCAGAGCGATACGATTTTTGTAACCTTTAATCCTGCTGAACTGGGGATTCATTCTACCACCGTTTTGATACAAAATAACTCATTGAATTTCCCAACTGCGTCAATTACCCTACAAAGCTCTGTTATCGGAGAGACATCAACCACGCAAGGTAATATTCACTTGAGTATTGTAAATTACAGCGCTCACCTAAACTGGGCACCTATTAATATTGATGAAGAAGGTAATCCATTTGTTCCGGATACGTATCTGGTTTTATATAGTGAAAATGATAGCATCTACTTTTTTCATGGAGCTACAGCTGATACTACATATATTCATTATGATGTAGCAAGGCACAGAACCCAAATGTTTTATAAAGTGGTAGCCGTAGCCAACGTTAGTCGTTATGCATTGAATGACCTTATTTTACGCTCCAGACAATCTGCTGTTATATGGAATGAAGTTAAGTATTTGTTTAACTACAAAAAAGAATAGTATGTAAACTAGTTAATCTTACCATTAACTAAGAATGAATTGCAGCTTCTTATTTATTACCTCTACATTTAATACTTGACGCAGGGAGTCTTCAGGGAGTTTGCAGAGAGTAAAGTCTCTGTAAACATCTTGAAGATTACCTTTAACCTCGCTATTAATTCTCCGTGTTAAGCAGGAGATAAGCAGGGGATGAAGATGGGATATTATATAACAAGAGAATGCAACTTGGAGTGTTGCACTACTTCTACTGCAACATATAATTTTCCTTGCTATAATCACAAAAGCACAAATCATGGCTATTAATAATAATCACTATTAAAATGGCTAAACATTGAGGATACATGATGAAAAGGACATTTACTATTTCACTATTGCTTATGCTTTACTTATGTTTACTGGCTGAACCACTCACGTTATTCTTTACTAATGACTCTCACGGATACTATCTTCCCAATACATACAAAACTGCAGAAGGGAAGGTTGACCTAGGTGGATATGAAAGCTTATATAACCTGATATCTGCACAAAGAGACACAATAGAAAACAGCTTATGGCTGGATGCAGGAGATGAGCAGACTGGAAGTGTATATTCAGCGTTAAAGTACAAGAATACTTCCGGTGGTGCAGTAGTGGAAGCTTTCAATAGAATGGGACTGGATGCAGCCACCTATGGTAATCACGAATTTGACCAATCATATCAAAACGTAAAGCAATTGACTAAGCTTGCCAAATACCCCTTTATCAGTACCAATCTGGTTTATAAAAAGAGTCACAAACCATTTAGTAACACTCCTTACAAAATATTCAGGAAAGGCAATTTGCGCATAGGTGTTTTAGGATTAACCCTGACAGAACTTTATGAGAAGGTGAAAACAGAAAGCGTAAGTAACATTGAAATTCTGCCTTATAAGCAGGCTATAGATCAATACATTGACGAGCTTGATAAAAAGACTGATTTAATCATTCTGCTTACGCACATCGGAATTGATGCAGACAGTTTGCTGGCAACCCAACTCGATAGCAGGATAGATATAATTGTAGGTGGACACACTCATGCTGTTACAGAACAACCGCTGCTGGTAAATGGTATCTATATTGTTCAGGCAGGCTCGCATTTAGTATATTATGGAAAACTGAATCTGAATATTGAACAGGATAAAATTGTTAACCTGGATATCAATCAGAACTGCCTTTTTCCGGTTTATGTGACCGCGACTACAAAATCAAGTAGATTTTCTGTTTTCTTTAAACAAACAACGGACAAAATTGATAAGGATATGAATAAAGTCATTGGCTATACAGATGTGGATTGGATACCAGACAAGTTTAGGGAAACTAATGTATCGAAATGGCAGTCACAAGCCCTTTATGAAGAATACAAAAACAAATTTCCGATAGACATGGCTATGCTCAATTGTGGAGGCATCCGCAAAGCTATCCCTGCTGGTGAAATCAGAATTAAGGACATGACAGAAATGTTGCCCTTTACCAATTATATTACTATTTTCTCTTGCTATGGAAGGGATTTGCAAGGCTTCATAGAGCTGAACCAGGATTTGATGATAACAAAGAAGTACGACATTATCCAGACCTACAACCTGAGATGGCAAACCAAAGACGGTACCGATAATAATTCTGTATGGGATATTCAGGTAAACAACAAACCTATAGTCGCCGATCAGGTTTATAGAATTGCTGCACATGATTATGTATCCGGTCAGTGGGATAAGTATTTGGGCTTTAAGCCTTTTGATGTTATTACAACTCAGGACTTGATATATGATGTCATGGTCAGGCAGGTTGAAAAGAAGCTTGGTAAGAAAAAGCTTTGACAAAATAGAGTATAATCTAAACAAGGATATGATGGTATAGTTTCAGGAGAAACAGATGAACTATCAGATTTATGAATATATAAGCGTCTTTATCATGTCCTGGTTATTTGTATATGGTTTAACACCATTTATTATCAAATTTGCCCGATATATTAATTTTGTAGATAAGCCGGAAGCAAGGAAAATTCATCAAAATGCAATCCCACTGATGGGAGGGTTGAGTGTTTTTATAGGCTTCTTCCTGCTTTGTTTATATGACATTGCTCTTACTTCTTCCAGGACATTTGACCGTGGTATCATGGGTTATCTGACAGGATCAGTTTTGATTGTCTTACTGGGGTTACTGGATGATCGTTATGGTATGAAACCGGTTATTAAAATGTTTGGACAAATTCTGGTCAGCATTATCTTTATTTTATCCAATTACGATACCAGAGAACTATTTATGATGTTTGGCTCAATATACATAACAGTCCCGCTTCTAGTTCTCTGGATGGTTGGATTGATGAACGCTCTGAACTTCCTTGATAATATGGATGGGATTATAACAGGCATGGCAGCGATAATTGGTTTAGGTTTCTTTGCATTTAGCCTGATGAATACTACAGCTAATGCAGGTGTTATGGCATTGATAGCGCTGATATCCTTAAGCTTTTCGGGAGCGACTTTAGGCTTTTTACCATACAACTTTAATCCTGCCAGAATTTTCCTTGGCGATGCCGGCAGTATGTTTATCGGTTACTTCTTGTCCTCTATGGGTATTCTGATGGCACAATATGCCGGTAATCAAAAGAATGACAAATGGTTTTATCTGCTACCTGTTTTGCTTTTAAGTTATGCAATTTTTGATATAGCTTTAGTCAGTTATACCCGCAAACGAGACGGAAGACACGTCATGCAGGGCGGGAAAGATCATTCCACTCACAGAATTCACACTGTACTGGGTTCTGCAAAAGTAACCGCCGTAATGATTTATCTGATTAATATCATAATAGCCCTCACTACTATAGTTGTATTTCGAATTGGTTCAAGACAACTTTTGTTAATTACGACAGGTCTCTTTGCTCTTATATTTTTAGTTTTTGGGATGAAGCTTGACCAGGTGCCTATAGTTATACCCCAGAATCAGATTAAACATAAGGATTAATAATGCAATTCATGATTTTGGGAATTGCCCCGGGTAAACCTCATCTTGATTATCATCATTCGAGTTTATTTGTTCAGACTGCCCAAGGCAACTTCCTTGTAGATTGTGGTGATGGTATATCAAAACAAATACTCAGGCACAACTACAATGGTGATTTCATAGATGCAATTTTTATAAGTCATTATCATCCTGACCATGTTTCAGGTATTTTTATGCTGATTCAGATGCTGTATTTAGAAGGCAGGAAAAAAACTTTACACTTGTTTTTACCCGAAAGACCTTCAGCATTTTTAGATACGATGCATCTCTTTTATACATTCGAGCAACGATTGTCTTTTACCCTTATTGTGCATGAAGTAACTGAGATTGAGCAATTTTACCCGAATGTAACTATCGCTCAGACGGACCATTTAATCGGTTATAAGAATCTTATTCAAAAGCAGAATTATCCGAATATGATGAAATCATTCTGTTTTTCTTTTAACGAAGCCGGCAAGTCTTTAGTGTATACTTCAGATTTGGGGACTTTTGCCAATGTCAGGGACCTATTTGAAAATGCTGATACGGTTATCATCGATGCATTGCATCCAAAAGCTGATTTAATAATTTCATTAGATCAGGTAAATATCAGAAAGATTATTCTAACACATGGCATTTCTAAAGAGCTAAGTATTTGGTTAAACACCTTTTTAAATCCTCGCTTTGAACTAGCTCGGGAAAACGAACTGATTGAGATTCAGGGAGAAACGGTTTTTGAAAAGCCATAGATTTTATTTCTCAATTATTGCATCGATTATTCTGTTAACTGTATTCACAGCTTGCGAACAAAACAGATTTCAAACTGCTGAAGCCCTCTATTCTCAGCATAGATATGCAGCTGCTATAGAACAGCTGGACACATATATAAAATCAGGAAATAATGGAGCTTTGGTAACACGGGCTGAGCTTGTCAGAGCCTCATGTTATTATGAACTGGGTCTTGCCGCTATTGAAAAGGAAAATTGGAATCTTGCAATACGATTGTTGAAACTTTCCAATACTGAACAGTCCGACGTTGAATTAGCAAAGGTATATAAAAATGTAGCGATGCTGGCAATTGACAATTCAGATACCCCAAGAGCATTAGAGTATCTGAACTTAATTATTGATGAGATTCCAAAGTCAGATTTAGTTCCTGAGATACTATTTATGAGGATAAAAATATTTTTAGACAATAATGGAGATAGGAATTCTGCTTGGGTTGATTATATGAATCTGCATGACCTCTATCCGGAAAACCCATACGAAATTCAAGCTCGCCCCTATATTAATAGTTTTATATCTATAAATATAGATGAAGCTGTAAATCTTGCATTGCAAAAACAATATGATTCTGCTATTGAGCAACTCTTTTTGATTCGCCGTTATCCGGTTGGAGACCAGAATAAACTGGATGTAGAGATATCAGATATTTATCAGGAACTAGCAGAGATTCAGGTTCAGGAACAAAACTACTTCGAAGCTAACAGATTATTCCTCAAAGTGATTCAATACTATCCCGGGAAAAGGACATATATAGAGAACCGCTTAAAGGATATTGCATATCTCTACATAGAAAAAGGGCATGACTTCTTAAGAGTTAGAGACTTTGATAATGCCTTAGTATATTATGAGAAGACGTACGAAATAATTCCTGACTTTGAGTTAGCAAGAAAAGCTATATCAAATCTAAAGACTATCCAAAGCAACATAAAAAAAGCAGCTGATTTAGCTTCAGAGGCGGATAAAATGGATGCAGATCATAACTATTCTGATGCTCAACGCCTGTATCAACAAGCATATCAGTTGGACAAACTGGATGAATACTATAATCAATCAATAATTATGGGCAATATGATTGAAGCTGTTCGAAATCCTTCAAACTTTGCGTTGTCAATAATTATTGCTTATAACAATGGTATCTTAAACAGGCGAATAAAAGCTCAGAAACAAGAGCTTTTAAAAAAGTATAATCCTGATGAAATCAGAGATTCTGGTTGGAAAGCCTTATTATCAACAGGTCAGTTTAAGTACGAAGCGCGTTATGATATCCTAACACCGGCAGAGAATTTATATTATGTCTGGCAAATCAATTTGCGGGACAGGTCTGTCATCCCACTAAACAAACTTTCAGAAAAGATTATGCAGTAAGGAGGAGACGCATGAGAAAAGTATTATTCTGTGCTGTTACCTTACTTTTATTTGTAAATCTTGCTGCTCAGGGAACCTTTAATATTGAGAAATTTACTAATCCTCAAAAATACGGCTGGACCAAATGGGAAGATAGAATGAGCTATCGCAATGATTTGTTCGAACGTCAAAAGCTACTGCAGATTTATGAGATCGATGCTCAATCTATTTCTGGTAATGTGTTGAAGTCATCCATATTTCCAGGGTGGGGTCAATTTAATGCCAGGGCTTACACCAAAGGGCAGTTTTTTCTTGCACTGGAAATCGGGTTATTAGGTTCCAGCTATTTCTTTTATGACAAAGCTCAGGACAATTATGCTAAATATAAAGAAGCCACTCAAATAGACCAGATGAATTCTTACTATCATGATGCCCAGGTACCATATCAGTATTCTTTAGTTTTTCTTACTTTTGCAACTGTCGTTTGGGCTTACAATATCTTTGATGTAGTGCAATCAACAGAACAATATAACTCAGAAGTATGGCAGAAAACCCTGAAATCATACTATCAGTCCCCCGTACAATTGACTCCGGATGGGTTTGAGATTAAATTCTAGGTAGATGAAATGAAAAGTCGAAATCTGGTAACCATGTTTATCCTTTTTATGTTGGTTCTTTTAACGTATAGCTGTGAGCTAAAGAGAAGTAATCCCCTTGATCCTGATAGCAATACCAATATTTATGTACCGGATAGAGTTGTGGGCTTGAATGCAGCAGGCTCAGGTCCCGGTGTTCTATCAAAATATGTTGAGCTCCGATGGAGCAAGAATCAGGAGAACACAGATGGATACTATATTTATATGGGATTGGCATACAATTCTGCTTATAAAAAAGTTGGCTGGACCAGTAATGTAAATCCGGATTCCACTCTTTCAAAAATAGTACCTTTAGACGCTCCGGGATTCTATTATTTCAAAGTATCTGCGTATAAATATTATGGTAGTAGTGCCTCGTTACCTAATCCAATAGAAGATAGTTCCGGCTATTTAGAAGGATCATTATCTGAATGGGCTATAGCCCACGTTGACGACTGATTTGTTTACTCAACTCAATAAACCTCAGCAAGATATCGTTAAAACCACAGAAGGAGCAGTGCTTGTTTTAGCAGGTGCCGGAAGCGGCAAAACCCGTAGTGTCATTTATAGAGCTGCCTGGCTGATTCTGGAAAAGAAAATCCCACCCTGGAATATCCTGATTGTTACTTTTACGAATAAAGCTGCCGGCGAATTACAGGATAGACTGGAAAAACTCCTGAACTACCCGGTTCGTTCTTTATGGGTGGGAACCTTTCATTCTGTTTGTACAAGAATTTTAAGATTTGAGAGTAAGAACTTACCTTTTCATAGTAATTTCTCCATTTATGACGATGATGACCAGAAAGCTATGATAAAAAAGATATACAAACAGTTAAATATTGATACCCAGAAAGTCCCTGTTGCCAGAGTATTAAATTCTATCAGCCGCTATAAAAACAAACTAATTCTCCCTGAGGATTTGGAATCACAAAAAGAGGAACTGGGGACTTATGGAGATTATTTCAAGATCTTTATAAATGTCTATACTATATATCAACAGCAGCTGCTA
This sequence comes from Cloacimonadaceae bacterium (SeqCode), assembly GCA_963667535.2. Lineage (GTDB taxonomy): Bacteria > Cloacimonadota > Cloacimonadia > Cloacimonadales > Cloacimonadaceae > UBA5614. The sequence goes on from CAXXDU010000002.1 coordinate 2,628,604, forward strand.
ATTAACCAGGCTATGGATTTTGACGATATTCTGCTCTGGACAGCTAAACTATTTGAAATTAATGATGCCGTCAGAGACAAATATCGAAAGCAGTTTCAGTATGTGATGATAGATGAGTATCAGGATACAAATTATGCACAGTTCAGGCTTATCAACCTAATTGCATCGGGGCATCAGAATATCTGTGTTGTTGGTGATGATGACCAGGCTATCTATTCCTGGCGTGGAGCATCTATCAGGAACATTCTGGAATTTGAACGTGACTATAAAGAAGTGAAGACCATCAGGCTTGAGCAGAATTACCGTTCCACAACATCGATTTTAAGAATGGCAAATTCTCTGATCAAGCATAACAAGAAAAGACATGCAAAGGATTTATGGTCTGATTTGGGTGACGGTGAAAAACCCCGGCTCTTTGTTTATGATGACGAAAATGATGAAGCTCAGAAGACAATAGACAGAATAATCGAAATGAATAAACAGGGTAATTCATGGCAAAATTTTGCCATACTCTACAGAACTAATGCCCAGTCGCGAGTATTTGAATATGCCTGTGTTGAAAAGAAAGTACCCTACAGCATTATTGGAAGCCTGCATTTCTATCAAAGAAAAGAAATCAAAGACCTTTTAGCATATCTAAAAGTGCTGGTCAATCCCCGTGACAATGAAAGCCTGTTAAGAATTATAAATGAACCTCCCAGAGGAATAGGACAAACAACCCTTTACAAATTCATCAATTATGCTGCTGAACACAATGTAGTTTTGTTTAAAGCTCTTTCTATGTCTTCTCATATACCAGAGTTGCAGATATCATATAGGAAACGTGTCGATGACTTTGCCAATATGCTATCAAAATGGCAAACTATGTGTAAAAAAAAACCGGTTCTCACCATTGTAAAAGCGATTTTGGAAGAACTAAAATGGATTGAACTCTATAAAAACAGCCAGGATCCGAAAGAAGTATCACGGGCCGAGAATCTATCAGAATTTGTAGCGGCTGTAAGTGAATTCACTGACAGGTTTAGCAAAGACCATGACAAACCTCCCCTTCTGGAAGAATACCTGCCGTTTGTAGCTCTACAGACCGACCTGGACCAGATGTCAGATGATAAGGACACAGTTCGGTTAATTACCATGCATAATGCCAAAGGCCTTGAATTTGAGCATGTCTTCATAGTGGGTCTTGAACAAGAGCTTCTGCCCCATCGCATGTCCATGGATTCCCCCGAAGAGATTGAGGAAGAGCGCAGACTATTTTATGTGGCAATTACCCGGGCAAAGCAGAAGCTTAGTTTGAGCTATGCCAAATTTCGCAGGCTTTATGATACATTTTATTATACTCAGCCAAGTATGTTTATCCACGAACTTGATTCAGAGTGCTTTATCCGCGATGATGCTGAACCTGGTTTGCGAACACATCCCAGACCTGTACATAAGAAGAAATCTGTCGTCACTGAGAATATGAAGACCTATCGCATCGGGCAGAAAGTATCTCATCCAGAATATGGGGAAGGCACCATTCTGAATGTCGACGGTACCGGAGCCTCAGCAAAATTAACAATTTCTTTCAAAAATGGCAAACTGGCACGGATAATCGGCTCTTTTATCAATACAGATAAGGACTAAATGCTAATATGAATTTTTATAACCAAATTCAATCTATTTTAAAAGGCTCATCCTTTCTAGCCAATTATGTCAACCTACTGGAAAGCGGAGTCTCGAAAGTACAATACAGTCATTTGAATCTCTCAGCACGGGCTTTGATGATAGCACATGCCTGGACTGTCACGCAGAAGAATATTCTTGTGGTAACTGCTGACGACCCTCTGGCTGAAGACTTTTGGGATGATATAAGTGTTCTGGTTGGTAAAGACAATACTCATTATTTGCCTGATTTTGAGGTTTTGCCTTATGAAGACCGTTCTCCGCATTATTCCATACGTGCCACCAGGCTGGAGACACTGGCAAATGCTGTTTTGGACAAGCCTCAAATCTATACATTATCCATCCGGGCAATGCTTAGATGGCTACAGCCCAAAGAACTTCTACGTAAAAACATCATTACTCTCAGGAAGGGTCAGGAATTTGACCCGGCAGTTCTGATTTCCAATCTGGTAGGTATGGGTTATGAAGTAGACTATCAGATTAATAAAGTCTATCAGGTCGCCAAAAGAGGTGGAATAATAGACATTTTTTCTCCTCCTCAGCAAAAGCCGGTTAGATTAGAGTTCTTTGGTGATGAAATTATCTCTCTCAGGCCATTTTCTCTGGCAACACAAAGGTCTGAAGCACACGAAATTGATGAAATCACTATCATCCCTGCCCGTGAGATTTCTTTACATGATATTGATGTCAATTCACCGATTCTGGATAAGGTCCACGAGCATGGTCTTTTTGAAGGCATAGAAAATTACAATTCTTTGCTGCTTTCGCATGTACAAACCTTTCTGGAATACTTTAATAAAAACAGTACATTGATATTCTGGAATGACTATCCTTATATCAAAGATGAAGAACTTGCTTTGTCTGAACAGGTTTTGGATAGTTATCAAAGAGCTCATAAAGAAAAGAAGAAGGGCATCTTCCCTACTCCTGAACAGCTGTTTGCTTCCGAAGAAATCTTTATTAAAGCAATTAATCAATACCAGAGTATCTTTGTTTCTCAAACGGAATTTCTGCTAACTGAGTTTTCTCAGACCTTCATTTCCCCTATTAACGGGATGGAAGGATTAAACGGTGACTTGAGCGTCCTGGAATCTGAAATCATGAGACGATATGCAGATAAGCAGATTGTATATATCCAGTTCGATAATCAAAGCCAGTTGAATCGTATGGAAATCCTGCTTGATGAATACAATTTAGCTGTAAACCATTACATAGGCTGCCTGCATCAGGGCTTTGAAATCCCGGATTGTGGATTGGCAATCTATACAGACCATGAGATATTTAACCGTTATAAACGTAAGAAATTCGCACCACGGTTTGCTCCCGGAGAAGCCCTGGTCGATTATGAAAGCTTGAAGCCCGGTGATTATATTGTCCATGTTGACCATGGAATAGGTATTTTTGAGGGTCTGAAGATTGTAAAGGTAGATGGTCAGGAAATAGAATGCCTATGCCTGAAGTATGCAGGGGATGACAAAATATACGTCCCCACATTTCAGCTCCAGCTTGTTTCCAGATATGTTGCTGAAGAAGGTGTAGCACCCACCATTCATAAACTGGGCAGCAGCAAATGGGATAATACTAAGCGCCGTGCCAAGAGCCAGATAGAATTAGTCGCTGCTGATATTCTGAAACTGTATGCAGAACGAAGTAAGCGCAAAGGCATCTCGCACGAACCGGATACTCCGTGGCAAAAAGAACTGGAAGATTCATTCATATATGAAGACACACCCGACCAGATAAAATCTACAGCCGATATTAAGCAGGACATGGAAAATCCCAGCCCCATGGAAAGACTTCTGTGCGGTGACGTAGGATTTGGTAAAACGGAAGTGGCTATCAGAGCTGCATTCAAAGCTGTAAACAGCGGTTATCAGGTTGCTGTTCTGGTTCCCACCACATTACTTGCAGAACAGCATTACCGTGTTTTTCGTGAACGCGTGGCTGGTTATCCTATTAAAATTGCCATGTTCAGCAGATTCCGCTCAGCATCACAGATTAAAAAGGATTTGGTCGCAGTTGCCCTGGGACAGATTGACATAGTAATCGGAACTCACAGATTACTGTCTGCAGATGTTAGATTTCGGAAACTGGGCTTGCTCGTTATTGATGAAGAGCACCGCTTTGGCGTCCGCCACAAAGAAAGGCTGCGTAAACTCCAGTCCAACGTAGACACATTGTACATGTCTGCCACTCCCATTCCCAGAACACTGAACATGGCACTGAGCAAGCTCAAGGAGATTTCTCTCATCCAGACATCTCCCAAAGAAAGATTGCCAATCAGGACGATTGTCACGCAGCGGGATATACAGGTCATCAAAGATGCTATTCAGAGAGAAGTAGATAGAGGTGGTCAGGTCTTTTTTATCCATAATAGAGTCCAGACAATCGAATCAGTTGCTCTGGAATTGCGTAATGCTATGCCCAATGTTAAATTCGTAGTTGGTCATGCGCAGATGAGTGAACATCTTCTGGAAGATATTATGGATGCATTTGTCGAGCATCAGTATGATGTGCTGATTTCAACTACTATTGTAGAAAATGGCATAGATATCCCCAATTCTAATACAATCCTGATTGACAGGGCAGATACTTTTGGCCTGGCACAGCTTTACCAGATGAGGGGACGGGTCGGAAGAAGCAACCGCAGAGCTTATGCTTATCTCATTGTACCCAAAGGACTGACCAACGATGCAAGACACAGGCTGGATGCATTGACACAATACGATTACCTGGGAGCAGGCTTTCAGGTTGCTATGCGTGATCTTGAAATCAGAGGAGCCGGAACTGTGCTTGGAACCAAGCAAAGCGGTGTTATCCAATCCATCGGGTACAATTACTATAACAAACTTTTGGAAAAAGCTATCGAGAGTATTCAATCAGAACACCCTGAAGCATTTTATCAGGATGAACAACCCGAAACCAGACAAAAGCTCAAGACTGATATAGACTTGTATTTTCCTCCGGACTACATCTCTGATGATGAAGAAAGGCTCAGAATTTACCGCAGGTTAAATGCTTGCGAAGATGTAGAGGCTGTAGATGAATTTGTCGGCGAATTGACCGACCGGTTCGGACATCTGCCCGATAAAGCTAAATGGCTGTTAACTTATTTTAAGCTCAAAATACTCACCAATAAAGCAGGATTGCAAAATTGTCAGGTGCGTAACGGGGAGCTCATTATGGAGTTCAAATCCAATACTCCTCCTTCCCGGGAAAAGATAATGAATCTTCTCGCGATTGTAAAAGACCCGGTTAGGTTTGAAACTACTAAGAATATTAAGATTATCTTTGAACTAACTAAACATGCACAATTGTCTTATCAATCTCAAACCGACAAAGCAATAACAATATTGCAACACTATCTACATCTCCTATAAGCAGTTACACATAATTAAATATTACCCCTGTTTGGAACGCCATTTGCATCTTTCAACTTCATACTTTTTGAGGATGGATTTGAATGAAACGTTGCCTTTTATTGATTATTCTGATTTCTGTGACAATACTTACACTCTTTGGGAATAACCTTTCTATCGTTGATAACACTGAATCTGGTCTGATTCTGCACTTTTCTAATACTACACTCTCTTCAAAACAGAATAAGGCTGAAGCAGAACCTCCTATGAAAGATAATACGGAATGTGTTGCTGAGAATAACTTCGGTTTGCCCATAGTTACTACTATCATCCAGGTTCCATCAGGATTTAAACCGGTCGTTAAGCTTATCAACTCAAAAATAGAGACTAATTACTCTGTGTCGCTTACCAGGACTGATGAAGATTTGGCGGATAACGACAATATGGTTATGGTTTCAGCGCCTTTCATTATGCGTAACAATCTGTTATCTACCCTGTCAGTACAACCATCCATCTATAGTGCTGCGGCTTTATCGCTTCAGATTCTGCTGGAAGCTGATATTGTGATAGATTTTATCCCGGATAACACATACAGAACTACTCTTGATTTGAAACAGACACAGGAATTCAAGTCATGGCTATCCAAATCCGTTATTAATTACAGAAACACTTCGCGGAGCGGAGAAGCTCAGGGCTCGCTTCTAATCATCTACAACCAAAATGCTTCTGCTTTAAGCTATATTCAGCCTCTGATTGACTGGAAACATCAAAAGGGGTGGGATGTACATGCTGTAAGCACATCCGTTGCCGGGACCAGCACAACAACCATAAAAAACTATATCCAAAATGCATATAATACCTGGGATAATCCCCCTGAATACATCCTTTTATTAGGAAGAGCCACATCGACAAACTCAGTGCCCACCTATACCGATTATTACAACCATAACACTGTCGGTGACTACAAATACACATTACTGGAAGGCAACGATATTATACCCGATGCTTATATCGGCAGATTGACATATAGTTCCAATGATCAGTTGACTTCTATGGTCAATAAAATTATCGGGTACGAAAATTCACAGGGAATCGCTGCTTCAGGTTGGTTTGATAAAACTCTTTTATTATCTGATCCAACTGATTCAGGTCCTTCCTGTACTACCACCATAGACTATATCAGAGAATTGATAATGACCGCTAACCCAACAAACCAAATCACCTATGTAACTACTGCACCCTATGCCAGTCAGATGATTAATTCAATAAATTCGGGAATCAGTAATTACTACTACCGGGGTCATAACGGTTACAGCGGTTTAACCAATCCGGATATCAGTGATTTACTGAATGCCGGGAAATACCCCTTTCTTATCTTTATTACGTGCTTTTCTGCAAATTTTGGTCAGCAAAGCGTATTAAGCGTAGGCGAACAGTTTATGAGAGTTGGTACTACTTCTATGCCCATAGGTGCCATCGGGTTTATCGGGGCATCGTGTGAAACACATACCTGCCTGAATAATATTATGACTGGTGCAATTGCTTATGGATTTTACCGGGAGGGTATTACCAATCAGGGACAAGCGCTGCTGCGCGCCAAGCTTGGACTCCTGGCTTGTTATCCTCAGTATCCGGATATATACATTCCGCAAAACTTTCAGTCTGTCAATCTTTTAGGAGACCCGACCGTTGATATCTGGCTCAAACAACCTACCACGATTACTGTTAGTTATCCTCAGACAGTTGGTTTGTCCAATACAAGCATGCAGGTAACAGTCAATGATACAAACGGGCATCCTGTAAATGATGCCAAAGTTTGTTTACTTAAAGGCAATGACGAAATCTTTCAGGTAGGATATACCAATTCCAACGGAGTAGTCATTTTTCATTGGGAAACAGTAACATCAGGTAGCGCAACTTTAACGGTTACCAAACCAAATATTGTAACTTTTCAGGGAACAGTCACCTTTGCCTCTGCTACTAATTCCTTTACTATCACAAATCCTCAGATCTTTGAACAATTAAGCTCAGGAACTGACTATCTGTTACCTGTTTCTCTGATTAATAACCAATATGCTTCTTTAACTGATGTGACAGCTACTTTATCCACCTCAACTGATTTCGTCACGATAAATCAGGACTCTCTGACTTTTGGCAATATGACCCTGAACCAAACTTCCTCTTCCCTGCAAAATGTCGGTTTTTCTATAGCTGATTATTGTCCTCAGGGGGAGGAGCTGGATTTCTCTCTGCTTATACATGCTTTGAATAATGCAGAACAAGTAACTTATACCATATATGTTAGTACTCATGAACAAGGACCGGAAATCATCATTCAAGGTGCTCAGATGGGTCCCGATAATGTACTGATACCCGGTGAAACCAGCCAGTTTTATTTGACGCTTGAGAATGTCGGGACAGTTAGTGCTGCAGGCATCAGTGCTCAATTATCATGTACAAATTCCAATATTGTAATAGCTCAATCTACTCAGTCTTTTAGTAGTCTCAGCACCAATCAAAGTACGACAAATACCACTCCTTTTATGGTTTCTGCAAATCAAAACATGTATACAGGCACAGTGATTACGTTGGAGATTGGACTAACCTATAATAATGGTTCCACTCAATCATTGACCCGTGATATTACGATAGGTAATGTCAATCAGACATCCATGACCGGACCGGATAGCTACGGATATATTTGCGTTGCAAATAGCGATGCGCATCCTATGGCAAAGCCATACAACTGGATTGAGCTTAATCCAAGCCTAGGCGGTTCAGGTACAGCAATCAGCCTGACTGATAATAGTACGGAAGGCAGCGGAAGTTTTATCACAGTAAATCTTCCTTTCATTTTCAAGTATTATGGTCAAAATTACAGTCAGATAACTATCTGCTCCAATGGATTCATTATGCCGGGTAATAAAGGTAGCCAGGAATGGATGAACTGGGAAATCCCGGGACCCATGGTTCCCAGACCGATAATTGCTCCTTTTTGGGATGACTTAATCATTCAATATGATTCCAGAATGTATTATAAATACATTAGCGAAAGCAACCAGTTTGTTATCGAGTGGTACAAGCTCAAAAACAAGCATAACACAGCAATGCAGGAAACCTTTGAAGTTGTTATCTGCAACTCTCTGGCAACTGCTACACCGACGGGTGATAATGCCTTGCTCTTCCAGTATCAGACCTTTAATAATGTTGACTCAGGCAATTATGGAGTTGACTATGTTGACCATGGTCAGTATGCATCTGTGGGGATTGCAGACCATACAGGTTTAGTCGGCATTGGATATACCTACCAGAATAATTACCCTATCACAGGTTCTCAGCTAGGTAATTACTCCACTTTGTTTTTTAGCACCATGCTTACCCAGGACGCCATTACAAATCCTCAGTTACAATCATACCAGATAAGTGAAACAGTTCCCGTCTTTAGCAATAATCAGATTGATGCCGGAGAAACCATATCTCTTACTCCCTTGATTTTAAATTCAGGTTCGGGAATATTAGGCGCTTCCGCATTAACCCTTACCTGTGATGACCCCAATATCATTATTGTGACGCCGACTTCCACCCTAAACGCCATTAATCCGAACCAGAGTTCGTCGGCTGATACCCCGTTTGTGTTTCAGGTCAGTAGCGCATGTCCAAACTTAAGACCGATCTCTTTTGAACTGCAGATTGACTCTTTCGGTAGTATCTTCTCAAGTACCTTCAGTATCATTATCAATGCCCCCCAAATCAGTTTTACTTCTTTTCTGCTGAATGGAGCTGATGCCCTGTATTTATTACCACTGAGTGCCAATCCTATCTCCATACAGATATCCAACCTGTCAAATCTGGCTCTGGAAAATGCAACCTTTGTACTCGTAGAAAGCAATCAATTCACTGCTTTTCCCAGCCAGTTCAATCTCAATATCCCTGCCATGGGATTTGCTACAGTAAACTTTAATCTGACTGTGTCTAATGCTGCTGTTTGGGGTGACCCGGCCACTATATCCGGTGTGTTTTACCTTCCGGGTATTTATGACAGTCTTTTTACCAGGCAGATTTGTGTGGGTCAGATGAGTGATATATCCTCACAAAACTTCGATAATCCCGCCTCTCTGCAAAGCTGGAGCTTCTCATCAGGAATGGCTGTCTCACCTGCTGTCAATATCAGCCAGACTGGCTCAGAGGTTGTGATTACGCCCTTTCAATACAGCACAAATTATGTAATGCTCTCACCCCCATTCTCTGCTTATGACTGCAAGATTATCCAGCTCAGTTTCAAATATCTGGATGCCAATCCCAATGCGCAAAGCTACGTCTATGTTGCATATAATAACAGCAATAACTGGCAGAATCTATACTGTTTTTCTGCAATTCAGGATTCAATTGTCACAGCAACCTGCTATTTGAGCGACATACCGGCTGATGTCCAATCAGTAAGATTCAAATGGCAAACATCTATCATCGGCTACAATCCGGGGGTTATCGCCATAGATGACATACAAATCAAAGCCATCCGGCATCCGGCCGGCTATGTCAGCGGTACTATCCATCTGGATAATTTCGAACAAAGCATGACACAAGTGAGAATATCTACTTCTGACCAGCCGGGCGTCTTTATCAATCCAAACCAGGACGGCACCTATTCCCTGCCATTATATCAGGGAACATACTCTTATCTCAAAGCTGAATTGAAGCATTTCCTCCCGCAATACATCTATAATCTTGCTGTTTCAAGTAACCAGACCCTATCCGATATAGACTTTAGTCTGCCCTATCTACGCAAACCAGTTGATGTAACTTATTCCATCTCCAATAATCAGCTGACCTTAAACTGGCAGCTTGAAGATTATTCAGATAAATCATTTAACCGCATTGAGCCCGAGTATTACAAGCTTTATCTTGTGCACAACCTCCTGACCATCCAGGATACTACTTCTCTACAAACATACCAACGTGTCATCACGCCGGGCGATTATCAGGTTTATCTCAAGAGTGCTTTTCATTCTATGGATAACAGCATTGTGTACAGCGATAGCTCAGAAGCTTTTATGCTCAACTACACCGGAAGCAGTGATAATCAGCTAACACCTGTAACTTTTGGTCTGACGCAAAACTATCCCAATCCCTTTAACCCCAAAACCTGGATAAACTATTCCTTGAGTAATACAGGTCTTACCTCACTTATCATTTATAACATCAAGGGCGAAAACGTCCGAACTCTACTGGCAAAAACACAGGATAAAGGAATTTACAGCGCTGAATTCAATGGTTTGGACAATGATAACAAACCTCTCTCCAGCGGTATCTATTTTTATAGACTCACTTCCGGCAGTAAAACCCTGATCCGCAAAATGATTTTGCTCAAATAAGCTGTAAACCTGAGCTTGCCGAAGGATTAAAGCAGATTCTACCTTTTCCAACGTCAGTCATTTGCCCGAAGGCTATAACCCGTCGTTCCTGCGTAGGCAGGAATCCATGCTGGATTACATTTGGGAGATGGTATACAAAGTAAACTTGTCACATAGGTAACACTTTAATAAGTGAAGCGGCATGGAGGAATATGCCATGCCCTGGAGAGAGATTAAACCTATGGACGAGAAATTGAAGCTTATATCAGACTGGTTAAGCGGTAACTACAAGATAACAGAGTTAGCTGAATCATATCAGATCAGCAGAAAGACAATATATAAGTGGATAGGGCGCTATCAAAAGTATAGCGTTGATGGATTAAAGGATCAAAGCAGAGCACCTTTGAGTCATCCCAATCAAACATCTCAAGAAGTATTGAAGTTGCTAATAGATTTTAAGCTTGAGCATCTCAAATGGGGTCCAAAAAAGCTTGTATCTGTATTATCAAAGAAGCATCCTACCTTGGAATTTCCATGTGCCAGCACAGCTCAGACATGGTTAAAGAGGAATGGTTTAGTGAAAAAGCGTAAACCCAGAAGAACCGTACCACCCTATACAGAGCCTTTCAAGGGGAGCAATAAATCAAATGCATCCTGGAGTATTGATTACAAGGGGCAGTTTAAAACTAAGGACGGATTGTATTGTTATCCTCTAACGATAATAGATAACTATAGCAGGTGCCTGTTACTCTGCAAGAGTCTTATCAGTCCCAATTATGAAGACACTAAAAGATGGGTAGATTGGGCTTTTCAGGAGTATGGGTTACCCGAAGCAATCAGGTCAGATAATGGGGTTCCATTTGCTGTGGCTAGTTTAACCGGTCTGAGTCGTTTAACAATTGATTGGATAAGTCTGGGTATCAAGCATGAGCGCATAGATAAAGGGCATCCTGAGCAGAATGGGCGTCTGGAACGTTTTCATCGCACACTTAAAGATGAGGCAACGAAGCCTCCTAAGAGTAACATATATGAACAGCAACAAGAGTTCGAGAGATACAGGCAAGAGTATAATGAAGAGCGTCCTCATGAGTCTCTAGGGCAAATAACACCATCAGAGTTGTATATTAAGAGCACCAGAAAGTATCCTTTGCGGAGAAAACAACCTGTATACGACTCAGACTTAATAGTCAGAAAAGTAAAGCGTTCCGGTGAGTTCTCTCACCGAAATGGCTTCTATTATATTTGCCAATTGTTAGAGGGTAAGTACATAGGCATAAGAGAAACGAAAGATGGATTTATGGAAGTGTACTATTATGATGTACTAGTAGCAAGGATTAATATGAATGGTGGTAAGTACTACCGCAAGACTTCGAAGCCACTTTGGGGCGCTGTTCCGCTACGCTCCACAGCGCCCCAAAGTAACAAGGAATTAAAGATTGAACTTGCCAAGAATGAAGCTTGGATAAATAAGTAATAGTGTAACCTATGTGCCTGGTTTACTTTGTAACCTATGTAATATTCAAACAGCATGGATTCCTGCCTGCGCAGGAATGACTAATGGTAGCTTTGCAGGCTTAACATCTTTAGCGCCCTCTGCGTCAAAAAACCCCTTTTCCACGTGTTCTTTGTATTCCGTGGTTAGATTTCGTTATCCAGTTGCTCATACCCCTTCACTCTCGGCAGCAAGCCTGCTTCCACAGCTCTTTTCACGCTTATGCACGGCAATTCCTGAGTATATATCTGCTCTCTACTCAGAGTTGCCAGGTCAAGCTCCGGCATAATACGCTTCATCATCCACATGATTTTCTGATAGAGATTGGTCCAGGTGACAATATGCGGTTTACTATTGGCAACCAATTCATTGTATTCTTTTACGTATTGGGCGCAATCATCCCGGTATCCCTGGCTGGGATTCAGAGCCTTAAAATTTGCCATCACAGCCTTAAAGCCCGGATGTGCCGGATGATGCTTATACACCGGCTTATCCCGCATTATAACCTTGTTTAGTCTCCGGTTAAAGTACATCACATAGTCATCAGCATTACCCGTGTACCCGTTAATCATGTTCTTAAATAATACTTTCATGGTTAAAAACCTCCGGTTTTTTAAGTGAAACTGTAGAACGGTGAAAAGGTGGAACAATGATCTCACACGGCACTTGCCGTCATACCTGTTGCAGTGGAGCCCTTGTTGCTGACTCACAAAGCAATGAGGCATATGGCATCCAAGTCTTTTTCCTAATCACTTAATCACTAAACACCTAATCACTTTTTCTATTCTCAATTACATACGTGTTCCTTTCTCCCCATTTTATGTGCCGTTCTATATTAATTTTTAATTCTTCATTCTTAATTTGGTATTCATGCCCTTCAAGCCTCCTCAGTCCACTCGAAGTCAACACACAGCGCACAATCAGCGGACTTAAGTCCGCTGATCCTCCGCTGATTGTCCGCTGTGTATCGGCTGATAAAACTTGTAGGAAACGTATCACCGTTTTGTAAAACGGTAGAAGTAGGGACATGCCTTGCGCTTGTCCAAAAGTAGGTTAAGCGCCTCGCTTGACCAAACGCATGTTATCCCTCGTCTTTATTACTCTATAGATTGTATTGACAAAAGACTTACATTATTAATTATATCTTTAATCCATTTATGGAGAAATAATGCAGATATTTTATGATTATCTTGTTGCTTTTTAATAAACATGTATCTGGATCTAATGCCACTTGAATGGACTAGATGGACACTATGGACAAAATGGACGAGATGGACACTATGGACGGCAAGGTGCTACCGATAGAAACACAGAGGTTCCAGAAAACTTAGAGCAGAGCACAGTGTCGGTGCAGCAGGATAGCTCCGGTAAAGACCAAAAGTCAGATTTTCAGGGAAAGAGCATAAAGCCAGAGCAGCAGGGTAGCTTGAGGCAGCCCACATTGTCAGTGCAGCAGGATAGCTTTAGGCAGCCCACAGTGTCAGTGCAGCAGGGTAGCTTGAGGCAGAGCACAGTGCCAGTGTAGCAGGATATTACGGAGCTGTCCATTGTGTCCATAGAAGCTCCCCCCTTTGAGCCTTACTCCGCCATTGCAGCCAATGCTGCCCTAATCCTGATATGGGTGGCAAATGCACTATTACCAGAGCTATTGACGCAGGATTTCTGCCCCATGTTTCGCTGCATGCAGATCTGAACGCAGGAATCCAGTAAGTGGTTTTTCCATAACATGCGAACCGCTACTTAAAGTTACTGAGAATCGAGGGCAAGTTTTGTACCTGCCCTCATTTTTTAGCAGGAAAGTGCTCAAATCTGTGTAGTACATATACATTATATAATCTGAATTGTATTATAGATATAGCGTGAACCGAGCTGATAGGAATATCGGCACTGCAACATCGGAGTTACAGTGTAACATTGCTGCAACATTACTAAATATTGCTATATATTATTAACAGATATGTGTTTACGTCGATTCTGCTGATTATTGTGTAACATTGATGTTATGGAACGGCAATCAAGCAGATGGCGTTAACACGACTAAAGTTATTCATAGCAATAAGATAAAACATGTTTTGGTAATTGGCACAGTTGTTGCGTTAAGTAATCCCATATCGTGTATAAGAGAGAGATTAAAATAAAAAATAGACTGGAGGTTCACATGAAACTGAACTTGACCTTTAAGACCGGACTCCTCATGTCACTGTTGTTACTGTTTGGGTTAACAGGTTTGTTACAAGCAGCGACCATAGTTGGAACAATCACAAACGATGAGTCTGTACCAATTGACAGCTCATTTGTTCAATTGTATGTAGTTGTTCCCAATGGAATAGCCTACAATACTTTTAGAACCACATTTACGGCTGCAAATGGGGATTATAGTTTTCCCAATGTTCCAGCCGGCAATTACTATGTATATGCCAATGCTCCTCAATATCAAAGAGGATTTTATGCAGACCCAGCCAATGGACATTTGAAGATTGTTGAAGTTGATGCAGATGACCAGGAAGTAGTAGGAATTAATATTCAGCTAACTCCACATAACGACCCGCCACCTCCTCCTGTCCATGCTTCAATTCTGGGTGCAGTTTTTGGCAACGGAAATGTGCCCTTACCTTTTAAGACTATCGGTATCGTTTCTACTGATGACGAAACTACTCTGCTTCCCGGCTTGATTACACACTCTAATTTCAATGGAAGCTATATGTTCCATGATATCGCTCAGGGAACATACAAAACATGTGTGTTAGATGCAGATAATCAGCCTGTTGCCTATTCACAGGAAGTGAGCATTACAACTAGTGCCTTGATAGACAGTGTAGATATTTTCCTGGCTGAAGACCCACCACCTCCTCCCCCGACTTTTGGTAATATCTCCGGTAATGTGATAGGTGGAGATGATAATCCAGTTAATAACGATAATGATTGTAATGTAACCGTCGGTATTGTATCAACCACTGCTCTTACCACTCCGCTCGAAGGAATCAGAGCTCAAACCAACTTTCAGGGACACTATATGCTACACCAGATTCCTGCAGGAACATACAAAACTTGTGTTTTGGACGATAACGATGCTCCTGTTGCATATTCCGAGGAAGTAACAGTTGTTGGTAATGATTTTATCGAAGGCATCAATATAGTAATTGGTACTTTAGTTAGCTATAGTATCTCAGGAACGGTTTTAAATGCTGCAAACTTACCCTTACAGCAAGGTATCGTTGAATTGAGAACTGCCCTGGACAGCACTACTGTGCAGTGTCACCACATGCACCGCACAGCACATTTGAACCTGAATGGTGAATATACTATCTCCAATGTACCGGTTGGTCAATATGTGCTATCAGTATGGACACAAATGTCACCAATGGTATTTTATCCTTCTACCTTTGATATTCAACAGACTGTCCCGGTTAATGTAGTAGACCAGAGCTTAACAGCAATGAATATTACCATCCCTGTTATGCAGAATTATGTAATAAGTGGATATGTCGTTGATGATGTGACTGACGCTCCATTAGCCGGTATTTTAGTAAAGACAGATAGAATGGGCTTCCATCACTTCCCTGTGCAGGATTCATTGTTCTCCAATGAATTCACAGCTGTCACAGATGCAAATGGTTTTTACAGTATTACTGCTCCTGTAGGAAGATATACTGTTGTAGCACTTGATTCCACCCATACCTATCGTCATCAGTTCTATGATCATGCGATAAATCCGTTCCATGCTACTGTTATCATGCTCACACATGATTTTACAGGTGTAAACTTTGACCTCGTTTCTACTCAGGTAACTCTCAATAACAGTATCAGCGGAACAGTCACAGAAGATGGTGCAGCTATTACATATCCTGTCAGAGTAGTTGCTGTTTCCAGTGATGAAGACTGGGAAGATTCAGCAATAACTAACCAAAATGGCACATATACAATTCATCATGTCAGACCCGGCAGCTATTATGTAGTAGCCTACTCACTTTACAATGCACCCAATTTCTATAATAATGCTCTTACATGGGAAGATGCAGAAGTTGTAGCTGTTAATGGCAATATCAGTGGAATTAACTTCGATTTAGTTAATCAGGAAGCTGACGGTCCTTGTAATGTTAATGGTGAGATTACTGCAGTAAATGGCTCAGGTGTTGAGAATGTCGTTGTGCTGCTTACTGATAGTGACAACCAGGTAATCGGTTTTGCCAGAACAGACGAGCTTGGACAATATTCCATCAGTAATGTTCCCAGCCAAAGCTACACTGTGATAGCCACCGGACTTGGATTTGATACAGTCACACAAGACTTATTAGTTGCAGGCAATGCAAATCTTGATTTAATCATCAATGCTCCTACAGCTAATGAAGACGATAATATTCCCGTGACCTCAGCAAGTCTCTCAACTTACCCCAATCCTTTCAACCCTAATACAAATATCTCCTTCTCAACCCCCAAAGACTCTAAAGTAAATGTCCAGATTTATAATGTCAAGGGACAAAGCATCAAGAGTTTATTGAGCGATAACCTTAAAGCAGGAAACCACTCATTGAAATGGGATGGTACCGATAATAACGGTCATGCCGTTACAAGTGGTATCTATCTGATTAAGCTGCAAGGCGAAGGATTTAAAAACAGCCATAAAATTACGTTAATGAAATAGTCCCTCTCTTAACAATAACTCCTTCTTTCCGGCTAGGACCGGAAGAAGGAGTTTTTTTTATGTTGACACTTTAGCATAGTTATGTGTGATTAATAAAAAAGCATGGAAGCATAATAATGAATATGAATAATGATATCATTGCCAAGGCAAAGTCAATCTCCGTCATTAAAAAGAACGGGCAAGCCACGACATCATTATTGGAAAAAGCTGATGGTTCTAAATATATTATTAAACAATTTAACGAGGGTTTTACCAACGAAGCCCGCACAGAATACCTTTTTCTACAGGCAGTAAAGAACGAAAATGTAGTAAAAGCCATTGATTTGCTATCTTCCGAAACACCTGTTCTGATTCTGGAATACTATGAGGGAAGCACCCTGACAAAATCTTCTTATAAAGACTGGAATGATTTTGAGAAAAGTTTTACCGGGCTTGCATATACTATATCCTATGTGCATGCTTATGGTATTTGTTTAAATGATATTAAACCGGAAAACCTGATTGTTGACCGGCATAAAATCATTATAGCCGATTTGGGCTTAGCTACAGTAAATCTTTTCTTTGAAAGAAACTTTAGAGGAACTCCTGCCTTTGCAGCGCCTGAGAAATTTATCAGGCATACCAATCACTTTGCCTCGGACATTTTCTCACTCGGAATGACCCTCTTTTACTGCAAACATGGTAATACTATCATGGATATGCTCGGAGAAGAAGAATATCAGAGAATAATAAGCAAAGAAGAATGGTGGCAAAAGCAACTGGATATACTGGAAAACGATGCATTTATCCGCTCAATGCTGCATTACAGCCCAAGTGAAAGACCCAGAGCCATAGAAATTGCCATGACTCTGGCGCATAAACATAAGCTGAAAATCCACGCTATCGATAGAGTTTACATCGAGAGTTATATCTTTAAAACACAGATTCAGGCAGTAGAAAAACTGTGGAAGAAGAAGAACTTGTTTTGTGATTATGCAGATGAACCGCAACAAATTGAAAATCTGCTCTCATTGTGGTCTGAGACTGCTGCGAGGAAACTTCTGATTCTGGATGAAAGTGTATTTGTCTCCCAACCCGACGAGTTCTTTAAAGCTTTTCCTTTTGGATACAGAGAAAAGAATATCTATCAACCCCGCTTTATTGAATGGTTAAAAGAACAGCCGATTACAATTCTCTTAAGAAGGAATAAACAGCTAATTCCGACCAGCTTCTTTGACGAAATCAGATTACGGACAGATGCATTGCAGTTATGGATTGGCGATGAATCTGATGTAAAAAGTATAGCCTCGTCAGAAATTAATGACATCATACAGAGGATTCCCTCACTTGATAAAGAGAGAATCGAAATCAAAAAGAAAATCCACTCTGCCAAACCATTTCAGATCAGACTTATCTTGCTGGAATTCCTGAAAGAGACTAATAGTGAGCTTCCCATCAACGAATTAGCTGACTTTCTTTCATGGTTCAGGATTTCTTTTCCTCTGGTTCTAGCTGAAAAGATTTGGAATAATTGGTACATTCTGGTTCAGGATGGACTGTTAAACAGACGCATTGTTCTGGAAAGCAACGTTATTAAAACAGAATCAAAACTGAATTCGAAGATTACTCCTGACCTGGAATTAACAAACAAGATAATTGATTATGCCGGTAAAGCAGGACTCTATAATATTGCAGGTGAAGCCACATACTTGCTGAATAAGATTGACAAAGCTCTTGAATACTGGGGACTTTATGTGGAAGAACTTACCAAAAAAGAGTACTTCCTGTCTGCTTTTGAATTCATTCAATTGCTTAAAAAACGTGTAAAAACCTTCCCGTTTGAGCTAAAAAAGAAAGAAGCATTCCTGGCAAGAATATGCGGGCACTTTGAACTGTCTTATAACCTGTACAACGAACTTATGTCCAAAAGCGATGGATTGCTCAAGGCTATTCTTTCTGTTGACCAGGCAATTGTCTTACAAGCTCTGAACCAAAGCGAAGAAGCAATAGCTTCATATAGAAATGCCATTGAGCTATTCCGCATCCATAAAGACCAGAAGAGCCAATTCAGAGCAATGAATAACCTGGGTGTGGTCTATTTCGGTTTACACCGCTATACAGATGCAGAGCAGCTATTTAATGATGTGCTGAATGAAGCTAAGCAAAATAACAACATTCAGTTTGAAACTATCTCCTATCTCAATTTGAGTGATATCCAGCTCAAGCGCGGAGAGTGGAAAAGAGTACTGTATTATACGGAAAAAGCTATCGCCATCGCACATGAAAACAAAAAGTGGACTCTATTTGTAAACGGGAACATTATCCGAGCCAGAGCGTTATTTGCCAGTGGAGATTTTAACAGCGCAGTTACAATCCTGTCAGATTTGAAAGACAATCCCAAGATTAAAGAGAATCTCTTACAATATCAGGAGACCTTAGCCTGGCTTTTGCATTTTTACGAAGTGTATGAACCCGAACAAACTGAACTTCTCTTGAATCAGATTGAACTGAATACGTTCAGTATGCATGAGATTCTGCGCAGGGAACTCTTCTTTATCAGATTCTCCCGTAAACAGTATTTGCATGCTTACAGTTATCTTCAGGAGCTAAATGAAGTACCCATTCTCAAAGCTTTTTTTGACTCAGATTCAGAAAGTATTCTCAAGACACTAAATGAATTAAAAACTCAATCAGAATTGGATTCTTACTTCTATTATCTTACTCATTTTATCCAGGTTTTCCCGGACTATTCAGCAAGTACAGTATCAGATGATATCCAGGAGGCAATCAATCTGTATTCTTACAAGCCATTCCAATATTTGTTAAATGACAGACCTCTTTCTGATAATCTCTCTATCTACTGGGCAACACTGGTAAATGAAATGAATACAGTGACTGAAGAAGCTGAATTGAGCTCAATCATTTTAAACAGTATGCGGCATCTGGTCAAGGCTGACAAGTTTGTTTATCTGGAAGGGAATGCTGATAGCCTGAAGCCGGTAATTGCTCATGATAAGGCTGGCACAACTTTGTCAGACAGTCAGTTGGTTTTGAGTCAAAGATTGCTGAAATACCTTGGAGAAAAAAGAGGCTACTTTTACCTGTATCCTGCTTATCAATTTATTGAGTCCGATTCACATTCGAGTTTATTGGGTCTAGGTATATCAACTGTTTGCGGATATACAACATACACAGACAGTAAACTGAGAGTTTTTTATTGTGATTCGACCGACAACCTTGAATTTGATGATAACAAGCATTCCGCAATCAAAATCCTGTTCTATCTGGCACAGAATGCTTTAGACCGATTCAATAAGAATCAGGATTGTCGTATACTTTCAGACAACGATGTGTTGCAGGATTATGAGCAATCCATCCACTCTATTGTGGGCAACAGTAAGGTTATGCGCGATGTATACGCCAAGATTTCATTGTGTGCCGGGTACAATGTTAATGTTTTGATAACAGGTCCCACCGGTAGTGGTAAAGAGCTGGTTGCCAGAGAAATTCACAAGCAATACATTGAAAAGAATTTGTCCAATCGTAAGACACCATTCATTGCTGTAAACTGCGCAGCAATTCCCGAACAATTACTTGAATCAGAATTGTTTGGATATAACAAAGGCGCTTTTACAGGTGCGGTGGGAGATAAAAAAGGCAAACTTCAGTTGGCTGATAACGGTACTATCTTTCTGGATGAAATCGGAGAGATGCCCATTCTCCTTCAATCAAAGCTTTTGAGAGTTATTCAGGAGAAAGTAATCACTCCATTGGGAAGTGATAGTGATGTTGCTGTTAATGTGCGTCTTATTGCGGCTTCAAATCAAAACCTGGAAAAGATGATTAAACAGAATTTATTCCGTGCAGACCTCTACTACCGTTTAAAAGTAATGACAATTGATTTACCATCATTATCCGAACGCAAAGGCGATATCCCATTGTTAATCATGGCATTTATTAAGAAGTTCAACGAAAAATTCCACAAGAACATAGCAGGAATTCAACCCAATGCTCTGGAATTTCTCCAGAATAAAGACTGGAAAGGTAATGTCAGAGAACTGGAAAATGACATAGAACGTGCAGTTTTATTATGTAATAAAGAATACCTCGGACTCGAAAACTTTACCTCAGATAATGACACTTCCACAGGCTCCATTTTTAGAAATCTGCCGTTACAGTGGAGTCAATTCAAATTATATAAACAAAGAATTGAGGATGAATTGGAGAAGCGATATATCCGTTTATTGATGGAAGAAGCAGGTGACAATATCTCTAATGCCAGTAAAATCGGTAATCTGGACAGAATGCAGGTATACCGTCTTTTAAAAAAGAAAGATGACTAACGTTAACTCTGATATAGAAAGCGTTTTATCTTCTGAGTTGGAGTCTTTTCGAATGGTTCTTTCTGCTCAATAATTCTATGAATGACAGAAAAAGATGAGACGTTTTTATTAACAGAAGAGCGGATATTCTCCAAAAGCTGTTTTAATTGCTTTTCAGCTTGTACACTACTCATTTTATCTATCCCGATTGTCTTATCAATGTACTCATAATTGAGATATACTTTAGCTGTGATTTTGCCTTCCGCTTCATAAACTAATGATTCCAGTACACTGCCTTGTTCATTGATTACTGCTTCCAGTTCTTCAGGATAGATATTTTCACCACTGGCACCGATGATTACGTTTTTGATTCTGCCTTTAATATATAGGTAGCTTTTATTCGTTAAAACTCCCAGGTCGCCTGTTTTAAACCAGCCATCCGGTGTAAAAGCCTGCTCTGTGCGCTCTTTATCACGGTAATAACCTTTCATCACCGTAGGTCCCTTTACTTGTATTTCACCTTCTCTGGTTTTCGGATCAGGATTGTCTATCCGAACATCGACACCCGGAATAGTGATACCTGTTGCTCTGAATTTTACTATTGCCGGAGTGCATCCTGCAATGAGTGGTGAAGTTTCAGTTAAGCCATATCCGATTGCATAAGGAAATCCAGCTTCAAAAAGAAATCTCTCCACTTCAGGAGAAAGCAGAGCGCCACCTATACCGAAAAAGTGGATTTTACCGCCAAAAGTCTTCATCAGCTTTTTACCTGCTACTTTATGTAAGAGCTTTCTGGTTACGGGCAGCTTATATAGTTCTCTGAATACGAAATTTTTGTTAAGCTGCGGATAGACCTGCAGCTTGAAGATTTTTTCTATCACGAGAGGCACACTCAGTATCATTGTGGGCTGTATCTTTTGCATAGCTGGCACCAGTACTCTGGCTGTTGGAGGTTTATCCAGATAATATACACATGCCCCTTTCATCATGGGAATGATAAAACCTATTGTACATTCATAAGTATGAGACAAAGGCAATATTGATATAAAACGGTCAGAATCAACTATCTTCTGGATGTGTGTCACTGTCAGATATGCATCATAAACCAGATTCTTATGGGTTAGCATTACACCTTTGGAACTGCCGGTAGTCCCGGAAGTGTATATTATGGCAGCAATGTCATCTTCATTAACTTCAGTTTTAATCAATCCGACAGCTTTCATTGCTTTAGCTTTGAATTTGGCAAAGCTTACAGTTCCGGAATTGATGAGTTCTTTTAGCTTATCTTTGGAAGTCTCGGGAGCAATTAGCTCAAAATTCTCTATCATCACCATCATAGGTCTTGTATCCAAATCAGCATAACCTATCTTGTCGAACAATGCGGCGGAAACAAATATCATCTTGCTGCCTGAGTGCTTTAATATATGCAAAATCTCGTTAACATGAAAGTCCGTTAATACAGGAACAACCACAGCACCCATACTGGTAACTGCCAGATATGCTATGCCCCATTGTGGCATATTCTGACTCAAAATGGCAACTTTGTCGCCTTTAACTATGCCATTGTCATTCATAAACTGGATTAGTTCCTCAATCTGATACTTGAGTTCATAATAGGTCAGAGGGGTTTCGTCAACCATACTCAAGGCAGGATTTTGGGGAAAAGCAGCACAAGTGTGATTTATCATATTTGCCAGAGTGAATTTCTTCAAAGGTTCCATAAGTTACTCCCAAGTGTACTTAGTCTTATCGTGCTCAGAAAGTCAAGATAATTCATAGATTCAGGAATAATGCCTTGCAAATGCACACTTTAGAGTCTCACACTCCATATTAATATTGTTCACTTTGGCAACTTGTATCAAAAGGGGGTTGACAAAAACTCTGTAGTTAATTTTACTATTGTTAAAATATACTTTACTGAATTTGCATCCTAATGGAGGATTAAACATGACGCGCATTATAATAATTATGCTAAGCTTAACAATGCTCTTGATTCTTGCCTGCGGACCCAGTGTTAAGACTACCCGCGTATCCACAGACCAGACTACAGACCTCAGCGGTCGCTGGAATGATACTGATGCCAGCCTCGTTGCTCAGGAAATGATTAAAGATGTGCTTTCACGCGCCTGGTATTCTGAGTTTCTGGGCAAAAACCAGGAACGCAAACCTGTAGTTATCGTAGGCACTGTACGTAATCTCAGTACTGAACATATCGAAACTGAAACTTTCATCGCCGATATGGAAAGAGAATTGATTAATAGTGGTCAGGTAAAATTCGTTGCATCCAAAGGTGAAAGAGCTGAAGTTCGTGATGAAAAGATTGACCAACAGACTCAGTCTTCCGAAGAAACTGCCAAGCGCCTTGCTGCTGAAACCGGAGCTGACTTCATGCTTCAGGGCAGCATAAAAACCATTAATGACAGAGTCGATGGCACAGAAGCAAAGTTCTTCCAAACAGACCTCCAACTCATTAATCTTGAAACCAGCGAAAAAGTCTGGATTGGTACAAAGAAGATAAAGAAGATTGTAACTCATAACAAGTATAAATAAACCTTCAGTCAATATCTCATAATCCAAACTCTGTAAAAGCATGGAGCTTGCATGAAAAGACTTTTCATAGCAGTCATAATCGCTATAGGTATACTTTTATTTACGGGCTGTGCCAATATCAGAACCAATACATCTCAGTACAAAGGCAGCGAAAACCTGCTTTTGAAAAGAGATGTCCCGGCAGTTATTGCTAAGATTGAAGCTAGTAAAGAGAAGACGTATAAAGATAAAGAGCGTGTCCTGGAGTATCTGGACCTGGGCATGCTCTACCATTATCAGGGTGACTTTGTTAAAAGTAACCTGCTTTTGGAACAAGCTGAACAGAGCATGGAAGAGCTTTATACCAAAAGCATTGCCAAAGCTGCCCTATCTATGCTGCTCAATGATAACGTTATGGACTATTCAGGCGAAGATTACGAAGATATCTATACCAACGTGTTCAAAGCTCTGAACTATTTGCAACAGGATAACTTTGACGATGCCTTTGTAGAGATTCGCCGTATTGATTTGAAACTGGGTGTACTGGAAGACAAGTATCAGAAAATAGCTACTGACCTGAATGCTTCAAAAGATAAAAAGGTGGATATTACTGCCGGCTCCAATAAATTCATCAATTCTGCTTTAGGCAGATACCTGAGTATGATAATCTATGAGCAGGAAGGCAAGAAAGACGATGCTCATATCGACTATACCAAGATTACCGATGCTTTTAACACTCAGCCTGCTATCTATCCTTTCAGTCCGCCTGATTTATCAGACCCGCTCAATCAACTCAATCAGCCCAGCCTTCATGTCGTTTCTCTGATTGGAAAATCCCCTTATAAACGTTCCAAAGAACTGCATATTGCCACCGCTAAAGACGAGATAACTATTGTGGCTGTGGATAAATCCATCGACGCAGTAAACCTTTACTGGCCTGGAGTTGAACCAAACTACTATTTCAAATTTGCTATCCCCTATATCGTTAATGATGAAACTGAAGTAAATAAAGTAATCCTGAAAGTTGATAACCAAAGCTATGAACTGGCTAAGCTTGAAGACATCGGCAACGTTGCAGTACAAACTTTCAAAGTAAAAGAACCGATAACTTTCCTCAAAAGCGTTACACGTTCTGTATTTAAAGGCTTGGCTGCTGAAAAAGCCAAAGTGGAAATTAAAAAGAAGAACCCCGGTTTTGCAGGTGACCTCATGTGCATTGCCACCGATGCAGCAGTATTTGCCAGTGAAGCAGCAGACCTTAGAATCAGCCGTTTCTTCCCTAATAGCGTCCTGGTTGGTGATATCCCTGTCTCTGAAGGACAACATAGCATCGCCATTGAATATTACCATAAAAACGGCAATCTTCTCTATCGTGATGATAAAGGGCTGGTAACTATCTCAAAAGACAAACTAAACCTGATAGAAAGCTGGCAAATACAATAATCAAAACAGTTTTGCTTCAGAACGTACAGAATTTACTAATATCATTCTTACTATTCATTTTCTATGCTCACTGCTCACTGCTCGTTGCTTATCTTCTCCTCTTTTAGCTATCATTTGACATTGGGTATATGAAGCGAATCTACTGGGAGTTTTCTGGGACTAAAGTCCCTGTAGACTCCCTGATGACTCCCTGATGACTCTCTATGTCAAGCACGAACCAAACAGGAGAGAATTGAGAAAGAAATAAGTTATTAACAGAAGGTTTGGTGATGTTAGATTGTTCCGCTCAAACACAATCAAGCAGATTGCGTTACTCGGTGATAGTTATCAAGTATGGATTAAACTAAAATCTCTCCAGACAGATAGGTTTTTGCTGATAATAAAAAGCTTGGTCAATCCCGGCAAGATAAGCATCATCAGATATTTCGACCAGACCATACTGATAAAGAGTTGTCATATCAATGGCATTCAATATCCAGGAGGAGAAGTCTGCAACATCCAGCATTAACTCAAGCTCTGCTTTTTTGCCTTTGGATAGCTTAGCTTTACTATCTTTCCATTCAATGATGAAATCCCTTTTGCAGACTTCCATAAAAGAATCATGGATTATAAATCTGATACGTAGATTATCCAGTTTACAAGGTCTGGCTATTATCAGTTCCACAGGGTTTAAGCTTCTGTACATCATACCCATTGCGGCATCATAGATGTGATGAAATCCCGGTTCTCTCAACATTCTGTGGTCGTTGTGCCTGATGTCAGCCAGATTAAAGAAGAAATCATGGTGAAGCGTGGAAAAGGTAATCTCACTCACCTGGTCGGACTGACTATTCAGGAAATTCAGCGCTGCTTTCAAGCCATTGGGGGTTATATATTGCAGTTCCAGATTCATGTGAGTGGATTGCTGTGTGCTTTCATCAGCTTTCATTCTATAGGTTAAAAGTGCAGATAGTTTACCCTTTTCTTTGTATCCTACTATATTGATTCCCGGTGCTTTCAAGAGCATATCTATGTCTTTATCCTTCTTGACTATCATGCCATGAATGTTGCTGTAAAGTGTTTGATAAAAAGCTATAATGGCATCTCTATCGGCTATATTCAGATATATCATTTGATAGTTTGCATTAGTTCTCTTAAGACAATCGGGTCTTGTGACATAATAGAAACAATAAGTGCCGTAGCCAAAGCCCATTTTCTTGTAAAAATCCGGTCTGAACGAATATAGCATAGCCAATGGGTATTTCTTCTGTAAAGAATCGTTCAGATACCAATGCAGCAGCTCGAAGGCTACCTTTTGTTTCTTATGCAGGAAATCAACTGCCACAAACCCTATACCCCGGGCTTTGATATCCTTTCCATAGTAATTCGTGGTAAAATCATAGAGCACCATGTTACCCAGCAACTTGCCGTCTTCAAACAGACCATACCATTCACTGGTTTCCTGATTAAAGCCCTGCAGAATTCTGGTTTCAAAATCAATAAGCTGCTGTTCAGTTGATACTTGCATCATAGGATAGGCTTTGGCAGCTATACTCAAAGCACTTCTGAGCTCAGACTCATCTAATCTTCTTATTTCCCGCATGATTGCTCCTGATTTTAAATTACTACTAATTTACTTTGATTATTTTCTGTGAAGCAGTATGCCCATTCTGGTTAACCTTAATCAGATAAATTCCATTGGCTGTAGGTAAATTGTCATTATCTTTGCCATCCCAGGTGAAGGATTTGCTCTTTTGTTTATTGAATTGCTTAATCAACTGTCCTTTGATGTTGTAAATACCTGCTTCAAAGGAAGCATTGTTTTTACTATTCAGATTGATATGAATTTCATTATTGAAAGGATTAGGATATGCTGATAATTCCATCAGAGCTTCATTTGTAGTCTCATCAGCATTAGGAGTCATTTCTTCCCAACTCAGATTATCGATTTTTGAATAAGCTGCCCAATTATTGATTGCATTATACCACGTTTGGTATGATACCTGGGACAGGTTACCATTGGTGTCATAGTCATAGATATATCTGTCGTAAACCCACCAATCATCATCATAATAGTATCTTGTCCAGGATTGAAGATTATTATTGTTATTATATGTACACACAATTTTAGCACTGTTTTCCCAGGTATTATTGGTCCAGTAACGGGTGATATTTTCAGAAAACATGTTATAAGGAATAGGAACTATATTACTATCAACAGAAAATAATTGTAAAGGGCTAAGGCGGCTGATAGAGTCAATCATGTTTTGCCCGGTCGAAGTATCACTCGGATTGTATGTTATTACACAATTACCGTCATTGACCCAATTAAGGGAATCTGAACAATATGTTCGTAAATAACCTGTATTTCTGCCCTGCGCGTCATGCAAATAGCTTGTTCTCACATATTCAGTAGGTTGGGCTGAATATTCAAAGTGTACCTGAAACCAATCTGTAATCATGTCATTATTAATAATCCAGTGATATCTGCTCTGGATTACAACCGTTCCGTTAGATTGAACGCTGTACAAATTCTGATGGATAAGCCTGTGTTGGTCATCATATTCATAGATATATTTCCAATAAGACCCTGGAGAACTACTTGCATTAATAACATCACTCCTGACGAGATCCTCACCATTAGCAGCATAATAGTATTTTTTTGTTTTGAATGGAGTATATGTGAAAGCAGTGGAGTCATACCTGCTATATACAACACTGTCTATCTGTGTAGAATTGATGGGATTGTAGTGAATCTCTGCTATTCCATTTATCTGAAACACATTGTCCAAATCTTCATCAGTCTGGTATGTATTTCCCATAAGTCTCCAATTTCTTTCACTGTTCTTTCCCTGCATGGGAAGCTTCATGAAACCTGACTGCGTGTTTTGCACTATGTCTTCATAAGGTGATATTAACCCTGTTGCCACTTCATTAGAAAGTGGAATTGTTTTCAGATTTGTACCCGATAGTAACAATGGCAATATACATATGAACAGAATAAAGAAATTAGTTTTCATAAATCCCTGCCTTACATTTTGAAGATGAAATATCTATTTCAATATATGTAAATATTGTCAAGTTGTTTAGAAACAGGATTATTACCATAAATCAGTGCTGAGAATAGCGAATAGTCTGCGCAAAAGAAACTCGGATAATTTGCTTGACAAAAGACAAGATTTTTAATTAGAAAGATAAAAACAATACAATCGGGAAGGAGCCAAAATGTCTATTACAAAACTAGCACAGATGCTTGACGTTCTAAAGGAACGCCCAAAAAAGCGCTTGGTCGCTGCCTGGGCAAATGATTCTCACACTATCGCAGCAGTTCACGAAGGAATCAAATTGGGTATTATTGATGGTACATTGGTTGGGGACAAAGCCATCATTCAGAAAACCTGTGAAGAGCTCAAAATCGATATGAAAGATTTTACTATCGTGCATGCCGATACTGATATGAAAGCTGCTACGAAAGCTGTGGAATTAATCAATAAAGGCGAAGCGGACTTTTTGATGAAAGGTCTGGTTAGCTCAGACAAATACATGAAAGCTATTCTAAATAAGGAAACCGGTTTAATGAATCCGGGTTCTATTCTGAGTCACGTTACAGTGATTGAAGCTCCCAATTACCATAAGCTTCTGATTGTCGGTGATGTTGCTATCATTCCTCTGCCGGATTTAAATCAGAAGATAGCTATAACAAATTATGTAATCAAAACTGCACATCTGCTGGGTATCGAAACTCCGAAAGTGGCGATATTGGCTATTTCTGAACAGGTTTTACCAAAGATACCATCCTGCGTGGATGCAGCTCTGCTGGTAAAAATGTCACAGCGTGGACAGATTAAAGGTGCTACTCTTGAAGGTCCAATGGCTATGGATATGGTGGTTGATAAGGAAAGCGCAGAAATCAAAGGTGTAAAAAGCGACGTCTGCGGTGATGCCGACTGTATCGTTTTCCCCAATATTGAATCAGGCAATGTCTTTTATAAGACCCAGACTAAGATGTGCGGTGCTGAACTTGGCGCAATCGTTATGGGTGCCAGAGTTCCATGCGTCTTATCCTCACGTGGTGACAGCGAGCTTACCAAGCTTTATTCTTTAGCTTTAGCCGCAATGATGTGTCATCAATAAAGCCGGGCTTTACTTTGAAGTTAGCTATCGCCAGCGACCATGCAGGCTTTTGCCTCAAGCATGAAATCAAACTAGCTTTCCCTGAAATAGAGTGGGAAGATTTTGGTGCAAATAATACCGAATCAATGGATTATCCAGATACAGGTTATCCTGCTTCCAAAGCTGTAGCAGACGGTATCTGCGAAAAGGGTGTTCTCATCTGCGGTTCAGGTATTGGTATGAGCATTGTTGCCAACAAAGTCCACGGCATCAGGGCTGCTTTATGCAATACTCCTGAAATTGCAATGCTCTCAAGAATGCATAATAATGCTAATATCCTTGTCCTGGCTGGCAGATTTACGCCCACACCTCTTGCTCTGGAAATCGTTAAAGTGTGGCTCACCACTCCCTTTGAAGGTGGCAGACACCAAGTCCGCATTGATAAAATAGAGGTTTAGCTTCTACCCACAGAGGCACAGAGAAAAAAAGAGATAAGAGATTTATGGATGACATTAATAAGCTTACCTCAGAAATTATCGGTTGTGCAATAGAAGTACATAAAACATGTGGACCAGGTTTACTTGAAGGTGTTTACAAACAATGCCTTGTATACGAATTGCACAAAGCCGGTCATCTTGTTGATGTGGAAAAGTCATTTACATACACTTATAAGGATTCTAATATAAAGTTTGATTTTAGAATAGATTTGGTTATTGATAGTGCTGTCATAGTTGAACTTAAAAGCGTAAGCGCTTTAAACAACTTGCACGGTGCCCAATTAATGACCTATATGAGACTTAGTAATATCGGTGCCGGTTTATTAATAAACTTTAATGTACCGTATCTCAAGGAAGGAATTCAGAGATTTGTCCAATAATCTCTTATCTCTTTTTTCCCTCTGTGTCTCTGTGGGTAAATATGCAAGTAAATTAAACAAATAGAGGTAAAGTATGGAACACATTAAAAAGAATGATCCTGAACTCTATGCTTTTATGCATAAAGAGCTAAAACGCGAGCAGGAAAACCTGGAACTCATCGCCAGTGAGAATTTCACTTCTCTGGCAGTGTTGGAAGCACAAGGCAGCGTTCTGACCAATAAGTACGCAGAAGGCTATCCCTACCGTTGGGACAAAGAAACCGGTAAAATGGACTACTCGCAATACGGACGTTATTATGGCGGTTGCGAATATATTGATGAAGTGGAAAGACTCGCAATTGAACGCGCCAAGACCCTCTTTGGTGCCGACCATGCCAACGTCCAGCCTCATGCAGGTTCCCAAGCCAATATGGCAGCATATTTCACTTTATGCAAACCGGGTGATACCGTGCTTTCTCTGGAACTGGCACATGGCGGACACCTTACACATGGACATCCACTCAGCTTTTCAGGCATGCTCTATAACATTATCCATTACAATGTAACCAAGGAAACCGAACAGTTTGACTATAACGAAATTTATGAACTCGCGCTGCAGCATAAACCTACGATGATTTTAGCCGGTGCCAGCGCTTATCCGAGAGCAATGGATTTCAATAAATTCCGTGAGATTGCCGATGCGGTTGGCGCAAAGCTGATGGTTGATATGGCTCACATTGCCGGACTTGTCGCAGCCGGATTGCACATGAATCCTGTTCCTTATGCAGATATTGTAACCAGCACAACGCATAAGACCTTACGCGGACCACGTTCAGGCTTGATACTGTGCAAACAGGAATATGCCAAAGACGTTGATGGAAAGGTATTCCCCGGCTTACAGGGCGGACCACTGGAGCATATTATTGCAGCCAAAGCCGTTGCTTTTAAGGAAGCCATGCAACCTGAATTCAAAGCATATCAGCAACAAGTCATCGACAATGCTCAGGCACTTGCCAAAGCGCTTATGGGCAATAAATTCAACCTGGTCTCAGGCGGCACAGATACACATCTGATGCTGATGAATCTCGGAACAAAAGAATCAGGCGGACCCAGCGGAAAGAAAATGGAAGAAGCGCTTGATCTTGCCGGCATTACTGCCAATAAAAACACAGTACCTTTCGATACACGTTCTCCCTTTGTGGCTTCCGGAATCAGACTCGGAACTCCTTCTGTCACTACACGTGGCATGAAAGAACCTGAAATGCAACTGATTGCCGACTTTATCCGCAGAGTAGCAGATAATGCTAAGAACGAAGAGTATCTGGCTGGAATTAAAACTGAAGTAAGGACTCTTACCAATAAATTCCCACTTTATCCTGAACTGGGATAAGCACAATATCTTTGAATCGGTACTATATATCCATGTAGTACCGGTTTTTTTTAACTTCTTTTCACAGAATTGGAGCTTAAATGAAATTCTGGCTTGCGTTGATTATCAGTCTGTTCTTATTAACTTCCTTTGCCTATTCTCAAGATATTCCGGCAGATAGTTTAAAAGCTCCTCAAAACACCAGTCCTGAATCTTCTGATAGTTTGAAAACCATTATAAATACACCAAACTATGATTCCATTGATTCTCCCAAACCGCACACATGGAATAACGGTTGGGCTATGGGTTCATTGTTCTATCTGGATTATCCGGCTTATTTCAAATATTTGGGAAACAGTAATCAGCATAATATGAAATCTGTATCTGGCGCAGGGCTTTTATCTCTGGCGATGGGCTTTGATGAAGCAGGCGGATTGGGTTTGGGCACCTATATACTTGAAGCTTCCATCTCTTCCAATGCCTTCTTGTCAGGAGCGCCTTTATATGTATATTATCCAATTCATATTTCAAAGTTCGTTGTAGATAAGTTTGCTGATTCTCTCAGAAGTAAACCTCTAAAGACAGGCATTTATTATACACCCAATACATTTGCTTTTGCCGGAGGTTCTGCCTGGGGTAAATATGGAAATCATCTCCATGCCGGTATCAGGTCACAAATCATATCGTTCAATTTCAATAACCAGAATTGCAATCCTGGTGAAAATCTCTTCGCAATGCTATTTTTGCAATTTAATAATATCAGCCTTGATGTGGAAGCCGGATGTTACTATTATAACCGCTGGAAAGCTCACCACAACAAAAATGAATACAAGCAGGAAGCTGCCACAGCGTATCTGAGCTTCGGAGTCACTCAAGGTATATTGAGAAAATTCTGAGCTTACGGATAGTGTAAGCAGAATACAAATTTGATAGAAGAACTC
This sequence comes from Cloacimonadaceae bacterium (SeqCode), assembly GCA_963667535.2. Lineage (GTDB taxonomy): Bacteria > Cloacimonadota > Cloacimonadia > Cloacimonadales > Cloacimonadaceae > UBA5614. Next base: position 2,660,644 of record CAXXDU010000002.1, read on the forward strand.
CTGACTCAGAAACAAGTCTCTAAGCTTCAGGAACGCGCTGCCATCTAGTGCAAAATACACAGACTATTATCAAATCTACCTTATAATAAGAAAAATCCTCACTTTAAATAAAAAGCGTCGTTACTACAACGACGCTTTGACTATCAACGGAAGTGCATTACAGCCATCTTATACAATGACTGCAAGATTTATATTCCTAATAAAGGAATTTCTTAGTTATCACTTCTTTTCCGGATTGAACTTTCAGGAAGTAGATTCCTTTCCTGGCTGTTGTTCCATTAGATGTTTGTCCGTTCCAGGAAAGGGTTTTCTTACCGGATATGGCTTCATTATTCATAAGTTTACTGATGCATTGTCCTTTTATATTATAAACAGCCGCAGTTACCCTTGTATTCTCATCGGAAGATAGCATAAAGGAAACCTGCCCATCTGTGGTCACAACGGTTGGAGTAACAGTAAACGGATTTATATTGCCACCACTGAGGGTAAAGGGAGCATCGCTACGGTCAAAAACTGTTGGTGTAGACTGACTTCTGACTACGATTTTGTATCCTGAGCCCACAGGCAATCTGAGCGGAATTTGCCAATTGAAAATACCGGTATTGGGCACATTGCGGGCTATCACCCGTGACACTGAACCTGCGCTGGTCATGCGTACCAAACGGATTTGCACGTTTCCGGGCACAGAAGTGGATGTCCAGGTAATCGGATGCATTGTTCCTTTTGTCCAGTTTTCTCCCCCATTGGGTGAAGTCACTGTGATAGAAGGGGTTTGACTGGTGCCACTGATGGTAAAATCAGCATCACTACCATCGCCAATATAGACTGTCATAATACTCAGCCATGTAATCGCCACTCTATAGAAAGAAGCAGGCTGGATTGTATTGGGGATTGTCCAATTGAACACACCGTTTTCAATCGGGATTTCGGTAGCGATCAGGTTACTCAGTGGATTCATCACCGGACTCATCAGTTCTATCCGCACATTCCCGGTCAGACCTGTGCTGGTCCAGGTTATCTGATGCGTACTGCCAATCTCCCAATTCTCTCCGCCATTGGGAGCAGTAACGGTTATTGACATAGGCACAAACTCACCGGATATCGTAAAGTCTCCATCGCTAATATCGCTAAATATCGTACCATTACTAAGTTGCTTGGTAATCATTATCCGGTAGAAGGATGCCGGCGGTATGGAAGCAGGGATAGTCCAGGCATAGAAACCGGCGGCAACAGGCGTTGCTTCAACTATCAGCGGCAGCAAACAATCCAGAGGGCTCACAAGGTCTATTCTGATATTGCCTTCCACGTTGGCAGAAGTCCAGGTGATATTATGCGTACTGCCGGCTTCCCAGCTCTCTCCACCATTGGGAGAAGTCACTGTCAGACTCGGCACGTTAGTACTACCTGAGATGGTAAATTCTGCATCACTGATATCACCGATATAAACAGTCATATCGCTAATCCAGGTAATTGATACTTTATAGAATGAGGCAGGCATCGGAGCATTGCCTACTGTCCAGTAGAAAACTCCGTTTTGAATCGGAACTTCCTCTGCAATAACAATCGGTGCATAAGTAGGTATCGGGCAATCAAGGATGATTTTGATGTTTCCTGTCAAATTGGTAGAATTCCAGGTAATGGGATGCATCGTGCCGATAACCCAGTTTTCTCCCCCATTGGGAGATGTCAGGGTAAGGCTCATCGGTGGTGGATTATATCCCGTTATGGCAAAGAATCCATCGCTTTCATCGGCGATTAAAACCCCTGTCGGTGTTACCGGCGGAATGAATACTCTGATTTTGTATTCAGCATTGACAGCAAGATTGGCAGGAAGGGTCCAGCTAAAGTTGCCAGCAGCTATCGGTATATTTTCAGCAATGGTTATCACATTAGCGGAATTCATCCCCCGACGCAACTGAATTCTGACGTTACCGGCTAACTGCGCAGCAGTCCAGGTAATCACATGGGTAGAGCCGATTGCCCAGCTTTCTCCCCCGTTGGGTGCAGTGACGGTAATCGGATTATTCTGGCTAAAAAGTGCTAAGCTACATAGAAGCAGTAAGGTTAAAACAAAAATGTTTTTCATAGGTTCACCTCCAGTTTAAGGCATATATACTAAATATATACAGTGCCAATCACTTGTCAAGTACATTTTTTACTTTTTTTGCCCTCTTTTTTCTGTTGATTTCTCTTACTTTTATGCTATGAGTTCACCCAATACGTTTTATAGCCATCTTACTACCGTTTCACCTAATCACCTATTCGCCTAATCACTCACCATTTATCATTAGACACTTTAGACCAAAAGCATGTTGAGGAATTTGGAGTTCAAATCGCCTACTTAGGTTTAATATATCCATGCATGTACAAGGGCGATTCGGACTTCAATATTCCGTCCATTTAAATATATGGCAATGAATAAGTATGATAAGTATAGTGCCGCTTGCACCGAAGTCCGAAATTCCCTTGATACCGGGATATCTTTTATCTATTTTCGATGGGAATTTTGAACTCCGGAACGCTTAATCTACCGTTTTCTACAGAAGCATAATTTCAAGTTCATGATTCATAATTGACTATCGAACCTCTGATACCCCGGCACCATCGGCAGCAAACCCGCATCAATTGCTCGATTGACCGACCTGCAAGGCAACTCACGGTCATAAATCTCCTGCCTGGTAACATTCTGTAAATCTACTGTCGGGTCGCTTTTAGCCAGAGCGTACATCACTTTCATAAAGAGGTTATTCCACGCTTTGACCGGATTGAACTTATTTACAGGCAGAGCGTTGTAGAGTTCCACATACATCTGCATATCCTCTCTGTAGGCAGTGGATGGGTGCAGATTATGCATATTTCTCATCACTTCAGCAAAAACTGTGTTGCCGGGCATTACTTTACGGTGCGGGTAAGAACGGATGTAGATGCGCCCTGTCTGCCTGTCGAGTACATAAATCGCGTCATCTGCCCTACCGGTATACCCTCTAATCATGTGTTTAAAACTTACTTTCAATCTCTTTCTCCTTACTTTTTTCTCTAGCTAATCACGCTAAATTCAGATAGACAACTACCGCATGGAGTTCTGCATTTATGCAGGTTTGTCCGAAGCTGTACATCGTTATCCTCTTTTACCAACCTGCATAAATGCAGAACTACATAATCACTAATACTTATTTACTTGTTTCTATCTTCTTTTACAAACCTGCATAAATGCAGAACTACAAACATACATCCTCTATATATACTAGGTATAAAAAACAAGCCTTACAGGTATAAAATCTTTCTTTTTCCCAAACTATTTTCTGAGAAACTCCCTTTTTTGCCCTTAGATGTATCTTACACGAATCTTACTCGTTTCTTTCACACTCATCGGGACTTAATCGAGGCTCAATCGGGACTTAATCGGGATAATCCCGATTAAGTCCCGATTGAGCCCGGTTTGAGTCCGGTTTATCCTCTGAGTAAGATGTAAGGAAGATGTAAGATATGAGTAGGAAGGGTATCATGAATTTCTCAGTTGTTTCTCAGTAGAGTCTTAGAAGTATGTAGTCCCGCATTTATGCGGTTTTTTCACATCTGGATACGTTGTTTCTGATATAAGATTGCTTGATGATTGAGGTGTATAAAACCCATTTGTCAAACTATTGGATTACCTATCAACAAAGTATCGCTTACACAAAACCGCATAAATGCGGAACTACATACTTTCTGAATCCAGAAAAGGATATCAGTTCGGATTACCTATTAACAAAGTATCACTTGCACAAAACCGCATAAATGCGGAACTACATACTTCGGTAATCCAGATAAGGACATCAGCTCGGATTACATATTAACAAAGTATCGCTTACACAGAACCGCATAAATGCGGTACTACATACTATAAGTTATAGAAATCATGTTAAGATAAAGCCGATTAAAGGCGGGACTACCAACGTGATACCACAAATCAGCTTGACAATTGTATCATGGTAATATATGTATAAAAAATATCTTTATTGGAATAAATTTCAAAAGAGGTGACTATGTTTTATCAATTTAACTGGGAAGTGGTAATTGTTCTTTTTTCACTGATTGTGTACGTCCAATACATCTATGCAATGTTTGCCATGTATCGCAAGGTGAATGTTCAGAAGCACGCCTCCTGGCACAAAGAAAGCCTTGAAACAGCTTTGACTGCTGCGGAATTTGTCCAAAAGGTACAAAAATTTTGCCTCAGGTATAAATGGAATCTGATTGAAATCACTGACCATGATGCCACTATCCGCACTTATCCCGTCTTCTGGCATTGGGGTATGTTCTTTTACATAGAGTTTGTACCGGGTGAAAAGAATGCGGTAAATGTCTTTACCCGTGGCGCTATATTCAAAAGCAGCTTCTACCGGCCTCTCCAAAAGAATATGCTGAATCAGTTGTTTAAGGTGTAACGGCTTAACTATAGAGTAATACGAAGTCCCAAGTGCTGTCATTCCTGCGCTGGCAGGAATCCATGCTGTTTTAATTTACAAAGGTACTTGCAGTGAAACGTAATCCATACTTTTTGTATAAATACACCATATCAGAAATGTACGAAGTCCCAAGCGCTGTTTGAATATTACATAGGTTACAAAGTAAACCAGGCACATAGGTTACACTATTACTTATTTATCCAAGCTTCATTCTTGGCAAGTTCAATCTTTAATTCCTTGTTACTTTGGGGCGCTGTGGAGCGTAGCGGAACAGCGCCCCAAAGTGGCTTCGAAGTCTTGCGGTAGTACTTACCACCATTCATATTAATCCTTGCTACTAGTACATCATAATAGTACACTTCCATAAATCCATCTTTCGTTTCTCTTATGCCTATGTACTTACCCTCTAACAATTGGCAAATATAATAGAAGCCATTTCGGTGAGAGAACTCACCGGAACGCTTTACTTTTCTGACTATTAAGTCTGAGTCGTATACAGGTTGTTTTCTCCGCAAAGGATACTTTCTGGTGCTCTTAATATACAACTCTGATGGTGTTATTTGCCCTAGAGACTCATGAGGACGCTCTTCATTATACTCTTGCCTGTATCTCTCGAACTCTTGTTGCTGTTCATATATGTTACTCTTAGGAGGCTTCGTTGCCTCATCTTTAAGTGTGCGATGAAAACGTTCCAGACGCCCATTCTGCTCAGGATGCCCTTTATCTATGCGCTCATGCTTGATACCCAGACTTATCCAATCAATTGTTAAACGACTCAGACCGGTTAAACTAGCCACAGCAAATGGAACCCCATTATCTGACCTGATTGCTTCGGGTAACCCATACTCCTGAAAAGCCCAATCTACCCATCTTTTAGTGTCTTCATAATTGGGACTGATAAGACTCTTGCAGAGTAACAGGCACCTGCTATAGTTATCTATTATCGTTAGAGGATAACAATACAATCCGTCCTTAGTTTTAAACTGCCCCTTGTAATCAATACTCCAGGATGCATTTGATTTATTGCTCCCCTTGAAAGGCTCTGTATAGGGTGGTACGGTTCTTCTGGGTTTACGCTTTTTCACTAAACCATTCCTCTTTAACCATGTCTGAGCTGTGCTGGCACATGGAAATTCCAAGGTAGGATGCTTCTTTGATAATACAGATACAAGCTTTTTTGGACCCCATTTGAGATGCTCAAGCTTAAAATCTATTAGCAACTTCAATACTTCTTGAGATGTTTGATTGGGATGACTCAAAGGTGCTCTGCTTTGATCCTTTAATCCATCAACGCTATACTTTTGATAGCGCCCTATCCACTTATATATTGTCTTTCTGCTGATCTGATATGATTCAGCTAACTCTGTTATCTTGTAGTTACCGCTTAACCAGTCTGATATAAGCTTCAATTTCTCGTCCATAGGTTTAATCTCTCTCCAGGGCATGGCATATTCCTCCATGCCGCTTCACTTATTAAAGTGTTACCTATGTGACAAGTTTACTTTGTATACCATCTCCCAAATCTATACCACAGCTGGAGATGCGCGGATTACATATTAGTCACGTACAATTTGATAAATAGAGAAAACAGCATGGATTCCTGCCTGCGCAGGAATGACTGACTGGAAATAGAGGCTTTTCGTATGTTTTGTGTCTTTCGTGGTTAACTATTACTCTTGCCACTCCATGGTGTATCCGATGTGCAGATGGGCTTTGATGTATTCAGCATAATCTGGATTGATGGCTTCCACTTTCTTTAGGAAGTTGATAAGATTGTTTTTAATCAGCCGGTAGTCTTCACGTGTCTGGTCTTCGATATTCCTGATTTTACCCTTTTTCGTGACAGCGAGACTGAAGTAATCTTCATATTTCTCACGTTCCTCGCGGCAATCATCAGCTTTTGCATAATCATTATTGCTCAAAGCTTCCTGCTCCCTGTCCAGAATGATTAGATAAGCTGCTTTGGCCTGGATAAAAGCGCGATTATCCAAACAAGGGATGGGCATTTCCGGTATGGAGTGGTCAGTAAAGATATAGTCCGGTAGTCTTGTGCTAAAAGTATCAAATTCAGAGGTATTACCACCTGGGATTGTGCCCAGATGGCGCAGTCTGGTGCAGTGAATGCTTTCGCCTTTGTTTTCCACCAGAGTAATAAACGTATCAAATCCGCAACAATTTTTGATCTGCTTTCTCAGCACAGAAATCAGTTCATCAACATCGTAAGAGACCTTGTTCTTGTTCATAATGTACACCTCGATATCATTTTTGTCCGGTAAATATAAAAAACAATACTAGGGCATATCTGCTCTGCGGATAGTTTCAAAGCATATCCGGGCTTTAAAAACAAAATACAAGGAGGGTAAATCCGAAGATTCACCCCCGGAGGATGCATGATTCCTATGCGTGTACTTGGAGGTTTTTCCCTAAATACAGGGAATAAAGATAAAAACTAATGGGGGAATAATTATTTCGATTGAGTAAATATAAAAAACCTGAAGCCATCATTTAACAAATATCTGAAACAAATTGTATGTATTATTAAAATCTGTCAACAAGTATTTAACGAAAAATACAAATTTTAAAAAAACAAAAGATTTTATACCTGTTAGGGGTGTTTTTTATACCTAGTATATATAAGAGGTAAAATCATGAGAGTGGATTTCACACAGAGACACCGGAAACTAAGAATGCATCAGGAAAGGAAAGACGCAAGCACTGTAAACACGATGCGAAGCTGCATGCAGACTATGATACAAAGCTCACGAAGCTTTCAGAAAAGCAGCATGTTTGACAGTGATATTCAAGCTGATTTCCAGCCCTCTATCCCTCTTCTCATCGGTGTCCCTGTGAGTAACCAGAGGCTGCCTTTAACGTTTTTTATCTTTATCAAATCAAAAAAGAGGATGAGTTCAATACAAAATCTAAGCTCATCCCGGAGGAAAAAATGAAGATTAAATTCCGTTGGGGCATTAAGACATTCTCGGGTTTTGCCGATGACATGGTTTATGAGAATTGCCTCAATAGCAAGATTTGCATTGGGCGTGATTATACTTATCCTACAATCACGGTAAACAATCATCAGGTTGGTTCCATCGGGAAAAACCTGACAACCGTCTATAAAGGAGTCAGTCTGGGATATGCTCAAGACCTGGCTAAATACCGCGTGCGTCTTAAGCAACTGGGCATACCGCGCAATCCCCTTGAGCGTAAACAGGTGGCAGGTAAGCTGCCGCTGCTGTTTAAAATGATGTATAACTGGTATGACACTGACCCGGAGCATATTAACCTGAGTGCAGTTACGATTGCAGATATTGTGGCTCTGGATGCAGAAGTAAGGACAATCAAACGTGCTGTGGAAGCAGGCTATCTGCCAATGATTCCTGTTTACCAGGACCTGACAGCAGGAATCCAGTAAAGTAGTGGTACTATTAATCGCAAGAGTAGCAAATCAGAGAGGGTGGGGTGAAAGCTCTACCCTCATTTTGGTATGGTTATCGAATCTCTCCGATTCGGCTTTAAAATGAAATACTTAATAACATAAGTTTGTGCAGATACTTCTTGACGTCAAAAGTATCGGGAAGTTTTTTTAGCTTATGTTCAATGAAAAAGGTAGGAATTCATGAAAACGAGTCTCTTTATACTGCTGGCTTGCATATTGCCGTTATTACTCTCAGGCATTAATCCACATTTGAAGCAATATTCCCATGAACAAAATCAGGATTTGTTATCGCCGTTTAGAAACCTATCTCCGGAAATAGTGGCCGGGCAGAGTCTATTACCCGTGAAGCCGGTAGATAGAGAAAGAAACTGGCGTTTAACGGAGTGCTTATTCTACTATGATCTTTATGAAAACGGTCTTATGGTTGAATTGGGAAAGGATGTCATATACTATAATCAGGTAAATCCTGCCTGTATTGACAGTATAGTATACTTTTATAAGGATATTGAGACTGATGTCTATCTTCGCAGTGGCAGCAGAGAGTATTATTATGATGCATCCGGTGAACTGATAGTCAGAGTTGATTATCATGGTAATTCAAATCATCAGGAAACCTTCTCAAAACACTTATTTGAATATGACGGGCAAAACCGTTTGCTGTATATATACTACTATGAAACGGACTATGATAGCGGAGAGCTGTTTGTTAATATGGCAGCAAATTTCGTTTATGATAATAACCGTCTGCTGGAAGTGAACCAGCGCAATAGTCCAACCGGACAGGGACCTTATCATTGGTATAAACAGACGTTTGTCCACGACGAACAAGGAAGAGTAATCAATAGATTACTTGAAGTTTCAGCAGATTCACTGAATTGGTCAACCCAACAAGATTATACAAATGCCTATAATCTCAATGATACATCCACCGGAAATGATTTCATCCATTACTGGAGCCATGATTTTGCTGTCGGGCTTGATGATGCTTACTGTGATCTGGATATGGTTGGTATGCCTTCAGAGACAGTCTATCGCTTATGGGATGGTGCAGACTGGAATAATGACCTTAGATACACCTTCACTTATGATAATGCCAATAGACTGATAAATAAAACATCCTACTCCTGGCTTGATATCTGGAATCCGGCAGATCTGTATTCGGTATTTTATGATAACAATAACAATCTGCAACGGATATCATACCAGACCTGGAATGATTCAACCAATGTCTGGAATAGTATCGCGACTTCTAATACTTTCCTTTGGGAACAAATGACAGCAAATGAGGATGAGATTGCTCCCGATGTAGCTTTGAGCATATCTGTTTATCCTAATCCATTCAAAGAAGGTATTTCTTTGAATCTAAACAGTAAAGACAATGCACCCTATGAGGCAAGTATTTATAATGTTAAAGGACAATTAATTAAGCAATTTTCTAAACAGCAAAGTAAATCCCTGGTCTGGGATGGTAAAGATAATGCTAATAAGCTCGTAGGTAACGGGATTTACTTTATCAAGGTCAATCAGACAGGACGGAGTATTACTCAGAAACTCATCCATATAAAATAGATGACTACATTTCTTAGTGTCTTTGCTTTGTTCGAGTCATAATTGACACTAAATTTTCCTTGCCTTATTTATTTCTGTTTAAAAGATGGCATGCAAAGTCTAATAAAACATGCCTTTTAAACAGTGTTTATGCCTATTAGTAAAGGCACTAAGGAGTGTTAATGAGTCTAAAAACATTTCCAGGGGGAGTGCATCCCCATGATTTTAAGCACTATTCCAAAGACTCCGCAACTGTTGTTATCCCTCTTCCTGAAAAAGTAATCATTCCGCTTTCACAGCATATTGGAGCACCTTCTGTTCCGGTTGTGGCAGTGGGAGATGAAGTAAAAACAGGACAAGTGATAGCAGAAGCAGGCGGTTTTGTATCCATACCCCAGCATGCTTCAATCAGTGGTAAAGTTACCAGGATTGACCTGTTCCCTCATCCGGTCGGAACATTGCAGATGGCAATTGAGATAACCGGCGATGGTCAGGATACCTGGGTGCAGCTTTCGGATGATGCAGACTTTATGTCTCTATCAGCAGAAGAAATGAAGAAACGTATAACAGACGCAGGAATATGCGGTATGGGTGGTGCAGGATTTCCAACTCATGTCAAGCTTTCCCCTCCTGCTGATAAACCTATCGACACTGTCATTCTGAATGGAGTGGAGTGCGAGCCTTATCTTACTTCCGATTACCGTCTGATGCTGGAACGAAGTGAAGATATTCTTAAAGGCTTAAAGATAGCTATGAAGATTTTAAGCGCAGCCAATGGCGTCATCGGCATTGAAGCCAATAAGCCTGATGCCATTAAAATGATGGAAAACCTCACAAAGAGTGAATCCAATATTAAGGTTGTCGGCTTGAAAATGCGGTACCCTCAAGGCGCTGAAAAGCAATTGATTTTTGCAGCTACAGGACGTAAAGTTCCCAATAAAGGCGGACTTCCCATGGCTGTGAAAGTAGTGGTTCAGAATGTTGGTACTGCAGTGGCAATCTATGAAGCTGTCCGTTACCGGAAACCTTTGGTGGAAAGAATCATTGCAGTGACAGGCTCAATCGTAGCCAAGCCGGGCAATCTCAAAGCCAGAATAGGCACACCTCTTGCCAAATTGGTGGAGCTTTGCGGCGGAAGCACAGGAACAGTAGGTAAGATTGTTTCAGGTGGACCGATGATGGGTTTCGCCATTCCCGGTCTGGATGCTCCTGTTGGAAAAGGCAGTTCAGGATTAGTGTTGCTCAATAAGAAAGAAGCACATATATTGGAAGAGAGAACTTGCTTGCGTTGCGGAAGATGCGTTGACGTCTGCCCTATGAACCTCTTCCCCAGCCTGATTGCTGCTGCTATCAGGAATGAAGACCTCACTACAGCAGATAAAGCCGGCATGACTGATTGTATGAAATGCGGAAGCTGTGCTTATGTTTGTCCGGCTCATATACGTTTGGTGCAGTGGATAGACACAGGCAAACTCAAACTGGCTGAGATTCAACGGAATAAAAAGTAAGGAGCAATGGAAATGGAAAATAAAATTATCGTCTCTCCGGCTCCCCATTTACATGATAAAACCTCTGTACCATGGGTAATGTGGCAAGTAGTAATCGCACTATTACCTGCTCTGGCAGCCGCAGTTTACTTCTTTGGCTGGCATTCCTTATATCTTACTGTATTAGGTGCTGCAGCAGCAATGCTGACAGAAGGCATTATTCAGAGATGGCGGAAAATACCCGTCACGATTGCTGACGGTAGCGCTTTTTTGACCGGACTACTGGTTGCCTATAACGTTGATGCTAATGCTCCGTGGTGGTTCCCCGTCATGGGTGCTGTGTTTGCCATTGCAATTGGTAAACAGGTATTTGGCGGTTTGGGACATAATCCATTCAACCCGGCGCTATTAGGCAGAGCTTTCTTGCTGGCAAGCTGGCCTGTTCTGATTACTTCCGGATGGAGCCCGACAAAGCTTGGCTCCATTAATGGTATTTCTCCCGATTTGGTGCAGGCTAATCTGGCAAATTTTGCTCCCAATGCTTATAAACTGGTTACCTCAGCTACTCCGTTGAATGTTGTAAAAGCATTGCGTGATTCGACTTTCGTTAATTCCATGACGGCGAATCCGGTTGATAATCATAACATTGCCAATAGCATCTACCAGCAAATCTGCAATATTGACTCCATTACCAAGATGTTCTGGGGTAATATCGGTGGCTGTCTGGGTGAAGTGTCCGCCTTTGCTCTTTTGATTGGCGGTGCTTATCTTTTATGGAAAAATATTATTGAATGGCGTATTCCATTCTTCTATATTGCAACAGTGTTTGTGTTTTCTGCTTTGTTTGGCGGCATCAAAGGCTTTGATAATTCTCCCATCCTCTTTGCAACGTCTTCCATCTTCTCTGGTGGTTTGATATTAGGCGCTTTCTTCATGGCTACAGACTATACAACCAGTCCGATAACCAAGAACGGCAGGATTGTCTTTGCTATAGGTTGCGGTGTTTTCACTGCTGCCTTCCGTCTCAAAGGCGGTTTCCCGGAAGGTGTATGTTATTCCATATTAATAATGAACATCTTTACACCTCTGATTGACCGGATGACCATGCCAAAACCGTTTGGTGAGGTGAAGAAATGACAAAAGATATAATGAAACTCGGTATAATCCTGTTTTTAATTAGCGCAATCGCCACCGGTGTTCTGGCTTGGGTTAATGCAGTCACAATCACCAAGATTGATGCTCTCAAAGCTCAGGCTGCAATTGATACAAGACAAGAACTGATGCCTGATGCCAAGTCCTTTGAAGAAAGAAAATCCGTTGAAGATACCACCTTTGTTTATTATATTGCCAAAGATGACAAAGGCGAAGTATTGGGGTATTCTTTTGTTGCAGCAAAAAGAGGCTATAGTAGTATCGTTAAAACTATGGTTGCTCTTGATAAAAGCTTCAATGTAATAAATATAAAAGTATTTGAGCAGAATGAGACTCCCGGACTTGGCACTCTATGCCAGGACAAGGCTTTTCCTGATAGATTCAAAGGGAAAGGCGGGAGCGATCTTAAGGTTGATAAAGACGGTGGGGCTATTAAATCTCTAACAGGAGCCACTATTACGACTCGTGCCATCACAAATTCTATCAGTGAAAGCATCCAAATGCTCAAAGAAGATTTATCTGATGTCCAGCCAGAAGCAGGACAGACGGTTGACCCTGCAGCTCCTGCACTGGACAGAAAAGAACTGAAAGAGCTTAAACGCAGACAGGAACTGATACCAAAAGCAGCTTCCTTTGTTGAAATGAAAGCAGCTTCAGACACATCTTTTGTTTACCATATTGCCAAAGATGACAAGGGTAATATAATGGGCTATATATTTCAAGCTTCTAAAAAAGGTTATTGCAGTGTAATCAGAACATTGGTTGCTGTTGATAAAGACTTTAAGATTATTAATCTTAAGGTGCTAAAACAAGATGAAACTCCCGGACTTGGTGCACAATGCAAAGAATCAGATTTCGCTGCCAAGATAATTGGCAAAGGTCCTTCAAACCTCAAAGTTGATAAAGACGGTGGACCGATTAAGTCTATCACTGGCGCAACAATAACCACCAGAGCGATAACAAACTCTTTGCGGGATGCAATCCAGATTGTTAAAAATGACCTCGTAGCTAAAGGCAAGGGAGGAGTTAAATGAATTTCTTTAAAACACTAATAAACGGCATCATCAAAGAAAACCCCACCTTTGTTATAGTGCTGGGAATGTGTCCAACTCTCGCTACTTCCACTTCTGTGAATAATGCAGTCGGAATGGGTATAGCCGCCACGTTTGTTTTAATATGCTCAAACATGATGATAGCAATGGTAAAGAACATCACTCCTGATAAAATCCGTATTCCGGTTTATGTCGTGGTAATAGCTGCCTTTGTGTCTATCGTCGACATGTCTATGGCAGCATTTGTACCGGCACTATCCAAATCATTGGGAATCTTTATCCCTTTGATTGTGGTTAATTGCATAATACTGGGCAGAGCTGAAGCTTACGCAGGTAAGAATAATGTAATAAGTTCGATGGCAGACGGCATTGGAATGGGAGCGGGATTTACCCTGTCACTTACAGTAGTCGCCACTATTAGAGAAATCCTCGGCAACGGTACGTGGGGAGCAGGTAACTGGTTTGGAACAGTCTGGAAAGGCATCCATGTAATGCCGGGTAACTATGACCCGATGCTGGCGTTTGTCCTTGCACCGGGCGCGTTTATAACCCTGGGAACATTGATGGCAATAATGAATTTGCTAAAGAATAAGAGGAGTTAAACATGGGATTCTTTGCTAAAATATTCTTCATGGCGTTGACAGCCCTCTTTGTTCAAAATTTTGTGCTGTCTCGTTTTCTTGGTCTATGCCCTTATCTGGGTGTTTCAAAGAAACTTGATTCTGCCTTTGGTATGGGACTCGCAGTTATCTTTGTTATGACACTGGCAGGTGCTTTTTGTTATCTGGTGGATGCTTATCTGCTGGTTCCTAATGGATTGCAATACCTGCGCACATTAGCATTCATCCTGCTCATTGCGGCACTTGTGCAATTTGTGGAAATGGTGATTCAAAAGAACTCCCCTGCACTGTATAAAGCCCTAGGCGTGTATTTACCATTGATAACAACCAACTGTGCTGTTTTGGGCGTGGTTTTACTTAATACAACTCTCACCTGGCCAGATGGTAAAACCTATAATTTCCTTGATGCTACCTTGAACGGCTTTTTCTCGGGAGTAGGTTTCACTTTTGTTTTACTGGCGATGGCTGGTATCCGCGAAAGGCTTGAATATGCCGATCTTCCGGAAAGTATGAAAGGTATGCCAATCGGACTTATCCTTGCCGGCTGTATGGCTCTTGCTTTCTGGGGCTTTATGGGCTTTAAGATGTAAGTGTGGGGAGTAAGAAATGATTAATATAACATTATTAGCTTTCCAGGCTTCCACAATTACTCTTCCGGTTATAATCGTTGGTGGATTGGGGCTGGTTTTTGGAGCAGTTCTTGCCGTTGCTGCGAGATTCTTTGCAGTTGAAGTTGACCCGAGAGTTGAACAAATCATGGCAATACTACCGGGTGCAAATTGTGGTGCTTGTGGTATGCCGGGATGTGGCGGATATGCTGATGCTATCGTTCATCAGGATGCAGATATTAATAAATGCGCTCCCGGTGGAGCCGGAGCTATGGCTCATATTGCTACCATTATGGGAAAAGAAGCGGTAGCTTCACAAAAGAAAATCGCTGTCTTCCATTGCAGTAGCGGTGGGTTTAAAAACACTAATTGGAAGTATAATTATGAAGGCATAGAAAGCTGTAAATCTGCAGTTAATATAGCTGACGGGCCAAACTCCTGCCGTTGGGGTTGTATGGGTTTCAACGATTGCCAACGTGTATGCCAGTTTGATGCAATTTCGATTGATGAATTCGGTATGCGTTGTGTTAATAAAGAAAAGTGTACAGGTTGTGGAGCATGTGTAAAAGCCTGTCCACGCAAAATACCCTTGCTTGTCCCGGATAAATTCTGCGTTTTTGTAAGATGTTCTTCAAAAGATAAAGGTCCTACTGCAAAAGTTCTTTGCGGAAGTGGACACTCTTGTATAGGATGTGGTTTATGTGCCAAGAAATGCCCAACTCAGGCTATAACAGTCGCGGCAAATCTGGCACGCATAGATTATAGTAAATGCGTAAATTGCGGTCAATGTGCTACAGTTTGCCCGACAAAAGCTATAGATGACCAATTATCAGGCAAACGCAAGAAAGCAAATATTATAACTGGCGGATGTATTGGTTGTACTATTTGCGCTAAAAACTGTCCGGTCAAAGCCATTACCGGGGAAGTCAAACAAGTACATGTAGTAAATCAGGAACTTTGTATTGGCTGTGCATTATGCGTAGAAAAATGTCCAAAGAAAACCATTGAAATGGTTTAAATGTTAATCAACAAATATTCAATAACGGCTGTCTGCGATGGACAGCCGTTGTTTTATTTAATAATAATAACCCCTTGGAGGGATAATGACTAAACAAATGTACTTAAGTTTCAAAATTTTTGCTACTACGCTCATCCTATCATTCTTATTAACCTCTTGCAGTACTTCTCAACAAAATGCTGTACCACGTGAAATGCTTGGCACCTGGGTTGGTTTCGGACATCACGTATTAGCATCTGAGTTTCTTGACCAAAAAGAAATCTCCGTAATGCTTATAATAACAGAAAAAGGCAATATCAGTGGTTATATCGGCGATGCATCAATTCAAAAAACTGAATTAAGCAAAACCCCTTGGTGGCTCAGATTAATAGGTAATGAAAAATACCGTTCTATAGTACAATTGAGTGGCAATATAGTCAATCAGGAAAGTTTTAAAAGAGAAGGTGGCACTCTGTTCTTTAGGAAGTTAGGCACCGATGAAATGATTTGTGATTTTACATCAATCGGAAGTAAAGTAGATTCAAAGAATATGGCTTTACCCATTAAGAACATCGTACTTCGCCATCCTGAATAATGATCAGATTAGCATATTAAGTTTACAAAACTCTACAATATTTGAATTTCACATATTCTGCCGGGATAAGCTAACAGCTTATCTTTATGGCATTTATTCAATAAATCTGTTGCCAGATTCCCTACCTAGAAAAAAATGGCAATGAAATGCTTTGGTTATATCTGAAGCTTCTTCAAATTGGAAAGGAGGTTACAATGATTAACGCTTACTTGAATGGCGGGACAAAGTTTACTCCTACTGAAAATTTAGATGAAGCCTTTTGGATACATTTGGATGAACCGGATACTGCTGAGATTCAGCAGGTGATTACCAAATTTGAGCTTCCGGAAGATTTTGTTGTAGATTTGCAGGATGCTGACGAAAATTCCCGCCTCGAATATGAAGATGGCGCAATATTGATTATCATGAGGGTACCTGTTTTTTATAAACATAAAACTTCCCGGCTACCCTTTGCCACTGTTCCATTGGGTTTGATAATATTACCTGACAAAATTGTATCTATATCGTACTTCGATCAGGAAGTTCTAACTTCTTTTTTGGAAGGGAAATACCGTCCATTTAACATTTCTCCCCAGAGCTTTATTCTAAATATTAATCTCAGAACCTCTGTTTATTATCTTCGCTTTTTGAAAGAGATTAACCGCAGAACCAATAATATTGAGAATGAATTACATGTCTCGATGAAAAATAAAGAGCTTATACGTTTACTAAGATTGGAAAAGTCCTTAGTCTATTTTACCACATCTCTTAAAGCTAATGAACTTATTCTTGAGAGAATACAACGTTCTCGGTGGTTACAAAACGACCCTGAGGGTGAAGACATGATAGATGATGTCATCATTGAAAACAAGCAGGCAATTGATATGGCAAATATCTATAGTGATATTCTCAGTGGAATGATGGATGCTTTTGCATCCGTTATATCCAACAACTTAAATATTGTCATGAAGTTTTTGACTGTTATTACAATCATAATAGCTCTTCCAACCATGATATTCAGTATGTACGGGATGAATATTCATCTGCCTTTGATGGAATCACCCTGGGCGTTTTTATTTGTTATCGGTCTTTCACTTATCTTCGCACTTGTAATGATCTTTATCTTTATCAGAAAAAAGTACTTCTAGAGAGAAATAAACTATGTATAAACTAAATGTCATCGGGACTTTCGCTTCTGCCCATAAACTCAAGGGATATGAGGGATTATGCAAAAATCTGCATGGTCACAATTGGAAAGTACGCTTATGTGTTATGTGTGACCATTTGGATGAAATAGGTATGGCTATGGACTTCGGCATATTAAAGCAAAAGCTTAACGAATTGTTATCAGAGCTTGACCATCAATATCTTAACGATTTACCAGCATTTCAGATTCAAAACCCTACTTCTGAAAACATAGCCTGTTATATCTTTGACAGTATGGGAAAGAAGCTTTCCATGTGTTCCTGTGAAGTAGTAGAAATCGAAGTCTGGGAATCTGAAAAAGCTTCTGTGATTTACGGATTATGATACGCATTGTAGAATCATTTTACGTTAAAAGCGCTGTTGAACCCAAGGATTATCCAGCATCAGCATATGCTGAATTTGCCTTTGCAGGGCGTTCCAATGTAGGTAAAAGCTCTTTAATAAATATTCTCACCAATAAACACCTATTAGCCAAAATCAGCCGTCACCCCGGAAAGACAAGAACGTTAAATTTTTTCCTGATTCGCTGGAAAGATGACGAAAACGCTCAGCAAGGCTTCATGCAATTCACTGACTTTCCCGGATATGGTTTTGCTGAAATCGGACTGGCTGAACAGGAAAAGTGGCGTCAGATGATAGATAAATATTTAAACCTGCGTCAGCAACTAAAAGGTATTGCTGTTTTAGTCGATATACGTCATCCGGCAGATCCAAAAGATAAAACAATGTTGGAAATGCTCAGGCTTAGAAACATTGACCATTGCGTTATAGCGACTAAATCAGATAAAATAGCAAAAAGCAAAATACCACAGACAATCAAGTTACTTTCAACTCAGCTAAATCTGGGTGATAAGCCCATGTTTGCTACTTCTTCCGAAAAGAATACAGGCATCGACGCTGTCATCGCCTGGTTCGAATCCCGCTTAAGATAATTCTCCTTTCTTATATGAATTCTTCTCACTATGACATCCTCGTTATTGGCGCAGGTCACGCAGGTGTAGAAGCAGCTTTAGCCTGTTCCAGAATGGGCGCTGATACAGCTGTTTTCGTGATTAAAATGGAATCCATCGGCAGAATGAGCTGTAATCCGTCGGTCGGAGGTCCCGCCAAAGGTCATCTCGCACGGGAAATTGATGCTCTGGGTGGAGAAATCGGCTTTGTTGCAGATTTAACCGGCATCCACTATCGTATGCTTAATAAAAAGAAGGGGCCGGCTGTCTGGGCACCGCGGGCACAGAATGACAGACTAATGTATTCCCTCATAATGAGAGAACATCTGGAACAACAAACCAATCTGCACATCATAGAAGCCAACGTTTGTGAACTGATAATAGAACATCAAACTATCAAGGGAGTCACAACTACACTTGGAAAGAGTTATACTGCTGAGAAAGTAATTGTAGCCAGTGGTACTTTTTTGAACGGATTGATACATGTGGGTGCTGTTTCCTTCCCGGGTGGAAGAAGCGGTGAACCTTCTGCGACAGGCCTATCGGAATCTCTCATCAAAGCTGGTCTTAGGCTTAACCGTTTTAAAACAGGAACACCTCCACGAATTGATATGCGTACTCTAAATTACAATCTTCTGGAAGCTCAACCCGGTGACAATCCACCACATGGCTTTTCCTTTTACAGAGATGTAACACTCAAAAACTCTGTCGCTTGTTTGATTACACATACTACTGCAACAACTCATAAAATCATTGCCGATAATATTAAGATGTCTTCCCTTTACGGTGGTTACATCAAAGGCATCGGGCCTCGATACTGTCCTTCAATTGAAGATAAGATAGTGAAATTCCCTGATAAAGAAACACACCATATTTTCATCGAACCTGAAGGGATAAACACTCATGAAGGATATGTGAACGGCATATCAACCAGTTTGCCACCCGATATACAGGAAGCAATCATACATTCCATCCCGGGTATGGAAACAGCCTCAGTGATGAGATATGGTTATGCCATAGAGTATGATTACGTTGAGCCTGAGGAAATTCTACCTACTATGGAAACAAAAAAGATTAAGGGATTGTATCTGGCTGGACAAATCAACGGAACTTCAGGCTATGAAGAAGCAGCAGCTCAGGGTTTGATGGCAGGAATTAATACTGTGCTTTCTCTGGATAATAAGGACCCGTTCATTTTAACCCGTTCAGATGCCTATATTGGTGTTTTAATAGATGACCTGGTTACTAAAGGAACAAATGAGCCCTACAGAATGTTCACCTCCCGTGCTGAATACAGATTGTGGTTGAGACAGGATAATGCTGATGAAAGGCTGATGCAGAGGGGTTATCAATTAGGGCTCGTATCCGACGTCCGTTGGCGCAAATTCCAGAATATGCTGTCGGTCAAAGAACGTGAAATGCTTTTTCTCAAATCTAATAATTGCACTATCGTTAATGATTTGCTCCAACCTGACAAATATGCAATTTTACTTAAGCGCCCGGAAATAACTATTGACGCCTTAAGACGTTTCGGATATACATATCCTGATGATCTGAGTATAGATATTGCTACCCGTATTGAACTGGAAATAAAATATGAAGGCTATCTGAAAAGACAACAAGAAGAATTGCACCGATTTGCTTCAGCAGAACAGATTAATATTCCTGATGACGTGGATTTTTTAAAAATCGAGACGATTGCCTGGGAAGCCAGAGAAAAAATGGCTCGCATCAGACCCCACAATATTGGTCAGGCGATGCGTATTCCGGGAGTAAATTATACTGATGCTTCAGCTTTAATGATTTGGCTGAGAAAGCATTACTATCAAGATAATGAAACTGTAAATGAGGATAAAGAATGACTACAAAACGATATTGCTTAGCCCTACTTGTAATAATTTTGTCTATAAGCTTCATGTGCTGCAGCCAAAATAAAAACAAACCTGCACCTGCTCCGTCAACAGATGGATTTAAGTTACCAACTATCAGCAAAACTACTTATCCGGTTATCAACCTTCCCGTGTGGCTTTTATATGTTCCTGAAGGCAAAAACGCTGTCGGTATTGCCTGGGATACACCCCAAAAACCAAAATTAGTTAACAAATATGCTCATGACTTTGCAACAACCTCTCTTGCGAATAATCATAGCCCGTATGCTGCTGATAAATCTACCATCATAGAATATGCAGAACAAAATGATGCTGAAATAAAAGAAGATGGCTTTAAAGTAACTGTTTCTCCCGACCCCGACTATAAGCTACAAGCAGACAGAAGCATCAAATATTATGCTGAAACTGCTTTTAATGGCTATAAACTTTTTCTCTACAGTTTAGATACACCTGAAATTAATAAAGATATCATACAGGCATCTGTTGCCAATACCCCGGAATGGTGTAAAAATGACATAACCTATACTGAGGGTGATTATATCTATACCATCGGCTTTGCACAGGATGCAAGTTTGATTAATGCCTGGAAACAAGCCCAGGAAAATGGGCTTAAGAAGATGGCTCAATACCGTTTGATGAATATCGTTAGTTTGGTTCGTACCACTGTTGGCCTGACCAATAAGATGCAGATAGTTGAAACTACACTTAAAAGTCCTGATGCATCTATCAATAAAACTTGGCTCTTTCAAAAGATAGTTAATAATTCATCAGATTATAGTGTATTTCTCTTGCTAAAATCAAAAAAGACATTATGAAGATAATCGCTGTCATCCCGGCTCGTTACTCATCTGTCAGATTTCCCGGCAAACCTTTGGCTATTCTGCATGGTAAAACGATTATCCGGCATGTATATGAACGCGTCCTGGACAGCAATTTGTTTCACGATGTTATTGTTGCTACAGATGATGAACGTATTGTAGATGAGGTCAAAAGCTTCAACGGCAGATTTAAGATGACCTCTGTAAATCACCCCAGCGGAAGTGACAGAATTGCTGAAGTGATTGCCGATTTGGATTGCGATGTGGTTTTTAATATTCAAGGTGATGAGCCTATGATTGATGCAGATTCTCTTGGCGGACTGGTTTCCGTTTTTCAGGATAATACTGTCAAGGTCGGTTCTCTTATGACTCAGATTACCAATCCTGATGACCTGCACAACCCAAACTGCGTAAAAGTCGTCACAGATGTCAATAATAATGCTCTCTATTTCTCCCGCTCAATCATTCCCTTTGACCGTGATGCCAGTCAAAACGCAAGGTATTACCGTCATATCGGCGTCTATGCCTATAGAAAACAAACCTTACTTGATTTTATTAAACTTCCGCAAAGCAAATTGGAACAAATTGAAAAGCTTGAACAACTCCGCCTGCTAGAAAACAATATTCCCATCCGCATGATAATTACAGCTTATCAAGGCATCGGTATTGACACTCCTGATGACTTAATCAAAGTTCAAGCTTTAGCTTGACATTTAATCTAAAACTTTTACAAAGTCCCATAATAATTTAGTTATGAGGAAAAAATGGAATCAGAACCTGAGCCTGGTCGATTGTACAGTCCTGAAAAAGGACTTAAGGGAAGGTGTCTGTAAAAAGTTAGTCCTTCCCTGAATAACCCCACTTTTAGGGAGGATTAACTATGAAAACTTTTTACCTCAGTCAGGTTATCCGCCACAATCTACGCAGTCCATCCGGAGTTGTGCTTGGCAAAATAACAGATTTGGTTGTTGATGGAAGTCTGGAAAGGCCTAAAGTAGTTGCAGCCAAAATCAAATCAGGCAAAAAATCCCGTTACATTGATCTGAAATATCATACTATAACCGGAGAAAAAGACAAAGTAAGACTTGTCTGTCCTTCGATTATTGACTTTGACATTTCTTCAATCCATGCTCTATTCTTGGTAAAGAACATTCTGGATAAGCAAGTTGTTGATATTTCTGACCGTAAAGTAGTAAGAGTAAATGATCTGAGGCTTATCAACATCCAGTCGGGAACTTATCTGTTAGCAGTAGATGTAGGCTGGGAAGGGTTACTGCGCCGCTTAGGTGTTGATAAATCTGTAGAAACCCTATTAAAACCTTTCAAAGGAAATATCCCCAGCGAATTCATTCTTTGGAAAGAAGTGGAAGCAATTAATTACAAAGGATATGGAATCCAGCTATCCAAGCCTTACAACAAGCTCTCAACATTGCATCCATCTGACCTTGCTGATATTCTGGAAGAGTTGGATAGTAAATCACTTTTGGAAGTATTCTCCTCTCTTGATGAAGAGCAGGCTGCCGATGTTTTAGAGGAAATGGAGCCAGAGGTTCAACAGGATGTTGTCAAAAGCCTTTCTGTGGAAAAAGCTGCTGACCTGCTGGAAAAGATGCCGGCTGATGAAGCAGCTGATATTTTAGATGATCTGGAAGACGACCGGGCAGAAGAACTTCTGAAAGAAATGGAAACCGAAGCCTCAGAAGAAATCAGAGAATTGATGGAATACCCTGAACATCATGTAGGTAGTCTGATGTCTACTGATTTTATCTCTTTTCATCCATCTACAACTGTTGCCGATACTATTGCAGAACTTCGGAAACTCAAACCTGAAGCTAATACGATATATTCCATGTATATTATGGATAAGGATGAAAGACTGGTTGCAAGCTTCTCACTGAGAGACCTGGTCATTTCCGAATCGAATATAAAACTCAATGAAATAATGAATAAGCACGTTATCTATGTATATGACGACGATAAAATAAATTCCTTGTCAGAACTAATCTCAAAATATAACCTTTCCTCCATCCCTGTGGTTGACCATGATCATAAAATGGTGGGTATGGTCATCATCGATGATGTAGTATTCAATTTACTCAGCCGTATCCGTAAGCGTTGACATAAGTAAGCATGACGACTAAAAGAAAAAAACTGAGTATCTGGACAAAACTGGGAATCTTCCTTGCAGTTCTTGGACCAGGTATTGTTACCGGCAGTGTCGATAATGATGCCGGAGGCATTACTACTTATTCTGTTGCGGGTGCAATATATGGCTACAAACTACTCTGGACATTGATACCGGCTTTTATTGTGCTTGTCGTTGTACAGGAAATGAACGCCCGGATGGGAATTGTTACCCGCAAAGGACTGGCTGATCTTATCCGTGAAAATGTCGGAGTTAAACTCACTTTCTTTATCTTCCTGCCAATTTTATTATCGAATATCTTCAATACTACAACTGAATTTGCCGGTGTTGCAGGCAGTATGATGGTGTTTGGTATCAGTAAATATATAGGTGTGCCGATTGTTGCATTTATCGTCTGGATAACCGTTGTGAAGGGCACTTATAAATCTGCAGAACGTATTTTCCTTGTGTTGAGTATGTTACTTCTTTCATATATCGTTTCGGCTTTATTAGGAAACCCCGATTGGAAGGCAATTGGGAATTCTATAACCAGACCAGAAGTAAACATGAACTTTAAAGAGCTCTCGGTAGTAATTGGCATCATCGGTACTACTATTGCTCCATGGATGCAGTTCTACATGCAAAGTGCAGTTATTGAAAAAAGACTGCAATTAAAGGATTATAAGTATACTCTCGTAGATGTCGTCGTAGGCTCAATCCTGACTGTTGTTGTGGCAGCCTTTATCATCATCGCCTGCGCTTCGACACTACACCTGGAAGGCATTAAAATAGTAGATGCCAAAGATGCAGCACTTGCACTTAGACCCTTTGCTGGCGAGCTATCATCTCTTGTGTTTGGATTTGGACTGTTTGCAGCATCAATCTTCTCAGCAACAATACTACCAGTAGCAACAGCGTTTTATGTATGTGAAGCTTTTGGATTTGAAGCCGGAATTGACAAAACATGGAAAGAAGCGCCTCAATTCTACTGGCTCTATACTTCTATTATTGTCATCGGAGCCGGTATAATTCTAGTGCCCGAAGCACCTCTGGTTCGCATATGCCTTTGGTCTCAAATCATTAATGGGATTCTATTACCAATTGTGCTGGTCTGTATGATGCTGCTAATTAACAACAAAGAAGTTATGGGAAAATATGTAAATAACCTGGTGCAGAATATCATCGGCTGGGCGACTATTATCATCCTCATCTGTTTATCTGTTATGTTGTTGGTTCAATCTTTCATCTAAATACAAAGAAATCTATATCAATTATTAAACTGAGTGCTTCGATACTATCCAAACATATCGGTAACCGTACATAACAATATTACAATTATTCCCTCTTCTGATAATTACTACTTGCTAATAATTCGCATTTAGATTATCTTGTCACTATGGATAATTGCAACGCACACGATACCCTAAAAGCAAAGAGGATTCGCATTACTAAACAGAGACTTGAGATAATGAAGTCCATTCTGGATATTAGCAATCCTTTTTCAGTAACAGAAGTATATGCATTGAGTTCGCACATTGCAGACCTGGCTACAGTTTATCGTTTTATCAGGATACTGCAGCAGAACTCAATAATAAGGTCAGTAGCTCAGTTTGCGGATACCCAGTTTTATGAATTGGCTTGTGAACACAATCCCAACCACCCTCATTTCCTGTGTAAATCGTGCCATCAACTTATCTGCTTGAACACGCTTAAGACTTCTGATGTTCTCAGGTTGGCTGAATATGCCAGATTCCAGTCTGTAGATGATATATGTATTTCCTATAGTGGTACATGCAAAGAATGTGAGTTTAAAGCATCCGAGGAACCAATTCGTGAATAAATATATCTCCATAATCATCTTAGTCTTAGCATCGGCTTTCTTACTTTTTTCCTGCGCCAGACCAAAGCAGAATCCCGATACTCTTAATATCACTACCTCTTTTTACCCGATGTATATCTTTACTCTAAACATTGCTAAAGACATACCCTCCGTTAAAGTAACTAATCTAACCAAGCCTACCACCGGTTGTCTGCATGACTACTCATTAGTACCGCAAGAAATGAAAGCGCTGGAAAGCACAGATATCTTCGTTGCCAATGGCGGTGGTATGGAGAGTTTTCTGGATAAAGTAACAAAGACAATTCCGAAAGACCACATCATTGATTCTTCTTTGGGAGTTGAGCCGATTTCTTCTAATGGCATTGTGAATCCGCATTTCTTTGTCAGTATTTCCAATGCTATCAATCAGGTAGAGAACATTAGTAATGGATTGATTAAACTTGACCCTAAGCATAAGAAACAATATCTTGCCAATACAAAGGCTTACATTGCCCGATTAACAACTTTGAAAGACAAGATGCACTTATCATTAGCGAATATTAAAGGCAAAAATATCATCACTTTCCATGAGGCATTCCCTTATTTTGCCAGAGAATTCGGTTTGAATATCGTTGCCGTGATTGAACGTGAACCGGGTAGCGAACCTTCTGCCGGAGAACTGGCAGAAACCATCAATATGATTAAGCAGCAAAACATCAAAGCTATTTTTGTAGAGCCGCAGTATTCAGCAAAAGCAGCCGAAACTATTATCAGGGAGTCTTCAGCTAATATCTTTACTCTGGATCCCGCTGTTACAGGCAGTTACAATTTAACTGCTTATGAGACAATAATGGAAAAGAACCTATTAACACTTAAGGAGGCATTGCATTGAACCAGTGTGATATCAAACACGATACCAGGAATAGCTGCGGACTTTGCTGCACTCAAATAGAGAACTTTGGTGTACAAATCGGCAATGACACTATCATTCATGATATCAATATGCATATCCATTGTGGGCAACTCACTGCGTTGATAGGTCCTAACGGCGGGGGAAAATCCACTCTTCTGAAAGCCATTATCGGGGAATTACCTCATTCCGGCAAACTGAATTATCTGGATAACAAAGGACTGCATACCGGTAAACCCATTCTGGGATATATTCCTCAAAAAATAGATTTTGACAAGCATACTCCTGTCAGCGTGATAGATTTTCTCAGTAGTTGTATATCCTCCTACCCAATCTGGTTCAGATATAAAAAGAAAGTGACTGACACTATTATGTCAAATCTGGAAAAAGTACAATCAGCTCATTTGGTGAATCGCAGGTTGGGAGACCTCTCCATTGGCGAGTTACAAAGAGTTTTGCTCTCTCTCGCTCTCAATCCTGTACCGGATATTCTGCTGCTGGATGAACCTATAGCCGGTGTTGATGCAGGCGGAATGCAGCTTTTTTATGACCTTGTATCTGATTTGCGTGATAGCTATGACCTTACTGTTGTCCTGGTCTCTCACGATTTGGATACTGTGGCAAAATATGCGGATAACGTCATTCTGCTCAATGAAACAGTCATTACTTCCGGCAAGCCTGTGGATGTATTCAAACACAAAAAGTTCCTGGAAACTTTTGGCATTGATATTATCTCACAACTCAAGGATTAGCTGTGGAACTGATTTATCATATCTTTGAAGCTCTCATCCCGTTTGACTGGATACAATACACCTTTATGAAAAACGCTTTGCTGGCGGTTTTGCTCATTGCTCCTTCTTATGCCATATTAGGAACGTTGATTGTCAATAACCGCATGGCTTTCTTTTCAGATTCACTCGGACACAGCATTCTTACGGGTATAGCCATTGGTACCATTCTTGGCTTGGGAAATCCTGTCTGGGCGATGTTGCTCTTTGGTATCTGTTTCTCCATCATGTTTTATGTAATCAAGACCTATGCCAAAATCAGTATTGACACTGTTATTGGTGTTCTATCTTCTCTGTTTGTTTCTTTAGGTGTTGTTATTCTGTCCAAAGGCGGAAATTTTAACAAGTATGCCGTTTATCTGATTGGAGATTTACTCAGCATTACACCGACGGAAATCCTCTTACTCGTCGTCTTGCTGGTAATTATTGTTGTATTTTGGATTCTGCTCTTTAATCGCTTGCTATTCTTTAGTATAGCTCCATCCATTGCCCAAAGCAGAGGATTGAAACAAAGGCTCAATGAGATTATCTTTTCATGCCTGATTGCCACAATAATCATCGTTTCCATCCGTTGGGTGGGAATCCTGATAATCAATTCTCTGTTGATATTACCTGCTGCCACAGCCAGAAATCTCTCGCGCAATATCAGAAGCTATCACATCTACAGCATCGCAATTTCCATATTCTCCTGCCTTGCTGGTCTGATTCTCTCTTACTATCTGGATACTTCCACCGGTGCTACAATTGCCTTACTCTGCTCAGTTCTGTTCTTACTATCTCTCTTCAAACAATAAAAGCTTCTTTCTTTTCTTTTAACCTTATTCATAACGCGTTCGGAATACATTCTCCGGTTCCCCATGTGTTCCCTGTTCATTACTCAATCAATCCAAGGTATCAGGGTCATATATGTAAGGGGTATCTAAGGGAAAACCCCTTAGATACCCCTTACATCTCTCTTTAATCTCCAAAGGATTGTACAAGTGCGAAGCATGTAAGAAGCAGAAGGATGGCTAGCTGCATTTGCGCTAAAAAGTATAAAGAAAAGCTTGACATATCTTCACATATGAATATGTATGCATATATTAATAAGTGGAGTTTGTTATGAAAGCAGAACAGTGTTTATGCAAGAATATTCCCCAAAAGAAGATAGATAAGATTCTCAGGGTAATGCCGGATAATGAAAGAGTGGAAATGCTGAGTGAATTGTTTAAACTGTTTGGAGACCCTTCCCGTTTGAGAATTATTCATATCCTGATGCATCAGGAATTATGTGTGGCAGATTTGGCTATTTTGGTCAATATGCAGCAACCTGCTGTATCACAACAACTCAAACTGCTCAGGATTGCCAGACTGGTTAAATACCGTAAGGAAGGCAAGACTATTTATTATGCGCTTGATGATAAACATGTAAGCGAGATTTTCAAAGTCGCTTTAAAACATTTGCATGAGTAAAATAGTAGCCGTGACAATCTTGTCCCGGCTGCTGTCTGGAAGGATATGATGGTAACTGAAGAATACATACTTGAAAACCTGTGCTGCGCTGATTGTGCAGCCAAGATTGAGGAACAGATTGGCAACCTGAAAGAAGTAGATGCTGTACGTCTTGATTTTATTAAAAAGACCTTGTGTGTGGACATCAAAAATAACCAGACTCTGGAAAAGCCAATTCACAAAATCATCAAGGCGATTGAACCCGACATCAGGATTTATACATCCAAACAAGCAGACATAATAAGCGAAACTAAGGTGCCCATTTCGTTGATAACTGCTGGTCTGGGTGTGATAGTTTTAGTAGCTACATTGCTTCTTAAACCAGCTGATGAGACTAGAAATTATCTTTTGTTATCTGCCTACATATTAAGCAGTTGGAAGGTGTTATACAATGCACTGGTTAAAGTGCTTCACCTTACTTTTATGGATGAACATTTCCTGATGAGTATTGCTTCCCTGGGTGCAATTTATCTGGGAGAATATCCAGAGGCTATCGCTGTAATGGTGCTTTATGAAATTGGACAGTATTTTGAAAATAAAGCTGTTAATAGTTCACGTACTTCCATCCAGGAACTGCTTAATCTGAAACCTGATTTGGTTCATAGGATGGTTAATGATAAAGTTAGCGATGTTTTGATTGCAGACGTTCGCATCGGAGAATTGATAGCAATATTGCCGGGAGAAAGAGTGCCGCTGGATGGTGAAGTTGTCTTTGGACAATCCTCACTTGATACATCTGCTTTGACAGGTGAAACACTACCTCAGACTATTGATATAGGAGATGTCATTATCAGCGGAGCAATGAATCTTACTGGAAGAATTACGGTTAAAGTCAGTTCCACAGATGCTGACAGTACAGTTACCAGAATATTGAAACTGGTAGAAACTGCAGCTCTGCGGAAAAGCCGTTCTGAGCGTTTTGTTACGCGTTTTGCCAAAAAATACACGCCTTCAGTAGTTCTCGCTGCAATCTGTATCACACTGATACCCAGCGTTGTATTGCAGCAGGACTTTGATATCTGGTTCAAACGAGCGCTTATCTTTCTGATTGTTTCCTGTCCCTGCGCACTGGTTATATCAATTCCACTCACCAATTACGCAGCTATCGGGGCAGCAGCCAGACGAGGCATTTTGCTCAAGGGCAGCAATTTTCTGGATGCTTTGACCAGAGCAACCACTTTTGTCTATGATAAAACAGGAACTCTGACCACAGGCAAACTCACGATTCAGGAAGTTTATCCACTTGAGAATGTCTCTGAAGAACAACTGGCAAAGGCAGCTCTTACCTGCGAAGAGAATTCCAACCACCCCATCGCCATGGCAATCAGGCAGAAATATTCCGGTACTCTCGAAACGAAACCTTCTTTGTTACACAAGGAATTTCATGGTAAAGGCATCAAAGCTCAGACTACAGAAGCTACATACTATGCCGGAAGCCAGGTCTTTATGAAAGATATGGATATTCGTTTTATACCATCAGAACCCTTGGAAACATGTATCTTTTTAGCTGAAGGTGATTCCTGCCTTGGATTTATTACCTTTAAAGATGAAATCAAACCCGGTATGTCAGAAGTTATTCGTAAGCTAAAACGCTTAGGAGTAAAAAACCACATCATGCTGACCGGCGATCATGAATATCAGGCTAAGAAAGTAGCAGAAGCATTGAAGCTAAAGAAATTCTTTGCACGCCTGCTACCTGATCAAAAGCTCAAAGAGTTGGAAAATATTGAACAAGCTCAATCTGCTCCTGTTGCCTTCATTGGAGATGGGTTGAATGATGCACCTGTGCTTTCGCGTGCAGAAATCGGCATTGCCATGGGTGCGATTGGCAATCCGGCATCGATTGAAGCTGCTGATATCGTGCTGATGCAGGATGAGCCCCAGCAATTGCTGGAAGCCGTGATTATGGCAAGGAAAGCTAAAAGTATCATGTGGCAGAATATTATCTTTGCCATGGGCATAAAACTTGTCGTGATGGTACTCGGTACAATGGGACTGGCTAACCTTTGGGAAGCAGTTATCTGCGATGTGGGAGTTACGCTGATAGCTATAGCCAACGCTATGCGTCTGTTGCGTAATTGATGCTTTTATTGACAAAATAAGACCCCTTTGATTTAATGAAATAAATTACCTGAACTGGAGACATTATGTTATTGCGTATTACATTACCTGATTCATCTATTAAGGAGTATTCTGCTCCTGTAACTCCGCTCAAAGTAGCGGAAGACATCTCTCCCCGCCTGGCTGATGCTGCGATAGCGGCTGAAGTTAATGGCAAACTGGTTGACTTAAATCACGAAATAACCGAAGATAGCAATCTTGTGTTACATACATTTACTACCGAAACCGGAAAAGAAATATACTGGCACAGCACATCACATCTGATGGCGCAGGCTGTAAAGCAGCTTTATCCCAAAGTAAAAGTCACAATCGGTCCTGCCATTGAGCAAGGCTTTTACTATGATTTTGACAGGGATGAACCCTTTACTGAGGAAGAATTGCTCAAAATTGAAGCACGCATGAAAGAGCTGACTGCTCAAAATCTGCCTTATACCCGCAAAGAACTGAGCAAACAGGAAGCTATTGATATGTTTGCCGCACAAAACGAAGATTATAAGATTGAGCTGATTCAAGCTATTCCGGATGGAGATATCATCTCTACTTATCAACAAGGTGACTTCATAGACCTGTGCAGAGGACCACATCTCCCCCATACCGGCAAGATAAAAGCCTTTAAACTGCTCAAGACTTCCGGCGCTTACTGGCGTGGTGATGAAAAGAACAAGATGCTCAAACGTATCTATGGCATCAGTTTTCCCAGCAATAAAGAGCTGACAGCTTACCTTGATATGCTGGAAGAAGCCAAGAAACGCGACCACCGCAAGCTGGGTAAAGACCTTGACCTCTTTTCCATGGACGATGAAGTCGGACCCGGACTCGTATTGTGGCATCCCAATGGCGCTATGATTCGCCATCTTATTGAAGAATACTGGAAGGATATGCATCTCAGGCATGGATACAAGTTTGTCTATTCTCCGCATGTTGGACGCAGTAACCTTTGGCACACCAGCGGACATCTGGGCTTTTACAACGAAAACATGTATGCTCCGATGGATATTGACGGTCAGGAATATTATATCAAACCGATGAACTGTCCCTTCCATATTGCTATTTACAAATCTGCCATGCACAGTTATCGTGAATTGCCTATGCGCCTTGCTGAGCTTGGCACTGTTTACCGTTATGAACGCTCCGGCGTATTGCACGGTCTGATGCGGGTGCGCGGCTTTACTCAGGATGATGCGCATATCATTTGTACTGCAGAGCAGCTTCCCACAGAAGTTGAGAATATTCTTACCTTCTCCATGGACATGCTCAGACACTTTGGCTTTGAAAACTTCCAGATTTATCTTTCCACCAAGCCGGAACATCCCGTTGGAGAAGACAAGGACTGGGAAATTGCGACCGAAACTCTGCGCAAGTCTCTGGAAAAACTGGGCATAGATTATGCCGTGGATGAAGGTGGCGGAGCATTCTATGGTCCCAAGATAGATATCAAGATTAAAGATGCTTTAAACAGAGCCTGGCAGTGCACTACCATTCAGTTTGACTTCAACCTGCCTACCAGGTTTAACATGGAATATATCGGAGCCGATAATCAGGCTCACAGACCTTATATGGTACACAGAGCAGTTTTAGGCTCTATGGAACGCTTCTTTGGCACTCTGCTGGAATACCATGCTGGTAATCTGCCTCTGTGGTTGTGTCCCGTCCAGGTTATGGTTATTCCTATCACTGATGCACAGATTGAATATGCCAAAGAACTTACTACGAAGCTCTTAGCACAGGGTATCAGAGCTGAAAGTGATATGCGCAGCGAAAAGATTGGCTATAAAATCAGGGAAGCTGAGCTTAAAAAGATACCGTTTATGCTTATCATCGGTAAGAATGAAGTTGAGAATGATAAAGTAACCTTGCGCCGTCATACTGTAGGCGACCTTGGTTCCATGGAATTAGCTGACGCCATCACTAAGATCAAAGAAGAACATTAATCATGGCAAAGCTCTTACCTGCTGAAATCGTCAAACAGGAACTGTTGATTGCTGCCAAAGCTATAACAGAAACAGCAGAAAGAATAAGTCCGCCTGCTTTACAGAAAGCTTTTGAATTGCTGATTAACTGTCAGGGCAAAGTAGTGGTTACGGGTTTGGGTAAGACAGGTATCATTGCCCGCAAAATTTCGGCAACCCTTGCCAGTACCGGTACTACCAGCATATTTTTACATGCAGCAGACGGAGTACATGGTGATATAGGCATGGTGCAGGATAATGATGTAGTCATTGCTGTTTCCAATAGTGGAACAACTCAGGAACTGCTATCGGTAATCTCATACTTCAAGTTTATTAAAGTACCGGTTATCGCTTTAACAGGTAATGTTATTTCTCCTCTGGCAGAAAGTGCTGACGTTGTTCTGGACTGTTCCGTTAACAAAGAATACGAACCTTTCGGACTTGTCCCCACGGCCAGCACGACTGTTGCTTTAGCTGTTGGTGATGCCTTAGCTGTTGCGCTGCTCCGGCACAAAAACTTTGAAGAGAAAGATTTTGCCATATTCCATCCCGGTGGAGCTATAGGCAAGAAACTACTACTCAGAGTCAGTGATTTGATGCATGGAGGAGATGACTTACCCATTGTATCTTCCAAACAGAAGATGCCGGAAGTAATTATGGAAATGACAGGCAAGAAACTGGGCTGCACTGCAGTTATCGACGCTCAGGGTGTTTTGGTTGGTATGATTACAGATGGTGATTTGAGAAGACAATTGCAACTTAAGCAAAACCAATTACTGGATTATTCTGCTTCTGAATGTATGACTCCCAGACCCAAACATGCTCATCCGGAAGAACTGGCTGTTAATGCGCTGAACTTTATGGAGAATTCCAAGATTACCATGCTCCCTGTCGTAGATAGCGAAAATAAGCCGGTCGGCATGTTACACATGCACGATTTAATAGACGCCGGGATAATATAGTTATTGCATTTAAATATGACGGTAATAGTATGTAGTCTCGCATTTATGCGGTTTTATATAAACAACTCGATATCCATTCGGCAAAACCGCCTGAAGGCGGGACTACATACATAAATCCTATGAAACATAAAGTAATAATATCTTACCAGCCTCCTACCGCCGGAGAACACACAGCCGGCGTAGCAGGTGACTTCACAAATTGGGAGATTATCCCGCTTGACGATAACAACGGTATCTTCCAGAAAGTATTCAACTTCCCCAGCGGTATCTATCAATACAAGCTTATTGTTGATGGTGAGTGGATGCCGGACCCTGCTGTTGAAGACATTACTCCCGACCCCTTTGGCGGATACAATTCTGTACTTATTTTGGGTGAAGATTCCACAGATATCTCGCTTGATGAGCTTATTTATTGCGAAAGGCCATTTTTCAATGACGGGAATAGTTTTGATGTGCCGGATTGGATATCAGAAGGCATCATCTATCAAATCTTTACAGACCGTTTTTGTAATGGCAATCCAGCAATTAATCCTGATTTTAGTGAACTCTATTATCATGATTGTAAAACGCCTCCTCTACCCGGAAAATATCTCAAGCCTCAGGAAGAGTACTTTCATTTAGTGGGAGATTGGTATGATAACTCAGGCTTGAAACAAAGCCCTTATCTGGAAAAGGGTAAGCCTGATTGGTGGAGCTTTTATGGTGGAGACATCGCCGGAGTGCAGCAAAAGCTGGATTACCTGCTGGATTTGGGCGTAAGCACAATCTATTTCAATCCGCTTTGGCAGGCAAAATCCAATCATAAATACGACTCTGCTGATTTTAAACAAATAGACCCGCACTTCGCCACAGAAGATGAATTCAAGTCCTTTGTTAAATTATCCCACGACAAAGGTATCCGCATCATACTTGATATTGCCCTTAATCATACCGGTGAAACCTTTTGGGCTTTTCGTGATTGTGTGGAAAAAGGTAACAAAAGCAAATACTGGAATTGGTATGACTGGCACAAATGGCCTCTTCCTCACCCTCTGCCTGATGACTTTAAACCCAAGGATTACTATCAATGCTGGTGGGGTGTGAAAGATATGCCCGACCTCAATTATGACCTTTCCCGTGACCATCCCTATGAAAACACAATAAAGAGTATCAGAGAAGCAGAACCCAATTGGCAAATGATTGAGCATCTCATGGATGCTCTCTCCTGGTGGCTGATGGATATGGATATCGATGGTTTCAGGCTGGATGTGCCAAATGAAGTTCCTTTCTGGTTCTGGGAATATTTCCGTTCCAGAATAAAAGCTATGAAACCTGATGCCTGGCTGGTGGGAGAGCTTTGGACTCATGCTGAGCTTTGGGTCAATGACAAGTACTTTGATTCAGTAATGAACTATGCTTATTTCAAAGACCCTGTAATAGACTTTTTCCTCAAAGTCAGTATTAGCAAAGAAACCTTTCTGCAAAGACTTTATATCGGGCTCAAACTATACCCATTGAACTCAATACATGCTATGATGAATCTGTTGGATAGTCATGACACCTGGCGTCTGAATGAAATTGCCAGTGGTAATATTCAGGCTGTCAAACTGGCTGTGCTCTTCCAGATGACCTATATCGGCACTCCGCACATCTATTATGGTGATGAAATCGGTATGCAGGGTGCTAAAGACCCGGATAACCGCAGACCTTTTAACTGGCATTGGCAGAGTAAACCCAAAGCTGTTGACCTGCACAACTATTACAAAACCCTGATTGCTGTCAGGAAATCCAATCCCGTTTTGCAGAAAGGACTTGTCCGTTTTATCCGGCATGACAAACTGCTTATCTTTGAAAGATACAATGATAAGGAAAGCATAAGGATTGTCATCAATGCCACAACAGAAGTTGTAGATTACCTTGTTCCCAATCAAGAGCTTGAGTGCATCTACTCCACTCATGCCGATGAGTGCAGCAACCAAAGGCAGAGTATGGAATTACCTCCGCAATCCGGTATGATAATCTCAATAAAATAAATCTCAATAGGAGTATATATTATGCGTAAACTTATTCTAATCATGCTAATCCTCAGCTTGGTCTGCTTTGCTTTTGCCAAAACTAAAGCACAGACTTTAAAAACCAATCCCAATAGCAACATCATTCTGGTTGCTGTCATGAAAGACACTGATACTGCCTTTAAAACCACTCTGATTGATGCTCTCAAAAAGCAATACGAGCCGAAGTATCAGGTTAAAAAAGTCGTCATCAAGAAAGCCAAAGATTTGGATAATGCTCAGTATCGTTTGCTTATCGTCATGGACCAGCTCAAAGCCTGGTTGTCTATGAACGGACAAACCAAAGCTATTATGAAGCTCACAAATTACGACAGTACAATCTTCTTCATGACAGCCGGGGATAAAAAATGGCAGTGGAAAGAAAAAGATAATCATCATATCGCTTCAGCTTCTGAGAAATCCTTCTTTCCCAAAGCCTGGCAGGAATTGAAAACCAAAGCAGATGCATTATTGAAGTAATACGAGCTTTACTCACTCGATGCTATCACAGTTTCATATACCTGATGGAGATTTGGTGCTTCTCAGAAAATAACCGGATTAATGCTGTTAAGAAAGATAGGTAAATAATGAAAAAAGCATTTATCATTATCGTCACATTATCAATCATCGTGTCCATACATTCAGTCATTCACAAAATCGGAGAATATCAGAATCAATCGTTATCAATGTATGATGTTTGTATAGACAATGGTAAAGCTTACGTTGCAGTTAGTTCCTTATCAAATTATTACTTCAATATTCTTGATATCTCAGATCCATACAATCCCAGCCTGCTGGGTTCTGCCACTTCCAGTGTAGGATTAAATAATGTCGTAATTTATGGAAACAGAGCATATTTTACAGCCGGTACAAACGGTATTCAGATATGGGATATCTCAAATTCGCAGCAACCTGTTTTTTTGTCTGCTTTATCTATAACCGGTTCCTGCTCCAAAATAAAGATTGCAGATAATAACATGTATTTAGCTAATCTTGAAAACGGTTTACAGATTTACGATATCGAAAATCCCACACCAATATATTTGGGCGGTTATACAAACTGCAATGCCTATGATGTGGAGGTTAAGGATAGTATTGCCTATGTAGCAGACCGCGATTTTGGACTGAGAATCATTAACATTAGTAATCCCGGTAATTGTTCATTACTCAGTTCCTTCAGCAATAATCTGGCACAGTCCCTTGCCATATCAGATAACCTGTTGTTCCTGACCGATAACTTCCATCACAACAACATTATTGATATCTCAAATCCCCTAAATCCCAACCAGTTATCCTCGATAACAGAAATGTGGGTTGATGAGATTGCCTTTCATAACACCAATCTGTTTCTGAGTATAAGTTCTCCTGGCACAGGTATGAATAAAATTCAATTGTATGACATTACCAATGCTTCAGCTCCGGCATTATCAAGTTGTTATGCAGTATCAGGTGAAGTCAACTCTATGGCTTTAACAGATAATCTACTGTGTTTTCCGGATAGTTATTATGGATTCACAGTCCTTGATATATCAGACTTGTCTGATGAGCTTCTCATTGCAAACTCTCCTATCCCCACAGAGGCAGAAGTTGTAGCTAAACAAGGCAATTATGCCTATGTCGCT
Source organism: Cloacimonadaceae bacterium (SeqCode) (assembly GCA_963667535.2). Lineage (GTDB taxonomy): Bacteria > Cloacimonadota > Cloacimonadia > Cloacimonadales > Cloacimonadaceae > UBA5614. The sequence goes on from CAXXDU010000002.1 coordinate 2,697,249, forward strand.
GATAATGATGAAAGATTATTACAAATTGACGTTTCCGATCCAACTCAGCCTCGGTTGCAATCTGAACTGCCTTTTCCATATGATGTTTGTGCCATTCAAACTGATAGTAACCGTGCCTATGTTTCAGCAAAGGAATCGGGTCTCTTTATCTTTGATATCACTGAACAAAGCACACCTGATTCTATTAATTTCCAGTTATTGAGCACTTTTGAAACCGGAGGGTATGCCTTAAACTTTTGTGTTATGGATAGAGTCCTGTTTCTGGCAAATGAAACAAGTATGCAAATCATCAATGTCAGTGACCCTTACCAACCAACTCTTATTTCTCAGTATCAAAATGAAGATTTTGGGGCATTGATTCACATTGCAAAACATCAAAATTATATTTATGTTACAGGCTGGTCTGATCCAATCTGTATAATCGATGTGAGTGACCTGAATAATCCTCAGTTAGCCGCCACTGTAAATCATACCTACACTGCCTCAGGACTCAAAATCTTCAATGGATATGCTTATGTGGGTACCTTTGGCTCTGCAATCAGAGTTTACAGTTTAAGTAACCCGACATCACCTGTCCAGGTAAACACAATCATGCCCAGACCCGGATGTACTCTTGGCAGATTCTATATCTGGAGTAATTATCTGTTTGTTACAGTTGAAAACTGGAATGAGATAGTCTGTTATAACATTTCCAACCCGTTACAACCGGTTATTGTCCGGGATTATAAATGGAATCTTGCTACAAATGATCTGATTTGCTCAGATGGAACACTTTATACCAGCAATTATACAAACGGTTTTTCCATACTTAACTTTAATCTGCCTGTGGAAAATGAGGATGAGTATATCCCATCTCCCGGGTATTCACTTATAAATTATCCAAACCCGTTTCATTCAGAAACAACGTTTAAATACGATGTCCAAACAAAGGGAAGTGTCGAATTGAGTATTTTTAATCTGCGTGGGCAAGTCATCAGACATTTATTACTTGAGTACAGGAACGCAGGTTCTCATACAATTAAATGGGACGGGAGAACAGATAATCATCAGAAAGCTGCCAGTGGAGTATATCTCTCACGTATATCTGTAAATGGAAAACAGGAGCTTAGGAAGATTGTGCTATTGAAGTAGCAAAATCTCTAACAAGCTCTGTTACAATATATAATCCAGATAATTTGACCTGTTTATTATCTCCCATGAGCTATCAGGGTAGTTTTCTGTGAAGACTTTTGGTGCTTTACACTTTCTTGAACCCCATTTGATTTCATAACCATAGAGTCTGCCTTCTCTTTCTTCCAGCAGGTCAATCTCTTGTTGTTGCCAGGTTCTCCAAAAATACATATTTGCGTATATATTTTGGTAATTACGTTTTTTCAGCCGTTCAACAAAGATATGGTTTTCCCAAAGCATTCCAATATCGTTACGTAAGTTTAATGGATTAAAATTAGCGATAAGGGCATTACGAATCCCGTTGTCATAAAAATAAAACTTGCTCTTAGTAGTCAGTTCTTTACGAAGATTGCTGCCATAGCCCCTGACATTAATGATAACGAATGATTTTTCCAGTAAATCCAGATATCTGGCAACTGTCTTATTATCGATGCTAAGTTGCTGACCAAGCTCGGATAGAGACACTTCTCTTCCTATCTGATACGCAAGCAGCCGCAAAAGGTCAATGATACGCTTTGACCCTCTGACTTTATCAAAATCCAGAATATCCTTTAATAAGTAAGAGTGCGTCAATTCCTCCAGCAATTCTTTCTTTTTGTTAAGGTTATCAGATGTCACCACTTCAGGATAAAAGCCGTATATTAAGAACTTCTCAAGCTGTTCGTCCAGTTCAAAGCGGTTGTATAAATGTAGTAATTCTCCACTCCAAAGCGGATATAGCGTCAAGGTTCTTTTCCTGCCTGTCAGCGGTTCTCCAATCTGACCCGCCAGCTCGAAAGAAGAAGAACCTGTGGCTATGATTTTTAAATCAGGATTATCATCTATGAGGATTTTAAGACCTATGCCAATATTATTAATGCGCTGTGCTTCATCAATAGCAATTACTTTATAACCTTCTACAAAGCCTCTTAGAATGTTTACATCCTGAGAACCTAATATTTCTCTAGTTTTTATATTGTCTCCGTTAACTAAGAGATATTTATCTTTATATAACTTAAGTGTGTTTTTAAGCAGAGTAGTCTTACCAACCTGACGAGAACCAAAAAGAATAAGTACTTTTCCATGCGTAACATATTCAAGCAGATTATCATAAGCACGCTTTATTAACATCTTTACTCCCTATATTTATCTATTTATGAGGATTGCTAATCCCTATAATCACTTTATTATGTGTGCATAGAGATGTCAATGTATTTCTTCTTTTGTATCTATCCACAGAGGAATACAGAGAAGCAGAGTTGCAGAGACTGAGAGGCTTTCTTTTAACGCAAAGGTGCAAAGGAACAAAACCGCAAAGTGGCAAAGCAAGTATGTAGTTCCGCATTTATGCGGTTTTGCTTTTATACATAACTAGTTATCCAGTAATCCTGACCTGCCTGAAGTCAGAGTTACAAGCAACCCCATTATTCACTTAATCACCCTTATTTATTCCTTATTCAATCTAGTAGAGATACACAGGAGATGGACGGCTCATATACGGGTCGCACCCGTATATGAGCCGTATATCACTGCTTCTGGTCTTGTGGATCAATTAAGGGAGATATAAGAAATGAAACCGGAACTTACCAAGATTTACTCCTGTAAGCATCAGGAAATCGTAACTGTTTAAATATAAGTATTCTCCGTTTAGATGCTTATAGAAAGCATTAAGCTTCTAACAGGCAACTACTAAGATAATCGTAAGACTGATTACTTATAGGGAAATGCCATGTGCTTGTCCGTTTTTAATAGTGTAGCTTTCCAAAGCTAAGCTATTCATTTCCTACACGTTTTATCAGCTCATACGAAGTCAACACACAGCGGACAATCAGCGGACTAAAGTCCGCTGATTGTCCGCTGATTGTCCGCTGTGTATTGGTTATTCAATCGAGTAGGAGTTGTATAACACTCCGATGTTGCGTAAAGTATGAGTCTCCCTAAATAAGTTGGGGGTGGGATTGAATATGAATACATATACTGCAAGAACGGAGTCTTACGCAACTCTTACCCTGCTTTCTATTCCTTCCCGTTCGGCACATGACCCGATTATTCTTCTCAAGGTAAGGTTACAGGCTGGGATCAGCCTGCTAAACCAAGCCAATCCCAAGCTGATCTCAAATCAATCTCAGATTGATAGGCTCAAGAAGAAAACGTGAAGAATAAGATAAACACAGGTCAAGTGTCTATATGTGACAATCCAGATTTTCGAAATAAATTTATATTCATATATTGTTATTGACAAAAACAGTTGTTCATGGGTTCAATAATTTAACAACCTCAGTAGCATAGACAGTATTATAGGAGTAATTTTATGGGACTATCTTGTTTATTCGGTCATAATTGGAATGGATGCAAATGCATTAATTGTGGAAAAATGCGTGAAGAAGGTCACGACTGGAGCTCAAACTGCTGTAAGTGTTCAAAATGTGGAAAAGAACGATCTGATAGACATGAATGGAACTATAGTTGTAAGTGCTCTATATGTGGAATTACGAGAGATACTGGACATAATTGGAATCATGATTGTGAAAAATGCTCAATCTGTGGGAAAACTCTTAAAAATTCTCACACATGGGATGGATGTAAATGTTCCAAATGTGGAAAGACTCGTAATGAAAGCCATGTCTGGGATGGTTGTAAATGCTCTAAGTGTGGAATAACCCGTGAAAAGGAGCACGCTTGGGATGGATGTAAATGTTCCAAATGTGGAAAGATTCGTGATGAAAGCCATGTCTGGAATGGTTGTAAATGTTCAAAGTGTGGAATCCCCAGCGATAAACATCACATTATCATGTTACACCCTCGCCCAGAATTTGTATTACACCCTCGCGAAGATGAATATTATGAAAATTGTTCGATTTGTGGTCAGATGAGTAGGGATCACGTTCATCAATGGGACAAATGTTTATGCTATGTTTGCGGAACGGACAGAGATGAACTACATGATTGGTCTCAGAATTGTGAAAAGTGTTCAATTTGTGGAGCATGGTGTAATAACGGTCACAATTGGTTAGATAATAGATGCTCAAAATGTCATATGACTCAAAATTCTCTATTGTATAATGCGTGTAAAGAAAACGATCTAAAATTAGTTATAAAATATTTGGAAGAAGGTTCACAACCTGATTCAATTAATGATAAGGGTGATACTCCATTGAATATAGCAACAATAAACGGCTTCAACAACATTGCAAGGTTGCTTATCGAAAAAGGAGCAGATCCAATGGTTATTAATAAAGAAGGGTGCAATCCTCTAGTATCTGCAATTCATCATTATAATATGGAATTAGTCAATAGCTATGTTAATTCTGGGATAAATGTTAATCCAAAAGGAGTTTTACGATATACTCCCCTAATGGAAGCATCAATTAATGGATATGCCGATATTGTAGAATTGCTAGTTAATAAAGGGGCAATTATTGATTTAAAAGATAGGGGACTTAATACTGCTATTATATATGCAAGCGGACGGGGGCATAATAAAGTAGTAGAATTATTAGCTAGTAAGGGTGCAGATCTTAATCAAAGAGACCGTTATGGTAACCCCTTGATTTTTATTGCAGCAAAATATAGAAAGAAAGATACTATTAGATTGTTAGTTGACCTTGGTTGCGATGTGAATGCACTGGACTTTTTTGGACGACCTATCCTTTATGAGAAGTTGAAAGACCTTGACTATGATGAAGATACTAAAATACTTCTTACAAATCTTGGCGCTAAAAAATACGTATCTAACGTGTTAAATGCCATAGATAACAATAACATAGGTGAATTAAATAATCTTATTAATCAGGGTATTGATATAGATTGTTTTTACGATGATTCAATACTTCATAGCAATGCATTATGCTTTGCAATATATGAAAAAAATGATGAAATTGTTCGTTTATTACTTAGAAAAGGTGCTAACCCTAATATTCAAGTCCATGACTTTGGTACTCCTCTTCACTTTGCAGCTAATTATGGAACCCCATCTATAGTTAATATGTTGATTGATCAAGGAGCAATTGTCAACATTGTCAGTTCAGTTTACTTGGGAATCAATGATAGCCATAATGATGGTGTTACTCCACTTATGTTGTCAATTCATTACGGTCCAATAGAGTGTCCAAATACTGAACTTTTTATTGAAAGGGGAGCAAACGTCAACTCTAAAACGAGTCATGGAATTACAGCATTACATATTGCAACTCATGAATGTAATTTGAACGTAATCAAGATTTTATTAGATCACGGTGCTGATATTAATGCAAAGTCTGATGAAGGAAAAACAGCTTTAGATATTGCACAAAGGAAAAATAAATATCATGACTTTCTGGATGTTATTGATTTCTTGCGTAATTACAATAGTGGAAAGCCCCGGAATTCAAGTCATTTAAGATCCACATCTACCATAATATTAGATTCAGACGGAGAGATTGTTATGATTAATGCTGTTCTTAATAAAACATTTAATGCAGATATTTTCAAAAATGCAGTTAAAGATATAGGCTTTAAATATGAGCATGAGTCTGTATTGGGGTTAGAGATGGAATCCAAATTCGGTAGAATTATTTTACAAGTAAAAGCATCAATCCACTCTACTGATATAGCTACTCTTTTATACTTTGATAAAAGTACTGAAAAGACTACATATTTTATTGAAGATGGTGTTCGGTGCAAATAATTTAAACATCATTGATGAAATAATCCAGTAAAATGATCTATTATATTTTTAATCATGATAGATATATTTTTATCTTGAATCTGCAAATTATTAAAAGTATAGGAAGTTATGTTTCAATCGGAAAAAAGATATACTAGATTTGTAATTTACTTTCCGCTTGACAGAAACACCGATTATTAATTTCTGGCTAATACACAAGGGGCATTAGCTCAGCTGGGAGAGCGCTTGACTGGCAGTCAAGAGGTCAGCAGTTCGATCCTGCTATGCTCCACCATTTTTATAGCCACTGCCCCAGCAGTGGCTTTTTCTTTATATGGGAAAGCACGGATGTCATTCCTCGCTTGACGGGGAATCTTAAGATACCCGCTTTCGCAGGTATGACCGAACCAATGACTATTGAGGTAGATAATATGAAGACTTTAACGCAACAAGAGTTACAATCACTTCCGCAACAAGCTAAGCAAGCCAGAGCTGATATCCTGCAAATGACGACTTTGTCAGCCTCAGGACATCCGGGTGGCTCCATGTCCTGCATTGATATATTGATGACGCTTTATCATATGATGAAACATGATAGCAAGAATCCTTACCTTGCAGACAGAGACAGGCTTGTCGTCAGTAACGGCCATATCTCTCCGGGTGTTTACAGCGCTTTGGGTGCAATGGGCTATTTCAATATAGAAGATGCGATTTCTGAATTCAGGTTGGCAGGTTCTATCTTTGAAGGACATATAGAGCGCTACGTGCCCGGAGTGGAATGGACCACCGGTAATCTGGGACAGGGTCTTTCTGCAGGTTGTGGATTTGCTATGGCAAGTAAGATTAACAAAATAGAATATCAGACCTTTGTAATGATGGGAGACGGAGAACAGCAAAAAGGACAAATCAGCGAAGCACGTCGGTTTGCCGTTAAATTTAATCTCAATCTCACAGCCATTGTTGATTACAATGAGCTGCAAATCAGCGGTTCCATTCATAAGGTCATGCCTCAGAATATTAAGGCTAATTGGGAATCAGACGGCTGGCAGGTTATCGAGATAGACGGGCATAATTATGAAGAAATACATAATGCCATAAACCAATCAATCAATACCGATAAGCCTTGCATGATTATGGCTCATAACATCATGGGCAAAGGTGTTTCCTTCATGGAAAACCAGCATAAATACCATGGCTCCACCCTGAATGAAACACAACTTGCAGAAGCTTTAACTGAACTTGGTTGTGAAAACAGATTTGACCATTATAAAAAGCTGCGTCAGCATAAAAAAGAAAAAGACATGACTCCATTCTGTTGTCTGCCGGAGCTCAAGACGAATTATACTCTCGGGCAATTGGTTACTTATACAAATGATTCCGACAATCGCAGCGCCTGGGGCAAAGCCATTGCTGATTTGGCTGAAATTAATAAAACCAATCCCATCCCATTGGTTGTCTTTGATTGTGATTTACAGAGCAGTGTAAAGACGGGAGACTTTGAAAAGGTCAATCCAGAGCATTTCATCCAAAGCGGAATCATGGAACAGAACACCGCCGTAACCGCCGGAGCTATGTCAATTTGCGATATTCAGACCTGGTGGGCTGATTTTGGTATGTTTGGCATAGATGAAGTATATAATATCCAGCGTTTGAATGATATAAACCATGCCAATCTGAAAGTGGTTACCACGCATGTGGGCATAGACGTTGGCGAAGATGGCAGAACGCATCAATGCATTGATTACATTGGTCTGGCACGCAATCTTTATCACTTCAGACTTCTGTGCCCTGCTGACGCTAACCAGACAGATCGTATTATCCGGAAAGTTGCAAATGCAGCCGGCAACTATTTTATTACTATGGGACGTTCAGTACTACCGATCATAAAAGATGATAAAGGCGAAGTTTTTTATGGCGCAGATTATTCCTATGAATACGGTAAAGCAGATTTCCTCAGAGATGGAGAAAATTGTGCGTTAATCGTGACAGGTACCCCTATCGGCAGAGCTTTGAAAGCAGTGGACAGACTCCGGGATCAAGGGATTTTTGTGCAGCTATGGTATGTATCCACTCCTTTGGAAATGGATATGAATATGCTGGAACAAGCATCTGCTACCGGATGTATTATTTCGATTGAAGACCATAATGTTAATAGCGGACTGGGCAGCATTATTGCTGATAAACTGGTTGAACATAATCTGCAAAGCAAATTAATCAAGCTGGGTGTAAAAGAATATCCCATATCCGGTACCTCCGATGATGTCTATAAATGGGCAGGATTGGATACTGATTCATTGATAAAGACTATCACCAAGACAGTTTCATAATCGGGGAAATCAGAACATTCAAAAAAGCAGTTGACGAAAACCCTCGGGCTATCAGTTAATGTTTAAGAAGTCATTCCAAACTTGATTTGGAATCCAGTTCCTTTAAAATGTCTGCCGAAGCAGGCAAATTCGATTCTAAAACAGCATGGATTCCCGCCTGCGCGGGAATGACTGACCGATAGTTGGTTGTACCCTTAATTTTATTACTATAAATAGAATAAACAGGAGCATACTTATGAAGAAGTACCTGAAAACTTACCCCGACAAATGTATTGCTTGCCGTGCCTGCGAAAGCACCTGCTCAAAGATCTATTTCAAAGAAGATAACCGCGAAAAATCCTGTATCCGCATCACTGAGGGCATTGTAGTGAATGACATTAATGTCTGCAATCAATGCCAGGTGTGCGTGGCTACTTGTCCTACCCTTGCTCTAAAAGTCAATACTCAGGGCGTGGTGATGGTTGACAAAAATCTTTGCATCAGTTGTTATATGTGTGTGGCATCTTGTCCTACTAAATCGATGCACCGGCATTTGAACGGACTTAATCCTTTCAAATGTGTAGCTTGTGGTATGTGTGCCAAGAGCTGTCCGACAGAAGCTATCGTCATTGTAACGGAATAAGGAGCTTGAAATGGATACCAATAATATCAGTGCAATGAAAGCCAAACATAAACTTCTGACTGAGTATAAATATGAGCTCAAACCTATAGTTAAAGGTTACAATAAGCGCACTCTTCACATCAACCTCAGCGACAATGCCATTCACGAAAAACCTGTCTCTGAAGATATGATTGAAAAATTCTGTGGCGGTAAAGGCTTTGACCTCAAACTAATGTGGGATGCTGTCAAAGATACGACTAAATGGAACGACCCTGAGAATGAAATCTGTATATCGTTCGGTCCTCTATGCGGTAATACCAATTATCCCGGCAGCGGAAAGTCCATTGTTACAACGATTTCTCCCTTAACAGGTATCCCTGTTGATTGTAATGTGGGTGGTCACTTTGGACCTTATACCAAGTTCTCGGGCTTTGATGCTCTGGAACTGCAAGGCAAAGCTAAAGAGGATATCATTGTCTTTATCGATGGAGATAAAGGCACTGTGCAGATATTTACAGCTCCGGATGAAGATATGAATAGCCATATCGTGGCAGAGCAATTCATTCATGAATTTGCTGATGCTCCCGGTAAAGAACAATTCGTTTCGGTTGTTTCTTCCGGACAAGCCAGTGACCATGTCCTGATTACCTGTCTCAATTTCTCCTTCTGGGATAAGAGACGTCAGGTTGCCAGACTTAAACAAGCCGGACGCGGTGGTACAGGCACAGTATTTCGGGATAAACATCTCAAAGCTCTGATTGTAAAATACTCCGGTTTAAAGGGTGATACCAATCATCCGGTAGATATTGAAACATTACAAAAGACAGGTTTAAAGCTGCATAAAGAAATTGAAAAAGGTGACAGCACTCAATGCCACATGCGTGAAATGGGCACAGCTCATCTTATGGAAGTGATGAACGACTATGACCTGCTGCCCACTAAGAACTTCAAATATGGTCAGTCAGATGAAGCCATCGGTTTGCATTCAAAAGAATTCAAAGCCCTCTTTACACAGGGTGTACCTGACGGCTGTTGGTTTGGTTGTTCGCTTTCCTGCTGCAAAGCTGTGGATAATTTTAAACCCAGAACAGGTCCTTACAAAGGACAACCGGTCTGCGTTGATGGTCCTGAATATGAAACAGGCGCCGGTTGCGGTTCCAATCTTTTCATCTGGGATCCCAAAGACGTGGTGGAAATCAATTTCTATTGCGATACTTATGGCGTGGATACCATTTCTTTTGGCACCAGTACAGCTTTTGCCATGGAATGTTATGAATATGGGATTTTGAATAAAGAACGCACAGGCGGACTTGACCTCACCTGGGGAAATGCTGATTCTGCTTTGGAATTGTTGCATCAGATGGCTCGCGGTGAAGGCTTTGGTATGGTGGTAGGACAAGGTGTCCGCCGAATGAAGAAGCTTTTTGCAGAGAAGTATGGTGCTGACCCTAATCTTTTGCATGATATGGGTATGGAAGCCAAGGGCCTGGAATACAGCGAATACATGAGTAAGGAATCCCTGGCTCAGCAAGGTGGTTTCACATTGGCACTCAAAGGTCCGCAACATGATGAAGCCTGGCTTATCTTTATGGATATGGTCAATAACCTCATCCCTACCTTTGAAGATAAAGCCGAAGCTTTGCACTATTTCCCGATGTTCCGCACCTGGTTTGGTCTGCAGGGACTCTGCAAATTACCTTGGAATGATATAGAACCTGAAGATAATGCCACAACTGATGAGCCGGCAAAAGTACCTGAACACGTGCAGAATTATGTGGATATCTATACTGCTGTGACCGGTAAACCAATGGACAAGAAAATGCTTATCAGGCAAAGCGAAAGAGTATATAATTTCCAGAAGGTCTTCTGCCTGCGAATGGGTGGTGGATTACGTGAAGGAGATATTCCTCCCTATCGCGCCATGGGTCCTGTTACTGAAGAAGAATATCTTTCCCGTCAGGAACGCTATGATAAAGCTCTCAAAGATAAAGCAGGGATTAATCCTGAAGGTATGTCTTTGCAGGATAAAATGAAAGCGCTCAGAGCTTATCGTTATAATCAATATGACCAGTTAGTAGACGCAGTCTATAAACGCAAAGGCTGGAATAAAGCCGGTATACCTACACTTGAACATCTGAAAGAAATCGGCATGGATTTACCTGAAGTGTTGGAAGTAGTCAAGCGTTTCTTATAATATATTAAACTGATTCTGCTATAATTGCAGACACTTATACTAGATAAAAGCTGCCACATTATTCGGCAGCTTTTTATTTGAAAACAGGATTGTTTATATTTCTGATTGACAAAATAGAGGATAGATATGCAGAGTTATTTGTTATGGCAGAATCTCATTTGAAGCCTGATAATATATGATGTAATCGGATAGGAATGAATAAGATAATTAAAACTTTGCTATATCTAATCTTCGGAGAATGGAACGGAGTGCAAAACTTTGTTGCACCTACGGTTTTAATCTTTGCATTTAATCAGTATTCTTTTGTCAATTGGATAACCGGTGCTCTTACTTTTCAGCGGTTCTTCCTGCCATTGTTTGTGTATATCATTGTCTTGTTTTCCATCCTGTTCCTCTGCGTAAAAGTGCTGATTCAATGGAACGAAGATACTGCGAAATATAAGCACAAAGTACAGGTAAACGTGTTTCGTGACCTGCTGTTGCCATTCTTTGTGAAGCTGCATAAATGGTTATTGGTTTTTCTGACTGTATTTTTGTTGGTATATATTATAAAAAGCGGTTACACCTTCATCTACCGTAGCAGTTTCCCCATCTTTATTGTATCTTACTGGATACTGCGTATCGGTTCAATCGGTATTACGCTATACATTTTTGCAATGCTGAATATTAGCATCCCCCTCATCAAACGAGGACGTAGCTTTGCCTGGGCTCAGAAGTACTTTCATAAGTATATCATGAAGCACTGGAAAAGTGCGATTCCAATTCTTACTGTCCAGATTCTCTGGATTTATGTATCGGTATTGCTTTATTCTCTGGCAATCAGTCAATTGCAGAATTTCAATGAAATGGGTATTTTCCGTAGCAATGGCAAACCGCTTGAGATAATCTTTCATGAAGTGCATGCAATAAAGCAGTTTATGTATAATATATCCTGGTTATTGGTGTCTTTCCTGATTTCAAACCTGCTCTATTCGCCTTTAATGTTGTTGGCAAATAAAGGCTTTAAACATTTTAAATTAACTATAAAGAATATATAAGATGCAGCAAAAAAAGAAACCCACTCCCAGACGTAGAAGTAAACCAAAATCCAAATCAAAATCAAAGTTGAGTTTAGGTTTATTAATCGCTATCGCAATTGTACTCTTTGGATTGATTTACTGGCTTAGTAAACCGGCTTCACTCAAGGATATCCGAAAATTTAAAGAGAAGATAACCGAGAAAGTTGAAAAAGAACCTGTCAAAAATGAGATTGAGCCTCCTATCGAAAAAAAGATAGAGAAAGAAAAAGATACAAGCAAGGATAAATCAAAAAGAATAGAGTCTGAGGGTAATGTGGAAAGAGCTATCCTCAACTCCCTTATCAAACTTCACATTTCGGAAAATAGCATCAAAAGGAAAAAGACTGATAAAGGCATATCTTATTTAATCCCTATAGATCCTGCCATCTCAGACCTGACCTTTGCCAACATGATTATCAAAGGTGAAGTAGAAAGACTCAATGGTACCTTTGAATCCGGGATTGAAGAAAAGCATCGTCAAAAGCTGTCTCTGTTTGATAGTCAAATTAATAAACGATATCTGGTTGAGCTATACTATAATCGTAGTGAAACAGAAGTCCCCGTCAATGCCAAGATCATGTCCATTATCATAGATGATTTTGGCAATATTAATGGTAAGCTCTTAAACGGCTTTGCCAGGACGAATCAGGCAGTATGTTTTGCTATAATGCCGGATACACCCCGTTCAGATGAAGCGATGGATGCTGCGAAGCAAAACGGGCATGAATATCTGATACATGTTCCTATGGAGCCGATAAATTATCCAAGGGAAAACCCCGGAGACAATGCCATATACATTCAGCTATCTGAAGGTGAAATAGAGCGAAGAATGGAACGCTACATCAGGCAGATACCCGGTAGTATCGGTATAAACAATCACATGGGAAGTATGGCTACTTCTGATGAGACAGCTATGCAGGCAGTCATGCGGACACTTAAAAAGAATAACCTGAGTTTTGTAGACAGCAGAACCACAAATAGCTCAATAGCTTATAAAGTAGCCCAGAAAAACCTTGTTCCCGCTTTCAAAAGAGATATATTTCTGGATGAACCTGATTTATCAGCAGCGAATCTTGATAAAAAGATAGCCGAGTGCAACAATATATCCTTATCCAAATCGTTCGTGGTTGCCATTATGCACTGTCACACAGAGGCACATCTGAATTATTTGAATCAATTCATTGCCAGAGCTAAAAGCGAAGGTTTTAAGATTGTGCCCATCTCCAAACTCGGAGCTTATAAGCTCCCGGAAATCCGATAAGGAGTCCAGATGCCAATCCTTAATGCTATACTTATGGGACTAGTACAAGGACTAACTGAATTTCTTCCCGTTTCAAGTTCCGGTCATTTAGTCCTCTTTCAGCATTTCTTTGGTTCTCCATCAGCCGGGAATGATATCTCTTTGGAGATATTCCTGCACTTTGGTACTTTATTAGCTGTGCTTGTTTTCTTCCGAAACGATTTAACTGATTTATTGATTTCTGCCTTCAAGTGGAAGAAGACTCTTGACTATCAGAAACATGCCCGAAACCGCATGATTATAATCTATTTGATTATCTCAACATTTTGCACAGGTGTAATCTATCTTCTCTTTGGAGATAAAATCGAAGCCGCATTTGCCAAACCTCTGCTTGTAGCATTGATGCTTAGCATCACCGGCATTATTGTCTTTGCTTCTGATTTTGTAAGGAAAACCGAGATTCCGGTTTCAAGCATGGGTTTCGGACGCAGTATAATTATTGGCTTAGGGCAAGGTATCTCCATGCTGCCGGGTATATCACGCTCCGGAACTACAATCGCCACGGCACTCTATTGCGGAGTCAAAAGAGCAGATGCAGCAAGGTTTTCATTTCTGCTTAGTATTCCTGCCATTCTGGCAGCTAATATGAGTGAATTCAAGGTAATTGTCAACATGCAACCCAGCTTGCTTTTCAGCTATGTTTTGGGTGCATTGGCTGCCTTTGTTTCAGGTTATCTGGTTATTGGAATACTGCTCGGTCTCATACGCTCGTCCAAACTGAAGTATTTTGCTTTTTATTGCTGGTTTGTTTCTGCTATTGCAGTAACCCTTATCCTCAACCACTTATGATAAAAGCTCTTAATAGTCAGCAGTTCTTTGCTCAGGCTGACACTTCCAAATTACAGTCCTGTTATATGATAATAGGTGAAGATGGCTATCTCGTTGATAAAGTATACAAGAGTATCAAGGATCTTATCAAAAAAACTATGCCTGTTTATGAACTTGTCACGCTGTATGGAGATGAACTTAAGATAGCGGAGCTTTCTGATTATCTGGATAGCTATTCTCTTTTTTCAGATAACCGCCTCATGGTTATCAGAAATGCAGAACGCCTGGGTGAAGAAGATAAAAGCAGAAAAGCACCGGAAAAACAAAAGAGAATGCTGGAATTGATAGCCAATTATTTGCAATCACCTGACTCTTCTCAGACTCTCATTCTAATTGCAGATTCTGTGGATAGCCGCTTGGTGGGCTGGAAAAAGATTAAAGAAATCTGTCAGACTATTGAATGCGAGCCTATTAAATTTGCAGGAGAAATGAAAGCCTGGCTGGAAAAGACTCTACGCGATAACAAAAAGAACATGGAAGACTATGCCAAGGAACTCTTTCTTAGTAAAGTTGAGCTGGATTTCTGTAATGCTGAGAATGAACTGGAAAAGCTGTTTATCTATTGCGGAGACAAGAAGACTATAACTGAAAAAGATGTAGTCACTACTTTGCCAACCACCAGAGCAGGCGCATTAGGAGATTTCTACAAAGTACTCGGCAATCGCAATACCAGAGATGCATTGCTCAAAGTCAGTGAAATGCTGGAAAATGACTGGGTTCCCCTGCAGATTATGTCCAATTTTATCAAGTTCTTTATGACAATCTGGAAAATTCATGCCCTTGGAGCAAAGCACATATCTTCAGATGAAATACTCTCCAAGCATCTATCTGATATGTTCCAGAGTCAAAGAGCAAGTTATTTGACCTATGCCGGAAAATACAAATATAAAGAAATTCCTCTCATCTTTGCAGACATTCTGGAAGCGGATTCAGGACTCAAACTGAGTGTAGCTGAACCGGGAGTACTCCTGAGTCTACTTGTAGTAAAAATCTGTAATGAACGTAAATACTGATAAACGCAAAGCCGGAGTACTATTACATCTGACTTCTCTGCCGTCTGATTACGGCATCGGAGGTTTAGGTAAAGAAGCCTGCTCCTTCATCGATTATCTAAAAAACCATGAGCAAACATACTGGCAGATTCTTCCACTCAACTATCCCGGCTACGGCGATTCTCCCTATAACGCTATCTCTTCCTTCGCTGGAAATCCCTATCTGATTGACCCGCTTAAACTCAATCAATTGGGTTTAGTGAATAGAACTGACCTGCAAAAAGCTGAGCTGCCAAATCCCGGAAAAGTTGACTTTAAAGCAGTAATCAGGACAAAGCAAAAACTCTTTAGACTTGCGTTTCAAACCTTCATCAATAATGGCAAGACATCCATACTAACTGACTATCTGGAAAAAGAAAGCGAATGGCTCAAACCCTTTGCTGTCTTTTGCCATCTGAAGGACAGATTTAAAGGTATAAACCGGCAGAAATGGGAATCTAAATATAAATTCTATTCTGAAGCGCTGTTCACGGATTTGTATGAAAGCGCTCAAGATGAAATTCTCTATCATATCTTTCTGCAATACATGTTTGACCTTCAGCTTAAAGAAATAAAGCAATATGCTGTCAGCAAAGGGATTCAGATTATCGGGGACTTACCCCTATATGTCTCTCTCGATAGCAGTGATGTCTGGTCCAGACCTGATTTGTTTGAGCTTGATGATGAAGGAAAACCTATCAGAGTGGCAGGAGTACCGCCTGATGCATTTTCCGAAACCGGTCAGCTTTGGGGCAATCCTCTCTACCGTTGGGACAAAATGCAGAATGATAACTTTAGCTGGTGGAAAAAGAGAATTAGCAAAGCTCTGGCTTTCGCTGACAGATTGCGCCTTGACCATTTTATCGGCTATGTTAACTATTGGGCTATTGATGCCAAAGAAGAAAACGCTGTAAATGGTAATTGGCTGCCCGGACCCAAGCAAGCTTTCTTTGACAGTATCCTTCAATCTTTTCCCAAAGAATGTATTATAGCAGAAGATTTAGGCATTCTAACCGATGAAGTCAATCATATCCGCGATAGTTACGGTTTCCCGGGCATGATTATCCTGCAATTCTGCTTTTCGGACGACCATAATGATATTCTCAGCTTTCCTGCTGACCGGATTATATTTACCGGAACGCATGATAATCAGACAACCCTGGGCTGGTTTCTTTCCAATCAAAAAGCCGAAAAACCTGATAATCAATATATGGAGCAATACCTGCATAAAGTCGGCATGCTGGAACATTCTGCCAATCTTACTAAACAAAATGTCTCTCAACTTATGATAGATCTTGCTCACGCCAGTCCATGCCACATTGCTATTGTTCCCATGCAGGATATTCTAAGCTTAAGTGATAAAGCAAGGATGAATGTTCCAGGCACTGCTCTGGGTAACTGGCACTGGCGTATAGCTGAGGCAAAAGACATCTCAGGCATCAGAAAAGACTGGTTCAAATTACTTGAGCAACATCAACGCATTAACTAACATTTCTCCTTTACTTGCAGACAGCTTCCCATATCTATGCTTATAGTGAACTTTTAACATCTCCAGACATAATAAAGTCTGCCTCAAACCATAAAAGAAAGGCGCAGTCCACGCGAATCCCACTCCGGCTTTATCCCGGGAGGGACCCGCGTGGACTGCGCGTTTTTATTATTGTATTTCTTAGTCTAATTTAGCATGGTACTTATTTCTCTCTTATTCTATCTGTTGGGACATAGCCATATCAGAACCGGTCTAATACGGGGTTTCCCCGCAATGACCGCCTTTTGATTAGGTTTTGATACAGCAGTTCATATAAGCAAGGATAAATCAAGCAATAAGTGAGCATATCTTGCACAGTGGCATCTAAGAACATAACTGACAACTATATTATAAAGTTATGTGTGCAGATGTTGTAACTGTACAAATACAAGAGCTTAGAAATAATTCCCTTGACCAAAAAAGCCTATTTCAAATTCTGCCTATCATAATGATAAACCCTTAGGAGTAGATAATGAAAAGAAAAGTTATCATCATGGGCGCTGCCGGAAGAGATTTCCACAACTTTAACGTATTCTTCCGTGACAACGATGCTTATGACGTAGTAGCCTTTACTGCAACGCAGATACCCGGTATTGACGATAAGAAATATCCGGCTGAACTTGCAGGAAAGCTTTACCCCAACGGAGTTCCAATTCATCCCGAAGCTGAAATTGTTGAACTTATAAAGAATAATAACGTTGATATGGTAGTTTTTGCATATAGTGACCAACCACACGAAGTCGTAATGAACAAAGGTGCCATTGTTAATGCTGCCGGTGCCGACTTTGTAATGATGGGCGCTAACACAATGGTCAAAACCACAAAGCCATTGGTAACAATTTGTGCAGCCCGTACCGGTTGCGGCAAAAGCCAGACCACCCGTGCGGTTGTGAAAGCCCTTAAAGCCAAAGGCAGAAAGGTTGTTTCCATCCGTCACCCGATGCCTTATGGAGACCTTGTAGCACAGAAAGTCCAGCGTTATGCCGAACTTTCCGACCTTACCAAGCACAAATGCACCATTGAAGAAATGGAAGAGTACGAGCCACATATCATGATGGGCAGTGTAATATATGCCGGAGTTGATTATGAAGCTATCGTTCGCGAAGCTGAAAAAGAAGCTGATGTAATAATTTGGGACGGCGGAAATAACGACATACCTTTCTACACATCAGACAAGAAACTCAATATTACAGTCGTTGACCCACATAGAGCCGGTGACGAAATATCCTACTATCCCGGCGAAACCAATCTCTATCTGTCAGACGTTGTTGTTATCAACAAAATCGACAGTGCTGATTTGGCTGACATTCAGGAAGTCCGTGAAAACGTACGCAGCCGCAATCCCAAAGCTATCATCATCGAAGCTGCTTCTCCTGTATTTGTTGACAAACCTGAACTGATTATTGGGAAAAGAGTTCTCGTAGTAGAAGATGGTCCTACCCTCACACACGGTGAAATGACTTATGGCGCCGGCGTTATCGCTGCTGAAAAGTATGGCTGTGCTGAAATGGTTGACCCACGCCCCTGGGCTGTTGGCGAAATCGAAGAAACCTTTGAAAAATATCCTGAAATCGGTATTCTCCTTCCTGCCATGGGTTACAGTGCCCAGCAGATTAAGGACATGGAAACCACTATCAATAATACCGAATGTGATAGTGTTGTTATTGCCACTCCGATTGACCTTCGCCGTCTGGTGAAAATCAACAAACCAGCCTGCCAGATCAGTTATGAGCTTCAGGAAATCGGCTTACCCACAATCGCCGAAGTCCTGAAAGATTTCTAAACCAGTAATTAAATATATTAATATACAAAAGGGCGGCTCAATTGAGTCGCCCTGATTTAATTTAAAGACAAAGTGGCACAGACACTCTTGTCTGTGAATGAAAAAGTGGCACAGACACTCTTATCTGTGATATAATATTCTCGGACAAGAGTGTCCGAGCCACAATTCTTACAAAAGGAACATGACTATGAAAAAGACAGCAGTTCTCGCCCTCGGCGGTAATGCCATTATTATGGCAGGTCAAAAAGGTACGATATCGGAGCAATTTAAGAATACCAGAGATTCTCTGGGTGGAGTCGTTGAACTTATCAGACAGGGCTATTCCCTTGCCATTACTCATGGTAACGGTCCTCAGGTTGGAAACCTTTTGCGTCAACAGGAAGCCGGTGAAGCTATCGGAATAGCTCCACTACCTTTGGGTGTACTCAATGCAGCCACAGAAGGCACTATGGGCTATATGATTGAGCAAAGCCTGCAAAACCGTTTACATTTAACTGGAATCGACAAACTGGTTACCACTATCACAGCTCAGGTTGTTGTAGATAAAAACGACCCGAGTATGCTCAATCCCACCAAGTTTGTGGGAAGCACCTATTATACTCAGGAACAGGCAGAAAAGCTGCATAATGATCTTGGCTGGACTTTGAAAGAAGATTCCGGTAAAGGTTACAGACGTGTGGTTCCCTCTCCCCAACCGATTGATATCATCCCTGCCAAAGCCGTAAAAAAGCTTATGGATGAAGGACAGATAGTCATCACTGTAGGTGGTGGCGGTATTCCTGTCTATATCGAAGACAACGGCACTTATGAAGGTGTGGACGCTGTTATTGATAAAGACTTCGCATCTGCTCTATTGGCAAAGATGATTGATGCTGACCTGCTGGTTATTCTCACAGGTGTGGATAAAGTTGCCATCAATTATAACAAGCCCGATATGAAAGAGCTGGATGTGCTTTGCGTTGCTGATGCCAAAAAGTATCATGCCGAAGGTCAATTCCCCTCTGGTAGTATGGGTCCCAAGATTCTTGCAGCGATAGACTTCATCGAAAAGGGTGGTCAGGAAGTCCTGATTACTTCCATCGAAAGAATCGTAGATGCCTTTGAAGGCAAGACAGGCACCAGAATAGTTAAATAAAACCCACAAAACCAAATCGCAATACAAAAAAGCACGGATTATTTACCCGTGCTTTTTTTTTGTAGCGGTGACACTCTTACCACCGTCTGTACCGGAAATATTTATTGTCTGTGTTTTATCTTCTTATCTATTCTCTTCTGGATTTGTGCTTTCTGAACCGGAGTCAATTCTTTGGCAACAATATCTCTATTAACTGCAGCTTCAGTCCAGCCATTGGCAGTTGCAACAGAATACCAGTAATATGCTTCAGGTTTATTCTGTTTAACACCCTCACCGTTATCATAACATTTTGCCAGTTCATATTGCGCTTGTCCCAGCTTGAATTGAGCAGCCTTACGATACCATTTGAAAGCTGTCTGCTTGTTTTGTGTAACTCCCTCGCCCGTAGCATAATAATATCCGACTTTCAATTGAGCCGCATCCAAACCATTTTTTGCAGCAAGCTGATACCATTTTAATGCTTCACTTTTATCCTGCGGAATACCATAGCCCAATTCATAACAGAGGGCTAAATTAGCTTTGGCAACCGGATAGCCTTTTTGGGCAGAAAGGCGATACCACTTTACCGCTTCTACTTTATCTTCGGTTACTCCACGTCCCTCAAAATAGCAGGCACCCAGATTGTTCATGGCAAAAATATTTCCCTGGTCCGCAGAAAGACGGTACCATTTGAAAGCTTCTTTTACATTCTCTGCAACTCCCCTACCTAAATCATAACAGGACCCCAGATTTAACTGTGCTTTGGCATTCCCTTCCTGGGCAGACGCCACTAAAGCATCACTGTATGTACCTTCACCATATACAATACTCAAAGCAAATGAGCTTACCACAATCGTGCAAAATACAATAGTGTTTATAAATGTCATCAGAAATCGGTGCATAAAGTACCTCTCAATATCTGTTTTTGAATAAGTTATAGTAAATTGAGATGAAATTGTATGTCAAACTAAATAGTTTTCATTTCCACCATTCCACTGTTACACCTAATCACATTGACAGGATACACTGTCAATATTCCTTGTAAACATTGAAACTCAAGGAGAAATTGTGAATAAATTGTACCTGATACTTATCATCCTGGCAATAGCTGTTTCGTCAGTCTGGTCACAACCGGTGACTGATACAGTCTCCAACGCAATGATAGTCAACGCTTATTCCAGAGAAATGTTTATCCAGATTGTTGATTCTCACGAAAACGTAATATGGCAGACTCCTGCGCTTGCGTCGAATGACATCTCAGTTATGCTCAGCACACCAAAAACTGGTTTCTTCTTCATCAATTATAAGTATAGTGAAGCAGGTGATTGGCTGCCTTTCAGCGATGATTCTTATGATGAAGGTACTGAAGATTATATGATTAATCTGCAAAGCGGATTAGTCTGCTGTGTTGTAATTGATACCAATGGCGAGATTGATGAACACACTCTGGTCTTACCGGAAACTGATTCACCCGTAGTCTGTTTTTGTAACCTCTCCAATACAAAGCTGAACAGAATGGAAATCGGCACAGACTACATGAACGATTTTGTTGCTTTTACCACCGATATACAAGCTCTGGGGATGACTGATTTTACCGAAATTGATGCCGGCAATTATGGCTTAAGCTGGGAAACTCCAGAATCAGGTGCAAAGGATGAATTCACCTGGATTTCCAATGAAGATGATGATACATTAAAATTACTAGAATTTGAAAACAATAACATCTATGTATACTGCATTCAATATAGTGATGCAAGCAAAGGAACATTATTTAATATCACACCCTGACGGTGATAGAGTATATTGTAATTCAACTGTTCATTTTTATCTGAGAATCAAACCTAGATACCACTCCAGAAAGTGATTGCCAAAAAGTAGCCAGAAGAAGGTAGCTATTGCCAGGAAAGGTCCGTAAGGGACACCTTGTTCTCTGACTTTGGGAATTGTAACAGCAGTTAATACAGCAAAGATACTGGCAAAGAGTACAATAAATGAGATACTGATTGCACCAAGGAAAGTTGCCATGGCTGCCAATAGCTTAATATCTCCCCCGCCCATACCATCTACCTTCTTAATCTTCTCAAACAGCCAGGCAATAAAGAGCATGACAAAGAGAATTACTACTGACGTAATAAGCGAATTAAGAATGCTTATATCCATATTGGGTATCAGAGCAAAGCCAAGTCCGATTATCGCCATAGGAATAGTTAATTTGTCCAAAATGAGTCTTTCATAGAGGTCTATAAAGAAGATGGGAATGAGGAAAAAGAAGAGCATAGAGTATTTGACAAAGAGCAGGATATCGGTTCCATACTTCCAGAATAGTGCAATAAAAATCAGAGGTGAGACAATCTCCACAACTAAGTGATGGATATGGAATTTAGCACCGCAATATTTGCATTTGCCCCTGAGCATTATATAGCTGAAAATGGGTATATTTAAATAAACCGGAAGTGATTTACCGCAGTCCTGACAATGAGATCTGGGCAAAATGATGGATTGTTTTTTGGGAAGACGGTCTATCCAGACGTTAAAGAAACTGCCTAGACTGGCTCCTAATACAAAGATAAGTAAAGTAAAAACCGGATCCAGTTAGGCTACTCCATCCAGTTTGAAGAACGGCTAAACCAGGGATTGTTATATCTGTTTTGGGTATTATATTCAATTCTCAAACTGATTGCATCAGTAGGTTTGTAGTTTAAGGAAAATCCCGGTATAATACGGCTTTTATTATCATCATTGGATGATATGCTAAAGCTTTTGTTATTTGTAGTAGAGCCAAAGTTAATAAAATTTAGGTCAACCGCCATATTGAGTTTGGAGCTGAATTCATAGGCAATATGATTGGTATAGCGGGATTCATAGAAACCAAGACCGTTGCTGGCAGTTCCTGCTGTGAAACCCATACTGTGAGTCATTTTTAGCTTGTAGGGATTAAACAGACTGCTGGAAAGATTGCCTGCATTGAACTGACTGGAATTAAAAACGCTGTTTTGTGCCGACAACAAATACAACCCGGCGATTAGTATCAGGATAAGTATTAGCTTTTTCATATTATATCCTCTCAGCGTTAAGTATCACGTTGATTCATAGTGTCCTTTACGTATAAGATAATCACTGCCACATTATAGTCAAGCTTAAAGTGATTTAATCATCTTTGCCAGACGCGCAATCCCATCATCAATCTGCTCAAGTGAGGAATAGGAATAGTTCAGGCGCAGGCAATTGTATTGCTCTTCACCAAAGGGAAAGAACTTACTCCCGGGAATAAAGGCGACTTTGTGCTGCTTGGCTATCTCAAATAACTCGTCGCAATTAAACTTTTCCGGTAACCATAACCATAAAAAGATACCGCCCTGAGGCTTTGTCCACATGACATTGCCTGGCATTTCTCTTTCCAAAGCATCCAGCATTCTATCCAGATAAGGTTTGTAATAATTACATATCATATCCAGATGAGGCTGCATCAGACCCTGTTTGAGAAAATTACCAACTACTCTTTCTGTAACGCAATCGGGAGTTACATTGACCTTTTGTTGCCAGGAACACATACGTTCGATAATGCTTTTTTCACCTTTAACAAAGGCAAAACGCATTCCGGGACCAAGTATCTTGGAGAACGAAACAGCTTCTGTCACAATTGAGGTATTGCCAAATTGTTCGTAAGCGGTGCGATACAGAGTGGGCAGATGCTCTCCGCTATAGCGAAGCCGGCTGTAAGGATTATCTTCGAATAAAGGAAGGTCATTCTCGATAGCAAACTTTACCAGGTCTTTGCGTCTTTGGGCAGACATGGTAATCCCGCTGGGATTCTGGAAATCAGGAATAGTAAGCATAAACTTAACCTTTTTGCCTTTAGCACGCAGGTCATTCAATTCCTTTTTCAGACAGTCTATATCGATACCTTCATCATCCATGGCAATGCCGTGCATTTCAGCACCCAAAGCATCCAAAGCCACAATTGTACCTAAAAAAGTGGGAGCTTCCACTAATACTACATCTCCCTCATCAAGCATGCATCTGGCATAATAGTATATGGCATTGGTCGCACCAACTGTAATCAGCATCTGGTCAACAGTCAGGTCTTTGTAACCTTCCCAAATCATGAGCTGTTCTTTCAGCAGATTATCACCTTCACTGGCTCCGTATTGTAAAACATCGTGACCTTCTTCCTGAATGACCTGACGGTAAATATCTGCCAGAGCTTCCTTGGGAAAGGTCTTGGGTGAAGGAAATCCACCGGCAAAGGATATTAATCCGGGAATAGATTTTGTGCTTGCCACCAGCTCTCTGATCAGAGAGGATTTCATACTCTTAGTATGCTCGGAAAAGAAGTTGCTATACTCCATGCTAAGTCCTTTATATTCTTTTATTTAAATATCAAAGCACGTGTATCCCGCTTGTGTCATCCTGAGCCTGTCGAAAGACGGGATACAATGATCTAACTTAACGCGACAAGATTGTCACGTCTACTTTTTTTATGGATAAATCCTGTATATCATTCTCGGAAAAGGTATCACTTCACGAATATGATGTGTACCGGACATCCATTGAACAAGACGTTCCAGTCCTATACCAAAACCGCTATGAGGCACAGAACCATATTTGCGCAGGTCAAGAAACCACTGATATTGCTCAATAGGCATATTCTCCGCCTGCATCCGTCCCAACAAAATATCGTGGTCATCTTCACGCTGAGAGCCACCGATGATTTCTCCAAAGCCTTCAGGAGCAATTAAATCATCACCTAATACAACATTGGGGTCTTTGGGGTCACGTTTCATATAAAAAGCTTTAATTTCCTTAGGCCACCTTTCAACGAAGACAGGAACAGGTGAACCCTCAGTCAGTATAACTTCATCATTAGCACCCAAATCGCTGCCATGAGTGATTTCTGAGCCTTTGCTGCGCAGATATTCTATTGCATCGTAATGGGTCATTCTTTTAAATGGAGCATCAGCTGCTTTCAAAGCTTCGATGTCACGTTCCAGAATGGCAAGTTCATTACCACATTTCTCCAAAACTGTACGGATAACAAATCTGACCAAATCTTCCTGAATCTGCATGTTCTCGTCATGTTCAACGTATGCGGCTTCAGCATCCATCATCCAAAACTCGGTTAAGTGCTTTCTGGTCTTTGACCTTTCAGCCCGGAAGACAGGACCGAAGTCATAGACACGTCCAAGACTCATAATACCAGTCTCCAGATAGAGCTGACCCGATTGGGAAAGATATGCCATGCCTTCGTCAAAGTATTCAAGTTCGAATAAAGTCGTCGTACCTTCACAGGCATTGGGAGTCAGAATGGGAGAATCAAAACGGACAAAGCTGTTTTGATTGAGATATTCACATATAGCATAGTAAACAGTATGCCTGATACGCAGGTTAGCCCATTGCTTACTGGAACGTATCCAGAGATGCCGGTTGCTAAGCAGAAAGTCCGGACCGTGCTCTTTCTTACCGATGGGATATTCCTCAGCATATTGGACAACTTTAACGTCTTTAACTGAAAGTTCATAAGTGTTTTCCAGTTTCTCGTGCAATTTGGGAATAGCTTTTATAATCAAGGAAGACTCAAGTGTCAAACGTTTTGCATTCTCAAAGGTTTCCTCATCCAAATCAGGTTTAAAGACAACAGCCTGAATAACCCCTGTTCCGTCTCTGAACTGGATAAACAGCAGTTTCCCGCTGCTGCGGATATTGCCCACCCAGCCTTTTAATTCTATTTCCTGTCCGATGTAGTCTTTTACGTCTTTTACAAATACTGTCTTCATCATTATCTCCATTCTTACAATATGTCATTCCTGCGAAGGCGGGAATCTTAATAAATCTTTTTGGTCAAGCGAGGGCGCTTAACCTACCTCTGTCATTCCTGCGAATCCCGCTTGTGTCATCCAGAGCTTGTCGAAGGACGGGATGTAGACAGGAATCTTAATTAAACATCCTGGCAAAGCTGTCTTTATTTACATTGATTATTCTGATAATTTCCATTGCTACTTTCAAAGCACGGGTACCGGCAGCGCCATCCACATTTGGTTTCTTGTTTTCGTTGATACACTGTACAAAAGATTCCAGTTCCATCTCAAGCGCATCTTTGGGAGCATTGGTGGCATCTATGCTTTTAACATCTATCAGTTGCTCAGGTTTAAAATCTGTCTTTCCCATCATTATTTGAGGCAGAAGCTCATTGATTCCGGCAGCTTTTTTCATTACTGTAACGTGCTTGGCAACAAAATCCATAGAGATATAGCTATTCTTTTGGAAAAAGCGTATCTTGCGTTCCTGTTTCATAGAAACACGACTTGATGTGACATTGGCTATCGCTCCATTTTCAAATTCCAGACGCGCATTGGCTATGTCAATACTGGGAGTGAGAATTCCTACGCCACTGGCTCTGACATCCTTCAACGGACTTTGAATAAAACTGAGGATAAGGTCAATATCATGTATCATCAAATCCAAAACAACAGGTACGTCTGTACCTCTGGGTTGGAAAGTAGATAACCTATGAGATTCTATAAACATAGGGTCAACTATCTCATCTTCTACTTGAAGGATAACAGGGTTATATCTTTCGATATGTCCAACCTGAATTTTGAGGTTTCTTTCATCTGCAAGTTTGACTATTTCATTGGCTTGTTCCAGGACAGAGGTAATAGGCTTTTCCAGAAAAACATGCTTGCCTTTGAGCAGAGCTGTCTTTGCCAGTTCATAGTGATATGTGGTGGTAGCAGCTATATCAATGGCATCGACATTATCCAAAAGCTCTTCATAAGTATCAAAAGCCCGGACCTTAAGTGAAGCCGATATCTCCTGAGCTCTGACCGGGTTTTTGTCATGTACGCCAACAAAGGTGCAATTGGGTATTCCTAAAAACTTCTTTACGTGATATTGTCCGAGATGCCCGACACCGACTACGCCGATTCTGACCATTTATTCTCCTTGTTGCTATATCAATCTCTTGCGCAGAACGTTCAACATGTCTTCAGTTACACGTGGAAGATCATAGTCAGGTTTCCAACCCCATTCTGCTCTCGCAGCACTATCGTCCATATAATTGGGCCAGCTTTCTGCAATAGCTTGTCTGACGGGGTCAATATTGTAATCCAGTTTGAAATCAGGAATATGTTTACGGATTTCAGCAGCAATCATTTCCGGCTCAAAGCTCATTGCTGAGACATTAAAACAGTTGCGGTGCTTCAGCTTGGCTGGATCAGCTTCCATAAGTTCAACCACTGCTTTCAGAGCATCAGGCATGTACATCATATCCAGATAGGTTCCTGCTTTCAGATTACAAGTATAGTGTCCTGTTTTTATTGCTTCATAATAGATTTCTACAGCATAATCGGTGGTTCCGCCACCGGGAAGTGTCACGTTGGAGATAATGCCGGGATATCTTACTCCGCGTGCATCTACGCCGAATTTGACATAGTAATAGTCACTCAGTAGTTCGCCTGCAACTTTGGAAACTCCATAAACGGTTGTCGGTCTCATAATCGTATCTTGCGGCGTATTATCCAAAGGAGTGGAAGCACCGAAAGCACCAATTGAACTGGGAGTAAACACAGCGCATTTATAAGCACGGGCAAGCTCAAGCGCGTTAAACAATGCGCCCATATTAATCTTCCAGGCAAGCACGGGATTCGCTTCACCTTTAGCAGAAAGTACTGCCACCAGATTAAAGATTGCATCAATTTTGTATTTTTTAACCAATTCTTCAAACTGTACTGCATCCAGAGCATCAAGTATTTCGTAAGGTCCTGTTTCTTTGACTAAGGGAGATACGTTATCATGCAAATCACAGGCTACTACGTTTGAGTTACCATAAATTGTTCTGAGATAAGGAACAAGTTCGCTACCAATCTGACCTGCAGCTCCGACAATCATGATGTTTTTCATATCCGGCTCCAATTTAGTAATTTTTTCACCAATCAATTGATAATTTGTCTTTTGTCAAATGATTTATATGATTAAACAGGCGGAGTAATAAACTCCCTTATCTTTATTTCTACAAAGCGGCATTCGATATCGCCATTATAGATTATTACTCTGCGACTAGGTTTTAATCCTACAGAAGGCATAAGTTCTTTATCTCCCAGTAGAATCCAGGCTGTCGAACCCTGACATTTATGCTTGAGAAAGTCGCCAAATTCCCCCAGCATGACCTTCACTTTTTCCACTTCATCCAGCCTTATGCCATAAGGAGGATTACAGACAATCATGGCATTCTCTATTTTCTCTGCTTTGAAGTCGTGCTGAGTAAGTGTTATCTCCTCCGCAAAAGGTAAATTACCGAGATTATCCTGAGCAATTTTAATCGCCCTGGCATCAATATCACTGCCGAAGATGAGGTCAGGAGGTAAAGGTCTGATCTGGCTTCTGATTTCGTCTTTTAATTGTTCCCAATCTGATTTATCATAGTCAGGCAAACGTTCAAAGCCCCATTTTATATTGAGGCTGGAGGGTGGCATTTTGCAATATTGCAAAGCAGCTTCAGCCAAAATCGTGCCTGAACCGCAGAACGGGTCATACAAAGGTTTGCTGCCATCCCATCCGCTAATCCGCACCAAAGCAGCAGCCAGATTTTCCTTTAGAGGGGCTTCCAAAGCCCGAGCCCTGTACCCTCTTCTATGTAATGGTCCATGACCCACATCAACACTGATTATTGCTTCATTTTTGAAGATACCCACACTGATTTCCACATCGGGATTATCTCTTTCCACATCAGGACGTTTGCCATATTTATCCCTGAAGTAATCAGCAATCGCATCTTTTAGGTTCAGAGCTGAATAATGGGAATGGGTTATGTTGCTGTTGCCCACGTTGGCAAAGATTGAGAAAGTATCTTCCGGACTTAAAATCTGTTCCCACTCAATCTTTCTATAGGCATATTGATACAAATCATCATCACTGATACACTTAAACCGTGCCAAAGGAGCCAGAATCCTGCTAAAGAGACGGTTCATCACTGTGATTTTCATCATATTGTACGGCATTGCAGTAAAACTCACCACCCGGTAATTCTCAAAGGTCTGTTCTGCACCAAGTTCCATGAGTTCTTTGGCACCTTCTGCTTCCAAACCATTGGAAATGGTGGCTATGTACTGCTGGTTTTTCTGATATTCAAACATATTCATCCTCAAGTCCAAGATTGACTGCCTGCTCTACTTGTCAATCCTTTGTCTTGAAAAAGCAGAACTTGACAGAACTTATGCTTGTTATAAGATAAACATTGTAATAGTTATTGAGATTATGGCACCGATATTACAGTCCAGATAAGAAATCTTAAATACAGACAAGAGTATCTGTGCCACAATATAGAAGTATAGTAGTATTTACTTTTACAGACAAGAGTGTCTGTTGTACAATAATGATAAGCACAGACAAGAGTGTCTGTTGTACTATTTGGGAGTATGTATGTCTCACCACACTGTCAAATCCAGCTATTTGAAATTGCAGGAACGCATAAACCTGATGCCTCAGGGAGCTCCTCCCTCTGAAACATTATATCAGATTTTGCAATTGCTGTTCAGTGATAAGGAAGCAGAATTAGTAGCCCAATTGCCCATTAAGCCATTTACAACTGAAGATGCGGCCAAAATCTGGAAAACAGATATTGTTTCTGCCCAAAATACACTGGAAACCCTTGCCGGACGTGCTCTTCTGCTTGATTTAGACAATAATGGTATACAAAGATATGCGCTCCCGCCACCCATGGCAGGTTTCTTTGAATTTTCCCTGATGCGCACTCGTGGTGATATCGACCAGAAACTGCTCAGCGAACTTCTGCACCAGTATCTGAATGTGGAAGAGGATTTCATCAAAGATTTATTCACTGGTTCGGAAACCCGGCTCGGAAGAGTATTTGTCAATGAATCCGTGCTTACCAGCGAGAATGCCGTGCATATCCTTGATTTTGAACGTGCCAGTCACACAATCAAGACTTCATCTCACATCGGAATAGGCATGTGCTATTGCCGTCATAAAATGCAGCATCTGGACAAAGCCTGCAATGCACCCATGGATATATGCATGACCTTAGGCAGCACTGCTGCGTCTCTGATTAAGCATGAATATGCCCGAAAGGTGGAAGTTTCTGAAGGTATGGAACTTTTGCATCAGGCTTATGAAAGCAACCTTGTCCAATGTGGTGAAAATGTCCGCAATGAAGTCAGCTTTATTTGCAATTGTTGTGGCTGTTGTTGCGAAGCTCTCGTTGCCTCCAGGAAATTCGGTATGCTGCATCCTGTGCATACAACCAACTACTTGCCAATAGTAAATGAGCATGAATGCATCGGCTGCGGCAAATGCGTCAAGGTCTGCCCTGTTGAAGCAATATCTTTGACCGAACCTAAGGACAATCAACCAAAGGTAGCACAAATAAATGAAGACATCTGCCTGGGCTGCGGAGTCTGTGTCAGGAACTGCCCCACCAAAGCTATCAGCCTGGACAGCCGCCCTGAAAAGGTTATCACTCCTGTGAATTCCGCACATCGTCTGGTGCTCATGGCAATCGAAAAAGGTAAACTGCAAAACCTTGTCTTTGATAACCAGGCTTTGGAAAGCCATAGAGCCATGGCAATGATATTATCTGTGATTACCAAGCTTCCCCCTGCCAAGCAACTCATGGCCAGCAAACAAGTTAAATCAGTCTATCTGGACAAATTACTGGAGAAAACAAAAGTTTAACTATTGGAAATGGCAATTCAACTATTTCTTGTCATAAAAGATGCGTTACAATAAAGTGTTTTCAGTAGCAATGATGCATTATAATATCGAATAAAGTACTCTAAATAAAGGGAGACTCGTATGAAGACAACAATGTTATTACTTTTTGTTTGTATTGCTCTTAGCCTGGCAGCAGAAGCTGTGATTAATGTTACCTACACCGGCTTTACTGCTGAACAGGAAGCCGCTTTTGAAGCAGGCGTTGCTTTATGGGAACCCATCCTGAATTCAGATGTTCCGATTAAGATTAACGCACGTTTCCAGACTCTTTCGGGTTTTACAATTGTAACAATCCCCAATCTGATTCGTAACTTCGCGGGTGCACCGGAACAAAATGTATGGTATCCTACTTCTCTGGCTAATGCATTGACAGGCACTGAACTAAATATTGGCGAAGCAGACGTGGATTTCTTTATCAATAGCAATGAAATGTGGTATTATGGCTTGGATGGACAGTGCCCCGGAACCAGTTATGATTTTATCACGCAAATATTTAAGGCTGTTCCTTATGGTCTGGGATATATGAGTTCTTTTTATATTTCGCAGGGATATGGTTCTTATGGAATGCTTGACCCCGGCGTACTGGGACTTACCACTTCCTTTCCCTGGGAACAGATGCAAAACCAGCCAACTCTATACGACAATTTTGTTTGCAATATTAACGGACAATTTCTAACAGACACTACACTATATCCAAATCCTTCACCAAATATTGCCGGTGAGTTAACAGGCGGAAACCTTCGCTACGAAGGTACCTTGGGTAATGCCTATAATAATGACGAACAGCCCATCTTATACGCATCGGTTTTCAATCTTGCCCGCACAGCACGTCTGCGCCAGGATGATTATCAGAGTACAGAAAACAGCTCAGGAGTTCCATCTACTCAAGCCGGTTCCGTTTTACGTTATCCTGCCCCGATTGTAATGGGTATGCTGGAAGACATGGGTTGGGATTTATCCCTGTCCTCGCTGAGGCTTCCTCCTGCAAATTTTGTAGCCGTCGGTCAAAATGACGGAGTGCTACTAACCTGGGATGCACCTGCAACAATTTACGACATCCATAACTACCTTATCTTCAGAAACGATGTATTGCTCACAACAACTACAGGAAGAACCTTTGTCGATACTGAAGTAGAGAATAATACAGAATATACTTATGCCGTCAGAGCGCGCTATTCCATGGGAGTTTCCGCGTTGTCCGATCCGTCTACGGTGGAACTGACTGCTGTAGATGATAATACAATCACTCCGGTGAATAATCTGGCTTTGCAGGTTTACCCCAATCCATTCAGCAGTAATCCGCAAATCAGTTTCAAATTATCCACAACACAAAATCTAAGGCTCGATGTCTATAACACCAAAGGCAAAGCTGTATTTAGCCAAAACCTGGGTATTGCTCAGGCAGGCACACATAATACTGTATTAAAAAGCTTTTCCTGTAGTAATAATCTGCCTGCAGGTATCTATTTCCTCAAACTGCAGTCAGACAATCAAACTGCCATCAAAAAAGTGTTGATGATTAAGTAATTAATCTGAACAGACCGTTTGGGTCTGTCACATATATTCCGGTTCAGGCAGGAATCTTTGAAATAATATAAGATTCCCGCCTGCGCAGGAATGACAACTATTGATGTTACAAACCTGCTGAAGAGGCTGTGCGAAAATACCAAAGAAGAGCATTGCCGGAGTTCAATTTGCCATATTAAGCTTTAAGTAGATATCTTATGTTTGGGCAAATCGGACTTCGGAATGCATCATTTGTAAAGGTTTTAGCTGAAGTCCGAAATTCCCTTTTCAAAGCTATCTATGTTCCACATGATGAGGGAATTTTGAACTCCAGCTATTCTCTTCCACATTTTTGCACAGGCTCTGAAGGCAGAACTACAAACCCCTAATCACTTATCACCTTTCCACCGTTCCACCCTATCACCTAATCACTTTTTCACTTTCCTCCTTTCCACTGTTACACCATTCCACCTAATCACTTAATCACCTAATCACCTAGATAGTTTTAGTCAGCCACTCACAATCCAGAACAGCTGGTAAAAGTCCCGCATCTACCGCTTTTTTAACACTTTGACATGGCAAGTCCTGAGCAAAGACCTGTTCTCTGGACAGAGTTGCTAAATCAACATTGGGATTAGCTTTTACCATAGCAAACATCAGCTTAACAAAGAGATTATTCCAGCTGATCAATAAGTTCTTTTTAGAAGGCTGTTTGTCATTATACCTGAAGATATAGTGTTTTATATCATTGATATATCCTTCTGAAGGCTGTAGTAATTTCAGGTTAGCCATCACAGCCCTTAATCTGATATTAGCTGTGCTTTCCTGTGGCTTCACATACCTTCTTCCCATACAAATCTGCTTAATCGGATGATAGTAATAAACTATGCCATCCAATTTACCTGTGTACCCATGCATGTAACTTTTGAATGTTGCTTTCATTTTTTTTACCTCTTTTGTATGTTGTACCGCATTTATGCGGGTTTCTTTTTTTGGACATCCCTGAATAATTTTACAGACCTGCCTGAAGGCAGAACTACAATCGTCCGTCCACCTAATCACTTAATCACCCCCTACATATATACGGGAGACGTTTAACCCAAATTCCCAAAACAATTTTCAATTCTCAATTCTCAATTTTCAATTCCTCTACATATATACGGGAGACGTTTAACCCAAATTCATAATTTATTATTCATAATTAATAATTAACCCCTATTATTATACGGGACACGATTTGAGCATTTTCAAAAATTAATCTTTGAAAAACACTAAATTGACCATAAAAGAAACGCGGGTTCCACGCCGATCCCACCCGGGTAAAAAGCCGGGGAGGGATTCGCGTGGCACGCCTGTTTGGGTTGTTGTTTGTGGCATGCCATATATGGATTTATAAGAGTTTATTCTAATCAGAGTTTATGTTAAGATTATTTTGAGTTTATATCTGCTCTCTTGTAGATTCATTAACTGTTCCTTAATCGCATAAGTTTAGATTTGCATGAGTTTACCCTCGGTTTACCCACGTTTTCGAAGGTAAACCGAGGGCATATAGAGGATATGCTGTCGATATATGTTAAAGCAAGATACTTGGAATATAAGATATATGAATAGTACAGAATAGAAAACCCCGAGGTGTTTAATTCCATAATTCATTTACCCCAGCAATGAATTGCAGGTCCAACAAATAGAAAACCCCGACGGGGTTAGGTTGTTTTATCTCCTTACCCATGGCTAAAGCCATGGGCTATTGAATGGAAAATACCGATGGGATTATTTTTCATGCCCTCTTTACCCATGGCAGAAGTCATTGGCTGCGTATTCAAAATCCCTATGGGATTATCTTTAGACTTCATTTGTTCTCATCATGTATATACTGGGCTAGTGAACGTAAAATCCCATCGGGATTTTCTATTCAATAGCCAGTGAATTTATTCACTGGGGAAAAGAAATATTCCACAATAATCCCATCGGGATTTTCTATTCGGTAGCCAGTGAATTTATTCACTGGAAATGAGATAAACCGATATCAACCCCTTCGGGGTTTCCTATTAACAATATAGAAGCAAGTAATTTATCTGGACACATAATCGTTATTATATTACATTGCCATTTATATATTAACTTTAATTATCTTGGAGGCATTATGGCTAACACTTATACCCAAATCTATATCCACATGGTTTTTGCCACCAAAGAACGCTGTCCCAATCTTACTAACCAACACCAAAAACAAATCTATGCCTACATTGTCGGTAAAGCCAAAGAAAATGAATGCTACATTAGCGCCATTGGAGGAACCAACGACCATATACATTTACTTATCGCTATAAATCCAAAACATAGCATTTCAGAAATAGCCAAGGTATTGAAAGGCAGCACCAGCCATTATATCAACGAAATGAAAGTATCACCTAAACATTTTGAATGGCAGACCGGATATGGTGCTTTCTCAGTATCACAAAGTAATGTTGACAAGGTTGTAGATTATATCAGGACACAAGCTGAACATCATCAGAAGGTTTCATTCACAGATGAGTTTCTGACACTGTTGAAGAAATATGAGATAAAATACGATAAGCAGTTTGTGTTTGAGCCTGTAGTATGATTGAGCTATTTGAAAAGCCAGGAATGAGTATAATTATCGATTAAGAAAAGCAAACCAATTTAATTTGAAACCCGATAAGGGTTTTCCATTCTGAACAATGCTTTGAACCCCATCGGGGTTTCCTATTTTCTTTGCTATCATAAGGTATAAATCCTCTGGATAATAAAAAACCCCGATGGGGTTCGGCTCCTAATTGTCTCTATCCCAGTGAATAAATTCTCTGGCTATTGAATGGAAAACCCCGATTGGGATTCGACTCAGTTGATTCCTTTCCCAGTGAATAAATTCACTGGCTATTGAATGGAAAATCCCGATGGGATTATAAAATGGTAATTGGATTGTGTTAGGTTATATGCATAAAAAAACAAATTATTACAGAATAATATAGAAATACCGAAACACCTTATATAATTAAGCACGTTAATGCCTTTCATAATATTCTAAAATGCTAAATTTGTGATTCTTTTATCCTTTCCCTGCCCCAAACAGTTTAAAGATTTCTCTGATATGTTTAATTTGATGGACTTTGGCATCGGCTTTGACCTTGGTATAGGAAGAGATATAGATATGCTCATATCCCAGGCGTTTGGCTTCTTTGATGCGAATTTCCATCTGACTAACCGGACGAATTTCCCCATTGAGGCTGACTTCCCCGATAAAGACGGAGTTTTCAGGGACTGGCATATCCTTCAGACTGGAAAGCACTGCTGTGATAATTGCTAAATCAATAGCAGGGTCAATGGCTTTAATCCCACCGGTCATATTGATAAAGACGTCATTGGAACGCAGATACAAAGCCAGGTTCTTTTCCAGAATAGCAAGCAAAAGAGCCAGTTTCTTTTGTTCCAGACCAACTGACACACGTTGCGGAGTGCCATAGTTAGATGAGGTCGCCAGAGCCTGAACCTCAACGATGAAAGCACGTGTGCCTTCAATCATGCAACCCAGAGCGCTGCCCGAAAGATTGGGATTGGCGCTCAGGAACATCTGTCCGGGATTGGTAACTTGCTGCAAGCCTAGTGAGGTCATTTCAAAAAGACCCAGTTCATTGGTGGAACCAAATCTATTCTTAACGGCCCTGAGCATTTTATATTGATTGGAGGTTTCACCCTCAAAATAGAGCACAGTATCGACCATGTGTTCAATAATCTTGGGACCGGCCACCATGCCGTCTTTGGTTACATGCCCCACCAGAAAGATAGGGATACCTTTCTTTTTTGCCTGACGCACAAACTGAGAGCAGCATTCTTTGAGCTGGGAGATACTGCCGGGAATGGAATCTACTGAGTTCATGGCAACAGACTGGATTGAATCAATGACTGCTACATCCATATCCAGATTGCCAAGCTGTTCGATGATAGAATCTGCTTCATTAGTGCAAGCCAGCCAGATATTCTCATTAGATATTTTTAAGCGTTTGGCACGCATATTGATCTGGTCTGCACTTTCCTCGCCAGAAAAATAGACTACTTTCTTACCAAGTTTACCCAGCCACTCTGCCAGTTGTAACATCAGAGTGGACTTCCCTACTCCGGGTTCGCCACCTAAAAGAACAACCATACCGGGTATGACTCCGCCACCCAGAACAACGTCAAATTCATTAATCCCGGTGGGAATGCGCTTTAAAGGTTCAGATTTCAGTTCAGTTATCCTGGTTGGTACAGTGGATAAACCGTCAGAAATAATTTTACCGCTTTTACCAACTACTTTGCTTGATTCTTTCAGAGTATCCCAGCTACCGCAATTGGAGCATTTGCCAGCCCATTTTGTGGTCTCATATCCGCAATCAGTACAAAAAAACATGCCTGCCATAAACAATCCTTAGTGATTTAATAATAACTCAAAGAAAGAAGCCTTTACGAAAATGGCAAGACATTTTTCCTCTTATATAAGAGCTATAGTACTTAATTAATTATAAACATCTGTAAAGAGTGTCATAGAAAGAAGCTTTATGAATTACAGGTTTTGGTTAACAGAGCAAACTTATAAGGAATCAAAATAAAGATTCTACGTGACAAAATAGCCATGAAAAAAGAATTGGAGCAATATTAAAACATATATGTGCAGAAATAGTAAAGTAATTTGCTCAGATTATATTTGCTTTTGCTGAAGTTTTGATTACAGTATTTAGATAAGCCGATTGTAAGATATTAGAGTGCTTAAGTTTTCGGCATTAAATTGTGAATAGAGTGTATTTGAATATTTGATTATCTAAGGTCTAACAGCCTTTCATTTAAGGAGATGGGTATCTCAGAAATGCTATTTCAGCATAACAATTATTCGAAAAAGAGGAAAACAATGAATTCCGGTAACATGGAATAGCATTGTAACAATAGTTGAATCTACAGAATAAAAAAAGGTTAGAATTACTTAAGGAGTAACTACAATGAAAAAAACAGAAAAAGTCATTAGCCCAAACGCCCAAAAATTTCATGATCTGATCACCAGATTACAAAAGGTAATCACAGAAATTGATTTTTCACAGAAAGCCTGTATGCAAGCCGGAAAGATGGAATGCCAGTTGCTGCATTATCTTTATGGTTGCTCAGGTCCGGTTAATATGAATGAACTAGCCAAAGTTCTCAATGTTTCACACAGCCGTATCACCCGCATTATGGACAACCTGGTAGACAGATTATTAGTTTCCAGAAGACCGAGTGAAGAAGATCGTCGTTGCTGGTTTGCTGAAATCACTCCCAGAGGCCGTAAAATGGCTGCTGCCAGTCAACAGACTGTTATAGACCAACAGGAAAAAATAATCAAATTCCTCACTCCTGCAAATATTGACACCATCATCAAGTCCTTTGAACAGTATGTAAAAGCATACGAAAAAGTTCTTGAAGAGACAGTGATTGACTGATAATATTACTAAAACCAGTTTAGAGTGGATTGATAATCTAACCTTTGAAGCTGAGGTGAATGGATTTCATTTCAAGATGGATTCCAGCTTAGACAAAGGCGGTGATGATCAGGGCCCAAGACCAAAACCACTCCTTTTAGCTGCTTTGAGCGGATGTTCCGGAATGGACGTTGTTTCCATACTTAAGAAAATGAAAGTAAGCGGATATGCCCTTAAGATGGAAATGGAAGCTGATTCCACTCTGGAACACCCGAAGACATATCATACAATTCGAGTAAAATATCTGTTTACCGGAGATAACATCCCTCCTGATAAAGTAATATCAGCAGTGGAATTATCCGGTAATAAATATTGTGGTGTCAGTGCCATGCTAAAAAACTCAGCTGTCATCAAAACCACGATTGTAATCAATGATAAGGAAATTTGGCATGATTAACTATATAAAAATTGTAGTTCTTGTTGCTTTTTTAATAACCGGATTATCAGCATGTAAAGCAGAATCTCAGAATGCCGAAGACATAGGATATTCCGTAAATAGTCCATCAGATACGGGTGGAGCATCTGAACCTGGAACATGGGGTACTGATTACACAAAAGCTTTAGCTGCTGTCAAAGGAACCAATAAACATGTATTGATTAATTTTACAGGCTCTGATTGGTGCATCTGGTGCAAACGCTTGAGCAAAGAAGTATTTACTCAACAGCCCTTTATTGATTATGCAAAAGAGAATTTAGTCCTTTTAACCATGGACTTCCCACAGAAGATTAAACAAACTGAAGAAATGAAAAAGCAAAACGATGCTTTAGCTAAACAGTATAATATTGAAGGTTTCCCCACCCTCGTAATTCTTGATAAAAATGGCAAAGAAATTAATCGAGCCAGTTATCAGGAAGGTGGTGCAGAGAAATATGTTGAATATCTAAAAGGGTTAATGAAGTAAAAAAAAACCAAGTAATAAGAAAAGGCAAGCTGAATAAGCTTGCCTTTTTTTTTATAATCAGATGTTTATTATACTTTTACTTTGACAACCGTGTTTTTAAATCTGGCTGGTGCTACACCGTGAGATAATTGCATTACCTGACCGGGTTCGCCTTTACCGCAGTGGAAGGTTCCATGATATTTCCATTCTTCAGGACCGCATATCCAGTCACAGGAATTCCAGAATTCAGTTGTAATGCCATAATACGTAGGTTCTTTGACAATACCCACAATTTTGCCATCGACTATCTTCCAGCCTATCTCTGTAGTGAATTGGAAATTATTGCGGTTATCATCTATGGACCAGGTCTTGGTAAAGTCAACTAAATAGCCTTTTTCTGTATTGGCAATTAATTCCTCTAATGTACCTTTATGCGGAGCAAGGCAGAAATTGGTCATCCGAACTAACGGGATATCATCTCCAAATGCTGCTTTCATATTTGAACTGGGTTCCAGATTTAACTTTTGCGCTATATCTCTGGAAGTCTGTTGATTTACTAATAATCCATTCTTAATAATGTCCACTTTCTTACCCGGGACACCTTCATCATCAACAGAATGGAATCCCATACCTGCAGGGTCTGTACTATCACTAAAGACGTTAACAATATCTGAGCCGTATTTATGGCTTCCAATCATAGGAGGTTTGATAAAGGTTTTTCCGGCATATGATATTTCCATCCCAAAGATTCTGTCAGCTTCTGTAGCATGACCGACTGATTCATGTAATTGCAGAGCCAGATGTCCTCCGGCAATGATTAAATCAGCTCTTTCGTCTTCAATCTCAGGAGCAGATAGTAAATCTGTGGCTTCCTTGATAATCCTGCCTGTATTCTCTTCAAACTTTTGTTCTTCAAAAAGTTCAAACCCACCTCTTGCTGCTGACATGTGACCGGGCCAGGTGCGGGTTTGTACATGTTTCCCATCTGAAGCAACTACATTCATTACGGGAAGAGTATTATAATATGACAAAGATGTTAAAGTCCCCTCTGTATTGCCATAAAATCTTTCCTGATGAAAGAATACTCCATAGCAATAAGAATGTACAATTTTATCCCGTGGTTTAATTAATTCTGATATTCTCTTCAGATATACTAGTTTTTCATCTGTATCCATTGTAAAAGGGTTCTGTTTTGGTAGGTATACTTTGTCAGCAACTGTAGGTTTAATCGGTTTGTAGATAATTGCATCCCTGACAAACTTACTGCCATGGATAGCGTTTGATTTGGCAATTTTAATAGTCTGGTCAATACTACTATCGGTTAAATCACGTGTTCCGGCAAAACCCCAGCAGCCATTCATTAAAACTCTGATTCCTAAGGCATGAGAATCCATACTTGTTCCATAGCCACGTAAAAAGCCGTTTTGAAAGAATATCGATTCATAATCAGTTTTGGTAATGCGGACATCAGCAAATGTTACATCCTGTGTATTGAGCTTGTTTAGAATTTGTTGCACTTTCGTTTTCATATGTAATCCCATCAGATAGTCTTGGTAGATGATGTAATATTAAAATTCCTGACTAAAACATGCGGTGCTTTGGCACTACTAATACCAAAGACATCATAGTTTTCAGAAAAGGGTATCGTATAACTTTTACTCTCAAGTGAGACGATATGTTCAAAAATACGGGCAATCTTCTCTGTGAACCTGAGATTATTTACAACACTGGTTATCTTTCCATTTTCAATTAAAAATGTACCATCCCTGGTTAATCCGGTTACAGAAGTCTCTTTTTCGTTGATAAAATTCATATAATGCAGGCTGGAAATATAGAGACCTTTCTTTACTGAAGTAATCATGGAATCCAGTGTTTCCTTACCAGGCTCCAGTATCAGACAAGAACCGTTATTCCCGTTTTTGGTTAGTCCAGTTTTATGCGAGTAATAGTTACTGCACATGAAGTTTTTAAATGTCCCTTTCTCGACCAGTGACAGTGTGCGGTATATGTGTCCATCGTTATTGTAGTCAAAAGAAATTATATCCTTATCGGTAGGGTCATCTTTAATCGTAATAAAATCAGGGAATATCTTTTGATTAAGTTTGTCTTCAAAATAGCTGGATTTCTGATCATAACTCCTGGCTGACATTCCCCCGCTGAGATATTGCATAAATTCAGCAATGCATCTCGGTGCTAAAACAACATCATATTCACCCGGTTCAACGTCAATTCTTGCATTTAGTGCAAAAGTCATCTTTTGGGATAATTGCACTATGAAATCAGCAAGTACAAAGCTATCCAGGTTTTCCCCGCCATAAGTTTGAAGTACAGTCACTTGCGTTTCAGCATGGACAGCTTTGACTTCAAAATATATGGGAGAATTCCATTGTTCTTTATAGATTCCGTTACTGTTTATGAAGACAGTGTGCTGAAAATTACAAATGAAAGTTCCATAAATCTGAAAGCCCAGCTTATCAGCTGCAGCAGATATTTCTTTTAAAATTTCAATCTTTCTATCAAGGGTAACTGTTTGAATATTGTTCGTCTTGACATGCAGATCATTCATGGTCAAATCTGTTTCAACATCTACAAAATCAGGATCTTCAGGAAGGGTAGGAATGATATTTACAGCACCTTTTATCGCAGCATTAACCCTCTGGATCGTAGGTTGGTCAATGCTAAAACTGTAAGATTTCTTATCCTGATAAATTGAAACATCAAGAGAATCATTTAGCTTACTGATATTGTAATTTGTCTGGCTTTGATAAAACCTGAGAAAATCAGTCTGCCATTCATTTTGAATAATGTGATACTTCCATTGCGGGTGCTCTGTCAATTTACTAAGTAAGTGTTTTAAAGGTTCTTCTTGCATAAACTTCTCCAATTTATTATGACCAACATGTAGAACTACTCTTTCTGCGGGTAGTGCTTGTTCGTGTTACGAATCTGCCATGTGGTGTATGTTTTGATTTTAATGGATTTACTAAGCTACCTCTGACAAAAGTTGCTTTTACTGAGCATGAAAGTTCCATCTGGTTACCATCAGCATCAAGTAAATCAGATAAAACACTTGTTGAGGGGTCAATAATTACTAT
The DNA here is from genome assembly GCA_963667535.2 of Cloacimonadaceae bacterium (SeqCode). Taxonomy (GTDB): domain Bacteria; phylum Cloacimonadota; class Cloacimonadia; order Cloacimonadales; family Cloacimonadaceae; genus UBA5614. Next base: position 2,738,521 of record CAXXDU010000002.1, read on the forward strand.
ATCTGCGTTTGCACCTTTACCGATAGAACCTTTTTGAGGAAACAGCCCCATTCTCTTGGCAGGATTTTCTGATAACATTCTGATACAGCTTTGTATGGAAACTCGATGTGTCTTCCATAGTTCAGAAAACACCCATGGAACAGTCCATTGTAAAAGATTATCTGCATATCCGGAATAGGCATGATTATAAACTGATGTTTTCAAAGATACCTGGTTGCCTGCCTCGGTGGAGAGAGTATAAAATTTACCATTCTTCATACTATCAAACAGAAGCTTAACATATTCCCCAATACTATCATCCTTAACGTACCCTGTCGCTTTAAACTGCTGCATCAGCACCATCAGTTCCTGCACGGGAAAAGCATACGTCAGATCAGAACGTCTAAAGGCAGTATTTAATATTTCTATTGATTCCCTGTCAAAGATTCCTATATAGTGCAAAGGGTTATCCTGTAAGCGCCTTAATATTTTTCTGATTGAAGCCAGGCGTTGCTGTACAAAACTCAGTTTTGAATCGTTAGCTATGATGTCATTTGTTTCTTCAAATCCCTGATATGCAAAAGAAATATCAGTGTCATAAATTGTATCGAATAAATCCATTATATCGTCATACGACATATTTTCAACTGATGGATTGGGACTTGGATGCATAATTATAAAACCGACAACTCCAGCACCCCAAACTTCATTCATATAATCAAGGTGATATGGGTATTCTGCAAAATCACAATTACCCCATAATGCCATGTCACAAAATGAGTTTTTATTAATCAGACTCTCAAAGTGCTTAATATTGTTAATTCTGAATATTGGAGTCTCATTTATATATGACAAATCTGCAAGAGTTGTATATCCCCCTGCAATAGCTAATTTGGAAAACCTGGACAGAGCTTTGGCATCATTATCATTTCCACTTAAAATATGTGTGTGCATATCAACCGCGCCGGGTATAATAATACAACCTTTAAAATCGTATTCCTCGGTAATATTCTCAGCTTCGATAGGATTATTGCTGACTTGTTCGATGTTTTCATCGAATAGAACATTGACTGTTTTAAAAGAGCTACCCGAAGCGAGAGAGACGTTTTTTATCAATTTCATTTATGGCTCACTATTTTTTCCTTGAAATATCGTAAATCAAGGTTTCTATGGCTTTGATATCATTCTTTTGACCGGTTTCATTATATATTTGAAGAGCTAATGACAAATATGCTTTTGCTTTTATCGCGTTGTTTCTTTTCAATTCGCACTTTCCGGCTAGAGCAAAATCATCAGCTAATTGTACATATAAATCATAACCTTTATCCAAGGCAATCGCTTTACTCAGCATTTTAAGAGCCTCATCATATCCGGATTCAGAGGCATATGCGTAGGCTAGGCTATAATATGCATTAGAAAGAAGCTCAGGTTGAATTACCAGTTTCCTGTTTAACCTGACATAGTATCTTTTCAAAGCCTTTTTCATAAGAGCTTGATCATCACTTGTGCCAAGATTGAGCTGGGCTTTTGCCTGAATGAGATATGACAGAATCTCAATGCGGACGTTTAATGGAAGCTGGGATACATCCGGAGCTTTGGATATGATAAGAGCGTAATCTTTTGCGTAAAAAGCAGACCAATAATTGATCTGTATCACTCTATAAAACAAATCAGGTCTTACATCCGTCACTAATTGTTTCATTGATTCCAGGGTTGCCGCGTAAGCCAGTGAATCAGCATGAATATATGATATTCTCGCTTTACCTTGTAAAGAAATCAATTGCAAATCAAGCTCATTCGCCAGGATTGAGTTACTCTCAGCATCTGAGTATATTGACATAGCATCAATATAGTTTTGTTTCAATTCCTCTTTTCTTGCTTGCTCCAAAAACTCTCGTGTTTTTTGACTGGCTATAGATATAGGTTTTCTGGAAATAGTTGAGCACGAGCACAATAATCCCATTATCAAAATAACAAGCAAGAGCAATTTTACTGGATTATTCATTGGGAAGCTCTTTCAATCTTTTCCCTGTACCTGTAACCGGCTGGTTTTGCTTCGGTATTCCGGCTTTGAGTAATGGATTGTTGTTTAAAGCATCTATTGTCTGTTGAGCTTTTCCCAAGGAAGAATTAATGTGATTAACCATGGTGGATATTTCAGGTTTTTGACGGTTAAAGAACTCTAATAGTTGCTGAGTCTCCTTAAGATTCAGATCAAGAGATTTAAGCAAATCCCTAACAGGCTGGATTAAGTTTTCACCAGTAGGATCAATCATTCTTAGCAGAAGACTATCAGGAGATTGATATTGTTTTACTGTCTGATTCAATTCTATCAGCAGTTTATCAACCTGATCCATATCTCTTTCAATTTTATCAGTTATTTCAGCTGCGTTATACAATAATCTGAAAGTGGAACCTTGATCAGCATTATTATCCTGATTCATATTGGATGCAAACTGGTTAGCTTCTTTCAGTAATGTGTTCACCTGTATGATGCTCTTTTCAGTTTCAGTGCTCACATTCGCCAAATGATACAAAAATCTGAAAAGTGATCCTTTGTCAGGATTGTTGTCCTTGCCGAGTTCCTGAACCAATCTGTCCAGATTCGTAACAATTGATGTTATCATATCAGATGATTTTTTTGTATCAAGGCTTCGATATTGTCTCAGCCCCTCTGAAGTGTCAGTCGATAAAATTATGCTATTTTCAATTATTAATTTCTGGCTTTTATCACCTTGAACAAATTCAAGTTGTGTTTTATTGGTCAAGGGATTAGTTAGCCGATTTATCACAGAACCAATAAGAAACAGACTTTTATATTTTTGATAGATTTTAAGGTGTACGCTTATCCACCCATCCCTATTTAAAGTAAATGACTTGACTCTGCCGATTTCAAATCCTTTAAAAAGAACCTGTGTCTGTGAAGATAATCCGGTGGCATCAGATACCATTGTATAATAGTCCAATTTTTTCTCGAATACATTCTGTTTGAGAGCGACTAAAACAGTAACTGAAATTAGTAAAAGTAAGGATATTAATATGAATCCTGCGACGAATTGATTCGCATATTTTAACTTATAATTCATATTAATTACTCTTCCAAATAGTCATATACCGCTCTTAATGCCTTCTCTCGGTTTGCACTTGTAAGTTCATAATTTCCAATGATCTCCCCTTTTTCTAACAGTAATATGTCATCAGCTAAAAGCTCTATCAATTCCAAATCAGATGTCCCTATTACCAGGAAATTATTATATTCTTTCAATAAGAGCAAACAGTCAACTATTTTTTTTCTGAATATGCAGGAAAGTTGAAAAAAGGGATCATCAATGATATAGATATCCGGCTGCAGGATTAGATTTCTAACATATGAAATTAGTTTTTGGTTTGAGTGATTTACCATGGACGGACGCTGAGAATAATCAATATCAAGCTTAAAAAACTTCATCCATCGCTGCACCTTTTCATCAAATTCAGCCCACTCACTTTCCGGATTAAAATAGTGATATGGCAACGTGATATTTTCATGTAAAGACAGGTTAGACAAGAGAATGCCACGTTTAAAAAAGTACCCGATTTCTTTTTCAGTATTCTCTGCTTCTTTTTTGTCAAAGAGAATCTCTTCTGTCCGATTCAAAGATTCCAATCCACCGATTTTTCTCAATAACAGAGTAGTATCCTCATCTTGTTTGGAACATATGACACAGCAACGTTTCTCATTTTGAATAAAAGAAACCGGAGATTTATTTTCACGGATTGATATATTTTTTACTAACATATTACTGAGTAAGATAGTAAAATAGCCAGGTTAAAATAACATCAGATAATATAACGAAAACCATAGCTTGCACAACAGCCTTTATAGTTCTTTGAGGAACTTCTGTTAACGCAAATTTAACTTGCAAACCTTGATAGCACGAGATTAAAGCTATGATTAAACCAAATATGACTGATTTAATTGTGCTGATAAAGATATCAACCACTTTGATTGTATTAGCAAATCCGCTCATAAAGGAGAGAAAATCAATTCCGTTAAATAAAGTTGAAAACAGCCAGCCTCCCAATACAGCAGTAATATTGAAGAAGATTGTCAGCACTGTCATAGCAACTATGACACCGATTACTCTTGAAGTAACTAAATATGATATAGGTGATATTTTGAATGAATTTAGTAAATCAATTTCTTTGTTTACAACCATATTACCTAGTTCAGTTGAAATAGCTGTCCCGGACCTGGCTATTACGATCAATGCTGTAAATATACTACTTAATTCCCGGATTACCACTGTTACCAAAATCATATGTATCCAGTTTCCTTGCCCGAAATTGCTCAAAAGGTTATAACCCTGAAGGATAATCAGTCCACCGACAGCTAATGCAACAAATGATACAATAGGCAGTGCTTCAACTCCGGTATAAAGTATTTGCCTAACTATAACAGGCAAGCTTACTTTTCTGGTCTTCCACAGAAGCATGGATTCCATAATGATTTCAAGAAAAAAGGAAATAAATAAAAAAAAGTCCCAAAGGGACTTTTTAATTCTTTCCCCCAACCCCAAGATAAAAAACTTTAGGAGTTTGGTGATAATCTACCTCTGAACAGCTGATTATTTAAGTATCAGTGTTTTCTTTGTAGATGTATATTTTGCGTCGTAATTTATTACTAAATAGTAATCACCTGAAGGGGCATATTCTCCGTTGTCACCTGTGCGATTCCATACGAATTCATAGTTCCCGGTGCTAATGTGTCCGGTATATATAGTCTTTACTATCTCTCCGTTATACGTTTCCACATTGATGTCGACAATTGCATCTCTGGCAATAGACAGGGAAATTGTTGTTGTTTTGTCCATCGGATTAGGTGCAACATTCAAATCTGTAAGAATGGTGTTACCAGCGGCAAAGATGATACCAATGCTGACTGTAAGAAATATTACAATTGCATATACTTTCATTCTACGCATCTTCTTCTCCCCTCATTTTATTTACATTTATGAAATGCAAATTTTATTCCCTAACTGTAGCTATTGTGCTTTTCTGCTAAGATAATCGCACCCAAAACTCCAGCCTGATTACCATAATTTGCTTTTCTCACTATAATATTATCTTTTAGGATGTTGGGTAATAAGTCAAGTATTTTTTCGAACAAATTTGTTAGTGGATAACCCGTGACTTCAACAGCACCCCCACCAATTACGATAGCATCAGCATCAAGCACAATTGCCAGATTAGCAATTGAACCTGATAAGTAGACAATTGAATCAGCTAAGCACTTGTTTACAATAGAATTATTCTTAGCTGACATAACAATATCCTGTAGTGTTTTTAAATCTGTATCAGGTGAGAGTACTCTTATCAGATTCAATATACCATTGATTGATGAATATGCTTCCAGGCATCCCAAACGCCCACAATTACATCTAACTCCTTCCGGATTAACTGTACTATGACCAAGTTCCATGGCATAGCCATGTGCCCCGTGAAATATTTGCCCGTCTTTTACGAATCCGCATCCGATGCCGCTGCCAATTGTGATGCCGATAATATGTGTGCAACCCTTTAACTGCTGTGCTTCTGCCAATACCATCAGGTTTGCATCGTTATCTACAAGCACTTGTTGTGAGATATACTCCGGAATCAGAGTTTTGGGATCAAGATCTGTTAGTTGTTGTAAGTTGGGGTTAACGCCCACAATCTTGCCTGATTTCCGCTCAATGGTTCCGGGAGTTCCCATTCCTATGGTTTGAATATTGACCAGACCAATTTTGTTGTCAACAAATTGAAGTATTTGTATGATATTACTTTGCAAGGATGCTAAAGTCGTATCCTGCAGTTCTGATCTTTCGAATCCAAGTAAACCATGTTTACAATTTCCCCACCCAAATTTTATTGCAGAACCGCCAATATCAATTCCTAAGTAGAACTTTTCTTCTTTCATTATTTCCATCTCAGTTGATTATTCAAGCTCGAATTAGTTACAATCTGATTCATGTGATTATGTTAATCCGCTTATCAATCTTGTCAAATGAAAATATTCTTGACATTGTATGATTATTCTTAATAGATGAAAACAATATTCAATCCTTTATCAGGAGAGAAGAATGAAAAGATGCGTTCTTGTTATTGATGACGATCTAGATACAATTTCATTTATCAGTTTGATACTTGAACAAGAAAATTATGAAGTATTGGCAACCACTGACGTTGAAGAGGGACTCATATTTTTTGAAACCTATCGTCCGGCAGTTTTAGTATTGGATTTAGAGATGCCCACTATTCATGGTGTTCAGGTTTTAAAGAAGATACAACCTGGCATTGAGAAGGACTTTTCTGTCATTGTTCTCACAGGTTATGGTCATGATGCAAATATCAAAATTTGTTACGACCTCGGCGCTTATGCTTTTCTATCTAAGCCTGTACATTTGGTTGAATTGAAAGGGCTTGTCCGCAACGCGATGCTGTGGGAAGAATATAAAGCAGCCCTAAACGAGCACAAAGAACAGCTCGAAGACCTTGTACAGCAAAGGACTCTTAAACTTTCACAGGAAATACATCTACGGAAGCAAACGGAGCAAAAACTCCTGCAAGCCAATCAAATGAAAGATAAAATACTTAGTGTTTTAACCCTGGATCTACGCTCTCCTCTATCAAACATTGTCATGAACCTAAGGTATCTCAATGAGAATATGGGACAAAATTGCAATGATGATGCCAAGCAACAGATAAACGATGCATACAACGAGGCTCGCAATACCTGGCAATTAACGGAAAACATATTTCATTGGGCGCGTTGCCAAAAAGGGGAAATACTCTCAAATCCCGAAAAGTACAATCTCAAATCTATTGTTAATGACACTTTGTTATTCTATTCAAATTCTACAGCTCAAAAGAAGCTGTGTATCAATATTGAGATTGATGATGACCTTGAGATTTTCGCAGACCGAAAAATCGTTTACACTATCATCCACAATATCATTTCCAATAGTGTCAAATACAGCCGCAATAAGGGTAAGATTAATATCACAGCCGGTGTTGACAAAAAGCATGTAGTACTAATCATTGCAGATGAGGGAGTAGGTATATCTGAAGAGAACCTGAGCTATATTATGGATGCCTCAAAGCCTGTTGCAACTTTGGGTACTTCAAAAGAAAAAGGCTCAGGCTTAGGATTGACTATTTGTAATGAACTTAGCAAGATTATCAAGGCTGAACTCACTATAGAGAGTAAAGCCGGTGAAGGAACTAAAGTAACATTAACACTTCCACATACTAAAATTTCGAATTAAAAGGACTTTCCTTAGTTTCGAATATCAGATCATTCACGTAATCAGTTGTATCTTTTGAAGCTGCATTTTTTACTTTAGCAGTTGTTTTTTGCACATCTCCGGTTGTTGCTTTCGGTTTGGTTTGGGTTTTTGCCAGTTGTAACATGTGGTCTCTCAATGTATCAGGTTTTTCAATTTTCGCGCGTTCAATAGTTTCGGTTTTCAAACTATCTTTGGATAGTTTCATATTGTCAAATGGTCTTTCCAGATAACCTCTGGTATAACTAATCCATATAATCGAACCTAATCCAATTGCGAGAATAATGATGGATATCAGCCAGATAAAATTAGTTGAGATTAAGACTTTCTTTTCCTTTATCGGTTTTCTGGGAGTAAAATTTGTTTGCTTCTGCGGAGGCCAGCTCAAGTCAAAAAGATACATGGCAAGCTTTTCGTCTGCAGCCAGATAACGGACATAAGTATACACCATAGCTCTGGCAAAACCAAGATTACCCAGCCTCGATAAATGGTTCTTTTCGATAGCATCTATTTGCTCAATTGATAGTTTAATATCTTTGTTAACACTTTCAATTGATAGATTCTTCTCCTCCCGGAGTGAACGCAGATATTGGCCTAAATTGTCCATACATAATCTCCGCTTGCAACAAAACCTACTTCCCCGCCCAAAAAGAACGTATCACCTTTCTTACTGATTATGACATTCCCACCCGGAACATTAACTTTGACTTTATCATTGAGCAAATGATTGTACTGACCAGAAAACACCGCTGCAGTTGCCCCTGTTCCACAGGCTAAAGTAGCGCCTGCACCCCTTTCCCAGATTGCCATGTCGATTTCGTCTTTGGTGATGACCTTGGCAAATTCAATATTGGCACCGTTTTCAAACTGCGCATTTTCTGATAAAGCTTTCCCGGCACTTAAATGGGGATTGGAACTCAAATCTTGTGTAAAGATAACAAAATGGGGATTTCCTATGGAAATGTAATCACCCTTAAACCCATCCAGAATAAACGAGTACTTAACCATCTTAGGATTACCGATTTCTACTGTAACATAATCAGGATTATCCGGACTAATAATGCCTTTGGATAAACCACTATCTGTAAATATTTCCATTTCTTTCTTGTTATTAGCTTTGGCAAGCAAGACACAACAGCATCTGAGAGCAGAACCACACATTTCTGCTTTGGAGCCATCAGCATTATATATGACCATGTGCGGCTTTTCTCTTTTATCAGTATCCAGCAAAACCAATCCATCTGCTCCGATGCCGAATTGCCTGTTGCATACATCTCTGGCAAGCTGCGGAATCTGTATATTTTCTATGGAAATCTTTTCTCTTTTGACAATGATGAAATCATTGCCTTGAGCCTGCATCTTGATAAACGGAACTATCATTTTACGCCCTTAATATAATCCTGAAAGGTATATAATCCTTTCTTATCTGCAATCCAGATTGCGGCTTTCAGCGCTCCCAAGGCTAGTCCGGTACGGTTTCTTACTCTATGTGTAAGCTCAATCGTATCAGCTTCGCTGTCAAACCCAATTGTATGGGTTCCGGGTATAAAGCCGGCTCTGACACTGGCAAAATGAAGCTCTTCAGGCAGTATTTTCCTGTCTGATTTGTCATATTGCGCTATAGATTTGTTCTTATATTTTTCAAGTAGTATGTTGCTAAGTTCTTTGGCTGTCCCGGAAGGACTATCCGCTTTCTGCCGGTGATGCTGCTCAAAACCAAACACGTCATAATCATCATATTCAGCAAAAACTTCTGCTGCTTTCTTGACAACCTCATAAAACAAATTCATCCCGATGGACAGATTGGAACCGTATATCATGCCGATATTGGCGTTATTGACCATTTTCTCCACTTCAGGTAACTTATCACTCCAGCCGGTTGTTCCCACCACAAGATTCCTGCCGCAGGCACATACCTGCCGGATATTATCCATGACAGCATTTGGATGAGAGAATTCTATGCAGACTTCTGCATTTTTGAGAGTAGATGCATTTATTTCGTTTCCAACTCCATCCACATTCGGATCTATAATAGAAACGATTTCTACCGGTAAACTCTTAGCCAAATCTTCTATCATCTTCCCCATTTTTCCGTAGCCAATCAGGGCAATTTTAATCATTGGTACCTCATTTTCGTGATAAAGTGATAAGGTGATAGGGTGATAAGGTGATTCAGTACCATATCAAATCCCTACTAACCTTTTCTAACAAGAAGTGCGTTTATTAAATTCACTGTCATCTTTCTTATACGTTTTATGTAATCGGCAAGAGAGTCTTGTTCTTTTAGATAACCTAATCTGACGGAAAGCTCGAGTTGTGTCTCAATTTCTGATAGAGAGCCATTAGCGATATAAAGGAATTGTATAAATTCCTTGGAGTTTTTCCTGCCAGAGCCTTCAGCAATGTTAGATGGTATAGATACCGCTGATCTTCTGATTTGTGAAACCAGACCGTATGTCTCAGTATTTGGATAAGAAGCAGTTATTTTGTATACACAAGTAACAAAATCCATGCTAACTCTCCAGAGGTCTAAATCTTTATAACTTTGTAGAGACACCTTATCACCTTATCACCTTATCACCTTATCACGAAGAATATACTCTGATTAATTCGGATACCAGTTTCGAGCCTTTCTCCAAATCAGATATCAGGATATTCTCTTCCACTGTGTGATAATTATGCATACCTGTTCCGGCAACAATCATATTCAAGCCTTCTGCGTTAATGATATTTACATCGCTGCCACCACCGCTTTTAATGAATTTGGCTGGTATACCCAGATTATCCATAGCTGTTTTAGCAATTTTTACCACCTGATGTGATTCTGCCATGTGAAATGATTTGTATTCTGTTTGTATATCAAATTCAACTCTGGCTTCCACATTACCATGTTTGTGTTTGGCAACGGCTCTTTGGAAGCCATTGACTATATCGTTTGTGACCTGAGCCAGCTTATCCATATTGTGGCTGCGTGCTTCTCCGTGAATCTCAACCAGATTTGGAACGATATTCGTTGCCATTCCACCACTGATTACGCCCATATTGGTAGTTGTTTCAAAGTCTATCCTGCCATTTGGTATAGAGGCTAAAGCTTCTGCTGCCACTCTGATAGCGTTAATTCCTTTTTCAGGTTCCACCCCCGCATGAGCTTCCTTGCCATAAACCTTGATATGAATAGAATTTTGAGAAGGCGCTCCAATCATGAATTCACCCAGGTCTTCTGAATCAAAGGCATATCCTATTTCTGACTTCAGCAATGATTTATCAAAGAACCTGGCTCCCAGCAGCCCGATTTCTTCTGATATCGTAAAGAGTATTTCTATGGGTGCGTGGTCTGCCCCTGTTGCCATAATTTCTTTGATGCCCCAGATAATTTGTGCCACTCCGGATTTATCATCTGCCCCAAGTATAGTCGTACCATCAGAAGTTATTTTGTCGCCATTAATTACAGGGTTGATTCCGTTACCGGGTCTCACTGTGTCCAGATGTGCACAAAACAGCAACGGTTTCTTATCAATTTTACCAGGTATAAAAGCATACAGATTACCGGCATTGCCACCGGTTTGCAGATGAACCCTGTCTTCCGTTACCTGCGCACCAAGCTCGAGTAAATCAGCTTTCAGCCTGTCAACCATCGCTCTTTCATTCTTGCTTTCACTGTCAATTTTAACCAGACTCAGGAAATATTCCGTCAAATTCTGTTGCATGAGTTTGCCCCTTTTATCATATAATTTTTCAATAATTCCTTTGAATCATGCTATCTTTTTTTGTCAAAGCAATAATTAACGGGAGTGTTTTTGCTCCTACGACGGCAAAAGCCAAAGTAACAATACTGTGGCTTTGGAGTTTATATACTTGTTAATTGTAATGTCTATTTCTGCATTATCATCTTATTGGTTCTCCATATGTATCGTATTTGACGCAGGGAGTCTGCAGGGAGTCTACAGGGACTTTGCGGGGAGTTTAGTCCCCGCTGACTTCCTGTAGATTCTCTTTAGAATCTTTGAAAAATCCTCTGGTCAGTTAAGGTATAAACAGGAGATTAACAAGAGACAATAAGCAAGTAAGGATAGAGAAAGAAGAAGGAAAAGAAATAGAGATAGAATAAGTATGTAGTTCTGCATTTATGCAGGTTGTTAATTATTGATCACGATGTATCTATCAATGGGAACCGGCATAAAGAGACTGTGCGAAAATGATTAAGCGAATAGCTGGAGTTCAAAATTCCCTCGCCAAGTGAAATATTGAAAACATGGTAAAAGGGAATTTCGGACTTCAGCTAAAACCTTTGATAACGCATTCCGAAGTCCGATTTGCCCAATCGCAAAGACGAATACTGAAAGCTAAAGAGGGCAAATTGAACTCCGGTAATGCTCTTCTTTGTTATTTTCGCACAACATCTAAATGCAGAACTACATGCATAAGATAATCCACAATTGCCCTTGTTGAGCCTATGCTAGCTGTAGGCACACTGCCGCCGAGTTCCTTAATTATCTGTCTAAGAAAAGTCCAAGGGTCTACCCGGCAGCTATTAAACACAATTTAAGGGCAGAGCAGGTTTAGAAATGTAAGATTCCCGATGCCTCATTGCCTTTTCGGATGGCAACGAGGGCTCCACTGCGACAGGAATGACGAGATGCTTATGCTACAAGTAAGCTGCAAGTAATCAGTCTTATCATCATCTATGTATTCACTTGCTTGATGCTTAGTAATTTTAGTAAGCATCACCCGGGTGAACCCCGGGAGGATAGTAAGACTGATTACTTGAAGGATTAGTGGATATGAAATAGAGAATTGAAAATTGTATCGTCCTACCGGACTCAGGTTTTCTATATCTCTGACCCAGTACTAACGTACTTGGTTACATAGTAACGTCCTCCGGACTTACAAGGGATATCCACTTAATCTCTGCGGCTCTGGGCAAAAAATACGGACTGAGAAAAGAATTTCTTTGCGGTCTTTGCGACCTTCGCGTTAAATGAAAACCTTAGTATGGAAGTAAGCGGAACAATGCGTTTGGACATGTGAGGAACATATCCTACGGACGTAGGTTACCTGCCTCAGGTGACCAAAGATTGCTGCGCATACTAAATAGATTCGTTTGGACATGTGAGGCACATATCCTACGGACGTAGGTTACCTACCTCCATTAACCAATGATAGCTACGCATTGTATTCAATGCGTTTAGACAACCGGGGCGGTTATCCTACAGTTATGACAAAGTAAGCAAATTACAAAACCGCATAAATGCGGGACTACATACTTATACTATCTCAGTGGCTCAAAGGCACTGCGGTTCTGCTTTAAAAATCTCTCTTCTATCTTTTCCTCTGTGTATCTGTGAGTTCGTGTCTCAAAACAGCTAACATTCTCTCTTCTGTCTTTTTACTATGTGTCTTTGTTGTTCTGCATAATTGCTATGGATAGAACGATTTTATTTGACTGATTATCGGTTTGGCTGGATTTGTGCTTTATAAGTAGTAATGATTTAGCTGTGCAAGAGAAAAAGCACTTGACATGATTACTTTGTATTTAAAACTACATTCTTATTCAAAGACACGATGCCCTGTGCATGTATGTAAGAGCTTGTTTGATAGAGTGAAAGATAAACTTAATGAGTAAATAAAAGACTAGATAAGGCATTCAATTAAATATCTATAGGAGGATATTTTGAAAAGAACAATTCTAATTACACTCATCCTTGTAATTTGCACATTCGTATTTGCTGAAGTGCAGCTTGAAAGAGCATCAAGGAATCCGATTCCTCAAAACAGCCGTAGCAGAACAGAAGTTATTGCATATCAGGAGACCTTTGAAGAAGGTGCTGTTGATTGGACGTTCTCGTCTTCAATTGCGGCAAATCAACTCTGGCATATCGCAGAAGTGGCAGACACTCCGTCTCCCATCTTTGCCATGGTTAATCAAAACACTACATCAACGTATAATATCAATATGTTAAATTATCTTATATCTCCAGCCATTACATTGCCTTTATCAGGAGCTATTAAAGCTGATTTTATGATGAAAGGTGATTTTGCTGATGCGCATTATCCCGGCGGAACCATTGCGCAAATGGACTATTGGGGATGGCAGATATCCACCAATAACGGTTCGACCTGGCGTAATATGAGCAACCCATATACAACCGCAGCCGGTTCTGTATTTATTGATGCACCACCGGAATGGGGTTTTGTAACAGAAAGTTATTCTGCTCTCAATGGTCTGATCTCTGACTATGCAGGTCAGACAGTCAAATTCCGTATCTATTTCCGTTCTGATAATGACACACCGGATGGAACAGGTATCATGATTGACAATTTCACTATTTATAATGATGTCTTTATTCCTTCACCTACCAGTTTAACAGGTTCTGTTGTTGAACAAAATGTTCAGTTAAGCTGGACAGCACCACCCTCAGGTATGAGTGCAGAAACCATTACTTCTACTAATTCAGCCTGGACATCATTCGTTTCTGATGCAGAAGCTTATGCTATGAAAATTACTAATCCTACTAATGAGCCGTTGCAATTGCATGGTGTAAACTTCATGCTGTATCGCCAGGGCAATGCATCCATAACAGGAGCACCGACAGTACACGTTTATGAGGATACAGATGGTATGCCCGGCACAGAATTAGTAGCTGTCGCAGGTGTAACCAATATAACAAATAATGTATGGAAAACAGTGGATATCACATCTCATAATATCATGATTCCTGCCAATGGAACAATCTTTGTCGGAATCAGCAATATAGAAGATGGCGGTACCAGTGGACAAGGACTACTTTGTGATTCTACCAGCGTAACAGCAAATTCCTATGCTATGTTCCAAGGGGCATGGGATGTTCTAAGTGCAGGATATGAAGGGCTCAAAAACTGTGGTTTAGCTGGTGTTTACTGGGTAGATGACCCCTTTGCTCCTCTTGTTACCGGATTTAAAGTATACAGGACACTCAATCCCACAGCAGAATATGCTCTGATTGGCACAATCGATAATGCAACGACACTCATATATACTGATGAAGACCCTGTAGCAGGAAGCGTCAATTATTATAAGGTCACAGCAATGTTTGGTGTATATGAATCTGACCCTTCAGAAGTATTCTCGATTGACCTGATTGGTTTATTATACACAGAAATCCTCACAGATGACGGCACTTCAAATCAGACCTTTAATGTTGGCTCAACTAACTATATGGCAACCAAGTTTGAAACAGAACCGGGTGCAGAAATCCATTATCTGAAAGTGTTTATTAATACTGTGGGCTCAACTCCGATGATAACCAGCATCTACAATCCCGATGGAGTAGGCGGAGCTCCGGGTAATCAGTTCGTTTTGCAATTTACAACTGCTATAAACCAACTGACAACCGGCTGGAATTCAGTGCCGTTACCAGCAGCTAATATTATTACCGATGCTGATGGTGTTTTCTATGTAGCAATCAGAGAATTCACCAATTCTTCAGTATATTCATTGGATACTGATAATAGTGGTGATAGCTGGAAAAAGATAGGTACCGCAGCCTGGGCACCAATTGCAGAAGGTAATGTCATGATTCGTGCCTTAGTAAGCTGGGCACCCGATGCCAACGAAGATTTAGTTGAGATTGCTCCTGTCAGTAATCTGACAAACTACCCCAATCCTTTTAATAGAATGACCAATATCAGCTTTGATGTTCAGAAAAGCGGAATGGCTTCTTTGAAAGTCTATAACCTCAAAGGTCAATTGGTTAATACCATTTCTTCAGGAAACGTTGCCAAGGGTACAAACAACTTTACCTGGGACGGAACTGACAGTAAAGGTAAGAGTGTAAGTTTGGGCGTATATTTCTGCCAACTCGAATCTGCCGGCCAAACCATAACCAAGAAAATTATCAGAGTTAAATAACTAATACAGATTCTTTCCTCTTGAGATACTCCTTCGGGAGTATCTCTTTTTTATTCTCCTTTCTTTCTTTTCTATAAGGGCATCTATGCCGTTTGTCCCTAATTTCTTTATCGATAGTTAGCTTATATTGTTTGGTCAGATGTAAAAAATCAATTAGTATATTATTAGATGTATATTAAACCATCGTAAAAGTGTATCATTTGCAGGTAGTAATCTTCCAAATGGTAATGCGGCTGTAATTAACTATCGATGAATTAATTGTTTTAAAAGCAAAAACAAACGCAATTCTGCCCTTGTTTATTTATCTAAGGAGATGCCAGTGACCTATATCGATGCAGTTTCCACCATTGACTTCCCTCATCAGGCAGACCAACAGGAAGTGAAACGTCATGTACGCGAGATGTTTTCAGATTCCTACCCGATGGTTGAACAAGCTCTGGATATATTTGAAAATGCAGAAATCAAATCCAGAAACTTTTGTAAACCACTGGAATATTACAAATCAATCAAAGGCTTTAGTGAACAAAATACAGTGTATGTAGAATGTTCTCTGGTCTATGCTGCTCAAGCTATCAGGCAATGTGCAGCCAAAGCAGGAATCAAGCTGAGTGAAATTACCGATATTATCTTTGTTTCTTCCACAGGGCTTGCCACACCCAGTATAGATGCTCTATTGATAAATCAACTAAAATTAAACCGGGATATACGCAGATATCCTCTTTGGGGATTAGGTTGCGGTGGTGGGGTATCAGGTATTGCCAAAGCAGGAATGATTACAGAAGCCAGACCTGAAGCTGTTGTTTTGCTTGTAGCTGTTGAAATGTGCTCGCTCACTTTTCTGAAGAATGACTTTAGCAAGAGCAATTTTGTAGCTACCAGTCTTTTTTCTGACGGCATCGCTGCTGTGATAATCCGTGCTAAGCAGAATGACTCCCAGAACAAGTTTCGCATCATAGCCTCAGACAGCCGTTTATATTACAATACGACTGATATTATGGGATGGGAGTTTCTTGATTCAGGATTTAAAGTAGTATTCTCCCGGGACATACCTGCTTTCATTAATCAGTATATACGCACTGAAGTTGATGCCTTTCTGGCTCAACACAACTTAACATTGGCAGAGATAAAGAATTTTATCTTTCATCCCGGGGGAAAGAAGGTTATCAGTGCATACATGGAAGCACTGGATTTGAGCAAAGAATCAATGCAACAAACCATCTCCGTAATTAGAGATTACGGCAATATGTCCAGCCCTACTGTACTTTATGTGCTGGATAGATTTATGGATGGTAATTGTGAGAAAGGATACGGTCTGATGCTTGCTTTGGGTCCGGGCTTTTGCACTGAAATGGTATTACTATCAGTCGATTAGTAAGACTGAGAAAATGACTTTTACGATTATAATAACTCTGTTTATCACGCAAAGGCTTATTGAACTATTCATTGCAGGACGAAATGAGAAGTGGCTTCTTTCCAATGGAGCAGTGGAATATGGAAAAAGGCATTATCCATATATAGTGCTTCTGCATACCTGTTATGTGATATCTGTATTTTGTGAGTATAATTTCTTTTCTGAAAAAGATATCTCCTATCCATTTCTGCTAGTATTCATATGTCTGTTAACTGCTAAGATATGGGTTATCAGTTCCCTCGGTCATTACTGGAACACAAAGATATTCCGAATTCCAGGTAAAACACCAGTTCAAACAGGAGCTTATAAGTATTTCAAACATCCCAATTACATATTAGTCGTTGGCGAAATAGCCATATTCCCATTGATTTTTCATTTGTATTATACAGCTGTTATCTTTTCTTTGCTCAATGCCGTTATGCTATCCGTCAGAATTAAGACAGAAAACAAAGTCTGGAATCAAAGCTAAACACAGTAACAGTTAAATTACAACCTGATCAAAATGCTTATTATGCTTTATGATTTATAAATCTGGCTGTTCTTCGGCTCCTAAATATTTTTAAAAGTTCAAACCAGGCTATGCTTAATAGTCCCATTCCCAGACAAATCAGTACATCATGCTTGTGTAACGGAGCAAATTTAAATAACTGATTCAAATACGGTACTGACGTTATGGCAAAGGTCAGAGCTACAACTCCAACAACCAACCAAACCATAGCTGGATTTGGCTTTCTTAGAATATTGAAGATTGATTCTGTCCATGATCTATTAGATATAATCAGACCAATATTCGAAAAAACAAGTGTACAAAACACTAAAGCTCTCACTTGTTCGTCACTGATATCACGGCTGACACCGTACCAATAAACCAATCCGATTATTAACAGCACTGAAAGACCCTGTAAAATGGATACACCTATCAACTGAAGACTAAAAATGGGAGTCTTAAGATTACGCGGTGGCTTATCCATAACGCGCTTTTCTTCAGGCTCCATCTCAAAAACAACAGAACAGGCCGGGTCAATTATCAATTCCAAAAACACAACATGTATAGGAAAAAGTATTAAAGGTAAATCTGAATAAATAAGTGGTATCAGTGACATCCCGGCTATTGGTACATGTATGGAAAATATATACGCGCTGGCTTTCTTGAGATTATCATATATCCTCCTGCCCATTCGTACAGCGCTGACTATTGAAGAGAAATCATCATCCACCAATACCAAAGATGCAGATTCCCTGGCTACATCTGTCCCCCGTTCACCCATAGCTATACCGATATTGGCACTCTTTAAAGCCGGTGCGTCATTAACACCGTCTCCTGTCATTGCCACAATCTCGCCCCGTGCTTTTAAGGATTTTACTATAAGCAGTTTTTGCTCAGGAACAACTCTGGCAAATATAGTCACCTTATCAATTCTTTGAGCCAGTTCCTCTTCACTCATAGCAGAAAGTTCAGTACCCGTAATAATCTCTTCTGTATTCTTAAGCCCGATTTGCCTGGCGATTGCCACTGCTGTACCGGGATAATCCCCGGTAATCATAATAACCCGTATACCTGCCCTGTAGCATTCTTTTACAGCAGCAGGAACAGTTTCACGCGGAGGATCTGATAATCCTACCAAGCCAAGGAAATTAAATTTATACTCCCTCAAGCTTTCCAGCCATTCCCCTTGATGAGTAATGGAAGCAACTCCCAATATGCGTAGCCCTTCCGCTGCCATAACAGTTATCTGCTTGTCTATAACTGCTTTTTCTTCATCACTCATACAGCAAAGCTTCATTATTGCTTCCGGCGAACCTTTGGATGCCACATACTTGCATCCGTCGTCATACCGCCAGGCATTTGCCATGCCCAGGATATCCCGACTCAGCGGATATTCTTTTTCCAATATCTGCTTTTTATGTAAATGCTCGTAATTCTTTAATTTGTCATCGTAAATAACATGAAAAGCTTTTTCCATTGGGTCAAAGGGATTGGGTAAACTGGCTTTCGCACTTATATATACGAGGTCAATGAAATCTTCTGGTAATATAGTATCTTTGTTAATTTCCAATACAGTTTTGCCATTGTATAGTTGTTGAACAGTCATACGATTTTGGGTGAGAGTACCTGTTTTATCTGTACACAGAACAGTTGCGGAGCCCAATGTTTCAATAGCCGGAACGCGTCTGGTCAGCACATTTTTCTTGGACATACGCCAGGCACCCAGTGCCATGAAAATGGTTAAGACAACAGGAAATTCCTCCGGCAACAATGCCATCGCTAAGGTAAGTCCGTTTAGAACTGCTTTAAGCCAGTCACCTCTTGTTATACCAAAGATAATAACAGCCACCAGACATAAGCACATGCCAAAGATGGCAATATGCTTTACTAAACTACGAACTTCTTTGTTTAAACGTGTTTCTTCTTCTTTAACTTCCTGTAATGCTTTACCGATTTTACCAAGTTCAGTTCTGATTCCTGTGGCATAAACTCTTGCCATTCCCTGACCCTGAACAACAAGCGTACCGGAATAAACATATGGTAAATCATCTCCACCAGGTTGCAGGATAAGGGATTCGTTGTTCCATACCTGTTTTCTAACAGGTACCGATTCACCCGTTAAAAGGGATTCATCAGTTGAAATACCATTAGTCTGGACTATCGCAGAGTCAGCAGGAACCCGGTCACCTTCGGAAAGGACTATCAAGTCACCCTCGACAACTTCCCTTCCTGGTATGCGGTGCTGAACTCCATCTCTCACAACCAGAGCTCTGGGACTGGATAAATCGCGAAGTGCATCCAATGCTCTTTCGGTTTTACGTTCCTGATATATAGTTATCCCCATCATAACGAATACAAAACCCAAAAGCATCAGTGCGTCCTGCATTTCACCGGCAATTAAATACAATGCACCGCAGGCAACCAGCATGAGAAACATGGGTTCACGCACGACATTATACATTGTGTGAAAGATGGTTTTAGGTTTGGATGAAGGTAATTCGTTATAACCGATTGTTTTCAGCTTGTTAACAGCTTCGCTTTCGGATAAACCGTTCAATGATGTGTTGATTGATTCTTCGTTCATTTCCTTTCTCCGGATTTTTCAAAGGGGAGAATCTTGCTTAATCGCTTCCGGGAAATGTCCTTGCGGGATATAGCCCGGGCTTCTCCTGTTGGACTTTTTCTAAGGAAAACAGCATGAATTGCTGTTTAATTATTCAACAAGGGGAAGTCCCACAGTATAAAACTGCTGCTTCTGTAAAGCCCGGCTTTCTTTGTGAATGCCTGCTCTTCCCGCAGTTTACTAAAATTCCAATCTAACCTTACGTGTCAATTTTTTTGTTATTTCTAACAATGAATGCTTCGTAATTGAAAACATGGAATAATTGGGGAATCAATATTTGCTTGACACTGGTATCAGTATGAGCAAATTATGATTTGAAAAAGTAAATTGATTCTATTTGCTTTATTTCCATAATATTGATAGTACCATAAAGATAACGTAGATGTATACAAGTTTTAGATAATCGCTGTGGAGGAAAACATGGCTACCTTTAAAGATCCGCGATATTTCGGGGCTCATTATGACTCAATGAAGCAACGTCAAATCTTTATGAATATTGATGAATATGGACAAAAGCATCCTTACGCTAAAGCTATCCTTCATGATCCGGAAAAAAGAATTCTTCAATTGTATAAAGCCCGCATGATGATAGATATATTATTAACAGGCAAAATTGTAATGACTGATTCACAATATCTGGATGGGATATACTGGTATTCTCTTGCTTCAAATGATTACGAAAGTAGTGAATTCTTTAAATTCATTAATCTATTCCCAAAAGACCGGATTCCGATAGAAATCAAATTAAGAAAGCCAAGTATTGAGGAGAGCTATAAAGCTTTTTTAGCGCGCGGTGGTGTTTGCTGCAGTTACTTGTCAGAACCAATGATGCACCGCATCGAAGCGTCGTATTTAGCAGAGCAACATGGATTCCAAAAAGAAGGCGGAGACTTACCTTTATCAGAATGGTTCAATCGCATGCGCAGTAATCTGGATAGAGATACTCAGGAACGATTTAACTTGCAGCAAAATTTCATAGAGTTGTTATCAGCAAATACACCGAAAGAAATGCTTACTTCCTATGATCCCGCAACTTACCCAGCCATTTTGCAAGAAGTAAAAAGAGATGTTGATTTCAAATGGTGGCTTAGGAAGCAACAAATTCAACAAGGAACTTCTGAATTACTAGACTTAATTGAAAGACAACTTGATCCTAATGATCCTACTTTGCCTGATAGGAAAGTAACATTAAACAAAATTATTGAGTTAAAAAATAGTGATCCTGAGAATGTTAGAATGATTCAGCAATGTGATATTATGTGGGATGCAATATCATATATATATAATCATACTATTGCAAGGCAATATGCTTGTGACGCAGTCGATGAAGGTGTTATGCATATCAAACGTGACCCCAAACAACCGAATAAAGTCATCGATTTGGATGTCGGATTAACACAAGGGAATATTGGTTACTTTGCTAATATGCCCTGGCATGATTTCTATGATTTTCTTCATGCTTCTGACTTATCAGCTGCCAGGGAAGCTTGGCTTAAAGACTTTATGTGTACAGAACCGAATAAACGCATCAATTACAGATTGCTAGACGATTACGCGAAAATGATAACAAGTCATGAAGATAATACTCAAATAAAAAAAGCAAAAAAGGCTAGTGAAGTATTGAAAGCAACTTTAACGGTAATCCCTTGGCTTGATAAGCTAGTGGGTGGCGGTTCTAGTTTAACTACTGCATTCGCTAGTTCTGTTGGTATTTACAGCGCGTCATCTATTGTGATTTTAGCTATTGAACAATTTGATAAAATCAGGAATGAAGTGAATGTAATCAATGTTGGTTTAGGCAATATCGCAAATATAAGAGAATAATGAGCAAAAAAGATGATTAAACTTATAAAAGAGAGATTAATATCAAAAAATCCTTGGATCGAGCACTATTACGATGATGTAGAATTCCCGAATGGCGTCAAAGGTAAATATAATCGGATTGTTGAAAGCAATGGGATACCCGGAACAGTTATTATTCCCCGTAATCAATTAGGTGAAATCGGGCTTGTACATATATTCCGTTACCCTGTCTATCAATGGATTTGGGAATTGCCCAAAGGATTTGGCGAATCTGACATTTCAAACATAGACAACGCACATAAAGAACTATTAGAGGAAACAGGCTACGTTGCAGATAATATGATTTCTTTAAACTCTTTTTATGCCAATTCAGGATTAATGGCAACAAGGATCAACGTGTATCTTGCATTAAAGTTGCATCTTGAGAAAAAATTCAAAAGTACTGATGAAGAAGCTATCGACAGATTTCGCTTTTTTAAATACTCAGAAATCCTCAATTGCATTAAAGAAGGTGCATTTCTAGATGGTATTTCCTTGTCTGCTCTAGCATTGCTGCACTGTTATGATCTTTATGCCAATAATTGACTTATGTATAATTGTAAAAGTACATTTACGCATTGAAGTCAGTCCTAAGTGAATGCATTGATTTCATGTTCTGACTCAAGAAGTACAGATTAATTGAGCAATAAGACAATTTCGCTATTCCTCACTGTGTCGTTGTTACTATGTACTAATGAAATGATCTATCCTATTCTAGTAATGTTCACTAAGTATCCTCAAAACCATAAAGCTCTCTCACATTTGTGCTGAAAACAGAAAAGAATATTTGACAGAGTGTATGGCTATAGATTAGATGATTTTCAGGTAAGATAGAAATGTACAAATATGATTTTGACACTATTTATAATCGCAAAGGAAGCGGATGTTTTAAATCAGATGCTTTACAGATGCTGTTTGGTAAAGAGGATTTACTGTCACTATGGGTGGCAGATATGGAATTTGCTGTTGCTCCGGAAATACAGGAAGCTTTGACAGAAAGACTAAAACACCCGGTATTTGGTTATAACTTCCGGTTACCAGCATATTACGATTCGATAATCAACTGGATTGATAAAAAGTACCATTGGCAGATTGATAAAGCCTGGATCATTAATACTCCAGGCATAGTCACAGCATTGAATGTTGCAGTGATAGTTTTTACAAGTCCTGGTGATAAGATTCTGGTACAAACACCTGTATATGACCCTTTCTTTAAAGCTGTCCTCGAAAACGGACGCAAGTTATTGACCAGTTCTTTGAAATTGTCTGATGGCAGATACGAAATAGACTTTGATGATTTTGAACAAAAGCTTAAAGTAAGCAAGCTCTTTTTCTTATGCAATCCGCATAACCCTGTGGGTAGAGTCTGGACAAAAGACGAATTACTCAGGATAGGAAATCTTTGCAAAAAATATAAGGTCATTGTTGTCTCTGATGAAATCCATGCCGACATCGTATACTCAGGGTACAAACATACAGCTTTTGCTTCCCTGGAAGATTTTGCAGACTTCACAGTAACCTGTTATGCTCCCAGTAAGAGTTTCAATCTGGCAGGGCTCTGCACTTCAGCAATTGTAATTCCAGAAGAAAAGCTTCGTTTAACATATCATAAATATGTGCAAACAATGCATCTGTTTCTGGGTAATACTTTTGGTATCACAGCTTTTCAAGCTGCTTACAGCAGAGGTGATAAATGGCTGAGTGCCCTGCTTACTTACCTGGAAGATAATCGGGATTTCTTATGTGATTACTTTGCCACACATCTTTCTCATTTGCATATGATTAAACCCGAAGGTACTTATCTTGCCTGGATAGACTTTCGTAGCCTGAACGTTACTGATGACAATCTTTTTCGTATTTTGGTAGACAAAGCCGGACTGGCGCTCAGCATGGGCAGAACTTACGGAAATGATGGGAAAGGATTTATCAGGCTTAATTTCGGGTGCCCCCGTTCAATGCTGGAGATTGCCTGTGAGAGACTATATGATACTTTTAGATAAAGGATATTGAAAGATGGATATGAAAACTCAGATTGATGAACTTTATGAAGCCAGACCGGCTAAATACGTTCGGGAAGACCGTTTGTTGTTTGCTGAATTTATTGAAGCACTTAATCAGGGAAAAATTCGTTCTGCTGAGAAAGAAAACAATGTATGGCACGTAAATGAATGGGTAAAAAAAGGAATTTTAGTAGGCTTTAGGATGGGTATTTTAACAGAAATGCCCTGGAGTAATGTCAAAAGCTTTTTTGATAAGGACACATTACCAGAAAAGCATATTACTCTTGCAGACCAGGTACGTATTGTACCGGGTGGGACATCAATGCGTAACGGCTGTTATATCGCTCCGGGAGTGGGAATTATGCCACCGGCATTTATCAATGTGGGTTCATACATAGATAGCGGAACATTAATTGATTCGCATGCTTTGGTCGGGAGTTGTGCGCAAATCGGCAAGAATGTTCATATTTCAGCAGGAGCAATGATTGGCGGAGTATTGGAGCCAATCGGCAGCAGACCGGTAATAATAGAAGACAGTGCATTTGTTGGTGGAAATACAGGCATTTATGAAGGTGTAATTGTTGAAACTAAGGCGGTTATTGCCCCCGGAACTATTATAACTGCTTCCACTCCTGTGTTTGACTCCACGACCGGAAATTACTTAACTAAGACGCCAGGAATTGCTGTCATTATACCAGAAAGAGCTGTTGTTGTGCCAGGAAGCAGACCCTTAAAAGGGTATGCAGGATTTCATGTTTATTGTCCTATAATAATTAAGTACCGTGATGAGAAGACTGATATATCTGTTGTTTTGGAGCAGGATTTAAGAGAGATGATAGAATAGGTTTATTCCAATTCGATGCTCTTTTCCAATTCGTCTGGTTCATCAAGTGAACTGTTATTTATTACAGGATCGTTTTCCTTGTTTTTTGTAAGAGGTAAAGTGTCTGACAAGGAAGGCATATTTGAGAAGTATTTACTGTATATTATATTAACCGTGCAATCATCCTGACTGATTTCGGCAATATCATCCATTTCATACATCAAATCAAATGTCTGGCTTGAATCTATCGTTACATATTGATAATCCACTGTCCGCATAAAATTGTTATCTTTATCAAACATGCCAAGGATAAAGTAACCGGCAATCATAACAGGCAAGTTGTTTTTAATAGTAACATAGACATCAGCAGGATGAGGAGAATTGACCAAATCATAGAAAAGATACTCATCACTCTGAACAGGTACAATCTGAATGTCACTATCCATACTGAAAGCGTCTTCATCCAGCCAGTTTCCTGAGTAGGAACGGGCAGCTTTGAATCCACCAAAATGAGCCAGAGTTCGTTCTTTATATGATTCCATACCCGGGTCGTTAATCTGGTATGACGAAGCGTCATTGTATGGACCGTTTTGCTTTGTAACTAGCACCCAATGACTTCTTCTGCCTTTAACTTTTACAATTACTTTGTTGCCTTTGCCTAATTGCTCACTGAGGAATTTCCAATTATTTGCTTTGTGATCCTGAACAACCAGTTCAAGCCCGTTACCACTACCATCCATTTGACCAGGAATCTGCCAACGCATATTTGTGCCGGAATAGCCTCCGTTTTGTTTGAGCCATGTATTAAGTTCACCCGGTGTAATCTGAGGATTGGTAGCTTCAGCATTTAACAGCATAGAAAGACAACTCAACACACATCCACTTCTACCGATTGTTGATCGTCTGGACTTACCAAGCTGGTCTTTCTTCCAGCGCTCATCCCCCTGAGAATACCATGGGAAATCCACGCTTACAAGCTGTGTGAACAGTGTTAATGCCAACAGGACAAAATATAATTTCCTCATTGATTAATATACCTAGACTTTATGTAAACCCTTTACTATTTTAGTTATATACCCCTTTTATACCATGAGTTGTTTTGTCAACTGTAATAAAAAAACAGAATCCTAATGTCATGGATAATAGAAGTTGACAATTTGGAGGAGAACATTATAATGTTAATCAAATGAATAAAAGATGTTTTCTTTTTTGGGTAATTTTACAGCTTAGTATAATCAGCTTGAGCGGTGTTATACTCCCTGTATATATAAACTGGGATAGCTCAGATAGCTACCTGCTGAATAACTTTCCTGACAATATTTTTGTGAAGGTGAGAGAAAACTATATTGTCCATTTTGGAATAGACACTTTAATGACTAATGGTGTCAGAACAAGATTAGACTTGACTAATCAGGAAGAACAGCTTTTTTCTCAAGTTGTCATAGACCATGCCATAATTGATTACCATCACGACAATCTGGGACTTGAACTGGCAATGAAGAACTTGGGTTATGGTAAGAATTTTTTCCTTTATAATCGGCGAAGTGACAATCCATTGTACAACAGAAACAATCTGTTTGAGTATCGTTGGCATGGAATCAGTTCAACAGTAAACTTCAAAGACAATCAGTTTAGCGCTGGAATTGGAAATAATAAAATTAACAATAATATTGCCGAGGTATCTTATAAATATCAAACAGACCATCTCCATGCAGCTTTTTTCGGAGTATACGCACTTCATGATAGTCGGTACAATGCTGGAGTTTATCACGCTGGTACTGAGCTTTCACACAATTTCAGTATGTTAAATTTTCATACAGGATTTACCTATCAATTTTACCCCAAAAGCCAATTCTACTCAAAAATGGAGAGTTGGCATCTGATTAATGAACTTGGGTTAAGTATTACACCGGGAACAAAGATAATCCTGAGTACTGATCACCAGACAATCCCCTATAGCAAAAAAACAGAATTTGTTGCTGAAGCTTGTCTGGCCTTGAGACTAAACCAATTTCAGAGTTATTTTGGGGTTAATGAAAAGACCATTCTACAAGATAAGGCTTACACCTATTTTGCTGACGTAAACTGGAATATCCTGAAAAATTTATCATTGGGCTTATTCTTCGATTATCTGATTTATGCAAAGGACAGTACTTCCACTAGAATCGGGATTCAGACTAAATACCGGTGGGGTGATTTACATGAATAAAATTATACTATGCTGTTTATTGTTATTCATTGTATTTGGTTGCAGATATGAATCTCTGCAGGGGAAACAGGATATTGTTGTTTGCATTACGTTTGATGACAACTGTAAAAGTGTGTATACAGAAGCTTTACCGATTATGAATCAATTTGGATATCGAGGAACAACTTTCGTAAATACAGGGAGAATAGGTTACTCTGCATATTGCTCCTGGAATCAGTTAAATGAGCTTAAACACATTTATGATTGGGAAATCGGCGGACATACATTAAGTCACAAGCAGTTAGCTTCATTATCCGCAGCAGATGCTGAAAAACAAATTTCAGCAGATTTTAATAATTTAAACCAACATGGATTGAATCCCGAATCATTTGCATCCCCATTCGGAGAATGCCCTGCTGAATATTATCCATTAATAACGAAATACTATAAGAACATCAGAACAACAATGAACTCATCAATGCGTATTCCGATTGATAGAACTTTACTTGGTGCTTACTGGGTGGGTTATTCAGCTACCCCTGAGAGTTTAATCGACCGGATCAAGGGCGGTATTGCAGATAAGGAAAATCTCGTTATCTTTTTTTTTCATGATATCGAGACTGAAAGTTCGATGTACGAAAATAGCCATTATAGTCCTGAATCGTTTAGAGAGTTTTTAACACAATTGCATGCTCTGGGCGTAAAAGTGCTTCCCTTGAATGAGGCTCTGGACTACTTGGAGGATTAGTCTATCTCTACCACTTCCAGGGTAATAGATAGTCTTTTATTTCTTCATTGTAATATCGGTCAGTCATTGTAGCTATAAAATCACGTACTTGCTCAGCCTTGGAAAATCTTTCCCGGTAATCAGATTGTTTATAATTCAGAAAATGAATAAATATTTTGGATTCCATATTTTCTTTTTCCAGGTCTTCCATATACTTTTCAAACATGATACCCATTGTTCGATAAATTAGCTGATTTGATTGTTTTACGTTTTCGTCTGTGTATATACGGGCATAATTAAACTTCTTTAGTTTTAGAAGGTATTCGGAAGTTTCCTCATCAAAGGCTATGAAGTCCTTTTCAAAGCTGTTGATAATGACGCTCTTTACCAGAGTATCAATAATCTGGCTGTTTTTATTACCCAGGTAATCTGTGCATTCTTGTGGCAACTCCTCACGCTTGAGAATATTGTATCTTATCGCATCTTCAATATCTTGTCCTATGTAAGCAATAGTATCTGTAATTCTAACTACGCAGCCTTCCAGAGTTGCAGGCATCCAGAGTACATGCTCTCCGGCTTTTTTGCCTATAGTATATTCGAGAATCTCCTGTTCATTCTTGCTTAAATTTGGTCTGAGCTGTGTGTTATGCACTTCTCCATCATGCGAGATAATACCATCTCTGACCTGAAAAGTCAGATTGAGACCTTTGCCTTTATTGGATATATAATCTACAATGTGTAAGCTTTCTATATTGTGGTGAAAGTGGCCGATACCATGTTGAGTACAACATTTACTCAGCGCCATTTCACCATCGTGTCCAAACGGACAATGACCCAAATCATGCCCCAGAGCAATGGCTTCTATCAATTCCAGATTCAGACCCAAGTACTTGCCTATAGTGCGTGATATTTGAGATACATAGGCAATATGCAGGTTACGATTAGTCATCTCTTCATCAAACAAATTGGTAAATGAAAAAACCTGCGTTTTACCATGATACCGGCGGTAAGCTCCGCTATATAGTATCCTGTCTCTATCGATTGCAAAGCAGGAGCGCAGATTATCCGGTTCTTCATCTTTCATACGGGTTGCTAAATCACAGCTTGTAGCCATTGGTGAAAACTGACATTTGTAATTGTCCCTGATCTTTGCTAGTATTTCATCATTTTTCATGTTCATATATAACCTCGAGATACATAGATATGTTATAGCTTTTTAAACAGCATGTGCTGCGGTTCAAAACCAAGCCTGCGCTGTTCTCTTTCATAATATGTAGTTACATGCTCATCCATTAATGGACTTGAGCTGATGCCATTATCTGATACTGATATCAAATCCTGTCTTTTACTAAATTCTTTCCAAATCCAATGTGCATATTCTGAGTGGTCTGTGGATACCTGTATAAAACCTCCAGGTATTATTATCCTGGACAGAGCATCTAAGAGTGAGGTCTGAACCAATCTGCGTTTGAAGTGCTTACGTTTGGGCCAGGGATCTGGATGTTGGATAAATACTCCTGTAATGGAATTAGCAGGAATCATATTTTCAATTTTATCATCTATCATAAACGTAGCTATACGAACATTGTTATGCCTTTCCAAATCAAGCTTCCGTAGTATTATCTCCACTCTTTTTTGTTTAAGCTCAAAGCCTATGAAGTTCCATTCCGGATGTTTTAGTGCATACTCAGAGATAAATTCACCCTTACCACTGCCAATTTCAATATACGTGGGGTTTTCATTACCAAATATCTCATGCAGATTTAGTTGCTTATCTGCATCAACTTTTATGATATACTTAGCATTCTTTGCTTCTAATAATGCTGTGTCAACTATTTTCGTCATCTTCATCCATGTCTGTTTCATCTTTGGGCTTATACATAATAGGGACAATCTCTTTGTCTTTTTCTTCCAGTTTGATAATCAGAAACTCAGCAACTGAAAGTCCGAATCCCATAAAGATAAACAGCATCAGACCACTAAGAAATCTCGATTGCATAAATGTGCTGTCAGTCAGTTGTTTCAATAGCATAAACTGAATCTTAAAAGCCAGTGTAAATCCCGCGGCACCTAGTAATGAAAATACCAATAGTCTGAATTGGCGAAAAGATTTGTTTAAAAATATGTACTTTAATATCGTCCACATAATCAGGAATAAAACCAAGAGCGGTACTAAGTATAAAACTATCGGTCTGAACACATTTGGTGTCATCTTCTGCATGGAGATTGAGAAAATCAGAGACATCACACCCATTGCAATAAATTCATACCATTTGTAATTCTGTCTCATCAAGAAAAACATAAGAGCGATTACCAATGTCAATCCATAATATATGGCAGCCGGTCCGTTGACTTCGCCTGAAGTCTGATTTGCTAAGGGGAAAAAAAATGCACTGGCTGTTCCATAAACAATTAAACCTCCAAAAGTAACAGCTATCAGAGGCACAGCTAATGAAATAAATAACTTTGCTGGTATGTATTTTGACTCGTTCATTCTATTTATCCTATTTTTTATTTGACTTAATACTCTAAATTCAAATTTAACCTTTCTGTCAAGAAATCAAGATAAATAGCTTGTAGGAGATACATAGATGCTGAGTTTTGTAAGAAATCTGAGAGAGAAAATAGCCCGTACAAAGAATTCCTTTGTCGGAAAGCTTGCGGAGGCTATCCGCTTACGCGGGAAAGTGGATGAAGAACTCATGGAAGAGCTTGAGGATATTTTGCTCCGCACGGACACAGGCGTGGATATGACTACCCTAATTATGGACAAGCTCAGAGATGAAATAAAAGTTAATAAACTTTCTGAAGCTGAAAAAGTACAGGAAACCTTACAAAACATAATGAGCGAAATCTTGCTGTCTGATTATCAGGATGCTACAGATTTTTATACTGATATTTCATCCAAACCCCAGGTTATCTTCTTTCTTGGAGTTAATGGAGTTGGAAAAACAACAACTATAGGCAAAGTCGCCAGCCGCTTTCGTCAGCTGGGTAAATCAGTTCTTATCATAGCAGGAGATACATTCAGGGCAGCAGCTATTGAACAGCTTGAAATCTGGGCTGACCGTGCAGGAGCTTCCATTATTAAGTCACAACAAGGTGCTGACCCCAGTTCAGTTTGTTTTGATGGTGTTTCTGCAGCTATTGCCAGGGGTACGGACATTGTCTTGATTGATACAGCCGGCAGGCAACACAATAAAGCAAACCTGATGCAAGAACTATCCAAGATTATTCGTACAATCAAAAAAGTCATCCCCGATGCTCCACAGGAAACTTTACTGGTTCTGGACGCCACTACAGGACAAAACGCTGTTTCTCAGGCTAAGACATTTCACGAGCTTGCAAACCTGACCGGTCTTGTCCTGACAAAATTGGATGGTACTGCCAAAGGCGGTATCATTCTTAATATTAAGCACTCGCTTGGTATTCCGGTAAAACTCATCGGTCTGGGGGAACAGATTGACGATTTACAGACTTTTGACCCGGAAGCATTCGTTGATGCTATGTTCTCTACAGATAAAACCGAAGTACCTGAGGAATAAATATAGTAGTGAATCTCAAACCGGTATATCCGGCTTAAGCCATATCTCTTCTAATCATTGATTAGTCAATGCTTTATGTCTGCTTTAGCTTTTACTTAAGATTACTCCAATATTAAAATTAAACAGACATTTGGAACAAATTATTCATTACAATTATGTATTATTTTCTTATATTATGCATTAACAGAGGGCAAAAACTATTTGAAACATTTCCTATAGGGAGGAAAAATGAAGCGATTAGTTTTGATATGGGCTCTGATGTTTGTCTGTCTGATGTTGAATGCGGCAGGTGTCGTTTTAAACAGTGGAATTTCATATTTGCAAATGGCATCTTTAAAAAGATGCTCTTATGAAGTAAATATTGAAAATCAAATAGCAGTGATTACAGTTACAGAGACCTTTAAAAATACTGCTAACTCTAATATGGCTCCCAGATATTATTATCCATTGCCAGAGGGAGCAAGTGCTACTCAGCTCCGATGGTGTTCCTATGGTATCTGGTTTACTGCCATTATCAGCCCTAACCCACAAAATCCACCGGGTGGTCCTTCCAACTTGCCTTCAAACTTTACAAACTACGTGGGGGCTTTCCCGGTTATCTTTGATTTTATAACTACTTTGGCACCAAACGACACATTGCAGGTTGAAATGACTTATGTGCAGCTTCTACCCTATTCTCAAGGAAATGTTGATCTTACAATGAGGAATAACATAAATCCTGTTCAGACTGAAAGCATACTAACACAGGCTTTGGATGTCCATTTAAATTCAGAACGAACCATTACAGGATTTCAATTGCTTAGTCACAATTCTGAAAATATTACAAATAATGGTGAAACAGCCACCGCTCAGTATTATGCAACTAATCAATATGCAAACACCGATTATCATCTGAGATATTCCCTTTCATCGGAGCAACTGGGTTTGTGGACTATGAGCACCTTCCGTGATTCAGTTCCCGACAATCTGGGCAGAGGCTTTTTTACTTTCATCGCTGAACCTGACCCTTCGGATAATACCCAGGTAATCAACAAAGTGTTTACACTTATTATTGACCGGTCAGGCAGTATGGGATATTCTAACAAAATTACTCAGGCAAAGAATGCTGCAACTTATATTGTCAACCATTTGAACGAAGGGGACCTCTTTAATATTGTCATCTTCAATCATCTTTATCAGTCTATGTGGACCACCCATCAACCGTTTACACCTGCAAATGTTACTACAGCTCTCAATTTTATCAGTGGCATTACAGCAACAGGTAATACTAATATCCAGCAGGCCTTCAGTGTGGCTGTACCACAATTTAATAATGCAAACGATGACACTGCTAATATTATAATTTTTTTAACTGACGGGCAGCCAACTTCCGGCATTACAGATACTCCTCAATTAGTTACTTTTGTTGATGGATTGATTAGTGCCAATGAAGCTGAGATATTCCTGTTCAACTTTGGTATCGGTAATGATGTAAATCAGCAGTTACTTTCTCAATTGGCAGATAACAATAGCGGTGCCGTTACTTTTTTAGGTGATAACGAAGTTTACGCTTCCATTACAGAATTCTATAATTTGATACGTAATCCGGTTTTGTTAAATCCCACCTTCACTGTGAATCCCACTAACTCAGTAGAGGAAGTGTTCCCTGGTGTTCTCCCTAACCTCTATTTAGGTAAACAAATGATTGTCAGTGGAAGATACTACTCACCCCAGACTGCCTCGATTACATTCAGCGGTCAGGCTTACAATAATATCGTTTCATATCAGTATCCCTTGACCTTAGCAGAGACTAACGACCCCAATAAGGCTTTTTTACCCAAAATCTGGGCAAAACAAAAGATTGAAACCATGCTGGTACAATACTACACTCTCGACCCCAACTCTATGGCAGCTCTTGAACTGCGACAAACAATTGTAGATATCAGTATTATGTGGGGAATCATCACTCCGTTTACAAGTTTTACCGGAGGTACGGATGCAGAGGATCTCACAGAACCGGTTCCACCTGTAGTCGAGGTAATTAATCTCACTAATTATCCCAATCCCTTTAATCCGGCAACGACAATCAGTTTCGAAGTTGTGAAAGACATAGATTCTCCGGCTATCCTGAAAATCTACAATATAAAAGGACAGTTGGTGAGAATTCTGGCCGTAAACGTCAAAGGAAAAGGCAAATATCAAATCTTCTGGGATGGCAAAGACCAGGAAGGCAGAATTGTTACTAACGGTATATATTTTTACAATTTAGTCGTCGGTAACACTATCCTGACTAATAAAATGACTTTTATGAAGTAACATATACTATTGGTTGTGAAAGGTAACTCTTTAACATAGAGTTACCTTTTTTTTGGTTACCACTATTCTGAATCATGCCCTATTTATTCCCTATATCTTCCTTATTAGATCCATTGGATATAAAGCAATGATGTACGGCTCATATACGGGTGCGACCCGTATATGAGCCGTACATCTCCCGTGCATCACTGCTGGATTGCATAAGGGACACATAGGAAAGATTATAGGGATTTTCTTTATTATACTTTGTAATCCTGCTCATTCCCCATATCTAACTTAATAGATACAAGAGACATTGTAGGGAGATGCTAGGGTCATCTAAGGCTCGCACCCTTAGATGACCCTAGCATCTCCCATTAATCTCCGACGGATTGTAAATGGCACAAGAGAGGGATAAGCAACTGATGTTATATGATTGTTTCTATTGACAAACAAGGGCAACCCGGGAAAAGGATGCTAGAATATTTTTTAAATTTGTATTGGAGAATAAACATGTCAAACATTAAACTACTTAAGATACTCAATCCTGTTATGGCAATAGTATTTTTAATTACTTTAATAGCGGTCTTTCTATATAAGTACTCCCCTCTAGCAAGCCTTCAAGGTAATGAAACTGTATATGAGATTCATGAAATCGCAGGAAAGGTCTTATTCTTGCTTGTTATTTGTCATATAATCCTGAACTGGAATTGGATAAAGACTCAGATATTTGGTATCAAAGCCAAAGGCAAAGTCTTTAAAAAGAAGAAATAACAGTTTATTGTTTAAATGTGAACAACTTAAACCTGATTATCAAGATAGGAGTACTTCAAACAATTTATGCAACGCACAAAAGGAGCTTTGACCAGCCAATTCTGTGAGCGTCTGACGGAACAACTTGAAGAGTTGATTAAATCCGAGAGCGGTTTAACTGATAGACTTTTTCGTTGCAGACAAATTTTGGAAGAAATATTTAAAGCTCTGACAGCTAATACCAGTGTTGCATTTACAGGGTTGTACGCCCGCATGCAATATGCCTATGAATCTTCAGCTATAACATCAGATTTGAATGCACAATTGCAACTTCTGAGGCTGTTAACCAATAAAGTTGTTCATAAAGACGATGTCGAATTTAACGAGCAGGATTTTAACAGTGCGATAAAAATACTGTATGAAACAATTTGCTCCTTATCCTGTGCCCCACAGTTATTAAAACCTGAGTTCGCTGCATTTATCAAAGCCAGAAACTCCAAAGATTTAAATGCACAACGTGCTCCTGCAGAATCTACAGTTTCACATATCTTTGGTTTAGTTACAGACTGGAGAATATCTACTGCTAGAGAAAGCAACAAGTTCATTGAATTGACATGTCAGTCCTCTGATGGTAAAGAAATAACCATTACGCTTTGGGAAAGGGCTGATTATAGTAATACAGGCAG
Organism: Cloacimonadaceae bacterium (SeqCode); assembly: GCA_963667535.2. Lineage (GTDB taxonomy): Bacteria > Cloacimonadota > Cloacimonadia > Cloacimonadales > Cloacimonadaceae > UBA5614. The sequence goes on from CAXXDU010000002.1 coordinate 2,773,051, forward strand.
GAAATGGACCAGCTTGGATAAAGCGCTCTGGAAATTTTGCAACATCAGCTTCTATAATTTATCTCTGGTGCATGGTAGTCTTCACAGGTATCAATCCACTCCGCTAACTATAGTAGTGCTTGAACAAGACTTTCTGATGGATGTCTCTGCTGTTGCAGATTGTTTTCAGCAGAAAGAATGCTATCCGGAACTATTCCTCATTAACAAATTCTTTAGTGAACCGGTAACAGTACCCCTGGCAAAAGGAAAATGTGTTAACTATATTTTTGATGAATTGGTTACAAATCCTGAAAAGAAATTAAAGGATATGTTTGATGAATATCTTGAACAAAACCAGCTTAGTGTTTACTCTCTTGGTAAAGAGGCATGGCAGGATATTTACAAACAAATAGAACAAGACCATTTTGCCCAATTAAAAAAAATCGCAACAGATCTTTCAAAAAAAAGCTGCCAATTGGAGCCTTCCTTTGTTGCTGTAAAACATGGCTTACATGGCAGGCTTGATTTGATGACCATCCCTGATGAAGAATCCGGAAAATATTCAATTCTGGAATTAAAGAGTGGATCTGCACCTTCAAGCGATGTATGGAAAGGACATCAGATGCAGGTTATTGGATACAACTTGATTTTAAAGGAAATTTTTGGTGTTACAAAAATAGCCAGTAGTTCCATTTTCTATTCCCGTTGCAGCAATACACCTCTCAGACATGTTGTAAATCATATTACCTTGGAGCAGGATTTTTTAATGTGCCGCAACAGAATCGTGGGCATGCTGTTTAAAATGACAACCAAGCCGGAAACTTTCACCAATTGGATAAAAAATAATCCCCGGCAATATTGCAATGACTTTATAACAGATAAAGCAAAGAGCCTCAGTTCTACTTTTAACAGTCTTTCAGAAGAAGAATATAAATGGTTGCTTAAAACACTTGGTTTTATCTTCAAAGAAATCTGGGCTGTTAAAACGGGGGTTTTCTGCGAAAATGAAAGCACGGGGTTGGGTTTTAGTGCACTCTGGAATAGCAGTCTCATAGAAAAAAAGAAACAGTATAGAATTATAGACGGACTTTGGATTGAATCCATTTCCGGCGAAAAGATTATCTTTCACAGGCAAGACACATATGAGCTTTCAAATTTCAGGGAAGGCGATATTATTGTTTTGTACAAACAGACTATACCCATCAATAAACAACAGTTAATCAGAGGCATAATAACTGTTTTGAGTGATAATATCATAGAGGTGCGCACTCGTAGCAAAATCAAACAGGAGGGTGTCTTTGATAACTACACGATGTGGGCAATCGAACCTGACTTAATGGAATCATCCCTATATTATGGTTTAACTTCACTATATTCGATTCTAAGCTCAGATAACATCGTCAGAGCAAAGCTGCTTGGCTTTGCACCTCCTGAATTTGAAGAAAGAGAGATATCCAATATTCTTTCGTGGAGAACTGATATATCAGCCAGCCTCAAGGGTATGATTTCTGCCAAAGATTACTATCTTGTCCAGGGTCCACCGGGAACAGGAAAAACCTCGTGTTTGTTGTTACAATATGTACTATACTTACTCTCTGAAACTAATAAAAAGGTATTGATATTAGCATTTACTAACAGAGCAGTGGAAGAGATTTGCTCCCATCTGGATAAAGAAACTGTTGAATATGTAAGGTTTGGAGGACTTAAAACAGAAACAGGATGTAAACCTGTAAAAGTGAAGAAACCAGGCATTCACAAAGTTGTTTTTATGAACACTGAAAGCAAATTTGAAAATAGTATGGTCTTTGTTTCCACTTTACATTCATTCTTGTCTTTATCTTCCGATTTTCTAAATAAAATTACAATCGATGAAATGATAGTTGATGAAGCATCACAAATAATGGAGCATCACATTATAGGTTTAATGTCCAAAATCAGGAAAACTATTCTAATAGGGGACCAAAATCAGTTGCCGCCAATAATCTTGCAGCATTCAGATAAAGAAAAGACCTCCATTCTGGAAAAGCTGATTACCAATGCTGACAATCGTATTTTTCCTTCCTGTTATTCAATGCTCACAAACCACTATAGAATGCATATGGATATTGCCAGATTGGTCAGTGATAATTATAAGAACAAGTTGATTGCTGATTCAAAAAGACAAATAGCTGAAACTCCCTGGATAAAGGTTAAAAATGATTTAGCTCCTATTCTGGCATCTAGGCTGGTCTGGATTGAAACACCCCCATCCCTGCAAAGCAAAGCCGATGTGACACACGCTGAATGGATAAAGGACTTTGTAGATAAACTTAATGGCGTTATCCCTCAGGATGATGTGAATAACAAAGTGGGAGTCATTACTCCTTTCAGAGCTCAGACACAGTGTATAACATCTATTTTAGGGACAAAATACAGGAACTTAACCGTTGACACTGTCGAGAGGTTTCAGGGCTCACAAAGAGACTGTATCATAATGTCTTACCCCATCAGGTACAATTACGAGATATCATTGTTTCAATCGATAAATCAGCTGGGTACAATTGACAGAAAATTGAATGTCGCCTTGAGTCGGGCCCGGGAACAACTGATAATTCTCGGTAGCAGCAAAATGCTTGTACATTCAGAATTCTTTCATAAAATCTATTCCCTGATTAAACAGCATGGAGTAATCATCAATCATAAACCCTCAGAACTCAATTAATCCTTGACTTTATTCTTTGCAGATTATTTAGGCATAACATCAAAGAAATATTGTAATGGTATTTATTTACAACATAAAGGAGTTTAACATGAGTCAACCTAATCCACAAAACCAACTCAACATCAAAATCGATGAAAAGGTCGGAGAAGGAGTTTATGCAAACTTCTTCGTTATTACTAATTCCCCTTCAGAGTTTATTCTTGACTTTGGCAGAATTGTTCCCGGTATTCCTGACGCTAAAATTTATTCCAGAGTAATGACAACTCCCCAACATGCAAAACAAATGCTGCAACTTCTGGAAAAGAATATCCAGACGTTTGAATCACAATTTGGAGAAATAAAGATAATCGGTCAGCAAGACAATAAAGCCATTGGCTTCAAGACCAGCAATCCCACCGAAGGCTGAAACCGAAAAAGTCTTGACGAAACCAGCCGATTAAAAGATTTGGATATGATTGGCTAAATTTGATATAAACTAACTAGTTATAAAAAAAGGGAGCAATTGCGAATGAAAAACTTTTCTTGGCGCAGTGCATCAATTCTGGGATTCATCCTGGTAACAATGTATTTCCTTGCCCCAATGGTTATTCCTAATCTGCCCGCATGGTGGGGAGATAAGAAGATTAAATTGGGTTTGGATTTACGGGGTGGAATGCAGATATTGCTGGATGTTGATACATCCAAACTTCCTGCAGATCAAACGAAAGATGCTGTGGATAATGCAATACAGGTTATCCGTAACCGTGTCGACCAGTTTGGTGTAGCAGAACCAACAATCCAGAAGATTGGTGATACCAGGATTATGATTCAGTTACCTGGTGTAAAAGATTTTGAACGTGCCCGCAGTCTGATAGGTAAGACTGCCATGCTTGAATTTAAGTTTGTGGCAGAAAAGAATGATGCAGATAAAGTCCTTAACTCTTTGGACATATACCTGAAGGATAATATAAAAAAATATCCCAAACTGGCTTCTTACTATGAACCGGTAAAACCATCTAAAAGCGTTAAACCTGATTCTGCAAAAGCTGACAGTTTGTCCTCAATAGACACAGGTAAGATATTCACAAATATGATAAACAGCGGTAGCGGTCCGTTTACCGTTAGTTATGAAGACGTGGAAACGTTTATTGCATTAGAAAAAGACACTACTTTTACAAATAACATCCCTGCCGGTTTCCAGATAGCCTTGGGGCAAGAAAAAGCAGATGACCCTAAAGCTGACCGTGAAGCATACATCTTAAATGAAAATGCAGAAATCACAGGTGAAGCTTTGGATTATGCCAAGGTTGGAATTGGAAGTGCAAATTCCGGAGACCCCAGCACAGCAAATAAGCCATATATTTCTTTTAAACTCAATAAAGAAGGAGCCCGTAAATTTGAGGTTCTGACCGGCAATAACATTAATAAACGGCTGGGTATTTTGCTGGATGATATAGTATATGCAGCTCCAGTAATTAAAGACCGTATCCCTCGCGGAGAAGGCCAGATTTCCGGAAACTTCACTTTAGATGAAGTGAGAGATTTGGTTATTGTGCTTAAAACAGGTAACCTTAAAGCTCCGGTAAATGAAGCACGTACAGTTATTGTTGGTGCTTCATTGGGTGCTGACAGTATAAAAAGCGGAACCATGGCTGGAATGATCGGATTCCTGGCGGTATTCTTATTTATGTTGATTTATTACAAAGGCGCCGGATTTATAGCAGATATAGCTCTGATATTTAATATGGCTTTCATTGGCGCTATGTTGGCAGCTTTTGGAGCAGCTTTGACCCTTCCCGGTATTGCAGGTATCATTCTCACCATTGGTATGGCTGTCGATGCTAACGTATTGATTTATGAACGTATCAGAGAAGAGCTTGATAATGGGAAGACTCCCAGAAGCGCTGTTGATGCAGGGTACAAAAGAGCCGTCATCACGATTTGGGACTCTCAGCTTACAACTTTAATAGCAGCAGTCGTTCTTTACAATGTCGGTTCAGGTCCTGTACGTGGTTTTGCTGTTACGTTGGCAATCGGTATTATCGGTTCCATGTTTACAGCTATTGTATTATGCCGTTCGATTTTCGATAATTTCGTTCTGGTAAAGAACAAAAAGACCATGAGTATATAGGGAGTTTATGATGCGTTTATTTAAACAAACAAATATACCTTTCGTAAAAATAAGATATTATGCTTATGCTATATCTATTTTGATACTGGTAGTAGGTATTATCGGCATGATTGTAAATGGCATGAACTGGAGTATAGATTTTACCAGTGGTGTGGCATTGGAAGTTAATTTGTTACCAACCAATCCATCAACACCACCGGTGCATATTGACAAACTCAGAAGTATTCTCCAAGCTAATGGTTTTAAAGAAGCTGAGATTCAAATTGTCGGACAACCCAAAGATGCACATTTTCTGATTAAAACACAGGGTTCAACTACAGCAGGTACCGGACAAAAAATCGTCAAGGTTCTTGCTGAGAACTTACCAGAAATTGCCAAAAGCAAAGACAACAAAGATATGATTGTCCAGATAGATGAGGTTGGACCAAAAGTAGGAAAAGAACTACGCTCACAAGCCCTCTTGGCGATTCTACTGTCTATGTTTCTCATGATTATCTATGTGTGGGTCAGATTTGAGCTTACGTTTGGGATTTCAGCCATTCTGGCTATATTTCATGACGTGTTCTGTATCGTTGGCATCTTTGCTCTCACCGGAAAAGAAATCACTATTCAGGTTATCGCAGCCTTACTAACCATTGTCGGTTATTCCATCAATGATACTATTGTGATTTATGACCGTATTCGTGAGGACCTGAGAATCTATCGTAAAGACCCATACGAAACTGTCTTTAATAACGCAATGAACAAGACTCTGAGCAGAACAACTATTACAGCAGGTACAACCCTGCTTTCTGCTCTGGCATTGTTTTTCTTTGGCGGACCTGTTATACATGATTTTGCATTTGCAATGGTATTAGGTCTGATTTTTGGAACATATTCTTCTATCTTTGTTGCCAGCAATCTGGTTATCGATTATTATCACATTACAAAGCAAGATAAGGCTTCTCTGCAAACTCTTGCCAGCAAAGACATAAAGAAGAAAAGATAATAGATTAAATTACTATTTAACGGATGCAGGACAACTCTTGCATCCGTTTTTTTATTACCCGCACTTATGAACTTTCCAGTTGACAATTAAGCAGTGTCAGCTAAAATATATTAAGAATGAATATAATAGTGGAGGAAAAATGAAACTCGCACATTTCAATCAGATTGAATTGCAACCTGTTAATGTCGAAGGAGCAGCCGGAACTCAAATCCGTTGGTTAATTGCAGAAAAAGATGGAGCTCCAAATTTTGCATTGCGTATGTTTGAAGTAGAATCAGGTGGGCATACACCGTATCATAAACATGCATGGGAGCATGAAATATATTGCCTTGAAGGTGAAGGTATTCTTGTCTTTGAAGGAAACGAATATGCTTTCAAAGCGGATGACACTATCTATGTTGACCCTGATAAAATGCATCAGTTTAAAAACACCGGAAAAGGGAAAATGAAGTTTTTGTGCATTATCCCACATGAGAGTAATTACAAAAAAGAAGAGAAAAAGCAACCTGAGATTAAGAAAGCCAAGAACCCGTTTGCTACAGGTAAAGCTAATAACTGCTAAGTATTAGTTGTTTATAAATTCTCGACCACACTGAGCACATTTAGTATATGACCATCCTGTCCTTGCATTACAGTAAGGACAGGAATATTTCTCTTTCTGCTCTGTTAACCAATACTCCAGCCCGATGTCTCTAATTCTGAACAAATTAGTGACTATTGTTGAATGATGCTTCAAACCATCATTGGCAAATTTAGTAATCTCTTCACATGGCATTTCAGAGCACTCTGAGCAATTATTAATGCCTTTGGTTGTACAGCACGTAACAAAACAACAATCCTGATGCAAAGCTGTTTTACAATCTGTGCAGGTAAGTTGTTCAATCGTTTTATTAAGCTTTTGGGCTGTTTCCTCTCTTGTACCGGTTTCCCTGACAATGATGCAAAGACAAGCTCCACAATAAATCCCGCAGAAAGAATCATAACCAGACATATTAACTTTGTCCTTCACTATATGAAAAACCGATACGCAACTATTGGAACTGGTATATCACAGACTATCAGGTCTTTGTTATCAACAATTTCTCCATCCATCCTGGCATAGAAGCCTGTTGCAGGATTCTTCTCTGCTACCCAAACGACCATGGATGTATGTTTGAACCTCTGCATCAACAAAACAAAATTGCCAAACAATCCTTTTCCTATGCCCATTTTATGATATCTTTGCAAGATATACATTGCAGAAAGCTCGCATTCGCATTCATTCCCCAAACCGGTTTTACAAAAGGATTTCTCCAGGTTTTCTCCTCCGGCAACAAAACCGACGATTATTCCATCAACAATAGCTACGAGGATTACCGATCCCTGTGAAAGAGCATTAACCCAGTTTTTTATGCAACTTTCTTTTGTTAGACCTGCTATTTTTTCGTCAGGCATGATACCCGGATAAGTTTCTTTCCAGCTTTGGATATTTACCTCGGAAATATGTGCTACATCATTGAGTTCAGCTAACCTGATTTGATATTGAATGTCCACTGCTTACTCCATAGGGTTTATTACAATGAATAATATATTTTTAGCAACCTTTTTGTCAAGATTAATTACCGGCAATATGGTATATTTTGGAAATAGCTTCATGCGTTTATAGTTGTATTCCCAACAAGAAAGGCTATCCTATCCGGATAGCCTTTCGTACTGTAAAATTGGTTTAACTTTTATTGTTTTACTTTGGCAGAATCCAAAGAGCCTGCGCCAAAATAACCTTCATACATTTTGAGGGAATCAATATATGGGGTGATAAACTCGCCGATATTTGATTTATTCTGTTCCAGCACTTCTCTTGAGCGAGCAAATGTTCGCAATTCAAGACCAACATCATAAGTAAAGTATGCCAGATCAGGATTGTCAGGGTACTGAATAAAGGCAGCTTTAATTATCTCATAAGTTAATTTTGGATTGTGTGGTAGCCAGAGTTTGGCCATGAACAAGAAATTATCTACCTCGTCCTGTTTCGAATTCATAGCCTTTTGTGTAAGCTCAAGAGCTTTATCATATTGTTTTGTTTGCAGAAGCAGATTTATCATCCGAACCTCTTTTGAGAAATCGGATGAGATAAACTGGAATGCTTTATCCAGAAAATATCGAGCTTTCTTGGGATCATTCTTTTCAAGATAATATGCGGAAGCTCTATCATAAGCGGCACCGTAATTCATAATCAGGCGTCGCATGTTATCGTCTTTATACACACGTTTATCGCCTATGGAGCGATATGAATATACTTTCTCGGAATTAAAAACTAACCTGTCGATGTCCATCTGATCAGAACCAAATGTGGATACTACCCTGGCAACCATACCTTCATTTCGTGTATATTTTTCAAAGCCTATGTAGTTTTCACAAGTAACTGCAAAATATATAGGGCGCTTCCCATAATTATCCTGAATGAGTTTCATTACTGCTAAGTCTGAAACGCGGAATATTCCTTCATTACGCCACATCGGATGCGTAGGATATGTAACAGTAAAAGCATCTCCCGGCTTACCTGAATTTACTCCGAAATCAAAATTATCACCATTTCTCTGAGTATTTTTGAAAAGATATTCAATCATAGGATAAGAATCACCGTAATCAGGAGGTGGAGTGACTGATAGTTTATCTATCAGAGAATCAGGCCAGTCAAATAGTACGCCTTCTCTATCACGAAGCTGGCGGACATACCAGGGCGTGTTAAGTAAACTAAGATTGGCTATAGTAACATCTTTTCTGATACCATGTAAGGTTTTATTTTTAAAAGCCATAGCATTTTGCATAGCTTTCTGGCTTTCCTGACTCGGAGTAATATCCTTAGCTTTATGCACATACTCTTTCACATGGGGATCGTTAACTGCCTGACAATACCAAAGAGGGAAAGTATCATTATCACCATTTGTGAAGATTATAGCATTCTCTTCAACGGAATTGAGGAAATTCATACCGTAATCAACTGCCATATATTCTTTGGAGCGGTCGTGCACTTTATATTGAGAAGCAAAATTGATAACCGGCAACAAGAATATCAATCCTGTCAGTATAAAAAGTGGCACTTTCTTATTAAGCAATGGTCTGATTATACTTATACAGCCGATACCAATCCATATAGCCCACATATTGAAAGCACTGACAAAGAAATAGTCTCGGTCTCTGACTTCAGCATTAGAAAGATTGAGCACAAAAATAAAGACAACCGTTGTCATTGCAAATACGCTCATGAAATATGCAAAGCTGTGTTTATTTTTTTTTGCCAGATCAAACATACCCAATACACCCAAAAGTATCACAATCAGGTTACCTATCACAGTAAATAGCATCTGAGGAGCTTTTAACCAACCGGCAAGCGTCTCAGCATTAAACCATTGCCATCCGAAATAACGAAGGAAATGATAACCATACTGATAAACTATAGATGCTCTGCGCACCATAAATGATACATTGCCGTATTGTCTGCGAAGGATATAATCCATAAATAATTGCATATTATGAGGATATCCTTCGTTGATAAAGGGTCTGGCAGTTGAACGTATAAATAAGAAAATATGAGGGCTCAAACCTATTGCCACGAGTGCTATGCCCATTAACCAGACTTTTTTATCTATCACATCTTTCAGATTTATGTATAATAACACAATTGCAATAATTGTAAACATCCACTTTCCAAACGAAGGGAATGCGATTGATTTACCAAGAGAATTAGCTATTACATAACCTACAACAATCACTACTGAATAGATTATTGCTCTTGTCCAGAACTTGCCTTCCTGGATGGACTTTGCAAAGTAGGGATATAGTATGATAAACATAACAGCCGGCACAGTTTGTAATGCTGTCTGATGTACACAAAACCCCAGGAAAAAAGCATACACAATCAAAAGCAGAATATTCTGATGTGAGAAGTCTTCAGATTTTTCTACCCACACTAATGTCAGCCACAAAGTGAGATTGACAAAGAACAGCATTCCTGAGTTTACTTCCGCTTCGATGGAAGTCATCCAATATGTGTAAGAAAATGCTGTATATAATGCAGCTAAGAGTCCTGCAGAAATAACTAACCATTTGTTCTTCTCAAACATGCTGACGAGTTTTACTGTAATCAGATAAGTAAACAGCACACCGAATGAAGAGAAGATTCCGGATACAAAAGCCACAACCACAGCATGGGGAACCAAATTGCCTGCCAAGGCACACATAGCTCTGCCTATAACAATGTAAAATGGATTTCCCGGAGGATGCGGAATGCCAAAAATACTACTACATGTGGCATATTCTCCTGAATCCCAGAAAGACATGGTTCTGGCTTGCGTCAGAACATACACAATTAAAACTGATATAAACAGGAACAATCCGATCAATCTGTTTGTTTTCAGGTCAACAACCTGTTGAGGTTTATAATTCATCAACGGTGCATAATCTTTCTTCTTTGGCGGTGAATAGCCTTTCGTTTTATTGTCTTTTGAATGCTGTGCCACCTTGAAGTCCTTCGGTTGTGTCTTGGACATCAGTCCTCCTTATTATGCGTAGATAATTTAATCTTTCAAGCCTGTTTTGGCAGTACTTTCAATAATTTGTTTCTGTGCCAGGAAAAATAATAGTAATATGGGTAGAATACTAAATGCAGAAGCTGCCATCAATAGAGTTGTCTGAGCAGAAGCTTCTGCATTAAAATAACTCAGCCCTACTTGTAATAATCTCAATTCAGGTTTACTTGTCATGACTAATGGCCACATGAAGCTATTCCATGAACCAATCAACGAAAACACTGAAGCCGTTGCTATTACGGGTTTGGATAAGGGTAAGATAATTTTGGTGAGCATGCCGAAGGTGCTGCAACCATCAATCGAAGCTGCATCAAATAGTTCCTTGGGCAAAGATTTAAAATGCTGTCTGAAAAGAAATACAGTGAAAACATTAACACACCAGGGAATAATCAATCCACGATATGTATCCAACCAATGCAATTTATCCAAAAGTACATAGGATGATATCAGATATATCGGCTCAGGCACCATTACCATACTGATAAATAGTAAAAAGAGCAAATCCTGCCCTTTAAATTCCATCCGGGAAAAGGCATATGCAGCAAATGCCGAGGTTATCAGAACCCCGATTAACGACAAAAACGATACATATAGGGTATTAGCAAAATACTTGGCAAAGGGAACCTTCTTAAAAGCTTTCGCAAAGTTCTCCCAATGTATGCTGATGGGTTTGTAAATATGTTTCACTTCGCTGGAAGGTATTTTTACATATTCCCTTACAATTTTTCCATCTTCATTCAGATAATGCACCAAACTGGAATCACCTTTCGCTTCCACAACAATAACCCGCTGCTCTGCCCCACTTTGTCTGATGATATCATAATTCTCTTTGGGTATAAAAACTGATTCGCCTTTATTAAACTCAGCTTGCGACATCAACGCTGTTGATATCATCCAGACGAAAGGGACAACCATAAATATACCACAGGCTATTAATACTAGATAAATACAGGTTTTTCTTAATGCGTTTCCCACGGCTCCCCCTAATAATTCACATGCTTTTCAAGCCGTTTCTGGACAAAGGTCAGACCCAAAATAACCACAAACAGCATTAATGCAGCAGCACTGGCATAACCCATTTCCTGAGAGTCAAACCCTTTTTGGAAGATATAATATACAATTAGATTTGTCGTACCCAATGGACCGCCTTTATTCGTCATCAGATATACCTGAGAAAACGCCTGGAAAGTAACAATCGTAGTCATCATCAGCACATAGAAGGTTGTAGGAGAGACCAGTGGCAATGTAATTTTAAAGAACTGTTTAATCTTACCTGCTCCGTCAATTTCAGCAGCTTCATAATAATCCTTGGCGATATTCTGAAGTCCTGCCAGATATATAATTGTGTTATATCCCAGACCTTTCCAGACTGTCATTATTATGATGGAAAACAGTGCCTGTGAGGGTCCACCCATCCATCCCGGTAGATGTATTCCAAATCCTGAGAAAAATATATCAAATATGCCCCGCGCTTCTGCCAGCCACTTCTGAGGACTAATACCAAAAACACCAAGGAATGTATTCGCCAGACCCGTCTGTTCATTAAAGATAATTTTCCAGACAATTGAAACAGCGACCATTGAAGTCACAAACGGTAAAAAATATATAGTGCGGAAAAGACCTCTGAGAGCCTTTATCTGGTTGAGCAATACAGCAAAGATTAGTGAGAATATCAGACTGGCTGGGACAACAAAAATAACCAGCCATACTGTATTCATCATTGACTGCCAGAATTCAGGGTCATGGACTAGTTTGCTATAATTAGCCAAACCAAGAAATCCTCCGGTTCCATGTAATGTCCATTCAAAGAAACTGATAACAAAAGACATTACAATCGGCACCATCCTGAATGCTATCAGTAAGATTAATGCTGGTAGTATGTATAGATATGGAGAGATTTTCCAACGAGTTTTCATTCTTGTCTCCGTTCTAAGATTTCTGGTTAATCTTTATGATTATCATGCTTAATCCTATAATCATTTAAATTGATATTTAGTTGCTTGCACTTTCTGTATATATTTTCTCTGGGAATGCCGGATAATTGTGATACAAGAGACAGGTTACCTTCAGTTTTTTCAAACAAAGCGCCCAGATATTGCTTGGTAAATTCTTCCTTGGCTTTGGACCATTCAAGGTCTGTCAAGGTAGGCATTTCAAATGCTTTCTTCTGGGGCAATACCGCTTCCGGTAAGTCTTCGGGCTGCATTATTGAATGATCTGCCAGGATAAAAGCATGCTCAACCGAATTGCGCAGCTCACGCACATTGCCTTTCCATTCATGATTTAGCAGTATATTCATCACTGCCGGAGAAATAGTTAATTCAGGTTTGTTATATTTTGTACTGAATTCTCTGACAAAGGAGTTTGTAAGCAACCTGATATCATCTTTGCGTTCTTTAAGAGGTGGTATATATATATTAATCACATTTAAGCGATAATAGAGGTCTTCTCTGAATAGCTTTTGTTCAACCTGGACTTTTATATCCTTATTGGTTGCAGCAATTATCCTTGCATCTGAATGTAAGTCATGATCACCACCAACCTGCCTGAAAACGCCTGTTTCCAATACCTTTAAAAGTTTAACCTGAAAGCTCAGGGATGTTTCTGTTATTTCATCCAAAAATAGTGTGCCGTCGCTAGCTTCCTGAAAGTAACCCACTTTGTCACGCCAGGCATCTGTAAATGCACCTTTCTTATGACCAAACAAATGACTTTCCAGTAGTGTTTCTGTGAGACTACCACAGTTAACAGAGACAAACTTATTCATTTTACGTGTACTATTGCGGTGAATCAATTCAGCAAATATGCTTTTGCCTACACCGGTTTCACCCGTAATCAATACCAATGTATCCAGATTAGCTATCTTTTGGATTTTTTGTAGAATACTTTGGATAGCCGGGCTATTTCCAACTATGAAGCCTGTTTCCAAATCCCTGTGGATTAGTTCATTTAGCCTCTGATTCTCTTCAATCAACCACTGGGTCTGCAATATCTTTTCCACTTGAATATTGACAAGGTCCAGATTACGTATTGGCTTAACAATAAATTCACTGGCACCGATTTTCATGGCAGTAACGGCATTTTCAATTGTTGCCTGGCCGCTGATTGCTATGACTGAAGTAACAGGATGATTCTTTTTTATTTCCAGAATCAGGTCCAGACCACTTTCTCCCGATAAAACCAAATCAACAATTGCGACATGGAATGTATATTTATCAAGCAAATCCCGAGTTTCCGGTATGGTGCTGGCAACGTTTACAATATAATCAGGTTGCAATTGAGTTTGTAACATATCCAATGTCTCAGTGCTATCATCTACTATCAGTATACGGTGTTTTAAGCTACTGCTCATACTTTTCCCCTACTGGTATCAGTATCCTGATTTCGGAATCATGGTAGGTCCATGCAAACGGATTATCCTGTGCAAAAGATATCCCGGAATAGTCTTCCAATTCTTTTTGTAATTGAATCAAATACCGGTTAACGGTACTTTGAACGCTGCCATCAGGTATCAGTATTGCTATTTCTGCATTTTCGTCCTTCTGTAACATACTGATATTAATGGTGTAAGTGCTAAAAGTATCATTGGAGTTTTTAATACTCAAGATCAGACTTTCGAGAAATAAGCTTAAAAGCAGAGGACTTGATTCCACAAAAACTTCTGTTCCAGGTAATCCTGCGCTAAAGCTAAGTTTATGTTTTATCTCTAAAACGTCATTAAAGAGTTTAATTTCATCTTCAAGCCACAGATTCAAATCAAATCTGCATTTATCCCTGCCCAACCGCATGATTATGTTTCTGGCACAGCTTTGTATAAGGTCATCTATCGCAAGACCGGCCTGATAGATTTTATCAATTTGAGCCAGTTCCGGATGTTGCTTTTTTAGTTGTTGAGAATATCCGAGTATAAGGTTCAGAGGCGTGTTTATGTTATGGATTAACCCTTCCAACACCTTATGAAGGGCAAGAGTCAGAACGTTGATTTCGCTTTCTTTAAAAGTATCAGCCATGTTTTTTCTTGTATTCTTCCAAACCTGTTCTAAAAATATGCATTGCTTTTTGCAAATCCTGTTCATTCAGAATATATGCTATACGCAGTTCATTTCTGCCCAATCCGGGAGTTGCATAAAATCCTTCAGCCGGTGCTGCCATTACTGTTTCATTATTAACCTGATATTCTTTGAGTAACCATATAATAAAATCTTCGGCATCTTTAATCGGTAGCTTGGCAATTATGTAAAAAGCTCCCTGCGGTTTTACACAGATACATTCAGGTATTTTTTGCAATTCACTAAAAACATAATCCCTGCGCTTTTTGTATTCCTGCAGTATCCCATCAATATATTTATCATCGAGATATACGCAGGCATTGGAAGCTAACTGGTCAACCGTGGGAGGGCACAATCTGGCTTGGGCAAACTTTAACACAGCCTGCATCAATTCTTTATTATGGGAGATGATGCAGCCTATTCTGGCTCCGCAAGCACTGTAACGTTTGGATACACTATCCACTAAGATTGCATTTTCTTCAAAATCAGGCACATGCATGATACTGAAGTGCTTACCGCCATCATAAACAAACTCCCTGTAGACTTCGTCCGAGATTACATAGAGGTTGTGTGTTTTTGCAATTTTAGCGATGCGCAGAATATCAGCTTCTGAATAGACAGTACCGGTTGGATTGCCGGGATTGCAGAGCATGATAGCTTTGGTTTTGTCAGTGATTAAAGCTTCAATCTTGCTGTTATCAGGCAAGGCAAAGCCATTCTCCGCATAAGTTGTGAGAGGCTTGATTTTAATGCTTGCCATCGTGGCAAAACCGTTGTAATTGGTATAAAAAGGCTCAGGAACAATTATCTCATCACCTTCATTACAGACAACTGACATAGCAAAAACTATAGCTTCAGAACCTGCTGTTGTGACGATTACTTCATCTTCTTTTATCGTTATATTGTGCCCGGCATAGTAGTGTACCAGTCCCTGACGATAGACATCCAGACCTTGTGAAGGACCATAAGCCAATACCTTTTCATCAAAGTTATGATAGGCATCTATCATCACCTGCGGAGTTGCTATATCCGGTTGCCCGATATTGAGATGATAGACTTTGATTCCGTTCTTTTTAGCTTGAACTGCATAAGGCATTAATTTTCTAATTGGAGAAGCTTGGATTTCAAGAGCTCTGACAGAAAGTTTCATAAGTGCCATTCCCTTTATTCTTAATTTTTTTCTATTGACCATTTTTTGAAATGAATTAAAAAAGGCAAGTGAAAACTGAGGGAGGTATGAATATGCGCAAATTATTTTCTTTTTTCTTTGCACCGAAGCATGCTGAAATGCCTGTCAGACATTTCCTGACCGATGTTCCGGAGCATTCGCATCTATCATCTTCAAAGCTACGGATTATCTATATCGCTATTCTGTGTTTTCTTAGTTTGTTTTTGTTCTCATTTCAAGGACAGAATCAAAACCCAACCAATCAAATTGTCACAAAAGGAGAATCTGCCATGCAAGACAGTACAGCCATTGTATACATGACTACTGATATCAGTTCAGACGGAATCAACAAGGTTATTGAACCACTACTAGCAAATCTTAAGGGCAATATCGCTGTAAAAGTGCATTTCGGCGAAGAAGGCAATCAGCACTTTATCAAACCTGCCCTCTATAAAGAACTGGTTCAGAAATTAAAAGGCACTTTCATTGAAACCAATGTACTCTATGGGGGTAAACGTAGTGTAACAGAAACACATATCCAGCTTGCCAAAGACCACGGTTTTGGTTATGCTCCGATAGATATCATTGATGCAGAAGGTACACTTACTCTTACCTATCATGGCAAGCATTTCGAAGAAGTATATACAGGCAGCCATCTAAGCAAATACAATAGTTTACTTGTCATCAGTCATTTTAAAGGACACGGCAATGCCGGCTTTGGTGGAGCTATAAAGAACGTCGGTATGGGTATGGCAGATGTTCGCGGTAAGCTGGAACAACATGCCGGCAGTAATCCTCTAACCAAGCCCTCCACCTGCATCAAATGCGGCAAATGTGTAGCTGTCTGCCCTGTGGGTGCAATTACCCTCAATCCGCTTGTCATTGACCAGACCAAGTGCATTGCCTGTGGTAAATGCATCGGTACCTGTCCCACTCATTCGCTGAGAGTTCCCTGGGGTAAAACAGGTGAGAATGGCTTTCTGGAAAGACTCGCTGACTATGCCAATGCCATTCATAAACAACAGCCTTCCATATACATCAATGTCATAGCGCAGGTCTCTCCTGATTGTGATTGTTATAACGCTGCCCGCAAGCCCTTTATCAAAGATATCGGTATCCTGGCTTCAACTGATATACTGGCTATTGACCTGGCTTCAGCCGATTTAGTCGATAAAGTTTACGGGAAGAAAGACACCTTCCTCTACGAATCACAAGTATCCGGCAGATATATCTTTGAATACGGTGAAAAGATAGGTTTGGGCAATCCTAAATACAAACTGGTTGAGATAAAGTAGTTTTCCTGATTACGTAGCTATAAAAAAAGGACACAGTACAACTACTGTGTCCTTTTTGCATATTATCTCAGTGTTACTTCATCAAAACCATTTTACGGGTAGAGATATGTCCATCTATATTAAGCCTGTAAAAATAGACTCCCGAGGAGACTCGCTTGCCGTTATCATCATCTGCATTCCATTCAGTTTTGTAAATGCCTCTGCTTTTAGAGCCACTTACCAGATGCTTAACTGCCTGCCCTTTAATATTATAGATAATCAATTCACATTTGGATGTTTTGGGAGTTGAGAATTTGATTGTTGTCGTTGGGTTAAATGGATTGGGATAGTTATTCATAGAAGTGATAACATCCGGCACATGATATGTTACCTCACCCGGTATTGGTCTATTGAGTGCTACACCCATTATTTCTGCTTCCATTTCTCTGGCTTGTTTTGCACTTTTTAGTGTAGTACCCATGATTTGGCAATTTACTACCGCTGATCGATAGCCATTAGCATCAGCTTCCAGATATGTATAGATAATGTTCAAAGTAGTAAGCAGAGAGTCCATATATGATGTGCAGTATTGCAATTTATCAACATAGCCATCAATTGCTGCCTGATAGTCTTTGAGTAAACTTTCACATAACAGACTATCAAGATATGCACTTTTAGCAAGATTGGTACTTGGGTACAACTCATATATGCCATCAAGATATTCCTTTGTGAGAAGCAAATCTTCATCTGTCTCTGCTATGCATACTAATCTGGATGCAGCAGCAGGTGCCTCAGCATTGGTTGGATAGTTTTCAATGATTGACCTATACATATTTCCTGCAGCTATCTTATCACCGGTTTCTTCATAATTGACAGCAGTCAAAAAGTAATCTGTAACAATTCCAGTTCCGTTTTGATTCGCATGCACCGACTGAGTTAGGATATCCTGAAACAGCACATTCCATCTTGGTGGATAAAACGATTGCATAATTTCGCTTTCGTCAATAGTTCCCCAGTAATTTTCCTGACATTCCAGGCTGGCAGAGAAATCAGGATACTGATCAAATAGAAGCAAAGAATATCCATCATCAAAGATTATGTCGTTCAGATGCATTTGAGGAAAGCAATCTTCATACACGATAACCTCTGGAGTCTCAGGAGAATAGACACCTTGATTGTTATTGTGTAAATAGGAATCCAATATTGATGATTTTAAGACAACCGGGTTAGCGTTGTAAGTACAGATAATACCGGCTCTTTCGTTATTCTGGATAACCGTTGATTTGATACATGGCGATGAATTGTATAAGGAAATGCCATATAGGTTGTTTATTATCTGATTGTGTGAGAAAATATTACTACTGGCGCTTCTGACACAATTTATAAAGTAAACCCCTGCGAATTCTCCGTTGGATATGACTGTGTTCTCTATCTGATAATTGCCGATACTACACAATCTTACACCCATTCTGCTGCGGTTAATCGTTGCATTGTGGCTGCTTATTGCCCCATATACAATTATAGAGAAGGCTTTTTCAATGTTACAGTATTCCAGGTTTAACTGACCTTCGCTGGAAACTTCAATTCCTTCCCAATATTCAAGAGATGTGTTAAACCTTGATAGATTGCACACATTATCTTGAGTACCTGTTATATCCAATTCGCCTTCAACCGTAAGTTTGAAATCATAATTCAATTTCAGGTTGCAGTTCTCCAATAGTCTCATTTCCTTACCATGCGGGATAAACCAGTTGCCGTATAATGTAATGTTGGGACCATTGAACTGAAGCAAATCCGGAATATCTGTGTTGTAATATGTTCCGCTATAAATGCAGAGGTCTTCATCCATCGAAATATTGCTATCATTTGCCAGTTCAGCTATCGAGTAATTTACGTAAAAATAGTTATCATCATAAGCTAATCTATCTATAATATTCTGTGGTTCGCTTTGTGGATATGGATTGTCCAAGCTGCTTATTGGAGTTGGAGGCAATGAAGAGGAATAGGATAAACTCGCGGAGAACTGTTCAGGCAGTATCCCGCTTCTGGATATCTTAAACTTGGGATGTGTCTCTGCTGTAGCATTAAAATCCACATGCAGAGCACCGCTGAGATATGATGCACTCATACCAATAATCACCGGGGATGAGCACTGATACACCGGGGTATCATTAACATTGATAAAACTGCCATGCATTATTACTAATGAATTATCCACGACTGCAGAAGTTGAGATTATATTATTGGGTCTGGTTACTAAGTAGAATTTAGCATTTGTACGAATAGCACAGGTCGTCGTAGGAGTAGGGTTGTATGTAGCTGTTATATTGTTGCCATTCCCCACACTACAGCCGCAATAAGTTGTACACAAAGTTGTGGGAGATGTAGGAGATGTATTGGTATGAGATTTACTCATAATCATTGTCCCATAATGACCTTCGGGAGTATTGATAGTCTGGGTGATCAATTGTGCCCCATCGTATGTCTCTCTTGGTGCTATTACTGTCAGAAACTTGGGAACTATTCCAGTAGCTACACTTCTGATTCTGGCATGATTTATACCTCCACCAATTCCTTGGGGACTGGAACTGTCGCCATAAGACCTTTCAAGTCCAGTCCTTTCCAATATTACATCATCTGTAGGAAGGCAATATTGACCTGCGACATTACTTTCACTATAATCTATATTGATAGGATTAATTGAAGCAGGCATAGTTGAACCAATTGAAAAATCAACCCGGTCTCGAGTACTACTACTACCTGGAGTTAATTCACCTTTTGTAAAATTGAAAATATTATCATAGGTGGAATTTTGAAACAATCCCACCTCAGTATTATCAAGATCTTTTATAGCAACCTTATTATTATTAAATCCGGATTGCATTAAATTCCAGTATGTTCGAGGAATATTATCAGAAGAGATCAGGTCGTCATAAACAAAGAACAAACTTCCATCTCTGATGAATGTTCTATTCAAATCTACATGAAAAGGACTAGAGAAGTCCTCATAATCGTATCTCAAATAAGTCTTAAGTATCTCTGTTTCTCCGTTCTTATTAAAATATGTTTTACATGAAGGAGAATCATACATTTCAGCGCATTGGCTGGAAAGACATTCTTCAATTCACAACTTGGTTTGTATGAATATGGTTTTGTGTCATTATTTCCTCTTCCGGTAATCCAATATGGATGTGTTGGATTATAATTTATGTAACATTCATCTAACTCGTTTTTCTCCGGCGTTTCCAAAGGATTAACCACAATCATATTATGAGCATAAGGAGACTGCATCCATGGGCGTGTAAATTCCCAGTTATTATTATCAGGATCTGGACACGCCGTATTGTGATAGCCCGGGTCAATGAAAAACTGTTTACCACGATAAAAAAAGGAATAGCTTGTCTGGTCAGCATGGTTATGTGCCCAGTTTATACTATTTTGATATGTAATATAAATTGCTGGTTTATCTACCAAATCATCCGTTGAATTAATCTGCGGTCTAAGAACACCAAACTCATTACTTGTCCAGGAACCGTTTGTATAACTCTCTGGTAATGAATTAGTTCCTGACAACAAGTTACTGGGATCTGACAAATACAATAAACAATAATTAAAAAATGGGTTGTATTCACTTATGCCCGGGTAATGCCCATTTTCTATTCTACTATTTATATACCAGGAGCAATCTGAACGTAAACCCGGATCAGATGTATAATAATAACAATAAGCTATCACTGAATTTATTGTATTGATTAAATCGTAATTACTATTATTCCTCACATACCCATAACCGTAGGTGTTGGAGTCGTCAATAGCCCAATCAGCTTTATAGGGGGTGGTTTTTTCTATTGTATTTCTTATCCAGCCTTTTACATAATCGTTATTAAAATAGTTTATTCCTCCCAGTCTGGCATAGGTGGAAAAGAATTGGTTTGACCACAACATTACCCAATTCAGATATCCCGGGCTTTCTAAATATGCTCCTGAATTACTGGTATGAAAGTCCAATAAACCTGTTTTAGGATTATTGGATGTGACGTAAGGAGGACAATTGAGCAAAGGAGACTCAGTTAATAAACTATCAACTATGCCCAGATACATGTTCATTTTATTCACAGTAACATTATCTCCCCTGACTTGTGCATCTTTTCTGAGGATTAGAGACCCATATCCCCAGGCAGTGCATAGTAATAATCTATCCTGAATCAGATAATATCTCGGCAAAAATACATCTTGAGAACCTTCAGTTAAATCAGCTTCCCCTTTGGGTAATCCCCAGTAATATTTACGAGCCATATTATCATCTGTAGCGTGTGTAGATAAATAGTCATACTTTATCTTGATAAAATACATTATATCAGTACTCGAAACGACTATTCTTCTTAGTCTGTCTATATATTGCAGATATTGACTGCTTTGATAGGGTATACCATTAATATCTACCGCATCATTATAATAATACATTGCATCATAAAGGGTAGCAGCATAATTTGTCAGGTAACATAAATATTCCATTCTTGCCTGAGCATCTGGCTCAATACTGGTAGATAGAACAAAAGCATGTAATCCTTCAGGCCCCGTAGTCGCATCAAAATCTAAAGTGCTTAATCCATTATATGGAGGATTAGCATAAATATCACCGTTAATCACTCTATTAATGTATGTTTGAGGATTACCTGGAGCAACTGTGAACATAGCTCTTTGCAGATTCCCTGCCATACCTTTTAAATCCTTTAATGGTTGATAATTAGGATCCCGCATAGCATCCATATCGTTTCTGGTTAAGTCCCCGTATGTTACATTATTGGTATCAATTAGAAAAGCATTACCACTAACAGATGTCGTTATAGCTGTCAATTCTGCATTGCTCCTGGTCAATGTAGATACAATAACTCCCTGTATAATTTGGAAATAAGCTACTAATAAAAGAATGAGAAATAAAGTCTTTTTCATTATAATCCTCCTATCTGACAATCATGAATTTTTTAGTCAATAGAGTATCCGCATCTTTAAATTTTGCGAAATACATACCTGACCTACACTGATTTCCTGTTTTATTCAGACCATCCCAATTACCATATAGAATGTTTTGAGACTTATAATTAACTTCAACTTGTTTAATCAATTGCCCTTTGATATTATAAATGCTGATTTGATTGTTACTTAGAGTGCTTTTATTATTGAGTTTGATATCAATAGTCAAGTCCGTCGTCATTGGATTAGGATATATATATAGAATATTCTGAGGTTCAGGTTCTGCATTATCTTCATTTCCCGTTCCATCAGCGAGTAATTTAGTAATAAATACAAAGCTACCAAAATCATCACCGCAATAAACATATATGATGCTGCTATCAGGCAATACAGATATTCTTTCAGTCCCTTTTTGCCAATCATTTCCTTGACCAGTCCAAATCCATTCACAAAATCCGGTTAATGAATAATTAACGACAGATACTTGAGCATGTTGGCTTGCTCCAGCCAAATATAATCCCTGATTGTGACATGTCATGGATAGAAATCCACTTGTGTAGTTTATTGTATTTATTGTGAATAGACTATCTATTCCTGTTTCAGTTATCTTGTATACTACAAAGTAATCATACCTGAAATCATTATATACAGGATAGCCTATGACTAACTCGTTTGTCTGTGGTACTTTTGATATAGCAAAGCTATTGTAAGCACAAGGAACATTTGTATCTCTTCTCCAGATGATATTGCCATTCCAGTCAGTTTTTAATACACTGCCGGACATGTCCGTAAAGGTGCATGTGATTACCGGCATTCCATCTGTATCGAGCTCCATATCGTGAGCCTCACCTCTTTTACTCGCTGGTTGAATCCACAAGGAATCTGGGGGATATGTTCTGGTCGAGAGAGTGTCTCCACCTGCGCTCAGATGAGCGAAATAAGCACTTGGGTAAGGTAAATTACCACCTGAGCCGATAGTAAAAATACTGTTATCCGGCAATCTTAATGACCTTTTTAATATAAAGCCATGCTCAGTAATCCATTGAACTTCTTGTAGCGAATAATTTTGATTGGGTTCTATCCAACCAATTTGATTATAATCTGGAGCATTATTGATTAAAAAGTTTATCCTTCCATTTGTTTCCTGGTCTATCCCAACAATCCTGGGTGGTCCACTTCCGATAAAGTTCCTGCTCCACCACTGCCATAAGCAGATTCCATTGGCATCCAGCTTGATAGCTCCAGCATCAGCCGCATGATTAGGAAAATCAGGATTACCCCAGCATACTTCGCAATCCCCTAAAATAATCACACCTCCATCCGGCGTAGGGTAAATCTCTTTGGGAGTGTATTTTGGAGTAAATGCCCAGTCTGGTATCTGTATCGGGATATTACGTACATAACGCATCTGAGCATGAAGCAATGACGCAGTGCAACACAGGAACAACATTGAAAGCAATATCAGTCTGTTCTTCATATCTGCCTCCCTAAGGATAAATGAAGCAATTATCTTACCTTTGTTTTAATCTTATTTTTCATAAGATCGTGTCAATCTTAATAATACTACACAAATATAGGTATGTAACATTCCTTTTAACCCAAAATGTTATTTCAACAGCAAAATCTTCTTTACAAGGGTGTCGTTTTCATATCGCATCTTCATAATATATGCTCCTGGTGAGCATGAAAATCCTCTACTATCTTTCCCATCCCATATAGCAGTATATCTTCCTTCTGATTTTCTATTTAAATCTATTGTTTTAATTATCTGTCCCTTGATGTTGTAGATTTTTGTTGTTATCCATTGTTTTTTGCTATTTATATCAGAGATAAATTCAATATTGATGTTATACTTCATTGGATTTGGATATGCATTTAATGCAATAGCAGGTAATGGTATTATGTCCTCTTCATTTGAAGTCCCATCCGGATGTAATTTTACTACATATAATCCATAATTACCAAAGTCCGAATCACTAAAAGTATGCATAATATTATTATCGAGCAATTCTATAATGCTTTCTGTGACATGTTCGAAATTTAACCCATAATAATGCGACCATGTCCAGATTGGATAACCAAAAAGATTATAATTTGAAATATACTCACGGATTATACCATCCCCCCCATAGCAACCTGATAAATATATCCCCTGATTGTGTCCAAGCATGGAATAATAACTTCCACCACCAATTGAAGTACTCATTTGGATTGTGAATAAACTATCTATCCCATCAGTAGTTATTTTATTAATAACAAATTGGTTAAAAAGATGATTGTTATATGCATGGTAACCAAAAACCAATTCATTTGTAACAGGTAGCTTGGTAATTGGAATAGGTTCACTACATGTCTGATAATTCGTATCTCTGCGCCAGATAATATTACCGTCCCAATCTGTTTTGACCACACTGGCAAAGCGGTCTGTAAATATACAGGTGGAAACAGGCATACCATCTGTATCAAGCTCCATATCACAAGCTGTTGCTGCATAATGATCAAAATATACCCATAAAGAGTCAGAATGGTAGTTTCTGGTAGATATTGTATCTCCTTCAGCATTCAAATGCGTAAAAAAGATATGGGAGTTTAGATCTATTGGATAACTACTCCCA
Organism: Cloacimonadaceae bacterium (SeqCode); assembly: GCA_963667535.2. Taxonomy (GTDB): domain Bacteria; phylum Cloacimonadota; class Cloacimonadia; order Cloacimonadales; family Cloacimonadaceae; genus UBA5614. The sequence goes on from CAXXDU010000002.1 coordinate 2,797,477, forward strand.
ATAGCAAAGATAGTGTTATCTGATAAACGCATTGCACGGTTTATATAGCAGGTTGGTAATTGAATATTCAGTAATGAATAGTTTTCCTGTAAGTCAATCCAGCCTATCTGATTATAATTAAACCCGGCATTTATCAGAAAGTTTACTCTGCCATCAGCTTCCTGGTCTATTCCTATGATGTGGGGTTCACCGGTAGTGTTAAAATTGCTACTCCACCATTGCCATTCACAATTACCATCCGCATCCAGTTTAACTACCCCGCAATCCCAATCATAATGGTCTGATGGCATATCCTGTATCCGGATAGTGCAATCACCCAAAATCATCACTCCACCATCCGGACATGGATATATTTGTGTGGGTGTATATTGATAGTCATCCCATCCGGCTGGTATCTGTATCGGGATATTACGTACATAACGCATCTGGGCATGAAGAGAAATGACCAACCCACAGAATAGAACAATAAAGCATATAACTGCCTTTATTTTCATAACAGACTCCTTGACTAAAAGCTCACCTACAATAATTATTAATATTTATTTTCGTACATTATATGTCAATAAATACTTTGACTGAGCAACAACAGATAGATGCACCATCGATATAGATGTTTATTCCTATCTGATAAGCTGTTTTTTTTTATCCACTGTTCTCTGCTTATTCCTCTCTTATGCTTTAAACGATCCGTTGCATTAGCAAGAGAGATGCTAGGGTCATCTAAGGGTCGGAGCCTTAGATGACCCTAGCATCTCCCTTCAATCTCTCTGGAATCTATTAAGTAAGATAAAGGGAATGAGCAGGGATATAACAGATATGGGATGTAAGAATCATATCTTTTTCTTCCTATTCTCTACATGCTCGGAATATGAGTTCAAAGATGGAACCTGTTGAGAACCTGTTGAGAACTTCCTGGGCTAACCCCAAGAGGAACCCATGAGGTTCTTTTCAGGAATAGTTGTTTATCCCATATTTGGAAAGAGGAGGTAATAATTGAGAATGGAGGATTCTCAGCAACTCCCTGTCTCTGCTTCTCTGCGTTAATCTTTTCTATGCATCTATGCGTTGAAAAAGATTCCTTTTTTTGATGCATTTGGACAACCGGGGGCGGTTATCCTACAGCTATTAACAACTTATGCAAATAGCAAAACCGCCTAAAGACGGGACTACATACTCACAAAATGGAGAATTGAAAATCAAAGAAAAGAATTGACCAAAAAATTAGTTCTGCAATTATTCATTTCACTAACATAGAGAGGATTAAAGACTATGAAAAAGCTAAGCAATCCAATCAATGTACCGGGGATATGGACAAGCTACATAGCGTGTTTAAAGGCTATCAGTGATTATTTTAAACTGGAGCATACAACAGCCTGGATATTTGGATGTACAGGTCATGCATTTATTCTGAATATTTCGGCGGATATGTGCCCCAGCGGACCAACTGCTTTTTCTGATAAACCAATGGCAGCTTTATGCAAGAATATGGGAATCAGTCTTTATGGCACTATCTTTGATAGGCATGACCCTGATTTTGCTAAGAAACAAAAAGAAGCATGGGAAATGACCCGCATGGCAATCGATAATGATATGCCGACTATAGGTTGGGAGCTGGGAATTCCTGAGTATAATATAATCTATGGCTATGATGAGGAAAACTATCTTTACTATGACGTTCATGGTAAACCCCAAGCTAAGAAGTGGGATACTCTGGGTAATACTGAAATAGGGGTAGTAAGTTTGTTTAGTGCTAATCAGGAAGATACGATAGCTGATATCAATAAAACCCTGAAAGATGCCTTTACGTTTGCTCTGCAATTTAGCAAGCACAAAAAGGAATGGACATATCCATTGTATTCAAATGGCATTAAAGGGTATGATGTCTGGATAAATGCTCTGCAATCTGACAATCTCAATCCTTTCGGTCTTGCATATAACACTGCTGTGTGGTCCGAATGCAGGACAATGGCACACGAATTTCTCAAAGAAACAGCTAAGAAGCTTGAGACACATATGCTGGACAACCTGATTGAACATTATGATGTTGTAAGCTGGTCGCTGCAAAAAGTTGCAAGACTCTTCCCCATGCCTCCTCAGCCAAAAGAGTATGATGCTGAGACAATCGAATCCGCAATTGACAATCTCTTTCTGGCAAAAGAAGCAGAGAAGGCTGCCTTTGAGGAAATGAAGCAACTGATAACTCAATTGTAAAGCTGCTGTACCGGATAAATCCTGCGATACATATATAAAAAGGCTGCCTGATTAGGGCAGCCTTTTTGTTATCTAAATCAATGTGATTTATTTAAGTTTGAATTTGGGCTTCAGGTATTTTAGTTTCATTCTGTTATAGGTTGCAGGGGTAGATTTGAGTACAACACTGAAATCCCTTCCTGCTGCAATATCAATGTATGTGGTGGTTGAAGGTACAGTGCCTAAGCCATTATTGCTGTAACCCCAGGTTGCCAGAGTTCCATCGTTTTTTAGAGCAAGGTTATGACGGTATCCTGCTGCGATTTTGGCATAAGTAGTACCACTTGGAGCATTTGATTGGTTTGAGCTATTACTGCCCCAGGCTATCAAAGCACCTGTTGTCCTGATGGCAACACTATGTTGGTCACCAGCTGCAACGTAGGCAAAATTAGTTCCTGTGGGAGCATTAATCTGTCCACTGTCATTATTGCCCCAGGCAACTACAGATCCGTTTAGTCTGAGAGCAAGATTATGGTTTGCTCCGGCAGAAATATTAGTGAAGTTATTACCGGCAGGGACATCACACTGTCCACTGGAATTATCACCCCAGGCAACAAGTGTATTGCTGGTAGTAAGAGCCAGACTATGATTTCCTCCGGCTGAAATTGCAGCATAAACGTAGCCTAAACTATCAGGAGGAATATCGCACTGGAGACTATCGTTGAAACCCCAGGCGACAATAGTTCCATTAGCTTTTAAAGCCAAGCTGTGGTTATCACCGGCAGAAATAGCCACATAATCATTACCGGTGGGATAATCACACTGCCCATAGTTGTTTCTGCCCCAGGCGACTAGTGAACCGTCTGTCCTGAGACCAACAGTATGATACATGCCGGCTTCTATTTGTGCAAAGTCTGTTCCTGGAGGTACGTTGCATTGGTTATAAGTATTACTTCCCCAGGCAACAATCTGGTTATAGGTGTCAAACTGGTAAGTAGCTGTTGCAGTTTGGCTATCAGTCCATCCGGCTCTGAATGCTTTAGCTTTAATCTCCATGTATGAATCAACCTGAATGGGATAATAGAATATGGGAGAACCACTATTAGGCTCTGTGCCATCAAAAGTATATCTGATTTCAGCTCCGGGAGTAGCACATTCAATAGTTAATTCCTGAGGCTCGTAATAAATTCCACCAGGAGGATTAAAAGTAGGAGTAGCAACTGCATTGGTTATTTGATAAATCCCTGTTGCTACCTGGCTGGCATTCATTCCTGATTTGAATCCTTTAGCTTTGAGAGTTGTATTTACCGATATTGCTATAGGAGTGCTATATAATGTTGAAGTTGGTATAGGGTCACTATTATTAGTTGTATATCTGATTTCAGCATCAGGTGTAGCGCACTCAATTGTTACCATCTGTTGCCCTGAATATTGACCTGATACCGGATTGAGAGTAGGAGTTGACACGCTGAAATTGTAAGCGCCGGTAGTAATATTACTGGTTGTCCATCCTGTTCTATAAGCTCTTGCTTTCAGAGTGGTGGTGGATGTTAATGAAATAGGGGAAGAATACAGGTAAGAGCTTTCAGTGGGGTCATTACCATTAGTTGTGTAATAAATCTTAGCATCAGGTGTAGTGCATGAAAGTGTCACGCTTTGAGGAGTATAAAAAGTGCCTGCATTGGGACTAAATCCCGGAGCAGTGATTTTTAATATGTAAGCCGCCGACGCTGTTCCGCTTGCATTCCAATTTGTTTTAAAGGTTCTGGCTTTGACTGTTTTACTGGATGCAATTGTGATGGGAGCAGAATATAGAGCAGAAGCTTCAGTAGGCTCACTTCCGTCCGTTGTATAATGTATCGTTGCGCCTGCGGTCGGAGAACTGATTGCTACATCAAATGTATTATAATATGTACCTCCCTCAATGCTGAATGAAGGCTGAGTTGTGTTGAACATATAATTCGCAATAACAGTTGCACATGGATTCCATCCGGGGATATAACCCTTTGCTTTCAGAACAGTATTTCCATCGATAGTGACAGGAGTTGTATAAGTTGCAGAACTTTCTGTTGGTTCTGTACCGTCAGTTGTGTAGTGAATAATTGTGCCTGTAGATGCAGGTATAATCTGAACAGGTTGCGGGGCTGTATAAGTACCACCCATTGGATTTATGTACATTGTTCCGACATCAAAAGAATATTGAGCACTTGCAATACCGCTTGCTTTCATCTTGTTTTTGTAAGCTTTTGCTTTAATCACAGTGAATCCGGCAATTCCGATTGGAGCGTTGTTGTTATATATGGGTGAACTTGCCGTCGGATCAGTTCCATCTAATGTGTATCTGATAGTTACATTGCTGATAGATGAATTGATATGAACTGATTGAGTGGAAAAATAAGTTCCGCCAGTGGGTAAGAAAGACGGCAGAGGGATTGTATATGTTGGTTCTGTCGATTTGTCACAAGCGAAAAGCACCAAGCATACAGCGATTAAAATAAGTAATCTTCTAAACATAAAAACTCCCTTCAGAATTGTGGTCTTCTATTTTTGTTTTTTTAGTAATCTAACTAAGCCCGGCATTGAGAATGAAGCATCCATGCCGTATTTGATGTTAATAGCAATAACCTTTCCAAACTGATGTCTTTTTGTTTTTGTAATATGTTTTACTTATCAGGTAGATAATCACGGAGTTTTTATATAAATACTTACAAATAGTAATTATCACAAAATCTATCGAAGCCTGATAATTCAGACTTCTCTGCAAGACCTTGCAGACGCAATAACCTATGTGACGCTTATACCATGCTAATTATTCGATCTGACTACACGTAAGCCGATATAGTTCACACTTGAATATGGTACTACTGCATCACGACAGGCTATTCGGCAACTGCTTGAAACAAAGTTATCCCAGCTTCCACCTCTGTATACACGGTATGAACCTGTCGCAGGTCCTGAAGGGTTATTTGCCGGACTCGTAGTATAATAACTGCTTTCATACCAATCCCAGCACCATTCGCTTACGTTACCGCTCATATCATGTAATCCAATCCCATTTGCCACTAACTGGCTGACAGGATGAGTGGCACCACCTGAATTTGATTGAATCCAGGCAGCATCGGTCACAGTATTGGTTCCTGAATATATATAGTCAGGATTCGCAGTTGCACCACGTGCTGCATATTCCCATTCTGCCTCTGTAGGTAACCTGTATCCATTGGCAGAAAAATTACATACGACTGTATTCCACACTGTGTTGAATGTGGTTGGAATCGCTCCCCATGTATCAGTGTCTGTAGAATTGTTTAGACTATAGACTGGAGTAAAACCTTCACTAATACTGCGTTTATTGCAATATACTAAAACAGTGTACCAGTTGACGCTTTCTATGGGTCTATACAAATCCTCAGGGAAAAAAGCAGGATTATTGCCCATAACGGTTATCCAATCCGACTGAATGACTTCATACTTTCCAATCAGATAAGCTGGCACAGTTACTGTGTGCACCGGCATTTCATCTGCTTCACCAGAACCTGTGGTTCTTCCCATGGTAAATGTCCCACCGGGTATACTCACCATCTGTACTGAATTGAAATTTATTGTATATGTTTCGCTGGCAGTCTGGCTGTCAAACCAACCTAATTTGAACGCTTTTGCTTTCAGGGTTGTCGTTGCTGCTGCAGTTACCGGCTTTGAATATAGTGTTGATGCAGAAGTTGGTTCACTATTATCAGAAGTATATCTGATAGAAGCACCAAATGTAGTGCATGATAATACAACGCTTTGGATTGAGTTATAATTTGCTCCTATCGGATTAATAGTCGGTGTTGCAACAGTCTGAGTTGGATTGATTGAATAGCTTGCTGTTGCTATAGGACTGCCATTCCATCCGATTCTGTATGCTTTGGCTTTTAATGTTGTAGATACTGAAACTGCCACAGGTGCTACATATAATGTGGATTTTACTGTGGGTGTTGAACCGTCTGTAGTATACCTGATTTCAGCACTCTGAGTTGAGCACGATATTACTACATCCTGAGGTACTGAATATGAACCTGCTACCGGATTGAAGGTGGGCTGGCTAACGTCATAACTATACAATCCGGATGTGATATTGCTGGAAGTCCATCCGCTTTTCATAGCTACAGCTTTTAAGGTAGAATTGACTGAAATTAACACAGGAGCTGAGTAGCTACTTGAATTGACTGTCGGGTCAGAACCATCTGTAGTATAGTGAATTGTAGTCCCGGGGGTCGTTGTGGTAATAGTAACACTCTGAGGTGTACTAAAAGTTCCGGGAATCGGATTAAAGACAGTAGCTACAATCTTCAATTCGTAATTTGCTGTACCAACTGTGCTGCTAGTCCAACCTGATTTATAAGCCTGTGCTTTAATAACTGTTGTAGCAGAAATCGTTATAGGTTCAGTATATAAAGTAGAGTTTTCGGTTGGAGCTGTACCATCTGTAGTGTATCTGATTGAAGCACCGCTAGTAGGAGTAGCTATAGAAAGCTCAAATGAATTGTAATACAATCCATCCGCAATACCAAAGGTAGGTTGTGTAGCGACGAATGAATATGTTGCTGAAAGAGTTGGACATGGATTCCAGCCGGCTACATATCCTTTTGCCTTGAGTGTCGTATTTCTGTCAATTGTGATTGGATACGTATATATCTGTGATGCTTCTGTCGGTTCTGTCCCATCTATAGTATAATGAACAATTGTACCTGCCGAGGATGGTACTATGGAAACCAATTGCGCAGAAGTAAATGTCCCTCCCGGGATAGAAAAATACATACTGCCTACATCAAAACTATAATCTACACTGGCAATTGCACTGGCTTTCATTTTTGTTTTAAATGCCTGAGCTTTAACTGTTGTATTTGAGGATATTCCAATCGGACTGCTGTAAATCGGGGAGCTTACTACTGGATCAGTTCCATCTAATGTATATCTTATTGTTGCATCTGTAGTCGGACAGGCTATGTGAATTGATTGTGTCGAATAATATGTTCCACCGTTTGGACTTATCGTAGGAGTCGCTACAGATTCCAAAGGTTTTGTTGATTTATCGCATGCAGCAATGACAAATAGTAAAGCGCAAAGAATGAATATTAGATGTTTCATGAATACTCCCTTCATTTATTTTCCCCAAATATGAATAACTCTTTCAATGAATGTATTAAAAATTGAAGGCTACCGATGATGGTAACCTTCAATTATATAAATTACTATAACCCCAGTTTTAACGAATTAACTAATTTCTCTCTGAGTTCTGGTTTTTCTTTTACATCAGAATCATTAAGAAAATCTGTTCTTTGTCTAAACCGGTCTTTAAGTGTATCCAGATAACTGGCAATATTATTTCTGGTTGATGGATTGTACTTGTCATAGTAGCCGGGAAGTAATTTATCAATGGATTCTTTTGTCGGTATCATGGTTCCGGGTACTGTTTTCCATTCTTCCCATTGTAACTGGTCGGTCAATATCGCAGTTTGAAGAGTTAAAGATGTTTGCAACGGTATTTTTTCGAGGCTTTCATCTGAATCTTTCCAATAGCCTTTAGAATTGAAGCTATAAATCTCCGCACCTGTATCAATTACATTCAAAAAAGCTTCTACATCTTTATACAATTCATAAACCCTGAATGGATTAGCAAATGGTTCAAATACGAGCTTCTTTAGCTCTTCTTCCGGCACATTCTCTGCTTTGTTGCGTTGTGTCATTAACGCTGCACCCAACGCAATAGCCAGATACTTGTCAGTAACTTTTATTACAGGAGGTAGTATTGTATCTTTCATTAACCAAACCAAAGCTTTGGGAAAACTGCATTTGTTTACATGCTTTCCTAATAAATCCCTGTCCAGTAGTGCACGACCATTTGAATTTCTGATGTCCAGTCCCACAGGCCAGTTCTTTCCACCGATGTTTAGTTGCATATGGTTCATCAATGACAAGCAATATTTCCAGTCAGGATGTCCAACCTCACGACTGTCTGTTTTATCAAATAATGTTGGTTCCCAGGCACGACAGACTTTATTCTTCAGATCAATTTGAAAAGCATCATCATGCAAAACGACCTTGGAGAAACCCTTCGGAAGAGTTCCACCATTATCTGCGTTATTGGTATGAGATGATTTACCTGTCCCTGATAAACCATAAAAAGCTATGGCACGTTTCCCGAACTTCTGATAGTCTTTATCTTCACAAGTGGTAAAATCTATTTCTTTGATTCCGGCGTGACATGCTGCCATTCCCAGTTTCATCCCGGATGTCCAGGCTAATGTAAGTGTATTCTTCTTTCTTTCGCCAAAATATCTCATCCCAAAGCAAATATTTACATTATGAACTTCGTCGATAAGAGCTAGTTGCGGAGCACCAACATTGTTGTAAAAGGGATCATCACATGTCCATTCGTTAAAGGCAATAAGAATAATATCCAGAATAGGCAACTTAGCACTTTGTTCATATTGTTCATTATATTGCTCGATAGGAGCAAAATTGAGTAACCAATTAAACATATTCACTGCATCAGTTTCAGGTGCAATAAATGTAGCCTTTAGCATAAGGTCAGAATCTAACCCTATTATTGCCTCTGCTTTTATCAATGGATAACTCTGCATTTGATAAACAGCTTCTCGGAAATCTCCCTCTACCTTAGTTTTCTGAGAATCTGTCAATCGATTATAAAATCGTCTGGCTTTTGCCGTTCTTCCAACAATTTTTCCATGACAATCGTTTAGAACTTTTGCTCCTTCAGGCAAACCATGCTGTTTCGCATATTGCGGATAAATAAGCATGTCCGTTACTGACACTCCGGGTTGTTTCTTCGCTAATTCATAAACCTCTGATAAAGTCACTTTTCGTACTTTGTCATTGTTTATTAATGTCTCGGCAATCGCTCTGATTGGAGAAATCTCCTTTAGATTACCATAATATTCGGCGCTACTTTTGCTCGCCATTGTTTCCTCCATCTATATCTTTTTTTTTGGATTTCTATTTAAGAAATGCTATTTTAAAAAGATGAAGTATATAGGCAAGGATTATTTTACTACATCATTTACACTCATATCAAAGAATTGCTTCTATAGCATTTTGCAATGTAGCAATTGAAAGCACATGTATGGTATTAGTATCTTTATTACTAAAATTTAATACAGATATTAGAGGAATAAGAGATTAAGTGGTTGAAGTAGTACTAGGGAGATTGGACACATTGAGGCAGGTGTGAATATAGATAATTGTGTGATTATGATGAGAGGGGGTGATGGAGTTAATGAAGGTGGTGAGTTGTGGGCAGAAAAATAGTCAGGCGAGGGAGATGGCGGCGACCTACTCTTCCACAGAGTTGCCCCTGCAGTACCATGGGCGCGAGTGAGCTTAACGACTGTGTTCGGAATGGGAACAGGTGTGACCTCACCGCAATAACCACCATCTCTCTCGCCTGACTTAAAAGTTGTCTGTGTTTAGTGTTAAGGTTTGATGAGTGAGTCGGATTACCTAATCACTTAATCACCTTATCACATAACCACGTCAGGGCAAGGAGTGTTTAAAAGCGAAACGATTGCTAACAAGCAAACACAGTAAAAATATATGGAAGCCAATCGACAGATTAGTATCACTCGGCTGAATGCATTACTGCACTTACACCTGTGACCTATCAAGGTTGTAGTCTCCAACCTGTCTGTTGGGAAATCTATTCTTGGGGCCGGCTTCCCGCTTAGATGCTTTCAGCGGTTATCCGTTCCGGACTTGGCTACCCGGCGATGCAACTGGCGTCACAACCGGTACACCAGAGGTCCGTCCACACCGGTCCTCTCGTACTAAATGCAGTTCCCCTCAAATTTCCTACGCCCACGAAGGATAGGGACCGAACTGTCTCACGACGTTCTGAACCCAGCTCGCGTAACTCTTTAATCGGCGAACAGCCGAACCCTTGGGACCTTCTTCAGCCCCAGGATGAGTTGAGCCGACATCGAGGTGCCAAACACCGCCGTCGATGTGAACTCTTGGGCGGTATCAGCCTGTTATCCCCGGAGTACCTTTTATCCTTTGAGCAACGGCCCTTCCATTCAGGACCGCCGGATCACTAAGACCTGATTTCTCACCTGCTCGACCCGTCAGTCTCGCAGTCAAGCTCCCTTATACCTTTATGCTCTGCGCCTGATTACCAACCAGGCTGAGGGAACCTTGGTAAGCCTCCGTTACTCTTTCGGAGGCGACCGCCCCAGTCAAACTGCCCTCCTGACAATGTCCGCACACTTGTTATGCACGTTAGTAAACCAATACAATAAGGGTGGTATTTCAACAACGGCTCCTCCGACACTGGCGTGCCAAAATCACAGCCTCCCACCTATCCTACACATACTGCACCAGTTCACAATGCCAGGATGCAGTAAAGGTTCACGGGGTCTTTCCGTCCGTTCGCGGGTAAGCGGCATCTTCACCGCTACTTCAATTTCACCGAGTCCCTGGTTGAGACAGCGCCCAAGTCGTTACACCATTCGTGCAGGTCGGAACTTACCCGACAAGGAATTTCGCTACCTTAGGACCGTTATAGTTACGGCCGCCGTTTACCGGGGCTTCATTTCAAAGCTTCGGCTACACTAATCACACCTTCTGTCTTCTTCACCACAAAGGCTCAAAGACTCAAAGATTTATCCTTTTGTTATGAGTTACGCGGATGGATTATATCTCTCCGCCTCATTCTTAATTCTTAATTCTTAATTCTTAATTCTTAATTCTTAATTCTAATCAGTATGATTAGTGTAGCCTAACCTCTCCATTTAACCTTCCGGCACCGGGCAGGTGTCAGTCTATATACCGTGGCTTGCGCCTTCGCATAGACCTGTGTTTTTGATAAACAGTCGCTTGGGCCTCTTCACTGCGACCCCCTCTCGCTCCGGATGTGCTCCTTCACAATATCGGGGTACCCCTTCTCCCTAAGTTACGGGGTTATTTTGCCTAGTTCCTTAACCAGAGTTCGCTCGAACACCGCAGGATACTCTCCTCGCCCACCTGAGTCGGTTTGCGGTACGGTCTGTATATAAGTAAACGCTTAGAAGCTATTTCTTGGCATCATCTCTAAGCAGACTTTTGGCATTACTGCCTCGTCCTACACCTCGGACTTCACGAGGAACGGATTTGCCTGTCCCTCATCCTACATGCATTCAACAGCTAATCCAACAGCTGTCTCTGCCGCACTGACGCGTCACTCCATCACTCTTATACACAGGTTCAGGAATATTAACCTGATGCCCATCAACTACGCCTAACGGCCTCGCCTTAGGGACCGACTAACCCTGAGAAGATTTACTTTACTCAGGAAACCTCGGGCTTATGGTGTGCAGACTTCTCATCTGCATTATCGTTACTCATGCCGACATGCTCTCTTGTAACCGCTCCAGCATACCTTACAGTACACCTTCTGCGCAATTACAATGCTCTCCTACCACCCCATATTACTATGAGATCAGCAGCTTCGGGTTGATGCTTCTTAGTCCCGTTCATCTTCGGTGCACGACCACTCGACCAGTGAGCTGTTACGCACTCTTTAAATCGTGGCTGCTTCTAAGCCAAGATCCTGGCTGTCTGTGCAACTGCACATCCTTCCGCACTAAGCATCAAATTAAGGCCCTTAGCTGACTGTCTGGGTTGTTCCCCTCTCGCGCGTGAAGCTTATCCCTCACGCCCTGTCTCCTAATCATACAATTGATAGCATTCGCAGTTTGGTTGGGTTCAGTAGTCATCTCTGACCCCTAGCCCATCCAGTGCTCTACCTCCATCAATCTCGATTAAGGCCATACCTAAATATGTTTCGGAGAGAACCAGCTATCTCCAGGTTTGATTGGCCTTTCACCCCTATCCACAGTTCATCCACCGATTTTTCAACATCGGTTGGTGCGGTCCTCCACTGGGTTTTACCCCACCTTCAACCTGACCATGGATAGATCACCTGGTTTCGGGTCCGTTACTATCAACTAATCGCTCTATTAAAACTCGCTTTCGCTCCGGCTTCAGTCCTCTAGACCTTAACCTCGCTGATAACAACAACTCGTCGGCTCATTATGCAAAAGGCACGCCATCACCCTGTATTACTACAAAGCTCTGACCGCTTGTAAGCATACGGTTTCAGGTTCTATTTCACTCCCCTCCCGGGGTCCTTTTCACCTTTCCCTCACGGTACTGCTACGCTGTCAGTCACTACAAGTATTTAGCCTTACGTGATGGTCCACGCTGATTCACCCAGAATTTCTCGTGTTCCGGGCTACTCGGGATACCGATTCACTCATGTACTCATGTCGACTACGGGACTTTCACCCCCTGCGGTCTGCCTTTCCAGACAGGTTCGTCTATAAGTACACAAAACTACTCACTCGGTCCCACAACCCCGCCCATCGCTGGACGGTTTAGGCTCTTTCCCGTTCGTTCGCCACTACTTAGGAAATCGTTTTTACTTTCTCTTCCTGGCGCTACTTAGATGTTTCAGTTCACGCCGTTTACTCCCGACACTCATTAAACACTCTTCCTACAACCTTTCAGCTAAGGAGGACTTCTCACAACTTAATATGCTTAGTTGCTCAAAGCCGTAAATGCTTAATGAGTGCCGGGTGCTAAGTCTTCAACTCAGCGGGTTTCCCCATTCGGACATCCCCGGATCCAGGCTCGCTTACAGCTCCCCGGGGCTTTTCGCAGTTAGCCACGTCCTTCTTCGTCTTGCAGTGCTTAGGCATCCACCGTATGCTCTTACATACTTCCACCTATTTCTCCTGCGCTTGCTCGCGCTCTCGTTTCGCTTTTACACTCTTCTATACTTCTAAAGATCTGAAAAAGAACAAGAACTCGCCTTGTCCCGGTAAATCTATCTGGTGGGCCTGGGCTGACTCGAACAGCCGACCTCACGCTTATCAGGCGTGCGCTCTAACCAAGCTGAGCTACAAGCCCATCCGCTCTCACCACTATAACACACACAACGCTGCAATATCTGACCTACCATTACTACCACGTCAAACACACAGCGCTATGATTTATTAATTACACTTTATTCTGTCTTGTGCAGCATTGGAATGCTACACTGATTGGCTCACTCAGACAACATGCCTGAGCTACAAAATATATTAGGGATGAGAGAAACCTGTGACCAGGTTCAAATTTGTGAAACTTTGATGGTTGTTACACCTTTTAAAGGAGGTGATCCAGCCACACCTTCCGGTACGGCTACCTTGTTACGACTTAGTCCTCCTCACGAAGCACACCTTCGAAAGCTGCTACCCTTACGGGTTCGCTCACCTACTTCGGGTGCACTCCACTCGGCTGACTTGACGGGCGGTGTGTACAAGGCCCGGGAACGTATTCACCGCGTCATGCTGTTACGCGATTACTAGCGATTCCAGCTTCATGAGGCCGAGTTGCAGACCTCAATCCGAACTGAGGTAGCTTTTCTGAGATTCGCTCCACATTACTGTCTCGCTCCCCTCTGTAACTACCATTGTAGCACGTGTGTAGCCCTGGACATAAGGACCATGATGACTTGACGTCGTCCCCACCTTCCTCTGCATTGTTACTGCAGCGGTCTCTCCAGAGTCCCCAACTTAATGATGGTAACTGGAAATAGGGGTTGCGCTCGTTGCGGGACTTAACCCAACATCTCACGACACGAGCTGACGACAGCCATGCAGCACCTGTCTCCAAGTTCCCCGAAAGGCACAAGAACATCTCTGCTCTCTTCTTGGGATGTCAAGCCCAGGTAAGGTTCTTCGCGTTGCATCGAATTAAACCACATGCTCCACCGCTTGTGCGGGCCCCCGTCAATTCCTTTGAGTTTCAACCTTGCGATCGTACTCCCCAGGCGAATCACTTATCGCGTTAGCTACGGCACCGACAGGTCTATCCCACCGACACCTAGTGATTATCGTTTACTGTGCGGACTACCAGGGTATCTAATCCTGTTTGATACCCGCACCTTCGCAGTTTAGCGTCAAGCAAAGCGTAGAAGACTGCCTTCGCCTTCGGTGTTCCTCCTGATATCTGCGCATTCCACCGCTACACCAGGAATTCCGTCTTCCCCCACTCGCTTCCAGACTGACAGTATCAACTGCCTTACCCATGGTGAGCATGGGCCTTTAACAATTAACTTACCAATCCGCCTACCTGCCCTTTACGCCTAGTAATTCCGGACAACGCTTGCCACCCCCGTATTACCGCGGCTGCTGGCACGGAGTTAGCCGTGGCTTATTCCTATACTAATATCAAAATCAGGAAGCTATTCACCTCCCAACCCCTGCTCGCATAGAAAAGAACTTTACACACCGAAATGCTTCATCGTTCACGCGGCGTCGCACTATCAATCTTTCGACCATTGTAGACTATCCTCGACTGCTGCCTCCCGTAGGAGTCTGGGCCGTATCTCAATCCCAGTGTGGGCGACCACTCGTTAAAGCCGCCTACTTATCATCGCCACGGTAGGCCATTACCCCACCGTCTAGCTAATCAGACGCAGGCTCATCTCCAAGCACCAGCATATTCAGAGGCCGGCTTTAGCATTACTGCCACATGCGGTATTAGCCCAAGTTTCCCTGGGTTGTCCCCCACTTGAAGGTAGATCACCTACGCGTTACTCACCCGTTCGCCACTCTCAGATACCCGAAAGTATCCTACCGTTCGACTTGCATGCCTAATCCACGCCGCCAGCGTTCGTCCTGAGCCAGGATCAAACTCTCCATCATAAATAATTTTAAGTTATCACCTAAAAGCTCATATTACTTGCTCTTAAGTTACTTATTTTATCGCGTTTTTTTTCTCACAATCTGATAAATACCTATTAAGTATTACCGATCGCAGGTTCTCTCATCCCACTTCTATCTACTTACAAAGATCTATACCCCCATCAGCAATCCCAAAAATCAGGCACTCAAACAAGGGTTATGCCAATCTCTTGACCTCCGCTTTTCTGTCAAGAGGAAATCTATTTTTTTCTCAAATTTGTTTTACTGAAGACTCTTCACAATGCCTGTTCACAGCCTGGACTATATAGACATATATGGAGAATAATTACTCTATACACAGCATCTTGAGCAGCATTGGAATGCTACTCTATCTCAAAATCAAGGGACGTTTCTGACGCAGCGGAAGCCTAAAAAGTTGACGCTGCCAGCCGGAGTGCCGCAGGCCCGGTAGGAAACAGGGCAGCCGGTAGCAACTGTACTCCAAGCTCCGCCGCGGCCCACACGGAGAGACCCGCTCGTAGCACCATGAGGGTTAGTCTGTGCACCGCTTGGATATGGCGTTGCATAAATGTCCCAATTTTGCTCAATGACGTTTCCGCTTAGATCAAATATACCTAATTCATTAGCAGACTTACTACCTACTGTATGAGTTGTACTGCCTGAGTTTACACTGTACCAAGCTACGTTACCTATAGTGTTGCTGCCACTGTAGGTGTAGCTGTGAGTAGAATTACCGCCCCGGGCTGCAAACTGCCATTCCGCTTCAGTGGGCAGGCGGTAGCCATTGGCTGTCCAATTGCAGAAGACATTGGTGTGATTGGCATTGTCTGAATTCCAACCCACTGGCCAAGTAGCGGGATTAGTATCATATGTGCTGTAGCTGTAACAAGGTGATAGACCTTCATTAATGCTTCGCCTGTTACAATATTCAATAGCATTGAACCAAGAAACGTAGTAAACTGGATAGTTATCGCCTACGCCGTATCCGGATGCAGGGTTGCTTCCCATCACAGCCTGATAAGCAGACTGGGTCAGTTCGTATTTGTCCATGTAAAAACTGCTCAGGGTAACATTGGAAATACCGTTGTTAAATGTTCCACCCGCGACCAGGACAAAATTGACCGGTATAGGTGGTACAGTGCAATCATCTGCAGTCACTTTCACACGGTAGGTTGACATATTTAGCGTATAGCTTTCGGCTCCCATATTCCATATGATACTTTTGCCTGTTCCGACTGCAATATTAGGTCCGACAGCACCACTCAGGTATGCCGGAGTAGGTGTAAGCGTAAAGGTGCTGCCTCCATCGGTAGAGATAAGGACGGAGACTGTGCTGGCATTGCTCTCTGCATCTGCCAGATCATAGGTGATATCGACCAGTTTGCTGCCATCGGTACGTTGAGTCATAGTAGTATTGGATACCACCGGTGCAATGGCTGCTAGGGTAAAAGCTGCTACCAGCAGGATAACCATAATTATTGTGGTTTTCATCTTAATTCTCCTCTTCCCTGTGCTATTTCAGCAAAACCAATTTTCTGGTAACATTGCAGGATGGTGTACTAAGTTTATAGAGATAAACTCCACTGCTGCTGCCTTTGGCATCCCAAACCAGAATTTGGTTTCCAGTTTGTAAGGGGAATGTTTTTACAGTTTGACCGCGCAGGTTGAAGATACTTACTGTACCTGTTTCTCCGGCTTTAACGGATACACCGATGCTGGTGCTACATCCGGTACGGAATGGATTGGGGAACGCACTACCCAAAGAAGTTATCTCTGTAATTTCCGGAGTCGCATTATTTGTAACATTAATACTCAGTGGTCCGTGATAGCTCAGCGTGCCATCTAAATTCACAACTTGCAGCCAATAGTAATAGGTATTGCCCGCTTCAGTTTCATTATCGGTATAACTGTAATCCATGGTTTGCGAGCTATTCGTTGCAGGTATCAGCGCATTGATACAAACAGCCGAGCTGAGGCTGCTTTCAAAATTGCGATAAACGTAGTATCCACTCAGGTTAGTCTCAGATTGGGTAGTCCATTGCAGATTCACAAAACAACCTGCCGTTGTAATTGCTGTAAATGAGGATAGCTCCACCGGCAATGTATCATCAACATGGTCAATGATAACAGGAATATCGCCTTTGGCTCCAAAGGGTACATTGGCAAACAGTACATTCCTGATTCCCTCTGCCGGGTATGGATTACCATGATGCCAAGTAAGACCACCGTCAGCCGGGTCATTATAGTAAGCGATTACGTACCAGGTACCGACCGGTACCGTGACTGTCAGGTCGCTGGTTGAATTGCCGGTAAAGACCATCACTATAGCTCCCGAAGGGGTAATTGTTGGGGGTGGAACCTCCAGAGTTTCAATCGTACCAGCTATGACAGTTATGGGAACATCCGGGTTTCCGGTATAGACAAAGCCTGCATTTACCGGGTCAATGCGGGTAAATGTGCCTTCAAAAACTATGTTTTTACTGCCTGCCAGATTGGTTATAATATTGCTGTCTGAGCCGGTTGCCAGTGTCCACGTATAGTCTGTTTTTTCCACAGTATAGGTTATAGTAGTGCCTTCAGTCAGGATAAAAGTATGGGGTGTAAACTCTCCGGTAGGTATACCATTGGCAAAAATGGCAGCACCTGTTACATTTCCCGAGGAGACTTCAACGTCCCGGTTTACTGCAAGAGTGAAATTCGTTGAGGAACGTTGTGCAACAAGTCCAAAGCTATCGGTCGCTTTGATGCGAACTCTGACTGTGGTGCTGTTAACAGCCGGAATCAGCCAGTCGAATCTGCCGTCATTGGCAGTGTTTGCTACTATTTCTGTGTAGGAGCTACCACCATTCAAGGTATATTCCAGCCTGATGGGATTAGCTCCAAAGTTGGTATCGGCAGCTGTCCATGTGATGGCATGGGTTTCTCCGCTATACCAGGTTTGTCCGCTGGTGGGAGCACTCAACGTTACAACTGGCACAACATTATCCAAAGTTGAATTGACGGTCGAGACATCAAATCCTGTCATGGCAAACATGCCTGTCGTCAGGCAAAGTAATGCTATGAGCATAGCTACTTTCATATTTGTTACTCCTTATGTAAGTTAGTTAGTTACTATCTTTTTTACTCAGCACAAGACAAATCTCGTTTTACATGTCTCATGCTAAAGATTAGTGCAAAGAGATAAGTACTTTGAAAACTAGTCAATCTTATAAATCCCGCATAATTTTTTCAAAACAGAACATTTAAAATGATGTTATCATGTCAAGTGCATTTTTAATCCTTGTCTTTAAACTATGCACAAAACTTTTGTGAAATCTAACACAGTTGCTCATCAATTCTTTTTTTTGTATTCCTTTGTTTATTTAGCTCCGATTTAAGTTAGATACTTCTAAGTTGCATAATTGCATAAACTGAGTTTTACGATACATTCGTACAAATTGTCAACATTCTTCGACAGCTTGAAATCACAGCGCGACTTTGCATCCGATAACCCATCTCCAGTTGTAAACCACAGCGTGGTTTTTATATTCGTTAACCCATGGTTTCGAACCATGGAGTTAATATTGGGCATCGGATTAACCCCATCGGGGTTTCCTATTCAAACGAAATAAATGTGCAGGTAAAAAGCCATCCATGTCATGTACATATTCAATCATAATCCTAATAATAGAAAACCCCGATGGGGTTGTGTCGCTTTATCTGTATTTTTTCCAGTGAATGAATTCACTGGCAATCGAATATCAAATCCCGACGGGATTATTTTGACGCATTTTTTTACCTGTAAATGTCTTTTTGATTATTCAAGATATGAGAAAACAATAATAAAGAATATTGATGATTTTATACGACATTATATATCCTTCATTAAAACCATAAAAGAAACGCCGGCTCCACGTGGGTGCCTCCCCGGCTTTTTCCCCGGGTGGGTCCCACGTGGAGCCGGCGTTTCTTTTATTAAATTATTATGGCTTATCTTATGCTGTTCACCTAATCACTTAATCACCTAAGCACCAATAGCCCTTATCCCTCCCTCAATTTTCCTAATACAATCCGTAGGAGATTAATGGGAGATACAGGGAATAAAACAGGTGCTATCCGTAAGTTAGCAGGTTATCTCTTTTCCAGGATTTATTCTGATTTCTGCAGAAGCACTTTTCTTGTTAGTTGATTGAGTTTCCTATGATAAATATTTGCCTGGATGAATAAGCTGGTGAATGTATCCAACAGCTTAGTAGATAGTTGCCTGGAAGGACTTGGTTTTGATACGACTCTGATTAGTTTTTTTGTCACAATAGTTCCTTTCTCAAGAGAGAAATATCTGCATTGCGAAGTGCAAATGCAATACGCACAAGATAATCAAATTCACTGAAGTTGCAAGTAATTTGTGATATGCATGTAAGTCTTATGTTATTGGTTGTAAGGTAAATATATTGATAATAAAAACTTCAAGACTGTCTATCATTAAAGTATAATCAGATGCTAAAAATGAGTATTTACTTGACTAATAATGGCTGAATCTGAGCATATACATAAAGAAAATTGTTCAGAGGAAAATATGGAAGAGCCAAAGATTACTGTTAAGTCATATCCCGAAGCTTTGGAAAATGCGGTCAGATTTCAGTATTATTTGAAGAACAACGAAAGCATCATTCATAAGCTGAGTCAGTATACGCATTGGTATTATTTCCCGGAAAAGGATTGCTTTGCACCGAGTTTGTTTATCGGATATAAAGATAATACTTACAATTCCGAATCTGCCCATGCGGGTAATGGCAGAGAAACAGAAAAAGCTCTTGCCAGGTTTTTCCGGAAGCTCAAACCACGTCATGAACAACAAGACTATTTTATCAATGAATTGTACAAAAAGCTGAGTAACATACTTAAACCATATAGTAAGAATCTCAAACGCAATGCCGTAATCCATATTCCCAAAGATGCAGATTTATAAAAACTGAGGTATCCCATCGATAAATCAAAGAATAAAAGTCAATTCCTGCACCGGGTCATGAAACCTTCCCGTTATATTGACCACGAACTGAATGCTTGTCACAAGAACTTTGACATGGCAGAAGTAAAAGTCTGTTTAGCATTTCCTGACGTTTATGAAGTCGGAATTTCCCATCTGGGACTGAAGATTCTTTATACCATAATAAACAAACTTGATTATGCGATGGCGGACAGGACTTATCTGCCCTGGCTGGATGCATTGGATATCATGCGGGAAGATAAAATTCCCCTGTATGCCCTGGAAAGTAAGCGCAATGTGTCTGAGTTTGATATGGTTGGTATAACTTTACAATCGGAACTGAACTTTACCAATATTCTGGAGCTTCTGGATTTATCCGGCATACCGCTGCATTCTAAGGACAGAACCGATAAAGACCCGATTGTTATTGCCGGCGGACCGTGTGCCAGCAATCCATTGCCATTGAAACCTTTTATAGATGCATTTCTGATTGGCGAAGGTGAAGACGCAATAGAAGAGATTATAGCGGTAATCAGGGAAAGTAAAAACAGCATGGATTCCTGCCTGCGCAGGAATGACGTTGTGGATAATTCCTGCGCTGAAAGTCATCCTGAGCCTGTCGAAGGACGCAGGAATGGTGGTATGAGTTCCGTGGTTCGACAAGCTCACCATGACATGAACGGAACTCAAGATTCCTGCCTGCGCAGGAATGACGGGCATGGGGAATACAGGAATGACAACAACAAAGATTCCTGCCTGCGCAGGAATGACGGGCATGGGGAATACAGGAATGACAACAACAAAGATTCCTGCCTGCGCAGGAATGATAATGTTGTTGATTCTTTGGGTCATCTGAGGGCAGCTAACCTACGAAACAGAAATGGCATATTATGTAAGCTCGCATCAATAAAAGGGATGTACGTCCCATTAATACACGATGAGATGATTGCTAATGACAATAGTTTCAGGATAAAAATCAGAAAGTATGAGGGCTTTGCCAAACATGAGAAAGTGCATACGCCTCAACTGATGCCGTGGCAACTGGCAACTCATAATCGCTATGTCGCTGAGATTATGAGAGGTTGCACGCGTGGTTGCAGATTTTGTCATGCCGGTTATTTTTACAGACCTGTAAGAGAGCGCAGGCCAGAAGATATTCTGGAAGCACTACTCAAAGAGATTGAAGCTTATGGCTGGGATGAAGCGGGATTATCCAGTCTCTCCAGCAGTGATTATACTTGCATAAGACCCCTTCTGGAAGCAATGCTGAAGAAGGTAAATCAGGATAAAACTCATGTATCACTTCCATCTTTGCGGGTAGATTCCTTTGATGATACTCTGATAAGTTTATTGAAAGAAGTTGGCAGAGAAGGTTTGACGATTGCACCCGAAGCTGGAAGCCAAAGACTAAGAAACATAATCAATAAAAACCTGTCTGAAGCTGAGATTCTGCATGGTGTGAATATAGCCAAAGAACTTGGCTGGCAGAGAATTAAGCTATACTTTATGATTGGCTTGCCACTGGAAACAGAGGATGATATTCAAGGTATAATAGACCTGATAAATCTAATCCTGACCCAGACCGGCAAACGCTTTCAGATAAACGTATCTTTGTCTCCTTTTGTTCCAAAGACACACACGCCCTTTCAATGGGTTCCGATGCTTAAGCCGGATGAGATTTTGCGAAGAGTACTCATGATTAAGCATGCGTTTCTGCGTTACAAGTATATAAAAATCAGGTATCACACCATTGAGAGTTCTTTGCTGGAAGCAATTTTATCACGTGGTAGCGATGATAGCGCAATATTGATAGAGCACGCCTGGAAATTGGGAGCTAAATATGACGGCTGGAACGAGGGATTTGATTGGAAAAAGTGGACTCAGGCTATTGATGAGACCGGATTTAATCTAGAATCGGTCTATACTGAAATTCCATCAGAAAGTGTGCTACCATGGGATTTTGTGGATTTGGGAGTTGAGAAAGCATGGTTGCAAGGAGAATGGAAAAAGGCTCAGGAAGAAGTTACCTCAGAAGATTGCCGCAATGGTTGTATAGGATGCGGTGTCTGTGATGACAAATTGGGTATGCAATACACGGAAAGTTCCATAGATTTTGCACAGTCACTCTCATCAATACCAATGCCTGAAGTTTTGGAACATCCCGGCACAAAATCTACATTCATAAAAAGCTGGCACTACCGTTTGATGTATGAAAAGGGTGGAGACTTCCGATTTGTAGGTCATCTGGACTGGATGCGCATGGTCTTTCGCCTGATAAGCAGAAGCAAACTGCCAATAGTTTACACACAAGGCTTTAATCCTCATCCAAAAGTAAGCTTCAGTCCTGCTCTGGCAATTGGCATAACAGGTGAGAACGAGTATTTTGATTTTCACACTTCGGGTGACTATGTAACTGATGATTTGGAGAATGCCTTAAAACCCTTATTTATTGAGGGTTTGAAGCTCCATTCCGTTTACAGGTTGTCTGATAAAGAAAAGGATGTCCAACCTGTGGGAGATGACCTGGTAATTCAATTCCCCTCTGAATTGTCCGATGATATTGCGCAAAAGCTAAAAGAATTTGAACTAAGTGTGAGCATGCCTTTAACAATACATAAGAAAGATGGTGAACGTCTGTATGACCTGAAGCAGGTGATTATTAAAATTGAGCTGCAAAACGGGGAACTGCATATCAGTAAGTTGATGAAAAGCCCCAATATCTATGACTTACTGGAAACGTTATTGGGTATTTCAAAAGACATCTTACATGGATGGGATATATATCGGAAGCGAGTTTTCTTTCCGGATGAATAAGTATACATAGTAAATCAATGTAGAGTGCTATGTTGTAGAGAAGGTCGCCGAACCTGCTCAGACGAATGCTGATAAAACGGTTTGAGCAGCATCGGCGTGCTACTCTACTTCATATTCTGCCGGATAGCTTCGAATAATATGACAGCAACAGAATTAGAAAGGTTGATTGACCTGATTTTTGTACTCATAGGAATCGTAATGCATCGGTCAGAATATTGATTTAACATACTCTCAGGTAATCCACGTGATTCGGGTCCAAAGATAAAGTAATCTCCCGGTTTATATTCAATATCCAGATAAGACCTTGATGTTTTTGTTGTACAGAAGTAGATATTGCTGATGGGTATTGTGTTTATAATCTCATCAATGCTATCATGAATAGTAATATCAAGTTCATGCCAATAATCCAGACCTGCCCTCTTGAGAGATTTGTCATCCATCAGAAAGCGAAAGGGCTTAATCAAGTGCAATCGGGAATCTGAACCAACGCAAAGCCTGCCAATATTGCCAGTATTAGCCGGAATTTCCGGTTGGTAGAGGACAATATTGAATGCCGGAGATGTTAACTCAATCACAAAGTCATACCGTGTTGTTACATAATGCTGTGAGAAAAGATTCTTTCCCAGAAATCGAGCCAGTTATTCAGGTTTTCTTTCGGATTTTCTTGCATCAGCTTGTCGTTAACAGTAAAGGTTGTAAAAGGAACGGCAGAAAACTGTGCCGGCAAGGGAGTGGATTCATTGGTCGGGAATAGTCCTAAATCATAAGCTACAAACTTCTGAATCCCGGGGGAAAGCAAATATGCCATAAAAGCTTCAGAGACCGGTTTTTGTTTTGATTTTACCGGAATGGCAGCGCCTTCAATATAGAGAAAGCTACCTTCTTTCATAAGAGACGCTTTAATTGGTAATGGATTTGTAAGAGCTTGCGCTTGTGATTCGATTATCCAGGCAGGAGTACTGGTAAATCCGAAGGTCATGGAGCAATCCTGGGAATTTACTGCTTGCAACGCTTCCTGCCAGGTATCCTTGCTTGCGTAAACATTCTTTTTGATGCTTTTCCAAAACTGCTGATATCCATCGTTTCCAAATAATGCGATGGTCCAATAGAGAGATGCTCTGCCAATACCTGAATTACGGGGGTCACATATTGCTATTTGATTGAGGAAACGAGCATCCTGCAATTCTCCAAAAGACTCAGGTGGTCGTGATATTTTCTGTTCATTATAGAGCATGGCAAGATAACCGTAACCATAAGGGATGATTCTGCTTTGTGAATCCAAAAGATAAGTACTATTCACCGGGTGTTTTTTGAGAACTGTTGAAGCTGTGAATCCACTGTATGCAGATGTATCATTGAAGAAACTATTATCGATTCCTAAAACAAGGTCATATTTAATATTCTTTGCATCCTGAATATACTCCAGAAGCTCCGAACTGCCAGTGCATGATATTACTTCCACTCTGCATTTGTGCGCTTGTTCAAAAGCAGGAATAATTCGTTTTAGAAAACCTGTTTGTTTTATCCTATCAAGGGTCAGGATAGTAAATAGCTTACCGGATTTTGCTTTGCCGGTTGGATTTGATTTTGAGGCTTTGCTGCATGTGCATAATATTAACATAATCATGCAAAGCAGCAGCAAACTGCTGAGCATGCGTGATACTCTTTGAATATCTGCTCTTGTAAGTGCAAATTTATCAACCGATTTCAATCAAGAAGCTCCAAACAGAAGCCAGGCGACAGAAAAGTCCATAATCAGAATTAATATGGCAGAGTATACTACGGTTTGGGTTGTTACTTTACCGACGCCTTCTGCTCCGCCTGTTGCTTTGGAACCCTCAAAACAACCAATTGAAGTAATAATCAGACCGAAAAAGATTGATTTAACCAGCCCACCCCACAAATCAGAAGGAAGAAAGTAATTCTTCATGCTGCTGAAGAAAGTGTGAGAATAGATGCCATAACGCAGATAAGTAAAGAACCAGGAAGAGATGATACCGATCAGATCAGCATAGATTGTTAAAAGTGGGAAGACAATAATACCGGCAACAATCCGAGGTAAGTACAAAAAATCAGAAGGTTCGATTGAAAGTGTCTTAAGAGCGTCAAGTTGTTCACTAACGTTCATTGTACCAATCTCAGCAGCGATGCTGGCACCCACTTTACCTGTAAGTACTAAAGCAGTTAATACAGGAGCTAATTCAATCATAGTGGATTTTCCGACTAATACACCCACAAACGCTACGGGAATGTAGCCCTGGGTCTGATAAACAGCTTGTACCGCGGTTACTAATCCGGTAAATGCGGCAGTGATTGTGATAAGAATCAGTGAATCAAAACCGATTCGGTATATCTGCCTGACTAATTCATTCCGCCGATGCCCCAGGTGGGGTAGGAAGCGCAAGCAGCCGTATAGAAAGAGGAAATAACCCCCAATCTGGGATAGCCAATTAGTAATCATGACTGGTGTCGAGGTTTTGGAAAGTAATGATTTCCGGTACAAACCTCAGTTTTGTAGTCCCAATGGCACCGTGTCTGTTCTTGCCAATAATAATTTCAGCTATACCTTTTACTTTTTCTATCTCACCATCATAATCAAAATCGGGATCTGAGTCTCTCTTGCCTTTGGATTTGTAGCTCTTTTCCTTCTGTAGATAGATGTAATATTCGTCACGGTAAATAAACATTACCAAATCAGCGTCCTGCTCAATAGCTCCTGATTCACGCAAGTCAGATAAAACCGGTCGTTTGTTTTCGCGAGCTTCCAAAAGACGATTGAGCTGTGACAAAGCAATAACGGGAATATGCATGTCTTTTGCCAGAACTTTAAGAGCACGGGAAATTTCTGATATTTCCTGTTGTCGATTGTCCTTGTATTTAGGTGATGTCATAAGTTGTAAATAGTCAATAATAATCAGGTCCAAGCCGCCAATCTGAGCAGCAAGTCTTCTGGCTTTGGCTTTAATTTCCAGAGGTGTATTTGTGCCTGCATCATCAATGTAGATGTGTTTACTGGACAATCCATCGGCAGCCTGAGTTAGTCTGATAATCTTATCCTCGTTTAACCCAAATCCTTTGAGCATTGCGTCCATATTGACTTCAGCAACACTACTGAACAGCCTCATGATAATTTCGTCCCGCGCCATTTCCATAGTGAAGACAGCCACTTTTTTATTCAAATCATTAGCTGCATGAGATGCTATATTTAGTGCAAAGGCAGTTTTACCCATGGCTGGACGTGCAGCAATTACAATGAATTGCCCGGGTCTGAAACCACCGGTTAATCTGTCTAAATCAGCGAATCCGCTACCTACTCCAACTACGGGAACATGTGAATCTGCCACCTGCTGTATTATGGAAAGAACTTCATGCGAGATATCGCTTAAACGAACGAAACCTTGTTCTTTGGGCATCTCTGCTACAGCAAAAATAGCCTGCTCAGCTTCATCGACAATAGATTGAACAGGTTTGTCTGCCTGATAACAAGATTCTATAATACCGTTTGAAGCGATGATGAGTTGTCTGAGTAAGGCTTGTTCTATAACAATATTTAAGTGATAGTCAAAATTAGCGCTGGATACGACGACATTCGCCAGTTCATTTATGTAAGGTATCCCGCCGACTTTTTCAAGCATATTTGCTCTTTCAAGTCTGCTCATCAGAGTTATAGCATCAATCTCTGTATTTTCGTAAAACAGTTCCTGCATAGTTCGGAGGATGATTTTATTGACTGAGCGATACAAAAACTCTTCTTTCAGCTTTTCTATACCCTTGGTAGCGGCATCCTTATCAATCAGCATAGCTGATAAAACAGCAGCTTCAGCATTGATATTTGAAGGCAAAGAACGTTCTGAGATGTGAGTGAGTTCGGCAGGGGCTTCTTTTCTTTTTGGCATTACAAAACCTTAGTTATTTATTGAGTATTTATCATGGAGTGCTGTGATAACAGAGGTGGGCAGAAAATCATGCAAATCACTACCCAATTCGGCAAGTTGTTTCATCATAGATGATGATAAATACATGTACCTCAGGCTGGGAACCAGAAAGATTGTTTCAATATCCGGAGCTATCTTTTTATTTGTTAACGCCAGAGAAAGCTCATATTCAAAATCGGAAACAGCTCTCATACCACGAATCAATATTCTGCACTCAAGAGATTTGGCAAAATCAACTACCAAGCCTGAGAAAGGCAGGACTGTTATGTTCTTGATATGCGAAACTGACTTATTACACAGCTCAATTCTTTCTGCAATCGAAAAGAGAGTTTGCTTTCCGGTAAAACCTGCAACACCCATGATTACTTCGTCAAACATAGTAGCAGCTTTTTCAGCGATATTAATGTGTCCCAAGGTTATCGGATCAAAAGTACCGGGATAAATTGCTCTTTGTTTCATTTACGGCTTTCCTGAATAATTTTCTCTATATCTTCTATTTCTTTCGGGATATGCTTTGATAGAACCACGTATCCTGTTTCAGTAATCAAAACATCATCTTCTATGCGAATACCAAGACTTTCTTCCGGAATATAGATACCGGGTTCGACAGTTATAACGTTCCCAGCTTCCAGAATGGAATCCCTGGCGCCTAAATCATGTGTATCCAAACCTAGATGATGACCCAGGCTATGCATATAGTAACGCCGGAAATCCTTTGCATCATCTATCAGCCCAAGTCTAATCAAAGCCTGCTGTATCAGTTCATTTGTTTTCTCATTAAGCTCTGTTAAACCTATTCCGGGTTTCATCATAGTAATCATTTCTTTCTGGATAGCCAATACTTCCGAATAAACCCGCCTCTGCCTTGGAGAGAATGTGCCCGAAACAGGAAAACAGCGTGTAATATCTGCACTGTAATTCATATATGAAGCGCCAACGTCCATGAGCACGACATCATTGTTCTCAATCCGGCAGTCATTCTGTCTATAGTGAAGAGTAGCGGCATTGATATTCGCAGCTATGATTGGTGCGAATCCCCATCTCTGCACTCCGTTTCTCTGCATTTCATAATAGAGTATAGCTTCCAGTTCATATTCCATCATACCAACTTTGGCTTGTTGGAAGACGCTTCTAATTCCCTGGCCTGTCAAATCTATAGCTTTTTGAAGCTGTTCAATTTCCCATTCCGTTTTAACAGACCGGATTGGTCTTACCAGAGTATTCAAATTCTCTATGACAATACCGGGATATATTTTACGTACAGGGTCAAGCATAAACAGAGCATGTGAAAGAGGACGGTTTAGCATTGGCGTCCCGATATTGGACCACAATTTTTGAATGATAGGGCAATGCTGGCTGAGAGTAGGATAAAAGTCCTCAAGATACATAATAATCTCTATGCCTGAGAGTTGTTTTGCTTCGTCAGTAGTCATCTTCTTGCCATCCCACACTTCTTTTTCAGGGATACCTCTTTGAATAAACAAGCACTCAATAACCTTGTTCTGTGTTTTGAGTACACACAGCACAGCTTCAGGGATAGCAAGACCTGTAAAGTATAGAAAATGGTTGTCTTGAGAAAACTTCTCAATTCCTTCTGATTCGAGCTTTGCAAAAACAATTGTCATTTGATTGGCTTCCATGGCATTTGCCAACGCTTCACGTCTGGGTTTTGTAATCTCAGCATTCATGTGCATTCTCCAAATGTATCTTCAAAATCCCATAACAGCCATCAAATCCGGGTGGGTCAAAGGAAAAATTTCCATTCCTGACTGCTATGATTTGTTGAATAATTTCTTGAGGCAGGTTGTTGTCAAGCAGTTCCTTAATATTTTGCTCTGAGCTTTGCCACAGCTCAATCTCAGTACTGAATATAGAAAGGCACTGCTTGTAGTAAGATATAACCTTGGGACTAATGATTGACTTGACCTTAGCAGCATGAGCAATGACTTCGATAAGAGGCATCAGGTGCATGAAAGATTGCTTATCAGGCATAATGGTCCGGTCAGATAACTGGCTTGCTCTGCTTTTTACTCCGGGTAGTAGTTTTTTGCCGCATATAGGGCATGTGTATGCTTCATCATTAATATCCTGAAAACAAACATCCGTTTTATCTGAATGCCGGTCTGCTCTGTGACCTGTAAGATAATACCTGCCTTCTGATGGTAAGAACTCGGCAGTCATAACAATCTTCCTATTCCTGATAGCCTGAATAATGCTATCATAAGATATCAAATCAGTATCTAGAATTGTGAATTCTCTTCCAACCCTGTTTAATGCTGTACTGTGGCAATCGCTATTCGAGATTAATGCTCTTCCCTGCAAATCAGGAATCTGAGAGAGCATATCGGGGTCAGCACTCAGACCTGTTTCCACAGCATGGATATTAGAAACAAAGTCTCCATAGAATTCCAGCCATGTACTTAAACCGTTTTTACTGCCCAGTACACCGTCGGGAGTTAATATATGAGCAGGGATAATTTCCAACATCGGGTCGATTTCTTGTATTGCATGGAGACTATCCTGAAGCTCAGCTTCATTCTCACAAACTATAAATGGTCTGGCTATAGTATTTTTATGTCCCTTTCTTTTTAACCAATCAACCATCTTTAGGATGGCTTTATCATTGGGAAACAGGATTACATGATGTGCCATTATGCGGTGACTGTAGTTTTTGAGTTTAACGGTAAATATCACTTCGGTTTGTCTGATGAAATGAGCATTAGTTCCGGGAAATTGGTAGAGATTGTCTTTTGTAGCTGTTAATTGGGATTGATATTCTTTTTGCCATAGAGGAAACAGGCAATCACCGATGCCAAAAACCTGAATGCCTTTATACCTCATTGTCTCAGCCAGAGGTTTCAGTTGAATGGTTCCAACTCCTCCGGCATAACTTGAATGTGAATGAAGGTCAACTGCTATAGCCATTTTTTCTGACTTCGTCTCTGTTTGGTATTACTATTTGAGACGGATTCTTAACTAATTGGCTGCCAGTTTCTTTTTATCGTTATCTTTAAAGGTAAATATCGGTTCCTTGAGTTTCTTGACAACATCTGATGAGATAGTGCAAGTGCTGATATCAGGTCTGTCCGGTAAATCAAACATGATGCTTAGCATTATCTTTTCCATAATAGCTCTCAAACCACGCGCTCCGGTCTTTTGATTGATAGCAATACTGGCTATTTCTTTTAAAGCATCTTCTTTGATATTGAGCTTAACACCATCCATATCGAAGTACTTTTGATACTGCTTGACGATAGCATTTTTGGGCTTTGTCAGAATATCCAATAAAGCAGCTTCACTGAGCTCATGCAGAGTACATATTATCGGAAGCCTGCCGATGAGTTCCGGAATCAGACCATATTTTAGCAAGTCTGATGAATTTGTATAATCGAATATGCTGACATCAGATAGCTTTTCGCTGAGTTTCACATCAAATCCCAAAGCCTTGCGTGCCATACGCTCCTGGATGATCTTTTCCAAACCAAAGAAAGCGCCACCGGCAATGAACATAATATTGGTGGTATCCATTTCGATGAAATCCTGTTGAGGGTGTTTCCTGCCACCTTTGGGCGGGACATTGACTTTTGTACCTTCCAGAATCTTTAACAAAGCCTGCTGCACACCTTCACCAGAAACGTCTCGGGTAATGGAAGGAGTCTCGGATTTACGTGATACTTTATCAAGTTCGTCAATGTATACTATGCCTCTTTCAGCTTTGGCAATATCGTAATCTGCATTTTGTAATAAGCGGACGAGGATATTCTCCACATCTTCACCCACGTAACCGGCTTCCGTTAACGTAGTAGCATCGGATATGGCAAAAGGAACCTTCAAAAAGCGTGCCAAAGTCTGAGCTATGAGGGTTTTACCAGAGCCTGTCGGTCCAATCATCATGATATTGCTTTTTTCAAGCTCCACATCATCGTCTTTCTTTTGCATAAAGATACGTTTATAGTGGTTATACACTGCTACTGATATTACCTGTTTAGCATTGTCCTGACCAATAACATACTGGTCAAGATATGACTTTATCTGGCTGGGAGTAGCAAGTTCAAATTCTGCTTCTGCTTCTGGTGGTTTATCCTGATCAACAATTGTGTGACACATTGTAACGCATTCATCGCAGATATTACCTGCAATACCTCTGATCAGTGTTTTAACCTCTGCTTCTTGTCTTCCGCAAAATGAACAGCTCAGTGTCTTGTATTTTTCCATTCAAAACCTCAGGCTTTTAGCGACGATGAGTCAAAACTTCGTCAATTATGCCGTATTCTTTGGCTTCCATAGCGCTCATAAAGAAATTACGGTCACTGTCATCTTTCAGGCGTTCCAAGCTTTGCCCGGTATGAACGCTGAGGATATCATTCAGTTTGTCTCTCAGATAGAGAATTTCTTTTGCCTGAATTTCTATATCAGCAGCCTGACCCTGTGCGCCACCCATAGGCTGGTGAATCATAATTCTGCCATAGGGTAAAGCGATGCGTTTGCCTTTTGCACCTGCAGCCAGAAGGACTGCTCCCATACTGGCAGCTTGTCCGATACAGATTGTACTGATATTGGGTTTGATATATTGCATCGTGTCATAGATTGCAAGCCCGGAAGAGATTATTCCACCCGGACTATTGATGTACATGTAGATATCTTTTTCCTGATCTTCACCTTCCAGGTGGATTAACTGGGCAACTATCGTATTTGCCATATTGTCGTCAATGGGTCCACCCAAAAAGATTATCCTGTCTTTAAGCAGCCTTGAATAGATGTCATAAGCTCTTTCGCTGCGTCCTGTCTGTTCTATAACTATTGGTATGTAATTCATCTTTTGCCTCCGGATTTATTCCGATTGGTCTGTTTTTGTTTCTTCTTTCTCTTCAGTATATTCTGTGTTTTCCAGATTATCCGTTACTATCGGTTCTTCTTCAGCAATGAAGAAATCGCAGGTTTCTGCAATTTTATTCAGGATAGTATAATTAATCACTGTCTCGTTAAAACTCTCATCTTCGGTTGTCTCTTTGTGTTTCTCTTTCCATTCTTCCACAGATTGGTCACTGAGTTTGGCTTCATGCTCTATGTAAAGGGCAATACTATCTTCTGTCGCTTCCAGAATATACTCTTTACGCAAAGCTTTCATCAGATACATATTGATAAAGTCCTGTGTAATGCGGTAACGAATCTGGAACTCATAATACTTGCGCCATTGGGCATCATCAATATTATATTGTTCAAGTTCTTTTTCTGCTACATATTGAATCGTCTTTTCCGGAAGGTCAAATCTGTTATCCACATACAGCTTGGTTATCAGTGAGTTTATCTTAATGTTATGATTCTTCAGAACGTTCTTTTCCTTTAGCTCAGCTTCGATTTTTTGATTCATGTCATCAACGGAATCAAATTCCAGATCTTTGGCAAATTCATCATCAATAACAGGTAATTGAGTTCTGCGAATGGCATTTACCATAAAGCTAACATCCACATCACCATCATGATGACTGTGTTCTGCATGCTTAAAGATATGGTGTACATAAGCATGAGGAGCTTTGATTGTAAAGCTGTCACCGATTTTTTTGCCGAGAGCTGCTTCGGTAAGTTCCGGCTCATGCTGAGTATTCAAAAATGTGCTATAGTTATCTGTGAAATCCTGTCCTTCAATATTGCATTTGACTTCAAATTCCACTTCATCACTTTCAGCTATACCGTCTTCCACATCAATCATAGTTGAATTTTCTTTCCGAAGCTCTTCAATATATTTCTGCACTTCATCCTTGAGTTCCAACGGACGGTAAGGTACACTCAGCCCTTCTATCTGTGTCAAAGTTACATCGGGTTCAGCTTCGATTTCGACTTTAATAATCATATCCTGACCCGGTTCCCACTGCATATCCTTGATTTCGGGCTGAAGCAGATAGTTAATCTCATGTTCCTGCACAGCTTCATGAAAGACTTCATCAATATAATCCATGAAGAAGTGTTCTCTGATTTTCTCACCATAAGTACGTTCAACCATACTCATAGGAGCTTTGCCTTTCCTGAAACCCGGAATAGCAACTTCTGTTGCTGATTTATTCAGATAGCTGCGATATGCTTTTTGCACTCTTTCAGCTTCAACTGTCAGGACAATTTCCTTTTTTGCAGCGTTAATTGCATTAATATCAACTTGCACAATGTCTCCTCATAATTGTCATTCCTGCGACCAAAAAGCATGTCATTCCTGCGCAGGCAGGAATCCCCGCTCTTTTCTCCATATCCCTATCAGAGGCAGGAAACCAATTTATATCATTATTTTTATAATCTTTTTGGTGCGAAAGAGGGGACTTGAACCCCTACAGGCTTGCGCCTACTGGATCCTAAGTCCAGCGCGTCTGCCATTCCGCCACTTTCGCACGTTATACCATGTTTTAGAAGGGGCTTAGCTTGTCAAGAGCAGAAATCTGTCATTCTTGCGCAGGCAGGAATCCAGACTGTTTTCAAAATTAGAGTCAGTATTGAGAAGACTAATCAAGACCTATTATTGCTAATTCTCTTTTAGATAAAGCATCCTCAGGTTCTTCTCTATCTTCCTTAAGAGATTGTCTGTATTCTTATAAGTAATTATCGGGTGTTTGATCTTTTTCAAAATGTTTTCGAAGTCTTTAATTGACTTTACTTTCTTTGGGTCAATGCTCAATGACGATATCTGTCCATCTTTTTTATAAACGAGCATATGATATGGTTTCTTAGCCCTCTTCATATTATCATAAGCCAGGTTAAACTCTTCCAGAGTAAATTTGCCAACTTTTGTATAGTATAGACAGACAAATACATCTGATTCCTCTACCAGTTTATTGTAATCAGGTTGTTTTCCTTTCATTGCTATTGTTTCAATAGCTTCTTCCCATATTTTTAAATCAAAGAATATGTTATTATCTGGTACAGTTTTTTTGCTTAATTCATATAAACTGTCATTAATTTTTTTCCTTTCTTTTTTAAGTTCAATAGATGATGCAAGAAATACTTTTACAATATTAAGTTTATGGTCTTTTATTTCTGTTTTGTCTTTATTCCTTAATTTGGTATTATTATCATAGCCTTTTTCAATTGGGTAAAAATCTATCAAGCTTACTATTGGCACTTTGTTTTTTAAGTTCCGGCACTCTATCTCAGGGATTCCATCTTCTTTATAACTCATGAGTTCATCGTAATCGTAATATTTTGGAGTATCTATATCTTTGCATTTCCGGCATATACACGGCACTAACTTCTTAACAGGTGGATCATTATAAAACGAGTTAATTTTATCAAGATTGGATATGATTAATGATACCAATTCTCTAATAAAGGGACCTTCTACCCTAATGATTATTCTTTTTACACTATCGTCTTCTATTATTTCTGCCCGGGTATTCCCACTGTTATAACACAATATAACACCATTATACCAAACCAGGTCTTTGTCTATTAATTCGTGCATAGAAACCACTAACTTGTGTAATATCCCTTTGGGCATGAGATACTCATAGTCATATATTATCTCTCTGTAATTAATTAGTTCCTCATATTCTGGTGGTCTTTGCCTTAGATATAAAGGGATAATGTATTTGTCTGTGTCTTTCTTTTCGTATATAATAAGGAAATTTTTCAAAAGTTCGAGTAACTCATCGTGCATAAGGATAAATTCTTCATTGTTCCATATCTCCTTTACCAATTTCTTATCAAACTCTCCATGATTCCCAATTATCTTCTTATTATCGAGTATTTTATATACCGTTTGAATTAGCCAAGCCGGTTTCAGATATACTGTTTTATTGAGCAGATAATTATCTTCGAAATATATGCAAACACCCAGAATATTTAGTACATTTAACAATGATATCCCTTCCGATGCTTCTATATTATGTTTTTTACATATTGCAAGGTATTCATATACCGGAATTGTATTCCTATCTAACTCCTCGATTTCCTTTCTTACAGGAATCCATAATTTTGGAAATGGTATACTTTTATCGTATAGACCCTTGATTTGTTCTTTTATCTTTTCATTCAGAACATCTATACCGCGGGTATCGTATATGTTTATCGCCTCTTCATCTTCGATATTATTATAGGTTTTTTTGAGTTTATTGTAATCGAAGCCTAAATAGGGTCTGTCCAATTTTTCATTTATAACAATTATAATGGGGCTATTCTTCCCAAATCTTTGAATAAAATAACACCAATAACCAAAATCACATTTGCTTTCCCTTGAATCAGCCACTAATAAGTAAAGGGCTTTTTCTGATAAGAAGAATCTATGGGTAGCATGGTAAATTAACTGACCACCAAAGTCCCATAAATGTAGATTGAATTCAAGTACATTTTTATCAATTTGAATCTCAACAGGTATTTCATCAATATCTATAGCTCTGGTGCTATCTAATTCATTGGGTAAATCAGCATTAATATCCTTCAAGCGTTTTCTTATTGACGTTTTCCCAACTCCTCCATCACCAACCAAGACAACTTTCATCTCTAATAATTTGTCTCCCCCCTTTTGGAGGCTTGTCCAATAATCCTTAATTACCTGAAAATCGCTGTTAAGAATATCTGTAGGTATATTTTCGATCGGATTGTCACTAATGTTTAAGAAATCCAAGTCTAAATTAATAATGTCGGTAATGTCGATGATTTGATTTTTTGAGAGATATAAGCTAGTTAACTGAGTCAAGCTGCTCAATCCGCTGAGATTGCTGATTTGATTGTTAAATAGATATAAGCTAGTTAACTGAGTCAAGCTGCTCAATCCGCTGAGATTGCTGATTTGATTGTTAAATAGATATAAGCTAGTTAACTGAGTCAAGTTGCTCAATCCGCTGAGATCGCTGATTTGATTGTTAAATAGATATAAGCGAGTTAACTGGGTCAAGTTTCTCAATCCGCTGAGGTCGCTGATTTGATTGTTTGATATATCTAACTCTGTTAGCTGAGCCAAACTACTCAAAGCGCTGAGGTCGATGATTTGATTTACTGATAGATTTAAACTGGTTAGCTGAGTCATGCTGCTCAAGAAGCTGAGGTCGCTGATTTGATTTCCTGATAGATTTAAACTGGTTAGCTGAGTCATGCTGCTCAAGAAGCTAAAGTCGCTGATTTGATTTCCTGATAGATTTAAACTGGTTAGCTGAGTCATGCTGCTCAATACACTGATGTCGCTGATTTGATTGCTTGTTAGATCTAAATCAGTTAGCTTGGTCAAGCTGCTCAATACACTGATATCGCTGATTTGATTTCCTGATAGATTTAAACTGGTTAGCTGAGTCATGCTGCTCAAGAAGCTAAAGTCGCTGATTTGATTTCCTGTTAGATTTAAACTGGTTAGCTGAGTCATGCTGCTCAAGAAGCTGAGGTCGCTGATGTCAGCATAACACAAACTTAAATGAGTTAGTGTTTTAATCGAACGAATCAGTTCAATGTCATTTTTTGTTAGTTTTATATTATGTATTAATAATCCTTGAATATCATTTTGAGTATTAATATAATAGGAAATTTCTTGAATATCAGTAAAATAGACACTTCCAAAAAATACTTCAAACTCTTTTTGTGGCATTATTTTAGCTTTTTGATGCAATTGACTCTCTAATAAATGAATCTTCTCTAGGTCTTGGTTATCTTTTTTATGGATAAGGTTTGATACAACGCCAAGTTCATGTTTAATAAGAGAAGGCTGATCAGTTATATCTCTAACTAGTATTTCAAAATTTTTTTTATAGTTACTATCGTCAGTAAAATCTAAATATAATGTTGATGATAAATATACAGGCATATATGGCTTGTTATTCTCGTCCTTTTCCATGATAATGGGAATGAATTTATTCTGATTAACCTGATTATATACATTACTGGATATAATTGAACCCTCAGCGCCAACTCCACCTTTTCTCGCATTTGCTTTATCAGTATAGTCTTTATTGCAAAAAATAAAGACTTTAGATATTGATTCATCCAGTACTATTCTTTCCATATAGGCATATAAATCATTGCCTAATCTTAGCTCCCGCTTATCAAGCACAATAGAAATTCCGTGATTCTCTAATTCTTCAGCAATTTTAATAACTTTCTTGGCATTTTCTTCCGGAGTCCAGCTATACGATATAAACACTTTCGGTGATTTAACTGTCGCCATTCAATCCTCCCTTGATTTAAATGAATGATATTGTTTCTTTGATAATATGTCAAGTATTTTATACCCGATTATACAAAATATATATCCCCTTCCTATCATCTACGATACACCGTACATTCTCGGTAGTTTCTCGGTACTTTCTCGGACTAAGTCCGAGAAAGTACCGAGAAAGTATGGTGATTCTACGGGGATTCCTACTACATATCAATGGGTAAGCTGACGGATATGGATTGCTGCAACATAGTTCTTATACTACATATCAACTATAATGTCTCTTGTTCATTCCTTATACAATCCTATGGATATGCAAGGGAGATATAAGGGTCATATAAGGGTGCGACCCGTATATGAGCCGTACATCTCCCGTTAATGTCTTATGAATCTATTAAGCAAGATTTAAGGAATAAGTGAGGAATTGTGCCGAGAAGGCAATATATAGCTTTTTTGAGCCACAGATGCTTTTTTCTTGACAAAGGCTCTATAATTTTTCAAAAGATGCTCAAAGATTAAGGAGAGATTTATGAAACAAACAATTCTTACCATATTACTGATTGTAGTTACTTGTATGATGTTTGCTGAAGGTGCGGCTGATGAAGCTCTGCAAAGCCTTGATAATGCCAAGAGCATGATTCAGCAGAAGAACTATACTAAAGCACAGGATGAGATTAATTTTGCCCTGTCCAAAATCAGCGAAATTCAGGCTGAAGAACTGATAAAGTTTATTCCTGATGCTCCCACAGGCTGGACCCAAAATGACAAAAACTCTTCAGGCTTAGGACAAGCCGGAGCTATCATGGGCAGCGCTAATGCTATTACAGCCAAAGGTGAATATAGCAAAGGTGATGAACAGACTGTATCTTTGACCATATCTGTTGGTGGTTTCTTAGGCAAATCTGCCGGATTTATGGGTCTGGGTGCTTTGATGGGTGGCAGCAGTAGCAGCGGGAATAAAAATTCCAAGTCAATCCGCATCGCCGGTTATACAGGCACAAATGAATATGATGCTGAGAATAAGAATGGTACTCTCACACTTCAGGTAGGAGAGAAAACCAGCATTAATATCGAAGGTAATGATCTGGAAAATGCTGAGGTTCTCAAAGCCTTTGCTAATAAAATCGACCTTGCCAAATTAGAAAAAGCTTTCTAAATACACTTTACACCCTATCAAAAAGCCGGACATCATTGATATCCGGCTTTCTTTTTATGATGGATTTTGTTAAACTTACTTCTTCCTCTATTTCAATAGTACTATCTTCTGATAACTCTTTACGCCATTAGCCTGCATTTTGATGATATACATGCCTGAAGGTATCTTTAGGTTATGTTTGTTAAGCCCGTTCCAGACTACAAAATTTACTCCCTGAATATTGTCTCTCTTGTTTATAGTGTGAATGAGTTGCCCATGCAGATTAAATATCTCTATCTTACTGTTGGATGGGGTTTTCATGGCATAAGATATTTGAGTGGATAAAGTAAATGGACTGGGATAGCAACTAAGAATTCTATTAAACTTTAAACCTGCAAAATCGTTATAAATCGGATTAGAGAAGACAGCTCCGGATAATGAATCAGCAGCATAAACAGCTTTGATAGCGTATTTATATGAACCGATTGGTAGCGATGCCCAATTGGTATCCTGAAAATATTGGGTTGTTAATAAGCCCGAAATTGCGGTCCAAAGCTGCGGATTTTGTTCATCACTTACTAATAAACGCCAGATTTTATATCCGTATAAAATACGTGAATGGCTTACCAGGGGTGGTTGCCATGATAAAGATACTATCGATTTTGACTGACTTACTGTAGCATTTAGATTTAAAGGTGAAATCAGGTTATCCTTCAAGTTTATATTTACCGCTGTATTTTGTGTTGCAGTCACATTTATCGCAGACTGTGAATAAAGTAGATAATAAGAGGCAACACACTCAAGATTATACTCACCATACCAGACGTTATTGACAGTAAATTGTCCAGCATCGTCAGTCGTGGCGGTATATGTGCCCAATCTGCCGGGAGCTGCTCTGTTCAATGTTACTGTAGCACCGGGAATAACATTACTATCCAGGTCTCGGACTATACCTGTTACAGACCCGTAGGTGTATCTGATGACATTGTCAGAAAAAACTGCTGACGATACTTGATTATTGGAATAACGGGCTATGACAGCATAACGGAAAACTCCCTGAGACAAGTCACACCAGCTTGTATCCTGGATGGATAAAACATTCGCATCAACGTTTCCAATCTGTTCCCAATCTGCTTCATCAGCCTCCATACCTGAAACCAGACGCCGGATATTATATCCTAACAAATGTCTGTCATTTCTGGTGTTTTCTTTTTTAACCCTATCAGTAACCTTCAAGCCAGATGCACTGATAATGGTGGGTTGCCATTTTATACTGGCAATATTATTCCCTTCCAGTACGTCTGCTGATATACCAGATGGAGGAAAAGCAACTTCGTACAAGATCAATGTCCCTATATCAAAGTCTTCGTAGGAAACAGTAATGTTTCCTGTGGCATTGATGTAACCCGGTTTACTGATGATAATGTTATATTCTTGACCCGGTACCACATCGGGTATTGAGAAATTACCGTTATTATCTGTATTAGTAGTATAACTGGTAGTTCCGTTTAAACTGACCAACGCATTTGATATAGCAACTAAAGGAATATCTCCCTGAACATTACCTGTAACAGTTACTAACTGTCCAACCGGTGTGGAAAAGTCTATATTGAACGTCATAAACTTGACATAGCCACCATTATTGGGACCAACCGCACCTTCTAATACATAAGCTCCCCAGGAATCATCATCATAGTACATTAAGGCAAGTTTACCGGTGGGATGTCCATCGACAATTCCCATATTCTCAACAGTATCAGCGGGATAAACCCACATTGGGATGTTATCAGCAAATTGAGGAACTTCGACTGAGTTTATTACTATCGGCTCAGACCAGTTAACACCAAAATCAGTGGATATTGAGATATAGATTTCGGGAACTAATGAATATTGTGAAAATGAGGTATCCTGATATAGATTAAATTCCCGGGCACGTTTTGAATTCTGCCAGACAGCAGCCATCCAACCCTGAGCATTAGGCTTGGTAATCTTGAAATTGTTATAATTAAAAAACATCGCGTCAGTATGCACAGTTTCATCCCAATAAGGGTAATTCCAATCTTTTATCATATTAGGGTCGCCTGTATCAGTATATGAATCAACGATGCCATCGCCATTGGTATCCCAGGGCTGCCAGACCAGACTGTCAGATGAGGTTCCGCAAATGGGATATATTTCCCTGATACTGAACTGGTTGGTATTGGTATTAAACACCATATCCTTTATGGCATTAAAATGTGACACATAATAACCCGCATTATTATCAATAAACGAGATATTCCACATTGCTGAACAATGCAGAATATCGTTATGGTCAATTACAGCATTAAGATGACCAGAATTCTGAATTTTCCAGTATAACTGGTCAACAGGAATGGGGGTATTATATGGTCCTGTCAGATATGGAATACCGTTTCCAAAATCTGTCAGAGGGTTCCAGCTCGGTAATGTACTATAAGCGGTATAATGATTCCAGGTTCCCTGACCAAAATTGTCACAGACAAAAACATCCATATCCGGCTCGTCTATTATTGCCTGACTGGATATTACTCCTGCAGAATGATAACCTATATAGTAAATGCGTCCGTCATCACCAACGGTAAATGCTCCAAAGTGTCTTCGATGATTTACGTCATCATGGTTCCAGTCGTCCAGTTCAGGTATGGAAGTATAACTCCAGGTAAGTGGAGTGTAATTTTCCAGCATTTCAGTGTCAAAATCTGCATAGGCAATTCTGACATTTTCAGAAGGGATTGCTATAGTTGCACTGTGGCTTATTGAATTCTTTGCGAGGATATATACTCTGCGCATCCCGGCAGTTGGTGAAGGTCCAATCTGTACGGAGGGCCAGAGATACTCATTATCGGTGGTATTGTAAGGCGGCGGCATGGTTACAGGATTGTCGATTACAACTAAATCTTCAGAAAAAAGTCCTGCTAATCCACCTGAAAAGACATCATAAGAGTATTGGATATCATAAGGGTCGTTCGCAGCTTCAAGCTGGGCATGCCAGGCATAAATCGGTATTCCTGAAACAGGGTCAACTGCCAGAGCAGGATAGCCTTCCCAGTTCTGCACATTAGTGAGTTCGTTATTGTTCTGAACCACCCCGTCTTCTGAAATGTAACTAAAAAAGACCCTTCTTTGACCTATTTCTGTACGTTTGGCATGATAAGTGAGGAAATAGCCTCCATAGGGGTGAACACATACCGGAGAATTAGTATACCCTCCAATCATGTAATCATAGTAAGATTCTAATAAAATGGTAGGAAGCATACTGAAAGACCAGGCCGGAGCTGGTCTAGTTTCATTTCTTATTATTGTAGCAGTGGGAGTCGCCAATATTTTATCCTTTTGAATACTCCTCTCGCTAACCAAACCGGACAGATACATAATTGATAAAATTAAAGCAATGACTATAAGAAATCTCTTCATATCTTGCCTCCTGAACTTCCCGATGTATAAATATATTTTGTGTTTTAACATGATTGTGTCAAGGTTTATTTTCTTATTGGAATATTCATTCTTTGAACTACAAATATTTGATACAAGGCAACAGTCTTAGTAAAACTTTGCTGTCTAAAGCTCATCATTTGTTCCATCAAAAGCTCATAATATTGTCCTTTAGTATTCCTCATTTCTCTATTGCTTGACGCTAGGGGTTTGCAGGGAGTCTGCAGGGAGTCTGCAGGGAGTTTAGTCCCAGAAAACTCCCGGAACATTCTCTAATAATTCCCTGCAAAACCTCTATGTCAAGCACGTGATAAACAAGGAGTAAATAATCGAAAGACCAATATGTCTACCATTGTTTCTTGTGCATACCACAATTAGTAGTTATCAAGACACCGGTGTGAAGTCCTTCAATGGCTGCTTACTCACTTTTTAAGGATAATAAGCGAATCTTAAGCAATCAGATGACATCTTTGCAAAAAAACTTGACCACAAATCAAACCGACAAATAATTGCTTTGGTGATTTAACTTGAGAAGTATGCTTAGTTAAATTCATGGTTTATATGATAGCAAATAGTTATAACAGAAAAAAAAGGAGATACTTATGAAAAAGAGCTTAATGACTTTGTTTCTTATTTCCGCATCAGCAATACTACTGATGCTTCCTGTCCTTTTACAGGCACAAAATTCGGTAACGTTTCATGTAGACAATATGCAGGCTATGACTGTAACCGGTCCCTGGGTATTTGATGCTGATAATATCGGTTTTCCGACTCAGGATCAGCAATGTCTGACTTTTGCTCCGGCTCCGGCGTACTTATATCATCTTTATACTTTCAAAACAATATCTCAAACAGGTGCTACTACCATTACCTGCACCGCTGAGAACATGCCTATGGTGGCTAACCCCAGTGAAGTGGCTCTGGAATTTCTAGACCACAATTTAGGTGGATATACAAAAGTCAATACTGTGTCTCCCAATGGCATCTGGAATATTATGGGACAAGCCGGCGATATCAGAAGATATAATGCAGGCACTGCAACTATAAAACATAACGGCACACCTGTTCTGTATTTGTTAAATGCAGATTTGCGGATAATGACTCCCTTCCCCACTCAAGCTCAGATGAGAGCAGCGATTCCATCCACACATCCATTTGAATTCTGGGTAGGTGATGTGGGAACCGGTCTGCAACCGGAAGCTTACGGCTGGGCTGACCTTGATATGATTAATTCTGACCCCGCATGGTTGGCAGCTTATGCCAATGCTGATAATCAGGTAAGATTTTTGATATCCAATGTTGTTTATGCCATAGATTTTACGCAGGGCACATATTCTTATGACCTGCAATTACTTCCTGCTACTCACGAACAGTTAAATAGTATAAATACGATTAATCCTGCTGTTCCCGCTACCTGGAATTTACCTTTACCTGCGCAAGACTTAACTTTCAATTTTACAGCCGTGACCGGCGGTGGAGTTGGAAGCCTGATGAATACACTTACAGTAAACGAAATTAATACACCACCGGATGGAACTCTGCCCGGTTCAATTTTATGGTCAGATGTAAAATTCTGGGATGTGATGTCAACCCTGGGCTCATATACGACCTCCATCACATTTGATGTTACCGGTCTTGCTTTGATAGACCCTGTAGCATATAGGGTTTTGAAACGTGATTGGTACAAAGCTGATTGGGTTATCTGGAGCGATATCACTTTGGTTGACCCGACTCATGTCAGAGCCAATAATCTTACATCTCTCGGTGATTTTGCCATTGGTTCAGTTGATGACCCATTACCTGTGGAATTGTCTTCTTTTGCAGCAACAACCAATGCTGAGAATATGGCTATCCTGAATTGGTCAACCCAATCAGAAACGGAACTGAGCGGATATCATATTTACCGTAGTCTGGAAGCCAATCAAAGCACAGCAGTTTGCATAACCACAAGTTTGATTACCGCCGGCAATACCTCAACAGGAGCATCTTATTCATTTGCAGACAATGATGTAACCGAAAATGGTACTTATTACTACTGGCTGGAAGCGATGAATATGAACGGCACATCGGATTTCTTCGGACCTGTGACACTCAACTATACTGTTGGTGAAGGTAACAACTATGTTACTGACCCTGATCATCTGGGCAGGTCAATCCTGAAATCTTATCCAAATCCATTCAATCCCAATACGACAATCTCGTTTTACCTGAGAGACAAAGACAAAGTTACTGTAACAATATATAATACCTTAGGACAAGTAGTAAAAACATATCAGGCTAAGGACTATAACCCAGGCTGGCACAATATTAACTGGGTAGGCAATAACAGCAATGGACAGACAGTTCCGTCCGGCATGTACCTGGTACGTTTGTCTGGTGATAGCTGTAATCTTACAAATAAAATGATATTAATGAAATGATACATTAATTCAGACATAAAGGCTATCGGAAAACCGGTAGCCTTTTTCTTATTGACATAACTCAACGATGTTAAATACTTTATCCGTGAGGTGAATATGCTGATAACAATACTTCTGCTTGCACTTGGATTTGCAATTTTGCTCGTTGGAGCTGATTGGCTAGTCAAGGGAGCCAGTTCTCTGGCAAAGAGGTTTAATGTACCGGAAATAGTCATTGGTTTGACTGTTGTAGCATTTGGTACATCCACTCCTGAGTTGTGTGTGAATATCATCTCCAATCTGAACGGAGCAACTGATATCTGCTTTGGTGACCCTGTAGGTAGTAATATCTATAATATATTGGTTATCCTGGGAATCACAGCTCTGATATGCCCACTGGCAGTTAAGAAAAACACCGTCTGGATAGAAACACCCTTTGCACTTTTAGCCGCGGTGATAGTAATGTTTCTTGCAAATGATGCATGGTTCAATGCAGGAGCGACAAATATGCTGAGCAGAGTGGACAGCGCGATTATGCTGTTGGTCTTCTGTGCATTCCTGTACTATATCTGGCGTCTTACCAAGAAAGGTGATGTGGAAGTCAGTGATGTCAAAGTCTATTCAGTACTTCTTACCATCGGGGCAATTATCACTGGATTAGCAGGATTAATTTTAGGTGGTAAAATAGTCGTGACTCAAGCTGTTCAAATCGCTGAGAGCATCGGTATCAGCCAAAAGATAATCGGTTTAACTATTGTAGCAGCGGGTACATCTTTACCGGAATTAGCTACCTCAATTACTGCTGCTGTAAAGAAGCATCCAGATATTGCTATTGGTAATATCGTCGGGTCCAACATATTTAATATCCTGTTTATCCTGGGCACTTCTTCGATGATG
This sequence comes from Cloacimonadaceae bacterium (SeqCode), assembly GCA_963667535.2. Taxonomy (GTDB): domain Bacteria; phylum Cloacimonadota; class Cloacimonadia; order Cloacimonadales; family Cloacimonadaceae; genus UBA5614. The sequence goes on from CAXXDU010000002.1 coordinate 2,842,114, forward strand.
AGACCGATACCATATAATCCTTCCTTCAACACAGACTTCTATGTGATGTTCCTTGCGACAATATTACTATTTATTGTTATGTTTACTATCAAGAAACACAAAGTAGATCGTATTGAAGGGGCTGTTTTCTTATTAGCTTATGCTGCGTACATAGCATTTGCCTTGAAGTAAATTACAATCCCCTGAATAAATAATCCGCTTCATTTGAAACGCCGGATGGCGTTTCAAATGAAGATATAAATCAGTTATGCAGATAGTATGCAGCTATGTATCTAATGTATGATATTATTTGATAAGTATCACTTTTTGATAGCTGGAATTCCCATTAACTCGCATTTTTATTATATAAATACCTGTCGGAACCTTCTGGTCCTGATTATTTGTAGCATCCCACATTGTGTAGTTCATACCTTTTATACTATTTGGCTGAATCATTGTTTTTACGAGTTGACCGTGCAGATTGAAAATCTCAATATCTATGGGCCGTGATTTCCTCAAAGAGTATGATATCTGAGTCGAATATGCAAAAGGATTGGGAAAACAACCAAGCAGTTTATCCGTCACTATGGTAGCAACTTCGTTTACATTAGCAACTACTCTATCGACTGGATTAGAGAAAACTGATTCAGAATAAGAATTCCCGGTATAAACTGCCTTGATAGCATACTTATATTGTCCTGAAGCTAACGTTGCCCATTGAGTGTCATCGAAATAAGTATTAAGCAGAATTGGCGGATACTCTGTCCAAAGCTCTTGATTTTGCTCATTTGCAACTAAGAACCGCCAAGCTTTGTAACCACATAAAATGCGTTGTGCATCTAGCGAAGGAGGCTGCCATGATACATGCACAGATGTATTAGCAGGATTAACTGCTGCTGATACATTTATTGGAGCAACTAAACTATCACTCATAGCAATAATAAAAGTAGTATTTTGGGAGGCATTTATTGTCAAATGTGTTGGTATAAAAGCCTGACAATCTTCATGATAGCATGAAATTATATGCTCACCATACCAAATATTGTCTATCTGATATTGACCCAGATTATTCGAAAATGTTGTATAGGGTCCATTACCATTGGGATTAATTCTGGTAAGAATAATTTGCGCACCAGGGATAATACTTGCATCCAATCTTCGTACTACACCTGAGAGTGAGCCAAACACAGCTCTTATTATCTGATTAGACAAGGCGACAGGAGATAAAACAGTATTTGAATACTGTGCTTTAACTGCATATTTATAACCACCTGAAGATAAGTTGCTCCAACTTGTGTCCCGGATGGCAAGAGTAGTTCCGGGAACACTACCGATTAATGACCAATTTGATTCATTCGATTCATTACCCGTTGCAAACCTCCAAACAAAATAGGCTGTTATGTCTCTGTCAGATTGTCTGGATGTTTTCTGATACAGGTAATTTTTTCTTGATTCTGAATTCCCGGAAAAAGGCGGCGACCATTGAACTTGTGCAAAATTGTTCCCCACACCAATACTTGCTATTGGTACATTTGGTGGTAAGGTGAGCTCCACTAATGATATAACGCCAATATCATAATCCGATAACTGAATATTTATAGAACCTGCAGCTGTTGCGTAACCAGGCTTATTGACATAGTACAAATATGTATTATCGGTTAAAACATCAGGTAATATGAATGTGCCATTGGCATTTGTTACTCCGGAATATGTTAAAACACCCATAAGAGTTACAGTAGCATTAGATAATATTACTAAGGGATTACCACCCTGAACGATTCCAGTAACACTGACTGTAGGTAATGGTGATAATGCGAAATTCAGGTTTGAGAATGAACCCTCAGAAACAACCACATTATTCACAGTCTGGGAATTATATCCTGTTTTTGCTACGGTTACACTCTTCATTCCAGGACTAACTTCCAAAGAATATTGTCCAGTTGCACCAGAAGAACAGCTTGTGTTTCCAGATGAAATTAATGCTTCAGATATTGGCGTACCGCTACTCACATCAGTGACAAATCCTGTGACACCCGAAGGACTGGTGGTATCCATTTCTATATTAATTGACATAAATTTGACACTCCCGCCATCATTCTGACCGGCAGGTGGTATAACTGAATTTGCACCCCAGGTGTTATCGTGATAAAACATTAAAGCCAGTTTTCCTGTAGGATGACCATTGATGATACCCAGGTTCTTGATAGTGTCTGCCGGATATACCCACATTGGTCTGTTTCCGGTAAATTGAGCCACATCAACTGAATTGATTACAATAGGTTCTGTCCAGTTTTGCCCGAAATCTGCTGAGATTGAAATAAAGATTTCCGGCACAGTCTCATATTGGGAATAATCTGCATCCTGATAAAGATTATATTGTCTTGAACGCCAGGAATTCTGCCAAACACTTGCCATCCATCCCTGGGCATTGGGCTTGGTTATTTTTTGGTTGTTATAATGGAACATCATATTATTACTGTGCAGAGCTGAATTCCAATGAGGAAAATTCCATCCGGTAATCATTTCAGGATTTCCACCAACATTGTAAGAATCAACTACATTGTCACCATTCTCATCCCATGGTTGCCAGATAACGCTATCTGATGAAGTTCCGGCAATTGGATATATTTCTCTGATTGAAAATTGGTTGGTTGTACAATTAAAAACAAGTTCTTTTATAGCAGTCAGGTCATTTATGACGATATCATCACTTGTGCAAAAATGCCAATTAGCTGAGAAATGAATATTATTGTTAGTATCTATAGCTGCGTTGATTCGGCTTGTAGTATCAAGTTCCCAGAATATTTGATCATTTGTATATGGAACTCCTCCCGGACTAAAGTATCCGGGTCCGTTGCCAAAATCAGTTGGAGGATTCCAACTGGGAACCTTACTATATGCAGTATACCTTTGCCATGTTCCTTGTCCATAATTATCGCAGACAAAGACATCCAAATCAGGTTCAATTATATGGGCACCGGTAGATACTAATGAGGCTGTATGGAATCCTATATAGTAAATGTGACCATCAGCCCCGACTGTAAAAGCACCATAAGGTCTTCTGAAATTTACACTATCGTGATTCCAGGAGTCTAATACAGGAATAGAAGTATAACTCCAGTTAAGGGGAGTTGCCATTTCGAGCATATCAGTAGTAAAATCTGCATAAGCTATTCTAACATTTTCACACATATATGAAGTAGTACCAATATGCCCTTTTAAATTCCTGGTCAAAATGTATACTCTGCGCATACCTGCTGTCGGAGAGGGTCCAATTTCTATTGAAGGCCAGTTATATTCATTGTCCGTGGAATTATATGGAGCAGGCATGGTAATTGGATTGTTGATTATGGTAACAGGATCTGATATCAAACCTGCTGAACCCCATAGAAAAGCATCATAACAAGTTTGAACCTCATAATTTGAGTCTGTGTCAGTATTGGCATGCCAGGCATAAAAAGGTTTTCCTGATATAGGGTCTATTGCAATCGCCGGGTATCCTTCATTGTTCTGGACATTTGTGAGTTCATTTATATTTTGAATTGCACCATTGTCTGCTATATAGCTATAGAATACACGTCTCGTAGAATTGGCAGTCCGCTTGCCATGAAATGTTAAAAAATACCCACCATAGTCTGCGTCAGGTTCAGCAATTAAAGGAGTATTATTAAAACTTCCAATCATGTAATCATAATAAGACGTCAGCAGGGTCATTGGCAGTGTACTAAGGCTCCACTCAGGAACATTTCTGGTTGAGGGTCTTGTAACCATAGAACCTGGATTTATGGAAAGATATCTGCTGTTGTCAGAATACTTCTCAAGTTCCTGAGCATATACTAATCCAAGTGATAACAATAGAGTTACTATAATAAAACACCTTTTCATGACCAGCCTCCTGAACGATAACAATAATTGATTACATTCAGCTTAATGTTATTATGTCAAGAAGTTTTTGCTTAGTGCCGCCCAATCACAAGATAATTGAATAAAAACCCATTTATTGATATTAGTTGGCATTAAAGGTACTTTGTTGCCTTCCGGTTTTCCTGTAAGGACAATAATCGAAACAATTCTAAACAGATAGAGTTGATATCACAAAACGACTAAACAACTCAGTCAATTATAGATTGCTATTAATTTTTCTATTTCGGGATACGGTGTATTCTCTATTAGTATAATATCAGCTTTTTCTGATAATCCCCCTGCTTACTCTTCATCCTGAGAAAATATATACCACTTTGAATTACTTTTCCGCTCTTATCTACCCGGTTCCAGAGTAAAGAATTCTCTCCCTGTTTCAAACTCGGAAGCATTAACTCACACACTTTTTGTCCCTTTATATTATATATTGAAAACTCCGGTTTATCTCCTTTAGCTAGTTCGAATATAATATTTACATCCGCTGCGGAAGGATTAGGATATATAGATTTCAATTGGGTGAATACTGGAACATACTCATTAGGCTCAACATGGGTTGGGAGAATAACTACAACATTGGAGGAATCGCTTGTTCCATCTGCGTATTGTGCAACGACACAAAATCTGGAAGTCATAGTTGTACCGATAAGTGTTGTCTGGTATGTTGTCTGCTGTGTACTGCCAATCTGACCATACTGGAAGTTGTTCACCTTTCGTAGAATTTTAAAAGTTTCAAAATCTTCATCTGAGAAGCCTGAAAAGTTCCAATTAAAACTTATCGAGGTTCCGGTTTGGGTACATGTAAGATTTGAAGGTACTTCCAGATGTACAAGATTGATGTCGTGAAATATCATTACATCAGAGATTACAGTTTCTGATGAATGATAAACAGCATATCCGGGTACTTCAACCGATATTGGATAGGTACCCTCTTTATAGTAAAATGAATAATGACCTTCTGAGTCCGGCACAATAACCTGACTACCAATGCATATATCAATCTGTGAAAAATCAACATCAGGGTCGTTAACCAGGACGTTCCCTTCTATCACACCATAAGCAGGAAAAAGACAGAAGTTAATACTCTCTCCTGCCGAATCAATCTGATTAATGCTGACATTACCGAAACTACCATCAGAAAGAAAATCAGCCGGATTAGAGAAATCATCAAATTCTGTCCTTCCGCTCTCCAGACTAAAGAATGCCTGATTCATAAAGCCGTTTGTTAAGTTGGTTCCATTAGGACAATAAACCATAACTTCATCAGGTGGACCATATGCGTTACCCTGACCATCATATAGAGTATTAATCCGGTAACATATCAGCCCTGAACCCGGTAAATCTGTATCAAATATACCCATTGTGTTATTGCGGTACTCTACCATCAGGTATTCGGTACCGGATGCAGGCATGGGTATTTTGTAACAATTATTTACATTACTAATTTGAGGATTTAATGTATAAAAACCTCTTTGTGTAATCGTAGATGGTTCAGGTATCCAACCTCCATACCTGTATTTCATATATGCCAGCATGTGTGACGAATTATTCCCCTGCATAATATCCCAGGGACCTACAGGCAAAAATCCTGTTTGGCTATATTCGTATAGGTCAGGTGAACCAATTGCATGAAACATTTCATGTGCATGTACGCTTACATTGGTTTGTGTTTCAGGAGAAAGAGTAAAATCCTGAACACTTTTACCATGTATCTGGATTGTATTACCAATCAGACAGCCATGTTGTGCCCACAATATATCGCCCCAGGCACCGGCTCCGCCTCTGAGGACATAGCATACGTTATCGACATAGGAATCATCATTTGTGTCAAGATTCAAACTGGTTGGTATTTCTCCATCCAAATTACTTGTTGCTCTTTGAAGCAGCTGTAAAATCCTCTGCCATCCTTGCTCAACTGATGTATACCCAGTGGGATTTGACACCTGATTATATGTCAGATAGTAGCTTCTGGGGTGCGTGTCCTGATATGATAGATTTACTGAAGCACTGCAGGTAGGATACAAATAACTATTGAAGTTTAACTGATTATATGACACTTCAGAATAATAAGATTTAAGTGATTGACCATTACCATTGAAGATATCCTCAAATTCACTTCTGTGAGTTCCAAATTCACTATCACCCGCAAACCTGATAAAAAAGACTAAGTTGTTCACAGTCCCGGTATTGGGTGTATATACTCTAAGCCTCCGCTTTTCAGTATATTGCGGTTGATTTCTGATGCGCTGGTAATCTGAAAGCGAGATATGAGAATTCTTAATCAATCCATTTGAGTCAGGATTGTCTTGCCCTGCCTTCCATCTGGAAGGAACTAACCGTTCATTTACTTTCTCAGCATAATAATAGAAACCGTCAGCATCTGATTGCACTATTGTGTAGCCGTCTTTATCATGTAAATAATGATAAAACTCATCTCCGCTGACAAGGCAATCAAGCTGTTTTCCATCAGGTTGTAGAACCTGATATAATTGTTCTGATATTAAAGTGCCCCAAACTGCCTGATATACTGAAATCAGGCATACTAGAACAAAAATCACTTTCTTCATGTTAATTCCTCCACTTCTTGTATGATTACCAGAGTACTGTCCAATAAATAATGCTTGCTTTATTTTCTGAAGTGAGAAGAATTGGATTTGGATTGCATCAGGAGCGTCAGTTCTATCAATCCGTATATGAGCCTGTTCTGACCAACAGGCTCTTTTCTTCTTTACTTCATAATACCTTTTATATGTATTGTGATAAAATTTTTATAATATTCTTCCGGTGAGTTACTGCCATCACTCAGAAACGCTGTGTTTGCTGACTGTAATAAACACCTGTTCAATATTGCCCTTGAGGCAAAAAAGAACGAGCTTAAGTATGTTTCGATTTGTAAATCGGGTTTAAAGATGCCCTTTTGGATGCCCTTTTGGATTGTTTCCTTTAAGAGATTTATTACTTTCTCATTATAGGATTTATATTCTTTGAATGTAATTTCTGATAGTGAATGCCATGATAAATCTGCATAGTCCAAATACAACTGAAAACGTAGAACCTCTATATTAACCTTAAAATAATTATAAAAAGACATACCCATAGCATACAATCTGTCATACTCACCAGAATGCTGTTCTACTTCATTAATAATATATTCCACTTTGTCTTTTTGAAGCTGGTTCAGCACAACAAAATAGAGCTCTTCTTTACCTGCAAAATATCCATATAGAGTTCTGCGGTGCAGTCCTGCGTGTTTTGCTATATCTTCCATACTGGTTGCAATGAATCCTTTTGTAAAGAATAGCTCTCGCGCAGAATTAATAATGTGCTTTCGCCTATTATCTTGCTCAACCAAACTAATAACCGGCATAATTCCCCTTGTTATAACTGAATCAAATCACTTAATGCACATGCTGTGTATTTATATATTTCTGTCAAGAAAAGAATTAAACTCTTGACAGAATGTGCCCTGACAAATAAGTTTAACCATATAGTTAAACATATTAGTCAAAGAGGTTCAGATGAAAGAGCTTACTGATACTGAGCAAAAGATCGTTGATGCTGCCGCTGAGGTTTTCCTTGAAAAAGGCATTGATGGTGCACGCACTCAAACCATTGCAGATAGAGCAGGTATCAATAAAGCCCTGCTGCATTATTATTTCAGGACCAAAGAAAAGCTCTACGAATTTGTAGCGGAAAGAGTAATTCGCCGGGCTATGAATCAGGTACTGGGAAATGTTAATGAAATTGATGATTTTGAGGCATGGTTCAAACAATTTATCCATAATTACCTGGTGACAATCTCCGGGAATCCGATGATTCCCCGCTTTATGCTCTGGGAGATTGAAGCCGGAGGTGGCAGAGTTGCCATCATCATCAAAGATATCCTGAAGATGGAGAGCATTGAAGATAACCCGCTCTTTCAGATTGTTAATAAAGCAATTCAAAATAAGCAGATACGTGCCGTGGACCCTATCCATTTCCTGATCAGCCTGATGGCTTCATGTATTGCTCCATTTGTTGCCAGACCTGTTCTGGAAAAGATTATCCCCGGTCTTGATATCCGTTCTGCAGAATTCATTGCTGCCCGTGAAAAAGCCATGATAGATTTATTCTGGAATGGAATTAAGGTTAATCATGGGATAGAAGAATCGGGACAAAGCAAAACTGACTCAACCATATGCCCCGTCCTTCGACAAGCTCAGGATGACACGAGCGGGGCATGTGGAAATAACTGGCTATTCTGGTAAATCAGGAGAAGAAAAATGAAAGTTAATAAGATATATATCATACTATTCATAGCACTGATTATCATTACTATGTCTGGTTGCAAGCTGAGTAAGAAGAGCACCAATTATACAACAACCCTGGAAGGGATTGCTATTCATGTGCCATCTCTGACCGGTGGTATTATCAATAAACTATTGGTGGATGAAGGTGCCTGGATTGCTATTGGTGACACACTGGCAATACTGGATACCAGAGAAATCAGATATCAGATAGAACAACTTGATGCATCTTTAAAAGAGCTTAATATTCAATCTGCTATTGCTAAGAACAACCAGCAACAATCCCAACAGGATTTGTCCTATGTCTCCCAGAAGCAGCAAAGGACACAACGACTGGTTAGCGGAGATGTATTACCACAACAGAACGTGGATGATATCGGCAACCTCATGCAAAAGAGCCAGACTATGGTAAGCAATGCCAATAGTCAATTTGAAATGCTGACCGCAACTGCTGAAAAGCTGCAAGCACAAAAGAAAATCCTGCTCAAGAAGATAAATGATTCGATTATCATTTCCCCTGCTCAGGGCAAAGTAACCTCATTATATTACAGACAGGGAGAAGCGATTGCACCTTTTGCCAATCTGCTGGAAGTGATAGACACTCATTCTCTGCAAGCCAAAATCTATGTATCAGAAGCACTGCTATCCAAAATCAAGACAGGGCAAACAGTGAATATTATCACAGAATCAGGACAGAAGTTCCCTGCTAAAATTGCCCATGTCATCAACAAAGCTGAATTCACCCCCAAGACCATCCTGACGCCCGATACACGTACCTCTATGGTTTATGCTGTAACCATAAAGACAGATAATCCGCAGGATATTCTTAAAGACGGTATGCCAATCGAGGTTGAGATCTAGTCTGATGCCTGATATCATCCAAATCAAGGATTTAAGCCATCAATACGGACAGAAAACTGCCCTGAATAATATATCTCTGTCAGTGCAAACAGGTGAATTGCATGGCTTAATCGGACCCGATAGTGCCGGCAAGACAACCCTGATGCGCGTTTTCTGCGGCCTACTCCCGATTCAGCAAGGTGAAGGCTATATCTTTGGACTCAATCTATCCACAAGTTATAAAGAAATCCGGGCACGTCTGGGCTATATGCCGCAACGCTTCTCACTGTATCAGGACCTGAGTGTGCAGGAAAACCTGATGTTCTTTGCACGGCTATTCAGCGTTCCCGCCCAAGAGCGTGATAAACGACTGCCGGAGCTTTATACCTTTTCTCGATTGGAACCATTTAAAGCCAGAAGAGCAGGCGCTCTCAGCGGTGGTATGAAACAGAAGCTGGCTCTCTCTTGCGCTTTGATACACAGACCTGTACTGCTAATATTAGATGAACCGACCTATGGAGTTGACCCTGTTTCCAGGCAGGAATTCTGGCAAATGCTGAAATCTATCCAAGCCGAAGGCACAACTATTCTGGTTTCCACTCCATACATGGATGAAGCAGAGCTTTGTGACAAGGTAACTCTGATGCTGAATGGCAATCTGCTCGTTTCTGATGAACCGGCAACGATTGTTTCTAACTGGAATAAGCGTGTTTTCAGAGTAAAAGCAGACAACCTCAAGCAATTGGAATCTGAACTAAACACCCATAGAGATATTGAATCATGCCAGCTCTTTGGCAATGAACTGCACCTGGTGATTGCAGAAATAAAAGCAGATACTATTGTCAGAGCTTTAAAAGAACAATATAAACAGAAAGGCTTTTCCATCGAACCGGTCAAACCCAATATGGAAGACATCTACCTATCCTATATGCAGAGCAGTGAGAAATAAAGGCATGTTTATGGAACATACAGACATGATTATCACAGAAAACCTGACCAAGCGTTTTGGTAAATTCACTGCGGTTAATAATCTCAATCTCAATATCTCCAAGGGGGAAATCTTCGGCTTTTTGGGTGCCAATGGCGCTGGTAAGACCACTGCTATCCGCATGCTCTGCGGTTTACTCAAACCTACGAGTGGAAAAGCAACAGTAGCTGACTGTAATATATCCCAACAAAGCGAGTTGCTCAAGACCCGGATTGGCTATATGAGCCAGCGTTTTGCTTTGTATGAAGACCTGACAGTGAAAGAGAATGTGCTTTTCTATAGCGGAATTTATCAGGTTAGTCAGGCTCAGGCGCTTGCTGTCGCAGAATCAATGCTATCAGATATGGGTATTGATTTAAAGGATAAATCACTGACAAAGTCATTGCCATTGGGTTATAAGCAGAGACTGGCGTTAACCTGCTCACTCTTGCATGACCCGCAATTGCTCTTTCTGGATGAACCTACTTCAGGAGTTGACCCACAGGCAAGAAGAGCTTTTTGGAATGTCATTAATCATCTGGCAGAAAGCGGCAAGACAGTCATTGTCACCACTCATTTTATGGATGAAGCGGAATATTGCCATAGAGTAATCATCATGCAGAATGGTGAAACTGTAGCTTTAGGCATGCCGGGTGAGCTTAAAAAGCAATATCAGGTTGCCAATATGCAGGCACTATTCCTGAAATTGGTATCATAATATGAGAAACAGTCGAATCCTTGCCATCATGATGAAAGAAGCTAATCACATCTTTCGTGACCCCAGAACTCTGCTGATTATTTTTATCATGCCGATTATCCAGCTCCTGATGTTCGGTTATGCCATGAATATGGAGATTAAGTCCATCAAACTGGCAGTCTATGACCATAACAATTCAGTTCTATCAAGAGATTTTATCAATAGCTTCAAAGCATCCAATACCTTCATCGTTTCTTATCCTGATACACCTGAAAGTCAGCTTGATAAACTCTTCTTCTCCCGCAAATACATGGCAGCTATCATGATTCCCCAAGATTTTGAACAAGATCTGACCCGAAACAGAAAAGCTCAGGTTCAACTGATTATCGACGCTTCCGACCCCAATCAGGCAACAATGATTAAAGCCTATTGCAGTGGTGTTGTTAGTAAGTTTAATCAGTTGGAAAAGGTTTCTCCCATTGACTTACGAACCAATATCATGTATAATCCCGATATGAAAAGCGCATTTTTCTTTGTCCCGGGGCTCATAGCCATGATACTTGTGATGGTATCTGCTTTGCTGACCAGTATTGCCATCACGCGGGAAAAGGAACTGGGCACTATGGAGCAAATCCTGGTCTCCCCCATCCGCAGTCATGAGATTGTCATAGGTAAGGTTTTGCCCTATATCGTATTGGCATTGATGGACGCATTATTTATTCTGGTCGTGGGTATGGTTATCTTCGGAGTTCCGTTCAGAGGAAGCTTTGTTACCTTTTTGGGATTCACTCTGCTTTATGTTTTAACCGCTTTGAGTCTGGGGCTGCTGGTATCCACAATTGCCCAGACACAGCAAGTAGCTATGATGATGGCACTTACCATGACAATGCTGCCGACCATTATGCTTTCCGGCTTTATCTTCCCGATTGCTTCCATGCCAAAGGCTTTACAGTTGGTTACCTATATCGTACCTGCCAAATACTACCTGCAAATCATCCGGGGCATCATGCTCAAAGGCAATAATTTCACTCAACTCATCAAACCGATGCTGGCGCTGGTTATCATGACTATTGTTATGCTGACGCTGGCAGTTAAACGCTTTAGCCTGAGGTTGAAGTAGTGCATCCCATCTCGTTGAAAGTAGTATTGACCTTCATAAAGAAGGAATTCAGGCAAATGAGCAGAACCCGTGCTATGATGTTCTTGGTCTTTGGAGCCCCCTTAATCCAGATATTGGTATTGGGCTTTGCTGTTACCAACGAAGTAAAGCACGTGAAGCTATATATCGATGACAGGGATAACACGCACACCAGTATGATGCTGCAGCGTAGCTTTTCTTCAACTGACAGGTTTGATGTGGTTGAGAATAAACAAAATCAAAAGACTACTGACCTGATAGATGATTGGAAAGCTCAGATTATAATTACGATACCTCCGGGCTTTTCCAGAGAACTGGCTTTGAACAGAAAACCTGCCTTGCAGATAATGGTGGATGGCATTGATGGCAATTCTGCTGCGATCGCAACAAGTTATGCGCAAGGTATTATAGCGTTGTTTATTCAGAACGAGCTCAATATAAAAGATAAATATCCACCTAATGCCGCTGCTTTTAGCGCTATTCCTCCTCAAATCGAAGTGCAGGACAGGATGTGGTATAATGTTGATCTTGCTAGCCCACAATACATGATACCGGGACTGGTGGTTATTCTGGTGACGATTATATCTATGATGATTTCTGCCATGAGTATGGTAAAAGAGAAAGAGATTGGCACACTCGAACAACTGATGGTAACACCAGTCCGCAAGAGCGAATTGCTGCTGGGCAAGCTGATACCCTATTGGTTGATATCTCTGTTTGAAATCAATTTTGTTATGTTAGCAGCACACTTTATCTTTAATATTCACTTCGCAGGAAATCCCTTTGCTTTAATCTTCCTGGCTGCCATTTATCTATTGACTACGCTGGGTTTAGGTATATTGATTTCTACCATGACCAATACTCAGCAGCAGGCAATGTTCTTTGCCTGGTTCATGATGGTGTTTATGCTGCTGCTAAGCGGTTTCTTTGTTCCGATTGCCAATATGCCTCAATCTATCAAATACCTGACTCTGCTCAATCCTATGAGCTATTTCATGACTATCACAAGAGAAATTGTCATCAAGGGTAATGAATTGAAATATCTATGGAAAGAAACTCTGGCTCTGTTTTCTTATGGCTTGATTATCTTCACAATCAGTGTGGCGAAGTTTAGGAAGACAACGAAGTAAGGTAGTGGCACGGACACTCCTGTCCGTGTAAAAGTAGCTACGACAATCTTGTCGCAGATGGTAAACAAGTCTAGATTCCTACCAGCGCAGGAATGACATCGATTTGTATGTTGAGTGGGGACAGCCTAGGGCAGTTATCTACAATTGACTATTATCTATCAGCCTCGTTTTGCCGATAAATACAGCCATTATCACTCTTGTTCTGTCATCAAGCTTTTTGACAGGAGCCAGGGTATCTTTATCCACAAAAGCAACGTAGTCTTTTTTACCATTGGCTTTTTCTATCAATTCAATGATTTGCGCTTTTACGTTAGCTGGATTGGTTTCACCTTGTTTGTATAAATCATTTGCGAGTTTAAGTGATTGGGATAGACACAGGGCATCTACTCGTTCAGTTTTGGAAAGGTATTTATTACGTGAACTCATGGCAAGACCGTCTTTTTCCCGGATTATAGGACAGCGGACAATGCGTGTATGCAGGTTCAGGTCTTTGAGCATTGTTTCCAGAATTATCATCTGCTGAAAGTCTTTCTCACCCATATACATATAGTCCGGATTAACTATATTAACCAGTTTTGCCACAATAGTTGCCACGCCCTTGAAATGCACTGGACGGCTCATACCACATAAAACTTCTGATAGTCCGTAAACAGTTATCCAGCTTTTATAACCTTCAGGATACATAGTGGCATCGGAAGGAACAAATACATAGTCTACTTTATAGTTTTCCAGTAGTGTCAAATCTCTGTCCAGGTCTTTAGGGTAGTTATTCAAATCTTCATTAGCACCGAACTGAGCAGGATTGACATAGATGGAAACAATTGTAATATCACATTGCTGGTTAGACTTTGCTACAAGGCTGAGGTGCCCCTCATGTAAGAAACCCATAGTTGGAATAAAACCGATTGTCTTGCCTGTATCCCAGAGCTGACCGAGATTGAGCATTTCGTTAATGTCATTAATTATTTTCATTGATTTGTAACCTTTGTGGACTTTATTTTGTACAGGGACGGTTCTTGTCGTCTACACAGACAATAACAGGTTTATGCTGATTAATCTCTTCCTCGGTCATAAAACCATAGTTTACTATGATAATCTTATCACCGGGTTGGTTAATGCGGGCAGCAGCGCCATTGATACCGATTTCACCGGTACCTGGTTTACCTTCAATAATATATGTGGAAAAGCGTTCGCCATTATTCAGATTAAAGATCTCAACCCGCTCAAATTCATGCATCCCGCTCTTATCCAAAAGGTCTTTATCAATACTGATACTGCCATTGTAATCCGGGTCACAGGCTGTAATTGTTACCCTGTGTATCTTGGACAGTAAGACTTGTCTAAACATCTTTCCTCCAAAGGAATACCTTTGTTTTCCAACTGCTTTTAATACTATAACAAAGTCAGATTTGTTTAGCCTGTGTTACTGTCAATTAATTTACAGGTTATGGCCTTTCAAGAGGTATAAAATAATAATTCTGAACTAATTAGCTCTCACAATTCTAAACCCTATGTACATTTGTCCCTGATGTATCGGAACGCGGTCTCTGGCTGCAACAACGCAGTGCGGTTCATCATCCATAAAGCACCCGCCTCTGATAACCCGGTCATACATATCTTCAGATAACGCAGGACCGGTAGGATTATTAGTAGGGCTTACTGCATAAAAATTTGCATCATACCAATCCCAGCACCATTCTCGCACATTGCCGGACATATCATACAGCCCCAGATTATTTGCCTGCATCTGACCTACAGGATGAGTTTCCATAACACCGTTAACTGAATACCAACCCAGATCATTGAGGGTATTACCCCCGGAAAACAAGTAATCAGGATTAATTACTCCACTTCTGGCAGCATATTCCCATTCAGCTTCAGTCGGAAGTCTGTACCCGTTGGCAGACCAGTTGCAAATAGCATTTTTCCATGTATTGTAGCTAGCATTAATCGAGGTGGGTATCGGTCCCCATTCGTCCGGATTAGTAGAATCATTTATACTATATACCGGAGTCAGACTTTCCAGAATACTCTTTTTATTGCAATAAACCATACAGGCAAACATACTTACATTCTCTACAGGTCTGTGTATATTTCCGGTAAAGGCAGATGGATTGTATCCCATGACTGATAACCAATCCTGCTGCTTTACTTCAAAACTGCTAATTCTATACGGTGATAATGTTACCATATGTGTAGGCACTGCATCTGTAAAGCCTGTTCCGCGCGTGTCACCCATTGTAAAGACACCGGCGGGAATATTTATCATCTCCATTGGTACATTGACACTATACGTTGCTGTAATGACCGCACTTGGAGTCCAGTTAGTCTTATATGCTCTGGCTTTTATAGTAGTGTTTGAGTTTAATAATAAAGGGGTTGAATAAACCGGGGATAATGTGCCCGGCTCTGTGTTATCAAGAGTATAGCGAATCTGAGCTCCGGCTGTCTGACAAGAAATTGTAACGCTGGTTGGCTGATTATATGCTCCCTGTTGTGGAGAGAAAGAAGGGTCAGCCACAGTGTTGACTATAGAATATGTAGCGGTTGTAACAGGACTATCCATAAACCCCTGTTTAAAAGCCCTGGCATTTAAAACAGTAGTTGCGTTAATCTGAAGCGGAGCAGTATAAAGTGGAGAACTCGTTACCGGTGTGAGGTTATTAGTAGTGTATCTGATTTCCACTCCAGGAGTCTGGCAGGTAATGCTGACAATTGGTGCTCCTGAGTATTGACCGCCGGGCAAGCTAAATTTCGGTGCATAAATATTGAAATTGTAGCTTCCGGTTGATACATTACTAGTCATCCATCCTGCTTTTACAGCGATAGCTTTTAGCGTGGTATTAACTGATATTGGTATTGGCGCAGTATACACAGCTGATGAAGTAGTCGGGGCACTACCATTTGTGGTATAATGGATTTTTGTGCCGGGAGTTGTGCTTAAAATTGTTACATGCTGTGTACTATAAAAAGATGCCGGTAAAGGAGTAAATGATGGAGCAGGAACTTTTAAATTATAGTTGCCGATAGTAAGCGAACTCGGATTCCAGCCTTGTTTAAAAGCCTTGGCAGACACCATCGTATTGGCTGTAATGTTTAATGAAGTGGAATACAACTGCGATGCTTCTGTAGGCTCTGTCCCATCCGTCGTATACCTTATAGCAGCACCCGTTGTCGGAGTACCGAGTGCTAAAGAAAATGTGTTGTAGAATGTACCCGGCTCAATATTAAAGGTAGGCTGTTCCACCTGAAAAGAAAAGTTTACTGATACAGTAGGACATGCTGTCCAGCCTGGGATAAAACCCTTTGCTTTCAGATTTGTAATCCTGTCTATCAATAGCGGAGCTGTATACACGGCTGAACTATCTGTCGGTTCTGTTCCATCGGTAGTATAGTGGATTACCGTTTCAGGGATAACTGCAACGATCTGCACGTTTTGAGGAGTCATATAAGTACCACCCATAGGTACGATAAACAAAGCTGCTACCTGAAACTGATAAAGAATTGATGCAACACCACTCGGTATCCAGTTATCCTTGAATGCCCTGGCTTTTACGGTTGTTGTTGCATTTACAATAATCTGTGCTGTATACAACTGTGACTCTGTAGTGGGCTCCGACCCATCCAGAGTATATCTGATTTTAGCTCCGGCAGTTGAACAGGTAATATTCACATTTTTTACGGATGAATATACGCCACCGATAGGACTGATGGTTGGTGTTGCAACTGTACCCTGTAAAACAACCGGATTGTCACTTTTTGTACAAGCTGCCAAAAGAAAGATTGTTAAGGTAATAATAATAAGTGCTTTCATCGCCTCACCCCTACTTATTTTTTAGAATCTACATATAGAATACAAATTACTTAATAAGCAATAATAAATATTCTGTCAACTATTTTTTCTTGTAGCTTGGGAAGGCTTCAGCAGCAAATATATTCTTTTCTCGTTCATCTTTCATTTCTTAATAAATCTTACAGATATTGTACTAGTATGTAAGGGGTATCTAAGGGCTTTCCCCTTAGATACCCCTTACATCTATCTTTGTAATCCAACGAATCGCTTAAGATATAAGCAGGCGATTAGCAGGGGTTACCTATTAATTCATTGTTCATTATTCAATAAATCCTACAGAGATTGTACAGAGATGCTAGGGTCATCTAAGGGTGCGACCCTTAGATGACCCTAGCATCTCCCTTTAATCTCCTTAATATCATCAAATGCATAAAAGGGGTTCATGAGGAAAAGCAGGAAAAAGTAATTGAAAGAGCAACGCTCTTTCTCTGTCCTTCCTCTAATCTCGATCACCAATGTTATACCTATGCTTAAATACCTATACGCAAACATAGGAACTGTTAGGGCATTATAAGGGAGACATAACTGACCGGCCTAAGGTCAGAGCAGGTTATAAATTAAACTTTAGTTTGTATAACTCCATTTTAAAGAATGGGATACATCCGGTTTCCACACCATTCATAATCCATCATTCATAATTTGTAATTAGCAGCTTGGCTGGCTCAAGTCTCATCAGGCAACACGAAGTCAACACACAGCGGACAATCGGCAGACTTAAGACCGTTGATTGTCCGTTGATTGTCAGCTGTGTCTGGGCAGATAAATCGAGAAGGAGTTGCGACAATTTTGCATTGCGATGAGGCTTGGAAAAGAAAAGAAAAGGAAATAAAATGAATTATTTTGTATTAAGTACTATTCAAATGGTATTATGGATCCGGATGGTAAAACAAAGATAATTGTAAGTTCATTGGCTAAGAGAGCAGCATGTAATAAGGCATCATAGTATTGAGAAGGGATAATTCTTGACGAATAATACAAATCCATTGTTAATGTAAAAAAAACTATTAGGAGCGACTATGTTTCCCGGTGGAAAGAATATGAAAGACCTGATGAAACAGGCACAAAAGATGCAGCAGGATATGATGAAGCAACAGGAAGAGCTGGAAAACCAAACTTTTGAAGCAACTTCCGGTGGAGGAATGGTCATCGTTCAAATGAATGGAAAATTTGAAGTAAAAAGCATTAAAATAGACAAGCAAGCTGTTGACCCTGAAGATGTGGAAATGCTGGAAGACCTCATTCTGGCAGCCTTGCAGGAAGCTTTTAAAAAAGCGACCGATGCATCCAGTGATGCCATGGGCAAGCTGACCGGCGGAATGAAAATACCCGGCTTGTTCTAACTCGTGACTTCTTTACCACAAAGACTCAAAGACACAAAGAGATAGTATTATCATGAAGCTCGAAATCAACCGTTATGTTAAAAAAACTCCGTGTCTCTGTGACTCGGTGCCTCTTCAGACTAAAAGATTTGTATGAATAATTCACCTCTCTTAGAAAAGCTGATTCAGCATTTTAACCGCTTTCCAGGTATAGGTAGAAAAACAGCACAACGCTTAGTTTGGCACTTAATCAGTTCAGATAAAACGCATGCGCTTGATTTTGCTGATTCTATCAGAGAAACCGTGGAAAATTTTACGACCTGTCACGAATGCCTGATGCTGTCTGAAACAGACCCCTGCCCTACCTGCAGTGATACTGACAGAGATGATAATATGCTATGTGTGGTGGAAACCACATCTGAAGTGTATCTGGTGGAAAACATGCACGAATACCGTGGCAAATACTTCGTGTTGGGGCATTTACTTTCACCGCTGGAAGGCTATGGACTCAACGATATTCATATCAATGAACTGGAAAGCCTGATTGACCGGAGAAAACCTCAGGAAATCGTGCTGGCTCTCAAACCATCTGCTGAAGGTGAAGCCACCATTCATTATATATCTGAATTACTGCAAAACAAAGGTGTAACGATTACACGTCTTTCGACGGGTATCCCATTTGGCGGTGATTTGGAATATACCAGTATGCTTACACTTGCCAATGCCTGGAAAAGACGTTACAGGGTATAGAACGTGTTCACAGGAATAATCGAAGCAGTAAAACCGGTAATTTCTCTGGTACTAAAGTCCGGTAAAACGTATATCACAATTAGCAGACCCGATATTTTTCAGGATATTAAAAACGGCAGCAGCATTGCCTGCAACGGTATCTGTCTGACCGTTACAGATTTTAACAGTGTTTCCTTTACTGTAGAAGTAATGCAGGAAACTATATTAAAAACCACAGCAGTCAAATGGAATAGCGGAGAATTGATTAATCTGGAAAGAGCGTTGGCTATAGGTGACAGACTGGACGGACACTGGGTGCAAGGTCATATTGATACCACAATTGCTCTGCTCGGGACGAAAACAAAGAACTCCACCTTATATCTGACCTTCGCCCTATCCTCTCAAGACAGGGCATTAGTTGTTCCGCAAGGTTCTATCTCAGTTAACGGTGTGAGCCTGACCATCTCTGAATTGCATTCTGATAGATTTACTGTTGCTTTGATCGGGCATACTATCACCAATACAAACCTGGCAAAACTGTCTTTGGGCAACAAGGTTAACCTGGAATATGATATTCTGGGTAAATATCTCTTACGTCAAAAGCAACAAAATTCCCTGAGTCTGGAGAATCTCTATGAGCAAGGTTTTTAGACACAACCCATTCTGGATAGTACTTCTTCTCATCTGCACATCTTTTATCATAAGCAATTGTGGTAGTAAACGCAACCCCACAGGTGGGAAAACTGATATTGATAAGCCCAAGGTGTTGGCTTTAATGCCTGAAGAATTTGAAGAAATCAGTGACCAGAAAGTGGAGCTCACTTTTTCCAAGAACATTGACAGGGCTACCTTTCTAAAAGGTATGTATATCTATCCTCCTGTAACCAACAAGAAAGTGTACTATGAAGGAAATGTTGTAACAATCAAGTTTCTGGAAGCTCTGGAAAAAAATACTAATTACTATATAACCTTAACGACCAGAATTAAAGATGTAAGAGGCAATCCTCTGGACAGCAACCAGACTCTGATTTATAAACATGGGACGCTGCAGAATAACAGGATTTCAGGTTATCTGACCTATGAAAAAGAGACAGATAACGGATTACCTATCCAGCTAAATCTGCTGACAGCAGATTCTCTCTGGGTTATGACCAAAACCCTTACGGGTGACAGCTATGCAATGGGAACCCTGAATCCGATGACTTATATCATGAGAGCATATATTGATAAAAATCTTAACGGACGCTATGATGCCGAAATAGAGCCCTATCAGGAACATGATATTTCCAATCAACCTCTCGCTACCTATGACATTCATATGGCTTATGCAGATACTACCAAGCCGGTAATTAAATCAATCTATGCTGCCTCCAGACAGGAATATATCCTTACACTTAATAAATCTGTCAAATCATTTCAAAAGATTCTCGTACAGTCAGTTAATAACAAAGAACATTTACAGATTTTTGCTGTACATCATGAAATGGATAAGATAACAGTGCTTACCGCTCCCACTGATTCAACCGGATGGCAATTTAATCTGATTGATGCAATCGATTTTAAAGGAAATACAAATCCACTTAGTTCTTTAGCGGTGCGGGGAAGTAATAACGTGGACAAAGCAGCTCCATTGGTACTTAAAACAAACCCGCGCAATGGTTCCTCAGTTAATAATTTACAACCTGTGCTTGAAGTTGTCTTCTCTGAAATAATCCCGCAGTCAAATTTCCATGCAACGCTTAAGGAAGTGGAATCAAATCTCGAAATCCCTTTTAAAATCCTTAATGCTAATAGCAATACTTACCGGGTACAGCCATTGAGAGCTTTATCCAACTATAAGACCTGTATGCTAACCATTGAGGATACTACTACTGATATATCCGGTAACCCTCTGCAGAAACCTTTCAAACTAATTGTTCTTCCTCTTTTCCGCAACTCCGGACAAACTTTAACACAATAAAAAAAAAGCCCTCTCAAGCTAGACTTTAGAGGGCTTCAGGTTTTGACTTAGGAGGTTGTAGTAAGTTGAGGAAACTTACCCTGAAAACGGTACTAGGATACCGCTATATTAAGATTGTATATTTACTATATATAAGCAAAGCAAAAGCCAAACATATAGCTATTTATAATCACTTGACTGATAATAAGATATGTAATTAATGGATTAATGGAAGGGCTGATACTAGAGGATAATATACCACATCTGTGGAATTATTTCCACTGTGTGGCTATGTTGTTTATTTGACAAGAGATTACTGGTCGTTTCTGGTCTTTAGTGCCTCTAACTGAGGTTTAATATGAACTTCATAGCAATCAGGACAGATACTATGACTAAACATAGTATCTGTATGGTCAGATATATAAACTTCCACCTCTTCCCAAAAGCTCTCATCTGAGCGTATCTTTTTGCAATACGAGCATATGGGCAGTAGTTTTTCCAATGATTTGATAGTTGTAAGTGCTACTTCCAGGTCTTTGCGTTGCTTTTCCAGAAACAGAGCGGACTTAACCCGCATAATCAGTTCGATGGCAGAAAAAGGTTTGCTGATATAGTCCATTGCTCCGAGTTCAAAACTTATGCGAAGTGGCTCCATCTCTTCTTCTAAAGGAGCAGCAGTAATCATAATAACGGGGATATGTTTCCACTCACTCCTGGCTTTAATCTTTTCTAATGCTTCATACCCGCTCATCCCCGGCATCATAATATCCAACAAGATAAGGTCGGGTAATTCACGGTTGATTTCTTTCAACAGTTCTTCACCGGAATAGATGAGTTGCACCTTTTCAAATTGATTCTGAGAAAGGATAGTTTTCAGCAGTTTCAGATTAATCATATCATCATCAACTGCATAAATCAGCATTTGATTAAGATCATCATTAGTTGCCATTACTTTTCTCCTTTCTTATCCTGTTGCTTAGCGTAAATAAACATCTGGTCAAGCGTTTTATATTTGTCGAAGAGTTCTGCGGATTTTTGAAATTGTGCATCCATTTTTAGCGTGATTTTATAGGCTGCTTGTTCACCATATTGTTTACCGACAATTTCACTTGCTAATGCTGTTTTAATATATGAAGAAGTGCTGTCAATATCAGCAGGAGTAAACTTAATATCCTGCTTCTTGGCATAATCCAGAAACTGTTCAAATGTTTCATTATTAACTGTATAATCGGGTTTCACATTATGATTATTCTTAACCATATAATCAACTGCAAAATTAAAGAAAGTATTCTTGCGTCTGAGTTCAACCCCAAAATTAGTAAGAAAATCAGGAGAATATACAATATCTGGTGTGATACCGCCGCCGCCATAAACAATTCTTCCTTTGACGGTTGTGTATTCCTGATCATGTGCCTTCTTGTCCATTGCTTCCTTCTCGGCTGCTGAAACTTCTTTCCCTCTTAAAATCTTGTCGTTAATCTCTTTGTGAATACAACGACCGGACTTGATATAATAATGAGAAGTGGTGATCTTGATTCCGTTGCCATTGGATAATGGGAATAACTGTTGAACTGACCCTTTGCCAAAAGTGGTTTTTCCTACAATCAGACCGGCATCCCAGTCTTGTAAAGAACCGGCAAATATTTCTGAAGCACTTGCTGAGGCTTCGTTGACCAGCACAACAATTGGATAGCTTTTGGGAGTTCTGTTGAATCGGGTAAAATACTGACGATTTGAATTTTGCAATCTACCTTTTGTTTCCACAACAAGCTTATTGGGACCAATGAATTCATTCACAGTATCGATAGCTTGTTCCAGTAATCCACCGGGATTAAAACGTAAATCTATGATCAGTCCTTTAATTCCCTGAGCTTCAAGGGTATCCAAGGCAGCTTTTAATTCAGAATCAGTATTCTCACTAAACTGACTGATACGAAGATATCCGACTCCGTTATCCAGTTTAAAAGCGTAAGGAACACTTTTAATTTTAATAATCTCACGGGTTATCTCGAAATCCATCAGATCTGCACTACCCGGGCGTGAAATAGTTAATGTGACCTTAGTACCGACAGGACCGCGCATTTTCTTAATCGCATCATCAGTACTGGAAGAAACAATGCTGACACCGTCTACCTTGACTATCCGGTCGCCTGCTGTCAGACCCATCCGATAAGCCGGAGTTCCTTCAATGGGAGAAACAACTGTTATATAATCTCCCTTCTTATCTATCTGAATGCCAAGACCACCAAATTCACCTTTGGTTGAGGTGGTAAAATCGGCAAATTCATCAGCTGTGAAATAATTAGTATGAGGGTCTGCTGACCCGAGCATACCATTTATTGCAGAGTTTATCAGGTCTTCATCATTCAAATCAGTTACGTAGTTTTGTTTTAGCTTAATCAATACTTCATTAAATAGCTGGAGGTTGGAATAAAGGTCTGTTTTTCTTGTTTCGTCAGCCGCATAAGCCTTTGTGGATGTTAAAATCAACACTCCGCCAAAAACCCATATTAATACAATAAGTCCTGCCAGAAAGGGTCTCAATTTTCGTTGAGCCATTATAAACTCCTTAAAGATATACAAAATCTATTTTTCATTTTACTTACTATTTATAAGCTTTAAAGCACGTTCCAGTACGCTTTGGTGAATTGTATCAACCAAATCATCACCGGAAATTACATCATATCTGAGATTATATTTTGAGGCAATAAATAAATACTGTTGTCTTACTTTTTGGTGAAATTCTATCGTTTCCAATTCCAGCCTATCCAGTTTTCTGGACTGAATTCTCTTTAGTCCGACATCAACCGGTAGGTCAATCAAGAAAGTTAAATCAGGGTCGGTATTGAATGTCGCAAATTTCGTAATAGTTTCAATAATATCAAAATCCAAATCCCTGGCAGCACCCTGATAGGCGATAGTGGAATCATAATATCTGTCACTTATCACCACCTTCCCTTCTTTCAAAGCAGGAATAATCCATTGCCCCGTATGCTGGCTGCGGCTTGCCATGTATAATAACATCTCTGTTTCCGGAAGCATTTCATAATACTCAGGGTCCAGGAGAATCTTCCTGATAGCTTCAGAAATCACTGGTCCGCCCGGTTCACGGGTAAGAAGAACATCAATGCCCATTCCGCGCAGAGCATTCGCTAATAGTAATGCCTGAGTGCTCTTTCCGCAACCCTCAATACCTTCGAAAGTAATAAAGTTACCCATTGTTTCTTCCATTATATTATTGTATCTATTTTATATTTTGAATCGTCCCGGTAAGGATGGTCAATTACATAATGAGCACCCCGGCTTTCTTTCCTGGTAAGTGCACTACGAATAACCATCGTGGCTATCACAGCCATATTTCTCGTTTCAATGACTTCTTTTCTTACAGTGTTATGCTGATAGAAATTGTTGATTTCATTAAATATATTGTCCATTTTAGAAAGCGCATATTTCAGAAGTCTGCGGGTTCTGCGTATGCCGACATACCCTTGCATGATTGTACCTATTATTTCTCTGTTATGTGATATAACCACCCACTCATTTTCATTATATTGTCCCTGGTCTCTCCACTCAGGTATTGGTGGAAAATCAACCTCTTCCAGATTGGACGGATGGTTTCCGGCGCGGTAAGCAATTACTAATGCTTCCAGAAGTGAATTCGATGCCAGCCGGTTTGCGCCATGTAAGCCGGTGCATGCTACTTCTCCCGCAGCAAATAAGTTTCGGATATCTGTGATACCATCTATCGTTGAGAGTATCCCCCCGCAAAAATAGTGTGCAGCCGGAGCTACAGGGATGGGATCTTTAGTAAAATCTATCCCATTTGACAGGCACATTTTATCGATATAAGGAAAATGACTCTTCAAAGTTTCCCTGGCAACATTTGTAGCATCCAGATAACAGAATTTGTCACCTCTTTTCTTTAATTCAGTTTCTACTGCCTGTGATACAATATCTCGGGGTGCTAAATTGCCTTGGGGATGATAATTCTCCATGAAAGTGCTTCCATCCTGCAATTTTAACTTTGCACCTTCACCTCTGAGAGCTTCACTGATTAAAAAAGTATGTCCATCAGGATGATAGAAAGCGGTGGGGTGAAATTGTACAAATTCCATATTGGCAAGCCTGGCACCTGCTAGTCGAGCCATAGCCATCCCATCTCCGGTTGCTATATCAGGATTTGTATTGTGAGCATAGATACAAGAAGCACCACCTGTGGCCAGCATTGTTTTTCTGGCTCTTAATATCTCTACAGAATTGGTTTGAGCATCAAGAATGTAGGCACCCCAGCAAGTAATTCCCGGAATGAATCCATCATTCTGAGGTATATGATGTTGAGTTATCAAATCAACAGCCATGTGATTTTCGAAAATCGTTATTCTTGGATTTTTTCTGCAATTGCTAATCAATGCTTCCATAATTTGGTGACCTGTAGAATCTGCTGCATAAGCAACACGATTTCGAGAATGCCCGCCCTCACGCGTCAGAGAAAGATTTTCCAGACTCCCGTCATAGTTTTCATCTCTGCGTGTAAAATCAGTTCCCAGGTCTATTAAGTACTGAATAAGGGCAGGTCCTTCACTGATTATCTGACGTATTACTTCTTTTTTGCCAAGCTCTGCACCTGCAACAAAAGTATCCTGTATATGTGCTTCAAATGAGTCATGTGAGTCTAGAACCGCGGCAATACCACCCTGTGCTAAATCGGTGTTACAATCATAAAGGCTTTTCTTGGTCACAATTGCAACTGTACCGTTCTTTGAAGATTCAAGTGCATAAACCAATCCGGCGATTCCGCTCCCGATTACTAGAAAATCAAAATCTTTCATTAGTTCTCAATGTTTGAATTTCGGTCTAAAGACATAACAATTGCATTTTCAACCGGATTGTGGTAGTATTCTTTCCTGAGACCAATTCTGGCAAAGCCAAGCCTGGTGTATAATCCCAAGGCAGATTGATTTGATTCACGTACTTCAAGATAGTAATATCTTACTTTACGTTGTTCCATCACTTTAAACAGCTCTTTAAAAATACTCTCACCCAATCCCTGTTTTTGAAAAACCGGTTTCACCGAAACATTAGTAATCGTACACTCATCCAAAACTTGCCAGGCACAAATAAAACCAGCGACATGTTCATCTTTGAGTAATACAAAAGCGTCATGTTCCATCTCCATTTCAAAGAACTCTTTCAGCCAAGGATCCGAAAAAACTTCTGATTCAATATCATAAACTTCTTCAAGATCATCTATCTGCATTTTGCGAAAACAAAATGACATTACATTTTTTCCGGAGCGCTGATTCCCATTAGTTCAAATGTTATTGCCAGCACATTCTTAATATTGTCAATTAGTAATAATCTGGCTTGAGTAAGTTCTTTATGTTTATCATTAACTATCTGGAATTTGGCATAGTAACGGTGAAACATACCGGCTAATTCCTCTGCAAAAGCAGTAAGTCTATAGGGTTCACGCTGCTCTGCGATGCTTATCAGCATTTCCGGAAATTCGAGCATTTTCTTGATAAGCGCCAGTTCTTCAGGCTTTACAAGTTTTGTTAACAGCTCCTTATTCCATGCCTTAGGCAGCATTTTGTCTTTTTTTGCTTTTTTTAGAATGCTATAAATCCGGGCATGAGCATATTGAACATAATAGACAGGATTTTCGGAATCCTTCTTTAATGCAAGTTCAAGATCAAAGTTCAAATGAGCATTAGCTTTTCTTGCAATGAAGAAATATCTGGCAGCATCTTTGCCCACAACGTTTAACAGATCATCCATTGTGACTATCTTGCCTGCCCGTTTGCTCATTTTTATTCTTTCGCCGCTTTCAAACAGATTCACCTGCTGCAGAAAGATAATTTCCAACATACTATCATCATATTTGAGTGCTTTGAAAGCTGCTTTTAAACGAGGGACATAACCATGATGGTCAGGACCAAAAACGTCGATAAGCTTTGTGAAGCCTCTTTGTAATTTGGTTAAATGATAGGCAAGGTCTGGGACAAAATACGTTATCGAACCGTCTGATTTCATTAATACTCTATCTTTATCATCGCCAAATTTTGTAGAACAAAACCAGATTGCATCTTCTTTTTCGTAAGTACAGTCAGCTTCAGCAAGATAGCTCAATACTTCTTCGACCACTCCTTCCATCCGCAGAGTCTTTTCAGACACCCAACTATCAAAGGTTACGCCAAACTTTTCCAGACTATTCTGCTGCATTTCATGTATTTCGTTTAATGCAAACTCTTTCAAATGCTCCATGCGCTCTTTTTCCGGCATCATAAAAACTCTGACACCTTCCTGCGAATTTAGTCTTTGCGCTAAATGACGAACATATTCACCATGATATGCTTCAAAGGGAAATTCTTCCAGCTTATCGCCATGAATTTCTCTTAACCGTAATTCAACGGATTCAGCTAAGATATCAACCTGATTACCTGCATCATTAATATAGAATTCACGTACAGGATCGAATCCGACAGTTTTCATCACTCTATACAGAGTATCTCCAAAAGCTGCGGCTCGGGCACTAACAATATTCAACGGACCAGTTGGATTAGCGCTGACAAACTCCAGCATGATACGTTCGCTTTTGCCATATTCTGATTGTCCGTAATTCATTTCTGCCAGGTGGAGTTCCCAGAATAACTCATAGTATTGTGATGGAGCTATAACAAAATTGATAAATCCGGGACCTGCAATATCCACTTTTTTAAATGACTTTAGCTTCTTCAGCTCTTTTACCAACTCTTCAGCCAGAGCTTTGGGAGTTAGATTATTTTCTTTAGCCAGAATCATGGCAGCATTAGTAGAAAAATCTCCGAATTCAGGATTGTTTGGAACTTCTACTAAAATGTCCTTCACATGCAGATAGCCGAGTTTGTCTAAGGCTTGCCCTACTTGTTGAGATATAAACTGTCTTATCATACTATTTCTCTACGTTTTCCATTTTTTGTAAATATCCGGAGATAAATTCGTCAATCTTATAATACTGACGGGTTTCCGGAAGAAAAATATGGATTATAATATCACCCAAATCTACTAAAACCCAGTGTGAATAATCGATACCTTCTTTACTGAGTAAGGAAAAATGATGCTCCTTAACCTGGTCAAGTATATAGTTACCTATAGCCCTGACATGTAAATCCGCCTGACCCTCACAAACAATGATGTAATCTGTGTAGGATGATTTCCCTGTGAAATCATAAGCAGAAATATTTTCTGCTTTTTTTTCAGCAAGCCATTCAACTATTAATTTTACTTTTTCCTTAAGGTCAGCCATAATTCTCCATTGTAAGGTTGTTACTTATTTGTATATTGTTCATAGTCTTTACCGATAATAATTTCGAAGTCAGCCAAGGCTGATTCGTTTTTTGCCATTGTATATCTATTAATCCCTGTCATCCGTTGTAGTCTTTCGAAATCCTGACTATCGCCTTTACGAATAACAATAATTGTTTTGTCATAAACCGGTCTCAGAGTATTGCCCATAGCAACGATATCCACGTTTTTATCAGCCAGAAAATCTGAGAATTCCTTGGCAAGACCTTCAAATCCACACCCGTTGGTTAATACAATTTTGACAGCCGGAAGCTTATGCTCCGGATTATTTTCTTTCTGGTCAGCCAGATATTTGTATTTGTACCAAAGGATTCCTCCCAAACTGGCTAACAAAATGAACACAACTATGCCTAGCATTATTTTATTTGAGCGAGTCAATTATTTTCTCCCCCTCATTCTGTCAAACCTCATTAATGTTTATCAAATTCTGTTTTCAGTTTTTGATAAGCATCTGTGAAATCTTCAGGAATTACTCTAATCCCGCCAGCAACGGTCATAAAATTACAATCACCCTGCCATCTTGGAACAAGATGGACATGGATGTGTTCGGCAATACCAGCACCTGCAGTTTTACCAATGTTTATCCCTATGTTCAAACCCTCGCACTTATAAACTTTCGTGAGTACTTCCTCAGCAAGCTGAACAGTTTTGAACACATCATTAAGAACAGCCTGTTTTAATTGTGTCAAGCCTGAAACATGGCTATACGGTACAACCATTATGTGTCCATTATTGTAAGGATATAAGTTCAAAATGACATAACAATGCCTGCTCCGGTATACAATCAGGTGTTTTTCATCATCCTCTGCGTCTGGTTTACAACAAAAGATACAGTTCTCCGGTTTTTCCGAGAGTATGTAATCAAGACGCCAGGGAGAATACAGATACTTACTTTTCATATTCAGATTGATTAAAGTGTTTCTTCAAAGATTCTCTCGTTCCAGGGAACGATTTCTGTACTATGAACACTTGCATTGATTATTATGTTATATCCTTTAAGCAATGCTTCTCTGCCGATATTTGAGTTCTCCAGATAGCAATGTGTCCCTACATGGCATCCTTTGTCCAGATTGCACTTTCCTTTGATTGTGCAATGTGCTTCAATCGTAACATCAGGCTCAATTACTACATCTTCGCCAATATAGACAGAATCCGGATTATGAATCATTACTCCATTATTAAGCCAGAAGTTTTTTATCCCGTTTAAATATATGGTTTCAAGCTCAGTTAATTGCTCCTGAGAATTTATACCGCTGGCTTGTGCTAAATCTTCCAATATTACAGCTTCCACTTTTTGACCCTGTTTTACAAGTATCTCCAATGTGTCAGTCAAATAATATTCTTTCTGGTTATTGTTGTTGCCGATTTTATGAATTGCATCAAATAAAGCGGCAGACTTGAAACACCAGATGCCGGTATTGTATTCATTTATCAGTTTCTGCTCAGGAGTGGCATCCTTAAATTCTACAATTCCGACTACTTCCGATTGTTGATTCCGTATCATCCTGCCGTATTTGCCGGCATCGTCCAGAACTGCTGTTAATACAGTACA
This sequence comes from Cloacimonadaceae bacterium (SeqCode), assembly GCA_963667535.2. Lineage (GTDB taxonomy): Bacteria > Cloacimonadota > Cloacimonadia > Cloacimonadales > Cloacimonadaceae > UBA5614. The sequence continues at coordinate 2,871,805 of CAXXDU010000002.1, forward strand.
GGCAGCATTGGTACTTTGATGATGTTCTATCATTTTTTGTAGAGTCTCGGCTTTGAGTAAAGGCACATCTCCTGAGAGGATAAAAATATCGCCCTCAAAGCCTATAAAGCTGCTTTCCGCAATCATTATGGCATGCCCTGTTCCCAATTGCTCAGTCTGTTCTGCAAACACAAGATTAGGATGCTCATCCAGAACGCTGATTACAGTATCTTTCTGATGACCAACAACTACACAGATTTTCTCACAATTTAGTTGTATAGCTGTATCAACCACTCTCTGAATCATTGGTTTGCCGGCTAATTCAAAAACTACTTTTGCCTTATCGGATTTCATTCTGGTGCCTTTGCCAGCAGCCAGTATTATGGCAGCAATAGCTGTCATAGAGTTCCTCCTGTTTCCTGGAACTTAGTATATATTTTGTTGATAGTCTCTTTTGTTACGGGATGAATATAATCCGGAATCATGTCATTTAACAGCTTTAGCAAATACTCTCTTTCCAGGATAGCCTGATGCGGAATTGTCAGTTCAGTTTTGGTTATTATATCGTCTCCATACAATAAAATGTCCATATCAATAATGCGTGGACCCCATTTCGGACCAGGTGTTCTTCCCAAATGGCTTTCGGCATTCTTGAGAAATATCAGCAATTCTATGGCTGACAAAGGTGTTTCTATCAGAATAATCTGATTAACAAAGTCCGGTTGGTCTGTTATCCCGATTGGCTTAGTCTCAATTGCATCACTCAGGCGTAAAACAGTAATGAAGCATTTCTCATTCAGATACTTCACTGCTCTTTCCATTTGCTTAAAGGGTTCCTCCAGATTGGAACCGAGGCTTAACCAGACTTTCATGCGCGTGTCCTTTCCATGACCAGTTCGACAGATTTCAAACTTCCCTGTATAGCTACAGATGGTTTCTGGATGTATACTTCTGCTTTATCCACCAGAATGAATTCCGAGAGTACTCTATCCAATATTGCATTTGCCACGTTTTCCAGCAAATGAAACTGGTCTGATTCCATTATTCCTTTTAGTAATGCATATACTTTTGTATAATCAACTGTATCTTCAAGCTTCTGAATAATTCTGTCGTGTGCAGAGTTAGTTGTCAGATGCAGTGACACAATAAATCTCTGTCCCAGACTGCGTTCTTCTGCAAATACTCCGTGAAAACCATAAAAGACCATCTCATTCAGGCAAATCTTCACATCTTCCCCCTAACTCAAAGTTTATATGCTTCCCGATTTTTTTATCGATTAATCTGATTAATAAAAAAGACAAAACCAACCCGATAAACCCGAAGAATACAGCTCCCAGTTCCTGCATATACATTCTGGCAATCAGATAAAAAGCAAACAGAGCTACCAGAGGCAGCAGATAAACGATTAGTGATGATAGTATTTTGATATTTGCTCCCACACTGATATTAACTTTGTCTCCCACATTATATGCTTCATCTGTCTCAAAGGATAGCACTATCGGAGTACTGTTGGTTCCGCAAATACCATGCATTGAACATGATTTACAACCGCCACCCTTGGGGATTTCCACAGTTATTTTTTGTCCTTTAATTTGTGTAACTACGCCTATATCTACAGATTGCTCTGATTTCATATTTCCTTACTTATGGCTGCTATGATTTTAGTTGAGGAAAGACCTTCTTTGAAAGGCAGGCTCATTACTTTGCCACCTTTAGCTTTTACCAGGTCTGCTCCGACGATACTATCTTCAGCCCAGTCTCCGCCTTTGACCAAAACATCAGGTTGAATTAGTTTGATTAACTCATAGGGTGTGTCTTCCGTAAAAACAACGACAAAGTCAATAGATTCAAGTGCAGCCAGCACCATTGCCCTGTCTTGCTCTGTATTAACCGGTCTGTCCGCACCTTTTAATCTTTTTACAGATGCATCGCTATTTAAGCCGACAATCAGAATATCCCCCAATTGCTTTGCCTGTTCCAGATATTGCACATGTCCGGCATGAATAATATCAAAGCATCCATTAGTAAAGACAATTGATTTGTTCTTTGCTCTCATTGCAGACAAGTCAATCTGGCTAATGATTTTATTTATTATCATGATAAGATTGTTTAATCTCTTCAATTGTTGCTGTGGCAGTGCCCATTTTACCGCATACTACACCGGCAGCATGATTAGCAATAACTGCTGATGTTTCAATATCACATCCTGTGCACAGTGCCAGGGTTAAGGTGCTTATGACTGTATCTCCGGCGCCTGAAACATCATATACTTCTCTCGCAAAAGTGGGAATATGATGCTCTTTTTTATCTTCAGAAAAAATAAAGAGTCCCTTTTCCCCTCGTGTAATGACCAGATTTTTGCATTTAATCTTAGTCTTGAGCTGCCAGGCGTGTTTGGCAAATTCTGCATCACTTTCAAAGATAAGCCCGAGGTTTTTTTGCATTTCACTGTAGTTAGGCTTGAAAACATCAACCCCTTTGTAATGGAAAAAATTCTTCTGCTTGGGGTCAACAGTGACTAATTTACCTTGCTGTTTCGCAAGCATAATCGTGCTTTCTATAACCTTCTCAGTGAGTAAGCCTTTGTTATAATCTTCAATGATTACGGCATCAACAGTCCGCAGCATCTTTTCCAGTTGTCTGATAATCTTCTCTTCCAGCTTTGCCGGAATATCAATTCTGTTTTCGTGGTCTATTCTAACTATCTGTTGCGTATCCGCACCAATTCTGGTCTTCCTGGTCGTTGCCCGCCGGGCATCAGCAACCATCGCTTTAGCATCAATCCCTTTTTCGGTTAGAAGTGCTTTTACAATGCTTCCTGCTTCATCGTTACCAACAACTCCACAGAGGAAAACCTGCGCTCCCAATGCCTTTAGATTTAAGGCAACATTGGCAGCCCCACCCAGACGATATTCTTCTTTTTGCACATCCAGTACAGGTACAGGTGCTTCCGGTGAAATTCTTTCTACTTTACCCCAGATGTAATGATCCAGCATGATGTCACCCAGAACCAGAACTTTCTTTGCTGAAAAACCTTTCAGGATATTATCAAGTTCTTTCATTGAGCCTCGATCCCGATTGGGTATTCACCATTAAAACAAGCGTAGCAATAGTCTTTGGGTGAGGTAACACATGTGCGTAAAGCTTCGATTGGTATGTGTTTCAATGTATCTGCTCCACTTTTGATGCGAATTTCCTCCAGACTAAGTTGATTAGCAATCAATTCCTCTCTTGTAGGTGTATCAATACCATAATAACATGAATATTTTACCTGAGGTGAACCAACTCTCAAATGGATTTCACTGGCTCCCGCAAGCTTGATTAATTCTACTATCTTATGAATTGTGGTTCCCCGTACAATAGAATCATCTATCAATACTATTTTTTTTCCTTGAAAAAAGTTTGGCAGCACATTAAACTTCTGTCTTACACTTTCATCCCGTATAGTCTGTTCCGGTTTAATAAAAGTCCGCCCCACATAATGATTTCTGATAAGCCCCAGAGACAGCGGAACATTCTTCTTTTTGGCATAACCCATTCCGATGAAGTTGGATGAGTCAGGTACAGGTACAATATAGTCGATTTCCAGGTCTTTGTCAAGTTCTGCCAGGGCAGCGCCAATCTTTTCCCTTACTTCAAATACATTTTCGTAGAAATGATGGCTATCTGGACGGGAGAAGTAAATCTGCTCAAAGATACAGTGGCATTGGTTTTCAGTCGCTCTGTAATTATGTAATCCATTCTCATAAACCTTGATGCCATCATTACTGACGCAGATTATCCCTGCAGAAGGCACTTCTTTGCGTTCTTCCACATACAGAGTATCCAAAGCACAGCTTTCTGATGCCACCACTACAGTGCCATCCGTTTTTTTACCCCAGACCATCGGTCTGATTGAGTAAGGGTCTCTAAACATAAACATCTCATTTCTGGTTATCAGCACTGTCGAATAAGCGCCTTTGATTTGCTTCATCAGCTCTTTGATGGCAGAGGGAATATCCATTCCTTCACGTTCCACCTGATAGGCAATAAACTTCACTAGCAATTCGCCATCATTATCACTATTAAAATAAACCTGATGGTCTTCCAGATAATTGCGTATTTCTGCGTAATTTACCAAATCACCATTACTTGCCAATGCAAAGGTGGGACCGGCCAGTGTTTCCACCAGATGAGGCTGTGAATTAAACTCAGTGGCGCTTCCTTTGGTCGGATAGCGTACATGCCCGATTGCCATGTGTCCGGTTAGCTTTTGCAGCACTTCATCAGGAAACACTTCTTTTACCAGACCCATTTTCTTTCTCAGCCTTATAATCTTGCCGTCCGAAACTGCCATTCCGCAGCTTTCCTGACCTCTATGCTGTTCGGCAAACATCCCCAAAGCAGCCATAGCTGCTGCGTTTTGATTGCCGTAAATGCCCATTATTCCGCACATATATTATACCTGATTAATTTTTCTAAAGCTTATTTTGTTCTCGTTACCATCAAGCAGCCGTTTTATATTTGCCTTGTGTTTGATAAAAATCAAGCCCACAATCAGGCATATCAAGACCAATCTGGGGATATTGGGAAATTTCAGAATGTACTGCGAAATCAGTTCCACTGCCATAAAAGCAAAGGCTGCCATCAATGAACCCACCGATACATACTTGGTTATTGCCACGACAAAAATGAACAGAACCACACAGTATAGAAAGGACAATGGCATTAAAGTAACAAAAACCCCAGCCGTTGTGGCTACACCTTTACCACCTTTGAACTTGAGAAACACGCTAAACACGTGACCCAAAATGACCGCCAGTGAACTGAGACTGATAAAAAGATTATAGCTGAATTCTGTCGCTGAATAAAGTGAGAAATATTTAGCTATATATACTGCTGCAACACCTTTGATTACATCAATAATCAGTACAGCGATACCTGCTTTCCAGCCTAGTGTTCTCAGTGTATTGGTTGCGCCTGAATTTCCGCTTCCGCTTTGGCGTATATCTGTGTTATAAAATATCCTGCCTATCAGATAACTGGTGGGAAAACTACCCAGAAAATAGGCAATAATTACGCCAAGTATGGGCTTTGCCTGGGCTAAGATTAACATAAGATACGGTTCCATACTCTTATATCCTCGTTAGTTTAGTATTGGTTGTGGTTTCAGCCACCTTATATTCTGGATTCTTCTTTATCGTCTTTGTTCTTACCTTTAAATATCAGCTTCAAAGAAGCTCCTGTAAACGAAAACATCTCTCTCAACTGGTTATGCAGATACTTGCGGTAGTTTTCTGTAATCAGAGATGGTGTATTGCAAAAAAAGATAAAGGTAGGCGGATTAACCGCTGCCTGCGTTATGTAATAAATTCTCACATGCTTTCCGGAAGGATGCGTGGGAGGACGGTGTTCGATTACTGTTTCCATGAATTTATTCAGGTCGCTGGTTCCGATGCGTTTACTGCTTTCTTCTTCTACCAGTTTGACCATATCCATCAGTTTATTGATTCTCTGTCCGGTTTTGGCTGAAACAAACAGCACAGGAGCATATTGCAAAAACGGCATTTCATCATGCAACTCTGTAATAAATTTGCCTGTGGAGCTGTTATCTTTTTCGGGCAAATCCCATTTATTATAGACTATGATAACTTCTTTCATCTTGCGTTTGGCATAGGAAGCAATCTTCAAATCCTGGTCTGCTACGTTTTCATCAGCAGCCAGAACCACGATGATGATGTCTGCCCTGTCAATCGCATCAATGGCACGCATCACACTGAAATATTCCACTCCGTAGGTAACTCTGGTCTTGCGCCTGATTCCGGCTGTATCGACCAGGATATAATCCCTGCCTTCGTAAGTGAATAATGTATCGATCGTGTCTCTGGTTGTACCGGCTACATCTGTAACAATCATCTTTTCTTTGCCGATCAGACGGTTGATAATGGAAGATTTTCCCACGTTGGGACGCCCTACCACCGCTATTCTGGTCGTAGCTTCAGTGTCATCTTCAAAATCATCCGCAGTATCGGGTATCAAACTGATGAGTTCATCCAGAAAGTTACCTGTGTTTCTGCCGGCATTGGCAGCAATCGGAAAAGCATCACCAAAGCCAAGTTGTAAGAAACTATACAGCTCAAATTCGTCTTTTTCACTATCGGTCTTGTTAGCAACCAACATCACTTTATCTCTATGCGGATAAAGTATCTTGGCTATCTGGGTATCAATATCAGTCGTGCCTGTCTTGGCATCAACAACAAATAATATCAGGTCACTTTCTTCAATTGCCAGAATTGCCTGATGCTTAATCATCTTGTCGATGTTTTCTTTGGAATCAAAGACGATGCCTCCGGTATCGACAATCTTAAAAACCTTGCCGTTCCATTCCACGTCTTCATACTTCCGGTCTCGCGTGATTCCGGGCTCAAAATCAATTATGGCGCTGCGTTTCTTGCATAGCCTGTTAAATAAGGTGGATTTGCCGACGTTTGGACGTCCGACAATAGATACGATGTATTTTCTCATAATCACTTCATTTTAAAAAGAGATATCCTCTTTTGGTACAATGATTTTTCAATAGTCTATTTTGTCAATTGCTACCTATGGAATTATCTGCCCATAGAGACACAGAGCGAATCGATAAAGATGAGAATTAGCTTGATAGAGACACGGAGTCAGGAGACACAGAAAAAGAGTATAGAAAAGATTTTTAACGCAGAGTCGCAATGCCGCAGAGAGGATGTCATTCCTCTTCTACTGTCATTCCTCGCGTTGGGTTCCTTAATGGACTTGTCCATTAGGGTGACTTGTCGGGGAATCTTAAGCGAACAAGCACAAGGCATGATCAAACACTTAATCACCTAATCACTATCAATGCAATTTGCTGGACATAACCAGAGAAAACTCTAGAGGTTTTTGGGGGTAATACCCTAAAATACTCTAGACAAAAATCGGGTTTCTTTATAATTTTAAACATTCATTTAAAAGAAATCAATTCCCACAAGCTGATTGCAGATTTATCAGGTTTAAGCAAAACAATAATAGCAATGATGACATTCCGGCATGGAGGATATAAAAAGTCATTCCTCGCTTGACGGGGAACCTTAAGCGAACAAGCACAAAGCATGATCAAACGCTTCTAACATTGTGCTTTCCCGCGCGTAGAGTTAAAACTTCTTAAAATGAATGACAACTATTGCGGACAAGCTAAAGGCATGTTCCTATGACTCCTTGTGAGTGTAGAGTTGTCATCGAACTGATCGGAGGTGTTTTTGATTAGTTGCGTTGCTTTCTTGTCTTAGAATGATTTCCCTAATGACTTCTGATGCTTAACAATTCCACTACTCAGATTAACGGTCACAGTGTCGATTTGGTAATTGCCATCACTCTCTGCATAACAACCAACTCCTTTTAAAACGACGGTATCTCCGGAGCAGCTTATTACTCTAAACTCTCCATTATCTGTTATCAGGGATAAATTATCTCCCATGAAGCCTAAAAAAATGCTTACGTCTTCAGTATTTACTTTTGAAACCTTTTGACCGGCACCACCTTGCGAAACAGGTGTCTTCCAAAACTGAATTGCCTGGCTTGCATAATTTTCGAGTTCATACTGAACAGCCTGGTCCCTTGTTTGTTTATGCTCCTCAATTATCGCTTCAAACAGACTGGTCTTTTTATCCACCAGTGTTTTATATATATTGTCACTATGTAACTGATAGTCTTCCAAAGCACTGCTATTTATGAATGTGTCAAAATAATCTCCTTGAAAAAGAATCGAAGCTGATGAGATCAATTCTTTGGGGGAGGATTCAGAATATCCAATTACTTTGGTATTTATCATCACATACAAATCCACATCTTCCGCTGAATAATCATTTTCCTGAAATGCAACTTCATCAATCACCTCAAAGATTTCATCAATTTTAGCTTTTTGCTGTAACAGCTCAAGTATCTTTGATCTTTCAGGATTGCTATGATTGTCATAAAAACTAATTGATAATTGGATGGGAATACTAAACATGAGGACTGCCACTAACAACTCTAATACAACCAAACAGTACTTTTTTTGCATGATTTCTCCTAAACTCTTGAGCAATTGATACGCCAGGTATCCGGTAATACTACCAGTAAACATTATTCACAAAACATACTGTTTCAAAATGCAGATTTTTGTCTATATCTAAAATTGACAAATTATGCATATATTGTCTGAATTTTATTGTGAACCATTTTTTTACATTTTGTATTTCTTGATACCTGTTTCTTCCTCTTTTACTCCCAATATAATCCATTGGAGATGCACAGGAGATGGACGGCTCATATACGGGTGCGACCCGTATATGAGCCGTATATCATTGCCCCTAATCCAGCGGATCAATTAAGGAGGATATAAGGGATAACCCAGAGACAGAGAGATTATCAATTGCTCATTCCTCTCTTACTGTCCGGTTATAATCCTGTTCTGACCTTAGGCTGGTCTTTAATGCCTCCCTTATAATGCCCGGGCAATACCTGTGTTTGCGTATAGGAAGCTAATCATAGGTACTAAATCAATATATGAGATTAGAGCAAGGGCAGAGAAAGAGCAGAGCTTGTTCTCTGATACCTCTTTTATTCCTTAAACGATTTTTTGGATATACAAGATAGATGTAAGGGGTATATAAGGGCTTTTTCCTTAAATACCCCTTAGAAACCCCTTTGATCTCTGTAGGATCAGTTAAGCAATGAACAAGGAATAATCAAGTGTCGTTTATAAGCGATATACTCAGCAGAAAAATATATTTGCAATTTGCAACATTTCGGATTATGCTATAATTATAATAATAAGGAGAGATTTTAGATATGAAAAAAGTAATAGTATTCTCAACGCCAACCTGTTCCTGGTGTACAAAAGTAAAGCAGTATCTGAAAGTAAATCAGATTACCTTCAAAGACATAAATGTGGCTGTTGACCAGAAAGCGGCGCAAGACATGATCAGGAAATCCGGGCAGATGGGTGTTCCTCAGATTTGGGTTGATAACCAGGCAGTCATAGGTTTTGATAAAGCGAAATTAGACAGGTTGCTGGAATTAACATGAACAAAATCCTCATCTACCTGGTAAGCATCATCATCGGCTCAGGATTGGGATATTTGGTTTACAAATTTATCGGATGCCGTTCCGGTTCTTGTCCCATTACTTCAAATCCTTACATGAGCATCTTGATAGGTGCTCTCTTTGCAGTTTTGCTTGTTTCGGACCATATAGATAAATTAGTCAGGTAACGCAAGATTGTTATCTACTTTTTGTTGTTGATGTACCCTGTCAAAGCGTTAAACGAGCTGTAGAAGGAGGTTTATTCCAGGTTGTGGCAGGCTAAGAATGGTATGATGAGCTTTTATAGAAAATGAAGAATAGAAATCGGTTTTCACTTGACACATAACTAAATTCTGTGTGTTATGCTTTTATCCTGAGGAGAGACTAATGAAGCGAAATCTTTTCATTCTTCTAATATTGATGTTAATTTTACCTTTGTTGGCATTTGCCAAGAATCCCGGAGCAAATATACGTCCGAAATGGGTGGATGACCCCAAAAGTGAGTATCCGGAGAGTATGTATCTTTCTGCGGTTGGCAGTTCCGGTTCCAGAGCGGAAGCAGAGAATAATGCTGCGGCCAATCTGGCTAAGATATTCCGTTCGGAAATATCCTCTTCCACATCTTATCAGGAAAGATACAATGAACTGATGTCGGAAACGAAGGATGAAGCCAGCACAGAAACGCAATCTCAGAAAAACGTTCAGGTAAAATCAAGCCAGAATCTCTTAAACATTGAAACAGGTAAATCCTGGACTGATAAGCTGGGACAAGTATACGCTCTGGCTTATATAAACAGGTTTAAAACCGCTGATATCTATGAAGAGAAGATAGAGGAAAACTCCAAACAAATCCAGCATTACCTGCAGGAAGGAATGCTTTCTTCCAATACCTGGAAGGTTTATGCCTGTTACAACATTGCCAATCTGATACATCAGAATACAGAAGAAATGATGGCACAACTTGCCATTATCTCACTGGATACCAAAGAATCAATTGAACTGGGCTATGAGCCTAATGAACTGAAGACAAAGGTAGCAGAATATGCCAAACTCATTAATTTTAATCTGGTCGTATCCGGAGATGCGGAAAGCAAGGTAAGACCATTAATTGAAGAGATTGTAACTACCAATGGTTTCACCATTTCGGATAATAATGCTGCCACCATCAAAGTAGATACTAAACTGGAAGATGTAGAGCTAAACCAACCTCAGAAGTTTGTGAGATATTTCCTGACCATCAATGTGTATGACCCGGAGGGAAACAACATTGTAACAATGTCTGATAATAACCGGGAAGGTCAGGTTAACAAAGATGAAGCGCGGGCAAGAGCTATCAGAACGATGTCCGGCAAAGTAAAGACAGAGCTGCCCAAAAGACTGTTTCAATATTTTGACAGCTTAGTAATCGTTAAAAAGAAATAGCAGATTATCAGATATCTATGACAAAGAGAATAGCTGAATGAGGAAAAAGGTTTTATATGTAGATGTGCCGTTTTCTGATATTCAGACTCATACTACCATCCGCAGCAATTTTATCTGGAGAATCCTGAGTAGGCATTTTGATGCTGATGTGTTGCTCATCAAGACTCCTGAATTTCTGACTAAGCGGCTGACAAATCCGGCAGGATATGAACAGCTCTATGCCATAGCTTCATCCAGAATTAATCCGCTCAAGCCGGCAGCAGTGCATCAGTTTACAAAAGAGAACAGGGATAAATTCACTCAAATCCTGCAAAATAAGCGGTATGAGATGATATTCTTCCGCTCTGTTGGTTGCGCGGAACTCATAAATCTGGCAGAAAAGACTTTACCGGAATGTAATCTGGTAATTGATGCGGAAAACCTCTTATCCAGACAAGAAGAACTGAACTGGCAACAAAATCCTGTCTGGAAAGAAAAGAATCACAAAATAGAATTTACAAAGCTGAGATTTCTGGAAAACTCTATCTTTAAACAAGCCAATCATTTCTTCTTTGCCAATCATAAAGACATGACTCTAGCCATGCTAAATGCCGGTATTGAAACAAACAGTCCAAACTTTATGCTGCTGCCTGATAGCATGCCCATGATTGAAGATAATGGTCTTACCCAAGACATCACAGAAGCAGAGAAAGTGCTGCTGGCAGATAAGTTTATTCTTTTTTATGGTAATCTGGAAACTAATGCAAACCTTGATGCTTTTTCATATATTGCCAGAGATATTTATCCCAGAATATCCAAAAAACTACAGGAAAAAGACATCAAGGTATACATAGTCGGTAAAAACAGGCAACGTGTACACGAACAGTATTGCGGAGGCAGATTAAAGCTGGTTGGCGAAGTAAAAAACCTAAATGCGTACATCAAGGCAAGCCTTTTGATAATTCTCCCCATCAGAATAGATTCCGGAGCAATGACCAGAATAATGGAAGCAGCTTTGTTGAAAAAAACTGTACTCACAACCACTTTAGGGGCAGAGGGTTTAGATTTATCAGCCGAAGAAATATCCATTGAAAATCAAGTTGATGATTATTGCAACAGACTCATACAATTGCTTCAAACTCCCGGCAGATTAACAGAAATGGGACAAAATCTTTTTCAAAAAGCTAAGAATCTATACGATCGAGATGCTATAGAGAAAAGCCTGGTAAACACACTAAACCAATTAAATGATAGAGTTGCTTCCCGCAGTTCAATGCCAAAATTGAGAATTGCAGTAATAACTAATGGATTTGAGGCGATAGATTCAGATATTGAAAGATATTCTCAATTCCAGATTAAAAAGCTGTCAGAGATATATGAAGTGGTAGTTTTTCGCCCCAGACGTTCAAACAAACCAAGGACAGAAGTTATTGATAACCTTACAGTAAACAGACTGTTTGATGTTTTAAATTATCCTGTAGAGTTTCCAAATAAAAAGACAAAAACTCTGTGTCCTGAGTTGTTTTTTCGGATTATGAAAAGCGATTTTGATATTATCCAATGCTATCCCGGCATAAACGGCAATAACATTCTTGCTTATATTGCAGCCAGAATCAAAGTCATACCGGTTGTTCTCTGCTCTCTAAGCTTGCTGGATTATCCTGCAATCTTCGAAGCCAATCAGAAAGTTAATCCTGATGTACTCCACTCCACTAATCTGAATTGGGGTGAGAAGCTGTTTCTCAGAAACCTGGATTACATATTTACTGCATCAGAAAAGGAATATGCCTTTTTACGAAAATTGAACGAACGTATAGAACAAGTCCCTCTGACCTGTCAATATGAAGAGATTGATTTAGATATGCTATCCATGCGTGAGAAATACAATATTGACCGGGCTGCATTTGTATTCCTCTGCATCGGGACGATATCCACGCTCCATGGTCAGGATATAGCCCTAAAGGCATTTACAGAAGCTCTGACACATTTACCTGACAGTAAATTGGTTTTTGTTGGTAAACCGGGCACAGAAACAGAATTTATCGAAGACTTTGAATCATTTATTGATAGGGAATCACTTCAGGATGATGTTATTATTGCCTCTCCGGATGAACCGGATGAAATTGTTATGTGGTTACGAGAAGCAAATATCAGCCTTATCCCCGCTCGTTTTTCCATGGCTGACTCCACTTCCGTAAACAGTTGGTCACAAGGTATCCCTGTGCTTCAGAGTGATGCTGTGGACCCAAACCTGGTCATTGATGACCATAACGGATATCTTTTCAGATCGGAAGATATTGAAGACCTTTCTTTACAAATGCAAAGAGCTTTTGTCAATAAATCCAGACTGCCGGAAATGGGTGCGCATGGTAAAACTTATGTCACGGATAAATGCAATTATAACTATTTACTGTTTAGGTACTCAGGGATTTACAAGCAATTGACCACTTGACAGAAAACAGATGTTAAGAATTTAAATAATCAGGAAAAATAAGAGGTATAAAATGACACTGAACTTCTACGAAAAAAACAAGGTTGGGATTCTCGAAATCAATGGCCGTCTTGATGCATTCAATGCTCCTGAATTGAAAACTAAGTTTGAACAATTAGCACTACAGACTCAGTATTTTATCTTTGATATGCACGGATGTGAATTTATTGACAGTACAGGCTTGGGCATGATAGTAGCTTGTTTGAAATCTGCTTCTCAGGCAGGTGGAGATATCAGATTGGTGCGTTTGCAGGATAAACCAAGAATGGTCTTTGATATTACCCGGGCTTTCCGAATATTTCAATTCTTTGATGATATCGATTCAGCTATTGAGAGCTATGAGCTGGAAATCAGCATTAAATGATTTATCAATGCTGCCTTGAGGTCTGCTTAAGCACAGCTGGTAAATATGCCTTGAACATCTAAACTTTTAGACGGGAAATGTTGGATGGAAAACAATAGAAACAGGACACATTTGATTCTGATAGGCGGTGGAACTTGTTCCGGTAAGACTACTATTGCCAGAGCAATTGGTAAAAAGCTGGGAGAATCAAACATTGCCATTATCTCACATGACAATTATTACCTAGATTTGGGTCACTTATCTGAAGCTGAGATTAAACAGGTCAATTTTGACCATCCTGATTCTATTGATCACGAATATTTGTTGTCCGATATCAGAAAAATTCTAAGTGGAAAGGCTGTTACAATTCCTGATTACGATTTTATAACACATCGCCGCAGTGTTGGCAAGCTCTGTGTAGAAAATGCCCACGTGTTAATTTTAGAGGGTATCTTTGCTCTTTATTATGCCAGATTAATCGGACTGGCAAATCTGAAAATATATGTTGATACCGACCCTGATATCAGATTGGCAAGACGTATCAGCCGTGATATTAGTGAAAGAGGTTATCAACTGGACTCCGTACTAAACATGTATCTTGATACTGTCAAACCAAGCCATGAAGCCTTCATTGCGCCCACCAAGAAAAATGCGGATTTCATTGTGCCCGGAGAAAAAGAATTCGATAAAGTCCTGACTATGCTAAACAGCTATCTACAATATGAGATGATAAACAAACTATAGATATATAGCGCTTTTTTTGCAGACTACCTTTAGCCGGAGGTATCATGAAATGTATATTGGCCGTTATATTACTATTCCCTGTTTTTTGTATTGCTTCCACTTTATTAGTATCCCAGGATGGTTCATCTATATACAATTATATTCAAGCTGCGATTAATACCGCTGCGGATGGTGATACCGTACTTGTAGCCGCTGGAACGTATAACGAGAATATTTCATATCTGGGTAAAAGTATAACTGTGGCTTCACATTTTATTTTACAACAGGATAGTTTACTAATTGAGCAAACAATTATCGATGGGCAAAGCTTATACAATTCTGATGTCTATATGGAAGAAACTAATCAGGCTGTTTTATGCGGATTTACTCTGATCAACGGAAGAGGTTCCCAGGAAGGTGGAGGCGGTATTATAATAATCCATTGCTCGCCTACTATCAATAATGTAATCATAAGAAACAGCAATAATCTTGTATTCAGAGGAGGAGGAGTTTCCATCGTTTACTCTAATCCCATATTTAATAATTGTACTATCAAGAATAATGAGTCCTTCTACGGTGGTGGTGTTTATATGCGTTATTATAGCAGGCCTACATTCAATAACTGCGTTATAGATGGTAACACAGCAGACTACGGAGGTGGGGTTTGCATAGAAGACTACTCAGTTCCAATCTTTAATAATACTCCTGTTATAAACAACACCGGTGTGGAAGCAGGTGGAGGCATTTATGCAGACTATGTTTCGTTGCATATGTCAAATCTGATTATCGCGCATAATTCTTCACCCAGTGGAGGAGGAATATTGGCCGGAACCTGTACATTGACTTTAACTGATTCAATTTTACAGGACAATCATGCAGATACAGGAGGAGCAATTGATTTAGGAAGTGATATGGAGGCAAAGCTCATTCGATGCATAGTGAAAGACAATACTGCCGTTCGGGGAGGAGCAATTGCTGCATGTAACGGTTCTGCTTGTATGGTGGTAAATTCTGACGTAATCAATAATCACTCGATTGGTTCAGTTGTTTATCTTGAAAACTCCGGAGGAATCTTTGGTATAAACAGTATTTTCTGGAATAACGGTGATCTCCAATTCATATCCAGTCAGGATTTCATGGAAAATGTAATGGTATTTAGGAATTCGGCTATTCAATATGGACAAAATACAGTTCAGTTAAACGATAACTGTAGTCTGGACTGGGGAACTGAGAACATAGATGCAGATCCCTTGCTGGCAGATACGGTATCAGCAGATTATCATTTACAAGCTTTATCTCCCTGTATAAATACCGGAACAAATTACTATTCATATGTAAATTACCAGGGAGTTAATGTTGTAATAGTCAATTTATCTCCGGGTGACTTCAGTGGTCCCGCTCCGGATATTGGAGCAGTAGAATATATAATGGATGGTGTTGAAGAAATTACCCGGGTAGCAGTTAGTCAAAATATTGCCACCTTTCCCAATCCTTTTAACAGCGAAACCTATGTCCGGTACAACCTGGCTAAAACAACACAGGTCAAGGTATCAATTTATAATCAAAAAGGGCAGTTAATCAAGCACCTGGGAGAGAATATACAGAAAGCAGGTCTGCATAAGGTTATCTGGAATGGATCTGATATCAAAAACCGTAAAGTAGCCTCTGGTATTTATCTCGTCAGAATTGAAACATCTGAGGGTAGTTCAAGCAAAAAAATAACATACGTAAAATAAAAGTTGTTTTTGTCGTCAGGAATATTTGCCTAACCATCAAATAAGTACTTGGTCAAATCTATTTTATACTCTTCAATAAAGGTAATCCCTTCTGCTTCCAAAAGTGCTTTCTGTTCATCTGCACCATTGTAAATGGATAGAGCTATTTCACCTCTGACATTGATAATTCTATACCAGGGCAGCTTATATTTTTCTGAACAGGAATGTAAAACCCTTACCACTTGCCTGGCTCCATTGGGATAACCAGCTAATCTGGCTATCTGCCCATATGTGGCGACCTTCCCTTTGGGAATGCTTTTAATTATTGCTACAATTTCTTCTGTCATATTACATGCCATAAATTTATTGGTTAAATCCTTGACTATTTTGTCAACTGATAGTTTTGTCTTTATAAATTTCATACTGAAGAAGGAGTCTCAATGCAAAGTGTTTTGATCTTATCTTTCAGTGGAACAGGTAACACGCAGTTTGTAGTGGATGCCTTAGTCAAATCATTAATTGAGAAAGGAATTACTGCATCTTCCATCCCTATGGAAAAGCTTCCTTACCAAAAGAACATAGATGATTTACTGGCAGTTGATTTGATTGGCATAGCATTTCCTGTGCATGCCTTTAATCCCCCCCCCCTGGTCGAAAAGATTATTAAGCGATTACCACAAACTATCACCAGGAAATGCTTTATTCTCAAGACATCCGGCAGTCCCTTTGCCATGGGTGGCACTACTTCCCGATTGAAAGGAATTCTATCCAAAAGGAATTGGATTTTAAAGTACGAAACGTTGGTTCCGATGCCGTCCAATTTTATTGTGCGTTATCAGGATGGATTCATCAAACTCAATGCTGAAATGGCTATGAAGCAAGCGGATAAGATAGCCGATGACCTGAAAAATGAGAACTGGAAGACAATCCCGGCAGGTAAGCTGGCTGTAGCGCTTTGTGCTATGGCAAGAATGGAAAGAATCGGTGCTGTAATGTACGGGCATTTTCTGAAAGTAGAATCCAATTGTATCAAGTGTGGTAAATGCGTACAGAACTGCCCTACCAGAAACATTAGCTTTAAGGATGGCAAATTCACTTTCGGCTGGAAGTGTACATTCTGTATGAGATGTTCTGCAGAGTGTCCTGTCCAGGCTTTCAGTCACAGGCATTTTGGCAGATTTATTCAAATCAAGCCTCCTTATCACCTACAAAGTATTATCAGTAATCCCGATATAGAAATAGCTGATATTATGGATGACAATATCCCAAGCATGAAGGATTTTAGAGGGTTCTGGTTCAAAGCCGGAATCATAGATTGAAGTTTTCTGCTTGACAGAATCACAGCCCTAATTGTTATGACAAATCAATGACGCGAGGTGGAGCAGCCAGGTAGCTCGTCGGGCTCATAACCCGAAGGTCAGAGGTTCAAATCCTCTCCTCGCTACCATTTTTTTCAGGGCGGCGTAGCTCAGCCGGTTAGAGCAACGGAATCATAATCCGCAGGTCCGGGGTTCGAATCCCTGCGCCGCTACCAATAAGATTATGCGCGCCAGTAGCTCAGTAGGATAGAGCATTAGCCTTCTAAGCTGAGGGTCAGGGGTTCGAATCCCTTCTGGCGTGCCATTAAATCAGTTTTCCGATAAATAGCTTTGAATGCAACGAGGTGGATGTAGTTCAATTGGCAGAGCACCGGATTGTGGTTCCGGGCGTTGTGGGTTCAAGTCCCATCTTCCACCCCAGTTATTTTAACCGGATATTCTTTTGTGAGTATCCGGTTTTTTTTACTAGTATGTTTTGGGATAGATTACACAAGCATTTTCGGCATTGCCACGGCTGATGAAAATTGCATAGGAATGACCTCCCAGATAATCTCTGCTAAAATCAAAAGTCGATGCATTGAAGACGATAAATCGCTTCATATTCCAATCTTCATTTTGCCAGTATTCAAGCTTTAGCCAATCAAGTATCTCCTGATAATGCTCTTTTCTGAATTGAGTTGCTGTTTCTGATTTCAGAGCCACCGGATACCATGCTTCACCGGCTTTGAGACACCAATCCCAAGCCAGGGCGTCTTTCAAATATGCCTGCATCCCGTCAGACCAGTATTGATCTATCCATTTCGCCATCAGTTCATACCGTTTAATGCGCTCTATGGAATGCAATTGCCCATCATTAACCAAACTCAGTTGCAGTAATTCCTCAAGACAGTTTACGGGTTTTCTCCATACTAATGCTATTGACCATACTGTTGCAAAATCTCCCTTGTTCCAGTATTGATTGATGAGCATGGCAATCTTCTCCAATTGGATGATTTCTGAGAAAGGTAGCTCCGGCGTTTGCAGTACCTGATAAGGAGAAGTATCTGTCCATAAGTAACCTCTTTCAAGTGCAATTTCATCCATTTTAGTACCTTTAAGAATCTTTAAAAAGCCAAGTTGGAGCTCTGTAGGTTTGATTTGCAAAACCTCATTGATAGAATCCTGAATAGCTTGCATGTCCTCACCGGGTAAGCCGGCAATCAGGTCAACATGCAAGGGAATCTTTGTCTTTTCAAGTAAGAGAATAATATTAGATTTTACCAGATTCCAGTTGGAAGGTCTTTCGATAATAGAAAGCGTCTGAGCATGAATTGACTGGATACCTATCTCAAATTGTATCCTGCCCCGGGGAACAATAGCTAAAAGCCGGATATCTTCCTCTTCCAGCCAGTCCGGATGCAATTCGAAATGAAAGGGAATATTGGTATTCAAGCTGATTACATATTCCCAGATAGCTCTCGCCCACTCTTTCTTTAGATTGAAGCATCTATCCACAAATTTGATTACCTTGGGATTAAACTTTAGCAGTTTATCAATGTCTGCTTTGACTCTATCCACAGGTAGCCAATCGAGTTTATACTCTCTGGATGAAAGACAATATATACATTTACAGGCACAACCGCGGCTTGCTTCATAGTAAAGCATTTTTCCATTCAGTTGTGCTCTATCCTCTTCTGCATAAGGAAAAGGTATCTCCGTCAAGGCTAAGAATTCGCCCTGAATGATTTTATGGTCAGAGACAAATCCTTGTTCTGCCAGCTTTCTGAAGGCAAGCTCTCCATATCCTTTCACCAGATAATCAGGCTTGAATTCATCGAATGAATCTTGATTGTAACTTACTTCCGGGCCACCCAAGACTATCCTTACATCCGGCAATATCTTGTTTAACTCAGCAATAATACTTCTGATAAAACTTGCATTCCAGATATAGACAGACACGCAAAGCACATCCGGTCTGGCAGAATAGATTGAATCCAAAGCTTCATTCAGTGATTGTTTGAGTGTCAGCTCAACTATCTGAACATCATAGTTCAAATCTGAAATGGCATTTCTAAGATAATATGAAGCCAGACAGCTATGCGTCCATGAAGCATTTACACCTAATAACACTACTTTCATAAATTGCCTTCTGCTTTGCTTGCTTCCAGATATTCCCTCTGTTTACGATAATGCCTGCTGACCTTATAATTATGCAGCACTACGATTATAAACAGCACATTACCGATTAATAGACCAAGATTGATGGTCAAAGCTTCCTTCCACCAGTAACCGATATAGAAGCCCAAAAAGCTCATTAGTACTGCTTTGAATATAATAATCGCTCTGGGAATCCTGAGTTTTCTAAAGACCCATCTGGCAATAGGATTGCGTTCCCTGTGATAATTATTGGGTTTGAGCACCAGCCAGGTGGAATGTGCATCCAGAACATTCAGTATTAAAAAGATAATACATTGCAAAACCAAAATGATATTCAGAGACAGAAAGTGCAGTATTGAGGTCAGAAACATTCATTACTTCCGATGTATAATTTTGTTTTTCAGGTTTAAAGCATCCCTTAATAAAATAAGGTTGGAGATACTCTCCAACCTTATATATCAAGATAATGGCTGATTAATTAAAATCGTATCCGATTGAAAGCTTGGAAGTCATTCCGGGACCGGTTCCACCTACAAAATCAGGACCATCAAAAAGTAAGGCATCGATTAAAACACCATCAATCGTGAAACGCTTAAACTGGATGCCAAATCCTAATTCAGCATTAAAGGACGAACCATAGCTACTGGCATTGATTTCATCCTGTCCGTTAACTTTGTCGGATTCACCATAGAAATAGAAATCCTGGCATGCTCCGACCCGGCCTGTCAGCCAGGAAGCTAATTGTGTTTCGAAGGCTATCTTATATTCAGGGATATAGATATAGCTTTCTGAATATGTGTCTTCTTTATCTGAATCAGTTGCATTAGGGGTTGTTTCTGAATATGAAACTATTTTTAAAGGATATAAACCCATAATCAGATTATTCTTATCATCGACTTTGTAGTTTGCACCTACACCAAAATCAAACAGAAAATCCCCGTTTGAATATTTGAGTGTTGTTGATCCTTGCTTAATCTCATTTCCAAGTCCGTGCAATTCCAAATCAGCTAATGCCATTGTAGTGAGCTTAGGTGCCTCAGAAACAAAATACCTACCGTTTACTCCAATACCTACACCACCAAAAGCCTCTTTTTCT
Source organism: Cloacimonadaceae bacterium (SeqCode) (assembly GCA_963667535.2). Classification (GTDB taxonomy): domain Bacteria; phylum Cloacimonadota; class Cloacimonadia; order Cloacimonadales; family Cloacimonadaceae; genus UBA5614. The sequence continues at coordinate 2,892,065 of CAXXDU010000002.1, forward strand.
TTGGAAACTTCATTTTCGACAGCAGCCACAGGAATATTCAGAAAAGCACCTACGTCTATCTTTTCCGTGCTCATTCCACCAGTAAATTCCATATACATTGCGGTCATAGTAAGGTTTTTCTTTGAAGTAAGCGGTTCTACGTTGCTATCCATTGCCATGCCAAAACCTGCTGCAAAGATATTGCCAAAACCATACAAAAACTGGATTTTCTTAGTAATATCCAGATCACCATAAGAGTAATCACTATGATTTAGATACCAGTTCACGTCAATGTTGGTGGGACGATTTAAATATACGCCCAATACGTTCTTATACATTGGCAGATTTACACCAATCGACCAATTGTTCTCAAAACCTTGTGTTCTTAATTCGACATCAGCATTTTTCACATACTTGAATATTGAGCCGGGATATTTGAATACATCAGTATTATCCCTGACGAAACCCTGTGCATTACCCAAAGCCATAATTCTGCTTTCTGATGCTAACATGTTTGTTATCATAGCAACTAAAAGCACCACTACCAATAACAGAACTTTTTTACTCATAAATATCTCCTTTTTGCATTTGTTGAACTGCCTGATTCTGAGTAATCAAGCGCTCAATGATTAAATAAATACTTCACGCATGTTTGTCAACCAAATTCTTGCTTTTCTGCATTGCTATCACTATATCAGATAAGAATATACTCCATTATTGCTGATTGTGGTGATTTCCTTGTGATATATGTAACTTATTATGATGTTATACACTTATACTACTGCAAATCACTATTTCTTCAATATTAATACTACTTTTTGTTATAAGTAGCTATATCGTAATATACTTGAGCATACAAACAAAAAAACGCCGGATATTATCCGGCGTTTTATGTGTATTTATGTTTTGTGTTAACTCTTATTTCTTCGGCAAGAGCTTGGGATCCTGATATGAATGTCTGTTGTTTGAAGGTTTGACAGACCACTTGCCTGCTGCATAAGTAAGGGTTGTAACTGTCCAGATATCACCTGTATCAGATAACCCACCATAATAGTTGTTAATTGTTTCATTTGTAGTGCCTTCGTTCTGGCGGATAACTACCTGACAATTGGAATATATGGCATTGGTGCCATCATGGTCACTGTAATAATGAACCTGGACCAGATAATCACCCGGAATAATGGTGGTAGTGGTAATGTTTTCCGGTCCGTAACCGTTTGTATCATCAAAATCTAGTTCTAATCCACTTAGAGTACTTGTGTGACCATAGTAGCACTTTTCTCCGTTAGGGTCAGTGCACCAGAAATCTACATCAGTACCGGGAGTATCCCATGACAAAGTCATTCTGAGAGCAGTAAGCGGAACCAAAGAATTAAAGGTCATGACATCTTCAGCTACGTTTCCACCGGAAATGCCGATAACCTTGACTGTATGTTCAACTTCAGTAGCAGAACCACTCAAAGCAATCTGCTGACTAAAGCTGCCGGATGAGAGATTGAGATTTGTCGGTTGTTCAAAATCATTATCGAAAAACAATATTGCGGTTGAAAGCTGCGGATTTGCAACTCTGCCTGATATATATACGACTCTGTCTGTTACAGGGTCTGTAGTTATGTCGTTAATCTCCACATAGAATTCGACCGGGAATTCCACAGGAGCACCGATAGTAACAGGATTGTTATTTCCATCAAATGTATCACAGAGGAAATTTATGGTTCCAGTATCCTCAGAATAATTCACAGGTAACTGTACATTAATACCTGAAATGAGATTTTCACCGGGATACAAAACTACTCTGGAGGAAGTATAATCAATCGTTATCCCGTTTTCACCGGTAAAATGGATTGTCCCCACCAGATTCGTTGTCATATTATTAGTAACCGGCAGACTCATGGTAACTGTTTCGCCGGGATTAACCTTGCTATCAGAAATATTCTCACCTGTGATTGTATACTGTCCGACCGTCAACGCAGCGTCTACAACGTGCACCTGAACGCTCTTCACTTTTTCGTTACCGAGAGCATCTTCTATAGTGACAGTAACGGTATAAATACCTTCCTGAGTAGGCTTGAATTTCAATTGGGTTCTGGTAGCTGATTTATTGATAAATGTTCCACCGGCAACATCCCAGGTAAAGGTAAGAGCTTGCCCGATTGTGCTTACGCAGCTTACATCAATGGTAGCCAAATCACCAAGAAAGACTGTTTCCGGATTTGCTGTCATGCTTTCAATCACAATGGCATTATCAGCCAGTTTGAGAAGCTTAGCCATTACGTTATTGACCTGAGTCTGAGCAATCTGCAGGTCTTCCTGTACGTTGCGGATAAATCCCTCTGCCATCACGATTACACTATAATCACCATTAGGAAGTGGTTGTACGAGATTCTGTGGTGCATTCATGACGATAGTTATACGAGGATCTTCATCCGGCATATTCTTTTTAGAGATGATAATAGTTTTGGGAGCTGTAATAGCAGGATTACTTTCAGAATCCTGATTAACTGTAAGATTACATGTTCCTGAATTAGTAGTATTCTGTCCTTCACTCATGTGCTGATTCAGAACTTCATTTGCCCATTCGCCGGGTGCTCCGCCATAAGCGTCACCGACAATCTTGACTCCGGTTTCACCAAGCTCTTTAGCTGTGTTTGCTGTGCGGGTACGGTCTGCTTCATCCCATTCCATTACACGTCTGCGAGTCCCCAGTTTTACAGGATCATCTTCGTCCAGATTGAGATAGTTGTTTAGTTTTTCCTGCATAGTAGTACCGGGTAAATCTTCGATAGGAACTGCACCTTCGTGACTATTATTTGCCAGAATTGCTTCTCTGATAGCAGCGTCACGGGCTGAATTGCTTTGCTGCATCTTTTCGGCAAAGTCTGATACTATTGGTATGCCTGATTCAGGGTCACGCAGTACCTGGCGCAGTGATTTACTTCCGCTCATAACTCTCCAGCCTGAACGGACCAGATGAGCGCTGCCAACTACTGTGCTTTTTGCTTTGGTATATATGCCGTTGGCGAGACTGCTAAAGATTCCCTTATTTGTCGTTCCATAAGGAATTATAGCATTTTCCAGCCGAATGAGTTTGTCAAATTCTGTGGCTGCTGCATCACTTTGTAAAACATAGAGATTAACCAGATTATCAATATCTGTGTAAGCATCTCTGCCTGATTTTGAACCAAGAGCATCGATATGGTTTTTGATTTGAAGCATTGTGCTGTCTCTGGCTTCAAGAGCACCGGTTAAACCTTCCTGAGTTGTCCAGTATGTAGATAAAGCCTGGGATACAGGCAGACTTTCTGTTGTGGTTTTTGATTTCTTATCACATGAGACTGCTGCAAGCAACAGCATAACCAGTACAAAAATGATAATTATTCTCGACTTCATAGTGTTCTCCTCTTGAGCTGATTTTAACATAATTAAGCTCAGTAAATTATTTGAATTTTGTCAATCTTTTTATTTGACAGCTTTTGGTCCTGAAGCTATAGCAAAATATATCAATGCATTGATTCATATCCGTAAAGCTAAACCAAAGAGGAAGTATTGTGGACACAAACTATTGTCTGAATAGAGCTTTGGCTCATATTGAACAACATCTGACTGAGAAGATTGAGTTGGAAGACCTGGCAGATACAGCCAACTATTCAGCCTGGCATTTTCACAGGCTGTTTCATGCTATCGTCGGTTATGGAGTTGGTGATTATATCAGACGCAGACGTTTCTCTGAAGCGTCTCATGAATTAGTCTTTACCACCTCCCCCATTCTTGATATTGCTCAGAAGTATCAGTTTGAGTCACAAGCAGCTTTCACACGTGCTTTCAAGTCTTTTCATGGAATTACTCCCGGATTAATGCGAAGCCAGCATGGACCCGTAATCCGGTTTTCACCCATTAACCTCAATCAATATATCAGGCATTACAGAAAAGGAGATTTTATTATGCAACCACGTTTTGAACACAAAGACAAATTCACTGTAGCAGGTCTTACCACCCAGTCCACTATGAGCAATAACACCATTCCTCAGCTGTGGGACAGATTCAACAAACAAGAAAAAGAGATAAAGAACCCGGTGTCTGAATGCTGCATTGGCGTCTGCTACTACGTTCCGATGGAAAATATGTGCCCCAATACACCTTTCACTTACATGGCGGGTATGCAGGTTATGTCTGAAACTGATTGCCCGGAAGGCATGGAAGTCCGGACTGTTCCTGCTTGTGATTATGCGGTTTTTGAGCATAAAGGCGCGCTTGATACCCTGCAAAAAACCTATGATTACATCTTCCGTGAATGGCTGCCAGCCAGTGAATATGAATTTGTCAATCAGGATGACTTTGAAATCTATGATGAACGCTTTGCATTCGGTAAACCTGAGTCTATCATGGAAATTTGGATACCGGTAAAAAAGAAGTAAACTAAATTATTAACCACGAAATACACTAAATACACGAAAAAGCATTAAATAAAAGTTAGAAGAAGTATTCAAAGATCAGGAGAGAAAAGTTATTTGACTATTCTCTCCTTTTCTATTAGTGGATAATGTCCAAAATTGATTAATACCCCAAGTTTATAGCCTGTAGCTTTTAGATAATTATGCAATTGAGCTCTATGTTCATCGGTTAGTTTTGCAACTGATTTTATCTCTAATATTATCTTTCCAAAACATACGAAGTCAGGCTTATATAAATGTTTGAGAATATTATCTTTGTATTTGATTTCGAGATTAACTTGTTCAGTAAATTCTATGTCTCTGGCAGTAAATTCAAGAGTGAGTGCTTCCTGATACACAGGTTCAAGGAATCCGCACCCCATCACTTTATAGACTTCCATGCATGCACCAAAAATCTTATAACATTCATCTTTATAGATTATATAATCATTCATACTAGTAACCTCAAATTATATAATTACTATAATGATATTACCAACATATTTGTCAATACATGTTGTTTATGCCTTTTTAATATATTATGGACTTAATTATTGGTAACTCTTTTTCGTGTATTTAGTGTATTTCGTGGTTATAAATTTTCACCGTGGTTAAACAAGTACTTTTATTGCTTTATCGTAGTCGGGTTCCTGGGCTATTTCCGGCACTAATTCCTGATAAATTACTACACCTTTTTCGTTCAGGATGATTACTGCTCTGGCGAGCAGGCTGGCCATCGGGCTATCCATTATTTCCAGACCGTAGTCTTTGCCAAAATTCATATCTCTGAATTCAGATAGAGTTACAACGTTACTGATACCTTCTGCCACACAGAAACGTGCCATGGCAAAGGGTAAGTCACGCGAGATACATAGCACCACTGTATTATTCAGCTTAGCTGCTTCCGCATTAAATCTCCTTACGCTCATAGCGCAGGTAGGTGTATCCAGACTCGGGAAGATATTCAAAACGATTCTTTTTCCGGCAAAATCCTTGAGAGTTTTATCCTGCAAATCATTTCCTGTAAGCTTAAATTCATGCCCGAAAGCTCCCATTTCCGGAAGCTCTCCGCTGGTATTAATCTGATTGCCTTTTAGTGTAATTTGTGCCATGATTTTCTCCTTTTCTGTCATTCCTGCGACTGGTTCCCAGCAAGACAACTTGTTGGCTTAATGGGTAAACAAGGCAGGAATCCATGCTGTTTTTATTATATGATAATCACCCATACCCATTTTGCCAAAAGCGATTTTACTATTTTCTGAGAAAGGAAGCAAATTGCAAATGTATGTAGTTCTGCATTTAGAGGCTGTGCGAAAATACCAAATGAAGAGCAGTGCCGGAGTTCAATTTGCCCTCTTTAGCTTTTGCAGACATCATTGTGTTTGGGCAAATCGGACTTCGGAATGCGTTATTTGTAAAGATTTTAGCTGAAGTCCGAAATTCCCGTTTACAATGCTGTCCATATTTAACGTAATGAAGGAATTTTGAACTCCAGCTATTATTTGATCTTTCAGTTAATTCTGTGGTTAAAGAATCCTTTGTGTCTTTGTGTCTTTGTGGTGAAAAAATCCCTTTTCGTGGATTTCGTGTCTTTCGTGGTAAATATCTTTATGGAATATACTTCACCGAAAGTATGTTCTTGAAGTAGCCTTTGATGCCTACAAAGCCGGAGATTTCTTCATTGGGCTGGATGGTTTTTCCAATCAGGTGGTTATTAGTCATTTGGTCATGGAATTTCTTATCTGCAGTGTAAGAGGTAAGAGTATTGCCCAGTCCTATCACCGCGCCAACCGGTATGGGTGGAGATTGAGAAACTGTCCCGTCTTCATTGGTCCGGGTAATATTAATAAAGAGGATAGACCACAGCATATAAAGAATGCCGGGCTGATGTATTGTAGCTGCTACGCTGGGGAGATCAACTTTCTGTGCTTCGTTCTTTCCGTCCATTACAGCGATGTTTCTATCATTAAGAGTAATCGGCTGGGTTGAATTATTCTTTAATTTTAAAGCTAAGAGAGTAACATCACGTTTGGCAAGATAAGCATTGTACCTGTTATTCCTGGCAGATAACATCGGATAAGAATTACAGGATATATCCATAGAATCAGCCGAAGCATTGGCAGTATAGCCGATAGTCTCTAATCTAACCGTGTTATAGTTCACCGCACAACCGAAACTAATCATAGCAAAGCCAATAATCAGCGCCATATAAAGAAAATAACATTTCATATCAATCTCCTTTGTTTGCTAATATTATATTGAGACATTTTTGTCAAGATGATATCTGCTTAGCAGGCGATTGCAATGTATATTTGCATGTTCATAAAATTCTACACAGAAAAGATGTTTAACCACTAAATACACTAAACACCCGGAAATATTATGAATGGTATATGCTTTTTCACTTAATCGAACGCAGAGTCGTAGAGTATTAATTTTTTTTAATATATCTACTTCCCCGTGTGTTCTGTGTATTCCATGGCTATGATTTGTCTTTTCTTTCGTGTATTTCGTGTATTTCGTGGTTAGTATTCAGACTTTTTCTTCCGTGTGTTCTGTGTATTCCGTGGTAAAGATTAGTTTTTCTTTCGTGTATTTCGTGGTTAATACTCCATTGTCATTCCAAGCTTTACATCCCAGGTTCTATCCAGAGTATAATACAAATCTTTGTCCGGGTCACCGGTATAGTATTGTCTGGTAAACATGCCATTGAGCAGCAGATGGTCGTTGAATTTATACGTCAGGATTATGGACGGAACAATATTGCCCAGGCTATGGGACTCTTTATCTCCGGTATCTCTGTGATAGTATTGATGTAAATAGGAGGCATTCATCATCAGGCTGGCGTTTTTATATTCAATCAGATATGCCGTTAAACCAGGCTTGGCATCCAGCCAGGTATAGTAGTAATCTATACTTCTATGTTTTCGGTCAATATTGTGTTCATTGAGCTCGCTATAAAAAGTAAATTCCAGTTGTTTGATGATTTTATAATGCAGTTGCAGCCACCCTTCCCGGGCATAGACGTAATTGTGAGTTTCATTTACCCAATCATAAGATGAGGTATAAGTATAATCCAATCCACCGGCAATATAGAATGATTGGGGCATAGCAAAGGTCAGGGGATAATTGGTTTCCACCGTAACCAGATTGGCAGGATTGGACAGACAGTAATATAATTCTGTTCCCCAATGGTTTGCTGATTGGTTAAAACCTTTGCCGGGAGGATAAAATCCTGTTGTGTTGTAATCATTTTCAAAGGCAGATCCCTTTTCCAGAGATTCTTCGATATACGCTTTGAATCCAAATTTTGAATCATCCTGTTCAGCCTGTTTGGACAATTCCAGCTTGAGATAGTGGTTGAATGTGATTTTTGCTGTATAATCTTCCTTGAATATAATGCCAAGACCGATTTTCCAGTCACTCTTCAGATTATATTTACACATCATTTCCATTGATGTAAGCCGGTCTGTATATGGAATCCAATCTTCATAATATCCGCCCAGCATTACATCATAGTCATATTTATCAAGATTCATGACTGCTTCAAACCTGCCAATTGGAATCCCGATTGTATTGGATGTGTAAAAGCTTGTTTCAGAAAATCTGCTGTTAATATTGTAACGGTCATACTCTGATTTGGAAATAAATCTATTGGGATTTATGTATTCAGTTGTATCAACCGGAGTTGCCGTACGAATGGTTTGTTTGGGAGTATCGGGATTACCGCTGCTCCAATCAAAATCATCTTTGCCATATAGGGCAAATACCAGCGAAACCACAAGAAGAGAACATAATATAACAGATTTCATACAACACCCTTTATATTTTTCATTAATCCGAATATTGTTTAGTCTTGCTATATGTCAAGAAACTTTTTAAAAACCGTGATAGGGTGGAAAGGTGAATAGGTGATTACATGATTACGTGATTAAGAAGTTGCGTAGCACTCCGATGCTGCGTAAACGTAATTGAGTGATTACGTGATTAAGAAGTTGCGTAGCACTCCGATGCTGCGTAAACGTAATTGAGTGATTACGTGATTAAGAAGTTGCGTAGCACTCCGATGCTGCGTAAACGTAATTGAGTGATTACGTGATTAAGAAGTTGCGTAGCACTCCGATGCTGCGTAAACGTAATTGAGTGATTAGGTGATTTGGGGGAAGGACAATTACGAATTATGAATTATAAATTGAATGTATGTAGTTCCGCGTTTACGCGGTTTTGTTTTGATGATATTGATTTAAAAGACTACCCACAGAGGCATAGAGAGAAAGAGAGAGAAGAGGTTTTTTAAACCATGGAATACCCTGAAAATCAATAATAAATCGTAGGGACATGCCTTGTGATTGTCCATAATAGTTGTAATTCCGTTTAAGAAACTTCATTTCAAAGTAGCAAAGTTGGAGAACTGCAAAAACAAGAAATGTTTGTAAATCAGAAATAACAGGATTAGCTTGATGAATGGTATAAGCTAACGATTAGAATTTTCACACATGGGATTGTTCAAGAAACCGTCAATTCGTTAAATAGAATTGAACCTTGTCTGTACTTTTCCATATGTACTTATAGATAACGAATCAACTCAAATCCTTGTTTAACCTAATGGTTGAAAGTACTTGGCAGTATATTCTTTATAATCATTATCTATTTCTTTCCAATGTGCTAAAATATATTGTCTCACAGTATCATGAAAACAAGGAGTTACTACTAATTTGCTTGAACTGTCCCAAAGGTATTCAAAATAATCATTCCATATTTCACCAGGAATTGAATAGGAACTAAATTCCAATACTGGAACTTTCTTACCTAAACATTTGTCAATAATGCTGAGTTTTTCAATTTTCGAAATTCCTGAATGATACTGCTCAACATACGTCTTGTTATCAATGTTTACAATTTGCATAGTTGGCATTTGTATATATGTTCTGACCTCTAGTTTAAGTCCCGATCCTTTTCCATCATCACCATTGTTTTCGAGTGCTCTTAGAATGTTTCCCAACATCATCAGGGAAGTAAGAATATGGTTAACTAATGTACTATTGGGATAATCAAGCAATTGAGATCCGTTAATGTATTTTACATTTTCAATCTGAGCTCTTTCAATTCCCGTATATGAACGTGGATCTAGTAACATTATTCGTACAGTGATATTAGTCTTTTTTATACACATATCACTAAGAAGATTAATCAAAGGACAATCTGAATGAAACAAATCTGTGCCTGCTACGGCTAGTACATCGATATTGGATTTGGCTGTATGAAAATCATTATTTATGTGCACACGAGCTTTTTTCCGATTTGGAAATATCCTTGAAATGCTAGATTCAACTGAATTTCCAATAATAGTAAATTCTTTACGTATGTCTTCTTGAATATGATAATTTAATATGGATGTTACCAAAGTCGTAATAAGAATACCAGAACCAATTGCTAGTAATGCGACTCCAACCTTTCCAGATAAAGCAAACGATAGGACGATACAGATTAACGAAGAAGAATATAATAATTGAGTATATTTTGACCAAAAGTAACTCAGTATCCGAATGCGTTTTTCATTATTTTTCATAATCAGCTCCCTTACTTAAGCATTTATTTAATCCACTATTAATGTTATCAGCCATACTTATGTGACATTCTTAATATTTATTGATAACAAATACTTATTCCTATAGAAACACATATTGATTTTGGTTTTGCTTGTCAAGAGTTTTTTACAATTTGAATAAATTAGATGATTAATGCTGTTATTGCTTCCGATAAACGTTTTTTCTGATACAATAAAGATTCATTTTAATTCTCTAATAATGCATAGCAGTTGAAACTCAGGTTCATCAAATCTATACTTCTCAATTCCCAATTTCTAATAGCTATTGTATCCAGTAAATCGTGGCTGCTTAAATATGAATAAACTATGCTGATATAGAATATTATATAATATTTAATCTAATATCTCATTCCGTATCGTTTGGATAAGCGGATTTGACGCGGAGGGTACCGGAGCGTCAAATCCGCTTATCCAAACAAAAATCTTTAAGGTTATTCTTTTGGTTATCTCTTTCTCTATCGTCTGACTTCCCGATCACTGCTGATATGCTGGATTACCCATTATGGTATCCTACTCTTGCCTCATACTATCTGAGAAGATACTCGCCGGTGTGTTATTATTAAGCTACATAACGAGGTCTTTCTTTCAAGCCTCTAAACATAGGAACTACATCATCCGGCGAGATGACTATATTTTTTCACCTCTTATTACTTTGTCTATCTTTTTTTTGACGGTTATTCGCAATGTAATGCCTTACTTGCCGGTCTGATTATGCCCCGGCATAATACTTACGACGCTCTACATCATACTCAACATCATATTTAACCATTGAGTACATCATCTCAAGCAATTTACGACACATTCCCACAATAGTCTTTACCTTGTTTGAATTGCGTTCGTTCACTTGATACCAATATACTTGTGACAAGATTGGATTATTGCTTATCATTTCGACACATAGTAAGTATAATAGATTTCTTAAGCGTGGTCTGCCTACTTTAGATATGTGGTATCTGCCCATATAGCGACCTGATTGATAATTGGTCAGATTAAGACCAGACAGCTTGATTAACTCTCTGGCATGATTATAATGCCTTATATCTCCTGTCTCTGCCAAAATCAAACCAACCGATAGTTTACTCAACCCAGGGATACTACAGAGTAGCCCGCCATATGGAATGCGATCTACGCATTCTCGTATCTTACCATCTGTAGCTTTCTTTTGCTCTAATTTTAACCGTATATCTGCACCTAAGTACCGCAAGATATCTCTTACACTGTCTGTACCCTTGGTTATGCCGATACTGTTAGCAGATGCCGCATATATGCTCTCCAGCTTGACCGGTCTTAAGCTATGGCGGCTCTTATCTTTCATTATGCTATAATATTCCGCATAATCAAGTTGAGAGATGTCACCGGGTAAGGGAAAACTTTCCAAGGTATATAACAATGTCTTGCTGTTTAAACTCGCATAACTGGTTAGTTCCGGAAAATACTCAGCATAATACGACTCTACATAATTGTACAGCCTGTTCAACTGCTCTGTTAGAGACAAGTAATACTTAGAAAGATTCCTTAACTCAGCATATACCCCATCCGGTATTCTGTGGCTGATACTCTTGTCCAGGCGCATTAGGGTAACTATAATCTTAGGGTCTTTCTGATCGCTTTTACCAGGTGCATTATCTTCAACGTCTTTCATCCGCTTTGTATGCATGGGATTGATTGTCTTAACCTGATAACCACAATTAGTTAAATAATGCAATAGAGGAGTACCGTATGAGCCGGTAGGCTCTAAGCCAAAGATTATCCTGTTAAGTTGCCAGACTTGTTTTTGCTTCTCGGCTTCACCTATCAAGCGTTGATAACCACTTAAATCATTGTTGATATAAAAAGGCTTCCTATCTCGTGTATTACTGGCATCTGTCATGTAAACCCATTGCCGGTGTTTACCGATATCAATCCCCACCAACATACATTCGGGATTGATGCTATCTATCCCACCTTTTCTTTTAATATTCTTCATCCGAACCTCCCTGGTTGCTTTTTTCTATACCAACTTGAAAGGTCGAATTGTAAATCCTCAATCTAGAGGTTTAATATAGCAAGCTACAAGCCCTAAACCCTTCAGGCAAATTCATAATTGTTTACTCTTCTCACCTCTACTTTCCACAGACAAGAGTGTCTGTTGTACTACCAATTCATAATTCATAATTTATAATTGTTCCTAATCACTTAATCACCGCGAAACCAAATTCATAATTTACCGCTTAGCGGCTTTCCATTGACAAAACAAATCACAGCTTTATGCTGACAATATTGTAAATCTTGTCTTTAGGGGTTAATTATGACCAGGAATCATCAGCCTGATGTTCGCCGGATTGGAAGAGTAGCGTATCATGATTGGATGATGGCGCTTGCCTTTATCATCATTTTAGCTTCCTGGATTATCCAGTATTTTGTTGCTGCCAATTACACGGAAATGCGCAAGAAGTATGAAAGCACAGAATCCATGATTCTCGTTAAACAGTTGGATGCCGATTTTTGGCTGACAGAAATACATAAACAGCGTTTGAGTAAAGACCCCAATCAAGCCATGGACATGTATCTGATGTATAAATACTTATGCAGTAACGCCTATTTAACTTCTGCTTTACAGGCTAAATCCAAAATAGATTATGTAAGAAAAGCTGAGTCAATTAATCTCAAAAGCAAAATGCTCAAGCAATATAAAGAATGGTATGACAAAAGCATGTACGATAGCCTCAATACCGCTTTCCTAAAATCAATCGATTTCTCCGAAAAAGTAATGGAACCCATGCTGGACAGAGGCATCCTGAGTTACAATAAAGCCACTAAGGAAGAAAAAAAGTACACCATCTTGTTTATTGCCTTGAATCTTATCGGCACCCTCCTGTTTGCCCTGTACCATATCATCCCCAAAACGGATTGATAGCCCTTCCGCGTAGCGAGTAGCATAGGATAGCATCCTGTTGTATCCTGAGGTTTGTTACCTCAGGAAAAAAACAAGTGATATCTGATCCGGCAAAGCCAACGATTGTTCATTTGTGGTGCGGGTAACCAACCCGCACCTACAACAGCTTGCCAAGCTATGTTACACAAAACCACAGCGTGGTTTGATATTCGATAGCCCATGAATTTATTCATGGGTATGAAGATGGTGACAATATAACCCAGTATGGGTTTGCTATTCAATAGCCCATGAATTTATTCATGGGTAAAAATCAACAACGGAGTTAACCACAGCGTGGTTTGATATTCGATAGCCCATGAATTTATTCGTGGGTATGAAGATGTTGACAATATAACCCAGTATGGGTTTGACATTCGATAGTCCATGAATTTATTCATGGGTAAAGAAACAACCAAGGTGTTAACCCCATCGGGGTTTGACATTCGATAGCCCATGAATTTATTCATGGGTATGAAGATGGTGACAATAGAACCCAGTATGGGTTTGCTATTCGATAGCCCATGAATTTATTCGTGGGTATGAAGATGTTGACAATATAACCCAGTATGGGTTTGACATTCGATAGCCCATGAATTTATTCATTGGTATAGATGCAACAACGGAGTTAACCCCATCGGGGTTTGCTATCTAATACATTGGATGTATTTATGTTTATCATTTCAACACAATGACTATCATTAAACAGAACTCCCACGACGCAAAGAATCACATTATTGACGATGGTTAAAATCATCTATCCTGATAGAAAACCCCGATGGGGTTTGTTCTTCTATACCTCCTGACCCATGAATAAATTCATGGGCTAATAAATGCAAAATCCTTATCGGATTTGACGCTAAGAAAGCTGTGTTACATTCCAGTCCCGGCGGGACGATACATGGTAACGACGGGCTTTGAGCCCGGCGCATCAGCTATCCCGACCCATTAGTCCAAGCGGGACGGCACAATAAACCCGGCATCTAGTGATATGATGTGTCGTACCTACGGCACTTTATCTATGGGGGGATGACATACGCCGGGCTCAAAGCCCGTCGTTACTACGTTTCATCCCGATGGGATTAATAGAATGGTAGCATAGGATAGCATCCTGTTGCATACAGGCATTAGTAATGCCTGTTAAACCACCTCCGGCAATTCTATTACTTGAAAGCAACAGATTAATAATCTATGCTGATATAGAATATTATATAATATTTAATCTAATATCTCATTCCGTATCGTTTGGATAAGCGGATTTGACGCGGAGGGTACCGGAGCGTCAAATCCGCTTATCCAAACAAAAATCTTTAAGGTTATTCTTTTGGTTATCTCTTTCTCTATCGTCTGACTTCCCGATCACTGCTGATATGCTGGATTACCCATTATGGTATCCTACTCTTGCCTCATACTATCTGAGAAGATACTCGCCGGTGTGTTATTATTAAGCTACATAACGAGGTCTTTCTTTCAAGCCTCTAAACATAGGAACTACATCATCCGGCGAGATGACTATATTTTTTCACCTCTTATTACTTTGTCTATCTTTTTTTTGACGGTTATTCGCAATGTAATGCCTTACTTGCCGGTCTGATTATGCCCCGGCATAATACTTACGACGCTCTACATCATACTCAACATCATATTTAACCATTGAGTACATCATCTCAAGCAATTTACGACACATTCCCACAATAGTCTTTACCTTGTTTGAATTGCGTTCGTTCACTTGATACCAATATACTTGTGACAAGATTGGATTATTGCTTATCATTTCGACACATAGTAAGTATAATAGATTTCTTAAGCGTGGTCTGCCTACTTTAGATATGTGGTATCTGCCCATATAGCGACCTGATTGATAATTGGTCAGATTAAGACCAGACAGCTTGATTAACTCTCTGGCATGATTATAATGCCTTATATCTCCTGTCTCTGCCAAAATCAAACCAACCGATAGTTTACTCAACCCAGGGATACTACAAAGTAACCCGCCATATGGAATGCGATCTACGCATTCTCGTATCTTACCATCTGTCTCTTTCTTTTGCTCTAATTTTAACCGTATATCAGCACCCAATGAACGCAGTATCTCTCTTGCACTGCCTGTGCCCTTGGTTATGCCTATGCTGGTACCAGATACCGCATATATGCTTTCTAGCTTGACCGGTCTTAAGCTATGACGACTCTTCTCTTTCATTATGCTATAATATTCAGCATAATCAAGTTGTGAGATATCTCCTGGTAAGGGAAAACTTTCCAAGGTATACAGCAATGTCTTGCTGCTTAAACTCGCATGTCGGGTCAGTTCAGGAAAATACTCTGCATAATACGACTCTACATAATTATACAGCCGGTTCAACTGCTCAGTCAGAGATTGGTAGTATTTAGAAAGATTCCTTAACTCGGCATATATCCCATCCGGTATTTTGTGGCTGATATTCTTGTTCAGGCGCATTAATGTAACTATTATTTTAGGGTCTTTCTGATCGCTTTTACCTGGTGCATTATCTTCTACGTCTTTCATCCGCTTTGTATGCATTGGGTTGATTGTCTTAACCTGATAACCACAATTAGTTAAATAATGTAATAGAGGAGTACCGTATGAACCCGTTGGCTCTAAGCCAAAGACTATCCTGTTAAGTTTCCAGACTTGTTTTTGCTTCTCGGCTTCACTTATCAGGTGTTGAAAACCACTTAAATCATTGTTAATGTAAAATGGCTTCCTATCTCGTGTATTATTGACATCGCTCATGTATACCCATTGCCGATGCTTTCCGATATCAATTCCTACTAACATGCATTCGGGATTGATGTTATCTGTCCCACCTCTTCCTTTGATATTCTTCATCCTGACCTCCCAGGTTGCTTTTTTCTATATCAACTTGAAAGGTCGAATAATAAATCCTCAATTTAGAGGTTTAATATAGCACAACCTAATCACATAATCACTTAATCACATAATCACTTCGAAGCACAATTCGTTTGACTGAAAAAGAAGAGCTAACCAAAGAAAAGTTGAACATCGTACTCTATCCCCACAATACAAAATACTGGGATAATACAATACCATCCCTACCGGATTGACCTCAGCGCATAATTCACAACTTTGCAGCGAATTGTTCTTGACATAAGAAGTTAGTTGATAAATTAGTTAAAATATAAAAAGTATGTTTTACAGGAGCGTAAATGACCCCTGATGTAGCACGTAAAGTACCCAAAGAGAATCTCTTTGACAATATAAATTACAATATTGAGACAGGAAATATCCTGCTGCAATTGGTTAAACAGTATTACAAAAACCCCAGTGGTCAGCTATACTACGGAGACTCAGTTGAATGGCTAAAATCCATACCGAATGATTCTATTGATTTAGTTTTTGCTGACCCTCCCTATAATATTAAAAAAGCCAAATGGGATATGTTCCAAAATAATAAGGTTTATATCGAATGGTGCATGGAGTGGATTACAGAAGTGCACCGAATATTGAAACCAACCGGAACCTTTTATATCTGCGGTTTCTCTGAGATAGTAGCTGAATTAGTGTATCCCTGCATGAAGCACTTCGATGGTATAAAGTGGCTGATTTGGCATTATAAAAACAAAGCTAATTTGGGTAATGATTGGGGGCGTAGTCACGAGAGTATTCTCCACTTTAGAAAAGGGGAAGAACATACATTTAATATGGATGCTGTTCGCACTCCCTATCATAATCATACCTTAAAATATCCTGAACACCCACAAGCAGAGACAAGTCAATACTCCAATAATGGCAAACAGCACGAATGGACACCACATCCAGATGGTTCAAAAGCCAAAGATGTGATAGAAATACCCACAACCTGTAATGGAATGCACGAAAAGACACCTCACCCCACACAAAAACCGGAAGAACTATTGAGAAAGTTGATATTAGCTTCTTCTAATCCTGGTGATATTGTCTTAGACCCCTTTGTGGGTTCTGGCACTGCAGCCGTCTGTGCAGAACAACTCAAACGTAAATGGTTGGGTTGTGATTCCAATGAAGAATACCTGAGTTGGGCAGTTAAAAGGCTTGAGCAAATTGAAGATAAATCCGTAGAATACTGGGTTGAATTAGATAGAAAGAATCTGAAAAGAAGGATGTCGATTAGATGAAGATAGGGCAGTTAAGAGATTTAGCAATTGATACAAACTAGGTATGCAAAAAATAAACAAATAATTGTATCCATATTAGCATTAATGATTGGATGTTTAATTTATTTGTCCTTTCGAATTGATACACTAAGACTATTCTCATGGATTGATGCTCTAAAATTGAATCCAATAGAACTTGCTATAAGATATAGAACCCTTCCATATGCGGATAAGTTACCTCATTGGATATTATTTTCATTACCTAATGGGTTATGGCTTTTTTCATACGCATCTTTAATTCTGTATATCTGGGATAATCAGTTATCTAGATTGAATATCCTCTGGTTTACTCTAATTCCGATTATAGCATTGTTGTCTGAGTTCGGGCAATTACTAAAATTAGTTCCAGGAACTTTTGACGTTATTGACATATTCTTTTATCTATTTGGTCTTATAATTCCTTTCATCATATTTAACCCTAAGATTCACCTAAGAGGAGATTAAATGCACACCTTAATAAAACATATTGTATCTTTTGTACTATTAGCGTTATTTATAATATTCGCCTTCGGTAGTTTTGACAAAAATTCTGAAGACGAGGATATGATGATTTATCCCAAAGATTATCCACATTTTGGCTTACTTAATGATAGTTTACACAATAAGAGTGAATTTAAAGCCTCTAAAGAAAATACAAACAAGCAAACTATTAATGATAAAAAAATAGTAAGAGTTAAAACTAAAGTAAAAAATAGTGATGATAGTAAAAACTCAGAACCTCCATATCTTGGACATTTTTCAGGAAGAGAATCACGCTATTTTTCTCCAAAATATAATTCATATAGTGAAAGCTCCGAATTAATAGTTCACATTTCTCCTGAAGAAATACACGTCAAGCAACGTGCTGATGACGGTAGTTATTTAGATTATAAAGGACGTTATTCCGTCACAATATCTGATAATGGGAACACTTTTCATATTCAAGGAACATTACATCCTACCACACACAAATTTGGCATGTATACAAAACAAGATTCATATGGTGATTATTTTGCAGATTTTTATTATAGTAAATCTGAATGGGCACTTATAAAATACGGAGCATATGGAGAGAAAGAATATCTCAGGTTATCATCATGAATATTGTGTTTTATTTCGTAGGTGTTGCTTTACCGATTGTTTTTTTTAACAGAAATAAATTATTATTGAGGAGTTAGTGATGAAAAATATTAGACAACATTGTTTATCCCTTATTTTGATTTCAATATTCATGATTTTTGCATTTGGCAGTTTGAATGATAATGAAAAACCGGAAACGGAACAAAACGTTGACAAAGATACGATTAGCACTAAACAACCCATAGCTAATAAAAGATCTTCACATAAAAATAGTAACATTACCAAAACAAGTGATCAAAATGAACCTTCTTTACAACCCTATTATGGATATTTCACTGGTACTACACCTGGTTATACTTGGCATATAGGTGCAGTAGAATCATATATAGGCTCGCAATCCTGGAAGGTAACAATAGATAAGAACACAATGAGAGTTGTTCAAATTGGCGATGATGGGTCTGGTTCTGCTGTTAATGAAGGAAATTATACAGCAACAAAAGAAAGTGAGAATACGTATTATTTATCAGGATATTTACCCTCTATAGGAGGAACATCTAGTAGCGAGTATCACGCACATTTTTATTATCATAAATCTGATAGTACTTTGGTTATTTATGCTGACAATACCGAATTTGTATATGGAGAACCTGATACAATACTACATAAGGAGATTCGATGAATACTGGTATTATTGGCGATATTGCAGGTGTTTATATTCCATTTAATGAAATAAAGTTTGTTGTTTCAGAAAATGACAAGCCTTTAGCTTTTAATTACATGAAAGACAATAATTACAACTTTATTCCTATTATTAAGAATAAAAGATTCGTTGGATTCTTCTATTCTGATACCGTAATTGAGGGGTGTGAATTAGTTAATAATGGATTGAAGAAATATGTGATATCTGAATCCTCAACATTGGGAGATGTGTTAAGGAAATTCAAAAATAAAGATATACAACAATATGTGGTTTGCAGTGAAGAAGAAGTAGTAGGATTGATATCTTATGCTGATTTAAAAGACAAGAAAGTGCTGTTATATATGTTTAAATTAATAATAGATATTGAGATAAATTTGTCATCATATTTTCAAGAAATATTATATGAAGAGTCATCCGACAATATTAAACAAAAATTGCAAGAAATTAGCAAAAAAATGGGAAAACCTATTGAAAGATATGAGGAAGACAAAGAGAATAATGTATCTCTACATATAATTAATTATTTGGATATTAAACAGTTACTCCACTTTCACAAGAATATAAATCGTATAAATGAAAAAGCTAATATAAACAAGCTTAAACCTATTATCCATATTCTAACTGGAGATAATATCAAGAACATAGGAAAATTGAGAAACATTATAGCCCATCCTAACAAGTTTATATCCCATATAGATGATATGACTGAGAATTTTATTACCTTGATAGATTTGCATAAGAAAATATCAGATTGCTTAAGTAATTAGGTTTGTTTCACAATACCCCTTTTACACTTACATCTTGACATATAAATAGCATTAGAAAATGTGGTAAATCTATATAAATATGGACAAAAGGAGTATCCATGAAGACCATCACTCCAAGTCCGGGCGATATAAAACGCGCCTGGTACATCGTTGATGCCACAGGTCTTGCCTTGGGTCGCATGTCTTCGCAGATTGCCGCAATTTTACGCGGTAAGAACAAACCTTATTATGTGCCGAATATCGACACAGGTGATTATGTGATAATCATCAATGCAGAAAAAGTTCGCGTAACGGGAACTAAGATGCTCAATAAGGTTTATGCAGAATACAGCGGATATCCGGGCGGACTAAAGGAAACCACTATAGCCGAAGTTATGGCTAAGCACCCTGAGCGTATCATTCAGCATGCCATCAAAGGTATGTTGCCAAAGAACACTCTGGGCAAAGACATGTTCAAAAAGCTGAAAGTGTATGCCGGCGAAACGCATCCGCATGAAGCTCAGAACCCTGAACCTTTAACATTACAGTATACTTAAGGAGTAAGAAAGTATGCAAAACTTTGATGCAGTTGGCAGAAGAAAGACTGCCGTTGCGAGAGTTCGTTTGACCCCGGGAACCGGGAAAAGGATAATCAACAATGTTCCCATGAAAAAGTATCTTCAACGTGAAGTGCTGGAAATGGTAGTGGAACAGCCTTTTCAGGTTGCCGAGATGAGTGAACGCTTTGATATGCGTGTAAACGTATATGGTGGCGGACTCAGTGGACAAGCCGGAGCTATCCGTTTGGGTATAGCCCGTGCCTTGGTAGAATTTGATGAAAACCTCAGGCTCGCAATGCGTAAGAACGGTTATATGACTCGTGACTCACGTATGGTTGAGCGGAAAAAATCCGGTCGCCCCAAAGCAAGAAAACGCTTCCAATTCTCCAAGCGTTAAACCTATGCAAGACCGGCAGAGGGATTTCCTTTGCCCCTGGGACCAGAAAGAATTTTTTTAGAGATAGTGTGAAATTAATTAGACAAATCATGAGCAGGTTATTTGTTGCAATAGCAGATTGCTTCAGTAAATCAATTGACGCAGCATTGGAATGCTACGCTACTTTTAGCGATGCAGTACCAGAAAGCTACGCTACTTTGGTTGACGCAGCATTGGAATGCTACGCTACATTACTGACATGGCTGCCACTCATCATGCCTCAGGAGTTGCAAGGCGGTGTTCCGAATGCGGAACTGGATTGCGTATATCCTTTGGCAGTAGTTAAAACCGTAATCTAAGGAGTAAAACATGTCCGTTGTTTCAATGAAACAGCTATTGGAAGCCGGTGTTCATTTTGGACATCAGACCTTCAAATGGAATCCCAAGATGAAGAAATACATTTTCATCAAGAGAAACGGGATACACATTATTGACCTTAAGCAGACCGTTGATGCTATCAACGAAGCTTATCAGTTTTTGAAAGAAGTAGCCGCCAGAAGCGAATATATCCTTTTTGTCGGTACTAAAAAGCAAGCGCAAGCTGCCATCAAAGAAGCCGCTGAAAAAGCCGGTGTCTTTTATGTTAATAACCGTTGGTACGGGGGTATGTTGACGAATATGCAGACCATTCGTCAAAGTATCGAAAAGATGAAGTACTACGAACAAATCGTTGCCGATGGAAGCATCAGTAATTACACGAAGCTGGAACAGCTTCGCATGAAACATAAACACGACAAGATAGAGAGCGCTTTGGGCGGTATCCGCGATATGGATGCAGTTCCCGGTGCTATCTTTGTAGTGGATACAGACCATGAAAAGATTGCTGTGCATGAAGCTAAAGTATTAAACGTACCCATTCTCGGAATGGTGGATACCAATAGCGACCCTGACGTGATTGATTATGTCATTCCTTCCAACGATGATGCCACCCGTGCAGTCAGTTTGATAGCTGACATCATGGCAAATGCTGTTATCGAAGGCAGAGGCTTATCAACTGAAGGCGCTGATGTAGCAAAAACTGAAGTTGATGATGATTTTGACAAGAACGTCGATATCGAAGCCGTACTTGCTGCCGCACCGATAGACAAAGCTATAATTGAAGAAAAAGAACATATCAGCGAAATTAAGGAAGAAATCGAGCCAAACCAGATTATCGAAGAAGTTCCCGAAGCTGAATAAACCATACAGATTATGAATTATGAGTTATGAATTATGAATTCGTGAAGCATGATTCCTGAAAGACCGTTTAAACACAGGAGAATATTATGTCACAGATAACATCAGCAATGGTTAAAGAATTAAGAGAGCGCACCAGTGTGGGCATGATGGATTGCAAGAAAGCTTTGGAAGCCGCTAATGGCGACATGGATGCCGCTATCAAATATTTGAGAGAGAAAGGTATCACCAAAGCCGAAGCCAAAGCAACCAGAGAGACAAGCGAAGGCCTGGTCTATTCTTATATCCATTCCAACAGTAAGCTTGGTGTATTGGTAGAAGTACAATGCGAGACTGATTTCGTTGCTAAAACCGACGACTTCATCCAGTTGTGCAAAGACCTTGCCATGCAGATTGCTGCAACCGATCCTTTGGCTATCTCAATCGAAGAAATTGATCCTGCCATCCTTGACAGAGAAAAAGAGATTGCCACTAATAAGGCTATCAATGACAAGAAACCTGAAAACATCATACCTAAGATTGTTGAAGGTCACCTTGCCAAGTATTGCAAAGACCACGCTCTGATGGAACAGGAATTTATCAAAGACCCTACCCGCACTGTTAAGGCAATTATAACAGACGTCATTGCCAAGATGGGCGAAAATATTAAGTTAACCCGTTATGCCCGTTTTTCTATCGGCGCTTAATTAAAAACCGGAGCTTTATATGGTGGTTTATCAGCCGGAAAAAATGCATCGGGTCATGCTCAAACTCAGTGGCGAGATTCTTGCCGGTGAAAAGGGCTTTGGCTTTGATGATGAAGTGATAGACAGGATTACAGATGACATTATCGACCTCAGGAAGATGGGCTATAGCTTAGCCGTTGTCCTGGGTGGCGGTAATATCTTCAGAGGCGGTTCATGGAAAAACAAGACGTTGAACCGGGTAGTTTTGGATAATATCGGTATGATAGCCACTATACAAAATGCTTTATACCTGGCAGAGATTCTCAATAAGAAAAACTATCAGGCAGAAGTGTTTTCCGCGATAAAAGCAGATAGAATTGCCAAGTTTTATACTCCTTCCCGAGCCAGAAATACGCTTCAGGAAGGAAAGATATGTTTCCTTTGCGGAGGAACAGGGAATCCCTTTTTTACCACAGATACTGCAGCAGTATTACGAGCGATTGAGCTGGAACTGGATGTAGTGCTCAAAGGTACAAATGTGGATGGTCTTTACACAGAAGACCCCAAAAAGAACCCTAATGCAGAGTTTATCAGCACAGCCACTTTTCAGGAATGTCTGGAAAGGAAGCTGGGTGTGATGGATATGACTGCTTTTTCTCTGGCACAGGAACACAAGATACCAATAAAAATATTCAATGTCATGACGCGGGGTAGCATCAAAGAAGCAGCTCTGCGTTCTGACATTGGCACCTTTATACATGCTTAAGACAAGCATAAAGAGGAAAAATAATGGAGAATATCAAACAGCAAATCAGCGACAAAATGCAAAAGACGCTGGAATCGCTATTGCATCAGTTTTCCAAAATCAGAACCGGCAGAGCCAGCGCTTCCATCTTAGACGATGTAAAGATTAACTATTATGGACAGCCTACACCAGTAAAACAACTCTGCAATATTTCCATCCCCGAAGCCAGACTCATTGTTATCCAGCCGTGGGATAAAACCACGCTTGCCGATATCGAGAAAGCAATTCTGGGAGCCAATCTGGGTATTACCCCTGAAAATGATGGTAACGTTATCCGGATGCCGTTTCAGCCTCTTACTGAAGAAAAGAGAAAAGACATTGTCAAATCTCTCAAGAAGATGGGTGAAGATGCCAGAGTAGCCACCAGAAATATCCGCAGGGATTCCAATGAAGATGTCAAAAAAAGCAAGAAAGACAGTGAAATCAGTGAAGATGAAGAGAAGAAGCTTCTGAAAGAAATCCAGGATGTCACAGACGAATGGATAAAGAAAATTGACGAAGCTGAAAAGGTAAAAGAGAAAGAAATCCTCGAAATCTGACACTCATAATATTACAAAAGTCGTTATCGTATCAGATTGTGCTTTACAAAGCTTACGATAACGACTTTTTTGTTTTTTATGAAAACATTGCGTCCGGATGAGTAAGTCTAAGGACATGTACAATGTCAGGTCATCCTGAGTCTGTCGAAGGACGAAGCCTGACGTTGATGTGCATGTCTTATCCTTCGACTAGCTCAGGATGACATGGGAAGAGTGCATGTCTGGTCCTTCGACAAGCTCAGTATGACATGGGAAGAGTGCATGTCTTATCCTTCGACAAGCTCAGGATGACATGCGACAGAATACAGGAAATATAAAATTAACAGATAGGAGGCTTTATGCTGCAAGGTTCGATTGTCGCTCTGGTAACACCCTTTAAGAATGATGAGATTGACTATACTGCATTGGAGAAACTAATCTATTGGCATCTTGAGCAGGGAACAGATGGTATTGTTTTGCTCGGAACTACAGGAGAAAGTGCAGGTCTGGCTTCCGATGAGCAGATAGCTTTATTACGCTTCTGCATGCAGAGAATCAATCACAAAATACCTGTCATTGTTGGCACAGGTACCAATAATCTTTCCCATACTATTTCCATGACCCGTAAAGCTAAAGAACTGGGAGCTGATTATGCCCTGGTGCTTGTTCCCTATTATATTAAACCAACTCAGAACGGTATGTTTGAATATTTTAAAACTGTTGCTGATAAGACTGATATTCCCATTATCATGTATAACATTCAAGGACGTGCCGGCGTAAATATGACAGCTGCAACCACAGTTAAAATTGCCAAAGCTTGTCCATCAATAATCGGTATTAAAGAAGCTTCCAATCTGATTGTGCAGGCAGGAGAAATCGTGCGGGACGCTCCTGAAGGCTTTATCTGCCTGAGCGGAGAAGACGGAATCAATATGCCTCTGATGGCTTGCGGATTCAAAGGAACTATCTCTGTTACAGCCAATGTCCTTCCCAAACTGATGCACGAACACATGCATACTTGCCTGAAGGGTGATTTTGCTACAGCTTTGAAACAACATCAGTATCTTATGAAAATGAATCAGCATCTGTTTATAGAGACCAGCCCCATTCCCGTCAAAGAAGCTCTGCATATGATGGGTATGCTGGAAAATGAATTCAGACTCCCGATGTGCAAATTAATGGATAGCAACAGAGCCATCCTGAAAGAAACACTGAAAGAGTATAAACTTATACAGTAGCTCAACACATCGTGTTTTACGGTTAAACAGTGGAACAGTGAAACCTACACTACAGAAGAATAAGCCCAAGGAGAAAACCTGATGACTGAACAGACTCAACAATGGAACCGGAATTACAGACTAATTAATCAGAAAACAGTAGCTGAAATTCACTCAGAAGTATTTATATTTGAACATATAAAGACTGGTGCAAAATTAATGTACGTTAAGAATGACGATAGCAATAAAGTCTTTTCTATATCCTTTAAAACTCCTCCGGAAGATCATACCGGATGTCCCCATATCTTAGAGCACTCAGTATTGAATGGCTCAAAGAATTTTCCCGGAAAGAACACCTATACAGAGCTATGCAAAGGTTCTGTGAATACATTTTTAAATGCTTTCACCAGTGCAACAATGACCATGTACCCTTTTGCCAGTATGAATGAACAGGACTTTTATAACCTGATGCATGTCTATCTGGATGCTGTTTTTTATCCGAATATTTATACTAATCCGGATATTCTCAAGCAGGAAGGCTGGCATTATGAGCTATTTGATGCTAAAGATGAAATTACCTATAAAGGTGTGGTTTACAATGAAATGAAAGGTGCGTTTTCCTCTCCTGAGAGTGTACTGATGCGTAAAATACTGCATGCACAGTTTCCTGATACACCTTATCATTATGAATCAGGCGGAGACCCCCAATATATACCTGAACTCACATGGGAAAAGTTTAAAGCCTTTCATAAGAGCTATTACCATCCAAGTAACAGTTGGATATATTTATATGGTGAGCTTGACCTGGAAAAAGCCCTTACCTTTATTGATGAAAAGTACCTGAAAGACTTTGAAAAAGAAATACCTAAAAGCAATATTCCGTTCCAGACTCCTTTTGCTCAGCCTAAGCATCTGGTTGATAATTATTCTATCGGCGCTGATGAAGACCCAGCTGGCAAGAATTTCCTGAGTCTGAGCTTTACTTGTGGAAGTATTCTGGATGTGGAAACCACAACTGCTTTGGATACATTAAAACAGATTCTGATGGATTCTGCAGCATCACCTTTAAAACAGGCAATCCAGGATTCAGGAATGTGCGCAGATAGTTATGCCAGTTTTAATGAAGGGATATTGCAACCTTCTTTCACAATCATATGCAAGCATGTGAAGGATGAAGACATCGAAGCTCTGACTAAGCTGATATTTGCAGAACTCAAGAGTATTGCGGATACCGGAATAGACAAGAAACTGATTGAAGCTACCATAAATAGCAAAGAATTTGCTCTTAGAGAAGCCGACATGAATCATTTCCCCAAGGGATTGTTTTATAACTGGTCTAGCATAAGCAGTTGGATGAGCGGTGGAGACCCGCTGAGTTATATAGCCTTTGAACCGATTATTACAGGTTTACGCAGAGGGTTAAATGAACCTATGTATGAGCAGTTAATTCTTAAACACCTCCTGGCTAATACTCACTCAAGCTGCTTAATACTCAAACCTGTTAAGGACCTGGTTGAACAGAATGATGAAGCAACGCGGCAGATTCTGAAATCATATCAGTCTTCTTTAAATGATACTCAGATTCAGGCATTGATTGCTGACAATAAACGTCTTGTAGAATGGCAGTCTACCCCTGATTCAGTGGAAGATATTGAGAAAATTCCATTCATTTCTTTGTCAGATATCAAAAAAGAAGCTGAACCATTGTATCTGGAATTGGAAAATCATCCACCCTATACATTACTGAAGCACCCTATCTTTACAAACGGGATAGTGTATTCAAACCTGTATTTTGACCTGAATCACATTGCTGAAGAAGATTTTCCCTGGGTATCACTGATTGTGGAACTCTGGGGTAATCTGGATACTCAAAATTATACTTATGCAGCTTTGGCAAATGAGATTGATATCCATACCGGTGGGATTTCTGCTGAACTTTCCCTGCATAATGATGACCATAATCATGGCAATATCAATCCAAAGCTGGCTGTATCCAGCAAATGTGTGTTACTAAAGACAGAAAATATGCTGGAATTAACTGCAGAGTGCCTGCTTAAAACCAAGTATAATGACACTGCCAGAATTATCCAAATGATAAAAGAGTTCAAGTCCAGAGCGCAAATGTTCATAATTGGTACAGGTCACATGACAGCAGTTCACAGGATGATGGCGCAAACTTCCAGATATCACAGATGGCAGGATTTAATCAGCGGCATGGATTTCTATACTTTCTTATGCAGAGTGGAGATTGCTCTTGAGAAAGACCCTCAGAGTATCACCGATAAGCTTCAAAGCATTGCTGAAAGTATTTTTACAAAAAATAATCTGCTGATTAGCATTACTTCTCCTGAAGAAGATATTGCCAAGATCTGGGAAAAAATGAACATCATTACAGACCAGATTAATACAGAATCTGCGAAATATATAACCAAGGAATTTAAACCATATAAAAGGAATGAAGGCATTTTGGCACCTGTCAATGTGCAATACTGTGCTCAGGGCGGAAACTTTGAAAAGCTTGGATATCAGTATTCCGGTAAAATGTTGGTTCTGGCAAACATCCTCAGAAACGATTTCCTGCAACAGGAATTGCGAGTCAAAGGTGGAGCCTATGGTGTGATGTTGCAATTCACACGTTACGGCTTTATGTTCTTCTGCTCATATCGTGACCCCAATCTGGTAGATACTTTTAACGTTTACAAACAAACTGCTGATTATATACAGAACTTCAACTGTTCAGAACGAGACTTTGAAAAGTACATTATCGGCACCATGGCTAGTCTGGATGCGCCCAGCACACCGTCACAGAAAGGTATCAATGCGGATTATTTTTATATCTCCGGTCTGACCTTTGAAGATAAACAAAAAATGAGAGATAAAGTGCTTTCTACTAAAATTGAAGATATCCGGGGCTTTGCCGGGTTAATCAATGACGTGATGAAACTGAATCAGATAGCAGTCTTTGGTGTGGAAACTAAGCTTAAAGAAAACAGTGAATTATTTGATGTTTTAATACCTGCAATTCCAAATTGAGCATGAAACAAAAAGATAAAAAGATAACCAAAAGGCTAAAAGAAAACTTCTCCAATGTTGTAATTGAAGATGGAGATTACTACGATGACCTGCAAAGTGACACTACTTCCAAAGCCAAACGCACGTCAGAAAAAAGCCGTGCTTCGCTGAAGAATAACCTGAAACTGAAAAGAGGCAGAGTAGTAGAGGTTAAATCTAATTATCTGAATATCGTGCGCATTGATGAACAGGAATATAGCTGCACTCTTAGCGGCAGACTTAAGCAATATTTATTCAAAACCAAGTTGTTAACTGCCGTCGGGGATTGGGTTGAAGTAGATTTTACCAATGAGCCGGACTATCGGATTGAAGAAGTCCTGCCCAGGCACAATACTCTTTCACGCTTCACAGAAAACTCATATCAGAAAGAAATAATTGTAGCTTCCAATATAGATTATCTGGTTATCACAGCTTCATGGTTGATGCCCATGCTTAAACCCGGACTGATAGACAGATATTTATGCATAGCTGCTATGAATCAGCTAAATCCTGTTATCAGCCTGAATAAGATTGACTTGTGTGTGGACCTGGCTGAGGCTGAACAAGCCATGGCTTATTACAAAAAGCTTGACATTCCGGTCGTATTTACTTCAGCTCTTACCTTACAAGGTATGGATGAGCTGAAAAAACTGCTGACCAATAAAGATTCTGTCTTCTCCGGTCAATCCGGTACGGGAAAATCGTCTTTAATTAATTGTCTGGAACCTGACCTGAATCTTGCAACTTCAGAAGTAAGCAATTTCAATGAAAAAGGTAAGCATACTACATCACAGGCCCGTTTAATCAAGTGGTCTTTCGGGGGAAATCTGGTTGATACTCCCGGTCTTAAAACAGTTAATCTGCATAGAGAGCAAAAGGACCAGATACCCAACGTGTTTCCTGGATTCGGAGATTATTATGAGCAATGCTATTTTCGCAACTGTACTCATGAGCATGAGAATGATTGTGCTGTGCGCAAAGCTGTAGAACAAGGACATATCCCCATTGAGCGTTATGACTCTTACTTAAGAATTATGGAATCATTATGAAAAATTTTGGTGTCTTCTTTCATCCCAGTTATGCAAAAAGAGAGAATCTGTTTCAGGTAATAGAAGAGCTTAAGCAGGAGTATCAGCTAAAATTCTTTGGTTTTGAACAGCAAAGGAACTTCCTCGCACCATCACTCAAGGATATAATAAAAGAAGATAGTTCTAAAATCAAGCTTGATTGTATACTGGTTTTTGGCGGAGATGGAACAATACTGCGGGCAAAAGAAATAGCTCTTAAAACTAAAGCACCTCTGCTTGGCATTAATCTGGGATATCTGGGTTTTCTATCAGAAAGCACGCTCGAAGACTTACGAAAGTCCATTAAAGACTTGTTAAATAATAAATACCGGCTTCAACAGAGAATGCTGCTATCAGTTCAATTAAAGAGGAAAGGGATAGTGCTTTATCAGGGTTCAGCTCTCAATGATGCAGTAATCTATAAAGCTGATTCACCCAGACTGATTCACATCAGAATATACAGTTCAGGCAGATTTGTGATGGATACACGATGTGATGGAATGATTGCTTCTTCTCCCACCGGTTCAACTGCATATTCCCTATCAGCAGGCGGACCTATTTTGTCTCCTGTCATGAAAGCCATTGTTGTCAGTCCCATCAACCCTCATATTCTCTCCATCAGACCTATGGTCTATCCTGACAATGATAAGTTAAATTTTAAAGTCTATGGTTTGGACTCCCCTGCCAGGTTACAAATTGATGGTATTAATATGCACGAGATTGTAGAGAATGACGAAGTTACGGTAACATCTGCCAAAGAACATGTTAACTTTATCAAACTCAGCAACCGGACGTTTTATAAAATCCTGCGGAACAAAATGCATCTGGGTAAATAATGCTGACTGAGCTTTATCTTAAGAATTACATCTTGATTCCGGAACTCAGGCTCAGTTTCAAACAGGGAATGACTGTTATTACCGGTGAAACAGGTGCAGGAAAATCTATCATTATAGGTGCCTTGAATCTGGTATTTGCAAAATCAACTGCTCAACAGGTAGCTTTTGACACTTCAAAAGACGTGTATCTGGAAATCACTTTCACTCTTCCCCAAAAACACGATGAAATAAGTACTTTTTTGGAAGAATCAGGTATAAAAGTTGAGGATAATGAGCTGATAATTGCCCGGGAATTTACTGTTGCCGGCAAGACAACATCTTATCTTAATGGAAGAAAAACCAGCATTTCTGTTCTGAAAGAACTTCATGATCTGCTCATCGACTTTCATCATCAGAGAGACCAGCAAAACCTGCTCAACCCCGGTTTTCAACTGGATTTACTCGACCAATATGGCTCTCTGATTCCCTTTAGAAATGAATTTCAGAATAGCTTCAACGAGCTACGCCGGAATATAGCAACTCTCAAGGCATTACAAGAAACGGAAACCAGCAATCAGCAACTCATTGAGTTGTATAGATTCCAACTGGAGGAATTGTCTGGAACAGGTCTTGTTCCGGGTGAAGACACCAGTCTGGAGCATGAATTTGAATTACTGTCACATTCTGAAGATATTATATCATTGGCTTCAGAGCTTTATGTTTCTTTCTATGATCAGGAAAACAGCCTTTACGATATGCTTTCACAAGCACAATCTAAACTCAAAAAGTATTCTGAGATGAGCAATCTTATCGGAGAAGCATGCTCCAGACTGGAAACAAGTGTAGAAAGTATCCAGGATGCTAGTGCTATACTGCGGAATATCAAAGAACGCATTGCCACTGACCCTGATAAATTACAGCAGACAAGGCAGAGACTCGATTTACTGAATAATCTTAAAACAAAGTACAAGCATAACTCAATTGAAGAATTGATAGCATACCGTAACGAAATTGAGCAAAACATTAATACGCAGGATAACAAACAAGCTGAGATTCAAAAACTAACCGGGCTTATTGCCAAAGATTTTGACAAGCTGATAAACAGCGCAAACGAATTATCCGATAAAAGACATCATACCGCTGTCAAACTTTCCAAAAGCATTCTGGAAAACATAAAACAATTATCCATTCCCAGTGCCAGGCTAGAAATACAAATTGACAAAAAAGCAGAAGGAAAAATACTACTTACAGATATTAATAAAGTGTTTTCTGATACTGGACAAGATTCGATAGAAATCAGGTTTTCTGCAAACCCGGATAGTCCTGTACTACCCTTGAAATCAATAGTTTCAGGTGGTGAACTATCGCGAATCTTATTAGCTGCAAAGAAAGCTTTGTCGCAGGTGCTCTCTCCAAGGACTATCATCCTTGATGAGATTGATGTAGGTATTGGTGGTAAGACAGCAGGTGCGCTGGCTGATTTTATTCATAAGCTGGCAAAAGACCATCAGGTGCTTTGCATTACACATCTGGCAAAAATAGCAGCATCAGCCGATAATCATATTTCGATAGATAAAAGAACAGTAAGTGGAAAGACAGTAATTGAAGTAGATTTGCTTGATTCTGAGCAAAAGATAAAAGAAATAGCCCGGATGCTTTCTGGTCATATCACTGAGTTATCAGTAAAGCATGCAAAAGAATTATTAAACATCATAGAGAGGTAGATGTGAAGACAATTAAAAGTAAAAGACTAAGAGCAATAGGTTTATTCATTGTTCTTATGGCTTTAATAACTTCTTACTATTTTAACGGAATTGCAACAAAAACGCCTTCCATCAATTCAAAAGAAGCAGACAGAGTCTACAATGAACTCCCTAATTACCAGAAAGTCAAAATTGATGTTAGCATAAAATCTCTTGATGCACTCCAGAAATTAATCTATACTAAGCTGGAGCCGAACGGAGCGGTTAAGCTTCACTCTGAGGAACAGGGAAGCTATGCACTATATCTTTATCAGGTTGACCAGCAAAAAATTTCTGCGGTTCTTGATAACATTTCTGAAGTGGGAAATATCTCCAGCAAAGTTGAAAGAATCAGCGCTCAAAACACCCAGCTTGACCTTGATGCCAAGCTGAGGGATAAAGAAGTTATCTATGAAAAGGAACTGCAGGATTATAGTAATTCAAAAGTCAAATACTCTTACCAGCTAAACAGATTAAACCAGCTCAGTAAAGAAGTTGATAGCCTGAAGTTCGAAATCAGTAATCAAAAGAATAAAGCTATGTCTCTTTTATATATCAGAGCTATGGTCGCTCCCAATAAAATAGGACGTGTTCACAATTATCAGAAATTCTTGTTAGATTTCATAAAGTACATTATCATTTTTGGTGTAATAGTATCATTTTTGCATTATGGAACTTTGCTATTGGTTTACCTGTTGTCAGTAATGGGTATCAAGTTCCCTTCTATTGGTTCATATGGAAAAGGCTACAATGATTATGCCGGATACAGAGGCTATCAAAACTACGGCAGTTATGGCTATGGCGGAAACAGAAAACGTAAAGTTAAACGTATATATAGAAATAAACAGAGTTCAAATGATGACTCTGAAAGTGAAGACGATAAATAGTGTCGTTATCAAATTAGGAGAAGGCTTATGATTATGCAAGCATGGCAAATATGGATGATAATCGGTATCATTTGTATAGTGATTGAAATTTTCGACCCGGCTTTCTTTTTCCTTAGTCTTGGAGTTGCAGCAATAATTACAGGGCTGATTTCCTTCGGAGTTAAATCCACTGCCTTACAGATTATAATTTTTGCCGTTCTGAGCTTTTTGGCTTTCCTGAGTATGAGAAAACTCGGCAAAAAAATACTATCAACTCCGGGAAACGAAACCAATGTCTTTGCTCTCAAAGGAAAGCTTGGTATTGTTACAAAGGAAATTCCTGATCATGGAAAAGGTTCGGTAAAAGTAGGCGGTGAAGAGTGGTCTGCAATTGCTAAGGACAATCAACTCATTAAATTGAATAGTAAAGTTAATGTCATAGATATTGAAGGTAATAAGCTCATTGTAGAGATGCAAAACTTACCTGAATAAAGGTAGAATAACCGTATTAAATAATACACCGGTAATCAATAGGAGGTCCACATGGCAGTATATTTTGTATTAATAGCACTTATTGTCCTTATAATATCAGTCTTATCAAAGGGACTGATTGTTGTTCGTCAGGCAGAAGTAGTCATTATTGAACGGCTTGGTACATATTATAAAACTCTACCCAGTGGTCTGCATCTGATAGTTCCCATCTTTGACCGCCCGCGTGAAATTCATTGGCGTTATGTTCGCACAGATTACAGAGGTAATGCGGTCATCACTCAAAGAGTAGAAAAGCGTATCGACCTGCGTGAAACTGTTTACGATTTCCCACGTCAAAACGTTATCACCAGTGATAATGTAACAATCAATATCAATGCTCTGCTTTATTTTCAGGTCACTGACCCTTACAAAGCTGTCTATGAAATAGGCAACTTACCGGATGCCATTGAAAAGCTTACACAAACAACTCTGCGTAACGTTATCGGTGAGCTTGAACTGGATAAAACCCTTATCTCCCGTGATACTATTAATACAAAGCTGCGCGATATTCTGGACGAAGCTACCGATAAATGGGGCGTCAAAGTCAACCGTGTAGAGCTTCAGGACATTTTACCTCCTGAAGAAATCAAAACCGCTATGGAAAAACAAATGAGAGCAGAACGTGATAAACGTGCCAAGATTTTGACCGCAGATGGTGAAAGAGAATATAATATCCGTACTGCTGATGGTGAAAAGATGGCAAAGATTGCCCGTGCAGAAGGTGATGCTCAGGCTAAACTCCTGATTGCTGATGCTGAAAAACAAGCCATCCAGATGATTACTGAAGCTGTTAAAGCTTCTTCGACTGACCCGGCTCAATATATGCTCGCTCTCAGATATATCCAGGCATTTAGTGAAGTTACCAAACAAGGTGATAAAACTGTTGTCGTTCCTTATGAAACTCAAGCGCTGCTCGGTTCCATTAAAACCATGCAGGGTATGTTTAATAAATAAGAAAAAACTAATGAAAAACATGAACGGTAATGGTCTAATCAGGGCTATTACCGTTTTTTTATAAAGGAGAACCTATGTCCGAAATAGTATTTGTCAGAGCCAGAGAAATCCTCGATTCTCGTGGCAATCCAACCGTGGAAGCGGAAGTGCACCTGGAATCCGGTGTTGTTGCTTTGGCAGCAGTACCCAGCGGAGCCTCCACCGGAGAACATGAAGCGCTCGAACTCAGAGACGGTGATAAATCACGTTATCTTGGTAAAGGTGTGCTAAAAGCTGTCCAGAACATAAATGATTTGATTGCTCCTGAGATAGATGGGCTGGAAGTAACAGACCAGGCTGCCATCGACCATATCATGCTTGAGCTGGATGGCACCGAGCATAAAAGCAAACTTGGCGCTAATGCGATTTTAGCCGTTTCCATGGCTGTAGCAAGAGCAGCATCCTTAGAATTGGATTTACCCCTATACCGCTATTTAGGTGGCGTGAATGCACGTGTTTTGCCCGTTCCTATGTCCAATATCATCAATGGTGGAGCACATGCTGATAATAATGTCGATATTCAGGAATTTATGATCATGCCTCTGGGCGCTGTAAATTTCAGAGAAGCTCTGCGTATGAATGCAGAAACTTTTCACGCTCTCAAAGCCATTCTTAACAAGAAAGGTATGGCTACATCTGTGGGTGATGAAGGCGGGTTTGCTCCCAATCTCGCTACTAATGAAGAAGCATTAATTGTTATCATCCAGGCTATCGAGGCAGCAGGCTATAAACCCGGTAAAGATATCTTTATCGCTATCGATTCCGCTGCCAGCTCTTTCTACAAAGACGGCAAGTATGTGCTTGCAGCAGAAAATAAAGCCTATACATCAACTGAAATGATAGACTATTATGAAAACCTGGTGAATAAATACCCCATCGTTTCATTAGAAGACGGCTTGGCTGAGGATGACTGGGACGGCTGGGTTGAACTCAATAAGAGACTTGGCAAACGTATCCAGTTAGTGGGTGATGACCTCTTTGTTACCAATCCTGAAAGAATCAGGAAAGGCATTGAACTTGACTGTGCCAATTCCGTTTTGATTAAACTCAACCAGATTGGCAGCGTTTCAGAAACCATCGACGCTATCCAAACTGCTAATAATCATGGCTGGACTGCTGTCGTTTCTCACCGTAGCGGTGAAACCTGCGATACTTTTATGGCAGACCTTTGTGTTGCTCTCAATACAGGACAGATTAAGACAGGCTCTATCTCCCGCAGCGAAAGAATTGCCAAATACAACCAGCTCCTTCGCATTGAAGAAGAACTTGATTGCGTTGCCCGTTTCTCCGGCAAAGCAGCAATTAAACAACTGTAATATTCAAATAATCTTATAATGAAAACGAGGTTGCTTATCAGCAACCTCGTTTTGTTTTTATAACATCGGCTATTTCTATTAGATAAAATTCACACCATAGGTATCAATGTGTTCTTTTAATTCTTTGCCGGATTTGTTATAATCAACAAGATCAAACATATAAGGCAGTGGAATTCCTTCATCCAATAATGTTTTCAATCCTGATATTGTATCTAAGGTTATTTCTCCCTTCAAAGCAAGATCAATATCAGATGCAGGTTTATAGCTTCCAATTGCTCTGGAACCAAATAGAATAACTTCTTTGATTTCAGGAAAGAGCTTAATTGCACTGCTTATTTGCTTGATATCGTTTTCAGAAAGTCCGTATTTCATGTTAGTTGTCTATCTTACTACTCAGAAAGTCATGCAATTCTTTCATCAGAATAAAGTACTTGTCTTTAATTGACATGAGTACTTCCTGAGCTATATTTTCGTCATATATATGTGCCATCAGGTTGCGTTTATCCAAAGCGTCCAGCCACAAGTGACCATTAGAAATATAGCCTGCCTGAAATGCCTGTTTTATTACATCCCGTGGACTGCCGGCATCGTAACCTAATAATTCCAGATAATCTTTGAGTGTTTTCCATCCAAGTTCAAATGTAAACTCAAAGGTCTGGATTAAGCCCGCTTCTTGCAAAGAATCATAGCTTGCGTATTCAACTCCCTCAGAAAGTTTTTTATATGCTTTCTCAAAGTTTTGAAAACGCTGTTTCCATCTGATTTCATTAACCATAATTACTAATCTCCGGGTGTACTTTATACTTCCACCAATGTATTTAGTTATTCCTGATTCATTTGCTATAATCGTCAAGGAAAATATGTGTAAAGTACTAATAACTTGGAGTTGTAATCCAAGCTTCCAACGTGTCATTTATACAATAAGCTAATTATTGTTTGGACAACCGAGGTGGCTATCCTACTTTGTTAAGCAGCAATAAAACAATTGTAATAACCTGGACGTAGAGTAACGTCATTCCTGCGTCGGGGTCCCCGCCAGACAACTTGTTGGCTTGTGGGGTGATTAAGGCGGTTATCCTACAGTCTTTTGCCAAGCGAGGACATGTGCCCTACATTGTCATTCCTGCGAAGGCGGGAATCTTAGATTTAGAATAGCCCCATCAAGCGATGGGGCTTTTTGCTTTATTTACTATCTATGCTTTAGTTTACTATCACCAGTTTCTTAACACTATTAACCGACGGAGTACTCAGCTTATAGAAATAAATACCGCTGCCACAGTCTTTGGCTATCCAGTTCAGCTTGTTTATACCTGGTTTTACGACATAAGATTTTACGTTTTGTCCTCTGATGTTATAGATGGATACCGTTCCCGTTTCGCCGGCTTTGATATTCGCTTCAATCTTGATGGAAGCACCGATGCGGAAGGGATTGGGATATGCATTGCTCAATGCTGAAAGCTCAGGTAAAACGGGAACCGGTTGCCCGGTTATTGTAGCGCTGATTGGTCCATGCATACTGTTACCACCACCCATATCCACGTTTTCCAACCAATAGTAATAGGTATGTTCTGCCAGTAAATTTTCTGAATCTGTATAGGAATAAGATGACTGCTGAGAAGTATTGGTAGCTGGGATAATGTATTGATTCATCTTTAAACCATTACTTGCATTAGCATCTGCAGAACGGTAAACGTTGTAACCTGCTACTTCTGTCTCAGTTTCAGTTACCCAAGCCAGAGACACAAAACTATTAGATGTAAGCATAGCAGTAAATGATGATAGTTCTACAGGTAGAGTCACGTCCATTCCTTCACCTTCACTGACGACAATGGGTATGTCACCCTTTGCTCCAAATGGAATGCCTGTTAGAGTCACTGTCCCGGGTCCGTTACATGGATATGGTGTTCCATGGTGCCATGTTCCTTCCCAATATCCTGCAATCCACCATTTACCGGCTAAGACACTAATGGTAATGTCAGCTGTTCCTCCTGAGTGATTTAAGACGATAGCATAACTATTGGTATTATCCAGTCCGGGATTAGGAGGTATTTGACTTAAGTCATTCAAATTTAGAGTAGTATAGTTAATATCAAAACCTGTTGTGCCAGGTGTTTCTATTGTAACACCTGCTATCAACACACCTGAGGGTGGTACTATTGGTTCCGGAATGCTTGGAACTATGTCAGGATCACTTGTAGTAAAGCTCCAGATAGGACATCCAGTTGCATTGCCGTTTGTATTATATGGGACCACCATCCAATAATAGGTGGTGCTGTAATCCATATCCGGAGTTGGGTCATAGGTAGTCAGCAAGTTCATTTCGAGGTTATTGGCAATGTTGGTAGGAGTTACTGTTCCAGCGCCATCCGTTCCGAAAAAAAGCTTGTATCCTGTGGGAGCATAGCCACCACTTGCCCAGTTAAGAGTAGCAGAAGGTAAAACTCCGTTAGCGTTGTTGAGAGGGTTAACTATTGTTGCAGGATAAGGAACAGCAGGTGCAACCAAAGTAATATCATCAACACACATATACCACTGGTCTGCAGTGCTATGTCCGTAGAAACCAAGGTAGTAGGTTCCGCTGGTAGGTACAGTTACAGTCACAGACGCAGTAGCATAAGTACTGGCACTGAATGTTAAATCCGTCAAAGGTGTAACTGCCATCCCAGCTACAGTAGCAGCAGTACCGAGATGAACAGCCAGTCGTTCTTGGTATCCGCCCCCGCCTGCTCTGTACTTAAAATTCAGAGTATAATTGATACCTGTGGCCAAATTCAAAGCAGGTGTGATAGCCCAGTCGTTCATAGCCATGCTGAAGTTGTAACTAATATATAGGCAGTTTGGTGCTGAATTGAACCCCGTTGTAGATGTGTCCCATAGTTGATCATCTGCATTGGCATTAATAATTGTCCAGTTTGCGGGAAGTGCAGGTGCAGTAACACCATCAAATGCTTCATTATAGATTTGTGTGAACGGAATGCTTGGAACAACACATGTAGTGAAAGTCCAGATAGGACAGCCTGTGGCAGAGCCATTTCCGTTATAGGGGACAACCTGCCAGTAGTAGGGAGTATTGTAATCCAGGTTAGGAGATGGGTCATAGGTAGTGACAAGTCCCAAATCCAATCCATTCAGAATATCAGTAGGAGGATTATTGGTACCCAGATAGATTCTGTAACCGCTTTGTCCACCACCGCCACTACCCCAGTTAAGAGTTGCGGATGGAAGTACTCCGGTAGCATTATTGAGCGGGCTTACGATAGTAGCCGGATTAGGAAGATAAGTTACAACAACTGATACAGGGTCAGATATTGGACCATTAGCACTGTAATGTACAGCCTGAACGGTATATTCGTATGTACCTGCTGCTAAATCCAAATCAACATAGGCATATGTTGTTATAAGAGTAGGATTGATTGGAGTTGGATCTGCATCACGGTAGATATTGAAGCCGCGCAGGATACGCGAAGGATTGGGGTTAAGTGCGCTGACAGGAGAATTCTTCAATTCTACCTTGGTCATTTCTCTCTGAGCAACAGGAGTATGCAGTAAGCGCCCTTGTCTTCTGGCAATTGGTGAGGGGGGTACATCCATATAGCCATGGATATTCCAGTTACCGGCATAACCGTAGGCTGTCAGAGTTGTCCAGGTACCACCATTAATAGAAATCAGGTCTCCACGATTAGCAACAGTAGCAAGTCCATCTACTCCGCCAGGATAGAAGGCGGTTGGGCCGAAAACTACTGTGTATCCGATATAGATAGCTTCCAGGCCTGTGATAGGAACTGCAGAAGTAAGAAGCACTTCGTTCCATCCGGCTACTGGTGCTACAACAGTTTGATTAACCAATACTGTTACAGGAGCCAGAGTTCCATTCAAGCCAGACCATACTTTTACATTGATAGTAGCAGCAGGGTCGAAATCACCAAGGAAGAATTTAACTTTTGTAAGTTCCATTCCGGCATAACCGGCTATCTCTTGACTGTCATATTTGACAGCATAATCCACTGTCGAAGCAGGGCCACCATAACTGGTATCGTTTAAGCCACTGTCCCAATGCACCCATGAAGGTGAGCCTGGGTCTCCATAAATCTTACGCCAGGTGAGACTTACGTTATTAGTACCTGTAACTGTTCCGGTAAGTTGAATAATACTGGCAGTTGGTTCTTCAACACAAGTACCGCTAAGAGTGATATTGTGTAATACTCTGGCAGTTAAATTGTCTTCGATATTCAGGGTAGCTGTTTTTGCACCCACAGTTAAGGGTAGGAATTGGACTGAAAAGCTATAGCTTTGTTCACCTGTTTCACCGATTACTACAGGTAACCCGGCTGCAGTGAGAGTGAAATTACCTTCAACATCGTCACTAAGATAGATATCACCTGCGTTGATGGTGATGTCACCGATTCCCGGATTGGTAATCTGGAAGGTTTTGGTGACAGGGTTCTGCAACTGAGTATCAGCGAAAGTCCAAAATGATGGAGAGATATCAAAGACTGGAACTTGTGGTCCTTCGCGAACCTGAACATCGTCAAGTTTCATATAGAATTGGTCTGAGCAACCAAAGTGACGGAAAGCAAGGTAAATGGTTTGTCCGGCATAAGCTGCCAGGCTCTGTGTCCTATAATGCCACAGACCGTCTGATAGAGTTTCCGAAAACAATTCTATGAAATCAGCCGGGTCGGTTCCGGAGGTTGAAACATAGACACCATAGTTTTCAAATGGATAGTATGGGTCTTGTGCGCCAATGTAAAATTCCAGCATATAATAAACTCGTGCGGCTGGGACATTAATCTGAGGAGTAATTAACCAGTTATCAGGTGTTATAGCTCCACTGGCGCTTGTCCATGATGCAGAAGCAGCACTTTTAGTACCTGTGTGTGCAGTTGTTTGTACACTATATTCAAACCATGTATTTCCATCTGCATTAGCGTCATTCATTGTCCAGCCGGCAGGTGGGAATGTGGTTCCTTCAAAACCCTCAGCCAAAACAACTGCAAACATACTTACAAAAACAAACAGTATCGCAATAAGTAAGATTGCTTTCTTCATACAAGAAACTCCTTTTTTGTCACATTAGTTGAAATATGTGTTCAACGGATAGACACTACATCGGGTAATCCCAATCATCAAATGTCCTCAGATTATTACAGATCACTATGACATTTATATAAACGATATTATTAATCTGGTTACAGTGTGTCAAGCAATTTATTTTCGTTGTTTATAAAGTAACTGCAAATACTTTATAATACAGGATTGTCTTCTGTTATTTTTTCATGGACACGCAGTGCTCTTGCAAAAGTGCCGGATGACAAGCACAAGGCATGTCCCTACGACTATCATAAACAACCTGGTTAGCAAAACACCGTTAAAAACGAGCAAGAACTATATGCCTAAAATCCCTTTTCTTGCTCTTAAGTTCTCCTTATCTGTTGTCTATATATTTAGTGTTTGACGCAGGGAGTCTTCTGGGAGTCATCAGGGAGTTTATAGAGACTTTAGTCCCCGATGACTTCCTGTAGATTCTCTTTAGAGTCTTTGTCAAATCCTCTGGTCAGTTAAGGTATAAACAGGAGGTTAAGAAGGGATAATAAGCAAGTATGGATAGAGAAAGAGAAAGAAGAAGAAGAAGAGAGAGAGATAGAATAAGTATTTAATAATTTACTAAGAGCACCTCTGAGTTAATCCCAGCGGGATGAAACGTATTAACGACGGGCTTTAGCCCGGCGCATATCCCACATAATTGAGTGCCGTAGGTACGAAACATTATTGCATCTTATCTGGTATTGAATTGTGCCGTCCTACCGGAATCAGGTTTTCTATATCTCTGACCCAGCACTAACGTGCTGGGTTTCATAGTAACGTCCTACGGACTTACAAGCGATATCCACTTCATCTCAGCGACGCTGCGCTAACAAATACGTCCTACGGCTATCATAAAAACCAACAGGATTAGCAAAACACTTATTACGGATAAGCACTGTCACGTACCAAATATCCTTTTTTGCTCCTACTTGCCCCCTCTTATTCCTTAAACGATACGAAGGATATACAAGATAGATATAAGGGGTTTCTAAGGGCTTTCCCCTTAGAAACCCCTTAGAAACCCCTTTGATCTCTGTAGGATCTATTAATGAAGAATTGAGAGCTAAATGAGGTATAGATTACGCTTCGCCGTGATAAAGTGTTCTCTTACTTATCCGTTCCTCCCTGTTCGAAATATGAGTTCCAAGATGGAACCTGTTGAGAATCTGTTGGGAACCTCCTGGGCTAAGCCCAGGAGGTTCCCAAGAGGTTCTTTCCCGGAATAGTTGTTTATCCCATATTTGGAAAGTGGAGGCATCAAATGAGAATGGAGAACTTATGAAATTGAGACGTGATGGAGTCTCTGAGACTCTGCATCGCTGGGTTAATAAAAAAGCTATACAGCAATTCTATATGTTAAAAGCGTTTGGACAGCTTTGGAAAGCTATCCTACTGGTCGTAGGTTACCTGCCTCAGGTGACCAAAGATAGCTACGCATTGGATTCAATTCGTTTGGACAGCTTTGGAAAGCTATCCTACGATTGTAGTTTACCTGCCTCAGGTGACCAGGAATGCTGACGCTTGCTTGAAAAATACGTTTGGACAACTGAGGACAGTTATCCTACAGTTATAACAAAGTAAGCAAATTACAAAACCGCCTGAAGGCGGGACTAAAAACAATAAAAAAGAAAAAGAGGTTGATTTGGGGTCAACCTCTTTCTT
Source organism: Cloacimonadaceae bacterium (SeqCode) (assembly GCA_963667535.2). Classification (GTDB taxonomy): domain Bacteria; phylum Cloacimonadota; class Cloacimonadia; order Cloacimonadales; family Cloacimonadaceae; genus UBA5614. Next base: position 2,934,179 of record CAXXDU010000002.1, read on the forward strand.
GTTTGGGGAAGTGAGCTTGGGGTCTATTTAGTATTATCGTCTAATTCTTTAAATGCCTGAGAAGCTTTGAACTGGTTGTAAAGAGCTTCTTCGTTACGGATTTGGTTGGCTACATTCTTATTGACTTCAGTTTTGGGAATCAGCATTTGAATAAAAGTTTTATAGCGGTCGCCATCTTTGGTTGTAATGAGTATAGTCTCGGTTTTACCCGGCATTACATTGGAAAAGCGGGCATCAGAAACTGCTTTAATCACTTTCTGTGATAGAGCAAGTACCTGTGGGTCTTTGACTCCTGCTTCTTCTTCGTAGTTTTTAATCATACCTTTGACGTTGATTTCCACATACTGAGCTGCTTCCAATAAAGCATTAGCTTTGGCTGCGTCCATAGAAGCAGTTTCGCTAACCTTTTCAGCTTGCCCGTATGAACAAATATGCTTTTCACTGGGTTGAGTATTCCACCAGTCCGGACGGTAGATTTTTTGAGCACCGGCAGGTTTATTATCTGAATTACCACCACAACCCCAGACGACTAATAACATCAGGGCAAACACAAGCATTAAAAGCATTTGTGAACGTTTCATATTTTCCTCCAACGGGACTTATTTATCAATGGTAGAAGCTTTCTTCGGGTAGCAAATCATGTCAAGACTAAATTACTTATTTATAGATTTGCTTTTGCTTACTCATGTGTTCTGCATAGGTTTTGGAAAAGATATTATTACCCTCAAAATCAGCAAAGAAATAGAGATATTCGGTATCCTGAGGTTGATACACAGCCTGGAGTGATGACACACTGGGATTACAGATGGGAGTGGGAGGCAAACCGCTAATCTGGTATGTATTGTATTCGGAATCTGTCTTGAGGTCATCATAGGTAAGTCTTTTACGGTGGATTCCTTGGCGTTCCAGGGAATAGTCAACTGTCGGGCAGCTTTCCAGCTTCATTTTCTTTTTTAGTCTGTTTAGATAAACACCTGCTATGATGGGTTTTTCTGCTTCTTTTACAGCTTCCTGCTCAACAATTGAAGCCATAATCAGGTCTTGGTAAAATTGCTTTTCATCTGTGATAGTGATGTTTGCTTTAGCCAGTCTGGCAAAGAACTCTTTGGTCATAATAGTAAAGATTTGCTCCGGGGTCAAATCAATATCAAAGGCATAAGTTTCAGGATAAAGAAAGCCTTCCAGAGTTTTCCAGTTATGTCCTGTAAGTCTTTTTACCACAATTGGGTCTGTGGCAACTGCCATCAGTTCATCATAGTTTCCAATACCGCTTTTTTCCATTGCTTTCATAGTGCTATACAAGGAAAATCCTTCCGGTATGGTCAGATGCAACAGCGTTGAATTGCCTTCTCTGATTTTGATAATAGTCTGCATGATACTTACATTACCACCAAAGACATACCTTCCTGCCTTCAGATGTCTGTCACTTTTACTGATGCGTGCCAGGATATTGAACCAGAAAGCGCTTCTGATAACATTACTCGTTTTGAGTTCCTGTGCAATCGTTTTTGTTGTCTCACCTTGTTGAATCCTGATAATGACTTCGTTTGTATTCAAAGGCATAAAGATGGTGTAGGCAATGGGTATATTTACGGCTATTGTGATTAAAACAATGCGAATCAGGATTATAAAGCGCGGTTTGAAAAACCAGCCGGTAGGTTTGAATTCTTCTTTTCTAGTTTCAATATCAGTCTTCATGATTGTCACTCTCCAGATACCTTTTTAAGATTAGACATGCTGCCATGGCGTCAATGACAGTTCTGGCTTTCTTCCAGTCATAGCCCATCTGCTTCAGAAGCTCATTAGCCTCAGAAGTGGTATAGCGTTCATCCCAGCCAATAACAGGCAGGGAAATCTGTTCTTTAATTTTGTCAATAAAAGCCATAGTCTCATTGGTCTTTTCAGTGGGATTGCCTTCAATACTCCAGGGTATGCCGATGATGATTTTGCCTACACATTGCTCAGTAATAATCCTGTTGAGTTCGCTGACTATGTGTTCAAATGAAAGATTAGCAATTGTCTCAAAGGGTTTGGCAAACATGTGCATCGGGTCAGATAGAGCTAATCCGATGCGCTTTTCACCATAATCAACAGCAAGAATACGTGTTGCCATCAGATATTCGATTCGTCACGCCAGATAGCAATATACCAGCGGTTATTAATTGGTTTCAGATAAAAACGGGCAACGCCGTTAGAGGTTAGATTACTGCCGTTGGCAGTGTAAGTGAGTTCCAGATTAAAAAGACAGGGGATTACCACCCACTCTTCATGACCTACCTGAGTATCGGATTCCCATTGTGCTTGCGGAGGAACCTGAAGCCGCAGATTAATCTGGTCAGGAGGAGGATAAATTCCATCGGTTGAGCCTTCCAGAAAGAGATTGGTATGATATTCCACTTCCTGTTCAAAGCCCCACCAACTGTCTTTTAATCCATCATCATTCCAGTCAATCCCAATTACGTTAACTTCTGCGGAAAGTAATTCAAAGCGAAAGTCCGGTGCCAGGCAGCTTTGGAATAAATTAATATTCTTCTGTTTATATGACAATTCCAAGGCTAATAAAACAGCTTCGGGTGAGTCGTTAATTTGGGTATTTATACCATTATTCCTGAGTTTGGGATGAAAAGGATTGGTACAGCTTGTCATCAGCAAACAGAAACAAATCAGGACGAGAATCAGTCTAAACCGAGAAATCATACTTAAGTTTTCCCCAGGATGGGAGTATCGGATTTGAGGTTATTCTGTAATCATACCAGTTAATTATTCTCCAAAAGCCATTGTCCTGAACCATTTGCAGTTCCATTTTCCCGGCAAAAGTCCTTGTCTCCAGATTACGTTTGGCTATGATTGTATATGTTCTGTATAAGCGAATTGGCGTTGATTGTATATCATCCGGCTGATCCGGTATCGTTTGCAGTTCTACCCTGATACTATCCGCCCAGTTATTGAGACTATATATCATATCCCGTTCATCGTCTCTGTTCCATGTATTGGTCAGATTGTAATCATTGATATCCTGTTGTGAAAAGTAGAATCTAAAATTTGGCATAAACAAATCGCTGTATTTTACTACATTCCGGTTGTCTTCATATCCGTATTCCAGATTCTGCAAGCTAAGCTGCCAGGTTGTATAGAAATTGTTCCATAAAGGTGGTTTATCCGGTGGCTGAGCCTCTCTCAAAGAGAAGATATTGCAACCGCATAAAAAGACTAATAATAGAACCTGAATACATTTCATCATTTTAACATAGTAACAGATTGAAACAATCATGTCAATAGAAATTAGTGTTACCACACAGAATAACGCATTAAAATGAGTTTTTTTATCGCTTGACGTATTGAGTATTACTACTATGATGTAATTATCAAGAAGAAGGGTTGTCAAATGAATCAAAATGCACGGATAGTATTAGGTGGAGGAGCAGCTTACGGACTAGCCCACATCGGCGTATTAAAAGCTCTGGAATCGCGCTATAATATAACCAGTATCGTCGGTACAAGTATGGGGGCAATTGTCGGAGGTCTCTATTCCATTGGGCATTCACCTGAGGAGCTTCTGGAATTTGCTACTAAAAACAATGCCAAACGCTTGTTTAATCCGTTGAATCTTGATAGGACACTTAGTGGTATCTTTGATGGCAGGAAAATTCTGAAGCTGTTTGAAGATTGGACAGAGAATGCAGAGATTGAAAGTTGCCGGATACCTTTTATAGCGATAAGCTACGACTTAACAAAGCGCAATACAGTAGTTATCAACAGAGGTTTGATGGCAAAAGCGATGAGGGCTTCTTCATCTATTCCCTATCTGTTTTCACCCTTTATCTGGGGCAAATATGCCCTGGTGGATGGTGGAGTTGAGTACCCGTTGCCACTTGGACTGGGTAAAGTTGCCACAGAAGAAATTGTGATAGCGGTGAATGTATTGCCCTCGCGTTCCATACAACCGGAAAAGATTGATTTATCAGGCATTCACCCCAATAAATCTAAAATGAAACTGCATGAAGTCTTCCTGCGCAGTATTATGCAAAATCAGGCATACCTGGCATTGCATTCAATCAAAGATAACAAACCTGATTTGGTTATTGATGCATATTATCCTCAGGGAAATGTATATGGATTTGAAGATGCAGAATCATACTATAACTGGGGCTTTGCTCAGGCTATTGAAGTACTGCGCAATGCCGAACAGCCAAACTATCCCCATTTACTCCGCAAAGAATATCTGTCTCTTGTCTCAAAACTAAGCAAAGGTATGCAAAAGATTGTCTTTAATCTGGAAGATAACTGGAATGCTAAAAAGTAACGATACCCGCAACCATAGCTTTGGATTAATTACACAAAAACTCCTGAGAAATCCCAAAGGCAAGATAAGCGGAAAACACTGGTTAACTTTTACAGGGATTGCCTTTGGCATAATGGCTTTACTCTTGGTAAGCAGTGTTATGAACGGTTTTGACAAGGACATGCGGCAGAGGATAATCGGTACCAGAGCAGAAATCAGACTGCAAAATACTGATGCATCTCCCCTATCTGATTATCGGTCTATTATCAAGACTTTGGAAAGCTTACCATTTATCAAAGCAGCTTCACCTGTGAACAGGAATGAGCTGATGCTTGTGAAAGAATCTGCTATGGCTGCCATTATCTGCTACGGAGTGGACTTACCTAAACAACAATCAGTAAATCCTGTTCTGAAGCCCATTGATAAAGATGCGATGGTGACAAAGGGGCATTGGCTTCAAGGTGTCGTCAGCGGTAAGGTTTCCCCAGAGAGCTTTGAAAATGACGGCATTATTTTAGGAGCAGATCTGGCTCAGAGCATATATGCCACTATTGGTGATACTCTACAATTGATTTCACCCTTAGGTACAATTCCCACACCGCTGGGAATGCTGCCCAAAACACGTTCATTGCGAGTCGTGGGGATTTTTATTGCCGGCATGCCGGAATACGACAGGCTTTACTGTTATGTTCCTTTGAATGTCGGTCAGTATTTCAGCGGTTATGGTGACCAGATTGACCATATTGAAATGAAGACTAGCAATGTAAAGCAGCTTTTCAAAACAACAGGTCTCTTAAAAAAGCAGTTACCACAGTATAGCATTGAAAACTGGAGCAGCTTTGATACAAGTTTGTACAATGCTATGCATTTTGAAAAGTATATGATGCTGGTAATTCTGGGGCTGATGTTTATTATGGCTGCGTTTAATATAAGCGGCAGTATTTATAAGACTATTGTCCAGAAACGCAAAGCTATAGGCATTCTAAAAACCATTGGTTACAGGGATAAGGAACTCATGACGCTGTTTATGCGACACGGTATGATTATTGGTTTGGCAGGTATTTTCGCAGGAGTGGTCTTGTCTTTGGCATTGCTTATCTTGCAGATGAAAACAGGCATTATACAGCTTCCGGTCGGAAACATGCCTAATCTGGTTTTACCGGTTGATTTAAGATTGGCTGATTTTGTATCAATCCCCTTAATCGCAACAGTTATAATTGGCTTTAGTGTATATTTACCTGCTCGTAGTGCCAGCAAAATAAATCCGATTAGCTTAATCAGGGAATTTGTTTAAATTATAATTTTATTCATAGATGGAGGATATATGTTAGACCGTAAAGAGACATTCAGACTGGCTATTCAGAATGAAATCAAATCACAGGTACTATATGAACTGATGTCAAAAAGTTTCAGGAATAAACCAGAATCCAGCCGAGAATTTGAGCAGCTCATCCCCTTGGAAAAGATGCATGAGGAAAAGCTGAAATCTGCCTTTAAAAAGGAATTTCCCAACGAAGTATTTCATCTTCCACCCAATCAAAAACCTGTAATGAAAGCATCTGACATTGATGAACCCAAAAAAGTGCTTGAATATGCAATATCCAGAGAAAATGATGCCAGCGACACGTATAAAGATATGGCACAAAACTCTACTGATAATGATGTAATAAGTTTGCTCCTGCAGCTTGCAAAAGAAGAAGAATACCACCGTACAATTCTGGAAAGGGAAATATTGTTGCTTCAGGGTATGATGACCTGGTATGACCCTTCAGAACTGAATGGCTTGGTTGAGGATTAGATGTAGGGACAGATCTTGTGCGTGTCTGTTCGCTTAACTTACTCCGCTGTTTTTTAACCGGTTAAGATTAGCCACGGTACAATAAAAGATATCATGATTTGATATAACAATAACAAAAATAAGCCATCCAAGCGTAAGCAAAGATGGCTTTTGTCATTTATGGAGTTTGAGCTTAGGTTTAATTAATTTTGACTAACTTACTGGTAGCTGAATGTCCTGCATCATCCTTCAAATTAAGGAAATACATACCATTGGCAACTCGATTGCCCTTATTGTCTTTGCCATTCCACTCAAAACTGTTCTTTCCTTTGGGCATTTGACCTTCCAATAAAGTCCTGACCAATTGACCTTTAATATCATACACTTTGACTTTGACAGTCGAAGCTTCTTTCTGTTGCCAATTAACTGAGGTATTGGAGCTAAAGGGATTGGGATTAGCCGTTAAAACAATTCCGGGAGAAGAAACATCAATAATATCTTCGTTATCCACATAGCTTGACCAGAGCTGAAGTCTATCCAGTAAAAGCATCTTTCCGTTGTTACTTACACATTGAATACCAACAAACACATTGGAGTACAGGTTATTGGTAAAAGTGAAGTCATATTCTGTCCAGGTACCGGGAACAGAAATTGGAGTCTGGCCTGAAACAATAGTCATACCGGAAGGATTAGGTGAATCAGGATTGATACCCACTTTGATTAATTCCAGATACGTATCGGGATAGGCTGATTTAGCCCAGAATTTCATTCTGCCTACAGATGCGGTATTCCACTTGGGTGATACTATCCAATCATTATTGGGAGCTGTTACAGCCCCGAAACAAGCCAAAACTTTCTGCCCGGATTGTGCGGTGAAATTGGTAGTTGGAGGGGTTGTGGCAGCAGGATTAAAAACAATAAAGGATTGAGCCTCTCCCTCTGTGGGATAGTTAATATTCTCCAATTGTACAGTGGGAGATAAATCCAGGTCATAGGTAAACCAGGGAGACAGTGAGGTGGTAAAATTATTATAAGTCTCAAAACTATCCTGATAGTTTATTATTGCCTGGGGATATATTGTTGCAATAGTTGTATTTGAAGGTTGAGAATCACCTTGGGAGAAATTTGCGACAATATAGTACTGATAAGTGCCTGGAGTCAGGTTGATGTCAAAGTAGTACGTATTTGCAGGGTCGGTAATACTGTCATATACCAGACCATTTCTATAGACAGTAAAGCCTAATAGAGCACGGGTTAGAGGACTTTGCCACTCGAGATAAATGTTATCACCGGGGTCTACTAATGACGTCAGATTAGTCGGGGCAGTAACCGGTGCTGTAGGTCGTAATCCAATAACTGCACCTTGTTGTGCATTGAAATGATACGATCCGGGATTGAGGTCAGAAAAGTAAAAGTAACCATTATCACTGCCAGACCAACCCCAATTGATATGGAAATAGTTTGTTCCCTGATAACCGTCGCAGACAAAAGCATGTCCGACTCCGATATTTGTATCCGTTCCGAAATAGAAGATTGGCCTGCTATTGTCTAGTTCTGATTTCAGCAAAGTATCCCATGCAGTAGCCGGGTAACCGGATTTATAAACTGTCTGCGCTGTGGTTTCGAAGCTAAAGTAATTAACAAATGCAGGTCTGACATCACTTACAGATGCACCGGAACCATCAACTCCGTAATCCATATCCAATGCAATGCCACAATGGTAAAGTAGAGTACTGATGGCTGTATTGGCTGACCAATTCAATTGATTTGGCATAGAACTGTAATTATATGTTGCTGTACCGAAATTAGCTGATAAAGTTCCATAAGTTGGATGTGTGTAGGTATGAGAGCCGACGCCATGTGCAGGATATTGCCAGTACTTCATAATCTGTCCCATTGTAGTGGCACCGCATCCGGCATATACATGCCCACCCGGTCCTTGTGAAGCACTCGGGCACAGAGAATTATAAGGCCAGCCCTGATCCCAGTTTGTCTGTAACAGTGGTGAAACAGCTCTGTCCGGCAGGAAATCATTGAAATATCCGTTTCTCACAAGTTGCCAGCCCGGGTGGCTCACAGCATTACCTGATGCTTTAATGACTGCAATTTGTTCATGGTAGGATTTGGTAAACCAGACAAGATTGTCCGGCATTCCCACCATTCTGAAGCTGCCGGTGGTATTATAACCTAAAACAGGTTGTATCCTATCATCAGCACTTATCAGGATAAATCCACCTTGCGTAAAATTAATAACGTACCAATCTGTAACATCAATTTGCTCAGGATTATTAACAGCTTCAATACCGGCAACTGTGTTTGAGTTTGAAATCTGGTTTACCCAGTTTGCCGCAATACTCAAAGCTTCGCTGCTGCTGATTTGCATGGATGATAAAGCTGCCAGGAGCAGACAAAACAACGAGAGTAATACAAGTTTCTTCATTAAAACGTCTCTTTCTATTTATTCAGAATCAGCATTTTACCGGAAAGCTTAGCTCCGGTACCATTAACTCTGTAAAAGTAAATACCTTGCGGTAATTTCTGTTTGTTGTTGCCAAAACCGTTCCAACTCATTTCGTTTATGCCTTTCTTGAGAGCATTCATGGGTATTGTATTGACTTTCTGACCTTTACTATTAAAGATATCTATGTCTGCAATTTTGACTGGCTGCTTAGCATAAATCCTGAGATTTGTGCTTTCTGCAAAAGGATTGGGGAAATTTTGTAAAAGCCTTACATCGGCTGAAGGCAGATAAGGGTCATCATTGTATGTATCTGTTGCAGTGTAGGTAAAGGGTATGATATAGGGCTCAATATTGGGAGATTCTACGATAAAATGTAATGACCCAGTCCCGGCAGAACCTATCAGTAAATTCAGATGGAAGTTAACTGTATCTCCTGCTGCCAATGAAAACGGGTGCGGAATATTACCGGGATAGCATTCTTCTCCTCCACAATAGTTAAAATACCAATCATCAGGTCCTGAGTCTTTGATTAATTTGATAGTATAATTATCTGCCAGACCCGTGTTGTAAAAGCCTACCATCGGAGAAGTATAGTTTATATTAGGATAATCAACGATATCGGGATTAAACTGCATTGCTGCTCTGATCTGATATTCCGGTTGTACTAAGGTAGAAGCAGATTGAATGATGGTATTGTCATTGAGTTGAACAAATGCAGCAGCCCATAAATTGTTTATATTCCAGGCAGGCAGCACTGTAAAAGTAGCGCTAAAATTTAAAAAGTTATCTAACCCGGTTAATGTTATTGGCTGAGATAATACAGAACGTACAACATTTGTTGCTGCTAGCGAGACATTATTTTCTATTAACAGGAAACGGATAGTCTGATTATTGAGTGCATAATCATTTGAGCGCATCGTGACTCTGGCGCTTACTGCTCCTGTAGTAGGATTAAAATTTGTGATATTCATTTTAATAGGTGAAGCAGCAAACTTCTTTGAACTGATTGCATCCAGATAAAGGCTTCCATTTGCGATGTTTGTTCCAGAACCACTTACGATTTGTGTCCCGGAAAATATTACTTCCGGATAGAATTCAAGATCGTAAAAGCCGAAACGTGCTTCTGAGTCTGCATTACTCAGACCTGCAGAATTTACATAATATCTGGCGCTTATGAATTCGCCATTATGGTACTGATTATGTAAAACATCAATACCGGCATAGGCATCAGAGCAAGCCGGAACTATTGTTGTGCCAAATTCCTCGGCTAAAATGGTGGTAGGATAGAAATTCGCCTCAGCACATAGTACTGATACGATAATAATGAAAAAGGTAATAATTATACTCCTGAACATTATATCTCCTTATATTATATATATTAAAATCTTGTAGTTGCTTCCAGCTTTATCCCTTGAAAAGGTGCTACGTAACGGCATATACCATTTCTGCAGACCTTGCCGCCTGCTTCTTTTCCGGCAAACAGAGTAAGGTCTGTATGCTCAAATGCGGCATATTTTATTTCACAATTTGCCCAATATCTGCCTTTTGAAACATCAGAAGCAGTCTTCCATTGTGATTCAGCAGCACCGGATACGGAAAGTTTGCCCATACCCAAATCCACCTGAAGCATTGGTTCATAATGCCATGTTTTGATATCCTGAGTTACTTTTTCAATATACTCATATTCAGCCTTGGTAGTTAAAGAGTAACGGCTGAGGGGCATACTAATACTTACAGCAGGTTTCAGGTCTTTTTGCCAATGGTCAGAGGCTTTATCCAGCTTTTCTGTGTGACCATATTCAAATAGTAACGTCTTCGCTCCTAACTGCCATTCAAAGCTTGTATATAAATCATTCATTCTTTTGTCAAAGCCAGAATCCCAGGCTTCAGCATAATTGGCAATATAGGTCAGATTATCTGTGGGAGAAATGGTAACAACACCCTGCAAGCCTTCTTCATCTGTGCCCGTGGGGAGATTATCAGCCAGTGTTTCATTGTGATAGTTATTTGTCTTTAAATCCTGTACTCTATACTGAAACTGATCGTAGTATTTATATCCGGCACCAATGGATAGTGACTTCAGAAATGCAGGTTTGAAGTACAAATTAGTAGTTGCATTTATACCTGTACCCTTGTGACCGGCTCCACTATTTTTATACAATGACGTCGTGGCATATTCCACCGCACCATCCCAGACGTTATAACTCCAGTTTAACCTACCGGCAAAAACATCCTGCTGATTGTACAGATTAAGTGCATTCAATGTTCTCATAGCGAGTGCTGAGCCTCCGGCATAGACGTTATCAAACAAGGGCAATTCAGCATCAGCACCGTAAACGAGGTCATATTTGGCGGCTTGATTACGGTTAGGCAAGGCACCGTAAAGAGCTTTTAGTTTTAGAATTTTGTTATATTTGAACATAAATCCGTCAATCCGGGTATCAGTATCAAACTCCAAATCTTCCCAGGCTCTGAACACCATTCCGCTGCCAAAGCTTTCTGATATTGTCCCGCCATGCAGAATTAAATCGTCTTTTTCATATTCCAGATATCGTTCTGCCCATTTAACGCTTAATTTATTGGAATCAAGCTCATGCATAAGCTGATTTTGGTCGGTGGAGTACTTGGGTAATTCAGCCAGGAATTTTACTCCCAATGAAAAATCCTTATAGCCCATAGAAAAACTGAAAGCATCTCTGAAATAGGAATTGAGCGAGTCTTCCGCAGTTCTGTATATATATGTGGTTTCGTTTAAACCACTCAGATATAAATCTTCTACCGCTGTCAAAGCGCTTATTGCACATATCAGAATTAATAATGCAACTATCTGCTTCATTTACATTCTCCGCAGGGAATGGAACCTTCAGCCGGTGCAGCAGACTCAGGAGCACTTTCTTCCAAAGCAGGTAAAGACAGCATTTCTCTGATTTTAGCTTCATACAGCTTCTCAGTGCCGGGCTCGTATCCTTCATGAGACATGATAATTTCTCCGGTCTTATCAAGGATAAAGGTTCTGGGAGGATTAACTACATTTAGTTTTTTAGCCAGTTTCTTTTCGCTGTCAAACAGACCGATAAATTTATAATCATTGCTTTTAAGATAGGTTTTAGCTTTGGGCACATCTTTGGGGGCATCAATGGAGATAACAATAACAGTGAGTGAATCATACTTCTGAGCAATCTGATTCAAAGCCACCATTCCTTTCTTACATGGTACACACCAGGAAGCCCAAAAATCAATTAACACAGGACCTTTATTGAGAACATCTTTCAAAGATATTTCTTTATTGTTCACATCAGGAAGCTTAAAATCAGGCATGGCTTCTGCCATCAGCCAGGAAATGCTGATCAGGACTAAAAACGCTAAGATTAATTTTCGCATGATATACCTCAGTTATTTCGACTTATGTTTATTGACTGTAATAGGTGATTCCAATGCATTATAAATAGATGCATTGGTACTATACGGATCAGGTGTAATCTGCACCCAGATTATCAGATAACTATCAATCGGCAGATTTCCATTATAACCAGTGGGTAAATTACTAAATGGCAGATTAAAATTTACAGGTTGGGAAAGGTCTGCATTCAATAGTGACTTGGTGCCTTTTGCCAGAACTACATTACGGCAAGGCTCCAAAAGACTGTTATGGTATATAGCCGTATCAGTTTCCTTTTCAACGATTGCATATTTAAGCTTTAACTGTGCCGGGTCGATTGCCTCATCATTCAAGGTCAATCTTACACTTCCGGTCAGTGTCTGCCCTTCAAAACTATAATCCAGATAGCCCAAATCTATCTTACTGTCTGTATTGGCAAGCTGTTCTACCAACTGACCAAATATCTGTTCATTATCTTCGTTATTGCCGATAATCTTAGTTTCTCCCTGGAAGATGACACTTGGCATGGCAGGATATCCATAATATCCATAAACATCAAGATTCCCGATATCCAGAGGATCGTTAATATGATACTCCAGATAGGACAGGTTGTTAGGATGAGCTTGCTGTAATTGATGCAGTAATGCCTCGACTATCGGGCAATTTGGACATGTTGTGTAAGTGAATGTCTCAATGAATACTCTCTGTTTGTATGTGACAGGTGGACAGCAACCGACTCTGTTTCCATAAAGCATCCAGCTATTGCCACGCTTGATAAGCTCTTCCCCTGTGAAAGTACTATCAGCCAACACCTGTTGTGCATTATTGGTTACCCTTAAACGCCAGGTCGAATTGGATAAAGTATCAGTTTCACCAATAGCCTGTGTAGCAATTAGCGTTACCTCAAAATTCAGTGGACTGTCCTTTTGAAACAAATCAAGATAGAACTGCTCTCTGTCTGATTTCGTTTGTCCATTGTGTAAATATCCTTCGTCATAGAATGATATCACAGCCGATGCATCTGTTGCAGTTATGCTATCAAACGCAGTGGTCAGCGGGGTAAACAGCACATTCTCTATACTCACTGTACTTTCAGGCTCAAAAGTATGTTTAAACCGGTCGCATGATGTCACAAATAACGTCAGGACCAGAACCAGGCTATATATTATTTTTCGCATTATGAACTCCTAAATCACTAACATGATAATCTAATCAGGTATTTGTTCCAAGACTTTTTTTATCATAGGAATTGAGATAATCTCGGGAAACAGTACCGGTTCTTTACCGGGAATGAATAATACATAAAATGGAACTCCGGCTCTGCCAAATCTCTTCATATAGGCTTGCATTTCGGGATTCTTTTTGGTAAAATCACCTCTGATGAGCTGAACTTTCTTTGCTTTAAAAGCTTCATTCATCTCTTCAGTAGTTGTAACTGTCTTTTCATTAGATAGGCAGGTCATGCACCATTTAGCGCCAAAATCTATGAATACAGGTTTCCCTTGTTTGACCAAATCATCTGCCAGAGTAGTTGAAAACGTCTGCCAGCCTTCAAAGCCCTTTTCCTGAGAAGTATTCTCAGTCGGCTGAATCCCTGTTTTAGCCGTATAAGGCAGGAATATCCAGGCTGAAGCAGCAATAACTATAATTGATAGAATCGTGAATAGCCACTGGGTAAAACGTGAATGCTCAAGCCTGACAAATCTGCCGTAAAGCCAGGTAGCAAAACCCAGAAAAACGAGATAAATCAGTACTTTGAGCAGATAATCTCCGCCATTTTGCTGATATACTACATGTAAAAGCCAGACCGCAGTACCCAACAGCAAAAAGCCCATCACTTCCTTAAAAACATTCATCCATTCACCGGGCTTGGGAATCACTTTCATCAGCTTGGGATTAAAGCCCAGCAAAATAAAGGGTAATGCGAGTCCCAATCCTATCAGCAGGAAGAAAACAATGATTAATACAGGCGGCTGTGAAAAAGCAAATCCCAGGGCTGTTCCAAGCATCGGAGCTGAACAGGGTGTTGCCAGTAGTACAGCAAATATCCCGCTAAAGAATGAACCGCCATATCCACTTTGGGCAGATGCTTTGGTGGCAGAGGTCATACCGGGTGGAGTAATAATAAAAACATCAAATAGTGATAAAGCAAAGACAAATATCATGGAAGTCAGAGCCAGAACAAAAGCTGTATTCTGAAATTGGAAACCCCAGCCCACTGCTTCGCCCGCCAGTTTCAAAGCTACAATCACACCGGCTAAAACCAGAAATGAAGCCAGTATCCCAGCTGTATAGGCAAAGGAATGCTTCATGATTACACTTTTATCTTCGTGAGCCTGCTTAACAATACTCATGGCTTTAATGGAAAGCACCGGCAATACGCAGGGCATGATATTCAGAATTAAACCACCGATAAATGCCATCATCAGATATTTCCAGATATTACCTGCTGCCGGTTTTGTGTTTTCAGGCGGTATGGGCGATTGCTCTGATGTTTGGGTTACAGGTGCTAGAGTAGTAATAGTGTCAGGGGTTTCTTTTTCAATTGCAGCACCAATGACTTTTATACTCAGGTTTTTTGTTATTGTTTCCGGAGGTTCGCATGAACCTGTATCAAAACAGATATTGTATCCCATTTCAAGGCTAATCGGGGTTTTGCCTGCTTTAGCATTGGCTTTAACTGTGAAGGGAAGGGTCAGAAAAAGTTTATCTTCGTAAATCCATTCTCCGTCTTTTCCTTTACTCTTGGGAGCCGGATAGACAGTTTTGCCAAATTCCAAATTGGATGATGCAGCAGTCATATAAAAGAAATCGTTTTCACCCGGCACATAAGTCTGATGCATTGTCGCAGGTATTACCATCTTTGCAGTAACAACGCCTTTTTCACCAGGCTTCAATGAATCGGGAGCTACTTTGAATGTGACTGTTGCCACAGCGCTCAGACTGAAAGCTGCAATCAGCAATACCGCAAGAATAAAGCTATTTTTAACTAATCTCAATTATCTTCCCTTTGATTAAATACATTACCTAATTCTTATACAATTTACTGCTATATATTAATGCAGATTTTATTCCACAAAGGATTAGTATTAAGTCAAGAAAAACTAATCAGACTTATGAACCTTATATGTATATCTCTTCTTGTCCTCATGTTGTCCATATTACTCCCCTCTTGTGCATTGTACAATCCATGGGAGATTAAAGGGAGATGCTAGGGTCATCTAAGGGTGCGACCCTTGTATGACCCTAGCATCTCTGTACAATCTCTGTAAGATTTATTAAGGAACTAGTAAGAAATATAAGTGCGTGAGCAAAAGTGCCATTGAGTGGAAAAGTGGAATGGTGGAATGGTAGGATTCCCGCCTGCGTAGGAATGACAAGTAAGAGTTGATAATGGTGCTTCGCGGTGATTATGCGATTGGATGATGTAATTATAGAGTAATTTCTTACTTCTCTTTCACTCCATGTTCGAAATATGAGTTCAACGGCGGAACTTGTTGAGAACCTGTTGGGAACCTCTTGGGCTAAGCCCGGGAGGAACCCATGAGGTTCTTTTCAGGAACAGTTGTTTATCCCAAATTTGGAAAGAGAAGGCAATAAGTACAATTGAGCAGAAAGAATGGAGAATGGAAAATGGACAATACTTAGCTGTGATTTGGTGGAACGCCTTCTTCAGCCGCTGGCTGGCATTGCATTAGTCATGCTATTATGAAAATTGAACTAGTCGGCAGTAAATCTGACACGCTTAAGTGTGTCAAACCAGTCTTATATACTTACTTCAGTGTGTTTCGTGTATTCCATGGTTATATAAAGGAATGCTGCGTTATTCCGCAGGCAGAATAACTTTCCTGATGTCCCTAAGCTGAGATACGACCAACCCGATAATTACCAGCATTATGCCAATGATTGCTCTGAGAGTAGGCCTGTCTCCCAAAAAGAGAAACGCTGTCAGAGCAGTCAAAACAGGTATCAGGTTAGTTGTCAGGTTTGAACGGATGACACCTAAAGTACGAATTACCCCGGTATACAACATGAAAGCCCCAACAGAGCCAAATACAGATAACGCTACAATAGTCATCAGTCCTGTTCCTGAATGCTGCATATAGACAAAATTCTTTAAATCAAAGAGCAGGAATATCGGCAGAAAATATATCATTCCCCAGAAGCTTTGCCACATCACTATAGTCAGAGTTTCATATTTTAAGGTCAGTTTGCGCACAGTGATGGCATAAAACATACCACCCAGCACAGCAAAGAATAATAGTAAAACACCTTTTAGAGTAGCCCACAGTTCATTTGATTCAAAAGCCAGAACCGATACTCCGGTAAAGGAAATGAATAGCCCAATAAAGAGTAGAACTGTAACCTTTTCTTTGAGAAAAAGCCAGGCTCCCACAAAAGCAACAACAGGAATTGTGGATATTATTAAGGAACCCAGAGTCGGTGAGACATATTGCATGCCATTAGCTTCACCTAAAAAATAACAAAACGGCTCAAAGAAAGCTACTGCCATAAAACGAAGCATATCTTCTTTTGCAGGCTTTTCCTTATGTCCCGATACTACAATGGTCAGGTATATCAAAACGTTAGCCAGAACCAGCCTGAGAAATACTATCTGGGTAGGACTATACGATTTGAGAGCAACTTTAATCCAGATAAAAGTAAATGACCAAAACAACATTGCCACGAACGCCTTGAAATATGCCAATCTGATGCTAGTCTTCATCTCTATTACTTCATTGAAACAGTATGGACTTGCTCTTTGGAATCAATGATTATAGTTACAGGGCCATCATTAATCAATTGTACCTGCATATTAGCTGCAAATACACCTGTCTTTACTTCAGGAATATAGTGGATTAATTCTTTTAGAAATGTTTCATAAAGTTCTTCTGCCTGTTTGGGAGGCGCAGCATTAATAAAATCAGGTCTTCTGCCTCTGCGGCAATCAGCATAGAGAGTAAATTGAGATATAATCAGCACTTCACCTTTGATCTCCTGTACCGAAAGATTCATCTTGCCTGAGCTATCTTCAAAGATACGCAGTTCAGCCATTTTTTTAGCCAGCCAGGGGATATCTTCATTAGTATCGGTTTGTGATATACCTATCAGGACAAGCAGTCCTTTACTGATAGAAGAATGTACTTTGCTATCTATTGTAACTGAAGCTTCAGTTACCCTTTGAATTAATAAGCGCATAGAGGCACAATCTATTCTTTGGTAAACTGGTAAACCTGGTAGCAGCCTACATCATCTATCCATACAGTATTATCAGTGTCCCGTGGAATATATATGGCAATTCTGGCGAAAGTAACTGAATTGCTGAGAAATCCGGCGCTGATGGTTGCTTTTTTCCAATCTGCTTTTGTTTTGAAAGCTTTACTGAACTTGTTTTTTCTGCTGCCTGCATCATTATAAGTCCAAAAGTGGACACGCGCAGCCTTGAGCATGGGTTTGGCTGATTTCATAGAGCATTTTACAAAGAAGCCACCTGTGAAGTTTATCTTAAAAGCATCAGAAACCAATAGAATATCTCTGCTGTTATTAGTAATCTTGAAAGACTTTTTACCGGAAAAAGAAACAGTGGAGTCTACACCTGCAGGTTCTACTTTATCATTGGAATTGCTTACCAGTATCCAGCTTGCAGGATTATCGGGATTTTGTATATCTATATCTTCGAAATCAGGATTTTGTACCAGATTAGGTTTATCATTGCTATCTGATTCCAGGAATATCATAGAAGTACCCAGAAAACAGCTTCCCAGTAAAAGGCTAAATCCAGCCAGAATTAAAAGCAACCACTTCATTTTATGAAACCCCGCTCATTTAAGTACTTTAAAATAATTCCGATAGCAAGTCCATTGATTAACAAATTTGAACCGCCATAACTAATAAAAGGCAATGGAATGCCTGTTGTAGGTACTAATCCGATATTCATCCCGATATTAATAAAGGTCTGAAACATCAAGTATCCAAAAATCCCCGCAACAGCAATCTTGCGTTCCTGAACCCTAATCTCTTTGATGGCAACTGTTATTCTCCAGAACAACAGAAAGAACATTAGGAGCAATAAAACGCTGCCTATAAAACCAAACTCTTCTCCAATAATGGAAAAGATAAAATCCGTATGGTGTTCCGGAAGGAAATTCATATTCTTCTGCGTTCCTTCCAGCCAGCCTTTCCCTAGGGTTGCCCCGCTTCCCACTGCTATCTTCGCCTGAATAATCTGATATCCGGCACCCAAAGGATCGCGGGTCGGGTCAAGAAAGGTCAGAATTCTATTCTGTTGATAATCTTTCAATCCGCTCCAGAATAAAGGCATGATTAAAGCCAGGAACAGATTGAATATAGCTGCCACTGTCACTGTAACCCATGACAATCGAAACCACATCAGAATTAAAATTAATCCCACCATCCAAAGAACTATAAACATCCAGTGAAACGAAGCTATTATTGACACAACCGGACTAAGCATTAGCAACAAATAAAATGCTGGTATGCCGGCAGCAATATACATAGCAAACAAGCTAATCCAAAACATCATGGTCGTACCAAAATCAGGTTCAATAATTATCAGCAACACCGGGGTCAGTACACATAAAATCCCGTAAACTAGCTGACGAAATTCACTCAAATGCTCTTTTGCCAATATTCTCGCTGTTAATAAAATCGTCAATAACTTTGCACTCTCAGATGGCTGATATGAAAACCCAAATAGGTTAAACCATCTGTGCGAACCATTTATCGCCGGAGTGAATAATACCAGAACAAGAAAAATCATATTCAAAATATACAATGGAACTATTGCCACATCAAACAACGGCAGAGGTAGCTTGAACAGTAAAAAAAGCATTCCTGTCAGCACGCCTGTAAAAAGCAATTGTCTCCACCAGTAACCTTTGACTGATATATGTTCTCCAATTTTACTTGTAGAGGCTGTATATATAGCTATAATCCCCATGATGATAATCATCACGAGCATAACTGCCAAAGTGTAGTCAAACTTCTTACGGTTAATCATTAGTGCCTGTTTCTGTAGGGTTAGGAGTTACCGGTTGAATAGTCTCATCTTCAGGCGGAGCTTGTTCACCCGAAAGCTCGTTTGGGTCCTGAAACTGTAAAGGTACTACAACAGGAGCTTTGATAGACTGATAATTACCCATATAGTAATTAAAAATTTTAGTTGCAATCGGAGCAGCAATACTCCCACCATGCCCGGCATTCTCAAGAAAAACAGTGATAGCAATTTCCGGTTTGTCAGATACTATGTAACCACAAAACCAGGCATGAGTAGTTCTGCCATAGACATTTTCTGCTGAACCTGTCTTCCCGTATGTTGTCGCACCTTTTACTTTTACACCAGTGGCTGTACCACCCGGCATATTGCAAACACTATATAAACCTTGCTGAATAAGCCTGATATTTTGTGCACTAATTGGTAATTTTACTATCTTGAGTGGATTTATTTGCTGACGAACCAGCGTTTTACGGCCAACAGTCTTCTCAAGTAAATGAGGTTGATTCCAGACACCATTGTTTGCAATAGCAGAATAGAAAGCACACATCTGTAGTGGTGTCAATAGTACTTCACCCTGTCCAATGGCAAGATTGACTTTATGGCCGATAATGCTGATGTGTTTGCCATAAGCTTTGTAATACCATTTAGTGTCCGGAAAGAAACCAGCCCTTTCATTGGGTAAGTCTATTCCGGTTCTAGTTGCCAACATACAGTCATTAGCAAATTTTTTAAATTCTTCTAGCCTGAGTTTTAGGGATAAATCATAAAAGTACACGTCACAAGAAACTTTTAAACCCTGATTTAGGTTACTCCTGCCATGACCGGATTTGCTCCAGCAGCGGAAGAAACGATTCCCAATCTGCATCCCCCCCACACAATCAGCCAATAAAGTGTTCTGGTCGATAACACCTTTTTCCAGACCGATACTGGCGGTTACAGCTTTGAACACGGAACCTGGAGGGTATGCTGCATGAATTACTCTGTCAAGCATAGGTTTGGATGCATCGGAATTCATAACTTCCCAGGTTTCTTTGCTAATCTTACTCATAAACAAATTTGGGTCAAAACCGGGTTTGCTTAAATAAGTCAGTATTCCTCCTGTCCGCACATCCATAACAATGACAGCTCCTCTCATTCCGGCAGGAAAAATACTATCTGCATATTTCTGGATATCGCTATCAAGGCTTAATACCAGACTATATCCATTCTCAGGATTTATCGTACTCTCAGTCCGAAAGAGGTTTAAGCTACGCCCTCTTGAATCTACCTGAACAATTTCCCTGCCATCTTTTCCTTTAACCAATACTTCATAGTACTTTTCCAGCCCGGTCTTACCAATCTGGCTGTTTATGGTATAATCTTCTTCTTTATATTTCTGAAATTCAGCTTCGTTTATCCTGCCCACATACCCTGTAAAATGATTTGGAAAGAGGTAATCCCTGGTTGTCTCTGTTCTGAATAATAGTTCAGGGTAGTAATTCAGTTTTTCAGATAAGGTCAAAACCCTTTCATAGGGTATATTTTCAGATATGATAACATCTTCATAAGAACGGAATCTTGTTCTGTCAATTAAGCTATACAATTCATCCTGCTGAATGCCGAATTCACTACTTAGAAACTGAGCCAACTGATGCAGATTCCTAACTTTACCGGGAATCAAATAGAGATTTTGTGAGGGTATATTTACTACTATCGGACGGTACTTGTGGTCATATATTTCACCACGGGTAGCAATTATTCTTCTTAGCCGAACAAAATTACTTTCTGCTATTTGTTTATAGTATGAGCCTTGGATAACCTGCAAATTGAATAGGGCGATAAATAGTAATCCAAAAAGAAACCCCATCACTATACGCAGAAAGTGTACAAATGTAAACCTATCCATGTCTGAAATCGAGCTTAAGATGTGAAATCAGGATAAATAAAGCAGTTGTTAGAACTGACCATGCATAGTTATAGAAAATCATCCCGAGAAAAGAAAGAAAAAGCGATGCTGTGAAACCGGATTGCACTCCATTTACAAGATAGATTACCATCGAATATACTATACACACCAAACCCAGTGTAATTGCCATGGTGATAAAGCTATCTTTCTCCAAAGGACGGTGAAATTCATCAATCCCTATGGCTAAGAGAATAAATAGTATTGTCTGCAAACCCAGTTGTGTAGGCATTGTTAAGTCATAACATAAACCAAGAACGAACAATATCGGGATTAACATATTGACCGGTTTTCTCCATACCTGATAGACCATCCAGCCCAGAAACAGATTGGGTGTAATGCCTGCAATCGTCATCCCGGGCATGATTAGTATCTGTAAGTATAATATGATTATACCACTTATCAGAGTTCTGATAACCAGCCAGATTGCCATCAAATTCTCCTGACTAAACAAACCGGAGTTAATTCGTCCGATTGTCCTTGTGGATTATCTTTCATTACAGATTCCATGAAGTTCTTAGATAAGCCTTTACTTGCCCCAATCATCCAGCATCCACCGATATCGTTGATATCCATCACAGCCACCTGATAACCGATAGCATCAGCAATTCTCTGAGCTTCTCTTTCAGGATGCAGAGGTCCTTTAATTACTGTTTCGTTGTAAGGTGGTATCGGTGAAGTGCTGGCAGCATCAATCAGAGCAGCCTGCATTCCTGCTATCCTGTAAAAATCTCCGCTTCTGCCAATGAGTTTACTCAATGCACCAATACCAGCAGCAAACAATATTCTTATCGCCCCGCATTCATCTATTGCACATTGCATACTTGCCGGTGCTCGTAATCCAATTCCATAAGGAACTTTTGCCACAAAGCGCCAGAGTATTTTTGCCAGAAGTCCTATCTTAAGTTCAGATACAGGTATTGCCCTGCCTTGAGTGATTGCCAGAGGGCTCTCGCTGATAGTAATGACGTCCCCTGCTTTGAGCACCGGGGCAGCGTACTCTTTAATGATATCCAGCATATCATCATCTTTAGTCAGAATTCTTGTCTTAATGGGAATGCGTTCAAACTTAACGCTTACTACTTCAATTATGGGATTTCGTTCTTTACTCACTTATAACCTCGTTGAATCAGGTGTTGTTTTAATAATCAGGGGTTCCAGCAGTTGGTTGATGAAACTCTTTTTCAAAACGAAGACATGCTCAAGATTCTCCACTAATGTAAATGGCTCGATCTGAGCGCTGAGAAACAAATTGTCCTGCGATTCTTTGATTTTACTGATTTTACCCACAGGATAACCCTTGGGAAAAAGCCTTGATAAATTTGATGTGACTATTGTATCTCCAATGCTGATTTGTGAACCCAACTTAATCAGATTCATAGATGTAATGCCTGTCAAATCAGATTGCAAGATCCCTTGAACATTAGTACTTTTGTCCATCACTGCAAGCTGGAATTGTGGATGAGTCAGGGGTAAAATAATACTGTTTCTTTGATTAACTATTATGGTCTTTCCGATAATCCCATCCGAATATACAACCGGACTATCCAGTTGGACTCCATCCCGAGAACCTTTGTTGATTATCAGATTCCTGTCATGAAACTGACCTGAATACCCAACCACTTCCGCCATTGTAAAGGGAATGTCTTGCAGCTCAAAATGAAATGTCTGATTGCTGTTGAGCGCTTTTAACTGATTGGCTAATACTACGTTTTCCAACGACTTTGTAATCAATTTACTTTGCAGGAGATAGTTAGCTTGTTTCAGTTTATCCAGAGATGAAACGAAATCAATTGTTTTACTAAAAGGTAGAAGTACGGTTTTAGATAGCCATTGCGCTTTGTTAATTCTTGAAGTGCTATTACCTGCAAACAGCACCAAAGCAATAATGAAAAAAATCCCGGGACTTATATAACGCTTATACACATCGCATCAAGTAAGATTAATCCTCGATGCGTTTAATCAGAACTTCTCGATAGCGTTCCACATCATCCAGAACTCTTCCAGCTCCCTTTACAACGCATTCCAGAGCATCAGGTACAACGTGTACAGGGAGGTCTACTGTTTTACGTATTTTTTCATCCAAACCCTTGAGCAATGCTCCACCACCGGTCAGGAAAATTCCACGTTCTGCAATGTCAGCACTAAGTTCCGGTGCAGTTCTTTCAAACAAGCGTTTGATTGCGTCAATCATGGCACTCACTGTTTCTGAGATTGCTTCTCTGATTTCTTCGGATGAGATTTTTATGGTTACCGGATAACCGGAAACGATATCTCTTCCGCGCACATCCATAACCAGTTCTTGTTTTAACGGATAGGCACTGCCGATAGCGCATTTTATCTTTTCTGCGGTCTGCTGGCCAACAAACAGATTGTTCTTTTTCTTTAAATAATTGATTATATCCGTGTCCATTTTGTCCCCACCGACTCTGATTGAATTATGAACTACGATATGTGATAATGAAATAACGGCAATTTCACTGGTACCACCGCCAATATCCATTACCATATTGCCCCAGGCCTGATCTATTGGTAAATCTGCTCCAATGGCAGCGGCAATTGGTTCCGATATCAGATATACTTCTCTTGCACCGGCATGTAAAGCGCTATCACGTACAGCTCTTTTTTCCACTTCTGTAATGCCTGAAGGTACACAAACAATAACTCTTGGTCTCACTAAAAGGCGCTTTTTTTGAGCTCTGAGTATCAGGTTTCTCAGCATTAATTCAGTTACCTGAAAGTCTGCGATCACACCGTCTTTGAGCGGTTTTATAACTTTTACTTCATCTGGATTCTTACCAAGCATTACTTTTGCTGATTGACCAATAGCTATAATTTTCTTGTTATCGGAAGAAACTGCTACCACTGAAGGTTCATCAATGACTATGCCTGTACCTTTCTTGTATACCAGTGTATTGGCAGTTCCCAAATCAATTGCGATGTCGTTTGCCATCATCCCGAAAAAATCAAATATCGACATCCGGTCTCCTCTATTAGTAAAATATTTAGAATATATTAACTGTATTTTAACTTGAAAATGACGCTTGCCTCAATGTCAAGGAAAATATTAGCCACCCAATCAGACAACCACTGAAATAGCAGACTAAATCTGACCATTTGAATCCAAACCCCAAGATTAAACAACCAACCATAGTCTGCCTTATATCAGCAAGAAAAGAGTTGTGTAATAGTTGGCTCAGTTCAATCAGGAAAGAGAAATCCAAAGTAATCATGAATATCACTGATAACTTTAGCTTGTAACATACGAGCCTGAATAGAGCAAAAAAAGCCAATGCCCACATAGTATCACCCGCATAAGATGCTACGAAAGCTGGTAAAGAAGCGCTAAATTTTCTGGAACCCAACCCGATAATGGAACTAACCAGTATCACAATCAGAGAGATTAGTACTCTTTTTACTGCTTCTTTATTTTTTAATGTGTTCATTGAACTCATGTAATCAATAAAATGTATTTTTTAACTGAACAGCCAGATTACCAGTGGCAGATAACCCAGCGCAATTAAAATGGAAATGGAAACCATACTGGCAGCAAATTCCTTGTCCATATTCTCCAGATTGGCAAAGATCAGGGTATTGAAACCAATCGGGGTACCGGCACTGGCAATGATGATTGTTCTTGTCATTCCTTCCAGCCCCAGTAACAAAGTCAGTAACCATCCGAGTAAAAGCCCTATGCCCATTCTGATGAATATTGCAGTCATGACTGAACCTATTCTTCTGAGTTTCAGCTCAAATATCAAACCCAGAGCGATCATTATCAGAGGAATCGTAGGCAATCCCACTAAATTTAAGAAATTTAAACCAATCTCTGGTACCTGCCAGTTAAAAATTCTGATTACAAATCCGATGAGCAAGCCCCAGAGAGGTGGTAATTTTAAAAATTTTACCCAGTCAATCTTGTCCTGATGACCATTATCACCATATTTGATAGCGTTGAAATAAACGAATGTAAAGATTAAAAAGCTGTTACCAATGTCAAACAGAGATGCTCTGGCAAAGCCTTCTGTGCCAAATGCTGCCATAAAAAAAGGAAGTGAGAATCCTGTATTCATTATCATACAGCCTACAATGAAGCTGCCAAAAGTAGCTTGCGGAAGTTTGAGCCTCTTTCCAACCCAAAATGAAATCCCATAAATCATGAAAACTACTGCCTGAGCAGTAAAGGGCAGATAGATCAGGTCAAAATTCAATTGGACTTTGAGGATTGAGAGTAATGAAAGAGCAGGCAATGTAGCAGTCAATACGAGCTTCAGAATTATCCCGGCATCTTCTTTCTGCATCAGTTTCAGATGTTTGATAAACACACCCAAGAAAAAAGCCAGGATTATCGGGATTACTTTTAGAAAGAATGCTGTCATAACTTATACTTTTTTGCCGCTATCTTATAGAAATTACTTGGAGTAGGTGATTCTCCGATTAAAAAAAGTAAAGCGAGTTTCATGAATTTATTATCTTCAAAAAACCCGCTTTGCAAAACTGTGCTTTATTTACTAAATATTTCTTTTGTAGTTAAGTTTATGGCATTGTCCGGCAAACGCGAAAACCTATACCATAATCAAACAACTGAGGAGTATAGAATCCGCGGGTAGCTACTCGGCAAAAACCTCGAGAATTATACCAGCAACCGCCACGAATTACTCTTTTTGTACCGTTATCAGGACCAACCGGATTATTTTGTACAGCACTATTATAATCACTAAACCAATCCCAGCAATATTCCCACACATTTCCACTCATATCGAAAGCGCCCACTGCGTTAGCAGTCTTTTGTCCAACTGAATGAGATGCTCCCAGGGAATTGTCTAGGAACCATGTCACATCAGCTATTGCATTGCTACCTGCAAATTCAAATTGAGATGCCTGAGCTCCACCTTTTGCTGCATATTCCCATTCAGCTTCTGTGGGTAATCTGTAACCATTAGCAGTAAAATCGCAGACAAAATTATTATGTACGCCGACATTCCAACCCAACGGCCAGGTGGAAGGGTTTGTACCAAAGCCTGTGTAGGTATAACAAGGTGTAAAGCCCTCTTTGATACTTAGTTTATTACAATAAGCCATTACGCTGTACCAGGTTACATTATCAACAGGTCTGTTATAATCAATCCAACTGGATGGATTAGTGCCCATAATAGAGAGCCATTCACTCTGGTTTACTTCATACTTACCAATTTTAAAAGCATTCACAGTAACCTGATGAATGGGCAGAACATCAGCAGTTCCATCACCAAAAGCATCACCCATATTAAATGAACCGCCACTAACATCTATCGTTACAGGCGCAGGAACAGGAATCATATAATTCCCGGTTACAATCGGACTGGGATCCCAACCTTCTTTGTATGCTCTCGCTTTGATAGTTTTAGTTGAATCAACCTGAATCGGATTTGCGTAGATGGCAGAATTTGCATCCGGATCAGTTCCATCTAATGTGTAATGTATAACTGCATCGATGGTTGTACAATATATTTCAACTATTTGTGGTGTGTCATAGCCACCAGGTGCAACACTGAAAGTAGGTACGGAAACAATATTGTTTACTGCATCCGAAGATTTCTTTGAGCAACTCATCATGATACAACAAGTCAGGACTAGGATAATTATGAGCAGACTGTACTTCATATATCTTCCTTTATTCAAATTAATATCTTTTGACAATGTCTTATTCAACTTCAATTATGTCAATAAGAAATTTCCAATTTCCTTTTCTTAATATACTAAACCGGCATGCTCATAATCTCCCAATCATCATAACAACTATCAGGAAGGATATCGCATCAGAACTACATTTGAAGAGGCAGAAGCTTCTGTACCCAATATTCTGCCTGTAATCGTGACAGTTGTTGTACCTGGAGTTCCGGTCAAAGGTTCACCCAGTGGAACTTCCCAGGCATAGAATCTGATTTGTCCTTGTGCAATTCCATCCTGTCCATCATTGACATCTGTATAAGTAGTTGGATCTCCGGGGATAGCCTGAGCATTGGCATCATACCAATCCGAGACAATTATATTCGGAGATGCCTGTAAATTACAGTTCAGGGGGTCTTCATTTGTACCTACAACATATTCAAATGTACCACGGTTCGTGGTCATGCTGATTCTGGCGTTATGAATGGGACAACCCTGACCGTCGAACACAGACGCATTAAGCGTAGCAGTGGCAGAAGACGGGACCGGATTATCATTGCCATGGAAAATCAGGCTGCCGGGAACAATTTCGATTTCTATATGTGGTTGATTAAGAGGAAGCACTATTTCGGTTTCGGCAAATATTTCGTTCCCGTTAATCCCACTCGTAACTACTCTGATTTTAAGACTTTCAAATGTGTAAACACCTGAATATATCAAAGATGTGTAAGCAACTCCGGCTGTGGAATCACCACTGGCGCTTTCGTTACCGATATAGGCTGCAGGACCAATCTGACAATTATTAACATTGTCCGGCAGACTAAACCATACACTTGAACCGTAAACGCAGGGATTACCATAAACGTCCTGCATTTGCGCACCGACAATAATTCTCCATAAACCACTACCAATATTCATTCCGGTATTGTATCCGCTTGAAAAGAGCTCAATATCATGAGGAGGTCCTGCTACTATATTAATATTGGATTTAAAGGCAGTAACATACCTGCCTTCTGAAGTGCAAGAAACCCTTATATTCAAGCTCCCCGTCGTTGTGCCACTATAGACCCGGATTTGAGCTTCTCCATTTTCTGCTACCACCATAACAGAATCTCCTGCCGGTTGATTATTAAGATTAGCTCCCAGTGGTGGAATATCATTCATAATTTTGAACCATACATTCTGCGAAGCACTTACCAGATTACCATTCACATCAAATAATCTTACTCTTAAAAGTGCATTATCATTTGAACTGGTGTTTAACACATTCATATCAATCTGACCCGGTTCGGTGAATTGGATTGTATGAACATAGGGTAACGGCTGAAGTATTTCCAGAATGTTGACTTCAACAGAAACAGTATCTGCTCCAATCAGAAATTCCGGATGGTCTGGATGATAAACTCTGATAGTAGCCTTGACAAGCGCAATACCTGATACGTCTTCACCCCTAAGTGTAGTTGTGGCATTGCCGTTCTCGTCGGTTGTCGCTTCCGGTAAAATATTACCTACCGAGGTTTGAAAAGTAACAAGCTGTCCCGGTGCACCAAATCCTTCACTATTTTTCACTGTGACGCTGATAGTGGAATGAGTCTCTCCATCATCTGCATAGATTGTATCAGGTGATGCAGAAATGTGTGTTAAATTCAACATTAGCCCCGGTCCAACTGTCCAATGATAAATTTCGTAATTGGCACTGGCAGCTGCGCTTTGATTCCAGTCTTTTTTGTAAGCAATGGCTTTTAGAGTTGAGGTTGAATCGATTTGAACCGGTGTGGCATACAAGGTCGAATGTTTGTTGGGTAAGGAGCCATCCACAGTGTATCTGATTGTGGCTCCGGGTGTGCTGCAACTAATTGTAACCATCTGTTGCGGATAATACATTCCTGGTACTAAGCTGAAGGTTGGCGTTGATACTGTATCAGAATAAGCCTGGGTTGTCTTTTCAGAGCAACCGAAAATACACAAGATGAATAGCAATGTAATAGGAATTATTATTGTTTTCATTGTCCCTCCAATGTTTTTAATATTCACAAATTTGCATTCTGCAATATCATAGTTCATTCTTATTTTACAAGTCAAAATAAATCAACCCTGTACCCGACCATCGTAGCTTTTATTAAGTAGCGTATCTTATAAGGAAAAAGGTTCCTGTCATGGATATATTAGTACCCAGTATTCTGGCAGTTATTGTGGCAGCCGTCGAAGCGGGTGTATTAATCGTTGGATCTGCAAGGGGGATTTCCCAAGCGTAGAACCTGATACTGCCTTGTGCAAGACCTTGCTCGCCATCAGCGATATCCGGACCACCCGGTATTTGCCACATCTGGTCATAGTAATACTCATATATTGCAACCGGGTCATAACCATCCGTAACAACCACATTGGGCTGAGAATAGGGATTACAGTTTTGGGGGTCTTCATTTGTCCCATGGATAGGTTCAAACACACCTCGGGTAGAAGTCAGATTTATTCTCACTGTGCGAATAGGACAACCCTGGATATCAAACACAGAAAAGTTGAGCATTGCAGTTGCAGAAGCAGGAACAGGATTGTAATTACCATGAAACACCAGGTTCCCAGGTATAATCTCAAGCTCTAACTGAGGTTGATTTAGCGGAAGAACTATGTATTGCTCAACAAACACTTCCTGTCCATTAATCCCACCTGTCACAGCTCTGATTTTAAGACTTTCAAACGTATAAACACCTGAATAAATCAAGGTTGTATAGGCAATTCCGGCTGTGGAATCACCAGTAACGCTTTCATTACCCACATAAGCAGTTGCCTGTATCTGGCAGTTGTATGGATTATCCGGCAAATAGAACCACACACTGGTGCCATAATCGACCGGATTGTCATTGATATCAGTAACACTTGCTCCAACAACAATTTTCCAGAGCCCTCCATACACATTCTCACCGGTGTTATAACCGCTGGCAAATGCAACTATGGTATGAGGTGGAGCAGCGTGAATAAAGACATCCGGTTTATAAGCTTGTATGTAATTTCTTCCTGATGTACAGGATGCTTTAACCGTAACAATGCCTGATTCGGTACCGCTATTGATGGTAACCTTGGCAATACCATTAGCAGATATTGCCAATACGGAATCCTCCGAGTCATGATTATCCAGATTTACTCCAGTGGGTAGTGAGGAATTGATTATCTTAAACCATACGTTTTGTGGCTCAGTAACAAGATTGCTATTCTCATCCAAAAGCCTTACTGCAAGCAGAGCAGATGATACACCTCCGGTATTGATAATGTTTAAATCTATCTGTCCGGAATGTGTAAATTGAATAGTGTGAACCGATGGTGTTTCCGGCGGAGTTTCCTGTATGGCAACTAATAAAGAATCTGTATCAGAATACAGTAGCAGATTAGGGTGTTCTGGATGATACTTCCTTACTTTTGCTATTATTTTTGCAACGCCTGTTTCATCTTCAGCTTTAAATATTGCAGTAGCAATGCCGTAATCATCGGTTATCGCAGATGAAACAATATTGCCCATTGTAGCCTGAAAAACGACTAGTTGCCCTGGAATGCCAAATTGTTCAGAATCCTTCACCGTGACACTTATTGTTGAATAACTAACCCCATTATCAGCATAGATAGTATCTGGGTTTGCTATCATTCTTGTTATATCAGATATTTCACTCCATGAGGTATGATAAACCTCATAAAAAGCAGTTGTAACCGCACTATGATTCCACTTTCTTTTATAAGCTACAGCTTTTACCAGCGATGATGTTTCGATTACAAACGGTTCAGAATAAACTTTGGAATGTGTGTTGGGGGCTGTTCCATCAGTTGTATATCTTATTGTAATATCTGGTGTTTCACAATGAATTGAATATTTTTGACTCTCCAGATATGTACCAGACTCCTGACTGAGAAACGGTGTAGACACTGTATCAGAATAAGGCTGTGTAGTCTTTTCTGAGCAACTTAATAGAAAAAGAGATAAAAGCAATATGAAAGGAATTATTATTGTTTTCATTGTCCCTCCAATGTTAAATAAATCCTACAATTGCTATATTTGTTTTAATTTAAATTGTGTCAATAAAAATCTGTATCATTTTTCAGTGATTGGTTAAAATATATCAGGTATCGGCTTTAGACAAAGGGATAGTTGCACGTAATGTGCCTTAGATTGTATTTATCTGGCGGGGAGAAGTTTTTTATAACTGACGTTTAATCGTGTATATAGCTAACCTGTCACAAACAGCCTGGGCATAATCAGAGATTTTCTCCAGATGGATACTGAACCATCTGAGCTGGCTTTTTAAAGCCAAATCAATCTCCAGGCTGAATATCAAACGGCGTAGTTTTTCGCCAAGCTGGTCTGCTTCACGCTCAAAGAAATATACTTTGTGGATATAATTATTAACGGCTGCTAAATCACGGAAAAAGGAACGCACTGCCATAGCAAGATTATCCACAGATTCCACCGAAGCTTTGGCTGTCTGCATAAACAGATCATCCAGTTCATGAGGGATTTGGGGCATTTCTATGGAAAACTGGAGAATGGAATCCTTCATGTTATCAATAACTTCATCAGTGTTTTCCAAAATCGCCAGCACATCTCCCCTGTTTTCCGGAATCAAGGTGTGTTCATACAAAAATCTTTCTATATGTACTCTCAGGTCGTCAGCTTTACGTTCATTTTCCCTGATTTGCTGTAATCTGTCGTGAAACTGTTCAAATCTTTCTGCCAGATAATCTTCTATGCCTTTTTGATATAACAGGGCTGTATCCCCTAAAATATCCAGAAACTGGTCTATTTGTGATTCAATTACTTTGGTGGTTTTTAATAATATCGCCATCGGTATCAGGCTCCTTAATTTCGTTTAACACTTACTAATATAGTGATTTTGAGTAACTCGTTTTAGTCAAGTAAAATCATATTAGGCTGTCTGTTATTTTATCCAAAACGGCTTTGACCTAAAAGGTTGCATGCAAAACTATTCCTTTAATTAGCGCATCAAAGCAGAATATTATCATTGACAGAACCCTGAATGTAGAAAGCATTACAAAATTGCAACTGAGCAGGATTCTGAAAAGTGGAGCAGTATTTGTAAAGCATAATACTAAAGGGAGATGCAATGAAATCGTATGTGATGTTAGTTTTGTTATTGCTTGTAACTATACAACTTATGGGCTTGGTAGCTTTTAACGGTGTCAATCAAAGAAACCATCCCGAACTTGAGTGGAAAACTATTACTACCGATAATTGCCGCATTATTTATCATGACCCGCTGGAACAGCAGGCACGTCTTACTGCCACTATCGCCCAAAACACTTTTAATACATTGGTCAAGACATATCAGACAACTCCAGCCAAGACTTGCATCATCTACGTGTCTGACCAGGATAATATAACCAATGGGGCTGCCGCACTATCTTTCTATATCTTTATCTGGATAAATCAGAATGACTTTACAGGACTCTTTACCGGCAACGACAAATGGATTCGCAAAGTGGTTTCTCATGAGCTGTCACATTGGTTCGTGGCTGCTTCCATAGAAAACTGGATTACTCTATTCATACCGGTCATTCCGAACTTTCCCCGCAACATAAATGAAGGTTATGCTCAGTATTTCAGTGGCGAGCCCTGGGGCTATAACCGTGGCGATAAGTATCTCAAAGCCTCAATTTTGTCTCAGAAGCAAGGTATTCCCTCGCCGGTTATAGAAGGCAATCTGATGTATGCTGATGGTTTTGCCAAAGTGCGATATTTAGCAACAATGTATGGAGAAGACAATCTCATCAAGCTCTTGAAATATCGCGGAACAGCCAAATTCTACAGTTTTAAGGAAGCCTTTGAAAAGGTATATAAAAAGGATTACAGCGCTTTTGAAGAAGAGTGGCGGCGTTACGTTTACACTTACTATTACGGAGAAGTTTACGATGCTAAATCTGCAACTGCTGATACAACCTCAGCCGGCAATATCAATGATTATAAAAAGCTGAAAACAGACTATTACCAGTTTACCGGTCTGGACTGGAAAAACAATGTCCTGCTCTATGCAGCCAGAAAGTCATCCAGCCAGAAATACTATGATTTAATGCTGGCAGATGTGGTTTCCGACAGTCTGAAGAGCGATAAACTGAAGCTGGAGAAACCTCTGCACATCTTTAAAAGCGGTAACTTTACCAAGATTTCGTTAAGCGAGAATGGCAAATGGGCTGCTTTTACCGTTTATTCCAGGCATAAAGCCGGAAGACTGGCTCCGGCAATCTATAGATATAACGCACAGAAGCACAAGCTGCACAGACTGGGAGAAGGTGGTCTGCCGGAAATCGACAGTACAGGTGGGATTTACTACCAAAAACTGGGTTATGGCAGTAATGATATTTGGTACAACGCAACTGACAATTCCTTATCCAGAGTTTATTCACTCGCTGCTGATGAGCAGATCGGCAATCTATCCCTGTCGCCTGATAATCAGAAACTCGCTTTCACCGTGTTTGACGCTTTCCGAAAGTTCAATATCAGCATTTTGGATATACCTACCGGGCTGGTATTTGTCACATTACCTTTGCAAACCATGGCACAATCTATCTTATGGAACAACAATAATGAATTGCTCTACACAGTGGAAAACCCGGTAAACTTCAATCTGGAGATTGTGCAGTATAAGATATCTGAGCAGTCTCAGCAGAATTTCACCGACCAGGCTTACAATTCCGTTCCCATCAGGTATACCGCTGACAAGATGTATGTATTGGCAGATTTTGACAAAGGAGCCAAGACT
This sequence comes from Cloacimonadaceae bacterium (SeqCode), assembly GCA_963667535.2. Classification (GTDB taxonomy): domain Bacteria; phylum Cloacimonadota; class Cloacimonadia; order Cloacimonadales; family Cloacimonadaceae; genus UBA5614. The sequence goes on from CAXXDU010000002.1 coordinate 2,967,448, forward strand.
CCGGGATACTTCCAGCCTCAAATCAATCAGGTTGTGGATAAGACATTCAACGAGAATTACTATAATAAATGGTTAAGAGTCAAGCCTATATACACTATTCCCGATTCTACAGGGAACATAACGGTTTCTGAACCGCAAAACTATGTTTCATGGCGCAATCTCAAATGGAGATTGGGCTTTGCCCTTCCGATGTATAAATATGCTGCCGGTGGTTGTGTTTTTTCTGAAGCTCTGGGCAAACACCTCTTTGGTGCTTTTGCAGCCGTCCCTTATAGTCAGAAGGATAAAGCCTGGTGGCTGGTTATGTATGAAAACAAGACTCTGGCTCCCACTCTTGATTTGATGTATTCACGTCAGCAGTTGTATTCAGGTCTCAATGATGAAAAACTGTATTACCAGAATATGGATAAAGTCTCCGGCAAAATCAGCTTTCCCATCAATCTCACCCGTTCATTCAGGGAAGCCAACCTTGATTTCGATGTAAGCTATACTGATGTAAAGAATGGAAATGACAATCCAATCTTTGAAGATAAGGGTTTTGCGTCTTACGGTGCTGCTGCCGGATATGCCTATAACCTGCCATGGAAAAGGTCTGACCTGCACAAAGTCCGTTACTATCATGCCGATTATTCTCTGCAAATGGCAACTAAACAATTGGGCATGAATTCCGACTTTAATCAGCATGCCTTCAACGCCGGTTTTGCCTATGCCCCACTCCTGCATATTATGAGTAATGAGCTAATCAGGACCATTGCTCTGGAAAACAGGACAAACTATGAGTTTGTGAATGGAGACCAGTTGCAGCAATACCTGCCCGGTATAAACAAGTTTGATATCATTCAGAGTAATAACAGACCTGCCTTTAAAAGATATTTCCTGCGTGGTTATGAAGAAAATTACCTGTGTAAGAAAATCCTCAATGTGCAGACTGAACTCAACTTCAAACTAATGGATGACATGAATTTCGGCGTTTTGGGCGATATGCTGTCCGTTCATTACATCGGTTTTGCTTTGTGGCACGACTATACTGAACTGCATCATGTACTGAGTTCAGACCATAAAAACCGCAGCTATAATGCGAATGGCTTTGAGCTGCGCTTTGAAACGAACTTCCTGTTTGTACCGACAATTATCAAATACGGTCATGCTTATGATAACAGCTTTAAAGACCTCTCAGAATACTTCCTGATAGAGCTGCCCTTTCTGGAGATGATACAGTCAAATTTGTAGAAACCGGTATCTTCCCCCCACAGATTCATGATAATTTTAGAGAGAAGAGTGATTGTCTTTTAGAGACACAGTCACGCAAAGCAATTGTAGCAACTCATAGAATTAAGATTTTGCTAATAAGCAAAAGAATGAACATATAGACAAAGCCAATAACGATTTCGCTATTGGCTTTATTAGTTTGGAAAATCTACCTATGTTATTTCAGCATGATCATTTTATTGGTTATTACTCTTTCCGGAGTGGTGAGTTTATAGAAATACATTCCGGATGAAACAGATTTTCCATTATCATCCTTTCCATTCCAGATGATTGAATGCTTACCCTTGGCTTGAGTTCCGTTTACAAGAGTTCTTACTTTTTGTCCTTTGATATTGAATATCTCCAGATTACATTTCATTTTATGTGGAAAAGAACAAGTTATCGTAGTTGAAGACTTAAAAGGATTGGGATAGCAATAGGTGTCTGCATCAGGTACTGGAATTGTCTCATCATCATTCCCCACATATTGCTCAGACAATATGCAAGCATAATTGGATAGATAATTTTGTGAATAATCATTTTTATAAACAAAGAATTCCGGATAACCATCCTGATTCATATCTCCAAGGTAATACCCATAGCCATATCCACTTAAGTCTGTTTGTCCGGAACTAATAAAGTCATAAATCAAATCTAAAGTGGGATTAGTCTGCTTATGCACCAGAAAGTTTCCGTTTTCAATTCCTCCTTCTGTCATAGACATTTGCTGCATACAAAAATCAGAATAGGAGTCATTGTTCACATTGCAATAACTTATTAGTTTTTCGCCTCCAAACATTGGAAGGTAGTAATCCTGAATGTCTAATGAATCTAAAATGCTACAACCATAAATCACTCTTAACATTGGACCCAATGAAGTTCCCATCAAGATCAATATATCTTCATAGCCATCTCCATTCAGGTCACCATTGGCTACTACCTTACCTAATTGACTACTGCTACTACCTAAGATTATCTCAAAAGCCGAAATGTTACTCAGGCTATCGCCTCCTGAATGAATATCCAAGGCAATATCATAATTATACTCATCTATAACATTGATTCTTTTGGTCAGAATGATGTCATCTTTTCCATCGCCGTTAATGTCCCCTGTTGTCAACCTTTCCCCAAAACTTTCATGCATTACAGTACCCCGTTTATTGAAGGCACAAGTTGTGTTGAACTGCTGTCCTCCCAGAAATGCCCAAACATGTCCAAACCAATAATCCTGAGGACCATCACCATTAACAACCAAGTCGTCATAGCCATCTCCATTCAGGTCACAATCTGTAAGAACACGTTGTCCGAAGCGTAAACAGGTATCATCAAAATCATCATAATCTGAACCAAACAGAGTCAAATCGGGTTGGGAAGATAATGTTGTGCCACCATAATATATGGATACAGCGCCTGTTGCCCAGATATCATAGTTTGATGAACCTACGACCAGGTCGTCTATCCCGTCACCGTTCAAATCTCCGCCATAAGAAACTGCGAATCCATACCACCCATACAGATTGCTGGGAGGAGTCAATATCTGGTCAGGTTGGGTCGTGCTATCCGGGATATTGTGATAGATATAGATTTGGGCATACCCACCACCTGCAATATTATTATCTACCACAGAATAAATCAAATCAGGATGACCATCTCCATTAATATCTCCGTTAGCTATTACATTGGGAATAAAATTACAGTTATTGGGATAAGTAATCCGGGATATTTCCTGTAGTGCAGTCTGGCTTAATAACAGATATGGGCATAATAAAGTGAAAGCTAATGCCATAGACCTGAGTAATTTCATATCATTACCTCCATGCACTTCATGAAAAGAAATATGAGCATGCCATAAACAATCTATAATAGGTAGTTCCGCTTATAACTGACCCAAACATACTTCCTTAATGTTGCTTACATTATCAATTAAACCTATTCTAAAAACGAAGTTTATATAAATATCAACTACTATCGTATTCTGCCAAGTACCTCTTTTCTTGCTCTTATGTTCTCTATATGTGTTGTGTTTGACGCAGGGAGTCATCAGGGAGTCTGCAGGGAGTTTGCAGAGACTCTAGTCCCCGATGACTTCCTGAAGATTCTCTTTAGAGCCTTTGTCAAATCCTCTGGTCAGTTAAGGTATAAACAGGGGATTAACAAGGGATAATAAGCAAGTTAGGATAGAGAAAGAGAAAGAGAAATAGGGAGAAGAAGAACAAGAAGTATGTAGTTCTGCATTTATGCAGGATGGTAATTGTTTATCACGATGTATTATTTATGGTTGTAGCATAACCGTCCCGGTTGTCAGTTGTTGATGGCATCTTGCCATCAGGAGAAACAGATTAGACGATATTTTTAGCAACCAGGATGGTCGCATAACAGACAAGCAAGATGCTTATGCTACAAGTATCCGGCAAGTAATCAGTCTTATCATCATCTTTGTATTAACTTGCTTGATGCTTAGTAGTTTCAGTAAGCATACCCCAGGTGGACCCCGGGAGGATAGTAAGACTGATTACTTGAAGGGTTAGGGAATATTATATATTGTGTATTGTGCTGTCCTACGGGGCGTAGGTTACCTACCTCAGGTGACCAGGAATGCTGACGCTCACTTGCTAAATACGTTTGGACAGCTTTGGAAAGCTATCCTACATCGTAGGTTACCTGCCTCAGGTTACCAAAGATAGCTGTGCATTGTGTAAAACACGTTTGGACAACCGGGGCGGTTATCCTACAGTTATAACAACGTAAGTAAATTACAAAACCGCCTGAAGGCGGGACTACATACTTATACTCTCTCTGCGGTTCTGCGTTAAAATACCGGACTTCGGAATGCGTCAACTGTAAAGGTTTTAGCTGAAGTCTGAAATTCCCTTTTCAATGGTATCAATATTTCACCTTACGGGGAATTTTAAACTCCAGCTATTCGCTTACTCCATTTCGCACAGTCTCCAGGTTGGGTATGACTGATGGATTACTTCACATTAGCTTCCGGAAAAATAGCATAAATAGTCTGATAATGTGCTTGACACTATTTGATATCAATTCAATGATTAATTTAATAGATTAACTGCATAATTCTGGAGGCAATATGTTCAGATTTTGGATTACGTTATTCCTGCTAATTTCAGTTACAGTATGCTTTGCAGGCACTACAGGCAAAGAAAAAAACGAAAACGGGAAAGTCTTTGCTAATGCAAATGTCACGGTGCATAAAGACAACAAGCGTGTCCCCGGTGTTATGCCATCTTCTGACAGAACCAACGGTGGACCGGATGCCTGGGGCTACACATATTTGGACAGCTATTCCATTGGTGGTCCGGAACATAATTGGGTGGACATTTCCGCAATCGGGACATCAGCACCAATACAATCCGGTACGGTTGATGATGGTTTCACGGGTGAGATATCTCTCGGATATAGTTTCCCCTATTATGATAATTACTTCGACAGTTTTAAAATAGGCTCTAATGGCTTTATTACTTTCAACACTGCTACAACAGACTATGCCTGGAGCAATAGCGATATACCAAATTCCAGCCAACCCAACAACATCATAGCACCGTTTTGGGATGATTTGATTTCAACAAACATCAGATACTATAATTCTGCACAGGGCATGGTTATTGCATGGTTAGGTTCAACCCGCTATGATGAAAGTGGTCAAACCTACACATTTGAAGCTATTTTGCATACAAATGGCAATGTAGAGTTTAGTTATCAGGCAATGGGAGCAACACTTTCCAGCAGCACAACCGGCATCGAAAACAGTGATGGCAGCATTGGCTTAAAGGCAGCCTATAACAGCTCGTATCTGAGTTCGAATCTGACTGTTTTATTCACTTATCCCCAGCCCAATGTTCACCTGCTAAACCCCAATACCGGCGGTACTTTTTATCATGGTTCAATCTGTGAAATCAGTTGGGAATTCTTTCATCTCTCCTCCCCGGATATTACCCTGCAGTATACCACAGATAACGGAATGAACTGGAATCTGATCGATGAAGGTTTACACGGAACATCCTACGCATGGGAAATACCTTATGTCAATTCTACTCAGTGTTTGGTGCGTGTATTTGCAGAAGAATGGTTTAGCGGTCACTCCTATTATGACCAAAGTGACTGGACATTTACCATAGGACCTCTGCCTCATGTAATAAATCTGCTGCAACCCAATGGCGGTGAAGCATTAATTCAGGATTCCACTTATGTAATTACCTGGTCAACCCAGAATATAACCAGCACAGAAACTTCTGTCTATTTTTCATCTGACAACGGCAGCACCTGGGAAGTCCCTGAAGGAACACCCGGTGACCATTCATTTGCCTGGATTGTTCCTCATATCAATTCTACGACCTGTCTGGTCAAAGTTTATAATACAGACTTTATTAATTCCTACAGCGCCACTGATGTTAGCAATGCAGTCTTTTCTATCATCCCGCTGCCCAGAACCATTCACCTTTTGCAACCCAATGGCGGTGAAGCATTGATTCAGGATTCCACTTATGTAATTACCTGGTCAACCCAGAATATAACCAGCCCGGAAACTTCTGTCTATTTTTCATCCGACAATGGCAGCACCTGGGAAGTCCCGGAAGGAACACCCGGTGACCATTCATTTGCCTGGATTGTTCCTCATATCAATTCTACGACCTGTCTGGTCAAAGTTTATAATACAGACTTTATTAATTCCTACAGCGCCACTGATGTTAGCAATGCAGTCTTTTCTATCATCCCGCTGCCCAGAACCATTCACCTTTTGCAACCCAATGGCGGAGTAATCGTGTATCAGGGTATCACCTATGAAATACAGTGGGAAACTGAGAATTTGACGGGATACATCCCAAATGTATATTTTTCTTCGGACAATGGCACTTCCTGGGAAGAGACAGAGGGTACTTATGGTAGCGATAACCACTCCTTCCTCTGGCTTGTACCATACGTCAATTCCACCCAATGTCTGATTAAACTGGATGTTTATGATGATATCACTCTGCTACACGTTTGGGATACCAGCGATGCTGTTTTTGAAATTGCTCCGCCCCCCAGAGCAATTCATCTGTTGCAACCCAATGGTGGAGAAACACTATATCAGGATGACACCTACGAAATCAGGTGGGAAACAGCTTATATATCAGACCCGGGTGCACTTGTTTACTATTCACCTGATAACGGCAGCACCTGGGAAGTAGCTGAAGGCACCATCGGATCCCGTTCCTTTGCCTGGACAGTTCCTCACATAAATTCTACTGATTGTCTGGTTAAAGTATACAATACTGATATAATAGAATCTTATCATGTCACTGATATCAGCGACGCTGTATTTACCATTACACAAGCGCCTCCATCCATTAGTGTCCTGCAGCCAAATGGCAGCGAGGAATTATTTTTTGGCTCTACGTACAGAATCACCTGGAATATCCAACACTTTTCCCCTACCTCGACTATGCTATATTACTCCATTGATAATGGACTGAACTGGGTTTACCTGACGATCACTACGGGAATGTATTATGATTGGACAGTTCCAGACACTGAATCAGCAGTATGTCTGGTAAAGGTAGTGGCAATCAATGGTATGGTTGGCATTACAGATATCAGTAACAGTATATTTTATATATCCCCTCCCCCGCCATCTGTTACATTGATTGGTCCCAATGGCGGAGAGACCTTGAGACAGGGGCAGACCTACGAAATAAGCTGGAGTGTTTACGATTTTGATGCGGGGAATGCTTCTTTATCTTTATCAGAGGATAATGGCATGAGTTGGACTTTGATTGGAGATGCTACCGGAACAACTTATAGCTGGACAGTCCCTACAGTTATTTCCGATAGTTGCCTCATCCGGGTTGAGCAATTTGATATCTCAAATATGCTTGAGCTTATCGATATCAGTAATAATGTCTTTTCAATAACTGTACCTGAACCTTCCATTGTGTTGGTTCAACCCAATGGGGGTGAAGACCTTGCCTCCGGCTCTACGTATAGAGTAACCTGGAATATCCAGCACTTTCCCTCAGCTTCATCATCACTATATTATTCAACCGATAACGGTCTTAGCTGGAATTTTATTGCAAACACTACGGATTCCTATTATGATTGGAGCGTTCCAAGCGTGGAATCAACAGAATGCCTGGTGAAAGTCATAGCAATCAAGGGCATGGCCGGAGTGATAGATATCAGCAATAGTGCGTTTACAATCCACATTCCGATAGTGCCTCTAACTGCCCCACCGGTTATTCATATTGCTATAGATTCAGAAAGTGGCGATGTTACTCTAACCTGGAGTGCCTCAGACGGAAATCCAACCGGCTATTTTGTTTATAGAAGTAATGAACCAATGTTTTTACCTGAAAGCAGAGAGCTTATTAGTACAAGAACCGCTGCCCAGACTTTTTATACAGACGCAAACAACATTGGAAGTCCGATACATTTCTATAGAGTTTCAGCATATAAGTAAATGAAACAGGGTTAATCAATCCTGCTTGTTACCCGGGAATTTATTCCTTGACGGTTTTGTGTAATTATGCAGATATATATTATGCAACCATAATGACTTTTTTATTGGAGGCAATATGTTCAGATTTTGGATTACGTTATTCCTGCTAATTTCAGTTACAGTATGCATTGCAGGCACTACAGGCAAACTGGCCGGCAAAGTAAAAAGTGAAAATGGAAAAGCTTTGGCTTATGTAGATATCTATGTTACCCAAAACAACAAACGTATAACAGGCACTCAGTCCAAAGAAAACGGAACCTACATGATTATTAATATCCCTCCCGGAGTATTTGATGTCATGTATCAATTGCAAGGTTATGCTGGAGTAAAAGTAACCGGAGTGCAGATTAAAGTAGATGCTACTACTACACAGAACGTTACAATACCAAAAAAGACAATCAAGTTGAACAACGTCATTATTCCAGCAACACAATCAAAGGTCAATAAAGACAAATCAGGTCAGGCAAACGGCGCTGTTGAGAAACCTGTCATTGATATCCAGATTAGTGATGAATTAGCCGGAAGTGCTGCCGGGGATTTATCTTTACAGGAAATGTCACTTAAACAATATTCTGGTTCATCAGGATCGGGTAGTTCTTACGGTAATTCATTTCACAACAATAGGTCTTATGAACAGATAGTTGACCCCGGAGTTCCACATTATATTGACAAATATGGTTATGAGCGGCATGATTATGATTTTGGCTGCCGTTACTTCCATCATTATATGCCGCCACCTCCTCCTCCTCCAATCCAATACAACACGGAAGATTATGCCAAAGTGATAGAGAATGCTTTTAAATACACGCTGGCAGAACCGCTCAGTACTTTCTCCATCGATGTCGATACTGCCTGCTATACCAATATCAAGCGCATGATTGAAGCTCATCAGTTACCGGAAAGAAGTTACGTCAGGATTGAAGAACTGCTCAATTTTTTTAAGTATGATTATCCCCAACCCAAGGATGAACATCCCTTTGCTGTTTATACTGAGCAAGGCAGTTGTCCGTGGAATAGTAAGCATCAGCTCTTGCAAATAGGACTTCAGGGCAAGGATATTGATTTCAGCAAAGCTCCCAACAGTAATCTGGTCTTTCTGCTGGATGTCTCAGGCTCTATGATTGATGCTAATAAACTTACCTTAGTCAAAGAATCCATGAAGCTTTTGGTCAAGCAGTTACGTGCTGAGGACAAGGTTTCTATTGTAACCTATTCATCAGAAACATCTGTAGTTCTTCCTTCTACCTCCGGCAGCCATAAAACTACTATCATTAACGCTATAAACCAGCTTTCAGCAGGAGGTTCCACCGCCGGAGGAGCAGGTCTGGAACTGGCATACAGGACAGCAGCTCAGAATTTTATGCAGGAAGGTAACAACAGGATAATCCTCTGCACTGATGGTGACTTTAATACAGGCAACTTTGCCAATGAAGACATGGAAAAACTCGTTACTCAAAAAAGAGTCGAGGGTGTTTATCTCACTGTTCTGGGCTTTGGTGTGGGCAATATCAAAGACAGCAAGATGGAACTGATGGCTGATAAGGGTAATGGTAATTATGCCTATATTGATAACCTGTTGGAAGCACATCGGGTGTTGGTCAAAGAAATGGGTGGAACTCTGTTTAACATTGCCAAAGACGTTAAACTGCAACTGGAATTTAATCCTTCCAAAGTGAAAGCTTACCGTTTGATTGGCTATGAAAACCGCATAATGCAGGCAGAAGACTTTAATAATGATAAAAAAGATGCGGGTGAACTGGGAGCAGGTCACTCAGTCACAGCTTTATACGAATTAGTTCCCGGTAATTCTGAAGAGAAGATAGACGATATTGACCCGCTTAAATACCAGAAAGTAGAGCTGACTGATGAAGCAATAAAAAACGATGAACTACTTACTGTGAAGATGCGCTATAAAAAGCCCGATGCAGATGAAAGCATACTCATGACCAAGATTGTTAATAACAACCTGATCTCTGATAAAGAAACCAGCGACACCTTCCGTTTTGCTGCAGCAGTTGCAGGTTATGGACTATTACTCAAGGATTCACAATACAAAGCTGACTGCAATTGGAGACAAGTCATAGAACTGGCAAACGGAGCAATCGGCAAAGACCCGGATGGCTACCGCAGAGAATTCATCACTTTGTCCGAACAAGCCAGAGACTTGATGCAAAATCATCATAATGACCATATAGACTATAGAGAATAATATTGGGTGAAATTGTTGCGTTGCCTGATTTCTGAACTGGACATAAACCTAGATAACTATGCACACTAAGGATTATAAACACAAGTAGTTAAGTCTCTAAAAAAAGCGCTTGACAAGGAAATACAAGTATACACATTTTGTACTTAGTTGAAATCCACACTCGCATATTCGAATTCGCCTTGTATACTACCCAATTTTTCTATCAAACTAATTCTTTTATGGGAGGAACCAAGATGAAGAAGCCAATGTTTTTTTGTTTTCAACCTGGATTGCTATTGCTGTTTGTTATTTTTTTAATGTTGCCTGTAGTTAGTAATGCACAGGCGCTCCTCACATTTCATTTCGATGATATAAAATCATGGGACCCAACCGGACCCTGGGGTTTTGATGCAGATGCTCCCGGTTTTGTCACAGATGATTCAAACTGTTTCACGTATTGTAATACATTCGGGTATACCTGGCATAATTATGCTTACAAGTTTTTCGGTCCTGATGCCGTCACTGTTTCAAGCTGTGAATTCGAGAATATGGCATTGGTAGCTGACCCGGACGATGTAACCATCGACTTTCAGCAGTATAATCTGTCAGGTCATGACAAGTTTAACACTGTAGTCGGTGGAGCACCTTGGAATATTGCCGGGCAAGCAGGTGACCGCAGAACATATTCCGATGGAGCATGTATAATCTATCACCTGGGAGTGGCAAAGCTGTATGTGGATAATATCACTTTTGATGTCACAACCCCATATCCCGATCAGATTCAGATGAGAGCCAGCCATCCTTTATTTGTAAACTGGATTGGCGATGTGGGCAGTGGTGATGCAATTACTGCAACAGGGTGGGGTGACATTGACATGGTATTATCAGACCCGCAATGGATAGCAGCCTTTGCCCAGGTTAATAATCAGGTTAAAATTGCTATGTCCAGTGTGAGCTACGTTATCCAGGGATCTGTAGGATGGTATGATTTTGACCTTGATGTTATGCCTGCCCCGCTTCAGCAGGTAAATGCTCCGGCTGTTGTGCCACTGGGTCAACCCAATATTCAGGTTGTTGCTATGGTTGATCAGGACATAGAATTTGCCTTTGACCCCAATGTTGTGGGCGGAGGAGCAGCAGGAGACATGAACGTGCTCAATGTAAAGAAAATACTTGTTCCTCCTCTGGCAAAAGCATTTCCTCCCGGAATCACAGAAACCTTAGCTCAATACTGGGATATATCCTCAACTTTGGGCTCATTTACATGTGATATTATCTTTGATTTAACCGGACTTAAGTTTAGTAATACTGCGGACTGGAGGATATTGAGGTGTGACCACGCAGATTGGGAAATTTATGCGAATTCCGAGATAGTCGATGCCAATCATATAAAAGCGCTTAATGTTACTGACTTTAGTGAATGGACTATCGGTACTGTCGAAACAACATTGCCTGTTGAGCTTTCCTCCTTCACTGCAACAGTTGATGCTGAAAATATGGCTGTATTAAACTGGATAACTCAGTCCGAAACAGAACTGGCAGGATACAGAATTTACAGAAACACAAATGAAACCCAGAATCAGTCAGTTTGCCTCACTACTCAGGCTATACAGGCAGTAAACACTTCTACAGGAGCAAGTTATTCTTTCGTTGATGAGGATGTTGAGATTATGGGCACATACTATTACTGGCTGGAAGCTCTGGAATTATCCGGAAGCTCACAATTGTACGGTCCTGTAAAGGTAACGATAAATGATCCTGATGGTAACGATACGCCTGAAATTATTCAGACAACTGAGCTTTTGGACGCTTATCCCAATCCTTTCAAGCATTCAAATGTGATACATTATACTCTAAAAGAACCAACTCAAGTTCAAATAGAAATCTTCAATGCCAAGGGTCAGCTTATCAAGAAAGCTTCGTATAATCATACCAAAGCCGGGCATTATAAGATGACATGGAACGCATTAGAATTGCCTGAAGGGATTTATTTGTACCGCATGACTACAAATGAATATACCGCTTCAAAAAAAATTATCCTGATGAAGTAGTGCTCAAACCTAACTCTTATTGAACGGGATTCTGAGACTATCAGGATCCCGTTTCTTGTTCAAACCGCACTTTCAGTGCTTCAGCTTTTGCTTTGTAAGTATCAGCCTCATCCTGTCTACCGAGTTTTGCCAGAATTTGGGAATACAATTCCATAATGTTAACGTTATTAGGATTATCGGGGGTTTTCACTTCAATAAAATCAAGCGCTCTTCGCAGATGTTGTTCCGCTTCAGACCATAAATCCATTTTAGTACAACAACCTGCCAGAGGAACCTGTATTGTTGCAGTTTCTTTGCAATAATCAAGACCATGCTGACGCAAGGTCTCCAGCAAATCCAGCCATTCCAGACGGGCTTTTTCGTAATTACCTTTATCCAAATACAGGTATGCCATGTTGTGCCTGGCAATAATGACATGAGTATCATCAGGTGAAAGAACCTTATCATATATTTTTATTGCTTTCAGCAAAGCTTCTTCTGCTTCGTCTGTCTTATACTGGATAGAGAGATTAACGGACAGCTGATTCCAAAGCAAGGCAACCTGAATGCTGTCCTCTCCATGTATTGCAGCCTGTTTTCCCAGCAATTCTCTGGTAATTGCTTCAGATTCTGCATACCTGTGCATATCCCTGTAAAGTCCAGCGAGATTCTGTAATACCTTTATATAATTTGTATGATTTGCTCCCAATTTCTCTAAAAAAAGGTCTTTAGCTTTCAAAAGACAGTCTTCTGCTTCTTTAAATTTACCAAGGTCCTGATAAATCATTGATTGATTAAATATCGGAAATGCCTGAACAAGGTGTCCCTCTCCATGAACGACAGTCATGTTTTGCTTTACTTTTTCCAGCAATTCTAATGCTTCCTGATAACGACCTGTCGCCCGATAGAGTGTCGCCAGATTGTTTGTAGTTACCGAGGAATCCCGGGTATTAGAAACCCCGCTGTGATTTAGAATATCCAGCGATTTCAGATAGCATTCTTCGCTTTCTTTAAATTGGTTCTTTTCGTGATATAATCTGCCTAGTTCATTATAAACACCACTCATTTGAGGACTCTGCTCTCCAAAATGCTGCCTAACATGTTCCTGCAAACGTAAGATATAAGGTTCAAGTTGCTCTGTTTCAAACTCCACGTCATAAGAATTACTGATTCCCATTAGTAAGTTAAATGTTGTTTCGGGATCATCTGAGCCGGATTTTTCTAGGGAATCAAGCATCTTGAGAGCAAGCTCTCTGGCTTCCTGCTGCATATCTGCATTATTTAACGTGTTAATAAGGTTAATATGAACATTTGAATTATCAGGTTCCAATTCTGCTGCTTTCCGATACCATTTCACAGCTTCATAATAGAAACCGTTACGGCTTTCATTCATGGCATGCAGGTTGTAGACTTCCACCAGGTCATGTTCTCTTTGGGTAATCTTATCCAAAAGATCATCAGCTTCTCCCTTGTCTTTTTCAGCTATGGCTTTCAGAGCCTGGGCATGGTCTGAATCCGCTTCAGTAATCTGGTCAGCAGCAATCTCAATTTTTTCTTCCAGAACAGTTGCCTCAATCTCACCAATATTACCCTTTTGAGATTGGATAATGAGCTCATACAAGACATTAATTTTCTCCGAGTCCTGGAGATGAAGTTGCTCCAATCTGTCCAGTTTGGCATCATGGTCTTGCTTGTGAATTGTGCTTTCCTTCTTCTGGATTTTGTAAATAATATACGCAATAATTAGTGTAACAATTGCTCCCAAAAGAAGGCTCATCCAGACTTCTGTAGAAAATGACATTACTGAAATCAGTTTATTAATATAAGTTTCTAAATGCATATAAGCTCCTGCTAATCTCTAATTACAAATCTTGTCATTATCTTTCCGTGTTTTCTGCCCTATCCTTCTAATTTCTCTTTCAGTTCTTCTGCTTTGGTTTTCCATGTTTCTGCTTCATCCTGGCTGCCAAGTTTTTCCATTATCTCGCTATATTGTTGTATAGCTTTCAGATACTCTGGATTATTGGGAGCTTTTAATTCGTAGTATGAGATTGCTTTTGATAGATACTTTTCTGCATCAGTCCATTTTTCTTGCATAATATATATTTTAGCCAGGCTGATTTCAATACCTGCCATTTGAACAGTCGATTCTTGCCCCAGTTTATGGTAGATTTCATATATTTCCAGAAAGCTATGCTCAGCTTCACGGTTATTGCCATTTTTCATGTTTAGCTTAGCCAGAATTGTCTCTGCACCGATTACAACAGGATCATCGGGTGAAGCAGACTTATGAAAAATCTCCAGAGCCCGATTAATATCCTGTTCAGCTTCCTCATCTTTGTTTTGATTTATGAGAGCGCTTGATAGTTGGCTTAAAAGCTCTGCATGTTTATAGCTATCTGAGCCATTTTTGTTAACACTCTTATCCATTAACTCCCTGATTATTGCTTCTGATTCACTATATTTCTGCATATAATTATATGTCGCGGCAAGATTTCTCATTACGTTAATATAGACTGTGTGTTCCACTCCCAATTTCTTCGCAGCCAATTCCTTGCCTCTTAACATACAGGCTTCTGCTTCCTGATATCTGCCTGTATAAACATATATAGTACCCAACCCCATCAGAGAATATATTAAGTTGGGATGGTCTTCACCTAAAGTAGAAATGTAATAATCATGTACTTTTTGCAATAAAGGCAATGCTTCCTGATAGCGCCCTACGAGGTTATATAGCACTGCCAGATTATTCAAGGTCATTGCAGAATAACTAGTATCTCCTTTGCTTTCTGCTTCATCCACTGCCAATGCTTTAAGGAAATATTCTTCGCTCTCTTTATATTGCTGCTTATTTTGATACAACTGTCCCAACCGGTTGTAAACAGAGCTCATTTCATCACTCAATTTCCCAAAAACTTCTTCAGCTAATTGAAGAATCTGAAACAGATATGGCTCTACCTGTTCATGTTCGGTTTTAAAACTATAAGTATCGACAATCTTACTTAGTAACCTGTATTGTTTTACTTTATCTGTTGAACCTTCTCTTTGCAAATCATTAAGTTTCTTTGATGCAATTCCCCTGGTTTCCTGTTTCTGGTCTGTTTGGTTGAGGCATTGCATCAGGTCCAGCAAAGCCTGGAAGCTTTCAGGCTCGAGTTCCAGGATTTTCCTGCACCATTTCACTGCTTCAGAATAACTACCATTACGGTATTCATTAATAGCTCTCAGGTTATACATTTCTACCAGATCATGTTCCTGTTGAGCGATTTTATCCAATATATTATCTGCTTCTTCCTTATCCTTTTCTGCAATTGCTTTCAGAGCCTGGGCATGGTCGGAATCCTGATCAGTTATATTGTCTGCCGCTTGCTCAATCTTATGCTCCAGAACTGTAGATTCCACTACTCCGATGCCACCTCTTTGTGATTGGATTATCAGTTCATATAGTACCTTGATTTTCTCAGAATCCTGCTGATGCAGTAGCTTAATCTCTTCCAACTTTGCATCATGGTCTTGCTTATGAATAGTACTTTCCTTCTTCTGGATTCTGTAAATGATATATGCAATAATTATTGTTACTGCAGCTCCAAGTAGTAAACTCATCCAGACTTCTGTAGAAAAAGACATTACTGAAATCAGTTTATTAAGATAAATACCTATGTGCATAAAAACTCCATATTGCTATACCTGTGTTTGATTACTAGAGTGGTCTAACCTTGCATTCGATTCATCTGCTTTTGCTTTGTAAACATCTGCTTCGGCTTGTCTGCCCAGTTTTGCCAATGTTATTGAATAACGGTCAAGAACTTTAGCACAGGCTGGAGTGTCCGGTTGGTTTTGCAGGAAAAATTCGACTGCTTGTTTCTGGATGATTTCAGCTTCGCTATAACGCTCTTGTTTATAATAAACCATGCCAAGATTACTTTTTGCAATTGCCATCTTTCTAGTATTTGCCTGCCCTGCTTTTTCATATAGTTTTATTACCTGCAATCCTTCCTGCTCAGCTTCTGCAAGATTGCCTCTTTCTGAGTTTAAAACAGCCATTTCTGCCAGAAGTATCACAATACTGGGATGCTCCTCATCCAGGACTTTCTGGAAAATATCCAGGGCTTTTTTTAAATAAACAGCTGCCTCATCATACTTTTTTGCCCCCATCAGTATGTTCCCCATTTTGCGCATACAATTCCCGGCAGGATAACTATCTTCACCATGCTTGCGAATTACTGTTTCCAGGTTTTCTCTGTAAATGACTTCAGCTTCATCATGCCGTTTTAGATTATTATACATATCCGCCAGATTTGCTCTGAACAGAAGATAATGTTCGTGATCCTTCCCCAGTTTCCTGGCAGCCAGGTCTATCACTTTCAGATACATCGTTTCCGCTTCTCTGTGGTTGCCCTGAAAGGAGAAAACATTTGCTATGTTATTCAGAGTAACAATCATATAAGGATGCTCCGGACCGAGTAATCTGGTTAATTCCTGTTTGGTCTTTTCAAACAAAGGCAGGGCTTCCTTGTATCGTCCGCGGTCAACATATAATTGTGCGAGATTGTTATGTATCATACAGACAATATTATCACTTGAGACCTGACCGGATTCGATAATGGACAGACACTTCAGGTAAATCTCTTCATTATCTTTGTCTGTCCTGAATGGGCTGTATGCTAATGCTTGCTCATTAAGATAACATACCATCTCATAACTTTGCTCACCGTAATGCTGCCTGACCATATCTAACAATTTTGCTAAGTATTGTTCTCTCTGCTCATCGTACACATCCCGGGGATAAGAACGAATAATGCAGTCATACAATGATATACGTTTTCCAATGTCATCTTCGCCTGATTGCTCCAGTTTTTCCAGTTTGGTAAAGGCAAGTTGCTGAGCTTCAGCCTTCTGATCTGCTTTGAGCAGGTTATCAAACAGATTCATCTGCATGTCAAAATTATCCGGTTCCAGTTCCACGATTTTGCGATACCATATAACTGCTTCGGAATAAAAACCATTGCGGTTTTCATTAATAGCTCGCAGATTATACAATTCCATCAGGTCGTGCTCTTGTTGGGCTATCTTATCCAGAAGATCGTCAGCACTTTCCTTGTCTTTTCCGGCAATAGCTTTGAGAGCTAAAGCGTGGTTTGAATCCTGCTCTGTAATCTGTTCAGCTGCAACCTCAATCTTCTGTTCCAAAACAGCAGATTCTATCTCTCCGATACTTCCTCTCTGGGATTGGATTATCAATTCATACAACACTTTTATCTTCTCAGAGTCCTGCTGATGCAGAAGCTTTATCTCTTCCAGCTTAGCATCGTGATCTTGCTTATGAATTGTGCTTTCTTTCTTCTGGATTCTGTAAATGATGTAAGCTATTATCAGGGTTATAGCCGCTCCCAGCAGCAAACTCATCCAGACTTCCGTAGAAAAGGATAAAACTGATATCAGCTTATTCAGATACTTATCTATGTTCATAGATACTCCTGTTATCATAAAATATTGTGTTACCTGTCATCAGTTTCATGACCTTTTTTTCTGTTTATTCTGTTATTTCCGTGGTAAAATAACTCTATATTTCTGTGTGTTTCGTGTTCTGTTCTTCTAACTTCGTTTTCAGTTCTTCTGCCTTGGCTTTCCAGGTATCTGCCTCTGATTGCTTGTCGAGTTTTTCCAGGGTTTCAGCATAATGCGTCATATATTTTACCAAGGACAGTGTATAACTCTCTTTTTCCTCACAAAGTGATATTACTTTACTCCATATCTGTTCAGCATCTGTCCAGCGTTCCATCTTTGTATATATGTTTGCCAGACCGCTTTCCACTGTTGCCATATCTAAAGTATCAGCTCTGCCCTGCTTGATTAGAATCTCTTGAACTTTTATAGCTCCCTGCAGGGCTTCCTCATAATTTCCTTTTTCACTGTTTATTCTGGTTAGGACATGGATAGTGTTGAGCATCATTTCTTCGTCATCAGGAGTTAATTTTTGAAATATCTTCAATGCTTTACGCAAAAGCAGTTCAGCTTCATCCAGCTTATTCTGGTCCAGCTTAATGCATCCCAGCCTCTCAAACAAGCTGGCGGAATTTGTGCTTTCAGATTCTCCTTTGTTTGCTTCCTGTTCCAATAGATTCTCCAAAATTGCCTCTGCTTCATTATATTTCTTTAACCTGATATACAGGATTGACAGTTTGAAAGAAGGCCCGAAATATGATTCAGAGTCAAGTCCCAATTTAGTTTCAGCTATGTTTTGGGCTTTCAGATAACCTTGTTCAGCCTCATTAAATCTGCCTAACCAAGTGTAAGTATCGGAAAGAGCAACCAGTGGATAAATCATCAAAGGATGCATATCTCCCAAAGCTGCAGACCTGAGTTTAACTGCCTTTTCATCGCATTTAAGTGCATCCTGATAGCGCCCCACTTTGTTATAAAAATGCCCCAGATTAGATAAAACATTCGCACTTTCAAAACTCCCTTTCTCATCAATATTTTCTTTAATAGACAGCGCTTTGAGAAAGAACTCTTCGCTTTCTTTGAGCTGATGTTTCCGCATTAAAAGTATAGCCAGGCTATTATATGCTTCACCAACTTCACTACTAACCTCTGGATGGAGTTGCTTTGCCAGGTCCAAAGCTTTGTAGATATACGGTTCTGCTTGCAGGAAATCATCGTTAGCAGTACTATAAGTGGTAATTATAACATTTGATAAATTGTAGATTTTGTTCTTATCAGGGGATGTATCCTTTTCAACTGTTTCCAGAGTCTTCAGTGCCAGTTCCCTGGCTTCCTGACCTCTATCTGCATAACTTAGAGCATACAACAATTTTGTGAACACATCAAAGTTATCCGGTTCGAGTTCGATGATTTTCCTATACCATTTGATTTCTTCAGAGTAGTATCCATTGCGGTATTCATTAATGGCACGTAGCTTATACAATTCCACCAGGTCGTGTTCCTGTTGGGATATTTTATCCAGCAAGTTATCGGCTTCTTCCTTATCATTTTCAGCAATGGCTTTTAGTGCTTGAGCATGGTCAGAATCCTGCTCAGTAATCTTATCTGCTGCTGCTTCAATCTTTTGTTCCAGGACAGCTGCTTCGACTTCACCAATACTGCCTTTCTGAGATTGAAGAATCAGTTCATACAACACTTTGATTTTTTCAGAGTCCTGCTGATGCAGAAGCTTTATCTCTTCCAGCTTTGCATCATGGTCTTGCTTATGCTCTTTTGCTTCCTTCTTCTGGATACGGTAGATGATGTAAGCAATCACAACTGTGACAATTGCTCCCAGAAGCAGACTCAGCCAGACTTCAGTGGAAAAAGACAAAGCTGATATCAGCTTATTCAGAGAGATTCCTAACTGCATATATTATCCTTCCGTGCTTTCTGTTTTTTCTGTATGTTCCGTGGTCTGTCCGTCAAGCCTGGTTTTCAGTTCATCAGCTTTGGCTTTGTATTCATCTGCTTCTGCCTGCCTGCTAAGTTTGGCCAGGACACTGGAATAACGCATTAATATATCCTGGAGTAATGGGTTATCCGGTGCAATTTCCTCGAGAATTGAAATAGATGATTTTAAGTATGGTTCAGCCTCACTCCATTGTTCCAGCTTTTCATGTATTTCAGCCAGGAAGCCTTGAGTAGTAACTGCCTCAAGTGTATTTGCCCTTCCTGAAACTTGGGTGGCATGCAAAACTTCCAGAAAGCCGGTTCGGGCTTCTTCATATTTCCCAATTTTAATATAGAATTTGGCTAAAGCAGTCTTTGCCCCACCGGCATTATAGCTTTCCGGAGGGAAGAATTTATTCAAGATTACAACTCCTTTACTGAGATGTTCTTCAGCCTCCTTGAGCTCCCCCCGGGCTGATAGAACATCACCCAAGGCTAAGCGCATCAATCCTACTTCAATGCTGTCTTCCCCTTTTTTTGCCTTCTGGATCTCCAGGGTTTCTCTGATCAGAGGCTCAGATTCCTCATGCCTGTTGTGACAGCAGTATTGGGCTGTCAGATTCTGTATCACATAGAAATATGTTTTGTGTTCTTTTCCCAGTTTTTTTTCAGCCAGGTCCTTGGCTTTAAGCAGTTGCAGTTCTGCTGCCTGAAAATCTCCGAAATGGGCATAGGCATGAGCTTTACTCAACATTACAAATATTAGTTTGGGATGCTCTGCTCCCAGTAATTCAGACATGGCTGCATGGGCTTCCTCCAATAAATCCAAAGCCTCGCGATAGCGTCCTGTGTAAACGTAGATCATGGCAAGATTGCTAAATGCTATACAATCGTCTGCATATTTTAGTGCTTTATAAATGTCGATAGATTTCAAATAGCATTCTTCAGCTTCTTTGAATTTCTGCTGTGTTGTTGAAAGCCTGCCCAGTTCATTGTAAATATAGCCCATCTCCTGGCTTTGACCGCCAAATAGCTTCTTAACCAATTCGGCATTTTTTAATAAATATGGCTCCACAAGATCAGTTTCAGCCTCGAAATCGATCGACAAAACAATAGAATTCAACAATGAGTGCGTTTTCTCTTCCAGGTCAGAGTCTTGAGGATCCAGGGCAGCAAGGATTTTAAGAGCCAGTTCTCTGGCTTCCAACCTTTGATCGGCTTCGATGAGAGTCACTATGAGGCTTTCCCAAGCTGTAAAGATATCCGGTTCCAACTCCACAATTTTTCGGTACCATTTAACTGCTTCGGCGAAATAACCATTGCGGAACTCATTCATGGCACGCAGTTCGTAGACTTCCACAAGGTCATGTTCACGCTGAGCAATCTTATCCAGAAGGTCGTCGGCTTCCTCTTTATCCTTATCAGCTATGGCTTTGAGTGCCTGTGCATGGTCAGAGTCTTTATCTGTAATCTTATCTGCAGCAATCTCAATCTTTTGCTCCAGGACTTCTGCTTCCAATTCTCCAATGCTGCCTCTTTGCGATTGGATTATCAGTTCATACAGCACTTTAATCTTCTCAGAATCCTGCTGATGGAGCAGCTTATTCAGAGAGATTCCTAACTGCATATATTATCCTTCCGTGCTTTCTGTTTTTTCTGTATGTTCCGTGGTCTGTCCGTCAAGCCTGGTTTTCAGTTCATCAGCTTTGGCTTTGTATTCATCTGCTTCTGCCTGCCTGCCGAGTTTGGCCAGGACACTGGAATAACGCATTAATATATCCTGGAGTATTGGGTTATCCGGTGCAATTTCCTCGAAAATTGAAATTGATGATTTTAAGTATGGTTCAGCCTCACTCCATTGTTCCAGCTTTTCATGTATTTCAGCCAGGAAGCCTTGAATAGTAGCTGCCTCAAGTGTATTTGCCCTTCCTGAAACTTGGGTGGCATGTAAAACTTCCAGAAAGCCGGTTCTGGCTTCTTCATATTTCCCTGTTTTCAAATAGAATCTGGCTAAAGCAGTCTTTGCCAAGGAGGCATTATAGCTTTCCGGAGGGAAGAATTTATTCAAGATTACCACTGCTTGACTGAGATGTTCTTCAGCCTCATTGAACTCCCCCCGGGCTGATAGAACATCACCCAAGGCCAAGCGCATCATTCCTACTTCAAAGCTGTCTTCCCCTTTTTTTGCCTTCTGGATCTCCAGGGTTTCTCTGACCAGAGGCTCAGCTTCCTCATGCCTGTTTTGACTGCAGTAAAGGGCTGTCAGATTCTGTATCACATAGTAATATAGTTCATGTTCTTTTCCCAGTTTTTTTTCAGCCAGGTCTTTGGATTTAAGCATTTGCAGTTCTGCTGCCTGAAAATTTCCGAGATGGAAATAGGCACTAGCTTTACTCTGCAATACATATATTAGTTTGGGATGCTCTGCTCCCAGTAATTCAGAAATGGATGCATAGGCTTCATCCAATAAATCCAAAGCCATGCGATAGCGTCCTGTGTAAGAGTAGACACTGGCCAGATTGGTAAATGTTATACCATCGTATGCATATTTTAGCGCTTTATAAATGGCGATAGATTTCAAATAGTATTCTTCAGCTTCTTTGAATTTATCCTGCATCCAGAAAAGCCTGCCCAATTCATTGTAAATCTCGCCCATCTCCTGGCTTTGACTGCCAAACAACTTCTTAACCAATTCAGCATTTTTTAATAAATATGGCTCCACTAGATCAGTTTCAGACGCGAAATCGATCGACAAAACAATACAATGCAACAAAGAGTACGTTTTCATTTCCAGGTCAGGGTCTTGAGGATCCAGGGCAGCAAGGATTTTAAGAGCCAGTTCTCTGGCTTCCAACCTTTGATCGGCTTCGATGAGAGTATCTATGAGGCTTTCCCACGCTGTAAAGATATCCGGTTCCAACTCCACAATTCTTCGGTACCATTTAACTGCTTCAGAGAAATAACCATTGCGGTATTCGTTCATGGCACGGAGTTCATAGACTTCCACCAAATCATGTTCACGCTTGGCAATCTTATCCAGCAGGTCATCGGCTTCCTCTTTGTCCTTTTCGGCAATGGCTTTGAGTGCCTGAGCTTTATCAGAATCCCGGTCTGTGATTTGCTCTGCTGCCACTTCCATCTTCTCTTCCAGGACAGCAGCTTCAATTTCACCAATACTGCCTTTCTGGGATTGGACAATAAGTTCGTATAAGACCTTGATTTTCTCCGAGTCCTGCAGGTGCAGTTGTTCTATTCTTTCCAGTTTGGCATCATGGTCTTGCTTGTGCTCTTTTGCTTCTTTCTTCTGGATTCTGTAGATGATATAAGCAATAATCACAGTAACAACTGCTCCTAAAAGAAGACTCATCCAGACTTCCGTAGAAAAGGACAGGAAAGAAATAGCCTTATGTAAAAACAAACCTAAATTCATATATCATCCTTTCGAGCTTTCTGTTTCTTCTGTGTTTTCTGTGGTATGTCCCTCTAACTTCGTTTTCAGTTCTTCAGCTTTAGCTTTGTATTCATCTGCTTCTGCGTGTCTGCCGAGTTTTTCCAGTATTGAAGCATAGTCGTGAAGAGCATCAATGTGATAGGGATGCACGGATTTCATCTCACCAAACATCATAACTGCGTGCTGCATATACTGTTCGGCTTCAGACCAGCGTTCCATTCTAATGTAGGTATTGCCGAGGTTCATCTTGGTAATTGTTTTTTGCAGATTTACCTGCGGATAGATTTTTTCATTAATCTCATCTACTTCCAAAAAATATGTTTCTGCTTCATGATATCTTCCGGTTTTTCTATAAATAACACCCAGGTTGTTTAGTGTCGATGCCAGATTATCCGGTTGAACGGGATGGGCTTTTCTCAAAAGAGGCAAGGCTCTGGTATAATATAGCTCTGCTTCATCCGGTTTTCCCTGAGCATGCAGGTTCAGGGCGAGTTTGAAAAGAACTGTATCCAGCTTATTGCTTCCGTTATCAGTTGGAGTATCTTTGTTATCCAAGAGGCAGCGCAGGACTTCCTCCTCCTGAGTCAACTTGCCCAGTGTTTTGTAAAAATAAGCCAGATTAAGCGAAATTTCTATATGAAACGGGTGATGCAAACCCAGCTTGGCGTCGGAAATAGCCCTGGCTTTGAGGAGCAGCTCCAGCGCTTTATCACATCTGCCAAGATTTGCATAAATGTTTCCCAAGGTATTGTAAGGGTGTATTATATAAGGATGGTCAGCGCCCAATTTATCTGAAATAATCTGAATGGCTTTTTCCAACAACGGGAGGGCTTCCTGATCACGATTCTGCTGTAGATATAAATTGGCAAGGTTAGAATATGGCTGGATTAATCCGATTCCGTTTTTGTCATCTGCCTCTTGGACAGCAACGGATTTCAAGAAACATTCTTCACTTTCCTTATACTTACCTTTTCCACCATAAAGAACGGCAATGTTATTGTATGCATTCCCCATTTCCAAATGGGTCTCACCAAAATGATTTTTTCTTATTTCATAGCTTCTCAGCGTATAAGGTTCTGCTGCATCATAGTTTTGTTCAATGCAGTACGCTTCACTGATGTTATCCAGTAAGATAATCATACTGACAGCCTCAGGATTATCCTGCTTATCCAGGGTGTTCAGTTTATTCTGCGCCATTGCTCTGGCTTCATTGGTTTGTCCGGCATTGTTCAACGCTTGTAGGAGTGAATCAAGTTGAGTAAAATCCTCCGGCATCATTTCCACAATTTTCCTGTACCATTTTACAGCTTCAGAATAGAAGCCGTTGCGGCATTCATTCAGGGCACGCAATTTATACATTCCCAACAGGTTATGCTCTTGCTCGGCAATTTTATCTAAAAGACTATCTGCCTCATCTTTATCCTTATCTGCGATGGCTTTTAATGCCTGAGCATGATCAGAGTCTTGATCTGTTATCAGCTCTGCTGCAACTTCTATCTTCTGTTCCAAAACTGCGGCTTCAATTTCTCCAATACTGCCTCTTTGCGACTGGATAATCAGTTCATACAATACCTTGATTTTTTCAGAGTCCTGCTGATGCAGCAGCTTTATCTCTTCCAGTTTGGCGTCATGGTCTAGTTTATGAATAGTGGTTTCTTTCTTTTGAATTTTGTAGATGATATAGCCGATTATTAATGTTACTAATGCTCCGATCAGGATACTTATCCATGTCTCTGTATGCAAAGAGATATTTGTGTAAATCTGGTTCAAGATATCGGTTAATCGCATAATTCACCTCTCAGTTTGATGAACATATTGCTTTTATTCATTAAGTGATAATTGTTTAATTATGTCAATGTTTATATTAAACCCCATTATATTAACCCCAGAAATTGTCTTCAAAGGAATATTCTCTGTAACATACAATTAACAAAGGAGAAGAAGTATTTTTTAAGTTGATACTTGATGTGAACAGGTTGGGCTGTGTTAAGCTTTGCTTACTTTTTTTAAACTTAGGGTGCAATCCTGCAGACGCGGAAACCTGACCAATTCCAAGAATTGCCTGGAAAGTAGTTTGCTGTATAATGCAATGCTACATTGTCTTCCCAGCCCCCGCCTAGGAAAATAGTACTCATACCAGAAGCAGGACCATGAGGATTTGTCTGTGGCTCATTTGATAATTCACCATAATAGTCCCAAACCCATTCCCAGACATTACCGCTCATATCAAATAAACCAAGCTCATTGGCTGCTTTTGTCCCAATTGTATGAGTAGTTTCATTTGAATTTAGTGAATACCAGGCAACTAATTCCTGATTATTGCTACCGCTATACATGTAATTATGGGTTTGATTTCCTCCCCTGGCAGCAAATTGCCATTCTGCATTGGTTGGAAGCCGATATCCGTTTGCATCCCAGTTACATTGTATGTACATTTTACCTTGACTCAGAAGACCGTTTGGCCAATTCGCAGGAATAGTCCCATAATCATATTCAGAATTATAGTATAATTGATAGCATGGTGTTAATCCTTCACTTATGCTGCGTTTATTACAATACACAATAGCATCTGTCCATGAAACCATTTCAACCGGCCCATTGCTCACATTGGGGAAATGAGAGGGATTCGTACCAATAACTGCTTGATATTCAGATTGGGTAACCTCATACTTATCCAGATAGAAACTACTTAACGTTACCTCCCGTCCATCATTGTCAAAGGTCCCACCATCAATGTATATAAAGCTTTCAGGCATAGGTGGCATATCCCATGCCTGAACTTTGAAAGCAAACTGATTACCATCAAAATCCTGTGTTTCGTCACCTGCCAGCCATACGATGTGTTTTCCTGTCCCTGTGTGTATCTTACCGATATCTCCACTTAACAAAGCGGAGTTTGGCATTATTGTAAAAGTAGTTCCTGCATCATCAGACAAGTTCAGACTTATATAAACGCTATCAGCAGATGAGAAAGAAACGTCAAAGTGGATATCCACAATTTTACTACCATCAGTACGCTGAGCAGCAGTGGCATTAGTAACTACCGGAGCAGCATAAAGAGTAATTGAAAAGATTACAACAAAGAATAATAGATATGCTTTTTTCATTGTTTACTCCTAAATTATATGATCTTCTTTTTAATTTAATAACATGTGTTTGAGTTCAGGCATACTCAGTGGATTTGATTTCAAGCCTGAGAGTTTTCTATAGGATAATTCTTTTCCAATTCTGCTGATTCTATCCTCAGAACTTACAACTGCCACAACACGATAGAACGTCTGCTGAGATTGCATTCCGGCATTGATATGCGTAAATTGATTAGCCGTGCCACTACTCCCCAGAACAAAGTAAACAGCATCATTTTCTGGATCTGTTGTTTGATTACATAAAATGTAATAAGAAGTAGGTTCTATAGGTATCCCAAGCTCGTTTTGAGTAACAGGTTCCCAGGTAATTACAGCATCTGTAGAATTGACCATCTTAATTGTCACATTCTGTGGAATTGCGAGAGTTGCATATCCTATATCAAAGGGATTCTGCGATGAATCAACTGCTGAATTGCCAAAAACATCTGTTATGGTTAAACGCATTAAAATTCCTGCAGGTGTATTATCTGGTACTAACCAGCTATAGACGCCGTTATTGGCAAGCGCAGGTTGGATAGTAATGATTGTATCAGGGTCACTTCTAACATATTCCAGATTAACGGGTTGCGCCCCCAAATGATTATCTGATGCTGTCCATGTGATGTTTTGTCTTTCTCCGACATACCATACTTCACCTCCGTCAGGACTAAGCAGGTCACAAATGGGGTTTACTGTATCTAATGCAAATGGAGATGTCACAAAGATAATCTGTCCGGGGAGTCTGAAATGATCGTTGCTAATATCACTGCCTGAATTTCCAAATCTATCCACAGCGATAACCCTTATTATTGTATGGGATGATTCTATACTGGGTATCTGCCATAAATAACTATCATCATTTACTTCATTTGTTGCGAGAGAAGAATATGAAACCCCGTCATCAGTGCTCCAATCTATCATAATCGGGGTTGATAGTAAATTGCTATCTGTTGCACTCCAGGTGATGTTCCTTGTCATGTTTGCCATGAAGGTTTCCCCGCCATTTGGTGATATGACCGTTACTTGCGGATTTATCGTATCCATACTGAAATTTGGAGTGAGAATTACCGAAGCCCCTTGCAAAACAAATGGAGCATCGCTGCAATCAGTGCTGGTATTGCCAAAACAATCTATAACTGTTATCCTGATTTTAGCATGTTCAACTTCCATTGCTGGTATTGTCCAGGGATAGCAGCTATCATTGATTTCATTTGCAGTTAACGTTGTAAATGATGATCCGTTATCCATGCTCCAGTCTATTGTTACCGGAGCAAAAGGGAAATGGCTATCTGTTGCGTTCCAGGTAATATCCTTGATTGTATTCATCAGCCACTTTTCCCCTCCGTTGGGAGATAAGACCGATATTTGAGGATTTATTGTATCTATTGTAAACTGAGGTGTAAGGAAAACAGCTTCATCTGAAAGACGAAAAGGATAATCGCTATCATCATTACCTGTGTTACCGTAACTGTCAGTAGCAGTTATCCTGATTTTAGCTTGCAGAGTTGTTATTGCAGGTACTGTCCATAGATATTCTCCGGTATTCGCTTGGAGAGGTGCAATACTTGTAAAATTTGCACCGTTATTCAAACTTAGTTCGATTAGTATTGGATTTGAAATCAGGTTACTCTCTACTATATTCCATTGAATATGATTAGGAGAATTGTAAAAAAGTGTTTCGCAACCATTAGGGGTAGTAAGATTGACATTCGGATTAACAGTATCAAGAGAAAATGAAGGTGTGATAGTCATGCCCATATAAAATGTATTATCAGCATTTAAAGTATGATTATAAATAGCAAACAAAAACAAAAAGCCAATCAGTTTTTTTACTAAGCGCATGGATACCTCCATGAAGGGGAATCTCTATAGTTTAAAGAATGTTCTAATGTTTAATTTGTTATATATTCTATAGTTACAAATAAGCGTTTTTTGTCAATAAATTATATCTCTCCAAAGGAGCAGATTATACACCGGGAAAATTTGATCATTGTTCCAATCCAAATGATTTTTTTGTTACCAGTTTTTACTATCCTGCAACAATACCCGCTATACCAGCCAGAGCCATGATAAGCATTGGATGCAGCTTAAACCTGAGAGATAGGATGAAGCAGGCTGCAAAAACGACAACTCCAAACCAATTGACAAAGGCAGCTTTGGCAGTCAGCCAGGCAGCAGAAGCAATCAAGCCGATAACCAAAGGACGCAGATCTTTTAGTATCATACCAAACCAGGCTTTCTTCTTCAATTTGAGATAAGAGATTGTGATTATCAGCATGATTATCAAAGATGGCAGAATTACGCCAAAAGTAGTAAAGACACTTCCCCAGAAGCCTGCCTGCCTGTAACCGATAAAGGTTGCTACATTTACAGCAATCGGTCCCGGTGTCATCTGCGAGATGGCTATCATGTCCGTAAGCTGTTGATTAGTAAGCCAATGATGCTTGATTACTACTTCCTGTTGAATCATACTCAGCATGGCATAACCTCCACCAATACTGAATAAGCCAATCTTAAAGAAAGTCCAGCATAATTGCCACAGCATCAGTCTTTAGCTTCCTTTGTACGTGTAACTTTATACAGGTACTTTACCCATGCCAGCAGGATAGTGAAGATTATCAGGTAGATGGGAGAAATGCCATAAAAGACAATTAGGATTATCGCCACTATCGGCAACCAATAGCTATACCATTTAATTTTGGCTTTGGCAGCTATCTGGATTACCGGGACAGCTATCAGGGCTGTTACAGCAGGACGCAGACCATTGAATATCTTTTGTACGATGAAAGACTGAGCCCAATTGGTAAATGTAACAGCTATCACGAGTATAATCAAAAAAGATGGCAGGACAGTTCCTAAAACAGCCAATACCATTCCCCATGTCCGGGCAATATGATAACCCGCATATACGCTAATATTCACTGCAATCGGACCCGGACAAGCCTGTGCTGCCGCCAGACCGTCCACAAAGGTTTCTTCATCCATCCACTTATTCTTTTCCACTACTTCCCGATGGATGAGAGGCAGCATGGCATATCCCCCACCCAGAGTGAACATCCCGATTTTAAAGAAAGATATAAAGAGCTTGAAATATTCAGTTTTAGTCATAAAGGATATTTATTTTGGATTAGCTTAACCAGCCCTGAGACCAATTCATGTTCAGGTACTTTGCCAACAATTTCGCCGTTAGCAAAGAGCAGCCCTTCTCCGCTGCCACCGGCAATCCCAAAATCTGCTTCTCTTGCTTCACCGGGACCATTTACCGCACAACCCATTACAGCGACAGTGATGGGTAATTCGGAATATGCCTTGAGCGCTATTTCTACTTTATTTGCCAGACTAATCAAATCTATTTTAGTCCTGCCGCAGGTCGGGCAGGATACGATATCCATTCCTTTTCTCATTTGCAGAGCTTTAAGGATGGCTTTGGCAGCATATACTTCTTTTACAGGGTCTGCTGTCAGAGAAACCCTGATTGTATCACCAATACCTTCTGAAAGCAGAGTTCCAAGCGCGATGGCAGATTTAACTGTGCCCATATATTCAGTTCCGGCTTCCGTCACACCCAGGTGTAAGGGATAATCTACCTTACCGGAAAGCAGTCTGTAACTATCAATCATTAAAGGAACCGAAGAGGCTTTAACAGATATTTTTATATCATGGAAATGAAGTTTTTCCAGTATTCGTACATGTTCCAGGGCAGCTTCAACCAAGCCTGTTGCCGAAACACCATATTTGTTTAGAATAGCTTGGGGCAAAGAACCTGTATTCACTCCGATGCGGAGGGGAATGCCTTTGTCTTTTGCAGCAGTTACTACCTCAATCACTTTCCCTTCCGAGCCGATATTACCCGGATTGATACGCAGCCCATCAACACCATTAGCTATAGACAAAAGAGCAAGCTTATAATCAAAATGGATATCGGCAACTAAAGGCATCGGACATTCCTTGCGTATGTCTTTTAAGGCATTGGCATCAGCTTCATCCAGAACAGCTACACGGATAATCTCACAACCTGCTGCATAGAGTTCTTTTATCTGTTTCAGGGTGCTTTTCACATCTGAAGTCAGAGTATTGGTCATAGATTGGATTGATATAGGAGCTTCTGCACCAATTAATATATTGCCCAATTTTATCTGCCGGGTTATATGCCTTTTTTGCTTATTATTCATATCTGCCACCACTTTAATAATATAGAGATGCTTTTAGCCTGTTCGCTTTTTGTCAATCAGATTTAATCACCCAGGGATTGTACTTGACATTTATATAGATGCATTCTTAATGTAACAAAGGTTTTTAGTGGAGCAACAAATGAAACTAAGCAAAGCATATGTCTTCCTTGTTCTGATAATACTATTTTGTTCTGTTTTAGGTGCAGAAACTCAGAAGGCAGACAATGCAACCGGAATAGATAAACTAAAACTGCATAATATAACATTTTCAGATGCCAATTTCTACAAATATCTCAATCAAGACAAGGCAGAAATCATCAGAGCTTTTCTGGATGCAGGATATGATCTAAACAAACGCAACCAGGCAAGTCAGACACCCTTAATAGTTGCATCGATGAAAGGAGCTTTGGATGTATGTGAGTTGCTTGTTTCCAGGGGAGCAGATGTTAATGCTACTGATATTGACAAGAGCACTGCTTTGATGTACGCTGCAAGCTGTAAAAGAGCTAGTATAGTAAACCTTCTTGTGATAAATAAAGCTGATGTCAACCTGCAAAATGATAAGGGTTGGACAGCGCTTATGTTTGCGATTGAGGGTGGAAGCAGAGAAACAATAGACGCAGTTATTACCGTTGACACTGATCCGATGCTTCGTAATAATGACAATAAAACAGCCAGAGATTATGCTAGAAAGCATAAGTATGGAAAACTCAATCAATACATCAGGGACAAGATTGCCTATCTGGAAAAGATAAAAAAAGATGAAGCCAGAAAGACTATCATTAGATCACAAAGAGATTAGTATGCTTTTATTAGCAGGGAGATAAACACTATGCGTGAAAAATTCTTTGACAATCTGATTGGTATCCAACGCGAAATGCTGAAAATACTGGGCGAAGTAAATTCCCTGACCAATCACCCCAATGCGATTGAAGATGCTTTGGATGATATCTGGCACCCACGCTGTGATGTGTTTCAAACTGATACAGAATGGATAATTCTGGTTGAACTGGCAGGCGTGGATAAGAAGAATATCAGTATCACTACCACTGATGAGTATATCCGGATTTCCGGAGAAAGAACATTGCCCACGCCAAACTGTCAGATGTGTTATTATAATATGGAAATTGAAACGGGTAAATTTGACCGCCGTATATACTTCCCCCTTACAGCCATAGAAAGAGAAAAGCCCAAAGTTACTTATGAAAACGGGTTTCTACATATAGCCTTTACATTGCAGCCTGTGATTGAGAGAATAATCGAGATAAAATAGCATGAAAATGATATTAGCAGGATTATTGCTCCTCATGATATTGACCTCATGTACAAATACTTATTATAATAGATTCGGAGGCTATCCCATCAATTCTGAAACACTTGAAGTTAATCAGGATGCCGTTAATATCAAACTACTCGTCACGTATAGGTTTTTTCAACAAAATGAAGTAGTTGATACGACTTCACTCAATATCTCGATAAAGCCAATAATTGACCAGAAGGATTTACCAACTCTTAAAATAGTCAGGATTGCTTTAGCTTCGCAGGATAGCTCATACCTATTAACCTATTCCAAACCTGCCGTTTATGATAAGTATGGCAAATATCCCATTATTGAGGGTGTCTCTGACCAACCTTGTGTTTTTACCGTCAAAAGGGGAAACTATGACTACAACTTTATCCTGACCTATAGTGTTATAGGTACAAACGGTCAGTGGATAGAAAGCCGGAAAGTATTCCCGATAAATATTCAGGATAAAGAAATGCAGCCCAAAACCTATATCACTCCACCCCAGAAGATACCTCTCCAAACTCCAAAGAACTATCCGGAAAGTCGCTATTAGAGAGTTACCGGATACGTGTCACTTTCTTTGCTGGTAGCAGTGACAATCCTGTCGCTGTTTATGTTATTGGATACGTGTCACTTTCTTTGAAATAGTCTTTTCCTGGTCCTTTGTCAGCCTAATCAGGTAAATCCCTGTACTGCTGGGTCTGCCTGCTTCATCCTTGCCATTCCACTGTATGACCTGCTCACCTTTGGCTTGCTTGGCATTGACCAGCTTCTTTACTCTCTGCCCTTTAGTATTATAGACTTCCAAGACCACATCCGATGCTTTCTCCAGCTTGTAGCTGATGGTTGTATTACTCACGAAAGGATTGGGATAGATACTCAGAGTAGTAGAATTCGGGACAGGAAGAGCATTATCCTGATCAACAGTGCTGCTCCATTCATAAGCTCCCATGTCTATGGATGCACCTCTGACTCTGGGATTACCTGCCAAATCATAGAGAGGAAAGGAAAAGCGTGGGAGTCCTTCCAAAGCGCTAAAATCAGTTGTTCCGGCATCAACACAAGGTGATTCTGAGCTTAAATAATAAAGATTAGGATTATGCGTACCAATAAAGAGAGGGTCAAATCTAAAATTAGTGCCATACCATTCCTGAACATTATTGATTCCTATGTTCTGAAACCCGGTATAGCCCTCATCTGCTCCATCGCCAATCAGGCAGTTGAGCACTCTCAGCCTGCATGGCTCATCTGTAGAAGCATGGAGCCTGACATTGCGGGGGAAGTTATGATAGATTATGGAATTAATCATAGTCAGTCTGCCATTGTCAAAAACAGTGACACCACTGCCATTAAAATACTGGCAGATATTGTCTGTTATCGTGGCATTTATCAGGTAATTCTCTACCGGGATGGAGGCGCCATAAGTGTGATAACCAACGCAGAACATGGGGGAATCGCCAAAGAAATGTTCATCACTATAACTGTTTGAAATCTGAATATTGATAAAATAATTGGGATTCTCAATATAATTGGGATAATAATAACTGTTGCCGATCATAAACCCTGCTCCGGTGCTTTCGGAATTGCCGGGACGGTAATTATCAATCAGAATATTCTCGGCATAGGTGTTTCCACCCAGAATATTAAAAGCAAAACGACCGTTACAGTTAAGTATCTGGATATTTTTGAAGCTGGCTTTATCTGCATAGTATGACGTGATGATGTTCATCATCTGTGTTGCAGAATTCGGAGTTCCCAATGGAATCTTGCAATCCAGAAATCTAAGATTTTCCAGATTAACACTATACATTCTGCTTTTTGATCCGTCTTCATTCCCATAGCCACGGCTGGAAAAAGTTATAACACCATGCCCAAACTCACTGCCACACCTTATAATAGTAAGGTTTTTTAACCCTGTCTCCCGCTCTCCATTGTATCCATACGCAGCGGGATATTTATTCTCGCCGTCCAATATGGTTCTGTATTCGTTGTCCCCGCTGATGGTTACCCAGCTTCTCATGTTAAGGGGTAAAAATTGTCCGTTTAGACTGCGGGAATAAGTTCCTTCTGCCAAATGAATAGTGCGCGGGTTTAGGCTGTCAGCTTTCACTTTGATAAGTGCCAGGGCTATGGTTTTGAGAGGCGAATCAGGTGTAAGACCATCGTTTGTGTCATCACCGGTTGTGCTTACATATAAATCTGCCGGTATCTGCTCTATAGCAGCTCTGCGGCAGGAAAAGGAAATGGGGGCAAAAATTGTACTAAAAAGATACTCGTCATCCGGATGCATTACCGTGAATTTATCCAGCACTATATTATTGCCGGGAGCTTGAAAAATTATATCATTACCATAGGCTCCGAAGTTGAGAAAAACACTACATAGATTAATGGGGTCAAATACCACTTCAGAATCACCTAATGAAAGCGCTCCTCCATGATGAGTTTGATTATGGGATATTTCCATACCTGATAATGTGGCAATAGAATTATTTAATACAACACCTCCAGATACTACAGCATAGTTCTTTTTTATCAGGCAATTTGTAATATTAATAACCGAATCCAGACAGAATATGCCTCCCCCGACTGGTGGGGAATCAGGATATTGACGAAATCCGCTGCCATTGGTTAGATAAAGATTTTCCAGCTTAATATTAGCATTGTCTGTAATGACAATGCAGCTTCCGGTTTGATTACCATCTATGATAGTGATGCGGCGGGAGTCTTCTGTAAAAGGGCTGTATTTGCTTGTAATTGTTAGTGACTTGCCGATGACTCTCAGATTCTCTATATATCTACCATAATCCACTAATACTGTATCACCGGGAGAGGAAGCATTGATAGCGCTTTGGATAGTGGTATAAACACCAGATGCGCTGTGGGACACCGACAGAGTCATAGATAGCAGCCATATCGGTAATGCAACCCAAACGATAGCGAACAGAATTTTAATTTTCATGATTCAAAAACGAAGTCGGGAGGTTTTAACGCTCCCGACTTCATATTAAAACTATTTTAAGACTATCATTTTGTGCGTTATAGATTGATTATCGCAATTAAGTTTGGCAAAGTAGATACCTGATGTAACTTTTCTGCCTTGTTCATCTTTTCCATCCCAAAGAAAAGCA
This sequence comes from Cloacimonadaceae bacterium (SeqCode), assembly GCA_963667535.2. Taxonomy (GTDB): domain Bacteria; phylum Cloacimonadota; class Cloacimonadia; order Cloacimonadales; family Cloacimonadaceae; genus UBA5614. The sequence goes on from CAXXDU010000002.1 coordinate 3,001,951, forward strand.
TGGCTTCCCGCTTTTCTATTTCCCTGAAATACCTTATTAACCATTTGACCTTTAAGGTTATATACTGTCAAGCTAAATGTTGCATCGGTAGATATTTTCACGTTAATGTTAGTGTTATTTAGTATAGGATTGGGTGCATTCCGGACTGTAATAACAGGTACAACATTGGTAGTATTGCTATCATTATTACTGTCTAATTTTACCTGGGCATAACTGGTTTGCAGATTACAAAATCCGGGAATGAAACTACTTACGTCATCATCCCAAATCTGATATTGGCAGAATGATGTATTTGATTTAACTTCTTTCCAGATAATTTCAAAGGTTATGGGGGTGGGATTATCCCAGGCAGGGTAGGTAAGAAGCTGGCAAGGTAGCTTTTCCGGTTTAACAGCGCCAATACACTTGGTTCCCTGGAAAGCTCCAATTTCTAATACATTTATTGGGTCTATTGCATCCATGATATCAATAGCAATGTAATCAGGTTCGGTCTTAAAATCAAAGTGCTCAGATTTTTCTTCCTTCTCAGCGATAAAATCGATATGGCGTGGATTTAGCCAGGTAAAGGATGCCTGGCTATCTCTAAACTTAACTATATAGCCTTTCCCAAATTCCATATTTTTATTCGCAGTGTAATAAGCAGGGGCATAAGGAACAGGTGGAACGTATTTTGAAGGAGTTTCCGGCATGTGGGCATAAAACCACTTTTCACCCTTTACCCAGTCAATGTTTTCCCAACTCGTTCCAAAGGCTTCTTTGATATTTTGTGATGGTACAAGCGTATATCCGAGCCAATATTCGGTATTTGGGTCTACATCCGTTACAAGCGGTTCTGTAGAGTTTCTTAAAGAGCCGTGCTCATAAAAACCACCCCCACTTGCATGCATGGAGGAAGTGTTGTCGTGAAAATCAAGCTTATAAAGACTCTTGTTATCAAGATTAAATACTTGGGGATTCCATTGAAGGTCATGTGAATTGTATTCCTCCTGCAAAAGTTTTCCCTCTATCGTAAGCAATCCGCCATTATCAATTAATGGTTGCACCAAAGGAACGCCGTCTGTCTCATTTCCTATCATTACAGGGAAGGAACTCCAATTTACACCCTGATGGAAATCTCTTACATAGGTGATATTGTCAGGAGCACCCGGATTACGTGAAAAATTATCAAACTTGATTATTGCGCCTGTTTTTGACATATAGATTAATTCGTCATCCAGCATGTCTATAGAATGTGCATTATCTTGTAATGTAACAGGGCATACGGTCATAAAACCAGAATAATATTTATTAACCATAGGATTTTGAGAATCATAGAAATAGCGAAGCGGATGATAAATATCACTATTCGGGTTCTTAAGCTTTCTGTATCCATATAAATCCACTCCGTCAGACAAGATAAAATTTATAGCGCTGTTTGTGGAAATAACACCATTATCCACAATCGCATTTACTGCTGATTTTATCCCTTCGATTATATTGCCATTGTGCTGAGATATATTCAACATAATAAAAGAAAATAAATACTCGGAGTCTATATTAGAATCAGAAATGTCTTCATGGTTTGCTTCCCAACCCGGGTCCATGGCAGCCATAATTGAATGGATATTGGGTAATGTTTCTTGATTTGTTTTGACTCCGCCATTATGAATAAATGTAAAATCCTTGTCTGCAGTTCGATAAATAAAGGGATGGGGATCTTCTATTGAGGATGAGCCTGATGAAGCATTCCTCACATGTCCTAAGAAGATATGCGTGGATTCATTTCTAATATGATCCGCAGAGATTAAAAAATAATTGTCATCATAAGCTGGTACATTTCCTCTGAAAAGCATGGTAGACTTATAATTTTTTCGTTAGGACAACCGAGGCGGTTATCCTACGTTGGTAGGTTACCTGCCTCAGGTGACCAATGAATACCTTTTCTTGCTCTTATGTTCTCCATATGTGTTGTGTTTGACGCAGGGAGTCTGCAGGGAGTCTGCAGGGACTTTTCAGAGACTCGAGTCCCCGATGACTTCCTATAGATTCTCTTTAGAGTCTTTGCCAAATCCTCTGGTCAGTTAAGGTATAAACAGGAGGTTAATAAGGGATAATTAGGGATAATTAGCAAATAAGGATAGAGAAAGAGATAGAGAAAGAGAATGAATAAGTATGTAGTTCTGCATTTATGCAGGTTGGTAATTATTTATCACGATTTATCTAGTAATAGCTACCTGCATAAATGCAGAACTACATGGATAAGATAATCCACAATTGCCCTTGTTGAGCCGATGCTTGCTGTAGGCAGGTTGCTTCCGGGTTCCTTAGTTAGCTGAGTAAGGAAAGTCCCAGGGTGTACCATACAGCAGGTAAACACAGTTTAAGGGCAGATCAGGTTTAGAAATGTAAGATTCCCGCCTTCGAAGGAATGATGGATGCTTATGCTACAAGTAAGCGGCAAGTTATCAGTCTTATCATCATCTAGGTATTAACTTGCTTGATGCTTAATAGTTTCAGTAAGCATACCCCGGGTGAACCCCGGGAGGATAGTAAGACTGATTACTTGAAGGGTTAGTGAATGTGAATGTGAGATTGAGAATGGTTATTGTGCCGTCCTACCGGACTCAGATGTTCTATATCTCTGACCCAGCACTAACGTGCTGGGTTACATAGTAACGTCCTACGGACTTACAAAGAATATCTTCATAACATACTGCGGCTCTGCTTCTCTGCGTTAATAATCTCTTTCTATACACTTTCTCTGTGTCTCCAGACTCCGTGTCTTTAAATAGCAAAAAAGCGTGGATTCCTGACTGCGCAGGAATGACCACATCAATTTGTTGCAGGATAAGATTCCCGTCTGCACAGAAACGAAAGTATTGATGAAATCAGGCAGTTTGTGTTTGCTGTTGACAAATCAGAGGTGATATTCAAAAAGTGACTTTATGTGGAGGAAAACACATTGAAACAAGAGTACATACGTAATTTCTGCATTATTGCACATATAGACCACGGTAAATCTACCCTGGCAGACCGGTTATTGGAATTGACCCATGTAATTGATAAAAATGGAACCGTTACGCAGGTTTTGGATGATATGGACCTGGAACGTGAAAAAGGTATCACAATCAAGAGTCATGCTATTCGTATGACCTGGGATTATAATGGTGAACTCTATATTCTAAACCTGATTGATACTCCAGGACATGTGGACTTTAGTTATGAAGTATCCCGTGCATTGGCTTCCTGCGAAGGAGCAGTTTTGCTTGTCGATGCGGCTCAGGGTATTGAAGCTCAGACGATGAGTAATCTTTATCTGGCGTTGGATAACAATCTGGATGTCTTACCGGTAATCAATAAAATTGACCTGCCCAAGGCTGACATTGAAGGCACAGAACATGACCTGATGGACATCATCGGAGTTTTGCCGGAAGAAATTATTAAAGTAAGCGCAAAGACCGGACAAAACGTTGAACTGCTGCTGGATGCAATCTGCAAATTTTTACCTGCTCCCAAGGGAGTGGACAGTAACCCGTCAAAAGCACTTATCTTTGACTCGTACTATGATGTTTACAGAGGTGTGGTTGTTTTGGTAAGGATGTTTGACGGCTCTCTCAAAAAGGGAGACAGAATCAAGATGTTTTCCAATGCACATGAATATGAAATAGAAGAAATAGGCTATCTGGGTATAAAGTTTATCCCACAACCGGGACTGACTTCAGGTGAAGCAGGCTATATTATTGCCAATATCAAAGAAGTAGCCGATGCCAGAGTCGGAGATACAATTACCACTGCCAAAGGCGGATGCCCTGAGGCTTTGGGTGGATTTCAGGAACCTAAGCCCATGGTGTATAGTGGTATCTTCCCTATTAATGGCGAAGATTATGAAAACCTGGTGGAAGCTATTGCCAAACTGAAACTTAATGACGCTTCCCTGATATATGAAAAAGAAGCTTCGGCAGCGTTGGGCTATGGATTCCGTTGCGGATTTCTGGGCATGCTGCATCTGGAAATAGTTAAAGAACGGCTGTACCGTGAATACAATGTGCCTATTATTGCCACTACTCCCAGTGTACGCTTTTTAATCAGATTGAAAGATGGCAGTGATATAATAGTTTATAATCCGATAGATTTCCCTGACCCGACCAAGATGGATTTTGTCATGGAACCGATAATGGAAACAGAAATCATAGTTCCGACCGAATACATAGGCAATATTATGAAGCTGGCGCAGGAACGCAGAGGGATTCAACAAAACATTCAATACATAGATGAAAAGCGCGTGGCATTGCATTATCAGATGCCCTTGATAGAGATTATCTTTGATTTTTATGATAAGCTGAAAACAGTCAGCCGTGGCTATGCTTCCATGGATTATACATTCCTTGAGCACAGAGTATCGGATGTGGTAAAAGTGGATATTCTGATTAATGGAGAAAAGGTCGACGCCATGAGCTTTATCTGTCACGCTGATAAGGCATACAACTGGGGTAAAAGCGTTACAGAGACTCTATCCGAAGTTATTCCAAAGCACTTGTTTAAGATAGCCCTGCAAGCCTCCATCGGCTCAAAAGTTATTGCCAGAAGCACGATAAATGCACTCAGGAAAGATGTTACAGCCAAATGTTATGGTGGTGATATTACACGTAAACGTAAGCTCCTGGAAAAACAGAAAGAAGGTAAGAAGAGAATGAAGGACATCGGAAATGTTTCTGTTCCTCAGGAAGCCTTCTTAGCCGTGCTCAAATCTGACAGAGAGTAACATTTTTTGGTTCTGTCAGTTTAGGTATCGGCTTACGGAATTTATGAACCGCATCAGGATAATTGCATTAATTACAATTATTCTGGCTATATGCAGCCATTTTTTTGCTGAAGAAAGCCTCATCATCTTGAATAAAATTACGTTTACCGGACTTGAGACTATATCGTCTTCTGACTTAATCCAATCACTGAATCTGACGCCCAAACAACAATTTGAATCTGAACTTATTCCTGTGCTAAAAGAAAGAATGCTGGCGTATTTCGTAAGCAAAGGCTTTTACTTTGTTAAGATTGATAATCCAGAAATCGTGCCGGTTGGTGATAGTAAAGTAGACCTTGTTTTTAATATTCAGGAAGGCAATTCCGGATATCTTTATGCTATCAGATTCAATGGAAACCGCTATTTTTCAGATGATAAACTCAAACAACTCTTATCTATAACTGAAAAGCATCTAATCAGGCTTACTGATTTACCGGATTTAACATCTCAAGTGCTCAGCCTTTATACTTCACGGGGTTATCTTTTTGCCCAGGTCAGGCTGGATACTCTCAGTACTTTGAATAATCAACTGGCAGCAGTGATAGAGATTAATGAAGGCGCGCTCTTCAGCGCTGATAGTTATAGATTCAAGGGAAATAAGGTGACAAAATCGAGCACTTTATTACGTATTAGCGGATTGAATCAGTCCAGCCTTATCACACCGGATGTGCTTTCTCAGGCTGAAAACAGTATAATGCTTAAGCCTTATATAAAAGCATGTACTATTGCACCTTTAGATGCCAAAACCCTGAGCATAGAAGTAGAAGAATCCAAAATGACTAGTATTGAAGGAGTCTTTGGCATAGCTACAAATCCCGATAATCATAAAAGGACGTTTACCGGATTTGCTAATGTACAGTTCTTAAATCTATGGGGTACAGACAGAGCTCTCGCCTTGTACTGGAAGAAGTTGAAGTCTGATTTCCAGGTGCTCGAGCTATCTTATCATGAAACAGGAATAAGTAAATATCCTTTTGCCGGAGACATATCATTTCAGAGGACAAAGCAGGACTCCGCCTGGATTAAAATGAAAACTGAAGTGCAAATATACTATGATTCAATACTAAATAAGTTTGGAACCGATTTGTATACTGAAACATTATATCCGGAATGGAATGATTCACTGGGAATAAAACGCACAGTGTACCGTAATGTTTCCTTTTTTTGGGAATACAAAAAGAGTGATTACCCTCCTAACCCAACTAATGGTTATATTTTTAAAATCAAATCGGGATGGATATTCAAAGATACCGCTGAAACGAATAAAACAACACCCGTCACTGAGTTTGATGGCGTATCGTTTATTCCGTTGAAGAAGAATTTTGTAGTATCGCTGGGTATCTATTACCGGGAAATATCTGATGCCAAAGCTGAGATATATGAACAGTATAAACTAGGTGGATTTCATTCACTCAGAGGGTACCCGGAAGATGCATTCAGCAGTTGGCGTCTGGGATGGATAAATGCCGAGTTACGATATCTTTTAACTAAAGATTCCAGAGTCTACCTGCTTCTTGATAATGGGTATTTACAGTTGAAAAAAACACAAGCAAAGAATGATTTATGGGGAACCGGAATTGGCTTGTCTTTCAAGTCCAGAGTAGGTGTGATGAGTATCAGTTATGCCTTTCCTGTTTCGGCTAAACAGCCTATTAGTCTAAGTGACGGAATGCTTCATTTGGGCATAAACAGTGAGTTTTGAAAAAAAAACTTGCCAAAAATAGCGGACTCAATAGATTGACTACTACATTGACCTAATTGATAGATGTGTATTAGTTTTGTGTTATGGAATTGGATGTAAAAAACCTTGATTCGATCATAGGTTTTTCTTACCAAGAAATTGCTAATAAAATAACTAAAGTAAAGTAAAAAAAATCGACATTTATCACACAAAAAAAACATGGAGGAATCATGAGCTTAAAGAAAATTGCTTTAATCGCCTTAATCGTTGTAATGCTTCTTGGCAGCGTTATCGCTTTCGGTTGCAAACCAAAAGCTGAAGAAGCCCCAGTTGACTCAACAATGACTGCACCAGTTGATACTGCTGCTGTCACCCCTGTTGATACTACAGCTGCTGCTCCTGCTGCACAACCTGTTACTAAGTAATTACACAAAAAGGTAACACAATTTAAAAGACGGGTAGAAATACCCGTCTTTTTTTTATGCCTTTCTATGTTTTAAAGCTTCTGCGCAGGCGTTTAGAAGAGAATTGATTGTGTATGGTTTATGTAGAAATGAATAGCCTTTATTAATAGTATGTCTTATTTGTGGCTTATCCTCAGTGTATCCGCTGGACAGGATAAATGCTGCATGAGCATTTTCGCCTTTTATAGTCTCAATGAAATCAACTCCATTGCCGTCAGGTAAAACTATATCAATCAGGAATAAATCGAATTTATTGGTCTTAATAATATTGTGTGCCTGATTCAAATTAGAAACACATTGTACTTTGTAGCCATAATTACTTAATACCTGAGAAGCCAGGTCCCTGACAAGCTCATCATCTTCAATAATTAAAACACTCTCCATACCACAGGGTTTTGGTATGTTTTCGGAACTCAGAATGTCAGCATGTTTCTGAGTAATGGACATGGGAAAATATATCTTAAATGATGTACCCCGATTAATCTCAGAATCTACAGAAACAAAACCCTGGTGTTGTTTAATAATACTATAAACAGTAGCCAAGCCAAGCCCTGTACCTCTACCCGCTTCTTTTGTAGTAAAAAATGGTTCAAAGATATGTTCCACAATATTTTTGGGAATGCCACAGCCTGTATCTGAAAAGGTCAAACACAGAAATCTGCCAACTTTACTGAACGGCATAGTAGCAGCTCTTTCGGAACTGACGTCGCTTAAATCAATACTGATGCAAATCTCACCACCTTCAGGCATTGCATCCCTCGCATTAATTGCCAGATTCATAATTATCTGCTCAATTTGACTTTCATCGCCGTCGATGGCAGGGTCTGCATCAATACAATTGAATTTCATAATAATGTCTTCACCTAACATTCTGCATAGCAATTTTTGCATGTTATTCAGTAATGTTACCAGGTGAACTTGTTTAAACTCATTTTGTTGTCTCCGGCTAAATAGTAAAAGCTGCCGGGTGAGTGCTGACGCTTTTTGACCTGAAGTCAGTATTACATCCAGGCTTTTTACTAGTTTTGGGTCACTTTTATATGCATCAAGCAGCATTTCACTATGACCATTTATAACTTGAAGAATATTATTAAAATCATGGGCAATCCCACTGGCAAGACGCCCGACTGTTTCAAACCTGCGAGAGTGCTGGAGTGATTTTTCCAATTGTTTTACTTCAGTCACATTTTCTGTGATTTCGACAAATCCACAAATCTGCTTTCGTTCATTTAAGAGTGGGCTGGTGCGAAGCTTGAAGAATTGTTTTTGCCCTTGCCAGTTAATTTCTAGCATAGTATCGTTACTGGCATTGTTTTCCAACAACCAGATGATAGACTTTCCTTTTAATTCGAGAGCTTGTTCAACCTCGGAATCCAGATAAGGCTGCATCTGAACGAACCATAATCTATTGTCGACAGGATAATCTGGAAGCCACTTTTCAAAAATGTTGTTCTTATAATATACAATGCCGTCAATGTTAGATACCATAAAGCCAAACGGTAGTGAAGACCCGATCTGCTCCATCAGCATCATGGCATTTGCCAGAGGAGTTATCTTATCAATATTGTCCGTCATCAAATCACCTTCCTAGTGTACAAAACAATAGTCGCTTTATCAGGCTTTTCGCCTTTATTTAATGGTCTGGTTAACTTATCCATAATTTTTAGCATAGGCTGAGTCTTGCCGGCTACGGTTTTTACAGAATACAATGAGCTTCCAAGCTCTTCACCATTGGTATCGTATGCTTTTAAAAGCAGCCATATTTCTCTGTTAAAGCTTGATGTATTTTTGATTGTATAATGGACTTCAATATGAACTCTTGAGTATTCTGTAATCTCAATATTACTGATTCTGATTTCCTGAGTTAATTGCTTTTGCGAACAGTTTTGAATCCAAATACCAACGATAATCAGGATTAGTACACTTAGCTGAACAATACCAGGAATCGAATACTTCTTAGGAAATTCAAGTCGCTCAAAATGAGTCATTCTAATTTCTCCTATTTAATCCTGTCTGGCAAAACCTAAGTCTAATAATCAAGATGGGGGTAACAAATTTAACACTATTTTTTACAACAATCCCCATCTTCTTCGTAAAAACAATTCAAAACAAAAAACGATTACGAATAAAGAAATCAAATACCATTTCTTGTAAAGGGGAAATTCACTTTTCTCGGTTCGCTTTGACATTACCGCTTTTAACGGCTTGATATCTTTAGCTTCGGCAATATTCATAAACTTACCCCCGGTTTGCGAAGCTATCCAGCTCAATAACGAGATATTGTACCCCAAATCTCTTGATTCCTGATTTTGCTGCTGGAGCACAAAACTTCCCTGAACGGACTGAGCTATTGATTGGTCTATGATGCGAAAATGATAATTGTCGGGCTTGTTTATGCGAAACCTGATGTTATAGTTATTGCTGTTGTCTAAAAGCATGAAATCGCTGTAGATACTATCGTTTTTTGCATTGAAAACATTAATTCTTGGAGTGAGACCGCTTTTGAGTTTATGAATCTCATCTGATGCTGATAGTTTAATCTCAATTTCCTCACCTAACAAATAACTGGGTTGATAAATCGCGGTCATCTGTCCGGCCCCTTTATTGCCCAACCAGACAATAAGGTCAGTAACAAAGTTTTTATAAGCAAAACTCTTGCTTTGTAATTGCCATCGCCACAGATTAAGAAATGAAAAGCTGACAACCTTGCCTCTGGATAAATTGTTTATCGCAATAGCAGGGCTTTTTTGTGAGTTATCCATTACTGCTAGTATCTCAGCGGAGGCTGAGGGAGTTACATAGTAGTAATCTATTGGTGGTATCAGATTAAGCTCATCAACCGGTATCTGAAAAACAGAATATGCAGCAGAAACAGGGAGCAATTTGAATATCCCCTGATATGTGCTTCGAATATTCGATTGCCGTAATGGAAGAATATCGGTTAACTGTGGTACCGGAAACCCGCAAGATAACAATCCGCAACCTTGATTGACTTTGTTTAAAATGATTTGTGCCAATTTACTATCCAGTTGTATTGTCCCTTGATTCAGAATTATTATCACAGAAACATTATCCAGGTTGTTCAGAGTTGTTTTCTGACCACCTTGATAGAGTTCTTGCCCTTCAATAGTTATACTTTGAGTTTGCCAACGATTATTCTCGCTAATTGCATCCAGAATGAATTTATTGTCCCAGTTCGGTGCATCTGTTAATAGCAGGATCTTATCCTTATCATTTAATATATCTATTGCACTGGAATAGTTGTTATTTGACAGTGTCTGCTCATTAAGCTTATCAGATTGAATCCTGACTTCCAGTTTGTGCATACCCAGCTTAGAGAACCTGTTCTCAAAAGTAACTGTTTGTACCAACTCCTTTTCAAATGATACTGTTTTCTGTTTCAGTAATTTGTCATCAACCATGAATTGAACTTGCGCGCTTTTCCCGAAACCTGTCGATTTAATACCAGCTTCAAACACACTCAGTTCATTACGATATCCTTGTCTGTTGTGCCTCAATTCGATTATCTGGAGGTCAGCATTCAGATTGCGGGTTGTATCGGCAATCGTATTGACAGGTATATCATAAGCTTTTAAAACATTGAGATCAATATCTCTAAACCAGCCATCTGAGAAGATAAATATGCTGTTTATTGATGTTTTTTTTAGAGATGCTCTGAGTGCTTCAAGAGTAGATAATAGAAAAGTCGAGTTTTTATTTCCTTTTAAACCATCAGCAAATTCCAGTTCTTTAACACTATAACCTGATTGTTTGAATGTTTTGCTCATTGATGAATAGGAAGTCTCCATTGCCTCAGTTTTAGTTTTACCCCGATGATCAATTGACATGCTTTGGGAGTTATCTTTTAGCAGAATTACTGTGGGTTTATCTATGTATCTTTTTATGTAGTAAATCATAGGTGTAAGCAGAAACAGACATAGTAAAAAAAATACTGCAAACCGTAGAACAGTTAAAGTTACTCTTTGTTTTAATGCTAATTCCGGATTACTGCGAAAATACAATAAACCCGCCATAGCAACAGATATGATTGCTGATATAATATAAATCAATACTAATTCCCGTTAATAGTGTAAATTAAAGTTGGTCGAAAATGACATTCCCTTAGAGTGCTTTCCTGGTATCAGATATTCAAAGGTTTGCACCCCAAAACCACAATCAATATATTTACCATAAAATCCCAGGCCATAAGACATTATCCAAGGGTAATCTCTGTTACCAAAACTAAATCCCATTTTTATCGGCATTTTAAGTATCGGTTGATATTCAGCACCCAAACAAATTCTTCCAATAGAACTTGTCAGAGCCGAACTCTGAAAACCCTGAACCCAGTCCATAGACAATGAACCTTGCTTATATCTGTATTTTGTCCCCATACGCATTTCAACCGGGATTTTTGTATTATAATCACTTATTGCCTCAGTTGAATCTACCTGAGTATAAAAATCATTTCCCAAATCAGATGCATAAGTACTGTCTGCATCAATCGAATATGATAATCTTTCCTTTTTTCCGAACCATCTAATAAAACCAAAAAGATTATCAAAACTCAATCCGACGTCTAAATTTCTCATAGGTTCTGATTTAAAACCAATCAGAGCTTTGGTTCCAAGACCACCGATTCCTGTTTTGATTTTAATGTCCTGTTTAAATGCCATCCCATCCATGCCAGAATGGAAAGAGCCCTTGTAATATTCGGTTTCTGCAGCACCAATTCCAACTAAAGCACTTGCTGAAAAGCCAGCTTTTATTTCAGGGATTTTATCATTATTCAGATAATGGGAAATTTCAAAGTCGCCAGCACCGAGTGTGTAATCCTGATATGACAGGAAATTGAGTTGGTTGTATTTCTTCGTAAAGACATAGTCGGTTTCTTCATTTCCCAATAGAGCTAGTTTAATGTATTCCTTTGATAATCTGAGCCCACCCTGACCGTGCATACTTGTAGCTATCGCTAAATTACCCAATGTCATTCCAAATACAAAGACATGAGCCTGAGCATCAACTTTTAGCCGTTTATCTATATTACTAAGTATCATCTTTTTATCTTTTAAAGTTAAGTATCTCCCACTTACATAGTTATAATTATCCAAATCAAATGAGTTGTTGGCAATACAAAAAGTTTGGTTCATCCCGGGAAAAACTATATCACGATAATCTTTATTAAGTGAAGCCGGATTCCAATACAATGCTTCCGCTCCGTATGCTCTCAACAAATAACTTCCGGAAAAGGCAACTGAATTTGGAGTTGGTATGGCATTGATAATATTGGCAAGCAGCAGAGAAATAACGACTAGATACAGGTATTTCTTAATCATTGTTCCTCCACATGTATTTCTACATTCATCATACTGCGTACCTGAATATAGTCTGCTGGAGATGCTGTGATTGTTATCGGTCCGTCTGATGCATCAAAAATGAAAGTCTGTTTCAAATAAACTCTTGGGTTTGTAAACAGTAGTAATTCGTCATGAGATAGGCTCAGAGGGATTATTTGCTCGATATTTGGCTCTGATTTCGCCAGTATGTGAGCTGTCCTGGAAAACGCCCAGGTTGAAGGATTATCAGGTGTAATAGCAGGATCTAGTCCGAAGTATATCGTCGTTTCGGCTCCTACCGGTAACTGGTTTACAATACCTATCTGAATAACTGAAGAGAGTAGATTTTTTCTGATTGTATCTCTGTTATCATCCGATATTTCGATTTTCATCGAATCCTTGGGAGTTATTAATGAATGAAATAGTGTAAATCTAAAGGGAGAATTTGCTACATATTCACCGGTAATCATATCCGTGGCGAGAAGTTCCCCTATCGTACCAGCAGAATTGTCTATCTGGTAACTCGCGTTTCGAAGCTCAATATACTCAGGCATAATCCTGAGCAATCTGTCCACATCATTGGAAAACTGAATGTCTGTTAAACCAGGTGAATTCCCAATTCTGGGATTAATGGTAAACGGGTTTCCATCATTATCAAGCAGACTTATTGTATCTGCAAGCCCGGAAGTATAGTTAACTGCATAAAAATCGCCTCTGATTATGCATGGATATGCTAAAGGACTCTCAATATGCAGCATGATATCAGCGTCCTGCAATTGAATTGCATCTTCTATACCCCACGGATACTCTATATCAATATGAGACTGATTATCAACAACATCCATCGTAAGAGACGGAATTCTACCCCTGAATCTGGTAAACGATAAATCATCTGTCATTCCCAGTCGCAAAAAACCTACTGTGGTACCTTCTGTCTCACTGGAAAGAACTGTAGCTTCAAAATTTATATCCTCAATGATAATATCTGAATTTACCGTACCGACATGATAACCAGCCAAGGGTATTGTATAACCACCTTCGGTCCCATCATAAGTAATTGTCAATGGCACTCCGACATTATCCAAAACATTTAGCAATGTCAAAGTTACCTGAGATACTGATGGATGCATACTGGAAAAAGTAACACGCAATCCACCGTCTGATATCAAACCATAGGCAACTTCACTGCCTGTTTGTAAATTACTTAAAGGAAATGTATCTACGAGAGTGTTACCAGTCTGAAGAGGCAGATTGCCTGTATCCACGTCCATCGAAATAGCAATGGGACCTATGGGAGATGTATCCAGTTCCCCGGAAGTTTGAAAGGTAATGTTGTTATCTGCTGCTGGAAAGAAGTTTACGCTATCAATTAAATCGGAAACAAAATACTTCTCATTCAGCAAAGGTATATTGACATTGACATCCCAGGTTGGCATAGTAAATTTCTTGATATTACAACTTGTAAGTAAAAAACCCATCAAGAGTAACAAGAAAACAGACTTAAATAGTTTCATGCAACCTCCTTTCCTTAAACATGTCAGAGTAATAGTTATTGTGCAGAATAACTGATTTCTCCTTTATTAAGGTTGGAATCAGGAACAATTTCAAGTGAGCACTTTCCTAGTTTTTCTAATAATTTTATCAAATTGTAACCCCTGTGTCCTGTCAACATAGAAATATCTTTTTTAGCAATATGGATAATGTGTTCCGGCTTGTATCCTTGTATAATCTTGCGTATCAGCATTTCACCCTTTACTAACTCTCCAAATGCCGGATGATAAGGTCCGTAATGTTTGCTGCCTTTTGCAAGCGAGGGTATGCCAAATTTTATAATTTCAATACCAATTTTATCGGTAACCAATTTGTATTCAACACAAATGTTAATTGCTTCTTCCAGGCTTAAAGGTGTATAATTACCTGCTTCCCATTCTTCCCATATAGGTGTATTTGAAAGAACAATTAAAGGATACAGGCGCAGGAAGTCGGGTTTTATTCTTTGAAGGCATTCCATAGATTCTTGGATTGTATCGCTTGATGATTTGGGTAGTCCGGGCATCAGTTGTACTCCTAGCTCCAGACCTGCTTGTTTAATCATAAAACAAGCGTCCACTGCCTGCTTCTGGCTATACCCTCTCATTGAGGCAGTCAAAACTGAATCACTAAAATCCTGAATACCCAACTCAATCGTCTTAATATGGTGATTCAGACACCAATCCACAATTGTCTGATCAATATAATCCGGTCTTGTAGATATCCTGATGGTAGTTTTACTACTTAAGTAAGGTTCTACCAGACGGTAGTAGTCTTCTCTTTCTTCGGGATGCAAGCCTGTAAATGTTCCGCCATAAAAAGCGATTTGTTTATCAGTGTTAATATGATTTAAGTTGAACTGATCTAATTGGGTGCTTATCCTCTCAAATGGAATGTTATTTACTGAAACAAATTGTTTCTGGTCACAATAAATACACCTGAAGGGACATCCCTTTTGAGGAATAAAGACAGGATAAATCAGCATTGATGTCAGATACCGAGCTTTTGACAAGCAATTCTTGCAGCATCCTGATGAGCAGCTTTCTTGGTTGAACCTTTGCCTCTACCCAGTATCTTATCATCAACTGATACTTCGACAAGAAAGACTTTATGATGTTGCGGACCTTCTTCTGCAATTGTATTATAGATAGGTGTCGGCATATTCCTGGCTTGGAGGTATTCCTGGATAATGCTCTTGTAGTTTACCAGCTCAATTCTGTTTACAAGGTTTTCAAATTCAGTCAGGACATGGTGTTTGATGAATCTGGCGGCAGCAGAAATACCCCCATCCAGATAGATTGCACAGATTAGAGCTTCCATGGCATCACTCAATATGGAGGGCTTATTCTGTCCTCCCGATTGCTGCTCTTCAGAGCTTAAAAGAATGTATTTTCCCAAATCCAGAGTATTGGCTTTCATGGTCAGATACGTTTCTGATACGATTTTTGATTTGAATTTTGATAAAGTGCCTTCCTGTTCTTCAGGATAATGCAGAAAGAGTTCTTTGGAAACAATAAAGCCTAAAATTGAATCACCCAAAAATTCCATTCTTTCAAAGGGCGATGGTACCTTATGGTCATTGAATTTCTTGCGCAGGTAGGACTTATGAGTCAAAGCAGCTTTTAAGAGAGTTTCATCATGAAAGCTATAGGCAATTCTCTTTTGAAGAACAAAAAGTCCTTTTTCCCATTTCGGAAATTCCAGATGTTCCGGAATTTGGCGAGTGCTAAAGTACTCTATGATTTTTTTTATAATTTCTTTCACTTTAACCTTTAGTTTAACGTAAAACAAGTCGACCTGTATCAAGCAGGTCGACTTGATTATTTGTATAATTTATGCTAAATACTTCTTGATAATTATGGCAGAATTGTGCCCGCCAAATCCTAAAGAATTGGAAAGAGCCGCATTGACATCCATTTGAATAGCTTTACCCGGCACGTAATCAAGATCACAATCCGGGTCAGGAGTAATTAAATTCATAGTAGGATGTATCCATCCCGTCTCTATGGTTTTGCAGCACACGATTGCTTCTATCCCTGCTGCCGCACCTAACATGTGCCCAACCATTGACTTGGTTGAGTTAACCTTTAGTTTGTAGGCATGCTCGCCAAAAGCACTCTTGATAGATTGCGTTTCACCTTTATCATTCATCTGAGTCGATGTTCCATGAGCATTGACGTATTGAATATCTTCAGGTTTCATACCGGCATCTTTGAGCGCTAGTTGCATACATTTAGCACTGCCAGAACCATCCTCAAGCGGTGCTGTAATATGAAAAGCATCGTCTGTAGCACCATAACCAACTATCTCAGCATATATTTTAGCACCTCTGGCTTTGGCGTGTTCCAAATCTTCAAGAATCAGAAGAGCAGAACCCTCTGACATAACAAATCCATCCCTGTCCAAATCAAAGGGTCGGGATGCTGTTTTGGGATCGTCATTTCTTGTGCTCAAAGCTCTTAATGCTCCAAAACCTGCCACAGCAACCGGAGTAACAGCTGCTTCCATACCACCGGATACTATAATATCAGCATCGCCATATTGTATAGAGCGGAAAGCGGTTCCCAACGCATGATTTGCACTCGCACAAGCACTTGATATATTAAAATTGATTCCCTTAAACCCGTTTTCAATGGCAATATGAGCCGCGGCTATATTAGATATCATTTTGGGTATAAAAAAGGGACTCACGCGTCTGGGTCCACCAGCTATAAACTTACCGATTTCCTCTTCAAGAGTTAGAATCCCACCGATTCCTGCACCGGTAATAACACCTACTCTATCAGGATCAACCGTTTCACATGTAAACCCGGAATCTTTGATAGCTTCTCTCGCCGCGACAACTGCATATTGGGAATACAAATCAAGTTTTCTGGCTTCTTTGAGATCAAAATGATCTTCAGCAACGAAATTCTTTATCTCTGCTGCAAATTTTGTACTGTGATTACTTGCATCAAAATGGGTAATCATATCAAAACCTGAAACACCTTTTAGCAAATTATCCCAGGTTTCCTGCATATTGTGACCGACTGGAGTTATTGCTCCTATTCCGGTGATGACTACTCTTCTTCTCATAAGTTTAACCTCTTTAAAATCATCTGTGTTCAATCAGCCTTACAATTGGATACATAAGCTGGAGAGACCGGGTTGAGGTTAATTCAGCATGGTTTCCATAATATAATTATCCAGGGAGCTTGTGACGCAGGAACATATCCTCCGCTACAAGCCGTAGATTCAGAAACCGATGATTCGTTACCTGTCCCGGTCTACACCAAGTATATGATTTAATGTTATCAGCTATTGTACTTTGCTTTTGAGGTACGAAATAGCTCCACCAACTGTGGTTATCTTTTCCTGATCTTCGTCTGGAATTTCGATGCCGAATTCTTCTTCAAAAGCCATTACAAGTTCAACTGTATCCAGTGAATCTGCTCTCAGGTCTTCAATAAAATTAGCTTCCTGAGTTACTTGCGCTTCATCAACACCAAGCTTGTCCATAACGATTTGTTTGACTTTGGATTCAATATCCATGATTCCTCCCATATTATTTATGGTTTTTTTTATCTATTGCAGGTTGCTTTCACAAACCTATCAATACATTGTCAGCCCGCCGTCAACAGCGATGGTTTGTCCGGTAATATAAGCACTGTCATCTGAAGCAAAAAACAAACAGAGTTTTGCCACATCTTCCGGTAAACCCATCTTCCCGAGCGGTATAGCTTTTGAATAGTTTTCCACTACTTCCGCAGGCAGATTTGCAGTCATCTCAGTTTGAATAAAACCGGGAGCAACTGCATTTACTCTTACATTGCGTGAGGCAAATTCTTTTGCACAGGATTTGGTAAATGCTATCAAGCCACCTTTGGTAGCAGCATAATTAGCCTGCCCTGCATTGCCCATCAGCCCTATCACAGAAGCGATATTGACTATCGAGCCGTGGCGTTGCTTCATCATTATTTTAAAAACCTTTTGGGTACAAAGGAAAGAGCCTTTCAAATTTACCGCGATTACTGCATCCCACTCTTCTTCTTTCATGCGCAGAATCAGATTATCTTTGGTAATCCCGGCGTTATTTATCAATATATCTACCGCTTTATGCTTTTCGACAATAGCGCTGAAAACGCTTTCCATCTCATCCGACTTAGTCACATTGCCCACAAAGCCATCAGCTTTGTAACCTATGCCGGTTAGTTTTGCCACTGCTTCATTAACTGCATCTGCAAATAAATCCAGAATAATAACCGTTGCTCCCTCAGATGCAAAATGTTCAGCAATCCCGTATCCGATTCCTCTGGCAGAACCGGTAATAACTGCTACTTTATCTTTTAGTCTATTCATTGTGTTTTTGCTCCAGTCGATTAACTAACTGATTGAATCATCTCTTTTACAGTTGTAACATCTTCTATTTTATCAACATTCAAAACTTCGGTTTCCTTGTCAATGTTCTTTATCATACCACTCAATACTTTTTGAGGACCAAATTCAATAAATCTTTTAACTCCTTGACCCAGCATATATTCTATGCACTCAACCCAGCGTACCGGTGAGATAATCTGTTTAACCAGCTTCTCTCTGATAGCGTCTCCATTTGTTTCGGGCAGAGCATCCACATTGGATACAACAGGAATCGTGGCAGTATTAAAAGTGACCTTTTGCATTTCTTCTTTCAGCCACAAACTTGCTTGTTCAATCAGTGGTGTATGAAAAGGTCCACCCACGGGTAAGGGTAATACTCTTTTGGCACCTTTACTTTTAGCAAGTTCTCCCGCTGCTTCTACTCCTGCCAGTGTTCCCGATATTACGGTTTGAATAGGTGTATTAAAGTTTACAGCTCTGACTAGTCCGGCTGTTTCAGCTTCCAGGCATATGTCCTTTACTTCTTGAGAAGACAGACCAATGATTGCTGACATGGCAAAAGGAACACCGGCATTAGCCTCGATCATGAATTCACCACGTTTGTGCACTGTATGCATGGCATCTTTTAATGATAAAACACCGCTCACCACCAAAGCTGTAAATTCGCCCAGAGAGTGACCGGCTACAAAAGCTGGTTCAATAGTTATTTCATGCTGTAAGGCATAATAAGCAGCTACGGAGTGAAATAGAATTGCAGGCTGAGTATAGCGTGTCTCTTTGAGAATTTCTTCGGGACCGTTTTTCATAATACTGTATAAATCTGTTCCATGCTCTGTATCAAAATCAAGCAGAATCTGTTTCACTTCAGCATGCTTTTCCACATAATCCATCGCCATGCCGATGTATTGAGCACCTTGTCCGGGAAATACAAAAGCTGTTTTAATCATAGTCTAGTACCTCGCTAAAACGCTGCCCCATGTCATACCTGCCCCAAAAGCTACCAGCACCACAATATCTCCTCTGCGGATTTTCTTGGCTCTGATTGCTTCATCAAAGGCAACCGGTACAGTTGCAGACGACATATTGGCATACTTTTCTATATTGACGATTACTTTCGTCATGGGAACCTTGAGCTTATCAGCTACACCCTCAATGATTCTGAGATTAGCCTGATGCGGAATCACCCAATCTACATCCTGAACCGTCAAATTGTTTCTTTTAACTATATCGTCCACGGCTGAACTCATAGAACGAACGGCTAATTTATAGACTTTATTACCCTCCATATACAGGGTATGCAGGTTTTCATCAATGGTCTTTTGCGAAGCAGGCATGCGTGAACCACCGGCAGGCAGAACCAGGAATTCACCCTGACTACCATCTGCTAAAAGCATTGAATCCACAATTCGTGAAATATCTGTAGGTTCTGCTCTGGATATTATTGCTGCTCCTGCTCCGTCACCAAATAAAACACAGGTGTTTCTATCTTTCCAGTTGGTGATTTTAGTTAGAATTTCCACTCCAATCACCAGTATATTCTTGTAAGTGCCATTTTCTATATATTGTCTGGCCATATCAACAGCATAGATAAAACCGGTACAACCTGCGGAAACGTCTACCGCCGGGACATTTTTTATCCCCAGCTTTTTTTGCACAATACAAGCTGTAGATGGAAAGACATGGTCTCCTGAAATGGTGGCAACGATAATCATATCAATCTCACGGTATTTTACAGGTGAGGATTCTATTGCCATCTTTGCTGCAGGATATGCCAGGTCACTTGCTGCTTCATCGGCAGTTGCTATATGTCTTTCAAACATACCTGTTCTGGTTCTTATCCATTCGTCGGTGGTATCAACTATCTTTTCCAGGTCAAAATTGTTTAGTACTTTTTTGGGAGTACAACTCCCAAAGGCTGTGAACTTAGCGTAATACTTATTCATTTAGACTCCCGCTTGTTCAAAATATTCCTGTGCGTGTTTCACGAATCCACTCTGTGCTGAACGAGCAGCAAATTTAATTGCGTTTTTCATTGCTTTGGCATTGGAGCGTCCGTGGGAAATAATTGTTAAACCGTTCAAACCTATAAGCAAAGCTCCGCCATATTCTGTATGATCAAGTTTCTTTTTTAAATATGTAAATACAGGATAGCAGAGTACTGCGCCTACTTTGGCAATCCAGTCCTTATTTATCTGTTCTTTTAATAATTCAAATATCGAGATTGCAGCGCCTTCAATTGTTTTGAGCATTACATTGCCGACAAAACCATCGCAGACTATCACATCAGTAATACCTTTGAGCACATCTTTGCCTTCAATATTACCGATAAAATTCATGTCCTTTGCTTCCGAAAGCAATTGATATACTTCCTTGACAAGCAGATTACCTTTGGCACCTTCTTCGCCAATATTGAGCAAAGATACTCTGGGATTATCTACTTTATGAAAAAACTCGGCATAGAGCTTGCCCAATCTGGCAAATTGCATCAGATGTTCTGAATTGCAGTCAACATTAGCGCCTACATCCAGAATTATTTCAGGTTTGTTTTGAGTGGGAAACGATATGGCAATTGCAGGTCTGAGGACATTTTTAATTCTTCCGTAGACAAAAAGAGAAGCAGCCATCACTGCACCTGTATTTCCTGCACTGACTGCTGCATCTGCTTCGCCTTTTTGATGTAATTCGACGGTCTTTACCAACGAAGAATCCGGCTTGTTTCTAACGGATTGGGTTGCGCTATCATCCATGCCAATCCGTTCGGATGCATTTACAATTCGGATTCTCTCCTTGGGGTAAAAATATTTGCTTAGCTCAGCTTTGAGGATTTCTTCATCACCAACCAGTATCACTTGCTGGCAAAGATCTTCTTTTATGGCTTGCACCGCTCCTTCTACTTCCGGATAGGGTGCATTGTCACTGCCAAAAGCATCGACTGCTATGCGCACATTAATCCTTTTTAGCTATTACCTGCTTGCCGTCATAGTAGCCGCATTTCTCACATACATGGTGAGGACGGGAAGGCTCTCCGCAATGGCTGCAAGTGGTTACAGCCGGCATGGCTGCCACATCGTGGGTTCTGCGCTTGTCACGACGACTTTTTGAGGTTTTCCTTTTGGGTACTGCCATTTTATCTCCTTGCTATATATGTTGGTTATGACACTAATCGGCAAATACTGATTAACTCGCTTAATGCAACTAACTATATATAATCATTATGTTTTAACAAATTTCTTCCTATATATCATCATTTTATAGGGCAGGATTTTGTCAAGCAAAAAGGAATTATATCGTGTTGCCGGTGCTTTTACAATAGCTGAGAATGGCTTCTCTCTTTTTCCGGCTGCACAAATGGCCTTGATGAAGCTTGATTGCTTAGTTTGATGCGTGAATTATGCCCTTGTAAGCGGTTATTATTTACTTCAGTATAGTAATCTTAGTAGATGTCTGATGCCTGCCGGATGTTACTTTGACAATATACAAACCCGTAGCCAGCCTTTGACTGCGGTCATCCCTGCAATCAAACACTGTGGAATAGAAAGTAGTGTCATTCCTGCGCAGGCAGGAATCCATGCTGTTTTCTTTATCGCTATATCGTACCCGGCATGATCCTGGATTCCCTTCCCCGATCTGGTCGAGGACAGGTTCTTCGAGGGAATGACTCGCATAATCCTTTGTTCGTAATTCGTCACTATTTAACCCAGCCTTCCCCACCATACTGTTAAAACTTTCACCCACCTGCATCGTTCTTACTCTCTGCCCTTTCAGGTTATATATCTCCACCACAGGCTTATCTTTGGCTTTCTCCGGCAGAGTAAACTCAATAAATGTATAGGCTCCCTTACTGCCATTCAGATACACGGGATTGGGATAGGTGCTGAGTACTATCTTATCCGGCAAAGATGGATATTCTGGATTATCATTGGCTGTAACAGACTCAGAGCCGTATTCAAAACAGCCCATATCTATCCTGTTATCCCAAATCCTGTAGTTCCCGGCCAGGTCTGTCAGGGGTAGATTGAGTCCCGTTGTATCCGCAGTTCCAGTATTGATACAAGGTGAACCTGCACTTAGGTAATAGTATTCCGGGTCTGTTACTTCTAAGCTATCTACTACATCTCCCAGAAACAGCGGATTGCCATTAAAGATATTATCTGTAAGTGTAATTAGATTTGGCAAGTCACTATATACTGCTGCTGTCCTGAATAGGTTGTTGCTAAGTGTTACATCTGCCTGTATACCCTCACCTGTTATGTCATTCTTCAGGTACAGTTCACTGGAAAACCCGGGATTATAGGAGATGAGATTGCTCACATCAGCATAAGCAAATATCATACTAAAGTTACCTGCACCATGATTACCAGCAAAAGTACAGTTGTTTATTTTCATCCGCTGATACCGGTTCTGTAAATATACAGGGGCGAAAGCCCAACTGCATTGAGATATAGTGTTATTCACGATTAATACATTACTCATATCAAGATTGTCAACGGATTGCTCATTTCGGGTATTTTGATAATATAATGCAAATGCATCCTGGGCAGCATTATTAGAGATTATCGTGTTACGCAATACAATGTCACTTTCATCAAAAAAGAATCCCAGAAAATTGTAATCACGATTGGTTATACTATTGCCTGTGGATAAAACATTATTGATGTATATATTATCGCTACTATACGCTGAGATTGTGTATATATCATCTCCAATTTCTGTATATCCTACAGTAATATTTTCCATAACAATATCATGACAAACAGATAAATTAATACCTGAGGACAGGGCATTACTATTATTCATGAATACGAGATTTCGGAGCACAATATCATGCGAGTTGTATATATTAATCGGCGTAATGAACGAAGATGCCCGGCAATTTTGGAAGCTGATATCGCTTACTATAGCATCTGTAATATGATAAGCACCCAGAAAGGCATCTTGAAAATCTCCGTCTATAATGGTAATTTCAGTTCCAGCCCCAACCAATCTGACATGTGATTTCAAAGCTACAGGTAATATCTGACCATTGGTTGAATAAGAATACGTTCCTGCTGCCAGATGAATAGTTCTGGGATTGTCAGGATTGGAATCAATCATCTGTAAAGCATGCGTTACAGTTTTGTATGGTGTAAAAGCAGTTAGTCCGTTGTTGTTGTCAGAACCCGTTGGACTCACATATATATCGCTATCAATGGAAACAAAACAACCCTGAGCAATAGAAACACTTGATTGTGCGCTATTATCAGTATAAACCACAAAGAAATTGTCTGCTTCATTGGTAGCAATACTTCCCATGGCTAATTGTATATTGATTTGTTCTGTACATTCATTAATATAGAAATCCATTCCCATAGCTGCGACATTGTTATAAACACTACTCGGATGAGTACTATCCCAGATTAATTGACTATTTGTACTGCTTAAAATCCCGCCACCCACGCCAATTGACTGATTTGAATGAATATCTGTATTACTAAATTCAATTATTGAATTTAACCGGGTAAATATT
The DNA here is from genome assembly GCA_963667535.2 of Cloacimonadaceae bacterium (SeqCode). Taxonomy (GTDB): domain Bacteria; phylum Cloacimonadota; class Cloacimonadia; order Cloacimonadales; family Cloacimonadaceae; genus UBA5614. The sequence goes on from CAXXDU010000002.1 coordinate 3,025,604, forward strand.
CCTCCACCATAAAGCGCTGAACAATTACGTATTATGCAATTACTGATAAAAACGTGGCTACTATTCCATATATAAAATGCTCCGCCATTCGTATAGTTATTCTGGATATTGTTTTGTTCGTTGTTTACTAAGGTAAAGCCATTAACGGTAACTGTTTCACCGGATTCAACCGTAACACAGGTATTTAGATTTCCATCAATGATAGTATTGTCTATATTGCTTTGAATAGGATTATGCGCATACATACTCGCAATAGTGATATCATGGCTGTTTAAGTTGATGTTCTCCACATATCTGCCGGGAAAAACCAGTATAATATCTCCACTCGCACATGCATTCACAGCCGTCTGGATACTGGAATATTGATGCATTCCATCCAGAGAGACTTCTCTTGTCACGCTGAATAGCATTAATGGCAATAGCAAACATGCAAATACAATATACTTAATCATTTACCTAACTTAATGGGTGGAATAATCTCCACCCCCTATTAAATCATTCTGCGAAAGAGGCTGTGCGAAAATACCAAAGGAGAGCAGTGCCGGAGTTCAATTTGCTCATTTAAGTCTTCAGTAGATATCATTGTTATTGGGCAAATCGGACTTCGGGATGCGTTATCTGTAAAGGTTTTAGCTGAAGTCCGAAATTCCCTTTCATGATAGTATCTATATTTCACGTGACGAGGGAATTTTGAACTCCAGCTATTCGCTTACTCATTGTCACACTGTCTCGAAAGCGGGAATCTTTATCAATAGCTATTTCAGCATTAGCATTTTATTAGTCAAGCTTTTTCCACCTGTCGTCAATCGGCAGAACTACAATCATCGTTACCTTTAATAATCATACTTGCTGAAACTTTTTATCACTTCCATACTATTTCTTTCTCTTTTGGGTCATAACTGACAATAGGGGTCTGCAGGGAGTCATCAGGGAGTCTGCAGGGACTTGAGTCCCTGAAAACTGCCTGAAGATTCCCTTATAAACCTAGTCGTCAGTTAATGGATAAACAGGAAACAAACATAGTATATATATAATACGTTTGGACAACCGGGGGCAGTTATCCTACAATTTAAACAGCATTGGAATGCTATTCTACAAATGAATAATGGTCGTAGGGACATGCCTTGTGCTTGTCCGAACAAATTCAATACCACTAAATATCATTATCTCACCTTTACGGACAAGCACAAGGCATGTCCCTACGACTATTAAATACAAACGGAGATCAAAACACTTTTGCGGACAAGCACAAGGCATGGTTCCAATATTATTTCATGTTGAAATTTCAGTTGACACAATATAGACTATACTTAGAATGAAAACGCTAATTGCAAAGGTTATAATTCTTTAAATGGATTATGGACATAGATGACTTAGGGAAAGGAGTTTTACTTGGATAGTTCAAAAATAGACCATCCGGATTTATATCTGTTGGATATTTTATCGGAAGAAAACCCGAAGCTCTATCTGGATAAACTGAATGAGTTTAAAACCCGGTTTCCATCTGTTCGTTCCATAGCACATCTGGTATACTTCCAGGCAAAAGCGCTGGTCTGCATAAGAGAGTTTGAACAAGCGGTTACGCTATCGGCAGACTTATTGGGCAAAGCTGTGGTTCAGAATGATTATTATCTATTGGTCAAATGCAATATACTGCTGAGTAAATGTTATTATAACAGTGAAGTAAGGTACAGAACAAAGCCTTGTCTGGAGTTGGCGGAAGAATATGCCAAAGCTTCTCAGGATGTAGAATTACTCGCAAATGCTCTCAGTGTTTTTGGCAGTTACTATCTGGATAATAAGGATGACAAAGTGGCTCAGGAATATCTGTTAAAAGCAGTAGCACTGATAAAAAAATTACCGCCTACCTTAACAACAGTGTCAGTGATGACCAGAGCTGCCTCCTTGTATCATGCACATCAGGATTACGATAAGGTGGTTATTTATTTAAGCTCCGCACTCAGAATAAGTCAGGAAGGGAAGTTAATGGTTTCCCAACTCAATATTATAGCCAATTTGGTTAGTGCCTATACTCAAATGCATAAATACAACTTAGCTGAAGAATTGGTGAACAAAGGAATCCAAATCTGTAATGTGCACCATCATCCTAATATGCAGTTACATCTGACTGTCAATCTGGCTAATCTAAAAATCAACCAGAATAAGAACGATGAAGCAATTGAAATCTATGACCAATGTCTGGCTTTGGCAGAAAACATCCATAATACTAATCCCATGTTTTTGCTTGATATATATAATAACTATGCCATTTGCTACGGAAAAAAGCAAGACCTTGATAAAGCGCTGGAATACTTGGATAAAGCACTGGAAATTGCCCAAAGTTTGAATAATCCTGACCAGGCTTTACAAGTTAATCTCAATATAGCGCTTGCTTTGGTTAATATAGGAAAATTCGCTGAGGCAAAGACTATCTTGCAGGAAATTATCCGTTTTTACCGTAAACACAAAAACTATGATGTATTACTTTCTGCCCAGAGAAACATGGCGCTGCTTTATGAAAAGCAGCATGATTATAAAAGCTGCATCACAGTGCATAAGGAAATTGATAAAACCAATTCTGAATATTTGTATAAGATTATGAATGATAAAACCGAAGCAGCTCAAAATCAGGTTAAAGAGCTCTCAGCCGACTATACCAACGTAAAGCAAAATCAATACTATCATACCGGAGCCAGCAATCATCAGGGAGGCAAGGAATTCATCGGCAGTAGTGATGCTTCCAGAAAAGTGCTCAATTCTGCTCTGTTGGCTGCACAGCACCCCAACACAAATGTTTTCATCATGGGAGAATCCGGCACCGGTAAAGAAATTATAGCACATATCATACATTATAATAGCCTCCGCAGAGATTTTCCCTTTGTCCCCGTTAACACTGCCGCGATTAATGCCAGTCTGGTGGAAAGCGAGCTTTTTGGTCATACAAAAGGCGCATTTACAGGTGCTATGCATGAGACAAAAGGCTTCTTTATTCAAGCTAATAAAGGCACTCTCTTTCTGGATGAGATTACTGAAATGCCCATCGAATTTCAGGCTAAACTGCTGCGTGCTCTGGAATCCAGAAAAGTAACACCGGTCGGCAGTTCTATAGAAACCGCTTTTGACAGCAGGATAGTATCCTCATCCAACCGCAACATCTTTGAATTGATGCAGAGGAATGAATTCAGACTGGATTTGTTCCACAGGATAAATCCGATTGAAATCTATATCCCTCCTCTGCGAAACAGAACTGAAGATATTGAAATCCTGGTCTATCACTTTATAGATATTTTTACTTTTGAGACTAAAAAGCCCAAACCACAGATTACTAAGTCATTTATTGAAACACTCAAACAATACCCCTTCCCGGGTAACTTACGTGAACTGAAAAATATCATAGAACGGCTCTTTATCCTTTCTAATACTCTCACCTGGGACGCTGATGTATTGAGCGTTATCAACTTGGGTTATAGTCACTTTGGACACCCCCTGGCACATGCTAATGGCAAAAACTCCAACGAGGATGAACTGATTACCAAAGCTCTGATCAAAGCCGGAGGTAAACAAAAAGACGCTGCCAAACTGCTCAACATGTCCGAAAGCACGCTCACCCGGCGAATCGTTAAATACAATCTGGAAAACTATACACGTAAAGGAAAATAGCCTCAATTTAAACCTCACTTCATGACAGATAACTCAACTATCACCAATCAATATTGAACTACTCCTCTGCAATCTCATCAGTCTGAATGAATTTCACGGGAAGGCAGAGAATATTTCACTATTGAAATTTCAGTTTCAGTGATTATTGAAATATTCTGGAAAGTTCATTTGCTTATAATCACATATCTTGTTATATATCAATATTATGTATTACATTTTGTATTCTATTATTTTTGGCTTTTAACGTGCGTATATAGACACTCATGAAAAGCAGTATGAAATATATTAGAGCATTTAAAGAAATGAGCCCGGTCTATGACCAGGCTACAGATGAAGCAGGAAATGGCATTGTAGGCTTCACTATCCACTTCTCTGACAGTACTTTTGAAAATATCATCTATCCATATTCTTACGAAAACAAGGCTCTGGTGTTATCAAGTATTGATAATTTACGGCAGAGCTATTTAGCTGCTGTATCAGCTATAACTACTAAACAAACAAGCAAACAGAAAAACAAATTTAACAAGGAAAAGACTAAAGGGAGAAAATCATGAAAAAGCGTATGATACAGCCGGAACCTTTAGTATCAGGTTTGACGGCACAGATAACTATAATAAGGCTCTTGCCAGCGGTATTTATCAATGTACAATGAAAGCAGGCAAGTATCGCTCAACGACCAAAATGGTCTTACTCAAATAATACTTGTAAGGAGATAACAATGAAAACACTTATGATTTACTTACTCATGGCTTTACTTGCAGTTGGTCTATCAGCAACTTTATTCGATTTTAATAACACAAGTGACTTAACAAGTCAGTTCAATTCCAGTCCTAATCCTGATTGCTCAAACATCAGTTACGGCGGTCTAGGTAATAGTGGTTCTGTTAGTGGATTCGGCCGTGACATCTGGACGCTAAATACAGGGATTGTTATTCCTGAGGTCGGAGTAACTACCACAATCAGCGCTTACTTCAGAAATACTTTCGGCAGTGGTTATGGTGGAATAGGCATTTCAACCTCAAATGTAAATACAAGCTTTTTTAATTGTGTGATTAGTTCTGCTCCTGCCCTGGGAGTATATTTTCATGGGGGCGGTGGTGCTTTCATTAATGATGGTTATGACGAACTGGTAGACTGGTACGAGACAGTCGGAGATTTGACACCGGATGCCTGGTTTAAAATGGTTTATGTACTCACCAATCAAGGTGCAAATCTGTTTGATGCACAACTGCAAATCTGGAATTCCGATGCAAACGGTAACCTGGGTTCTTTATTTACTCAAAGTAGTATGACAGGTATTTACAATGCTTCTATAACCACAGCAAGCACTATCTATCCCTATTTTGGCTTTGATGGTGGAAGATTTGAAAGACTGGACAATTTCGAGATTAATGGAAGCGGTGGTGTAACAGAACCTGATACATTCTCCGGTATGGGAGCAGGTACTGCAGCCAATCCTTACGTCATCACTAGTGCCGGTCAACTCAATGAAGTCAGAAACTTTCTAGATAGTAATTTTATCGTTGCCAATGATATTAACCTCAATGTCAGCCCTTACAATACCGGTGAAGGCTGGGAACCAATCGGTGCACCGACAAATTCTTATATTGTGTTGGATTTATCGCTTGCTACCGGAGGAAGTTTTACTATGACCGGAGAAGGGTTTGAAGGACCCACAACAACTGCTCCTATCTACTTGCCGACTGAGAGATGGGCTATTGAAGAAGCTTGTATGTACGCAAATATGATGGGTGGACATGTAGAAGATCTGGGAGACAACCGGTATATTGTGGAGGGTGTTGATAGTTACAATTTTGATTTTGTGATGGGATCAGCTACCAGCCAATTAGTGGAAGAAATTTCCTTTACCGGTGTATTTAACGGAAATGGCAAAACAATCAGCAACCTATATATCAATCGCAGTATCAGTGATAATCAGGGACTATTTGGCGGCACACAAGACGCAACGATCATAAACATCACCTTAACTGATGTAAATGTTACCGGACAATCTGCGGTGGGTGGTCTGGTTGGATATGCAAGGGATACTTCGATAAATAATTGCCATTCCAATGGCACCATTACAAGTATGGGAGGCACAATCGGTGGTTTGGTAGGCATGCTAACTAATTTTGATAATAGGGTAATTAGCAATTGCTCCAGCAGTGGAGTTGTAAATGGCTATTCAAGTACTGGCGGATTATTTGGCCGTTTCTATGGCTCTGTTCTTAACAGTTGCTATTCTACCTGTAGTGTGTCAGGCTATATCTACCTTGGGGGCTTAGCTGGCTTTCTCGAAGTATCAAATGCCAACAATTGCTATGCTACGGGCGCAGTTTCAGGCGGTAGTGAACTCTTTGTAGGAGGATTAATTGGTTACTGTTCTGCCGTCCAGGTAAATAATAGCTATTCCACTGGTGCTGTTACAAGTTCCGGTTCCTATATAGGTGGTCTCTTTGGATATGCCTATAATGTTGCAACCGGTTGTTATTGGAATACTGCTACATCCGGTCAGGCAAACGCATCAGGCTATGAAGCAGAACCAGGTGCTCAGGGCAGAAATACTGACGAGATGACCTACCCCTATGCTGCCAATACCTTTGCAGGCTGGGACTTCGTAAATGTATGGAGAGAAGATGCTGCCTACACCATAAATGATGGTTATCCTGCACTGCTACCTCCCGATTATCTCTTTGGTATGGATGTGCCTGTCAATGATGTCATTGTTAATGTATATGGTGGTAACGCCAATAACGGTTCAGGCTATATTCCTGAATTTGATAACATGGCTTTTACTCCTACCTATACCTATACCTTTGTTGGTACAGGTACACTGACGATAACTCTTACCACTGATGCTCCCTGGGGTGCATACTATAGCGCCGGAGAATGGACAAGTGTTGCCAATAGCGGTGGTCAGGTAGTTTTAGTCATAGATTTTGATGCCATAGGAAAAGGTGAAGTACCTGTTGTTCTGGGTGACCAGAATCCAACTCTCCCTGTCGAACTTAGCTCTTTTACTGCAATTCCCACCTCAGAGTACTTTATTAATCTAGAGTGGGTAACTCAGTCTGAAACCAATCTCAGCGGTTACTACATTTACCGTAATTCAAATGAATCACTTACTACAGCTTTGAGAGTAAGTGACATCATTTCCGGTACAAATAGCTCACAAACCACGAATTATAGCTATACAGACAGCGAAGTGGAAACAGGTAACACCTACTATTACTGGTTACAATCTGTAGAAATGGATGGAACCATTGACTATCATGGTCCCATCAGTATTGTGCTGATTAATCCGGACGAACATGAAGATGCACCGATTATTCCGACCAGGACTTGTCTGAACGCAATATATCCCAATCCTTTCAATCCTGTTGCTATGATTCCTTACCAATTGAAAACTCCTGAAAAGGTACAAATCAACATCTACAACAGCAAAGGTCAATTGGTTAAATCATACCTTAATAACCATGATAAAGCCGGTACCTTCAGTGTTAGGTTTGATGGAAAAGATAATAATAATAAAGCACTCGCCAGCGGTATCTATTACTGCATTATGAAAGCCGGAAAGTACAGTGCTACATCCAAAATGGTATTACTAAAATAATCTCGGAGTGTGAATGACTTAGGAATTACATTCTATATCTGAGGCGAACTCAAAACTAGGATACACAGAAACACCTGCACATTGAAAGATGGGCAGGTGTCTTTTATTAAGCCAGCCAAAAGTCTCTATCAGTTCTTAATTTGAGTTAGCCTGGACCCATGCCGGTATTCAGGATTATTTTAACTTCGCCGGTAAGCTTTTCAAGGTTGATTTTCTCAGGATTAATTACCCATTGTGTAAGCATCATGTCCATAACTCCTACCAGCAGGAAGGATAGACTAACAGGGTCATAGGGCAGAGTTGTCTTTTCTTCAATTGATTGTTTTATAAGGCTTTGAATATATTCAAGATATTCGGCATAAGGATTAAAATTGGGATATCTGTTATAGAATTCCTTGCTCTGGCGCAACTCAAGCACCAGGAATCTGGTCAGATTGGGGTTTTTGGTAAAGAACTCCATGTGTTTAACAAAGAACTGAAAGAGTTTATCGACTGCTCTTTCTTCTTTGGCTATTTTCCTTTTCAGGCGAAAGAGGGTTTCCCGCATCATTTCCTGCATGGATTGGTAAAGCAGGTCTTCTTTATTCTCAAAATATAAATATACCGTTCCCGCTGCGACATTGGCAACTGCTGCAACTTCAGCAACGACAGTATTGTTATAACCCTTTTCAGCAAAAACATTAATAGCAGCATCAATGATAGCTTTGCGCTTATCTGCTTTAATAGTCACTTTCTTAGGCTTGGTAGAGACCATTCTCACTCCAGTTTAAAAGTCAATTCAATGCATAAGCTGCAAGAAATTTAGCAATACTATGTTGTCAAACTTAATTTCTATGAATGATGCTTCATTTACGGTTTCAGAATGAAGATTCGATATTTAGATTACATAACCTGTAAGCGTTTCCTTGATACATTCTCAATATGCAGTAAAACAAGCAATAAGCTAATATTCGATTGGAAGAACACGGTGGGTTTGAAAAAATGAATTGACATTCATTCCGTGCGTATAAATTTGCTCTCAAATCTATATCTTAGAGGTGGCTATAATGAAACGCATATTTATATTAATCATACTCACATTATCCATATTGATGGTTAATGCACAGACGTTCGGGGAAATCGGAAACGGTACAACCTCAACCAATTTACCGTTTTACACTTCCTGGAGCTATTCCTGGAGTTCATCACTTTATCCGGCAGCAGCCTTTGGCGGAGCCAGAGTAATAACTCAATTGGCTTTTAACAGGATAAATACTAACAGCGTGACTATACCAAATCAAAAGATATATCTCAAAGAGACTTCCTCAGCCACTTTTGCTAATAACAATTACGAAAACCCGACCGGCAGCGGTTATACTCTGGTTTATGACGGCTCTGTCAATCTTGCCCCGGGTTGGGTAATCATAGATATTACAGATTTTAATTACAGCGGAAACAATAATCTGATATTGCATTGGGAAAACCGATGTGGAACTGAGAATTATGCTTATACCGCAAACTTTAACGCCACTGATTGCAGTCCCGGGGTTGTCAAAATACTGGGTGGCGATGCTTTTCCAACCGGAACGGGCTGGCAGGCATATCCTTTGGCATTACCCAACTTAAGATTTTATTATAATTCCAATAACCCGAGTTCTCCGGCTAATCCCATACCTGCTGATAACACTACAGGCATCCCCATAACGTCACCTTTGAGCTTTACACTCGGAGCAAACACAACAGGTTATCAGGTCTGGACAGGGACATCATCCACAGCCCTTAATCAGGCTACTCAGCAAAGTATTGCGGGACCGGGAACGTATTCATATACTCCGACCAATAATTGGCAGGCAAACACTCATTATTACTGGAAGGTTGTTGCTACAAATTCGTCAGGCAGCACTTCCGGTACGGTCTGGAATTTCACTACAGAATCAGTAGTAAATACTTTACCTTTTTCACATGGATTTGAGGGAGCAACACCTTTTGCAGGGTGGGTAAATCCTAATAATACATGGACTACTGCTACTTATCCACATAGTGGCGTAAATTGTGCTAAAATAAGTTACTTCCATACAGGATATGCTACATTGCAGACTCCCGGGATTGTTCTCCCTGCCAATCCATCCAGACTAAAATTCTACTGGGCGGATGCAGATTATCTTCCGGTAAGAGTTATCGGACACGATACGACTTATTGCGAAATATCCAATAACAACGGACAAAGCTGGACAGTTATTGCCACTTTATCAGCTGAAACTCAGCAAACTGCCTATCAACTTGTAGAATACTCATTATCAAACTACATTTCTCAGAGTATATACGTCAGATTCAGGGATGTTTCAGACGGTAATGCCATAGCTCGCGGAACTTTTGTGGATGATATCCTGATTGAAGAAGTTCCTCTGGACGCCAGTATAGTTATCAACCCGTCGAATGTAATCTATAGTCAGACCGTAACAGGAGCAACCATTACTGAGGATATATTAGTTACCAATACAGGTAGCAGCCCACTCATGATAAACGGTGTATCGACATCTGGACCCTTTAGCGCAACCAATCCAGGCACTATCAATCCCGGGCAATCAGCTACATCAACCGTGAGTTTTAGTCCGCTAACAGCCGGACCATCAAATGGTACTATTACATTTAATATCAATGGAGCTTTTAGTGGCAATAATGTTTTAACCTGCACCGGATCTGCTTACGCACCATTTACAGAGTTGTTTCAGAATTTCGACGCTACTGCGAATATGCCTGAGCACTGGAACACAATAGTAGTGGCTCAAAGCCCATCTACTTTTGCCAATGTTTATACTTCATCTTTTGATGCTCATTCCGGCACCAGATTTTTTAAAATGTACAATTCCGGAGACGATACTCTTAACGCACAATTGATGTTGATTACACCCGGACTGAGCCAATTGTCCGGCCACTCACTCTCATTTTATGCAAAAAGCAGTTGGGGCTTACCCACCGACACTGTTATCCTGGGTACGATGTCCGATCCGTCTGATTATCATACCTTCACACCATTACAGACAATCACCCTTACAGATGCATATCAGCAATTTACTCAGATGTTTTCTCCCACCAACAGTAATAAATTCATAGCTTTCAAACATGCCTTGGGTGGTAGAGAAAATTATGCTGTTTATCTTGACGATATCAGTTGGGAATCAGGCGGTAATACTCTCAATCCGGCTGTGGTTGTATATCCGGCAGATTTATCGTTAAACACCAGGATTAACTATGTAAACAAGTTTTTAACCAAACAAATGTCATGGTCAAGCGGTGGCGGTAATCCCAGCGGATACAAGCTATATTTTGGGGCAACCGAAAGCTTTGAACTCATCAACAATCAGGATTTGGGAAATGTTATAACCTATGCTCCGATACAGACGTTGAATTATAGCACTCAGTATTTCTGGAAAATTGTACCTTATAACGAGCAGGGAAATGCTGCCAATTGCCCTGTCTGGAGCTTTACTACCCAGGCTGACCCCACTATCCAGATAACTCAAAACACTAGTCTGAATGAAAGCTTTGAATCTTCAGAAGTAGGTGCAATCCCTCTGGGCTGGGAACTGGAAAATCTGAATAATGACAGTGTTTTCTGGAGTACGATTGCCAATAGCACCAGCTCTGTTAATGCTCATACCGGCACCAAAGCAATGCACATGGCATTTAGCTTTCTGACTGCTCATAATGATTGGTTATACACTCCGCCTTTACATCTGCTGGCTAATAATACATATAAACTGGAATTCTGGTATAAATCCGTTCCCTTCCCCGGTGACCCGTGTGTGGAAAAGATGGATGTTAAGTGGGGCACTATGCCTTTAGCACAGACTATGAATACACAGTTATTCTATAATGACAACATCACAAATGATACCTACATCCGTTATGAAGCAAATCTAACACCTACGCTGGACAGTGATTATTTTATTGGATTCCATGCCTTTAGTGAGCCCATCCAGTTTGTATTATTGATTGATGATGTCAAAGTAACACAAACAGGGACAGCCAATGATGATAATATCACTACTCCCGATCAGGATATTCTGGTAAATTGCTATCCCAATCCTTTCAATCCGGAAACGACCATAGCATATCAGGTTAAAAGTGACAAACCTGTTAAAATGGAAGTGTACAATATCAAAGGTCAAAAAGTTAAAACACTTATTAACGGACTATCTGCAAAAGGTAAACATAGCCTTATCTGGGATGGTACAGACAATAACAGCAAACCTGTCACCAGTGGTATCTATTTTTGCAAAATGCAATCAGGAGCTTATCGCTCAACTCTCAAAATGATTAAAGTAAACTAATACTATCAAGCATAATACATCTCGAAGACGATGTTGCCCTTAGGGAAACATCGTCTTTTTTTTATAAGTCTGATTCATTATCCGGGATTGAATATTATCCTCATGATTCATTTTACTTGACAAAATTATAAGAAAAATAATGAATTAGACTATGTGCTATTTAGCATATAATCTGTTTTCGGGAAGAAGAATAGAGTTTTTATGTTTAAAACTTTCCATAGCATGATTTTTTGGGTCATCGTCTCGATGATTTTCCTGATGGTTATGTCCATATTGATGGTCATATCGACATATCAGGCACGCACATTTACCAGCTCAGAAATCAATAATCTCACCCGTCAAAAAGAAACTGTTACCAGTATTTATTTGGATTTTATAGATTGTAAAAACCGTGGAACGAGATTGATTCTAAAGCCTGATGAGATTCTCAAGACAAACCTCAAAGACCGGAAAACCAATATTGAAAACAATCTCCAAATCGCCAAAAGCTCAATGCCGGATAATAAAAAGAAACTTGATAATGTTAAACTTGCCTTTTCGGGGTTTTTCCAATCATTTGATAGTATTGCCGCATACAATGCTGCCCGTAACAAAGCCATTCTATCTCTTGATGCAAGTATTAAAACCATCGAAAATATTACTGCCGGGTATCCTTCTCGTAAAACTAACCGGCTACTCAGGCACCTTGTTGATGCACACAATACCTATATGTCAGAACCGAATGAACAAAACATCGCAGACCTTTCAGCTCTCGTTAGTGAATTTGCTACAGCAACCGCACTCATACCCCAGATGCAGAAAAGCCTGAATGATTACCAAACTCTGCAAACACAAGAAGCAGGCATCAAACGGCAATTATCAAAATCCATATTATTATTCAAAAGTACTTCCGCAACACTTGATACGACTTTGGTTAATCTCACCAAATCAATCCAGAAAGAAATCCTTATTAAAACCCGGAATAATCCTTATGTAATCAGAACTGCGCAACGTAATCAGATGATATTCATTTTGATTGCGCTTCTGGTCTCAATCACAGCCATGTTTTATATTATCTGGAATATTTCATCTCCCATTAGTATGCTGCTCAAACTGGCTAAGGATGTAGAAAGCGGTTCATACGATTCCAGATTCGAGTTTCCTACCAAGAGTGAGCTCTCTGTGCTGGGTTATGCATTTAACGATATGCTGGATACCATCAAAAAGGATAGGGAAACCATACAATGCAACCAGATGGATCTTGAGGACAAAGTCAGACAAAGAACCATGGAATTGGAGAATGCTAAAGAAGAGGCTGAAACTGCCTCCCGTGCCAAAAGTGATTTTCTGGCTAAGATGTCGCATGAAATCCGCACACCAATGAATGGAATACTCGGAACTACCGAGGTACTGGCAAATCTGGGACTAAATCAGCAGCAGAAGGACCTGGTAAGTATCATCCATGACTCCGGCAGCTCGCTTTTACATATAATCAATGATATCCTCAATTACTCAAAAATCGAAACAGGAAAGATGGAGTTAATGAAGGGTCATTTTTCGCTGAGAAAGCTTATAGACACTACTGTTACCCAGTTCAATCTTGATATCTCCAATAAAAACCTGGAATTCGAAGTAAATATAGACCCCAAATTACCTGATTTGTTTATAGGCGATAAAAACAAAATCAAGCAAGTCCTGATTAATATTATTATCAATGCTATCAAATTCACTCAGATTGGTAAAATTGTCATGCAAATCTCATCTGGTAAAGTGGCTTTCCCGATACAGGAAGTCCACTTTTCTATCGCAGACACAGGTATCGGCATCCCTGCTGACAAGCTTGAATCTATCTTTGATTCATTTACTCAGGTAGATAATACTGCCACCAGAGAATATGGCGGAACAGGTCTTGGCACCACAATCTCGCAAAAGCTGATTGAAATGATGGAAGGTAATATCTGGGCAGAAAGTCCAAATCCCGACCCTCAATCCGAACTCGGCAGCCAGGGTTCTGTTTTTCATTTTGTTATACCTTTGGAATTAACAGAAGATTACTACTTTGACCTTAATAATAATTCCCGGGTCAGCATCAAAGATATTACATTGATAGTGCTCACTCAGAGCAAAGAATTTATGGCAGAATTAAACGATATCTTCAGCTTTAACTGGATTAAACCAATCCATTGCAGCAGTATCAAAGAAGTGAGTGATATTGTGACTCCTGTTTTATCTGAAGATAAGGATATTATTGTTCTGACTGATTATTTCATCTATAAACAAGAGCACAGGGAAAACATCCTCAACCTTATCCGCAATAGTAATCTATCCTTCATTGCCATGATACCCAATGCTGTTTCCTCAAATGACACCACTCTCCAATCTTACGGCATCCGCCACATCATGACTCTTCCTGTCAAACAATCAGTTTTTCTGGACCAGATAACTCAGCTTCTGAATGAAAGATACTCGCTCAGAGGACGCAAACAATTCTCAGCTCTCGCTAAACAAATTACCAAGAAACCCATCAAAATGCTGCTGGCTGAAGATAATCAGATTAATCAAAAGGTAGCAAAGACCATTTTCGAGACAATAGGCTTCACAATTGACGTGGTCAATAATGGTGAAGAAGCCATTAGCAAAGTATTAAATACAGGTTACGATCTGATCTTCATGGATATCCAAATGCCTGTTTTGGATGGTTTGGAAGCAACAAAGCAGTTAAGAGCAAAGGGAATTGCCACCCCCATAATCGCTATGACAGCTAATGCTGTTTTGGGTGATAGAGAGGATTTCCTCGCTCAGGGAATGAGTGATTACATTTCCAAACCTATCACCTACAATTCCATTACAGATATGATAAAGAAATGGATTTTCATGGACATCAGCAATAAACTAAATAATGATGTTACTGGAACAAAATCTGAGATTGGAGATGAAGTTATGCAATATCCTATTTTGAATGAACAGGAAGCTATCGAAAGAGTATATGACATGGACCTTCTCAAAGAATTACTGCAGGATTTTATTCAAATGAAAGAGCTGGATTGGAATGCTTTTGACCAGTTAATTGCAGCAAATAACTTTCACGAAGTCGAACGCATGTCTCATTCTATCAAAGGTGTATCAGGCAACCTGGCTCTAACAGGAATTTACAAGACATCCACTGCTCTGAATGACACTTCAAAACTGGGTGAACCGGAGCTTATCAAAAGACATTATGAGGAAATGAAGCAGGAAGTGGAAAGGTTTCGTGCCTTTTTACCTGATTTCTTGAAAAGCTAAATTCCATCCCTTTCAAAATGTAACAGCATCTTTATATCAGGCGCCAGTAGCCCCTTGCTCACATAATTCACAATCAGTAAAAGAACCCCACTCCCCAGAACAACGATAGTTACCGCCATCCAGGATTGCAATCGCTCTGCAAATATAATTAATATGGCAAGACACCCCGAAGGAATCAGGCTATACAGCACCTGCAACATTGTCTTAGCCGGCTTTTGCTGCACCAATACCATGGACATCAGATAAAACGCTATATTCGTCACCACGCTTGCTATAGCAAACAACCAGACTGCCATTTCAAATGACACCCTTAGCCCGACTAACATTGCTGCGACCTTGATGCCTAAACTACACATATTCCAAACCAGTTCCCAGCCCGGTTTACGTTTTACAAAAGGAATCCCGCCCAGAGGTGTGCAATATAGCGAAGTGCCGAAGATTAAAAATACAGGCATTATCAATGGAATCGCATCATCCCATTTACCGTTAAACAACCATCCCACCGCATACATTATAACAAAACTAAAGGCAAGTAAGAGCGGCATCCCCACATATCCGACCAATCTGATAAACCGGGATGACATATTACTGATATCGCTATCCTGTTTTCCGGCAAAGACAGGAAAAAACACCTGATGAATAGCATTGGTAAACATACCGACAGGCACGCCTATCAATTGAGATGCAAAGAAATACAAGCCGATTAAGACAGGATTAACCATCATACCCAGAATCAATATGGGCGCATTTGACGAGACCTGATTGAATACTGATACTAAAGTTGCCTGAGCCAAAAAGCTTCTGTGCGCTGTCAGGGTCAGACACAACAATCTACTTTTGCTTTGATCAAACATTTTCCGGCTAATCCCGGCAATTACTTTACGGTTCATATGCCAGAGATAGACTAGCTCAATCAGATTACCCAGATAAAAAACTATCAGAAATACCCATAAACTACGGTAGAAGTATAGAACTGCCATTGATACAACTGAGTAAAAGACGACATTAAGCGTTTCAGCTATCGCCAGCGCTTTAAACCGGAGTTGTTTTGTAGCAATAGCCCTTACTCCGCTCCGTAGTGTTTCCACAATAACAAAGACCGCTGTATATCTGAATAGTTTAACCAGAGTATTGCTATGATAGATATTGCCAATCAGTCCTGCACCCAGACTGAGTATAATGAATCCCAAAATCGCAGCTATGAGTGTAATCTGCCAAAGAGCAATAAGTCCCGTGATTTTCCTTTGTTGCTCGACAATGTAATGAAAGTCCAGGCTTAGAAGGCTGATTGCAGAAACAAAAGCAAGTATGATGCTGTATTCCCGAAAAAGTCCGAGGTCTTCTTTGGTAAGCCATTTGGCTATGAAGAAAAATAGTATGAGTGTAAGCACACGCCGGAGTACCGATGTGATAAAGGTCCAGCGGATACCGCTGATTACAACGTTTTTATTCATCTCCCTGGCTTATGATTCAGGAAAATCAAACAGGCTTGCCTGTTCCGTAGTGGTTTTTACACCTAAATGTTTGTATCCTTTAAAAGTAACTTTTCTGCCCTGCATAGTTCTTTCCAGAAAGCCCTGCTGCACCAGATACGGTTCAAAGATTTCTTCTATAGTACCGGGGTCTTCACCAATGGCAGCAGCCAGGGTCTTGATTCCTACAGGTCCTCCCCTGTAGTTCTCAATAATTGTATGCAATATGCGTTTATCCATTTCATCCAGACCGGCATGGTCAACCTGCAGCATTTCCAGGGCAAGCCTGGCAATATCACCTGTAATGATGCCATCTCCCATGATTTGAGCATAATCACGCACTCTGCGCAAAAGCCTGTTGGCAATACGTGGAGTTCCTCTGCTGCGTAATGCCAGTTCTTTTATCCCTTCCGGCTCAATAGGCATATCAAATAGCCCGGCGCTGCGGCTGATTATCTTCTCAATTGATTCCTGGTCATAATAATCCAGACGCAAGACAATGCCAAATCTGTCTCTCAGTGGTGGAGTCAGTAGTCCTGCCCGGGTTGTAGCGCCTATCAAAGTAAAGGGTTCCAAATCTATTTTTAGCGTTCTGGCGCTGGGTCCGCTATCCAGAATAATTTCCATGCTAAAGTCTTCCATAGCGGGATATATATATTCTTCTATCACATGACTCATACGGTGGATTTCATCTATAAAAAGCACTTCATGCTTTTGCAGATTGGTCAGAATTCCTGCCAGATCTGAGGGCTTTTCCAGCACAGGTCCGCTACTCACAGTGATTTCCACATTTAGCTCGCGCGCTATAATACTGGCAAGCGTGGTCTTCCCCAGTCCCGGAGGTCCGTAAAACAACACATGGTCCAGAGGTTCTTTTCTTAGTTTGGCTGCTTTTATGGAAATATCCAGCAGCTGTTTGATATGATTCTGCCCCACAAATTCCTGCAAAGTCTTAGGCCGGAGCGCACGGTCAAACTCAACCTCTTCCACTTGTGTAACCGGTGAATTGATTCTTTCTAACATAGAGCTATCTCTTTTCTGTTGCCAGAGTGGGTCTAATCATTAAGAACTCCTTATCTGTAAGACTTTACCAAAATATTCAGCTTCAAATATTTTGTCTATTAAAATCACAAACAAAAAGGCGTTGCAGATTGAACCACAACGCCGACGGGTTTCTTCTTTTCAGGGGAAATCTATTTTGTTCTTTCGCTTATATCAATCCTTCCGTCATCATAATGTCCTTCAAGTTTAATTGCTTTGCCATCTTTTACGATTACTTTGAGGCGGAAGTAACTTACTTCCTTAAACCAGAAATAGTCATCGGTCAAAGGTATCATCTTCAGCTTATCCCTGCCCGTTCTCTGATAATACAAATCACCTTTTTCCAGTGTGATGGTTCTCACATCATAAACACCGGTGTATGATTTTAACAGCTTTTCACTGACTACAACAGGAGCGGAAGAGGTCTTGAGACCATCAAGAGCCCATTGGTATGAAAACTTTAGCTTTTCATCTTTTTCTTTGTCTGAAAGTTTTTCCAAAGCCATTTTGTAAGCAGTATCCAAAGCCTGGACACTGCTGACCTTCACATCCGGTTCCACGCCTGTGCCTTCCCAATTAGTCTTGGAGATTGGACTCACAGCTTTGCCAAAGGGGATAGAGGCAGCAAAGTTATTGCTCAGTTCATAAAAATTGACAGGATGTGCACCGCCACCGGTTACTTCACCGATGATGGACCCTCTTTTCAGGTTCTTGAGATCATAAGCAAATTCCTCGGCACAGGAAAAAGTCATACTGCTGGTCAGGACGTACACATCAAGCTCAGGCATCCTTGTTCCGGGACAGTATGGCATCACCCAATACTGTTGATAATCATTGGTCTTGCGTACATAGAAATCATTGAAATGAATATCTTCACCTTCTTTATACAGGTATGATAAAAGAAGTTGCACCATGCGCGGGTCTCCCCCACCGTTTTCTCTGATATCAAAGATAAGCGCATCACAATGAGATAAAAAAGCCATCGCTCCGATTGCAGTCTTAAATCCTTCTTCATTTCCATCAAAACTATCGAATTTAAGATACCCTACATTACCGGGCATAATTTTAACTTCTTCAAATCCGTAATTGGATATTCTAAGACTGCGTTCAAGCATTTTTTGGGATTCCTTATCAGCTTGTGCGTCATCAATCCCTTCTATGACCTTTCTGGGATTGTAAAATACTCTCAGATGCTTATCTCCATTTATAGATGCCAGATCTTTGGTAAGCTGCTCGGCAAATGGCATAGCTTCAGTGATTTTATCATAGACACCTTTCCTGAGATTCTCACGCAAAAGAGTTGATATCTGGGCTCCGATATCTGCAAAAACATAATATTTTGCCATATTAGTAGCCAGAGAATCTACTGCCTGAGCTTTTTCAGCAGTCGTCACCACCGGTTGTGCATTCTGAGCAAACAGAAAACAAGTGGAGCAGATAAAGAATAGCAGGATGAGGATGTAATCTTTTGCACTTTTATGCATTGATTCAAACGATGGGGATAGTACTAATCTGGTCATAAGATATCCTCTCAATTTTTTTATTTACTTGAGCCTGATTATTTTACGTGAAGTAGTTTCTGTGCCTTGTGTGGCTTTGAGGAAATAAACTCCGGAGCCTTTCATTTGTTTTAGAGTTTTACTGTTAATTAAAGTTTTTGCAGAAGGATTAATCATTTCCTGATGGACTTTTTGTCCTTTTGCATTGAATATTTCCAGTTTCACCAGCGCTTTGGACTTGCTCCCAATGGCTATCTCAAAATCTTCCCTGAACGGATTGGGATATGCAGTTAATGCTAAACCGTTGATGGCAGGACTTACATTGTCATCATTGGCAGTGCTTTGTCCCCAGGAATTGTCAATCAGCATATAGTTTTGCCAGGATAAATTGTCTGCATTCCAGTTTTGGAGGAGTTCCGAGCTCAGATTGTCGTAGTTATCGTAAGTGTAGGTATTGAGGCTTTTATTTTGCCATCCTCCCCCCATGAACCATTCATATCCGGTATGATATGTCAGGCTTCTGTCGCCGGTTCCGGTAGTATAAGTGTAAGTATCTTTTGAATCGTTTGCCCAGTAATTATATAACCATATCTGTCTTATTTTTTCCCCTATCATACCAATCTGCAACGGCGAATCAGCGGTTAAACTGAAGGGCAGGGTTTTACTAATCATTTCCACCAGACTAGCACCCGTTGTATTATCATTGGGATGGTAATTGTAAGTTGTCTGGTAATCCTGCACCCAATTGGTTGAATCTTCTGAGAAGTAATCCAGTTGATTGCTTATCCTGCCCACAGTGTCCAATGTGAAGATGGACTTTGTGTATGTAGGTGGATGTTCCGGGTCACCCATGCCCCAACTGATAATTTTATCCAGCCAGCCGTTATCCAGATAGAATAAATCCATGCGTTTAAAATCAACCCATTCCCGGTCAATCCCGCCCTGAATCTGGACAGCAGCATGAGTAATCCGGTGATTATCATCATAAGCAAATGTACTTCTCTCATACAACCATGCTTCTCCCATGAAAATCAGTTTATGCTGAATTTCTGTAACATAAAGCCCTGTGGCGTCATAATAGAAGCAATCAGTATTAGCGGGAGTCCATCCCAATGTATCATCAAAGTAACTGTACACAGTGCTGTCGAGAACGGCAAAGCTATTGGGAGCGTAATAGTTGCGGCTAAGCTCCGTATTGTCCCAGGTGCCGGATGAATCGATTTGCACTGTTTGTTCTTCCAGTCTCCATGTCCGTGATGTACCGGGAAAACTGGGTCCGCATACATGCCCTAAGGCACTGATGTTAAGAATAACGCCTGCTAAAAACACTAAGCAGATAAAATAAGGTTTCAAATTAGTCTTCATAATACGATACCTCGCTTTTTTGTACTTAATTGTTAGGTCAGATTTTCGATTAACATCCTGTTAATATATTGCAGGACTGTATCTTTCTTGCTTTGCAAGTCTGCAATATCCTTGACATACGATAACGCTTTGATTTCATTATATACTTCCTCAGGCAGCGCATGACTCAGATATCGGCATCCAAACGACCATCTGGCTGTGTCATACTTAATCCTGAGCAATTCCACCAGTGAACGCAGTAATAAATTGTAATACAGGTCAAAGGCATCCATTTCTCTGTTACGCTTGATTTCTTTGTCGATAAAGAGGTGAAACATCTTGCTGATGCCTTCTATCCGTTTGATACGTATGGGTATAATATTTTGCAGTTCTTCGGTATTGATGTGTTCCTTACCTATTCTGCCGGTCTTATCAAAAAAGATTTTGGGAGAACCATGCACTTCCACTTCTGTGAAGTAACTGGGGCTGCTTTCTTTCATAATCAGCACGTCCAAAAGCAGATAGGGAGAGATATCCCTGAGTTTGTAAAATCCCTGCCAGTGTCCATGCCAGGCTGGTTGAGGAATAATGAAGCTGTCTTCTATCGTGGAAATATTCTCCATCGCAGTTTCCAGAATCTTTATTGCCTGCTCCACAAAATCATCCTGCACCACTATCTGTAAATCAATATCCGACCATTCATCATCTCTGTCAAAGGCAGCAGAACCACCTTCATAACAACCCAGAAATTCCTTATGCTTCAGAAATTCCCTGACCAGGACTTCCTTAATCCTATCTCTCACAAAAACCCCTTCTTCAATATATATCATTATCATATAGCGTTACATCATTATGATATGCCTCCTATTAAAGCCATTATTAAGCTAAAGATGCATTCTGCCACAGCTTGCAGCACTCTTTACCCTGATACCTATGCTTTGTTTTACAAAGTACTTTTGTCTATAATGCTAATATCATTCCAATTGCGTTTTGATTTGTTTTTACACTTGTCTGTAGGTTATGCGCCTTGTGCTATTCCGATTAGTGGCATGGACACTCCTGTCCGTGAGTTGAATTTCCACGGACAAGAGTGTCTGTGATTCATAAAATCGTACCTTTTCAGTGTGTTTCGTGTATTCCGTGGTGAAAAGAATTTAGTGCTTACTTCAGTATAGTCATCTTACCGGAGCTTTGATGCCTGCCGGAAGTGACTTTTACAATGTATATGCCTGATACCAGCTTCTGACTATGCTCATCTCTGCAATCCCATATAGTGGAATAAAACACTCCACCACCGTCATTCCCGTGGAGACGGGAATCCCCGCTCTTTTTCTCTTTACAAACAGTCTGGATTCCTGAATGCCTCATTGGCTTGTTAGTTGCCAACAAGGGCTCCGCTGCGTCAGGAATGACATCTTGTGGAACCAACCCTGCTTTGCTCGCCATACTGTTAAAACTCTCACCTACTGTCATAGTTCTTACCCTCTGCCCTTTCAGGTTATAAATCTCGACTACAGGTTTATCTCTGGCTTTTTCCGGTAAGGTAAACTCAATAAACGTATATGTACCCTTGCTACTGTTCAGATAAACAGGATTGGGATATGTTCTGAGTACAATTCTATCCGGCAAAGATGGATATTCGGGATTATCATTTGGTGTAAATTCTTCCCATGTATATTGGTATTGATCTGAAACACTATTCCAAGAAGTATTTGCGAAGTTCCTTACCTGATATGCGTATTGATTTAAATCTCCGTCAATATTATAATAATATGAATAAAGGTAAGCTAGTTTCCACCCGTTATTGACGTAATCAATGCCTGACTCAGTTATAGAGACAAGTTGATTGAGATTATTGTACAAGAAATCCAATTTTACATTATCTATATCATACATGATATTCCTGTTTTTTATCGTGTATTCATCAAGCATCCCATATAGGTTTTCGAAATAACCGCCATATAAATAGTTCAGTGCATGTTCATAACTAAGCTGATGAATCTGAGTAATACCCGTAGAAGTATCGTTAGTATTGTAAACAAAAGATGTGCTATCCGAGTCAACCCAATTAATAGAATCAATAGAAGTTGTTACGGAACTACCAACTATTCTGCCTTGCGCATCATTAGTATATACTTCAATAGAATATTTTGGATTTGGGTAAGAATATTCTGTTTTGTATGTTATCTGTCTGCAGTCCGTCCCGAAAACATAATTGAATATGTGCCTAAGGACAGGACCAATTTCATGATTATCCATTTGATAGTAATACTCTTTGATTAATCGCTGCTGTGCGTCATATTCGTATATTGTCTTTCTAAAATAATCCGCTCCGCTGTATGAGTAAGTTTCAATTCTGAGTATGTGTTCTCCTGAAGCATCGTAATAGTATCTATCACACATCCCTGGAGTATATGTCAAGTTAACAAAATCATGAGAATAATGAACTACGCTGTCGATTTGAGCAGGATTGATGTTATTATAAAAAATAACCTGTTTTCCTAAGAGTAAGAGCACGCCATCGCCATATAAATCATTATTCCAATATATATCATTTAGCCTGATACTTCTTTCCGGATTATATAGCCTTATTGGAGATGCACATAATCCACCTGAATTAATGTCTGAATTATATGCAGGTGATATTGAGCTTTGGTTTTGTAAAGTTTCAAGATTGTTAAACTGCATATTTTCTGCGTAGGCCAGACAAGCCAACAGAATCACCAAAATTGATATAATTCCTTTTTTCATTATCGCCATCCCTTTATAAAAGAATATAAATCATAAATACCATTTTGTATAATTTTGTCAAGTATTTATGTAAGAATTAAATCTATATAAATACATAAACATAGAAAGGGGGCAGGATAAATCCCTGCCCCCTCCATTTTTCATTCCTCGCTTAACGGAAAATCTTACATCTTTATCGTGAGTCTTCATTCCTGCCTCGTAGGATAAGTGCCTCACGTGTCCAAAACTGTAGGATATGCGCCTCGCTTGACCAAACCAAAATCGTAGGATACTTGCCTCACGTGTCTAAAATCATAGGTTATGCGCCTCGTGCGACTCCGATTAGTGGCATGGACACTCCTGTCCGTGAGTTGAATTTCCACGGACAAGAGTGTCCGTGCCACAGGTTGCAAGGCTTCGTCCTTCCCCCGATCAGGTCGAGGGCAGGCTAAACTCAGGATGACATGCTTCTACTATTAAAGGAGTGGAATGGTGGAACGGTGGGCTGTGCTAAAATGATAAAGCGAATAGCTGGAGTTCAAAATTCCCTCGTCTTTTGAAATATAGAAAGCAATGTTTCAGGGAATTTCGGACTTCAGCTAAAACTTTTACTGATAACGCATTCCGAAGTCCGATTTGCCCAAACATAAAGATGTCTTTTACAAGCTGAAAAGGGCAAATTGAACTCCGGGAATGACTTGCTTCGTCCTTCGACATGCTCAGGATGACGAAACAAAATCGTAGGATACTTGCCTCACGTGTCTAAAATCATAGGTTATGCGCCTTGTGCGACTCCGATTAGTGGCATGGACACTCCTGTCCGTGATTCATAAAATTGTACCTTTTTCCGTGTGTTTCGTGAATTCTGTGGTTAGATATGCTTCCCAACAGTCATAGCGTCTTTTGCGTCTCTTGCGTTGAATAAATCCTTTTCCGTGTGTTTCGTGTGTTTCGTGTATTCCGTGGTTAGTACACTTAATCACCATTTCACCTATCCACTTTTCCACCGTTCCACTCTCTTAATCACAGCGCAGCCTTAATTCATAAGTAGCAGCTTCGCAGCTATGCCCTCTTTCCCTATATGGGATAAACCACTATTCCGGAAAAGAACTTCTTGGGATCCTCTTGGGCTTAGCCCAGGAAGTTCCCAACAGGTTCTCAACAGGTTCCGTCTTTGAACTTATATCCCTAAGGGTGAGGGAAGGAGAAATAAGAGATTACCTTATTGTCCTGCTGTGTCATCTCTGCGCAGCATGTAACATAGCTTTTCAAGCTGTTGTTAGAGCCGGATTGCTTCCGACTCAAGAATTTTCCTGAGGTAACAAACCTCAGGTTACAACAGGATACTATTCTATGCTACAGCAAGCAACTGCTTGCGATGCGTCATTCCTTTGCAGAAAGGAATCCATGCTGTTTTCATGATTGTCATTCCCGAGTGTCATTCCTTCGCAGGCAGGAACGGGAATCCATTTCCCCAAAAAGCGTATCGCAGAGAAGCGACATGATGCCGTTCCACTATTCCACTGCGAAGCGCAATTCATAATTTGTAATTCATAATTGTTAGCATAACCTAGCCACTTTATCACTCTTTTCTCCCCTATTTAATCCACAAGTGTAGAAGCAATGATACACGGGTCATATACGGGTCGCACCCGTATATGACCCGTCCATCTCCTGTGTATCTCCAATGGACTGAATAAGGAATAAACAAGGGATAAATAAGGCTGTAACCCAGACTCTAGTATGGATCTATCTTGTTATAAGCCTCCTAACCACTAAACCACCTTACACCGTTTCACCATTCCACTGTTCCACGGCTTTGCAAAAGAAAAGCGATAAGATGCAGCCCCCCGAAGGGTGTCGTCCTCGAGCAGTCGGGGATCCATGCTGTTTTCTCACAGACATGAGTGTCTGTGCCACTTTAATTCATAATTCGTAATTGGTAGCATCACCTGCTGCTCTGCCTTATCACGCTTTTATAACTTGTATGATCTTACAGACATTGTACAGAGATGCTAGGGTCATCTAAGGGTCGGAGCCTTAGATGACCCTAGCATCTCCCTTTAATCTCCCACTGATTGTACAATAAACAAGAGGGGAGTAAAAAGGCTGTAACCTAAACCTTAGTTTGGATCTATATTGTTATAAGCCACCTTATCACTTTATCACTGCGAAGCGCAATTCCTTTTCAGCTTGTATTCCATATTGTTGAAAGCTTCCTTATCACTTTATCATCTAATTCCCTAATCACGGCGCAGCTTTAATTGTTAATTCTTAATTTTTAATTCCTTTCTGATTTGATTTCATCAATTCAGAAAGGTTCCCCTTGACAGTAACATCATTAGCAAAACATTATTCTTAAATAAAATAGTAATAGAAAACATTCGAAAGAGATAGGAAGAACGATGGCAATCAAGAAAAGTGAACTGTATAGCTCCATCTGGCAAAGTTGTGATGAACTGCGGGGCGGGATGGATGCCTCTCAATATAAAGACTATGTATTAGTGCTATTATTCGTCAAATATGTCTCAGATAAATATGCCAATGACCCGGATGCTTTGATAGTAATTCCCAAAAGCGATGAACCCGGCAAAGGCGGAAGCTTTGCTGATATGGTCTGGTGGAAAGGGAAAGCTGAAATTGGTGACCAGATAAATAAAATCATCGGCAGATTGGCAGAAGCTAATAACCTCAAAAATGTGATAGACGTAACAGATTTTAATGACAGTGATAAACTCGGTAACGGCAAAGACATGGTAGATAAACTAACCAAGCTTATCGGTATCTTTGAAAAGCCGGAGCTTGATTTTAGCAAAAACAGGGCGGAAGGTGATGACCTGTTGGGTGATGCCTATGAATATCTGATGAAAAACTTTGCTGTTGAGTCCGGTAAAAGCAAAGGACAGTTCTATACCCCTGCTGAGGTTTCCAGAGTTATGTCCAAAGTTATCGGTATATCCAAAGCTACCAGACCTGACCAAACAGTTTATGACCCGACTTGTGGTTCAGGTTCACTATTAATAAAAGCTGCTGCTGAAGCATCTTGTAAGCTATCAGTATTTGGACAGGAATATGATAATTCCATGGTAGCCATTGCCATCATGAATATGTACTTGCATGATATATCTACAGCCGTTATCTGGAAAGACAATACCCTTGCCAGTCCTTATTATAAAAATGCTGATGGAAGCCTGAAAACTTTTGACTATGCAGTAGCTAATCCACCCTTTTCAGATAAGAAATGGCGAAATGGCTTCAATCCTGAACATGATGAATTTCAACGCTTTGACGGCTTTGGGATACCACCAGCTAAACAAGGTGATTATGCCTTTCTTTTACATTTCATCAAAAGCCTGAATAGCAAAGGCAAAGGCGCTATCATTCTACCGCATGGCGTATTGTTTAGAGGCGGAGCAGAAGCAGAAATCAGAACGAATATTATCAAGCGTGGCTATCTGAAGGGAATAGTTGGACTGCCTGCTAATCTGTTTTATGGAACAGGTATTCCTGCTTGCATCATAATTCTGGATAAAGAACAAGCTGGTACCCGAGACTCTATCTTTATGATGGATGCCAGCAAAGGCTTTATGAAAGACGGCAATAAAAACCGACTGAGAGAACAGGACATTCACAAAATAGTGGATGTGTTTAATCACCAAAGGGAAATTGACAAATACTCTCGTCTGGTGCCATACGCTGAAATAGAAAAGAATGAATTTAACCTCAATATTCCACGCTATATAGACAGCAGCGAGCCGGAAGTGTTGCAGGACATCGAAGCTCACCTCAAAGGTGGAATTCCCAGCCGTGATGTGCACGCCATGCAGGAATATTGGACTGTCTTTCCCCATCTGAAAGGAAAACTCTTTGGTTGCCATGGCAGAGAGGGCTATATGAAGCTGAATATCGAGACCAAAGACTTACGACAGACTATCTTAAATGATGAAGATTTCCTGGCTTTTAAACAGACTGTAAACATTGACTATGACGAGTGGAAAGCCAAGAGTGAAGACTTTTTGAAAGCTATCAAACAAGGTGATAAACCCAATGCAATAATCACAGAAATATCAGAATCTTTGCTGCATACCTTTGAACCGGTTGCCTTAGTTGACCGCTATGATATGTTTCAACGTCTGATGCAATACTGGGCTGAGACAATGCAGGATGATGTCTATCTTTTAGTTGTAGAGGGCTGGATTGCCGACAGAGACTTAATACCTGAATGTTTAGTAATAAACCGCTGGTTCAAAGCAGAACAGGAATTAGTCGATAACCTGACAGATGAAATCGAAGCTGTCAAAGCTGCAATGTCAGAACTGGAAGAAGAACAAGACACAGATAATGATTTATTTGATGAAGCCAAGAACGAAAAAGGAAAAGTTACCAAAGCCCTATTGACAACACGGATAAAAGAAATCAAAGATGATAAAGACTATCTTGATGAATTTAATGTACTACTTCATTATCTTGTTTTGTTTGCAAAGGAAGCAGAACTCAAAGCAAATTTAAAAACTGCCAAGCTTGACCTGAATGATAAAGTCAATGCTAAATACAAAGCCATGACTATTGATGAAATGAAAACCTTAGTGGTTGAAGACAAATGGTTAGCAGTTATAACCTCAGAAGTACAATCCGAATTAGACAGGATTACCCAGACCTTGACCTCAAATATCAAAGAACTGGCAGAACGCTATGCAGAATCACTTCCTGAATTAGAAAATAGTGTTAACGATTTATCGCAGAAAGTCGAAGAACACTTAAAAAAGATGGGGTTTGAGTGGAAGTAAAGCCAGGATATAAACAGACTGAGATTGGCGTTATTCCAATTGATTGGGATGTAAATAGACTATCAGAATATGTAGACATTACTTCAAGTAGACGAATATTCGAAAGTGATTATTGTAAAGATGGAATTCCCTTTTATCGTGGTAAAGAAATCAGCCAATTGATAGACTGCTTAGTTTTGGATGATTTGTGTTATATATCAGAAGATAAATACGACCAAATTTCTAAATCGTATGGAATTCCCATGGCAGGAGATATTCTAATAACTGCTGTCGGAACTCTTGGAAATGTGTATTCAGTCCCTTCTGATAGTAGGTTTTATTTCAAAGATGGGAATTTAATCTGGTTACGTCGAACACATAATATTGAACCACTTTACTTAGCTTTACAAATCAAGTTCAATAAACAAAGGTTGATAAATAGTTCTATTGGTAGCTCTCAAAGAGCGTTAACGATTATCGTTGTTAGCAAGTTCGAAGTCCCTATACCATCACTGCATGAACAAGTTGATATAATGCACGTCATCAATGATATGGTTTCTCTCATCACAGCTTTAGACAAGTTAACAGCTAAGAAGAAGCTAATCAAACAAGGAGCAATGCAGGAACTCCTTACCGGAAAAAGACGTCTTCCAGGATTTACAGGAGAATGGGAAACTAAATCTTATGGAGATGTGTTTCGATTCTTAAAAACAGCATCTTATTCAAGAGAAGATTTATCAAATTCACAAGAAATTAAATATATCCATTATGGAGATGTACATACTAAATGGAATCATTGGCTAGACTTTGCTAAAGCCATATTGCCAAGTATAAATAACAAGCAACTTAGAAACTACTCTCTAATTAAAGATGGAGATGTTGTGATGGTTGATGCATCGGAGGATTACTCCGGCATTGGCAAAAGTGTAGAAATTCTCAATGTTGGACAAATAAAAGCTATAGCAGGATTACATACTTTTCTGTTAAGAGATATTGAGAAGACATATGTTAAGGGGTTTAGAGGTTATTTACACTCTATTAAGTCTGTCAAAGAACAGTTCGATTTGTTGGCTACAGGTATGAAGGTTTATGGTGTAAATAAAACTAATCTGAAAAAGGTTCTGATTCTGGTTCCACCCAAAGAGGAACAGATAGCAATTAATAGGATTATTTCTGATATGGACACCGAAATCAACGCATTAGAACAGAAATTGTATAAATACAAACAAATCAAACAGGGTATGATGCAGGAATTGTTGACCGGGAGGATAAGATTGATATGAAAGATCCTAAGAATATTACCCATATATTGTTATCAGATATAGCAGGCTTGATAATCGAAGCCCGGCAGAAGACGGCTATGCTGATAAATTCGGAGCTTAGTTTGCTTTATTGGTCAATAGGCAAGAGAATCAGGACTGAGATATTGGGTTCAGAGCGAGCTGAGTACGGTGAGCAAGTGATTAAGCAGCTATCAGAACGATTGACTATGGAATATGGCAAAGGCTGGAGTGACAGGCAACTCAGGCATTGTCTCCGCACTGCAGAGACTTTTGCAGATGAAGAGATATTCTCCGCACTGCGGAGACAATTGACCTGGACTCATATCAAAACCCTTTCTTACATTGATGATGAGCTTAAAAGGGGATTCTATACTGAAC
Organism: Cloacimonadaceae bacterium (SeqCode); assembly: GCA_963667535.2. Lineage (GTDB taxonomy): Bacteria > Cloacimonadota > Cloacimonadia > Cloacimonadales > Cloacimonadaceae > UBA5614. The sequence continues at coordinate 3,054,964 of CAXXDU010000002.1, forward strand.
TTTGTATCCACGAGCATTGGTCTTCCAGGCAGTTGAGTGATAGACTAAATTCTCTTCTCTATGAACGCACTGCCATTTCAAAGAAACCTGATGAAACGGTTGCAGGGGACTTAGGTGTCTTACATAATACCGGAAATATAACAGCCGATTTGAGCTTTCGAGACCCCTATATATTAGACTTTCTGGGCTTATCGGATAAGTATTCAGAGCGGGATTTGGAGAATGCCATATTGACAGAACTGCAACACTTTATCATGGAATTCGGACAAGACTTTGCCTTTATGGCAAGGCAGAAACGAATTACCATTGATAATCGTGACTACTATCTTGACCTTTTGTTTTATCATCGTTCTCTGAAGTGTATGGTGGTGATTGATTTGAAGCTGGGAGAATTCCAGGCTGGTTATAAAGGGCAGATGGAATTGTATCTGCGTTATCTGGAAAAGTATGAGCAAAAAGATAATGAGAACTCTCCTATAGGACTAATCCTCTGTAGCGGTAAAAATGAAGAACATATTGAGCTTTTGCAACTGCATCAGAGCAATATCCGGGTTGCTGAATACATTACCAGTCTGCCACCCAAAGACATGCTGCTCAAAAAACTGCATCAGTCCATAGAGTATGCTAAAAATAAAATGCACTACGAGGAAGATAATGAGTAACCAAATTAATCCTGAAAGATTTGTACAAAACCGTCTGATTTCTCTATTTCAGGATAAACTTGGTTATAGTTATCTGGGTAATTGGGAAAAGCGGGAAGATAATCAGCCTATAGAAACAGAACTCCTAAAAAAATATCTTGAAAGTAAACAATACAACAACGCTCTGATTACCAAAGCTATGTATGAACTGCAAAAAGCAGCAGATGTCCAGAATAAAAACCTGTATGATGCAAATAAAGAAGTCTACACACTATTGCGTTATGGCGTTCAAGTTAAAGCAGAACAGGGTGATAATAACGACACAGTATGGCTGATAGATTGGGAGCATCCTGGTAAAAATAACTTCTCAATAGCTGAAGAAGTAACGGTTAGAGGTCAATTTGATAAAAGACCTGACCTTGTGCTTTATATAAATGGTATTGCCATTGTGGTAATAGAACTTAAGAGAAGTACAGTTTCAGTTTCAGAAGGTATCAGGCAAAATCTGGATAACCAAAAAGAAGTATTTATCCGGCAGTTCTTTTCCACTGTTCAATTAGTGATGGCTGGTAATGACAGCGAAGGCTTGCGTTACGGAGTGATAGAAACTCCGGAAAAGTATTATCTGAAATGGAAAGAAAAAGGTGAACCGGATTGTACTTTGGATAGTCACATCATGGCAATGTGTAATAAAGAAAGATTACTGGAACTGATTCATGACTTCATAGTCTTTGACAGAGGTGTCAAGAAAATATGCCGGCATAATCAGTTTAATGCTGTTAAGGCATCGCAAATAAGAATCCGTAACAGAGAGGGTGGGATAATCTGGCATACGCAAGGTAGTGGAAAAAGCCTGATTATGGTCTGGTTGGCAAAGTGGATTATAGAAAATATAACAGGTTCCAGAGTGCTGACTATCACGGACAGGGATGAACTGGATAAACAGATAGAAAAGGTTTTCAAAGGTGTAAATGAACAGATTGTCCGCACCAAAAGCGGCGCAGATATGATAGACAGACTCAATGCATCAGAAGATTGGTTAATATGCTCTCTCATACATAAATTCGGCAATAAAGAAGAGGGAGATTATCAGGGATACATTGAAGAAATCAAAAGAACCTTGCCTAAGAACTTTAAAGCAAAAGGCGATATATATGTCTTCGTAGATGAATGCCATCGAACCCAATCAGGTGATTTGCACAAAGCAATGAAAGCAATCCTGCCTGAAGCTATGTTCATTGGCTTTACCGGTACACCTTTGCTGAAAACAGATAAAAAGACCAGTCTGGAGATATTTGGCAGAAACATTGATACCTACAAATATGATGAAGCTGTTTTTGATAAAGCTATTGTTGATTTACGTTATGAAGCCAGAGATATAGATCAGCGTTTAACCTCACAAGACAAAATTGATACATGGTTTGATTCCAGAACATCAATTCTAACTCCCATAGCTCAAGCCCGTCTCAAGCAGAGATGGGGAACTATGCAAAAAGTGCTGAGTAGCAGAAACAGACTGGAAAAGATAGTAAATGATATCCTGTATGATATGGAAGTAAAAGACAGACTGCAAAGCGGAAAGGGCAATGCCATGCTGGTAGCTGGCAGTATCTTTGAAGCTTGTAAGTATTATCAGCTCTTTATTGAGCATGGGTTTACCAAGTGTGCAATAATAACATCGTATGTTCCGCATCAGAATGACCTAAAAGGACAGGCAACGGGTGAAGATGAGGAATCTGATGACCTACAACAGTATGGCATCTATCAAAAGATGTTGAATGGTAAATCAACAGAGAAGTTTGAAGAAGAAGTAAAGAAGCAATTCATTGAAGAACCGGGGCAGATGAAGCTGCTGATTGTTGTGGATAAACTGCTGACCGGATTTGATGCTCCCAGCGCCACCTATCTTTATATTGATAAAAAAATGCAAGATCATGGATTGTTTCAGGCAATTTGCCGGGTTAACCGCATAGATAGTGAAGATAAAGAATATGGTTATATCATAGACTATAAAGATTTGTTTAAGAGTCTGGAAACAGCAGTTAATGATTACACTTCCGGCGCTTTTGATAATTATAATGCTGATGACGTGAGAGGGCTTTTGTGTAATCGTCTGGATAAAGCTAAAGAACATCTTGATGAAGTAATGGAAAGCATCAAAGCTCTATGTGAGCCTGTGCTGCCCCCCAAAGAAGAAAAGGACTACATTCATTATTTCTGTGGCAATACAGAAGACAAGGATGATTTAAAAGCCAATGAACAAAAACGCCTGACTCTATATAAAACCACTGCCAAGATGCTGAGAGCTTATGCAGAAGTAGCCGGAGAAATGAAAGAAGCAGGTTATTCTGATGCTGAAGCAGAGCAGATTATCAAAGACATTGATTATTATGAGAAAGTTCGTAAAGTTATCATGCTGGCAAGTGGCGAATGGATAGACCTCAAATCCTATGAAGCAGGCATGAGACATTTGATTGATACATATATTCAGGCAGATGATAGTGTCAAAATCTCCGCCTTTGATGATTTGGGATTGATTGAACTGATAGTGCAACGAGGTGAGTCTGCCATTGATAGCCTGCCGGACTCAATTAAAAAGAACAAAGAAGCTGTGGCTGAGACAATTGAGAATAATGTCCGTAAACTGATAATTGACGAGATGAAAACCAATCCCAAGTATTATGGATTGATGTCCACTCTTCTGGATGAATTGATAAAACAGCGAAAGCGCGATGCAATAGAATATCAGATATATCTTCAGGAGATTATTGAACTGACTAAACTGGTCAATAAACCCGATACTTCAGACCGTTATACTGCAAGATTGAATACTGGAGCAAAAAGAGCTTTGTTTGATAATCTCAATGAGAATGAGGAAGTTGCTCTGGCTCTGGATAATGCTATTGTTAATGTGAAAAAAGCTGACTGGCGTGGAAATCTGATGAAAGAAAGAGAAATCCGACGTGAAATCAGAAAATTTGTCCCTGAAGAAGAGGAACTTAATCGGATATTTGAATTGGTCAAGAATCAGCAGGATTATTAATGCATCAAATCACAGTGGGTGATTACACAATTGATGTAGTTAGAAAGAACATAAAGAACCTGCATCTGGCAGTTTATCCCCCCACCGGTAGATTAAGAGTTGCTGTTCCGCTGCATATAGATGATGAAGCGGTCAGACTTCTCATTATAACAAGAATAGGCTGGATAAAGAAGCACATAGCTGAATTTCAACATCAAGAAAGACAATCAGAAAGGGAATATATAACCGGAGAAAGCCACTATCTGAACGGAAAGAGATATCTGCTCAATGTAATAGATAACTCCTCAGTAAATCATATCAAAATCAGAAACAATACATATATCGATTTGTATGTTAAACCCGATGTTACGTTTACGCATCGCAAAGAAATGATGACAGAATGGTATAGGGCAAGACTAAAAGCCAGAATTGAGCCTATGCTCATTAAATGGCAGGAGATTATCGGGGTTGAAATCAAAGAATGGCAAATCAAACAGATGAAAACCAGATGGGGAACCTGCAACATCAAAGCAAAAAGAATCTGGATAAATCTCGAACTTGCCAAGAAACCCGAACAATGCCTGGAATTTATTATTGTCCACGAGCTAGTTCATCTTTTAGTAAGAAATCACAATGATAGATTCGTTGGCTATATGAATAAGTTTCTGCCTAATTGGAAAGCTTATAAAGATGAACTGAATAGATTCCCATTAAGTCATGAGGAATGGGTATATTGAAAATAAACTAACCAGATTTGATGAGAAAGGGGACAGCTTGAAAAGACACAAAGACTTGAATAGAGATTTATACGCAAGGTTTAATGCTATAATTGCTCAGAATGCAGCTGATTGGTTTAATAAAAATAATTCTGAAACTAGAAAGGACTTACCATATTGTCTGGAGTCTACTGACTGGAGAAAGAACATTATCTCCGAAAGAGTAATAGAATATCTCAATGGATGCATATCAATAGCCCGTTCTAATGAAAAAGCATTCCCGTTTCACAAACACATTAACAGTGGTAAAAGCAGTCAAGCATTAGCATTTAATCTTTTTGGACCTATTATAGTAAGTAATGATTTTATATCGTTAAACGCTTTGTTGGCAGAAAATGGAATTATAGACGAAGATATATGTTCCGTAGAATTCGAATATTCAGATATAGTTATATTTAATGAAAAGCGTTCTCCTACTTCAATTGATATTGTTCTAAAAAACTCTCTGGATAAACCTATTGTGTTTATTGAATGTAAATTAACTGAGGATGGATTTGGGGGATGTTCCAGATATAGAGATAAAAAATGCAACGGAATGAATCCATTGAATAAAAGTAATGAATGCTATTGGGAAACAAGAGATATTCATTATTGGCGAAAAGTTACTGAACACAGTATGACTGAGTTGTTGGAATCTATTGAAATATGTCCTTTTGCCAAGCATTATCAGTTCTTTAGAGAATTCTTGTTTAGCGTTGCTAACAATGGAAAATTTGTTTTACTTTATGACCAGCGTAATCCAGTTTTTAATGACAAATCGGAACAAGGATTGATTCAGCATTTGATGAAACTATTGCCAGATAATTTGAAAAACATATTTCATACTATAACCATACAGGATGTAGTAAAAAAGATAAGGCAATCAAATACTCACGATGATTGGATTGACGAATTTTGTGTGAAATACGGAATTGAAAATTATGCTTCGCCGTGATTAGGTGATTAGGTGATTAGGCAGAGCAGCATAGCTGCAAATTAAGAATTCTGAATTAAGAATTAAGAATTAAGTGATAAAGTGATTAGGTGAAATGGTTGCTGTATCTTATCGCTTCTCTTTGTTGCGCTTTATAAGGTACTGGATTCCTGCCTACGCAGGAACGACGACCTAGGGTCGAGGATGACTGGATTCCTTTCTGCAAAGGAATGACTAACAAGGGTAAAGTTTATGAGAGATATTAAAGTATATCAGACTAAAGTATTTGAGAAGATAAAAAAGACAAATGAGTTTGGAGTTGAATGCTGGATGATGAGAATGTAAGAGAAGTTCTGAAATATGCTCAATGGCGTAATTTTATTAATGTGATTGAGAAAGCCAAGGAAGCGTGTAAAAAAAGTAATAATGAGGTTTCTGATCATTTTGCTGATATCAGCAAAATGATCGAAATGTATAGAGGATAGACATGACAAAAGATTTAACAAATTCGACGATTGACAGACAGAATATTCTGAATAACCAATATGCTTTGAATGAAATCCAGAATGCTGTAAAGCTACAGGGGATAATCTTTGATGGCAAATTAGTGTTTGTCATAGAGCAGATAGGTGATTTCTTTGAAGTAACAACAAGAACAATAAAAACATATATTAATAAACATGGGTTGGAACTTAAACAAAACGGGTATGAAGTTTTACGGGGTAAACGCTTAGCAGATTTCAAGTTAGCTATAAAACATACTAATGTTAGTGAAATTGACTTCCCTAACATCAAAGCTCCGCAATTAGGGATATTTGACTTCAGGGCTTTCTTAAATTTGGCGATGTTGCTGGTAGAAAGTGAACGAGCACGTTTATTAAGACAAGCTATACTTGATATTGTCATTGATACGATTAATGCCAAAACAGGTGGAGGAACCAAATACATAAACCAAAGGGATGAAGATTTTATCCATTCCTGGTTTATTGAAGAAAACTATCGAAAACAATTTACAGACGCATTAAGAGATTATGTAGATTTAGGCAATTTTAAATACCCTCTTTATACAGATCGGGTTTATGTAAGCATATTTAAAGAAAAAGCACATGAATACAGAGCAATCTTGAAGCTCAAAGAGCATGATAAGATTAGAGATACGTTGTATACTGAAATATTGGACCTGGTAGCAGCATAGCTGCAAATTAAGAATTATGCTTCGCAACGTGGAACGGTGGAAAGGTGAAACGGTGGAACGGAGTACTGCATCTTACCGCTTCTCTACGTTTCGCTTTATGCGGAAGTGGATCCCTGTCTACACAGGGACGACGAGCCGGTCGAGGATGACTGATACCGAGGCGCAGGAAAGACAATGTCATACGTTCTTACTCGTTATTGGCTTGACAAATTTGCAGATATTGCAATTATGTAAATTATTCTACTGATAGGAGTCTCACATGAAAATAGCAATCATATATCACTCTCTGACTGGAAATACCCAGCGCATGGCAAAGCTGATTGAAAGCAAACTCGTCAAAGCCGGACATGAAGTGATAGCTACCCAGTTACAAACCGATATTCCTTTGAAAACAGGTACAATCAGACAACCCATGACTTTTAATATTACCAATCTGCCTGATGTTTCCTCCTTTGACGCTGTTATTGCCGGAGGTCCGGTCTGGGGATTTGGACCTTCACCCGTTATTTACAAAGCTCTTACCAATATGAAGGGATTGAAGGGCAAAAAGCTGCTCCCCTTTATTACAATGGGATTTCCGTTCGCAGGTTTTGGCGGAAAAGCTTCTATCACTCACATGAGCAACGCTGCAAAAAGCAATGGGGCAATTGTTCTGAATGGAATCATTATCCCCAAGATGTTCCACAATTTTGAACAACTGATGGAGAACGGTGCAGAAAACTGCGTAAATATCATTAATCATTGATTGCAACCCATTCTCTGGAATGGAATAAGGTGGAACGGCAATTGCTATTTATTAGTTAAGTTTTGGGGTGATTCGGCAATAGGGAAAAGTAGTTAGCAATAATGGTAACCTCACACTCATGCGATGGTTGCTATGGGCATCACTCCCAAACTTATCATTATGCATGACCCCTTTAAAAAAGATGGAAGCTATTATAAATACCCTCTCAAACAATTTCTCGCAGTATGACATACCAATAACAATTTCATGTTCTATATAGGAGATACCTGATACCGGACTGCTCAATCAAAGTTCCATGCTGATACCCTGATTATCTGAGCTATGCTAATTTTGTGCTTGACAAAAAAAAGGCAATAGGGACATTAGCACTCAATAGATATGACTGCTAAATTTAAAAAAGAAGCAAATAATAAACTAATAGCATAGGGAGGATTACTACTATGGCTAAACAAATTCAATTCTCACACGAAGCGCGCACTTCACTCAAGAAAGGCGTGGATAAGCTGGCTGATGCTGTAAAAGTCACAATCGGAGCCAGAGGAAGAAACGTTGTTTTGGATAAGAAATTCGGTTCACCTATTATCACTAATGACGGTGTAACCATAGCTAAAGAAATTGAACTGGAAGACCCGTACGAAAACATGGGCGCTCAGCTTTGTAAAGAAGTTGCAGAAAAGACTCATGATATCGCCGGCGACGGTACAACAACCGCTACAATCCTGGCTCAGGCTATCATTGAAGAAGGTTTGAAACATGTAACAGCAGGCGTCAATCCCATGTTCCTGAAACGCGGACTGGAAAAAGGCACCAAGATAGTTGTAGAAGAGATTCACAAGTTCAGCAAATCCATCAAGAACAATGATGAGATTGCCCAAATTGCCACTATCTCTGCTAATAACGACCCTGAAATAGGCAAATTGATTGCTCTGGCAATGGAATCAGTCGGTAAAGAAGGCATCATCAATATTGAAGAAGCCAAATCTATCGATACAGGTTTGGAAAAAGTAGAAGGCATGCAGTTTGACCGTGGTTATCTTTCACCTTATTTTGTAACCAATGGTGAAAAGATGATTGCTGAAATGGAAGACCCCTTTATCCTGATTTATGATAAGAAAATCAGTGTTATGAAAGACCTGCTCCCTATTCTGCAAGAAATAGCCCAAACCGGAAAGCCTTTCCTGATTATCTCTGAAGATATCGAAGGTGAAGCATTAGCAACTCTGGTTGTTAATAAGCTACGTGGTATTCTGAATGTATGCGCTGTCAAGGCTCCAGGCTTTGGTGACCGCAGAAAAGCTATGTTGGAAGACATCGCTGTTCTCACCAATGCTACTCTGATATCGGAAGAAATGGGACGCAGACTTGATTCCTGCACCATGGCAGATTTGGGCAGAGCCAAGAAAGTTTTGGTAGAGAAAGAAAACACTACTATCCGCGAAGGCGCCGGAGAACAAACGGCAATCGACGGAAGAGTCAAACAGATTAAAGCTCAGATTGAAGAAACAACCTCTGATTATGATAAAGAAAAATTGCAGGAGCGTCTTGCCAAGCTCAGCAGTGGCGTAGCAGTTATCCGTATCGGTGCAGCTACTGAGACGGAAATGAAAGAAAAGAAAGCCAGAGTTGATGATGCTTTGCATGCAACCCGTGCCGCAGTGGAAGAAGGAATTGTTCCCGGTGGCGGAGTTACCTTGATTCATGCTGCCAAAGCTCTCAAAGCTGCAAAGAATCTTACTTTTGAAGAGAAAGTAGCTTATGAAATCCTTGCCAAAGCGATGGAAAAACCTTCTTATCAGATAGCTGCCAATGCCGGACAGGAAGGCGCTGTAATCGTTGAAAAGCTAAAGAATTACAAAGACATTCACATGGGATTTAATGCCTTAACCGGAGAATTTGAAGATTTATTCAAAGCCGGCGTGATTGATCCTGCCAAGGTTGTCCGTAGCGCTGTGCAAAATGCTTCTTCTATCGCAGGCTTACTGCTCACTACAGAATGTATCGTAACTGATATTAAGGAAAAAGAAGCTCCGATGCCTATGCCAAATCCCGGTATGGGCGGAATGTATTAAACTGTAAATTAATTCACAAACTAAATTATAGGCTCTCTGAATAAGGGAGCCTTTTTTTATCAATACAGAAAGCTATTCTTTAGCTTCTTTGGTTCGAATCATGAAAAGCAGCAAAATCCTCTTTGCAAACTGCGTAAACTCATCACGAAAGAAAGTGATTGACAAGCTCTCCAAACTTTTATCAGCGTCATAAAAAAATTATAAAGCATTAAATAAACGACAGGAGACCATTTATGAGGTTATCCCGACAACGATTAATCCTTCTTCTACTACTTGGATTCATAGCAATTATTTCAGTTTCAATAGCCGTTGCAGTAGAAGAGAAGGGAGCGTTTACAGTAAAGAACTTCAAAGTGAGCGATGTCCCTGCTGATGATGGTTCAGGCTTGGTTTTAAGCTGGACTCCACTCCCCAAAGAACGCAGGATTATTGAATATCGCATCTACAGAGGAGTTGACCCGCAGCAGTTGTTCTTCCTGAGCTCAGTTCCGGTTAATGTTAAAACCGGGGTGGCTTCGGATGCTATGTATTATTACGATAGTTCTCCCGATGAATTTATGGATGTAAAATCACCCGGAAAGCTAAAGAAAGAAAAACAGCAAGCTAAGGACAGCCCGATTTACCGTAACCCTCCCAGAGATATCAGGATACTTGCTAAGGTTGCAAAGCACTATAGCATGATTGCCGTGATGGATAAAGGACAATATTATTATCATACTAAAAAGTCCTTATCTGCTGACCCCAAAGATTCCACTGCCTATGCAGGGATGAAATTGCATCAGATGTCAATCAGGGCAGGATTAAAGTCCGGAGAGAAATACTATTATTCCGTAATTGCGGTAGATGAAACAAATACCTATCATCCTTATGCCAAGATTACTTCCGGCTCTCCCAAAGAGAATGCACCTGACAAAGCAAATGAGTTTAATTCGGTTTATCTGCAGGATAAACAAACCCTTCAGTTTGAGTGGGAGTATCCTTTATACAAAGATGATTTGGTACAATACCAGATTCTGATGCTTCCTGCGATAACCAATGAGGAATGGAATGCTAAAAAGTATTTACCTGCATTGGGTGGGATACAAGCTCAGCCAATCACAGGTGGAAATGCAGGTTACTCTAATTATACCTCGTTTGATGCAAAACAATTACTGGCTCAGGGTATGACTTCCGAGCAGATTCTTAACTCCAGATATTGTCTTGTTTTATATGATGGAGCAGGACTTCCCTCTTATTCCGATATCAGCACACCCAAGCAGGCATATAGCAGCCAGTTACCTCCCAAACCTATCTTTAGAGTTTTGGATAAGCCCAATGATAAAGGTGACAGACTTGCTATAATCTGGAGCAACCCGGTTGTTTTAGTGACGAAAGTGTCCTTTACCAATGCTCAAAACAACAAGATGAAAATCAATTACTTGCTTAATGCTTCAGAAACCCAGAAGGTAAGAAATGTCTATTTCGAATTCTACCGTAAGGGTGATAAAGAACCGTTTAAGACCATCAACGAGTTTTACACTGATAACATCATTACATTAGACGTTCCGGCCGGTTATGATATCAAACAAGGTATGAGAGTGGTCTTGAAACTGAAATGTGAACCTGAAATTGAGAAGGATTACCAGCTGGAGCAAAAGCTTGATTGGGATGACCAGATTTTATCGCTCAACCCCGGCAAGCTTTACAACAAAGGCAATAACCTTTTCGTTCTTCAAAATGTAGTATATCAGAAATCCCCTGCTTCTCCCATATTTTACCAGGCAAAGAAAATGTCTTCTTATGACAGTAATGTCGAAGTGACTATTCCATATGAATCCCAGCTTTACAGGTTGATTTCCGGGGTTAATGTTATCGATAAAGGCAGTAAAACCACCTATGGCGGCGAAAAGGAATTCACCGGTAAACTGGATAAAAATGAACCCGGTATGAGCCTTGTCTTAATGGATGCCAGTATTGATTTGATGGTTGACCCCAAAACCAAAAAGGCTATCAGAACCAGCCTGTATGCTTCTGAAGGTAAAAAAGACGCAATAGCAAAGCAGAAAGATACTGAAAGTAAAATCAAACAAATCAAATCACAAATCGCCATGATGTCAGCTCAGGCAGCTGCTAATCCCGAAGCTGCGCAGGCTATGGCTCAGATGAAAAACCAGATTGGTGATTTGGAAAAGACGCTGGAGCTTTTGAAGAATCCTGAATTGCTCAAAGCAAATGCAATGACTTCAGATAAACAAAGAATGCGTTTTATTGCTCATACACGTGAAAAAGACAAACGCAGAGCATCTTTTTATCTGGTAAGAACAGATGGAAAGGGTATGTTTATCGAAAGTGAGATGCCCAAGGATGCAGAAGGCGAGTATATCTACAATGCACCGATAGCCAACTGGTTTGATAATAATAAGCTCACAGCCTTATTTGCATCTTTATTGTTTGGTTTGATGGTGTTTTATTTTGTGGTCAAAGCCAGAAAAGGTCATGATCTTTACATCAGACCGATTGCAGGTATTCACGAAATCGATAATGCTATCGGCAGAGCTACTGAAATGGGCAGACCTATCCTCTATATTATGGGTAGCGGAAGCTTGTCAGACAACTCCATTATTGCATCTCTCGGTATCTTAAGTCAGGTGGCAAAAAAGGCTGCTGAATATGATACCAGACTGATTGTGCCATGCTATGACTATATCGTAATGCCTGTAGCTCAGGAAATCGTACGTGAAGCACATTACGCAGCCGGCAGACCGGACTCCTATGATAAAAACAATGTGTTTTATCTGACCAGTGTTCAGTTTGCTTATGTTGCCGGTGTGAATGGTATAATGATCAGAGAAAAGGTAGCCACCAATTTCTATCTGGGCTTCTTCGCTGCCGAAGCACTGCTGATGACTGAAACAGGTAATGCTCAAGGCACTATCCAGATTGCAGGTTCTGATGCTGTAACCCAGATTCCGTTCTTTATTACAACATGTGACTATACATTAATCGGCGAAGAGCTGTATGCTGCTTCTGCCTATTTAAACCGCGAACCCATGCTCTTGGGAACCCTAAAGGCTCAGGATTATTACAAATTCCTGATACTGAGCTGTATTTTTATAGGATCTATCCTCAGCACTTTCCAAGTCATGGAATTTATCCAGATATTCCCAGTGAAATAGAAAGTAGGAGGATAAGTGAAAAAGAATCTACCGTTAGCAATAGTAATAATCGGAGGATTTGTATGGGTGCTTTGGGCATTTATACCCCATAAAGTATTCTCTGACGATTTTATAAACAAGTTTTATCTACCCTGGATTTATGTGCAGGCTCCGTTTGGAGTTGTTTTGGGTGTAATGTCTTTGGTAATGATGCACACTGCCAAGATTCAACGCAAAGCTCCCAAATGGCAGTATAGCTTTTTTGCCTTGGGTGGTTTGGTCGTAACTTGTATAGCAGGTTTTGGCTGGGGAACTCAGAATGGAACGCCACTGATGTGGATGTTTACAAATATGCAGATGCCTATGAGTTCAACTATGTTTGCCTTGCTGGCATTCTATATAGCATCCGCTGCGTATAAAGCGTTCCGTGCCCGCTCCCCGGAAGCAACAGTACTTTTACTGGCAGCAGTCGTTGTCATGCTTGCACAGGTTCCACTGGGTATGAAGATCAGTAAACACCTACCGGATATTTCACAATGGATTTTGGATGTACCAAATAATGCTGCCAAAAGAGGTATCTTTTTGGGTATCGGTTTAGGTGGTGTGGCTACGTCTTTGAAAATATTACTTGGCATCGAGCGCTCATATTTGGGCGGCGGTGATTGATTAAGGAGGTGAAAAGTGCAAATATTTGAAAAACTCCAGGCTCTCGACCGTCGTTACATATATATAGTTATAGCTTTGGCTATCATCATTCCTTTGATGATACCTTATAATTCAGATGTGGTGACTACTCCTCCCACAGAAAACCTCTATCAATTGGTAGATTCTTACGCAGGGCGCAGTGACAGGGCAATACTAATCAGCTTCTTACATGATGCTGCTACCATGCCGGAACTGTACCCGATGGAAATCGCTATATTAAGGCACTGCTTTGAACGTAAAATCAAAGTTTTTACATTAACGTTCACTCCTGCCGGTGCACCTATTATAGATTTTGCCATTAATTCGGTGAAAGAAGAGTATCCCAATATCCAGTCAGGTGTGGATTATTGTAACTTCGGTTACAAGATTATGCCTATGATTACAGCGCTTGGTATGGGAGATAACATTGCAACAGCGATTGACACCGATGCAGAGGGTCGCAAACTCGCCAATCTGCCTATCATGAAAGATATCGTAAACTATAATGAAATGAACCTGATTATTGAAACCAGTGGTTCTTCAGCAGGTGGTACCTGGATTACTTATGCCCGTCCAAAGTTTGGCGCTAATGTTGCTGTTGGTGTAACTGCTGTTATGGCTGCTGATGAATATCCTTTACTGCAATCCGGACAATTGATTGGTATGCTTACAGGTCTGAAAGGTGCTGCCGAATATGAGAAACTGGTTGATGTCTTTGCCGGTTATCGTGATGACAACTTCCCCAAGGGCAGACCCTTTAGCAAGGAAATCCTGCGCGACTCATCTATTAATAAGCTGATAAATATTACAACTCAGACAAAAGCAATCTTTACTCCTGAAGAGTATAATGCTTTCGTGGCAAAGTATCCTGCCAAGACCAGCGAATTGAATCAGCTAAAAACAGATGATGACGGCAAGATAGTCTTTGATGTAACAAAGATTACTCCTGACCAGCAGAAAGCTCTGGGAGACAATCTTTGGAATGCTCTGAATAAACGTACTTACAATATTTTATACAAATTCAAAGTTGCCCGTATCGGTATGAATGCTCAGTCTGTGGCTCATATCGTCATACTTATGTTTATCCTGATTGGTAATATCGGGTACTTTTTAACCAGATCAAATGAGAAAAAGGCGTAAAGGGAGGAAACCATGTCATTCGAAACCTTTAGTAATCTAGTAGCTGCATTCTTCACATTCTGTATATTCTCTTTCCTTTACAAGGATAATCCGTTATATCAAATGGCTGAACAACTGCTCGTGGGTATTTCTGTCGGATACAGTGTGGTTTATTCCTATGAACGTATCTTTATACCCTGGTTGTATCAACCGATTTTCCTTAAACAACAGTTTTATTTAATCTTCCCGGCTTTGATAGGTTCATTGTATCTGTTCCGCTTTAGCAGAAACCTCAGTTGGCTATCCCGTTACCCGATTGCCTTTTCCATGATGGCAGTGGGTGCCGGTGTTCCATTGTCAATGCATGCAGGTATTCTGGTCCAGATGAGACAGGCAATGGTTCCTCTTGAGACCTTCAATCTGTTCCTGATATTCCTGGGAACGATTGCAGTTTTGCTCTATTTCTATTTTTCCAAAGCCCATACGGGATTATACGGTAAGTTTACTACTATTGGTAAATGGTATATGATGATAGGGTTCGGCGCATCTTTCGGTTTAACCGTTATGGCTCGTATATCCCTGTTAATTGGTAGAATTCAGTTCCTCGTCGGCGATGTCCTGAAACTGATAAAATAGCTCTTTATAAACCGAATCGGGTTCAGTCCGGCTGAACCCGTTCGGTTTTCCTTTTTACAGACACGCTTTTAAAATGAGGATAACATGATTAAATACTTAACAACGATAATTATTCTATTATGTGTAACATTCAGCTTTCAGGCTGCAACTCAATCCGCTCCTTTAGGAAAAATACAATCCTTTCAGGCTAATGATGTTCCTTTTGATGATGGAACAGGTGTGGTGCTTTCATGGAAACCGCTGCCCAAAGCCATGCGGATCATCTTATACCGTGTATACAGAGGTACAAGCCCTGATACTTTGTATAATTTCGGGCAGGTGGAAGTTGACCCTGGTGCCGGAGTTGCGGCAGAGAAAATGTATTATTATGATAAAGATTTTCAGCTTCTGCTTACAATTGACTCTCCTTCCAAAGTAAAGAAAGAGAAACAGCAGCCCTTAAAAAGCCCGTTATATCAGAAAGTCCCGCGTGACCCCGTAATTCTAAAGGATTTCCTCAAGAATTTTACCGTTATCGGGATTACTGACCAAAGCAACATTTATAAGCATTCACTCAAGGTTACAAATAGCGATGGTACCGTTTCAGCAGGCTTGAAGCCAACTCAGTTTGAACAAATCGCAGCCAATCCAATCCCGGGGAAAAAATACTACTATACTGTTCTTGCAGTTAATGAAAAAGGCACATATCTTCCCTGTGCTGACATCAAAAGCGCTATTCCGTTTGATAACCCGCCTGATACTATTAGCCAGCTTAATTCTGTCTTCCTGACAGATACGAAAGAATTCAGATTGGAATGGGTACCTGCCTATTCCAGTAATGATATCGCCATGTGGCAGTTCTGGCTGATGCCCAAGTCGCAGATTGCTGCTTTTAATAGCTGGCAAACCACATATGTTGCAAAAGGTGGTGTCCCTGCTCCCTGGACAACTAATGCTATTATGCTGGGTGAGAAATATCATGATTACAACAATTACATTACGATAAAGACTCAAAATGGGAAAGTAGTGAATCCCGATGGTTCACTGGGTGCAACACTGCCATTGAATAATCTGCAGGATTATACTCTTGTTTTGGCTGCTCAGGATTATAGCGGATATAACTCTTATGCTATGGGCATGCCCACGAAGTTTAACCAATCTACTAATTTACCTGCACCGGCTGTTTTCAATGTTACAGATAAGCCCAATGATAAGGGTGATACAAATACTCTTTCCTTCGGTTTGCCGATTTGCTATATCACTCAGGCTTCCTATACTAATTCTAAACGGACTAAAATCAAAATCAATTACGAAGTATCGGAAAACATCAAATACAAGATTGAAAACCTGGTGTTTCAGATTTTAGCTGAAAATGGAAAGCTCTTGGGTACAATATCTGAACGCTATCCTGACAAGATAATCTATCTGAAAGTAGAAAAAGGTTCAACTGCGTTTACCAGATTGCAGATCAAAGTAGCCTTTAAATTCAAAGGTACAAAGGAACTCTCGGATTATTACGTCCATCAGAATCTTTCCTTTGACGAGCAGACCAAGCGCTTTATGAGTGACGATATCTATTATAGAAAGGAAAACCTTTCCCAGATATATTATCAGATTTTTAGAAAGAATCTTTTACAATCGGGTTATTCCCCGGTTAAAAAACTTGCCTCTATCTCCCGCAGTTATGATGATATCATTAATTTTGAAACTACTCTGGACCGCTTAATCACCGGTGTGGACGTTAAGACCGGAAGGTTATTGATAGATCCAACCTTAAATTTCGCAGTAGATCAAAAAGCAGGTATCCCTTTGTTTGTGAATATCTATAAAGCTGAAGAGGAAAAGTCTCTCAAGAAAATGAAGGATGAGCTTGCTTCTCTGAAGAAATCTCTATCTGCCAATCCTGCCAAAGCTGATTCCATCAAACAGGTCATTGCTGAGAAAGAAGCATATCTGAACGCTTTAACCAAACATCCGGCTTATCTGGCAGCTTTAAAGCAAAACAATCCCAGGTCCTGGTTGAAAATCTTCCATAAAGAGCAACTCATAAACTCTCGTACCTATTCATATTTAATCATGAAAACTGATAACAAAGGTACATACAGTTTTTCCGAAGAGAGTAAGCCATATATACCAATTGCCAATTGGTTCAACTGGAATTTCCTTATCGCTTTGATTGCCAGCGTAATATTCACAATAATAGTTATCTATGCCAGTTTCAAAGCACGCAGAGGTGGAGATTTATATCTGCGCCCAATCGCCGGGTTACAGGAAATCGATAATGCTGTCGGCAGAGCCACCGAAATGGGCAGACCGATACTGTACGTACCGGGTTGGAGTTCTATCGGTGAAATTACCACAATTGCCTCGATGATGATTCTCAATCGGGTTGCCAAGAAAGCTGCCGAATATGATACCCGCATATTGGTGCCCAATAGTGACTATTATGTCATGCCCTTGGCACAGGAAATGGTAAGAGAAGCTTTTTATGAAGCAGGACGTCCTGACAGTTATAATCCTGTGGATGTTTTCTATATCACCAGCGACCAATTCCCCTATGCTGCCGGTGTAAACGGAACCATGATTAGGGAAAAGAGCGCAACCAATTTCTATATGGGATTCTTTAATGCCGAAGCCCTGCTCATGACTGAAACAGGTAATGCCACAGGTTCTATCCAAATAGCCGGAACTGACGCTATCACTCAGGTTCCCTTTTTCATAGCTACCTGTGATTACACCCTGATTGGTGAAGAGTTTTACGCTGCATCCGCTTATCTTTCCAAAGACCCGGAACTGGTTTCTATGCTCAAAGCACAAGACTATTTCAAATTCCTCATAATCTTCTTCATTCTTCTGGGAGCTATTTTATCAACCATGCATTTTAACTGGCTGACCAATGCTTTCCCGTTAGAATAGAGTAACTATAGGATAATTTCCAGTCTATGATAGAGTGGTATTTGATTATTTTCAAATACCACTTTTTTTACAATATAGCATATTACAAAGTTAAGAATGTTGTGTAGTTACTGAAGAGAATGTAGTTTCATAATCAAGGATATGAGAATCGAGTTTAGGAGGTTTACATGCATGTAAATGAGGCGATAGAAGCAGGAATTGAATTAATCCAAAACAGTCGTATCTGCTTTTTGGGAACCAATCATACGGACGGCTACCCCCGTCTGAAAGCCATGCTCAATACTAAAAACGAAGGGATACAAAAGGTCTGGCTCATTACTAATACCGGGTCGAAACGAGTAGCTCAATTACGTACTGACACTCGGGCTTCCATATACTTTGTTGATCAGACAAGGTTCATGGGCTTACTTCTGGTAGGTGATATTACCTTACGGTTTGATCGGGAAGCTCGTGAAATGATGTGGAAACCAGGTTATGAAATGTACTATCCGCATGGTATTGATGACCCTGATTATGCTGTTCTTGAGTTTACTACCATCCATGTCAATTACTACCACGGTTTGGCTAATATTGATTTCAATTTATAAACTTATTCAAATGTGCAGAGTTCGAGAACACCGTCGATGATTTTGACATAGGTGTGGTTTACCAGCCAATCACCGCTATTGGCGTACACGCCTTTCTCCATCGGGATAACGCAGGGTTCATGCGTATGCCCCATGATGACATAGTCATAATCATTGAGCAGAGAGCGCGCATAATCTTCCAGTCCGGCTTTCTTAAGTCCTTCAATCCTGTGTGAAACGCGTTTCAGCCTGCTGCTGCGGGAAAGAGTTTTACCCAATGCCAAAGCCCAATCCGGATGAATGATAGAAAACAGTTTCTTGGTAAAAGGTAATCTGATTATCTGCCGCAGTAGTTTGTATTTGGCATCATTTGTTGTATGCAAATCGCCATGTGTAAAGAAGATTTTCTTTTTATCTGTTTCCAGCACAAAGGCATCCTGATGCAGTTCAATTTGCATCTGAACCGGGAAGAAATCATTGAACCAGAAATCGTGATTACCGCTGATATAAACAATTCTGCAACCCTTTTCCCTGATGTCAGCCAATATCTTCAGTACCGGGAAATATGCTTTGATGATGGTATATTTCCAATCAAACCAGAGGTCAAAGATATCACCATTGAGAATGAGCCAGTCATAATGACCAGGTAAAGTCCTCAGGAAAGAAAGCGCTTTGGCATTAAGCTCCACATCCTCAAGATTGGGAGTGGAAAACTTATAATGCAGGTCCGATATGGCACAGATACGCATGATTTATCTATTGATAATATAGTTAATGATATTGACGCCAAATTTCAAGGCTTGTTCCCTCACTTCAAAAGGGTCTTTGTGAGTCTCAGGGTCTGCCCAGCCGTCACTGATATTAGTTTCATAAGTATACAGCAGCATGAGTCTGCCGGCATCATCAAACAGACCGAAAGCCTGAGGTGCTTTTTCATCGTGCTTGTGTATCTTAGGTAGTTTATTGAAAGTGAAATAGCTTTTATACAATGGAAAGTCAGGACTCAGTTCGATTAATTGCCGTTCCGGAAAGAGGCGCTTTGCTTCACGGCGAAAAGATTCATCCATGCCATAATCATCATCAGCATATAGAAATCCACCTCTCAGCATCCAATTCCTCAGATTATCCAGTTCCTTATCGGAAAAACGGATATTCCCATGTCCTGTCATATAGACAAAGGGAAAGTCAAACAGCTTAAGCTCACCCGCTTTGACAATCTCCTGATCAGTGGGAAAATCTGTGCTCAGAGTCTGATTGACATATTTTGCCAGATTGGGCAGAACCTCGGGATCGTTATACCAATCTCCGCCTCCATCATACTGTAAACGGGCAAGCCCTGTCCGAGCCGCAAGAGGAGTAATGCACAATATTCCCATGATAAGAATAGGAAGAATCGGCTTGAGATTTATTTTATTCATATTACCTGAATCTGTTAATTCAAAACATCCATACTGATGCAGATGATACCGTCCGCCACAACTGCATAGAAGCAATTATCGTAGGCATCATATAGTGACAAATATTGTAACCGTTTATCAAAAGCAATTTCGGAAAGCAGGTTACCGGAATTGACATCGTAGATATACAAACCACGTTCTGCAGGTACCAATAAGATACTGTCATTGATACGCGGGTCATCTTCACTGTTGATTTCCACAGGAGTCAGAGCAGGCTTAATCGGGAATTCATCGATAAAAGGTCTTTTCCAGATAATGTTATTACCATTTTGCAGGCAGAGCAATTGCTGATTATCCAGAAAGACAATCAGATTGCCCCTGATCTGTGAGACTTCTCTGACATTGGCATCAAACACTTTCTTCCATTGCAGTTTCTTGGTGCTTTTATCAAATGCCATCAGTTTATTATCGGAAGCTATATATATATTCTGGGTATCAAATGAAGGAGCAGCCGTAATCAGGAAATTCAGATTGGTCTGCCAGCTTTCCTGCAGCTTGATATTGCGCGCAGGTTGATTGGTAAACTGTTCTATCTTCTTTAGCTGTCGCTTGATGTTTTCGGATTCAATATTCAGATATTGAGGTATTTGCTCCACAGTGAGGTAATTCTTACTTTTGAGTATGAGTTTTATCTTTCTGGCAGTGCTTTCCAGCCATCTATTCCCAAACTGCATATACAATAACGCCAGGATTGTGAGTAATACTACAAAGATAGCGCTTATCTGGTAACGTCTGATGCGCGGTCTGCGGGGAGCAGCCAGTTTGCTTTTACCTTCCAGGATAAAATAACAGCCATTGGTCTCGGAAAAGAGTGATTGCAATATCGTATCCAGAGTGTTGCAAGCTGTATTCTGTTTGGAGAGCTTTTCCGCATAGATACTGGGAAGAGCAATGAATCTCTGATGCTCTGCTATAAATACACGTTTTATCTTTAAAACTATGTCTTTTTCAGACATACCAAGCAGAGACATTTCATCCAGAGACTTGACATGGAAATTATTCCAGTTCCTGCCGGCTGGTTGCAGATTATCTTTATCACAGATACCGCTTAGCATTCTGCCAAATTCGACAATATACAGCTCATGGTCAAACAGTACTGCCATTAACAGTGAAATACCCTTTTCCTTGAGGTCAGTCTTGCGGAAAGTAGCGTGCAGTTTCCAATGGTATTCGGATAAGAAGCTTTTGAGCCAGGATTCTATCTCTACTTTGGAGGTTTGTCCCAGAGCAGAGTTTCTGATATCAAGTTTTATCTGAGTCTGAATTTCTTCCAGAACAGGGTCTGATTCAGGATGCCAGGTAAGAAGAAACCAGGCAAATCTGCCATCCTGCGATGCGTTAAAATCAAACATTCCCGACGGAAATGAATCAAACCTGTTTTGCAAAACTACCATGTTATGACCACCATTTGATAAAACTGCGGTAAAATACCCTGATCAGGGTTGGCAAATCCATCAGCATATTGGTATATGCCGCATTTGCCAGAGGACACCAGCATTCTTTATTATGTATGGAACGGCGTTCCAATTCTGCCTCGGGATTGTACCAGATACTTTTGAAGTTATATCCGCTATCTCTCAGATTGCCTAAAGGCTTGGCTTTGATACAGCATGACCACACATCACCTTCAGGTGATATCTGGGCAGAAGCAATGCCCGAAAAGCACGGTATAATCTGCTTCTTGTCGCGCATTATCCGTTTTACCAGATTATAATACTCAATCCTGAAAGCCATGGTTATCTTGTTCATCCCGCTAAACTTGTCATTCTTTATCCGGTGAATGAGATAGTCTATGGCGGATTTATATGCTAATACAGAAGGTGTGATGTCTGTGCCCATCGTGCCCAGCTCCACTCGTTCCTCAGCAATCTCTGTGATATAAGAATCCGGATGAAACTTCATCAGGAAATTGGCAATAGAAGCAAAAGACTCCACATTGTATTTGGAAATAACTGTATGGATACCCACGGAAAGGTTGTTATAAGGCAATGCTTTGAGCTTTTGAAAAGTGGAAATCACTTTTTTGTAATTCCCCGGAACGTTACGAATCTGGTCGTGCTGGTCTTCTATACCATCAATCGAGAGATTAATAATGATTTGCGAACCCGGACAAGCTTTGCATATCTTCTCTGTGTTATCCACAATAGTTTTGGTCAGCAGTCCATTGGAAGGGATATTGATAATCCGTGGTCTGGATGCATGATAAATAGTCTGGACTACTTCTACAATATCGTTCCTGAGAAAAGGCTCTCCACCGCTGAATGTAATCCAGTATGGTGCGTGTCCTATCTTGCGGAAGATTTTCTTATATTCTTCTACTGTCAGATTTTGTGCTGACTTTTTCCAGATATTGCAGGTATTACAGCGTGAATTGCAGGTATACAGCAAACTAACGGTATAATTCATCGGCAGCAGTCTGGGAAACCCAAGCTGCTTCATCAAATAGTATAAAACGATACGAGGTAATATAGACAGCATTTACTTAATCTTTCTTAGGGTTATCTAAGTTCTTGGTGGAAGAAGCAATCTCCCAGGTAAAGGGGTTTTTCTTTTTGACATGGTAATCAATCGAACCCAGCATACGGCAATAGAATTCCATCAGCATCACAAACACGAGTTTAAAGATTTGCGCCGGATTGGACATAATCTCCTGAGACATGATTTTCAGCATAATCCCGCTTTCCTGTGATGATACTTTATAATTATATTTATGCATCAGCCAGAGATGCCCGTTTTGAATCCGTTTTCTTTGGCTGATAAAGTCTTTCCAGTTTTCCGGTCCTTTATTATATACTATTGCGTCCGGCACATACATCAGCTTGAGTCTTTTACTTTTTACCAAAGCCTCAATACTGGCTTCATCAACTGCAGAATCAGAAGGAATGGCAGTAAACAAACGCCGGAAGGCAATCATTTCGCCCAGCTTGGGATTGAGCATAGCCATTCTATGATGCAGTCTCCACAGAAGATGTACACTGTAGCCGATTAATGTGCTTTCATCATTAACAGGGGTTGGTCTGCCGCCGGTTGCTCCAATCTTTGTATCTTCAAAAGGAACTATCAGCCGTTCGATTGTATCGGGAGCAGGAATTGTATCTCCGCTTTCAATAATCAGAATATCCGATTTGGCTTCTTTCAGAAATATGTTTATCGCTGAGGATTTGCCTCTTCTTTCTTTCTCACAGATTAGGGAAACCTTGGGATGCGTTAAAGCAAATTCACAGACGAGGTCATCGGTGCCATCTTTACAAGCGCTGGATACCACAATGATTTCCGCAATTTCCACCTTATCCAGCTTCTGGTCACACAATGCCTGCAAAAGCTTCACTATATTATTCGCTTCGTTATAGGCAATTACTCCTATACTGCAAACAAGTTTAATCTCTCTTTCAGTTTTAATTTCAAGCATAACGTCTCTTTAATACTTTATTGGGGAGTAAGAGCCTTAAATTTTATTTCCTGATGAATAGCATTGAGAATGCCATTTACAAATTTATTAGAAGATTCACTGCTAAACTTTTTGGCTATTTCTATTGCTTCGTTGATAATCACCGGAGCAGGTGTATTGGTATAGAGCATTTCATAGATGGCAATGCGTAATATTCCACGGTCAAGACTGGCAATCCGTTCCAGACTCCAATTGCTGGAATGTGCTGTAAGCTTGGCTTCAATTTCTTCCAGATGGATGATTGTATTGCGGACAAGCTCATCGGCAAAAGCAAGCGCCGGATGTTCTGAAGCAAGCCCTTCATGTTCTGCCATCTCGCTGAGAAGCTCGGGATATGAATTGAGTAGATTAAACTCCCGGAATCCTTCATCATTAACAGAATAATCAAGGGCGTAAATCGTCTGAACCGCAAGTTCTCTGGCTTTACGCCTTAGACCCATCACCCAACTCCTTAAAGAGATTTACCATTTCCAGTGCTGCGGAGGCAGCGGCAAAGCCTTTATTGCCACTCTTGGTGCCGGCTCTTTCAATTGCTTGCTCTATCGTGTCTGTAGTTAAAATACCATATACTACCGGAATTCCTGTTTGCAGGCTGACTTGTGAAATGCCTTTGGTGACTTCGGCGCTGATGTATTCAAAATGAGGAGTAGCGCCTCTGATTAAAGCTCCCAGACAGATTACAGCATCATACTTACCGGTTATAGCTGCTTTCTGAGCTATCAAAGGTATCTCAAATGCTCCCGGTACCCAGATTACCGTAATATCTTTATCATTGGCTTCATGCCGGAGCAGACAGTCTATCGCTCCATCCAGCAGTTTCTTGCTGATAAGCTCGTTAAACCGGCTGATAATCAATGCAAATTTATAGCCTTTGGAAACCAGTTTTCCTTCAATAGTCTTCATTGTGGCACTCCTTCGATTCCAAAAATCTTGGACATAATACATTTCGTACCAATTTATCAAAGTAGCGTTTTTAATTCAAGCAAAAAGTTCAAACAGATTGCTTTATGTGAATAAAAGGTTCGAATTAAGGTGTTTTAATTAGTTGCATGTATATAAGAAATTACATATTATGACCCAGGTTAATTAACCGCACACTTAATAATTGTTCCCGATGATTTTCCTGTCTTGGCATCAATGTAAATCATATAATTTTCAAACTGTATAAGATATGCTGCTTTGTAATATACTACATCAATTTCTGGTTGAAGTTTGCGTATAATTAAACCGTAATTATGCACGTGTGGGCTATCTAAAGAATATGCAACTTTAACTTTATGGTTGAATTGGTGACACAGCTTGATATATTCATTTACGGCGTATTCATACGCTTGCTCTTTAGTGATATAAGGTCGTTTCTGAAGCACAATTTCATAAGCAAACTCGTTTTCGATACGGATAGCCCCAGACTCATAAAAAGTAAACCTGATTACTGGGGTCTTTTGGAAATCAATGCCCCAGACATTTTTTTGATAATAAGTGATTTCCAGAGCTCGGTAGTTATACCCTAAATCCTTTTCATCTTTGCTGTCAATTTGCTTCATGGTAATATGTGTATAGGGTTTTAATTCTGCTAATAACCCGGCTGCTTTAGCTCTGCCTTTTTCCCAATCCACAATGTAATCTGTTGTACCTTTAAAATACAGCGAGTATAACAGATTCGTATTACTTTGAAATTCGATATTTGCTTCTGAACCGTATTTAGCTTTCAGCTTAGTAATGATTTTCTTTTGTTCAGAAGTATTTGAAGTATGTGCTGATAAACAAAATGATAGACTCAAGAGAAAAACGAACGATTTCCATCTAAGCATTTGTCAATTATCTCTTATTGTAAAATGGATAAACCTATTGTTCGAATTAGAGGTTTTCGTATATTTTGGGTCAAAATGCACTTGAACGGAAAATTGGGCTATATAGTCTCCACTTTGCTGATAAGTGTAGTTCCCATAATTTCGAATCTGATAGAACTGCTCATAGGGCTTTAGTATATATTCTTTATACATATCCTCCGGACAGCCATTGATATTCATAAACATAACGTGGTCATCAGCCTTAGAAATATCAACACTGAAGGAAATAGATGTTGATGGTCCTGCTATTTTATAAGGTATAGGATACTTTGTGATGTTTCTTATAATGAAACCAAAATACACCATTTCATTTTTGCCGAACACACTTTTCTCCACTCCGGTAGAATCACAGGCAAAATTGTGGATATATAATTCACCCTTTTTAATATTTTTGGTCGATATGGAGCTACATCCCAAAATTCCCATCAGGGAAAAGCAGATTACGTAGATAAAAACATATCTCATAATTTCTCCGAGTACTAGTTGCAATTTATATTCAATATCTGTCTGCAATAATATGTCAAGTAACATTTCACTAATTCTTCTACTATCTGTATTTATTGGTTGTAAACATTTATCTTACTTGCATAATACCTGTACTTAATATCCTTTTCTTGTTCATAATACTCCTTATCTGTTGTCTATATATATATTGTTTGACGCAGGGAGTCATCAGGGAGTCTACAGGGAGTTTGCGGGGACTCGAGTCCCCGATGACTTCCTGTAGATTCTCTTTAGAGTCTTTATAAAACCCTCTTGTCAGTTAAGGTATAAACAGGAAATTAATAAGGGATAATAAGCTGGTATGAGGCATCCTAAAAATAGGTTATGGGAAAAGAATATGTATGTAGTTCTGCATATAAAGCCTGTGCGAAAATGTGGAAGGGAATAGCTGGAGTTCAAAATTCCTTCGTTACGTTAAATATGGACAGCATTGTAAACGAGAATTTCGGACTTCAGCTAAAACCTTTACAGATAATGCATTCCGAAGTCCGATTTGCCCAATCACTAAGATGTATGCTGAAAGCTAAATAGGGCAAATTGAACTCCGGCACTGCTCTTCTTTTGGTATTTTCGCACAGCCTCTTTATGCAGTATGAGGTATCCAAAATAGGTTATGAGAAAAGAATATGTATGTAGTTCTGCATTTATGCAGGTTGGTAATTATTTATCACGATGTATCTAATAACAGCTACCTGCATAAATGCAGAACTACATGCATAAGATAATCCACAATTGCCCTTGTTGGACTTATGCTTGCTGTAGGCTCGCTGCTGCCGAGTTCCTTAGTTAGTTGTCTAAGGAAAGTCCCAGCGTGTACCCGGCAGCTATTAAACACAATTTAAGGGCAGAGCAGGTTTAATCATAAATCTAATGGCTGCATCTTAGCGCTACACGTTGTTTCGCTTTTTTAAGGTACTGGATTCCTGCCTGCGCAGGAACGACTATATATATGGTTGTAGCATAACCGTCCCGGTTGTCAGTTGTTGATGGCATCTTGCCATCAGAAGAAACAGATTCGAATATATTTTAGCAACCAGGATGGTTTGTTAGCGGTTCTGGATTCCTGCCTGAGCAGGAATGACGAGATATGCTACAAGTATCCGGCAAGTAATCAGTCTTACTATTATCTTTTTACTCTCCTGTTTGATGCTTAATGATTTCAGTAAGCATACCCCGGGTGGACCCCGGGAGGATAGTAAGACTGATTACTTGAAGGATTAGTGGATATCAAATAAGAGAATTGAAAATTTAGCTGTGCTTCAATTTAATGGATATTGTGCCGTCCTACCGGACTCAGGTGCTCTATATCTCTGACCCAGCACTAACGTACTGGGTTACATAGTAACGTCCTACGGACTTACAAGGAATATCTTTTTAATACTCTGCGGCGCTGGGCTAACACATAACGTCCTCCGGGCGTATGTTACCTGCCTTAGGTGACCAGGAATGCTGACGCTCACTTGCTAAATACGTTTGGACAGCTTTGGAAAGCTATCCTACGGACGTAGGTTACCTGCCTCAGGTGACCACAGATTGCTGCGCATATTGAATAGATGCGTTTGGACAGCTTTGGAAAGCTATCCTACGGGCGTATGTTACCTGCCTTAGGTGACCAGGAATGCTGACGCTCACTTGCTAAATACGTTTGGACAGCTTTGGAAAGCTATCCTACGGACGTAGGTTACCTGCCTCAGGTGACCAGGAATGCTGACGCTCACTTGCTAAATACGTTTGGACAGCTTTGGAAAGCTATCCTACGGACATAGGTTACCTGCCTTAGGTGACCAGGAATGCTGACGCTCACTTGCTAAATACGTTTGGACAGCTTTGGAAAGCTATCCTACGGACGTAGGTTACCTGCCTCAGGTGACCACAGATTGCTGCGCATATTGAATAGATGCGTTTGGACAGCTTTGGAAAGCTATCCTACGGACGTAGGTTACCTGCCTCAGGTGACCACAGATTGCTGCGCATATTGAATAGATGCGTTTGGACAGCTTTGGAAAGCTATCCTACGGGCGTAGGTTACCTGCCTCAGGTGACCACAGATTGCTGCGCATATTGAATAGATGCGTTTGGACAGCTTTGGAAAGCTATCCTACGGACGTTGGTTACCTGCCTCAGGTGACCACAGATGCTGACGCCTGCCTGCTAAATAAGTTTGGACAACCGAGGGCGGTTATCCTACATTTACTAACAACGTATCCATTCCGCAAAACCGCCTGAAGGTGGGCTACATACTTATGCTGTTACTGTCTCTGCTTCTCTGTGGCTCTGCGTTAAAGCTCTTATCTGTAAGACTTTCTCTGTGTCTCCAGACTCCGTGTCTCTAAATAGCTAAATCTGCGACTCTACATCTCTGCTGCTCTGCGTTAAAAAAATCCTTCTTCGGTCTTGGTATCTTTGTGGGAAAAAAAATAACTAAAAAATCCCTTGACCTGTAACTTGCTTTTTAATTCACTGATATGATAAGATACATCTTTCTCAGAGCACCTTCAACCCGAAAGCAGCTATTTTGAATTATTGTATCGATGGAGTAATCTAATGAAAATACATTTTAGAGATGTGCAGACCGGCATGGTAGAAGCCCGTGCGGTAATCGAACTGGAAGAAGGTGTTTTCCTGAACGAAGTTACCTTACTTAGAATCGATGGACAATTGGAAATCGAATTTCCCAAAAAGAATTTCAAGGGAAAGAATGAACGCACCCATCACCTTGATATCATTACATTTGAGACTGAAGACAAGCGCATATTGTGGGAGCTTCAAATCAAACAAGCTTATAAAGAATGGCGTAAAGAAAACGGTATGGTTCTGATTTATGAAGACAAACCTGCCGGTGATACAGATACAGAAAGACCACCCCGCCGGAATTATGAAGAAAACTATGACCGGGAAAGAAGACCGTATGCAGATAGATCACGCGATGACCGTCCTCCCAGGCAAGACAGGCCGGTAAGACAGGACAGACAATACAGTGACCGTCCGCAGCGTGATGAAAGACCTTCAACCAGAAACAGAACTTATGGTGACAAACCAAGCGGAGATTACAAGCCCAGAGGAGACCGTCCAACATATTCAGACAGACCTCGTGATGACAGACCTCCACGCACTAACAGAGCTTATGGCGATAAACCAGCCGGAGATTACAAACCCAGAGGCGACCGTCCCTCTTATTCAGACAGACCCCGTGACGACAGACCGCCACGCACTAACAGAGCTTATGGTGATAAACCAGCCGGAGATTACAAACCCAGAGGCGACCGTCCATCATATTCAGACAGACCTCGTGATGACAGACCGCCACGCACTAACAGAGCTTATGGTGATAAACCAAGTGGAGATTACAAACCCAGAGGCGACCGTCCGCAACGTTCTGAAAGGTCTTATGATGACAGACCACCACGCGTAAACAGAGCCTATGGAGACAAACCTGCTCCCACCAAAAGAACTTATGATGATAAGCCTGCCGGCGAATTCAAACCTAAAACCGAGCGTCCCGTCCGGGCTGAGAAATCATTTGAAGATAAACCTGTAAGAACACGCGCAGTCTCTGCAGATAAACCTGTAAGAACCAGAACCGCTGCTGCAGATAAACCTGTAAGAGCCAAAGCTGCCGCCACGGACAAACCCAAACGGAAAACTGCCGCTACCGGAACAAAAACCGTTAAAGCAAAAAAACCTGCTGCAAAGAAATCTGCAGTTAAGAAAACAGCATCGGGTAAGACCATTAAGAAAGTTAAGAAAGCATAAAGTTATTTAATATATCAAATAAATAATATGGAGGTTGGTTATGATTACCGATCTTGAGCAAATTCTATCAACCAATATCAAAGGAATGGGTCGCAGTCCCATACGCGAATTACTAAAACTAATCGCAAATCCCAATATCATTTCTTTTGCAGGTGGATTACCTTCACCTGATTCTTTTCCCATTCATGAGCTCAAAGATATCATCACAGATGTCATGGACAAAGAAGCTCATATCGCTTTACAATATGGCGCTACAGAAGGAGATAATCTGCTCCGTGAAATGCTGGTAGAGCGTTATCAGAAACAAGGACTGGATATTTCGCTGGAAAATGTGATTGTCACTACTGCCTCACAGCAAGGTTTGGATTTAATAGCCAAGATGCTTATCAACAGAGGTGACAGCATGATTGTCGGGCTGCCATCTTATTTGGGAGCATTGAGCGCTTTTAACAGTTATGGTGCAAAACTCGTCGGCGTTCCTATGGATGAAGAAGGCGAAGATGCCATCATTATGGAAGCTAAGATTATAGAGCTTATTGCCGCCGGTAACAGACCAAAGCTTATTTACATCATTCCTGATTTCCAGAATCCAGCCGGTAATACCATGACAGAAAAACGCAGAAAAGAGATTATTGCTCTTGCTCATAAGTACAATATCCTGATTCTGGAAGATAGCCCATACCGTGAGCTACGCTACGAAGGTGAGACTCAAAGAACTATGTATGAACTGGACGGCACCGGACAAGTAATCCTGATGGGAACATTCTCCAAGATATTCTGTCCCGGTTTCCGTATCGGTTGGGTGATTGCTCATCCTGAGATACTGGACAAGATAGTTGTCGGCAAACAAGCTACAGACCTTTGTACTCCTCCATTTGCCCAGCGCATTGCAGCCAGATATATGGAAAAAGGTCTGCTTGATAAAAATATCAAAGAAATCATCAAAATGTACAGGATTAAGCAACAAGGTATGCTGCAATATTTAAAAGAATACATGCCTGAAGGCTTTAGCTGGATACACCCGGAAGGCGGTCTTTTCCTGATGGTAACAGGACCGGCACATATTAACACCACTGAACTTTTGAAGCTGGCTATTACTGAAGAACAGGTCGCTTATGTAGCCGGTGGAGCTTTCTTCTGTGATGGTAGCGGGAAAAACACTATGCGTCTTAATTTCTCTTATGAGAGCTTAGCTAAGAATGAAGAAGGAATCAAGCGTTTAGGACGCTTCCTCAAAAAACACGTATAAACCAGGAACTCTTAGATAAAACAAAGGCACAGGGTAAAACCTGTGCCTTTTTGTTTATGTTGTTTTTATAGTTTAGAAATTATAGTTCAACGCAAAATTGAAAGCGTTAACTCCTGTATTATATGTTCCGACTAAGTTGTCCGGAGTCTGGGTATCAATCTTTCTTTCTGTAAACATGATATGCTCAAAGCTAAAGTCTGCAGAGAAAGGACCAAATACTCTGGTATAACCAATATTGCCACTCATCTTGTCGTTGATATCGGGGAAGGTGGGATTGATTGATTCATCAGGAATAGGAGATTGGTCATAAAAGAAACCTGCTCTTAAAGCATTCATGGCACCTAACCAATATTCAGTACCCACGCTGACTCTCATTGTATTTTCCCATGCCAGATTCATTGTAGATTCACTAATTGTGACAGGAGCGGTTGGTGTACCTGTGATAAGCGGAGTATCAAACTTAATAACCAATTCTTTCAAGGTATCCCACATAGTATAGGAAAAATCTGCATTCACAGTCCAGGTGGGCTTTATTTTGTAGCTGAGTCCAAGACCAAAATCACCGGGCAGATTCAAAGTAGATGATACATCAGTATTGTGCTCTTTGTTCAAGGGACTAGGTGAGCCCAGTCCGGCTGCAATCACATTATTGATATATGTAGTAAGTACAGCATCACCTTCAAGAGGAATTTCGGAAGGCATCTTTCCACTCAAACCGATACTAAGACTTTCCATAGGTTTGAATATAAGTCCAAGATTGGCTCCAAAGCCAATGCCTGTACCTTTCAATTCAATCTCAGTGGGCATATAATATGACTGGAGCAATAGTGCATTGATATCATTGGGTTTTAATTTATTGATTTCAAACATACCATATTGAACACTCACTCCTAAACCGGCTGAAAGATTATCCATAATCCTGTAGCTGACTGTAGGATGAACATCCACGATACCAATAGAGCTGTAAAATTCCTTTTCAGGGAAACCTCCTGCCCAGGTCAGAGGAGTTGTGCCATTGGCCCAAACAGATGGAAGCTCAAAGGTATCCCATTCAGCGCCAAGTCCATAAGGGACATAAACACCTAAACCATAATGCAATTTGCTTTCTCCGCCTTTAACTGCATAGAGATTGGGGAAAAGCCACAGTTTATTGACAGCATCTATTTCACTTCTTTTAAAACCGGGTTGTGCACCGGTATAAGTAAAATTGGAAGTCGGCATAATGCCGGCTGCTGCTAAACTTAAACAATTCGTATCCATAAAGCCTATACCGGCAGGATTCCAATACATAGCGGTAGGGTCGTTTGCCATACCACGAAATGCGCCACCCATGCTGATTGCACGTGAGCCTATACCGGACAGGGCAAATCCACCGGCAAATAATGAGCCGATACTAATTGATAAAATGATAGCTGTAATTAAGCTGAGTTTTAAAGTTTTCATCCATACCTCCATGGAAAATTTCTTGATTTCGTAACAAAAATGTGTCTGAATTGAATTATCTTGAGATATTGAAAGTAGTCAACTAAAATCTTTAACTTGCTTAGCTTTCTTCCGAAAATGCTTCATTGACATCCGAACTAAGCTCTGGGATTATTTGTTCGGCATCGGCATCAAGCAGGATTTTATCAGAAAGCTTTTTTTTTGATTTTACTCCCAGTAACTTCAGCTTTTGTGCCTGGCAGACAAGGTTTCCCCTGCCCTCTACCAATTGACCGTAAGCCTCATCATAAGCTTTTAGTGTTTTATCCAGATTCATCTTGATTGTCTCAAAGTTTTCTACGAATCCGACGAACTTGTCGTACAATTTACTGCCCTGTTCGGCAATTTCATATACATGCCTTTTCTGGTCATCTATTCTCCACAGACTGCCTACCAGCTGCAGAGTTATCAGCAATGTCGATGGACAGACCAGTAGTACTTTCTTTTCTGAGGCATATTTATACAGCTCGGAATCATTATCTATCGCAACAAAATAGGCTGCTTCCACAGGGATAAACATCAGCACAAAGTCCAGAGTATTAATCCCCTTCAGGTCTTCATATTTCTTTTCCGAAAGCTCTGCTACATGCTTGCGTATGCTCTTTAGATGGTCTTTGACACCCAGCTCTTTCTCAGTGTCATTGGTGGAACTGTAATATCTTTCATAACCAGTAAGCGATACTTTGGAGTCTACGATTATCTGTCTGTTGTCAGGCAGATTGACTACTATGTCAGGTCTGAGGTTTTCACCTGCTTCGTTTTGATAATTTGCCTGTGTAAAATAGTGAACCCCTTCTTTGAGACCGGTAAAATCAAGAATACGTCTGAGATTGATTTCACCCCAATCGCCCTGAGTCTTTGTATCAGCCTTGAGCGCACGCACCAGGTTATTGGCTTCATGACTCAATGATTCATAAGCCTCATGCATTTTTTTTATCTGTTCTGTCAGGCTAAATCTTTCTTTACCTTCTGTGATATACACTTCTTCCACTTTTGCCTTGAAGTCGTTAATCTGTTGCCTGAATGGATTTAAAATCAGGTCAAGATTGGCTTTGTTCTGCTCGGTAAAGGTTTTGCCTCTCTCTTCAAAAATCTTATGTGCTATGTTTTCAAACTCCTGTTTCATTTGTTCCTTGGCAGTTGTAAGATTATCCAATTGCTCTTTCAGGTTTTTAGTCTGTTCATAGAGCTTTGTCTCCAGTTCTGTATTCTTTTGCTTGAGCAGAGTGGATTCCTGATTGGCTTTATCAATGATGGAAAGCTCATTTATTTGCTTGTCTTTAAGCGTAAGGTTTAGCTGTTCAATTCTTTGTCTCAAGTCTTCACCTTGTGCATGGGAAAGCCTTAATTCAGACTTCAGTTCTTCCAGTTTCTTACTGTTTATCAATTTGACTAATAGCCATTCCAGCAAGCAAGCAACAACCAGTATGATGATAAGTAATGAAGTGGAAACCATAATTAAACTCCTGACTAAGCTAAGGCAAGATTAATTTGTTCACATTATTTGTCAATTATGCAATTAAGTAAATCTGTAGTGAGTAATCCGGCTATCTTCTGAAACACCTCATTTCTTTCATACACTGAAAAAGCAAAGTGTCCACCGGAATAGGTGATTCCCCTGCAAACAGAAGTATCTATCAGTTTGTCTGTCAGACAATAAATAACCACATCATTATCCTTTTGCGGTGGCAAAGAATTCTGTGCCTGCATTACAGTATACATAGTTGATGGCGAAATGTAGCGTGGCACATTCTTGGGGAGGTCAATATCTCCAATATCTTCATCTTCGAAATTCCTGTAGAGAATCGGGATTTTGCACCATCTGAGCATGTTAAGGATAACTCTGGATAACGAATATGAGCCGAGTATCAGTGTTCTTTGGGGGACTTTCCAGAAGGGAGAAAGAAATAATCTCTTTTGTATAGCCGCCAGGTCGATAAATCTTCCGAACAGACTACCCATACTATGGCAGAGCAAGACTTCGCATTTGAATTCTGTCAGGATAGTCACCATATCTTCCAGGACCAGCTTAAAGTTGCTGTATTCACAAGGTATTTCAATAATAAGTAATGTCCAGTTCTGTTCTATAGCCTTTGCTTTAAACCAGTTTAACCATGGGTCGGTCAGTGTATTTCCCCACCCCATAATAAAGGCTATTCGCTTTGATGGATTTACTCCCTCAAAGACTATCTCGTGCTTTAGCAAGCTTTGATTACCTTTTTTGCTACTTTAACAATTGTACCCTTTGTGTTCCCGGTAAAGGGCAAAGCCAGTGCATGAATCTCTGCTTTCAGTCGGGGATGTACTTTTATGATGTTATAAAAGCCTTCTAATACATGTCCTGCGTGCCTGCCGTCCCATGAATCCAGACATTCCTTTAATAAGGGAAATGCTTCCTCAGCAGCTTCATTGTCGGCATTCGCATAGTTGCATAGTGAATCAATCGCATAATCACGGACAATGATGCCTTTGCTTGTCCTGATAATATCCATCAATTCTTCCAACTGAGGTTTTACTACATGAGGGACCAGATGAGCAGTCAAAGCAAAGCAATGCATAGTTTCCCATTGAATTCTGCCGTTTTTATGCCTAAACAGAGCAGGTAGAAGATGAGCATAAGGTTTGATTAATTCCGGTTTCAGCTTAGCCACTTCAGTCATCACTTCACAGCAGTCTCCGGCTATCTTAACATCTTTAACACCAATTGAACCTGATATTTCTTTTAATAACTCAGGATTGCTGATGCATTTTAAAGCAATTTCTCTGTTTACATCTCCACCTCTTGCTCCGGTCTGAGAGGCAAGTTCATTGATTATCGACATAGTTACTCCATCCATAAAAACTGATTACAAAATAATTGTTACACAATAGCAAGATATCTGTCAAGGTCTTTCTCTGCTCATCATTTGCTTGCTGCTTTCTAAACCAGCGAAGCTGAGGGTCTGTTCTGTGTAATGTATCAGGTACAAAAGTGTGTTATTTTGTTAATGAGATTAATAGAAGATGACTTTAAACTTGACGTATAGCTTTATTCATGCTTTGTGAAGCCCAATTAACATTATAAAGAGGGAATTATGTACACAGTAGAAGAAGTAAAAGATATTGCACCATGTGGGATTAATTGCGGTGAATGTCCGGCTTACACTTGTAAAGATAATCCTGCAATGCTGGAAGCAGTAGTAGCCAAAGGACTCAAAAGGGAAGATTTACCTTGTCCGGGCTGCCGGGAACATAAAGGGAAATGTGCTTTCACTGATGGAGATTGCGCCACATACGATTGCGCGCAGAAGCATAATGTTACTTTTTGTTTCGAATGCACTGAATTTCCCTGTCAATACCTGCATCCCTGTGCTGACAAAGCTGACGTGTTACCTCACAACTTGAAAATATATAACCTCTGCTATATCAAGACCTATGGCACAAAGGCTTTCAAAGAAAAATTTCCAGACATCAGAGCGCGATATTATGCCGGCAAAATGGCAATAGGAAAAGGACCTCAGTTATAAAATCAATAAAATTAGGATAATACATGCATAAATTAATACTTCTGCTCATTGTCATCTTGTCATTGTCGGGACTGCTTCATGCTGTTGATGCAAAACCATCGACAGAGACTCAAAACGCTTCAGCTCCACTCAATATCCTGAATCTGGGTGATTCTCTCAAGCTTGACAAGTACGAGCAGAAGACAGTAAAAAAGCAGGCAAGATTCAGAGAGAAATCTGAATGGTGCGAATATAATATTTACATACCAAAAGGCTTTAGCAGGAATAAATCGTATTATCTGGTAATCGGAATGCATGGCTATATGGATTCTGCTGACCGTTTTGGACTGTTGTGGAAAGAACTGAAAAACAAGGATATTATCTTTATAGTTCCTGAATCACCCTTTAGTCTGCTGGAAAGTACAGAGGCAGTATTGAAATGGGGTCCTTTGGAAAATTACAGTAAAGTCTATTCTGATGAAGTATACCAGAAAGGGGAAACTACTGTTGTCGGAATATTAAAAAACGCAAAACAACTCTTTCATATCAAACAAACCTGGATGCTGGGCTTTTCTCAGGGAGCCAGTTTTTCCTATCTGATACCTTTCCACTATCCTGAAATGTTTGATGGGATTGCACCCTTAAGCGGATGGTTTGTCCAAACAGGAATGGCTCAGGAAGATTATGACCGCTGTAAACATATTAAAGTGCTTATCTCCCATGGAACAATGGACCCGGTTGTCCTGTACCGGCAAGGTGAAGAGGCAGCAGATACGCTAACCAAAGCCGGATTAACAGTTCAATTCTTACCATTTAAAGGAACTCACATTGTAAACCATGACGCAGTAAAAGACATGGTAAAATGGATTAGATCATAGTTTCGAGAATTATTTTTGGAGATAATTCCAGAGACTATACTTTTTTCTCTCTCGCTCTGGGATGGGCTTTTTGATAAGCTTCTTTTACATCTTCCAATGTAACATGCGTATATGTTTCCGTAGTGGAAAGACTGGCATGACCCAGCATAGTCTGTATAGCCCGCAGGTCTGCCCCGTTCTTGAGCAGATGAGTGGCAAAGCTGTGTCTGATTGTATGAGGTGAATAACCTTTCTGCGTGGCAATCAATCTGATAAACCGTTGCAGGATAATATTCAACTGCCGATTGTAAAAGGGTTTGCCTGTG
Organism: Cloacimonadaceae bacterium (SeqCode); assembly: GCA_963667535.2. Classification (GTDB taxonomy): domain Bacteria; phylum Cloacimonadota; class Cloacimonadia; order Cloacimonadales; family Cloacimonadaceae; genus UBA5614. Next base: position 3,091,770 of record CAXXDU010000002.1, read on the forward strand.
TAAGTCAGAAACAGATGCTCATCTTTGCGCTCAGGATCGAGGTTTGGTCTCACCTTCAAATAAGTCTCTATGGTCAATATTGCAGGCCTGCCTACAGGGATGATACGTTCCTTATTACCTTTGCCGGTTACTTTTATCAGACACTTTTTTATATCCAAATCCCTGAGTAATATACTGCACACCTCACCAATACGCAAGCCTGATGAATATATCAGCTCAAAAATAGCACGGTTACGGATGCCCAAAGTAGTGTCTGCTTCAGGTATTTTGAGTAATAGATTTATCTCTTCTTCTGTAAAGAATTTGGGCAGTGGTTTCTCAAATTTGGGCAGTTCCATCTTATCCACCGGACTTTTCTCAATCACTCCCACTTTCTTAAGGTAGCGAAAAAACATCCTTAGCGCTGCCATCTTACGTGCCAGAGAACGGTTCTTATCGCTCTTATCATGCAGGTTGCGCATAAAATCTCTCAGCATCAGAACAGTGATTTCTTTTACCTCCACTTCTCCATTGAGAAAGAAAGGCATCAGAAAAGTTTGTAACTGTTCCAAATCAAGCCTGTAGCCATACTGGGTATTTATGGATTTACCTTCAATCCTGATGTTTTCAATGAACTTATCTATATATTGCTGCATTTGCCTTATCTATAATGATGAATAATCATGATTGCCAGAAACACTATCAGTGCTATTATCAGTAGAGTGCAGCCAATTCTTGTTATCATTCCATCTCCTTCAGGGTCTCCAAAAAACAACATTACGCCTAAATCAGCAAAGAACTGAACAATAACTTCCCAAATTGCCACTTAAAATATGCCCAAGCCCAGACTCAGTCTGATTACACCGATTGCGATGGTGACCAGGCTGATTATCATACCTGCTTTAGCCGCTTGTTTAAAGCCGATATCGATATAGTGAAAAATGATATTAACTGCTAATGCTAAAACTGAAAAGGGGATAAACACCCAGTTGAGCCAACCTAGTAGCGGTATAAAAGCAATCATGGTAAGCAGCAAGGCAACCAACGCCAGGATTAAAGATAATAGTCCCATATACCAGACTCCTTTGTGATTATATATCACATAATGTTAATAAACTCTCCTGAGTTATTATGTCAAAGATTTTTCTTGTCACAAAAGCAACATCTGAAATTCTTTAATTCATCAATGCTTCCGGAGGAAGAATGAATCAGCATATCTCAGATAAAGCTAAACTTGGCGCAAATGTCTCAATCGGATTCAATGTAGTGATTTGTGATGATGTAGTCATCGGTGATGACTGCACAATCGGGCATAATGTAGTCATTCATGCCGGCTCACAAATAGGAAAAGGCAACAGAATTGACGATAATACTATCATTGGCAAAAGACCACTATCCTCGCCCAGAAGTATTTTCAAACCACCAGTGGAAATGAAACCCGCTGTACTAGGAGACTACTGCCAGATTGGGGCAAACGTGATTATATACGCTCAGTGCACTATCGGGAACAGAAACCTGATTGCAGACCTTGCTACAATTCGTGAAAATGTGACAATCGGAGAGCTGAATATCGTCGGAAGAAATGCCACTATAGAGAACTTCTGCACTATTGGCAACCGTAATAAATTCGAGACCAATTGCTATATTACAGCCTATTCAACCGTGGAAGATTATTGCTTTATCGCTCCTTGTGTGGCTACGAGTAACGACAACTACATGGGACGTGACCCGGAACGCTTTAATCACTTTAAAGGCATTACTATTAAAACGGGTGGACGTATCGGCGTAAATGTCACAGTTCTCCCGGGTAAAACCATAGAAGCTGATAGCATGGTAGCCGGAGGTAGTATTGTTACAAAAGATGTTCCGTCTGAATCTGTAGTGTTGGGAAATCCTGCCAGACTGGTCGGGGAAGTAAAAGATGCTCAGCTTCTGAAAAACAATCTGGATAAGTAAGACAATAACTTTACTTGACTAAATATGCAGATATATAAACTTAATCTCGGAGCTAAAATATGAAAGTACTTATCATTATTCCGACCTATAATGAGAAAGAGAACATAGAAAGACTGATAACTACAGTTCTCAAGCAGCATGAAGCTATAGAAATTCTTATTTGTGATGACAATTCACCGGATGGTACAGGCGGTTTAGTGGAAGGCATGATGCTTACAGAACCACGTATCCATATTATCAAACGTCCCGGTAAGATGGGACTTGGCTCTGCTTATGTTTCTGGCTTCAAATATGCTCTGAAACAAGACTATGATTACATTATGGAAATGGATGCAGACTTTTCTCACAATCCCAATGATGTGCCCAAGCTAATAGAAGCTGCCAAAGACAATGATTTGGTAATTGGCTCGCGCTATTGTAGTGGGATTAACATTATCAACTGGCCAATAGAAAGACTTCTGATTAGTTACTTTGCATCCAAATATGTTAGAATTATTACAGGGATGCCGATAAAAGACCCTACCGGCGGTTTCAAATGCTTCAAGCGAATAGTCCTGGAAAAAATAGACCTGGATAATATCCATTCTGAAGGTTATTCTTTCCAGATTGAGATGAATTATAAAGCCTGGGTAAAAGGCTTTAGACTTAAAGAAGTCAGCATTGTCTTCACTGAAAGAGTTGATGGTCATTCCAAGATGTCCAAAAAGATTGTGTATGAAGCAGCCTGGATGGTCTGGAAACTTAAACTCCTGGCTTTAATGAAAGCCTTGTAATTTCTTTTCACAATAAAGACGCTAAGGCACAAAGAAAGATTAACAAGATATTGGTTCCTGTAATAATACATTCAGTGACTATCCGGGAAGTATCAGCAAATTCTATAGGGAACTGTTTCACCTTTCCACCTTTCCACCGTTTCACCTTTCCACTTAGTATTATATCATGAAAGACACCGTTTTACCTCTCCACCTTTCCACCTTTCCACCTGAGCATAGAATTATTCACTTCCTAAAAATAGAAAAAATAGCCATGCACGGTTACGGGATTGGCTTTGCTGAAGGTAAAGCTGTCTTTGTTCCTTTTACCATGCCAGGAGATTGTATCAATGTAAATGTCCGCCTGGAAAAGAAAGACGTTATCTTTGGCACTGTAAGTGAATATCTCGAATCATCAGATATCAGTATCGACCCTCAATGTGATGCCTTTGGCGGAGAACATGCCTGTGGTGGTTGCGACTGGTTGATGGTACCCTATAGAACACAGCTTGACTGGAAAACTCAATTGCTTAAAGAATCCTTTGCCCCCATCTGCTTATCTGATTTGGTTCAAACCATTATACCCTCTCCCCAACCTCAACACTATAGAAATAAGAGCTTTCTGCCTTGCAGCACATCTGAACGAGGTATCGATTTTGGCATCTTTGAACGCTACAGTCATAGTGTTATTCCGCATAAAGCCTGCCTGCTGCAACCACCTGTAATGGATGAAATCCTGAATGAAATCATCGTATTTGCGCAGCAAGTTAAGCTTGAACCATACGATGAGAACACACAAAAGGGTATACTGCGGCATGCCGGTATCAGAATTAACAGCCCACAGGATGAAATTTTACTAATATTGGTAACAAAGGGCAGTAAATTTCCCTTTACGCAACAGTTTATCCGCACCATGACTTCCCGTTTTCCACAGATTGTGGGCATTATCCAAAATATTAACAGAAGCATTGGCAACGTAATTCTGGGTAATGAAGACAAACTGCTATATGGTGTTCCCTATCTCCATGAGTCATTGAAAGATACTCAATATCGGCTGCATTACCGCAGCTTCTTCCAGATTAATTCCGGCACTACAGAACTCTTATATGATTCTCTGTTACAAAGCCTGAATAAAGACGATATTGTGCTGGATGCTTATTGTGGAATTGGCAGTATCGGGCTATATATAGCAAATAAAGTTAAACGCATTATTGGCATTGAAGAAATACCCGAAGCCATAGCAGATGCTGAGTTTAATCAGTCATTGAATAAATCTGATAATGCACATTTTGTGCTTGGAAAAGTTGAGGATAAACTGCCCGAACTAATGGAAAAGCATCATTTTTCTACCGCGATATTAGACCCTCCCCGCAAGGGTGTGGAAGCTTCTTCGCTTTTATCTCTGGCAGAGCATAAAATCAGGCAGATATTCTATGTCAGTTGTAATCCCATGACTCTGGTCAGAGACATCAAACTCTTAATAGAAAAGGGTTATCAGGTTGAGGCAATCAGACCGTTTGATATGTTTCCCCAAACCTGGCATATCGAGACAGTAGTAAGGTTAAGTTTATGAACCACTTTGAGTTTCAACACTACCACAAAAACACAAATCCTTTTACAAAGCTCCTTAATAGATTTTCTATGTTGATGTGCATACTAACCTGTTTTCTGCTCCTAAGTTGTAAAGATACAACCTCTGCTTCTTATGATGAATCACGCATAAATGAAATCATGTACAATGTCGAGAATGCTTTCAATAACCATGATATAGATGCTCTGATGCTTAATTTTAGCAGCGAATACCTGCATAACGGACAAGCTAAGTGGGAAATTGAGGAAGTCTGGCTAAACAGGATGGGACAATATTTGCTGATTGATTTCCAGAATATTGAAATCGATGTGCATGACGATGAAGCAATGGTTAGTTTCAGAATGAAGCTGACTAATGCTACAGAAACGGTATATATCGACGAACCTGCAACCCATGGCGACCTCAGTTACTTTTTTTATAACAATTCCGATTGGGTAGTATACGGTAATCAACATCAATAATAAACTCCTGCTAGATTTACCTCTGAATATCCTTATCTATTTTAACATAAACCAAAATTAACTTGACACTAATCAATCGTTATAACAAATAGATAACATGTTGTAAGTTGTTTTTTATGCGGTTTTACACTCTTAGCGTACAACACCTCTGCTATATAAGATTGTATTTCTATTTTTAAAGATAAGGAGCTCCGTATGAAAAGAATTATTACTTCAATTTTATTAATTGTCCTATCCTTTAGTATTCTGCAAGCAGCACTTTTGAATGAGAGTTTTGAAGGTACATGGTTGCCTGAAATGTGGAGTCTTAATGCCGGCGCCGGTTTTGATACCGATTACTGGCAAAAGATTATTTCCGGTGGTATAATTGGAGAGGGTGCTTTTTATTCCGGAAGTGCCAGTGCCGGTATTTACGGAAACGGTGCTATTTCCAGCTGGAAACCTCACAATGATTTTTTGATAACCCCGGAGCTTACTCCGGATGCTGTTCACCATACTTTTATCTTTCATGCCAAGCAATATCTCGACGGTTATGAAGACCATTTCCAGGTTCTACTGCGTTATGCCTCCGGACCCTATACTGTCGCAACATTAGATTCTGATGCCGAGGCAAATACATATTGGACTACCTATTCCTATGATTTATCAGCCTATGAAGGTATCCCGATTTATATCAGTATCCGTGCCTATGGAGAATATTCCAACGGTTTGCTGTTAATCGATGATGTTATGGGGCCGGAAGTAACCGGAACTCCTGAACCTCCTTATCTCTATGCCCTGCCAAACTCTCAGAACTTCGGGAATCAACGCATGGGCACCCACTCTGCTGAAACTAATTTCTATATCGGCAACACAGGAGGAAGCGTCCTGAGTATAACAAATATTTATCTGACCGGAACTGATGCCTCCAGCTTTTACCTGTATGATACCCACACCTACCCGCATAATATCAATAGCATGGCAGATACTATCATTGTACATGTCGTGTTCAACCCTCTTTCAGTTGATGTTAAAAACGCTACTCTGGTTATCGCATTTGGAGCTGATAGCTTAAAATATATCCCATTATACGGGATAGGTGTTGATTCTGATGCAGGAGGTATATTCAGTCCTAGTCAGACTGAAGTAGATTTCGGTCAGTACAGAATAGGCACTTCTTCTCCAGATATGTACATGGCTGCCTACAATATTGGAACCGGTGATTTGGAAATCGCCAGTACATCAATAGTAGGTACTGATGCTCCTGATTTCCTTCTGACCGACACAAACAGTTATCCCTTCACTATTGACACATATAACCCTTCACTACCTATAGTTTACCTATCTGTGCAAGTGGCATTTGCTCCTTCATCTTTAGGAGCAAAATCCGCCACCCTCCGTTTTGTAGATGGTGACGGAGCCAATCATGATATCCCGCTCATGGGAGAATGTGTTCTTTACCTCCCTCAGGGAGTACCCTATACAGAATTTTTTGACTGGGAACCTCTGGCACCGGAATGGAGCATTACTGATGTGAGTGGAACTGCCGGTAACTGGTCTATCTGTTTTCCTGGACCAGTAACACCTCCTTATAGTGCCTATTCAGGAGAAGGATGTATAGGGTTCAATAGTAGTTCTGCGCTGGGTGGAAGCACAAGACTGGAATCAGGAAAGCTTCAGCTTGATGGATACTTTGCAGCACGCATGGAATTCTGGATGTATCATGATAACGGTGCCAGCGCTGATGATGACCGCGTGACAGTGCAATATGACCATGGCACTGAAGTCTGGTCTAGTACCGCTCTGACTGTAAACCGCTATCAAAGCGGAACACCCGGCTGGACTAAATATACGGTTGACCTGGCTCCGCTTATTGGTACAAATACCGGCAGAATTGGCTTTCTGGGTATCTCCGATAATGGAAATGATATGTTTATAGATGAAGTGGCTTTTATCATTTCCACCCCAACACCTGAAACTTGCTATATTTCTGAGGTTTGTGACAACCTGCCCGGACAGCCTGCCGGCACAGGTTTCATTGAAATAACTTCCAAAGTACCTTATGCTCAGGATATCAGCGATTACAGAATTCGCAAAGGTACTTATGATGAATGGGGCTCATTTTGTACTGAAGACCCGGAGGTAACGTATTTCATACCATCCGGTACCGTTATTAGTTCCGGTTCTGTCTTAATCATCGGAAACGGAGCAGATGAAACTACTTTCAAAGCAGCCTGGGGAATTACAGGTTCTATTAATTATATCAGCGGTGACGCTGCTTTGGATATTACCTGCGGGAAAGCTTATGAATTCTGGAGTTACGTACACCCCAGCAGGGATTATTTTGAAGGCACAGTTGACGCGTCTCCATTAGTTGCCATTGGTCTGGATGCAGTACATGATATAACCACCGGCTGGTCAATGTCTGATGCCTCAAATGGTACTCCGGGGTATACAGGCGGTAGCTCTGTCCTATCACCTCCGCCCAATATAACTGTTATACCTAATGGCACTGATTTAGAGCTTCATTGGGGCTCAGTCGATGGAGCAATTGGCTATTTTATTTACAACGCTCCCACTCCTCAGGGACCTTGGTGGCTAAAAACTTATATTACCGGAACTCAATTAACACATCCTCAAACTGATACCGTAGCAGTGGAATTCTTTAGAGTAAAAGCTACCCCGGATTCCATCCAAACGTCAACAAGATAATTGTTTATAAAACAAAAGCAGTCTGAGTATTACTATTCAGACTGCTTTTTTCTACAGTAGGATAACCGCCCCCGGTTGTCCAAACGTAATTAATCAGAATGTCATTCCTGCGAAGGCAGGAATCCAGAACCATAAGCTTTATTCGATTTTGCACTTGACAGAACTTACACTTATACGATAAAATGAAATCAGTAATTTAACTTAGAAAGAGAGATAATCATGATTTTTCAGCATGACGATATTGATTTAAAGAAAGTGTCTGAACTTGCTATAGAGTATCAAATAAATGAGGTGTACCTATTTGGTTCATCTCTTAGAGATGATTTCAACATAGATAGTGATATCGATATTCTGATTGCTTTCAAAGATGATGTTCATTATTCTTACTTTGACTTATGTGACTTGCAGGAAAAGTTCGAAGCATTATTCCACCGCAAAATTGACTTAGTAGAGAAAGAAGGTCTGATTAATCCTTATCGCCGCTCTGAAATCCTCAGGACCGCCAGGTTAATCTATGCTGCTTAGTGACCGTGATAAATCTTATCTTTGGGATATTTCTGAGGCTTGTAACGATATTATTCAATTCACAGAGAACATAACCTACAAAGAATTTTCTGAGAACAAGCTGATTAGATTTGCTGTTGAACGTCAAATCATTGTTATCGGGGAAGCCGCTAATCACTTTTCTGATGACTTTATCAATGTAGCGACCGAGATACCCTGGAAAAGAATAATTGGACTACGCAATATTGTTGCTCATGAATATGGAGCAATTTTAGCAGAAAGAATTTGGTTAATTGCTAAAAATAATATCCCCGAATTATTGCTGTTTGTAGATAAATATCTAAACAAATAAATCCATTTTCCGTTAGCATCTTACATAATCTTACCCAACATAGCTTATACAAAATAGTCGGCGGGATGCAGACCACGACCAACAACCGTGCAGGTTATGCTACTTTTACTGACTCCTAAAATCCCTCAATAGTAACATCAAAGCCACCTTGCGAAAGCTGTTGATAAAATGTTTTCATTATTCCTGCTTCCAGACTTGCATTAAGCGGCATCCTGTACTCTCGGTTTAGCTCAGTGTATTTCTCTCTGCCCAAAGCATGATAAGGCAATAAACGCATGCATGTTAAGCCAAGTTTATGAGCAAGTTCCGCAACCTGAGCAATATGGTCGGTATTGTCATTTACACCGGGTATGATGGGCAGGGAGAGGATAATCTTATTCTTTTCAATAGTCTGGGATAAGCGCTCCAGATTATCCAGAATTATCTTGTTATCGAGGCCAGTAAACTCTTTATGCTTATCGCTATCCAAAATCTTGATATCATAGTAAATGAAGTCCATGTCAGCAAGAATACCTTTTGCTTCATCCCAATTGAAGAAACCACAAGTCTCTATCCCTACAGAAATACCAAGTTCTAACGCATGCCGGGTGATTTGCCTCACTACTTCGGGCTGCATCAGTGGCTCACCACCGGAAAAGGTGATTCCGCCTCCTGAATTGCGGTAAAAGACATAATTAGCAGCGATTTTCTTCATCAGTTCAGTGATTGTCCAATCTTTGCCACAAAGCCGCAGAGCATTGGCTGAACAGTGCAAAACACAAACCGCATCCATACACACAGTACAAGCCTGGGCATCCACATGAAATTTGCCGTCTTGCCATGTGATGCTTTTACAGGCTTTTTCGCAGGTTCGGCATCCGTTACATTTGTCTTTATGGTAAAGCAATTCGGGAAAAGCGTGTTGGCTTTCGGGATTGGAGCACCATCTGCAGCAAAGCGGACACCCCTTCAGGAAGATAACGCTACGTATCCCCGGACCATCCTGAGTTGCCAGATCGGCAATCTCAAAGAGCATGCCTTTGATGTCTTGGCTCATATCTGATGCTGAGTACGTGCGATAATCTCATCCTGCATGGATTTACCCAGTTCTACGAAGAAAGCGCTGAACCCGGCAACCCGCACTATCAAATCACGGTATTCTTCAGGTTTTGCCTGTGCATCTCTGAGCATGGTGCTATCCACCACATTGAACTGAATCTGGAATCCGAGATATTCAAAATAGCTTTTCACCAAGAGCAGCAGCTTCTTGGAGCCTTCATTACCATGCAAAGTGGAAGGGCAGAACTTCATATTATGCAGTCCGCCTCTGATACGGGTATGGTCAATTTTACCTGCGGAAAGCAATACAGCCAGCGGTCCGTTTGTATCTGTTTCAGGGAATGGAGAAGTAACGCCATCAGCCAGCGTCCGTTGAGCATTTCTGCCATCAGGAGTAGCGCCGCAGGCTTTGCCGAAAGGCGCATGGGTACTAATTGCCAACATGGAAGGGTCATAAGGTTCACCCAGGTAGTTTAGCTGATTGCTGACATATCCGCAATATGTATTAAACAGTTCTTTGTAGATATTATCCACATAGGAGTCATTATTACCCCATTTGGGAGCTGCAATAAAGCGTTTTTGCATGATTTCGTTACCGCTCCAGTTCTGTTTCAGAATGCTGCGCAATTCATTCATGGAAAGCGCTTTTTCTTCATCTACCAATTGCTTCACTGCTGCCAGACTATTCACTACATTTACCATGCCGGTGCTGAGTGTTGTTGGTGTGCCATTAACTATAGCGCCGCCATCGTCCAGGGATTTACCTCTTTCCAGACAGTCCCTGATCAGCATGCCTGAATAGATAAGATTGCAGGTATTGCGATGCACAGCCATCACGTAATTCCAATACCTTTGCCAGTTGCGGATGCTATGTTGCAAATGAAATTTATATGCTTCTTTGAGGCTATTGTAATCATGCGGTATGGGAGATGCGTCAAACTGGATGCCTGAAACAGGGTCAATTCCGCCATTCATTGCCAATTCAAATAGCTTGGCATGATTGATAAATCCTGCCTGGACAACTCCATAACTCATGCCTTCCAAGGTTGGCTCTGTGCAGCCTCCCATCGCCGCATAGGTTCTGATGGTTGCCAGAGGGAGTTTACTGCGTTCCAGTTCATGTTGTATGTAAATCTTAGTATTAAAGAAAGCGGGAAAACCTGTTCCGGTCTTGATGCATTCAGCAGCTTTCATCAGAAAGGCGTTGCTGAGAGTATCATCGTACCAGATGGAAAGAGTTGGCTGAGTTGTCTGGCAATTAATGGCAGACTGGATAACCAGTATGGAAAGCTCATTATCCGCAGGATATCCTTCGGCATCCAGACCGCCCAGAATCATATTCTGGTACAGGTTACCGGAGCCTAGTCCTTCCCAGGAAAAGGAAGCCATATATTCAATCTCGGTCATTTTTACCCGTAAAGCTTCCAGAAGCTCCAAAACCTCGGCATCAGTGATTTTACCTTGCTCTTTATCTCTTTTGTAATAGGGGTACATATAGCGGTCAAAGCGTCCGGGTGAATAGCCCAATTGTGCGCCTTCGATATGACCGGCTAAATACAGAAACCAGTATGCCTGCATTGCTTCTCTGAAATCACGGGGTGAATGAGCCGGAGCATATTCACAGCGTTCAGCAATATCCTCCAGTTGTTTTTTGCGTTGTGCATCCGGTTCAGCATCAGCCATTTTCCATGCTTCATCGGCATAATTATCTGCCCAGTTGATGGTTGCACTTAATACTCTTATCCCTGCTCTCCAGAAAAAGACTCTTTCTGCCGATTGATAATCCGTTACTTCTGCATTGGCAATTTTCTCTTCAGCTTGTTCTATCAGTGCCAGAAGACCTTTGCCCAGAGCTGTCTCAAAATCAAGCACATACCTGCCTTCCGGAGCCGGGTCATGCGGAGCAGTAAATAAACCTGCTTTCCAGCCTTTTTCTATATAATCTGCCTTGGGGTATGATTCCTTCCAAAACCGATCTGCTTCATCCTGCATACACTTGCCCTGCCAGTAATGAGCCAGTTCTCCCAACAGCACTTTATCCTCTTTGGAAATCAGGAATTTCTTGCCGAATTTCTCATAATGACCTTGACTTGCCAATTCAGCAGATTTGGAAATTCCGCCTCCGCTACCGATATCGGTGTGAGAATCCTGCGCTTCCTGCTGTTCTTGTTTTAGCTCACGCAAGACATAACTAGATGCATAATTCAAATAAGGAATGGCTCCCCGGATGTGCCTGGTTTTGCTACCTACGAATAGCTCACCTGACCGGATTACAGGGGTAAGACTTTCCATCGCCTGAGCATGACAATGAGCGCGTCTTTCAATAGCATTATATCCATCCGATTCTGCATGAGCTTTGGAATAGGCTTTTATATATTCCATATCAATATGCAAAGCCGAATTCAGGTATCTGTCCCTCATCAGCTTAACGTTTTCTGTTGAAGGAGAGCCTTTTATCTCCCGATTATCATACATTTGCTCATTTTTCATGTTTACTCCAGAGTATATACTTTCTTTTTTTATATTATAATAACCAATTTATGCAGATTCCCAAGCATAATTTCTTTGTCAAGGTCTATCTTCCGTTGCAACATTGAGTTCAGAGAAATCTGCTGCTCATGAACGACACATCGTGTGTATATGAGTCGTAGGGACATGCCTTGTGCTTGTCCGAAAAAATGCTATGATAGATATGAGGTTATCAATGCAAGCCGGAAAAATAAATAAAGGGCAATGTTACATTTGTATTATTAAAAGTTTATATAGTGATTAATTATTAGATATTTGCGGACAAGGGCAAGCCATGTCCCTACGGCTGATTGGTGGATTTGTGATGTTTTACAGACATAAGATTACACGCCGCTCCCACGCGGGTCCCACCCGGGGAAAAGCCGGGGAGGCACCCGCGTTGACCGCGTGTTTCTTTTATGGTTTTTCTTGTGTCTTACCTATATCTTGCTTATCAGATCCATTGGACATAAAGCAATGATACACGGCTCATATACGGGTGCGACCCGTATATGAGCCGTTCATCTCCTGTGCATCACTGCTGGATTACATAAGGGACACACAGGAAGGATTATAGGGATTTTTCTTTATTATACTCTGTAATCTGCTTTTGAACACCTTATTCATTGCGTGTTCCTTGTACATTTCTTAATAGCTCCGTTGAGTATCAGACTAGTTTATAAGGGGTATATAAGGGCTTTCCCCTTATATACCCCTTACAAACCTCTTTGAAATCTATAGGATTGTTAAAGGAATCTGAGAAGCATAAACAAGAAAGAATTGACAGATTAACGCAATGAAATAATCGTACATTATTGGAGTGTCACTCCAATAATGTATAGCATTATGAGGTAACAATGATTCAAAGAAACATGGGAAAGGTTCTCGTAGAAGCAGCATCAGGATTTCCTGTTATAACCATCACAGGACCCAGGCAATCAGGTAAAACCACTCTGGCAAAGATGGCTTTCCCTGCTTATAAATATTACAATCTGGAAAATCCCGAAACTCTTCAACAAGCTGCATCTGACCCTCGCAGTTTATTCAAAAGGATTGATGCGGGAATTATTATAGATGAGATACAAAAATTGCCGGAATTGCTATCCTGGGTACAGGTTTATGTTGATGAATATCAGGGAAACGGCAAAGTCATTCTCACGGGCAGTAACCAATTCGAGTATTTTACAGGATTGGGTCAATCTCTGGCAGGCAGGACAGCAATCTTTAAATTATTGCCCTTCTGCTGTAATGAGTTGAATTTCAGCTCCGAAGTAAGTTGGGAAAGCGTTGCAGTAAAAGGATTTTACCCGAGATTGTACAATAGTAAAATAGATACACAGTTATTCTATTCATCTTATGTGATGACCTATCTGGAAAGAGATATCCGCTCTTTGATGCGCATCATACACCTGCGTGAATTTGAGAAATTTGTGGCTCTTTGTGCAGGCAGAACCGGGCAGATATTAAACATTAACGCTCTTTCTGTTGATTGCGGAGTTGATCATAAAACCATCCAGTCCTGGCTCTCTCTTTTGGAAGCAAGTTTTATCATCTATTTGATGAAGCCCTTTCACAGCAATATCAATAAACGTTTGATAAAGTCACCTAAACTGTACTTTTATGATTCAGGTCTCGCCTGTTACCTGCTTGGCATTCGCAATGAGAAAGACCTCGAGAATCATCCGCTTAGAGGTGAAATCTTTGAAACTATGATAATTGGCGAAACCCTGAAGTACTTTTACAATCTAGGACACATCCCTCCCATTAACTATTTCAGGGATGCCGTTGGTCACGAAGTTGACTTGATTATCAACCAAAGCAATACAATCTTCCCCATTGAAATAAAATCTGGTTCAACCATACAAAAGGCTTTTTGGAAAAATATCAACTACCTGAGGCACTTATTTAATCAGGATTTACCGGCAGGTTTAGTCATTGGAGATGAACGCAGTGAAAAGCAGCAAAACACTTCTATTACAGGCTGGAATCAGGTTTCAAGTATTTTGCAGGAATTGTAACAAATAAAAGTAAAATATGAAAAACACAGTGACTATTATAATATGCATTCTTATATGTTGAAGCCGGAAATTATAAAACAAGAATGTATTATTTGATTTCCTTTGTTGATAAATCCTATGAAAAGCTTGCAAATAGAAAGTTAAGAGATTATATGCCTTTTTTACGTAAAGGAGAAATCCAAATAGGGTGTTGATTCACTAATCTAGTATCTATTCCACATTATTATTTTCATTTCAAAAGCCCTTTCTTCGTGTCTTTGTGGCTTTGTGGTAAAACAAGTCCTAAACAGCGATTTTTCATTTTCATTTGACACTATCCTGCTTTGAATTTTTGTGTTTTGATTATTAGCAATTGCTATGAGAAAAGGAAACATTATGTTAGAAAGACTATTACGCTCCCTGTTCGGAGATAAATCTGCCAAAGAAGTTAAGAAGTATTTACCATTGGTAGGTGAGATTAATGACATTTACGATGATTTAGTCCAATATGACGATGAACAATTAAAAGATAGAATCAAACAAATCAGAGCAGAAATCGAGGTCAAACTCAATCCTTTACGGGAAGAATTGCTGGAACTTGGCAGGACCTATCGTGAAGAGCCTGATGAAGTGGAAAGAACGAGGCTTGATAACAGTATTGACCGAACCAAGAAAGAGCTGAAAGCACTGACCAAATCCACTCTGGATGATTATATGCCGGAAGTCTTTGCTATAGTAAAAGACACTTGCAGAAGGCTTATGGGCAGCAAATACGATATCAGGGGACATCAGGTTGAATGGAATATGATTCCATTTGATGTTCAGCTCATAGGTGGCATGGCTTTGCACGATGGTAAGATTACCGAAATGGCAACCGGTGAAGGTAAAACTTTGGTTGCTGTACTGCCGATGTTTCTCAATGCTCTGGTAGCAAGAGGTGTACATCTGGTTACTGTGAATGATTATCTGGCAATGCGTGACTCTGAATGGATGAGCCCTGTTTATCATTTCCATGATATGACTGTTGGTTGCATCACCACGGGACTCAATTTTGACCAGCGTAAAGAAGCATACAGTTGTGATATCACTTATGGCATGAATAGTGAATTCGGTTTTGACTATCTGCGTGATAATATGGCTGTGAGCTCAGACCAATTGGTGCAGCGCGACTTTTACTATGCTATTGTGGACGAAGTAGACAGCATTCTGATAGATGAAGCCAGAACTCCTCTGATTATCAGCGGACAGATAGCTCAGGACAAGAACTTTTATCCCGAACTCAAACCGCATATACAACAGCTTGTTGCCATGCAGGCATCCCTGGTTCAACGCATTTTAGGAGAAATCAGAGACGATACCAAAGATACCAATACCAATCCTGATATGGAACGTCTCGGTAAAAACCTGCTGCTCATTCAGCGTTCTGCTCCCAAGAATAAAGCCTTTCAAAAGCTGATGCAGGATGGTGAACTCAAGAAAATGGTGAATGACACAGAAGGTGTCTATCTGAGAGATAAGAAACTGCATATTCTGGATGGTGAGTTGTTCTTTGTCGTGGACGAAAAGCAGAATAGCGTAGACTTATGTGACAAGGGTCGTGACTTTATGTCCAGAGCGGATAAAGACCTTTTCCTGGTGGATAGCCTGGACGATATGCTAGCTCAGGTTGATAATGATGAGACACTATCTCCCGAGCAAAAGGGTATGCGTAAGGAAAAAGTAACTAATTCCTATATGGACAAAAGCGAAAGATTGCATAATATAAATCAATTGCTCAAGGCTTATACCCTGTTTGAAAACAATAATGAATACGTCCTTCTGGATAATAAAGTAGTGATTGTGGATGAATTTACCGGACGTCAGATGCCGGGCAGACGTTTTTCCGATGGACTGCATCAGGCGCTGGAAGCCAAAGAAAATGTAACTATAGAAGCTGGAACTCAGACTCTGGCAACCGTTACTCTACAGAACTACTTCCGTATGTATGAAAAGCTTGCCGGTATGACCGGTACTGCTGTTACAGAGGAATCCGAGTTTCTGGAAATCTATAAACTGGGTGTGCTGGCAATTCCCACCAATGTACCCATGACACGTCTTGACCATGACGATGTGATTTACCTCACCAAAAATGAAAAGTATCAGGCGATAATAGACGAGATTACCTACTGGCATGATAAGAAAAAGCCTGTACTTGTCGGTACAGTCAGTGTGGAAGTATCGGAAATACTGGGACGTTTACTCAGACGCAAAAACATTGCACACAATGTGCTCAATGCCAAGCAGCATGAAAAGGAAGCCGAGATTATTTCAGGTGCCGGGCAACCCGGAGCTGTAACCATTGCTACCAATATGGCAGGTCGTGGAACAGATATCAAGCTGGGACAATCTGTGGTTACACAAAAATCCGAAGAATACCGTGACCTTCCCAAAGTATTAACCGAAGATAATCCTTATGGTCTGCCGCATGACGGACTGCATGTAATCGGCAGTGAAAGACATGAAAGCAGACGTATAGACAGGCAGTTGCGTGGTCGTGCCGGACGTCAGGGCGACCCGGGTACAAGCAGATTCTACCTTTCTCTGGAAGATGACCTGATGAGGTTGTTTGGTTCTGACCGCATGGCGCCGATGATGATTAAAATGGGTATCAAGCCCGGTGATGCAATCAGACATCCATGGATGACAAAAGCTGTAGAACGCGCTCAGAAGAGAGTGGAAGAGCATAACTTTGAAATACGTAAAAACCTGCTCAAATATGACGAAGTCATGAATCAGCAGAGAGAAGTTATTTATTCCTACCGCAGAAATGTGCTCAAAGGCTATAGCATGAAGAATGAAGTCATGGAAATGGTAGAAGATGCTATCGATAACCTGATAGAAACATCCATACCTGATGGTTCTTATTGTGAAGACTGGAATATGGATAAACTATGCAATTGGTTCAAGATAGGACTCAATGTCATCATAACTCCCGAACAGCTTTACAGTGACC
Source organism: Cloacimonadaceae bacterium (SeqCode) (assembly GCA_963667535.2). Classification (GTDB taxonomy): domain Bacteria; phylum Cloacimonadota; class Cloacimonadia; order Cloacimonadales; family Cloacimonadaceae; genus UBA5614. The sequence continues at coordinate 3,108,591 of CAXXDU010000002.1, forward strand.
ATTTAAATAAAACCACCCTGGCAGATGAGCTTAAAGAACTCACTCTTTCAGCTTATGCGGAAAAAGAAAGACGGGTCGGCGAAGAGATGATGCGTGATATAGAAAGACGCTCAATGCTGGAAGTGGTTGATTCTGAATGGCGTGACCATTTACATGAGATGGATTTGCTCAAAGACGGTATTCACCTCAGAGCTTATGCCAATAAAGACCCCTTGATAGAGTATAAGAAAGAATCATTTGACCTGTTTCAGGATTTGATAACCCGTATTCAGGAAAACGTAACCAAGAAGGTTTTCACTACTTACATTCTCTCCAGAGAGCAGATGCAAAGCATGCTTCAAAACGCCAATATGAGCCATACTGAGCTCAATGCTTTTCTGCACGCACAGGAAATGATTGAACAAAATGGCGCACCTGCTCATCCATCTGCACCCGGTGAAGTGGGCGATATGCCAAAGCTCAAACCCATCAAAGCAGAAATCAAAGTAGGTAGAAATGACCCCTGCCCTTGCGGTAGCGGTAAAAAATACAAGAAATGCTGCGGGAAAATGGAATTTCTCGATGCTGACGATAATTAAGATTTGGAGATAGAATGTCAAAAGGACTAATCATAGTAGAATCACCTGCCAAGGCAAGCACAATAAGTAAATTCCTTGACCATAAGTTTGATGTGAAAGCCTCAATGGGACATATCAGAGATTTACCGACCAAAGAAATGGGTATCGATATTGAAAAGGATTTTGCTCCTAAATATGTACAGGATACCAAGAAAAAGAAAATCATAGAAGCTTTGAAAGAAGCAGTCGGGAAAGCTGATGCAATCTACCTCGCAAGTGACCATGACCGCGAGGGAGAAGCCATTGCCTGGCATCTGCAGCAGGTTTTGAAGAAAGATATTGCTGATAAACCCGTACACCGTATCGTCTTTAATGAAATCACCAAAAAAGCAATTCAGGAATCTATCTCTCATCCCGGAACGGTTGATATGCAAAAGGTTGATGCTCAGCAAGCCAGACGTATTCTGGACCGGATTGTTGGTTATAAAGTCAGTCCCCTCCTGTGGAAAATCATCATGAAAGACCTGAGTGCAGGCAGAGTTCAGTCTGTTGCCCTCAGACTCATTTGCGAAAGAGAAGCAGAGATACAGAAATTTATTCCCAAAGAATTCTGGAAGATTGAGACTAATTTCTATAAAGATAAGCTGCCTCCTTTTAAAGGAACTCTGGAAAGATGGAAAGGCAAGAAGGCTGATATTGAGAATCAGAAGCTCGCCTCGGAAATTATCAAAGCAATTACAGATAAAGACGCAACACTATTAAAGCGGAGTGACACTGTCCGTTCAGTGGAACCACCCGCGGCTTTCATTACCAGCACCTTGCAGCAGGATGCATCCCGCTTGCTCAATATCACTCCCAATCGTACCATGTCAATTGCTCAGGAACTATATGAAGGTGTTGATATGGGCGGAGAGCGCAGCGGTTTGATTACCTATATGAGAACGGATTCTCTGCGTATCGCCGATGAAGCCAATATCACCTGCCGTGAATTGATTGGGGAAAGGTTTGGAAAGGATTTTGTGCATAAGAGCATAAGAACTTATAAGAATAAAAATACTGCTCAGGATGCGCATGAGGCAATCCGGCCGACAGACCCGTTTAAGACTCCGGAATCTATCGCACAATACTTAAGTAAAGAGCAGCTCAAGCTTTATACCCTCATCTGGCAGCGCTTTGTGGCAACTCAGATGAGACCTTTAAAATTAAAACATACCGAAGCTAATGTCGCTATCGGAGAAGCAGAATTTCTCTCTTCGGGCAATGAAGTTTCTGATGAAGGCTTTCTGAAATGCTGGCCTTATTACAACTTCCCTACTGGAGAGAAAATTGCTGATGGCTATAAACCCGAAGATAAACTGATTTATGAGCCTTTTATCCCGTCCCAGCATTTTACTACTCCACCCTCACGCTTTACGGAAGCAAGCCTGATAAAAGAACTGGAAGCCAAAGGCATCGGCAGACCATCAACCTATGCTTCGATTATTACCACCATCAAGACCAGGAAGTATGTCATTCTGGAAAAGAAATCCATTATGCCTACGGATCTTGGCATTCAGGTAAACCGCTTTTTAGTTGAACGTTTTGATGCCATCTTTAATGTAAAATTCACTGCTGAAATGGAAACCAAGCTGGACGATGTAGAATATGGTAAAGTGGTCTGGCATCAACTTATCCGGCAATATTATGACCAGTTGGAAAAGCTGATTGGCTTGGTGGATATTAAGCAGGAACGCAAAGATACTCAGGAAGAAACTGACCTTGTATGTGAATTATGCAAGGAAGGCAAAATGGTTATCAAGTGGGGCAGGAAAAAACAATATCTTGCTTGTAGCCGTTATCCTGATTGTAAGAATATGAAAAACTTCAGTAAGGACGACAAAGGCAATATTACGATAGATGTGCCTGAAATACTGGAAGAAAAGTGTCCCACCTGCGGTAATAGTCTAATCATGCGTAAGGGTAGATTCGGTGAATTCATCGCCTGCTCCACCTATCCCAAATGTAAATACTCCCGTTCCATCGGAATCGGAGTTACCTGTCCTGAGTGTGGAAAGGGTGACGTTGTAAAACGCAGTTCCAAGAAAGGTAAACCCTTCTACTCCTGTTCCACCTATCCGGACTGCAAATGGATTACTAATGATAAACCTGTTCCCATCCATTGCACAGAATGTGATAGTCCTTTCCTGTTTGAGAAATACAGCAAAGCCAATGGGGAGTATAAACTCTGCCCCAAATGCAAGAAAGAGTACTTCTAAAAGTAGAGCAGCACGCTGATGCTGCTCAAAGTAGTGTTTTAGGTTAAGCAGGTACAGCGACCTGCTCTACTCCCAATGCTACATATAAATTTTCTTTACGCAGGTTTGGAAACCTACGCTACTCAAAAAAGATAACGGAGATGATATGCATTTGAATGATGCTTTCCGCAGTTCTCTGCAAAGCATAGTCAATCATAAGATGCGTTCATTTCTGACTCTGACCGGGATAGTAATCGGCGTTTTGGCTGTCGTTACCATGTTTTCTTCCGTATATGCTCTCAAGACAGTTGTCAAAAGTAATATGGAAGGTATGGGCTGGAATAATTCGATTATCATAACTCCAAATAGGGAAGAAACTTCTTCCCACTCTCTGACTAGAATCACATACCAGAAAACACCTGAATACGTTCCCTCGCTCAATTATTATGACTATGAAGCATTACGTAGCACTTTGTCCTACAAGGTCATATATGCTTATTATGAATACTTGCCTTATTACAAAATCAAGGATAAGAAGGTGCAAGTCAGCCTGAGAGGCACCAATCATGCCTACTTCATCTGTAAGACCTATAATCTCAAACAAGGCAGATATTTTAACCGTTTTGAGGAAGAACACGCCAATCCTGTTGCAGTACTGGGATATTATTTTGCCCAGGAGCAATTCGGTAATGCCAATCCGGTAGGAAGAAAAATCCTCATAGACGAACACCGTTACGAAATTATCGGAGTATTGGCTAAAGATGCTTTAAATAAAGGTAACGGGATGCAATTTAATAACTGGGAACGTGAAAACGACCTCAAAGCTGTATTTATACCCCTCAAATATGCAACCACTTATTTAGCCCCTAATCACACTGTGGGCTATATCTTTTTACAGGCAAAGGATGATGCCTCTTATGTATCTCTTAAATCAGAGGTAAGACAACTTCTGCTTGCCCGGCATAGCATGTATCCGAATTTCACGTTCCAGGATGTGGGAGCAATGCTGCTCCAGATTACCAATGAAATAGAAAAAAATATGAAGAAGTGGAATATAACACTTTTTGCCATAGCTTCCATTTCACTGATTGTGGGTGGAATAGGTTTATTTAGCACATTACTAATTTCCATACAGGAAAAGATGCTGGAGATAGGAGTCCGTAAAAGCCTGGGAGCTACTGAAAGCGATATCTTCTTTTATTTCATCTTTGAGGCGATAGTGCTTGCCGTAATGGGTGCCTTGCTGGGCATACTACTGGCAAGTCTCGCACTTATGGGAATGCAGGCTGCTTTTAAGATACCTATGCCCATGCCGTTTCAGGGTATGGCACTGGGACTTATCTTTTCGATATTAATCGGCTTTGTCTCCGGATTATATCCTGCTATCAAGGCTTCCAATATTGACCCCATCAAAGCTATCTATTATTTTGATTAACTTATGATAAAACAACTTCTGATTGTCATTTATTTTACTTTATCATGTATAAACATCTCTGCTGCCAATTGGGAATGGGTTACATCCGCAGGCTCAAGCGGAATGGATAGAGTATGGGATATTGCTTTGGACAATCAGGGCAATATTCTGGTTACAGGTGAATTTACAGATACTCTGCAGATTGGTGATACAGTAATTCCGGGATGGGGTCTGAATGATATCTTTGTCGCCAAGTTTAGCCCATCAGGAATTCCTCTTTGGGCAAAAGCTTTTGGTGGCAGCGAAGGTGATATCGGGCTCAGTATAGACACTGATTCTCTGGGTAATTGCTATGTTACAGGGTATTATGGCGGAACTGCCCATTTTGCAGAGCATGATTTGGTTACGGTTGGAAGCTGGGATATATATGTTCTAAAGCTCAATAGTAATGGTGATATTCTCTGGGTTTATTCTGAAGGTGGAGTCAGTAATGATATCGGCTATGGACTTGCTGTTACACCTGACGGCAGATGTATTGTAACAGGCTGGTTTGGTGATACCATTACCTTTCATGACAATTCTTCTTTAACCAGTAATGGTGGTAGCGATATACTCGCTTATGCGTATGCTGCCAATGGTGATATCCTTTGGAGACATAAAGCAGGCGCTATCGGAGTTGAGTATGGATATAAAGTTGATGTTGATGCACAGGGTAATAGTTATATAACAGGTTCAGCAGGACAAGACGCTGATTTTGACGGTATTTCTGCACCCGGTGATGGTGCCTTTATCGCCAGTTATAGTTCTGATGGAGTAATCCGCTGGGTCAACAGCGGTGTTGGTGCAGGAGTTAATTCCATTGCTGTAGACCGCACTGCTGCTACGATAGAGCAATTGGGGTGTATAACCGGACGGATTACAGGCAATGCTGTGTTCGGTGACATTGCTGTATCCAGCCTAAACGGTAGTGATGACGCGTATGGAGCGGTTTTTGAGCTCTTAACAGGTAACTGGATTTCTGCCAATATCGGTGGCGGAACAGGAAGTGATAAAGGCAGAGCTTGTGCATACAAAGGGCATCCATATTACACAGGAAGCTTTGAGGACACTGCAAGATTGTTTGGTTTTGATGTCACTTCTTCCGGATTATCCGACGGTTTTGTTTACTCTTCCGGCAATGATGACAGCGGATGGATACTCAGAGCCGGAGGCAGTAATAACGATACTCCTACAGATATTACCATTGATAATGACGGAAATGTATTTCTCTGCGGCTGGTATTCTGGTCTGGCCAGATTTGGTTCTACCCTGATGATAAATTCCGGTAACGATTCTGATCTTGATATCTTTGTGGCTAAAATCAATGTTTCAACGCTCAATGAAGAAAATACGATTATTCCTGAAATATCTGCTATGAAATGTTATCCCAATCCTTTTAAGGAAAAACTGGTAATTCAATATCAGCCTTCAGGCAAAGCAATTGAACCTCAGTCTGAATTGGTAATCTACAATGTGAAAGGGTCTGTTGTATACAAAACCATTGCACACTGCATTAATCCCGATTCCTGGCAGGCAGAATGGAACGGATACAACATTAATGGTGATAAATGCCCTACGGGAGTTTATTTCTTAAAAGAGTCGGGACACAACTCAAAAACTAAAAAAGTAATGCTGTTAAATTAAGTTTTCCTACCTGTTCAACATTCCAGTAATACACAATCCGCTTGACAATATGCCTTTAATCAAAATCTTTGCATAACTTTACAATCATAGTGTGGGCCTATAGCTCAATTGGTAGAGCTTCCGGCTCATAACCGGACGGTCGGGGGTTCGACTCCCTCTGGGCCCACCACTTAATTGTACAGCATCAGATATTCGGGATTCTTTTCTAATACTATTCAGGGGTTATTCACCTATTGAAGGAGTAATATATGCAAGGCTACTACAGACAACCAACTATTCACAATGACAGCATCGCTTTTATATCAGAGGATGATCTCTGGTTAGTTTCCAAACAAGGTGGCAAGGCTATTCGTCTGACTGCCAATCTCGGTATGATATCCTCTCCCCGTTTTTCGCCTGATGGCAAATGGCTTGCCTTTGCCTGCAATGATGAAGGCTCCTGGGAGATTTATGTAATGCCGGCAGCAGGTGGCGAAGCCAAAAGGCTTACCTGGCTGGGTGCAATGTCTTCCCCTGTGGCTTGGAAAAGTGGCAAGATTGTATTCAACACAAATTACAGACAAGCTTTCCAACGCAATATGTCACTGTATGAAGTTGACATCGAAGGTCATGCTCCCGAGCTTCTGCCCTATGGAATCGCATCGCACATTGCCTTTGGTGATAAAGGTGTCGTTCTGGGTATCAACACCGGTGATCCTGCCCGTTGGAAACGCTATCGTGGCGGTACAGCAGGATATTTACTGATTGATAAAGTTGGTAAAGGCGACTTCAAGCCTCTGCTTAAACTCAAAGGTAATTTCACCACTCCCATGTGGATTGGCAATCGCATTTATTTTATTTCCGACTATGAAGGTATAGGCAATCTCTATTCCTGCAAACCTGATGGCACTGACGTTAAAAAACACAGCAACCATAAAGACTATTATGCCCGCAGAGCCAGCACTGATGGTAAATCCATCGTCTGGTTTGCAGGCGCTGACATCTTCTGTCTGGATATCAAAACAGATAAAGTAACGGCTGTAAAAGTTGAATACAATAGCCCCTTTGTCCAGAGACAGCGTAAGTTCGTAGATGCAGTTAAATATATCGAAGAGATGGAGCTTTCCAAAGATGGTGGCTCCCTGTCTTTTTCCGGTAGAGGTAAAGCTTTTACCATGGGCAATTGGGAAGGCAGCGTACAGCAATACGGCGCTAAGCATGGTGTCCGTTATCGTTTGGCAACCTATCTGCCCGATGGTAAGCGTATTGCTCTCATTTCTGATGAAGGTGATAAAGAACATCTGGAAATTCATCCCATCAGAGCAGACTTTGCTGAGCCGGATAAAGCTGCTGTGAAGGTCTTTGATAAACTTGATATAGGCAGACCTTATGGAATTAACATTGCTCCGGTTGGAAACTTATTAGTACTCAGCAATCACCGTAATGAGTACATAATTATTAACTATGAAACCGGAAAAGCAATCACGATTGACCAGGATAAATTCGGTGTGCCTGACCAAAGCTCATGGTCTTCCGACGGCAGATGGCTGGCTTATGCCATAAACATCAGCCGCAAGCTCAAGTTAATCCGCATTTATGATACTGTTAAGAAAACCAAACACGATGTGACAAAGCCCATTCTGGAAGACTACTCGCCCTGTTTCGACCCTGATGGCAAGTATCTTTATTTCCTTTCTGCCCGCACATTTGAACCTATGATGGATACAGTCCAGTTTGATTTTATCTTTCCTAATGCAGTTAAACCATATCTGATTACGCTTAAAAAAGATACCCGTTCTCCTTTCCAACCCGATGTCAAAGGCTTTGAAATCAAGCCGGATGATGAACATCAAAAAGATGGTTCTAAAGCAGCAGATGATAAAAAAGCATCAGTAAAAGATGATAAAAAAACCAAGAAGCCGGAACCTCCCAAACCTGTGGAAATCGATTTTGACGGTATAACCGACCGCATGATTGAATTCCCTGCGCCCAATGGCATCTATTTTGGTCTGTCCGCTGCTCCAAATCGCATTTTTTATGAATCTATCCCGTGCATTACCTGGAACGAAGAAGAAACCAAACTCGGACTGGAATGTTATGATTTGAACAGGCTGGAAGGCTGGACTTACCTGCATGGCATTTCAGGATATGGGCTTTCCGGCGATCATAGCGCAATGTCTGTCTGTATGAATAAGAGAATCAGAGTAATCACGACCAAACTTGAGGTTAAGCAGGAACTTTCTACAGAAGATTGTCCTGGCAGGAAGACAGGCTGGGTTGATCTCAACCGCATCAAGCTGGAAATTGAACCAATGCAGGAATGGCAGCAGATGTTTAGAGAAGCCTGGCGCTTGCAAAAATACCACTTCTGGACTGAAGATATGTCCGGTATTGACTGGAAGAAAGTCTATAACCGCTATTATCCATTGGTTGCCAGATGCGGAACCCGTAGTGAATTCTCCGATATCATGTGGGAAATGCAAGGTGAACTTGGCACCAGTCATTGCTATGAAATGGGCGGAGATTATCGCCCAAGCCCGATGTATAAAATCGGACAACTCGGCATAGATCACAAATATAATGCCAAGCAAAAAGCTTATGAAATCACGCGTATCGTCAAAGGCATCCACTGGGAAGAAAAGAACCGTTCACCTTTGATGAATCCCGGTCTGGGCATTGAACCCGGCTGGTTGATTAATGCTGTGAATGGCATTACTTTAACTAAAGAACTTCCCCCCGAAAAGGTGACTGTCAATCTCGCGGGGCAGCTTGTGCAGCTTGCTGTCAGCAGTCCCAATGGCAAGATTAAGAAGACTGTCACAGTCAAGACTATGATGCAGGAATTTGGCTCCAGATACCGAGACTGGGTAGAAGCTAACCGTGAATATGTGCATACCAAATCCAAAGGCAAGATTGGTTATATTCACGTTCCAAATTGTGGGAACGAAGGATTACAGGAATTTCATCGTCTCTTCTTAGCAGAAGTGGATTATGAAGGTTTGGTAGTTGATGTACGTTTCAATGGTGGTGGCAGCACTTCCGGTCTTTTCCTGCAAAAACTTGCCCGTAAACGTATAGGCTATGACCTCACCCGTTGGTGGGGAGCCAATCCCTATCCCAATGATGCACCTATGGGAGCAATGTGTTGCCTGACCAATGAAGATGCCGGCAGCGATGGCGATATCTTTAGCCACAGCTTCAAACTCATGAAGCTGGGTAAATTGGTTGGCAAGAGAACCTGGGGCGGTGTGATAGGTATTTGGCCCCGTCATTGGTTAGCCGATGGTGCTGTGACTACCCAACCCGAATTCAGCTTCTGGTTCAAAGATGTCGGCTGGGGTGTAGAAAACTACGGTACAGACCCCGATATCGAAGTTGATATCATGCCTCAGGATTATGTAAAAGGCATAGACCCACAACTCGACACAGCCATCAAAGTAGTTCAGGATGAGCTGAAACAGAACCCACCCATGAAGCCTGATTTCAGTAAGAAACCTAAACTACCCCTACCTTAATAAATTACGCTTAAGATACTTCTATACAATAAAGGACAGGCAACCGCCTGTCCTTTATTACTTGCATTTACAATCTTATCACGCTTGAATATAAATACCTTACTTCATTAGAATCATTTTACAGGTAGAAGTTGTTTTACCTGTATCCAGCCTGGCAAAATAAATCCCAGAGCTTACATTTTTATGGTTACTATCAGTTCCATCCCACGTTAGTTTGTAATCACCTTTCACCATTTTGTTGTCTTTTAACTGAGTTACTTTTTGTCCTTTGAGATTATAAATAGTCAGATTCACATGTGAAGATTTGCTCAGGGAAAAGCTGATATCAGTATTTGAGGAAAACGGGTTAGGTGAATTGCTGAGAAACATATCCTGACCCGGAATAGCAATGCTCTCTTCAGGAGGATTGGCTGTAATATCATCCAATGTCACAATGACGGCACATGTCAATCCTGGTATCAACACCCGATTCCCACTCAAAAAGAATGGGGTAAGATTCTGCATGTAACCGGTATATTGGAAGTTATCATCAAAAATGTATGCGATATTGGATGGACACTCCATATAATTATGCTCCCCGTTAAAGCTCATATCAGTATAATTCCATCTGATATCATGCGTGACCTCAATCGGATTATCGGGATTGGAAACATCCAAAACCAAGCCATCTTCAGTTTCAGCAGTTAAGATGTTATTACACACGTATAACGTAAAACCTGTGGATGGATAGCTTGCTAGCAGACTTATTGAGTTGTTTTGTTCAATTTTATATAGTTTGAGGGTAAAGGAATAAAAACCTGTATTTTCGATGATGGCAAAGTGCGATGCATCATAGAATTGGATTGCTTCTATCCCATAATCTAAGGCTATATTATTTAACTGCTCAACTGTAGTACCCATTATCCGGTAAAGAGTCAAACTAAGCAAATTATCCAGATATCCGACGATGACAATTTTGTCATTATAAACACTTCCGCAAAGCACATTGTCAGTATTGGGAAATGAGAGATAATCGGATACACCATTTTCTCCCAAAGTGACTACTTCAACCTGAGAGCCTACAAATATGAGCTTATCTTCCCCATAACGCATCATGTGATTAGAATAATTACCGGAAGGCAAGTAATCCAGAAACTGTCCTGTTTCCAGATCATACAGTTTAAATCCTCCTCCGTAATATGACGACAACAACATGTATCTGTTCAAGAAAATCTGCTTAGTCCACCAGTAATTATTTCCTGCCAACAATGTTGTTTGGGTCAATAGTGTATCAGCAAGCAGCCTTACATGTTCATATCCAAACAGGACATAACCATTATTGAATGGGTACAATTGATAATCATCTATAGGAAAACTTCTTGAGTGTAATAACTGCCACTGCAGGCTGTCTGAAAAACTAAATTGTATAATCTTACTAAAATCAAAGATCAAGGAACCTATGATGTGCACATAACCGTTTGTGATGTCAGTAATAGAAGCTGTTTGCATAATTCCCAAGTTTAGCATCCAGGCTGTGTCTATACATCCTTCATCCACGTTTTCCAGTTTTGATAGCCAGACATTAGAGGAATCATCGGTACTGATAACATACAGGCTACCCTGCAAAACTTTGCTATACTTGTATGTATGTCCGGAGAGGTCTGGGCAGGTCACCAATTGTGGTTGATTTGTCAGGTTGGGTGAAGCATACATGCTGCCATCATATCCAAAATAGTAATATTCCTGATTAATGTGTTCGATTCGTGTAAAGCGATTTAGATAATTGCAATACACGCGTGAAACCAGGATTGGCGTTTCTATGCCATTCAGAGCATAAATACTCTGGCAGTAGCATGTATCAAGATTATCAGAATTCACATAAGCGCCAACCAATACAAACCCATCCCCCAAAAACTGTTCTTCGGAGAATATGGCAAGACTGTCTTCACTCTCCAAAGAGTAAGAGCGTAGTAAATTTAATTCCAGCGGAGGATTGTAGGCATATACATCCAGCCTGCCGTTGTTTGTAATAGCGAGTAAAGTATCAGCCCCATACATCCGGGAAGCCCGATAAAATCCAGTGCTGTAACACTTCTGAATAAATCGCAGGTTACTATTTTCAATAGCAAATAAATCAACGTCAAGCCTACCGAATGATACATAATGTCCGTCAGATAAAGTCTGGACATTATCCAACCCCTTGCTGCCGAAGTCCACACCTCTTTCAAGTGTGCAATGCATTGCACCCGTTAAATTGTACATTGCTGATAACATTACTATCAGTAGAATTGCGTTAATTAGCTTCATCCCTCCCTCCTTTCTTTGCTAAGATAAAGTATTTGCGCTCTATCCTATGCGGCTTTTACAAGATATATCAAATATTAGGCAGGTTTAGAATATATTACGGATTATATTGTAATGCTTATTTTATGTCAACATATATTTGAGGCATTGTTATCAGATTATCTATTTTAGGATAGATACTGGTGAATTATTACAGGATTGGCTATCGGATTACTTATTCCTAGTTCATTATCTTATACCTGAGGAGAACGATTAAGAAAGCACTTAATAATAAAGAAGCTAAGTCCCTATATTTACAAATTAGTAGGATACGTACCTCACGTGTCCAAACAGGAGGTTACATGCCTTGTGTTACTCCGATAAGTGGCACGGACACTCTTGTCCGTGAGATTAGTTTCCACGGACAAGAGTGTCCGTGCCACAAGTTATCTTGCTTCGTCCTTCGACAGCCAGGATGACATGCTTCTACTTTTCAAGGAAGTGGATTTCTGCTTTTGGTCACCTTAGGCAGGTAACCTAAGTTGTGTAGGGACATGCCTTGCGCTTGTCCGTAAAGACATTTCATAAATTCGGTTGGTCACCTGAGGCAGGTAACCTACGATGTGTATAGAAACCACCTTCAAATAGAATCAGCACAATCATATTTGATATTGATACTTTGGGGAGTATACATGTGTGTTTTCACTCCAAGTATCACTATGAAAATGAAAACATGATTAGTCAGTATACTTGAAAGAGTTGCTATTGGGAGATTTTTATTGACAGAAAAGCCTGATTTTCGTTTTTGAACTTTACGAAAGCGATCCTGAATAGCTCAGCGGTAGAGCGGGTGGCTGTTAACCACTAGGTCGGGGGTTCGAATCCCTCTTCAGGAGCCATAAAATAAAAGCGAACCGTAATTGGTTCGCTTTTTCTTTTCCCGTATAAATTTAGAGTATTACTCTTCTATATCGGAGATAACAATTTCGATTACTTTTTTGACTTCTCCGTCCATATTGGTAAAGGTCATTTCAATACTCTTTTTCTTATTGTGCGCTTTAACGAGCATTGTTGTATCGCCAGGTCCATATTCCCAACCTATGAAAGGGTCATTAGTGTCACCATCATAACGTAACATGCTATGTATATCTGTAATTGTTTGTTCGACAAAATAATCTACATCATCATAGTCATACGCGTCCCAGTAATCAACAGAATAATCAGTACCATTTACTGACAAATAGTCCCAATATATGTAATCAGATGCAGCAACATCATTATTGTAAAGCAGCGTAAAGAAATTTGATGCTGCTTGTTTAGAGGTATTCAGATCAGTAGTCGATTGTTCTGTATCATCCTGGCAAAACAAGGCAGATGATAAAGCAATGGCAAACAGTATCAGGCTGAAAATTCTCAATCTTTTATACATGAACAACTCCCTTAATCCGTTATATCGGAAATATTTATCTCAGTTATATAGGCCGAACCGGAAGCATCCGGTTGTAAAACCATTTTTACGTTCTTCTTCTGGTTGTGGCATGTGACGGTGAATGTCTCTTCTCCTTTTACCACTGCCCAACCGACAAATTTATCTTCGGAATCCCCATCATAATGCAACTCTTTGCCTATAGTAGCAATCATTTCCTCTATAAAGTAATCCTCTTCTTCCCAATCATAAGCATCCCAATAGTCTCCAGAATAGTCAACGCCATCGAGTACAAAGACTTCCCAATTGATGCTATAAGACACCATGTAATCACCGGTATAAAGAAGGTTCAGAACATTGGTTGCCAGATTACTTATCATTATCGATGTTGAGTCAGGAGCTGTTTCATTAGTTTCCTGACAGTAAAGAGCAGAAGTAATAAGCATTAAGGCAATGATGGAAATGAGCAAGTGAGTTCTTGGCAGCATTTTCTTTTCTCCTAAGTTAATTATTGACTTTAGCTTTGGTATTGATTATCAAGGGAACAGTTTGTTTTCAATCATCTCAATCAGAATATGGATAATCTTGATATGTACTTCCTGAATACGGTCAGTGGTAAGAGCTGGGACGATTAAATCAAAGTCACATTCTCCCTTTAATTGACCTCCATCTTTGCCAAGCAAGGCAATTGTGAAGCAATTCAGGGATTGAGCTGCTTGAATAGCTTTAATGATATTCGCAGAATTACCGCTGGTAGATATGCCTATTACTATGTCATCCGCTTTAGCATAAGCCTGCACACCTCTGGCAAAGACTTCATCAAAGCCATAATCATTGGCAACACAGGTCAGATGCGCAGGGTCAGATAAAGCAATGGCAGGCAAGGCAGGACGGTCTTTACGAAACCTGCCGGTTAGTTCCTCGGCAAAATGCATGGCATCACACATACTGCCACCATTTCCAAAGATGATGACCTTATTGCCACGGCAGAAAGCATCACTGATTAAATCAACAATACTGGCTATTGTCAGCAAGTTCGTTTCATCATCAATAAAGCTGTTCATTGTGCTTTCTGCATCATTAAATAGTTGTTTAATCCTATCTTTCATATCGATTATAAGTTCTCTTTAACCTTTACCTTGGTTTTCAGTTCTTTCTCTTCCAAATCATCAATCTCAGCTAAAATATGGTTAATCATACGAACTCTTTCTTTGTAGGGAATGAAAGCACTTTTAAAGCCGTTGAGAACGATGTTTTTAATCTGGGGATAGTCCAAGCCCAAAAGCTCAATAGCCAGCATATATTCGTCTGTGAGAGTGGTATTGGATATGGTTCTGTTGTCAGTATTCAATGTTACTCTTAAACCATAATCCAGGTAGAAATCAATGGGATGAGCCCTGATGCTGGGAACTGCTTTTGTATGGAAATTACTTTTAAGACAAATCTCCAGAGGGATACGATGGTCGTTAGCATAATTCAGAAGGTCTCCATCTTCTACTAATCTGGTGCCATGACCGATTCTATGCGTTCCACAATAGTGCAGAGCCTGATGAATACTCTCGGGACCATAAGCTTCACCTGCGTGGATGGTAATATTGAGATTGTTTTTCAAAGCAAGATCAAAAGCTTCTTTATGGTCTTTGGCTGGATAGTTATACTCTCCGCCTGCCAGATCAAAGCCGATGACGCCTTTATTTTTATAGGCAATTGCCAGTTCAGCAAGTTTAACAGAAGTAGTGGGGTCCATGTTTCTGATACCGCATATAATCACACCTGTCTTGATATTAAAATCTTTCTCTGCTTGTTTAAGACCGTCAATGACTGCTTCAGAAATCTGTGTAAGCTTTAGCCCGCCATCAGTATGCAAAATGGGAGAATATCGTACTTCCACGTAACGGATATTTTCTTTAGCACAATCTTCTGCCAGTTCATAGGCAGCTCTTTTTAAGCCTTCTTTATTTTGCAGGACTTTGTTTACTATATGAAAACCTCTCAGATAGTCTTCCAAACTTTCCGTATTTTCATCACAACAAATGAGCTTTTTCATCTCTTCCACATCATACGTGGGGAGCTCCACTTTGAATTTTTTTGCAAGGTCAATGAGCGTTTCGATACGTACAGAGCCGTCCAGATGGACATGTAAATCTGTCTTGGGCAGTTTTTCGATAAATGCCCGGGTCAATTTAACTTTTGTCATACAAGTACTCCTTAAATTCAATCAATATAGCGGACAATCTGTTCCAGTAAAAGTCTGTTATTGCTTCCGGCAACAGTCTTGACCACTTTGGCATAAATGCTTTGCTTTTCCGCAGGATAACCAAACGGACTAAGGGCGACAATCCGCCATGACTTCGGTAAATCAAGCCATGCCTTGAGCTTTTTCTCGCTGAAAGCACCCAGCCAGCAGGAACCAATCCCATGATTCCAAGCCATCAACATCATCTGTTGAAAGGCAATGGCTGTGTCAACTAAATAATAGTCCTGTCCGTTTATTTTTATGTCTTTATCTGTATCTGCGCATGCTATAATGATACATGGAGCATTTCGCACAAAGAAATTCGCCAGCCCTATTAAACCGCAATTGAGAGACATTTGTTTTATCTTTTCCTGATTCCGGATTACAATAAACCGCCAGGGTTGACGATTCTGGGTTGAGGGAGCAAGTCTGGCTGCTTCCAGCATGTCAGAAAGCACATCCTGCGGGATTGTCTTGTCCAGGAAACTCCTGATACTTTTGCGTGTAAGTATTGTTTCTTTTAAATCCATAATTATTCCTCTAAGATAAATTCATGAAAATCAACAGTTTGTCAAGATAATACTTGCTCCGTAAAGCAACTCTACCCACTATTAACAATAATGATACGAAACAATAGCTGAATAAATGACTTAGATACAAAATCTTTATTGACGAAGATGGCATAGGTATTATTATTTGCTACTTAGTGGAAAAATGTATGAAAAAAAATAAGCCAAATCAGGACAAACCCGCTTTATTGCTCAGAAAGCTGGTTAGACATGTTACTACTATTGCTGTTTTTAGCGTAGTAATAACCGGAGGTTTGGCTGCATTTTACTGGACATACATGGTATCAAACCGTTTCAATGCCCCGGTTAAAAACCAGATGGACAAAATAATGCCGGGTCTCTTTGAAATTGCAGTTTTAATCATTATCGGAGTTATTCTTTCGTTGGGTGTAGCCTATTTCTTATTTAAAAAGACGTTCAGGCAGTTAGACTCTCCTCTTAGACGTGTTTCGTTACAGGAAGATATTGAAGAGTCTGAAACGAATGATATACATACTATTGATGATTATAGCGATAATTCTTATGCTCCTGAAACAGAAACAGTCAGAGCGATTTCACCCGATTCAGATGAAATGTCAGGATTGAAAGATACTCTTGAGTCAGAAAAATCACTGAACAGTCTTGTATTATCGCTTCTGAATATACATGACGATAACGGAGCAGAATATAAAAGAGAAATACTGAGCAAATTTGGTTCATTCTGCAAAAGCGATTATATCTCCTTTTATCAAAGAAATGAAACAAACGGCAATTTTAACAGGTTATGCTTTCAAGATGCTAATCCAGCCTTATCCAGACACTCAGATAAATTGGATTCACTTGACTGCAATCAATACCAATGGCTAATACAAACTCTTAATACAGGTAAAACATTCATCCTCAACAAGTCTGATATGGACAATCTGATTGAGAGCCTGCAAGATAATAAAGATGATGCGAAAATCTGGATGCAAACTCTAGCCAAAGATACAGCCGAATATACACTTTGCAAACATGAGGATTGGCAACATATGGTTGCTGCGGCATATTTGGACGATAAATCTTTGGAAAGTTTCTTTCTTATAGGTTTTCATAGTGCCAGCTTTCCCTTATCAGAAGATGTGGTTGAAAGGCTATCTACTATCTCCGGTGCTCTTGGAAAACGGATATCTGCAAGTAAACCCTGTTATCATCCTGATTCAAGCCAAGATAGTATTGAAACAACTCTGGCAAACATTCCCCATGCAATCTTTGTAACGGATGCTGAGGGGAAAATAACAATGGCAAATTTATCAGCAGTGAAACTAAGCAACCTTTCGCATAAAGAAATCATTAGTATGCCATGGCAGAAAGCATTCCATTTGATTTATACAGAAGACAAAAATCCGATTGCTGATCCGATTAATAATTCTGCAAAAGACCATGTTTGTGTTACCTTACCGGATGATGTTGCTCTATTATCCTCCGATGGCACAGAACTTTCAGTAGAAGGATTAGTTGCACCAATATCTGATATTAAAGATACACTCTCCGGTTTTGTATTTCTCCTCATGGATGTTACTAATAGAATTAATGCTGAGAATGAACGCCTGAAGACACAGAAAATGGAAGCTATCAGCTCACTATCTGCAGGACTGGCTCATGACTTTAACAACCTTCTTACAGCAATATTGGGAAATATCTCACTGGTTATGGATGATTTGACACCTGATAGTGAACAGGCAATCTTATTGAAAGCTGCAGAAGATTGCACGCTTAAAGGTAAAGAAATTACTGATAGATTATTAACCTTTGCCAAGAGCAGCCCCCAGAAAGGTACATATTCAGATGTGGCCTTGATCCTGAAGAATACTGTGCGAGAACTGATACCAGAAAACACTAAAGTAAAGGTTCTTTTCCAGATTGAAGACAATCTGCCTCAGATAGCGATGTCATCTTCAGCATTCGAAACAGTCATCCGCAATCTGGTCAATAACTCTTTACAAGCTATGAATCCTGGTGGAGAATTATCTATTATGGCTAACGTCCGGGATAACTCAGACGGAAGAATAGCTACATTAAAGAGAGATACATACGTATGTATACATATCATTGATACAGGTGAGGGTATTTCCAGGGAAAATCTCTGCCGTATCTTTACACCCTATTTTTCTACACGTGAAGGGAGAAGCGGATTGGGACTACCAACTGTCAATTCCATTCTTAGTAAGCATAACGCAGTAATTAATTTACAGTCTCAATCTGGTAAAGGCACTGATTGTGAATTGTATGTTCCCATAAAACAACCTATAAATTTTACTCCGGTGATATCAGAACCATTGACTGTAACCAGCAAACTTAATACACTGGTATTGGATGAGGAAGATATGTTAGGCAGTTTGCTGATAAAAACACTAAACAAAATGGGATTATTGGCGGAGAAGACATCTGATCCAGACAAATTGGTTCAAATCTATCTCAAATCAAAAGATAACGGAAACAAAATAAACCTCGTAATCGTCAATCTTGATATTTCTTCTGAATCTGATGTTCAAACAATTGCTTTCCGTCTTAAACAGATTGACTCAAAATTGAAACTTATTGCATATTCAGGTTATCTCAAACCGGACGATATAAAAGATTTTCAAACCAAGGGTTTTGATGACATTCTGCATAAGCCCTTCAATGTCAGCGACCTCAAGGCTCTTGTCACAAAGACTCTGGAAGCATAATTACCCATAGTTGGAAATCTATACTAATTCAAACTGTTGAACGGTATATTTCAATCCATTTGCGTAGCAATGTCGCAGTATCTTGCCTCGGAGAAATCAGCCTTCATTCCTTTTAGTTTAAAACAGCAATCTTACCCTTTTTAGTATCGCTACCCATATTTATAATGTAATAATAAATACCGGATGAAACTTGTTTTCCAGCTTGATTATTTAGCTCCCACCTACAAGTACTATTGTTGTAATTAGGGTTAAATGGTCCTATTTTTTTATGATAAACCAAGTCCCCTGAAGAATTATAAATAGATAGTTTACCAATCTTATCAGTCGGGAAATTTAAGAAGTTTACACCTTCGTTATCGCCGGACTTAACCGGATTGGGATAAATGACTATTTTTTCAAGATTATCGAAGTCAGTAATAGCAAATTTGCATGAATTCTGATTGGGGATGATGCTATTACCGGCAAGATCAGTAATGTTGTGAAGGGTCAGATAATACGATTTGTTGGAATATTTTAGCTTGTTCGCCAGTTTTACAGTAATGACATTATCATTTACTTCTACAGATTTGATTGCGTTGAGCGCGTCATTGACCGGAGTTTTCAATTCATAGTTTGATAACTCCAATGCTGTTTGTGCATAAACAGTTTCGCTAATAAACACGTTAACGCTTTGCTCATCAGGTTTCACTTCTGCTTTTTGAATACTTGGAGCAGTAAAATCAGGATTGTAAGAAAAGGAATATAGGATTTGAGCCGGAGCAACTCCGGTAATACCCAAAACGTTTTGCAGGCGAATCAGGTAAAAGCCATCAATGTTAGGAATCTCGTCCCTAAATCTAAGCTGCACTCCATGCTGATTCAGAACGCTATTCACAGACATTGGAATACCAATATTATGATCCACACGATAACATCCCGGATTTAAAGCAGACGATGCCAAAGACTGGTCAAAAACCAGCCTGAGTTCATTAGCTCCAATCATTGTTATTTCCGTTATCAGGGGTTGAGGCATTGGGACTACTTCAATCCAACGTGAAAGATTGCTTTCCGGAGGACTCATGTTCGGGAATATTGCTGAAACTGAATACCGATATTTTGAGCCTGCAATAACTGTTGTATCAAGATACGTGGTACCAGTTATTTCTCCCATTATCTGCTGTTGATTATCAGAATTTTTTCTATAGACGCGATATGATTCTGCACCATTTCCCTGCCAGCTGAGTGAAACCCTGTGGTCATCTAATGGAGTTACTGTCAGATTGGCAGGAGTTACCGGTCCTGTAAAAGACTGTTGTTTGCTCCATACTACCGCTCTGAGAGTATCTGTAATGTCATTTTGATTAGTTATAAAACATGGTTGATTGTTTTGCTTCCAGGCAGCTATTTGATATGTACGCATACTGCTGCCATAAAATACAGGTTTAAATTCTCCATTGATGTATTTTACTACGTATAAGTTGGGAGATATAGAAATAATAATCTCTTGTTTGCCATCATCATCTACATCAAAAGACTGAATTGCATTTTGTGACATCACCTGATTGAATTGAATGTAACCCATACTTGTAAACAGATTATTTCCGGTAGATGTATAACCTTCAAAAAACCAATATGTCTGATTAGGGTCCTGAACATCTTTAGTGTATCCACCAGCAAAGAAATCGATAGTTCCGTTCCCGTCATAATCACCCGAAGTAAGATAGTATGTATTTGCTATTGGTAACCTTTTTGACCAGGTCATTGTTGCGACTGCTGAACCGGTTGCTTCATAAATCATAACATCTCCATCCGTATCTGCTGTCAAAATATCCGGGAGATTATCATTATCAAGTCTCTGGCAGATGATGGTCGGCACATACATATTTCTTAAGCTGGTAGGAGTTGTGTTTTGAAGTACGATTTTCTTGGAGAAAACATCAGTAGAAATTGATCTTTTATATAATTGAATCACTCGTTCAGTTGGAAGATTCTTTACTAAGAGAAGATCATTTGCCCCATCTCCGCTATAGTCTGCAATGATGCCTCCTGAAATACCAGTTTCAGACCATATCAAAGAATCAGGATATGTATGAGATACTCTTGTTTCATACATATTTACGGTATCCAGATTTAATGCCAGAAGCTCTTGCCCTGACACATTTGTATTACCCAAATCCAGAGGCCAGAAGCGATTACTATATGCATACTTTACCGAATACAGAGAATCTGTAGGTTCATAGAATTTATCAACACCATAGCCACTCGAAGGCAAATCCATGGCCATAATCTCAGGAACACCATTTAAGTCAAAATCCAGTAATTTATTCAAAGGCACCATGGCATTTCCAATAATTCTATTATCAAAGCCATAGTCAGAGATAATCTCATAGTTTATATATGCCACATCTTGTTTTAGCGATGATTGATAAATCAAATTGCTGTTATTCGTTGCGATAATTTCAATATCTATATATCCGGGGGGCACCGTGTTGGGAATCAGCCAAACCTGGATAGAATCCATCTTGGAGGGATAGCAGGATACAGGTAATTGATTATCACTATATACAACAAGTTCCGCCCGTACCGGCTCACTAAACAATGCTCCTGCATAATAGCGGATATTCTGGCCATCATATCTTTTGAATATCTGGAAGGATAAGGTGTCCATGACAGGAGGAGTCTGGTCTATACTCAAGGTTTTAAAAAGGTTATATATGTCTCCGTTTCTTTTTTCATATTGAATCCTGATAACATAATCACCTTCCTGCATATAATCCAGAATGAGAAAATGAGCTACTATGCTGTCGATTACAGGTTTATAATAATAGTGCGGGGTTAAAGAATCATCCAGAACATCTTTCCAGACAAGACCTTCATTACCTGTATCAAGTGAGCGCATTACTGAATACCGGAAAAAATCGGTACAATTTACGGTACCAATAATATCAAATTCAGTTGCAACTCCGATATGTTCTGGTGGGTAATTTATATCAATAATTGGAGAACTCAGGTTTTCCAAAAGTTTACGTGCATTCAATAATCCATGTCCATAATACTGATCAAAACCATCTGTCCCGAGATCATCTGTAGAAGTCAAAAGACGTGCTCTAACTTCTCCCGGAGTCAGGTTGGGTTGAATTGATTTTAAAAGAGCGATACTGCCTGTTACGAAAGGTGCGGACATCGATGTCCCGGATTGCTCTTTATACATGTCTACACCCTCTGATTTATATGTACTATATATTTGCTGTCCCGGAGCTACAAGGTCGAGTTCAGCACCATAACTGGAAAACCCGGCAAGGTTTTTGTATTGGTCAACGGCACCTACGGATATTACAGTAGCCAACTTAGCCGGATAGCTTAAGAAAGGACCCGGGTCATTTCCGGCAGAGGCAACCAAAGTAACACCTTTTTCGAAAGCATAGTTACATGCATCAGCAATGATTGGAGAGTAATTGGGATCACCCCAGCTTAAATTCATAACTGCTGCCCCCATATCAGCACCATAAATCACGGCTGCAGCAGCGTCATCGTCCTGAAGGAATCCTGTACCGGAAGTAGTTCTGAAACCTGCTCTTAATGCGAGTATTTTCAAATTCCAGCAAGAACCACTAATCCCTACACCGTTATTAGATACTGCTCCCAAAATTCCGGCGACATGTGTTCCATGAAAGTTCTCATCAGTAACATCATTATCTTGCCCCACATAGTCACCCAATGCTACATCATTCATTTCCGGAGCATCTGCAAAATCCCAACCACTATAATCATCAATATACCCGTTGTTATCATCGTCAATACCATTATCAGGTATTTCATTGGGGTTAATATATATATTGTCGTGAAGGTCGGGGTGCTCTTTCAAAATCCCGGAATCAACTACTGCAACGAGAATCGTGGAACTGCCCGTTGAGTAATTCCAGGCTTGGGGAAACTCAGCTAAGTCTAATTGCTGCATCGAATACCATGGATCATTAGGTGTAACATGAAAAGTATTCAAATAGTTAGGCTGTATGATATCAATTCCATTAAACTTTAGAGAATTGCTCTTTACCATGTTCCAATCAGGTTGAACAGATATTTTTGCAGAAAACCATCGACTTCCTGGCATACCTTTTATTGGTTTTACATTTTGAGCTTGGACATCATCCAAAAAAGAATCAAATGCTGATAACCCGGTTCTGCCTCTTTGAATCTCCATACTTTGAGTTGTTTTAAACAGTATTTGGTTAGGGGAATACTCAAGGGCAAAGAGACAGGAACAATTGGTTAAGACCAGCAACAATAGCAGAAAGGATAGCTTTATTCTATTCATAATGTACTATCAGAAGTTGTATGTTACTCCGAAAGAGTGAGTATCATTCAATCTGTCTGAGAAAGAAGTCCACCCATAATTTATACTAATACGGTTTATATTAAAACCGACTCCGGCCGTGAGGTTTTCATCACTGTAATTAATTTTGTATCCCAATCTGAGTGCCAGAGTGTTCCACAAGTCCATTTCTGAAGAAACAGTATATTGCATCTCTGAGTCTGTTGCTTTATTTAATGCAGCCTGCCCGGATAACGTATATATATCAGATTTCATGGTATATCCCATACCCATTTCACAAGTAACCGGGAGTTTGATTGATTCAGTATCCATCTTCGATGTAAATCCCAGATTTCTTACTGATGCAAAAAGAACTGAATTTGCTATCGGAGGTAAATATACATATCCCAAATCTGCGTTGAATCCATAGCTTGAAGCTGATTCAATTTTTTCATACAATAAACCTACATTAACACCAATCATATGATCTGGCATTATCCTGTAAGCAAAGTTGGTCATCAGATTTGCATCCAGAGGGTGATAGCTTCCGATTATTGCGCTTGTATCATCTCTGGTATCAATCTGCCCATAATCCAGTATTTTAGCAGACAGCCCGAAATGCTTATTTCTATCCCCCTTGGAATAGATTATCTGACTGCAACTTGTATCAACCAGCCAGATTGAATGATTCAGACTGACGTTATAACTTTCGCCCATGAGATTGGCGGCAGGATTTAGTATAAACGCTCCCGTATAATTAGTGGCATATATCCCATTCCCTGCTAAAGATGCAGAAATTGGACTTATCGGAATTTGTAAAAACTTAAAACCATATTCTCCGGCATTTGAATTTACAGAAAATATAGATAATGGTACGAGTACCAGCAGAAAGCTAATGATGATTATTCGCATGGAGTTCCTCCCCATTTCTCGAAATCTTTATTTCTCAACCGCAAATTTAATGCGTTTGATATTGTTACCGGATTTAAAAACTGCAATGTATACTCCACTGGATAAATGGTCAACAGGAAAATCTACCCGTTCACGGTTCTTTAACCAGGCTTTACATTGGATTTTCTTTTGAAATATTTCCGCTCCGCTGATATCATGTATTGAAACATCTACATTAACATCACGGCTGGTCATAATCTGAAAGGTCATTTTTTGCTCATAAATGGCTTTTAAAGGATTGGGAAAAACAAATACCTCATCAGGAATAAAAACAGCATCTGTCGGATAACCCGGATTGGTTACATCTTCACGGGCAGCAGTTCTATTCAGATTGGCATATTTACAATACCAGTTATCGTCAATTCCTGCTGCAGAGCCAAGCAATCCGGCTCTAAATATCTTACCATTATCTGTGGGAATCCAGGCATATATCTGATTATCTGATGCTTTGTGAATAAATGGCAGATTTCTGCTTCTTTCGGAAAATGAAACAGGGAAGCCACTAATCAACCGCTGGTTATTGTCCCAGGCAGCCAATCTGTTTCTGGAAAAAGCTCCCATAACTTCCTGTTCTTCATCTCCGTCAAAATCACCGGCAATAACACCTGCTGTTACATCTAATGTATCAGGAGACGATAGTCCCGTAAAGTTTGTCAGGATATTTTCCCCCGCATAATCTAACACTGTAAAAGAATTTTCGCCTCCGATAAGTATATCAAAGCTCTGGTTATTATCAAAATCCGATATTGTGACAGGCGAATCGCAGTAAAAGGAAAGCGTTTTGGGAAATCCACTTCTGACATTACCTGTCAAGTCAGTCAAATACACAGAAAATGGTGTTTGAATCACTAAATCACCACTACCACCAGGAGTTATATTGGCACATGACATTGCAACTACTATTGAATCTACCGGGACAGGCAAGGTAAAATTCTGAAACACTTCGGTTCCATGAGTCATGATGTTTACTTTATGTGCTCCATCAAATTCAGATTTTGTTACGGCATACACTTTTTGCTTAAAATAAGCAAGATTTGTTACTATGGAGTCTGTGCCAAGTCCCCATGAATCAACAATCTGTGGCAGATTATCTTTATCATACAATTTCACATTCCAGTTAAAGAACTCTCCATCAATATAGTTATTTACCGGAACAGCCAGGTAATTATTAAATGACATTATAGGAGCAGCTAATCTATATCCATTCTGAAGAGTCAAAACATCAGTAAGATGCCCATTTTGTAATTTATCTAGCTTATAGACCGGCGAATCCGGATTTGTAGTCATATCCAATGCAAGATAGATGGCATTGCTGTCCCAGACATAACTATCGATTTTCCCTGGGGCTGTGATGGGGAAACCTGTTGCAATTGCTTCATCTTTCCAAAGGAACATTTCACCATCCGGCATAGGATAGAATATCTCATTTTCATCATCATTGTCATAATCTATAGAACAGGCATCCAGATTATTAATCCCGGTGTAACCTGTATCAAGTTTCCAACTGACATTTACGGAAAATGTCATTTGCAGACCTGATTGCGTGATATTATAAATTTCTAATGGGATACCACCATAGTAGCTTGCTGCTGTAGGTAAATGCAGCAAATTATTATATGTCTCGTTTCCGAAATAAGTATTACTGGCATCGGGATTACTAATGTCTGCCCTGAAAGTATCAAAGGGTCCGCCATATTTGTAATAATCAAAGACAGCAGTATCGAGTTGCTGGATTCCATCTGCCTCTTCTACATCAACACCCTTATGAGAAGCATCCCCATTTACATGGTTGTAGTCGAAATTGGGGCTAAAGTTCTCCTCTATAACATTCTCATCAATATGCCAGATGATTATGCCTGAACCATCAACGGGTGCACTTTCACCTGGTCTCAATGGTCCGCCTAATCCGGGAAGAAAGAAATCCCATTCACAGCCTTTATAACGGTTTTCCATAAAATTGAAATATGGCAATAATGAATCAGGCGCAGGATAATAATCCTGCTCTTCAGGTCCCAGCAAAGTGAAAGTAAAACTTGGTTGCCCATTATATGGGTCTACACTCTGGTCAGGATTTTGTTGTCTGTTTTCTATCAGGAAATATTCCTTATCGGATATGGGTATTTTATAGAGTCGTTGCGCACTTGGATTTCTGTCCAGAAAGTAATCAAGCGTAAGATCCTGCGCATTATAACTGATAGTTTGAGCATTTTCCCATCCCAGATAGTACCTGCTCCAGGCATCAAGCTGAGCAGGAACATTCCCATTCCCATTCCAAACACCTGTCCCCATCAGTCCCCAGTTACCGATACCCTGTGACCTGCCATTGGAAGAGACATTATCAAATAATGTGGGGAGCCCTAACTGATGACCAAACTGGTGACAAAGAACACCGTATATGCTAAAAAGATATGCCGAAGCATTGGGGTCATCAGGACCTGGAAAATAATCCTGGAATTCACTTTCAGGAATCAGAACAAGCTCTTTTACTATGGTTCCGTCTGAAGTTTGAATACCGGGGTAGTTATCATTCTCGGGGTCAAATGCTTCCTGAAAATCTGAACGTGACATAAATGTAGACCAGATTTGACCTGTGCGAATTGAATTTACGTCCGATTCCTGTCCGGCTCCCGCGTGAAATACAATTATTGCATCATAAAGGCTGAAATCAATAGTCGGATCAGCCATCTGAATGGTTTCCAGAATCATATCAGGAACTTTTGCATCCGATGCTTCTGATGTATCTCCACCATAATATGCCATCGTGTTAGGTAGATTAAAGACTACATCAGGAACAGTGTAATTTATTGCGTATGGTTGTGGTGACCGATGACTTGATGCATCACCATAAAAATCGGCCAGATGTATCATCCATCGTTCAAAGAAAGCTTTGTCATGCACCAGGTTATCGGGATAAGCAGCCACTGAACTAAAGTAAACATCGGAAAACTGCACTCTAAGAACTAATACATTTTGTGGCAGATTTCTGCTCTTTCCATCCACAGAACGACCAAATAGTTCCGATGGATGAGAAGATTTTAGTTTAGGTGGATTCTTATAAAGCGGATGCGGGACTACCATAGCGGTTAGTCCGCAACATACAAAAGAGATAAGCATCATCATCGAGAATACACTACGCCAACGTAGTCTTATGGGCAGATTAAACATACCTTTACCCCATTATTTAAGATGTTAATTGATAATAAAGCTTGTTTTCCCTGTATTCTCCATTGTTTGTGAGACTCAGACTATCAGGGTTATCTTTCAATTCGCCTTGTGGTCTGAGTCCCGGCACAGACCTTTTTATTTATAATCTTTTATAAAGTTTTCCCACTCATTATATCGGCTTCGTTGCATTTGCATATCTTCACAAAATCATAGCGGGGTGCCCAACCGGCTTGACCCTTTTTCTGTGAGACCAGTTTTACTCGTTTGATTTCTGTATTGCATACCGGACAAAATGTCTTTCCTTCGTGTGAAGTCTCGTGTGCAAGTTTTGCGGTAAAGCTTTTTACTTTTCCCATTGTATCCTCTCTTTATTTCATCACTTCATTTTTTAACTTATGTATGATGTATTCTGTTTTTCAATTTAACTGCAAAAACACATTTTGCAAGTTTTTATGATTAAGCTCTTTCAATATATTCACCCGTGCGGGTGTCAATCTTTATTTTTTCTCCGGCTTCCACAAAGAAGGGAACCATCAGTCTCAAGCCGGTTTCCGTATGCGCCACTTTTCCACTGCCTGAAGCTGTATTACCCTTTACATTGGGTTCGCATTCTTCGATAGTCTGAATCACAGTCGTTGGTAATTCTATCCCCAGAATCTCTCCGGTTTCGGTTGCTAAGACCCAGATTTCCATGTTTTCCATCATCAGCTTTGCCAATTCACCAATTACATGCCCATCAACAGGAGTCTGCTCATAAGTCTCAGAATCCATTAACATAAAGAAATCACCATCCCGATAGAGATATTCTTTCTTGGTCTTTTCTACTCTGACTTCAGTTAGATTATCACTGTCTCTGAAAGTGTTATCTATCAACTTGCCGGTTCTCATGTTTTTAAGTTTGGTTCTGGTGAAGGCAGCGCCTTTACCCGGTTTTACGTGAAGAAATTCTACTATGGAGTAAAGTCCTTCTTTAAATTCAATAATCATTCCGTTTCTAATATCAGCTACTGTAGCCATAACTATCCTCTATCATGTATGTTATATTATTTCCAAGCCATATTTTTAATGCTTGGTTTTCTGGCAAGCCTTATTTTTCTATTAGAATAGAGGTCAGTTATTGCTTGACAATTGCTTAGCTTCCAATGCTAAGTATTTTTAAGTAAAGCAATTTACGCTAATGTATATTCAGATTAGCTTAAAACATCGTAATAATAATTATGGAGGTATTATGCTCTTCGGAGAATTACATCCTGTAGTTCAGGCTCTGATCGGATCAGGTATGACCTGGTTTGCAACAATGATAGGTGCTGCTACTGTTTTCTTTTTCAAAAAGATTGATCGCGTTTTCATGGAAACGATACTTGGCTTTGCAGCAGGAATTATGATAGCTGTGGCTTATTGGTCTCTGCTTGAGCCTTCAATCGGGCTATCAGGCGGAAAGTGGTATCCACCCTTAATCGGATTTTTATTAGGTGGTGTTTTCCTGCGGTCGATGGACCATTTTATTCCACATCAACATAAGGGAGCAAAGCATACTGAAGGTAAAAAAACTCCCTGGGGCAAGAATACACTTTTATTTCTCGGAGTTGTTTTACACAACATACCTGAAGGCTTAGCGCTCGGTGTAGGCTTCGGTGCTGTTGCTGCCGGTTCAGGTCCCGGTACTGCTACTTTGGCAGGCGCAATGGCATTGACAGCCGGACTTTGCATCCAGGATATTCCGGAAAGCGCTGCCTTAGCTATCCCTTTACACGGCGGAGGATTAAACAGGAAAGAGAGTTTCTTCTGGGGACAGTTTGCCGGTATGACGGAACCTATATTTGCCGTAATAGGTGCCAGCTTAGCCTTCTTTGCCAAACCTATTATGCCTTATGCTCTGGCTTTTGCTGCCGGTGCTATCATCTATGTTGTTGTTGAAGAGATTATTCCTGATGCTGAAAGGGATAAACACAATCATTATGCCACTTATGCAGTACTGGTTGGTTTTGCATTTATGATGCTTATGAACCTGCTCTTTGGAGAATAGTTTGATTCACTACTCAAATTTTTACCTATACGCTTGTTCTTATCTAAACAGGATTATTAAAATCTGAACATAGCCTGATGATAACAACTGAGTATAAGCTACACTTTATTATGTGCCTAAACCTGAGATTCCTTATCTGATTGCATCTGACTCAGGTTAATCTAAACAGATGATATAATTAACTCTTGACAAAGAATCCATTATCAGGATACCTTTCAAATATGATTTTCTTCGTTCTATTAAGGAGGAATGTATGAAAAAAGCACTATTTATTATACTGATTCTGCTGACTGCAATGACTATACTTTTCACAAGTTTGAGCTGCAAAAAGAAGGACGAACCAGTTTTACGAGTCGGCACCAATGCCGAGTATCCACCTTTTGAATTTAAGAAAGATAATCAGTTTGCCGGAGTAGATATGGACCTGGTTAAAGCTCTGGCAGACAAAATGGGTATGAAGTATGAAATCATAGATATGGACTTTGATGCACTCATCCCATCTCTTACTTCCAACAAAATTGACCTGGCTATCTCGGCTATTACGATTACAGACGAACGCAAAGGACAGGTTGATTTCTCAACTCCTTACTACATAGCCAATCAGGTAATTATCGCTAAAATGGATTCCAAGACCAAGATTACAAAAGTGGAAGACTTGGCTAAATTCACTGTTGGTGCACAAAATGGAACTACCGGACAAATCTTAATCGAAGATAATCTTGTTACCAAAAAGCTGATGGATAAAAAGAACCTTAGAAAATACAGCACCAATATCGAAGCTATTACAGATATGTTGAATGGCAACATTGACTTTGTTATTATTGATGACAGCGCTGCTCAGGGCTATAGCAAGCTCAAACCTCTTCAAATGGTCTTTAAGATTGAAACTAAAGAAGAATATGGCATAGCTCTGCAAAAGAACTCTCCCTACAAAGAGAAAATCAATGCTGCTCT
Source organism: Cloacimonadaceae bacterium (SeqCode) (assembly GCA_963667535.2). GTDB lineage: Bacteria > Cloacimonadota > Cloacimonadia > Cloacimonadales > Cloacimonadaceae > UBA5614. Next base: position 3,138,543 of record CAXXDU010000002.1, read on the forward strand.
GGACGGTCTGATTAAAGACGGTGAAGTGGTTAATATTTTGGCTAAGAACTTTGAGACCACTCCTCCAGCAGCAGAACCTGTAGATAGTTCCAAAGCAGTTAAGTAGCGCCTTTAGCTTAAAGGAACATGAAAACACAGTATACACAGAAGTAACAGAACAAACAGAAAAGTAAATACACTGATTCCTGTCGCAGTGGAGTCCTTGTTGACACCTAAAAAAGCAATGAGGCATCAGGAATCCGGGCTGTTTAAGAAAAAGTAGTTACTTAATTTCATTTTGTCCTCTAAATGATTTAAAAAGGAATAGAATGAGACGACAGAATACCGCATCTTTCTTCACTGTACTTTTATTGCTTTTCTGCATATTTTCACAAAACCTGATTGCTCAGGAAAAGAAAAAGGAAAAGTGGCCTCCCTTTGGAAGAATCGGACTCAACTATACTTATGAGGCAAATACCACCCAACAGTTTAATCTTTGTTCTATGGGTTTTCCCCTGACAGAAAGATTGATTGTTGAAGCGCCGTTGCTGGGAATATCGCATATTATCGATGATCCTTATAATGCGGGAAAAAACTATTCATTTGTACCCTTGGCGATTCCGCTATTGATAATGGCAACAGTTGTGGATACCGTTAATGCAAATCATAAATTAATCGAAGCTATTGATACAGGTTTGGCTGGATTGCATTGTGCTATGAACTCAACCATATTTTATACAGTTACAGGGAAACTGGAAAACGCTAAGAAAAGCAATTCTAACTACGTCATTATTTCCCCCTTTATTAAGAATGAGACTGATTGGTTTATTGTGCGTGATACAGACTGGTTGCAAATTTCACCCGGTGCAGGTATCAGGGTTTACGTCGGCAAATCAGCAGGATTAAACTTTTCTTCCGGATATCAGAGGTCTTTTCAGACAGACTTCAAAGGACATTGGAAAAAGAAGGATATGCTGTTTTTTAATATCGGATTCGATGTTGATTTCGATACCGGGATGAGTGTATAAAAATAACTACAAATTGAAGGAGCATTATGTTTGACTCCATTATTTACATTCTGACCAATATTCCACTTTTGCTCAAAGGCGTGGTAATTGCTGTGGAAATCACGGTTTGTTCCATCGCTTTGGGTATGGTGCTTGGTATATTGGTGGCATTTCTCAAAATCTATGGCTCCAAGCCAACGAAGAAAGTGGTGGGAATCTATGAATGGATTTTCAGAGGAATACCACAACTGGTTTTATTGTTTATTGTCTACTTCGGACTGCCGACTATTGGTTTAAACTTTGGTCCCTTCCTGTCGGTGGTCATAGGTTTAGGTTTGTGTTCATCTGCTTATCAGGCTCAGATATACCGTGGAGCAATCCTCTCCATTGGCAGTGAACAGATGGAAGCAGGACTCTCGCTTGGAATGTCCAAGTTTCAGACCTTGTTCTTCATCATCCTGCCTCAGGCTGTGAGGTTATCTCTGCCTGGTTTTACCAATGAATTTACCATTGTACTCAAAGATTCACCCCTGGCGTATGCAGTCGGAATTGCTGAAATCCTGAAGTATGGCAGGGACCTGATCGTGACATCCTTTAAACCGTTTGAGATATATTTTGCCTGTGCAATCATCTATTTTGTGCTGTTTCAGGCTTTTTATTACTTGTTTAAGTACATAGCCGGCAAATTTGAAGTACCCGGCTTCCTAATCACCGGACAATAGTCGTAGGGACATGACTATCGCATGTCCGAAAAGGAGAATAAATGCCGTTAGTAAAAGTAGAAAACATAAAAAAGAGTTTTGGCAAGAATACAGTTTTGGATGGAGTCTCCTTCACTATTGAAAAGGGAGAAGTAAAAGTTATCATCGGACCCAGTGGTACAGGTAAATCCACCTTGCTCAGATGTATAAATATGCTGGCTCCACCTGATAGTGGCAAAATCTGGCTGGAAGAAACGGAACTAACCAATCCCAAGACCAATATTCATCAGATAAGGCAGAAAATCGGTATGGTGTTTCAGCACTTTGCCCTGTTTAAACACCTCAAAGCCATAGATAATGTAGCTCTGGGATTAGTCAAAGTCAAAGGCATGAACCGCAGTGATGCTTATGTCAAAGCCATGCGTGATTTGGAAAAAGTGGGCTTAGCTGAACATTCGGACAAATATCCCGCTCAGTTATCCGGCGGACAGCAGCAAAGAGTCGGTATTGCCCGTGCTTTGGCGATGGACCCTCTGCTGATGCTGTTTGATGAACCCACCTCAGCCCTCGACCCTGAACTGATTGGCGAAGTGCTGCAAGTGATGCAAAACCTTGCCAAGGAAGGTATGACGATGATCTGTGTAACGCATGAAATGGGCTTTGCCAAATCCGTTGCCAATGAAATCATCTTTATGGAACATGGTCATATCCTGGAAGCAAGCGCTCCTCAAAAGATGTTTTCCAATCCTGAAAACGAACGCACCCGCAGCTTTTTGCATAAGATTGCAGAGCTATATGGGGAGTCGCTATGAGCTTTTTCACGGCTTTATACAAATACCTGCCTGACTTCGGACATGGCTTGTGGCTGACTATTCTACTCACCCTGATTGCAGCGATTCTGGGATTTATTGCTTCTGTGCCTTTGGTATTAGGAGTCTTATACGGCAATAAATTCTTCAAGATTCTCTCTAAGACATTTATAACCATCGTGCGCGGAACACCCCTGCTTGTGCAGCTCTTCTTTATCTATTACGGCTTACCTGCGTTAGGATGGAGAATTGAGCCTTTCACAGCAGCTTTAATAGGCTTTATCCTAAACTCCGCTGCATATCAGGCAGAATACCTCAAGGGCGGCTTCATGGCTATCACGACAGAGCAAATGGAAGCTGCTTATAGTATCGGTTTGACCAAGTGGCAGGCAATCAGGGAAATCATCTTTCCACAGGCATTCCGCTTTGCCATTCCGGCTCTGTCCAATGAAATCATCTATCTGGTCAAATATACGTCGGTTGCCTATATTATCCAGGTCCCTGAGCTATTATCACAGGCGAAGTTCTTTGCCTCTGATACCTATTTTTCCCTGCAGATTTATTTCACCATTGGAGTCGTCTATCTGATTTTAATCTGGATAGTCTCCAGGCTGGCTGACTCTCTGGAAAAAAAGCTGTATATTCCGGGCTTTGATATATCGCATTTGAAGTAAAGTAGGGACATGCCTTGCGCTTGTCCTAAAAGTAGTGTAGCATAGATTAGTAATCTGTTGCTTTCCGGCATTGGCAATGGCGGCAATATCCAGTCGGGAATGCTATTCCCGACATACAACAGGATGCTATCCTATGCTGATATAGAATATTATATAATATTTAATCTAATATCTCATTCCGTATCGTTTGGATAAGCGGATTTGACGCGGAGGGTACCGGAGCGTCAAATCCGCTTATCCAAACAAAAATCTTTAAGGTTATTCTTTTGGTTATCTCTTTCTCTATCGTCTGACTTCCCGATCACTGCTGATATGCTGGATTACCCATTATGGTATCCTACTCTTGCCTCATACTATCTGAGAAGATACTCGCCGGTGTGTTATTATTAAGCTACATAACGAGGTCTTTCTTTCAAGCCTCTAAACATAGGAACTACATCATCCGGCGAGATGACTATATTTTTTCACCTCTTATTACTTTGTCTATCTTTTTTTTGACGGTTATTCGCAATGTAATGCCTTACTTGCCGGTCTGATTATGCCCCGGCATAATACTTACGACGCTCTACATCATACTCAACATCATATTTAACCATTGAGTACATCATCTCAAGCAATTTACGACACATTCCCACAATAGTCTTTACCTTGTTTGAATTGCGTTCGTTCACTTGATACCAATATACTTGTGACAAGATTGGATTATTGCTTATCATTTCGACACATAGTAAGTATAATAGATTTCTTAAGCGTGGTCTGCCTACTTTAGATATGTGGTATCTGCCCATATAGCGACCTGATTGATAATTGGTCAGATTAAGACCAGACAGCTTGATTAACTCTCTGGCATGATTATAATGCCTTATATCTCCTGTCTCTGCCAAAATCAAACCAACCGATAGTTTACTCAACCCAGGGATACTACAAAGTAACCCGCCATATGGAATGCGATCTACGCATTCTCGTATCTTACCATCTGTCTCTTTCTTTTGCTCTAATTTTAACCGTATATCAGCACCCAATGAACGCAGTATCTCTCTTACACTGCCTGTGCCCTTGGTTATGCCGATACTGTTAGCAGATGCCGCATATATGCTTTCTAGCTTGACCGGTCTTAAGCTATGACGACTCTTCTCTTTCATTATGCTATAATATTCCGCATAATCAAGTTGAGAGATGTCACCGGGTAAGGGAAAACTTTCCAAGGTATATAACAATGTCTTGCTGTTTAAACTCGCATAACTGGTTAGTTCCGGAAAATACTCAGCATAATACGACTCTACATAATTGTACAGCCTGTTCAACTGCTCTGTTAGAGACAAGTAATACTTAGAAAGATTCCTTAACTCAGCATATACCCCATCCGGTATTCTGTGGCTGATACTCTTGTCCAGGCGCATTAGGGTAACTATAATCTTAGGGTCTTTCTGATCGCTTTTACCAGGTGCATTATCTTCAACGTCTTTCATCCGCTTTGTATGCATGGGATTGATTGTCTTAACCTGATAACCACAATTAGTTAAATAATGCAATAGAGGAGTACCGTATGAGCCGGTAGGCTCTAAGCCAAAGATTATCCTGTTAAGTTGCCAGACTTGTTTTTGCTTCTCGGCTTCACCTATCAAGCGTTGATAACCACTTAAATCATTGTTGATATAAAAAGGCTTCCTATCTCGTGTATTACTGGCATCTGTCATGTAAACCCATTGCCGGTGTTTACCGATATCAATCCCCACCAACATACATTCGGGATTGATGCTATCTATCCCACCTTTTCTTTTAATATTCTTCATCCGAACCTCCCTGGTTGCTTTTTTCTATACCAACTTGAAAGGTCGAATTGTAAATCCTCAATCTAGAGGTTTAATATAGCAAGCTACAAAATTATATAAAGAAGGTCGCATTGTCAGCATTATTACCTCTTGAACTCGAACTCAAGACCATCAAAGATATTAATGATATAACATCAGAAGAGTGCAATTATACCAAATGTACATTTACCGGCTGTAATCTGTCTGACATGAAGTTCAGTGGTATTATGGATAGCTGTGTCTTTAATGAATGTAATCTTTCACTTACTTCCTTCCAGCATGCCAAGCTGCAGGGAGTAAACTTTACCGCGTGTAAACTGGTGGGAGTGGACTTTACTTTAGTAAGTAAACTGGGATTAGTCATAAACTTCAAAGAATGCCTGCTGCGTAGCTGCAACTTCAATTTCCTAACGCTCAGAAAATCCATTTTCTCAAGTTGCGATATTATCGAGACTGATTTTATCGGCACCAACCTGATGGAAAGCAACTTCACAGGCACTAACTTTCGCTCTGTCACTTTCCATGAAACCAATCTGACCAAAGCTAATTTCACGGATGCCCATAATTATGCTATTAATCCCCTTACCAATCAAATCAAAGGAGCAATCTTTAATCTGCCTGATGCAGTGGCTCTGCTGGAATGCATGGGGATAAAGTTGCAATGAAGTAATAGAGAGCGATATATAGATGCGTTTGGTCAAGCGAGGCGCTTAACCTACGATAATACCCCGATATCTATAAAGAGATTTATTATTTAGATATGTAAACTAAAGCAAGTAGGATAAGCGCCTCGCTTGTCCAAACGTAACTTAGCAAAGACACCAAAAGCACCAGCATTTATCCCTTTCTCTAATCTTCAAGTAATCATTCTTACTACTATCTTAGTAGTTGCCTGTTAGATGCTTAATGATTTCATTAAACATCTACTCAGAGAGTATTCATTTATAAGCAGTTACGATTTCTTGAAGATTACTTGTGCTTCCATCTGATTTATTAATGGTAAGTTATAATTGAAAGAGCAATGCTCTTTCTCTGCCCTTAGGCTGGGTTCGTCTGCCTCTTATATGCCACCCGTACAATGCCTATACAACCGAATAGGAGAGAAGTAGGTGGTTTAACTTTTGTAAACGAGACTACCCTAAGGAGAGAGAAAGATTAATTTTAAGATACCCGCATTCGCAGGTATGATGAATTGATTCTATGGTGGGAGTTGTATGTAGTTCTGTCTTCAGGCAGGTTTGTTATCTTAATAATGATGCGCCTATATTGCAAAGCCGCCGGCGGTACTACATATTTGTGTTAAGATTCCCGCTTTCACAGGAATGATGACTTGGTTATTCTTCATAATTGAAAAGGACAGGTCATTGCCCTGCCCTGGCTTTAATCTTTATAATCAGGGTTCGAGATAGAAATGTAATACTCGGAAAACTGTTGAACAGTTTTGCCATCAATATCAAAGCAACTACCCGGACAGCCTTTAACCTTATAACCATATACAGCTATGTCGAGTGTATATCCACACCACTCCTCATTTATCATAACAGTAAAATGCCCTGTAACAGGGAATTGTGAATATGTGAAGGTTGCACCATCTTTTATATCTGATTTAACCGTTTTTAGTTGGGAGTTTCTTGATACATTAGTAAAGTACTTACTGGAAAGGGAGTAAGTTCTTTGCTTATCATACTTGGAAGCGTAACTCGGATTGATAGAAAATGTATAGTTAATTTGAACTTCAGAGCCTGCTTTGAAGTTTCCATTCAGTGGAATAACTTTATAGTTAAATTCCATCGGGCATTCAGAATTTTCATAATTGCCCATCTCTCCTTCTGTCATAAACAATTCGGATTCCTGTTGAATATATGTTCCATCTACTGCAAAGGAAAAATCCGGACAACCTTCAACCTTATAACCTTTCACTGTTATACTAAGTAATACCACAGGTCCCTCAACGACCTTAACGGTAAGATGCCTTGTAATGGGAAATTGAGAATAAGTAAATGTGTCTCCGTTTTTCATATCTGATTTTACTGGTATCAGACTACCACTTTTTTTATCGGTAGTAAAGAACTCGCTTGAAAAGCCATATGTTCTTTGCTTATCATATATAGTGGCTAACTCTGGATTTATTGAAATTGTATAGGTAAAAACTGCTTCAGACCCAAACTTGTCTCCATTGGGCCAGGTTACTTTGTAATCGATATTCAGCGGACATTCATTTATCAATCTCCCCTCATCTCCAAATAGGTAGAGGACAGTTGATAACATGAAGGTCATAAGGGCTATTCTGATAATTCCCTGACATTTGAATCCGGACAATATTCCTTTCATATTTAACTCCCTCGCAAGTTTGAAGTTATCTTGATTAATATGATCTTCAAATTCTATTCTTATGTCAATAAATTTTTGATACTTGAAATTCGCTGATAGCAGAAAGGGCAGATCAATGACCTGCCCTTAATTTATGGCATGGATTCCCGCTTTCGCAGGAATGACAATACATGTAATTACTTAAGTGAATCTATAATTTCATCTAAGGGAATCTTATCCTTTCTAAGCTCAAGATTGTTGATATAATTAGACTGAGCTCTTGAATTGGTTACATAGGCAGTAATCCTGTAATTCTGTATTCTATTCAGGTACTGAATCGAATGAGTATAGGACAAACTGGTAGTATTGCCAAGGTAATAGAAACTGATACCATCCTCACTATATGCCAGAATATATCCGGATGGAACTATGGGACTATGATTCACAGTCTCAGTGACTGCATCCCATGTTAAATTAATGTCTTGCCCGCTAGGTGTGATTGTTACGTTTTGCGGATCAGCAGGAGGGTCAATTGGTTGTATTGGTTCCCATGGACCCCAGGCATATGTAGGTATATAAGGACTGATAAGTTGGTTATTTGCTGCAGTAATGGTATAAAGAGCCGTAAAAGCTATAGATTTTGTCGCTGCAGCAATTGTGGGAGCATTAAAAATTCTGAGATATATCCTGTTTCCCATTATTGTATTTTTTGGGTATGGCGCATATGTGGGCTGGAATGTAGCCGCACTGGGATTCCAACACTGATTGGGTCCCAATGATACTACACCTTGTGTATTTCCACTTTCTCCCACACTCCCAACGGAAACAACATCATCACCGGTTGGATTACCAAATTCATCAAGAGGAGATATAATGCCGTCACCTCCATCCTTATACCATTGGTATCTCCACTTGTTTCCTGTGGTAGGGAATGTGAATGTATAATCCTGACCGAATAAAGCCTGACATTCTATATTAAGAACTGCCTGAGTGCGCGGACCATACGAACCGTCTCTAAAATTTACTGCCTTAATCTGAGCAAAGACAAATGTAGCTGCTAAGGACATGATAAGGATAAATAGAATTCGTGTGTGTTTCATAATATCTCCTTCTCCATGTAAGAGTGTATTCAAATATATACTTATTATAAACTAACTGACCGAAAAGTAATAGCAGATTTTCATTAATTACAATTTATCTTTGCTAAGTATCATTGTCAATAAAAATTTCCAAACAAAAGGGCAGGTTGTTTTGACCTGCCCTTTGAATAAGGTATGGATACCCGCATTCGCAGGTATGACTCACTATTTTACGTGGAAGTTATCCAGGAATTGCTGCAGGATTGCAGCTCTGGAGGGATGTCTCAGTTTCTTGAGAGCTTTGTCTTCTATCTGGCGGATACGTTCACGGGTAACATTGAAGATATTACCCACTTCTTCCAGAGTTCTGTGATAACCATCATCAATACCAAAACGCAACCTGATAACTCTTTCTTCACGGGTGGTTAGAGTACGTAATACTTCATCCACCTGACGTTTGAGCAGGCTTCGTTCTGCCAGTCTTTCCGGAGAAATGATAGTACGGTCTTCGATAAAGTCACCCAGAATGCTATCTTCACTGTCATGCCCGATGGGTTTATCCAGAGAAACAGGTTCTTTGGAGATGGACATGATGTTCTTTATCTTTTCAACCGGGATATCCAGCAGTTCGGCAATTTCTTCAGGATAGGGTTCTCTGCCGAGTTTTTGCATGAGTCTTCTGCTGGTACGGTTGATTTTATTGATGGATTCAATCATGTGGACGGGGATTCTGATGGTACGAGCCTGGTCAGCAATAGCTCTGGTGATAGCCTGTCTGATCCACCAGGTGGCATAAGTACTGAATTTATAGCCTTTGCGGTAATCATATTTTTCTACGGCACGCATCAGACCGGTATTACCTTCCTGAATGAGGTCAAGGAATTCCAGACCGCGGTTATTGTAACGTTTGGCTATGGAAATAACCAGACGTACGTTAGCTTCAATCATTTCGTTCTGAGCTTTCTCTTTCATGCGTTCAGCGCGTTCAATCTCTCTTAGCAGGAAGACAAGCTCGCTGCCTGTCATTCTGGTTTCCAGTTCCACACGGCGAATCTTACGGCGGGCGTTCTTTATCTTACGCAGAGTTTCGATGAATAGATTGGGGTCCATATTAGTTTCGTGCTGAACTTCCGCAAAGTCTTCATCGGATTTCTTGGCTCTTCTACCATAAGTACAGATTTCGTCGATAGTGTAACGTTTAATCCGGGTCAGGTCTGTAATGCTGAGACGGCTTTCTTCTATTCGTTCAACTAATGAGCGCACACGGTAAACCATGCGCTTAATCAGTTTGTCATTATAATTGAGCTGTCCAAAGGTATTGACTATCAAATCACGGATAGCATCAATTTCTTCCTGTCGGTTTGCTGTGCCTGTTTCGTCAAAGTCACAGTTATCCAGAATCTCGCCGACCTGCACAAAAGCGCCTTCATTGTCTTTGAGAAGCTGGCGGAATTTGTCGATAATCTTGACGTCCTGATTCTTATCAATCCAGGTGCCGATATCAACCTTGAAGATTTGGTCCAGACGTACACGCCGCTCTCGATAACGGTGCAGGAAGTTATACATTTCCCGCAATGTACTGCCTGATTTGAAGACATTCTGGCAAATCATGCGCTGATATGTCTCAATCTTCTTGGCAACTCTGACCTCTCCTTCTCTATCCAGAAGAGGCACGCGTCCCATTTCTCTCAGATACATACGAACAGGGTCGTCATAATATCTGCGTGGTTTGAACTTCTTTGTAGCCACGGGTTTCTTAACAGCCAGGCTACCCTTAGTCAGACGTTTTTCTGTTTCGTCGATGATTTCAATGCCTTCCTGCCCGATATCATAAATGATATCGTCAATCTTATCTAAGAAAACAGGGTTGTTAGGCAGAATGTCGTTAATTTGTTTGAAAGTGATGTAGCCTGTCTCACGACCCAGCTCAACCAGTTTCTTCAAACAATCGTTATAAGTTATCATTGACACTCCCTTATACGATAATACGGTGAATTACCATGTTTTTGGTGATTAATTTCAATTGCTCTAATAATTCTGCCTTCTGCTTGAAGATTTCCAGGTTATTTGGTTCCGTAATTATTTTCCTGTCCATTTGCTCCAAATCATATTGAAGCTTGCGGATGGTTACCTGATGTAAGGTATCTTCGAAACTCATCCCTGTTAAATCTTCAAAAAGAAGGTCAGCCAGTTGCTCCCTCAGAGAGGCATTTTCTACTTGGTCAAGAAGTCGGGCAGGTTCATCAAGTTCGTCTGCCCTATCCTGACTTGTCAGATATTTATATATCTGTTTATATTCCTGATTGAAAAAATAATCGGCAGTTAGCTCGTGCGCAAGTGAATTATAGCTGTTTTTATCTTTTAGCGCTAAAACAAGCAGAAATCTTTCTTCCGGATTATCGTCAGAATCCTTTTGTGAGCTTGTTTCAGTACCCTGAGACCGACTACTCATATTTATTTTTTGTTTGATGGAACTTTCACTGATTTTGAATGCTTCTGCGGCATCTTTGACCAGAAATTCCCGTTGTATCGGGTCTCTTACCTGCCTGATAGCATCTGAAAGCTGCTCAATTCTGTCTTTCTGTGGTATATCCAATTGTTTATTTTCAGCTAAAAAGGCTGTTAGTGTTTTCGCTTTATTGACTTCATCCAGCAATGCCTCTTTACCAAAATTGAGTAAATATGAATCCGGGTCTTCTTTTTCCGGTAAAACAACAATGCGTGGTAAAAATCCTTTACTTAAAATCAGGAGTCCTGCCCTGGTTGCAGCTTTCTGTCCTGCCAGATCACCATCATAGAGCATATAGATATTCTGAGTGTATCTGCCCAACAGATATATCTGGTCTTCTGTCAAAGCCGTTCCCAGCGAGGCAACGCTATTGGTAATTCCACTTTCATAAAGGCGCAGGAAGTCCATATAGCCTTCACACACCAATGCTCTGTCTGCTTTCCCGATATCATACTTGGTTTTAAACAGACCATATAGCTCTTTGCCTTTTGTATAAAGCTCTGTTCCCGGTGAATTAATATATTTACCCGCCTCGGTCGAAGTTGATAATATCCTGCCGCCAAAAGCGATAACATCGCCGGTATTATTGTGAATCGGAAACATCAGCCGTTCGCGGAACTGGTCAACCAGATTACCCTGATATACACCAAATAAACCGCTTTCCTTCATAATATCTACGCTGATGCCAGTCTTGAGTAAATAACTCTTCAGCCCGCTATTGCTATTGAGAGCATAGCCCAGTTCCAGAGATTTGGCAGTTTCAGGCGAAATCTGGCGTTCTTTGAGATATTCCAGGACCTGAGCACCATATTGAAACAGATTCTCTGCGTAAAACTCTTTTGCCAGTTTATAAATCTGCAGCAGCAGGTCACGCTTGGTGGAAACTACTCTCGGTCGGTCTATTTCGGGAATTAAAATCCCGGCACGCTGTGCCAGTTTCTTGAGCGCTTCGATAAAGGTCAGCTTTTCATAATCCTGGACAAAGGTAATGACGTTTCCTGCTTTTCCGCAGGCAAAGCATTTATATATCTGTTTTTGCTGGCTGATATTCATAGAGGGATGGCTGTCATTATGAAACGGACACAGACCACGATAGCTGTTACTGCCTGCTTTTTTGAGCGCAATATAGCTGCCGATGACATCTACGATATCATTGCTTCTGCGAATCTGGTCGATTAGATTCTGGTCCACTTCATTTTCCTTAAACTGTTATGACGGTAACACCGCTGCCACCGGCTTCCTGTGGAGGTGTGCCTATGGTCAGAACTTGCTTTTTCATTTTCAGATAGTCTCTGATTTTGGCTCTCAAAGCTCCTGTGCCTTTGCCATGCACAATCCTCAGACTATGCAATCCGGCAAAAACAGCAGCATCGATAAATTCATCCAGCAAAGGTTCTGCTTCATCAAACCTTAAGCCCAAAAGTTTAATCTCAAAATGAGCAGAAGGCGTTACCCTTACCTTGGAATATGTCTGTACCGGTTCAACCTTTGTATTTGACTGTGCTCTCTGGCTTTCCATCAGATTTTCCCGCTTCGTTTTGAAGTGGATACCATTCATTTCCACAAATACGTCTTTGTCTTTTATCTCTACGATTACTGCATTAGTCTCAAAATCACACAACCAGACAGTATCGCCGGGATGCGGGTTAAACACCGGTTTTCTTTTTTTGGGCTCAATATCGTGTATCTTGTCCAGGTTTTCAGATTGCATATCCTGCAATTTGGATACCATCTCAGTGGTCTTTTTCTTGCGTTCCTCACGGTCGGTCAGTTTAAGCTCATCCAGATCATTGAGCAGGGCTTTTTGTTTATTAATCAGTTCCTGCTGATGTTCTTTGAGCAATTCCTTGCGTTTGGCTTTGAGCTCATCTTCAAACTTCTTAATCCGCAGTTCATATTCTTTGATAGTGGCTTCCAGATTCTTGCTTTTGAGCTTCACCTGCCAGCCTTCGGTGGCGAGTAGTTTCTTTTCTTCAGAAAGTTTCTTGATAAGCTCGGTAAATTCCAGATTCTGGCTACCGGTCAGATGCTTGGCTCTTTCTATGAGTTCCGGATTTAAACCCAGAGAAGCAGCAACTTCTATGGCAAAGCTGTCTCCCGGGAAACCAAGCTGGAACTGATACGTGGGAATTAAGGACTTCATATCAAACTGCATGGCTGCATTGGTGCATCTATCTCTGTTTTCCGCAAAGACTTTCAGGGCGGTATAGTGTGTGGTGACCATACCTTTAACCTGCTTATCCAGAAGGCTTTCCATGATAGCTTGCGCCAAAGCGCTACCTTGCTGAGGATCTGTGGCAGCACCAATCTCATCGAGTAAGACCAGAGTCTTTCCATTACAGATATCCAGCATCGCTTTTATCTTGGATATGTGTGATGAAAAGGTACTCAAAGCCTGTTCTATCGATTGTTCATCGCCGATATCGGCAACCACATTGTCAAACATGCCAATCTCTGTGCCTTCTTCCACAGGTATGGGAAGTCCTGTTAAAGCCATCAGGGTTAATAGCCCTACTGCTTTGAGCAGAACAGTCTTTCCACCTGTATTGGGTCCACTAAGTACCAAAAAGTCAAAGTCTTCACCCAAATCCAGTTCAAAGGGGATAACCTTGTTTACTTCGCCCTTCTGTAATATCATCAGAGGATGCCTGGCTCGCTTAAATCGCAGATGTTGTGCTTCAATTATATTAGGGATACGGCTTTGCAGTGTTTTGCCCAATCTCCCGCAGGAAAACCAACAGTCCAGCTCTGATAATTGCTTATAGTTGCTTTCCAATTGGGGTTGAAAAGCTCTGATATCATCGGTAAAAGCCTGAAAGATACGGAAAATCTCGCGCTTTTCTTCCTGCTGCAGCATTTGCAGGTCATTATTGACTCCCACTACATCTTCGGGTTCCATAAACACAGTAGCTTTACTGCCGGAGTGTCCCTGCACAATGCCTTTGATTTGTGATACGTATGCTTCCTTGATGGGAATTACATACCGTCCGTCTCTTTGTGTAACGAATTTTTCCTGTAAGGCAGATTCAAAAATAGGCTCCAGAAACTTTCTCTGCAAGCTGCGGATAATATGTTCACGCAATAGAATCTTCTTTTTGCGGATACGTTTGAGTTCCTCAGAAGCAGTGTCCTTGACTTCGCCGTCTATGTCAAAGATGCGTTCAAATTGTTTGACTATATGCGGGAGTGGAAATAGCTTTTTGAGCAGCTTATACAACTCTCTGTAGCCTTCCAGTTCCGTTCTGCGTTCACAGATTCCGCTTGCCAGATTGGCATTGAGGTAGACCAGTCTAAATTCTTCGTAATCAAACACAATCTGTTTCGTATCGGTAAAAACATCATCCAGAGGGAGCAGCTCTTCAAAATTGAAGTCATGCCCGTTCTTAATAGTGTCCTGTATTTCAGAGAGCAGCTTTAGCCTGTAATTGATTATGGAAATATCAGACTGAGGAGTGAGTTTTAAAGCCAAATCCAGACCCGCAGAGCTATGACAGCTATTGCCGATGTTTTCGACAATCTTGTCATATTCCAGGTCATGAAACAGCTTATGAATCATATCTATTAGTTACGTTTATCAGTATCTGCTGGTATTTTGTGTTTGAGCTCGAAGGCAGTATACATCTCACCTCTGATAACTTTTACAGCAGAATAGACTCTGTGTTTGGAGCTATTTTCCAAAGGTCTGGATAGAAAGGGCATCACATCTATCAGAATCGATAAAACCACCAGCATCAGAAGTCCTGTCATAAAACCCAAAATTGCTCCCATTGCGGAATTGATAAATGATATATGCATCAGCTTGAGAGTACGCTCCAGTATCATCTTGATAATCTGCACGATTATGGCAATCATTGCTACTATCAGGACAACTGCCAATATGGTTGCCAGGATGGTTCCCATGTGCACTTTGTCCATTAATCCGGCTTTGACTAAGGGGAAGTAATGGGCAACCAGGAAATAAACCAGGATTACGCCCACCAGATGAAGTAACATGCCTACAAAGCCTTTACGCCAGCCTCTCCACATCAGAAAAACGAGGAAGAGTAACATCAACCAGTCAAAAATACCCATGCTTGTTACCTTACTTATTGCTTTAAAAATATTGAGGTCAAAATTTAAACAGCCCTCGGGAAGCTGTTTGTCAAGTCATGAAAATTCTGAAAAGTAAGCTATAATAAAAGGAAAGTGATGAGGAGGTTTGACTCCCCATCACACAAAGCTTCAAACGGTAATAAGTGATATATATTAGTCTATTCTTATATCCTTATTAGTAAATTTTACTTCATGAAACGCATTTGTTTACGCTGAGCTTTGACCATTTTGCGACGGGATACGTTGTCTTCGCGTTTTTTCTTGACGCTCGGTTTCTCGTAAGCCTGATGCTTTTTGATCTCAGACAGTATGGCTGCCTTTTCGCATTTCTTCTTGAATCGCTTCAATAAAATATCAAAAGGTTCAGTTTCTTTGGCTATAACTGTAGGCACTAAATCACCACCTTCTTTTTATAGAATATTTAGCCAAAAAAGGATATGTAGCTTTTGTGTCAAGCAGAATTGCTATACTCTGCAATTATTAGATTTATGCTTCTCTGTTTTCTCATCAATCAGAGCAATAGATCGGGACTATACTGCATAGCATAGTCAATCCGGAAATTCTTTATTATGAGGGATTCTTTAGAAAATAAAAAAAGCCGCTCCGTTCCAGAGCGGCTCATTGTACGACTAGGAGTTTTTTATATCAGCCCAATTGTTTATCTGGGCAGTGCTATAGATGTCACTTTATAGAATTTATGCAATAATAACGGATTGAAATCTATGTACATTGATGTTGTAACAGTATCCAGCAAGACCCAGTCTGGAGTTGGCGTATTAGGCTCCAAAGCATAATATATGCCATATGAATCTGCTCCGGAAATAGTATCCCAATCTAATTCAATGTTGCTCCCGTTGAAAGTTATTCGCAGATTTGTAGGTGCAGGCGGGATATGCGCAATGGTAGTGAAAGTCCATGTAGGACAAGATAAAGCTTCCCCGGAGATATTCCTTGGAATCACTACCCACAGATAAATGCTATCATATTCCATAATCGGAGGTGTCCAATTAGGAGAAACCACATTAGCATCGGGAGTCATCGGCAATGATGTGCCAAAGTAAACATCGTAGCTATCAGCATAGGTAACGGCATCCCAGGCAAGCGAAGCATTAATGGGCACATTAATTGCAAAATCTGCCGGAATAGGCGTTGTAGCAGCTAATGGCAAAGCTACGATTGTTGTGAATATCCAGGTTGGGCAATTTTTAGCTGCTCCGACCATATTTCTCGGTACAATTTTCCACAGATATACCGTATCATAATTCATTGTAAACGGTGTCCATGAGGGAGATATTACATTTGCATTCGGAGTCGAAGGTATAGTTATTCCGAAGTAAACATCATAACTTGTTGCATTGGCAACTCCGCCCCAGACGAGAGAAGCTGTTACTGCAACATCAGTTGCAAGGTCACCCGGCATATGGTTTTCTGCGGCTAAAGGCAACGCAATAATGGTTGTGAATGACCAGGTTGGACAGTTTATAGCTTCTCCGGCAACATTCTTTGGCACTACTTTCCAAAAATATTCAGTGCTATTGTTCATTAAGGATGGTGACCAGGTCGGACTTACAACGTTAGCATTAGGAGTCAGAGGTAGAGTTGTACCGAAATAGACATCATAGCTGTCAGCATTTGATACGCTGTCCCAGGATATAGCAGAATCCACAGCTACATGATTTGCCAAATGTACTGGGCTTGGACTGATTGCAGCTTCTGGAATTACGACCTCATACACAGCAAAATTGTCAAAATCAACATAATAACTGCCTTCTCCCCAAGTACACAGAAACTTCACAAGTATGTATTGCTCCGCATATGAAGCCGAATTGAGTGTTTTCTTGACAAAGGCATTACTTGTAATATGATTTGACTGATTGATTGTTAATATTGTAGTATATGAAGTTCCTCCATTTACCGATATCTGTATTTGAACACTGTCTCCTGTTCCAAGAGTGGTTCCTGTGTCGGGGTATCCGGTCATGTTTGCTATTCGATAATCGAATTCCATCACAGAGTGTGTTGGTAAAGGACCTATCGGGCATGAAATTGCATAGGCAGATGGAGTTAAATTATCCAAAAGCCCGGAAATACCATAAGTACCATTTGCTCCTGTAGTTGAATAAACTCCAAAGGAATAACCTGTCCAGTTTATACTCGGAAGAGTAGTAACTCCATCAAAGTCTTGTGTATATGGTATTGGGTAACCGGTACGGTTTGTGAAGCTATTCCCGTTGAGAGTGGCATCTGTAAATGCCAGACTTCCGTTTGTGGCTGTTGTATATGTGTAGTCAGAAATTGACTGAGCTGAAAGAAACACCATACTAATAAGCATTATGAATATGAGCAGTTGCATCCTTTTCATAACATACTCCTGGTCAATTTGTCCAAAATCATTTTAACAGGTATAAGCATGGTTAATACACCAATCAGAAGAAACAT
Organism: Cloacimonadaceae bacterium (SeqCode); assembly: GCA_963667535.2. Taxonomy (GTDB): domain Bacteria; phylum Cloacimonadota; class Cloacimonadia; order Cloacimonadales; family Cloacimonadaceae; genus UBA5614. The sequence goes on from CAXXDU010000002.1 coordinate 3,155,953, forward strand.
GTACTTTTTCATAAGATACTCCTAAATATAGTAAATCTATCATTCCTCACTGGAAAAGAATTGACGTGGCTATAGTATCATTGCAGCAAAATAAAACAAAATGAATGGCAAAGAATGTTAAACAAATTGCAGGAAAGTAAAAAAGGGCTATATCACTTTCATAAAGAGGCATTTCTCAAATTTTAAAAAGTCTTATTACTTATCTGACAACAAATTTAGAACACCATTAATATGATAACCCGATTCTTATTCCTTGCAAAAAGAATTAAACTTTTTTGCACTCATTAATGTACCCGGTACAACTATAGCTAATTTCTGTTATTGAGGTTTGTGCAGTCTCTGATTATTGCAATTTGTAGTTTACCCAAATCTGGTGTATCCAGCCCGTGATTGATAACTTGATAAAGCTGTCCAAACGTATTTTTCAAACAAGCGTCAGCATTCCTGGTCACCTGAGGCAGGTAACCTACGCCCCGTAGGATAACCGCCCCCGGTTGTCCAAACGTATTAAACATATATATGCGTTGAATAATTTTTCTTATTTACCCAGCGATGCAGAATCCCAGAGATTCCAACACTTCTCAATTTCTTAATTTCTCCATTCTCATTTGATGCCTCCTCTTTCCAAATATGGGATAAACAACTATTCCGGGAAAGAACTTCTTGGGTTCCTCCTGGGCTTAGCCCGGGAGGTTCCCAACAGGTTCTCAACAGGTTCCATCTTGGAACTTATATTTCGAACAGGGAGGAACGGATAAGTAAGAGAACACTTTCTCACGGCGAAGCGTAACCTATACCTCATTTAGCTCTCAATTCTTGTCCAGTCCTAAAATAGTTAACACTTTTTGATTAGGGATTTGCTTTATATTTATGAGACTTATGACCCTCTGCTATTGAAGCACATTTCATCGGGAGTTTTATAATTCAAAACCGCGTAGAATTATTTAGACATTAATGATTATAGGCTTACTTTTTGTTCTTTATCCTCGTTTTATTTGGTGACATTATAGGGACAGTCTTATCAATCACATCATTTCTCACACCACTCACTGCCACTATTATGAAGAATTGTTTATCAATTGCCGCTGCTTCAAAATCATAATACGGTTCCGTAACAGTTGCTATATTTGCCCACAAATCAAAGGAGGCATACGGATCATCGCTGACATAGATATCAAAACCGGTTGCCAGTGAATCTCCAACCCAGGTTATGTGCATATTATCACCACTCCGCACAATTGTAACATCCGTCGGAACACTAAGAGTATCTTGAACAAAAACCTCATAATCCTGAGAAATTAGATTTTCTCCCAGTCCATTGTATCCTTTAATAGCAAAATGCCAGTTAGTATTGGGTGTCAATCCTGTAAGCTTGATGTCATCCCAGGCATTGAAGAGTACCGGAGAATTGCCTTCCAATGCTCCTGTCCCATTATAAGGTCCATTTGCATTCGTTCCATAATAGATATAATAGCTTGTAGCTCCATCGTTTGCAAGACTGAAAGCAAGAGAATTATCAGTTTGCATAAAATCTAATACTTGCGATAAATCAGGCGTTGTGATGACACCAATTTCTTTCGTAAAGATATACTTGTTTCCGTTATAATCTATGGCAGTAACTACAATATCTCCACGAACTTCACCATAGGGATTTCTCACCCATTGGTAATTTTCACTCCATAAATCGACATCTTGAATACATGTGTTTACATTTGAGTTATATCCTTCTTCCCATGTTCCTTGCCGAAGTGCGCCATTACTATGATAAAATCGAGCTTCAGCATGCCAGGTTTCTATATTATTAACTTCAGGACCTTCATCGATAAATGAAAATTCATATTCTATCATTGTATCATCATAAACACTACTACTCCCTGAATCTAACTGAATTCTATCTACTTGGGTAGCTGGTGTCGTCAATTGAACAACTGTTACGTCGCTGATATCGTATTGTAAAAAATCGCTCCAATTAATGTACCCGTATTCCCAATCTATTTCGTGAACACTATAGTCACTTGTATCATAAAAGTACGCTGTTTGACAGTATGGTGGTTCTAAATCTTCTTTATAACCTATTGCTAAAACAGTGTGTCCATAACCAACTTTATTATGCAATTTTAGGTTCAGAATAACAGGTCTATTGTTATTGATTTCATTTTTAAAATCATTAAACCTGAACCCAGCAGAATTTATATTTACATTAGTGGCTGTGTTTTGATAACCAAATAGCGCTTGATTATAACACTCATCAACAGAATATCCAGCAATTTGTATAAACTGGGCAATTCCTAATTCACCGATTGTCCGTGGGATTATAATGTTAAGATTATTGCAATCAACAGCTAATCCATGTATATCATACATACCCCTTGTTGCACCATCTTCATTATCCCAAGTAGTCATATTTGATCCCATAAAGTCTGCAACACATCTACCATATTGCTCATAATAATTATGATGAATCCATGAATTTGAATCACATGGATCACTAAATATATAACCGTTGGTCACATAATAATCATCTGCATGTCCTCTTTGGTAATTAGGTCTTAATACTCCAGCCTTTGAAGCGCTGATAGGGCATACTGACTCGTTGGAAGAATTTGTATAATCATGAGTCCATTGAGCATTTGTTTAGGGAGCTATGTGCCAATTAACCGAATCACCTGATGTGGGAGCATCAAAAGGTATCCACAAATTGGGGTATTTATTCCTGTCATAGTATCCAATTAACATAGCACCGACCGTTGGAGCACAGCCATAACTCCACTTATAAGCTGGAACATCTTCTATAATAACCCGATTTCTACTATTAGGATTGAGCCTGATTATCTTACTATGTGTACCCACTGGAGGAATATAATTAAGAGACTGGTCAATGAGTTCAAGTCCTATAAGCGCATTAGCAACCATTAAAATGATGATAAACATTAATGTTATATTAAGAATTCTCATGATTAATCTCTTTCAGTAATAGTATATTTGACAGAGGTATTATCAGTATTAAATAGTCCCTCATCTTCTCTAACAAAAATTACATTGATGTGGAAATCTGCCTTACTCTTACCTGTTGGTAGTTTATGGGAATACTTATTGTTTTGGATTTCAAAAAGTTGTTCTTCTGGTTTGAGAATATTATCTGACCATATTACGTCGGGAGCCCAATTCAAAACATCATTCGCAAGTTCAAGAGAATCATTTTCTATGATATGCGATTGTGATAAACTAAAGAGTGATGTTGAGTTCTTTCTCTTTGTATATATTATCGGATGATCAGAGACATTTCTGATAACACATCCAAAGTATATGGTCTCATTTTTACTAAACACAGATTTTTCGACTCCCAAAGAATCACAGACATAGCAATGCAGATATAAATCCTGCTTTTTGATGTTTTTGGTCGATATCGAGCTACATCCCAATATTCCCATTAGGGAAAAGCAGATAACGTAGATATAAGCATATCTCATAATTCCTCCGAGTACTAGTTACAATTTATATTCAAAATCTGTCTGGGATAACATGTCAAGATTTATTTATCTATTTCCGTTACATTATCATTTATTGGGAATAGCTAATATTACCACAAGCTTATTTAGTTTGCCTACCTATTGTGTTTCTCAATCTCAAATCAATAGCTTCTACGGAAGTATTTATACGGCATCCATTGCTCATCCATTACAGTCACTCATCTTTGATTAATCCTGCTCTGACCTTAAACTATGCTTTATAACTGTAGGGTAGCTCCCTGGACAACCCCTGGTTAGCTAACTAAGGAACTCGGCAGCAGCGTGCATACAGTGAGACAACCTTGAACAAGGACAATTATGGATTATCTTGTGATTGTAGTTCTGCATTTATGCAGGTTCCCATTTATAGATTCATCGTGATAAATAATTACCAACCTGCATAAATGCAGAACTACATACTTATTCTTTTCCAATAACCTATTTTGGATACCTCATACTTGCTTATTATACCTTGTTACCCTCCTGCTTATACCTTAACTGACAAGAGGATTCTACAAAGACTCTAAAGAGAATCTACAGAAAGTCATCTGGGACTATAGCCTCTGCAAACTCCCTGAAGACTCCCTGAAGACCCTCCACGTCAAATAAGAAATGTAGAACAATCATTAAAATGTCCGATATTCTGCTTTTTGATTTGTAGAGTAGCATTCCAATGCTGTTTAAAATTGTAGGATAACCGCCCCCGGTTGTCCAAAGAGAACATACCATACCATGCTATCTCCTGTTTATCCATTAACTGACGATTAGGTTTATAAGGGAATCTTCAGGCAGTTTTCAGGGACTCAAGTCCCTGTAGACTCCCTGATGACTCCCTGCAGACCCCTATTGTCAGTTAAGACCCAAAAGAGAAGGAAATAGTATGGAAGTGATAAATAGTTTCAGCAAGTATGATTATTAAAGGTAACGATGACTGTGGTTCAGCATTTATGCAGGTTACTACTTCTTGATACATCGTGATAGATGATCACCGACCTGCATAAATGCAGAACTACATATCTCCCAGCCAACGAATATCTTTTTTTCCCTTTTAGAAGCAGATTGCGCCACATCTGACATAACATATATTCCATAGCAATAATTAGAACTAAAGGATAATTGAACAAGTAACTTGACTAATAATTGACAATTATAATATCCTCACTTTGTGTTTCTGTGATGTGATACGTAAGCCAGAATTTCCCGAATGTAGGGAGGATAAAATGACCAAATACAGATTTCATCTTAGGGCAGTTACAATACTTTTTACAATGATAAGTTTATTTGTTGTTCCCGGAGTACTAACTGCTGGAAGTAGGAAAGCACCGGATGCAAGAAAGGTAGTTTATGAAGTAAGCCGTAATCCTGACTTATTACCTGTAAAAATCAAACTAAAGCTAACTCCTAACAAATTTATCTATAACAAAGGAGAGACAGTAAAACTGGAATTCTCAATTAGAATCGATAAAATGAATAAAGAATACAAACCAGGAATCAAATATGCAATCTTAAACATCGCAACAGAATTAGAGCGTACCGGTAAAGGGTATGGATGGATTATTGAATCAACCAATATGAAACCTAAATCTATAATCAGTGACCATGATTCTGAACTTAATTATACAATTGTTATGAAATGCGAGGGAGAAAATCCTATTCAATACTTTGTTAGTTTTGACAGAATAACAACTAAGGGTTCAGGAAAATTATCAGATGAGTTTGGTTACTATTACGATAACCGCTTTTCCATTATGTTATTCAGCAACAAGGTTTCAGGTATTTCTCGAGATAACCTATTGTTTAAAAGAAGTGAAAAATTTATTGAATGGGATGATGATACTGTAAAAGAAAATAAGCTGAAACCTAACAAGGGCATCATAAAAGGTTCTCAATCCAGGCAATAGCTGCCAGATTCTGGCTGAAATAATCACTTACAATAATTGGGTATAAAAAAAAACAGACTGATTAGAATAACCAGTCTGTTTCTTGTCTGAATAAAACTATGGGATGCTTTTTAACTAACTAATACAATTAATTCCTTTCAATTACACATGACATTATTGTTTGGTGAAGTGCTCCACTGTCTGTCTGATACCTTCCGCGAATTCAACTTTCACTTTGTACCCCAGCAAATCCTGTGCTTTATTGATATCAGCCAGAGAATGTTTAACATCGCCTGATCTGTCTTTATCAAAGATAGGTTTGATGTCTTTACCCAGTACTTGATTAATCTCATTTACAAGCTCGATGAGGGTAAATCTGATTCCGCAGGCAATATTAAAAACTTCGCCAGCTGCTTTGGGAGCAGTACATGCCAATAGGTTAGCTTCCACATTGTTGGCTACAAAAGTAAAGTCCCGGGATTGAGTGCCATCTCCAAAGATAACAGGTTGGATATCTGCCTGAATGGATTTGACGAATTTCGGTATGACTGCGCTATATTGAGAAGTAGGGTCCTGATTGGGACCAAATACGTTAAAGTAACGCAAGCAGACTGTTTCCAGGCCATAGAGTTGGAAGTAAATCTGGCAATATCTTTCTGCTGCATATTTGGTAATAGCATAAGGTGAAAGAGGCGCTACGGGCATAGTCTCGATTTTGGGCATAGTCTCGGAATTGCCATACACTGATGAAGAAGAAGCAAACACAACTCTTTTTACCTTGAATTCCTTAGCTGCTTCCAGCACATTAAGCGTGCCGAGAATATTGACATCATTGGAAGTAATGGGGTCATTAATAGACCTGGGTACAGAAGGTAAAGCACCCTGATGCAAAACATAATCCGCACCTTTGACTGCATCGCGCACTACATGAAAGCTGCGCAAATCACCCTCAAACATTTCAAAATTGGGATTGTCTTTGTAATGCAGGATGTTCTCTCGCTTGCCGGTGGCAAAATTATCCAAAACCCGTACCTTGTCTCCTCTGCGGAGAATCTCTTTTACTATGTTTGAACCGATAAAACCGGCTCCGCCGGTAACTAAATACATCATATTAACCTCTATAAATTTAAATTGTTCCTGAATCAACAAACATATTGGAACCTGTCACTGATGCACTGATATCTGAAATAAGATATTCTGCGGCATTGGCAACTGAAAACAGTTCTGTAGGCTTCTTGAGTGATGTTCTTTTATATATCCTGTCTTTCTGAGCCGGTGACAGGGTTGCACTCATACCTGTTTCCATAAAACCTGCTACAATACAGTTTGAACGAATACCACGTTCTCCCCACTCTCTGGCAGTTGTTTTGGAAAAAGCTTCGAGCGCTCCTTTGGTGGAAGCATACATAGCCAAGCCCTTGTAGCCTGTATGTACACTGATAGATGAGATATGCACAATGGAACCCGATATATTGTGCAGCAGCATATTTCTGATTACATGTTTAGTCAGCATCATGGGCGAAAAGACATTGACCTGATACATTTTAAACAAAGGGTCGTAATTCAGATTGCTGATAATATCATCATACGCAATGGCAGCATTATTGACAAAGCCATGCAAGGGTATGTCATAACCAATGGTTTTGGTAAAAATTATACCTATTGATGAATCAATTTCTGCCAGGTCTGCTACGATAAGAATCAGATTATCAGGATAGGCTTTCTTCAGCTTTTCAAGCTCTGCATTAATGGCAAATGTAACACCATACACACAATTGCCTTTTTCCAGAAGAGTTTTGGTAATCTGCAGACCAAGACCCTGCATAATGCCTGTTACCAGGATGTTTTTCATGTTGTTTCTTCCTTCAGATTCTTTTCAGTTTACCGGTTCGGGTTAGTGGTATACTCTCCACGAAATTGATGATGCGTGGAATTTTATAAGGTTGCAGCAATGGAGCAAGATATTCTCTCAGTTCTCTTTCTGTAACAGAGACTGACGACACAACATCAGCCATCAGAATACTGCCCAAAACAGGATTGGGCTTACCGTAAACGTAAGCCTGAAGCACGCAAGAATGGGTTTCCATAGCTTGTTCGACGTCATAAGGATTCACTTTATATCCACCCACATTTATCATCTCATTCTTTCTGTTTACAAACCTGAATTTGAGAGGATTGGTCTCAATCACTTCAACCATATCGCCGGTGGCATACCAGTCAGATGTCATTGCTGTTGCTTCTGCACTTACTCCCAAAAGAGATTTGTGGATGTAAAGCTCTCCCATAGTAATTATGCACACAGCTTCATCAATAATGGAGAAAACATCATCACGGGATTCCAGGATAGTGCCTGCCTCGGTTGAAGCATAAACATTGCGGAGACTGGCATTGGGAAAAGCCTGCAACAGATTGGCTGATAGATTTGTATCAAACTTTTCACCACCGCTGGTCAGCTTTATTATTGAATTACATTGCTCAGTTAAAGGCAGCAGCAGTCTGAAAAATGTCGGAGTAGCAGAAATGTGGGTAATCTGATATTGGTTGATGAGAGATAGTACTATGTCTCTGGGAGCTTCAAACAGATTGATGAGTGGATTGGCATTTAATAAAGCCTGAAAAAAAACTTGCAGACCGGCAATATGCGTTGGATTATAGGCATAGCCCCAGATATCTTTTATGTGCTTATCTGAGCTTCTTACTGCTCTGATTAGAGATGACAGAGGATGTGAAACTTGCTTGGGAATGCCGGTAGTCCCCGATGTAAAAAGGGTTAAAGACCAGGTTGTTTGTTTGCATATTAATGTAATCAGTTCTTCTACGGTTTGCAGGTTTAGTTGGGAACATGCTTTTGACCGTATTATATCTTCATCAGAAATATGCAGATTCTCCAATTCCTGTGCTGACAAGCCTGAATCTATTAGAGTAAGATTTTCATTATGAACAATAGCAGTGATGACAGAGACAAAAGTATCGTAAAGGTTGGGAGTGTATCCATATTCTTTAATGACAGTAACGCCATTTACATCACTCAGAAGCCGTGAATAGGTATAAGCGGTATCAGAAGAGTAATCGTAAAGAAAGAGACCGGAAAACATTACTTTTGGAGCTTTTTCAGGATATCTGAAACTGTTAAGACAAAGCTATCAGCAAAAATATCGATGCCAAATTCCTTCTCAACTCTTACAGTTAATTCTGCCAGGTCCAGTGAATCGAAGCTCAGGTCTGTACGTAAATCCTGTTCTGGTCTCAAATCAGGTATTGGTTGTAATCCTTTGTTTTCTCTGACTGTGTTTACTATGATTAATAGCTTATCTATCATTAAATCCTCATTTACTTGTAATTTTCATCTTTGTATTGTGATAGTGTACAGAAAGTATAGTCAAGCCTGATAAAGTAATCAAGCTGCTCCTGAAACAGCTCAATAGCCTTTAGACCCAGATTCTTGTTCTTGAGCCGCAGTCTGATATTCTTATCAAAGAAATCAGAGATTGGATTGTTGTAACGCTTTTCCACATTATCTTCATCACATTCTTCAAACAATTCGTTAGGATGTATCAGGAAATTAACCGGTTTACCAGTAAGACAGGTTTCCCGGTTTAAAAAGCTTCGAATGGTTTTAATCAGAACAGGATTTGTACGCATGGTGGTTCCGATGTAGGGAATCAGCATAGCTGAAATGGGGATTTCCAATATAGTGGAATTACCTTTTTGAGCCATGTTATAAGCGCTTACGAAGTATGGAAAGCGAGGAGCAAATAGTCTATTCAGTTTTCTCAAAGCTCCGCGGGAAAAAAAACTATCGGCTCTTTGTGAAGAGATGGAACTGTCGATATCAAAACCTGTGCTTTCCAGTGCCTTAGTAGTAAATTCGTTTACTCTCAGAGCAGGTGCTCTGAATGACCGGACTTTTATACCTGTTATGTCCTCAAGAATATTCTTTGTACGGATTAAGTTTGCCACTTGTTCATGATAACCAAGTTTATCAAAAGCGGAATTTTCTTCATGACTATAACCATGTGAGGCTACTTCATGACCTCCGGGTAAAATCATTTTTACAATGTCCGGATGTTTCTCTGCTATCTCGCCGGTGAAGAAGAAGGTAGATTTGATGTTCAATTTGCTATATATGTCAAGCAAGATGGGCATTCCATCCTTGAGCACTTTTTCGGCAGTGATATCACGCTGTTTATTGTATCTTATTGATGTGCTTTCCACATCATTTGTAGCAAGAAAATATCTCTTCATTAGCCTTAAACTCTCGGATAACAATTGCAGGATTGCCACAGACAATCACATTTGGAGGGATTTTACCGGAAGCAGTAGAGCCGGCGCTGACAATCGAGCACTCCCCTACTTCGCATCCTGGTAACAGTGTGCTGGAGACTCCTACCCAAGCCCCTTTCCTGATGATAACCGGAGCCAGATAAGATAACAATCTGCCTTTAAAATGCAGATATGGATTGGAATGTGTAATCAGGTAGTTATTCCCTGCCAGAGCTGTATAGTCCTCAAGATAGATGTATTCAGGATGTGCATTATCCAGTATGCAATGCATTCCCAGCATTACACCTTTTCCAATCGTAACACCCCGCCATCTGTGAAGCTTAATCCTGATACTGTTTATCGGACAATTATAAGCTATCCATTGCAGTATCCAATTTCTGAGTTTGACCAGCATAAACATTGGTACACTGGCATTTCTCCTCTTACTGGATTTGGATATTTGCTCGTTAATATTCCTGGAAGGAATGTAAAAAGGAGTGCTTTCAAACTGCTTCATTTTTTCCTACTCCGCCAGACTTTAAGCCATTTCTTCGCCTGGTACTTTGGTAAAGTCAAAACATAATAGCGAAGCAACCACTTACAAATGTTGTCATTCCATCTGGAAGGATGCACATTCAGCATTATTTGGTCAGGCAAAAGCTGCTTTTCAAAATGACGGATTAAATCATCAGTCGAATGAATACTAAAACAGTAATGGCTATCAACGCAATCGCGGACGCTATATTTATCTCCATCCCAGCAACTGCCGGTATCGGTCAGATACAGCAATTTATTAAAATCCAGAGAAAGATAAGGTTCCGCCACTAAGCCATAATCTTTGTAATTATAGCGGTCCCATAAATCCAGGTTGCCCCATTTGGACAGTGGTCTGCCATGCATGGCAATAGTTCTGACAGGATAATACTTCCGGTAAAACTCCAGATTCTGTTGAAAAGCTTTAATTGCCTTTTGATAATCTCCACCCTGAGCTGCAAAATCTTCATAGTGATAACCGATTTCATGACCTAATGCAACAATACTACGAATAACCCTGTCATTAAAGCTAAGCGGAGATTGCCTGAAATAGTATGTAACTTTCACATTACTATCAGCTTCTACTTTAGCCATTTTCAGAGCATTTGTAGGCCAGGAATCAACATCATGCCGAATAATTACAGTTTTGGATAAAGGATTATCTGTAAAGCCTTCAAAGGTCTGAAAACTGTACCCGCTTTTTCGGATTTGATCCAAGAGCCTCATATAGGTTTTTAGACAAAAGTCGATTTTTGGTACCTCGATTTATTATTTGTCAGTAATATGTTCGATGATATATCTGAACTGAATTTAATAATCTTCAATAATTGAACTCAGCTTACTTATGACTTCATCTTTAACGCATTTCGAGCGTGTTAAATCAATAGATTTCTTACTTGTTATACTAACCTGATTGATTAATTCTGAGACATCTCTTGAAAAGAACATTGCTCCTGTTTTAATTAAAGCTCTATCTACAGATAATAGCTGTTTACCAGCATAAAAGGAAAATGCAGGAACACCTAAACAAGCTGCCTCACGAGCAAATGTACCTGCACCGGTTAGTACTGCTTCGGCATAATAGCATGCATCAAGCCCATTTAACGGAGATTCTGGTATAAAGACATTTTTTATCCCTTTGGCATAAGAATGATCAATCTTATAACGTGGTAAATATAGGATATTGTGTCCCTTACCCGACAAGCGTCTTAGCAATTCCGGTGTTATAGTGGTAGCGTTACTATTCCTGATGTAATTTGCCATAAGATTTTCGGGACGGACTACGACATATCTTTCAAATGGTAGTTCAGATAAAAATGTCTCGGAGGGTTTATAATCAGCTATATAAATATCTTCCTTAAATCCATGGTACATAGTCAGTTTCTTCCGGGAAAGTCCCTGCCTAATAAGTATATCTTCTGAAATTGCATCAGGGAAAAAAGCATGGTTTACAAAAAAACCATATGTCCACTGCCGAGCCTGATCATTATCTCCGAAAGCTATTGTTTTTTTGTGCCTGATTGTTGATGACCATATCGCACTTTCACTCCCACAAGATATACTGATATCAAAGTCTTGAATTTTATTGTATACTTCCCAGAACCGGGAAAAAACACCAATTACTTTATCTGTCAGTTTTCGACCCTTATGATCTCCCAATATTTGATAATCACAGCCTAACTCGTTTGACAATAAAGTCGTCGTTTCAGAAAATTCTCGACTAGTTATAAGTACTTTATGTGGTTGTCTTTCTCTAAGAGCTTTCATGATAGATACTAAAAAGTGAACCTGGGGCGAATTTGTTATATCATACCAAATTACCAATTTATCTCCTGTGTAAAAAAGCTAAAGCCATACATCCATAAGCAAAAAAAGGAATCGGATCTGTGATATCCCAACAGGCTTCTGTGAATGAAAAGTATGTTCTGATAACATCTTGGGGTTTATCGATTCTGTTAATAATTCTTTTGAAAGAAAAGAAAATATCAGTATACAAATTAATCCAGAATAACCCAAGTTTATATTGATAAGGTTGGGGAAGTACATCGTTATTGGCATAGTTATAAAGCATTGTAGGATATGCTATTCCACACTTCTCTGCTAATCCAACCCATAGCCAGGTTCGAGCATTAATCTCTATCAGCTTGTACTGCCCATCCCGACTATCCTTTAACCATTCAATCTCACAAACACCTGTATAACCAAGGTCTTGAATTAATAGTGTGCTAATATCAAGTAATTCTTTCTCAAAGATGCTTTTACAGCAAGTGGCTGTTCCAAATTTCAGTGGGTGTTCACGCAATTTTACACCCATCCAATATGAATGCACTATGCCTTTAACTGCAAAGATTGTAACTGAAATTGTTTTATTAATATATGGAATCACTTCCTGTATGAAATAGTCAGAAGGATTAGCATTGAATAGTTTACCACTCCAAATATGCTGTAACTCATCTTCTTTATCTACAACAATAGCTTTTTGCTGAAACTTTTTATAAAAAGACAGACCATTATTGCCTTTGATAATAATTGGATAAGTCAGGTCAACTTTAGTAGGATTTGATTCAACTGGCATCACAGTATTAGGTATAGAAACACCGATACGTTTAGCAATATTAAGCAAATTGCGCTTATTATATATCTTATCAATCAGTTCCATATCCTCAGTTACAATTTTAAATGATTCGCATAACTTTTTCTTATGCTTGGATATGTTATAGACTGCATGATCATTTGAAGGTAATAACATCCAATCCTTAAGATTCTCATCAATATTTAATTTTATTAGAAACTCTATAAATGCATCAGTGATATAATCAGGACAGCGGAAGTATTTTACGCAGTAACGGGAATATCGAGCTATGCAATTATCTTTATCAATAACAATAACAGGAATTCCTGCACGTCCAAGTACACGTGTATTTGCTAATCCCTGTACGTGACCTTCGATTATTATTACACCTGGCTTTTGTCTGTTTTTAATCATAAACTTATTCTCTTCGAATTTAACACACTCTCATAAACTCCAATTATCTTCTTTGCAACAGTTTCAGAATCCAGCCCTAATTCTATAAGTCTCTTTCTGCCTTCAGTTTTCTTATTCTTTTCCAGAGACAGAATGATTTTTCCGGAAATGCTTTGCGGGTCAGCATTAACAATGTAACACCCGTCAAGACCATCAAGTAACCATTTAACATCACCAACATCAGTAGAAACAATCGGACAGTTACATGCCATTGCTTCCTTAATAACATTTGGTGAGCCTTCAGAAATAGACGTTAGAATCATCAAATCTGAGGCGTTAATATATATAGGGATTTGGTTATGCGGAATCTTGCCAATTGTAATAAGAGATACATTTTTTATATTGCTGATGTCAGTAGCTCTTTTTGCGAGAGAATAGTTCTTGACCTTACGTTCCGGTTCACTTGGGAACAGAATGTACTGCTTATCTTGTTCCAATCCTAACTTATCCCTGCACTGAACCTTATCCATTTCTTTAAAAACATCTAAATCCACACCATTAGGAATAACTAAAATCCTCGGAATGCCTAGCTTTTTCTTCATTCTATCAGATTTAACAATTGTAAGAGACCAACAGAACTTAGAAAACATATTGATTATAAAACGCCAAAAAAATGAACCATTCACATCGCTTCCTAATAGAGATGTTACAACAGGTATCGAAGAAGCAAGACACGAAACAAAGCCGCATAAAGAATAATGAGCATGGATCAAATCATAATTATTGGATTGTAACTTTAACTTAAGATGTTTTACATTCTTTAAATAGCCCGATAACCCCTTACCTTTGATAGAAAAATAGTCAATTGAGTGTCCAAATTTACAAATCGAATCACCCTGACTTTTTATGAACGGAGTAATCTCAAAGACTTTAGAATTTCCACTACACACAAAAAGGATGTTCATTGATACTTATTCCTGATATATGCCATCCAATATACAAGAGATAGCACATTTGTTTTTGCAGAGTTAAACGCCGAATTTCCCAATTTATCAAGAAACTCCCGGTAACTACTGTTATCAAGTGATAACATATCTTCAAAAAGCATATCGACAATACCTGTGTTATAACCATCAACATTTTTTGCTGGTTTGTCTATGAATTTCTTGTATAAAATCTTCAAAATCCCAAATGCATTATTGGTATCTATCATGTTGAATCTTCTGGAACTGGGATAATAAGCTAATTGAGGGTAGTGTTTTAGTACCAATTTTGAATAAAGATTCGAACTCTGTTGTTTCAGCATTATACTATTAGAATTGAAATTATACCTGAAACCAGCATAAATGGTTTGCGAATAGCTTTTGATAAAGTCATAATCTATAAATGGAGAGTAACAATAAGCAAAATCGTTGTAACTACTTGCTTCATTCCCAAAGTATTTCCTCAGGTTAATCTCAAAACGTAGTGCCATGTATTTTTGTGACTTTGTATTGTACTGGTTAAACGTTTCTTGTATTCCAACAATTCGATCTCTTAATTCGTCCAGGATGTTATTTGGAAAACTACAATTCGCACATAATCCGCTATTTTTGAAATCAAACAAGGTAGGCTCAGGATTAAAGTCATTGATTAATAGTTTGATAGTATTCGAAGATAGAACAGCACCGCCTTGTGGTCTGCTTATTTTGAGAACTTCATCACCAAAAATACCGGTTAGTAAATGAGGAGTCATAACGCTCATTTTTTTTATTGCAAACAAATAATGTGCGCGCTTAATGTTACGTGTCCCGCTTGATAGCTCAATTGTTTGGCAGGCGTTTAGTAAAAACTCATTTTTCAGGTAATCATCATCAAGGACTACAGAAAAATAATCCAATCCTTCTTTAGCAGCAATATACTTAGGGATTACAACATCGTCTGCCCCTGCAGCCCCAAAGGAATATAAATTAAGCTTTTCGCGATAATCAGGCAGCAGATAAGATAGTACAATTCTGCTGTCCCACCCACCAGTGAGAGTAAAATTACTGGTATTTTTAACTTGTGATAGTAATTTGTCAATTGCAGTCCCTAAAGCAAAATCGAACAATTCAAAGCTGTCCCTTCCCGATAATGCTTTTGTGTCATATAGCTCGGACATAGACCAGTATTTAACTGTCCGTAAGTTTGTTGAATCGATATATAGATTTGTAGAATTCTGTAGTGTTCTTATATTTTTAATATAAGTGTTATCTGATAGCGGATAGTTAAAGAACAAATGCTCAGCTATCGTGACATAGTCGTATTCAATTTTGGGCATTAAACCTGACGCAAGCAGACACTCAGTTTTTGAACCAAAAATTAACTGATTATCATCTACATAATAATACATTGGCAGATATCCAAAACGGTCATTAGTCAGCAATACACGATTAGTTTCCAAATTATAAATAAATAAGTTATAGCTTCCGGTAAGATGTATAGATGTGTCTTCACCGTAAATACTAAAAAGATAAGGAATTAGTTCATAAGGTGTAATACTCTCAGCCACGTCGAATCGACTCGCGACAATAGCTTTTTCATCACTTGAGATGAATAAATATCCATCGATTTGGCAAACTATTTCTAATACTTCATTATAGATATAACGTTTAGTCGATTCTTTTGAACATGGAATGACACTTACACATACAGCAGTTTTCCCTACAAATCTGTCACTTTTTTGATCCTCTGATAGACACAAAGCCTTTTGCATTAATGATAAAGCTCGTTCATCTCTATCTGAGATTGTTTCCCCATGTAATTTGATGATACCTGCAATACCGGACATTCTAAACCTTATTATGGTTTATATGATCAGCAATTTGTCCCATCGTACCAATCCATAATTTGCCCTTTTCTCTTTGTTCCGCAGCATATTGCAAAACACCTGGTATAACGTTTTGTACTGTCCATAAATCTACTGACGGATGCAACCAAATATGGGCTATTGTATTTGTCCGAATTGCTTTATCAATCATTCTGATAAATCTATAAACATAGTATTCCGCATCCCAATCAAATCTTCTGCCAAAACTTGAAGTAGATGGAGTTACTAGTAGCTTTGAATCATCATTGAATGGATATGCTAAATCAAACTTCATGTTCTTTCTGTAAATTTCGAAACCATATTTTTTTAGAATATTATAATTACCTGCTGTCCCACCTGGAAAAACGAAAGATTTCATTACAATTCCCCATTTCTTCGCAGCTTCAATGCACGCTTTTAGTTCGTCATCCAGTACATCCTGAGGACAATTTCTATTTGTACAGTCAATATGTGAGAAAGTATGGCAACCAAACTCGTGTTTTACCTGAGAGTTCAGAACTAGCTCTATCAGATCAGGAGCATACCAGGCACTATCCTTGTTAAAATTTGAATATGGATCGTCGTCAAACCAATCTCCTGAAACAAACTTCCAGTGATCATCAAAGTAAGGTATTCTTTGCATCCAATCGTGGTCTCCCTTTCTACATGATTCTAGAAAAAGATGCCCAACAGTAGCCCATGTTATTGGAAAAGAAAATTCATCGAGTAGCTTGAGCAAAATGGGAATGTTCTGACGCTCTAAATTGGCATATTCAATCGGATTTACTTTTCTTTTTGAATACCGAAAAGCCCATGCCATTTCAAAATCGGTGGAGATAATAATCCCTCCCTCTTCCTTTGAAGGGAATTTACCTGAGATGGGAAGATTATCTCTTTTTAAAAACGGCTTACCACTTACTGTGAATGCCAGCTTAGATAGTCTACTCTTTTGATGCGAAGTGAGATTATGTCTAATACTCTTATAAATGAATCTAATCATTTCGTATTCAATTGTCGGATTGCATGCGATAGACGCAAATCATAGCATTGATTTGAGGCAAAATCTCCTGGCTCAAAAACCCATTTGTCTGAGACATAACGGTATCGCCCAATAACACCATCCACTTTCATCTGAAAACTATCAGATTGGCCAAAAAATGTTTGTATCTCGTTTACCAGAAAACCATCTTTTGTTTCAAACAAATCAATCGATGCACTAACAATCGTGCCTTTTCTGCATAAATCACGGACAAAGTCCAATAATTTTAAGGAAGGATTTTCATAATCTTTCTGAAGTGAACCGCTCGCTTTAAAACCATCAACAATCTTCTTATGAGCAAAATATGAATCACCTATTACGACCGCCCGCCACTCATAATCGTGAGCAACAAATTCCTGAAAAATAACATATTTCTGAGGTTCTCTATATATCGCTTTGTAAGACTTCATTCGTTTCTTAATGAGTCCCTTTTTATTAAATGCATTCTTTAACTTTCTAAACAACGATGCTGTCCGTATATTCGGGCCTATGTATGGTCTAATTCCTTTACTAAAAGCCTTTCTTACATATCTCTTAGCTTCGTAAGAACTTCTGATAATAGAGACTCCTTTCCCAGATGATCCGATATTCACTTTTGCAATTACCGGGAATTTGATATGATTAATATAACCATTTGCATCCTGTTTATCGTAAAACACGTCTGTTCGGGGAAAAGGTATTTCCATTGCTTTCAACCAATATGATAAGAATTTTTTATTCTCATAAATTAATATTTCAGAGAGCGGAGGATAAATCGGTTTTTTGAGCACAGAAGCCAAAATGATTATTCTCTCATCAAACATCTGCTTAATACTATTTGTGTGTCCCGGGGCACGAAGCAGAAAGAGACTGTAGCTTTTTTTCTGGCATTTTTCTAACCAGTCATGAGAACTAATATCTATTACATCATATTCAACATCAGAAAGTTTTGCTAAGCTCATAACCCATCCATTTACATCGGTGGGATCTGAAGTCATCAGGGCAAATAACATATTTTTTTACCTTACGATTTTAATTAAATCATTGATTAGCTGTTTTTTACCAGAAGTTACTGTTATCACAGTCCGTTCATAGTCTGTTATCATTCGCTCTACCGAAAAACGCTGCGTTGCCATGAGATGGGAAATCCGTCCCATTTGCGAAGCTAGTGATGGATTATTCAACAAATACTCTATGTGCTTTTGCAGACTCTGAGCATCCCCGTATTCAAATAGCAGGGCATTTCTCTGGTCAAGTATTTCAGGAGTCCCACCTACATCCGTTGCGATAACGGGTAGTCCATGCTTCATCCCTTCTAAAATGGCATTAGAACAACCTTCTCCCATTGAAGAATGAATCATTATATCCGCTACTTTCAAATAGTCGTTCACATTTGAAATACTTCCCGTCATAAGTATATCGTCTTTTAAGTTATACTCCATTATCATTGATTCAATTTTCTTTCTGTTTGGTCCTTCCCCAACAATGATGAAATAGAATCCCAAGTTTTGTCTTTTAATTTCATTAAGAGCTTTAAGGATAGTGAAATAATCCTTGTAAGGTACTAAATTCGCAACAGAGATAAAGACAATAATGTCTGATAACCCTAATTGTTTTCTTTTTAACGCTGTCTTATCTTCGCATGAAACAAATTCGGGAATATTTTCCATGCCGTTATATATGACAATTCCCTTAGACAGATTATTCGCTCTCAAACCGGCAACTGAATTAGCAACAACATTCTTGCTGATATGCAATAAAAAAGTGCGGAATAGATGCAAAAAATTCTTTTTTCTGATTCCATGTCTTATTGAAAAGTTTATTAGAGGAATCATCAAAAACTGAGAGACAATAATACCGATTACCGTCTCCATAGTAGCCCATGTTATTATGCAATCTATTTTATATTCTTTGCAGATACGGATGGTTTTACTAATTCTACGTGTAAATCCTCGCTCAGCAACACATATGGCTTTGTTCTCCAATTGATATTCTTTGATATAATCAGAATCAGATTCATTGTAATAAATGATAATATTTTGAACCTGAGTGGAATATTTACATATTATCGAAAGTTGCCGCTCTCTTCCGCCACGTTTCAAGGAAGAAATAATGTGTGCAACTATCATTCAAACTTCCTGAACATTTGAAGTATTTCCATGGTTATATGTCTGTACAAATTTGTTTTATCAACTCCAGATACTTACTTTTGGCATAATATTGTGCTGATAAATTAGCTCTAGCAATGCGTGTATTCTCTGCATCAACCTTGATCTCCATGTTTTCATTCAATTGATTAGTAACCCATTCACAATAATCTGGTTTATCAATGTCAACGACAAATCCCAATTGATTCTTCTCAATAAAACCAGAAAAATCTCCGACATTCTTAGAAATTATGACAGACAGACCCGTTAACAGATATTCTGAAATTTTTGTCGGTGATGCCTGATGATTTATAGGAAGGTTCTCTCTCAATACAACGGCATAATCGGCAGCATTCAAATATGGACTAATACCATCTAATTCAACATAAGTTGTAATATAGCTTCCTTTATCAATCTCACAAGCTTGACAATACTTGTCTGCAATGAGAGTATCAGGGGTCAGAATTACAAAGAAGGCATTTACTGAGTGTTTATAGATATAACTAAATAATTCGAAGATCTTATCGGGAATTTGCCAATGTTTGTCAAGTCTTCCACTATATAAATATACAACTTTATCATTGCATGATAATTGTTTTCTAGTTTCATTCCTGAGTATTTCAGAAAAGTAGAAATAACTCTGATCTGCTGCACCTGGTATGACCGTTAATTTACTCGATTTCAATGATTTAGAGCCATAATTATTAATCAGATACTCTCTTAGAACATCAGAGACACAGAAAACAGCATCACTTCCATATACAATTTGTCTTTCAAGTCGTTTCAGAACCATCACCTTACTATCCCCCTGCGACAAATCGGATTTTGAATACAAATATTCTGTTACTAATGATCCTCGCATATCAAAAATGAATTTTACTCCAAGCAGTATTCTGCAAACAGGTGCAATATAGATTAAACCCATCATTCTAGTTTGAAAAACTATCTTTTCTTGTTTCTTTTTTAGCCTGAAGTAAGTTCTTAGTAATATTATGATAATTTGAAGCTCTCTGATTAGTGGTTTATTGTCAAATTGATAAGAATAAACATCTATGTTATACTTTTGTGATAGGTGCTCAAGTTTTGTTCTGTTAATGGCATCGTCCTTCTTTCCCTTCGAAAGGCTTAAACCTGTTGTTTTCAGACCTATGCTATTAAGTGCTGATGCCCAGTTAAAAACCTGAGATTCAATTACAGTATCACGGTATCCATCAAATATATAAATCCTGTTTACATTTCCCATACATTAATCCAGAATTTTATTCATTATCTCTATCGTCGTTTTTGTTGTCATATAAATCGAATCCCAATTCAAACTAATTGGTTTTTTCCCTTTGATAACATTTGCAAAATCAACTAACTCCTGTTTGAATCCTTTGTCCATTTTCTTTAAATGTAAATCCTTCCCCTTAACCCCGTATGCAGTTAAATCAGTAAAATTATCGATCACTATCGTCTTATAATCACCGAATATTTCTATTCTTTCTTTATCCAGTAACTTATTTCCGACTGAAGTATAAACCAGATTTGCTACAGAGCCATCTGAATAGGATAGATTTAAAGAAATGTTATCATTAGCTTGAATAATTTTCCCATCCAGAGGAATATTACTAAAGCTATAATCTTTTAAAGGTTTGTCAATAAGAAAGTTGATAAAATCCAGAAAATGGCATGCTTCGCCAATAATTCTACCACCTCCCTCAACCGGATCATGTATCCAATGGCTTAATGGATAAGCTCCAGCATTTATACGGTAGGTAACCATTAATGGAGAAACCCTATTTTTAAATACACTATTAGCAATTACTGCAAATGGCGAATATCTTCTATTAAATCCCGCTGTCAGGAGTTTGTCGGTTTTTTTGACTATTTCATCTAAAGCTTCAAGCTCGGTTAAAGTCATCGCAACCGGTTTTTCCACTAAAACATGTTTACCCGCAGCTAAACAATCAATTGCTAACTTTGCATGAAGGTCGTGCCTTGTTCCGATAATAATCAAATCATTGTTCGCGTCTTCCAGTATAATGTTATAATCTGTGGTTGAGTATACGGCATTATACTTCTTTGCCAAGTTTGAAGCTGTCACGTGATTTTTATCGCAAATAGCATGTATCGTATATAGTTCCTCAAGATCTTTTAAGTTGGGTAAGTGGTTACCCTGCATAAACCCACCAGTCCCAATAATCCCAACATTTATTTTACTATGTGTAACTTTAGTATAGTTTGAATTAAACAGAGTACGCTCTGCAATCAAATCCTTGATAACATAGTCGCTGTATTCAAGCAATGCTCCAATCGGTTTCAGATTTCCATCTGATAGGAATTTAAACGCCAAAGATGCATCATCAATTTTAAAAGTTTTATTTATTAATGTTTCGGTATTGATTTTATCTTGGGAAAGCAACCTCTCAAATTCCATCATGTTACGGTTTTCTGTCCATTTTACATAACCGATAGGATAATCAACCCCTCTTAGCTCATATTGTTCATCATAACGTCCAGGTCCATAAGATGTAGACATAACCAGATCAATTTCTTTCAGATACATCTGATCACGTTCAACATTCATCCCTACTGCTCCAACTATAGTTACTGTTCCTTTTCGCCGACAAAGTCTCATAGCCTGATTAACTGGTGCATCACTTTTTGTAGCTGCACAAATTACTACTGCATCTACCCCAAAGCCACCTGTAATATTATTGACTATAGAATCAAGTTCAGTTAGATTGGCATTAAAAGCGTAATCAGCTCCCAATTTTTCTGCCAATGAGATTCTTTCACCATCTATATCAATAGCTATCACATTTAAGCCCCATGCTTTGGCGATTTGTACAGCTAGCAAGCCAATCAAGCCAAGTCCTGTTACTACAATAGTGTCGCCAAAAGTAACATTTGCCCGCCGTAATCCCTGCAAAGCGATGCTTCCGATTGTTGTAAATGCTGCTTGATCAAATGAGACATTATCGTGTAAGATTATCGCCAGATTTTTGGGTATTGAAACATATTCCGCATGAGATGCCAATCCTGATCCGGCACATGCAACCCTATCTCCGACTTTAAAATTCTGTATTTTTTTCCCAACGGAAACTACAATTCCAGAGACACTATAACCTATTGGTGCCATGGTTACATCATTTGAAGACGGATTGACCTTCAACTTTAGTAACTTATAACTTTTACTGACACCTTCTGAAAGAACTAGCTTTTTTAGCTTTAATAGATTAGTTTTGTGCATTTGGACCTTACTAGATAATGTAGTTTTTTCTGATTTCGAAGTCTTTGCTTCAGTTCCAGTGCTAATCATACTTCTAATTACTTTAACAAGTATTTCCGTCTCACCATTCTGGGGTATGGAAACATCTATGACCTGGATTCCTTGTTGTGTTCTAAAAACCTGTTTCATGAATTATCCTTTTTTATTGTAGTTTCTATTTTCAAAGTTCCTTTTGTATTAGTATGGAGTTTAATTGTCTTTGCTAAAACGGCATCCCCATAAGCTTTGGAGACCAATTCCTCTGTACAGCTTATAGTAAATGGCTTGTCACTAACAAAGTTTAGTTCAATGTTTGTACCATTATTGCAGACCGTTTTTACTGTATTACCTTGAATCTCAAGTTCGATCCCGACATCAAAATGGAAAAACAGATCAAACATATGCTCACCTTCACCGATAGCATTATCGCTTATTAAAAATGTTCTGTTTAGCTTGTTATATTCTATCTTTCTTTGATGTAAAACAGGAGATTTTAATCTTAAATATCCGGAGTGTTCGCCCCAAAAGGATGTTTTTTCATCATTATCAATCCACTCAATTTTCCGTGGTATTGCGTCCCTTTCAATATTCCAAAGTTGATCCTGTTTTATTGTGTTTTGATTTTGATCATCAACAGTTAATGTATTGTGCATTTTTGAGCTTCGAAAGTGCATTCTCATCTTTGGATCACCAGAATAAGAGTAAGTCCCGGGATCAACTAAGAATGTTTTATCACCCATATAAAGCTCGAAAGAAAGCAAATCGCTGTGAGTATGTGTTCCACCATCCAATTCACTATATTTACTTTTACCACTATTATTGATAAACATATATATATCTTTATCCCGTATTAGGAAAAAACCTGCATCAGGAAATGACTCGGAATGCATAGTACTTTTCTCATCAATAAGTTGGTCGTATATTTTCTTAGCTTCTGAACCCATTAGTGCCGCACAATCAATACTAAATCCTCCGGACCAATACTTAAAGTCGCCCCTTTTGAACATTACTGCGCCTATGCAGAGTAAATATCTATGGTCCAGATTGCTTGATAAAGAAAACGGGTGCAATCTGGCATCGTCCTGATCACCGATAATTGGTGCTAACCCATCCGGTTTAGTATACAACATCACAAACTCCAACATAAGCTCAAGTCTGTATAGAATATCCTGAGGAATTTCATAGCCCTTTCTCATCAGTAGTATTATTGCAGAAAATATCATTTCTGTTACAAAGCGATTATAATTTAAGCTTCTTTCATAAGATGGACCAGAAGGTAAAATTTGATATCTGATTTCTCTAAACAGCTCTTCAATACCCCAATTCAGCCAGTTCTGTGCATACCTATCCCCTATAAAATACAAACCCAGGTATATTTGTCCAACCAGATCTGAAATGTAATGATTGTGATTGTTGTATGTATTCCTTTCAGGGTGCATATAAATATAGAACCCATGTTTATACAAGCATTTATCAATAATAAGCTTGAAACCAGGATCTTTTAATAATTCATCTCGGAAAAATGCCAATCCCCATATCCAGTTAACTGCTCTGATAGCAATATCCTGCGTACATCCCCAGTTGACACTTTTCATGAATGGATTTTCTTTTATCCAATCCTGAACGTCTTCTTTGAATTTTTCATAATAACGGGTATCTTTATTAATTAGATAAGCTTGACCCAATATCAAAGCATGATGAAACCTGCTTAGTTCTCTTGG
Source organism: Cloacimonadaceae bacterium (SeqCode) (assembly GCA_963667535.2). Classification (GTDB taxonomy): domain Bacteria; phylum Cloacimonadota; class Cloacimonadia; order Cloacimonadales; family Cloacimonadaceae; genus UBA5614. The sequence goes on from CAXXDU010000002.1 coordinate 3,180,070, forward strand.
AAATTTAACATCAGCGTTGTTGTTGACATCAACCTGAATGTACTTTCTGAAAAACAGACCCTTTTCCCATTTGAACCCAGAAACATAATCCTCATTCCAGGGAATACCTTTACTAAAATCATAAAACCTGCTGAAAACTCTATATTGTCCATTAAGGTTTGAATTCGCATAGGAAATAATTGAATTCTGCTCGATTCCATCAATACCTGCATCAATTTTTACAGGATTTTTACCCAATCGCCAATCTCTGCATTCAAGATATTTTTCCAGTAAGCGAGGATTGGATTCAACTATTTTAAGGATTAAGTGATGGGCATATAAGCCTAGTTTTGAAAGTTTTTTAAAGTAGATCATATCAATTCTGTTTTTTTATCTCTTGAATCAGCAGTTTCAATTTCCCGGTGGGAGTTTTGATTAACTCGTTTTTAAACACAGCTGTAAACCTCAACCTGTCTCCGCTACGTTTGTTTAATTCATCAATCAAGCATTGTCCGAATTCCATTTTATAATTCTTATCCCTAACAATAATTGTCTCTACTTTTCCAGGTTCTTTTTGGATAAACTGGCACTCAACGATACCTTCAAATACATCGCCATGTATTGCAGAATACAGAGCTGTTAATGACAATTCTCTGCCATCCCGGGTTATAAAGAATTCAGAATCTCTGCCTACAACGCTTTTTATAATCTGATAGCCTCTTTTACACTCACAATCTGGCGCATCAGGCATTGCCAAATCTCCACAATAATATCTTATAAAAGGGAAAGCCCTGTTATAGAAAGATGTCCCGATTATTCTATTACCGGTAAATCCACTATCTTCGGTATTTTCTTCCAATTCAACATAACTATAGCCAGGTATTATGTGCAAATTATGCGAAAATTCACATTCACCTGCCAGGATAGTTCCTTCTGCTAATCCCAACCAACTATACGACTTACATTTATAAAAACTCTCAAACAGTTCTCGGTAATGCAGTGGATATCTTTCAGAACCCATCAGCAAACCCTGAGGTATGTAGTTTAATGTTAAGGAGTGTTCTAAAAATAGATTCGTCAAAGTCCATAGCGATGATGGAAAAGCATGAATATATTGAGGTTGGACAGTATCAAAATAATCTTTGATACTGCTCAGATTTTTCTCTGCCAATCCATGCACAGTAATATTCCACAAGTGAGAAGACATTTTCTCAATTAGTTTTGGAGAAAACAATCCTCTTATTATTACTCTTGTACTTCTTGGTTTATAACCGATTCTAAACCACTGATAATCCATGAAGGCATTGGTAGCTATTTGCTGTTCTCTTGACGTATAAAAACTTAAGGGTAAACCTGTGGAGCCTGAGGATGAAAATTGTATAGCTTTTTTCCTTTCTTTGCTATCTAGGGTAAACAAATCTTTTTCATTGCTCCGTACTATCTCTTTGGTCAGGATGGGTATGGACTTGAAGTCGTTCCAGTTCCGAATGTCATCCGGAACAATACCCATGTTTACAAACATCTTTTGATAGTAAGGAACTGATTGATATGCATATTCGAGTAAAGATTTCAGCTTTGCCCATTGCCATTTTTGCCAGTCAGCTTCAGACCAGTATTGACTCTCAAAGGCAAACTTGTAAGTTCTTTTATAAATAAGCGCTTTTAAGTATCTGTTCTGTAGCTTTATTAGTAATCCGTTCTTTGCTGAACTCATCGGATTTTTTTCGCGCTGATAAATACAGTAGTTTCCAGATTATGATGCGAACCTACAATTTTCAGAAAATGTTTTAATAAAGGTTTCAACAGTTTGTATCTCATAATCTGCTTCCACGACCCCTGCGTTATGGGTAATGCTTCACTAATAACATCAGTGATTTCAAAACCTGCTTTAGATAATAATTCTTTCATCTGCCCGATAGAATACTCAGTAAGATGAAAGCGAGGGTTTTGCAATGCAACCGGTTTTCCTTTTAGAACTCTCCAAACATTATCAAAATTGTATCTGCTTGGAGTAGAAATGATATAATAACCGCCCATTTTTAAAACTCTGTTAGCTTCTTTGGCTAAGCATACTGGATTCGTTACATGTTCCCAAAAATTATTGCAAACCACAACATCAATGATAGCGTCTCTTAAAGGTACCTCAAAGGCATCTGCGACCATATATTCAATCGGAATTTCGCTTACAGCATTCTTGATAGCAGTGAAAGAATTATCCAGTCCAAAAACCTCATACTTATTGAATTTCGCTTTAATAGCCTTCGTAATTATTCCATCGCCACAAGCTATATCAAGCAATCTGGCACCCTGTAAATTCAATTTCTCAATTAGTGCCATTGTACACTTGATTCTTCTATTATGCAACAAGGGCGTAAGCTCGGAAGCTTCATTAAAATAGGGACTTTGCACCTCATCCAGATATTCGTCTTTGCCACTGATATCTACGAGATTAAGAAAAACCGGTACTCTTGAATTCCATACAGGTATTCTATTATCTGATCCGGATACCCATTGTGAATAATCACATAAATCTCTCTCTTCCAGCTTATTTCGCGTTTGTGGGTTGATATACAATTCCAATTTCATATAGCTTACTTAATGCCCACCTCAGGGACTTCGTAAAGTAGTTTTATCATAAAAGTCTCTTTTTTGATATATACTCTCTTACTTCATCTGAAAATTGACCAAAAGTTGGTGTCCCGCTGGCGACTTGCATCATCCAGGTGCCGACCCCGATGTTAGGTTCTATAAGAATTACTTCTCCTTGATTACTAACTGTAACATCCCAGCCGATAAGTCTTGAATGAGATAACACATCTGCCATCTCTTTGACTTTTTCGTCTATCAACTTGTAGTAGGGAATCGGTACATTTTCAAACTTTATTTTTGTGTCGGGATGTTCTGTCCAGGAGTTCCCATATTTGTCAAAAGCATACTTCATGAGTAACCCTGTTTCCAAACCTATTCCTGCTGCAATGCCACCTGCTGATACATTGTCTAAAAAACTACCCTTCATCCCCATCCTAAGCATTGATAATGTAACATAAACCTGATTATTTTTAATTGACCTGTATGTAAATAATCTAAGTGTATTCAAAGAACTTGGATGATATGCTTCCAGATCTACATGTTGTCTGACTACTTCCTGGCAAATCAGATTACCATCGAATAGCTTAACAATATCACTAAATTCAAACATTCCCTTGGAATTACAATATTGCCCATCCCTGATTGTAAATTTCTTCACACCGGTTCCGGATGACGTAAGTGTACTTTTTGCTACTACTTCAATATTGTTTAAGGCATCATGTACTGGCTTTATCTGTATTCTTTTAAAATCCTCATCGAGCAGAACTCCATCGATAACTTTATAATATGTCTTTGGTAATAAAACACCATGCCCGGCAAAGATTTTGTCATAATAGTTTTTTTCCAGTGCAAAGTCACCAAATCTTGAATTAGACAATGCGGATTCTACTACAATAGCATAATAGTCTCTGGGAATGAATTTATTGCTTGGAATTACATGGGGTAAGCTATGAAAAAAGAAATCCCAGTATTTGTTCTTTCCCCAATAGTTTGGCTGGTAATTGATTTTTTCGTGCTTATGCTCCTTATAATACTTTATTACAAACTCGTTCGCAATCTTTTTGCTTTTTTTGTTTGTATATATGATGCGTTTTATTAATGCTACAATGGATTTCCTCGATATCAGACTCATCATTCACCTCGCATTATTCTGGAATCTGTCTTGCACTTACTTAAGTATCTCAACCATAAATATTCCATAATCCAAAGACACCTTTATCCAATATTTTCAACTTCTGCCAGACTGAGCTCTTTTTCACGGATTTTCAATGATTTCTTGTATAGCCAAGGTAAATAAAATACGTTTCCTAAGCTCATAAATATCTGCACCATTAACAGCCCGACAATGCCTAAACTGAAAAACTTACCGAGCAGCAGAACAAGCGGTACATACAACACAGTGCCAATAATTGTTAGTACAACTGTCTGTTTTATCATGCCAATTCCACTTAGGTATTTAGAATAGACATTCCATTGCAAACGAACAGCAGTATAAACCGCAACCAGAATAACTATCGACCACGATACCTCAACTTTGCCCTTTAACCACAAATGGATAAAAGGCTTTGCCAGAAAAACAGTACCGCATATTAAAAATACAGCAGATAAAGTTATCAGGTTAAACTTCTTCATCACCCTTCTGATCCAGGCTAAATCTCCTTTGAAATAAGCATCCGCAAAAGCTGGCACCAAAGGTCTTGCCGCAATTTCATAAATAGTAATAAACAACACAAAGATTCGATTTGTGATACTATACGGAGTTACAAAAGCCGGAGAAGTAATATGCGAAATCAACAGATTTGTTGACGAAATTACTACTATTACAGATATTTGATCTACAAATATTAATAATCCCAGATTCATCATCGATTTTAAAGCTGTTACTCGGAAATGTGAGAGACTGGGCATAAGGTGCCGATGATATGTAAAGAACACTATGGTCACCATCAGATAAACAAACAAGGGAGAAGAACTGTAAATGAACCCGACCCAGAATAATGACTGATTTAGCTTGAAAGAAAGCAAGTAAATTATGGAAAGGGATAATAGTGATCCCAGAAAATTATTAAGGGAAGCAAATGCTGTCCTGCTGTGAGCAACATAGACAGGATTGATTAGCTGGAGCAGAAATCTCAATAGGAAGAACAAAACCACGTACAGCATCAGACTGTCCAATTCCCCACTCATACTTGCCGGAGCATTGAACACTTTTTCCCATTTTATGAATGGCCTGATAGAGAAGTAAATTAATCCGACAAATGAAACAATCGCAAAGAGGCTAAAATAAGCTGAACTGACAAGCTCTCTTGCTTTTTTCTGGTCATTTATAGCCAATGCCTGATTTAATCGTTGCCTTAATCCGCCCCCGATACCTAAATCCATCAAACTAAACCAACTCAGAAAAGAGGTGATTGTGAGCCAGATTCCATATCTCAGGGGATTAATACAGTCTATCACCACAGGCACAAACATAAATTGCACAATATTGGATAATATCATCAATCCGAATGACATATAGACATTCTTCTTTACATTCAGACTCCTGGCTGACCCTCTCATTTTCAATTGGTGCCAGAGATTGTGAATGACACATCGCACTGTGGATATACTGATGTTATGAATAAAGCTAACTTATCCTGTGATTATATTCTTAAAATACAGATAGTAAATAACACTACCGAGCAACCTGATATTTTTAAACACTGATGCAGGATTTGACCCGACAGCCTTTGTAAAATAGTCTAAACTCCGTTTCGCGTTTTTTAGATAGGAATTCATCCTTGCTAATTTTGAATAATAGCTATAGCGATACTTTGGATGTGCATCTAACGTTAAGGCATATTCTTTCAATATATATTCTTCTACTTCGATCTTTTCGCTAACAAATTGCTTAGTATATTTCATTACGCTGCCACGAGTATGCTGGTAAATATGGTTTATATGTCCGATTGCCAATACTTCCGGCACAAAATTAAATTTGTACTTTGTAGATAGTTTTAAAAAAAACAAATAATCTGTACTAAAACTCAGAGAACTAATCAATCCACCAACATCCTCAATTGCTGTTTTCCTTATTAAACTCATACTGCTTCCGCATGAACCAACATTTGTCCCATATAGGAATTTCAAGAATACATCACCAAGGGAATGAGGCATATAGCTTCCAACAGATTTATCAATCTTGTCGTCCCACTTTTCATCTCCACATCCCACCCAACCATACGAATCATCAAGTATTTTAAAAAGCTCTATCTGTTTCTCAATTTTAGTCGGATACCATTCATCATCATCATCCAACAGAGCTATGAACTCTCCTCTTGCCATGTTAAAACCGGTATTTACACAAGTGGAAGCGTCTCTGGTCGGGCTTCGAAAGTAGATAATTCTTTCGTCTTTGATGGATGCTACTGCTTGTTTAGTATCATCAGGAGAATCTGCATCAATAATTATTATCTCCAGGTTTGTATATGTCTGATTTGTTACGCTTGTTATCGCTCTGCCGACTAATCTGCAGCGGTTATATGTATTAATAATGACAGATACTAAAGGACTACTATTCATCACATCATCCTAATAAACATCAGAATCCATAAACCTGTAATGCCATTTTCTGATATCAAGAATCTCTTTATCCATAGAAAGTGGATTGCAGACAAAATAGGTGCTGAATGAGCCTTCTTTGAAACCCAATTTCTCAAACGCTAAATGCTCGGCAGTTTGCAGATTGGACCAGATATTGATGCTCTGTCTGCTATTCACCGCCAAATCACGGAATAATTGGTGTGCATATCCGAAGCAATTGTTTTCATCGTAGTCTTTATAGAATATCTCCATAACATCAACAAAATCATCACCAAAGTGCTTATACAATACACATGCCAAAATATCTGTTCCCTTTAACAATGTGATAGCATAGTATTGATTTACAGGATTATCGTAAAGTCTCCATTTCAAATACTCAAAACTCCGTATAATCGAATACTGAGCAGGATTGGAATTCATTTTTGCAAGACGCTCCAATAGCTCCAGGCTTAGTTCCTGCCTATTAACAACATACTCTTCAGAGCAAGTTTTAAGTGGTCTAAGTTCGTTCTTATCCAAGGCAAAATTTGATAATATCCCGATATCCCGCCAATTTAAGTATTTCACTTCAGGATAATGAGAATTGTGATTATCAAAAGCTAGTAAACAATCAAATCCTAAATCCTTCAAAACTAGCTGAGTATGATTATACAGTCGTGAATAGTATCCCTTTCCCTGAAAATCCGGATGTGAAAAACCCATTACTGCTAAACCAGCTTTTAGAACTTTTTCGTTCCCACACTTTAACGGCATCGGCGACACCGCATAAAAGCATGCTACTTGCCCATGGTCCATGATGTATGCAGCATGAACTCCATCAGACAATGGATTTGCTAAATATCTCCATTGCCACAGCTTAGTCCATTCATCTAACGGGCAATCTCTTCTAAACGCTTTGATAAAAGCTGTTCGGATTAAATCAGGTTCGATTGGATTTTCCCAGTAGAGTTTCACTTCAGTCGACATTAACGTATCCTCTAACTAGTTTGTAACTACTATACTGTAATAATGCAAACAGAAAAGGGTCGATAATACCCATAGATAATACGATCTTAGTATCCTTTTTTTTCATAATGCTCAATTAATATCGAGAATACACATAAAAGCTTCTGCATAGGATACACCTATTCTGGAACCACGGTAAGCAGCTAATGCTTGTATTGCATGAAGACTTCTTGGATAGGGATCAGGCATTATTTCTGTATCATATAGTTTAAATACATCCATTTTTTTGTCCATTAAATTACTAATATCAACGTAATAATTGGGGATGAAAGCATTTTCTTGCAAAGCAGGAGTAAATTCAGTTTCGGATAAAGTCTCATACATAAGCAGCTTCTTTATAAAGGGCTTTCTGAAGTTTTTTGTGCAGGCATAGATAGCATTAAAAGCAACTCTATGGTCAGAATGGACATCACTGCGATTAGGCATATAAATTATAGCAGGTTTTATAGTAGTTATTACTTTATCAACATCTCCTATCAATTGATTTGTATTAATAGTATCCAACATCTGAGTCGGGAGGTTTAGGTTAAAAGAATCAACAAAACCATACACTTGGCATATTCTATCAACCAGGGCTTGTCTATCATCAATCATCTTCGAAGTAAAACCGTATGGGTGATTAGGCGTTGGGCTAGTAATATTCAGCCAGTAGATGTTATCTCCCGCTTGCTTGTGCTTAATAATAGTACCACCACATCCAAGTGTTTCATCATCAGGATGGACAGATATGAAAAGAACAGATGTTAAACCCATATCTAGCTTTTTATCTTGCATAATACACTCTCTTAATTAAGTATTTTGGATTCGATAGCCTTGTACCCTACCTGCGTACCTTTCAGAAGATTGAGGATATCTATTGCGCCATTGACTATTTATTTCCTCATAAACTTCAGGTAGATAGATTTTGGTACCTATATAAAAACTGCATATTGTGCTTGAAAAATTCTTTTTGAATTTCAGAAGAGAATCATCAGTTTTATTGGTTCTACCTCCACCAAGATGAAATTTATTTGCCCCCATCTCTATTGCTTTTTTAATCGCTATGTCTAATATAAAATTCGTTACTGAATTATCATTGCAGTCGTTTGATCTTCCTGATAAATGATAATGACAGTACAATCCATCCAACAGAAAGATTGCTCCTGCTAATGACACGCCATCCTTGCAGACAATAACAACAAAAGATTTATCTTTCAGATTCTTGCCAAAACCTGAAAAGTAATCATTAGGGAATAGATACGATGATTCTGCACCAAGCCTTTTCATGGAAGCATTGTACAACCTCGAAAACTCAATATAATCTTCAACGCGATTTGTTACTGTATACTGATAATTATTCTTTATTGCCTTGCGTATCATATTCCGGTTCTGAGAACTATATTGGTTTGCAAATATGTTATCATATCCTATTTCTAAGTCTAATAATACAGTACTTCTATCATAAATAACGTCTAAATAGTTAGAATGAAAATCCTGATTAGCAAGAATAGGATGAAATCTAACAAATTCGCAAACGACCTTTTGTCTTTTAACATATTCTCGGTATGAATCAAAGAAACTATTAATAAACTGGCTATCAACAGATGATGTTACTAGGCCATTATAGCCGTAAGCACCCTGAATATCAAAATAGTCATCTTCTAATGCATAGCATAAGGCTATATTGTTTATCAGGAAAGGAAATAATGCTAAGTCTCTATCTTTTTCAAAGACAAAACACATAGCTTTGCCATCACCCTTTTCTTCATACAGTCGATAATAATCAGGAGAGAAATAGATATCCTGTTGGCTTTGTGGTAGCCTACAAGTGTATTCAGACCATATTTGTGCCTGGTCTAGTGTTAATATTTGAGAGTTAGTCATATAAAGATTTCGTCATATAGTCAGTATCAGATTATAACGGTTTCAACATACTAAACTCATTTCGAAGAATCGAAAACAGAAGAATGCTTTTGAATTCTCCATTTTTAAAGACGTCACTACGTAAGATGCCGTCCTGCTTGAAACCTAGGGAGATTAGCATTTTTTTTGTAATCTCGTGTTCCTCTAGGCAATATCCGTAACATTTATTTATTGGATATTGTTCAAAAATGTAATTGAGCATCAGTTTTGCCGCATCTGTAGCAAAGCCCTTCCCCCACATTGTTTTATCGCCAATTATCGTTCCACCCCATTCTACCTTTTGGTTTCTTAGATCAATGTCATTTATACTCGTGTATCCAATCATACGATTATCATCGATTAGACAGATTGCTAAATATATGTTTCTACTATCATTGTTGGATTTATCTTCAACCCATTGCTTTTCTCTAACCTTAGAGACAAAAAAATGGTTCCCGCACAAACTCCTTGATATATCTTCATCTTGGCGCCACTGAGAAATAAGTACATAGTCTTCCGGCTCTAAAGCCCTAAGATATATTTTCATGATATTACCTCCTGAAGTTTACAGATGTATTCAGTCAAATCCGGTAGTTGTATATTAACTGGCAAGGTCAATGCATGATTCTGTAAGTCCCATGAATAATCATGCTCTTTTGTGCTAATTTCTTTAGGTAGCAGCCAATGCAAGGGACAATGAATATCTGCCTTATGTAGTTCTATTTTTTTTTTATCACGATCACTTAAGTATATTGCCATTCCCAATGGCACAATATCCTGAGTTACGTTAAGAACTAAGTCTAGTTTTAACTCGGTATGCAATGCTTTATAGACAATCTTGCGGTCTTTCCCCATCGCTTCGAAATCCAATCTATTTAAAAGAACTTTGTTACAATATAACATGCCGATTATGCCATCTTTGTGATAGTTGTTATTAGAAATATCGAGGTGTCTCAGGAATGTATCGGGCTTAAACAAACCGTAGTGTACATGACAATATCTTAAAATCTGTGCATATCTTTTATGAAAAAGAAACGCTTTTATGGGTTTATATACTGGTATGAATTTGAGAGGTGCCTTAGAAAAAAGTACACTTGCCTCAAATGGAGTATATTTTCTGACACTGTTCATACAATAATCAGCGTAAATGTCTGCTTCATTATCCAACCAGGAATGCACTGAATCCTGTATGACTTTTATCCCTTTTGCTTGGAGACTGGTTACGATATTAGCAAGGTATTCTTTTTGTGAGAAACCAAAATAGTCGATAAATAAAACTGCCTTTAACCCTGGCTTAGTCTTGCGGTCAATATCCTCAAGATCAGGCAATAGCCCTTCTTTCATTTTATAAAAGTCAAATTTTATGCCAACTTCTTGAAAAGGCTCAATAATGGTATGGCACAAATATGAAGGAAGAAGAACGTAATCGCGTTTTTCGAATTTGAGATTCTGAACAATAACCCTGATTGAGTAATAAGCCCCGAAGGTATAATATTTGTGATAACCTTGAAGCTTTGCACCATATTTTGAGAATTGATGCAGATCAGGTTCAGATATTAATAGCGGCGAGAACAGTGATTCTCCCCCTACAATCAGTTTATGTGCAAACATCGTTAGTGCGGTATTGTATAAGACATCATTCTGGCAGAACTTGGAATATTCGCCAGATTATCAGCTAATTGTTCTGAAGTATTTAAACGTCCATTTATTGAATTCTTGAACATCTTAAGTTTGTTCATCAAAATCCAGGTAGGTCGGGTAATTACTTTGTTCTCATTGGTTTCTTTTAAAAATTCATCTCTGATGTCTTGACCTTCAAATATTATTGCATTAAGCCAATAATTTGAAATGCAGTATTCAGGTTCACTTACAAATTCTATCTCGTTCTGCTGCGCAAAAAACTCCTTGTATTTATGAGTTATCTCCCTTTTACTTTTTAGAATATCCGGAAGCAACTCCATCTGTGCACAGCCCAAAGCAGCATTTATATTGGGTAAGCGATAGTTATAGCCTACGTAGTCGTGTTCGTATTTCCAGGCATGTTTAATCTTGGCTTGGGTAGTAAGATGTTTAGCTAATTTTCCCAATTCATCGTTATTGGTCAAAATCATTCCACCACCACCGGTAGTAATTGTTTTATTGCCATTAAAGCTAAGCGTACTCATCAATCCGAATGTGCCTGTATGCTGAGCCTTATAATAACTTCCGATGGATTCAGCAGCATCCTCAACCACAGGAATATAATAGTTATTACAAATAGAGACAATTCTATCAATTTCACATGGATGTCCGAATGTGTGCATAGGTACACATGCGCTTATATGCCTTTTTGTCAGTTTATGAATACATTGGAAAGCCGGTTGGAAATCTAATCCATCTGAACTCTCAATATCTGCTTTGACTACTTCACAATTTTCTGATAGCCAGGTTTCCAGCGCTTCAGCAGATAGCCCCAAAGTTTTTTTATCAACATCCATAAACACAGGTTCAGCTCCGCAGTAAGATATAGCATTACAAGTTGCAATAAATGTGAGAGGCTGAGTAATCACCAAATCGCCTCTTTTTACTCCGCTTAGCATCAAAGCTATATGTAGAGCAGCAGTTCCATTTACAGTGGCTATAGCATATTTAACGCCAGTATAATCCCGAATCATCTCTTCAAAACGGTCAACATACTTTCCCACAGATGATACAAAAGTACTTTCTATACAATCGAGCACATACTTCTTTTCATTACCGGCAAAGACAGGCTCATGAAGCGGTATGATATCTTTATCCTGATACAAAGAACGGATAAAATCAATTATTGGCTGGAAGTCCATATTTTGATTTTCCTATTGATTCATAAAATCACTTGTTGACTATTTCAACAATCTAAATATTATAAATTCCTGTCTTATATTTGGCAAGATTTTCAGGCTTGGTAAACCAAGCTATTGTCTTTTCTAAGCCCTGTTTAATCTCATTCTCAGGTACAAACCCTGTTAAATCCTTGATTTTTGTATTGTCACACCATAACCGGTGAACTTCAGAATTCTGAGGTCTGATTCTTTGTTCATCAAGTCTAAAAGTGACATTACTTTGCATGATTTCTCTGATTAAATTCATGGTTTCCAGGATAGATATCTCGTAGTTTGAACCTATGTTCACGGTCATGCCAATTGCTTTTTCACATTCAGACAGGGCAATAAAACCACGACAGGTATCAGTAACATAATTAAAATCACGGGTAGGGGTTACATCCCCGAGCTTTATATCTTTTATTCCGGATGCTATCTGAGAAATTATTGTGGGTATTACCGCCCTGCTTGATTGTCTTGGTCCAAAAGTATTAAAAGGACGGGCGATAATAACAGGGAAATTAAAAGCATTGTAAAAGCTCATGGCAATGGCATCTGCGCCTATTTTGCTGGCACTGTAAGGTGATTGGGGTTGCAGTGGATGCTTCTCGTCTATCGGCACATATTGAGCAGTGCCATAAACTTCACTGGTAGATGTATTTATTAATAGTTTGACTCCATTATCCATGGCAGCCTGGCAGACATTAAGTGTGCCTATCACATTGGTATCAATATAGCTTTGAGGTGCTACATAAGAATAGGGAATCGCAATCAAAGCAGCCAGATGAAAAACATAATCGATATCCTTGGTCAGATTTCTGCAAAAATGTGGATCACGGATGTCTCCACAGACTATTTCCAGATTATCTGTATGTTCTATATCTTCCAGCCAGCCCCAGGAATTGAAGGAATTATATTGCGTTAATGCCCGAACTTTATGACCTTGTTTTAAAAGCATTTCTGTTAAGTGAGAGCCGATAAAACCATCAGCTCCGGTAACCAGAATCTTCATCTATTCTTCCTCACCTTTAAAATGTTCATCGTAAATCTGTTGCGCTTTTTCATAATCGTCAATTCTGCCTATATCCAGCCAATATTCTTTAATCGGAAATCTGGTTATTTTATACTTCAATGCCAGCATTTTTAGTATTAGTTTATCCATATCATATTGCTGATTATCCGGAATCAGGCTTAGTATTTCCGGCTTGAAAACATAAACCCCTGCAAGGATTGTTGTAATGAAATCAGGTTTCTCTTCGATTCCGGTAACCAAGTCTCCTTCAAAAAAAATGTTGCCAAATTGAAACGGTGTTGTTATCTCTTTGGTCCCAATCGTAAGTATTGAATCTTTATTACAGGCAAATTCGTACATATTGCGATAGTTGAGCAGAGTAAGAACATCTCCGTTCATCACCAGAAAAGGCTCTGTCAGATGCTTTTCCAATAGTTTCACAGGTCCTGCTGTGCCCAGCGGTTTTTCTTCCTTGCTGATAATCAGTTTTACCCCGTATTTGGAGCCATCACCAAAAAAATTCTCAATATAACTGGATTTGTAGTTTGTCGCTAAGAATATCTCTTCAAACCCATATTTCTTTAGGTGCTCAATCTGAATCTCTAAAACTGCTTTTTCACCTATTGGCAGTAAAGGCTTAGGTATTACTTCTGTAAAAGGCTTCAGCCTCGTCCCAAGTCCTCCGGAGAGAATTATCGCCTTCATAATTCACGTCCCATTAATAATGCACTTGTCATCATATTCTCACCTTTTGTAAATAGGATATTTTATCTTCGTAGTGTTTCATTAAAATTATCGCCACCATTGTTCCTGGATCCACCAAACTCGCACCATTAGAAAATCCCCCGGCAACAAGAGCTACAAACATCAAGAAATATCCATAATTCTTTGTCTTTTTCCCTAGTCTATAGCTGTTTTTTATAAGCATAACCAACAACATATAGTACCAAATCGAGCCAATTATCCCATAAGTTATAAAGGGCCAAATATTCCCGATTAAAATATTCCCACTTCTTCTGCCCAAGAAACTATAGTATGAGCCGGAATTCTTTGACATATTTATACCTAACAGAAAGAAATCGTTAAAGAACCTTGAAAACGCAGCCCAGCCAAGCGATCGTTGTTGCCAGGAACCATACTGTATCCCGCCAACCTCTTTATCCAGGTAACGGTACTGAACAACATCAAGTAATGGAAAGCCGGCATACAACAGGATACCCAGACAAATCAAGAGAACTAAGACTATGGTTACCTGATTTGAGGTTTTATCGAACAGTCTGTAAATCTGTGAAGAAATTATCAAATAGGATACCAGAATCCATCTTTGCCGGGAAACTAAACAATAAATCAGGAGAGCAACCACGAGTAGAGCTATATTCCTGACACTCTTCTTCTTTTCAATTAAATGACCCAGAACAACAGCATAAAACGCCATAACAGAATATCCGCCGGCAGTAAAATTAACATAAGACCAAATGGAAGACAGCCTGTATTGGGTTTTATTATATTTGTCCCAGCTAAAGCTGGTTTCTACTATTTTACTAACCAAAAAAAGAGGATTATAAAACTCCTGTATGAGTGAGACAAGTAAACTGATGCCGATTAAATACAGCATCCAGACCATAGCCTTATTATATGTCTTATCCGTAATTGAGGAACTATGCAGAATCAAAAAGAATATACAAATGATAGATTCGCTTCCAAGAATAATCCTGGAATTTGTCCCGGAAAGCATTGGTATCATCAAGGTAGCAATATAGTAAAGAACAGCCATGATAAAGTACTTGGAGATACGCAATTGCGGGCTCTTTACCAATATCATAACCAGCAATAATATAGCAATTCCGCGGCCTAAAACGATTGAGCCGTGTATAGCCCAAATCTTTTCCGAAATGAATCCTATTAAAGGAGACAATAGAAAGCCAAAAACAACTACAGTAATCCATCTGTTTTGATTAGTGTGATTGTCTATTAACAGTGTTTTTTCTTTCATCTACCTATCGAATCAGTAAGATAAACTAACCATTACTTTTCATAATTTCTTTTAATTGGGGATAATGCCATTATTTTCTATAGCGATATTGCGATAGGGCACATAGTCAACTATATCTTTATATTCATCATAGTGCGGATCATTGGGATCCTCGTTATGATAATCCCAAATCAACAATGCAATACTTGCTGAATTGGTCTCGAAAAAATAGTTATTTTCACAGTTGTTTACGATAAACTCCGGATTATACCATGTTGTTTTTGATTTAATTGCATAATCAGTGCAATGCAGGTTATTATTATTTGCCCGGAAATGTGATGGGTACCAATTCATTCTGACTGTATTTAATATACCGGTTTTCCCCTGGATATTGCAGTATTGAATAGTTGTATTGCATCTGCCGGCTGATTCGATTGCTATATTTGATGCAGCACAATCACAACGCTCAACCAAGCTTGTTGTGTCAAATATATTTTGGATATCCCTGGCTGAGTTGTTATAGAAATAGCAGTTTTTAACGTTTGCGTCTGTACTCGTATGTTGTCTAATGCCAATGACATTAGACAGAAAGACATTCTCGGATATCAGAGTTTGATGACAACCGGTTAAATTGATGCCTCCACTATCCAGATTGTCGCTCAAAATTACATTTGATTGCGTTATCGTGATATTATCGCATTCAACTATGTGTATCCCTATACCGCAATTTCTAAAAATCATATTCTTAATATCAATATTTGAGGTTTGCACGTTCCAGCCATTCAAAGCGAAGGTAGTAATTACCGATTGAATCATGTTGTTTTCTACAGGGATATCGGGGTTAAAATAGATGCCATCAAAGCGTAATATATCGGATGCTGGTACTTGCGTTGTCTCATACATCTTATCTGCAGAAGTGATAATGCTATAGTCATCAGTAATCTGCCCTGCATTGACAGATGTTAAAAGTGTGATTCTCATATTGGGTTTGACCCAGATATAAGCGGAAGACTCAATTACAGCATTTCCAACAAAGGAAATATTGTTGTCGACCAGATAGCTATGATTTGACTGGAAAGTATAAGTATCCAAAGCAAAACCATGCAATGTGCGTACAGGATACAATTCTGTCGTACTTTTTCCAGTCCTTCCTGCAATACTGCTTTTTTTTGCAGAGGCAAGAGTATTCTGCCCACTGACGATTTCCAAATCACAATAATATCTTACACCCCATCCATCTTTCAGGATGGCAAGATTGTAGTTTCCCCGCGTTACTTTATTTAATTGAAAAGAACCGTCAGCCGATGTAGTTGTTACCATTACAGGATTTTGCAACCGATGGTCAAATTCTGTTCTTTCACTGATGGGAATGCCTACATTCGGGTATTGACTATTGATTCGTACCAGCGTCGTATCAAACTTTACTGCTTTATACAGAGCAACTGTAACCCCTGCATAATCAACCGGATTATTGGCAGTATCACCTGTATCATTGACCAATATAACACTACCTGTCAATGAGCCTGTCTTAGTCTTTGTTGTGTGTGAGCACCCGGTTAATAACATGGATGCTAAAATCAACAGTGAGCCCAAAACGATGATTAACCGTAGGTGGGAATTGGATTTCTTCATATTGGAACCTTCCCTTTGTGCGTTTTGATTATTCGATACAATGATACATTAATACAGCTTCGCCCCATAACTTACAGACTGATGCTGAAAGAATCAGGAAAACACTATATACGGATATTATAAAAACTAATCTAATGGATTAAGAAAAATAACCATTTCAGATTAGTAGAATTTGCTTTTAACAAAAAAATGAAGTCTGTTTCCAGATATAGAGGACAATGGCTGTCATAGCGCTTTGCTGAGCTGATTTGTACGTATGCTTCTAATCTATGCATATCATTAATTAAGCTTCCTCAGTATATCATTCTTAGCATTTTTCTGGTCAAAACTTCTTTGTGTCATTATCTATGAATAGAGCATACATGTCAATGCTTTTTTCAATCACAAGCCTGCACGATTTGAAAGGATTAAAGTAAAATTATAGAGGCACAGCAAAAAAGCAATAGCAACAAAATGAGGCATTTATACTGAACTATGTTGGAAATCTTTGGCATATTAGTTGGTTTTTTAGTTTCTCACTATCTATCATTTATCTTAGCTTATTAGTTTCTCTTTCTCTTATTCTGCATTAATCTTTCTTTAAGTGAGCAGAGATTGTGCATAATATACGTGGATGCTGCGCCTTTGCTGCTCCAATGATTCGCCCATGTTCATTGGGGTGTCATCTGGGTGTCATGTGGGTGTCATGTGGGTGTCTTAAGGACAAACTATGTTCACTTAGAAATAAATGAAAGAAGAATGAAAGATAAATGAGCAAGGAATTTTGAGGTGAAGTGTCTATCAGAAAAAAAATAGCCAAAATAGAAAATACAGGTTTTGTTCTCATTCATTTATGCAGTTGTTTGTCCATAATTGGGGATGAGCGTTAATCGACTATCTTAGAGGCTGGATCATTTATTGCTAATATTGAGCACGATCAATCCTTTATCTCTTGAAAGAAAGGCTTGTAAGATAATTTTATAAGTACGTGTAACCATCATATAAGCAGTTCATTCAGATTTCGTGCTTGACAAAAGGATGAGATTCACAGTAAAAAGAATTTTGTTAAGATTATATACACAGGTTGAGGATTGAATTTTTATGAAATGGTTTACTAAATTGAGTTTATCCAAACCGTTATTGGCCTACTTTCTCAAATATCTTGTTCTGTTTTTTTTACTTATTATGAGTATTGCTCTGGCAGCATTGCACAATATTGTTGCTGTTGAAAGCAATCCTTTCTTTTATGCGAACTTTTAAGAAATTGAATATGAAGGAGTTTTACAATGGAACAAAAATTGATTGAGTACATCGTACATGAATTTGAGATGGATGAAGATGCCGGAATAACTGTTGATACAAAATTAATATCCAGCGGATTAATTGATAGCTTTTCTTTAGTCTCTTTGCAGGCTTTTATTGAAAAAGAATTTGGAAAAAGAATACCCGCTCCCAAAATTACTGCCGAGAGTTTTGACACTGTCAGACAAATGATAGAGATTATCAACCAGTTTTAGTCTGTGTTTACGAATCTATACTATTTCCCGTTTCTTATCATAGCGGCACTCATATATTGGTGCCTTCCCAGGCAATCACTGAGAACTGCATTCTTAACTATATGCAGCTATGGATTTATCTGGTATTTTGACCACAATGCCGTTTATGTAGTTCTGGCTCTGACTGTTTTTACTTACCTGATTGCCATGTGGATGGAAAAAAGCCATCGTCCGGCACTGGTTCACAAAGCTGGAATATTGGGGTTATTACTTGTCCTGATAATCTTTAAATATCTGGGATTTCTCGCGGGGACAATCAATAGCTTAACAAGCTTTTTCCATGCTTTGCCAATCTTTGAATTTGAGAAGCTCTTTTTACCTCTGGGTATCTCGTACATTGTCTTCAAGTATATCAGCTACCTGACAGATATAAACTGGAGAATCGTTACTAAAGGCAAATTCCTGGATTTTGCCTGCTATGGCTCGCTTTTTACGATATTTGTGGCAGGACCCATAGAACGCTTTGAACGGCTGAAACCTCAGTTGGAAACTGTTACCGGACGCTTCAGACTTGAGTATCTGGAAACTGCTTTTGAGAGAATAGTATTCGGCCTGTTTAAAAAGCTGGTTCTGGCGGATTGGCTGGGATATTTTATCAACCCTGTCTGGCAACACCCCAACGAATACATTGTATTCATAAGAATAGCTGCCTTGTTTGGATATTCATTACAGATATATTTTGACTTTGCCGGTTATAGTGATATTGCCATAGGCTCTTCCAGGCTATTTGGTCTAAAGATAATGGAGAACTTTAATAATCCATATCTGGCACCCAATATCAGCCAGTTTTGGCGTAGGTGGCATATATCATTGTCAGACTGGATTAAAGATTATCTGTTCTTTCCTATGTCACAGGGAAGGACAAGCCAGTTTTGGTTAATCTTCTGCGTACCTGTGATAGCTATGGGGTTATGCGGTCTTTGGCATGGCTCTGCCTGGCATTACGTAATCTGGGGAATCTGGCACGGGGTGGGAATCTCATTACTTCAATCCTGGAATCAGATAAAAAGAGCAAACAAAAAGAAGATGAAATTTGTTAATGCCCGATGGTTTACAACATTAAGTTCAATTGTAACTTTTGTATACGTAACGATGGGTTGGTGGTGGTTTAGATAGTAGCTATCAGGTTAATGTAAGACCAGGTACTTCTTCATAAGCAACAGATATGAATGTCAAGATACTTACTACATGGAGCAGATGGATTTGCTGCTGATTAACATTGACAATATTGCCTATAATAATTTTTTAGATTGAGCTTCAATGAATTGTGAAGATGTATTATAAATGTAATAAAAGCCATACTGAAAACCCAAAATTGTGCTAAGATGTTTTGATTAAGGAGTAAGATGTTAAAACGCATTGTAGACAACCTGCTAAACTCTGCTAACATTGCTTTTGTGATTGATGACGTTGAGTACGATTACAAACAATTAGCGATTCTGGTAAAGAACTACTATTCCTGTCTTACCAAAAACATAAGGGCAGAAGTTGTTGGTATTGTAATGCGTAACGATCTGGAAACCTATGCTTTTATGACCGCTGTGATGTTGAGCGAAACAGGTTATGTTATTCTTAATCCTGTAAATCCACGGGAACGTAATCTTCAAATAGCAGAAGCAGCCAATCTCAGTATCATTTGCAGCAGTCATATAGATGACAAGAAAATGCTTTCACCTGAGTATGAATACTTCATGTTGAAAGAAATTCCAGAAGCGATAGATGCTTTTGTATATATAGAGCCAAATCCCGATGCAACTGCATACATTCTTTTTACATCAGGAAGCACCGGAAATCCTAAAGGGGTTAAGCTGACCAAAGGCAATTTGATAGCTTTTTTGGACTCCTTTTTTAAGCTCCCGATTTCATACACAGAAAATGACCACGTCCTACAGATGTTTGATCTGACCTTTGATGTTTCAGTTGCCATGTTGTTTTTATCGCTATGCCAGGGAGCAACCATTTATACAACTGACCCGACTAAGATAAAATACCTGGATATCGCAAGAATCCTGACCACTTATCCGATTAGTATAGCCTGTATGGTTCCATCAGTGATTTCGCTGTTAAAGCCTTACCTACCGGAGATACATCTTCCGCAAGTAAAGACATTTATCCTTACAGCAGAAGCAACTACGAATAGTCTTTTAAATCTGATTAAACCAAGTATTCCCAATGCCGATATATGGAATCTATATGGTCCTACTGAAGCGACTATCTGGTGTCTGGCTTATAAGGCTGATAAAAATATTGAAAATGAACTGTATAATGATTATATATCCATTGGTCAAGCTATGCCGGGGGTTAAATCTCTAATCATTAATGATGGCAACATCATCACAAATACCCTGGAAAAGGGTGAATTGTACATAGGGGGAAAGCAAGTAGCTGCCGGATATGTTAACGATATTGAAAAAAACAATCTTGTATTCCACCTTATGGAATTCAACGGTATAAGTGAGCGTTTCTATTCAACAGGTGACATCGTCTATCTTAACGAGTATGGCAATGTGATGTATTGTGGCAGAAAAGACCATCAAGTAAAGATTCAGGGTTATAGGATTGAACTAAATGAGATAGAGTATTATGCACGCAAATGCACCGATACAATGGCTATCGCTATTGCTAAAGAAGTAGATGGAAATATGCAGCTCTTTCTATTTGTGGAAAATTATGCCGGTACAGACGAGAGTATAACAGATTACCTGGAGCAAAAACTACCGGTTTATATGGTACCTAAAAGGATATATAACCTTAAACAACTGCCAATCAACAGCAGCAATAAGATAGATAGAAAAAAGCTGGAAGACACGATTCCCGAACATATGATACAGAGGTCAAAATAAATGAATGAAATAGAATATTACAACAAAATAAACTGGAATAATCTGGTAACTCTTTATGATGATGCTGCCCAGAACGATAAGCTTGTTTATAAATCGACCGAACCAATATTAAGTTACAAATCAATTGATTATGACTGGCCAAATTTCAACCTGCTTGAATACAATGGTGATGAGTTTGATAGCGTTATTGATGAAACGAATCAATTAATCATCAGGAAGATTATTCCGCCTTATATATTGTCTTCTTATCAATATGCAAATAATGAGCAGCTTACTTCTGCCATGGAAAAAAACGGAATCAGGCAAATTGACCAATGGATAAATATTTGCTATGATGTGGAGAAAGAACTTCCAAAGATGGCTGAAATCCCAAACTACTCATTATATGAAGTCCATAATGATTCTGAACTCAAGAAATGGACTGATGTTGTAATCAATCTCTTTTTTCATGGACGGGCTATTCCCTCACATCTGTTTATGAGAGATATGTATACTATTTTAATAGCTCAGGAAAACAGAACACCAATAGGTGCAATTATGATTTATTGGGGACCTGAAAAATCTGCCGGTATATATATGGGAGGCATAATTCCCGAATATCGATCTAAGGGATATGGAAGAGAAATTGTAACCGTTGCTTTGGACTATATAAAGAAAAATAACTACAAGTATTGCCTGGGTCAAGCTACCCGGCAAGGTATCAGACAGTGGAACAAGTTAGGGTTTCTAACTACAGGATACTTAGATATTTTTTGGAAAGTCGGGCATAAACTGGAGGATGTAAAATGTTAAAAAATCAGATAGTTGAAGAAGTTACTGTAATCGTCAAAGATATTTTGGCACATGATGATTTTGTCCTTACCGATGAAAAAACAGCTGGCGAAATCAAAGGCTGGGATTCCTTAACACATATGGAAATTATTGTTGCAATAGAAAAGCACTTTAATATCAAGTTCTCATTTATGGAAATAATGAATTTTGCTAATATGGGCGATATGTTTAATTGCATAAGTGGAAAATTAAGCTAGAATACAAATAATAAGCTTTGTAACTGAATAGAATATGAATATAGTATCTTATGAATATCTGTTTTTCCTGATAATTGTATTTATCCCATACTATTTTATTAATGACAACTGGAAAAGGTATCTGCTCTGTGTCTCAAGTATCGCATTTTACGCTATCGGACAACCTTCTTATGTAATTCTACTTCTGATTTCTGTTTTAATCAATTACTTTGTCGGATTATCCTTTTCATTAGAGAATGCACCTAAGAGATTGATTTTTTACTCATCATTGGTGTTCAATGTCGGTATGTTGTTATATTTTAAATATCTTGGTTATTGGTTATCTTTAATAAACCCATCTCTACATATATTTCAACCTCAGGCAATAACTAACCTGAGCAATATCATACTACCAATTGGCATTTCATTTTATACATTTAATGCCGTCGGATACACAATTGATGTATACTTAAAAATTGCCAAGCCCGAGAAGAATGCTATAAACTATTTCATATACCAGGCCTTTTTCCCCCATGTACTATCAGGACCCGTTGCCAGAAGCAAATTGCTAATCCCTCAAATAAAACAAACTCACGAACTGAACTATAACTTAGTCGTTAGCGGATTTAGACTTATTCTACTGGGATACTTCAAAAAACTTGTAATTGCCAATGGACTTAGTCCCTATGTTAATGCTGTATACAGCAACTATGATCTTCATAATGGTACAACACTCCTTTTTGCTTCGTTTATCTTTTTCTGCCAACTCTATGCAGACTTTTCTGGATATACGGATATTGCTCTTGGTACGGCAAGACTATTTGGGTTTGATCTGATAAATAACTTTAATAAACCGTTCCTGAGTAAGTCGGTAACAGATTTCTGGAGAAGATGGCACATATCCTTATCTTCGTGGGTTCGTGATTATATGTATTTCCCGATATTGTACAATTTGAGAAGATATAAGCATTTATCCATAATGGTATCAACATTGGTTACTTTCTTTATTATCGGCATGTGGCACGGACCTAAGCTCAATTATGCTATTTTTGGATTATCACAATTTGTATTAATAATGATTGAACTATATATCTCAAAACTGATAATACTCAAAAACCATACTTTAGTAAGATTGATTACGGCACTGCAGATTGTTTTTACAACTCTACTATTTAGCTTGTCCTTTATTGTTCTCAAAGCAGAAACAACTAAGCAAGCTTTTGAAATCTATACTAAAATATTTACAAATTCCGGAAAGATTTTTATCCCTCAGGAGAACGAATTTTTATACGGGAGTTTGGGATTCTTTCTTTTGTATCTTGGAGATATATTTTCACGCAAAAATGATGTAGTCGTATTTGTTTCACAACAAAAAAAGGTCATTCGTTGGATAGTTTATATTCTGCTAATAAGTATGATCCTGGTATGTGGCGATTTTAATGATAATTCTTTTATTTATTATCAATTTTAGCCGGAAGAGATAAAATGATGAATTCAAAAGAGTTAATCGAACTTAAAAAACTGCTGATAAATTTTAGCATATTCTTCATTATTTTTGTTTCCCTAGATAATATAGTTAATCTCTCAACCATTCCCTATATTAAGTATCGCAATCTTAATACCAAATCAGGATTAGAATATGCACTGTATAAGAAATCAGAAATTCTGATATTTGGAGCTTCTCAGGCCGAAGTGGGCTATAATTCCAAATTAATCTCTAAATTGACGGGCCTTAGAACTGCAAATTTAGCCCAGAGCCTTTCAAATAGCACTTATTCCTATATTCTGTTCAAGCAATACATCGAGAAATATAAACCTAAATTTGTCATTTATGATGCGTCATGGGCAGATACTTATGATCAAAGTTATACACTTAAGAATACTAAAAAATTCGGTTATTTATATGGAAAAGACAAAGATGTCGATTCAATTTTAACGGCTATAGTCCCTTATACAAGGATGTCTTTGTTTTTTAGTCTGTACCGTTACCGTTACCTCTTAATTGATATTCTAAGAAATAATCAAGTAGTCTCGGCAACTGACAAATTCTTGAATTTTAAATCAGATAACGGTAGCAATATTGATAAATTGTTGGCCTTAGAAAAAAAGGGACTAGCAGACAATTTCTACTCAGCTTCTGAAAAAAATGAAGTAGATCCATCAAGTATATCCTATAAATGCTTCAACAAAATTTTGCAACTATGTAGAGATAATGGTATTAAAATTATCCTTGTATATAATATTAAGTACGGGGATGGTGATTTATCTGTTTCTACAACTCCAATGCCAGAATATTTTAAATCAATTCCGCAAGATAATATTGTCAGTTTCTTTCCAATTACTTTAGCACGTTATCCGTATTTTAAAGAAAAGAAGTACTATAGGGATCTATCTCATCTTAACGGGTTAGGTGCTGATAGTTTGTCTACTATTGTATCACGAATAATCAACGAAAAACTCAAAATGTAATATCTTTTTTGAATTTAAATGTTTTTGTCCGTCTTACCATTAGCAGTTATGCTAATCCTTTGAACAATAACGGAGGCTTTAATTGATGAGGAGATTCGCTATTTTGATACTATCATTCATTATAGCTTTGCTCGCTTGTGAATTTACTATCAGACATATTATCAAATACCCGGTGTTCGGATTGGATTACAAAATACATTATCGTATTGGTGGGGAATATTGGACCAATGTTTGGAAGCCAAATTCCAGATATTGGAATGTTGAAGGTGGTAACAGAGTATTTTCCAGAAACAATCTTGGATTTCCCGGGTCAAGAATTGATACTACAAAAAATCAGAAAATTGCAATCCTGGGTTCATCTTACATAGAAGCTTATCAAATTGAGCCCAAAAGAACAGCAAGTGCAATATTCTCAGATTTATTGAACAAGAATGGCTATGAATATGCAGTCTATAATCTCGGTTGTAGCGGACATGACCCTTATGATT
Source organism: Cloacimonadaceae bacterium (SeqCode) (assembly GCA_963667535.2). Classification (GTDB taxonomy): domain Bacteria; phylum Cloacimonadota; class Cloacimonadia; order Cloacimonadales; family Cloacimonadaceae; genus UBA5614. The sequence goes on from CAXXDU010000002.1 coordinate 3,204,904, forward strand.
CATATATGCGTCTGGCATACTATAAGAAGATTATTACCCCTAAAACTGTAATATTAGTTATTAATTCGGATAATGCAGATTGGTTTGCCCGACACCCCAGGCCACTGGATTTCAACCCCGATAAAGACTTCGGAAAGGTTAAACAAGGCAAATCTACCCAAGTTCTGAACCTGGTCAGAAATTCTTCATCAATGGCCTCATTAATTATAAAGGCTGCTTCCTCGCGAAAGAGTAAGGACAGTGATGAAATAGCACCTCAATCGCTAAGTGGATCCAGTTCGAAAAAAAAGGTTTCTGTTGTAACTGAGGATCTAAAGCAAACCCTAGTAAATTTTAAGATGAATTATCAATCGTTCATCGTTATATCTGTTATTAACGACTTGCCCTTTAATACGTTGCTTAAACAACATTGTCTGGACAATAATATATCCTTTTACGCCAAGCCTTTGGTTACAAGTAAAAATACTATCAATGGAACAGGTCATTTGAATGAAAAAGGAAATCTACTGCTTGGAGAACTAATGTATATGTCCTTTATAAATGATTTACGTTCGACTACAAATTAACACAGACTTTTATTAACCATCAATCTTTCGCTTGACACTCATACCTTTGATAGTAATAAAGGCATCTATTCAGAGTGAAGGAAATGTGATGGTATGATTTCAGTTCTTATAGATTATAAATTAGACAAATACAATCGGGAAATCAAGTATACTTTTGACTACATTTTTGATACTTTGGGTCTTAGTCACAGATTTATCAGTAATCCTTCAAACCTGAGGCAACAAGACATTTTGTTACTTTATGGACTGGTAGAACCGACGATAGATGAGCTGCAAACACTCGCTAAACAATATATTACCATATTTATTCAATCCGAACCCAAGCTTTATGACGCAAATGGTTTTACTCCTGATCAACTCAGACGGGCATTAAGAGATGTAAAGCTATTTTCACAAACACCCATAATCTCAGAACGAAGATTTGAAAATCCTGCCGAAAATTATACTGAGTTGGAAATTCACGCCTGTAAAATTACCTTTGACCTACCCGGTAATGTGTTTTATCATTTGGCTAACAGAGAAGAACAGTGTGATATCACCCGGGACCCATATAATTGTTTACCGGAAACCAGCAGCGCATTCTATCAATGGAAAGACATTCCCTTTATTGATAATTTTCTCTGGCTTTTGGATAATCTGATAAAAGAACAATCAAAAGCTACACGACAATATGTTGTCCAGAAGCATTATTGGCCAAAGGCACAGGATATTGCTATCGCGCTGTCTCATAGTGTTGATGATTTGCAAAAATGGGACTTAAACACTATTCTTTTATCTGTGTTGGATGATCTTGCTCTTTTTGCTACTTTACGTTGGCAGTTGTTATTCCGCAATTTTAGTAGTAAGCTAAAGTATATCTTCACCAATTTTGAAATGTACTGGAATTTTCAGGAATTTATTACGCTTGAAAAAGCGCAGAGCTTTCATTCTACCTGGTTCATAGCAGCTGAGCAGACTCCGGAAATTGACTATACCCTGGATGACCCTGACTTGCAGGATGAAATGAGATTTATTCTTAAGCAGGGCAATGAAATAGCTTTGCTAACCACCGACGATAAACTAAACAGAGATGATTTTATGAACCGCAAGCAAATAATGACGCGCCAGTTACAGGATAGCCATATTGGAATCAGACAACATGGATATCATCTCAGCGAAAAAGTCAGAGACTTGCATCAAAAACTTTTCCCTCATTATGATTCCAGTGTAGCTTTTCAGGAATCTGCAGGATTTAAAAATGGCATGCTCTTTCCATATTTGCCTTGGGTAACCTCTTTGAAAAGCAACCATACAGAAATTCCTGTTGTTTTTAAAGACCAGTTTCTCAAAATAAACCGATTCAGAGCCGTAAGTTTTGATGATGCCAAGCAAATGTCAAAAAAGACCTATCAATCTGTACGGCGTCGGAAGGGACTATTCAGTGTTGATTTTACTGTAGCAAATTATACAGATATTCCTTATTGTAATAAGTTGTATCATTACATTCTGGATATGATTAAAGCTGACAAAGCCTGGGTCGCGACTATGTGTGAACTCTCTGAATGGTGGGGGAAAAGAAGTAAAGTGACTATTGAGGAAGGTGAATTTGACGTGAGTGTCAGTTTCCCTGATGAACTAGATAGTTTTGTACTTCAATTGTATGGTGATATCAGGATTAAAGCTGTTGATCTTCCGAACGCCCGGATTGATGGTAACTGTGTTTTCTTTTCAAATATAGAAGTTGGTACAGTTGCAGTAATTGAACTGAGCCAAAGCGCTGTTTTAGATAACAGTAATTACACTCAATAGATGAGGCATTATGTCAGCAGAAAAAGTCATCTGTATCATTGCCAATAGTCATAGCACAAATGATGTTCGTCTTTATCATAAACTTGCAAAGAGTCTGTGTAAAATAGCCAAAGTCTATGTCCTGGGCGCCAGAGGTGTAGGTAGTTTAATGGAAGACTATTCTGACGAAAATGAACAAATATCCACCAAGCCAACCAGAATTATTGTCTCAGGGATTACACCCAATCTCAGACTCTTTGGTCTTTACCGTCAGGCAATAAAACTTAAGCCCGATTTGGTGATTTGTATTGAGCCATTAACCATGATAGTAGGGTTAAAAGTCCAAAAGAAAACCGGTTGTAAACTGTGTTATGATGCTCATGAATATTACACTGCTGCCCATAGCGAAAGATATTCATTCCCGATGAACTTTATTTCAGGTGGATTATATTATCTGATTGAGCATTATCTGCAGGATAAGATGGATTTGACGATTGCAGTGAATGATGATATCTTCAGACTATTTAATCTCAAATTAGTTGATTCATCCAAACAACATGTTTCAACCCCGGTAAACCTCCTGGAGAAGTATCTGCGCCCTGCTAACAATCTGGGTGTAATATGTCCGAATTACCCAACCAGCGATATCTGGAAAGAGGATATCGCTGCATGCGGAGTTATCAGTTTGTTACCTGACACACAGTTTGATGTCATTTATCTGGGTGGAATTACAGAAGAACGTGGAATAATGAAACTCTTGCAGGTGATTGACATCCTACGTTCCAAACGTGGTCAGTTCAAAGCCCTGTTTGTAGGCCCATTTCGCTCAGAATCATTCAAGAAAAAATTCTACAATTACGTAATGGACAACAACCTGAACGCTCATGTTTTTTGGAGAGATGCAGTCCCGCATGACAAGGTATGCGCAATTCTCAGACAAGTTAAAGTAGGATTGTCAGTTCTGCATCCGGGATTTAAAAGATACAAAAAAGCACTGCCTCTCAAGGTTTTGGAATACCTTTCAGCGGGAATTCCCGTAGTCGCAAATGATTTCCCACAATTAAAAAGCATTCTCGAAAAGCATCATGTCGGAGCATGTGTTCCGTTTCACAGACAAGACATTGCTGATGCTATTGACAAGTTTTTAAACCTTAACCAGAAAGAAAGAGATGCGCTGGGTATCAAATGCAGAGAAATCATCAAACAGCAGTACTTATGGGCAAGGGTTGAACCTGCTCTACTAGATGCTGTCAGCTATATTTTAAATCCCCCCGCAGTATAGATTAAGACGGTTAAACTGAATAAAAGCCTTCTCCTGCTTGCTTATTTTTATCCACCTTTAGGTGGTCCGGCTGTTCAACGTCCCTGCAAGACAGTCAAGTATCTTACGCAATTGGGTTGGAATGTTGATGTTATAACGATTAGAGACATTGTATATCACTCAATAGATGAATCTCTTTTATCTGAATGTACTCATAGAAACGTTTATCGAACTGCATCTTTTGACCCGATGTATCTGTTGAATAAATTAAAGAAATCCTTCAGATTGAATACTAACAAATTGTATTTTAACACCAATCATACTCACAAAAACAAGATAAAAAAGTTCTTCCCGATTGATGATAAATCAGGATGGCTGCCATTTGCTATCAATACCGGAATGAAAGCTCTTTTAGTAAATCGCTATGCTGCTGTCATAGTAACATGCGGACCTTTTTCATCGTCTTTGGCAGCATTCTATCTGGCTAAGAAAGCAAAAATCCCTCTTATTATTGATTACCGTGATCACTGGACTTTGAATAATACTGTCACACGTAGTTTCGCTTTTAACTCTATCCAAAGATTGGAAAACAAACTGCTCAAAAAGGCTGATTTGATATTAACTGCTACTAATATTATGAAAATGGATTTGGTTAAGAGCTTCGGACATGATTTATCAAACAAAATATTACCGTTTTATAATGGTTGGGATGAGGCGGATTTTATCAATAAAGAATGCCGCAGAATACCGGATGGCAAAATCAGAATTTCTTATCTGGGTTCACTTTACGGAGAAAGACCTTTAAGCTATTTACTCAATGCTTTGTGTGATATCCAAACAGAATTACCTCAAACTGACCTGGAATTGTGGATGGTTGGAAATTTTTACCCTGAAACGCATAAAGAGATTGAGCTGAGCGGATTCAGAAATAAAACCGTATTCATCGGGCAACAACAACACTCAGAAGCAGTACAACTAATGCTGGATTCTGATATTCTGCTCTTGATAATCGGTGGAGAAATGAATAAATGGATTTTGACCGGTAAGTTATTTGAATATCTCCGTTGCAGGAAACCCATACTAACACTGGCTCCGGTTCAAAGTGAAGCAGCTGACATTTTGCGAAGCTGCGGACATAAAGCTATTTGCAATATGACAGATTCCCCTGAGATAAAACATTGTCTCCTGTCCCTGATTAATGCGTTACAAACAGGTGAATATGCGTATACTATCCCTTATGATTACGAGAGAAGTAATCAGGTACGCAACCTGGATGCAGCAATACACGCCATACCTGCAATAAAAAAACATTAAATCTGCCGATATTATGAAAAAGAAAATATTACACCTGCAGCTTTTACCTTTGCTATCAGGACCACAAAACGTCGTGTTGCATATACTTGAAGGTCTGGATCCTCAGGAATATGATATCTATGTAGCATCCAAACCTGGTGGTGCGATGGTTGATGAGGTACTGAAAAGAGGTTATCATTATTTGCCAATCCCACTATTCCGGCATGCAATATCCTGGTTGGATTTCATAGTGTTCTTTCAACTTGTCATTGTTTTCCGTAAGTATAGATTTGATATTGTTCATACTCATTCATCCAAACCGGGACTTTTAGGCAGGATAGCTGCGAAACTGGCAGGCGTTCCCCTGATTATTCACACAGGTCATGGAGCTCCATTTTTTACTGGGCAGCCACATCTCACATATACTTTTTATAAAACCATGGAAAGAATCGGTGCTTTGTTTTGTGATAAATTGGTCTTTGTGAATCACACACACAGACTTTACTATATCAATCAACACATGATTCCTATCCACAAAGCTGTAACCATATATAATGCTATCAATCCTGAACTGCTACAACAAATTGAGTCAGCTGTACTTAAGAAAAAAGACAGGAATGACATCGTAACAATCGGCTCTATCTTCCGCTTTTCCAGGCAAAAGAATATTATCATGACAATTAGTGTTGCAATCAAGGTATGCAAGAAACGTAATGATGTACAATTCGTTTTTGTAGGTGATGGTGAGTACTTTGAATTGTGCCGTTTGATGGTTGATTCAAATCAGCTTCAGGACAGGATTATCCTTCCAGGTTGGCAAAGCAATACTGCCGGGTGGCTGGCTGGATTTGATGCCTTTATGCTTTATTCTTTATATGAGGGTCTTCCTATGTGCATTATTGAGGCGATGCATGCAACTCTACCCATCATCGGCTCCGATATTCCAAGTATAGCCGAACTGGTAGATAATACTAATGGTTGGCTGATTCCTTCAGAACAACCCCTACAATTGGAATCAGAATTGCACAAAATTATTAATGCAAAAGATTCTTATAGACAAAAAGGACTCAACGGCAAAAATAAAGCAAGGAACATTTGTTCCTATGAAAGTTTTATCCATGGATATAAATCTTTGTATACAGGAGATTGATTTTGACTGAACAGACATGGCTGCAATTGTCATTAACCTTGATAACAGCCTATCTTAGTACCAGATTACTTGTACCACTCAATATCAGGTTATCATTCAAGCATGGGATTTTAGCCACTCCAAATGAGCGCAGTATACATACATATCCAATTCCTACTGCCGGAGGACTCAGTTTCGGCTTTGTAATGATTACACTGCAATTGGTTCTTGGGATAATTAATTGGAATAATGGTTATGGCATCAGTCTGGTTAAGCTGAGTGGAATTAGTATATTGCTTATGTTGTTCGGGTTCATTGATGACAAATATCAAAGCAGGGCCAGATATAAACTATTCGGTCAAATCTTCATTTCCATCCTGATGTATTATGCAGGTTACAGAGTTATCTATCTCACTAATCCCCTCGGCAACCATATTTTACTGGGTTTAGCTTCGTTACCGGTGACTATATTTTGGTTTTTACTTACAATGAATGCCATTAACCTGATTGATGGATTGGATGGTCTTGCATCGGGAATCACCTGTATAGTCAGTATTGTCCTGGCTGTAATCGGAATTATGGCTTACAATCCTTTAGTTTTGACCTTAGCAATGATGTTACTAGGTTCAAACCTGGCTTTCCTCAAGTATAATTTCTATCCTGCCAAAATCTTTATGGGAGATACAGGCAGTTTAATAATCGGTCTGAACATTGCTGCCATTTCTACCGCAGGTATCACAACTTTCAAAGGAATTACTGCCATGACTTTGATGGTTCCGATTATTGTAATGGCTATTCCCATCATCGATACGTTTCTGGCGGTGTTTAGAAGGATTGGGAAAGGGAGCATATTCAAAGCTGATAAAGCCCACCTTCATCACTATCTTCTCAAGATCGGACTTTCGCAAAAAGCTATTGCTTTATTAACTTATTTTATAACTGCTTTATTTGGACTGGCAGCCATAGGTTTCTCTTTCTCGTCGCACAAGGTGCTGTTTTCACTGCTTGTTGCCTTGATGTCAATCCTGATAATTTCTTTATATATATTAATTCACAGGGGGCTAAAATAATGCTGACACATACAATGCTATCTGTTAAAAATCCACTTCCGTGCAAAATGATTATTGTTTCTATTCTGTTTATCATTCTGTTTTTGAATCCTGCCTCAAAACTACAGGCAACAAAATGGCATACCTATACTAATACTAACAATGTTAATGATGCTGTTATTACAGATCACAAAATCTATACAGCGACCTGGGGTGGAGTATCAGAATATAGCCTCAATGCTGTAAATGGTGATACTTACCTTTCCAGAGTGATTACCAGTGTTGATGGATTGGTTTCAAATGATATCAGAACTTTGGCTTATGAGTCTTCCACTGGTGATGTATGGGCAGGTACTTACAATCAAGGTATAACGGTTATTAAACAAAATACTATGCAAATTCTCAATACTGATTCAGGGATGCCCTCGAATAGAGTACGCAGGATTATAGAAAACCAATCTCATCTCTATGTGGCTACCGATATGGGTATCAGTCAGTTTTATTATCTGCCCGGAGTGAGTTTTCCGCTTTTATTGCATCAGTATGACGAGCTCAGTACTCAGGGTGGCTTAGCAGATAATGACGTTCTGGATATTGCCATTTCTCCGTCAGGCTATTTATATTGTGCCACAGCTTCAGGAGTAAGTTACATACATACAGATTCCCTGGATATAGACACTGCCTGGCACAATTGGACACCATCTAATAGTCCCATCCCCAATTACCCGATTTTATCAATCAGCGTTAATGATGATTACATTGCCTTAAATACTAAAATGTCTGTTCACCGGCACAATATTGACCCGAATATATCAGACTGGCAGACCTGGACCAGGGCAAATGCCGGACTCCAGGACAGTGTGTTTACCATCGGGCTTACTTCCCAAAATGGTATCCTGCTTGCGTATGGTCTTTGGGATGAAGATACCATGTCAATAAAACGAAAGAGTACTGCTGTTTATAATTATATAAACTCCGCCGGAGTTTTATCTGCACAAGCACCTGAATTGAATGCGTATGACGAATTTCCCACAGTATCCATCTCGCGTTTCATTCTAAAGCAGAATGCTTTAACTTTTGCTACCTGGGGCGAGGGACTCTATCGCTACTTTGATGGAGTATCCAATAATCTGAGAGATAACTGCATCGGGTTTCAGACTATCAGCGATATCAAAACTGACCATAATCATAACATGTGGTTTGCCAGCGGATGGCTGGGCGGAACCATGACTCGCAAAGGAACACGCGGCATAAGCAAACTCTCGGATGGTTACTGGCAGAACTACACAAAAAAGAACAGCCCCTTAACAATTGATAATATGAATAGTATAGAAGTTGACTGGAATAATAAAAAGTGGTTTGGAAGCTGGGACTCTACCCTTGAACCTTATCAATGGGAACCTGGAGTCAATGTATTGGATGATAGTGATAATTCATGGTTATGGTACACAAGAGACGGGATTCGCACCTGGGATGCTGATGACGGTTGGTCTGCTGCTGCTACAGGTTCGCCAAAAATTTATAATAATACGATTTCAGACATTTACGTAGATTTACAGGGTAATATCTTGATTGCCAGTTCTGGTGCAGGAATAACAGTTTTTGATAAGGATTATAATTACCTCGGTAAATTCCAGATGCCTGTTTCTTCCGGAGTATTTCAGTCAGTCTCATTTATGCATAATAGCGGAAGCAGGTATTTCTTCGGCATGAATGCTGATGATAGGTTGCAAATCTGGAATGATAGTTCTTTACCGATAACCGGTGAAAATCACTGGCTGCCTACAAACGATTACCCGCCCCCACTGCTTGGAGGCACTATTTATGGAGTAATAACCATAACCAATATATTCGAAGAAGAAGAAAACTGGATAGCCAGCAGCCAGGGTCTGTTTATGTGGGATGGTACAAACTGGTACAGATATGATACTGATATCAAACGCCGAAAATATGTAGGAAATGACCAGTGGTCCAATGAAACTCTCTATTATGTTGACGAAGAGCGTTTATTCGGAAGTGACCGTGAAGCCCGTCCAACCGCTATCTTTCTTGACCCCTTCAATCAAATCTGGATTGGCAGCCTGGAAAACGGCATTACCATGTATGACCCATCAACAGAAAGATTTACAAATTACTATATTGGCAAATCACCGCTCATTTCCAATTATATCACTTGTTTTGGATATGACCCTATCAAAGGAAACCTGCTGATTGGCACTCCTGAAGGTCTTAACACTCTGGAAATCGGAGTGCAAATTAAAACAGAGAAGCAGCTCAATACCGTCAAAGCCTTTCCCAATCCTTTCTTCCCCAACAGAGACGGTGCTGTCCGCATCATCAATATGCCTTCTCAATCCATGCCCAAAGGCACCAACGTTTGTAAAATATTCGATTCTTCCGGAGCTATGGTTATTGAACTTAAAGAAAATAAATTCACCCGCTTCGATTGGAATGGACTCAATAAAAAGAACCAGAAATGCAGCTCAGGCATTTACTTTTTTGTAGTTACTGATGCAAATGGTGTAACCAAACGAGGTAAGATAGCGCTTATCCGGGAAGAATAATGCCGACAAATAGCTTCAGCTTTGGCATTAACTTTCAAACAGACCTTTGCTCCGGCAGTAAATCAGATATCCGTGCGCTCTTATCCGGAAGCCTCTGCCCCATTATTATGGACAGCATCGCTTATGAACTGCACAAAGATATCTTTACTCCAGATTGTAAACAGCAAATCCTGCTTTTACCTGCAGGTGAAGAACACAAATCTCAGGAAACAGTTACACGTATTTATCACTTTCTCTTAGAATGTAATGTTTCCAGAAATACTGAAGTCTTTGCAATCGGAGGCGGTACGATTACCGACGTGGTGGCTTATGCTGTTTCTACTTTTAAGCGTGGCTGCCGGTTAATCCTGATACCCTCCACACTGTTAGGCATGATTGATGCTTCTGTGGGTGGGAAAACCGCCATAAACCACAATGCAGTCAAAAACCTGATTGGCACTTTCTATCCTGCTCAAAAAGTCATGATAGTACCGGAATTGCTCCATTCTTTATCTGACGCGGAACTTCAAAACGGTCTGGCTGAAATGCTTAAACTCAGGTTCATTCTGCCCGATTTACCTGACCCCGATTTCCGGCAACATACTTATCCAACCATAGAACTCATCCTGGAATATGCCAAAGCCAAGCTAAACATCTGCACCCATGACCTTGATGACCTCGGAAACCGCCGTTTGCTTAATCTGGGACACACCTTTGGCCACATCCTGGAAAGTAGTGCTGATTACTCTATCCCTCACGGAGAAGCAGTAATTTGGGGCATTGCCGTTGCTGCCGGAATCAGTAAAAAACTTGGACTCATTACCAACGCTGTTTCAAAGCGAATAATCGCAGGATTAAAACAGCATGGCTTTCAAACTGAACTTGATTCGGTACAAAGAGATAGCTTCATTGCTGCATTCCCGGAACTCATTATGCAAGATAAGAAAAAAGCATCAGATATGCTTACTTTAGTATTGTTTAAGGATTCTGCTCAGGTAGCTGTTTTTGACAACATTCCTCTGCAATCAGTGATAGAACTGTTACCGAAGTGCATCTAATCAGTAGCTTTCCCGGCAGAATTTGATATAATTACTTGTCTTCTGCAACCCTGTACAGGGAAAACTCCGTCATGGGCAGAGGCAGCACTGTAATCAGCTTTGGTTTGAGGCATGCAAGACTATCAATTAATCCTGAATCATTTACACTGATAATCCATTCATAAGGTATTTTATCCCTCATCCAAAGCAACTCTTGAGTAGTATTAACTTCGGGGTCACACATCAGGATTCCGGGATTATCTTCCATTACCCAGGGCAGCAGTTTACAATTGCCTTCTACTAAAACTGAACCTTTTATGTTATATTGAGTCTGTATCTGAATATATGCTTGTTCCATCTGACTGGTAAGTACTGCGTCTTTCCTGTTCTGTCTGCCGTTGTATATATCCCCACCCAGATTAATCAGACAGAAACCTGCTACTATCATTACAGGTATCGATTTTTGCTTGATATAGGGAAACCTGAGAACCAGCCAGACCAATAAAAACGGCATTACTGTATGTAAAAACCTGGTCTGGTATTGAAACCAGACAAGAGTTGCGAAGTAAACTGATACATAAAATAAGGTGATTAGCTCAAACCGCTGCTGCTTCTCATCCTTTGATCTCAGACCAAATATCAGAAAGCTGATTATCAATAGATTAAATATGGTTACGAAAACTGTATGAGTAATGTTTCTGCCCATTAATTGCAATTTGATGGAATCCAGCACTTTAACGGCAAAGACTGCAAACGAAAAGTGCTGATGCTGTAGTTGATAGAAGTGCAGCATCGCCTGATTGGCAGGCATTCTGAGCGGTGTAAACACTCCCATCTTAGTAACCGGCAACAGATAACTTCCGAGTATGGATAATGCTATTGTTATCGTTCCGAATACAAATAGCTGTAGCCATCTATTCTCCGGCTTCTCTCTGCGTAAAATAATCAGCCATATTACCAGTAATACAAACAAGACTGCAAATGAAACCCGGTTCAGGATAATCACTGCCATAATAATACCCAGAAGCAGATATTTGAAGCTGCTCTCGTTTAGCTTTACAAAAATCCAGGTCAACAATGAGATATAAAAGAGCACTCCCGCTTCTGCCAGTGGGTGAGCTGAAACGTGCACGGTCATTATCCACAATAAAAACATTGATATCACAGCCAGGCATTGCCAGAGCGTTCCCTTGAGTAATCTAATGATTTGCACCAATATCAGGCAGGTAAGCAGACTATACATCATATTGGCAATGATCCAGCCCCAATACGAACCAAACATCATCACAAAAGGAATTACAGGATACATCAAAGGTAAATTATGTAAGACTTTGGGCGGATTTGCCATATTATGCGCCAGCATGGCAGGATAAATCTCATTTGTCTCCATCCTGCCTGTTGCGATAAAATGCCTGATATCCTTCATGTACCAGTGGTCATCCTGCATTACGGAAGGTCCCTTGCCTGCCGTATATATCACAAGTCCGATATACACGGCTACAACCAGCACTATCAGCAGGACAGGTAATTTTCCTGACAGATTATCACTGTTAATGATGTTGCTATTACCTTTCAAATCTCCACCAGTCTGTTTATTCAATCAGATGCGTATTAATCTGATGCAAACAAATAAACAGGCACTTACTAATCTGGCAAGCCTTATCATATCTTCCCAGCTTCCCCTCCCAATGAATTGAATACAATGCGTAGCTATCTTTGGTCACCTGAGGCAGGTAACCTACAACCTGTAGGATAGCTTTCCAAAGCTGTCCAAACGAATTGAATACAATGCACAGCTATCTTTGGTCACCTGAGGCAGGTAACCTAAGCCCCGTAGGATAGCTTTCCAAAGCTGTCCAAACGTATTTAGCAGTTGAGCGTCAGCATTCCTGGTCACCTGAGGCAGGTAACCTACAACCCGTAGGATAGCTTTCCAAAGCTGTCCAAACGTATTTAGCAGTTGAGCGTCAGCATTCCTGGTCACCTGAGGCAGGTAACCTACAACCCGTAGGATAGCTTTCCAAAGCTGTCCAAACTAATTTTTCCTCTTACTTCCATACTGAGGTTTTCATTTAACGCAAAGGACGCTAAAGACGCAATGACCGCAAATGGGATTTTAACGCAGAGTCGCAACGCCGCAGAGACATTATAAGTATGTAGTACCGCATTTATGCGGTTTTGTGAAATGGATACTTTGTTAGAAAATGTAGGATAACCGCCCCCGGTTGTCCAAACGAGTTTAACACAATGCGCAGCAATCTTTGGTCACCTGAGGCAGGTAACCTACGACCCGTAGGATAGCTTTCCAAAGCTGTCCAAACGCTTTTAACATATAAAATCGCCGTATAGCTTTTTTATTAACCCAGCGATGCAGAGTCCCAGAGATTCCAACACTTCTCAATTTCTTAAGCTCTCCATTCTCATTTGATGCCTTCTCGTTCCAAATATGGGATATACAACTATTCCGGGAAAGAACCTCTTGGGTTCCTCCTGGGCTTAGCCCAGGAGGTTCCCAACAGGATCTCAACAGGTTCCATCTTGGAACTCATATTTCGAACAGGGAGTAAGGGATAAGTAAGAGAACACTTTATCACGGCGAAGCGTATTCTATACCTCATTTAGCTCTCAATTCTTCATTAATAGATCCTACAGAGATCAAAGGGGTTTCTAAGGGGTTTCTAAGGGGAAAGTCCTTATATACCCCTTATATCTATCTTGTATATCCTTCGTATCGTTTAAGGAATAAGAGGGGGCAAGTAGGAGCAAAAAAGGATATTTGGTAAGTGACTGTGCTTGTCCGTAATAAGTGTTTTACTAATCCGGTTGGTTTTATAATAGCCGTAGGGACATGCCTTGCGCTTGTCAGTAAAATGATGATATTGATGTACAATGGTATGGTGGTTATCTTCCGGACAAGCACAAGGCATGTCCCTACGACCCCTGATGATTTGTAGAATAGCATTTCGGCACGTTTACTCACTTATAACAAAAAGGACAGATTCAAGCAAAATACTAACAAGTTTCTCTTGACAGCATATTAAGATAAACATAATTATCATATTGTCTATCAACTCTTACCCGGAGGTGGATATGAAAAAGGCATTACTTCTTTTAGCAATCGTGCTTGGCATGAGTTTACAACTCTACTGTGTGAATCACATGGACCTGCTAACGACTATGACAGGTGAACATAACAAAGCTCACATGGGAAGCTCCATGGCAAGCTTGGACTTCAATGGGGATGGCTATGATGACTTAGTTGTTAGTTCTTCAGCCTGGGGTTCTAATCAACCTCCGGATAGTACTAGATATGGAAAAATATATTTCTATTGGGGTGGACCCGGTTTTGATAATATCCCCGATATGACCTTAGCAGGAACTTACTATGGTGAATATGCTGCCAACGTATATAATCTGGGTGATATTAATGGAGATGGATTTGATGACTTGGGTGTTTCACATAGTGCAATTCAAACTGGACTTGATCCAGGTAATCCAAAATTCTCAATCTTTTATGGAGGGCAAGTACCGGATACTCAGCCAGATTACTCTTTTGAATTAAATTACTACCAATATGGAGGAATTGTTGCAGAAGCTTTGGGAGATATTAACGGAGATGGTTTTGATGATATTGGGTTATTAATATGGCATGGCGGTACTAATTTATATCGGGTTATGTTGGGCGGAAGCTTACAGAATGTTGACTTGTTTGAAGCAGGACAGCATAATTATGCTTCTTTTTTTCATGGTCTTGGTGATATAAATAATGATGGTTTTGATGATTTTTCGATAGGACACTATGCAAATGGAAATCAGCAAGTCACCATATATTATGGAAGTGCTCAGATTAATATACAAAACTCATTATCCTTATATCACGCTCCTAATTTTATATTAACAAGTAGCTGTAGGGCAGGTGATGTAAATGGCGATAGTTTTGATGATATTATTGGATATGAAAATGCCGGAACACTAAAATTTTGGTATGGCGATGCTGACATTACACCCAGTTATGACCTTTTATTATCCCCTTATCTGGCAGGTCATAATTCGGATGAGGGTATTAGGTGCGGGGATTTAAACAATGACGGGTACAGTGATATTCTTGGTACTTATCCAACCTTCGATTGGAATAACGGTATGGCTGGTTTTTGGTTGGGTGGACAGAGTTTTAATGCAACATTGGATTATACCTTTGAACCACCGGCAGAACTAAACCAGTGCAATTTTGGTGATGTAAGTGTAACTGGGGATTTCAATGGCGATGGATGCTGTGATTATGCAATAGCTGCGCCAACTACTGAATTGACCTGGTTTCCCTTCAATGGAAAAGTGTATGTTTATGCAGGGAATTCTGAACTTGATGATACCACACCTGTCGATGATGAGGTTATCACCCAGCCGGATACCAGTCTCTGGAGTATATCAGTCTATCCCAATCCCATGAAGCAGAATAAATCAGATATAAACATCAGGTTCACAGGAAAGGGTTATAAACAGCCCATGAAATTGATAGTCTCCATATACAATATCAAGGGTCAAGTAATTAAAACAAGTAAGGTTTCCAGAAAAGAATTATTAGATTATACCTACGTATTCAAATTAAAAAGAGTCGTCCCGGGTAAATATATCATCTCTGTCTCTGAGGGTAACAGAGAGCTGGCAAACCAGCAAGTAAGTATCTATTAAAAATAGGCATGGGATAACATCAAAGGACAGATGGTAAAGAAATTATGCAAATAAACGATGAAGAAAGGGATGCGCAAGCTGGTTTGGGATGGATTAGTATCAGTTCGTTACAAAAGAGTAGAGGATATTAATCCCTGTGGGGATGCAGTTTTCATCAGGCAGGAACTGATTTGAATGCAGGTCATGAGCATCTAATCCTGCTCCCAGCCAAAAGAGTAAGCCGGGGTATAGGCTGGTAAAAAAGCCAAAATCCTCTCCTGTCATAAAGGTTATAGATTCGGTAAAGTCTATCGCAAGAGCGCTGCAAGCTGCTTTCAATTGCTGATACAGGGCTGAGTCATTCATCACAGGGTCGTAGGTGCATAAAAGGTTAAACCTGTATTCGAGCTTGTGCAGATGGGCAATCTGGTCGGCAAGGTTATTTATCTCCGCATTAATCATGTCTCTGGTTGATTTATTTAACGTGCGGTGTGTGCCTTTTAAAATACATTTATCAGGAATTACATTGCGGACGGTTCCTGCTTTCATTTCACCTATATTGAAGATAACGGGTTCGGCTGTGAAATTCTGATTGATGAAGCTTTGCATCTTAGTATAAAACTCCATGCCTGCTTTGAGCGCATCTTTTCCATTTTCGGGAAAGGCAACATGCGCAGACTTGCCGATAAATTCCACGTCAAATTCCTGCGGAATAGCAAAGAAGATTCCTGCTTTGGAAGATATGGTATTGAGTGGCAGGTTTCCGCTTACATGCAGGGCATATACGCTTTTAATCGGGTACTTTTGCAATAGTCCTTCTGCCAGGATGGATTCTGCTCCGCCTTCACCCTCTTCCGCAGGTTGAAAGAGAAAGAGCAGGTTTTTGCCGGGCTGCGTCCCCACTACCCAATAAATCAAACCCAAAAGAATGGTCATATGGATATCGTGTCCGCAGGCATGCATCATACCTTCATGCTGAGAAGCATAATTGCAGCCGGTGGCTTCTGTTATGGGAAGAGCATCCATATCGGCACGAAAGAGCTGATATTCGCCTGTGCCTTTACTATATTCAACCAGAATGCCTGTGCTGTTGGAAAATTGGTGGATAGTGATATCTTCGAGGTCGTTCAGATAGCTTAGCAGTAGTTCTTTGGTTTTATATTCCTTGAATGCTATTTCAGGTATCCTGTGCAGCTTTTGTCTTACTTCAAAGAGATTTAGGCTTTTCACTATCGCTATCCTTTGGTAATCTATTGATTAAAGGTATTAATTTAGCTCTTTGTGCTTGATTAATATGCGCACTGCATTGGCAGCAGCACCCAGACGGACATTGTTGCCGACATTCCAGAAAGTCAGAGAGTTTATATCAACGCCATAGCGCAAACGGCTGACTTGGCTGTCGTTGGATTTGCCGATATTGAGAGGAGTCATATAAGTATTATCCTGATATCTGACTGAAGGGGATTTCTTAAGTGCATGTTCTGCCTCAGAGAGGACAATCTCACGGTCAAATTCTGCATAGACTGATTCAGCATGACCATATATAACAGGTACACGCACAGTGGTTGCACTCACTTTCAGTTTGGGAATACCCATGATGCGGGCGGTCTCAAAGTGCATCTTGTCTTCTTCCTGACAATAGCCATCATCCAGAAAAGCACCGATTTGAGGTATTACGTTCAAATCAATAAGCTCGGGGTAAATACCTTTATCATTGGAACCGGCTCTTTGCTGTTCCAGCAGAGCAATGCCTTTATAACCACTTCCGGAAACTGATTGGTAGGTGGAAACCACGACTTTGTTAAGACCGTACTTCTGATGTAATGGATTTAGAGCGAGCACCATCTGGATAGTAGAGCAATTGGGGTTGGCAATGATGCCTTTGTATCCGGCTAAAAGAACACCATTAATCTCCGGTACAATCAGAGGTATCAGGTCTTCCCTTCTCCAGGCTGCGGAATTATCTATTACAGTATTTCCAGCATCTGCTGCTATCGGGGCAAATTGTTTTGATAATGCTCCTCCTGCTGCAAATAGCACATAATCATACTTTCTGCAGAGAGAACTCTTGGTCAGCTTTTGCACTTTTAGTGTTTCTTCATTGTAATATATGGTTAGACCCTCAGAGCGTTCGGAAGCAAATAAATCCAGACTGCTGACGTCTATCCGGAATTCTTCCAGACAGGTAATCATCATTCTTCCGACTTCGCCTGTAGCGCCGACAACTGCTATTCTCATATTGATTCCTTTTCTGTTAAACAAGTACCGATTGTGGATATTTGTGTTACTCTGCCCTGCTTTCACTTCTTTTGTCAATGCAAAACTTGACAGGAATGCTGCAAATCAGTTTTTAACCTTAATTAGGTAGCCCCTGTAGCTCAGAGGATAGAGCAACGGTTTCCTAAACCGTGGGTCGGATGTTCGAGTCATCTCAGGGGCACCAATTTTAAGGATAATATGAAAAATTCTTCTGCTCAAACAACTATCCTTCAGCCTGGTCAAATCTGTGCTTTCTTTGATAAAGAACAGTTCTATTGTGGTATCATCATTTCCTTATCGGAGAAAACTGTTCAGATTCATTCGGAAAACGGCACTATCCTGAATCTGAGTCCCGCAAGAATAGTTCTATTATCTGAGACAGTTTATCCGATTTCAGACTCTGACACTACTTTGGTACAGTTTAATCTGGATGTGATAGCCAATAAATCTGACCTATCGGGTGAAGTTATCTGGCATCAGCTAAAAGATACAGGACGAGAACTGACTTTACCGGAGATAATCAAGCTTTGCAGCTTAGACAATACTGATGCCTGCCGTTTTGCCCTGTTTACGGTTTTAAGAGACAATCCCTGTCAGTTTCGCCACAAAGGCAATCTGTATCATGTCCTGAGTGAATCGGAATCACAGGCGGCCATACAAGCGGACCAGGCACATCAGCTTGACCTGGAGTATCAACAAGCAATAGAAAACTGGATAACAGAGGTTATTTCTCATCCGGCAAAAGCTCATGTGTTATTGGAAAGTAATAATACCAGGCTGGAACAGGATCTGAGCTTTCACACTCACCATAAACCTTTACAATGGCTCCATCATATCGTCAACCGTGTAGCTCCAGACAAAAGCTATAAAGATATGCTGCTTATCATACGCAAAGCACTTGGACAGATTGATGATAGCACTGACCTATTCTTAGCAGTCAGTGGTCTTCCGGTTTTGTTCCCCAGGGATGTCCTAAATTCAGTAAATGAAACTCCACCATATGAGTTTGATGATTCAAGATTGGATATAACTGAATTGGATTGCTGGACCATTGATGCTGAAGACACAGAAGATATAGATGATGCCATCTCTTTACAGGAAACTGAGGAAGGCTGGATATTGGGGATTCATATCTCTGATGTATCTGCGCTTGTTGCTCCTGAATCCCTGATTGATATTGAAGCCCAAAAGCGTACATCTTCAATCTATTTGGCTAAGAATAATACTCATATGCTTCCTGAACCAATTTCATGCAATATTGCCAGCCTGAAGGTAAATGAAATCAGACCTGCTCTCTCATTAATCTGTAACATAGATAAAGAATTCGCAATAGAATCATCTGAGCTTGTCCTCACTCAAATATGTGTTAAAAGACGATTTTCATACGAAGAGTTTGAGCATTACTTAGATGCTGAAAACTCCGGAACCGATTTCCAGCTAAAAGTACTCACTTTGCATAATATTGTGGAAAGACATCTTAATGAGCGGATACTGCAAGGTGCCAGAATAGTAGCTGATACAGGGCAATCAGCTTCCAGACGGCTTATCGCAGAATTGATGGTTTTATATAATAGTAAAATGGCAAACTATGCCAAATTGAATAAACTGCCTTTCTTCTATAGGTATCTGGAAGAACAACTTCCGGCAATGGATGAAACAGAATTTGCGGATAAACAGGCTTTTCCTTCCTCAATATTGAGTGTGCGACCATTACCACATCAGGCAATGGGATTGGATGTTTATGCACAGATGACTTCGCCCTTGAGAAGATATGCCGACCTGGTGAATCAACGGCAGTTGATATCATCCCTCAAAAAAGAACATGCGTTATATCAAACAGGGGATTTGGAAACACTGATACCACTTCTGATGCAAACACGTCAGGCAATCAGATTGGTTACTACCCAGTCAGAACAATTCAGGCAACTCAATATAGTCAAAGCTAACTGCGAAAATACTCCGGTTGAGGCTGTTATTCTAAGGCTGCGGAGAAATAATCACTCCCTTTTGCATCTTCCTGCTTATAACTGCAGGATTCAGACTTACATCAGGGGTTCCTTTACAAAGGGCAACAGAATATCAGTTTTTATCCGTGAGCTAAACCCTGAAACGGGTTTAGCAAGAGTTGATATCTGTGATTAAACTAAAACAAGCTATAGTTTCTTTACTCCAAACCTTGTAACAATAGATAAGCTACATCTTTTATACTACAGGATTTCTGTTCTCCGTGCCGCAAATCCTTAACTGTAACAATTTCCTGAGTTATCTCATCATCACCGATTATCAGAGCATAACGAGCCTGTGAATTGTCTGCCGCCTTAAGTTGTGCTTTAAAAGAGTCCTTCTCCGGATCATGAGCAATGGCAAATCCTGCTTGTCTCCAATCCTTCAATAGCTTGATTCCTAATTCTTTGGCTTGCTCTCCTGCCAGTACCAGATATGCAATAGGCGTTGGTCTTTCTCCCAGGCTAATCTTTTCCTGATCCAATGACAAAAGCAGCCTTTCAAAACCACCAGCGATACCCACTGCTGGTATATCTTTTCCACCGACCTGACTTATTAAGCCATCATAACGCCCGCCACCACTTATGGCATTCTGAGCCCCGAGTGACATATTCAGAAATTCAAAAGCTGTATGAGTATAGTAGTCTAATCCTCTTACAATACGTGGATTAATCTGATATGAGATATCCATCATTTTGAGGTAATTCTGCACCTGGGAAAAGTGCTCTTTGCAATCGTTGTCTAAGTACTCAGTGAGTAATGGGGCTTTTACAGCAAGTGATTTACAATGTGGTACCTTGCAGTCTAGTAATCTTCTGGGTTTTGTCTGAAGTCTGTTTTGACAATCAGGACATAGTTCATCTTTATACTGATCAAAGTACTTACTGAGTGCTTGATCATATTCTTTACTGCACTCCGGACAACCCACACTGTTTATCTCCAGAATGATATCCTTCAATCCCAGTTTAGTGAGAAATGTGCTTTGCATAGCTATAATTTCTGCATCAAAATAAGGGTGATGGCTACCAATGCACTCTGCCCCGTATTGATAAAATTGTCGATATCTGCCTGCCTGGGGACGGTCGTACCGAAACATGGGTCCAATATAGAAGAGCCTTGTAATCCTTGACTGAGCATCAAGATGATTTTCCACATAACTTCTGACTACAGGAGCAGTACCCTCAGGTCTCAAAGCAAGCCAACGCTCTTTCTTGTCCTGAAAACGGTACATTTCTTTTTGTACTATATCTGAGTTTTCACCCGAACTGCGTTCAAACAATTCCACCTGCTCAAAGATAGGTGTTACAATCTCTTCATAACCATAAGCACAAGCTACTTCTCGGTATGCATTAATGACCACTTGCCAACGCCAAGTGTCCGACGGTAAAATGTCAAATGTCCCACGGGGAATTTTATATTGCATATCATTACCTCTGTATCAATCTGCTTTGCCTGTCATATTTAGTCAAGGTTGATTTGTTGTAAAAAAAAGCCCCGCTAGCAAGCGGGGCTTTTATATTGAATGAGACTATCTTCTTAGTTAACGATTACTAATTTCTTAGTAGTGTTTTTAGAAGGTGTGCTCAGTTTGTAGAAATAGATACCGCTGGCGCAACCATTGGCATTCCAGGTAAGCTTGTTATGACCTTGATTTACATTGAAAGTCTTCACTGCTTGGCCAAGAATGTTATATACAGTTACTGTTCCTTTCTCACCGGCTTTGATGTTAACATCAATACTGGTGGAAGAACCCATACGGAAAGGATTAGGATAAGCGCCGCTCATCACGGAAATTTCAGGAAGCTCAGTTACAGGCTGACCTGTTACTGTTGCACTGATTGGTCCATGAAGATTGGTTCCGCCACCCATATCTACGTTCTCTAACCAATAATAATAAGTGTGGTTAGTTTCAAGTAATTCTGAATCTGTCATAGTATATGACTGCTGTGAAGAGGTATTGGTAGCAGGAATTACTACTGGAGTCAGAAGACGTGAATTTGAGAATTCGCTGTTGTCAGAACGATATACATTATATCCCATAACTGCTGTTTCTGATTCAGTTACCCAAGTCAGGCTTACAAAGTACTGAGATGTAAGTGTAGCTGTGAATGATGAAAGCTCTACAGGTAGTGGATCATCACCTTCAGCTAAGACAATAATAATATCATCCTTGGCATCAAAATCAACATTTAAGAATACTAATTGGCCTGTTCCGCTTAATACAACAAGAGGTAAGATATGAGGAAGGTCAGCAAAATGCCATGCTCCACCATAAAAAATCATACCCCACCATGTGCCGGGTCCAACTGTCATAGTCAAATCTCCGACACCAGTACCGTTATAGCTGAGAATGATAGGATTTGTTACATTATCAAGATTGTGAAGAACTAATAATGCAGGATTGTCAGGAGCAATGACAGGACCATTAAATAAGTCAACTGTAGTTCCAACTGTAGCGCCACCTGCAGCAGGTCCGCCACCAACTTCACCTGAGCCACCGGCTGGTATGTCTGGAACAACTGGAGGAATATAAGGTGTTACTTCAAATGTCCATATTTCGTTACCGACTGCATCGCCTTTTGAGTTGCTGGCAATGGCACGAACAGTAACAGCGTTCCCATTAGTTACTTTTTTTGTACCTGGATCAGTTATATATGGTACGACTTTCCAGAAGTAGGGTCCTACTACACCAATTGATGCCTGGTAAGAAAGACCAATCTGGTCACTAACCATATCAGTAGGATTTGCAGCTGTTCCAAAATATACTTTGTATCCCGTGGGAGCATCCCCTGCACCTGGTACCCAGGTAAGATCTACTGCTAAAGGCCAGAATTCGTGTGCTTCAATAGAAGAATGATTTGCAGGTGTCAAATATGTTGCAGGACCTGGAATTTTTTCATCTCTGGTAGTAAAAGACCAATTCAAAGGAGCAGATGGTCCGGCTCCATTTTTGGCTATTACTCTGCACAGATAAGTTGTATTCTTTAGCACTGCACCGGCTAACCAGCTTGTTCCTACTGTAACATTAGCATTAGGAACACCTGGCAGGGTTGTACCAAAATAGACATCATAAGAAGTTGGAGCGGAATGTCCGGCGTCTTCAACAGATGCTGTCCAGCTCAATGTAACAGGATTGGCATAACCAAGACTAAGGGAATTAGGTAATCCAAGAGTAGCAGGATTTGGAGCAGTTTCTGTTGGAGGATTTATTTCAGTCCAGTCAGACCAACCATAATCAGGAGCAACTGCAGGACGCTGTGCTATGTAGTTAAGTGTTGTAGCACCAGTAGGTAATGTATACAGTGCAGTGGCCTGGATATACTTTGTAGCGGTAGCGATAGAGTTTGAATTAAATATTCTTAAATATACTTTATCGCCTTGCCAGGTATTACCGGTAACTCCGTCATCGTAAACACGAACAGTACTTGTCAACCATGTACTGGCATTAGCAAACACTATCTTCTGTGTTGATGTACCATTATAAAACGCAGTTACAAAATCATCACCAGTTGGTAAGCCATCTGTGCCTAATGGATCAATTACACCATTGGGACTTGTGTAAAACTGCATAACCCATCTGTCTGCCAGTGGGGGTTGTGCACCTGTCCCATAAGTAGGGCTCTCAAGCAAGATTTTGGCTCTGGTTAATGTTACCATTGGTCCTGTTTGAACTTCTCTAACCGTAAGGTTTATAAACGCTGCAAACATGTTACCAATCATGATTAGCATAAAAAGAATAAGGAGTAGTTTAGTTGTTTTCATTATTCGACCTCTCTATTTTGTTATTTTGAACGTTCAACATTCGGTTTGATCTTACCACTTTGGACTGTTGCATTACGTGCAGCAGGATAGCTCCAATCAAAACTCGTATCCGATGTACTATTATACCAATAAGCGTGGGAAGGTATTATATCAGTCAATTCTCCTACCCAGCCACCATCTGTCAAATACATAGCATTAGCTCCATTCGGGTCGCTTATGTCTATGATCATGTCAAAATCTAAAGCACCTGGTATTACCAAACTGCTTAACGCTACCGGTGCGGCTTCATTCAATCCAAAAGCTGCCCAGTTTCCCTCGTCTGTTCCGGATACATGTACTGAAACAGGCTGTGGATCTACTGTACCTAAAAGATAATATGTCGCAGCAGGATTACCCCAGTCTCTGTTTATCCAATAGCTATGACCATAAGACAATTCTGCTAAGCCGCCAACCCAGCCTCCATCTGTAAGGTACATAGCATTGGGACCTTCAGGGTCTGTCATGTCTATTAACATGTCTAAGTCCCCAAACTGAGTTCCCAATACTGCATTAGGTGACAAATCGGTATAGCCGAAAGGCAATACAAATGCTTCCCAACCACCATTGTCTATTGTTTTCTTGAAATATCCAACCGTAGCCGAAGGACTTGACTCAACTGCTAGTAGCATGCTCAAAGAAAAAAGCAGCAACAACAAAAATAAACTTCTTTTCATAATATTTCCTCCATATTATGTAAAATCCCTTTTTCACTTTCGATGATAAATCTAAGCGACTTATCAAGAAAAGCAACCAATACATTGAAACCAAAAAAAATAACCTGCATTACCAAAACACTGTAGCAATGCGACTTTACTTTGAAAACCAATAGCTTTATATATATACACTTCTATAAATGCCTAAAAGTTATTTTGACTCTGTAACCTTTATATTCTCTTTAAAATTCCTGTCAAATGATTTCTTCAATTATTTTTAAATTTTACCCCCTCCCAATTTTCTCATCTGAATAAATTAATCTAGACCCGTTTTTTTTCATCATCAGGCAATCTGGCTAATCGCATTCAGTGGCATGTTTACATAAATTGATTGTATAAAAAAAGCCCCGTTATAAGAACGGGGCATGATAAATATGGCGAGTTTTATGTATTCTTACTTCACCAATATAATTTTCTTGCTGGCAGTATATTTACCTGAGTTCATCCGGTAATAATAAATGCCTGAGCTGATTGATTTGCCATTATTATCTTTGCCATCCCAGGGAATCTGGTAATAGCCGGCTTTGTCATGATTATGATTGTAAGTCCACACAACCTGCCCTTTAACATTATAGACGTCTATTCTAACTTCACCAGGAGTTTTAAGAGTGTAAGGAATAGTAGTCATTGGATTAAAGGGATTCGGATAAGCGTTTAGTAATTCGGTTACTGTTGGTATTACAGGCGGGATTTCAGGTCCTCCGTTGTTGCTGATAAGCACATTCACAGGTCCGAAGAAATAGGAAGTACCATCCAAATCAACACTTTGTAACCAGTAATAATAAGTTGAATTATTTGCAACATCCTCATCTCGGAAGTTGTAGGTTATCTGAGTTCCAGCAGAACTGCCTGAGGAAAGGAAATCGCGGTTGATTTGTGTAGCAGAGGATAAATCTTCACTTTCATTTCTCAGAACATTATATCCAAGATGGTTGGTTTCAGATTGCACTACCCATGTTAACTGAACAAAGAATCCAACAGAATAAACTGCTGTAAATGAGCTCAATTCAACTGGTAGTGTCGGATCTCCACCTTTGTTTATTACTATAGGAACATCACCCTTTGCTCCGAAAGGAATATTAGTAAATTGGACTACAGTTGGTCCGTTTGCCGGGCTTGGGGTTCCTGAATGCCATTCACCATTATAATATGCAGATACAAACCATCTTCCTACAGGAACAGACACTTCCATTGAAGTAGATCCTGAAGCGTGTAGGTTCATTGCAAAACCACTGGTTATATATTCGAAACCGATCATATCCGGTACACTAGCCAATGGGATGATTGTGTATATGATAACCGGGGTTGTAGGCACGATATCTGTAGAAGGGGTATCGAATACAAAATTCCCCATGGTACCACCACCATCCGGGTCGATTACTTCAGAAATTCCGGGAGAAATATTATTGGGATTTTCAGTTGTGAAAGCCCAAGTTACTATGTCACCGGAATCGCCTTTAATATCTTTTGTAGAAGCCATGACACTTTTTGATATAACTTCTGTGTCCTGTGCTTTCGAACTATTAGTTGGCACTACTTTCCAGCTATATGTAGTGCTGTAGCCTAATAAAGGTATCGGGAATGAATAGTGTGATGTTCCGATAGCGTATGGTACGATTGCCGGAGCGACAGCTGTTGAAGGAAAATAAACCTTGAACTCACTCGGCAAGGAATAGCCGGAACCAGCAATATAATCCCATTCTATGAACCCAACAGTAACGGGTACATTAAGATCTCCGTTACCGGGTACCGGAATTGTTGCCGGATTGGGAGCGAGCTTGGTCATTACGAAATTTACTCCGGGGATATCATCCTGGACATTATTATAACTACGTGAAGAAGGAACAAAACTATAACCAGATTTGCTAGGAGTTACAGTAATATTAGCTCCGCGTGGTACTGAGAAGTTAAATGTCCCTGAAGCAATAGTTGTGTAATTCGTTTGACCGGTACACGCAACTGTTACACCGCTTACTGATAAACCGCTTGAAATAGTACCGCTTACTAAGGGTGTTTCATCTTTTTGTATCCAGTCAGACCAGCCATAATCAGGAGCAACTGCAGGACGCTGAGCTATGTAGTTAAGTGTTGTAGCACCAGTAGGTAATGTATACAGTGCAGTACTCTGGATATACTTTGTAGCGGTAGCAATAGAGTTTGAATTAAATATTCTCAAATATACTTTATCGCCTTGCCAGGTATTACCGGTAACTCCGTCATCGTAAACACGAATTGTACTTGTCAACCATGTACTGGCATTAGCAAACACCAGCTTCTGAGTTGAAGTGCCATTATAAAACGCGGTTACAAAATCATCACCAGTTGGTAAGCCATCTGTGCCTAATGGATCAATTACACCATTGGGACTTGTGTAATACTGAATAACCCATCTGTCTGCCAGTGGGGGTTGTGTACCTGTCCCATAAGTAGGGCTCTCAAGCAAGATTTTGGCTCTGGTTAATGTTACCATTGGTCCTGTTTGAACTTCTCTAACCGTAAGGTTTATAAACGCTGCAAACATGTTACCAATCATGATTAGCATAAAAAGAATAAGGAGTAATTTAGTGGTCTTCATAATTTGACCTCCTATTTAGTTAATTTTGAACGTTCAACATTCGGTTTGATCTTACCACTTTGGACTGTTGCATTACGTGCAGCCGGATAGCTCCAATCAAAACTCGTATCCGATGTACTATTATACCAATAAGCGTGGGAAGGTATTATATCAGTCAATTCTCCTACCCAGCCACCATCTGTCAAATACATAGCATTAGCTCCATTCGGGTCGCTTATGTCTATGATCATGTCAAAATCTAAAGCACCTGGTATTACCAAACTGCTTAACGCTACCGGTGCGGCTTCATTCAATCCAAAAGCTGCCCAGTTTCCCTCGTCTGTTCCGGATACATGTACTGAAACAGGCTGTGGATCTACTGTACCTAAAAGATAATATGTCGCAGCAGGATTACCCCAGTCTCTGTTTATCCAATAGCTATGACCATAAGACAATTCTGCTAAGCCGCCAACCCAGCCACCATCTGTAAGGTACATTGCATTGGGACCTTCAGGGTCAGTCATGTCTATTAGCATGTCTAAGTCCCCAAACTGAGTTCCCAATACTGCATTAGGTGATAAATCGGTATAGCCGAAAGGCAATACAAATGCTTCCCAACCACCATTGTCTATTGTTTTCTTGAAATATCCAACCGTAGCCGAAGGACTTGACTCAACTGCTACTAAAATACTGATAGAGACAACTAATAGCAGCACACATAAAAATATTTTCATAATACTTCCTCCATATTATGCATTGTATTTCACATTATTCTTATAATCTATTTTAATATTATGCAAAAGCAATTCCAAATTCCGGATTATTAGTAATTGAAGCTCGAATATATTCGTCATACTCTTTATTCCTTTTTTTGTTATCACCTTTCATAAACATGCTTCCACGCAGTTTTCACTGCGTGGAAGCTAATTCTAACTAGTTCTTGTTTCTAATTATTGGTTTAACTTTTAGTGGAGTTACACTTGGTTCTATTGCTATAACTCTACCACCAACTACCGTAGTTACACGGAAGTACATGAAGGTATCATCACCGACGGTATAAGTGAATATCGGTGTTGTGGTTGATCCTGCAAGTGTCCATGCGCTCGGGAATTCAGCTAAGAACTCCGTACTCTTGTAAATCTTGTAACTTGATGCGCCTGTTACTGCTGGCCAACTCAATTCAACGTCATTGTCAATAGTCAGAACAGGAGTAACAACAGGTGCCGGTGGAGCGATTATAGCTTCAACAACGATATTATCAATAGCCCAATAATTGAGAGTACTTGAATCAGAACCATAAGCTCTGAAGCGTAGTTTAAACTCAGAATTACCAACTAAGCTGGAAACACTAATACTCTTGGAATTCCAGGAGAAGTCACCGCTTTGATTGGTGAAGCTATCAATTTCGTGCCATGTTGCACCACTGTAAACTTCAACTGCTAGTCTTTCAACAGTTTCAGTTGTACCTGTATCAAGTAACACATCGTACTTGACTTTAACGTCTGCATATTCTACTGCATCGATATCCCAACTGGTAAGCGTGTAGCTGTAGCTGGATGCAATCGGATTATAATTGAATCTGACTGCTGGGGCAGCATTACCTGTTGAACCACTGATGACCCAGTTACTTGCTACTTTATTCCAAAGCTGAGTATCAAACGAACTGCTGCTCCAGGTTTCGGTAAATGGCAGGCTCCAGGGAGCAGGCTTATTAATCGTTACTGTTGCAGTGTTTGACTGTGGAGAATTTCCACTCATATAAACAGCTTTTACGTAGTATGAATGGGCACCATTGGATACACTTAAATCGTTGTAAGTAGTTGTTCCGGTTGGGATAAGTGTGCCGTTAACCTGTACATCGTCACGATAAACATTGTACCCGGTAAGAGCTCTTGTTTCCATCTGAGATGGAGCAGCAACAGCCACTGGACTGCTATCTTTAACATTCCTGAGGCTTACATTGTTTACAACAGGAATAGACAGAAGCTGAGTATGTGTTGTTGTTCCTCTTGCCGGACTTTGTACATAAGCCTGGACGTTTAGATTGTTGTTACCTGTGTATTCTGCCCAGGTTCCTGTAATATTATGCAAACAACCTCTTGTTGCTACTTTGGGACCTGCATCAACAGCTGCCGGATATGAAGTAGGTGTGTAAACCACATTATATCCAACCCAGATTGCATCTGAGCTGTTAATTGTTACAGGGCTTTCCAGGACTATTTCGTTCCATGCAGCCTGTGTATAAGTAGTAACTATTTGATCAACAACCATAAATGAAGGAGTCAGAGAGGTATCGCTACCTGTCCAGACACGCACACGGTAAGCTGAACTATCATAGTTTGCAGCATAGAATTTTACTCTGTTTATTGTATATCCGTTGTAAGCAGCCAAATCTGTTGCGGCGTATTTGGCAGCTGTATCAAACGAAGAACCGCTGGTTGACTTGAAGGAAGTACTTACTGTTCCATTATCCCAGTGAAGCCATGGAGGAGTAGATAAACCTGTGTTTACTCCACCCCATGATAGGGCTACATCAGCATAATTAGATACAGTAGCTGTAAGGTTGATTGGAATACCAACAACTTCAGCCACACCTGTTCCAGTCAATGTTACTGAATGGATTGTTCTGCTCAGGTTATCCACGATCTTCAGGGTAGTGGTTCTTGTTCCCGCTGCGGAAGGTGTGAATACAACGCTGAACTGATAACCGGTAAAGATACCGACTGTTGCAGGTAAACCTGAAGCAGTCACAGTAAAGTCACCGAAATTACCACCTTCAACATAAACACTTGTCACGTTGAAAGATGTACTTCCACCGTTTGTAACTGTGAATGTTTTGGCTGTTGATGGAATAAACTGTTCAATACTTCCGAAATCCCAACTGGTAGGAGTTACAGCAAATGTCGGAGTAGTCGGAATATCTCCCAGTTCCATTTTAATATTAGGATATCCTAATTTGGAAGTAGCTGCCATGGTTGGGACAGCAGGATCAGGAATAACTGAGTCGCTTTGATATTGTATTGCCCTATATGCGGTAGTACCCTGGCACAAGAAATATGCGCCGGTATTATCATAGGTAGTACTTAATACCAATTCTGCAACAGCTATCATAAGATTCTTAGTATTATCATACATAAATGGTGTATCAAGTGTAATCACAGGTGACCAGTTTGCAGCACCTGTTGAGTCAGCTACGATTGTACCGCTGAAAACAGGAGTCATCGATGAAATCGGCAACCAGGTAGCACCAGTGGATGGGAATTCACTCGTTGCTACGTTTGCCATATACACTTGCCATTGGTTTGTATGATACAGATTATACATACCGCTGTAATTATAAGTAATCTTGTTAATTTGTTTTGGTGCGGATATTCCGAGATCAGAAGCAAGGTAAATGCTCTGTGAATAAGAGTATCTATACCATGGTTCAATAGGTACATTCAATTCTGATGTACCGGTTCCAATCTGGACAGTACGGCTGATAGACCCGGTTACAGGTATAGTAACCACTTCAGCTCCGGGGGTATTCATGGTAATAATAATACTACCAGTATAGTCCCCAACAGTTTCAGGAGCTGTAAAGGTATAAGACACCGTCTTGGTGGAGTCACCAGGTACGGAAGGTGCTGCTCCAAAACCAAATTGAGCAGAACCGGTTGGTGTAAAGGTAAGAGCATTGGGTCCAACGTTCTGAACACTAATGGTTCCGGTCTTTATTGATCCCGGGAATACTGCGCCTAAGTTAAGGGCAGTAGGAGTAACAACCATTTGCTTCTTTGTGGTAAGAGTATCAATTGTACAGCTTCCGATTGGGGTTGAGCCATAGGAATTAGTCGGTTGAACCAACCAGTACAATTTTGTACCATAAGTAAGAATGGTTGGTGTACTGTATGTATAAGGTGTCAGCTGAGTAACAGGAGCAGCTACTGAGAATGAGAACTGACCTGTCATGTTGCTGAGATTATTACTTACATATACATTATAAGAAGTAGGGTTACCACCAGAAAGAGGTTCATCCCAATCAAGAACAACTGTTCTTGGATTAACTTCTGTAACTCCATTCACTGGAGCTGTCAAAGTTGCTGTACCAGGTGCTTCGTTTGGAATGTACTTTTGGGGACCAACAACCTTATCCAGATAAATGGAATAGGTGGTGGCATTGGGTAAACCATTAAAGGCTAAACGATAATGTCCTCTGGCAACCAATGAACTAATATCAACAGTATACTCGGTATAGGTTGTGGTTAGTGTAATTGGTGAGCCGAGGCTTGTCCATGTTGCAGTAGTAGTGTCTGAACCGGCACTGTACTTCATCTGGAGCTGAGGACCGGCTACGCTGGATCTTGCCCAGAACTTGAAGGTGCTACCGCTTTGGATATCTAATATCGGTGTAGCCAAATGTGCTTTGTTATTAGCAACATTGCCTATGGTGAGTGATGCATATTGTACACCGTCATAAGCACTGGATGATGTCGTGCCTTTAACCCATTTATTCAGAGTTGTGCTGCCCCAGTTTAACCAACGTGAAGGCGGGAAGGTGGTTCCTTCAAAACCTTCTGCTAATTGACCGGAAGCATAAACAATCTGTGAAGCAAGGACTACGCTGTTATTGCTTGCGACCTGATCAGTATTCATTTCTACTGTGATGTCATAGGTTCCACCTGTAGTAAAGGTATAGGTGAAACTCTTATCGACATAAGCTCCGTTTGCCAGAGTTCCGACTTCCAGAGAATCAACTCTGGTGGAGCCTATCTTGAGATAAGCTTTCTTGCCGGTGGTAACGTCGCCGTTATTTGTCACTCTAAAGTTAACTGTTATAGGTTCGCTAGCAAACTTGTACGAAGGTGTTACTGCCAGAGTAGATACGGCATAATCATCCCATGTACCTGTATAGATTTTGATATCATCAACATAAATACCATCCTGGTCTGCATCACTGTATCCATACCAACCGACATAGAAGGTGCCGGAATAAGATGGAGTTAATGTGCAGGAAGCATTTGTATACGTATCTGTATTGAAATCAAAGGCATCAAATATCTGGTTAGTTAAACTGGTTGATACCGCAGCATCGCCCCATTTAACAGACAGATTTTCATAGTAGCTGTTATAAACAGCTTTGTACTTGAAGGTTACGTTATATGTAACGCCGCCTGTTAAATTCAATGGAGGTGTAATAGCCCAGTCATTCAAATCATTATAACTATCCCAGCCAATGGACAAGCAATTGGGAGTACTTGAACCGTATGCGCTTGTCTGCCAGTAAGGGGCTAAACTTCCCACGTTTTCAACTGTCCAGCCTGCCGGCATAGCAGGTGTCGTTACAGCATCAAAGTTCTGTGTATAAGGAGGAGTAACAGGCTGCATAGCAGTAGTTGCATTTGCAGTCTTACCAATAGTTGAGTATACCTTATATACATCGCTTGTTACATAACTCCAGGCTTTGTAGTTATAAGTGGTTGCTTCGGCTAAGCTGGTGTGATTCGGTAAACCGGCAGCAGGTCCAACATACCAAACTGTACCGCCACCTGTTATTAATGAACCGCTTGAATATGCAGCATCAGAAGCAGGGGTACCAAAGGTAGATGTAGGACTCCAGGCAACCATAATGTTATCAGAGGAAGCGTTTGGCGTTGCTGCCAAATTAATCCTGTTGTAACTGTAAGTTGTAGCTGTTAATGAAACAGGTTCTGCCGGAGCAGTTGGAAGAGTTTGTTTGTTTCCGGTTAATGGTCCCACTGTGTAATACTTAGGACCGTTAACACCTATTTCATTATAAGAGAAGATTGTGAAGTAATACATTGTGCTGGCCGTCAGGCTTGATGTAGTGAAAGTGGTTAAACCACCCTTCCCGACAACAACTCCTGCACCGGTTCCTACTGTATCAGCCAATGCATAGTTTTTCATATCTATTGGTATAGCACCCAAAGTAGCAGTTGTGTGTCTTACTACCAAATAACCTTCAGCAGTACAAGCTGTGAAGCTTCCACCGATTGAAGTTGAAGCAGGTACTAAAACCAGAGTTGAAGGCTGCTGAGTAGGAGCTATTACAGCAGGCATAGCTGTAAATGTACCTTCGTCTGCACCTATATCCGGCGCTGTGGCATGACGGGCTTCACCATCGATATCACTAGATACCGGCGGGTTGATTACATTTGCCAAGCCTTCTACCGCTGTAGCTGGAGTAGCTGCAATATGGACATCATACGGAGACGCTGGATTAAGGAATGGCACATTTTCGGAATAACACATTTGATCTTTTGTAGCTATCAGGGCTTTATACGCATCCAAAGTCTGGCAGGTATTTGTTCCATCGTAGAATATCAGTGTTGTCGGAGAAGATGCTCCTGCATAATAGATATTTTTGTTGGATGCTGCTGCTACGTTAGTAAAGTTTGCTGCATATTTCCATGAAGCAACTGTTCTTCCTGTAGCCCCGGGAGTGCTCTTATTAACGAAGATGTTGTTTTGGATGTTATTGGTTGTACCGGCATAGTTATAGAAAGCAGCGGTTGAGAAGTTTGCGCTGCTTCCGGTAGCATTGATATAAACAGTGTTGTTATAAATACTGTTTGTACCTCCGGCATTAACCTGCATACCAACGATCTGTGGAGCTGTTGCAGCCAGAGTTCCGTTGGGAGCACGCAGGTCATAAACCATATTATTGTAATAATTA
The DNA here is from genome assembly GCA_963667535.2 of Cloacimonadaceae bacterium (SeqCode). Taxonomy (GTDB): domain Bacteria; phylum Cloacimonadota; class Cloacimonadia; order Cloacimonadales; family Cloacimonadaceae; genus UBA5614. The sequence continues at coordinate 3,238,224 of CAXXDU010000002.1, forward strand.
CCGGTATCTGTGCTATAACCAATTCTAATACCACCGACTAAAGATGTGCTTGTTCCGGTATATTCAAAGTTATAGAACTTGTTATTGTAGGTGTTAAATACATTGGCGATTGCTGAAATATCCTGGTAACCCCAGATAATTCCACCACCAGTGAAGTTATGTACTAAGTTATTATAGATATTTTGCAAGGTACCGCCATTAAAGTAGAAGCCGTAAATAGCTCCTGTAGTGGCTACAGTATACCCTGTAAACGTATTCAAATAGATATTGTTAGCCCCACCATTAACATAGGCTCCATAAATAGCGCCTGATGAAGCCGATGAATATGTATTGAATGAATTGTCATGTATCGAATTTGTTCCGCTGCTGGCATAAACACCATAAATAGCTGATGTGCCTGCATTGGAAACATTGGATACTTCATTCCCATACACATTGTTAGTGCCGGATGACAGGTAGATACTATAAATAATACCGGTTGTACCTGTATTGGCAAGATTGGTGATAGTGTTATCATACAAGTTGTTAGTATATGCAGCAGTAACATAAAGTGCATTTATAGCATTCTTGTTATTGATATTCTGAATCTGGTTGTTATAAACATTGTTTACCTGACCGGTAGCACCGGCAGTTAAATTGATACCGTAAGTAGTGCCTGAAGTTCCGGTACGGTCAAGGTTATGAATGTTATTAGTGTGAATTGTGGCAGATGCGCCTGATGTAATATTGATACCATAAGTAGCATTTGTGGTAGTTACAGCAGATGCATTGGAAATATCGTTTTCAGTAATAGTAACAGTGTTTGAACCACCGGTACCGCCATAGATACCATATTCAATAGCTGTAGGCAGAGCTGCACCTAAGAGTACGATATCCTGTTTGTTGATAAGCAGTCCGGTTTGGTTAGAATAGTTCACACCGTGTAAGCAATTGGTGATAGAACCATCGGCTACTGCACTGATTTCGACGTTTTGGTCATATGCTGCTGCTGTGGTGGAACCGGTTAAAAGGTAACCATACCAGCAATTCAACAAATCGTTATCAAGGTATCTATTATAGGAGTTTGCACCGGCAGCCGTGGTAACAGAAGTTACACTCTGCACAACGCCACGGGTTACAGAGGTGCCGGCTAAAGTGATGTTACAGTTTTTAATTGTGTTATACTGAGCACCATTTGTTGCACCATTATTGGAAACAACTATACCGAATTCCATTTGAGTTGTTCCGGTTGTATTGGCTGGATTTTCTTTGATATCAAATCCATTAAATGTGACATAGTCGCAACCATTTAATTTGATGATTGAATCATTAGTGCCAGTTCCTGTTCCGGGCATGATAACCGGTTTGGCTCTGGATCCGCCGCTGACGAATATAATCTGGTCAGTAGCTGTACCACTTGCGGTTATTGCAGGGATAGTTTCTACATAGGTTGTATCATAAACCGTAAATGTTACTCCACCTGTTCCAACTCCCCAAAGATTGAGGTAGTTAACAGCAGCAGTAAAGGATGTGAAGTTAGTAGTGCCACTGCCGATTGGGTTAATTGTCCAGTTACCACTGATAGGCTCTGGTTGAGTAGTCAGTTTGTAAATGGGACAATCAGCTAATCTTGGATTGCCATTGGCATTCCATGGCACCACCATCCAGTAATAATCAGTATTGTAAGTCATCTGGAAAGTTGGATATGGTTGATATTGGCTGGTAGGAACATACACTTCAGCATAGTCAACATAACTGTCAACTAATGTGGTGTCGTTTACTGTGCCAATATAAACAGCATATAATTCAGGATCGCCGCCACTGAGTGGTGTATTCCAATCCAGAACAACTGTTTTGGGGTTAACGTTTATCGTTCTGTCTGCAGGGCTGACCATTACTACTGGTCCCGGTGCAGAAGTTGGGATATAAATGATTGGTCCGGTTACCTTATCAAGATTAATAGTTCCGCCGACGCTATTAGGAAGACCCTCAAAAGCTATTCTCGGGTTTGAAGCACCAGCGAGTGAACTTAAATCTACGGCATAACGGAAATATGATGCTGTTAAGTTAATTGGTGAACCAAAAGTGCTCCATGTGGCAGTTGTATCTGCAAGAGTGTTGTATCTAAGCTGAATCTGAGGTCCAACTACTGATGCTTTTGCCCAGAATATTAGTGAGTCACCTGTGGCTATACCTAATCTCGGAGTGACTATTCTGCTTCCGGTAGAACCTGCAAGCAGTGTCACTTCAGCAGCTTTGCTGCCATCATAGAAATTAGTAGTGCCCTGTGTCCAATAGGGTAATCCCCATTTAATCCAACGGGAAGGCAGGAAAGTGCCCTCAAATCCTTCAGCTAACCAGCCGGCAGTATAGACTTCAACGCCGGTAACAACGTTGGAAGTATTATTGGCGTTGTTTTCGTCATTAGCTAAAACAGCAGAAACTGAGTAAATTCCGGCTGCTGTGAAAGGATATTTGAAGGTCACGACTTTTGTAGCGTTCATGGCAATTGTGCCGGAAGCTACAGTGCCAACTACAGTTGAGCCAACTTTGAAGTCGACGTTTGTACCTGCTGTATTAAAGCCATTATTGGTTACAGTTACACTGAAAGTAACAGAGTCGCCAACTACATTATAGATCATAGGAGAAGCAGTCATACTGCTTGCTGAATATTCTACATTGGGTTGAGCAATAACACTGATATCATCGATTGCCCATCCTTCCAAAGCTGATCTGCTACCATCAGTAAAGAAATGGTATCTTAGCTTCAGGTTTGTGGCTGTTCCCAATGTGTCTCTGGAAATCAGTGTGGCAGATTGAATCCAGCCACCTACTGCTCCGGTGTATAAAGTACTGGAATCTGACCATTTGGGAGGTGTTGCAGGACCTGATGTACTGCTATTGTTATACCAGTTGTAACTTGTGGATGTGGTATAGTTACCACCAGTACCAAGTTGTGGGTCAACTTTCTTCCAGGTTGAACCGTAATTGGTGGAATATTCGAAATAACCACCATCCCAATTTGATTCATTTATAGAGTTTTGCCAGAAGCTGACAATTACACCGGCAGGATTGGTAGAAAGATCAAGTGTCGGTAAAGTAACTGTCGAATTTTCATTATGCTGGACACTTGCTGTCAAACTTCTTGTTACGATAGAATTTGGTGCGCTATGCGCTGCTGCCATCTGTGTCTTAGCTGGTGTACCAATGACCCATGATGCGTCTGGGCTGATTACAACGTTGGATGTACCGTCAAAGTTCTGAGAATAAGGTAAAGAACTCAGCGCTACAGCTGTTCCTTTAACCAATATCTGATGAACTGTGCGGGCTACATCATCTGTAATAGAAACATAAGCCGAGTCAGCGCCGGCTGATACAGGTTGATACTTCACACCAAAGGTGGAAGTCTGACCCAGATTCAAAGTAGGAAGAGGACTGGGAACTGATACCAAAGTATAGTTTGAGCTTCCTGAAATGCTGATATTAGTGATTCCAAGAGGTGTAAAACCATTGTTGGTAATTGTAAAGTTCTTAGTCCAGGGAGAAGTAACATCAACTGTTCCGAAGTTATAGGTTGTGGGAGTAACTGCGAATGTGGCAGCAGTTGGAATTACATCAACGGATACATTATCCAGATATATGTATGAATACCCGCCCAATGGAACGGCACTTCTGATAGCCAGATATTTATCCGTTCCTGCATAGGAATTCAGATAAATTGAGTATTCTACAGTTTCAGTCAAAGATGTGCTGGCGATTGTACTGCCTATCTGAGTAAATGTTCCTGTAGGTGTAGGCATTGTACCAACTGCTATAGCTGCATTAGCATATGTTGAATACATTCTGAAGCTAAGCTTTAAGGTATTAATCGCTTCCTGAATTGGAGGAGTAATTAAAGTAGGATATACTGTATATTCACTTGAGGAAACGTACATGTACAAGCTGTTTGGGGTCGAATATGGGTAGCTTGTGCTTGTTGTAATTGTTCCATAAGTTCCTAACAATTTGCTCCAGCCAGAAGGCAGATTGGGTGTTGTAACACCATCAAAGTTCTCGGTAAACGGAGCAGCTATATAAGTAGCTGCGCTTATTGCGGTACCGGTAGAATACGTGTTCTTTATTCCTGTAGCAACATAACTCCACGCCTTATAATAATAAGAGGTTGCGGCAGTCAGACTGCTATGATCAGGTAAAGAAGCAGCAGGACCTTTGTAATAAACCTTACCGCCACCGGTTACGTTGTTACCTACTGTATAAGTAGAATCCGGATTAGGTGTACCAAAGGTGCTGGTACTGCCCCAGAACACCAGAATATCATGTCCTGCTAAGTTAGCAGTAGCATCCAGGTTAATCTGTGTGGGGCTGAATGTAGTTGCTGTAAAGGTGGCAGGATTATCCGGTCTCAGGGTTGTTGCACTTTGAGTTGCATATCCTGTGGAATATACTTTATAAATACCACTGCTCAAATAGCACCAGGCTTTATAATAGTATGTGGTCCCACCAAACAAATCTGTATGGTTTGGCAAACCGGATACATCGCCTAAGTACAAGACTGTACCGCCACCGGTAATGGAAGATCCTGATGAATAAGTAGCGTCTGATGCAGGAGTTCCAAATGTGCTGGTGGTGTTCCAGGCTACCATAATGCGTTCTGTGGTCGTTGCAGCCAGATTAATTTGCGTTAAACTGGAAGCAGTAGCACTGAAAGCACTTGGATTACTCGGAGGATTCGGCAATGTAGCCTGACTTCCGGTAAGAGGACCTGATGTTTTGTACTGAGGAGTAGTTCCTGTCCCGGAGAAATTATATCCATATATTGTGAAAATATACGTGGAGTCTGGGTTCAATGCCGTAGCAGAGAAAGACGGGGTTGAGCTTGATTGCACAACCTTGCCGTTTCCTAGCCAGGCATTAGCACTATAGGTAGTTCCATTTACAGGAAGAACACTATGTGCTGCAGTACCGCGGACAACCAGGTATCTCTCAGCGTCACTGATAGTAAAACTACCGTTAAGCACGGTTGAAGCCGGAGCTCCAAACACAAGAACGGTAGGCTGGTTGGCTGGGGGTGCACATGGTACTTCAATATTGAAATCACCTTCATCGGCACCCATATCAGGGGTGGAAGCATGTCTTGTATCACCATCAATATCTGCTGTAACCCATGTGATCGCGCCACCGTTATAATAACCTGCGCTTTCAACTGGAGTGTACACCATAGGTGAATCAGAACCATCTATATGAAGATTGGTAGTTGTTAAATACTTTGGATTGCCATCTTTACCATTAGCATCCGGTGCAGCGGTAATTGCGCGCCAGTTTGTTAATGTAGCATAAGTTGTTGTACCGCCTCTTCCGATATAGCCATTGGTTGTGTTATCAAGATACAAATCGTTGTTATTTGATAAAGAACCTGCTGCACCAACGGAACCCGCAGTTGCAGAGTACCAGCAGCCGTGGGTAGAGGTTGTCTGTGAGGGTGAGAAGTTGGCAAAGATATTATTGCGAACTTTATTTATACTTGTAACAGCTGTATAGAAGCAATAGTTGCTTTGTGCTGCTGTACCGGCAACACGTACGCTGTTAAAGTCAAAGTTTACTGTAGTGGTTGCTGCGCCACCTGTCAGGTAAACACCATAAATAACAACAGTTGCGGAAGTAGTTGTACTGGCATGGGTCAGATTCCAGATCATGTTGTTATATATTCTAATATCCTGACTGGCTGTACTTCCTAAAGACACATACAAACCATAAGTATAGTAACTGGTAGTTGAGTATCCTACACCAATATCATGAATTTTGTTATTGAAAATTCTATTACTGGCACCGGTATTAGTACCGGCTTGAGAAGAGATGTAAATACCGCCAGCATAACCATAAATATAATTTGATTTTACGTTTTGCACTTCATTATTACGAATGGTACTATTCTTTTGGTTGTAAATATACATACCATAAGCAGATGAGGCGGTATTGTAGATGTTGTTTGCGCTTGCGCTTCCAACGGTACAATAACGAATGGAGTTATTCTCATCCGGATACGTGGTTGAAGTACCATACATATAAATACCGGTTGCGCAATTTTCAATCGTTACATAATAGTAATCGTTGTTGGAGTTTGCTCCCGCAGAACTTGTGGCGGAGACTCCATAATAATGGTAAATAGCTTTAGTGCTTGTATTTGTGTTATTCAGAACTATTTTAAAATTCTTGAATATATTATATTGTGCGCCATTGGTTGCCGTAGCAGCCTTTACAAAAAGACCGTATTCAGCCTGGGTTGTTGTGGTAGTATTTCCGGCACTCTCCAATAAATCTATTCCGTCCCAGATTAAATAGTCGGTACCAGTTAGGGTAAGAATAGCATCAGATGAGCCAGTACCAACCCCGGCATAAATAATGGGATTAGCTGTTGCTCCGTCCTTCTGGAAGGTAATTAAATTTCCGGAAGTTCCTGTTGCTGTTATTGGTGGACAATTTTCAGTATATGTAGTTCCGGAAGCAACGTTAAAGATAACGCCACCTGTTCCTACGCCCCACATATTCAAATCATTGATGGCTGCCGTGAAGGTTAAATAGTTTCCACCGCCACCTGAATTGATTGTACGAGAACCAGACAGAGGTCCTCCAACGCTACCGTAGTCGATGATTTTAACAGCATCGATACCGATATCAGTTGTACCATAATCACTGGTGGCCTTAAATTTGACCATTGCTTGTGTGGCATTAGTTGTTCCCAAAACAACTGTGTATTTGGTCCAGGTTGATGCTACACCCGTTGTATAAAGAACAGAACCATAATTAGAACCGTTATCAGTCGATAAATAAATCTCGACCTTATCTGTTCCGGAAGTATTGATATAGTAGAATTCCAATAACTTGGTATTACTACTGCCTGAGCAGTCAATCGCCGGAGTAATAAAATCACCGGTGCTGGCACTTGCGGCATCATAAGAATGGAAACGAGCAGAATAAGTTCCATTATAGAAAGTGGGGCTATATGCGCCCGAGGTTCCAGCCCATCCTGTCGTGTAATCATTCCTGTGCCACACATTATCGGCTGGCGTAGTTGTGCCTGACCATGCTGGCGATAGAGTGGTAGGAAGGGTCCAGGCACCGTCAAAATCCTGGGACCAGATAGTTGTTTGACCCCAGAGACTTGCGAATAATCCTAAAGTTAGGATAATAAGGATTAGCATTAGAGATTTTTTCATACGAAAAACTCCTTTTAATGTTTTTTCTTGTGAGAAAAAGTTAAACTCGTAGTCAAACTACGAAACCCGATTTTGAAAGTTTTCGGTTTGTTTATTGTGTTTTACACACAAATTATCTAAATTGTGAAAAAAAGTTAACAAAGAAAAGAACTCTAACTGTGCGTTTTCGTTGCGTCGAATGCTATAGTTTGTAACAACGAAAAAAGATAATAATTCATGCATTGAAACTCCTAAGTCAGTTAAGGTCAGTTCTTCCCCAGATTTCGACAATCCTAGCCATAAATACTTTTTCGCCGGTGGCGATACATATACCTAAAACATTATATATCAACTAAAAAACCTCCATTTATAGGAGCTCCCGCTCTCTAAAAGAGTACAATATAATATTAGTCTGTACTTTGGTTTTTTTTTGTCAAGCACAATTCTGTTTTATTTTTGAAATATTTGCTGTAGGTTCGATAATCCTCCTTGTCATCAGGTTTTTATAGCTCTTCCTTCCGGCTTATATATTTATATATAAAATAACCAACTCAGCCGGATTTACCAGTGATAATTAAAGTAACCCCTCTTATAATCCCGGTTGGACAATCTTGGCAACGAACAGCTTTTCAAGAGCGAGAATTGAGAATCAAGCTTCGCTCTTCCCCCGATCGGGTCGAGGGCAGGCTTGGCTCAGGATGACAACTACCGGGTAAAATGGTGAACTCTTACCTCTCCATTTTTCCCCATTGGAAATATGAGTTCAATGATGGAACCTGTTGAGAACCTGTTGAGAACTTCCTGGGCTAAGCCCAAGAGGAACCCAAGAGGTTCTTTTCAGGAATAGTAGTTCATCCCAAATCCGGAAAGAGAGCGTAACAAATGAGAATTGAAAATTGAGCGTTGCCGGAGTTCAATTTGCCCTTCATATCTTTTAGCAGACATCTTTGTGCGTGGGCAAATCTGACTTCGGAATGCGTTATCTGTAAAGGTTTTAGCTGAAGTCATAAATTCCCATTCACAATGCTGTCTTTATATCAAATGATGAGGGAATATTGAATTTCAGCTATTTGCTTACTCATCTCCCCACATCCTCTATATGCAGTCTTTTGTTATCTCGCCTGCTCAGAACTGAGGCTGTAATCAAAAAGCAAAATGCCACAACAAAAACGGAAATCATACCGGTTGTTTTTAGCAGCAGCAATCCCAAAAGCGGTGCCAGAATACCGCGAATACCTGTCAATGTAACATGAACACCCTGATACATGCTGGCATCTTCTTTCCCGGCAAAATAGATGGAGCCCATATTCCAGGCAATATTTACACCTGTCATTGCCACACCGAAAACCGTGAATGCAAGGTAAACTAGCGCTACTGACAATAAGTGCCACTTAAGTGTAAGAGCGGAGCAGATGATTAAAGCCGGGAAAAGAGCCAGAATTCCGAAGGAATAGCTGATGAACCGAAAGGGATGCAGTTTATCGTGCCATTTACCCAGATATGGTGACAAAAACAGCATTGGCAACTGGGATATAATACCTTTAGCTATGAAGTTACCCGTATACGACAGCTTTAGCATATCAACCAGAAAAAGGGGCAATACCGGCTGCACCATAATAAAGCCCATTCCATAGATAGAGAAACTGCGTTCATAAGAGGCAAAAGGCTTGTTTATCTTTAGTAATGCTAACGTTCGTTTAATCGGATCGGTCAAGCTCTCTTTCAGGCTTAATTTTGGGTATACAGGTTCATCTTCCTTTTCTTTGATGTTTATCAGTGAAAGCAGCATTGAAGCGATGAAACCACATACGGCGGTTATAACCAGAATCAGACGGAAGTTTTGCTCGTTGACATCCAGTGCTCTCCCGGCAAAAAAGGTGAAGACAACTGAAATCAGAATACCGAGACTAATAGTGTAGCCATAGATTTTACCGCGTTTATTCGAGTCTATGTTCCGTTGCCAGATAGTGTTTTGAGCAGGAATCAGCAATGAATTAAAAGAAAAAACCAACCCCATAAGCAGCATAAATTCATTCATCCCGGTCAGCCACAAACCGTAAATCAGTGATAACCTGCCAAAGATGCCGACAAAAACAAAGTATCTGGATTTATGCCTGGACTTCTCAAACATCCTGCCCCACCAGATAGAGAGAAAATTGGATATGGGCCAGATCATCGCCATCACGGTCAATTGCCAGACTTCTGCATGCAGCGCTTTGCGCGCAATGATGTCCTGAGTCTGATTCAGACTGACCATGATACCATTAAATACAGCAGACCACAAAAGCAATCTGGCTGTGTGCTTTTCCAGAGGGTTTAGATTTTTAAAACGCATAACTCACTTTAACTTTCTTTTTTGCTAAAAAACCAGATTAATCTGGTGTACCTACCGGATAAATCCGGTGTTCCAACGATTTAGGTGTCCCACGATTTAGTTGTTCCCCTGACTTAATGGGTCCGTATATATGTGTACAAAGCAGCCGGAACGCCATATTTATATGGCAGGACCACCGTTTTTAAAAGGTTTCTTTATTAATCAAATATACAGTTTATGTCACTCAGTTCTTGTCAAGAGCAGTTATTTAGTACTATGAAGAGGTGCAAAATTCCACTTTGCTTGACAAGATTGTGCTTTGGTGGATTTATGACACAGGAGATTTTCGGGAGTGGTATTCTATTCTGCATAGTCATGCATAGTATTTGTTAAAGTATACAATGTAAAGGAAAAAGGCTGTTTATGTTCGAGAGTATTGCCGGAAAAGTCCTGGCAGGTATAGTTTCATTATCTGCGTTAATGTTTACCTCATACACCGGTAATGACCCAGTATTTCTGCCTCTGCATAGCCGGGTAGGACCAAACTACCTTATGCTCAAAGCAACTCTGGACAATGCTTTTGACAATGATTTTTCTGATGTTTTTAAATGTGGCAAACCGATACACCTCTGGTTTAAAGTGGAAATCAAGCACCACAATCGTAGCGTCTTTACACATAATTACCGTCATTCAGTTTCCTATGATCCCATGAATGCAAGCTGGAAACTCTTTCGCTCCGAAACTAACCAGACAGAGGTTTTTACAAATTATAAAGCTCTTATCACTAGTATCTCTGAGTTGGAATGCTCTATTCCCTTGCGGGAACGGTGGAAAATAGTGGATGTAAGCATTGAAGCCAATCTGCCTGAAATTGAAATGACCCAATCCAACCGTACAGTTGATCTGATGGTACTCTGGAAATTCCAGGTACCGCGCATCAGGGCCAATTTAAACCTGGAAACACCAACAAAAGGAAAGTAACATGAAGTTTTATCGTCCGGGATTGCGCACATTCATATTTGCGTTGTATCTCATTCTTTCCATTAGCAGTCTGATTGTGCTAAACCAATATTTCCTGCATAAACATAATCAGATAACCAGCGGTTTTAACCAAATCCAGTTTGATGAATCTCTGCATAAACTTTCTTTTGCCACACCTTCAGACAGTCTGGCAGCGAATGCTCTGATGTTGCGCTACAGAGAATCACTTCTTGATATCAGGATGGCTCTGAAGGAGACGCAGATATATTCAATTCTCATTTTAATCTCTCTGATTTTGGTTTCCGGATTCCTGTTTACCATGATTATGCTGAGGCTCAGTAAACCTTTAGTTGAGCTGAAAGATGCCACAGAACAAATCAGAGCAGGTAACTTTTCTGTTCATCTGCCAGAGACAGGAATATTTGAAATGAAAGCGCTCAAAGGCTCTTTTAACCGCATGTCACATGAACTTGAAACCACTCAGAAGAGATTACTTGTTGCAGAAAAAGAGATGATTTGGAAAGATTTATCGCGCATTCTGGCTCATGAAATCAAGAATCCGCTTACCCCCATTCAATTAGCAGTGCAACGCCTGGAAGAGAAGGTAGAATCAGAACCGGAAAAAGTAAGCGAAATGCTGCCCGACACGCTGAAAATCATCCAGCAGGAAATCGAAAACCTGCGGCTTTTAGCACAGGATTTCAGCAGTTTTGCCAAGATTGCCCAGCCACAATTTGAAACATTTGACCCAGCTGAAGCTGTCAAAGAAATCATGCTCTCTTATCAGGCAAATTACAAAATCCAACTTGCACTTGAAGAAGGACATCTGATCAAGTTTGACCGCACTCACTTTTATCAGATTATGACTAACATTGTGCAAAACGCACTTGATGCTTCACCACCGGAAAACCCCATTGAAATAAGTCTGAACACAAATAAAGCATTTGTCATACTTACCGTCAAAGATAATGGCTGCGGTATTGACCCTGATGATATGAACCGCATCTTTGAACCTTATTTCTCACGTAAAAACAGAGGGACAGGCTTGGGACTTGCCCTGGTAAAACGTCTGGTGGAAACCAATCAATCCGTGATCAGAGCAAAGAGTAAAGTAGGCGAAGGCAGTGAGTTTATTCTCATTATTGAAGATGTTAAAGTACGAAAATCATTCCTGAGGGAAGACGTATAATTAGTGAATCACTCTAAAGAGGCATTATGAAAGTATTAGTAATAGACGATGAAAAGAATATCTGTCTTACTCTGCAAGGCATTCTGGAAGACGAACAGTATCAGGTAGCTTGTGCTGTCAGTGGCAAGGAAGGTATTAAAACATTTGATGAATATGAACCTGATATTCTGCTCTTGGATGTTAAATTACAGGATGCCAATGGCATTGAGATTCTGGATGGAGTAATGAAATCTGACCATCCGATACCTGTGATAATGATTTCCGGAAATAGCAGTATAAGCGACGCAGTCAAAGCTATTAAGCTAGGTGCTTTTGACTTTCTGGAAAAGCCGTTAAGCTTGCCAAAGGTAAAGATTACTGTTAAGAAAGCTGTCGAATTTCGTCAGCTTACGTTGCAAATGAACCAACTCCGTGAACAGTATGAACGCGAATGGACAATGATTGGCACTAGCAGACTGATGCAGGACCTGCAACAAGTAATCAACAGAGTTGCTCCCAGCAATGCAAAGATACTAATACGCGGAGAAAGCGGAACCGGCAAGGAACTCGTAGCCAGAGCAATTCACGGACGCAGTCCGCGCTTTAATATGCCCTTTATAAAATTTAATTCAGCCGCCATCCCACGTGAATTAGTAGAAAGTGAGCTCTTTGGTTTTGAGAAGGGTGCTTTTACAGGAGCAATCAGAAACAAGCGTGGTAAGCTTGAAGAAGCAGATGGAGGAACTCTCTTTCTGGATGAGATAGGAGATATGGATTTGGCTGCTCAGGCTAAAATCTTACGTGTAATTCAGGAAGGTGAATTTGAAAGAGTTGGCAGTAACAGAGTTCATTTTATCGATGTCAGAATAATAGCTGCCACTAATAAGAACCTGGAAGAAATGGTGGAAACCGGAGCTTTCAGAGAAGACCTGTTTTACCGGCTTAATGTAGTACCGGTTACCAGCCCTCCCCTACGCGAGCGCAAAGAAGATATCCCACAGTTGATTGACTATTTTTCCAAACGTATGGCAGGTGAAATGAAAGCAATGCTCAAGACTTTTTCACCTGATGCATTGGCTTTTCTGCAGAACCTTGCTTATCCCGGAAACGTAAGAGAATTGAAAAATCTGATAGAACGTATCTATATTCTTTGCGACCACAAGACCATATCAAAGGCTGAACTCGAATCTTCTGCCTGCATTTCACTTACCGGTAGTAAGCTGGATGATTCAGGCTTTTGGAGCGACACAATGCCCTTTGCTGATAAAAAGAAGGAATTCGAAACTAAGTATCTTTCCACACAACTCAAACTCCACGGCAATAACGTTTCAAAGACAGCAGATGCTTTGGGCTTGCAACAGAGTAACCTTTCCAGAAAGCTGCATGAACTGGAGTTGCTGTAACACTGCACTTTGTAGCTTATGAATTCGTAGCATAAGAATTTGTAGCATAGGATAGCATCCTGTTGTATGTGGGGAATAGCATTCCCCATTAAAACTATCCGGCAATGCTATTGTCAGAATCCAACGGATTACTAATATATGCTACTCTTACCTCTTAATGTTGTAGTTACCATAGCCGGAGGCTCTTTCCCCTGAATAACTGCAATTGCATTCTCAGCAGCTAAAAGTGCCATACTAGTCCGGGTCTCAATGCTGGCACTTCCAATATGAGGTAATAGTACAACATTGGGCACATCCACCAGTCCTGCTGCAAGTATTGGTTCATTTTCAAACACATCCAGGCCTGCTGAAAATATTACTTTATCCCTGAGCGCATTAACCAGTGACTTTTCATCTACAATTGCACCTCTGGCAGTATTAACCAACACTGCAGTCGGCTTCATCAATTTGAATTCGTTTTCTCCTATCAGGTGTCTGGTTTGAGGAGTTAAAGGCGCATGGATAGATATTATATCAGCATTCATTAAGAGCGTCTCAAAAGAAACAAATTCAGCTTCAAAGGGAAGATTGTCTATTTTGCCTGAAGATTTATAATATATTATCTTCATCCCAAAACCAATTGCGCGCTTCGCAACTGCCTGACCTATTCGTCCCATGCCTATTATGCCTAACGTCTTTTTGTAAACATCCCTGCCCAAAAGCAGCATTGGCTCCCAACCTGGAAATTTACCTTCACGCATCAGCATATCACCTTCCACTATCCGGCGTGATGCAGACATGATTAATGCCCAGGTGAGGTCTGCTGTGCTTTCAGTCAAAACATCCGGAGTATTACAAACAATAATACCTTTTGAAGCCGCATAATCAATATCAATGTTGTTGTAGCCCACTGCATAATTGCATATACCTCTGAGAGAGGGATTGGAATCAATAACAGCTTTGTCTATCGGATTAGTCAGCATACATAACAATACATCGCACTTCTTCATACCAGAGATTATCTCATTTGTGGTCATGTTTCTGTCCCAGGCAAAAACCTGTACATCTGTAAATACCTGTTTGAGTTTATCAATCGCAGGTTGTGGTATCAGGCGTGTAATAAATATTCGGGACATCAGTATTATCAAACTCCGTTTTTCATTTCCCTGAGAGGAATATTAAGCTCTTCTGTGCCCGGGACGACAAAGAAACCGTCTTTAATAACATCAATCCGGGTACCGTCTGCTTTCACAGCAGAGATTGATTCCAACATTTCATAAGGCAATGTTATATCCGTATGGGTCTGTGTATAGGCATTCATGGGGTCTGTATGACGCAAAGCTGTCTTTTCATTGTCTACGGCAATGAGCTTTTTCCCATTTACAAAATTGAAATGGTCCACGTCTTCTTCCCGGGTGTAGCAAGTATCCCCTACCGCAAAATGCGGACCCATCTTTTCTATAATCAGAATGGGTAAGAGAGACAGTATGTCATACTTCTTCGCTATTTGATAAGCGGTTGTATTGGTTCCTATGGCAAATTCTCCGATCGGCAGTGTTTTATGAGGCAACAACAGGTTTTCTTCTATATACTTTCGATTAGCTTCTGCATCGTCAAAATTGGTGCAGGAATAATCTGAAATCATTCCATCCTGGAAAGTAATCCTGAGGTTGTAAAAACGCAAATCACGTAAATATATTTCCTCAACATGCAAAGTACCGTTTGTACCTTTCAATAAAGGTGAAGTAAAGACTTCGCCTACCGGGATATTCACATCTGCAACGCAATTCTCAAAATTAGTCTCTTTCGTAGGGTCTGTTAACGGATGCAATTTGACCATGATGTCGGTTTCATTGTTGTCTTTTCCCTTTACATGCACAAATTCTGCCTGGTCCAGCACATCAATGATATTCTGCTGGATATTACCGTACTTTATGCTGTCAAGAAGGTTGATTTTAACTGTATCAGCAAAGATTTGCTCAAAATTAGCACCAATCTCCGTGGATGGAAAAGCAATCATACAGAAGCTGGTTTCTTCCCGATTGTAGTTTTTATAAAACATCTGCGATGTCTTTGCAGAAGTCTTGCGGCGAAGGGTTAATTGTTCATCACTAAATTTCAAAGCAGCATCTTTATTAGTCGGATTAAAAGGTGTTTCACCAAACAGCTCGACATACACTGGACCAGCCTGCAGTTTCAACACATCTGACATTTGGTTACAAGCTTTTTCATAAGCAGGAAGCATTTTACCCGCATATAGCTCATTATAATACAAAGCCACATCAAACCTATGGTCATAATCATATTGTTTATTAACGCTTTGAGTCTGAGGCTGGCTTACAATGGCAGTTATGCCAATTTCCTGCAGATCTTCGATTAGAAACCTGCTCAACCTCTCCATCCCGGCTGGGATTATCAATATAGCATATTTCTTTATTTCATATGAACGAAATCCGCGTTCAAACCCATCTTTATATGATTGAACTATATATTTAGAAAGACTTTGCAGTTCTGCTTCAGGATAGCTATTCATAAACTTTGACATCTTTAAAACATCTTCATCAATGAAAACCCCGTATCGGAACAGGTAGCGCGGGTCAGCCAAATCAGATTCCATAATTATATCCCGAAAATAGCTCTGCTCCGGACAATATCTCCAGTACATGCCAAATAGCTGCTGTTCCCCGATATCTTCTTCAAGTATGTTTTTGTAAGCATCCAGCCATTGACTGTATTCTGTTTTGTTCTCATCAGCATAACCATATAGCTTTAAAAATAGTTCATTACTTCTGTTAATCTCAGTATATCTTTGTTGAATAAACATCTGCGGATATAAGCGATAACGTGTATATACTGCACTCAATAGCTGCCCGAATTCCTTCCCATAAACTGAAACTGCGTACTCCGGATTACCAAAACAATTCTTGTATGATACTGCTTCTGTTTCTCCCTTTGACAGTTTAATATCAGCATATTGCTTATCTTGCTCGCTAATCAATTCTGCCAGAGTCAGGTTTAGTATTTCATCACTATCCTGGCTTAGAAATTGTTCAAAGCTCTCTGAATTGAGTATTAACTGCTGAATACTATATAGAAAATCAGCATACGGCAATGTCTCAGATATTATCAATTCCTTGATTTGAGTGTGTGAATCCAGCCATTTATCTTTTCCGGCTAATGACCAGGTTTGTAATTGTTCATGAATATTCATAGCATGTATCTCCTGTTTTTAGATATTAATGTTTAGGATGATTTGACATGTGATTAAAGAGAATGATACTGTCAATTGAATTTGTCTGCCTGTAAAAAAAAGGCTGCCGAGAACGACAGCCTTGAATATATGCAACTTTGGGATATTATACCCAAAAGAAGATTTAGCTATTTCATCAAGATCAATTTAATTGATGAACTATATTTCCCGGCGACCATCCTGACAAAGTACATACCTGTCGGGACTGTTCTGCCACTGTCACTAGTGCCATCCCAGTTTACTCTGAATATCCCGGCAGATTTCTGTCCTGAGAATAAACTGCGAATTCTCTCTCCCTTGCCGTTATAAATTATTAAGCTTACTGCTGAAGGTTTTGCCAAACCATATGAAACAGTAGTGTTGGGATTGAAAGGATTGGGATATGCATTCTGCAAGCTTGTAGACATGGGAATAATCGGTGTTTCGCCTGAATTTCCGGTCAGAGTAAGGTTTACCGGACCGTGAAATTCGAAAGCACCATTCATATCAATATGCTGTAACCAATAGAACCAGGTGCCTGTTGTTACTTCTCTGTCAGTAAAAGAATAGTATGTTTCTTGCGATGTGTTATATGCCTGAATGAAAGCATTTATGCGTTCAGCAGATGCCAGATCATTTGATGTATTACGGAACAAGTAGTATCCGGAGACGTTTGTCTCAGATTGGGTTGTCCATGATAACATGGAAAAGTTTTGCGGTGTAGCTAATGCACTGAATGATGATAGCTCCACCGGCAAAGTCTGATCTATCGTGGAAATCGTCCATTCCAAGGGGATATCCGATGTTCCCAAATCTGTAAGGCCACTAATCGCAACAGTTCTGGGGTCTGTTCCGGTTGTAGAATATGTTCCCACTAATGTCCAATTTCCGACATCACCAACAGGTCTGTTCCAGACTCTTACTGTAGCTGCATCAGTTAATGCTTCAGGGTAGGTTAACTGCAATTCTAATGTGTTAGTAAATTCATCACTGTAGGTAGTCCAGACCCGTGGAATACTAGAATTGCTGGAGCCAAAGTAAACTGTTGTCTCTTCCATCGAAACACCGAGGCTATAAACATCACTATCGCCTTTAAACGCTGCATCAGTACCTGTAAAAGCGACTTTATAATAGTTTAAATCAAAGTAGCTTGTATTGAAGTTAATCGCATTAACTTCAAAATCATTTGGAATTACCGGTGTTGCCAAGAGTTTGAGTGTTCCAATGGTTGCAGGAATAGCGTCAGAATCATTTACGAACAAAAACAAATAGTCCACATAATCAAGATTGTTTAAAACACCTGTACCCTTAAAACCAATTCTTGTAGTACCGGTTACTGTCGATGATGCACCCATTGTCAGATCACCATCAGTCAAATAGAGTGTACCTGTTCCCGTGAAAATCAATTGGTTTGTTATTGTCGTTGCGCTGGAAAGACTTAGACCATGGGGATTCGAAATTGTAAGATTGTTTACAGGTGTGGGAAGCCCTGAACCTGTAGCCTGAACTCCATCACCAGAAGTATATTTATAGTTTGCACTTGTACTGAAGCTTCTGGTAGTGGTCTGAACACTTCCACTAGCTCCGGAACTAGTAATACCATTGGAATTCATTGTTTCAAGCGTTGCACCTGAAGCTAAAGTAAATGAACCATCACCGGAAATAGTTCCCGGATATAATCCCCCAAGAAATGTAACCGTTCCAGCGACATTAACTGTTGCTGATGTGGCAGCTGATACTGTTCCATTTACGGTTAAGGTACCGGTAACGTTCAAATCAGTTCCTGCTCCGGCAGCTACTGTCAGAGTGAAATCAGTTTCAACAATCAAAGTGCCAGCCACAACAACCTGATCAGCAGTTACACTGGGATTTCCAGTTCCACCAATAGTTATTTCTTTCCCACTCTGAATAGTGATTACACCATTAGCGCTTGTGGGTGGTGTTGTAGTGTTTGCCCAGGAAGTTGTATATTTTTGCCAGACAGCAGTACCATTCCAATAACCTGATGTAACAGTTGAACGTACCCGATAATCACCGTTTGCCTGTGCAAAACACACAATTGTAATACTAAGTAATAAAATAATAATCAATGTCGTCTTCACGGTATACCTCTCAGTGTAAAAAAAGTTTAATATGCTTTACCTCTATAGTGCCGGGTTATCTCCCAAACACAGACGTAATATAGATAATCTATTTAGTTTGTTTACCAAACCTAATTAAATTTTTACTCAATTGCATATAAGATAAGCCGGCATTACTTGTCAAGAATTTTATTCCTTTGCTTCTAAAAGAACCTGTTATAAAGCACTCCCGTTCTTTATGAACGAAGATACACAGCAGCAAGCTATTTTTTAAGTATGGTGTCTTTTTTGCATTGACTAGATTAATCGTAATAGGAATCTAGTTTATGAAGGGGATCTTATGAATAGAATATTTGCTACTCTTTATTGTATAATCATGATATGTACTGTGACCGTCCTCAACGCGCACCCCAAGTTTGTGAGCACTGTAAATTCCATGGAAAACCTGTATTCATCTGCCAGAGCAGATTCAGCGCATAGTTTTGATGTAACCAAGTATGAAATCAACCTTACTATAAATGATCAGACTCATTTCATCAACGGATTTGTGCAGGCAAATGTAACAGTCGGACAACAGTTTACAGGTATTGATTATAACCTGATAGGATTAACGGTTTCCGAAGTAAAAGTCAATGACGTTATCGCATCTTTTACACATCTGGATGGGATTTTGCATATCAATTATACTGCTAGTCCCGGACAACAATTAGTCACAAAAATATCCTATTCCGGTACCCCACAATTATCGCCGGTGCC
This sequence comes from Cloacimonadaceae bacterium (SeqCode), assembly GCA_963667535.2. Taxonomy (GTDB): domain Bacteria; phylum Cloacimonadota; class Cloacimonadia; order Cloacimonadales; family Cloacimonadaceae; genus UBA5614. The sequence goes on from CAXXDU010000002.1 coordinate 3,257,307, forward strand.
TTATTTCATCGGGATGATATTCAGTGCCAGTACCTGCTTTACAATTTCTGACCCTGATGCCGGTCGCTATTGGTGGCCCAGCTATGACCATCCATGGGATAAGGCTGTCGTTGATTTGCATATCACGATGCGTAGTGACTGGCTGGTCGGTGCCAATGGATTGCGCAGCAGTATTGTCGATAATGGCAATGGCACTAAAACACATAACTGGATTGGTAGTAACCCCATAGCTACTTACCTTGTTTGTTTGACCGCCGGTCCCTATCAGGAAATCAACCAGACTGCCGGTACTATTCCTATTCAGAACTTTGTAACATCAGCTCAATACAATAATGCAGTCACAGACTTTTCCACGCTACCTGCTATCCTGCTGTTTTTTGAAACCCAGTTTGGAACATACCCCTTTGAAAAGTACGGCAATGCAGTAGTCAGTATGTCCACCTACGGAGCTATGGAGCATCAGACCATGACTACTCTCGGACAACAATATATAACAGGCAACCATACAGGAGAATTGACTATCGCACATGAACTTGCCCATCAATGGTATGGTGATTGCCTGACCCCTTTGACCTTTAAAGATGTCTGGTTAAGTGAAGGTTTCGCCACCTATTCCGAGCTTTTATGGACGCATAAGAAAAGCGGATGGCAAGCTGCCTGCAATTATGCTAATAGCTCATTTCACCAATCTTACATAAGCTGGGAAACCAGCGTCGGACCTCAGGTCATATATAATCCGGCATACTTCGATTACTTTAATCCCCAATCTTATGAAAAGTCCGCTTCCGTGTTACATATGCTCCGTCTCAAAATCGGCAATGCCAATTTCTTCCAGTTATTACAAAACTGGTTTACTACTTATCATAATGGCAATATCGTCACAGCAGAGTTTCAGGCAATGGCAGAACAAATCAGCGGTATGAACCTTGATCAGTTTTTTAGCCAGTGGATTTATCAATCCGGTATCCCGTCAGTGGAATATACTATCTGGTCTAATGGAGATTTGGGCAGAATAAAAATAATTGCCAAAACAATCAGTCCCACAGCTACACGATTCCATCTGGAAATCCCCGTTGTTCTGGCAGCAACACCCGCAGACTCTATCATAATAAATGCAAACCCCGATGGCTTTGTAAATGATATACCTTTTAACACAAATGCTGACCTTAGCACGTTAACCTGGGATCCCATGCATTGGGTTCTGGCAAAACAACACACTGCTATCCGGATTCAACTTAACCAATGTTTGGGTTCAAACAGTTCAATATTCTTAACCTGGTCTGCTTTTTCAAGTGTTAATCCCATTGCCGGATATAATATCTGGCGCAAGCTTCCGGCGGAAACCATCTGGACTCAAGCAAATGAAAACACTGTAACCACTTTGAACTTTACAGACCATGCTGTTACAAACGGAACTATGTACCAGTACAGAATCACAGCAGTTGACGAGGCAGGTTACCAGTCAGTACCCTCCGGTGTTCTATCCGCAACTCCACAGGCTTTCCCTTTTGACTGGGGTTTACTGGTGGTAGATGAAACCAGAGACGGAAACGGTTCCGGCATATCCCCCAATGATGCTATGGTAGATGATTTTTATGCATCAGCTTTAGAATCATTTGATTATACTTCGTGGGATTGCGCTTCAATGGGTGCACCTTCTTTGAGCACGATTTCACACTATCCGGTTATGCTGTGGCATGGAGACGATTACAGCCAGAATCTGATTGCTGATAATCTGGATAATCTGGGTAGCTACATCATGGGTGGAGGTAAACTTGTAATCTCAGGCTGGAAATCACCCAGCGCTTTTACGCCGGCTTTTATTAATCTGTTTCTTCCCGGAATCAACCTCATTTATGATAATACAAATGTGCTCATCTCAGCACAATCTGATGCCTATCCTGACCTTGCTCCCGACCCCAACAAACTGACTGCTAACTGGAACGGAATTCTGCCAATGATTTATACATTTGAGAATGCCCAGAATGCTCTGTATACTGCCAATCTGGTTACCACTGCAACCGGCAATGGCTTGCCTCTGGCTTCCAGAACTCAGAATAACGGGACATTGATTGTTTTTGGCTTTCCGCTTTACTTTATGCAAAGCGCCGGAGTGACAAGTATGCTTCAACAGCTTCTACCGGAACTGGGTGTGACATCCGTTGAAAACAATACTATCGTTGCAGCACAGCTTAATCTTGCCTGTTATCCCAATCCTTTTAATGATAAACTGAATCTCGTATTTAACCAAAAAGTAAATCCTTTGGGTACAATAAACATCTACAATATCAAAGGGCAATTTGTGAACTCAATCAATATCAAAACCTGCAAGACTGGAACAGGTTCTTTGCAATGGAGTCCGGTTGATGTAAGCGGACAACCTTTACCTGCAGGTATGTATTTACTCCGATACAAGGACAGCAACTCACTGATAACAAAGAAACTGATATTGATAAACTAATATATACACAATTTATTCAACGCAATATTATAAAGCACGAACTGACTAGCTTAGCACTTGATGTGCTTAAGTAAGAAGCTTGTACGATTATTATTACCAGTCCTTATCTCTCATTTATTCTCTTTCATTAGTACATAACCATTCTTTAATTACCATTGCTTGTTTATCTTTAATCCTCAGTTATTCATCTTCCCCACATCCTCATCCTTCTTTCATCCTTCTTTCATTCATTATTAATCTTTCTTTAAGTGATGTTAATATGCACATAATATGCGTGAGTGCTGCGCCTTTACTACTCCAATGATTCCCCTATGTCCATTGGGGAGTCATTGGGGTGTCATATGGGTATCATATGGGTGTCTTATGGACAAGCTATGTTCACTTAGAGAGAGATTAATAATGAATGAAAGAGGAACGAAAGAAGTTTGAAAGAAGTATGAAGGAAGGATGAAAGAAGGATGTAAGAAGAATGAACGATATTTATGCGTAAATAATTTGACAATATAGCTCTGGTCAAAATAGCTTATCTGATTATTGTAGAATATCTGAGAAGTGCTGATAATGGTATGACAATTCTTTGGAGAAATAGAGATTCTTTCAGCATCGATAATTTCAGCCGTTATTTTGATTACTTGTTCATCGAGATTAAAAAGGAGACTTTATGAAACAGATTTTACTATTCAGTCTTATCATCGTTGTTGTTCTATCGGTAACAGGATGCGGCAACAATCCAAAGACTGCTGCCCGTCAATTCCTGACCGCGATGGAACAACATAACTTTGTTTCTGCTGCTAAATATGTATCTAAAGATTCACAGGAAACTTTGGAATATATCAAAGAGAGATTTGATTCCATGACTACTGTTGAAAGACAGGACAACGCCAAAAAGAAATATAAGATTACAGAAACTGAGATTGAAGTTAGCGGAGAATCCGCCACAGTCACATATCAGGAATCGACAATAACGACGAATGGATCAAGCGCTGGTGGACAACCATATACCGGCGTGTTGAAGCTGATAACCGAAAATAGTGAATGGAAAGTAATATTGGAACCGGGGAGCGGTTTTTAATCGCGAGACTACAGATATAAAGATTGATGCATTGCGCAAATCATTTGACAAAAAAGCTGTGCTTTATAAATAAGAATACATCAGTTAAGCAATAGGTTGAAAAGTTTCCAGCCACCCTGACTGAACGTCGGGGTGGCTTTTTTTTAAGGAGATATAATGAGACCTTGTTTTGTTGTTATGCTGATTATGTTGTCTGGACTATTACTGTGGAGTTGCAGCAAATCCATTAATGAGAAGCAAATACGAATAGGAATAATCAAGCCTTCTATTGACCATTTACCACTTTCTATAGCTATGGAAAAGCAGTATCTCGATGTCACCCAACTGAAGATAGTCAATTTTACTTCGGGCTGGGAGGTGCAGGAAGCCCTAACAGCCGGGAAAATTGATTTGGCAATCATGCCCTTCACTTACGCCTGGACAGCAGTTTCCAAAGGTTATAAGCTAAAAACTGTTTCCTGTCTGGAAAGAGAGACAGATGGCATTGTAGCATCACCCGAGTTTAAGAAAGTAACAGATTTGAGCAATCACAAAATCGGACTCCTGAGAGCTTCGTCCCTCGAAACTCTGATGCAGGACACTGCCAAAAGAAACAAGTTTTCGTATGAAGCTGTATATTTCAGAACTCCCATCGAAATGATAGCAGCACTCAAAGCTCAGAAAGTGGATGCCATAGTCTGTTATGTCCCCTTGATTCAGAAAATGGGAGTCGATTATCAGGTACTGCACTGGTTTTCAGAAACATATCCTTCACATCCATGCTGTGATTTGGTTGCAACTGACGCAATCCTTAAGACCCGACCAACTGCCATAAACAAGATACAGAAAGGATTAAACCTGGCGATTAAAGATATAAACGAGCCGTCTGAAGCAACTTTCAAACTGATTGAGAGATTATTCGGACTGGATGCTTTACAAGCAGTGGAGGCACTGAGGCATACACGTTTCGACAATAGTATATCTCAACAGGATAAACAGTTTGAGCAATTCATGATGCAATCATTTCTGAGTAATGATTACCTTCAAAGCATTCCTGCAATGACAGATGTCTTTGTCAAATGAGCCGGGTGTTTTGACTATCATTACTATCATAACTGATATAGCATACACACTCAGCAGAGTAATCACTACAACAATTCTTGCCTGGATAGGAAGCCTGGGTATTGCACTTTTGATGCATAGATTCAAGATGTTGCACAATATTTGCCTGCCGGCAATTAATTTCCTGAGACAAATATCACCCTTCGTCTGGTTACCTTTTGCGATAATTCTGTTTGGTTTGGGAGAAGCACCGATTGTGGTTATTCTCTTTACTGCGATGTTTTTCCCCGGCATTTTGATGATGTTTGAGGTTATAGGTGGCTTCCCCGGAGATATTCGTGAAGAAGCTATTACATCAGGTGCACATTCATATCAGCTTTTCTTCAGGATTGAGCTTCCCATGCTCTGGAATCAACTGATGCATATTTTCCGGATTCAATGGTCAGTAGGCTGGTCAACAGTAATAGCTGCTGAAATGCTGGGAGTATCACAAGGGTTAGGATTCAGATTGTTGGATTTCCGGTATCTGCTGGATTACAAGTTTATGCTGATATATATCGTTATTATTGGAGTAATCGGCATTCTCAGTGACCAATTAATCAGAAGATTTTTTATGCTCAAATACTAATCGCGAGTACATAGTTACAAATCAATAACCTATTGTCATAAATGAAGATTTTGCTTGACAGTAAACCTAACAATTTATTCCTGAGTACTTTATATGGTTATCTGTTCTTTTGTAATAATCAGAAAGCCATATCCAGTGAAACGCAGTTTCATAAAATAAAATAGATTAACTATAAGGAGTTAACCATGACAAAAGCCGATTTAGTAAAAATCATCTCTGAAAATACCGGCATTATCCGCAAAGACGTTGCTGTGGTCGTTGATTCTCTGCTTAAATCCGTTAAGGATAGCCTGATTGATGGCAACCACATCGAGATTCGCGGTTTTGGTACTTTCAAACTCAAAACCCGTAAACCCCGCGTAGGCCGTAATCCCAAGACCGACCAGAAAGTTCCTGTTCCCCAAAGAACAGTTCCGACTTTCAAGTTTTCACGTGACTTCAAAGTATCTGTAGTCAATGTAAAGACCGGCAAATAAGAATCGGGGTGTAGAATGCCTTGTGGAAAAAAGAGAAAACGTCATAAAATAGCAACTCACAAGCGGAAGAAAAGACTACGGAAGAATCGTCATAAAAAGAACAAGTAACTAATATAGAAAGGCTGTCGGCATAGTTTGACAGCCTTTTTTTTATCTATACACAAACGACCTTGGCAAATTAATTTATATATGGTTTTATCTTGACAATCTATACGTTTCATTGAAAATAGAATTTGAGGTAATTTATGATTGAAGTTCTACGCGACAAGTGTATCGGTTGTGGTCTTTGCATCAAGTCTTGCGCTTATGAAGCGATTGTTGTAACCGACAAACTTGCAGAAGTAAATATGGACAAATGTGTTCTATGTGGTGCCTGTGTCCAGTCCTGTCCTTTCGAAGCTATCATTATCCGCCGTCTGGCTGAAGAAAAAATAGATAAATCTGCTTACCAGGGTATCTGGGTTTATGCCGAGCAACGCGATGGAGTTATCGCACCGGTTGTATTCGAACTTTTAGGCAAAGCCAGGGAACTGGCTGAAGAACTGGAAGCTGAACTTTCCACAGTACTATTTGGTCATGAAATTGAGCATCTGACCTCTGAATTGTTTTCTTATGGTGCAGATAAGGTGATAACTGTTGATGACCCGGCACTCAGACATTTTAATGATGAACTTTATGCCAAAGCTCTGAGTCAGCTAATCGAAAAACACAAACCTGCGATTGTCATCGCCGGTGCTACTGTTATCGGTAGGTCTTTTATCCCAAGAGTGGCAGTAGATATACACACCGGACTTACGGCTGATTGTACAGGACTGAGTATTGACACGGAAACAGGCAATTTACAGCAAACCCGTCCGGCTTTTGGCGGCAACATCATGGCAACAATTCTGACACCAAACCACAGACCTCAGATGGCAACAGTCCGGCATCGTGTCTTTGATCCACTGCAACCTGACAGTACCCGTAGCGGGATTGTTCTTGCAGAATCAATAGATTTTGAACTGGAAGAAAGCGCTACGCAATGGCTTGGTTTTGAAAAAGAGAAGACTACTTTAGTAAATATTTCTGAAGCAAATATTATCGTATCCGGTGGACGCGGCATGAAAGAAGCTAAAAACTTTGCACTTCTGGAAGAATTGGCAGAAGCTGTTGATGGAGCCGTAGGAGCAAGTCGTGCAGCAGTTGATGCAGAATGGATACCTTATCCGCATCAGGTGGGTCAGACCGGGAAAACTGTTAAACCAAATATCTATATCGCTTGCGGTATTTCCGGAGCTATTCAGCATTTAGCCGGAATGTCTTCATCTGATTACATTATTGCTATTAATAAAGACACTGATGCACCCATCTTTAACGCTGCTGATCTTGGTATCGTGGGTGACTTGTTTGAAATCGTTCCCAAACTTACTAAAAGGATAAAAGAAATCCGCAAATGATTATCAAACCAACGATCAGTGTTATTAGCCCTGATCGCATTGAACCAGGCATTGAGCTGCACCTGAACGTTAAAGGTATGTCCGTTACTGCGGATATACCGGAAACTAAAAAGGCTTACGCTTATGCCCCCTTGATAAATTCACATGACCATCTGATAGGGAATTGGTTTCCCAGAAGCGGAGATAACAGACCTTATCCAAATTCACATATCTGGGTTGAAGACATGAAAAGGTCTTTCGCCTATCTGGAAAGAAATCAGTTTTGGGTAAATGATGGTAGTTTTGACTTACTTGAACCTCATGCTAGTCTTCTTGCCCAGTTGGGTTGTTATAAAAACATATTTAGCGGGTGCGGAATTGTACAGGACCACGCTCCGGTTCAATCGGATACCTATTACGATAATTTTCCGATAAATGTACTTAGAAAATTTCGCCAATGTCATTCCATAACCCTTGATAATTGGTGGGGTGGCGGAACAGCTGAAGAAGAGATGGCATTAACCCATGGAAAAATGCCTTTTATCATTCATTTGTCAGAAGGTACTGATGAAATCACCCATATGGAGTTTTCCATTCTCAAAAAACATGGTCTGCTCAAGCCCAACCTGCTGATTATCCATGGCATTGCTCTGAAAAAGAGTGAACTTAAAGAGATTGCAGCAGTTGGGGCTTCAATATGTTGGTGTCCGACGTCCAATTTATATCTTATTGAAAAGACTCTCGATATAAAGACTTGTCTGGATCTGGGTGTAAACGTTGTTTTGGGTACAGATTCAACTCAAACCGGCAGCTTGAATATATTGGATGAGATTACAAATGCTCATCTTAAATTCCCTGAAATACCCATGCACAAGCTATATAGTATGATTACTGTAAATGCAGCGAAAGCACTTTATCTCCCCCCTGAAACAGCAGTTATCAATCCTGCTGAAACATCCGATCTTCTATTAATTGATGCTTTAGAGCATGACCCTCTGGAAAATCTACTGGAAGTAAATAGCGAACATATTCAGCTCTTATTACATAATGGAATTCCTATCTATGGTGATGTAGAATGGCTAGAATATTTCCAGACTTTGCCCGCTGATTACACTCAATTTAGAGTAGGAAAACGAGAGAAATTCGTTATCGGTGATCCGCAGGAAATGAATGACCAAATCGACGCTGCTTTGGGCTATCATAAGGATTTCCCCTTTCTGCCTTTTTAACTGACTCATGAAAGTCTGCGAAATCTTTTACAGTATTCAGGGTGAAAGCACTTTTGCAGGATTCCCTTGTGTTTTTATCCGCCTTTCCGGATGCAACCTTCGTTGTAATTATTGTGACACTACATACAGCTACGAACCCGGAAAGGATTATCCCATTGAACAGATTCTAAGTGAAATCTCTCAATTTAATTGCAAACTTGCCTTACTCACAGGTGGAGAACCGCTTTTACAGGAACACATAGTTGAGCTGATGGATAGACTTTATTCTGCCGGGTACCGTGTCTTACTGGAAACTAATGGCACACAACCTCTTCAGCAAGTGCCATCCTTTGTCTATGTTATTCTTGATGTAAAGCTTCCGGGAAGTGGTCATCCCGATAGTTTCAGTATTGCCAATCTGGAATTCATTAACCAGGATTGGGATGAACTGAAGTTTGTAATATCAGACCGGATGGACTTTGATTATGCTATTGATTTTATAGATTTGCATAAACTCCACAATCATATCCTGCTATTTTCGCCTGTAACTGAAAGGCTCAAACCATCACTATTAGCTGAATGGATAAAGGAAACATCGCTTCCTGTACGTCTAAATCTCCAGCTGCATAAAATTATCTGGGATAAAGATACCAGAGCTGTCTGATAACATTATTGATACATAAAGAAAGGCGCTACCCAATGAGTAGCGCCTTAATATTATCAGCTAATATTCTATCATTTCATCAACATCATTCTTTTGGTCGATCTGTAATTACCTGCCTGCATACGATAGTAATAGATACCACTGGCTACTGATGTCCCATTGTTATCCTTACCATTCCAGACAATATTATAATGACCATTTGCTTTAACTTCATTAACCAGGGTGCGGATTAATTGTCCCTTTGTGTTATAAATATCAATTCTTACAGGTGCTATAGTTTTGATGTCAAACCTGATATTGGTAACAGGATTAAACGGATTGGGAAAATTACCTTTCAACGCTGTGACACTAACATTGACAATATCTGTATTACCAACCGTCATATTAAAATTACAAGTGGTTGACTGTCCATTAATGACAATAATATTCTCCAATGTTTGAGTCTGCAATCCTGTTGCTGCACAAGTCACTGCATAAGTTCCGGGGAATAACTGCATAGTATATATACCCAAACTTGATGAAATGGCGGTACTTGTACCAACCGAAATTGTCGCTCCTGCCACCGGGATATTATTAGCATTTCTCACTGTGCCTGTTAAAGTACCAATTGTATTGGGAACTGTCATAGAATTGGAAAATGCTGCCGGGGACATGATTCCACCTGTGTAGACTGCTTTAACTGCCCATTTATAATTAACCCCGTGAACCAGAGTAGGCCAGCTTGTATCAACAAATGCTGTAGCGGTAATTATCACAGGAGTCAAAGAAACCCAAGACTGTTCATTTTGTTCCTGACCTTGTACCAGTCTCCAAACCTTGTAATGAATTGGTCGTTCATCTCTGCATGTAGCTTCTTCCAGAGCATTTCTGATGCGGATAGATTTAGTCTCAAATCTATCCTTACTGTTTGATCTTTCTTTGTTAAGCCCTGTTACTATTGCTTCAGATTTAAAGCTCTTTGCATTTGCAGTTTTTGTTGTCAAAGAAGATTCAGAAAACCTGACTGTCTGGTTGACATTGTTAATCACGACATCATCAATAAACCAGTTATGCCACATGCCTTCATTATTATTATCATCAGCATGCCAGGCTATCTTCACCTGCTGACCTGCATAAGCAGAAAGGTCTATCATAATTGGAGTCTGATAGTTGTTCCACCCACCTGTCAGGGTAGATGCATCCCACAATATTGTCCAGTCAATGCCATTGTTATTGGTTATTTTTACATAATAGTGGTCACCATTAGTAGAGCCCTGGAACACATAAGAATCAAAAGTAAGATGTGCACTTTGAGGACAATTGAATTGAGGTGTAATCAGCCATTCATCCTGATGCTGATAATGCCACCAGAAACCACATTGCCAGCTTCCTTCCGGAGGTGTTACTGTTGTTGTACCGTCAACGACTTCGCCAAAACGGCACCAGGTGAAAGCAACACCATTAGCACCAACTCCTGTATCTGTTATTATATTTGTCCAGTCAGTTGGTGGGAAAGTAGTGTTTTCAAAGTCCTCTGTGATGTCCACTCCATTGGGATCAGGTGGTAGCCATGTTACATTGATTGAATTATTGTTTATTGCTGCACCGACATTCGCAGGTGAATAGGCTATTTCGTTTAACGTCAACGTACCCATATTCTGATTTATATTCCCTACATTCAGCGTACCGGTTGCCACCTGATATCCGGCATGAATAATCACATATTGATATGTTTGATTTCCGTAAACACCTGTTATGGTAAATAGTCCCGCAGCATTAGTTGTTGCAGTGTAATTCTCCATACCGGTTAATGTAATCGTACTGTTTGGTAATCCAACTGCCGGATTATCACTACCAACGACCAAGCCTGTTACTATAACAGTTGGCAGTTGTATCAGTGTGAAGTTTTGAGTAACGGTGATGTCTTCCGGAATCACAACTGATACAGTTTGTGAGGTATAGCCAAATTTGCTGACCGTTACGTCATAAGTGTCTGCTATTATGTTTTGTATCAGATAATGCCCCTGAGCATTTGTTGTTACTTGTGCTCCTCCGACAATCTGAACCGTTGCATTATTTAGTGGAACATTTGAAGCGCCATAGACATTACCTGTTAGATGACCAACTCCACCGGGTATTACATAAAAACTGCTTTTTGCGAACTGCCCGGTGATTGTTGCACCCTCAGTAGGCGGAGCAGAAGGGTCAAAGAGAACATCATCGCTGAAAATATTCCTGGCTCTGTTTGTCCCCACAGTCTGACATAAGAAAAAATCCTCCGAACTATAATAAACACCATCCATTGGACGATTAAACATAACAACCAGATTATCCTGAAGATAAAGGAAGGGAACAGGGAAAGTAATATGTACTTCGTTAACACCTTCAGGATAGCTGACAGTTCCGTCAAAGACAGATGTAAGCTGAGTTGATGGAATCCAGTCTGAACTTAAATCAGATTGTGTTGTGGTTCCCATCCATATCTTAGTAGGCATATTCTGTCTGTCATCAAAAAAGTCGTTATACAGAGTTATACCTGTTATCATGCCGATAAAATTAAGTTCAGAAGATAGATAGATAGTCTCATTCAGACTGTTATGCCAGTAGAAGTCCACCGGCATTCGTGCTGTTTCAGAGCCATCGCCTACTGTGACTATCATAGTACCAGAAGGCTGAACACTTATGCCTAAATTGGGAGTCTGGTTGTTCAGATTGTTCTGATCACCTGTCAATAATACTTTCCCATAAATACTGGTAACACCCTGGACTGTTGGTGTCCATGAAAGCACAGCTTGTCCTGTAAGTCCGGGATTTATGAGTGTTCCGGGCACAGAAGCTATTTCTATATCGCCTTCTTTAAAGAGTTTCACAGTATAACTTGATTGAGGGTTCATACCCCAGTTAAATAAATTAACTGTATAGCTTGTGGTCATTCCAATTGAAGGAGTTGTATTACCTGTGACTGTAACTGCGGCCAGATCATTCTGGGGGATGGTCTCTATTGTAACATCGTCTATGTAAATGCTTCTGTAGGTGCCACCCATCCCATGCTTGAAAGCTATGAATTGTCCTGTGCCGGTATATGTCTGGAATGAAACAACAAACTCATTCCAGACACTTGTAGCTGTTATTGTGGAAATCGACTGGAATGTAGCCGGATTAGTGGGATTGGATATCACACCTACATCCAGAGTACAATTGTTCCAGCTATAAGCCTTGAACTTGACTCTGGTAGTTACAACAGGAATACTACCTACTAGTGGTGGGGCTATCAGAATAATTTCAGCCACATCGTTTTCGCTGTTATACAACTGAATACTATTGGGGTTAGAACTTGCAGTGCCTGTTACTGATTGAATAACTCCACTAACATTTTCAGCCTGATAAATCTGCTGCCAGTCAATCGGCAAAGCTGGTACCGTTACCGAATCAAAATTCTGTGCATAAGGTGAAGTATAGATGGTCGGGTCAGCACAAATAGCGGTTAAGTTAACCGAGTGCGGGGTGCGTGTTCTCATTTGATTATCAGTTATAGTAACAACAGCAGCATGATTTCCTGCAGCTGTGGGGAGATAACGTGCAGTGAAGGTAGTATTTTGCCCTGAATTCAATACAATGGGCAACGTGGGCATATTTTGCAGGCTATACATAGTGCTGCCGCTGATGGCGATACTATTAATCGTTAACGGAGCGCCACCGGAATTGAATACTGTAAAAACCTGTTGATTTGTGGTATTCAGTAATACTGTACCGAAATTCTTATTAGCCGGAGCTACTCCAAATTGAGGATTCGGCCCTGTCGGCACAAAGAAAAGTGAGGTCTTGGGGAATTGACCACTTAGATTTAACCATTCTGAGGGAGGATTGGCAGGGTCGAGAGTTTCCCAGTCGCTGGCATAATTTAAGCTGGTATTTGTACCAATCGTTTGAGCATAAAACTGGTCCCCAAAGTTGTAGGTGGATGTATCCATAGGACGATTTACCATCATCACCAGATTAGTGCCAATGTATGGGAAAGGCGTGGTAAATGGTATCACAACCGTATTAGCACCAGAAGGGTAATCTACCAACCCATCAAAGACAAGTGTCATTTGCGTGGATGGTATCCAGCCGGCGCTCAAATTTGTCTGTTCTGTAGAACCCAGCCATATCTTCGTAGGTTTTTGTGGTAGATTTGAAATGAAGTTATTAAAGAAAGCAATACCGGAGATAGAGCCGCCTGACGTTATATCGGCAGAATTAAATATTGTTTCATAAAGACTGTTTCTGCTGTACATTGAGACAGGAATATTGGCTGATTGGCTCCCACTACCGATTGTGACGGTAGATGTACCGGAAGACATGACAAGTATATTCATATTTGAGGTTTGATCATTCAGATTATTTTGGTCTCCGTTGAGAATGACTTTGCCATAAATAAAGGTATTCTCTGCGACAGTTGGTGTCCAGGTTAAAGTAGCTGTTGCCTGCAAACCCGGATTGATTGTTGAACCTGCCACTGAAGCTAATTCAATGTTGCCGGTTTTGTATAATTTAACTGTATAATTTGACTGAGGATTTGTACCCCAGTTAAATAACGTCACAGTATAAGTAGAAGCAGAATTTATACTGGGTGTATTACTGCCTGTTATCGACAATGCTGCCAAATCATTTTGTGGAATATTTTCTATCATGACATCGTCGATAAAGATTTCCTCATATGTGTTGGAATTGCCATGTTTAAAGGCAATGTATCTGCCTGCTCCTTCATAGGTTTGAAAACTCACTACATATTCTGCCCAGCTACCGGTGAGATTCAGAGTGGATACTGAGGAGAATGTCTCAGCATCAGTAATATCAGCAATGACTCCTACCTTCAATGTGGTTCCTGTAAAACCTTTTGCCCAAAATTTAACTCTCATGGCAGGTAATGTCAGACTCTGAGCTAATGGCGGTGCAATTAACAGCATATCTGATGCCACTGATTCAGAATTATACATTACCATACAATTGGGATTACTATGCGCAGAATTGGTCTCAGTCTGAATATAGCCCCAATTTACAATTGGAACATACAACTTGTTCCAGTCCAGTGGTAGATAGGGCACAGTTACACTATCAAAATTTTGAAAATATGGCGATGCATATATCGTTGGATCCATGCAAACACCTGTTAACGTAACTGTATGCTGAGTACGATTCAGATTATCCGTAATCGTAATGGTGGCTGTGTGGTTTCCGGCTGCTGTGGGATTGTATCTTGCCACAAATGTCGTGATTTGCATGGATGCAAGAGTTACCGGAAGAGTTGGCAGATTTTGTAATGAAAAATATTGACTACCGGTTATACTGATACTGTTTATGTTTAAACTCGCACCACCCATATTAAACACTGAAAATGTTTGTGATGCAGTAGAATTCATTAGCAATGTGCCATAGTTTTTGCTTTCCGGCGCTACTCCAAATTGAGGAGTTACAGGTATCGAAGCAAAATAAAAGGATGTCTTGGGGAATTGTCCGGTCAATTCTGATTGTGCAGGTGGATTTGCCGGGTCATACGGATTCTGGTCATTATATACATGCCGTGTCCTGTTTGTACCTACTGTCTGGCAATAAAACTGGTCACTAGGACTGAAATATACTGTATCAGTCGGACGCTGTACCATCATCACCAGATTCCCTCCGGCAAAGACATAGGGAACTGGAAATGGTATTGTTATTGTATTGGGTCCTGAGGGATAATCAACATTACCGTCAAACACCTGAATCAAATCAGTTGATGGTATCCAACCTGTACTTAAATCACTTTGCTGAGTGTTGCCCATCCAGATTTTAGTCGGTTTTTGAGTAAGATTTGTGAAGAAATTATTATAAAACGAAACTCCCGTTAAAGCGCCGTAAGTACCGATTTCGTCAATCATGTAGATTGTTTCGAACAAACTATTTTTCCAGTACATATTGACCGGCATATTAGCAACTTCATCACCTGCACCAACAGTAACGACAATCGTTCCGGCCGGTTGTACCACGACATCCAATGGTGAAGTAACATCATTTTGAGGATAGGCATCACCCGCCAAAACAACCTTTCCATTGATAGTCATGTTTCCGGCTGCTACAGGAGTCCATGGTACAACAACATTTTGAGTAGCACCGGGTGCAATCGTTGGTCCTGCAATTGAAGCTAACACATTTGCCCCGTTCATAATCTTGACTGTGTAATTGCTCTGAGTAGCAGTACCCAGGTTACTTACCGGTATTGTATAATTGGAAACCGCTGCTGCAGTAGGTGTCAGATTACCGGTAATGGTAAAAGCAGCTAAATCATTGGGAACAGGTGCTACTATATCGAAAGTATAAATAACTCCATTGGCAGGAAAGGAACCCACACTACTATTTTCGTTGGTAAAGGACGCTGATGCCGGTGTGCCGGGGGTAATGCTGTAATAATTTTGTAACCCACCGGGATTGATATTGATTCCTATTGAAGCTGATGCATCAGTTGGTGTTCCGGTTGAAGAGCCATAAGCAAATTCTATCTTTCCATTTTCATAGAGTTTTACCTGAAAATTGAACTGGTTATCAGAATTATAATCCCATTTTGCATTTTGATATTGAACGGTAAAAACTCTGGTGGGGGCAGTTCCGGTCGTAGTATATTTGCATGTTCCGCTTGCCAGGCTGATATCATCCCAAAGTGGTGCTAAGAAAGGAAATTCCGTTTCCGAACTTAATGAATTCCAATTGGTGTATTCAGTAGCTAAAGTTCCTAAACCTATCCAACCATTGGACGAAACTTTAACCTGAGTAAATGGTTCTATGCCATAAAGAAAAGTAAATCCAATGTTAATTGCCCCGGAAAGCGCATCATCAACCTGGATTTCAGTTATAGTTGTACCGGCAATTTCGGTGTATGTGCCGGTTGACGCTGAAAATACATGACTAGTATAGATTTGTCCAAACATAATGCTTACACTTAGTAGCATCATCAATAGAATAAGATAAATCTGTTTCATGAAGGTCTCCTCTTTATTTGAAACTTATTTGTTGTATTACAATTGATTTCTGTACATCGGTTGTGCATCTTAATGTGTTAATATAATTAAGAATATTTGCCATTGCTCGTTCTCTCCGACTTCTAATGAGCCTTTGAATATTAAGTTGCCCCGCGTGCGCAACCAGATTAAGATTACGTTTAGCCTGACATTTCATGACAAAGTAAGATTCTTGTAAGCATTTATTTGTGTCAAATAAAATTATTAGTTTATTCCAGATATTTTTTATCCCTAAGCTTTCCTATCCTCTTTTCAGAAAGATGACGCACTTCATTTGTGCTCTGTTTTAGCTATTTAGAGCCGCAGTGCCACAGAGATAGTATAAGTATGTAGTCCCGCCTTCAGGCGGTTTTGCTGAATGGGTACGTTGCTAGTATATAAAATTGATTTTAATGCAAAGCCCCAACGCAGCAGAGACAGTATAAGTATGTAGTTCCGCATTTATGCGGTTTTGTAATTTGCTTACTTTGTATATCAGTAGGATAACCGCCCCCGGTTGTCCAAACGAGTTTAATACAATGCGTAGCAATCTTTGGTCACCTGAGGCAGGTAACCTACAACCCGTAGGATAGCTTTCCAAAGCTGTCCAAACGTATTTAACAAGTAAGCGTCACCATTCATTGGTCACCTGAGGCAGGTAACCTACGTCTGTAGGATGACACAAAATCCAACTCTCTATTTCATATCCACTAACCCTTCAAGTAATCAGTCTTACTATCCTCCCGGGTCCACCCGGGGTATGCTTACTGAAACTATAAAGCATCAAGCAAGTGAATACCCTGTTATTGATAAGACTGATTACTTACCGGATACTTGTAGCATAAGCATCCGTCATTCCTGCGAAGGTGGTAATCCCGAGTGTTTGTCATTCCCGGCTTGATCGGGAATCCAGTACCTTAAAAACGCGGAACGAAGTGCAGCAATACTATGCAACTCTTTTGAGTTATAATTAAAACTGCTCTGCCCTTAAATTGTGCTTGATAGCTGCCGGGTAGACGCTGGGACTTTCCTTAGACAACTAACTAAGGAACCCGGCAACAGTGTGCCTACAGCTAGTATTGGTTCAATAAGGGCAATTGTGGATTATCTTATGCATGTAGTTCTGCATTTAAAAACTGTGTGAAAATACCAAAAGAAGAGCATTGCCGGAGTTCAATTTGCCCTATTTAGCTTTCAGCATACATCTTAGTGATTGGGCAAATCGGACTTCGGAATGCATTATCTGTAAAGGTTTTAGCAACACTCATTTTCCAATCTGCAACGCTCTTAAGTCCCAACGGAACGTCACATGGTAACGACGGGCTTTAGCCCGGCGAAAGGAATCTCCCTCTACTTTTAGTCCCATCGGGACGGCACATTTCAGTATCAGATAAGATGCTATAATGTATCGTACCTACGGCACTCGATTTTGTGGGATATGTGCCGGGCTAAAGCCCGTCGTTAATACGTTTCATCCAGCTGGGATTAACATATAGATGCTCTTAGCTGATTATTACATACTTATTCTATCTCTATCTTCTTCCTCTTCAACTTTCTCTTTCTCTATCATTACTTGCTTATTATCCCTTGTTAATCACCTGTTTATACCTTAACTGACAAGAGGATTTTTCAAAGACTCAAAAGAGAATCTACAGGAAGTCATCGGGGACTCGAGTCTCTGAAAACTCCCTGCAGACTCCCTGATGACTCCCTGCGTCAAGCACTACATGTATAGGCAATAAATAAGAAGATAAGCAGTATTAAGAAGAACAAGAAAAGGGATTTTTGTGGCATATAGCTAGTGTTCGTCTGTAATAGTATTTTGTTGATCCGATTAACTTTATGATAGTCGTAGGGACATGCCTTGTGCTTGTCCGTAATTGGTGATATGGTCTTGATGTTTAATGAAATAATGGTTATCTTATCGGACAAGCACAAGGCATGTCCCTACGACCATTGATTAACAGAAATCAGCGAATCTGCAACCTGTAGGATAGCTTTCCAAAGCTGCCCAAAGGATAATGAGCATGTAAGAGTCTGCTATATGTATATATATATATCTTTACGTTACAATCAAGCTGTTGACCGTATTTGGGAATATTTGTACTATATATATAGAGGATAGCTTCTGAAAACGAAACTTGCGTTGCTGTTAAGGAGGGATATGATAGGTATAATTATCAGCTCAGAATTAGGAGTAATCGCAATATTGTCCAAAATATCTGTATCTAAACTCAGATTGGTCAGGGTTACTCTTTACATTTCATAATTTTTAAATCGGCGTCTATGTATATAAACATAGATTTTGAATGCTAAAACAAATCAATTGACAGGATTTATCATACACTTTGAATAAATCTTGTCATCAAAAACCGGAGGAAAAGAATGAGATACTTATGTTACTTTCGCTCATATTTCATGCAACTAATTATAGTTGCTCTGTTTTTGTTGACTGCCAATTCCCAAGTATCATCTTTGTATGCTCAAAGTATTACGCTGTTTATCAATGATGTAATCCAAGCTAATACTTATACAACAATAGATGCTGCCGTTACCGCTATAGAGCAAATCCATTATATCCCGTCAAATTTAACATTTAAAATAGTTGTACCACCCGGTATTTATGAAGAATCTGTACTTGTTGAATCACTTTCAAAACCTCTTACTATCACAAGTTTCTACAACGAAAATGACATAAACTCCCTACATTATATTGATGAAACGATTATTAACGGCAATGATATTTGTTCGCCTGTAAGTGTAATTAATTGCAATAAAGTAACTCTTAATGGTCTGACAATGTCAAATGGAAATGGAATTTGGAATACATTTGAAGCAACAGCACATTTATTGATGAATTCTACTACAGGAAATTACTACATGGAAAGTCCACAAATAATCACGTCTCCTGGTGGAGGTATTTTGATCAAAGGATCAAATTGTAACATAAATAGCTGCATGATTTCAAACAATACTGCTGCTAATGGCGGCGGTGTTTTCGCTTATGCATCTGATGTAACGATTTTGAAAACAACAATAAAAGAGAACCGCGTTATTTCATGCAATAATCAATGGGGTGAAGCATTATATGCACTGGCAAGTAATATTAAGCTAATTAAATCCAAAGTCAGCAATAATGGCAATGAAAATATTTCTAACTCATCATGTGGAGTAATAAGTTACCGCTCATTTGATGAGAGATATGGGTATTCATACAGATTTGATAGAACGTTGATTAGCGATAATTATGCTTTCCATAATATCCTGTTTATGGACAATACAAATATGGGTATGTCTAATATATCCAACTGTACTATCGTTAACAATTTGTCTTCAAGTCAATTTCCGATGTTATTCACAAGCCCATCTGTTGATGTCGGATCCTCTGATTGTACACTTAGCAACAATATAATCAGAGATAATATGACAGTTGTTAGTCCTGACTTTTATCCTCTAAATCAAATCAAGTGCGTGTATAACGCGAGATTATTCGTAGATTATAATAACATATATAATTTGAATTCATTATATAGCTATCCCATGCAGGTTTTAGGTGAGAATAACACAGATGTTGACCCTTTATTCCTAGACTCTTCACAGCAGGATTATAGATTAGTGTGGAATACGGTGAATAAAAGCCCTTGTATAGATGCAGGCAAAGCTTCTAACAGAGAAGCGCTATATTCTGTTCCTGATATCGGTGCTTTTGAATTTGATGAGTTTGAGAATCACTGTGCAGAATATACATTCCCGGCTAATAATCAAAGTAGTTTGATTAAATGGATGAGCTTCCCTGTGTTATATGATGTTCAAAATGGACACTTTACCAATCAGATGGTTGCAGGTACGATGTTTAGTGATATTTTATTTCCAGATATTCTAAATAAAATCGAGTGGAATGGAGTCTATGATTTTTATAATGATATTAGTAAGATTGATTTTCGAAATGGTGCATGGCAACATACCGATAGCCTAGTTACCTCTCAACAGGGTTACCGGTTAGAGATGAGCGCTGATAATGCTGAAGAAAGAACCATAAAAGTTAGCGGTTTTTTGCAGGATAAAACTACTCCCATACCAATCTATGGACCCCAAAATGGTGATAGCGTAGAAAACTGGGTAGGTTATTTCTATCCAGCTACTGTAAATGTGTTTGATGCCCTGGCTGAGATTATCGATAATTTGTATTATATCAAAACTCAGTATTGGACTTTGGTGAGAGAAGAACCATTTTCAGAAAATCATTGGTTAGGCAGAGCATTACCGGGACATAGCCAGCCTACCTTGAGCCCGGGAGATATGGCGATAGTCAAGAGTTTTCAGGATGTTGAGTTAATCTGGAATAATGCTCCTGAAGAACCAAGATATGACCCACCTAAAACTGAGCACTATGCATATGTAGAAAAAATTGACTATATCCCCATTTATGTTGATTTCAAAGGTGGAAACGTAGAACTTCCCAAAGAGATAGCTATCTATATCAATGGCGTATGCAAAGGCGCTGCTGTTGTTACAGACAGTCTAGCTCAAATCTGTGCCTATATCTGTGATGACCTTCCAGATAATCCGGAAGTTGAGTTTATGCTGTTTTATGATGCCAAGAATCAAGGTGTAATCCCAAGCTACAAAGTCTGGAATCCTGTAACCCACAACTTCCAAAACAGCAAACTTATTGTTTGCGAAAAGAAGGACTATTTCAAGGTGAAGATTACCAAAACTAGTGTTGATAATACTCCTTTACCCAGATTATCTTTATCTAACTATCCCAATCCTTTTAATCCGGAAACAAGTATCAAGTACTATGTCCCGACGGATGCTAAAATTCAGTTATGCATCTATAACACAAAAGGACAATTGGTTAAGACTCTGATCAACGAAAAGAAATATGCCGGTATGCAGGAAACCAATTGGAATGGAACTGATTCACAAGGCATAGCTTGTGCCAGTGGAGTGTATTTCTGCAAGATGCTGTATGGCAGCAAAACCATCAGTAAGAAACTAATCCTGATGAAATAACTACTAAAAAATAGGGTGGTAGACAATGTCTCCCACCCTATAGATTGAGGCATTGATGAAAAAAGTTTTCTGGTTTATCCTGCTTTGCATAACTTCGGTTTTGTTATCAGTAACGCATATTGTTGATATTGACGGAACCGGACAATATACTTCCATTCAGGCAGGGATAAATGCTGCAGTCACGGGAGACACTGTCTTGGTTTATCCGGGTGTGTATGTGGAAAACATAGACCTCTCTAATAAAAGCATCACGGTGGGCAGCCTGGATTTAATTACCGGTAATCCTGCCTATCGGGACAGCACAGTCATAGACGGTAATCAAAACGGTTCCACGGTTCAAGCTGGAAGTAGCCCGGTTAACAGCACTCTCTTCGGATTTACTATCACCAATGGTAGTGGAGTATTATATGCCCAAAGCATCTGGGGAGGTGGAATATTCATTAAGCATATAACCGGAGAGATAAGGGTCTCGAATTGTAAAATTACGAACAATCGGGCTTCCAGTGGAGGAGGGATTGGCATTTTTGGTGGTCTCCTCCGATTAATAAATACAACTATCTATAACAATTATGCTACAGGAGGTGGTGGCTTATGTATAAGCTCCCCAAATGCAAGTGGAAACGTAATCTTTGATACTCAGCAACGTAATAGCATATATGAGAACTATGCCACAACTGGTAGCGATATCTGGGCTAATCACACACAGAGCGTAATTAATGTGGTTTTGGACATGTTTACTCTGTCATATCCCGATGATTACTATGTTCAGTATTATAACCCTGACCCAAATGGTGTTGGATCTTTTACTTTTGATATCTTAAGAGGCTATAGAGAGGAAGTGAACCATGATATGTATGTATCACCTAACGGTAATGACAATAACTCGGGCTTTACTCCTCAGGAACCACTTAAAACTATTGCCTGGGCTTTGCATAAGATTGCTCCTGATAGCCTCAATCCCAAAACGGTATATGTAGCTCCCGGAATATATTCTACTAACGATGGGCAAATCTTTCCATTATCGATGAAAAGCCATTGCAGGTTAATAGGGGATTCTCTTAATATACCGGTTATGGAGAACTTAATATTTGATGGATTTATAGGAGCTTATAAAAGGAGAAATTGTAGAATCTCTTATCTTGCTTTCAATGGGTCAGGCAATATGTATTATGGATTTTTTGGTTTACAGAGAACTTATAATCTTGAATTATCTAACATATCGGTTTCTAATGTTAATGCGTTTCACACTTGGTCAAGCCATGATGTTAGCGACAATATTCAGTATAAAAACATAAGTTATGATGATGTAACCACCTCAGCCGATGTAGGCTTTTCGGGACAAATCAAACATGGCAGTATGGAGAATCTAACCTTCAATAATTGCCATTCCACAGGTGAAAACACTGATGGTGGTATGATTTTGGAAACCTCAGTGCGTGATTCATTATCAATGATAAAATGCTCAATAACAAATTGCACGGTAAATGGGCTTAACCCAGTGATTCAAATCAATAATTATGGTAGCAGTACTCCTCGGATGAATATCAGTAACATGCTTATTTCCAATAACAGTACACCCTATATAGTTGCCAATATCTTCTCCAACAAATACACGACTGGTACTTTTAGCAATAATTCTATTGTTAATAATACAGCCTCCGGTTTCGTAACAGAGCTATCCGGAAAATGGAAAGTGGCAAACAGCATCTTTTACAATAATCAGCCGATGGAAATCAATATACCAAGTACAAACACATTTCCAACGATTATCGACTTTAGTAATAACCTGATAGATAATTATCCTCAATCTATCGCAATAGGCAGCCCATCTATTGCAAACTTTGTGCAAGGTAATATTGATGCTAATCCCTCATTTGCCGGAACAGATATCACAGACCCTATGAGTTACCTGCTAAACTATAACTCTCCCTGTATAGATGCTGGCACACCGGATACAACAGGACTCTATTTACCTTTTGCAGACTTGTATGGTAATCCCCGTATCTATAATGGTATAATAGATATCGGTTGCTTTGAATGGAATGGCACAGCTACTCAAGATAATAATATTCCTGCACCTAATTCCAATACTCTCAGTATCTATCCCAATCCCTTTAGACAACATACCAATATCAGCTACACTTTGGAGAAAGCATCGGATGTGGTTTTGGAAGTCTTTAATACCAAAGGGCAAAGGGTAAAGAAGCTGGTCAATGCCAAACAAGCTAAAGGCGAACAGGTCATGCAGTGGGATGGCAAAGATGATAACGGTAAGCAAGTTACATCAGGTATCTACTTTGTACATATTCAACAAGGCTCCTTGCACAGATCACATAAGATGATATTGGTAAGATAAGAAATTCGTTATATCCTATATAAAACAGCAGCTTAAGTATCAACTGAAAAGCTTCGCATACACAATTCTGATATATTGATTGAAGACCATTGCTCGCATTATCGTCCACATAGTTAAGCTTTTTAACATTAATCTAAAAACATATGAGAACATTTTTCTTGACAAGTATGTTGTTTAATCAGGATAAAAGATTATGATATTTAGTAAAGAAAAACAAAACAAACTAAAATAAATTAAACAACATGATGGAGGAAACCATGACATCCTATTCACTAAATGAAATTGTAGAACTCGCAGTACAGATTGAGCATAACGGATATGCTTTTTACAATGAAGCGACCAAACACAAAGGACTTGATGATAAGTCACTAAATTTATTAACCACCCTCAGAGATCAGGAACTTAATCATGAAAAGATTTTCCTCGGTTTGCGTGACAATGAAGATATCAAAGGTCTGGTACAGTCTCAGGATTGGGAACTGGTAGCATCATATCTCAAGACAATCGTTGATTCCCGTATCTTTGATACAGAAAATGCAGCAATCAAACTGGCAACTCAGGCTCACACAATGAAAGAAATCCTTGATTACGCCATACAGTTTGAAAAGGATACACTCTTGTTTTTCCATACAATTAAAGACAATATCACCATTGTTAAGACTCAGGAAGCTATAGCAAAAATCATTCATGAAGAGATTTCACATATTCTTAAACTGACTGAGTTTAAGGCTTTGAATAGCTAAAGAAATATCAGATTTTAAAAAATATCACTCACCTTACCTTGTATCCATGAGAGGTAAAAGATGAAATATGACTTTGCAAAACTTCGCTTTGCCGGCGAGACAGAATTGGTACGTATTCTGGAAGAAGACTATGCGTTAGCATCCTATTATGATATCTTTGATAACCGGGATGAACTGGAAAATATCACCAATCACATGCTGGCAAACACAGTTAAGCTAAATAAAGTTATAGCTCCCCGGCTGTATAAACTGTGTGGTGAGATTCAGAAGTTCTTTGATTTTAAAGAACCTATTGATTTTTACCTGTTTGCCACACCGGAAGTAAATGCTTTTTCTATCAACGGCTTTGGGATTGTGCATCACATTATCTGCTTTACTTCATCATTAATCCAGCAATTGAATGACGAAGAACTGCGTTTTGTCATCGGACACGAAATGGGGCATTTAATCTTTAAACACAGCCAATTGGATGTGGTCAATAAAATATTGGCAAACAGAGAAAATGAAGAAATCCCGGCTGCTTTGGCAATCTACTTTTTGCGTTGGCAAAGATATGCGGAAGTCAGTTGCGACAGGATTGGCTATCTGGCTCAACCTAATATTAAAACTATCGGAACTGTTTTCTTCAAGTTTGCATCCGGACTTGATGAAAAATATCTGAATTTTGATATTGATGAATATCTCAAACAGCTTGATAAAATCAAAGAAATTGCCATGGGAGACTTCTATTCTTCCCATCCCAATAATCTGGTAAGGATTCAAAACCTGCTCAATTTCTCAAATTCAGAGCTAATGCCGGGTAAAAAGAAACAGGATGCTTTATCAGAAAAAGACCTACAGATTAAAATGATGGAATTGATGGACTTGCTGGAAATCCACCCCAAGAAAGAAAAAGAAAAACGCGCTATTGAGTTTTATAGCAGCGTGGGGATTTATCTTGCCCATGCAGCTGGCGATATATCGGAAAAAGTCTGGAAAACGCTATATGACTGGTTGGCAGAATACACTACCCAACCCGAAAGCTACCTGAGTTTTAAAGACATCAATGAAGCAAACACCAGAATGCAGGATATCTGCCGTTATTATGCCCGCAGACACGATGGAGAGAAATTTGAACTCTTTGAGAAAATAGTCCAGTTGGCTTTGCTGGATGGCAGACTGGAAAAGGTGGAGAAAGAAAGATTGTTTGAGATTGGGAAACTGCTGAAAATCTCCAAAGAAGAGATAACACACATTATCAGAAGGTCCAGCGAAACCTATTTAAGTCCCAGCCGGAAGATGATGATTAATGCACTGTTATAAAAAAGTCAGTTGCTCAATATAATTCATTTTATTGTACGTTTTGACGTCTGACATTTGATAAGCAATACCCTTTTCCTTACAATTACGATTAAATGCAACCCGGAGCATTTCGCTGTCCTGAGAATCACAACTATACTGATTACCATAAGTACTTTTGTACAAATCCACCAGCTTCTCATCAAGTTTAGGTAACTGAGCATAGAAGTATTCTCTGGAGCCCTCTCTGAGACTTACTCCGAACCAGGCAATGATATACTTAGCTCCTGCTTCTGCTGCCCGGGAGACCATATTAGTAATACTAACAATGTTATCGGTAATAAATGGTAAAACCGGCATGTACAAAATACCCGTATAGATTCCTGCATCTGATAACTCTTTCACTGCTGTTAATCTTTCTGTGGGATTGGGTGCGTGTGGCTCAAGTTTAGAAGCCAGTTCATCGTCAACTGTTGAGAATGAAACGGCTACAGAGGCATGTGTACGCTTGTTAATCTTGCTCAATACATCAATATCACGGGTAACGAGAGTGCTTTTGGTATTGATATGGATGGGAAAATGGAATTCTGAAATGATCTGCAATGCTTGTCTGGTGTAGAGCATCTTTTCTTCAAATATGTTGTATGGATCGCTCATAGAACCTGTTCCGATAGTGGAAATTCGTTGTTTGGAAGCTAACTCATGCCTGAGAATATCGAGGGCATTGATTTTGAGTTCAATCTCTTCAAAGTCATTCACCTGATAGCAGGTACTACGGGAATCGCAATATATGCAGCCATGCAGACATCCTCTGTAGAGGTTCATATTGAAATGGATATCAAACCACTCTTCCGGGTTGCGCATCGGCATGAGTATCTGTTTGGCAGTTATTTCTTTCATATAGTCAAAACCATTCTTTTCATGATAAAAGACATTACCCTGAAAAAGAATATCTTGTCTACCTGAATTTATGTGGGCTAAAGTTATTTCAACAGCATCATTCTGCGGGTTATATGATATTCCCCTGCCTGCATACGGTATTGATATATTCCACTGGAGACTTCTTTTCCGTTTGAATCTTTTCCGTTCCAGACTACTTTATAGCTACCGGCTGATTTAGCTTCATTTACCAGTATTTTAATCAATTGCCCCTTGATATTGTAAATATCTATCCTGATTGGTGATTTCTCCTTTAAATCATAACAAATGGTCGTCTCAGGATTAAAAGGATTGGGATAGTTAGCATGAAGAATTGTATCCTCAATCATGATTTCGTCGTCATTTGGGGTAGGAGGAATGGTAACAGCATTAGAAAAAGCTGCCGGAGAAAGTACGTTACCGGTATAGACAGCTTTGACTGCCCATATCATATTTTCTGTAATTATAGTATTTGCATCGGTATATTGTGAAGCAAGAATAGTATAGGGCGTTATTTGAATCCAGGTTGATTCATTCTGTTGCTGGCCTTGCAGCAAACGCCAGACCTTATAACCCATGAGCATACGGTCATTCCTTGCAGAACGGTTTATCTTATCCGGTTTAACAGACAGTCCTGTGCTCTTCTTAACATCTGTTTTGGAGATAGATTTATTGGTTTTTACCACAGATGTTGCATCTGAAGACTTTGCATTAATCTCAGTATCTGCAAACCTGATAGTATCATAGTTATTCCTGATAACAACATCATCAATAAACCAGTTATACCACATACCTTCATTATTGTTGTCGTCGGCATGCCAGGCTATTTTTACCTGTTGTCCGGCATAATCTGAAAGGTCAATCGCAATCGGAGTCTGGTAATTATTCCAGCCTCCTGTCAAAGCAGAAGCATCCCATAAGACAGTCCAATGTAAACCATTATCAGTAGAGATTTTCACATAATAGTGGTCACCATTGATAGACCCAAGGTAAACATAAGACCAAAAGGTTAGCTGTGTGTTTGAAGAACACATAAACTGAGGTGTGAGCAGCCATTCATCCTGATGGTTATAGTCATACCAAAAACCGCATTGCCACAGACCATCGTGTGGAGCTACCGTAGTAATCACATCAACAACAGTACCAAAACGGCACCAGGTTGGATACACTCCATTAAGCATTGCCGGATGATTGTCAGTTACAATCCTTGTCCAGTCAGAGGGAGGGAAAAGCGTGTCTTCAAAGCTCTGGCTTATTTCAACAGCGCTGGGATCAGGAGCCAGCCAGCTAAGGATTACTCCAGTGTGTGTATTATTCAGAACAGCTGTTACATTTAAAGGTGGATAGGCGATTTCATTAAGAATAATTGTGCCCATATTAATGTCTGTTGTACTTACGGTAATAGTGCCTGTAGTGCCATGATAGCCGGCAGCATCTATGTGATAATTATATTCCTGACCGGTGTAAATATCTGGTAGTGTAAAATACCCCAGATTATCAGTAGCAGCAGAATAATTATATGTACCCGAAAGTGTAAATGTTGCTCCACTTATACCTGTATCCGTGGCATCATTCCCAACAACTCTGCCAGAAACAGAGACCTGAGGTAACTGAGTTAAATAAAAG
The DNA here is from genome assembly GCA_963667535.2 of Cloacimonadaceae bacterium (SeqCode). Taxonomy (GTDB): domain Bacteria; phylum Cloacimonadota; class Cloacimonadia; order Cloacimonadales; family Cloacimonadaceae; genus UBA5614. The sequence goes on from CAXXDU010000002.1 coordinate 3,285,201, forward strand.
TTCTGGCTTGGCCAGATGTCATTGGAAAATGTAACCGTTACTGTTTGTGATTGATACTCCGGTTTGGAAGCAGTTATCTGATAAGTACCGGGAAAAATATTATGAATTTCATAATGACCCTGAGTATTGGTGATTGCTTGCCCACCATTCAAAATCTGAACTGTTACGTTAGCAAGAGGAACGTTATTTGAATCATATACATATCCGATGAAATCCGGCATTCCTGTCAAGAAGAGAAAACCTGCCATGGGATATTGCCCAGTGACAGTTACACCTGCTACAGGAGGACTGGTCGGGTCCAAGGTTGTATTCAAGCTATAGGCATCCCTTGTTCTGGCAGTACTTGTCGTCTGGCATAAGAAATTATTCGGATAAACGTAATACGTAGAATCCATGGGACGATTAAACATGACTACCAGATTATCCTGAAGATATAAGAAAGGCAGAGGAAAATTTATCAATATTGCGTTTTGTCCCTCAGGATAATTAACTGTTCCATCAAAGACTGATGTAAGTTGTGAGGATGGAATCCAGCCAGAACTCAAATCAGCCTGAGCTGTAGTTCCCATCCAAATCTTAGTTGGTTTATTCAGGGGATTATCCACAAAATCATTGAATATAACCATACCGGTTATCAATCCATAAATACTAACTTCAGAAGATAAATAGATAGTCTCTGTCAGGCTGGTTTTGTTGTTAAAGTGCAAGGGCATACTTGCAGTTTGACTGCCATCCCCGACAGTAACTGCAAATGTTCCGGGAGGAAATATGTTTAAATTCCGATTAGGAGTCTGGTCATTTAGATTATTCTCATCACCCGGTAAAATCACTTTACCATATATATATGAGACACCAGACACTGATGGAGTCCATGATAATACAATCTGAGCACTGCAGCCCGGATTTATTAATGGTCCTATCGCTGAAGCAAGCTCAAAATTCCCTTCCTTATAAAGCTTAACAAGGTAATCAGATTGTGCATTTATCCCATAATTGAAGATGGTGATCGAATGACTCACTGTCATTGCCAATGTCGGAGTTAAGGTTCCTGATATTAAGGTGGCAGCCAAATCATTCTGAGGGATAGCTTCTATAGAGATATCATCAATACGGATATGTTGAAATGTAGCAGCATTGCTGTATTTGAATGCTATATTATGTCCAATCCCTGCATAATCACGGAAGGAAACGATAAATTCTCTCCATGTGGTGTCTAAGTTCAAATTGGTAGTCTGAATATAAGTATCAGTATTGGCAGGGTCTGATAAAACCCCGACACTAAGTACTGAATTTGGGTTTCCTATTGCCCGGAATCTTACCCTCATGGTCGATATTGATATAGTTGACGCTAGCTGTGGCGAGATTAAATATGGACCGTCTGAGGTCGATGAGTTATTGAGATAAGCACTATTGGGTGAACTATAGGGGGATGAAGTCGAAGTCGTTACAGTACCGGGTGAAATTGTGGCTTTTGTCCAGTTAACAGGTACTTCTGGAGCTGTGACATTGTCAAAGTTCTCAACATAAGGCAATGTGTCAATAGTCGGATCTATGCAGGAACCGGATAGATTAGAATGCAAGATATACATACTATCAAAGTTAGTGTTAATCGTGATTTGAGCAATATGTGTACCTGTTTCAGTCGGATTATATCTGACTGTAAAATTACATGATTGCATACCTGCTAGGCTGAAAGGCAGAGTAGGCAAATTCATCAAACTGAACATCGGACTTCCGGTAAGCGTGATACTATTAATAATCATCGGAGTGGGACCACCACCGGAAAAGGTTATAGTATGCGTTCTTTCAGAAACGGTATTAATCTTGCGTAGATTAAATGTACAAGTTGAAGGCGTCAAATGAAATGGTAAAGGTCCGATTTCACGCCAAAAATCTAACACAATATTTGGTAAGCTTGCTGTAACAATACCGTTTGATGTAGGTGGTGTGTTATTATTATACCAATACTGTTGAGAGCCTATGGCACCAATTGATTTATAGAATTGCGGATATTGAGATGCACCTGCTCCCCCATAATAGGTTTCAACCATTACTACCAAATTACCACCCATGTATTGCCAAAAACCATTTAGAGAAAAATTAACCCAACCTAAATGGTCGAAAGTCTTAGTCCCTTCTGCAACTAATTGTGCTCCTGCTATCATGATTGCCCATGGGGTCGGTGTAAGGATTGAATCTGTAATTGTTTTCAGGTAGATTTTGTATGGAACCGGGGTTGTTGATGTTGTTGAACAATACCAGGCCAGATTCACCAGTTGCTGACCAACGAACTCTGCTTGCTCTTGAGTGTACAGAGATGCATTACGTTCATATCCATAACATGCCGCGAAAGGTTGACGCTGAGAAGCAGTACCACTGCCAATCTGAACTATGTAGTCAGTTGACTGAATAATGTATATTTCCAATGGTGTTGTTTGGTCATTTAGATTGTTTTGGTCTCCGGAAAATACTACTTTCCCATATATACTAAAGGACCCTGCAGGCGGTGCAACAAAGCTCAGATTAACAGTGGCAAATTGACCGGGTGTTAAAGCAGGACCAGGTACAGATGCCAACTCCGTTTGGGCACTATTGAACAATTTAACTAAATAATCGGTTTGGGGATTTGACCCCCTGTTTCTGACAATAACCGAATATTGATTTGATGTTTCCGGGCTGACAGAGGTACTTCCGGATATTAGCACTGCCTGCAAATCGTTGGGAAGTCTTAAAGGTCGGCTATTTGCAGATAACAATTCTGCATTAGAAGTAGCATCGGGGTAACTGGTATCGGAAACAGGTTTAAAATTCTTCTTTGGATTTGCATGTTCGTTGTCTTTTCCACCTGTCTGAACAATAGAATAAGCTGCTAAACTACAATAAGCTGAAACAGAATAAAGCATCATAATACTCAATAAAACGAAGGCGATAAAAGAGCTTTTCACCTCGGACTCCTTATCGGTATCTGGTAAATAATCCACATTTAAGACCTTATAAGATAAGAATTAACATATCGCGATATTATTAAATTTATAGCAATTTGTATTCCGTTTAATATCTTAATTTAAGTTATGAGGATGGTATGATTCAATCTATAATACCCGAATTTCAGTAGTTAAAAAAAGACGCTGCCCATAAAGAGCAGCGTCCGGATATGTTATGGTTTAGATACGATTATTTCATCAGCATCATCATGCGGTCGGCTTTATAAGCACCTGCACGCATACGATAATGATAAACCCCGCTGGCAACTAAACAGCCATTGTTATCTTTGCCATCCCAGAGTATCTGGTGATGACCATTAGCTTTGACTTCATTTACCAGGGTGCGGATTAACTGTCCCTTTAGATTGTAGATATCGATTCTGACCGGAGCTGCGACTTTAACATCATAGTTTATCATCGTTGCCGGATTGAACGGATTGGGGAAGTTACCCTTTAACGCTGTTGCTGTGACTTCCACGATATCCTGATTGGCAACTGTAGGCTGCATCGTGAAGTTTTGAGTTGTAGTCTGATTAGCATTTATCGTGATGTTTGTCAGTGTCTGGGCTTGATAGCCTGTTGCTGTACAGGTTACAGAATATGTACCTGTGTTGATGGTGAGGGTATAACTGCCACTCGCATTAGTTGTAGTTGTGAATGAGCCGGCAGTAATTACGGCACCTGAAATCGGAAGATTATTCTGGTTTCTGACAAAACCAGTCAATACACCTTGGGGTTCCTGAATCTTCTGAACAGTATTGGAGTAGGCAGCTAAGGATAACACACTACCGGTATAAACAGCTTTAACAGCCCATTTATAGGTTCCCGGAGCAAGTGCAGCCCAGCCACTATCAGTCAATGGAGAAGTAGTAAAAGGTCCAGTAGTCAGAGGTACCCAGGCAGTTTCATTCTGTTCTTGTCCCTGTAACAAACGCCAGACCTGATAACCCAGGAGTGAACGGCCGTGTGTTCTGGAATTGCTGTTAACCTTTGTGACAGGAGAAATTCTGTCATACGTTAACGAATTTCTGTCCGTAGCTCTGGATGTATGTACATCAGAATTGATAACGCTTAACTGACTGTCCTTAACAGAAGCTGATTTGGTTGTAAGCTGATCTTCGCTGAATCTGAGGGTAACAACTGTATTGCTGATAACAACGTTATCGATAAACCAGTTATACCACATGCCTTCATCATTGTGGTCATCGGCATGCCAGGCTATTTTAACCTGCTGACCGGCATAAGCAGAAAGATCAATCACTATCGGAGTCTGGTAATTATTCCAGCCACCTGTCTGAGTTGAAGCATCCCATAATACTGTCCAGTCTGCTCCGTTATTATTGCTAATCTTCACATAGTAATGGTCTAAATTAGCAGAACCACGGAAGACATATGTACCAAAATCCAGATGTGCGCTTTGCGGACAATTGAACTGAGGGGTAATCAACCATTCATCCTGATGTTGATAATGCCACCAGAAACCGCATTGCCAGCTTCCTTCGGGAGGTGTTACTGTTGTTGTTCCGTCTACGACTGTTCCAAAACGGCACCAGGTAAAGGCAACACCATTTGCGCCTACACCTGTATTTGTTATTGTTCTGGCCCAATCAGTAGGCGGGAAAGTTGCGCTTTCGAAATTCTGCGTGATATCCACAGCATTAGGGTCGGGTGCCAGCCAGGTAACAGTAACAGCTGTGTGATTCTCATTTTGTGTAGCGGTAATATTACGTGGAGTGTAGGCAATTTCACTAACTGTGATGGTGCCCATATTATGTTCTGTGGCTCCCACGGTAGTTGAGCCTTCAAACATCTGATAGCCTACAGCGCTTGCCTGATAATCATAGGTCTGATTGGCATAAACACCGGTTATGGAGAATAGCCCGGCTGCATTTGTGGTTGCAGTATAGTCTTCCATGCCGTTTAAGTTGATGGTAGCTCCGGCTATACCAACACCAGGAGCATCGCTGCCGACTATCGTACCGGTTACGGTTACGGTTGGCATTTGGGTCAATGTAAAGTTTTGTGTTACTGTACTGTCTTCAGGTATAACCACCGTTAAGGTTAGCGGATTGTAACCAAATCTGCTGGCAGTTACCTGATATGTTTCAGCTATAATATTCTGAATCATGTAATGACCCAGTGCATTAGTTGTAGCTGAGCCACCATTTAAGATCTGCACAGTCGCATTATCCAGAAGTATATTACCTGCGCCATACACGTTTCCGGTTAAATGACCAACTCCGCCGGGCAAAACAAAAAAACTTGTCTTGGGGAACTGGCCTGTAAGCGTTCCGGTTGCAGGTGCTGCAGGGTCATAAGTTATTGTACTGCTATATACTCTTCGAGCTCGATTGGTTCCAATTGTTTGATTCAGGAATTTATCTGTAGATGCATATGATACTGTATCCATCGGTCGTTGCACCAACATCACCAGATTCCCCTCAAGATAAACAAAGGGTTGTGCCAATGGAATATTAATCAGGTTCTGACCCATTGGATAGTTTACATTACCATCAAAAACCAATGTCATATTTGTAGATGGAATCCAACCGGTACTTAAATCTGTTTGTGTTGTCGTTCCGAGCCAGATTTTTGTAGGTTTATTGGTAATGTTAGCTGTAGTAAAATCATTATAGAATCCCACACTCAATACAACACCAATAAAGTTATTAAGCTCACTTCGTAGATAGATGTTTTCAAACAGACTATTTTTATAGTACATGCTTACAGGAGAATAATAGTTAGTTTGAGAGCCATCACCGACAGTTAAGTTAACTACACCAGTAGGGAATACAGTAATCTGAATCGAAGAAGTTTCATCATTTGCCGGCACTGTATCTGAGGGCAGGATAACCTTCCCAATGATTGCCATAGGCCCCGGAACAGTTGGTGTCCAGATTATCTGAATATCTTGCGAAGCACCTACTGCAATTGCCGGACCCGGTACTGACGCAAGCTCAGCTGTTCCACCCATCAATTTGACAGTATACGCTCCTGCTGCCTGTGCAGTAGTTCCTGTATTTCGTATTCCCACAGTATATGTAGAGGCAGTGCCAATAGATGGAGTTGTTGTGCCATTAATGCTGATAGCTGATAAATCAAACGGGAGAATACGTAATACATTGGAAAATGATGGTGCAGACATTACGTCATTGGTATAAGTAGTTTTAATTGCCCACTTATAGTTACCGTTCGCAAGAGACCCCCATTGATTATCAACGTAAAAGGTATCAGTAATGGCATTAACCGTAAGAGGAATCCAACTATTTTCTGTTGTTTCTTGTCCTTGTTGTAACCGCCAGACTTTGTACCCCTGGATTTCCCGGTTTCTGGTTTGATTAGTATCGTTGATTACTTTATTTTTATCTAACGATTTCGATTTACTTGAAAAAACTCTACCCGAAGGACCAACATAAACATCATCAATATACCATCCTGCATAGTTAACAACCGTAGTGGCATACATTTCAAAACTAATAACTACACTTGGATTATTGTCATAAGCAGCCAAACTAACTGAGATTTCCTGCCAGGATGGATTACTGCCACTGGTAGTTGTTGGGCCATAAACAACAGTGCCATTAACTTTTACCTGTGCATAATCAAAATTCCCAAACAAGTTGTTCCAACTCCAGAATCTGAGTGTTGCACCTGTAACCCCTGAGAGATTAAAAGTTTTGGTTAAATAATTGAACCCACCTGAATTAGTATATGGTCCAAAAACATTAGTCCCCCATAGCCCAGTTCCGGAATGAGCAGCAGTGGGGGGAACCTGACTTGATATATAATCTCCACTTGGAATGTAATTGCTGACATTGTAAGCGTTTGACCATCCCCAATCACCCACGGGATTAGTCCAGTTTGAGGTAGGAACCCAACCGCCATTATCAATTTCAAAATCGTCTGTATTTAAGGCCCCACCTGTACCAGGTACTCTCCACGTTATCGTTGCAACTGTTTGTGCTAAATTTTCTACTGCCTGAACGCCTCCTGGAGGCAGCGTGAGTTCAAGAAGAGTAGTGGAACCCATATTATAATTTGTGGCTCCGATATTAATAGTACCGGTCGCATTTTGATAGCTGGATTTTGATATAGTAAAATTAAATGCAGTACTTGATAAAACGTCTGTGATAGTAAACTGGCCCGCTGCATTGGTTGTGCCCGTATAGTCTATTACACCCTCCAAACTAACTGTCGCACCAGCTAAACCGGTTGTAGGGGCATCGCTACCATAAACATAACCCGTTACGTTGACAACCGGCAGAAGTGACATATTGAAATTAAGCATAGTTTGCTGGTCAGCTACAACTACAGCAGTAAGAGTTTGTGTACCATATCCAACTTTACTGCATGTCACCTGATAAGTGCCGGGAAAAACGAAGGGGAAATTATACAATCCATCTGTTCCGATTGTTGTATTCAGTGTTGTGGTCGCAACCGATACTACTGCTCCAGTTAATGGATTTCCTCCGGATGTAACAGAACCATGTATTGAACCCATTCCTCCTACATTGAAGCTTATTCCGACGTTTGGTCTGTATGTATTCAATGTACCGTTACCAGTCGGTGGATTGGAATCAGTAGCCCAATATTGATGCATTCCTGTTGGTGCTACTGTATATCTGAAAGCAGGTGAAGTTGTGCCGGTCCCGCCATAATTTGTTTCAATTAAGACAATTAAATTGCCTCCGGTAAACGGAAAGGGAGTAGTAAATGGTATATACTGCCATCCGAGCTGACTGAAGGTTCTGGTTCCCTCGGCTACCAATTGAGCATCCGTTATCATAGTAGTCCATGGTATTGCTGAAAGAGTAGCATCATTCGTTGTTTTTATTAGAATTCTATATGGGACTACCGCTACTGCGGTAGTTGCACAATACCATTGAACACCGGTTACAGCACCTGCAAGATTAATTTCATTATTTAAAAACAATGATGCATCCCGTTCATAACCATATAATATTCCCATCGGTTGTCTTTGAGTTGTGATTCCAGTTCCAATAGTTATCATAACTGTTCCAACCGGCATAACGTTAACACTCATGTTGGGAGAGTTATCATTTAGATTATTCTGATCCCCGGTTAATACGACTTTTGCATAAATAGTATCAGCACCGGCTATGGTCGGAGTCCAGTTTATCGGCACATCTGCAGCTAATCCGGCATTAACTGCAGGACCACTAACAGATGCCAGTTCCAGGTTGTCATTGTTGTAAAGTTTTACAGAGTAGTTGGATTGTGGATTTGTACCCCAGTTAAAAACATTAACCGTATATTGTGTAGCAATGCCAACTGTGGGAGTTGTGTTACCGTTTAAAGCAAGAACAGCCAAGTCATTTTGAGGTGTTACTTCTATCATAATATCGTCAACATATATGCTTTGCGATGTTGCGGCATTGCCGTGTTTAAATGCGATAAAATGTCCAGCTCCGGCATAAGTCTGGAATCCTACAACATATTCAGTCCAGGTAGTCGTTAGAGTTAGGCTGGATACCTGTTCATAAGTAGCTGCATCCAAGGGGTCAGCAATAACACCTACTGATAAGACATAACTGGTTGATCCTTTAGCCCAGAATTTTACACGTGCTGTAACAATAGGTATGGTTGGAGTTATGGGAGGCGAAATCAGATACGGTCCCGCTGTGGAAGTTGAATTATATACATAGACGCAATTGGGCGTGCTATGCGGAGTTGTTGTTACGGTCGTGACATTACCCGGAGAGGCAACTACTTTTGACCAATCAACCGGTAGATTGGGTATGGTAACAGCATCAAAATTTTGAAAATATGGTAAGGTATAAATAGTCACATCTACAGCAGTTGCAGTTATCATAACAGGATGCACCGTTCGTGCTGTCAAGTTATCAGTAATATTAATTGTTGCACTATGTGTACCAGCTGCGGTTGGATTGTATCTGGCGGTAAACGTTGCAGATTGACCGCTTGCCAGAGAAATCGGCATAGTTGGAACGTTTTGTAAAGAAAAGAATGGACTGCCTGTAATCGAAACATCATTTATAAGCAGCGGAGTAGTTCCTCCACCGATGTTCATGATGGTAAATGTTTTGTTCACAGTAGTATTGGTTAATGTTTGTCCATAGTTATAGTCTTGAGGTGAAATACTAAAATGTGGGTTGGGATCAAGTGGTAAAAAGAATAGCGAAGTTTTGGGAAATTGTCCTGTGAGAGTTCCGGTTGCAGGAGCAGTTGGGTCATAAGTTACAGTATCACTATAAATCCTACGTGCCCTGTTAGTTCCTACTGTCTGATTGTAGAACACATTAGTTGTTGGAACGTATTCTATGTCCATAACCCTCTGGACTAACATAACCAGATTTCCACCAGCATAAGAAAATGGATTTTGCAACTGAACGACCAAAGTATTCTGCCCCGGAGAGCAAGAAACATTACCGTCATATGCTAAAGTAAGCGATGTGGATGGTATCCATCCTGCACTTAAGTCTTGTAAATCTGTTACACCAAACCAGATCTTTATTGGCTTGTTAACAAAATTAGTGGCTACAAAGCTATAATCAAATGCAACCGAAGTCAGAATACCGCCCATACCAATTTCGTCAGGATAATAAATATTCTCAAATAAGCTGTTTTTGTAGAATGAAGCGATAGGTGAATAGTAGTTTGTTTGAGACCCGTCACCTATTACTACGTGTATTGTACCTGCCTGTTGTACTAGTATGCTTTTATTGGCAGTATTATCATTAAGCTGGTTCTGGTCTCCAGTCAAGATTACTTTGCCGTAAATTGTTGTAGCCCCTGCTACTGTCGGTGTCCAGTTTAAAACTGCCTGAACTGTCAGCCCGGGTCCTACTTCAGGTCCGGCTAAAGATGCCAATTCAAGATTGTCATTGTTATAAAGTTTAACTGTATAGTTTGATTGAGGTGTTGTGCCCCAATTAAAGACGTTTACTGTATATGGTGTAGCACTACCAACCGAAGGAGTTGAGTCCCCTGTTAAAGATAACGCTGCAAGATCATTTTGCGGTGTAACTTCTATCATCACATCATCAATATATATACTTTGAGATGTGGAAGCATTACCGTGTTTAAAAGCTATAAAATGACCAGTTCCGGCATAAGTCTGAAACGATACAGTATATTCTGCCCAGGCAGCGGTTAACGTTAAACTTGATGTCTGTTCATAAGTAGCAGCATCCATAGGATCACCAATAACACCAACCGACAAGGTATAAGTCGTCGCTCCTTTTGCCCAGAATTTAACGCGAGTTGTAACAATAGGTATTGATGAGGTTATTGGTGGTGCTATCAAATACGGACCCGCAGTGGAAGTCGAATTGTAAACATAAACACAGTTTGGTATGCTATGAGGAGAGGTCGTCGAAGTTGTAACATTTCCCGGAGAAGTAACAACTTTAGACCACTCAATGGGAAGATTGGGAATCGTTACGCTATCAAAATTCTGCGTATAGGGCAATGTATAGATAGTCGGGTCGACACAGATCCCTGTAACCGGTACGATATGTTGTGTTCTATTAAGGTTATCAGTTATTGTGATTGTTGCTGTATGCGTTCCGGAAGCCGTAGGATTATATCTGGCAACAAAAGTAGTCGATTGCAACCCAGACAGAGTAATTGGTAAAGTCGGTAGGCTCTGCAAAGAAAAGAACGGACTTCCTGAGATAGAAATACTATTAACAGTCAGTTCTCCACCACCGATATTAACCACTGAGAAGGACTTGTTGAGGATAGTATTTATATATGTCTGCCCGTAGTTATAGCTCCCGGGAGAAACCGCGAATTGCGGTCCGCCGGGTATTGAAGCAAAGGTCAGGCCTACATTGGGTCTGGAAGTGCTTAAATATCCATTTGTGGTTGGCGGTGTAGTGTCAGCATACATATAATGGTGACTTCCCGTAGCGCTTGTAGTATAACGGAAAGTTTCGGAGCTAGTAGCTCCCGTCCCTCCATAATTTGATTCTACCATGACAACTAAATTATCACCTGTATAGGTAAACGGCAGGGTAAACGGAATGTATACCCAACCAAGCTGGTTGATTGTGACAGTGCCTTCTGCACATAACTGAGCATCGGCGATGGTTGTTGCCCAGGGTTGTGCAACAAGAGCAGTTGCAGTTGTGGTTTTCATCAGTATCCTATATGGAATTACATTTCCATATTGGACAGCGACATCCCATTGAATCCCGGTAATTTGGCCAGAACTTCCCAGTTCAGCCGCTGTGAATAAAGATGCATCGCGCACATAACCATAAGTAGGATACATCGGATAAACCTGAGCGCTTGTTCCTGTTCCAATAATGACCATAGTAGTGCCCTGCGGATAGACAGTTATATTTAAGGGTGAAGATGCATCATTAGAAGGATTCTGATCACCAGGAAGAACGACTCTTCCACTTAGAACCATAGGACCCGTTACAGTTGGAGTCCAGGTTAAAACGACCGGTGAAGTTTCTCCGGCAGCTAATGCCGGACCGGCAACTGATGCCAATTCAAGGTTGTCGACGTTGTACAATTTTACAGAATAAATTGATTGTGGACTTGTACCACGATTTCTGACACTTACAGTATATTGTACTGATGTCCCGACCGAGGGAGTGACGTTTCCGGTTAAAGATAAAACCTGCAAATCATTAGGTACAACCACAGGAGGGCTGAATGTATACGTTTTACCTGTAAGGTAAGGAACGTGGGTAGCATTAATCGCTGCAAAAGCTGTAGTAGTTGAATATGAAGCTGCAGGATCAGCAGGTGTTATACTCATGAAATTACCAGCAACTGCTCCGGTAATGCCTATAGATGCAGTAGCTGAAGTACCTGGCGCAGTTCCCATGGTCCCATATAAATATTGTATTGTGTTCGATGTTTCGTTTAATACTATCTGGAAATTAATTAAATTAACCGGAGTGAAACTGTAATACCATTTCATATTCAGATATTGAACTACCAAAGAGCGGTTTGGTGCAGCTCCCATTAACTGATATGAAACACTGGAATTGGTAGCATCTGTTTTTAAATCATCCCAGAAACCGGCGACAATTAGTAGTTGTGTAGCCAATAAGTTACTCTGAGTTGTTGTGGATGCGGGATTAAAAGTTATAAAACCATTGGAAGATGCTTTAAACTGAGTATATGGCACATCATCATATACAAATGTGAAACCAATATCAATTACTGGTGATTGCGCATCATCAATGTTTACTCCATGAATCTGCGTAGGTGTTGTAATTTCGTTATAAACACCTGTTGATTGAATAAATGAATAATCAGACATTGCTCCAAACAGAGGTAAAACGAGAAACCACGTTATACATAATAGTATAACCCAAAACGTTGAAGTCTTCATTGATAACTCCTTGAATGATTTATATTTAACTATATATAATTAAAACCAGGTCCGATAATCCATGAATACATATGCTCAATTATTTCATAATCTACATAAGAGATTGTCATAAATATGTGTCAATGCTTTTTTTTTGCCATAAAAAAATAAAGGACAGAAGCATCTTCTGTCCTTATAAGGGGTTATCTTTGTAATTTGTGTTTTTATTCTATGTGTGCTGACTATTTGTTTTTCTTACTCCTGCAGGTTGCTACAGGTAATATCATTTCTTCCATGGAAACACCACCGTGCTGGAAAGTTCCGTTGTATTGTCTTTGGTACTGATGGTAAGAATTCGGATAAACAAAGTAATAGTCATCTTTAGCAAAGATAAAATTATCCACAATGCTTTTTGAAGGCAAACCAAATTCAATCGGTTTTTTTACAAAGATAGCATGTTTATCATTAGCAGTAAGGTTTTTACCTTCTTTATAACGAACAGTGATAGAAGCATCCTTGTCGCCTACAACCTGAGTAGCTCTGTTTACTTTTATAGAACCATGGTCAGTAGTGATAACTACAATTGCATCTTGTTTGGCTATCAGTTTGAGAGCTTCATATAAAGAAGAATGCAGAAACCAGTGTTTAGTGAATGCGCGTAAAGCTTCTTCGTGCGGAATAGTTTCCTGAAGGATTTGGTCTCTTGAACGGTGGTGAGCCAGCAGATCAAGGAAATTATAAACGAGTACTATCAGCTTTTCCTTTGTCCAGGTCTCTATCTTCCGGAGTACAAAATTGCCTTCCTCCATGTTAAAGATTTTAACATATTTAGTAGCAGGGTCAAGTTCATACCCAATATCTATGATATGCTCATCCAGTAGTTGGTGCTCATTCCGGTTTCTGCTGTTATCCATTTCAGCAGAAGTTGTCCAATATTCAGGAAACCGTTTGGCAATATCAATCGGAAGCATACCGCTAAAGATCGAATTTCGGGAAAATGGTGTAGCTGTAGGTAAAACACTGTAATATGTCCCCAGTTCTTCTTCAAAAAGTTCCTGAATATATGGTTGTATGGCAATATATTGGTCTAACCTCATACAGTCTATGATAATCATATAAACAGGCACATTTTTTTCAAAATGCGGGGCAATATATTGAGAAATGACATCGAACGACAGATTGGGTCTATCATCTGTTAGAAGCCAGTTCCTATAGTTCTTTTCAACAAAGTTCGTAAACTCAGTGTTGCAATCTCTTTTCTGCAGAAAATGCATTTGCTGGAGCCCTTCATCATTAACCTGGTCAATCTGCAACTCCCAGTAGCTTAAATCACGGTAAATCTGTGCCCATTCTTCCCAGGTGGGAGCATCAAAAAGACGTTGATTCAATTGTCCGACAAACTTACTATACTGTTCTCCAATCTGATTGGCTCGGATTTCGTCAGCTTGAAATATTTTCTTAATAGCCATAATTATCTGATTGGGATTGATAGGTTTTATCAGGTAATCCGAAATTTGGGAAGCAATAGCTTTGTCCATCAAGCCTTCTTCCTCATTTTTAGTTACCATTATTATCGGAATCGCCGAGTTTATCCGCTTGATTTCCATTAAAGTAGTCAGTCCGTCCAGACCTGGCATCATTTCATCCAGAATCACCAGGTCATATTTATTCTCGACCACGAGTTCGATTGCATCGTTGCCATTATTACATGTTGTTACTATATAGTTTTTTTCCTCAAGGAAGAGGACAAATGGTTTTAGCAGGTCAATTTCATCATCAACCCAGAGAATTCGCATATGTTTCATTCTTTAACCTCCTTAGGGGTCTGGAGTTCTGTCTCGAACTGACGTTGTCTTTCTTTTACAACTTTTCGGATTTCTTCCAGGTCAGCATCCTGAAAGTACAAAGCCAGCTTAAAATTAAGTTCTTTTTGTGAGCAATTAAACCATTCGCGCATTTTCTCCAAGTATTGATCAATAAGGACATCTTTGACATCCTTATCTGTTTTCTTTTCTTTATCCTTAAGTTCCTTGATATGCTCTTTGAGCTCTCCAATCGGCATTGTTTCTGCCTTTTGCATCCATTCATCTCTCAATTCCCAGGCAGCTTTTGCCACGTATGGTTTTATCATATTCAACCTATCAAAACCGATTTCTTTGATTGAACCATCATCAATGTCCAGTTCTTCCACATAGAGCTCAAAGACAGAACAAAGCTTATTTGCCAAAGTTGAATTTATATTATATACCGATTCGACAAAGTCTTTGAAATTATCAAAGCCCTTAAACCGGAATAGTTTTTTTCTTTTTATCAATGATAATAACTGACCCAGTGCTACAAAATTATCTTCCAGCTTCTGCTTCAGATTGTGCACAGCTTCAAAAGTTTCATCAGGGGTCATAGTCTCTGTTTGTTGGTAGACATCTTTCATCTTGAAATCCTTATATTTATTTCTGTTAGTTGAAATTCGAGTTTTGTATATAATAATATTGTTGTTTAGTCAATTGGATAATATACTTGCTCCCTGGTTGGAAATGTCCCTTCCTTTACTTCTTTGGCAAAGGAATTGATTGCAGTTGTCATGTTTTTACCGATTTCTGCATAAGACTTTACAAATTTTGGAATAAATTCACTCCAGCCCAACATATCATGAAAGACCAAAACCTGCCCGTCACAAAAGCGTCCTGCTCCAATTCCAATTGTGGGAATTGAGATTGATAATGAAATGTCTTTGGCAAGTGCTTCAGGAATACCTTCAAGAACAAGCATAAAGGCTCCGGCTTGTTCAATTTGTCGTGCTTCTGTCATCAGATTGTCATATTCAGCCTGAGTCTTACCCTGCACTTTATAACCACCCAACTTGTTGATTGATTGAGGTGTGAGCCCGATATGTCCGCAAACAGGTATTTCACAATCAATGATAGCTTTGATGGCTTCAATCCTGAAGGGACTGCCCCCTTCCAGTTTCACAGCATTCGCTTTACCTGAAGTTATCAATCTTGCCGCATTTTTCTTTGTTTCTTCGATTGAGATATGAAAGCTCATATAGGGCATATCTGCAATGATAAAGTTATACAAAGCCCCACGCCTTACAGCCTGAGTATGATAAACCATATCTTCCATTGAAACATGCAGAGTGTCATCATACCCTAATACAACCATGCCGAGACTATCGCCCACTAAAATGATATTAACTTCGGAATCCCTGATAGTACGAGCCATAGCATAGTCATAAGCTGTTGCCATGACAATCTTGTTTCCCTTCTCTTTCATAGTTTTGAAGGTCGTCACAGAATGAGAATTGGTCATACTGTTGCTAATCATTGGACTGGTCTTTCCCATCTGCTCCGGAATCTCCCTCAGCAGAATCTGTCTGACTTCTGGTAGCATCGGTATCGATTAATTGATCTCCGGCATAGTGCCCCTGATTCATAACAAGATCATAGATAACACCACCAAACTGGTACCAACCTTTAAATCTACCGTTTAGATGTCCGTATTTATAATACGACAAAAGCTGTGCTTTGCCATCAGGATACCAGACATACATAATGCCATGTTTCATTCCGTTTTTGTATTGAGATGACAATTTAAGCTGTTTATTAGTATAGAGATCATAGGCAGTACCTGAGAATGGTTTATCATTAAAATATGAAATTGTGTCTTTTACCACAAGTGAGCTTTCCAAAACTGCATTCTTTGGTAGTTCATACTGCTGCATGGTTATTTGGTCTTCATCATAGCTCTGTGCGAATAATACTCCCATCAGAGCTGACATAAGGAAGAGTAAGAGGAATGTAGTATTCTTTTTCATCTTTCTATCCATCAGTTTTAATAGTTCTTTCATTGCCTATTTTTTTATGCTGTCAGACATAGTCAATACATTTATTCATTTATCTGCGAAATGTAATCGCAGAATTAAATTGACATATCACCTTGTTTTGTCAGAATGTTAAAAAACGGTTTGGGAGATTATTATGCGATTTATAGTACTAACATTGCTTGTTCTTTTCTGTGCACTTCTGACAGCTAAAAGCGTTAAACTGCCTCAGAAACCTGAAGATTTCTTTGAGGATGGATATTGCAAACAAACCACTGCTAAAACAGCCTTGTCCAGTGATAAAACTATTTCTGCCTTTGTTGATGGCAAATGGCATGACTATAATCTGGCTACTTATCCCAAAG
The DNA here is from genome assembly GCA_963667535.2 of Cloacimonadaceae bacterium (SeqCode). Taxonomy (GTDB): domain Bacteria; phylum Cloacimonadota; class Cloacimonadia; order Cloacimonadales; family Cloacimonadaceae; genus UBA5614. The sequence goes on from CAXXDU010000002.1 coordinate 3,301,689, forward strand.
CCTTTATGGAATGGAACATCCAAAGACGTATCGAATACATGGAAACTATCAGAAAGCTCTATAAGGGTGAATCACAGGAAGGCCCTGAACTCGCCGGTCCCCATAACGGAATGGTAGCAACTTACGGTTTTGCAGGACAAAAAAGCCTGTTTAAACTCAATAATGCTGTCAAAGGCATGGGCTTCTTGCCCAGAGCCGACAAGATTGATTCAGTATTGACTAAACTAACTGAAACAGCTGATATCAGTCCTATAGATAAACTTGACGTTTTGGAAAGTATGTATAACAATGCTGAGAACATTTTTGATCTGGATAGGCAAGTATCTCTGGAACTCTATTCTGAGCCAAAGTTTCTCACTCAAAGCTACACAAACCAGATGATAAATCCTGTATCCACTATTGTTTTTCTGGATATTCCCAGCTATAAACTAAAGACCATTGCACGTTTACTTGACCCGGCAGACCCTAATCTTACTGACTACGAAAAGAAAGTAGTGAAATACATCAATATGATTCACAGCTATTTTCATGGTGCTTTTGATAAGGAATTCATCGCTGTCATTTATTATGTAGTAGAAGTGTATGACAATTCCCCCGGTCGTATGGATGCCAGAGGACTAAAGATAGTCCCTTAACGTAAAGAAACCGCTTTGTGCATTTAACACCTAACTCTGAGATTGAGATACGGGAAGTACCCGTATCTCAATTGGAGTATCTTAGCTCCATTTCAATTGCTTTTAAGATAAACTCTATTCTGGACATCTGCCCCTCTGAAACACATCAAGGCGAATGGAATATTTACCAGAATGAACTTCATTCTCCCCGCGTAAAAAATTACGATGCTATTAGCGAAAACCATCCTCTCGACTGGGCCGAACAATTCGATATGACAAACTGGGGTCTGCTTTATGCTTTTAATAATAATGAACGTATCGGAGCAGCTTTAATCGCTTTCAATACTCCCGGTGTGGATATGTTGGAGGACAGACCAGATCAGGCAGTATTGTGGGATATCAGAGTAGCTCCTGTCTGGAGAGGAAAAGGCGTAGGCAAAGCTCTCTTTGATGCTGTCAGACAGTGGGCTATCTCTCATAAATGCCATGAACTAAAAATCGAAACTCAAAACAATAATGCACGGGCAGTTCGGTTTTACCTGAAACAAGGTTGCACCCTTAAGCGCGTCATCATAGATGCTTATCCCGATCTACCTGATGAACTTCAGTTACTCTTTTATTTGCCATTATAAAATTTCTAATACCAGGAGAACCTTTCTTAAGTACTTATACTTCAATCCTGCTCTGACCTTAGGCTGGTCAGTTTTGCCTCTCTTATAATGCCCTGACAGCTCCTATATCTGAGTATAGGTATCAAACGGATATTTCTATACCGGCAAATGAGATTAGCCTAAGGACACAGCAAGATTTTATTACCACTCAAACTTATCAGTTCCCTACTCATTTCTTAAACGATCTTATAGATTATGGTCAGAGATGTAAGGGGGATCAAAGGGTTAACCCCTCTGGTACCCCTAAGAAATATGTACAATGTCTGTAGGATCAATTAAGCAGTTAAAGAAAGAGAAAGAATATATGTGTGTCTGCTGCTTAGTAGATCCAGCTAAACTGAATACCAAGAGGTTCAATAGAAGGTGTGACAAATATGGTTGGGGTTGTTTTTAATACTAGCTGAGCGGTAAAATACCCTATCGCTGCTCCGGCAAAAACATCACTGGGCCAATGCTTTTCATCGTGCATACGGGAATATCCTGTTAGACATGCAATTCCATAAGCAAGTGGAGGAGCCCAGCCGGTATCTTTGTATTGTTCAGCCAAAACAGGTGCAATTGACCATACGAATGTAGTATGTCCGGAAGGGAAAGAATCTCTGTGATGCGTAAAGTTATTGCCATTCCAGAAAGAATTACCTCTGTTCTTGTTGGGTCGGTATCTTTGGGTGCTGTATTTCAAAACGGTTGTAAGTCCATTAGCGAATAACATACTTTTAGTGACTAGCAAAGCTGTATCCTGTGTTTTGGGGGAATCAAAAGCATATCCACCCAGCCAGGTTATAGCAATTAATGGAATAGTGTTTCTTCCGTCTCCAATGAAGTTACCGGTATCAGCAATTTTGTATGTGACGGAGTTGCGATTTCTAACAATTGCAGCTCTGATATCCTCATCTAATAAGTATATGGAACTTCCAATAACGATCACACTCCCAGCTTTAATCCAATCATTTGGTTCCCACTGACCGGGAGCATTAACTGCTGTAATTGCTGTTTGGGGATAGGATAAGAGATAATCCCGATAATAGTTTTTACTCTGTGCATTCAAATTACAGAAGTAAAATAGTATGAGAAGTGATATAGTATAATATAATCGGAGTTTCATATTATCTCTTTTATTAATATATGGTCTAGCAGATTAAAAAAAACCGGAGCAGATGCTCCGGTTTTAATATGTGAACAATTGTGAATTACTTTAATCCCTGGCTCATTGCCTGTCCAAGGTCGAAGATCGGAAGATAAATCACGATAATGATAGTACCGACAATTCCTGCCATAAGTATAATAAGTAACGGCTCAATTAATGATGTTAATCTGTCGATAACAGAATCAACCAGCTTTTCATAAAACTCAGCAGCTTTGCCAAGCAACTTATCCATATCACCGGTTTCTTCACCTGTTGCAGTCATCTGCAGTAATGTAGACGGGAATACATTTGTTTTACGGAAAGCACCAGCAACGCTATAACCTTCTTTCACCATAACACGTGATTTACGGATTGCAGCTTCAATAACCGCATTCTGTACTACGTTTTCTGAAAGCTCAAGAGTGTCCATAATCGGAACGCCTGCTGCCATCAGGATTGAAAAAGTACGTGCAAATTTACTCATAATAGAGTTATTGATTACTTGCCCAAGAACTGGAATTTTTAGTTTAATCTCGTCCATAACGTAGCGTCCACGGTCAGTAAGATAAACCAGGAACAACATAAATACAAACAATAATGCCAGCAAAATACTCACAAAAAGATTTTGAGTGATAAATTTACTGACAGCAATAGCTATCAATGTTGGACCGGGTAAATCAGCTCCAAAGTTTGAATACACTTCCGTAAACTGTGGAATAATAAAATAGAATATTCCCCAAACGACAAGAATCAGAAAGACGAGAACAAATATTGGATAAGCCATGGCGGACATAACTTTTCTACGAGTATCCTCTATTTTTTCGAGATAATCTGAAAGTTCATCCAAAACAGTATGTAGCGTACCCGAAACTTCCCCTGCTTTAACAAGAGCAACATATAGAGGATTGAATACACCCGGATGTTGCTCCATAGCTTCTGATAAGGAAAATCCTTTTTTAATGTCGTCAGATAATCTGCGTAGAACCCTCTGGAACTTACCGCTTTTTTCTTCTTTTTCCAGATTGGAAATAGCTTTTTCAATGGTCAGACCCGCAGAAAACATCGTAGATAGCTGGCGTGTAAAAAAGACCAAAACTCTTAGAGATACGCTAGTTCTGATTTTGTAAACAGTCAGCATTACTTTGTCGAATAATGATAGTTTACCTTTGAAAGCTCCTTCAGCAGCAGCTTTGACAGAAATTATTGTACTGCCTTCTTTGCTGAGCTTTTCGATCGCCAAGTCCAGTGTTTCAGCTTTTAGAATACCTTCAACTCTGGCTCCCTTGGCGTCTTTGACAATATAGGCGAAATTTGGCATATCGCTTACCTTCTATTTTTATTAATTAAATTTATTCGACAACGGTCATCTTAATGACTTCGCGAATCGAAGTTACACCTTGAACCATTTTTCTGAAAGCTGCGTCGTGCAGGGTTCTCATACCTGCTCTTAATGCTGCTTCTCGGATTAAATCCTGATTTCCACCTTCATAAATAATACGACGTATTTCAGGATTTACTGTTAGCAGTTCAAATATACCTGTTCTGCCTTTGAATCCGGTATTATCACAATGTACACAACCGGTACCAATTTTATATTCGATTTTGTCAACCTGGTCTGCAGGAATCCCGCAGTCTGCAATTTCTTGTTCAGTTGGTTTGTAATCAATCTTACAATGGGTACAAATAATACGAACCAAGCGTTGTGCCATAACCAATGATAATGAAGAACCAACCAGATATGGTTTAATACCGATATCAATTAAACGTGTCACTGTAGCTGGTGCATCATTAGCGTGCAGAGTAGTAAACACAAGGTGACCTGTCAGTGAAAATTTGATAGCAATGTCAGCTGTCTCTTCATCACGAATTTCACCAAGCAAGACAATGTCCGGGTCTTGACGCATGACAGAACGAAGAGCAGCGCCAAAAGTCAAGCCAATCTGTTCTTTGGTCTCGATTTGTGTGATCCCGTCCAGACGATATTCAACCGGGTCTTCAACAGTAACAATATTTGTTTCGATATCCTGAATTGTTTTTAAAGCTGCATGTAGAGTTGTTGATTTACCGCTACCGGTCGGTCCGGAAACAATGATAATCCCATAAGGTCTGTGAATAATCTTACCAAATATTGCCATATCTTCGCCTTCGAAACCAAGTGTGCCTAGCTTGAAACCAAAATCACCCTTGTCCAAAAGACGCATAACTACTTTTTCACCTAAGACTGTCGGAGTTATTGATACACGAACATCAACACTCTTATATTGTGTTTTTAACGAAATGTGACCATCCTGCGGAAGCCGTCTTTCAGCAATATTCAATTTAGACATAACCTTCACAATGGATATAACCCCCATATGCATTCCAATGGGAGGATTCATAACTTCACGTAACGCACCGTCAATACGGAATCGAATTCTTGTGTGTTTAGTAAGTGGTTCTATATGAATATCAGTAGCTCCGGCTTTTATAGCTTCATTGATAATAAGGTTAATCAATTTTACTATTGGTGCATCTGCATCAGTGGAAGCACCGGATATACTGATTTCATTCTCATCTTCATCTATTGCTACAAAATCAAAACCACCAACTGCATCTTCTACTTGGCTGGTCGTTCTGATACTTTTGTAGTATTTTTCCAAGGTATCATGTAATAATGTTTCACCTACAAGAACTGGTTTTAGATTCTTTCCAAGAATTTTTTTCAGATTGTCTACAACCATCAGGTTCTCAGGATCCGCCATAGCAACAACAACACCATCGCCTTCTTCTCTAATAGCTAAGACCCGGTTTTCAACAGCAAATGGTTCTGGAATCAACGATACAATGGAAACATCTAAATCCATCATTTCGCTTTGTTTGACTATATCATAGCCTAGTTGCAGGTGTAAAGCCATAAGCAGATTCTTTTCTGAAAGATGACCTATTTTAATTAGTGTCTCACCTATCTTCAGACCAAAATTTGTCTGTTTTATCAATGCTTCTTTTAGTTGATCCTCGGTAATGTATCCTTCATGAATCAGGACTTCGCCAAGACGTGCGAACTGTGGGTTAAAACTCATTTTATCCTCTTAATAACCGTACATAATAACAGGCTTTTCAAACATCCCACCTCATTGTGGAGATAACCATCCTGTATTTAAACCGGTTCTAGCATTTTTTATATAAAATTAGGTTACAGAATCCGAATATCGGATTCTGTAACCACAATAATTTTATATATTGTTACCTCATTAACTTATAAACTATAGAATTAGGTCGGGTAACGGATCAGTTGTGTTGACGATGTATAGCTCGCAGCTGTTCCTAATAAACGTGCAGTTACATCTACCGATGTTATACCCGGTGTATTAGTTTCCACTGCACCATAGGGAATTTCCCACGCATAGAAACGAATCTGACCCTGAGCTAAACCATCCTGCCCATCATTTACATCATTGTAGGGAATCGGCGTTATATCAGGATTTGCCGAATTCTGATCATACCAATCCGTAACAACAATGTGCGGAGTGGAAGAAGTGTTGCAATTCATAGGATCTTCATTTGTCCCTGCAATATACTCAAAAATACCTCTGGTAGAAATCATAGAAATTCTGGCATTATGAATAGCGCAACCCTGAATATCAAATAAGGATAAATTGAGTATTGCTGCTGCATTTGCAGGTTGTGTGTTGGTATTACCGTGGAAAACGATATTACCGGGGATAATTTCCATCTCCAGTTGTGGTTCATTCAAAGGAAGTTCTATCCATGACTCTCCGATAACTTCAACACCGTTTATACCGCCTGTTACAGCACGTATCTTTAATGATTCAAATGTATAAATACCTGAATATGTGAGTGTTGTATAAGCCACACCCTCTGTCGAATCACCTTGAGCACTTTCATTACCGACATAAGCGTTAGCAACTATCTGGCAATTCAAAATATCACTTGGAAGGTAGAACCAAACGCTGGTACCATAATCAACGGGATTGTTATAAACATCGTAAACATTAGCACCTGCTACTATTCTCCACAAACCACCATTCATGTTTTCACCTGTACCGAATCCGCTGGCAAATGGTACTACCCTATTGGGTGGACCGGCATGAATAACAATGTTTGGCTTAGTAGCTTTTACATATCTGCCATTGGCTGTACAGGAAGCCCTGATATTTAATATTCCGGATTGTGTGCCGCTATTGACAGATATTTGAGCTTCTCCACCACTTGAGACGACTAATACCGAATCTCCTACCGGTTGGTTATTTAGATTAACTCCAGCCGGTGGATTGGGGTTCATGATTTTAAAATATACATTCTTGGGAGAATCTATCAAATTGCCGTTAATGTCATACAATTTAACCTTAATTATTTGTGATTCTACTCCACCTGTATTTGCTACATTAAGGTCTATCTGACCTCCCTGTGCAAATTGAATTGAATGTATGTTGGTAGATTTAATGTTAAAGATAAGCTGGTCAGTAAGTGTATCACCATTTGCAAAAGCGGTGATAGTCGCAGCTCCAGCTTGTAAACCAGGTGTAAATCTTACTTTTGCTACACCTTCTGTGTCTGAGTTTGTAGTAATCTCCTGAACTGTGTTTACAAAAGTACCTAAATCAGTCTTAAACTTTACAGGTTTGGATGGTACAATATTATTATACAAATCTTTAATCTCAGCTCTCATCCAAATGTAATTATTGCTGTTGACTGAACATGTATCAGATTCTACTAATTCACCATCTATCTCAACAAATGAGCGTAGATTAAGATTAGCAGGTCTGCCGGGACTAACTACCAGGGTCCTGAAACTGGTTTGGTTTGAGATTCTGGCCGTAATTGCTCCTGTTCCTGCTATAGGACCAGCATTAAAAGTCGTTGTAGCCCTACCATTCGCAGTTTGAACAAGAATTGAATCACCCAAGGGGTTACCCTCAGTATCTGTAAAGTACCCTCTGGTCGTACTAAAGGATATCAGAGTATTATCTGGTACATCGTCACCCAAGATGTTTCTTGCTCTTGCACGTACAGTAATCGCTTGCATCACATTAAGAGGCTGTGGGGTAAGAGATGATGGCATTTCCAAAGAAAGTGACGAAATTGGCGGAACGCCAGCTATCGTTACTAATACTGAGTCAATATCAGAAGATATTAATGAATCAGGATTCTCAGTCGAGTAATTTTTTACGATAGCCCATATTTTTGCGACGCCTGTCTCTCCTTCATCCCAAAAAGTAGTAGAAGCTATACCGGTACTATCAGTCGCAACACTCGTCAAAATCCTGCCCATGGATGCCTTAAATGTTACTATCTGGCCCGGAACACCAAATTGATCCCCATCTTTAATGGTGACTTTAATTGTAGAAAAAGTGATACCATTATCAGCGTAGATTGTATCTGGAGTTGCTACTATTCTTGTAATATCCCTTTGCAGATTTTTATCAATGGGTGCGGGTATCGGTGGTGCAACCGGTGGTGGATTTCGTTTGTCGCATGAAGTAGCAAATGCTACCAGCATCATGACTAAAACCATAATTAAAGGTATATAAGTACGCATTCGTTTCATAGTGTCCCCCTTAGTTTTGATCGTCTTCTTCATCTTCGAATTTAATAAGACGCTTAGTAAGACGTTCATCAAGTTTAATTTCTCTTACAGGTTCATTGCCTGTAAGTAATCTTGGAGTGATTTCCATTATCAAATCAGTGTTGTCCATTGTTTCATATTGATGCTGAAAAACCTTGCCTACTATAGGTAAATCACCCAACAATGGAAGTTTGGTGGTTTTTTTTGTAATGGTTGAGCTTAGCAACCCGCCTACAATTATCTTCTTTCCATCAGAAACCGTAACTGTGGAAGAAACCCTACGAACTTTTGTATGTGGAATGTAACCACCAACATAATCAATTATCGAGCTTACTTCAGGACTAATTCTTGCTGAAATTTGCCCATCTTTGTTAATACTCGGTACAACATTCAGTATAATACCTATTTTTACATTCTCAACCTGGAAGTCATTCTCAAGATTTCTTGCTACATAAGGAACTTCTTCTCCGATATGAATAAGCGCTTGCTCTCCGTTCATAGCAGTAACGCGAGTATCTGTGAGAAGTTTAGCTGCATTGTTTTCTAAAAGCCAATCAATTGTTACATCAAATGCAGATAATTGGCGGCTAAAATGTCCCATATCGTTAAAACCATCTATCTTTTGGAAATATTGCTGTTCAGGCATTTTCCCAAAATCTACCGGGTTTCCATAAGGCAAATAACCTGTGTCATCTGTAAAGTTATAAGGCAGACCGGCACCGCTTCCATTAACAGGGTCTTCAGCTAATATTGTAGTAAGATGATTTAATCTTGACCAATCAATACCATATTTCTTTGCGCTGGTAATCTGAATTTCTATCAGTCTGACCCGAATTTCTATCTGCTTTTGTGGTACATCAAGCCCTTTAACGAGACTAAGTATCTGATTATAAGCGTCAGGATTTCCAACCACTAAAAGAGCATTCTGCCCTTCTATTGGTACTGTCTTACCGGGAGCACCTGTAAGAGCTTTGGCCATCTTTACTGCGTCGATATTATTCAGTTGAATAACATAAGTGCGCTCTCCGGATTCTTCACTAATCTTTGCCTTATCGCCAACTAAGAATGTGTTATCCCCAACAACGCGATATGATAATCCGGCTGATCTGGCAACCATAGACACTGCCTGTTCAATCTGTACATCCTGTATGTGAACAGATAGACGTCTTTCTTCCTTCTTATCTTTATCTGTGCTTGTTTCAACTCCCAGTACAATGTTAGCACCGCTAAGTCTGGCAAGAGCCGTTAGTATTGAAGATAAAGATGCATCATCAGCATCATATGATACTTTTTTGTTGAAACTGGCAGCGCCTCCTATTTGTTGAGCTGTCAGCATAGATGAAATCAATAGTAACATCAATGTTACTACTAAGCATAACCAATGAGTGGATGTTTTCGAATATTTCATAGTTTCTCCCACTTTTCTATATTAATAATTAAATTCTGATGGATCGGCACTTGGTTCTAAGTCCGCCGGTTTAGCAGGAATGGGTTGTACTGTCATCACAGAACGAACTCCGCCGTAATTGTAAACAACCTGGCCATTTCTAATGTCTTCTATACGTCTGCCAGCTATAATATCGCCTATACGATACAACGCGCTTTTACCCTGATAACTAATGATAGCGCACTTCTCGTTATCTTCGTTGACAAATGTAGCAGCAACGCGAACCATATTAGCCACCATATTTTCCCATTCCTGAAGTCTGTCTAATTGGTCTTTAATAACAGGGTCCTGACGTAGAGGATCAGTGGGAACATTAAACGTAAACATTTTTCTATCTTGTATTGATGCTTCAATCGTCTTTATCTTGGTCATCAATGAATCATTTACAGATATATCTGAATACTTTGACTGAGGGGAAACAGAATTTACTTTATTATATATAGTATAGTCTTTAACTGCAAATGCAAAGAGCAGAATAGCGATCAAAGCAAGTGCAAAGTCTTTTATAAAGCGTGCTTCCATTTATACCTCCTTCTGAACTTTGAACACAGATAATTCAAGCGCAACTTTATAACGAGCAACTTTTGCTCCTGTCGCAACTTTTGTCTTATTTTTATTCTGGCCTGACTCTGTTTCTGATAAAGGTGTAACGTCTAAAGTATTTATTTTAACTATATTGTCTAAAGCTTCAAGGTTACTCAGAAATTGACCGAGTTGAATATAAGAAGTATTCAATTCCAGAATATACTGTTGCTCAACAAGGTTAAGACTACTCTGAACTTCTTTGGGATATATTGCAAGTACTGCAATTTTGTTTTGATCTGCCAAATCTGCCAGGTTTTTAACAAAATTATTTACTTCCCCGGGGTTGAATGTCTTCTGCTTAGTTAAACTATTATCAATAATCAAGGTAAACTGACTTAACTGCTGGTTCATTATTTTGGCACTATTCAGTTTTTCCTGAGCTATTTTAATCTTTTTATCCAATTCAGAAACCTGAGAGATCTTTTTACCTATTAAAGAACCGCTGATTAAGAAAAATAGAACACCAAACAATATCATGACTAGTGCTAATATTAGATATTTCTGTTTCATCTTACTCCACCTTTACGGTTACTATAGTCACGGCTTAAACAATCAATCTGAAACCTGATAATATCCGTGTCTTTAACTTTGTCACGACTTGCTCTGGAATATTTAATTTCCGGAAAATCCATACTAATCTGAGTATTCGCCTTGAGCTTAATTATAAATTGGTCAATTAAGTCAAATTCTCGTTGATTCTTATCAATGGATGTAACCCCATATAGACTAAGGACTCCATTTTTATAAGAAAACTGAGTTATTGCCATTTTATTATCAATCTCCTGTGACAGAGCGACTAATTTTTTTGCCCAAAATATCCGGTCAGTAAACGTTTTTGCAAGTAAATCCAAGTCACTGCTCGACAAAAAGTCTGTACTTTTCTGATAAGATGCAATTACTTTCTCAGTTTCTTTTAGGAATTCTTGTCTGTTCTGCACCTTTTTGGCTAATATTGAATCGAGATAAAGGACAAGGCCAAATAATAAGATAGACCCAATTCCAAAAATCAGTATAGCTCTAATAAAGGTTTTCTTTTCCTTCTCTTGTTGTAACTTCATCTCACCGAATTTATTCAGATTAATTTTGAAGTAGAACTGTTGTGTCATAATCTCACCTCTGCCCTATTCTGTACGCATGGCTAAGCCGATTGCAAGTGATAACTGAGGGTCTTTTTTATCCTGAAATTTTTCCGGCATTTCAACATTCACGAACGGCATATAAACTTCTGTGGGAATATTAACTTTATCCTGGACAAACTCTAGCAAACCGTTTAGTTTCGCAGTTCCGCCCATCAAATAAATCTTTCTGAAGTCGCTGTTACCAGCTTCCTTAACATAGAATCTAAGTGAGCGTCTAATTTCCTCAACAATCATGTCTTCGGTTGATTTTTCAGATATATCAAGCATACTAATGGTAGAGGTAGATGCAACATTTGGATCATCCAATAATCCCCATTCCAATTTATAGACTTCGGCATCATTGAATTCGAGTTGGCGTTTACGCATGATGTCACGTGTGACGTGATATCCGCCAAAAGGAATGTCACGAGCAAACATCTTAGAATTTGGACCCCATATAACCATATTTGTTCTGTGTGCTCCAAGGTTTAGTAACACATAGACACCGTCTTCAACAAATGAATTCAGTGCAAAACAATTGGCTATAGCCAATGAATCCAGGTCTACAATGTTGGGTGATAAACCAGCCGTTACTAAAATATTTGAATGTTCATTCAAAACATCCTTTGTAGAAGCAGCCAGTAGTATGTTCATATTATTTGTCTTCTCTTCCACACCCAGCACCTGGTAATCCAACACCATATCATTACCGCTGATTGGAATATGTTTCTTGGCTTCAAAAAACAACGCAGATTCCAATTCATCGTCTGGTAAGAATATAGTTTTAATCTGTTTGATGCTTGTATTATCTCCACCTATTGAGGTAACCAAGTGTTTAACAGTTTTGGGACTGATATGCAACGTTTTCATCATTTCAGTAATGATTGGTGCAAAACGTTCTGGTCTCAAATCTGAAGGCACATACTCAATACCTTGAGGCACTGTGGGTCTAATCTCGTAATTAAGGAGCTTAAAACCTTCGTGCAAACGCTTAAGGTGGACAATCTTGACGCTGTGAGAACCTATATCGATTCCCACAGATTCCCTGAACTTTACCGGTTTCTTTTTCTTCATAGTTCCTCTTTATCTATCACATTTAAATTAAAATGTCTTCGGTGGCCGACGAAATACCCATGCCTCTGATTCAAAAGGAGTTAAACCGCCTCTCACGTGGACTTCCGGATAATCCGGAGGTGTTGTAAAAGAGAAACGATTGTCAAAATGATAGTTCTTTTTATAACCGACTCCACCCCCTGTGGCTCCGGTTGCATTCATACCCTGAAAAGTAATTCCTAATACAGGGTCGGGATACGGCAATCCGCTCGTTCCACCGCATAAATCTAGTGGGACATCCCAAAGATTATTAGGATTTGGATACTCGCTATCAGCAGTATTTCTGTGGACAAATCCGCGTCTTCTTTGTGCAACAGAACCCCACAAATTGATAGAACCTCTTTCCATGTAGGGAAATCCCTGGGGCCAAAGTGGATTGTACCAAGGTAGATCAATATATCCTGGCCATGGAGCAGTAGCAGTGGGGGGGTATCTTCTTCTATGCAGGTCAATTCTATCCCAAACATAGTTGTTTGTACCTCTGACCGCTGGTACTGAAGGGTGGGGGTGTTGATATTCAAACGAGAAAACGCCGTCAGTGTGCGAGTCTCCTTCGCCACTACCTAAAGCACATAAAGCTGCATAAATCCATATTCCATCACTGTCAGAAGAGCAATTGGGAGTATTTCTGGTAGAATCTGCCGGATCTCTATACCCGTATTGGACTAAAATTGATTTCTCGGATACAATACCTACAAAATCTGTATTATTCCTCGTTGATCCAGGTACTGTGCCATCCGGGCAGTTCCCCATCATTGTACCGGACAGTAATACATTGTCATTAAGGTATAAAGTATCTGTTGAACACCAGGTTTGTGAACCATGGAACGATCCCTTAAGCCACAGCTTTGAATAAACAATGTTTGAGTGGCCGCTACATGGTCCTGAAGGCCCTGTTGCCCACAGAGTATCATACTTTGTAAAGCTGTTTCTGTACATATAGTTACCGGCTCGGGGAGGATATTGTGACCAAACGTCAGTTGTGTCCCTGCCAGAGTTGATAACCAAACCATTCCAGGAAGTGTAAGAATCACCGTTAACTTTTACATAGATAATTCTGTTTGAGTTTGGCGATGTAGGACCCACTGCTGTTCCATGAGCACGTATCAAATCTGCTGTAGGGTTGAATTCCAGCTTAGCGACGTGTTCCCAATAGCCTGCTCTAAAAACCTGAGCATAGGGGGGGGTACCACTAAATGAGCGAATTGTACCGGATGTATAAACCTGGCCATTAAAAGTAGGCCAACCATTATTTGTACCACCACCTGCCTGTTTAAGCCAGATATCTGTATTACTGTGAACTTTACCGTATATAACATCAGGTCCCCAAAAGTAAACGTTCGTCCCATTTGTAGATTCTTCGTTATCGGTAAAATAGTGATATCCGGCAAAACTATTGCGCCGGATACCCTTTTCTCCGTACTTTCTAACTAGTGACAAATTGCTACCAAACATAGAGCTTGATCCTGAGCCTCTGTTGACCTTGCCCAGTGTTTTAACATTGTAACCTTGCGCAAAATAGAGTCCACCACCAGTATACATGTTCTCTCTAACTACTTTTGTAATTAACTGATATGTGTTTTTTGAATGAGAACTTACAACTGTTATGTAGCGAGCTGGAAGGCTAAAGCCCTCTCCATTTTCATCTTTCAATTGGGAAACTATCTGCCCCCGATACGATTCGGATCTAAGTAAATGTAGTTCCTGTACTGCATCAAAATCATATCTGGAATCCATCGTGTCTTTGAAAGCAAGGGTCGCCATGGTAATGCCGGACATGACTCCCACGATAGCCAAAGCTAAGGCTATTGTTATATTTCCCCGTTGATTGCGAAGTAAATTATACATCCCTACCTCCTTCGCTGTTCTTTGTTTTCCTCATAGTTACTTCATGGCTATTGCCATTTTTGTCTTATAGGAAATAGTCTTGTATTGACCTTTTCGAATTAATGCCCGTGCGTCAAGTTCGACCGTTATAACTTTAGTTGATGCTTCGCCAGCATTAGTCTTTGTGAATCTCAGCCCTGTAACATAAATTTTATTATTCCTTGTTGGTTTGGGGAATAAATACAAAGGAGCCGGAGGTTGTATAGTACCATTCTTATAAGTAGCTCTTACATATCGCCCATCATGAAAAATTCTTACATAGTCACTGACATGAGCGATATTAGTTGTAGGGGGGTAGAGCATTATGTTTGAGGACGTGTTATTACCCGCTCCAAGAAATTTAACTGAATCTGCAGTTGCAATTCCGGAGAAGATTAAATTTGACCCTGATCCGATTGGAATTCCATTCTTTATTGTTTGCATACAATTAAATGCATCTCTTTGCAATTCAATCGTCTGGTTTAGATCAGCAAATTTAGAAAAGAATGCACTGAATCCAGTCGCAGCCACAGCCATCAACACACCGGATATTACTATCACAACCATGAGTTCGGTTATCGTAAAACCAGCTTGAGAACGTATTAATTTCATTTTTTTATCCTGTCTGCCCTTAATCGATTCCATTAATAGAAATCTTCTCGGACGACAATACTGCGAGCAGTGTTATCCCCGGGTTCCTGCCATTTGACAGTGATCTCAAGTGCAGAATATGGAACAACCATTCCGAACGCATTTTCAAAAGTTTCACTCAGTCTTGTTGACATTATCCCGGTTAACAGTCTTCCACGATTCAACCGATCAATGACAACCGTGCGGTTGCTGAACAAATCAAACTCTTTGTAATTCTTTTTATAGTATGTTTGCCAATCAAGCTCGCCTGAAGCATGCAGGGTTGCAACTCTGTCATGATAATTTCGTTGCACCTGCTTTTCTGCATACAGGATTCCGGTGTATATACTAATCATAGCAAATGCTACTATTATTAGTGTTGCAAGAATTTCCAGCAAGGTCATACCTTGTTCGTCATATAGTCTTGCAATCATCTATTCTCCTCAGCTTCGGAAAAATTGGCAATCACCAAATTTATCCGGTTCACTGCTTAAAAACCAGCTCCGGTGGCAAACATCTTTGGATTTTCAGCTAGTTCTTCAGCAATAGTGCGTTCAACTAAATTATTCATGACCAGGTTATACAGAGACTGATCTCTGGTCTGCATACCTTCTTTACTTCCAGATTGAATAACAGACGGTATCTGATATGTTTTTTCTTCACGAATCAGGTTTCTGACTGCAGCATTAGCAATCATTATTTCTACGGCAGGTACACGTCCCTTGCCATCTTTTGTTGGCAGTAGGGTCTGTGCAACAACCGCTTCCAAAGACTCGGACAGCATTGAACGTACTTGTTGTTGCTGTTCTTTGGGAAACATATCTATAATACGATCGATCGACTTTGTACAGCTTCCGGTATGAAGGGTAGCAAAAACCAAATGTCCCGTTTCTGCAGCAGTTAGTGCCAGAGAAACAGTTTCCAGGTCACGCATTTCACCTACAAGTATGACATCCGGGTCTTCACGCAGCGCAGAACGCAAAGCAGCTGTAAAAGACCAGGTATCATGACCCAATTCACGCTGATTAATCAGAGAATTTTTACTTCTGTGAACAAATTCAATGGGATCTTCGATTGTGATAATATGGCAAGCCCGATTGTCGTTGATAGAGTCAATCATAGTCGCCAAGGTGGTGGATTTACCACTTCCTGTCGGACCGGTGACGAGAATCAACCCTTTTTCCTTTGTCGTCAATTTCTTGAGTACTTCAGGCAGATGCAATTCTTCATATTGTTTGATTTCATTCGGAATAACACGAAAAGCTGCCGCTATACCATTTATCTGGTTAAAAGCATTCACACGGAATCTGACATCATTACTCAATTTTGTCGAGAAATCGATTTCAAGATTCTTCTTGAATAAGTCTTGTTGAACTTCATTCATTACGCTGAAAACCAGATTTTCAAGTTCTTCTACCGTAAGAATTGGTAAGTTCAATCTCTTCATCCGTCCGTTTACTCTCACCATCGGATGAGACCCGGAACTTACATGTAAATCCGATGCTCCGGCTTCTGCGGTGAAGCGCAGTAACTCTTGAATGGTCAAATTATCCTCCTAAGGAGATTAATTGGATGTAGAGCCACCCTCGTCTGTTTCAGTTCCCCCGGTATCAGGATTAGTCCAGTTATCAATACCATAACCATGGAATTTTGTCTCTTCAACATCATACCAAACCTGTTTCCCTTCGCCTGAAGCGAAATCTGCTGTTGAGGTAGCAACATACTTTTTGGGTGGATTGCCGACAACTTCAAAGTTCCAATGCTTAAGCGTTGATTGACCAAGGCGTGAATCCTTTTGTGCAAGCTCAATTGAATAGCCCTCAGATGTTCCATTCGTTTGTACAAATACGTCATACGCTGTACGAATTGAGCGGATAGCAGTCTGTGCTTCTGTTGAACGTGATTTTTCCACATAACGAAGGTAACGTGGGACTGCAAAGGCAGCAAGTATGGCCACGATAATAACCACGACCAAAATTTCGATGAGAGTGAATCCTTTCTGATTCTTCATTTTTCTCAGCATTATATCCTCCTAAAGGGGTTTTAATTCTGTGATATTACTTCTTGCACAATACGTGCCAAAACAGATGAAAATATTTCCATCCAACCCAATAAAAAAAATTTACATGCTACACTTTCTCCGAATGTTTTAGCCCTTTTACAATCCATTTTGATATACTGATTTCATATAATGCCATTCTATCTATACAGATAAAGTAATAAGCTAATGTTTTTACATAAATCTCAATCCTGATTTTCGTCAATAATAAATTGCATTCTTTCTATAAAATTTTTAATTTTTACACATGGCTGAGGGTTAGATGCCCGATGCAAGCTACTTTGTACCTGTCAGTATTTTCGGATGCTTTCAAAGCTTTGAAATTCCTGTTTCCCCTAAACTAACAGTTTCTCACTATATTTTGTTTCGATACAATTGCTCTTTTTTTCGTATCTCATCTTGTAAGAGAATCAGTTATTCATTTGTGCTTCTGAAAAACTACATTGAAAACATAATTCTCTTGACGACAATAATCTGTAAAAAGAAGTTGTTTTTTATTATAAAGTAGGATAATTAAGGAGTTAACAATGTTCCGATTTCTCCGTACAATTAGCATTTTAACATGTCTTGCGCTGTTATTAGGTTCTATGTATGCAGTCAAAAAATCAACCACAGTTAAATCAAAGGCAAAAACTACGGTTGAAGATAAGGTAGTAGCAAAACCCGAAATCAAAGTTCCTGAAGCTGATGTATTGGCTCGATATGATGGAGGAATGATTACTAAACAGGATTTGGATAAGAAAATCTCAAAGCTTCCACCCCAATCACAGAGTAAATTTAAAACTGTGGAAGGTCAGGAACAAATACTAGATATGATGTGTGTCGAAGACATTTTCTATCGAAAAGCTATTGATATGAAACTTTTGACAGAGCCGGTAGTCATGGAAAAGGTTAATGCTGCTAAGAAACAGGTTATGATTCAGGAATATTACAAACGAAACGTTAATGGCAAAGTGAAACTGACTGAAGCAGATAAACAAGCCTATTATAATCAAAACAAGAAAGATTTCTTCGTACAACCTAACATTACAATACTATACATTCAGACAGCAGATGAAATACAAGCAAATAAAGTTTTGGATGAAATAAATAAAGGAGTTCCATTCGATACTTTGTCAGCTCGGTATTCAATAAATACTTATGCCAAAGGTATCAATGGTAAAATCAAAAACATTCGTCTCAATGGTTACATCCCGGGTGTTGGTAATGACGCTGAGTTGGATAGTATTATTAGTGCAAATCCTGTCGATACTTCCAGATACCTTGGTCCACTTAAGACCACTTCAGGATGGAGCATAATTCAGATTGTCGAGAAGATTGAAGGTAGCCAGCGTACTTATCTTGACTCTGAAAGTGAAATCGACCAACGACTCCGTCCAAAGAAAGAAGCAGACCTTATGAATCAGGTTATTAATAAACAAAAAGAAATTTATAAGGTTGTACTTGATTCTACGACTCTAAATACGATTAATCTCAGAGAACCCGTTAAAAACGCTGAAATTGAGAACAAAAAAATAGTCTCGTCTACAGAAGCAACTCTAAACATGACGGTAAAAAGCGTTCTGGATAAATTTAACAAAATGTCTCCTCAGGAGCAGATGATGTATATCAAGGGTGGCGGAGCAATACAAATGGTTAATCAGGATATCACCCGTACATTAATGTATCTGGATGCCTCAAAAGATAAATCATACGAAGATTCTCTGGCTGTAAATGAAGACTTTAAACAATCACAACGCTATTATGTCCTGCAGGAAGTTTACAAACAGCTTGTTGTTGATAAAATAAATGTGACCTCTGCAGATGCAAAAGATTACTTCAATAACAATCAGGAAGCATACACGACACCCGCTGCCAAAAAGATTCTGGTAATCTGGTGCAAGGACGAAAAGACTGCTGGTAAAGCATATAAAAAATTCGTTAAGGCTGTTAAGAAACACGATAAAAAAGTTATTGCGGAAATTATTGAGAAGTACTCAGTCAAACCGGAATTGGATACACTTGATAATGTCTACCACAACGGTGTTGTAACAAATATTGGCGCAGATCAAAATCTATCTGATTTAATCTGGTCTACTCCCGTAGGTAGTGTTAGTCCAATAACTAAATCTGCAAAGAATGACGTACTCTTCTTTAGTGTTATTGAAGAAAGGCCTGCTTTCGTAAAGAGTTTCATTGAAGTTGAACCTCGTATCACAGGTCAGCTTAAGAAAGAAAAAGAGAAGACTCAGATGGAAACTGTCAAGGAGCAACTCTTTACTCAGTATAACATGAAAAAATATCCTGAAAAACTACAGATTATGCTTACTGCCGATGAATTGTTTGAGATGTCTGACAACTCTTCACGCCAGCGTAAATACAAAGATTCTATTGTGTATTATGACCAGATTATCAAGTTCTATCCCAATGGTAAGGATGATTATAAGGCTTCATTCATGAAAGCTTTCTTAATCACTGAAGAGATGAGTAATAAAGAAGAAGGATTAAAGCTCTTTAAAGAATTCTTGCAAAAATACTCTACTGGTGAGCTCAACGAATCAGCTCAATATATGATCGATGAACTGGAAGGTAAACATCAACCTATGGACGAGTTGACTGCTCCCGAATCGGAAGAATAATCTATAAATAAATTACTAATATAGAAAAGAGGGTGATTGATTGTCACCCTCTTTTTTACATTATCAATATTAGTTACATATACATTGGGTATATGATAAACTTAGATTTGCTATAGTTACTTATCTGCCTTGTACTTTTTATCAGTCATTGTAGTTTACTCGAAGTTCTTTGGTCCAAAATCCGTTCAATTGTATAACATGCTACCAGATATATCAATGGGTCTATAACAGTTCGATAACGGTAGATCCAACCCCTCACAAAGCATGTTGAATTGTGTTGATCACTATGATGCTAAAACTAAGCATTAGAATGATATGATGCTTTTTTCATTCCCCAATAAAATGCATACAATGATAAATAGAGAAATTAAGAACTCTATGATAATCACGAAGCTCAATTCTCTACCCAAGGGTAGATTGAACTTAAAACCGGACCCAAGCATAAAAGTTCTCAGTAAAACCATCTGCCAATAAGCCAATGCATTGTAATAGAGCTTCTCTCCAAGATTAAATTGATATGGTCTCAAACCATGTTTATGCACAAACATTACATTCACAGGGTTAATGAATCAATCGTAGCTAATTTTAGCCTTTGATTATTGAATCCACCTGCGCCGGAAATACTTTTTCTGTAAGATCTGCAACTGCCCTTACTGTATTTTAATATCCGAATTTTTTATCGGTTACAATCGCTGTACGGGGAGTAAAGAACATCTTTGCCAATCTGTGTATTAACAACCGCATTCCGGAATTAATATCGTAGACATTTATAAGGAACAATCATTTACTATTATCAAATCCCAATTCTGTTGCTGACAACATTCAACCAAGCCGGAAGAAAGAAAGGGATACTGCCTTCTTCATCGTAAGTAGGGACAATCACTTATACTGATTTGTTCATATCTCTATTTCCTATTCAGCTTTTGAGAAAATCTTTTGTCAGACGACAAAAATAAATTGTTACCTGCAAAGAATTTACAAATCACCTTGTTTAATTGCATATCCTCTATTAAATTCTTAATTGACGATAGGGGTTTTCAGGGAGTCTGCAGGGAGTATTCAGTGACTTTAGTCTCCAATGACTCACTACAGATTCTCATTCGAGTTCTCGGATAATTCTAAAGTCAGTTAAGGTATTAGCAGAGGTTAATAATGAATAATGCAATGGCGGTTGCCTTTAGCATATGGGCTATACAAGATCGGGCAATACTGCAAAAGACACTTCAGTGTTATATATGCTTCTTAGTTTAGGTATTATGTTAAACTTAGCGTTTTTTATGATAGACTATTTTATTAATACTTTTATGTTTTCCCCTGATGATCTCGATGTAATACACACCTGTAGCTACTCCTCTGTATGCGTTATCCTTGCCGTCCCAGGTGATTACATGTTTACCGGCAAACAGTTTGACATCTGCCAGTCTACGAATCATCTGTCCTTTTTGATTGTAGACTCTCACTTTTACTATCGTAGGTTCTAAAACATCAAATGATATGCCGATATCAGGATGAGTACTGACAGGTTGAGCAATCCGCGTGAAGACCTGATTTAAGCTAAGCCTGTTTCTATTGGGAGTAGCTGAGATGCTTTCTTTCAAAAAATCAGGATGTAGTTCAGGATCAGCGTTACGGGAAAGCATAACTAATTCCCCTCGGTTCAGTTGAATTTCATCAGTTGTGGGAACACCAGTCCGGATTGCATAGAATTGATTGTCCACTTTTTTATAACTGAGCTTATAAGCTGAATTCTTTCCTGATAAGGGTGTAGAGCGAAATGTATACAAGCGTTCACCATCACTGAATACAAAGTTGACAACATTCGTTGACAACCCCATAAACTGTTCTAGTTTCTTAAGTCCTATTTTCATCCCGTTGACAACTTCAAAGTTATCAGCTTCAATATGACACATCAGATAGTTGAAAAGCACTTCACTATCAATCCAGCAAGATGGATAAGCTGCATTGGTAAAACCAGAATAATTAGGCTCATGAGATAGATACCAATTTGGATGCATCAGATTCGTTTCGTTAATCATATATGTACGGGCGGCATTAGACATAAAACCATTGTGCATGAGGGTATAAGTACAATTATTAGCGTCCATGCGGAACGGATGATTACCCGGAGCAAAGGGATTAGCTGTGGCATTTCTGGCATGGCACATTACGATAACAGCCCTTGCTTCTTCACTGATAATATTTTCTATTGCGTCGTCAAAAACATCCTGTGGATTGTTTGGATTAAAAAAGTGTCCCGTATAGAATACACGATTGTTTTCATTAACGTTGTTTACATATTTGTACCAATAATTGGCAGTATCAATCTCAGAAATTTCCTGCGGATAATATAAAACACCATAACCGTCATTATCCCGTGAAGAAGTAGATCCTGTCATTACATAGGCAAGATAATCGACAGGATTTGAAAAATCGCCATAGTTTACGTCATTCACAGAATTTTGATAGTCAGACATATATATATTTTTTACAGTAATCACAGCGCTCATGTCGCAAGCGAATACTATGCTGTTTACGCACAGCAGTAAAAAAAGCAATGCTTCTGATCTTTTCATCATATTTAGAGTTTAGTTACTATACCCCTGCTGTCAAGAAGTTTTTCTTTCTAATGAGTTGCATTGTATTCCTTATGAAAGTTCTTTACTCCTTTACAAAATTCCTCTGTTAGGGATATTGTATTTTATCATCTCCCTATGTCTTGGGGATTGGTTTATAAAGGAAGTATATGTTAAAATTCACTTTACAAGCAAAATCAATCAACGCCCGTGCCGGGGTAATTGAGACCCCGCATGGTAATATCCTGACGCCGGTTTTTATGCCTGTCGGTACTGTCGGAAGCGTGAAAGCAATGTCACCGCATGAACTTAAAGAAGGACACGCACAAATAATACTTGGCAATACCTATCATCTTTATATGAGACCCGGGCATGAATTGATTCGAGATGCCGGGGGACTACACAAATTCATCTCATGGGACAGACCCATGCTGACAGATAGCGGAGGCTTCCAGGTAATGAGCTTAGCTGTATTGCGCAAGATAACTAAAGAAGGAGTAAAGTTCCAGTCTCATATTGACGGCTCGTATCATTTATTTACTCCTGAAAAAGTGATTGAGATACAAGAAGCACTTGGAGCTGATATCATCATGAGTTTTGACGAATGTCCTCCCTATCCCACAACACGCGAATACGTTGAAAAAAGCCTTAAAATTACTTTAAACTGGGCGGTCAGAGGAAAAGAAGCTTTTACTAATACAAAGAAACAAGCCTTGTTTGGCATAGTGCAGGGCGGAGTCTATGAAGATTTGCGTGAAAAGAGCGCTGTAAAGCTGATGGAAATGGACTTTGACGGTTACAGTATCGGTGGACTGGCTGTAGGTGAACCCAAGGCAGATATGTTCAGGATTACGGAATTTCTCAATCCGATATTACCTGTAGATAAACCCCGTTACCTGATGGGAGTGGGTACCCCCACTGATTTACTCAATAATATCGCCAACGGTGTGGATATGTTTGATTGTGTAATGCCTACACGCAATGCACGTAAAGGAAGTATCTTTACCCGCTATGGTAAGATGATAATAAAAGCTGCACGTTATAAAGAAGATTTTAACCCCATCGACTCTTTGTGCCCTTGTTACACATGCCGCAATTTTTCCCGTGCTTATATCAGACATTTGATTACTATGAACGAAATCCTCGGTATGCGTTTGACTACAATTCACAGCCTGTACTTTTATCAGGAACTAATGCAGATGGCAAGAAAAGCAATTCTGAATGACAGCTATGCTGCGTTTTTAACTGAGATGCTACCTATTCTAGATATGATTGTAGAATAAATTACTTCATTTTTTAAAGTATTTCATTGACACGAAAGTAATATTGACGGCATATTGTTTTTAAGGTTTCGGACTTTTAAAATGTATATTGCGATAAATTTTGCTTGCGCCAGACCCAGGGACGGGTTATCTTTTCAATGAGGATGCGATGAAGATTATTAATAGGAATATTGTCGTTAGTAAACCAAAGCATATTTTTCGATTATCAATCCGTACCATTATCATTACGATGTTTCTGGTACAGGTACTAGTGGTTGCTTTTACCACAGCCTATATTTCTTTTAAAATTAATGCTAAATCAGCCGCAACCCTAGTAGATAACACCATATATGAGTTAAATTCTAAGATACAAAATCAAATATCTTCATACTTTGAAACTCCAGCTGCTTTAAACGAAATGAATGATAAGCTGATTCACGAAAATCTGATAAATGTTGAAAATCAAGCCGACCTTTTAAAGCAATTCAGCATTGAAATCAAATCCCATAGTAGTGTAAACAGCATTTCTTTTGCTAATAAGTCCGGTGGCCTCGCTAATGCCGGAATTGATAAAGAGAAGAAAAAATATTATGTCATCTATACAGACAAATTCCGAAGCGGTACATTTTACAAATTTGCACTTAATGAAAAGAATGAGAAATCGGCTTTAGTCACCAGCATTCCGTTTTTTGATGCACGTACCCGGCCTTGGTATGTAAAAGCCCAGAGTAATACCGGAATAGTCTGGAGCGATGTATATCTGATTGCAACAGGAAATGATTTAGGAATTAACGCTAGTAAATCAGTCAGAGACAAAGATAATAACTTCCTGGGTGTTGTTTGCGTTGACTTATTTCTTTCTGACATAAGTAAGTTTTTAGGTAAATTGGATCTTGGCATAGGTGGTCAGGCGTTTATCATAGATAGAACAGGTTTGTTGATTGCTTCTTCAAACAACGACAAACTCTTCAACATAGATAGTAAAAATCAAATTAAAGCCAGGATCAAAGCCACCGAATCAGAATCTGATTTAATTAAAACTGCTTCTACGATATTGAAGAACAAATATTCTGATTTCAATTCAATTACCCGGGATATTGATTTAACTATTTCTGTTAATGGTGAGTCATACCTTGTACATGTTAATCCATTTGATGTAATATCTTCGCATCAATGGCTGATAGTAACTGTTATGCCGGAAATCACTTTTATGTCTCAAGTCTATGCCAATAACCGTATTACAATTTATTTAATCTTTGCAGCTTTATTTTTATCGATTATTCTTGCATTTTTGTTGGCGAGAATGATTTCCAGTCCCATTCAAAAGCTGGATAAAAAGATACGGGCAATCTCTCAGGGTGAATGGCAATCCGAGCCGGTACCATCAAGGATAAGTGAAATTGACGGTTTAGCAGTAGAAATATATAAAATGAAGATATCTATGCAATCAACCATTGAAACACTTTTTAATGAAATAGCAGAACGCAGACAGGCAGAAGAATTCTTACAAAACATTATTACAAATAACCCCATTTCAATTCAAATAGTTGATAATGAGGGCTTTACATTACAAATTAATGATGCAAATGCAAAACTATTCGGTCTAGCTCCACCTCCGGAATTTTGCGTTTTTACAGACCCTCAGATATTGGGACAAGGTCAGGCGGAATTACTACAAAAAGCTAAGAATGGAGAAGTAGTCTATTTACCCGATATGTACTACAATGTTCATGATTTTAGTCCTGATTTTCCTGATAAGCCGATATGGATAAAAGTGGTTATCTTCCCGATATTGGGTACAGACGGCAAGCCGGAACGTTTAGTACTGATGCACGAGGACATCACACATAGAAAATTGTCAGAAAATGCTCTCATTGCAGCAAAGGATATTGCAGAAGAAAGCAACAGACTTAAATCCAGCTTTTTAGCAAATATGAGCCATGAATTACGAACGCCTTTATCTGGTATTCTTGGTTTTTCTGAGCTATTGAAAGAACAGCTTCCTGAAGGAATAACCAATGAGATGGCTAATATGATCAATCAATCAGGAAACCGCCTTCTTAATACGCTAAATCTCATTTTAGACCTGTCGCAGATTGAAGCTAACATGCAAGAAATTCATAGCTCTACATTTGACTTGAACAAACTCCTGAATGGCGTAATAAAATTATTTGAACCCGTTGCTGCCAAGAAAGAATTATTGCTGAAGTGCAGCACCGACAATCCAAAGCTATTCATACTTTCTGACAGCAGTATGGTTGAACATGTTTTAAACGAATTGATCAGCAATGCAATAAAATATACCACTACAGGCAGTGTATCTGTATCTACCAGAATTATTAACAATGGGCATGATTCACGTATCGTGATTGAGGTTAGTGACACAGGTATCGGAATTACTCCGGAAGACCAGAAAATGATATTTGATCCTTTCAGACAAGTGAGTGAGGGGTGGAACAGGTCATTTGAAGGCACCGGGCTTGGTTTGACTATTTGCAAGAAGTATGTCAATCTATTGGGTGGCGAGATGATTCTGGAAAGTAATTTCGGAAGTGGAAGCAAGTTCATAATCAGCTTCCCGGGTGAAATTCTGCAAAAGGAAATTAAAGAGCTTACAAAGGAAAAAACAGCTACTGTTCAGCCGATAATCGATACCAAAACCAATATTACTACACTCCCAAAATTATTACTGGTGGATGATGATGAAACCTGCTTTGTAATGGTATCTAAAATGCTAAAAAACATTGCAGCCATTGACTATGTGGCAACAGGTTCTGAAAGTCTGTCGCTAATGAAAGAACATGTGTATTCCCTTGTTCTCCTGGATATTAATCTAAAAACCGGTATGAGCGGACTTGATGTATTAACTGAAATTAAGAAGTTGGATAATTATACGGGTATTCCTATTGTTGCTTTAACCGCTTATGCTATGCTCGATGATAAAGAGAAATTTCTTTCCCATGGCTTCACCGGATATATTTCAAAACCATTTACAGGTAGTGACCTTGTCGATGCTATATCAAAATGGATTACTAATTGATAGATATTACCAAATTCATCGATGTAGTTCCGGAATTGGTAGATTAATAAACAACTGTACATTCGTTCCGCCCGATTCTCTGGATTTATCTCTATTTGTGGAAGCAGAGCTGGGATGATGGTGGGCAAAGTAACTCCAATCAACCGGTATCAATTGTTCAAAAGAAATTCCGGTTTCCATTCCCCAATTCTGATAGCTTAAGTTCAACGGTATAACAAACAAACCATCTATACCGCTATTTAAATCATAATAATCCGTATCATAAATAAACAGGAAGGGATATAAAACATTTCGCCTGTTTTTTACTACTATATTCTCATTATGGTACAAGTGGTTATATTCCAAAGAAACGTTGATTTTAAGTGGATTGCCACCAATTTTTAATGTTTTATCAAGATTGAAAGATACAAATGGATTCAGACTACTAACATCAGCTTGTTTTAAACGCGTTCTATGTGCTAAAAACATATCCCAGTATGTAAATGGCCAGATATCAAAGTAACTGTCTTCTCCAATCCGACTAACATAAATTTTACTACCCAAACTAACACTGAACCTCTTTGGTATTGTCCTTCTCAGATAAAGACTGGAATATAATGAATGCAGGTTATCTAGCTGGGCATACTGCTCGTCATGATACTTCAAATCAGCATAGCAATGCATATAATTCGCGTAACCAAGAATTGAAAAGTCCCGCTTTATCTTTTTAACGAATGATGCAGAAAGCCCATTAATAAACAATTCATTATCAAACCCATTTTCTGCCAGGGCAGGTATAATTGTTCGGTAAGCCAGTCTGAATGCATCATCAGCTTTTTGCAGAGAACAATTTCCATCAATGCTGTACCAGTTAAAAGGAATTGAACCACCAATTTCATTGATATTGTAATCAATATCTGCATTACCCGCAGAAACACCTGCTCCTGCACCAAACTGAATCTGCCCATTGGTTTTATATCCAACCAGAAAACCCGGATTTCTTCCCAGAAAGATACTTGTGTTTATTTGGCACTTTGATAATGTCCAACATCCAGAAAGGTTTACCTGCTCTTTAAGTGAGGAAAATGCTATCCAGTCAGTTTCATTACTAAGAGCCTGAATCTTTGCTCTGAGTTTGTATTTACTATACCCGATTTGATAAATATGATTGCCTATCTTTACATCAGAATTCAGTTTGTGGTAGAAAACATCAGCATAACCATCAGGTTTGTCTTTCTCATGTAAACTGTACAGATTTGTGTATTTAAACACAATAGAATGAAGAGGTTCTATAACAGGAGAAGTATCTATAAGCAGGAAAGGAAATATGCAATCCTGAGCAAAAAGAACGGGGCATATGATTAGATATACCCCGATAATTGTAACTATTGAGGTTAGTTTTCTAATTTCCAAAGAGCTGGATAAACTTGGTGCGTGTCATATTGGGAAACATACCGCCAAAAGTATAATCAGGAAAATATGGTGTCTCCCCATCTGCTATTTCCACACCTGAAGCATTAGTGAAATACCCTGCATTTAGTTTATGATAATCACCGTATTCTTCAACCGAAGTTAGTGAAGTCAGCACAATCAAATCATTATAATAATAAAAGCTGTAAGATGAAGTCTCCCAGCTACCCATATTACTCTCAAGTTCTAACCACGTTCCCGTAGAGGAATTCCAGTGATAATAAGGTTTCACATCTTTGAGGTCGGGTATGGCTCCATTAAAGAATGCAGATAAATTTACTGTAAACTCAATATCATCAGGCGTTGTTGTAGTAAAATTTCCACCGCTGATTAAGCTCTCCAGCCAATCTATCACATCACCCACCTCTGTCCATGACTGCATAAAAGGCGGATTATCAGGGTCATGATTTGAAATGTCTTCGTTCAAATCTGATATGTATTGCAATTTTATAATATCGTTGCTTTGGTCGTCGGTTTCGTTTTCAATATAATCAATCCCGCTGGTTAAATCAGCAGCAGCTCCGAGAATATTATTCTTTGCCTTTGTCAGACGAGTCTGATTTAGAGTTGCAAACGCAGGATTATTTTCCAGATTATGCTTGAGTGTTTTCGCAGCAACTTCATCTCTGTATGGCATACTATATTCATCCCGATCCCAATAATCCCAATAGTGCAATTTTGCCACCTGATTCTCAACCGTGTAATTGTAAGGTTGATCAGGATTGAAACTGGCAGGAGCATAATCTGCATTTGTCTGGTCAATCCAGTTGTAAGTCCCGTCAGCACCTATCAAATCCCAGTTATATGCAGTAAGCATATAAAATGCGGCATTCAACAGCTTGATTGATGCTCTGTAAGCGTAGATTTCTCCGCAATCAATTTCTACAAATTCTTCTCCGGTATCAATCATTATTGCGCTGGAATCAGCCAGATTGACTGCTTTATTCAAATATCCAAGAGAGCTTTCCAATCTGGGGTTAACAGAATTGATTATAAAATCCTGAAATCTCTTGATGGATAACACTGATTTGCTGTCCATTGTGTAGTTCTTTACCATTATAGATGGCACCCGGGAAAGGAATTCGAATTGATGGTTTAAAAGACTCTTTGGTAGATTTCCAAAATCCTGCATATCATCTTGTAATGCCCAGAATTCAGGATCATAATTAAGACGCAGAATCTCTAGTATGGACATCCCCAGATTAGCCATTGGGTTGTCATCATCATATTCCAGAGCTTTTTGAAACTTAGCTTCTATCTCGTCAAATTTTGATTCCAGCAGTACATCATCCTGAGTTGAAATATCCTCAACTGTGGACAATCGGTCTGCTTCATCATTCATCAAATCAAAACCCTGCCTGGCGATAGCATTTGCTTCGCTAATGTCATTGGGTTGTGGTTCAGTGGTTTTTTCACAAGAGCTTAGAAACAGCATCATGACAAAGAAAGTGATTAACAACAGAGCTTTAGTAATTGTTTTCATGGAACCTCGCTTCGCTATTTTCTAGCGTAAAAAGTCTGACTTAAACCTATTGTAAGAAAACTACCAGGAGTTTTCTTGACTTGCTAACACCATTGACATACACAATATTATATTTAATTTTTTATATATCAGCTGTCAAGTAAATTCGCACTTCACGGGTATACTCACTTCTCTATATTGGCATTTATCAAATTACGCTGGCATCACGCTACCAATACGGAGCGAATACACTGTTATACTGTATTGACAGCGTTATCAGCTTAATGCTCAAACAATGAATGAGAATGGTGTAGATTACTTTTTCATTGACAGCTAAGATATACTTATTAATAAATGAATGAATGAATTCAAACTAGGAGGATACGACGATGAAAAAGATGACGACGATTTTATTATTAGTGCTTATACCGATAATTCTGCTGAGCGCAACATACGATTTAAAAGTAATGTGCAAAGCCCTAAACCTCAAGAACACTCAATACCTGAATCGTGATTGGCGGTTAACCGAAATGCTGGGTGAAAGTGGTTACAATGGCGATTGGCAAAATGACACCAAGAGTGTTTATGTATATAATTCTGTTCTGTCGACTCAGGTTGACACGCTAAAAATGTACATGTATAATACTGAAACGCTGGAATGGGCTTTAATCATGAATGTTGGTTTTGTTTATGATACTTCCGGACAGCACATAACTCAATTGAATTATACTTTCTCATATATGGGAATGACATTTCCACTGTTCCGGATGACAGTTCAATACAACGCTCAATACAGAACTACAATGTGGATGACAGAAACCTACGATATGGATAATTTAGAATGGCTTGTATCATTCTGGTCCAAAATAGCTTATAATGCCAATTCGATTAATTCAATAGTCAGCTATAATGCAGCCACAACTGATGAACCTGAGTTTTGGACCAGGACTACTTTTGCCAATGATGCTCAGGGCAGACCTGTCTCAACAACTGATCAGGATTCCGCAGATTCATTAATCTGGGTAGAAAGCGACAGGACCTCATTTACATATCATGCAAATGATTCTTCAACCGGGGAAGATTTTATTGATGCTCTGTCACAGTTATTTATGTTGATGGAAGGGGCAGGAACCACTAATACATGGGGCTCTGCGATGGTTGCTGAAACTATAGACCAATCTTTCAATCCTGACCTGGATACATGGGAAAATGTTTCTAAAGATGTTTATACATATAATGCTCAAAATAAATTGGCTGAGACTGTTTCAATGATTTGGGCTGATGAATGGACTAATGACCTTCAGACATTAGTAACTTATGATACAAATGGAAACCTTTATCAGAGCCTGGAATCAAGCTGGACGGGAACTGTATGGAGTAGCAACTACCGATATACTTATACATGGAATGGAGCTACTGCAAATGATGACAATACAAATCCTGCTATCGATACAATCAGAATTACAACTTATCCTAATCCATTTAATGGAGAGATGTCTTTAAGAGTCAACAGCAAAGGCACACAACCAGTTATGCTATCAGTTTACAACACAAAAGGACAATTGATAAAAACAATCTCAGCGAAATCCAATGTCAATGTCAGTTGGGATGGACGAGATGAGAAAAACCACACTGTTTCAAATGGCATTTACTTTGTCAAAGCAGCGATTCAGGGAAACAGCCATACGGTTAAAATTATAAAAATGAAATAGCCTTTAGTCTCCGACAGTTTAATAACGCAGACAGTTTATGTCTGCGTTATTTTTTTGTTGTTGACGTAGTAAGTGTTTTACATTTGATACCTTGTATATAAAAAAAAGGTCAAAAAAACATGAAATCTGCTCTATGTGTATTTCCCATTCAAGATACTGTACACGAAGCCCTTCAGATGATGGAAAGTTACATATCAAATGCATCAAAACAGCATTGTGATATGATACTTTTTCCTGAAGTTTGCATCACAGGATTGCACAATACAGACCGACCTGAGCAAGACATCAGACTGGGGCTTGCTTTAGATTCAGAAGAAATCCATCAGATACGGAAGATGGCTTCAGATTATAACATTTATACTGCATTCGGATGGTTTGAGCTTCACAACGATTCATTATATGACAGTGCCTTGTTAATTGATGATACGGGCAAAGATATCTTACATTATCAACGCATCAGCAAGGGATGGTTTGAAGATCATGCCAATCATAATTTTTACAAAGTTGGTAATGAATTACCCTCTGTAGAAACAAAATTTGGTAAGATGGCTTTTCTGATCTGTGGTGACCTTTTCTATGACGATATTGTTCAAAAAATGCAAGACCTAAAGGCTGATATTATATTATATCCCTTCGCCCGGAGTATGGATATCGGAAGTCAGATACAACTAAGATGGGACCATAAAGAGCTTTCACATTATATTGCTGAATGGCAAAAATCAAAAGCAGTTGTCATGGCGGTAAACTACCTCAATAAACCTGAAAGACATGACCATTTCTTCGGTGGAGCCTGGTTTCTAGATAAATCAGGAAATATTGCAGCAAGTTATCCGCTGGAAAAAGCCGGATTATTATTCTGGTCTTTCTAATCCGGCATCTATCTCAATTAAAATACTAATAATAGCTAAACTGTTTTAACCGCACGCCAGGCTTTCAAATTGGGAAGCTTAACAAAACCCGCTTTTTCGTATACAGATGTTGCTTCGGGGAAATGAGAGTATAAATATAAATGATTGTCGCCATGATCTTTGTTATAATTGATCAGATAATTCAGTAAAGTAGTAAAATACCCCTTACCCCGATAAAACTTACTGGTAAATGCATCATCTATGCGTGAATAACCCTCAAATACATTCAATGATGCCATTGTTACCAGTTCACCATTAACAAATCCACCAATCAAATGATATCCGGGGCTCTTTAGATGCCTTTCCAGATACTTAATCGCCCATTCACCATAGTTATCAGATAACAGTACTTCTCTGATGTCATCTTTGATTTGGATGAGCCTGTCAAAGTACACACCATGCACCGGCACAATGGCAGATTCTTTTTCCCAAAGAAAATATTCGTGATAAAGTGACTCCACTTCAAATCCATGGTTCTTGAGATATGGACCAAGTTGCTCAAGCTCTTTTTCTTTGAGTGATGGATACAATACCGGAGTAATATCCTTTGTTCTGTAAAAATTGCAAATATCCTTGAACGAACCTTCTAAGCCAATAAAATCGGTTATGATGGCATGATTGCTGGCATAGGATTCTTTGTTTGCTTCGTTCCAGTAAATGACACCATAAGGCTTAGGAACAACATTTGTAAAGCGTTTGGCATAGTGCACCTCAGTGTCAATCAGCCTGTTTAACATAAATGGAGGCTTCATCTTTGTACTCCTATACTTATATTTTCCACGTGATTCATTCTTAATTCATACGAGGTTTTAAGTCAACGATTTATTTGCAATAAACGCCATAATATCCCTGAAACTTCATTCCAGCGTCTCAGTTTGGATTACTTAATAACTGAGAATTTGATTAGTTGAGACCTGGCATTTACAGGTTTTATTTTGGCTAAATAGATACCGGTCGCTTTGTTAGAAAAAGGAATTATTAAGGAATTGGCTTGACTTTGCTGATTGTACTTCCCAACTATTTGTCCTTTTAGATTAAAGATTTCTACACGCATAGAAGGTACTGAAAAATCATTTGCCCGATTCTTTATGTATATCGATTCATTAACATAAATAACAACAAATGGGGGCTGTACAGTCGTGCTGTCAGGTTGATTGTCTGTCGCAAACAGTAGGTAATCCAGCTGCTGCGAAGGCATTGATGCAATTGTTTTACTTTCGTTGCCATAGGATAATGTCAGGTCATCAAGATTTAAATCGGATTTGTTCCGAACAGTGAGTTTAATAAATCCTGGATTAGTGACAGCATCAATGCTTTCAATCTCTACTTTTTCAATTGCACGCATCCTGTCAAAGATGTTCTCCACCGTATCTATCCAAAGACCACGCTCTTTCTGGTAGGTGTCAAGCATTTTTAATGCTTCGTTGAAATCATCTCTAATTTCACAATCATCATTTGGATACACATAAAAAAAACTATTTCTTGTAGAGTTGTTATCAAAGCTAAAATGAGCATACCCAACACAAAGACCATTATTAATAAGTAATTTGTCCAGATTATCGGTTGTCAAATTGTATTTCATGCTAAATTTATTATAATCGGGATCAAAATACTCCCATGACTCCATTCTTGTTCTACCAAAAAACCAAATAGGTTTCGTGAGAGAAGTTATAAATGGTAATTGGTGGGGCAATCTCCATGGTTCATCGAATGCATTGAAATGGTTCGTTTGAGGTGTATCTCCCACCCATACATAGTCAATGTTCGAGTTATTTATTGTATTAAGAATGTAATATGGAGAGGAACTAAACGTCCCATAACATCCAAAATCCTCTGGGTTGTATGGCAGAGAATGGTCAACCCACAATCTGACATTATATGTACTCATCTGATTCAATAGTGAATTACTTATTATATCTGAGGAATCTGCCCTGTCGGAGTAAGTATGATATCCAATTGTATTACCAAACGTCCTTAAAGATGTCCAAATACTTCCTACAGCATTGATGTTCCTTCCAAAAACAGTATTTGAAATCTTAATATGATTAACAATCAATCCCTTTTTGAGATAACTGGCATTAGTAGGATTATTGCTTCCATAATAGGCTGATGTTAGTTTACGTGTAGTTTCTCCATCTGCATCATTAGTTATTGCAAAAGCAGCTTTTTTCTCAGCTGGCCATCTGCTTATTGAAACAAGAAACGGTTTCTCTTCGTAAATAATGAAGCTCCAGCTTTGATGTCCCCCGGATAATACTGGCAGTGTATCCAGCACCTTGTCAGTTACTATGGTTTGATAACCACTTAACCTGGTAAAATGAAGTGTATGATCATAAAACTTTAAAGCGTTTTCAGTGATCGACTCCACACCTTTGCATCCAGAGCAATTTGAGCCTACAATCCAGAATGACGAATTGGGTCCGTGATACTCAATAGCCCTGTCTGTATATGGGCATAGATTGATGTTGTCTTCCAACCTATGTGAGTTAATTGCTTTCATACCTTTATAAGTGCTAATCCCTGAAGGATATGAGAAAGTAATATTCAGGGCCAGGTCCTGAACCTGTAAATCAGCTTTGTAACTCGCTTTTAAAACTGCCTGCCAACTCTTACTATGGAAACTTGATACAGGAACCAGGCTTAGTTCAAAGTCAAGCTCATTAGCAGAATATTCAATTAGAAAACTATCGCTGTATGCTGTTACATTTGTTGTGAAAGTAATATTATGATATGTATTAAGAGCTGTTTTAATGGAAACTTGTGGTAAAATCTGAAGATCAATACCGTTTATATCAAAATTAGCTGCATTATTAACACTCAAATTGGAAAATAGTATTAATGGTATACATAATATTACCAACACCATTATTGCTTTCATCTATACCCCAAACACAAAAAATCAATTATTTATCATGCATAACTTATACCAGAATTGGAAGTAATATATATTGATTCATTACCCCGCGCTTTGTTCTACTTAAAACTCTATCCAAATCCGGCATGGTATACCCAAAGATGATCATAGTTAATTATTACCTTTACAATTACAACAGACAAGGCAATAAAATTCTTTATTACTTTGCCCCTGCCGGTAGCATAACACTCATCAAAAATTTTGTCGCCATGTTTTCCTCAATTAGTAAAAATTGCTGTGCTTAGAACTGATTATTTCTTTATCAAATTATGATTTGACCTGATTTCTTGGTTTTAACTGACACGCGCAGCCACCAACCAATTCTTCATCATGGTTAATTTTAGTTGGTATTCCATCATTAACCCATTCAACAATACCGCCGATAAGAGATGCAACAGAAAAATACCCTTTATCCCTCAGGAATCTGATGCTTTCTTTGCTGTATATGCCCACATAATCTGCCAGAATGAGCAGTCTGTCTTGCGGAAGAGTATTAAATTCTGTTTGAAGTGATTTATAAGGTAGTGAAATCAAATGCTTTACATCGAATGTTCTCCCGTTTTTCCAGATTTCATCTCTCAGATCAACCAGGATGGCATCATCTTCCAGAAAAGCCAGAGCTTCTTCAGGCGTAAGAAACTTCAGTCCCTCAATTACTAATCCTTGACCATCAAAAGCACAGGACATTTAAAACTGCCTATTTCTCTGTCGGAAACCATTGCTTAGTATTATTTGCAATTTTGACTAAGGTAAGCATTACAGGTACTTCGACTAATACACCGACAATAGTTGCCAAAGCCACCGGCGAAGTAGTGCCGAATAAAGAGATTGCCACAGCTACAGATAATTCAAAAAAATTGGAAGCACCTATCATTCCTGCTGGTGCTGCTATACTATGAACGAGTTTTAGTTTCATACTCGCCAGATATCCTATAAAGAAGATCAGGTAGGTTTGAATCGTTAAGGGTATTGCAATCAGGAATATATGCAGTGGATTATGCAATATCACATCACCCTGAAAAGCAAAGATAATTATCAAGGTCAGGAGCAATCCACCAATCGTAACATTATTAAATTTCGTGATAAAGCTCTTATTGAAGTATTCTTCACCTTTACTGCGTATGACACTTGTCCTGGTAATGATACCACCTGCCAAAGGAATAACTACAAACAACAAAACTGATAGCAGAAGAGTGTTCCATGGAATGGTTATACCACCAATACCCAATAAGAAAGCCACAATCGGTGTAAATGCTACCAGTATGATCAAATCATTAGTCGCGACCTGAACTACTGTGTAAGCAGGATTCCCTTTGGTCAGATGACTCCAGACAAAGACCATTGCCGTGCAAGGCGCAGCTCCCAGCAGGATTGCTCCGGCCAGATAATCTTTGGCAAGATTGGCTGGAATCAAGGCTTTAAACACGACATAAAAGAAAAACCAGGCAATTAAATACATGGTGAAAGGTTTAATCAACCAGTTAACTACCCAGGTGACATATAAACCTTTGGGATTTTTACCCACGTATTTGATGCTGGCAAAATCAACCTTCATCATCATCGGATATATCATCAGCCAGATGAGAATAGCTATTGGAATGGACACATGTGCATATTCAAACTGACCCAGCCACGTAGGAATACCCGGTAAGTATTTTCCTATCAGAATTCCTATAGCCATACACAAGATGACCCATAGAGTTAAGTACTTTTCGAAGAAACCTATGCCCTCTATCGGCTTGTCATTTCCAAAAGTTCCGCTTGTGTCATCCTGAGCGTCGGGGTCCCCGCAAGACATCTTGTTGGCTTGTGGGGTGACTAGTCGAAGGACGGAACTGAGACGGGAATCTGGATTTTTTGGGGGTTTCTTCATTCAAAAACTCCTTTTCTAATCAACTACCTTAATGGCTTAGGAGCAACAAGGGGAATCGTCTTTGGTAACATTATCTTCGCACTCCTGATGGCACTTACAACCGGGGTCGCTGCATACATCAGCTTCTTTACCTTTCAACAAATCCAATGAGAAAGCACGTACCTTATCCGACGGAACTTTCTTTACTGCTTCAGCAATTTTGATGGCAAAAAGAATTTGCTCATCACTAAGACCAGCTTCTCTGGCTGCCGGAATATGATATTCCATACAGGGAACACAATTACTTGCTATGGCTGCACCGATGGCAACCAGCTCTTTTTCACGTGCTGTAAGTCTGTCCATTGTCCTGTTTCCTCATTTCTTATCTTCTGCTTTAATTGCTTCAACTCTTTTAATGCCGAGTTGATTATCTACCAGTTTCATAATATCTTTGGCTGGATAAAAGCCTTCATGCCGAAAGAATTCTTTACCCTTTTTATCCAGAAAAACCTGAGTTGGAATCAGCTTTATTTTATAGGTAGATGCCCATTGTCTGTCTTTATTAACATCATGAAAGATGACTTCTATCTTATCGCCATATTCTTTCTCAATCTCTGCCATCACGGGCTTCATTTGTTTACAAGGGATGCAGTTAACAGAGCCCAACTCTATGAAAGTGACCCTAGGCTTTACTTTGGGCTTCGGGTTAGATACGGTTTTATCGGCAGCAAACAAGGCTACGACCAGAAGAATAATACTCAATATTACAATATTTCTTTTCATTTTATATTTCTCTCTTACAGTAATTTGGCAATATCTGCCGGGGTTAAAAGCTTCCCGGTTGAAACTACCTTTTCATCAATTACCAGCGCCGGAGTCATCATCACACCATAACTCATGATATCCTTTAAGTCTGTTACTTTCTCAACTGTCGCTGCGATACCTTTATCTGCAATGGCTTTGTGAACGTTTTCTTCCAGCTTCTTGCATTTACTGCATCCGCTGCCCAATACTTTGATTATCATAGATAACTCCTTTATTTAAAAATCAGATATATGCCTGCTGCAATGACCAGCACTGCACAGACTCGTTTTAATATTGTTAGTCCCCTTGAGCCTTCATTCCAGTTCAAAAGCTTTTGTACAAAGCCAATTGATGTGCCGGCAAAAACTATGACCAGACAATGCCCGACTGCGTATGCCAACATGATGATGATTGCCATCAGCAGTTTGGTTTCTGCCAGGCTAAAGGCAAGCGTCAATACCGGTGCCATAAAAGCAAAAGCACAAGGTCCCAAAGCCAGTCCGAACAGCAATCCCACTACAAACACCGTTAAAGGTTTACTGCCGTCGGGTTTCACTTTCGAGAGAAAAGAAACAGAACCTAACGGAATAATATCCATCAGCAGGATTCCACCTATGCATAAGGCAATCCCGAATATCAGATTGGCATGACTGCCCAAATCCCCCAACATTCTGCCCAAAAGAGCTGTAATTATCCCGATAAAGGCAATACTGACCAGCACTCCTATGGAGAAGACCAGGCTTAGCCTAAAAGTTTGTTTCACAGTCAATACTCTCTTCCCGATCAATACCGCCACCACTAATGGAATACTGGATAAATGACACGGACTGAGCACGACACTGGCTATCCCCCATAAAAATGCTGCAAAGACTGCTAAAGCAAGATTGCCGTAAAGGGCAGTATATAAAGTGTTAAATATACTTTCAATCATCACATAATCCAATTGAATAAGTAGCCTGTGAACACAATGCCAATCCCGACTATGCCAACAAATATTGCCAACAACCTTGGTTTAAGAACTCTGCGTAACAGTATCATCTCAGGTAGGGAAAGTCCGGTAACTGCCATCATAAATGCCAGAGACGTTCCCAATGCCACTCCAGCCCTGGTAAATTCACTCACTAAAGGAATAATACCGGCTGCATTGGAATATAATGGTATGCCGATTAAAACTGCAATAAATACGGCAAAAGGATTATCTTTGCCGGCAATATGCCCCAGAGCATTAGTCGGCACCCAGCCGTGCATAATGCCACCGATGCCGATACCGATAACCACATAAATCCAAATCTTTTTTATCAAATCCAGCGTAAAAGCCCAGGCATCTTTCCATCTTTCTGTCTGCGTTGGCTTAACGAGTTCTGCCCCGGCTCCCAGTTTCATTTCCCAGACCATGCCTTCCACATACTTTTCCAGCTTCAGTCTGCCAATGATAATCCCGCTGACTATTGCTATTACTTCTCCCGATATAATGTATATTAAGGCTATCTTCCAGCCAAACATCACCCACAGCATGCCCAGAGCCACTTCATTCACCATAGGAGCGGCGACTAAATAAGTAAATGTTACGCCCAATGGAATGCCTGCTTCCACAAAACCGATAAACAAGGGCACTGCCGAGCAACTGCAAAAAGGTGTAACTATCCCCAGAAGAGCTGCCAATATATGCCCAATAAAGGTTCCGCCTTTGCGTTTTGCCAGAATTGCCCTGGTCTTTTCCGGCGGAAAGTAGCTTCTGATATAGGTAATAGCCATGATTATCAGAGCCAGCAGGATGAATATTTTTAATGTATCAAACAGGAAGAACTGCAAAGCAGCAGCCCAATGATTGCCCTGGATAAATCCGAATACGGTATAAACCAGCCATTTAGTTATGTTTTCCCACCAAGTAAACATTATCCCTCTTTGTCACATCGTTAAAGTATGTAGTTCCGCATTTATGCGGTTTTGCTCATTAGATTCATAAATATTCCGGCAAACCTACCTAAAAGCAGAACTACATGATCCATCACCTTTTCACCCTTCCACCGTTCCACTTATCACTTAATCACTTAATCACTTAATCACTTAATTTTCGTCATACACTGGTAAAAATCCAGCACACATGGACACAGCAGCTTATAAAACACCTGATTATTTACCTTGCGGTTGTCGATTATCCCGGCATTTTTTAGCACTGACAGATGCTTGGAAACAGTGGACATATCTACGCCAATCATTTCCTGCAATTCACATACACAGTATTCTTTTTCATTCAGTTTGTCCAAAATAAATAGACGGGTCGGATGTGCCATCGCCTTCATAATAACAGCCATAGCCTCATATTTATCATCATCTTTCATATCTCACCTTACTAATAGTATAATCTATTTGCCCATTTTGCCAAATAGCCAAACCTGTCAAGCCATTTGTGCTTCTTTGCTCTGAAAATCCTGACCATCACTCAATGAAGACAATAGTATCTTCTTCTCTTTCAAATTGTTCCACAGACAACTTCGCTTATCATCATATCTTCCCTCCCAACTTATTCTTCTTTCATTTCCCTTTCATTCATTATTCATCTTGCTTTCAGTGAACATAGATTGTCCTTAAGACACCCATATGACTCCCATATGACACCCATATGACTCCCAGATGACTCCCAGATGAAGATATGGGAATCATTGGAGTAGCAAAGGCGCAGCATCCATGTATATTATGAGCACATTAACGTCATTTAAAGAAAGATTAATAATGAACAGTAAAGGAAGAAAGGAAATGGCAGGTCGGGAACAAGAATTGCGATAGATGATTGTTTACATAAAACAAGAGGTTGACTAAATACGCGGAATCAACAGAATGATTGTTTATATGATGTGGGTTTTATAAATGTATATAATAGCATACAAATATAAGATTGAATATGAGCACAAGAGTTGAAAAGGAATTGGAAATAGACTGAAACCAAACAAAACATCTCTTGACAGATTCCTTAAATACACACTATGTGTAATATTAATTTCCAAGTATATATAAAGGGGTTTACTATGCTTACTAAGCCAATAACAATTGTACTATTGCTGCTGGTCTGTGGGATGCTTTTTGCTCAGACAGCGA
This sequence comes from Cloacimonadaceae bacterium (SeqCode), assembly GCA_963667535.2. Classification (GTDB taxonomy): domain Bacteria; phylum Cloacimonadota; class Cloacimonadia; order Cloacimonadales; family Cloacimonadaceae; genus UBA5614. The sequence goes on from CAXXDU010000002.1 coordinate 3,342,174, forward strand.
TTGATTACACTTCACCGTTACCGGTGGACCCTGATCTGAGAATCGGGAAGCTGCCGAACGGGATTACTTATTATATTAAAGTTAACCATAAGCCTGAAAAGAGGGCCGAACTGCGTCTGGCTGTCAATATCGGTTCAGTGCAGGAAGATGATGACCAGCAGGGACTGGCACATTTTACCGAGCACATGGCTTTTAATGGCACTAAGCACTTTAAGAAATCAGAACTGGTGGACTATCTAAATTCCATCGGGATGGGTTATGCCAATGGTCTGAATGCCGGAACAGGGCTGGACCAGACAGTGTATCAACTGCAAATACCGACAGATAATGATGAACAATTCCGCAAAGCATTCCTGATTCTCAGTGATTGGGCAGCCGGAATAAGTTTTGATACAGAAGAGCTGAATAAAGAACGTGGTGTGATAGTAGAAGAATGGCGGGGTGGGCAAGGCGCTGATGAAAGGATGAATGATAAACAGCGGAAAGTAATATTTGCAGGTTCCAAATACGCTGAACGCATGCCAATCGGACAATTGGAAGTATTACAAAACTTTAAGCCTGAAACGATAAAAAGATTTTACAGTGACTGGTATCGTCCTGATTTGCAGGCAGTCGTAGCAGTAGGTGATTTTGATGCAGCAGTAGTTGAACAGCTTATCAAGGACAATTTTAGCAGTATTCCGGCTAAAGTGAAGCCCAGAGAAGTTATCCTGTATAATGTGCCGGACAACGATTCAGCCAAAGTGGTAATAGCTACTGATAAAGAAGCTTCAGATACTTCTGTCCAGTTAATCTGGAAGCATGAAAGAACAGAAAACAAGAATGCCGGAGATTACCGGAAAAGCCTGGTTGTTAATCTATATACACAGATGCTGAATATGCGTTTGCAGGAGCTAACTCAGAAAGCAGAGCCACCCTTTTCCATGGCATTTAATTACAACTATAACATGGTGCGCAGCAAATCCAACTATGCAATGATGGCTGTAACTACTGAAAACGGAATCATGAACGGGGTTTCAACCCTGCTTACAGAAGCTGAAAGAGTAAAGAGATTTGGTTTTACTCAATCAGAACTGGACAGAGCAAAGCAAATAGCGCTGCGCGGCGCAGAAAAGATGTTGGCAGAGAAAGACAAGCAGGATTCAGACAGGCTGGTCTGGAGATACGTAAGCAATTTTACTTATGGCAATCCGGTTATGAGTGTGGACCAGAATGTAACACTAAATAAACAATTATATAGTGAGATTACCCTGGAAGATGTAAACCGCATCTGTGGTGAATTGATTACCGATAAAAATCTGGTAATCGCCGTATCAGCTCCTGAAAAGGAAGGATTGGCGATTCCCGGAGAAAGCGATTTACTTGGCTTGTTTGCTGAAGTGAAAGAAGCTGAAATTGCTCCTTATCAGGACATTGTAAATGATGAAGCACTACTCAAGGCTGACCTGAAACCGGGAAAAGTAGTTGCTGAAAAAATATATGCAAAGCCCGGTATCAAAGAATGGAAACTGAATAACGGCATAAAAGTGCTCTTTAAACAAACTGCTTTTAAGAATGATGAAGTTATGCTTAAAGCTTATAGCCCGGGCGGGACGAATCTGTACAAACTGGCTGACCTCTATAATGCCAGAGAAGCCGCCGGTATAATTGTGGAAAGCGGTGTGAACGGTTTTGATGCCACTACCCTGAAAAAGAAACTGGCTGGAAAGATTGTTAGTGTCGAACCATATATTTATGCCAATGAAGAAGGTTTCAACGGCAATTGCTCCAAGGCAGATATGGAAACAATGTTTCAATTGTTATATCTGTATTCAACTGCTCCGAAACTTGATGAACAGAGTTTTACAAGCTGGAAGTCACGTACAAATTCATGGATGCAGAATGAAGCTCTGAATCCTGAAGCCAGTTACAATGATTCTGTATATGCAGTGATGTTTGACCATCATCCCAGAGCTAAAAATATGAAGGCAGAGGACTTGCCCAATCTGGATATGAAACGGATACTGCAGATCTACCGTGAACGGTTTGCCGATTTTAGTGACTTCACATTTATTATAGTTGGAAGCTTTGATGAACAGCAATTAAAATGGTATTGTGAAAAGTATCTGGCAAATCTGCCGGCAATGGGATTAAAAGAAAAAATCAAAGATACCGGTATCCGCTATACAAAAGGCAAGAAAGTAATAAACGTCTATAAAGGACAGGATGAAAAGAGTATTGTGCAATTTGTTACTACCGGCAGTTGTAAATTTGACGATAAAATTCAAAGCAGAATGAACAATCTGACGTATCTGCTCAATGAAAAACTACGCGAAAACATTCGTGAAACACGTAGTGGTGTTTATTTTGTCGGCGCTTGGGACACTGAAAAGAAATTCCCAATCCCCACTTACGAGGTCAGCGTGTTTATGCAGTGCTCGCCAGAAAGAGCAAAAGAGCTTTCTGAAGCTGTTATCAGCACTTTGGATAGCCTGAAAGCGGGTAAGATAGACGAAAAATATGTTAACGTGGTAAAAGTAACCCGGCAAAAAAAATGGGAAACTGACATTTCGGAAAACAGATGGTGGATGGACAGCATATATGAAAAAGCCTGGAATAAACTGCCGATAAACGGCTTACTCAATGATAAACAGGCAATTGATAAGCTTAGTCTCAAAGAGCTTCAGAAAATTGCTAAACAATATCTGAATCAGGATACAAACCTTGTATGGGCTGTTTTGTACCCGGTTGATAAACTTCAGGATTCGCAGATACCTCAGGAGAAATAATCTGAATCCATAATCAATATCAAAAGTGCTGTTGCGGGTTTCTGTAACAGCACTTTTTTATTATTTAGAAAGCATAGTTTGGGTTGAGTCAATCAATTTCTGAGTAATATCAATGTAATAAACAGCACTGCATTCCTGAAACAACTGCATGGCTTTATCCAGCAGAATAAGCGCTTTATCATATTGTTTAAGCTCAATATCGATTGTTGCCATGTTAAAAATTGCCCTGCCCATATCATCTTTATCCCCCACTTCAGTCACATACTTCAATTGTTTATTATATAGTTCTATAGCTTGGGGATAGTTCCCTTTTTCTTTTTGGATATTTGCTAAATTGCCGTAAGTATGACCAATGCCTTCTCTGTCTTTCATTTTAGTTTGCAGCTTGAGATTGTTTTTATACAATTGCTCGGCTTCATCATAACGTCTTTGTTTAAATAGTATATCACCCATTGCATCGTTGCAGAAAGTGATGCCTACTTCATCACCGATTTCTGTGGAGAGAACCAATGATTTTTTGAAATAATCCAGAGCAATGAGATATTCTTCCAGATAAAAGTACAATTCGCCAATATCATAAATGAGAGTAGTCTTCTGAATTTTGTTTTGCGTTATTTCGGCTAGCTTAAGGCTCTTCTGATAACATTCCATAGCGGGATTGTACTTACCTTCGTTACGGTATAAAGCACCCATATCCAGCAGTATTTTGCTATAACCATTGCGGTCACCCAGTCTCTCAGCAATTTCCAGCGCTTTGCTATAAAACTTAATAGCAGTTTTTTTATCACCTAACCTGGAACTGATAATTCCCAATGAGGTCAATGCAATCCGCTGACCCAGGAAATCATGCAGATTCAATGAAACATCCAGTCTGAACTGGTAATACTCTTTTGCTTTGGGATAATTTCCCTGATCAAGATAAAACTGTCCCAAAATGGAAGCAAGTTTACTTCTATATGATGGTTCGGCAACCGTTTCCAAATCTTTGTATAGCTTGGAAGCCTGCTTTTCAAACTCATCTTTCTGCTCGAAAACAAAGAGACAATCTATCAGGCTTATTCTTATCAGATAATAATAATTAGAGTCTTTAACAATTTTTAGCCATTGATTAATCTTATTTACAGCGTCTTCGGTTCCGGTCATACAAATAAAAAGCCTGCTGCATAGCCAAAAGTAGCGGTCGGAAAGCGGCTGCCAGGTTTCTTCCAGATAAGAAAGATGCTCAATCAGAGCTTTTGCTTCCCTGGTTTTTGCCTGAAAGACATAAGCTTCAAGCAACATCAGATTAATACGCGTGTGTGTATCTTTATCTGTAGAAGATTCCAGAGCTTTTTTTAAATAGTAAATGCTACTTTCGTAATCAGCCAGAGCCAGCAGCTTTTGACCTGTACGAGTTGCCCAGATAGTGATAAGTTTGTCATCCCGTGCTTTAATAAAGTGCTCCGCGATCGTTTCCAGATATTCGTCGACGCTACCGTGCAGGGTTTCTATCAGCTTATTGGCAATGCTATAATGCAATTGTTTCTTTTCTCCCAGTAAGATGGTTCTATAAATCGCCTCTCTGACTATATTATTGGGAAAAACATACTCAGCTTGAGGGTCAATAGTTTTCACAGAAAGCAATCTCAGGGAAAGCAGTTCCTTGAGAATAGCATCCAGCCTGGAATGAAGCGCTTTAGCAAGATACAGTTTCAGCTCATCTGCAGTAAAGCTCTTGGTGAGAATTGCGGCAAGTTTGATGACTGATTTTGAATTCTCCGGTAGATTATCATAGGTTTTTATAAACAGGCTTTCCAATGATTCCGGTAAAAGGTGACGATGCTCCATCTCGTGTAAGGTTGCTTCAGTCAGGAGATCATTTTTATCGGTCAGCAGATTTACCAGAACCAGGCACAACTCTCTGATGAACAGAGGATTCCCGGCAGTAAGTTCATAAATGAGTTTTATGGCATTATTGGAGATATTCGGCAGGAAAAAGCCGGCAATTTTTGAGGTTTCCTGATAAGAAAATGGCAGCAATTCGCTAATAAACGGGTCATGCTTTTGTAGCATCTCCTGATAAACATTTTGATAGCAGGTCATGATAATTTTGTTGCCATTATTATGTAAAATCGTAAGAAGTTTTGCTATCAGGTTTAGAGACTCAGGGTCAAGAAACTCCAGGTTTTCTATGATAATCAGTTCCATATTTTTCATAATGTGAAAAGCTATCATTACGATTGTTTCAAAAAAGATACTCTGCTCATATTGCATGTCAGGTGAAGCTTGAATTTGTTGGTCAGTCTCATGCTGTCCCAATAGCCATCTGGTTAATAAATCTACATCGATTTGAAGATGAGAGATTTTGCTCCATTCAATTAGTTTATTGATTTCATGAGAGAAATTATTAATGCCCAGATACCTTCTCATAATCTGAAAAAAGAATTCCAGCCTGCGTTTATTTGTTATCTGATCACCGGCATAATAGAATATCTCTTTCTTGGTTTCAACCCACTTCTGTCCAATCTGGAAGACCAGATATGATTTCCCATATCCGGAAGCACCGATCACTAATACGATTCTGTTTTGTTCTGAAGCTAGAATAGACTTTATATTCTTAATCAGCTTTTCTCTGGCCAAAACGGGGTAGTTTACATAGTTTTGTTGCAGGGCAAACCAGTTTTCCGGCAATTCCCCTATAAGACGGTACATTCGTATGCTTTCACTGATGCCCTTGATAGCAGTTTCACGGATAAAGTTAACTTTGAAGCGATTCTGGATACGTTCTACCACAGATTCAGATAAAATAATCTCACCGAATCCGGCGCTATACATCAATCTGGCAGCAATATTGACTCCGTTACCAATTATACCGTATTCATAACAATCTTTTGAGCCAATAATGCCGGCATAAATATTACATCCTGTTACTCCAATCCTTAGCTTGAGGTCAGTATGTGTCTGATTAATTCTCCAGGCGCAAAGAAATGCTCGTTCAATCAAATCAGGATGTCCTTGCGGAATGCCAAAGGCTATGATAATCAGATAGCCCTTATCGCTATAATCAACTTTATTGATAGTCCCGTCAAAATCAGTTACCCAGCGTTGAATAACATTGTATAAGCTTTGATACTCGTCAGCAGAAATAATATCGTCCTCTGTCAAACAACTAATGTTGATGAATATAATGGCAGCATTGCGTAACTCTGCGCGTGAACTGCTATCGGATAGTTTCTTTCTGATTATGGCAGGTACAAACAACTCTGCTTTTTGCTTTGATGTTTTACTTAAAACAATATCAGGCTTCCGGGTTAAAATGTTCTGAACCGCTTTACTTGATTTATTGCGGATATTATCAGCTATAACAATTTCTCCTTTTTGCGATTTAGAATTAAGCTCATATGCATATCTTACCGCGTTACCACTCATAAAGTAATTTAACGAAGTATCGACTGAGCCAACTATATAGGTAATAACTTCACCATATGTCATACTGCCATGAAGCTGGAAATCAAATTCTGATGACAAAGTGTTGTCTCCTGCAAAACCACGAATGTAACTCAGAATGGATTTATTACATGCCAGCATATTTGTTTTTACTACATCCTCCTGACCGTCAAATATTGATAGACAGGAGTCACCTCCATATTTAATAACTTCGCCACCGAATTCCTGAATGATACTGACAACTTTGTCATAGTATTGGTTTAGAAAACCCGTTATTTCTTCTATACCATAATGTCCTGTTGAACTTGCTAGTTCAGTGTATTTAGTAAAATCGGTAATATCAATAAAGAAGACGCCCATATTGGTGGAATGGATTAACGGCAATTTCAAACGGTTGATTGGTTTGGAAGAGATTAATCTTAAGATTGATTTGGGGACAAGAGGAGTAAAATCAAATTTCTTTGTTCTTTTCATGATGTTACCTAAAACCTATTTATTAACGTATTCCAATAATGTCAACTGTACATCAGTTTGTAAATCCTGCTCACAGAAACAGACACAATTCATCATATATGCTTTATTGTTTTGCGTAACGAGCACTCAATAAACTACTTCAGACAGGATGAATCACTTTTTCGTTTTATAATGATACGGGCTTTTACTTTTACCTCTCTCAAACGGATATGAACCGTGCTCTTCAAGATAGTCCTGCAACTCATCCAACGTGCCGGCAAAACCTATAACCAAATAATACTTATTGCTTTCTGCTGCTCCGCCTTCATCTGTAAATTCGGTTTCACTATCAGAAGTATAATTCAGATACTGAAAGACCCCATTTGACTCTGTAGATTCATAAACAATATAGTAATCTGCATGAGCAGGCTGATTGCCCTCATTTTCTGCTATTGCTTCCCAGGAGAGAACAATATCATCATCCAGTTGTTCTATGACAACATTCTGCGGAGCTTTTAACAGGACAGTCCCAATCACGATTGCATCCAGGCATATCAATGAATCGACCAGATTATCAGTAGTCAGGATAAGTTTAATATCATAAATCCCCGGAGTATCAAACTGATAACTCCAATCCCAATCATTAGACTCTATTGTGCCGTCATTATTCAAATCCCAGGCTACAATAGTGTTGGGATAATCATGCCCTATTGACGTATTATCGAAATCAACTAAAGTGCCGGTTGGTGCAACGATAGTAAGCGGAGTAAACGATGCTTTATGCAAATAATAGTAAACTCCGATATCTGCTATTGTGCTGTCGGGATCAATTGATGACGGGTCGCCGGCATCGATACAGGGGCTATTGTATGTTAAGTGAAAATCATCGTTGTCAGGGTCAACCAGCAAAGGATCTGCATATATATTGCTTTCTTCCGGCTCAAAGCCACCAGTTTGACGGATAAGGTTGTATGAGAATTGCAGGCTTGAACTTGTAAGAGTAAAAGGATTCGCTATATCTGCATCATCCCAGACTATATTATTCATAAAGTTCACATTGGCATTCAAAGCTTCCAGAGCAACGGGATATCCCCAGATGGTGTTGTTCAGAATATTCCAGAAACCCGTGTATTGGATATAAATCGGAATATAAGTCCATGCATGTGCAGCTTGCCAGTCTGCTTCCAGCTTGAAAGTATTGTTCTCAATGCTTAAGGGGGGATTATATCCTGATGCTTTGAGTCCGATTCCGCAGTTTTTAATGAGATTATAGCGCAGCACAGTTTGATTACCATCAGCCAGGAAGATACCGGTTTGTGATTCTTCGATTAAACAATCCGTCATTGTGCCGGCAACATCCTCACCCAGATAGATAGCTGTGTTGTCTTCCCGTGATGTATTAGTACTGTTTCTTACTCTGATATTGGTTAAAGTGGGAGTAGATGTAGCTCGGGTGGCATCGTTAGTAATCTGTATACCTTTGGAATAACCATCAATGGTATCATTTGTGGCTATTAGATTTAACACATTCTTAATAATAATACCTGATGTGGAAACTCTAGATGTATTTGTACTGTTTCGTACTCTGATATTGGTCAGAGTAGGTGTTGATGTTCTGAGTGAACTACCCGTACCGGTAATAGTCAACCCTTGAACATAATTGTTAATCAGGATATCATCAAACTGAGGAGAAACACTACCGGTGATTTCAATTCCGGTGTTTTCGGATCGTGAGGTATTTGTACTATTGCGAACCCGGATATTTGTAAGTGTGGGCGTTGATGTGGCACGGCTTTCACTATTCTGAATTCTGATCCCGGTGGACATAGAATCAATATCGCTATTAGTAAACAGAATCTCTTTTACGTTATTCAGGATTACTCCGACGTCAGTTCCCCTCGAAGTATTTGTACTGTTACGGACACGGATATTAGTAAGAGTTGGAGTGGTTGTGTTTGAGGATGTATAATCCTGATATTGCAGGCCGGTATTATAATAATCAATGTATAGACTATCCAGAGCAACCTGAACATTGCCAACTATGTTAAGTCCTATTTTTCCCGGACTGGAATTGGCGGGTTCATTATAAATCTTTACTCCGTGCAGCGAAGGTGTGGAGGAATTGAGTGAATTAGTATTGTCGATGATAACTCCATAATCACAGTTTTTTATCTCAATATTGTCGATAACAGGATTTACCTCACCCCTTACTTCCAGAGCTGTTTTAACGACATTCTCACGGGCAGAATTGCCATTTGTAACTCTGATGTTGGTCAGGACTGGGGCAGAACCGGTAATTGTACTATCTCCTTCGATGTATATCCCTTTTGAGTAATTATTGATGCTTACATCATGCAAAACCGGAGATGAGGTACCGAGTATTTGTACTGCTGTGTCATCAATATCCAAAAGTTGTCCGACAACCTCAATATTGAGTTGGGATAGCTGAACGTTGCCTCCGTCAATAATGATGGGATTTATGGCGTTTTTAATGGTACAATCAGTGAGATGGCTAATCTGAGCAGAGTCATGAAAACGCAGTCCTCCCCATGTATTGCTTTCCTGCGGGCGGAAAGTAGCATGATTAGCATTGATTGCACCGGTCGCATTAACATTTACACATGTAGTATCAAACATATTCACAATGACATTATTTCCTATGGTCAGTAAACCACCTGAAGCTATATTAATATTCTGAAATACATTATACTGATTCTGCCCTTCAGATAATTGCCAGGTTTGGTGTGTGGTGACATTCGGCTGGGCAATAAGACCATTCATTTGTACACCAACTGGTGTGGTTGAATATGCAGTGTTCGAGAAGGAAGTGTTTTTTATAGACAACTGTACATTGTAGACTCCTGGAGTAAGATAAGTATGTACGGGATTTGCTAAAGTGCTGGTATCTCCGTCACCAAATGTCCAGGTCCATTGATTGGGATTACCCAACGTAGCATCAGTAAAATGAACTGTCTGTCCTGTGAATCCGTAAGTTGTACTCACAGATGCCTGAGCAACAGGAGCATTTAATACCTGAACTCTGAATTGGGTTTCTGCTGTTTCCCGGGTAACATTGTCGGTTATTAATATCTGAAAATCTTCAAATCCTTCGTATCCGACTGTAGCTGTAAAGGTAGCTGTCAATGCTCCCGGCACATTGGGAGTATAAGATACCTGTATATGTGGGGGTACAACCAAATTGTACATATTTGTTATAGATATCTGTGAAAGTGGAGTGTCATTATCAGTGATGTAATCAGCCAGATTAACTGAATAAGTAGTAGTCCTGATAAAATACATCGTTTCCGGCAGATGAAATACGGGCGGGTCATTGCCGGGAATTACTGTTACTGTGACTGCAACAGACATTGAGCCACCGAAGGGGTCAGTAGCTGATAATTGGATAAACTCTACACCTGCCCAGTTTGATACCGGTATTAGTGTGAAACTATCTCCGGAGATGGTTGCGTTTATGTGTGTGCTTCTGATTGCATGAAATGTTAATGGGTCAAAATCCGGGTCAGAGAAATAGGTATAAAGATTTATTGGACCATATTGTGCATCTTCAGCGATAAAGATGGGTTCTATGGTCACATTAAGCATAGGTGGCTGATTTGTTACACTTACATAATCTGTTTTAACTATTGATGATGACATTCCAATATTATTTTGTATTACAAGCCTGACAGTATACGAACCTGGTTGTGCATATGTGTAACCTGGGTTTTGCTCATAACTGTCTATGATGCCGTCATTCTGGAAGTCCCATTGCCATCCGGTTATCGTGGTTCCGGGAAGTGAAGAACCTACACTCGAATCATCAGTAAAGCCTACAAGTAGTGGCGCGTGTCCCAATAAAGGTGATCCATAAAAATCAGGATTTAGAGTTCTGGAATAAATATCCATTTGCACAGAAAAGGCATAGTTTGGAAAAACAGTATCATTAGTATTGATAATTAGCGAATCCTCATAACTTCCGGGATTCAATCCATGTGTATTTACAACCAGTGTTGCCTCGAGACTTCCTCCTTCGGAAATTACAGCAGCAGGTGGTACTATTGTTAACCATGGAGCAGTAGGTGTTCCGGTTGAGTATGACAAATCTCCTATTCCGTTGTTATATATCGTTATCGGCTGGGAAAATGTTATTTCGTTTTCCAGGTAAAAATACATACTATTAATCGAAGAAGAGACAATGGGACCTTCGACTGTGCCCGTACCGCAAATTGTATAAGTATGCAGAGGTTGAGAAGATTCATCTATAGTTAAACTGGTTTCATAATACTCGTCTATTATCGTCGGTGTAAATGATAAAACGAAATTAAGGGAGTCTCCGGCACTCAGTTGTAGCGGTAATAATGGCACACTACCAAGAACAAAATTGGTTGTATCCATCAATCCGATACTATTAACTGTAAGCGGTAAAGAACCCGTATTGTAAATCGCATAATTGCATGTTGCAGTATGATTAACCGGTCTTCTTTCAAAGTCATAGCTCTCGGGATGTATACTGTATACAGCAGGAGGTAATGACTGTTTCCAGAATATCATATCATCAAGATACATGTCATTGCCACCGTCACAGATAGCTTTAAAAATTACGTACGATATTCCTGAGGGATTTGGAGTGAAGCTTAGTGAATAATAATACCAGCCTGTGCCACCTGATTCGACAGGTGCCAGGCTTGGCAATCGGTTTATAGTGCCCATCAATACAGGTGTGCCTTCCAAATCCTGCGTGCTGTTACTATAAACATCGATTCTATCTAGCGTACCCGGAACCCCGGAATCTCTATACATGTTGAATTCCACACTATAAGCAAATAAACTGTCAGCAGCTTCAATCGGAGGAGAAGCCAGGTATGCTTCGTCACCGATACTTCCGCTACTCCCGGTAAAAGATATCATTCTGGTCTCTGAAGGTGAAACACAAGGTGGAGCAGAACCGGTAATTATGCCTTCAAATCCTGCTACACCGGACAAAATTTGCGTAGTCCATCCGTTGGGAGGGAAGGATAATTCATTAAAATTCACAAAGAAAGGAAATGAATCAATATTCCTGACAAACAATTGCATATTCAAATCAAAGGTCGGATACACAGAGTCATTTGTGATTATTGACAAGATACCTTCGTAAGGATCATTTTGTGGAGTCATGCCATTACTGTTAAAAGTAAGCTCGAATGTAAGACTATCATTCGTCTGTACAAATCCGGAAGCAGGGTTCATTGTTATCCACGGTGCAGTCAGCGGTCCTGTAGAGAATAACAGTTCATAATTGCCTGTGTTATAGATTGTAAGCAGGGGAAATGTCTGAATCGTTGCACCATAGTTTGTAGTGCCTGCTCCGTTAATATTGGCGGTTATAATTGGTCCCGGCGCTGAACCTGTTCCTTGTGCCAGATAAGAATGAGTGGCGAGTTGTGAAGATTCATTAATCAGAATATTAGTAGAATAACTAACTCCAATTTCTCTGGGTGTAAACCACAGCTCAAACTGTAACGAATCACCCGGGGCAATCAGGGCAGGCAGCCACAGAGCGCTATAAATGGCAAATCCTGTTGTATCTGACAATTCAATACTATTGACTGCAAGTGGTAAATCACCTGTGTTATGCATTGTATAGGTTTGAATTATTGCATAATTGATTACACTTCTGCCAAAATTAAAGCCATCTCCGGGAGATATATCAAAATTGGGTGCTCCACTCATAGTGGTGAAATTCCAAATACTGCTGCCAATAGCATCGCCTGCACTATTATAGGCAACTACTTGCCAGAAATATTGAGTACTGCCTTGTAACATTGGAGTATTATAGGTCATTTCCGTTGTTGACGTGCCGTTTATAATATTTGTAGGAGGAAAGTCAGTGCCAAGATATATGCGGTAACCGGTTGGTGTTCCTCCCCTTAGTGCATTTGACCAGCTAAGCATCGGATTTATTGGCATGTCTATTTGTCCGTTAATCGGATTGGGGTCTGTTACCGGGGCAGGAGCAATTGCACAGCCGACCCCATTGATATTATAAGAACGATATGAACCGGGCCACAGAGATGACCTGATGGTTAAATATGTTTCATCAAATAAGCCGATTTCAGTTGGTGAGTATTGCACATCAAACTGAACAGAGTCACCACCGTTTATGATTGCAGGCAAGACAGGCAGATAATGCAGAGAATGATATAAGCCGGATATCCCTTCACCGTTTTCTTCAGATATTCCCGTAACGGTAAAAGGTGATGTGCCGGCATTTCTGATTGTATAGGTAACAGACGAGGTTGAATTAACCTGAATTTCTCCAAAGTTATAATCACGAGGTGTAATCTCATAATAAGCACCGGATGGAACTGTCCTGTTAATGGTAACATCATCCAGATACATGTTCATGCCGCCATTGCTGACAGCTTTGAATATAATATATTTATAGGGTGAGGCTGGGGTACCGAATGGAAAGGAATAATGATACCAGCCATCGTTACCTATTTCCATTGGTGACAGATTTATTAACCTGTTTATTGTTCCCAGAGCGACCGGACTTCCGTTCAAATTGGGTTGATTGTTACAATAGACCATCATTGTGTCATGCATGGATGGAAGCCCAAAGTTACGATACATCCAGAAACTTACGCTATAACTGCATTGAGGGACTGTAGTGGAAATTGGTGCCGTAGCAAAGATGGCTTGTTCACCGGAAGCAGACCCCCATCCGTTGAACTGTATCAACCTTGCTCCACTATGAGGCATAGTCACAGGATTTGCACCGGAAGTAACACTACTAAAACTATGGGTACCTGTTAAAATCTGAGTATACCAGCCGCTGGGAGGAAAGATTGCCGTATCAAAACTATTATTGTATGGAAATGTGATAATAGTGGGGTCTGCATAAGTTTTAAAATTCCAGATTGCACTACCCGTAGCATCACCGCTTCCATTAAAGGCTACAATCTTCCAATAGTATTTGGTGTTATAATTATACCCACCAAAATTGTAACTGGCAGTTGTGACATCCTCGGTGCCATTAATAATATTGGTTGCGGCTGTATCTGTACCCAGATAAACCCGGTAACCTGTAGGAACTCCTCCTCCCGGGTTATTAGACCAGGTTAATACTATTGACGGACTAACATTTGTCAGAGTATGCGATGGAGAAGGATTTATTACAGGATTGGGAACCTGTGCAAGCAGGACAGCGCTTATGAACAAAAAGCAAAGTACCAATAAATTTCTTTTCATGGTTTCCTCCCATGATTATCAGTGTTAAAACAATATCGGATTTATTCACCCTGTTTAATTCTGACAGAACCTCTATCAAATGGATAAACCTGATGATTCTCCACAAAATTCGTTAATTCAGTTAAGGTGCCGGAAAAACCAATAATTGTATAGAATCCCGTATTGGAAAGAGCACCGTTTACATCTGTGAAAGTTGTAACCCCGTTTTTAGTATAATTTAGTAGATCATATGCTATGCCATTAGTGCTTTTGTAAATAATATAATAATTAACATTAATTGGTTGACCGGTGGTGGATTGAGTCACAGCATCCCAGGAGATATTGATATCATTATTACTCCTGCTGATATCTGTGTTCGTTGGAGCTAATGGATAGAGAGGCGGAATTGATACACTGGCAGCAAGATAATCATCAGAGTATACTCTTATTTCGACATCTCTTAAGCTCCATATACGATAATAATAAGTAGTTCCATTATTTAAACCGGTATGATTGAGTATTCCGCTTGCTTGTCCTGCATAAAGAACAATACCGCCTCCTGGTACAGCATCGCCTGCTAAATAAGTACCATATATTAAATCTCCAAAAACATTATCTGTTGACCAAGCTATCAGAATTCGGTCGTTAAAAATATTGGCTGTGGTAGAGAGATTAATCTGATTGCTATTAAAAAGTGTAGCAGTAAATGATGAAGGGGAATATAATGGCGGGATACCGATAAACCAGCCATCATCTGCTCCAATATCAAGACCTGTATAATAAAACGATGGCTGAATGACCTCATCAGCACGGTTTTCTCCATCAATATCAGCGGTTACCCAGGTTATTTCTCCATTGAATAAACTGCCACCACTTTCCACCCTTGTAAAGGCTAAAGGATTAATATGCAAGTCAGAAGCAGATATGAACTGCGGATTGATTATATTGCTTCCAATATCCTGTCCTGAGGCAGCGTACCAACTACCAATTCCGTAAATGATATTGTAGTTGGTGGTTCCAGCCCTGACAATGTAACCACCCAATGGCTGGTCTATATATAACACGTTGCAGTTTGATAGCGAGCCTGTAGCTCCAATATTGGTTGTGAGTGGTGAATATAAGCTTACATGGTATGATGTAGCATTCCCCTCTGAGAAGTTTGCCAATATATTATTGCGTAGTTTATTGATACCGCCTGAGGAAGCCCAATAAACACATGCACTGCTGGCAAAGGTTGAACCATCTATACGGATGCTGTTGAAATCGATACTATAAGTATTTGTGGCTCCTCCTGAAGCAACATATATACCATAAGCCAGATATGAAGTCGTGGCAGAACCTGCATAAGTATGAATAAGCCCTG
The DNA here is from genome assembly GCA_963667535.2 of Cloacimonadaceae bacterium (SeqCode). Lineage (GTDB taxonomy): Bacteria > Cloacimonadota > Cloacimonadia > Cloacimonadales > Cloacimonadaceae > UBA5614. The sequence goes on from CAXXDU010000002.1 coordinate 3,357,396, forward strand.
ATATCATGTTATTAAAAACGTACAAGACATTTGTTCCGGTTGTGCGTTGTGAAAAATACATACCGTAAGCCGAATATGAAACTGAAGTGTTTGTCACTTTCAGGTCGTGGATTTTGTTGTTATAGAATTTATTATTGATACTGCTTCCACCAACATCCGAGTAAATGCCATATACATTGCCAACGGTACTTGTTAAATTGCGGATTTCATTGTTACAAACGTTAACACTCCATTGATAACACAAATATATGCCGTGACTTGTAACTGCTCCACCCATATTGTCAGCAACAGCACTGCCAATTGTACAATAACGAACGATGGTATTCACATCATAACAAGCGTTAGATATACCATTCAGATAGATGCCTGAAACAGAGTTTTCAATGGTTATATAAGCATACTCATTATACGAATTTGCTCCGGCTGCGTTGGTGGGAGTCTGGGTATAATACTGATAAATACCTTTGGTCGATGCATTGACCGTATTCTTTAATACTATCTTAAAATTCCTGAAGATATTATACTGTGCACCATTGGTTGCGGAAGCAGCTTTAATATATACACCATATTCTGCAGTTGTAGTTGTGTTTGCATTGCCTACCGAATCACACAAATCTATCCCATCCCAGATTAGATAATCGGCTCCGGTTAACGTAACAATAGCATCATTAGAACCCGTTCCAACCCCTGCATATATAACTGGATTGGCACCTTCACCACTCTTTTGGAATACAATCGGATTAGCTGAAGTGCCTGTTGCTGTTATAGCAGGGCAATTCTCCGTATATGCGGTTCCTGCTGCAACATTGAATGTAACGCCTCCCGTGCCGACACCTTCCGTATTTAGGGCACTGATTGCAGCAGTAAATGTTTGATATGTATTTGTGCCACCGGTATGATTAATATAATATGTTCCTGATAAAGCCCTATTAGTTGCTCCTAAAGTTAACAACCCCAAAGAGAGAATTATCAGAATTACCATAACAGCTTTGTTCATACGAATACCCCTATTGCAGAAGGCATATTTGATTTGGATAGATTTATGGACATTCCGATTGTAATAAAAATGGAAATAATCAAAGCAAAAAACATATTAACTTTCACTCACTCATTCTCCCTTAACTCAGGTAAAATGCCTATCTTGAATGTCATACCAATTAATACTATACTTCAATCTGTAAAGAGTTCAGATACATAATAAAATAATCTGAAATCCAGCTTCTCAGCAATATAATATTACTAAATTCTTAATCCTTTAGTGTCAAGCAATTTATCCACTTGGCTTATACTCCAGATTAAAACAGTATCGTCGCTTTCAGAATCGGGAAGAAAAGGAACTCAGAATTATCTTTTAACAGTCTGCCACCACCCAGATCCCAGCTTGTTTTGTCACCTTTGAAGCGAAATCCGAAGCAGATTATCCCGTTACCTTCCTCATCAATAACCTGTGAAGTACTCAAAATCTCGGTCATAAATGAAACTCTGTTTGACATACCAATAATCCCGCCAACCATTACAGCATAGTCTTTCTGAATCTCGGTTAAATCCGTAACCCAGGCAGCTGCAGCATGAAGACTTGCTTTAGTATTTCCCAGGCTCACAACATTGCCAAACATACCACCTTGTGCTTCGGGATTGTAGCTGACAAACAGAGCAGATTGAAACGGTCCTTCTTTATAATAGTTTTGCTTTACACCCATTGTAAAGGTTTTTATAAGCTCAGCATGCATCGGAAAGACCATGGCAGCGCTGATATGTGTCCTGCCTGTCAAGGCGTAACTGTACTGGACTATAAACAATTCATAATCGGTAAAAGAACTACTGCCTCTGGGCATGGTATATGCTGTAGGCATGAACATCAACGATTGATCCGCAGCTTTAAACTGTTCATCAACTATTTGTGAGAAAACATTGCCAAGCGCAATGACTAATAAGATTGTGCATAATACTCTGATTCTCATTTTTCCTCTTTTTTAGGAAGAAATCTATTCCGTTTCTCTTTTGTTATCGTGTTGTTTTGGTAAAAACACATGCACTTTTGCGGCATGCTTTTCCTTTGTTATTTCCTGACTATTAACTTTGTAGTATTACTATTGCCGGATTCTACTTTTATCAGATAGATGCCGGCTGTTGCCCGGCTGCCATCAATGGTGCAGCCATCCCATTCCATGCTGTTTGTACCTTTTTGTAACATCCTCTGAGGGAAGCTTTTCACTAGCTGCCCTTTAATGTTATATATAGAAAGAGAAGTAGGTTGAGCCTTTTCCAGATTAAATTCTACCGCTATCCTGCCAAAGGAAGGATTAGGATAGACATTTATGGACATAGTAACCGGTGCTACTAAATCTGTATTGCTGACTGGTGCTAAGCCACCCTTGGCTATAAATACTGATGAATTCTGGGCAATAGGAATAGTAAGATTACCAAAGTCTACCCCCAATAAACCATAAGAGCCTGCTACCACGCAATATCCTGCCTCGGCTCCGGCAACATCAACAATTTGAGGTGCCCCGTTCCAGACATAGCCACCTGTATAAGTCTGAAGACCCCATTCCCATTCTCCCGTCGGAGACGCTTTGGCAACAAAGGTCTGCCAAGTCATCATATCAGCGGTTAATGTACTGCTCCCAAACACTTGCACACCTACCAGACTTCCGGCTAAATAACTATTATGCCCGCTATCTGCAGATACTACATTATTAGCGCATTCCAAATCGTTATTCCCTTCATACCATTGACAATCGCCGGCACTGGTAAATTTTGCAATTGTAGGAATGGCATCCAGCCGGGTAGCTGATTCCTGCCTCGCCGGGAACAAAACAGCATCGCAGGACAGATAACTGCTACCATCTGAGTCTACAAATCCATTCATCAAGCCGTCAGAACCCACTCCTATTTTTTCTGCCCATACGCAGTTTCCGTCTGGTGAAAATTTTACCGCATAGGCATCCATTTGCGAACTAAACAGTGTGATAGGATTTGTATTGCCGAAAGCGCATTGATACATAAAACTACCCAAAAGATAGAAATTTCCCATCTCGTCTGTACCTATTTTGCCACACATCACATCATTGCCGTTATTATTAGGCTGAATTGCCCACAAATTATAAAGCGCAGAATCATATTTGGCAATATAAACACCATTATACGATGTGTTGTTTAGCACATTGGTTCCGATGGTTATTGAGCTCTGATATTGTCCCGTAACATAAACAGAACCGTCAGGTGCTACAGCAATATCTCCAAAAGTGTCATTGTAGGTTGAACCCAGACCAATAGCCCCCAGCCAGGTTCTATCGGGAGATAGTTTGGCATAAAAGATATCAAAACCACCAATAGAGTCTATTTGATATGGATCCAAAGCAAAGGATTGATTATAATAACCGGCAACCCATAAGTTTCCGGCAGAATCAGCAGTTAAACTGAGAATCTTCTCGGGACCTGTTCCCCCGCATCTGATAGCCCATTGCCAGACCCCAGCGGGGTTAAGTTTGGCAATAAAAGCGTCCAAACCTCCAGTTGAAATCAATACATCACTACCGATAGTTATTGTACCAGTAAAACTTCCGGCTACATAAATACTGTTATCCGAAGCAGTGTAAATACAACTAACTTCAGCACCCCCGCTACCGGTAATGCTTCTTGCCCATTGCCAGGCAGCCTGAGCATGTACCGAAAAACAGATTATAAATAGTATAGATCCGAGTAATAACTTCTTTCTCATTCATTCCTCCAAGCGAAAAAAAAGATAAAACAATATAAACATATTTATTAATTTCCTGTCAATAATAAAATGAATAGAAAATTGTCTGCTTCTGAATATCTTTAGTTCAGGGTCTACTTCTCCCTGAAATATTTAGCTTAGCAGCTCAGTTCCCGGGCAGTCATTTTGCATTTCCAGCCAGCGGTTATTCTTTCTTTATTATTTATTCATTATTCATCTTTCTTAAAATGATGTTAGATTGTGCATAATATGCGTGGGTGCTACGCCTTTGCTGCTCCAATGATTCCCCTATGTTCATTGGGGAGTCATTGGGGTGTCATGTGGGTGTCATATGGGTGTCTTAAGGACAATCTATGTTCACTGAAAGCAAGATGAATAATGAATGAAAGGGAAATGAAAGAAGAATAACCGATAATTGAAGGTAGGATTTGTGATATAATATAGGGGATAAATATTTAGACAGGTTTCAATAATCAACATAACGATGTGAAATATCATAAAATAATCCTTGACATATAAAAATGTTTTGAAAATATTCAATCAAAATATGGATGACTTATCTTTACCGGAATTCGGAGGATATATGAGCATTAAAGATTTGGATGCACGTAGTATGAAAGTCCCGATATTTGCCTTTTGTTTACTTCTAATCACTTCAGTATTATGTGCCAATCCGACATCCCCGATTGTTGTATCAGAAATCTGGTTTGCTGAGAACGGGCATTGTATGATAGAGATTTGTCCGCAAGCATTGTTTGATTATATAACGGGTTTTGTTTTTAAGAATGGAGACATTCAGGTGGTATTACCGGAGAGCTTTGTTTTTCCCTCACAAGGTGAAGTGGCTATCATTGATGTAAACGAGATAATGCCTGATTTGAATTTTAATCCTACCGGAGACACACTTGAAGTCCTGGGACAAGTCACAGAAGAGAATTTTTTTACGATAGATATCGTAAAATGGGGGACTGATTTTATAAATTATCTGAGTCCGCTTCAGCCCGGACAATCCATTGTGCATTACATTGCTTATGACCCGGGGGGAGCAATGACCGGCTGGTGTAAAGATGCGCCACCCACACCCGGCACTTCTCCCAATGCAGCTGTTGCCAGAGATACAATTAAAATCATTATCACTGACCAGTTTGGAAATCCTGTACCTGAAATACCGATATTCTATTCCGATGACTATTTTGCACCCAAAGGACACACTGACGCCAGTGGCACATATACTGAAGTTCGCTTTGCAGACAGGTTCCATTGCGTAGTAAGATACCCGCACACATATGTTCTCATCCAAAACCAAACTTATTGGCTGGAACCAAATCAAAACTTAACCATCCCAATCCAAATCAATGTAACAGCAAATGAAGATAATACAGCACCTTTTTTACCCAAAGCAGGTTTGAAGGCATATCCATCTCCCTTTAACTCGATATGCAACGAGACTATCTCTTTCCAATATGATGGTAGTACCAAACTTCATGGACAAAGTATAATCAAATTATATGATACCAAAGGACGCTATGTCTGCCAGATACCGATGTCTGTCACGGGATTAACCTCCTGGAAGCCTGATAGCAACATAGGCTCCGGTATCTACTTTGCCAGACTGATAAATGGGAATCGGGTACTAGACACTAAATCAATTACCTTGATTAAATGAGGATGCTTTCTCAAAGGAGGAAACCATGAAAATTAGTTTTCTTGCTTTATGTCTGCTTCTGATTACAACAGTATTATGTGCAAATCCGTCCGCAGGTCCGGTAAGCATAGTTTCAGAGTTATGGTTTAACGAAGCCGGTCATACGATGGTTGAGTTTGCTCTGTTTAATAGTCCCCCTATACGCTTACAAGCTTTTTCACTCAGGCACGGTGATTTTCAGCAGAATATCCCCCTCAATACAATAATGACGGAAAGCAGTCCTCCAATTGTGGTAGACATTACAGAACTTTTCCCGGAATTGGTTCTAAATCCTGAAGCAGATTCGTTATGGATATATAAGTATAGTAATGTCCACAACAAGTTGAAATGGGGAAATAGCTTTTCCTGCTATATAAATTCTATTGAGCCGGGACAATCTATAGCATATAACTACGCAGATTATGAATTAACGCTTTGCAAGGAAGAACCTCCGACTCCGGGGAGTAACGCTTATCAGGTAAATGCCCGAACTGTTGTTACTGTAGTTGTGACAGATCAGAATAATAATCCTGTTCCCGGTGTTCCTATAATGAATAATAGTACGGGACTATATAGCAATTTTACTGACTCAAATGGAATTTTCATGGACATAGTTCCGGCAAAATGCTACAATTTGAATGTGATTCATCCATTGACAGAAGAGACTATCTATCAAAATCAATTTTGGCTCGATACCAATGCAGAGCTTATAATCCCCATCCGGATTAATTACACAGCCAATGAAGATAATACAGCACCTGTTTTACCAAAAAAAGGACTGTTAGCATTCCCTACACCCTTTAATTTCATAAGCAACGAGACTATCTCTTTCCAATATGATGGTAGTTCCAAACCTCATGGACAAAGTATAATCAAATTATATGATACCAAAGGACGCTATGTATGCCAGATACCGATATCCGCCAAAGGCATTGCAAGCTGGAAACCAGATCGTAACATAGGCTCCGGTATTTACTTCGCCAGATTGATTAGTGGAAATCGGATACTGGACACAGCAACGATAACTATCATAAAATAAATCAATGAAAAGGGGTTATATATGAAAGTCAGTCTGGTAATATTCAATCTCTTATTATTATTTTCAGCGTTATTAGCTAATCCATGGTCTACCGCAGTCCTATCTGAAGTATGGTTTGCAGATAACGGGCATTTATTTGTGGAGCTATACACTCCTCCAGTTTACATTACTAATTATAATCAGGTTCAGATTGCTCACGGAGATACAATTGCTTGTGTTACTGACAGTGTGGAAATCAATTTTAATAATAATATCCCCTATGTCGTTGATGTATCAGAGCTGGAACCGGGATTGATCTTTGACCCTGCCGGAGACACTTTGCGTATCAGGATGCCCATGGGTACTGAATATTACGAAATGGATGGAGTTAGCTGGGGTTATGGTCAATATGAGATTCGTCCACCCTTGCCGGGACAATCTTTGGTAAAGGCTCATCCTGATTATTTTACTGCAATGGATATAGGCTGGTTTAAAGATGAACCGCCCACACCGGGTCTGTATCCCTATAATACTGTTGCCAGGGATACTATCGTCATACTTGTTACGAATACTGATGGGATACCTCTTCAGCATTTCCCGTTGTATCTCTCAGATGTTTACTATATCTGCGGATATACAAATTCCTCCGGAATCTTTGTCGATACTCTGAAAGCCGGAAGATTACCTGTAAGGCTGAAACACCCTGATAACAATACAGTCCTGTATAATCAATGTTTCTGGCTGGAGCCGAATGAGACTACCTTTATCCCGATTGAGATTGATTACCAACCCACATTAAATAATGACGAGAACGTGCCACCAATAACTGAAAAAGGTCTAAGAGCATATCCGACACCTTGTAATCTGAAAACCGCAAAATATTTAACCTTTGCATTTGATGGTAACACCAAGCTTAACATTAATAGTCACCTGAAGATTTACGATACTAAAGGACGTTATATCTGCCGGATACCGATGTCTGCCAAAGGAACGGCATGCTGGAAACCCAGCCGGGATATTAGCTCCGGTATCTATTTTGCCAGATTGATAAATGGAAACAGAATATTAGATACTATACCTTTAACTATAGTCAAATGACAGAGGAAGCTATGAAATCATCCTTTATCTTACTATTCTTACTAATGTCAGCAGTTGCCCTGCTTGCTAATCCCGTGCCATATAATGTATTATCGGAAATGAGCTTTGCTGATAACGGTGACCTTATACTGGGATTGAGTTCGAATGCCCCTTATAATTACCTGCAATTACAAAATATTTATATAGGACATAATGGGTCTAGTCAGCAGTTACCACTTACGGGGTATTTATCATATTTAGGCGAAACACATTTCAATGTTAGAACATTAATGCCGGATATGGTCTTTAATCCGTTACAGGATTCTCTGGAAATCAAATATGATTTTGGGGATGGAAATCCTGCAACTATGACATTTGTTAAATGGGGCAATGATTTTACTTGTGATATTAATCCACTCAGTAGTGTACAATCATATGTTTTCTGTTATAAGAATTTTAATTATACCCCTTTTAAAGAAAATCCTCCAACTCCGGGTACAAGTCCATATCATGTATTATCCAGAGATACCCTAAAAGTATTTATTACAGACCAAAATGGCAATCCGGTACCGAATGCCAGAGTATTTAGCTCACTTTCACATGATCTTTGGCTGGGTTTTAATTATTCGTTGTCTGATAATAATGGAGCTTTTATTGATACTGTTTATGCAGGAAAATGCGAAATTAAAGTGTGGAATCCTCAGACTGATGATTTGATCTATGACCAATATTATTTCCTGGAACCGAACGTATCTACAACCATGCAGGTTCAAATAAATATGACAGGTAATAGCGATCACATCATACCACCTGTTACTCGAGAAAGACTGAAAGTATTTCCATCACCATATAATGTTAATCACTCAGATGCAGTTTTATTTGCTTATGATGGTAAAATCAAACCGGGAAAAGGTAACTATATTAAGATTTACGATGCCAAAGGACGCTATGTCTCATCTGTACCTATATCTGCCAAAGGAACTGCAAGCTGGAAACCTGATAATAGAATAGTTTCGGGAATATATTTTGCACGATTAATAAGTGAGAACAGAATATTGGATACAACTACCATATCTATTTTAAAGTGAATTTGAGCTTATAAATAGGGGGGAGAGGTAAAATGAAAGCTATAATACTACTGATCTTTATCCTGTCTGTGGGAACTGTTGCATACTGCAATCCTTCCGAGATGGTGGTAAATTTTGTATCGGAAGTCTGGTTTGCTGATAACGGTCATCTGATGGTTGAATTCGACCCTATGAATATAGGTAATATTAACCTTAATGATGTGACTTTTATCCATGGAGATTTTCAGGAAACATTTCCTGACAGTATTGAATTATCATATGATAGCACGCCTCTCGTGATAGACATATCCGAGCGAATGCCTAATATGGTGTTTAGCCCTGTGGAGGATTCGTTAAAAATATTATTTAGTCCATGTGGTGACTACCCTTTCGATGAATACCTGAAATGGGGCAATAGCTTTACCGCAGATATCAATCCACCTTTGCCGGGACAGTCCATGGCCAGATATATAAAGCTGGAGGAAAATCTCTGGAGTCCACATTATTTGTTCTTCGGGAGTAGTTTTCTGGTTATGCGTTGGGTTAAAGAGGCACAACCGACTCCGGGCATAAATAGCTACGAACAGGTATCCCGGGCGGTTATCAAGGTCACTATTACAGACCAGAACGACAGACCAGTTAAGTATGCTCCGATTTACAATTATAAAGGCGGTATGTATAATATTTTTGCAGATAAAGACGGAGTATATACAGATACCTTATTAACCGGTAAGTTTCATCTTAAAATCAAGTCTCCGGAAAATAATGAAGTTCTCTTTGACCAATATTATTGGCTGGAGCCAGGTCAGACAATGGAAATACCTGTTAATGTAAATACCGGTTCCGGTACACAACACTACAAGGCACCTAATTCTTTGTTAGCATTCCCCACACCGTTTGATATGAAGCACACCCAGGCAAAATCATTGTGCTTCAGATATGTGGGTCTGGAAAAAATGAATAGCAGCAGCCATATTAAGGTTTATGATATTAAGGGACGCTTTGTCTGCAAGGTTCCCATCTCTCAATATGGGTTTTCACAATGGTCAATTGACCGGCAACTCAGAGCAGGTATTTATTTTGCCAGGTTGATTAATAAAAACAGAGTAATAAACACAACGACATTTACAATAATAAATAGTTTGGAACCCAGACAGTAATATAAGCTCCGGCATCTACTTTGCCGGACTAATGAGTTGAAACCGGATAATTGATACCGTAGCTATTACAATTATTATGTAAAGAGGATAGAACACTATGAAAGAAAGATTGAAAGTGATAATACTAATTATATGCTTGGGAATTATTATCTCAGCATTGTATTCAAATCCATGTGTTATATTTGAAGGCATATTATCTGAAGTCTGGTTTGCTGACAACGGACATCTGATGATGGAATTCTATTCTTTAAGCATGCCGGAAATAAATCTAAACACTCTGACAATTGTACACGGAGATTATCAGGAGAACTTTCCGGACAGTGTTGTAGTTAACCACGAATCAGCACCTTCTGTTGTAGACATCACAGCTTTGATGCCGGGCATGGTATTTAATCCTGAAGAAGATTCATTAACTGTAAAGATTCCTCTTCATGGTAATTATTATTGGTTCGATTCTCTCAAATGGGGAAACTCATCAGGAGCAAACATCACCCCGCCAATGCCCGGGCAGTCATTAGTACACAATATTGCCTGGATAGAAAATACCTGGAGTGCCTGGACTATGCCGGGAGATGTATTGTTTGAAGATACCTGGGTTAAAGACTCTCCTCCCACTCCCGGGACACAATGCTTTGAGGCAGTTGCCCGCAGTAACATAAAAGTAATCGTTACAGACCAGAACAACGACCCTGTTCCCTTCGTTCCAATCTTACACAAATATAGTGGAAAATACAATCTTTACACTGATTCACAAGGAATTTATACTGATGTAAGTACTGCCGGAAAGTATCATCTGAGCCTTAAGCACCCTGTAACCGGAGAGATTATCCACGATCAGTATTATTGGCTGGAACCCAATCAAACCAAAGAAATCCCCATCAGCGTAAATATTGAGCCTGGAACACCTATTCCGCCTATACCAGACAATCTGAGAGCTTTTCCGTCTCCTTTCAATATTCAAAAGACCTATAACAGAACAATGTATTTCCAATATAGCGGAGCTGCCAAGCTTGCCAATAATTCCTATATCAAAGTTTACGATATCAAAGGCAGATATGTCAGTAAGATTCCTATGACCGGTAATGGAATTTCGCGTTGGAATATCAGGGAAGAACTTAAATCAGGTATGTATTTTGCCAGGCTAATCAGCGGAAGCAGAGTGATAAAAACCACTACATTTACCGTAATCAATAGTAAGATAAAAAATGATGACTATTAGAACCTTAGTCTTTTGCCTTTTTTTACTTTTATGTATATGCTCTCAGGCTTTTTGCTCAGAGTACAGGCTGGACTTCACAGGAGAAGAACTTACTTTTAGCTTGGGTAGCAAATTATGGCAATTGGACGGTGATTATCTGTTTAGTAATTACAGTCCCGAAGAAATCAAACAGACTATCTATTTCCCCATACCAACTGATACAACAGCAATGCCGGCTCATGATGTTTCTATCAAAGTAATCAAACCTCTTAAAGGGCAGATATGTAAAATGTTGTCAGTTACACCAAAGGGATTTTGGTTTGAACTGACCCTACCTGCTCAAACGATTGCAGTTTGTAAGATTAAGTATAAACAAAGGCTATTGGGGAAAAGAGCAAATTATATACTACTGACTGCCAATAGCTGGGGAAAACCATTGGAATATGCAAAATACACTCTAAATGTGCCTAACAAAATCGAGATAGTAAGCATGTCTTTGGATGAACCTATAGTCAGGAAAGGATTATTTCTGCATCAATATCAATGGGATTATATAAATTATGCCCCTGATAAAGACTTTATAGTAGAGTTTAAATAGGTCTTTGTCTGTAGTTCTGCCTTCAGGCAGGGTTGCTTCGATAGATATCAATGTATACTATCCTGCCTGAAAGCTGAGCTAGGTGTATATTATTGTCTCGGATCCTTATCTTTGAATGTCCAGTGAAAGCCTTTATCCTTTTTCACCTTGAAGCTATAACCTTTCAGGAAGTTTATAGCATGGGGAATTGAAAAACCTGCCGGTATTACCACATAATTGTTCTTATCCAGTTCCTTCTCAAATCCAGGTTTCCAAAGTGAAGTAGTGAAATACAGGACGGTATATTCAGGAGAGAAAATCAGTTGCCTTGGATCAACCATGGTATACTTAAGTACTTTGGGTTTTTGGGGATATACTTTGCTCAGGCTATCTGCCAAAGCATTGGCATAAATACTATCCTGAGGAGTTGTTATAACAAAGGCTGAATATTTCGTATCCATGGGATTTATTACTCTGGCTTTATTATCCTGCCAGGCTTTATATATATTGGTTCCACCTTGCCAGATAAACCAGATAGCAATGAGAATCGAAGCATAACGGGCTACAACTTTTACTTTACCGATAGCTGTTAGCAAGCCACCAAATGCCAATGGTATGAGAAAGATTGTTGTACCAACAAAGAAGCCCATAAAGAGCAATATTCCGCCCAGTGCCCCGCCCAAATCAAACGACTTGGTCAGCGCTATCAGGAATGACGGACAAAAGTTTACCCCCGTAACAATACCGAGCATAAAAGCACTTTGGGTAAATTTTGTCCAGGTAGGTATCTTGCACCTTTTTTCGGCTTTATGAGTGCGCAATACATTCACAACCAGAAAAATTGAGAGTAATATATAGGAAATCCCTGTGAAAAGAGTTCTTTGTTGATTGGGCAAGTATGACCCAAGCCAACCAGCCATAGCACCAAAAATCAGATAGGCTATGAAACGACCGCCGCTGATTTCCATTACCTTGTAGAAGCTCTTTTTCAGGCTGCGGTCTTCAGAAATGAGATATGGTAAATATATCGGCGCACAGGTTGCCAGACAGATGGTACCTGTAGACAGACCCAGCATGAAGCCTTCGATTAAAGTTTTAAACATACTTAAAACATCATCCGAACGCCTGCAGCAATATTATTGTTGTTTTTATTGTACTCAGGGTCTTCAGAATGTACGAAATTAACAAATACCTCATTCCAGGGTGAAATGTAATATCTGGCAACAGCTTCATACCGGGTAAGTCTTTGAGGCATACTGTTGAAACCTGCACCCAGATAGAGCTTATCTATTACTTTAAATTCCCCTTTACCAAAGTAACCGGAGGATTTGTGTTTCACTACATCCGAGGGAGCGTATTTTGCGCCAAGTTCTGCAAAACTGCCTTCTGTTAAGTCATAAACAAAAGTATATTTGCACGAACCACGCAGGAATTGCGAATTAAACAAGAACTGCTTCTGGTCTTTATCATAGAAGGATCGGTTCTCATAACTGACGAAGCCCAAAATCTGCGGAGTAACCATCTTAGTATAACGCAGAGAATGAGTAATCGGCATCAGTTTTTCTGCTGTTTGAAATTTATGCTCAATATAATCAGGTGGCAAGGTTTCTGTTTCAATAGAATATAAGTCTCCTTTTTGCCAGTCAATCCTGGTCAAACCCTGTATATGGTTTGTATAGTTAACAGGATAATTGAGCTTTAATCCTATCCCGGCACTCTTTGTATCATAAACATCTGTTTTTTTATCAGAAGCTGAACGGATAGAAGCTGAAGCAAAAATCGTTACAGGTTTGATAACCGAGTAGCCGATTTCTGCATTGGAAAAAACATTACTTACTTGCCGGATAACTGATTCACCATCATCTAAAGGCTCATAGTAAAAAGTGCGGTGTCTGGCATCCAGCTTGCCTGTAAGATTACCAATGTTATAATTACTGGTGAAACCGGCTTGCTGATTATAAGTATGATGGAGACGGGGCATATTGGCAGCAACGAGGAAATCTCTATCTGCTGTTTTATCAAAGTACTCCCCTCGATAATATACTTTACCAAAGCAGTTTTCCCATTTTCGGCTCAGACTTAGCAGGGGCTTGATTGTTATCCTGTCATACCTATCGCTTTGCTTATTATCTGTATAAACCAGTCTGTTTTCAAATTCCAGATTATACTTGCCCAACGGAGCATTAACAATTTTGTTCAGATCATAGCCTGTCAGACTTTTACTGGCTGATGTCGTTAAGTGATATGACGAACAATAAATCCAGGAAGTTATCTTCGCAGATAGAATGACAAAACCAAGGGCAGCGACTGCTATTAATATATAGCGTTTTGCGGACATACTCTTACACATGCTCCATCCTGTTGGCAAAGAGTCTGATCTATCACTGCCTTGCCGTCTTCATTGAGTTCAATTGCATCTGCCGGACACACTTGCTGGCATCTTCCACAACCGTTACATGCCGAACGGTCAACAGTAAACTCTGTAGTTGTTGTCTTCTTACATGCTGCGAATAAGCTTATCAGGACTATTAACAATAGTAGAATGATAATCTTTTTTCTACTCATTTGGGTCTCCTCACTGCCTGATAATTACAGGTTTTAATACATAACCCGCAGTCAATGCAAAGGGTTTGGTCTATTACTGCTCTGGATGAAACCAGACTTATTGCTCCTGTCGGACAATGCTTTACACAGTCTCCGCAACCGACACAGAAAAAGCGGTTAACATAAGGCTTTGTGAGCAAAATCGCACTCAGTAGCACTATGAAACAGACCATGATGACAATAAAAGTAAGTTTCTTTTTCATTAGCGCACCAACGTTATTTTATTTGTTGTTCTTGCATTTCCACAGATTAACCTGGCAATGTAAACACCACCTGGTAGATATTTGCCTTGAGAATCCGTGCCATTCCATCGAAAAGTAGATTGTGTTTTATCAATTGTTCTTATATATACAGACTGACCTTTGTTATTCACTACAGTTAGTACTGCCTGTTTGAATTCCTTAGGCAAAGAGTATTTGAAATCAGTATATGCTCGCATGGGGTTGGGGCTATGACTCAGGTATAAAATATGCCCGGGTATAGTATTGTCTGAATTCCCGGTTACTGAGTAAATTGCTCCATAAGGACAATTCTGAAGGCAATTTCCACACCCGGTACATAAAGCTTGATCAATAAATAAACCACCGGTTTGCTCATTGAATTGAATTGCTTCCGGAGCACAATCTATAGTACATCTGCCGCATTGATGGCAACGCTCCTGGTCAATCTGGTAATACACAGATTTGATTGCAAACAGCACACAACATATTGCAATCATAACCAATATCAGAGATAGTATGCGTTTACGCATATCCAGGGTTATTTAGAAATTGCCTTTACCGGACAACCTGCAAAACCCTTAAGATTCCCGGCCAGACATGTATTGCAACCTGTGCATTTTGTCTGGTCAATCTGAGCTTTGAAAGCATTATTTACTTTTACCATAGTTATGGCGTCAGCAGGACAATTATTGAAACACATTTTGCATCCGATACAAGTTTTAGGATTGGATTTCCATGTAGCAGTGCCTTTCCAGGCTGGTTGTTCTTTTACATCCCTGAAAGTGTATTCCTGTCCATTCAACCATGCTTTGTTAACGACGAGTATGCCTCTGTTGGTAATGCCTTTTACTATAAGGGCTTCATCATCTTTCGGATGAAAATTGAGGCTATCCATGGCAGCAGGTGGAATCATTGCAAGCTGCAGCTTAGCTTTGCCACTTACTAATATATAGCGTTCTTTGTTAATCTCCAGTTTGCCTGACAGGCTGTCTTGTTTGATCACCGGGATTGTTGCTTCAGCCGATGAAATACTGCTGATGTATATTCCGGCGGTCAACAATACAATAACCAGGAATAAGATAAGACGAGTGGTTTTCTTCATATTAATAACTCCTATTTCTGAGGAATGTCTTTCATCTCTAAAGCGCCGGCAAAGCATTTTTGCACACAAAGCGAGCAGCCTACACATTTATCTTCATCAATGACAGGTTCTTTCTTTTCATTGAGCGTAATGGCAAGATAGGGACAACGGGTACAATTACCGCAATGCATACAGAGTTCAGCGATAGCAGAAGACACTTTCTGTTTGGGTTTTAGCTCCATAAAACCTGTCACAGGATTAGGCTGAGCTATACCAATCAATTCCTTTACAGATTTTATACCGCGTGCCTCCATCAGATAACTGAGACCACTTTCTAATTCGTCAATAATTCCATAACCATACTTTTCTGCAATTGTGCAGAATTGAACTGTTTCAGCACCTAATGCTAAGAAGTCTGCCGCAGCTTTATAATCCATCGGACCGCCATTCCCTGAAATGGAAACCCCTCTGCCGGCAGCATTGGATATGGTCAGATAACTGATAGGCAAAACGCCTTCACCAGACATACCATAGAGCACGCCTTCATCCCATCTGCCTTTCATTCTGTTGCTGAATGCAAGTGTAGGGAAAGTATTTGCCAGTGTAACTCCGGCTTTCTTTTGCGGGTATTTATCCAAAGTTGCTTTGATAGCATTAATAATCGGCACTATTGATGTAACAGCACCTGTGAGTTTGAATAATTTTGGAATATCAGGATTACTCACTTCCATAATCCAATCGATAATCTTGGCAGTAAGCTCAGCATTCTGGGAAACGATATCGCCATGCGTGCCATCTCCACCCTGTGGACAGGAAAGGCTATACTCAATGCCCATTACACCGCTGGCTTCCAGTTTCCTGGTATTACTCTGCCAGCCGGCTTTATCATTGATATCATCCCCCGATACAGGTCCGCCGGTCGAAGCCATTGTCAGTCTATCCGGATATTCAGCAATCAACTGCTTAATCTCACCACAGACTCTGTCTATTGTATGGTCAGAAACGTTATCACAATTACCGTATGTCTGCTCGTTAAAGACAATCATATATTCACCGGGAATATGTATGGGCACATTATCAAAGGCGGTCTTCATGATTCCACCTGCCCAACCTGCTTCATAAGCTCTTTTCATCTGCTCGTAACCATCAGTAGGAGGAGCAGCAGAAAGCAGAAAAGGACTCTTTATCTTACGGCCAAAGAATACAGCTTCCACAGAGACAGGCTTCATGATTCTGCCGGGAATTGGCATGATGCTTTTGGTTGCTTTTTCTATAACAGGTTTGGCTGTTTTATTAAATTCTGCTTCAATGGTAAAGGCAGTATTCTTACCTGCTGCCACTGCTTCAACCACTGTGGTAGGACCGTTTTCCATATCACCGGCACAATAAAGTGAAGCATTTCCTTTAGCGTCTGAAATATCACTTAATGAGAGTTCTGAAGACTTTAAACTGGATTTATTGCCAATTGCCATAAATACAACATCAAATGGACGAATCTGCACTGTGCTGCCTGCTTCATCTTTAATGCTGCCCGGATTAAAGGATTCTCCTTCCATCAGATAAACACGCTTAGTCTTGATAGCTGTGATTTTTTTGTTTTCGTGTATTATCTCAGTTATTCTGGTACGATTAGTAATATGTATCCCCGCATCAATCAGTTCTTTCTTTTCTATATCAGTCAATGGCATTTCTGCAAAGCTCTCGAGTACTATCATCTCCACATATTCGGCTCCAAGCTGTTTTGCAGTAATCGCAATATCAGCTCCAATCGCACCCCCTACAACAGCAACTCTGTTTCCTGCCACAAGTTGCTTCTTCTTAGTCTTAAGAAAGCTCATACCAAAGAAGACCGCTTCTTTACCGGGGATATTTAGTTGCGTAGGTTCTGTCAGTCCAACCGAGACAACAATGGCATGATAATCATGATAATAAGTTTCGGGAATAGGGTTAACGTTCATATTGAAATGGAATTTAATATCAAAAGAGTTTTCCAGAAAAGCAAAATCGCTATCCAGCACAACCTTATCCAGACGATGGTCAGGTATCAGGTTACAAGCACCTCCCGGTTTATCATTCTCATCAAAGACACTCACATTCCAGCCATATTGTGCCAGTGTAACGGCTGCGCCGAGACCTGCCGGACCTGCACCGATGACCAGAGCTTTTCTTCCATTGGAAACCGGTTTCGAAAATGAAGGCATTTGATTTAATTCTTTGGCTTTCTTAATGATTGTTGCCTGTACAGCAGGAATCTGGATTGGAACGTCAAATCCTTCGTGAGAACAGGCTTTTTGGCAATGATAATCAGGGCAGACAGCCCCGCATATTCCTCCCAATGGATTACTGCCTAAGATAATAGCAGCAGCCCGTTTATAATCCTGTGGCATGCCTTTTGCTGCAGCCATAATGAAATCTGCCGGGGAACAATCTGCCGGACAGGCAGTCTTACAAGGCTTTTCTTCACAATATTCGCAGCGTTTTATCTCACTTTCCAGTTGGGCATCTGTCAAAATACTTTGATACATTTTTATCCTCTCAATTAAATCAATTTTATCTATTCAGATTAAACAGCAAATCAGAATACACAGGATATGGAAACTCATTATAGTCAACATGCATTTCCATATCATCAATACTGATTCGCAAATCTGCCATCTCAGGCAAGATTTTATCTATTATATGCAATGCTTTATCTGATAAGCTAACTAAATCTTTCATCGCTACAAGATTTTCTTTTAATAAAGTGTTATGTCTGATTAGAGCATTTGTGATACTATCTATTTCAGACAGCCAGCTCTTCAATTCAGGAGTATTAACTAAAACCCCAATAACCTTGGTGTTTCTTTTAATAGTCTTTAATGCAGCAGGGAGAAAACCCGTCTGCAACATTCTGATCAGTGTATTGGCTTCAACTTCAATTTGTTTACAATATTGTTCCAGACGAATATGATACAGTGCATTCAATTCATATTCACTCAATATTCCATATGTAATAAACAGAGCCTGATGCCTGGCTTCGGTCAGAGCGGATAATGCTTCAGGGGTATTCTTTCTGAGTTGTAAACCCCTCTTGGCAGCTTCATTGATCCATTCCTCTGTATAATTATCACCTTCATATCTGATAGGCTTTGAGAGGTCAATGAAGTACCTGAGTGTTTCAATTATTGACTGTTCTAATTGAGCACCCTTATCCAGCTTATCCTTTAATAGCTTATGCATTTGGTCTAGAGCTTCTGCCACTGCAAGATTAATCACTGTATTAGGAAAAGCCAGAGGAATTGATGATGGAACTGCCCTGAATTCGAATTTATTACCTGTAAAGGCAAAAGGAGAAGTACGGTTTCTGTCTGTATTTTCCATCAGTACCTGAGGTAAGTGGTCCAGACCAAGATTTACCAGCCGTGGTTTAATTGTGCAATCGTAATCTCCGGTTTCAATTATCTTTAGGATTTCATTTAACTGTTCTCCCAAAAAGACAGAGATTATAGAAGGGGGTGCTTCATTCCCACCTAACCGATGGTCATTACCTGCGGTGGCAACTGCTGCACGCAACAGGTCTGCTCTTTGATATACCCCTGTCACTGTCGCGACTAAAAACATTAAGAAGCACAGATTTTGTTGTAAGTCTGTATTGGGTTTGAACAGATTATTACCTTCTGAGTCAAACAGAGACCAGTTATTATGTTTACCGCTGCCATTAATACCTGCAAAGGGCTTTTCATGAAGAAGCAGTTTGAAGCCATGTGTGTAAGCAGTCTTACGCATTACTTCCATCATCAGCAGATTGTGATCGCAAGCCAGATTCACATCTTCAAATAAAACAGCTAATTCATATTGTTGAGGTGCTACTTCATTGTGCCGGGTTTTGGCAGGTATTCCAAGCAGATATAGTTCTTTTTCCACATCTTCCATGTAGGCAATAACACGTTCAGGAATTACACCGAAATAGTGATCATCAAGTTGTTGACCTTTGGGAGGAAGAGCTCCGGTTAGTGTTCTGCCACAGAACTTAAGGTCAATCCTTTGATCTGCCATCTCTTTATCAACCAGAAAGTACTCCTGTTCTGCACCCACTTTTGCCACAACTTCTGTTACACTCGTCTTACCCATCAGATGAAGCAGTTGAACAGCAGCTTCAGATAATACAGCACATGATTTTAGTAGCGGAGTCTTTTCATCGAGTGCATGACCGTGATAAGAGATGAAGACAGATGGAATGCATAATGTGCCGATTTCACCGTTTTTAAGAATAAACGCAGGGCTTCTGGGATCCCAGGCAGTATATCCTCTGGCTTCAAAGGTTGAACGCATTCCTCCGGATGGAAAACTGGAAGCATCGGGTTCGCTCTGAATCAGTTGCTTTCCGCTAAACCTTTCGAATACTTTCCCGTTGTGGTCAAATGTCAGAAATGAATCATGCTTCTCAGCAGTATATCCGGTTAACGGTTGAAACCAATGCGAGTAGTGCGTTACGTTGTGCTCCAAAGCCCATTCTTTCATGCCATGAGCTATAGCATTTGCCAAATCAGGATTTAAAACTTCACTGTGTTTGATTGTTTTCATTAAGGCATCATACACGTCTTGAGGTAGTTTCTCACGCATGACCTTGTCAGAAAAAGTAAGAGAACCATAACTATCTGATCGATATACTTTATGTTGCATAATCTTATCCATTCAAATTATCTTTGACCTGATATCTTCAATTTTTGCTCAATGTCATTAGTATCTGTTCTGCTGTGGCAGGAAAACCTAATGCAGCTTCCTTTCCATCTGATTTTGCAGCTTCTATAGCATGCCTGATGGCAAACCAGACCGCTTCTCCATAAACAAACGGTGGTTCCCCAATTGCTTTGCTTCCCATTACACTGGCTTGTTTACATGGTGATTGCACCATTTCCACCACAAGCTTTACTGACATGTCTCTTATTCCGGGAATTTTATAGGTGGAGGGCGATAACGCCATGTACCGGCCATTTCTGTCATAAGGAATATCTTCCATTGTGCACCAACCCATTGCCTGGATGAAAGCACCGATTATCTGACCACGGTCAATATCTGCATGCAAGCTTGGACCTGTCTCATGTACAATGTATGTTTCCAAAAGCCTGCTATCCCCGGTAAGAGTATCTATTTCTACTCTGGCTAAGGCACAGCCATAAACAAAATAAGCAAAAGGATGTCCTTTGCCTTTATCACGGTCAAAGTGCACTTCGGGAGTAGCATAATAACCATGAGCACCCAATGCAATCCTATTATTGTAGGCTTGCTTAATCAGGTCAGGAAAGCTGATAAATGTCTTCGGTTTACTTTTCAGATATGCTTTATCATCTGACAAAACAATATCTTTTTCGGGTATTTGTGATGTTTTACCTTCGCTAAACAGCACAGCCGCAAGCTTTACCAGCCTGTCTCTGATTTGTTCAGCAGCTATTCTGGCAGCATTCCCATTTATATCTGTTCCTGTAGAAGCTGCTGTGGGAGAGGCATTTCCCACTCTTTGAGTATTGCTGCTTTCCACTCTGATTCTGTCAAAAGAGATACCAAGTACGCTGGCTACAATCAAAGCTATTTTGGAATTAACTTCCTGCCCCATTTCAACGCCACCGGTTGTGACTGAAACTGAGCCGTCTATGTATATCCAAATGAGAGCAGAGCCCTGATTGAGCAAGGCAGTGGTAAATGATATACCAAATTTTACCGGAACTATCCCGATTCCTTGTTTCTTGTCTGTGTGGTTTTTATTAAAGTCTGCCACGTCTTTTTGTAGCTTATCATAACCTGATACCTTCTTTAGTTTATCAAAGAGTTTGGCAATATTTGCTTCTATAATTGGTTGTCCATACGGGGCAACATCGCCGTTCTTATACAGATTTCTAATCCTGATTTCCAAAGCATCAGTTTTAAGTTTCAGAGCGATTTTCTCGATGATATTCTCAATCACGAATATGCCCTGCGGAGCACCAAAACCACGATAGGCTGTGTTGGGAGGCAGATTAGTCCGGCAGCTTCTTCCTCTGATTCTGATATTGGGAATATTGTATGTGTTCTCGGCATGGAACATGGCTCGTTCCAGAATTGCTACCGACAAATCTGCATAAGCTCCGCCATTGGACAGAAGCTCAACATCAAAAGCGGTAATCTTGCCTGTAGCATCAAAGCCGGCTTTATAATAACTCTTAAAGGGATGCCGTTTACCTGTGCTCAGCATATCTTCTGTTCTTTCCAGCTTCACTTCCACGGGTCTCTGAGTTACATAAGCTCCCAAAGCTGCGAGACAAGCCCAGATTGTTCCAGCTCGTTCCTTGCCGCCAAAAGCTCCACCCAACCGCCTGACATCCACGATGATATTGTGGGCAGGGATACCCAGCAGATGTGAAACAACTTCCTGCACTTCCATACTGCTTTGCGTGGCTGCATACAGCGTAAGCATATCTCCTTCTCCGGGAACTGCCCAACAGCGCTGAGTTTCCATATAGAAATGCTCCTGTCCGGCAGATTCTATCGCACCTGAGAACGTATGTTTAGCAGCTTTCATGGCTTTTTCTACATCACCATTTTCTATTCTGCGCTCAGGAACATACCATTCCTTTTTCTTATCTGCTTCGTCGATATCAAGGATGGGATGCAGTTCCTCATATTCCAGTTCTATCAGTTTAACTGCTTTTTCCGCAACTCTCGGATAGGGTGAAAGCACCATCGCCAGAGGTTGCCCGACATACATAATCTCTTTTTCAGGAAAAAGAGGTTCATCTTTAATCACATGTCCTATCTGATTTACTCCGGGGATATCCAGCCAGGACAGCACTGCCACTATGTTTGGCAAGCTCTTTGCATGCGACACATCAAGCTTTTTGATCTTAGCATGGGCAACAGAACTAAATAAAAACCGGGCATAAAGCAGACCTGCCGGTTTGGTATCTTCGCCAATGAATTTACTGGCACCCGCTACATGTAATTTACCGTTAATATGCCAGGGAAGTTTATTCATTTTACAGCCTCCCTGAGTAAAGCATTCAGATGTTTAATCACATGATTCTTTATCAGCAGAGAGCGATATTCTTCTCCACCTCTGATATCGGAGATAGGTTTAAACTCTCTCATCGCTGTTTCGCCGGCATTTTTAAACCAAGAGTCTTCCAGCTTTTTCTTTGACAGAAAAGCCATTGTTTTCGTAGCAAGAGCCGGATACGGCGCTACTCCGCCAAAACTTAAAACAGCTTTGGTAATTGTACCGTTTTTATATTCTATCACCAGCATGGAAACTACTCCCGATATATCCACTGCTTTGCGTTTGGCAGATTTGATAAAACTCATGAAGACGTTAGTCTCAGCAGGTATGGAAATTGTGAATGCTTTGATAATCTCATCGGATTTGAGCACTGTTTTCTTATAGCCATGGTAAAAGTTTGCCAGTTTAACAGTTCTTTCATTGTTCTTACTTGCCAGGATTACTTTAGCTTCCAATGCCAGAAGAGTTGTAGCTCCATCAGCAACCGGAGAAGCATTGGCAATGTTGCCTGCCAGTGTGGCAGAATTGCGTATCTGGGTACTTGCCATTTGGTTCAGAGCCTTGATTAAAACAGGAAGATATTTTTGGATGATTTCGCTCTTCAGCAATTGGGTCATGGTCACATTGGCACCAATATTAATCTCGCCTTTTTCCAGCTTGATGCCGTGCAGTTCTTTGATATTTCCCAAATCTATCAGATGTGTATAATGGATATGCTGAATATTGGCTTGCACCATCAGGTCTGTACCACCGGCAATTAATTTGCAATGACCTGTTTGCTTGCATACACCGATATTGTCCCACAATTCGGATAAACTCTTGGGCAAGAAGCAGGTCTTAGTTTCCCAGCCTTCCATATTATCTATTTCGTCGAAACAGACCGGAGGAATTTGTTCCTTCATCTGAATCTCAACTTTTCTCAATCGAGCCGGCAGTAAATCTTCATTCTTTTTAAGCTTGTCATTGGCGAGTTTGGCAGCTTTGAAGATACTGTCATAACCTGTGCAACGGCATAGATTACCTTCCAGCGCTGCCAGGATTTCTTCATCAGATGGATTTTTTTGGTTCAGGAAAAGCCCCAGCATAGACATGACAAAACCCGGTGTGCAAAAGCCGCATTGGGTACCATGCTCGTCAAGAAGAGCTGTTTGGATAGGGTGTAAAGCGCTTTTAGCCGAAATACCTTCCACTGTAATCAGGTGCTTACCATTCAATCTGTAAGCCGGATAAATGCAGGAATTAACAGCATTGTACTGAACGATTGCATCCTTTTTCTGCCCGATGATTACGGTGCAGGCTCCACAGTCACCTTCATTGCAACTGCTCTTGGTTCCACTCAAAGCCAGTTTATCGTTGAGCATCTCCAGAACTGTCATGCCGGGAGGCACGCAAAGCCCCTGCAGCTTGCCGTTTAACCAAAAACTGATATGCACAATCGTAATTGTGTTCTTTTCTTCTTTCATCTTACCTGTCCAATATATTATGGGAGTGAAGTATAAATGAACTGCCTTTGTTTGTAAAGATTTTTTTCAATTTAATGGATAAATCAGCCAGATGGCTACTGATTACTGAGAATCTGAAGGAAAAGTTAGCTGAGCATGCCAGAATTCAAAATTCCCCATGCATATTAAGATGTTTCTCTGTTTCAAGGGGAATTTCGGACTTCGGTGATAGCGGCATTATTAGCTGCAACCTTGCTCTGTCCATGTTGCAGGCTCAAATCTCTCTGTTATATCTCCTGCCCGATACCTATACACTTACATGAGCATCACAAAGGAAGTGTTGGGGAGGCAAACCAGACCAGCCTAAGGTCAGAGCAGGATTATTAATTGAACACAACAAGTGCAGTGAGCTGTTTCCGGCATTGCATACCGGGTTTTCAAACGCATATTTCTTAAGGATAATATTTTTTTATTGCATTTCCACTAAAGGTGACTATTTTATGATTATGAGTATTTGCTGTGAAAGATATATTTCAAGTGAGTTCTTGGCGATGTATTTTAGTCTTACAGCTTTTATTCATTTTGCTCATCGATACCTCCTATACGATGAACTACAACAATGCGGCAGGGTTCCTATCCCCTGCCGCTTTTTTTATAACTTGATAATACATTGAAGTACCCAAAAACATCTATAATTCAATTTTTCTTGACGTGTCTAATGGTTTTTCATTTAGTACCTTATGGAGTTAATATGCCGACAATAAGTATGTTTTATGGGATAATAATCAGGATGTATTGTGGAAACAGTGAGCACAATCCACCTCATTTCCATGCCTATTATCAGGAATATACTGCCATCTATGATTTTATGCAAGAATGTTTTATCTCTGCCAATATTCCAGGCAAACAGCTTAAAATTATAGAAGCATGGGCAGCAATCCATAAAGACGAACTTATTGCAGATTGGCAACTTGCTATAAATGGCGAACTGCCTTTACCTATTGAACCTCTTAAATAAGGACAGGATATGAATAGAATATTGAAAGTAACACCAATGGAAAACTATATACTCGAATTGACTCTTTCCGACAAGTCAATAAAGACTTTCGATATGAAACCTTATCTCACAAAGGGAAAATTAGCCGAGTTAAAGGATGTTGCACTTTTTAATACTGCCAGACCTTCTTTCGATACAATAGAGTGGTCAAATGGAGTAGATATAGACCCGGAATTGATTAACAATTTAACGGTGTAGGTACATTTTGTATAAGACTATTGTATAGTTCTTTTTATATAATCGATGCTAGGGTTTACCATGTCGTCTTTTATAACTTTGATTACCTTCTTGAGTATCACATCTTTTTCTGCCAACTTGCGAATACGTTCAAAGCTAAACTCATCATTATTGTAAAGTGACAATACAAGCCCTAAACCAGTCTTGGGGATAAAGATATTGAAAGTGTTGAAGGGCTTGGAATCCATGAGGTTTATGTTTTCCAAATCCATAAAGAACATGTATTCTATTCCATTAGTTAAAATCGCAAGTTTAACTCTTGGTTGGTTATCAAAGTATCTTTTCATTTGTAAAATATCATCAGTAGTAAGAATTTTCTTTATCTGCTTACACTCAACCAAAACAATTGGATTGCCGTTATGCATCAGAGCTATATCTACTTTTTCGCTTTGACCTCTTAGAGTGAAACATGGATATTGGTACTTAATTTCTGTAGGCTTTCTATAGTTTAGTAACACCATTAGGGGTTTTACACAATGCTCTATTGTTTCTGTTTCATTTGATATCTCTTGCTGAATTTCTTTAATCTCTTCGCCGAGTTGCTCAATATCTTTTAGTGTAATCATAATTAATCTCCAGAAATAAAGATATTTGCAGCCAAAAGGAACATGATAAAAGTCAAGGAATATATTTCAACCTATAACAAGGTCATTACTTACTTATTCCTTATTCATCCCTTAATAGATTCATTGGAGATTGTAGAGAGATGTAAGGGTCATCTAAGGGTGCGAGCCTTAGATGACCCTAGCATCTCCCTTGCATCTCTGTTGGATTGTATAAAAGATAAGCAAGAGCCCAACTATGAGGGTTTGTAACATAAGATGTTATCCTGTTGTAACCTGAGGTTGGTTACCTCAGGGAATATAAATGAAAAAGAGATAGAAATACACTTCATGTGGTAAATTGATTTTGGATTTTGCATCGGAAACCATCCGACACATACAACAGCTTAACAGGCTATGTTACAAGAATCCTCCAAGTAATCATTCTTACTACTTTCTTAGTAGTTGCCTGCTTGTTCCTTAGTGCTTGCACTAAGGAACTACCCGGAGAGTATTAATTTATAAGCAGTTACGATTACTTGAATATTTAGTCGTGATAAAGTGAAAAGGTGACATGGTGAAAAGGTGTTCTCTGTGTTTCTTAAACAAAATCCCTTTGCATCCTAACGTCTTCTGCGTCCTTTGCTTTGAAAGAAAAGTAACATATCTAAATCGGTATATATATGTCACAAAACCGCATAAATGCGGAACAACAAACTTATTCTCTCTGTGACTCCGTGTCTCGGTGTCTCTAAAAAGCAATTCCAATCATACACATTTTAATTGACAAGACACTCCACTTGCCAGAATAGCAGATGAGAATTAAACTGGTTAAGTATCTTAATAAAAAACATGGAGTTACAAATGAATAGCTTACTGATAAAAAACGGTATAATCCTCACCGGAATAGCAGATAATCCCGTATTATATGATAATGTACTGGTCATTGAGAATGGCAGGATAAGCAAAATCTGCACACCTGACCAGGTGGGCAGTTTTAACGGGCAGGTTATTGATGCAATGGGTAAAGTAGTTATGCCCGGCTTCATTAATGCCCATCATCATTTTTACAGCACTATGGTCAGAGGATTAGGCAAAGCTGCTCCCTCCAAAGACTTTAATGAAGTACTGGAAAACCTCTGGTGGCGTCTTGATAAAAAGCTTTTGATGGAAGATGTATATTACTCAGCTTTGATTTCTGCCATTGATGCGGTTAAGCATGGCACAACCACGATTATTGACCATCATGCTTCTCCGGGAGCGATTCTGGGTTCTCTGGATGAAATCGCCAAAGCTATCAAACTGACAGGTATCAGAGCAAATCTATGTTATGAAGTAACAGACAGAGATGGTGACTGCAAAGCGATGGACGGTATCAAAGAAAACGTGATGTGGCTGGAAGCTATGCAAGCCAATAATGATGAGCATCTGAAAGGACTCTTCGGTATGCATGCAGCTTTTACTTTGAGTGATAAGACACTGGAAACCATTGCTTTTGAAGGTGCAAGATTAAACTGCGGTTATCATATCCATGTAGCGGAAGCTGCTTCTGATGAAGATTATTCGCTTAAGCATTATGGCAAGAGAGTCGTAAATAGATTAAAGGATTTCAATCTGCTCAATGACAAAACCGTAGCAGCGCATTGTGTGCACGTGGACGAAGCTGAGATGGAGATTTTGGCACAGATGAAGACCGCAATTGCGCATAATCCTCAATCCAATCAAAATAACGCTGTCGGCATTGCTGATGTGGTAAAACTTACTCAAAAGGGCTGTCTGGTTGGTCTCGGTACCGATGCCATGACCGTTAATATGCTGGAAGAAATCAGAGTAGGACTATGGGCACAGCACCTGAAGCATGACCCTTCACAAGGCTTCATGGAAATTGCCAATACCTTGCTGAAAAACAATGCTATTATTGCCAACCGTTATTGGAATGGCAAGCTCGGTACGCTGGAAGCCGGTAAAGCAGCGGATGTAGTTTTAATCGACTATTACCCACCCACACCTTTGGATAGTAATACCTGGCTGGGACATGTAATCTTTGGTCTTTCTCAGTCACAGGTTGATACGACTATTTGTGGTGGCAGGATTCTTTATCAGAATAAACAGCTCAAACTTGATATAAATGAAGCAGAAGTCAATGCCAAATCCAGAGAATTTGCAACCAAGCTTTGGGATAGATTTTAGTTTATAGTTCCGCATTTTTGTGTCATTCCTGCGATGGGGTCCCCGCAAGAAAACTTGTTTGCTTGTGGGGTGTTCAAGGCGGGAATCTTAAAAAACAGGCTGGATCCCTGCCTACGCAGGGACGACATATTGTATGATATTATAAACAGGAGATAAATTATGTATAACCAAATCATGGAAAAAGCCAAGGTTTTTGAAGCAGATACTGTACGGTTTCTTTGCGATATGATACGTCACCCGTCCTTTTCTACCAAGGAAAGTGACGTTATTCAATGCATCAAGAAAGAAATGGATGCTGTCGGTTTTGATGAAGTGAAAGTTGACGGCTTGGGCAACGTAATCGGTCGTATCGGATTTGGACAAAGAGTTATTGCTTTTGATGCACATATTGATACGGTCTATGCCGGAGATTTGAGCTTGTGGAAGACTGACCCCTTTAAAGCTGAAGTCAAGGACGGCATGGTAATCGGCAGAGGCAGTGTGGACCAGGAAGGCGGAATGGCTTCCATGGTAGCTGCTGCCCGCATTATAAAAGAACTTGATTTGAATAAAGAATTCAGCATCTATTTTACCGGTACTGTGATGGAAGAAGACTGTGATGGTCTTTGCTGGCAGTATCTGATAAAAGAAGAAAAGCTGGTACCTGAACTGGTTGTTATTACAGAACCGACTAACCTTAATCTCTATCGAGGACACCGTGGGCGGATGGAAATGATGATACATGTCAAAGGATTATCCTGTCACGGTTCAGCACCCGAAAGAGGCGATAATGCCATTTACAAAATCAGCCGGATTGCTCTGGAGATAGAGAAACTGCATGAACATCTGAAAGATGATGCTTTCCTGGGAAAAGGCAGCGTTGCCGTTACTCAGGTTTTCTTCTCTTCTCCTTCTCAGTGTGCTGTGCCTGATGCAGCCTCAATCCAATTGGACAGACGCCTGACCTATGGCGAAACCAAAGACAGCGCTGTGATGGAAGTACAGGAAGCTTGCCGCAAAGCCGGTTATCCCGATGCTGTTGTGGAAGTTCTCATGTATGAAGAAGCTGCGTTCACCGGACTCGTTTATCCAACAGAAAAGTACTATCCGACCTGGGTGTTACCCAAAGAATCTCCCTGGCTCAAGACAGCCGTTGCCAGTTATGAACAGGTTCTGGGACGTAAGCCGGTTGTGGATAAATGGACATTCAGTACCAATGGAGTTGCTATCATGGGAATGCACAATATCCCATGTATCGGAATGGGTCCTGGTAATGAGATTTATGCCCATGCACCTAACGAATCCTGCCCTGTGGAGCATCTGACCAAAGCTGCTGCTTTCTATGCGGCTTATGTCTATGCTTTGAATCAACAATAGAATATGTTTTTTAAAAACTATCGCTGCACCGGTTGCGGAAAAGAATATGCACGTGATGAAGTGCGTTATCTTTGCCCTGACTGTTCTAAAGATTATAAACCGGGAATGCCGTTAACAGGTGTTCTGGAAGCCAATTTTGATTATGCAGCCATTTCAAGAACCTGGAACGAAAGACCCTCAGTTGAGCTATTCTCAGCAGTTGAAACCCAATTCTATCCCGAACTACCGGTCGGGAATACTCCTATGTTCCGTTCCAACCGTCTGGCTGAACAAGTTGGATTAATAGATTTACAGATTAAGAACGACGGACTCAATCCCAGTGGTTCACTCAAAGACAGAGCTTCGCATCTGATGGTGGCAGAAGCAATCCGTCTGGGAGAAAAGAAAGTTGTCTGTGCTTCCACAGGTAATGCTGCCAGTGCTTTGGCAGCGCTTTGTGCCAGTGCAGGTTTGAAAGCAGTTATCTTTGTTCCCAAAGCTGCACCACCTGCCAAGCTTGCTCAAATCAGAATACATGGAGCAGAACTGATTATGGTGGATGGCACTTATGATGATGCCTTTGCTCAGTCTCTGGAATATACTGCTAAAGAGGGAGGACTCAACCGCAACACTGCTTATCATCCCCTCACTATTGAAGGTAAAAAGACTGCCGGACTGGAAATCTTCCTGCAAAACAATCAGAATGTACCAGATTGGATAGTAGTATCCTGCGGTGATGGAGTTATACTGTCCGGAGTACACAAAGCCTTTATTGATTTGCAGAAAGCAGACATTATCCATAAACTGCCCCGGCTTCTCTGCGTACAGGCAGAGCATTCCGATGCCATTACCCGTTACTTCAACACAGGGACTTATTCCGATGCAGCCAATCCCGTCACAGTGGCAGATTCAATTTCCGTGAGAACCCCCAGCAATGCGCATTGGGCGGTGCGTGCCCTCAAAGAGACCAAGGGAGCTTGTATAACTGTCACTGATGATGAGATTTTACAAGCTCAGAAACTTCTGGCTCAGACCACAGGGATTTTTGCTGAACCAGCCGCATCAGCTTCTTTGGCAGGGCTGATTAAAGCTACAGATAAACATGTTCTCTGCCGCATGGACCAGGTTGTACTGCTTATAACCGGACATGGCTTAAAAGACATCGGAGCGGTTAGGTTCTAGTATGAAAAAACTACTCACCAACGGTTTGGTATATCAGGAAACAGTCTTTGCCAGGCTGGATATTCTTGTCGAAAATGGTGAGATTATCAAGATTGGCGAAAACCTGTTTGAACCATACGTTGATGTCATAGATTGCCAGGGAACATATATTCTGCCGGGCATAGTTGATATGCATGTACATGTGGGTGAAAAGATATGCGGACTTGACCTGGCTGATGATTTTAACAGTCTGGCAAAGCTTGCTTCCCGATGCGGAATCTCTGCTTTGGGTGTATTTATCACTGAAAGAACGGCTCAGGAAAGTAAGCAAAAGACCTTGCTAAAACAGTATGAAAAGATAACCGACCAAGCACGCAGAGAATTCTCAAGGATTATCCACTGGCATATAACACCTACAGTGTCTGAACCCGAAGATATATTACCACTAATCAAACAAGGTTGCGATTTAAAGTTTTATACTACTTATAAACCCAATGGGCTCTACCGTTCTTATGAAGAAATCTCACGCTGGATGCAGGAGCTTAAAGACCTGAAGCCACGCATGCTGATACATTGTGAAGATGATGAGATTATTGCTGCCATGTCTGCTTTTCATCCTTTCAGGCATCCTTATGACAATGCCAAACGCCGTCCTGAGGTTGCAGAAGTCAAAGCAGTAGAAAAGGTGTTGAATTTGGCAGTTAAACATAATTATCCCGCACATATTGTCCATGTCTCTACTCCCGGAGCTGCCATGCTGATCTATGAAGCCAGAAACCACGCTCCGGTTACCTGCGAAACTGCGCCTCATTATCTGCTGCTAAATGATGATATGCTCCAAGGAGAAAACGGTCACCGCGGGCTATGTACTCCACCCTTTAGAAATGAACATTCACGTGGTCTGATGCTGGAGCTCGTGCAAGATGGTTTATTTGATGCCATTGCCACTGACCATTGTCCTTTTACCAAAGCTGATAAAGACAAACATCAAGATAATCCTGAACAGGTTCCCACCGGTATTGCCGGCTTAGGTGCTACCTTTCCTATTCTCTATGAGAATTTGGTTAAACCCGGTAAACTTACTTTGGAAAAACTCATGCTTTATATCTCGACCAATCCTGCCAAACTGATGAACCTCTATCCTGATTATGGTGCAATCAAACCGGGTACAAAAACTAACCTGATAGTCCTTCAAATGAAACCCGGCAACCGGTTACAGCCTATTCTGCCTTCTTTGGCTGATACCTATAATCCCTGGGAGAACACTGAAACTGATATGGAAATTAAGGAATTGAATTTATGTACAGACTAATCATCCCGGCTTTTTTGCTGGCATTACTAACTGGCTGTGCAGTTATGGATACAAGCGTTATGGATACAGCAGAACCTTTGCAACAGGGTAAAATCAAAGCGGAAACATTTGCCACCACTGGTCTGATTTTGGAAAGCGCAGTGTATGACAAAGAAGATGAAGCAGAGGGTCATTACCGTCATGCAGCTATGTGGCCTGTCATGGGATTAAAGTTTGGCATTGGCACAGCCGAAGATACAGAAGTGGGCGGTAAATTTTGGGCTTCCATCAGTACAACCGGAGCCAAGGTTTATCTAAAGAGTCTGATTGACCGGAAAGACGATGTTTACTACTCTGTGATACCAGCTCTTACCTATACCGGTATTGATAATGATGACGCAGCCTATGATGAAGATGAAGTCCCTGATACTGATCAAAAATACAGGTCTGTAGGGGTAGAACTACCGGTTTTAGTTACAAAGAAATTTTCGGAAGCTGTTTCACTCACTGCCGCACTCAGAATGAACTACAATTATTTTACATACCAATATGTTGAGGAACATGGCGAAACAGTCAAACACGGCCCTACAGGCATTGTACACGGCGGAGTTTTGGTCAATTCCAGATTCAGACTCGCCTTCGTTGTTCTTACTCCCGAAGTTGGAGTAGAGGTAGTGCCGGTTGTAAATGGTGATATCACGATTCTTCCCACTGGTGGTTTGACTTTGGGATTGCAATTCTGACAAGGAAGATAATATGAATAATTCAGATAGTAAAGCCTGGCGTAATGATGCTTTTGGCAAAGTAACCGGCAAAGCCAAATATACTGATGACCTCAAGATGAATAATATGCTGCATGCAGTTCCGGTTTATTCAGATTTTGTCTCTGCCAGAATCATTGAGATTAATACCGCCAGGGCAAAGCAGCAACCCGGTGTAGTCACTGTCCTCACTTTCAAAGATATTCCCGGCAATCTTGAGTTCGGACAGATTATCAGGGATTATTCCATTTTGGCTCATGACCGTATCCGTACTTGCGGTGATGTGATTGCCGTCATAGTAGCAGAAAGCAGGCAACAAGCCATAGATGCCATACCTTTTGTGACACTTAAAGCAGAGGAGCTTCCTGCTGTGCTTGATGCGGAAGAGGCTCTGAAAGAAGGTTCTCCACTCGTACATGAAAGTCATGGCAATAATATCAAAAATTACCATTGTGTGCGTACCGGTGATGTGGAAACAGGTGAAAAAGAAGCTGATATTGTGATAGAGCAGGAATTTACTACTTCCCACATTGAGCATGCGTATCTGGAACCTGAATCTGCTCTCTGCTGGCTGAGACCGGATGGAGTAATGGAGGTGTATGGCAGCATGCAACATCCCTTTAGTACGAGGCGTTTTGTTGCCAGCACTTTAGGAAAACCTTTGTCCGATGTGGAAGTCAAGACTATTCCTATGGGCGGTGGCTTTGGCGGTAAAGATGACACAGCAGCCATTGTTTGTGCCAGAGCAGCTCTGGCTTCATATATCACAGGCTTTCCGGTTAAAATGACCTATGCCCGTGAATGGAGCCTGCGTGAAAGCTATAAACGTCATCCCTATAAAATCCAGTACAAGGCAGGATTTAAAAAGGACGGCAAATTCAGCTTTGTTAAAGTTCGTATGGTTGCAGATGGCGGAGCATATTGTTCCGTTACACCCTGGGTAACCTGGCGTTCCACTGTTCAATGCTGCGGACCTTATGAAGTGCCTCACGTGCATTGTGACGTTTACGGTGTTTATACTAATAATATCTATTGCGGCGCTTTTCGCGGTTTCGGCAGCCCGCAGGTCAATTTTGCCATTGAACAATTAATAGAAATAGCAGCGGAAAAGCTTGGCATTGATGAGATTGAGATGCGCAGACGTAATATGGTGCATCAAGGCTCAGTCACAGTCACAGGTCAGAAGCTGGATGCACACACAGTCAGCTTACAACAGGTCCTGGACATCGTTTTGAAAGAAAGCGATTACTATCATAAAAAACAGCTATGCTCCTTCGGAAAACCCGGGCAGGATGAACTCTACGGCATCGGACTTGCCATCAGTTATCGTGGCATGAGTCTCGGAGCAGAAGGCACTGATTTTAACAGTGCTATCATCAGTGTTCAACCCGATGGCAGTATTTTACTGGAAACAGGTGTGCACGAAAACGGACAAGGTAGTGAAAGCGCTATGATTCTTCTTTGTGCAGAATATCTCTCCATCAATAAAGACCGTATCCGTTACCGTCAGCCTTCTACTTCAAACATTCCGGATGGCGGTACTACAGTCGCTTCACGTGGTACAATCATGGGTGGCGGAGCTGTGGTTAATGCTGCTAAACAATTAAAAGAACACATAGCCCGTATTATTGCCCCTGATTTGAACTGCAAGCCGGAAGAAATCAGCTTTGAGAATGAATTCCTTTATAACAAAGATAAAAGCCAAAAGCTCAGCTTCAATGAAGTCATCCGCCTGATGTATTCACGGCAGGAATATCCTTTCAGCTTTGGCGTATTCCAGGCTCCCAAAGTTAGCTGGGATGAACATACAGGTCACGGCAATGCCTATTTTACCTGGGTTTATGCTTGTCAGGCAGTAGAACTCAATGTAAACATCAAGACCGGCAAGATTACTCTGCTCAATATGATTGCCGCTCACGATGTCGGCAAAGCAGTCAATCCAGCCATGCTCAAAGGACAATTCTATGGCGGGATGGCTATGGGAGCAGGCTTTGGTATGCTGGAAAAGTGTGAAGTCAAAGACGGCAAAGTAATACCCACAAACCTGCATCAGTACAGAATTATGCGCAGCACTGACCTGCCTGAAATGACTGCCATCATCGTGGAAAACCATGACCCGCTTTCTCCTTCAGGTGCCAAAGGTATCGGCGAACCTACCAACGAACTCATGGGTCCTGCCATCGCCAATGCAGTCTATCATGCCACAGGCAAGAGATATGCAGATCAGCCTATCAAAATAAAAAATCGGTGAACAGTTCTCGTGATTAAGTGATAAGGTGATAAGGTGATAAGGTGTTCTGGTGCATGTTGTAATTTCATGTGTGATCTGCAGAAGTCGGCATTCTGGCGAGTGCTGAAACCCAGTTACAATTCTTCACGGACAATAGTTATCAGCCCACAATACCACCTTATCACCCTATCACCTTTCCACCCTATCACGAAAAGAAGAGGTAACAATGAATACAAGTATTAACAAACAAATGATTCCTCTCGACAATATGGATTTGGATATGAATCTCCTGCACTTTTTACGAGAAGCACTGGATCTCACCGGTGCTAAAAATGGTTGCGGTATAGGTGTCTGCGGTACATGCACAGTGCTGATAGACAACGAACCTGCCAAATCCTGTAAGCTGACTATCAAAGACATTGTGGATAAGGAAGTGATTACCATTGAAGGTATGGCAAACACAGATGGCAGCCTGCACTTTCTCCAACAGGCTTTCCTCGATGCCGGAGCCATTCAGTGCGGCTTTTGCACTCCAGGTATGGTGCTCACTGCTCATGCATTTTTACTCAAGACTCCAAACCCCACCCGTCAGCAAGCCCGTCAGGCTATCAAAGGCAATCTCTGCCGCTGCACAGGCTATCAACAGATAATCGATGCCATCTTGCAGGCAGCACAACGTTATTGAGCACATATTTCAATTGCATATAATCTCCCAACTTCTTTTATGCAAATTGTTGCTACGAATCAGCTCTCTTAAGGCTTTTGTTAAATATGACAAATTATAGAATTCGGATAGAGTTAGCAATTTTAAGATTTCATCGTTATCATGCATGACAACCCATTCAACGAACGGTTCTTTGTCTTCTACTAACCCGAAAACAAAACAATGAGCTGAAAAAATTTCTTGTTTTATAAAGAAATCCTTAATTCTATTACATACTTCAGAAATTGACCAAGAAAGCAATAGAGATTGGGGGTAATCTACATGTGCTCTTACAATTTGAAAACCAGGTGAAATTTGATTGATTAAAATTTCATGCAAATCTGGATTAAAAACTAGATCTTCTCTTTTAAAAAAATCAAGAGTACAACACGCATCGTAGCTACAAGTATATTTCCAAAGAGATTTTATCTTTTGTGTACCAATCCTTATTGAAGAAGCATCGATGTATGCTTGCGCTTTATCTTTGCCATGGTTATACAATAAATATGACAGAAAAACCACAAATTTGTGTGTCAAACTATTAGAATAGCAGTAAATATCAAATTCATAATCATCTAAAATATTCGTCATAATTTTCTTTCTTAACTCGACGATGTCAGGTTTGGTATTTTCATCGAGGTATTTAAGCAGAACCATCAAATCATGAAGATTGATTGATTTAACTAGTTTATTACTCAGTAAATCAATACAGATTTCATGCAGAATCTTATCTATATCAACTCCCATGGATAGAGAATCAATATACCGTAAAAATAATATTCCATTTCGATAACCTGTCCGCTTTAGCTTTTCCATGAATTTACTATTTCCCAATAACATACCTACTACTGATCGTGAATATTCACTAAAACCATTTCTATCCATAGTACGCAATAATGATATTATATTGCCAGGATCGTATTTTAGTAGTTTCTGTTTATAGGCAGTGTCTTCTGAGATAATACTAGCAAAATCTCTAACTTTTTCTTGCATTTCTTGATATTCCAGATACATTAAAAAAGATGCAATACCATCAGGAGCCTCACATAGAATATTATTGCGGAAATTATTTTCAATTACTAGTTTTTTAACTAGAATCTCAGATTCTTCGAAGAGCCAAAGATAATCGAGATTTTGTAAAAAAGTCGTTATTGAAACATAATTAGATTTTGTTACTCGATTGTAAAATTTGGAGTCATTATACAACTTTCTATTTATCGTTGTTGCCTTGGAGCGCTTTCGATGTGTAACGAGATAGTCGGTAAATGGTTTACATGTGTCGATAGAAGAATTAATCATTTTCAGGAAATATCCATCGTCACTATCTAGAATATCTTTGATAAAGTTATCTATCAGTTGCAGTCCCAAAATTAATAGTTTTTTTTCATCAAGATATTCTATAAATGGAATCACATAATCAGGAGAGAATCTCTTCAAATTTGCTATAAACTTGTTACTTTTTACAATTTTAACTAGTTGACTAGAAGCTTGTGTCGAGAATCCAACTGAATCTAAAAACTTAAACAATCTAACAATATCAACTGGGTTACTTTCTACCAGATGATTGATAAAAATGTCATTATTTATTAGGTTTTCTGCTATTTTGGTAGATTCATCTATAGAGCTTTTTGGTATTAAATAATATAATAATGTAAAGATATCAGCTGCAGGATTCTGCAGTTTAAGCATTAACTCAGGACTAGTCATAAATCTACGACAAATTTCTTGAGATTGTGCATAAGTATATGTCTTGTCAAAGTATTTGAAAATTCCGACGTTTGAAACAAATGAAGTCATTAGAATTGATGAAACAATCTTATCTATTCCATCAGCAAATTCCAGACTCTTGTAGGCTAGTATTTCATCCCACGAAACAATCTTATTTAGATGTTTTAAAACTGTAATTGTTGCTTCAGGATTATCGAAAAAACTCTCAATTAACAATTTGTCAACACTTTGAATGTGTTTAATCCAAGTGGCAGCATCTACGACTTGCGCATAAGTGTCTGTTTGAAGTCGGTCAAAAATTGAACCAACTAATGATGGTTTAACTAAGCATAGCGAAATTGCTCTTTTTAACCATTGTGTCCGCTGGCTGCTACCAAATTCAACCTGTAATATTAAATCTGCTAAACTTGGATGAAAAAAGCGGTAAAAGCGGTTTTGAACACTGCGTTTTGTTGGAACTTTTTCAATAATTCCGTCTTTACAGAATTTCCAAAACTGAATTTCCATGCTTTTTTTGTCCCAGAATAGTTCATTAAAGTTTATCTCGATTGAATTTAATACACAAATATCCAGTAGACCTTCTTTCCCTCCTGGTTGTTTCTTCGCTTCATCTAAATAGACCTCATTAACTTTTTCGCTAATACTAACATTGTCTAGCTCTCTTGGATTAAATGGATCAAAAGAAACAGCGAAAATAACCAGATCTCCACCACATGCAACTACCCACTGGTCTGTTATATCATCAGAGAATTTTACATGTGGAATGCCTGCGTTAATTGACAGTCTTTTTGCAGTGCACACAAAAGTCTCTTTTATTTCTTCTTCTTCGACGAGTTGTATAAGATGTAGTCTTTCATTTGAGTCCAATGAGTTTTTGTCACTCTTTATTTTTGGTAACAGCCTGCTCATACAAATAGTCTGAATACAAAAATCGATATCTTGTTTCTGATTGATTAGTCTGACCATTTTATTAGCCAGCAAAGGATTGATATGTGTATTATCAATAATAATCAGAACTTTGAGATTCGCAGATAGCAAATTCAGGTCATTTTCAAATGCATGCCGAGCATCAAAACTTGAAAGATACTCATCGCTAAGATCAATGTAGAAACAGACTGTATCTTGTTCTTTTACCCATTCAAAACCAACGCTAATCCCAATAATCGATTTCCCGCTTGCCGGCTTACCTTCCAGAAGAACGTCCTTACCTTCATGCAACAAAGTGCAAACTTCGCTAAACAACTTCAATGGTACATACACAGTCTCGTTTAGAAAATCTCTAAGCTTCGGAGAGTAATGTCGACCTTCTCCATAATTTTCTCCCACCCATTCATCAATTTTACGCAGTATCTTGAATTTGGGGCTGTTGTTAGGTAACGCTTCAACTGAATGCATCAGAATATTTGTATTATCGAGCACCTGACCAACTTTCTTATCCATGTCTTCAAATCGTTCAGCATTCTGAATTACTAATTCTTCTGTATGCATTGAGCGTTCGTCATTTACTAAAGCCAATTTCTCTATATTTTCGGTACGTTGATCTAACCTGTTTAAGATTTTGGTATTGCTTTCGATCAACATAAAAAGGTAAGCCCTGAATGCCTTTGTGTTTTCTGGTTTATCAATTTTCAATTCTTCACGGAAATATTGTTCTGTCATAGTCAAAATTCGCGATTTGAAGAATTCCTGAAAAACCGGATCAAGAATCGAAAGATAATTGTCTATATCTAACCTGCCCCAAAATAAGTCATACCCACCATCTTCTGTTTTGTAAATATAATATGTCAAATCTTCTGTTTTTAAAATAGTTGATGCTTCTGTACTGAAAATAGTAGGAGCTATATTAATCATAAAAAAGAAGAAAACTCTTATCTCTTCTTGTTTATTCTTATCGAGATTTTGATAATAGTCAGACCTTTTGTATTCTGCATCAATTGCATGTATTGCTTTTTCGAATCCAACATAAAAAGCCTTTTGTATGTCATGATTTAATCCTGGATTCTTAGTTTTTATACCATCTATATAGCTCTTAGTTATATCACTAATAGCACCACTAACCAATTTAATGCCCAGTGATTTCGATATTTCTTGCAATAAAGTACTATCGATGTCTTGATTACTGACACACATTAATGTCAAAGCAAAGAATGATTGAATTCCAAAATATAATGCTTGTCTTGAATCTTGATCCATAATGTATTCCCCATGAAGTTATGATTTTTCACTATTTACATTCTATCGTCATCATGATGCATTTCATATTTATAGTCAAGGAATATTAAATTTTACATTTAGTATATATTTTTTTAATGAGAGTTAAAGACCTTAAACAAAACAGGTTTCAAGTCATTTATATTACAAACCCTTGTCCACCCTTCCGCTTTTTCACTTTATAATGCAAAATATCCAAGTAATCGTAACTGCTAATAACCGTATATCTTCCTGTTAAATGCTTAATGATATCATTAGGCATCTAACAGGGATACCCCAAGCGGATAGTAAGACTGATTACCTGAAGGATGTAGGATAATGAATGTAGTTCCGCATTTATGCGGTTTTGTTTTAAGGTTACTTTGTTGTATTCACTGTTCCTTGCTTATCCCTTATCTCAATCTTATTTAATCCACTGGTTTAGGACCAATGATGTACGGCTCATATACGGGTGCGACCCGTATATGAGCCGTACATCTCCTGTGCATCACTAACGGATCGCATAAGAAACAAATAAGGAATGAATAGACAATTAGCAAAGTGATATCATTCACAAAAGAGACATTTGATTATATATTGAAATGGATATTATATACAGTCTGGATTCCTGTCCCTGCCTTCGCAGGGAGGGACCCTCGAACCGCAGGAATGACGATACAACGTCAAGATGGGTTCAAAATCAATCCGGCATATAGCGATAGATGACTACTTTATCCTCTATACCTTCTTCCCACCAGTGGAAATCGTAGTTCATAAGGATTTCGATTTCAGCTTTGCGGGAAGTATGCAGCATGACTTCTATGGGCTGTTTTTTGCCGAGGAAGTATTGCATGATAGGCATGGCTTTTTCAATCCATTCTTCAGCGGGAGAGAGTAAACACACTGTGGGTTGTTCTCCGCCGATATAGAAATGACCACCGCCGGCTTTGAGCATCTTGACCCTTTTATTGAGCCAGTTGAGAGAAGGTTTGACGGGGTGCAGGAATTTCCAGCCGTAGGGAAATGTATTGGGAAAGTAATCAGTCACATCATCATGTACACGGTAAGTGTGGTTGGTGGAAGTAGGTTTGACAGCTTTGTGACTCATCACATAATATTCATCTATGAGTTTAAATCCTGCCTGAGTGGCAATATGGATGCTTTCTTCGTTCTTATAATAAGTGGAAAATTCGATGTAATCAGCTTCGCCTGATTTAACCAGTTGGATGGCAGTATCCAGCACAACTCCGGAAAGTTGTTTGCCTAAGCCTTTCTTTTGATATTCAGGATGGACGCGCAGACCTTCCAGCCAGATAACCTGATCAGGCAGACGGGTAATCTTACCACAACCAATCAGTTTATCTCCATCCCACATACCGATGAAACCACCGTCTTCAAGCCAGATTTTGGCTACTCTGCCTAAATAATCGTCACCATCCCAGATAAGCTTGGACAAGTCCTTGATGGCATACAGGTCGTTCATTTGTAGTAATCTGATATCCGGATTCATGATTTTCCCCTTTACTTGCATTTCATTCTTTCTGAAACACTTATAACGTCAATAAAAAAAACTGACATGAGAGGACAAATTGCCATCATGGCAGATTATCAAAAACATAAGCAGGCATGACAATTACCCTCAAATTCCTGAGTATGAATTATATTGACATGAATTCTAATATCGCTTTTAATGTAAAAAAATAAAAATATCTGAAGAGGTTATAATGAAAATACTGGTGCTCAATTGCGGAAGCTCGTCCATAAAGTACCAATTCATCAAAATGGAAACCAAAGAAGTGATGGCAGAAGGTATTGCTGAGAAAATCGGTGAAGATATTGCCTTGTTTACCTACAAAAGCCCTGCTTACACCAAAAAGAAAAGAGAAATGGTGATAGATAATCATGAGGCAGGCTTGCAATTAATCCTAAATTCACTAAAAGATGAAACTAATGGTGTAATCAAAGATTTTAGTGAGATAGATGCTGTGGGACACCGTCTGGTGCATGCCGGAGAGTATTATTCCGATACAGTTAAAATTGACGACCATGTGATAGCTGTCATGCAGGATTGCGTTGCACTTGCTCCCTTACATAATCCCGCTAACCTGGAGGGTGTGGCTGCCGTAAAAAAAGAACTACCCAATGTTCCGCAATGCGGAGTATTTGACACAGCATTTCATCAGACCATGCTTCCCCATGTCTATTTATATCCTCTGCCTTTGGAGATGTATACTAAGCACAAGATACGCAGATATGGCTTTCACGGCACTTCTCATAAATACGTAAGTCTCAAGGCTGCAGAATATCTGAATAAAGACATCAAAGACATGAAGATAATCACTTGTCATCTGGGCAATGGCGCTTCCATTACAGCAATTAAGGGTGGCAAATCAGTTGACACATCCATGGGCTTTACACCATTGGAAGGCTTGATGATGGGTACACGTTGCGGAGACCTTGACCCCGCCATACCTTTGCACATGATGCAGCAACTGCATATGAGTGTGGAAGAAGTGAATACCATGCTCAACAAAAAAAGCGGTATGCTGGGCTTATCACACCTGTCCAATGATATGCGCACAATTGAAGATGAAATAGAAATAAAGAAGAACCCCAATGCTATTCAGGCACATGATGTATATTGCTACCGTCTGAAAAAATACATTGGCGCTTATTTTGCTGCTATGAATGGTTTGGATGTTTTGATATTTACAGGCGGTGTGGGTGAAAATATGCCCATAATGCGAGAGCAGGTTTGCCGCGATATGGATGCTTTGGGTATCAAGTTAAATCTTGAAGCCAACGCTAAATTCACAGATAAGATTGAGTTACTCAGCACTCCTGATTCCAGAGTTACAGTACTCAAAATACCAACAAATGAAGAACTTATGATTGCAATGGAGACCCAGCGCATTCTGACAAACTGATAGGAAAAAGATGATGACAGACAGCATTTACCAGAAGCTCTTTGATGAATCCCCAGTATCCATCTGGATAGAAGACTTCTCGGGAATACATAAGTATGTGGAAAACCTGCGTCAACAAAACGTTCAGGATTTAAGAGCTTACTTTAACACGTATCCGGAAAAACTATTAGAATGTATTCTGCTGCTACGAGTCATTGACGTTAATAAAACTACTCTGTCACTATATCACGCAAATAGCAAAGAACAACTGCTGGAGTCTATGCCCAATAACTTTGGTCAGGAAGCCATACCATGTCTGCTAGAAACTGTTATCGCTATCAGCAATGGTGCACATCATTTTGAAGGACATGGGATTAATTACCGGCTGGATGGTAAGAAAATCTACATCAGGTTGAACTGGACTATTTCAGGAACCGGAGCAAATGCCTATGACTATGTTATCGTGGCAATCCAGGATATAACCACTCAGTATCAATATCAAACAGAAATGGAAGAAAGGGAAACTCTCTTCCGTTGCATCTTTGAGCAGTCTTCAGAAGGTATCGTCATCTTGCAAAAAGATGGAAAAGTAATTCTTATGAATGACTCATTTGGTAAAATGCTGGGAGTAAAGACCATTGATGTAATAGGCAAACCGATTTGGGAAATTGAAAACATTTTTGTATCCAATGTTCAGATCAGTCAACAGTTTGTCCTGGGAGAACACAGAATCAAGGAAATCCTTCATCATTCTCCCTCAAAGCCGATGGACATGGAATTCCAGTTCTTTGATAATCACCATAAGCTGCATGTTTATAAACAGACATTGGTACCTATCATAACAAGCGGAGAACCGATATTCGCACTTTTAATATCGGATATTACAGCGTCCAAACGTTCAGAAATAATCACTAACATCATGCACCAAATCAGTCATGCCATAAATGTAACTGACTCGCTGGATGATTTGTACGAGCTGATACACCAAGCGTTATCACAGCTATTAGAAGTTAAAAATCTGTTCATAGCCCAATATGATAAAAAAAGCAATCTGATTACGTTTCCCTATATGGTCGACCAGATTGCACTTGATAATTCTCCAGTTGAAGCTGATAACTCCAATTCGCTAACCGCACAGCTTATCTCTGAAGCAAAGACACTTTTGCTGAATGAAGACGATATCTACCGCCGGATTGGCAAGAATGTCATTGGCGCTATGTGCCAGAACTGGCTGGGAATACCTTTGATTATTTCCGGAGATGTGATTGGAGCTATTGTCTTACAAAGCTATGATAAACCCGATCAATATGATGAAGAAGATAAAGTTTTGCTGGAATCAATCTCTGAGCACATTGCTTATGCTTTGCAGAAAAAGCAATCCGACGAATCTATCGCTGTGCTTATCCAGGCAATCGAACAAGCCGGTGACGGTATTATTATCTTCACTCCCGAAGGTTTCATCAGATATGTAAACACCATATTCGAGAAAATCACTGGATACAACAGAAATGAGCTGCTGGATAAGCCTTTTGAATTTCTGCCTTTTGAGCCCAGTAACCGTGATGAAATGCAACGCCAGTGGATTAGAGTGCGCAGCTCTCAACCCTGGCATGGCAAAATAGAGATGGTTCGTAAAGATAACCAGAGAATAACTCTGGATATGGTTGTAAAGCCTGTAATTGACCAGGAAGGAAAGCTCTCCAGTATCATTGCAAGTTGCAATGATATCACTTATCAGCTGTTACGTGATGAACAAATGCAACGAGTGCAGAAACTGGAAGCTATCGGTCGCCTGACTGGCGGCATTGCTCACGATTATAATAATATCCTGAGCGCGATTATAGGCTACACAGAGCTTGCTAATGATGATGTTGACCAGAATTCCGAAACTGCCCACAATTTGTCTGAGGTGTTAAAGTCAGCTACCAGAGCCAAGGAAATGATTCAGAGTTTGATTGCCTTCAGCCGCCAGGAAGAAAGTAAAACTGAAGTGATTGATTTTGTTGACCATGTCAAAGAAGCATCCAGATTCCTGAAGTCATATCTGCCGCGCTCAGTTATTATCAAAGAGCAATATCAGGCAGATAATGTAACTGTTTTAGCTGTTCCCGGTCAGATGCACCAGATTCTGATAAATCTTGGAACCAATGCCATGCAAGCCATGAGTAATGAGAGCGGCATTATCCATATTCAGGTGGATACGATTGCTTTTGCCAGCAAGGATATGATAGCCTATCCTGAACTTGAACAATGCCATTATGTCCGGCTGAAAGTTTCTGACAATGGAGAAGGCATTGATCAGTCTATTATTGATCGTATCTTTGACCCATATTTTACCACCAAGGCTTCAAATCTGGGAACCGGACTTGGTCTCTCCATCGTTCATAGTATCGTTCAATCCCATCATGGAGCTATCAGAGTTGAAGCCAATAGTGAGAAAGGCACGACCTTTATCGTTCTCCTTCCTCAATACAATGCAGTTTCATGGCCTCCCTCCACTCTGGAAATAATTGATGAAAGCGATTTTAGCGGAACTGAACGTATCATGTTCATTGATGATGAACCCATGTTGGTTAATGTATTCAGGCAAGGATTAATGAAGCTTGGTTACAAAGTCGACGGATTCACAGATCCCAGAAAAGCATTGGAATATTTTCAGGGTAATTGTGATAATATAAATCTGGTCATCACAGATACAACGATGCCATATATCAATGGAATTGAATTAGCTGTCAGGATGTTGCAAAG
Organism: Cloacimonadaceae bacterium (SeqCode); assembly: GCA_963667535.2. GTDB lineage: Bacteria > Cloacimonadota > Cloacimonadia > Cloacimonadales > Cloacimonadaceae > UBA5614. The sequence continues at coordinate 3,402,337 of CAXXDU010000002.1, forward strand.
ATGCCCCAGACTTCCGGTTATTCTCTGCACAGGCTTTACAACTTTGATATCGGCGGAAGAAGCTGCCAGAAAAGGCATCAGTGACTTCATTATGAAACCCTATAAAACCAAAGACCTTGCTGCCCGAATCAGGCACCTTCTCGATAAAACTGATTGATTAAGGGCAGTAAAGCAGGCTAGTATGAGAATAGACCTTTTATTAAATAAGATATGTCTGACCAAGACACGTACAATTGCCAAGAATGCTTGTGATAAAAATCTGGTCTGGATAAATCAGAAACATGCCAAAGCCAGCCAGGATGTAAAAGCAGATGATATAATCCGCTTAGACCTATACGGATTCAGACACGAAATCCAGATTCTGGAAATCCCCCTTGGCAATGTAGCCAAGAAAGACGCCACCAAATACTATAATCTCATCAGTAAAATCATTATTGAGTAATAACAATTTGTTAGACCGCATACGCTATATCCTGATAATTGCCATCCTGTTGGGTAGTACTTCTCTGTTTTCCATTGACTGGGTAAAATGGCGTTATGGAGATATTCGGGTTTGGGCTGCTCCCAAAGACACTGCTTATGCAAATATCATAGTAAAAAGACTTCATCAGCGCATTAATGCTTTTCAAATGGAATTGGGAGTCTATCCGATAAGTCCGCTATACATAAAAATCCTTCCCAACCGGATGGAGTATCGGATGCTGACAGGTGGTAAAGGCAAGATAGTGGAATCCAGCGAGGCTTTTTATTCACCAGGGGATAGAGTTATCTATGTTCGCAGCCCTGATCAGCTGCCACTGGAAAGCTATGATACCGTACTCATGCATGAATACATTCACTGGTTTCTGGATGAGACTCTGGAAAATGTACCACTATGGTTTCATGAAGGTATGGCAGCTTACTATTCAGGCCAGTTTGGCTTTCAGAGTTATTATAACTTTTCGAGATATAGGTTTTGGGGATTCAGACTTTCTCTAAACGATATGACAGCTCATTACCCGGCAGATAGAGGCTACTGGGAAATGTTTTATCTTACTTCCTCTTTTGCCATAGATAATCTTCAATCCCGGCACAACCTGCAATGGCAGGATTTCTGGGATAGAATTGGCTTTGTTTATAACCGTTCTGCTAATAGAATTATCATGAAAACAGATTTTATCGGGGTATTCAATGCTTCCTTCAGAATGTCACTCTATACTTACAGTAAGCAATTTGATAAAACTCTGGGCAGATTTACCTGGCAATTCCCTCTTGTTGGTATAAATGCTATCATCTTTTCTCTGCTCCCGTTTGTTTTATTTGCTGCATGGCTAAAAAGCAGGCGTAAAATGAAGAGCATGGCTGATCAGGTAAACACTCTGCCTGATGAAGATATCTATTCAGAAGAAGAAACATCTGAATCTGAAGATACTGATACAGCAGAGACTCCGGAAGAAGAGAAATAATGAATTAATAAACCAGATGTTAATGAAATAGCAACCCCAACCCGGTTTTTATTGGAACATAACAATTACCTAAGTATTTGCACTGTATGGATTACAACTCAACATCAAATGAAAAGTTAAAATTGTTTATTAATTTTTACGTTTTGTTTTTGCAAATCGTTGGTAATGGATTAATCTTTATACATACATTATTATGTATTTTTTTTTGATTGTAAGCGTAAATATGCCAGTTGAATAAAAAACTTACTTGACAAGAGATAATGTTAAGAGATAAAGGCTTTAAATTTCTAACTGGTTTAACTTAGGAAAATTTTCGAATAGTGTGATTGATGAAGTGTAGTGTCTTCAGATATCAAAGCTAACCTCGAAAGGGTGAAAACATAGTTGAGTTAAATTTAGAAAACAGAGCGGGTCATTCGACTTTAATCCGCTCAAAAAAAGGAGTGATTTACTCATGAAAAGTAGAATTTATCTAATCAAGAAAGACACAACTGACTTTCAGGTTATATTCTTTGGCTGCAATTTCGTTGATATCTTCTTTAATGGCGTAGAAGGTTTTAAGAGATTGATATACAAGAAGAATCCAAACAGACCTGAACCTGCAGTTCCAAACTATCCGATTGTACATCATGCAATCAATGTAACCGGCAAAAATTACGAAGCCATGTTTACTGAATGGATGCGTGAATTGTTGAATTTGACTCTTGAGAATCAATATATACCGTTAGCCGTTGATTCAATTAAAGTCGAAGACACTTCAATTGAAACGCAGATATCTTTCCGAAAGGCAATGAAGAGAGATAAGCTCAATGTTCCAATTAAGGCTGTTGTTTATCAACCTGCTAAATTGGAAAAGATCAAATCCGGTTATCAAATCACAGTCGTTTTCGACGTATAAGCATAGCTCATAGTTTTACCTTTCTTAGCAAATTGGCGTTGGTGACAACAGTTATAGAACTTGTCGCCATCGCCATTTCTGCAATAACAGGATGCAAAAGCCCCATCACCGCCAGAGGAATAGCAATCAGATTATAAAAGAAAGCCCAAAACAGGTTTTGCTTTATCTTTCTGAAAGTAGCTCTTGATAGTTTGATTGCAACAATAAGCGCTGTAAGCTCACTTCTGACAATCGTAATATCAGCTGCTTCCATGGCAATATCCGTGCCCTGCCCCATTGCAATGCCAATATCGGCTTGTTTCAAAGCAGGAGCATCATTAATCCCATCGCCTACCATTGCCACAGCGCCTAATTGAGATTGCAAATTTCGTATCTGAATAGCTTTGTTTTCGGGTAATACATTCGCCAGAACATGCTCAATCCCGCATTGTTTGGCTATTGCCAAAGCTACTGTTTCATTATCGCCACTCAACATAACCGACTTTATGCCCAGATTCCTGAGTTCTTTTACTACTGCGGCTGCTTCCGGTTTGATTGTATCTGAGACTAATAAACATCCGAGAACCTCGTCCTGATTTGCCAGGAAGATTCTTGTAGCATAAACAAACTGTGCCAAGGGTAAATCTCGTACTAAATTCTTTATGGATACACCCTGTTCGGCAATGTAATCCTCGCTTCCGGCATAGTATGTCTGTTTCTCAATCTCAGCCTGAATCCCTTTACCGGAAACAGACTTAAAGTTTTGAATGGGAGAAAGTTCAATATTTCTTGCTTTGGCTGATTTCACTATTGTCCGGGATATCGGATGTTCAGAACCAGCCTCCAGAGATGCGCAAAGCCTTAGTAAACTGTTTTCATCTGTGTTAATGGGAAGTAGTTTGATAAGCTCCGGTTTTCCATAAGTCAAAGTACCGGTCTTGTCAAAAACCATGACTTTGATATCTTTCATCAGTTGCAAAGCTTCGCCATTCCGAATGAGGACTCCTTTTGCTGCTCCGATGCCACTGCCCACCATCAAAGCTGTCGGAGTTGCCAGACCCAATGCACAAGGGCAGGCAATCACCAACACGGCAATCGTTGCCATTATCGCAGCGCCCAGCCTGTCCTGAGTAATAACTGCCCAGGGAATATAATCTATCAGCATCAGGCTTAATTGCTGCATTTTATCCGGATATATAATCCAGACCAGGAAGGTTATTCCTGCTAAAATCATAACTATCGGAACAAAAACTCCGGTGACTTTATCTGCCAGAACCTGAATGGGAACTTTTGAATGCTGAGCATCTTTGACCATTTTTACTATCTGAGCCAGAAAAGTATCCTTACCAATTTTTGTTGCTTTGATAATGAGTCTGCCTTCCTGATTGATAGTCGCTCCCAGAACAGCATCTTCCTCTTTTCTGGTGACAGGCATAGCTTCACCTGTTGCCATGGATTCATCTATGCTGGAGACACCTTCAGTTATAATTCCGTCGGTAGGGATTTTGGAACCGGGCTTCACAATGAGTAAGTCACCCACTTTTATTTTATATGCAGGTATCTCATATTCGATACCATCCTTCCAAAGGATTGCTGTTTTGGCACCCAGATTCATCAGTTTGCGGATAGCTTCACTGGCTTTGCCTTTTGCTCTGCTTTCCAGATAACGCCCCGTGAGATGAAAAGCGATAATCATAGCAGCAATGCCGCTAAAGTCAGAAAGTGTAATCAACAGGGACAGCGGACCTGTGATGACTGCGGCAATAGTACCCAAAGCTATCAGAACATCCATATTGGCAAGACCATGCCGCACTGATTTGAAGGCAGAAACATACACCTGCCAGGCAGGAATCAACATTGTTGCCAAAGACAGTGCAGTCATTACAAGAACATTGAGCACATGAGAAGCAAATAACATCTTACCCATGAACATGTGGGGAAACATAATTGCCATCACAATGATGGTAAGTACCCAGCCGATAATCATCTTGTGCAAAGCCTTTCTCTGGGCTTTTACATAGATATCCTCCTGCTCAGTATCCTCTTCAGGTGACGGAGTCTCTCTGATTGTGAAGCCAATCCCGGTAATTGCATTTTCGAGCTTATCAGGTTTGACTTTACTGTCTTCATATTCAACTGAAGCTTCTTCCAGGGGGAGATTTACGTTTGCTGATATGACACCCGGTGTCTGGTTAAGCACTTTTTCCACACTTGCACTGCAACTGGCACAGTGCATCCCGTCTATACCGATGGTAATTGTTTGTTTCATTTTGTCGCCTTTAAAGCTGCTAAGTTTACATATAGGATAATGCTATAGCTGGCATTATGCTAGTTTTGATTACTTTCATATTAAATGCTCTCTGCAAGAAAACTATGATAATTGTGAGTTGACACGAGCTCAACAGATGCATGGGGATATGTATTTATAAACTGTTTGGACTTTATTTTTGTACCCGGATTCCATTTAAGCTCAAACCCTTTAATTTTATCTTCATACGTTTCGATATAATCTACTTCTGCCTGACTTAGACTACGCCAGAAGTAGCAATTACGGTTATAAAAGTGATTGGATAGATATTTGACCCGCTCAGATACAATATAATTCTCCCAAAGCTGACCAATATCATTGCGCAGATCAATTGTGCGGAAATCATTGATTAATGCATTTCTTATCCCGTTATCATAGAAATATATCTTGCGGCTGCGTTTGATTTCTCTTCTGTGATTGTTATTGTAATTTGGAAGCTTAAATATAATGTAAGCTTGTTCAAGCAATTGAATGTACTTCTGTACAGTCACCTGATCGGAAGAAGTCAATTGGGCTAGTTCTGTGTATGACACCTCAGACCCCATCTGCAAAGCCAATGCTCTCAATAGTTTTTCCACGAGTTCGGGTTTTCTCAAATCCTGAAAAGCAAAGATATCCTTATATAAATAGCTTCCGGTTAAGCTGCTCAAAAGCCTCTGCGCTTCCCCGGAATTAATGATAATATCCGGATACATACCGTACACTAATCTATTTGACAGAGACTTTTGTTCTTCCCACTGGCTATGATAGACAGACATTTCTTCAAACGATATTGGGAATAAATGATATTCATACTTTCTGCCCGTCAGCGGTTCATTGACTGAGTTTGATAATTCAAATGAAGAAGAGCCGGTTGCAATTAGCTGAACATCAGGGAAATTATCCACAATCAGTTTTATGGTAATACCAATATTTTGTACTCTCTGTGCTTCATCAATAAGAACCAGTTTATGCAAACCGACTAATGACCTCAGCTCCGTTAAAGACTGTGTAGATATTACATTTCTATCATTTGAGTCATCGCAATTTAGAAACAGTGATTTTTGCTGAATTTGGTCGTTAATTTGTTTAAGTAACGTTGTTTTACCACTTTGTCTCGGACCCAGAATCAGAATTGCTTTGCCTTTGTTCATGTTGATTAAAATATCTCTAAGTATAGCTCTGGAAATCATAATCACCTCAATTACATAATAATGAAGTTGGAATATCTGGCAAGCTAAATATGGTCATCACATGATTATATTCATGCAATAGTGGCATTATTACATGATTATACTCTTGTAATAATGGCTTTATGGTATGGTGACTTTGCTATTGTTTTATGTGTTTGACCGTTTTCCCATTTGTTGCCAGAGAATGCCGCCGATAATCAGAACCAGTCCTGCGATTGTTGATAAGGCAATCTTTTCTCCCAAAACACGGTTTATTATAAGTAGAGAGATAAAGGGTGTAATGAAGATCAGATTTGTCACTCTGGCTGTGCTGACTGCCTTTTGTAAAGCCATAAGCCACACAATGAAAGTAATACCCATCTCAAAAACACCGATATATGCTTCGCCTTCCAGAGCATAGATTCCGGGCAGGACAAACTGTCTGGTTACAATGGAATAAATCAAAACAAACAAGAACCCAAAGACAAATATCCAGAATAGCTTGATAACACTATCGCGCTTATCTTTCACATTAAAAAGCCAGCTTAATGCCCAAATCAGTGTAGAAATCAGAGCCAGGCTTACTCCTACGGGTTCTGCAAATTGCATCTGGCTAAAGTCTCCTCTAAAGGCAATAACCACAGCGCCGCAAAAACTGATAAGCACTCCGCTGATATCTCTGAATCCGGGTTTCTGCTTCAATATTGGAATTGATAACAGGGTCAACATGACAACCCAGATATAATTCAGTGCCTGAGCTTCCTGAGCAGGAAGAATTTCGTAAGCTTTGAGCAGAACAGTATAGTATAGGAAAGGATTGAGCAAACCCAAAACCGCAGAGCGAATCAGGTCTTTTCTATCCCCTTGGGTCAGTAGACGGACCTTTCCCTGAAACAGGACAACGGCAAAGATAATTAATAGTGATATAAAGCTTGAACCCAGAAGCAATTGAGTAGGAGTCTGATAGCGCAGGCTTAGCTTGAAAGCAGTAGATATGGTGGACCAGAAGACGATTGCCAGAGCGGCATAGAGATATGCAGAAGTATGCTTTGGTGTAAGTTGCTTATCCACTATTTTGTTGTGATAAATGTACTAATAAATTGAGCAGCAGCCATCAGGTCTTTGATGACAAAATCCGGTTTGATTTCCCAATCCGGCATTTCTTCACGAAAGGCTTTTTCACCATTTCCGCTTAGCAGCAGAATTGTTTTCATACCTGCATTATGTCCGAATTCTATGTCCGAATACCTGTCGCCAATCATCCAGCTATGTTCGGGTCTGAATTTGAATTCTTTGAGTGCTTTTTTAAACATTCCCAAACCCGGTTTGCGGTCTTCATGCTCAATGTTATAGGGTTCCACAACACCTTTATGATAATAAGGTGAGTAGTAGACTCTGTCAAGCACCACACCCTCGGCAGCCAGCATATCCTGTGCTCTTTGCATTACGCTTTTCATTTGTTCCATTGTGATATAACCACGGGCTACCCCCCCCTGATTAGAGACAAGGAATACATAAAAGTCCATCGCCTGAAAGAGCTTGATAGCGTCAGAAGTGTAAGGATAGAGATAATACTTTTCAGGATCATTGAGATACCCAAAATCATCGGGACTTATCGTACCGTCTCTGTCTAAGAAGATAGCTGCTTTATTGACATTCTCCATCATCGAATCCGCCTTATTATAAAATAAAGTGTTTTTGTTTCTAGAATCTCTTATTATCCCGGGTCTGGAATTTTAGTGCATCAGGCAGACTTGTATTCAGGAATACAATCCTGTAATCCCAGTAATTGCTGCGCCGGGTATAACTGATGCTTAGCTTCCAGCAGTGTAAAGTGCGGTTGATATCAAAGGATTGGGATATCATCTCACTATTTGTTACATTGTAATAATTGGCATAGGTGAGTGACCAGTTTGAGGTAACCTTTACCTCTGCATTAAATCTCAGGTTATTGGCACGGGGGTGGATAATATTCCTATCGGTACTCATATCCTGCGACAGGTTGAGAGTCCAGCCTTCTTCCTTACTGGCAAGCGTCCTGTCGGCAGACTCACTGTTGGCTGAATCCGGTTTTGCCAGATAAGCATTGAACTGCTGATTACTTGCTCTGGGGAAATAGTCCAGATACTTAGCATTGCCTGCAATTGTGAAAGTATGAGAGAAGTACTGATTTTTGGGTTTCCAGTTCAGCCAGTGCAATTGATAAGGGTTTTGCGATATATTGAAGTTTGCTGTATAAGTCAGCTTGACTTTCCCTTTTTCAAAGGCTGCCGGTTTGAATGAAAAGTTATGTGAGAAATCCGAGAACTGATGGTCTTCCTTTTCCAGGTCTATCCCTGTGCGCGAATTCATGGAAAAGATATCGTCAATCTTACGTGGTTTTTCGTCAGCTTTGGGTTTGAGCTTTATCTGCCATTTCTGGTCCAGGCTCAGCCCGATGCTTCTGCTTTTAATTCCTGAGTTTAAACCTATCCCGCCAAAATAATAGTATTTATCATTATCAGGAAAGCCGGGGCTAAAATTAAAGCTGGCGGAAGGTGTTATGATATGTCTGATGGTGGAAACATAGAAATTGGGAATATTCCTGATTCCATAGACAGTAAAATTGGCGTTTGTATTGGCAGACCATTCATTCCCACGCACCCATTTAACATCGTTTTTATCCCTGTCCATCCAGGCTTCACCATAGGAGACACCCTGTGTCAGGTTTAACCAGCCTTTTACTTTGTAGTTGTAGTTTAAGCCCATAAAGTGCTTGATGCCGGCATGATGTTCATTCAGAAAGTGTGTCCCGGTCGAATCCAGCGAATTATCCCAAAACAGGTCGCTAAAACTGCGGTCTTTCTCGGTCAGATACCCGGTATGGTCTAATCTTACATTATAACTGTAATTGAAGTTTGTCCACCAGTCTGTCCGGTTGGAAGTGCTTTCCTGGGATGTAAAGATTTCATAGACAGGTCTGGTTGGCAGTGAATAAGTTCCGGAGGGCAGATTAATAGTGGCAGTATTATTTATCAAATCTTCTGTGTAGGTGGCTCCGAAATTCAGATATGAACTCAAAAGTGGTCTGCGGTATGAAACAGATGAAGTAACTCTTTGTGCCAGAGCCTGGTTTATATCATCACTGGTCTGCCAGATGCGTTTATTGGTTACATAATCGATATTGGCATCAATGGTGGCTTTTTCCCCCAGTTCATGGTGGTGATTGCCTCTGACTGAATAGTCATAGTTCGTTGCCAGATCAGAGATGCTTTTTTTCATTGAGTAATTAAAATTGCCATTGTAAAGATAGCGGTTGATATATCGGGTTTCCAGATTTGCCGTCCAGCCCGTACGCTCCATCAAGTCCATTCCGGCTGTTATATCAGCATAATCTTTATAGGGATAGAAGAAGGCTATATCACGTACGAATTTACCATCAACAGTATTATATCCGGGCTCTGGAATCAAAAAGCCGGGTTGCCGTCCTCTTTTTATGGAAAAGGTCATAAAAGGAAAATAAAAGATAGGCATGTGATTAACGTAAGCAATCACAGGTTTTCCAACTATCTTGTCACCTCTGTAGAGCCGCATTTGCTTTGACCAGAACCAAAAGTCCGGATTAGGGTCTTCGCAGGTGGTAAATCTACCGCCATCCACATCATAAACATCAACATCAACTTTGCGGATTTCATCACCGTAATAATAGCCCTTTTCCATTTTACTGGCTCCGTCATACATCATTCCGGTCTGGCTGTTGACATCATAATAAACCTGATTGCCAATCAAGACCTGATCATCATCCTGCATCACAGTTCTACCTGTGGAAAAAGCCCGTTCTTTCTTTAAATCTATTTGTAAACTATCGGCTGAAATTGTGGAAGATTGGTATTTAACAGATGTATTGCCATACAGATATATCTGCTCTGTATCATAATGAAAAGCTATACTGTCAGCAGCATAAACCAGTGAATCCTGCTTGGCTGCTTTGGCGCTGAGACTATCCGGCGTAACTTTCAGACTATCTGAGGAAATTGGTGTTCCGGGTTTTACGGTGTTATCTGCTTGATTCTGTTGTGCAGTACCCGGTGCTACTATTGTATCTTCAGCTATGAGAGGCATAACTCCGCTCAGCAGCAATGCCACAGCCAATATCAAAGCCAGAACTCGGTTACTTGATTTCATTACAATACAATAACTACACTTTTTCTTTTTTTAACCTTTCAATAACGAATGGTCAAGATGTCAAGCTATTCATCATTATATCGGATTCCACATCAAGAGACGCCGCTATCTTTGAATCATCAGTGCTATTCTCTGATTCCTCATTTCCTTCCCTTTTTGATATTAACTAACGTTAGGGGTTTTCAGGGAGTCTGCAGGGAGTCTGCAGGGAGTTTAGTCCCTGAAAACCCTCTTCAGAATCCCTTCAAAATCTCTATGTCAAATGAGACGGAAACAAGAGCGAGTTAAGAACGAAACAATATCTAAAAGACATATTGCAGACTCAATAGCCTGCAATTAATCCTGTTCTCATCTTAAATTGTGTTTGGTAACTGTTGGGTAGACGCCTGGACTTTCCTTAGTTACTTAACTAAGGAACCCGGCAGCAGCGTGAATACTACTAGCCATGTTATAAAAAGAGCAGAAAAGGATTTGATATATCACAAAACATTCTGCAGAGATGAGGATTCTCTGCATAAGCTCCTCCTATGATTTGGATTAGAGTGTTTAATTATGAACGGAAATCCTTTTTGTAATCGTATGGATCTTATTTTTAGATAAAACTTGAGCTTTGAGAATATATATACCTGAAGAAATTGTTGATTTATCGAAGTTTAACCTTGTTTCACTTACTTTATTACTAGAGATTATGTCTGATAGAACCTTTTGTCCCTTTATGTTAAAGAGATCAATTTTTTGGAAATGTGCACTAGATTTATTTAATATCGAGAATGTGTTATGGCATGGGTTGGGGTATACACTTAAACCGATTTCTTCAGTACTGAGATCATCCACATTACTATCATATTGAGAATATGTTATAATCACTTGTATTGGATGACCAACTGCAAAAGAACTACCAAAGAGTAAGTTGTCTTGGCAATGATCATAATCTGTAAGAATGGGAAATTTAAACATGAGTTGGCAATATGTTCTGCTATTCAGTATGTCAGTTAGGTAAGCATCTGTTATGTTAAACATTTTCCATTCGATAGTAGCATTTGTGCTTATTGCTCCCAGACTATCATATACTTCAGGATTAAAATCATCAGGTTCGAAGGTAAGACCATAATTGACATGGAACAGACTACAAGGATAGTACTGGTTTTCGAACCAAATAGGGAATCCGAACTGATCATTGCTCATGCTTGTGGCTTGATAGACTTTGATATAAACGCTATCAATAGAATAGTTGATGGGTATTGGTTGTAGCGGAAATGAGAAATATGCTCTCATCGAGATATCATTATAATCACTATATGGGTCATAACTATCACCAACAAAGAATACTCCCTCCCCAGATGGAATTATCCCACCATAGAAATTTCCGTTCTGGACATGATAGCCTATGGCTCCTTGTAGTGAGTTTTCAGTCCAAATAGTATCGATGATGGTTGTCTGAGCCAGAATTATGCAGGAGAGTGTGAGTAACATTCCTACTATTATGCTCTTTTTCATTATTCTTCCTTGTAATGGGTAATAGTTTTGAGTATTACATGATTGATACTCAATATATTAAAACAAATATGATGTCAAGCTTAATGCCAATGTATTTATCATAACGAATATAAGAGTTATTTTACTTAAATTCGAATACTATGCTAAATTGTTAAATATAATAGCATCGACACCCTGACTGTTATGCAGCGGTTTTCACGGACTGCAAACCCTACACAAAAAACAAATTCCATGTTCCTCCTTATATGCTGACAATGTACATAGTTTGAGTTATGTTCCCCAAAATATCCATATAGCAATAACCCCTAATTTAAAATGAAAATGATTATAAGCATGACACTTGCTTCATATCATCATAAAAAGTAAAAGCTTTTTACAAAGGTTATATCACACTGAGATGTAAGGATTTGTGCTTGTCAAAGTAGGATACGTGCCTCACGTGTCCCAAACAAGAGTTTACATACCTTGTGCTACTCCGATTAGTGGCACGGACACTCCTGTCCGTGAGTTGAATTTCCGCCTCACGTGTCCCAAACAGTAGGTTATGCGCCTTGTGTTACTCCGATTAGTGGCACGGACACTCCTGTCCGTGAGTTGAATTTCCGCTTCACGTGTCCAAACAAGAGGTTACAAGTCTTGTGTTACTCCGATTAGTGGCATGGACACTCCTGTCCGTGAGTTGAATTTCCACGGACAAGAGTGTCCGTGCCACAAAATATCAGGCTTTGTCCTTCGACAGGCTTTGGATGACATGCTTTCTAAATTTGGACAACTGAGGGCAGTTATCCTACTTTTTGGGGGTTCAGATAAATCTTGCTTGACAGTTAGATTAGTAATCCATATATGAATAATACTTGAAATGAGGAGATAATACTATGAGCCGAACTGTATGTATATGTATTTTACTCATTACTTTTATCCCGGCTATCTATTGCGAAGCTCATCCGGATTACTACACTTATTACCGGGTGAATTTCCTGAAAAGTAACAATACAGAAACAACCGGTTATCTGGAAGTTTTCCCCTATAAAGCAAACATCGAATATGACCAAAAGCTGCTGCCAAAGGGTACAGACATTCTATCGCTGATCAAAGAATACAGGGATGATGCAGATTCTCTTTTTGTTACCACTGTGACGGAGGAATTCGCAGGATTGCATTTTAGATTGAGTGACACCGATAGATACATCAAAATCAGACAGATAAAGAAAATCACTCTTATTGAAGATATCAGTTCCACCGGAACCGGAGGCTATCAGGTAAACGCCAGCGCTGAACTGGAAAACAAAGAATATGCAGTGCTTAAAAAAGGAGTCTGTGCAGAATTACACAGAAACCAGGACGGACTTATACTCATCAGTTCCAATCCAAACTACACCCAGCTTGATTTGTATCTATACGCTTGTCTGATTGATGGTGAAAATAATCTGAATGAATATATCCATCCCTTCTTGTCAGAGCAAGAGGTGGGCGGTTTTGATAAAAAAATGGAACAGCTAATCTTTCAGAAGAATACGGAACAGTCCAATCTCATGATCAACACTCTGAGGCAATGCAAGCAAAGCTGGCTTACAATGGCAAAGTATCTGGAAAACAGCGCTTCCATTTTACCTGAAGGAAAGGACAATGCCATTGATACGCTCAATGTATTGGCTCAACAGTGCGAACAGAATATAGCAAAGATTATCAGCTTCAATAAAAACAAGAGTTATCCTGAAGATGAGGAATCACGTAATAATCTGTACATCTCTCTTCGGCAGTGCATCTTTCCCTATCTGAGCTTTGAGAATAAATTTGGCAATGCAGATGATAACACCACCTGGGAAGCCTATCTCTTGAAACGGGGAATTATCATAAAATTCTTGCTCAGAGATTAAGAAAATCACCGGTTATAGACATATCATAAAGAATAGAGGACGATAATATGCAGCAGGATATCCGCTGGCAACAACGCTTTACTAATTACAAAAAGGCTTTTGCACAACTGGATGAGGCAATACAGACAAAGCGCCCTTCTACTCTGGAAAGAGCCGGTATTATCCAGATGTTTGAATTCACTGCCGAGCTTGCCTGGAACACGCTGAAAGATTATTTGCAGAACCAGGGTATCAATGATATTACAGGTAGCAGGGATGCTATCCGCAAAGCATTTAAGCACGGTCTACTGCAAGATGGTATGAGTTGGATGAAGATGCTGGAAAGCAGAAACCTGACTTCACATATTTATAATGAAAATGTTGCCGATACTATCATGACCGATGTGATAAACATTTATCATCCTTTATTCAAAGAGCTTTTACAAGTTTTAGAATCCAAATTAACCGATACAGAATAATGAAACTTTTTGGTATAGAACAGGAAATTATGGACAGGATATTATCTGTCCTGAAAGCTGAAGCTAAGGTGGAAAGCATTATTCTGTTTGGCTCCAGGGCAAAGGGAACTTTTCAGAATGGTTCAGATATTGACCTGGCAATAAAAGGTATAAACCTCTCATTTGATAATCTGCAAAACCTACGCATAGCCCTGGATGAGCTTAACCTTCCCTGGGAAATAGATTTGCTGCATTATGATACAATCACTGACCCTGCTGTCAAAGAGCATATAGACAGGGTAGGAATCAAATTGGAAGTCAACACAAAACGATAATAAACCTACAAATAAATATAGTCCTTATTTTTATTTGACAAACCATCAGCGTAGTAATCTGATGAAAAATCTCATTCGTTGTCTATAAAATGTTTAGTATAGGGGGAAAACACGATGAAGATAGTTGTCCGCAAGCTCAGTGATGAGGAAAAAAACAATTTAGGTATTTACGATTGGCCCATCTGGACCAAAGATATTTCAACTTTTAACTGGCACTATGAATCTATGGAAGAATGCTATATCATTGAAGGTGAAGTAGAGATAAGCACTGAAGACGGCACGATAGTGCATTTTGGCGCTGATGACTTTGTATCTTTTCCCAAAGGTTTAGTCTGCACCTGGCATGTAAAACAAGCTGTCCGTAAACACTACCGTTTTGAATAAAGCATGTCTTTAACCATACAGGATGTTCTGCCCCGCAGTCTGGCAGCTAAAAAGGGTATCAAGCCAGGAGATAAGCTGCTTTCCATTAATGGTAATGTAATCCGCGACTTTATAGATTTGCAGTTCTATAGCTCTGATACACGGCTGGATTGTGCTCTGGAAACCCGTGAAGGTGAGAGCATAAATATTGAGATAATCCGCAATGATAAGACAGCGCTGGGCATTGAGCCTGAGGCCTATAGTCATATCTGTTGCGGTAATAAATGTGTGTTCTGTTTTATCGACCAGATGCCTCCTGCATTGAGAAACTCGCTATACATCAAGGATGATGATTACCTTTATTCCTTTGTCTTTGGCAATTACATCTCGCTTACCAATCTGTCTGAGGCTGACTTTCAACGGATTATTGAGCAGAGGTTATCTCCTTTATACATTTCTGTGCATACCACCAATCCTGATTTACGCAAGCAAATGATGGGTTATCAGAGAGAGATTGATGTCTTTGCCAGTATGAAAAAGTTATCAAAACAAGGCATCCAGATTCACTGTCAGATTGTATTGGTACCGGATTGGAATGATAAAGAGGAGCTTAAACGCACTCTGGATGATTTGATAAGTCCCAAACTCAATATCTGCTCCATTGGCATTGTACCTGTCGGTTTGACCAAATACAGGGATAAACTATCCAAACTCAGGAATTTTACAGCCTCAGAAGCAAAAGATGTAATCGCATTGACACAGCAATACAGAGAGAAAAACCATCTGGATTATCTGTTCTGTTCGGATGAGCTGTTTATCGAAGCAGGACTGCCCATTCCCGATAATGACTACTATCTGGATTATCCACAGATTGAAAACGGAATTGGTATGATTAGCCTGATGCTGGAAAACTGGAAAGAAAACCGCAGAGTTTTTTTGAAAGAAGTGCGTAAAAAAGGCAGACCGTTGAGATTTGTAACAGGAATATCTGCTGCCGGATACATGGAAATAATTGCAGCTGAGATTACCAAAAAAGCTGAATGCTGTCCGGCAAAAGTCCAATCCGTAATCAATAACTTTATGGGTGAAAACGTAACTGTCAGCGGGCTTTTGACATTTGGAGATATCAGAGAGCAAGTTATTCCTCACAAAGATGAAATCATAGCTCTTCCCGGAAATATTTTCAATCATGATGGCATAACTCTTGACGGTTTTAGCCAGCTTGATATAAAAGAACACTGGCAAAGAGATATCCTGATTATCGACCCGATGTTCGATGATTGGGAATGGATGTAAAGGAGATTACGATGAGAAGATTATTGCTGATAGGATTGATTTTTGTCCTGCTCATTACCATGAGTTGCAATGCCAAACCTCCTTTGGGAAGCAAGAAAAACCCTATTAAGATGTACTTTGTTCCATCCATGGAAGCCAATAAAGTAGTAACCAGCGCAGAAGCTATTGCAGACCAGTTAAAGAAAGATACGGGTTATTACTTCAAAGTAGCAGTTCCCACCAGTTATGCAGCCGTTATTGAAGCAATGGGAACCGGAGAAGCAGATGTTGCCTGGCTGGCTACTTATGCCTATATTCTGGCTCATGATAAATATGGCGCTGTTGTTCGGCTCAGTACGGTTCGCAACGGTCTTAATAAATACCGTGGGCAGTTTATTGCCAGAGCAAACAGCAATATAAAGAAAATAGAAGATATTCAGGGTAAAGTGGTAGCCTTTACAGATGCTGCTTCCACCTCAGGATTTATCTATCCCTCAGCAGTTTTGCAAAGCAAGGGTATCAAACCACGCCAATACATCTTTGCCGGCGGACATCCGCAAGCAGTGCTTTCTGTGTATAGCAACAGAGCTGATGTGGGCTGCACCTACTGGTCACCACCTGACCAGGCAGGCATACCTCAGGACGCGCGTCTGAAACTGATTGATACTTATCCTGATGTATTGGAAAAGATTGCTATCATCGGCTATACCGACTGGATTCCCAATGATACGGTCACAATGCGTAAAGATTTATCTCCGGCTATTCAGGATAAGATTGTAAATTCCTTACTCAAGTTTGTTGCTACTCCTGATGGCAAAAAGGTTATGAAAGAGCTATATGACATCGATGGACTTAATAAAGCCACTGATGAAGATTATAATATTGTCAGAGAAACACTCAAGACTCTTGGTAAAAACCCGACAGATTTCCTGAAGTAATATTAATTAATGCTGCTAAAAATCGACAACTTAAGCAAAAGCTATGATGCTAAAGTCTGGGCATTAAAAGATGTATCACTTACTGTTAATGAAGGTGATTTTATCATATTACTCGGTCTTTCCGGTTCAGGCAAATCAACCCTGCTGCGCAGTATAAACCGCTTAATTGAGCCGACCAAGGGCAGCATTCAATTTAACGGAACTGATGTTCTGGGCGCCAACAATAAACAATTAAGAAATATCCGCAGTCAAATTGGCATGATATTTCAACAGTTTAATCTGGTGAAAAACCTGACAGTGATGACTAATGTGCTCACAGGCAGATTGGGATATCATGGTGCAGTTTCCGAATTTAATCACGAAGATAAAGAACTGGCTTTTAAGTGTCTGGAAAGAGTCGGGCTGACCAGTTATGCATATCAGAAGGTGAAGCGGCTTTCCGGTGGTCAGCAGCAACGGGTAGCTATTGCCAGAGCTTTGATGCAAAAGCCCAAACTTATTCTGGCAGATGAACCGGTCGCCAGTCTGGACCCTGCCACCGCAGACAGCATCATGCAATATCTGGGAGAATTGAATAAAACTGATGGCATCACGGTTATTTGCTCGCTGCATTTCCTATCACTGGCAAGAAAATACGGCTCCAGGGTTCTGGCTCTGAAAGACGGGGAAATTGCTTTTCAAGGAAAACCGATAGATATTGATGAGGCACGCTTCAAAGAAATCTATGGTCAGGAAGCTGAAGAAATCGAAATTCAATAGCTTTATTGAACTGCTTTTCTAATTAAATCAATTTCAGATAACAAATTCGAGAGCGAGACATATTCCTGTTTGTCTTTTAGCAGATTCTTGAGCAGAGCCTTACCTTCTCTGATATTTTCATCCCTGAGAATAATCATCGCCTGGCAATCATTCTTCGCAGCATTCTCCATTTCAGCATTGGTATCCAGAATATCTGCGCTGATAATAGTAGAGAGATTATGCTGATGCAGCTCCTGCACTATCTGAAGCAGCATGATTTCCAGCTCTTCTGATTGGGAACAGATATAAACTCTGAAAGGCTTGTTTTGCGACTGGAAAAGACCTCTTGCCTCCATTATCTGATATATCTGGTCAAGATTCAGATAAAATCCCACAGCAGCTATCTGCTTGCCGATAATCCGCTTGGAGAGAAAATCATAACGACCACCACCGCCAATCACTATAGAATTGCCATTCTTGTTTATCATGAAATTGAAAACTGTCTCGTTATAATAGGAAAAGTTCTTAAACAGGTGGTTGTTAACTTTATACTCATTGGCAATGTTGGCTTGAATCTTCTTTACACGGTTAAAGTTAGTCTTGCATTTATGACAAAGATGGTCTTGTATCCTGGGACCCTGTTTGGTCGAGTGCAGACAGTCAGCTTTGAGGCATTCTGTACTATGTAACGGATTGTTGTACAAATCTTCGAAACATGTAGGGCAATAACCTTCTTTATTGTTATCCAGAAACTCCCGCATAGCTGTAAAGAATTTTGGACGGCAGATATCACAACCGAAGCTGTTTATCTCCATCCAGGCATCTTTTAACCCTAGTTGTTCGCATATCTTCATGCCTAAACTGATGATTTCGTTTTCACTAAGAATACTGTCGCTACCCAGTAATTCCACACCTAGCTGGTAAAACTCCATAGGCTTTTGGTCTATACCTTTTCTGAACATCGGGCCATGATAAAAAATACGGTGAATTTTATCATCCTGAAAACGGTATGCTACGTGATTTAGAACATTGATTGTACCTTCAGGACGAAGACTAAGGAGGCTGATATGCTGATCAGGCTGGTCAAGATTGAGTAACTGTTGGGCAATCTGCTGAACTTCGTCAGTATCGAGCAGAGCTGTGATTCCTTTATAGAGGATATTGTAGTCTTGTAAAACCGATAGCCGGATTTCCTGATAATTATAAAGTGATAGTACTTGTTCAACCTGGTTTTCCAGATACTTCCATTTCCAGACATCTTCAGGCATTATTTCGTGGAAAGAAATCGGTTTTTCCATTATTTATAGCTCCTGTCAGAGTTAACTGAGCAATTCTAAATTGTGCATTTATCAATCAGTTATACAATAAATGCACTAGTCAGGTTACAAACTTTGAGTATGGCTATATTGTCAATAATATCCCGATTGCACCAAATTGCAACATTTTCTATTAGCTTTATTGCATCATCAGCATCTTTCTGGTTATGACCTTATTATTGTTTTGCATAACACAGAAATAAATACCACTACCAGGTATCTTGTTATCTGCATCCTTTCCATTCCACACCATTTCATGCTTTCCGGGCTCGTAAACCCTATCAGTTAAATTGCAGACTAATTGTCCTTTAATGTTATAAATTGATATCTTAATTCTGCTTTTTTGTGTAGTTTCATAATGAATAGTAGTCTGCTGTTTGTAAGGATTAGGTTGATTTATCAATGTCATCAAAGGTACGTTTGCATTATCATCAATGGAAGAGCCATTATTGATGAGTAATTGCAGGATATTAGATTGCAGTCTGATTTCATTTTCACCGGGATTAAAAACAGAGATTACTCTAAAATCGTAAAGTGAATTATTTGTCAGCCCGGAAACTGAAGATGTATTTACATTTCCCGATACAATTTCTGACTGCCATTCTGTTGTTGAGTCTGTAAGTTTATATTGCAATTCAAAAATTACCGGGGGAGTATAATTTGCCCAATTCAAACTGACTGCCCCCTCTGCAATTTGTTGAACATTCAATAAATATGGCGTGGATGTAAGACCCGACATATTGCCCAGATAAAAGTTACCGGCAATCATATTATCCGCTAATACTGACCTTTGCTTTAGCTCTTCAATATTCTCACCCAAGAACATGGTCATAAAGAAAGTCAAAGTACCATGCGGTCCCAAACTTAACCGGTCTGAAGGATTGGGGTTACCGGGAGAGGGCTGGGATGCATAACAACTTGCCAGATATCTGGTATCACAAGGAATGCTTTGTTCATACTCTTCCACGGTTCCGGTAGGTCCACCCCGCAAAAGATTGTTTTTATAGGTATTGGGATTTCGTCCGGTCATGAGCCAATATTTCTCATTAGCAGTTCTGTTTGTGCCAGTGCTCAATGATTGCGGATTCCAGTCATTGGGACCATTTCCGACATTCCAGCACCAGGCAGTATGAAACAGATTAACATTGGGTACAACTAATTTTGTCCCAATCCAGGCGGCTGTTGTTCCATTGTCACCATCGGCATCTCTGGAATATGCAAATTCATAGCCATTCATAACATAACCACTCACATCATCTGTAGCACCTCCGGCTCCGGCTGTATTTGGCTTACAGTCGTTATCAATAAAACTGCCAATGTTTAAATCAAACAAGGTATCTATTTCGCTTGGATTATACAGAGTGTATTTCATAATTAAAATCTTATCATAGTTTTCCAATGGAAAGGCATAACTTTTCTGTTCAACCGCAATGTTTAAGGGAATATGCCTGCTTGACGATCTTGCGGTACCCCAGTCTCTCTCTCCTAAAGTACCAAAAGGACTATAATCGTAGTATATGCCGGTTAACGTTTCAAATCCTGATTCATTTCCAGTTTGTCCGGTTGGAATAGTAAAGCAGTATGTACCGGTGGGATCCGGTATGGCAAAAGGTCTGGGATCTGGATTAGACAGAATACTCTTCATTACCTTATCCTGAGTATTGTATTGTTCGTACAAAGCTTGGATTGCACTATTACCTGACTCTAACGGGTTATAAGCCGGCAGAAATTCGAAAAGGTCTTTATCACCATCAAAGCCGACAGTGGTCAGGGTATCAACAACAGGTTTCAGGTTAGTGTTCCATCCAACGCTTCCTTCTGCTACGGTCTCACTGCTATCTGCTGACGGATGCTGTGCTACCCAATATAATTTATCACCAGTTACATTCCTGCGGTACTTCTTTGCTCCAATCCAGATTGAGCCAATATAAAGATAATCAACATTACTGCCACCTGGATATTCTAAGGAAGGATGCTGTGGAATGGCATCATCACCTGAACCCATAAATCCATAATTCGTTTCCCTGAGCCATATACTTGTGGAATTGTGATATTGAGATAAATCCAGTTTCCTGACAGAGCTATTCACTTCTGAGAAGTTTACCGTTTCAGATAAGGCAAACACCTGTACAACAGAAAAGATAACCAAACAAACAATTAAAATAAGAATTCTTTTAGCTTTCATTCTTCCTTTCCATTATATAGCTAAGGTTTAAATATGCCTGCATTATTTCAGCATTAACATCTTATGGACTTTGTCTTTCCCTGCAACTGACAAACGGCAAAAGTAAATTCCGTTGCCAACCTGATTGTTATCTCTATCCTTTCCATTCCATTTCAGCTCATAATTCCCGGGTTCTTTTATCTCGTCGACAAGAGTATTGATCAATTGTCCTTTTATATTGTAGATTGCCAATCTGGAATAACACTTACCTGATATTTCATATTCTATAGTCGTTTCAGGATTAAACGGATTGGGATAATTCGATACAGATATCGAGGGTGATATTGTATTATCTTCATTACTGACCGGATTATTAATAACAAATTCCATTGTGTTAGATGTCAGGGATATTTCATCTGGTCCGGGATTGAATACTGCTGAGACTTTGAATTTATAACTAACACCATTAATTAATCCTGAGACAATACCACTGCTTGAAGTTCCCGGATAGGGGATAGTTTCCCATTGCGTATCGGGAGCATCTGTTGGTTTATACATTACATTGTGTTGATCAGGTTCTGTATATGCAGCCCAATTAAGGGTTACTGTCCAGTCAGTTGTCTGAGAAACACCAGTTAAATAAGGAAAAGATGTCAATCCTTCCATGTTACCCAAATCATAATTGTTCAGGACTAAGTTTTCTGCCATTACTGCACTTTGTTTTAATTGCTCCAAACCATTTCCTGCAAAAATAGCTACATAGAAAACGATATTGCTGAGAGGATTAAGGTTTATCCGATTCTCGGGATTCGGATTTGTGACTGTAGGTTGGCTTCCATAAAAGCTGGTCATAAAACGTGTTTCGCAAGGATCAGGTTGTTCATATTCGGTTACATTGCCGGAAGGACCACCCCGCAGGGCTTTATATTTTGAATTAACTACAGGATTTGGATTTCTTCCTGTCATCAGCCAATATTTCTCATTGGCAGTTAACCTTGAACTCAATGAAAGGCTTTGCGGAGTCCAATCGTCCGGACCATCGGCTATCTGCCAATACCAGTCTGAACGGTTCAAATTCAAATCGGATAACATAAGTTTTACTCCTATCAAAGCAGGAGTCAAGCCACCATCTCCATCGTAATCCCTGGAATAAGCAAATTCATACGTGCCGGCCTCAGTTCCACCCATCACATATCCACTCACATCATCATATGCAGCGAAAGAACCAATAGCTTCAGGACCGCAATCACAATCAATGTATGAACCAAAACAAAAATCTTCCAGAGTATCAACTGTGCTCGTATTATAGATACTATACTTCATAATTATCAGGTTATCATAGTTCTGCAAGGGGAATGCATAACTTTTTTGCTCAATTGCAATTTTCAAAGGGTAATGAACGTTGCTCAATCTGGATGTACCCCAATCTCTATCTCCCACAGTATTAAAAGGACTATAATCATAGTAATAACTATATAATGTTTCAAAACCCGGTTCAGTACCTGTTTGTTCTGTCGGAATTGAAAAACAATATGTTCCGGTCGTATCAGGTATTGAAAAAGATCTCGGAACAGGATTGGATAGGATGCTTTTCATTACATTATCCTGCAGGTTATATAGACTATATAAACCTTGTATTTGAATGTTAGCAGATTCTAGAGGATTATAAGCCGGCAGCAATTCATACAAATCTTTATCTCCGTCAAATCCTACAGAAACAAGTGTGTCAATTACTGCTTTCATATTAATGTTCCAGCCCGGGTCTCCTTCAGCTATGACAGCGCTGCTATCTGCAGAAGGCTGTTGAGCAACCCAATACAGTTTAGCTCCTGCAGCATTCCTTCTGTGTTTCTTTGCTCCGATCCACACAGAACCATTATAAAGATAATTAATCCCACTACCGCCCGGAAATTCCAAAGATGGAAACTGTGGTACTAAACCATTGCCAGAACCGATAAAACCATAGTTTGAGCTTTTCAACCAGATACGACCGGAATTGTGATATTGAGATAAATCCAGTTTCCTGATAGAGCTATTCATTTCTGAGAAGTTTACCGTTTCAGATAAGGCAAACACCTGTAAAACAGAAAAGATAAACAAACAAACGATTATAACAAGAATTCTTTTAGCTTTCATTCTTCCTTCCCATTATAAAACTAAAGTTTTAAATATGCCTGCTTTATTTCAGCATCAGCATCTTATGGACTTTGTCTTTTCCTACTACAGACAAACGGCAGAAGTATATTCCGCTGGCAACCTGTGTACCCTGTGAATCCCGTCCATCCCAGACAACAGGATATCTGCCGGGTTCTTTGGCTTCGTCTACAAGCTTGCGCACTTCCTGACCTTTAATATTGTAAACCGTTAGTTTGACCTTACCGTTTTTGGTAACATCATAAACTATAGTAGTTTGTGGATTAAAAGGATTGGGGTAATTGGAAATCCGTGTTGCCGGCACTTCTATGCTTTCTAAAGTGAATTCTTTTGTAACTGATTCCAGATATACTTCATTAGCACCCGGATTGAATATGGAAGCAATTTTGAATTTATAGTCAATGCCATCTGTCAATCCGGTTATTTGATAGTCTTCAGTGGTTCCAGATACGATGTGAGCTTGCCATTGTGAAGCAGGAGCTTCAGCAGGTTTATACATTACTTCAAAATAGCCGGGTTCAGTATAGGATGCCCATTTAATATCGACAGTCCCGTTATATCTTTGTGAGATGGAGCTCAGATATGGTATTGATGTAAGACCCTGCATATTTCCGAGATCAAAGTTGCTCAGGACAAGATTCTCAGCATCCAGAGCTCTCTGTTTCAGATTATCCATATTATCAGCAGCCATGACAACCATATAGAATGTAAAATCGCTACCTGGGTTGATGTTAATTCTGCCATCAGGGCTGGGATTAGCAATGGTGGGCAGGTTGCCGTAAATACTGGTCATAAAACGCGTATCACAGGGAGCGGGCTGTTCATATTCCAGTACAGTACCGTCCGGACCACCTTTTAAATTCTTGAACATTTGGTTCGGAACTGAATTTGGGTCTTTATCTGTCATCAGCCAGTATTTCTCATTAGCGGTTTTGTGCGGACTGAGAACAAGTGATAGAGGAGTAAAGTCATCAGGTCCGCTTCCAACTTGCCAATACCAGGCTGAACGATTGAGATTGTAATCGGGTAGGATAAATTTTGAACCAATTAATGCCGGAGTAATGCCATCATCTCCATCTGCGTCTCTGGAATAGGCAAACTCATAACTGCCTTCATTGGTGCCTCCCATAATGTAGCCGCTCACATCATCACTAAACGATGAGGAACCACCTTTTAAACAACCATCATTGATACTAAAGCTTTTCTCTGATTTCGCCACACGTTGTCCGCAGTCACAATCCATATAGCTTCCTATGCTGATGTCATACAGAGTATCAGCTTCATTGGAGTTATGCAGAGTAAATTTAAAGATAATCATCTTGTCATAGTTCTGCACCGGATAGGCATAGCTTTTTTGTTCTACTGCTATATTTAATGGCACGTGCATATTTGAACTTCTGGATTGACCCCAATCTCTTTGCCCGGTTGTCCCGAATGGACTGTAATCATAATAGTAAGCAGATAGCGTTTCAAAACCAGGCTCGTTTCCAGTTTGGTCCACAGGTATGGAAAAGCAGTAAATTCCTGTGGTGTCAGGAATAACATAAGGTTGTGGACTGGGATATGAATAAATGCTCTTCAAGACAACATCCTGGGGATTGTAAATGGCATATTTGTTATATACCGCTTCATTACCGCTTTCGAGGGGATTATATGCCGGCAGCAGCTCGTACAAATCCTTATCTCCGTCAAATCCAATCGTTGTCAGTGTATCTATCACAGGCTTCAAGCCTGCATTCCAGCCGTATTCACCCTCTGCTACCACAGCACTACTGTCAGCAGTTGGGTTTTGTGCTATCCAATAAAGCTTCAATCCTGCAGCATTTCGGCGGTATTTCTTGCCTCCAATCCAGATAGCGCCCTGATACAGATAATCCACACCACTCCCTCCGGGATACTCAAGAGATGGGGATGTGGCATCATCAGCAGACCCGATAAATCCATAATTTGACCCCCTGAGCCAGATACTTCCTGCATCGTGAAACTGAGAAATATTGAAGGATTTGGGACGTGTATTAGTGCTATTATCATTCCTGGCAAATATACTAGTGCTAGTTAATACCAAAGCTAACATCAATATAGCTAAAATCACTATTTGCTTTTTCATTATCAACCTCACATATCACTTGATAGCAGGTTATCTATGATTTTTTGCAAAGCCAGATTTACATTGGGCTGTTGCATATAGGAAAGTGGGAATCCCAGTACAACAACCTTCCCAGAGCCCGGATAAATATACTCAATGCCGACAGTTTTTGTGATATACTGGCTATACTGCTCCTGAGTAGGAGAATAATTATCTGTACCGGGTATTTTGCATCCATACCTGTAAACCCGGGAAACATGCTCCAGATTATTAAAGATAGTTACAGGACCCAGACCATGCCTGCTATTAATCAGCGATACAAATGAAGTAGAAATATTCAGTGGAATATCCGGCCATGCTTCACTCGCACCGTTAGCCGAAACAAAATATGGTTGGGACAGCATATTATTAGTTGTAATTGAAACATCATCAGCATTTCTAAACCCTAAGGAATATTGCTCATTATATTTACTCTGCATCAATAAGGCATTTATCATAGCTGCTATATTCGCAGCACCGCTTATTACCAGCTTTCCACCATTCATCAGATACAGATACATACCATCTGCGTCAAGGCTATAGTTACTTGTATACGTCGGATAATCACAATGGTAGATTACAGCCTTGTAATTCTGCAGCATGGTTGGAGAGATTCTTCTATTCTTCATATCTGTATAATTTGATGAAGCTCGGTCAAACTGAACAACCGGACCATATACTGTAGGCGTAATTGCCTGATAAACGGAATCTACTTTTGCTTCCGGACAGAAGCTTGCGTTGCTTATGTCATCATCAATAATCAATATACCATTACGTTGACTTACGGGTACATAAGGTACAAGATTGACCTTCAACTCTACCGGAGTGGGGTCATAAACACTCTGTCCATCAACAACACTGAATCTGAATGTATGCAATCCATTGCTCAGTTCTGTTAAGGTAGCGCGGGAGCAATCAAGATTTGAGTATTTCACTCTTCGCCAGAGTGTTCCATCAGAATGCGTAACGATTTGTGTATTTCCAAACTGCGCTAAAGCCGGAAAAGGTTGCCCATCCATCTGCAAGTCAAAATGAGTTATGTAGGAATAGTAATCAACGTCTGTCTCTTCATCAGGACACAGATTAACTACCTTATCAAAGGGATCGTCAGTTATTGTCGTAGAATTGACACCTGGACGTCCATACTGGCCATGCCAGCCCCAAGCCAGATACATTTTAAAATCACTCGAGTTTATTGCAGTATAAGCATCTTCATCTTTGAAAAGATTTGTACTGTGATGCGTACTGCTTTGTGGTTCTATTGGTATAGATGGAACAGACTCGTCCAGATACGGAATGTAGTGATATTGCCCCATCCCATAAAGATGACGGGGGTATACCAGAGTTTTAGCATGAAATCCTCCCTTAGCTTTAAAGTATATTTTGTGGTGAGTTGTTTCTTCCATTCCCTGGCGTGATACAAGATATGTTTCCAGTTGAGTATATTCATCAGGTTGATTGGGGACCAAGGATGGTGTCGTCTGAGTATTGATATAGAGCTCTCTGATATTTTCACATTCCAGGGTGGAATACCACTGACCTGACTGCAGAATATTCTGGTTAAGATCAACTGTATTTATCCTGTACATAAAATGATGAGCATACAACCCCTCAACAAAGATATCCCCATAAATCTCCCTTAAGGAGACATGAATACCCATTCCTGTTGTACCCCCCTGTTCAAAACCGGGAGGAATCATCTTTGAGCCAAAAATCCTGTCCATCGGGAAAGTTTTACAATATTCTGCCATCTTTCCTGCTGAAGGTATAACTTTTACTTCGACCTTAGAAATAATCTGCTTTAGCTTACCATTTGCCGAAGCAAATTCCCAGTTCTGTTGCAGTCCGGATGTCCAGATTGTGCGTTGACATGCGGGAGAAGATAACGGAATTGATGTATCTGCATTAGTAGTATAATGAAATATCCATCCTTCTGCATCGGTGACTATTCCATCCGGCAATAAGCTATCAGTGGTCGTGATTCTCCAGGCTATTAAATATTCTTTATCTTTAGGTAGATTTAGCTTTGCCGATTGCCTGTAAGTGTAGTCACTTCCATTTCCCGATAAGACTTTTTCTTCTGTTAAAACAAGAGGAGCATTGGGGTCATTATCCGGTTTAAGAGGATTGTGTTTAGCACAAGCGGTTAGTAAAAAGATAATACAAACGACATACAATACAGTCATTAACCTATCAGCCATCTTTTCTCCCATGTCTGGAATATAGTAACAGCACAGATTTATTTATATTGCAATTGTTGATTACTGTAGAATATGTGTCAAGGAATATATATTGGCTTAACCTTTTCAATACCTGATAAAATTATCCAGCCTGCTCCGCCGTTGGGTAATGTGACCAGAGCCCAGTCTTTGTCTACTCTGTTGATGTGGATAATCAACCCGCTATGTACTGTGAAGAGCTTGCCAAATTCAGTTCCCGGACCTGAATAACCTGCCACTTCAGGTTCAATCAGCACTGCCATATTGCCGTTGTGATATTCTTTGTATTTGAGTCCGAGCATGGTTGCCGAGAGTAGAAAGACAAATCCTAAAATCACCAGCCACATGACAGGAACTGCTTTATCCCGGGATACACCCAAATGCATAAGCCAGTGCACACACAATACGGTGACAATCAAAAGCAATAAGACAATAACAGCCAGTGCATTTAATGAGAAGAAATCAAATCCCTTTTTGAACAGTCCGGACAGGAATGAGGGCTGAGCATAAAGCTCTCTGTCCAGGCTTCTATTGATGACATAATCCAGATTGTTTTTGGCATCTGCATGATTGCTGTTTATCCTCAGTGCACGTAAAAAATACAGAACTGCTTTGCCGGTATTGCCCTGATGATAATAGCTCAAGCCCAGTTGATTGTACAAGTCAGCATTCTTTACACCGGATTTCTCTATTTTAAGCAGATTGTGCGAAGCTGCTGTGTAGTCGGTAGACTTATCAGAAGCTTGTGTCTGAGCGCTCCAAAGCATATTACAAAAACCGAGTATTCCTATGATAACAACAATGATAATCCGTGAATTTACTTTACTTTTCATGTTCTCACCACTTGAATTTGTTAACTTTATCGGGTTGTTTAATGAATGACTTTATCACTTTGGTCAGAGCATCCAAATCTGACAACAGCACGTTTTGATTGAATCCGCCCGGCATATAGCGTGCTTCCTGACAGCGCTTGAGAAAACCTTCCAGATTGCTGACCAGTTCTTCATCCAGTCCTTTCAGCCGCAGATGATAAAGTTTCTCAGCAGTTGAATAGCGGTGCCTGATGTGGTACTTATCACTCAGATACCTCATTAAGCCAATTTCTGCTTTGGGATAGAATTCCTGTGAACCTTCCTGTGCTGCTTTTTCTGCCTGCTTGAGATATTTCTTCAGCACCCGGGCAGAACCTTTCTGAGCAGCGAGTTCAGGGTCAATATCCCTGAGCTTTTTATTACTTGCCATCCACCAGGAGGGGACTAAACTCAATAGAATCAGAATCACCAACAACCAATAAATAGTACTATCCGCCAGTAATGTCTGTGAGGAATACTTTTCCCCGGGATTAAAAGGTGAGAGCATTCTGATATTCTCTTTCTGGAATACATTTGAGATATAAGTAAGTACATTCCCGGGTTTGACAGTTACTTTAACAGGCTTGCTTTGAAAGCTCTGATAAGAGGAACTGACAGGGTCAAACCAATTGAACCTCACGCCCGGAATTGTAAAAGTACCTTCGCTTTTGGGAATCAGCAGGTAGTTGATGGTTCTTGTACCATTTACACCTGCCTGAATCTGGTCATCGGTAAGTGGTGAAGCTATGCGGAAATCCTGTTGTAACGGGTACACAGGATTGCTGAACTGATTAAAATTGCCTCTGCCATTGATAATGAGTTTATATTCCAGCGCTTCGCCCAATCGAATAGTGTTTTTTCCAAGCTGGTCATAGACTTTGAATTTTCCCACAGCACCGCTGAAATCATTTGGTTTCCCGGTTACAGGTAACTCTTTTACAGTAATTCTGACCGTTTCACTCTGTAATGTCTTAGCATAAAGTCCCATAGCACCGGTCTGAACCTCAGCCGTTATTTGTGGTAATTCTATCACTCCGGCACTGTTGGGTGAAATTGCAATTGTCTTGAGCACTGCTACTTTGAAGCGTTGGTTTTTGACTTTGGTAAGCTCAAAATTTAACCTGGTCGGTTCACTGTAGGTTTCCTTACCGTAACCGCCAAAGTCTTTTTCATCTTTGAGTTCAAGTGAGGCAACAGGCTGTGTGGTGTATAATCTGTATGTAACCAATAGCGGCTCTCCCAGATACACAGTCCGTTTATCGGGAGCAGCGATGATAGACATTTCGCCAACAGGCTCAAACCCCATATTCAGGCTAAACGGGTCCTGCATCATGAACGGCATATTCTGCCCAAAGCCAAATGGATTATTCTGCTGTTGTTGCTGCCTGTTACCTGCATAAGATTTATCCAGTACTCTCACAGACGCAGGCTGTGTAGTATAGTCCTTGCCATTGATTGATATATTAAAGGCAGGAATCTTGAGATTGCCTGTGCGTTTGGGAACAAGCCGGTAGATAAAAGATTTGGTCACTGATTCGCTTACATTGCCATTGATTATGGAGTAACTGGAAGAGCTGGAAGTCATCATATTGCGCAGGGAAAAGTCCACCAGATTAGGCAGTTTAGGCGCTGTGAGCCTGAAGTTCTTATCACCTGTAACGTCGATTGTATATGTTACTTCCTCATCTCTGCCCACGGTACCAGGCTCTGCTGTGGAGCGCACTCGCATGGTCTGTGCCGGCATCAGAGAAACCTGAAACAGGATAAAAACTAAGAGTAAAAACTGAGTAAACTTCCTGTATTGCATGATTACCACCACTTATTGTTACGCAGGCGCTGAGGCGGTGCCTGTTTGTTTTTACGGTCATTTACCTCTTTCTGTTCCAAAGCCTTGAGAATTCTCTCTGCTGAATCTTTCTTATCCTTTTGCTGCTGCATGTCCTGAGGCTTCTGTTGCTCTTGCTGCTTTTGTTTGTCTTTATCTTTGTTCTGTTTGTTTTGCTGCTGTTTTTGTTGCTGTTGCTGCTGCTGAACCAACATTCTCTTTGCCAGGTCATAATTGGCTTTGGCAGGTTTATTATTCCCGTCTGATAGCACTGAATTGCGGTAAGATTGCAAAGCATCGGTATATTTCTTAGCCTGATATTGCTGATTTCCCAGATTGTACCAGGCTTTGCTTTTGAGCTTGTCATCTTTTGAGTTCAGTGCTTTTTGCCAGGCATCCGCCGCTTCCTTTTCCTTTTTCAACTGGTATAAGGAATTGCCGTGATTATATTGCAGCACATTGTCTTTGGGGTAGTTCAGAGCGTTTTTATTATAAGTCTTTTCAGC
This sequence comes from Cloacimonadaceae bacterium (SeqCode), assembly GCA_963667535.2. Classification (GTDB taxonomy): domain Bacteria; phylum Cloacimonadota; class Cloacimonadia; order Cloacimonadales; family Cloacimonadaceae; genus UBA5614. Next base: position 3,432,902 of record CAXXDU010000002.1, read on the forward strand.
TTTCTGATAATCTTTCTTTTTGTAAGCAGCATTACCTTTGCTATTATTCAAAGCCTTGGTCCAGGGTAAATTCAGAGCACTCAGATTAAATACCGGCATCAGCATCAATAGCAACAGGAATCCCGTTACATAAGTTGATTTGGGTACTTTGTTACCCCTGGTTTTATTCAATGTGGAACTCAGCAGAGTCTCGATTAATAGTAGAAGCAAGGCGGCAATAACAAACAGACCATACTGTTCTTTATACAGGCTCATTCTGCGTGATGACAGCTTGTTTTGCTCCAGAGATGATATATGTTTCAGAATTGCCTGTATCTCGTCCTGGGTGGGAGTTATCATAAAGAATTCCCCTCCCGTTAGTGCGGCAATCCTGCTCAGGGTTTTATTATCCAGCTTACTGGTGATTTCGTTCTGACTGATATTGCCAAAATCTTCCTGGCCGGAGAGCTTAACTTTGCTTCCTTCCGGTGTCCCGACTCCCATAGTGTAAACAATCACGCCCTGTGAGGATAGGGCTTTGGCTTCTTTAACGCTTTCCTCGCTCAGGTCTTCTCCGTCAGATATCAGGACAACTACTCTTGTTTTGGTATTTTTATCAAAGACGGTACCGGCAATATTGAGCGCTTTGCCGATATCCGTGCCCCAGACAGGAACAGTGCTGGTATTGAGGCTGTTTAGCAGCATTCTGGCTGCTTCATAATCATCCGTAAGGGGACATTGCACAAAAGCAGTACCGGCAAAGGGAATCAAGGCTATTCTATCGCCTTTTTGTTCATCTATAAAGGCTGATATCTCATCTTTGGCTCTTTGCAGACGGCTGGGCGCTATATCAGTAGCATCCATACTTTTACTGGCATCTATGCAGATAGCGATATCCAGTCCGCTGCGTTTGATATCCTGTGTTTCCCTGTCCCATTGAGGACGCACCAAAGCCAGGATAATCAATGCCAGCGCCAGTATCAGTAACACAGCTTTTAATCTGTAGAGAAAGAAAGACCAGTCCCTGAAATAGAAGTCCCAAAGACTCCGGTCTGCAAACTTGCCAAACTTAGTCAGATACCTTTTTCTGATGATAATCAATAGCCCGATCAAAGGCAGCAGGATGAGCAGCAGAAACAGCAGTTTGGGATTTACAATATTCATCATCTACTCCGGCAGTATCCGTACCATAGCCAGTTTCAGAGTCAATTCAAGCATGAGCAGGAAGAAAGCAGCCCACAGGAAAAAAGGAAAGACTTCTTTGTAATCATAGTAATAGCGGATTTTATAACGGCTCTTCTCGAGCTTATCAATATTATCCAGAATTGCCTTGAGCTGCTGCGTATTGGTTGCCAAAGCAGCTTCACCGGTACCTGTCGTGGCGGCAATCTTATTTAAAGTATTCATATCCATCTCAATCAAAACCTTTTGGTATCTGGTACCAAAGATAGGGTCAGTAACAGGATAATCCACCATGCCATTGCTGCCCACACCCACAGGATAAACCTTTATGCCAAATGTCTTTGCCATCTCAGCAGCAGAAAAGGGGTCTACCTCTCCCGAATTACTGACTCCATCCGTAATCAGAATAATGACTTTGGACTTGGCAGAGGAATTTCTAAGCCTTGCTACTGCTGTAGCCAGACCCAGACCTATCGCAGTGGAAGAAGCTTCTATATTGACCTCAATCTGCGAGAGCAACTGCGTCAAAGAACTATGGTCATGCGTCAGAGGACAGCGCGTCAGCGCATATTCCGAAAAAGACACCAGCCCGATGCGGTCATGTTCCCTTTGCAGAATAAATTCTTTTGCCACTTTCTTAGCAGCACCCAGACGGTTTTCCGGCATAAAATCAACTGCCAGCATGGAACCACTCACATCCAGAGCTATGACAATATCCACACCTTCACCCTGAATGTCTTCTCTGCCTTTGCCAAACCGTGGTCTGGCAACCGCTATCACCAGACAGATAATGATGAGCGCTCTGAGGACAGGATAAAGGTATTTCCAGATAGAATAACGCGGCTTAAACTTATTCAGCAGCGTAAATCTGCTAAAGGGTATCTGCATGCGTTTCCGGCTTTTATACTTTAGCTCATAATAAAGATACAAAGGTACCAAAAGCAAAGCAAGCAACCACCAGGGACTATAGAAATCAAGCGTCATGGCTGACCTCTGTCCCTGCAGGCTCCGGAGTTACATTCTTCTTTAGCAGCCAGTCCATCGCCCAATCCAGCTTTTCATCACAAGCCTGAACTGTGGGAATATACTTGGCAAATTTGACCTTGTCACAGCCTTCCAGCCAGTTTATCACATCTCTCTGCTCTGTCATACTGATATCATTATCCTTACGCAGATGCAGCTTTATCTCGCGGGTCGTCATTTCATTGGCAGAAAAACCATATTCCGCTTCCAGATAAAGCTTCATGATTTCGGAAAGCCGGAAATGATAAACAATAAACTCTCCGTATTCCGGCAGCTTTTCCGTTTTAAGGGCAATCAGAGCATCCACAGCCCGTTCGCGGTTGGTTCGGCTGTCTATGGGTTCAATCGCTTTGATGATAGCTTGTTCAGGTTTCTTTCTATACTTGCGGATAAGCAGGATGATGACAATAATCAGAGCCAGAAGCAGTAATCCGGCAATGGCATAGTATGCCCAGTATGGCAGCTCACCTTTCAGCTTTTGCGTGCCGGCAATATCCACCAGAGTAGTATCTTTGGCAGCACGTATTTCCAGTATTTTAAGAGTAAAAGCTTCCGTTTTAAGTGAATCAGAGGTTGGTTTCACAGATTTGATATACAGACCCGGAAAGGTGTGTTCACCCGTATCCAACGGTACGATAGTCAGCTTTAATCCGACAGGTTTGTTTCTATCCGTCATTTTTTCAGCGGCAAGCACGGCAAACTTAGTAAGAGTATCGGGAATGACAGCTTCTGCCAGGTCCTGTTCTGAAGTGATATTCAGATAAAACCTGTTTCCCAGATACAATGAATCAGGTTTCTGAATGCTTTGATTCAGCTTGCCTGTCAAAGCCAGCGCTGCAAACAGCATCAGCCCTAATAGTATCTTACGTTTCATAGCTTCCCTTGTCTGTGTTATCCCGTTTTTCCATTGTATATCAAAATATTATATCCCCTTTAGCAGTCAAGAGTAAAACAAAACAGGTACAAAAAGACTTTAACCACGAAAGACACGAAACACGCGAAAAATAATTAAGTATGTAGTCCCGCGTTTACGCGGTTTTGTTATAATAGATATCGATTCAAAATGTATAAAACTCAACCAAGACTTGCATAGAATTCCACTAACTACTTAATCATGTATTCACTTTTTTTAACCACCGAA